>NZ_FZOG01000004.1 GCF_900188155.1 Pseudomonas segetis
AGCTGTTTTTCGAAGTTCTTTTCCGAAGAAAACCGTTTCTACTCAACCACTTGCGCTTCCGATCAAACCAGCTTCTCGTCAGCGGGAGGCGCATTCTACAGCGTTCAAACTCGCTGTCAACACCTCTTTTTCTACCGCTTCCGATCACCTGGGCGATCACTCCAAAGGCCATTCAAAACACCCTTCAGAGCCCGGCGCATTCTACACAGCTTTCGCTGCTTTGCAACCCCTCTTTTTAAGCTAACTTCTTGTTTTCCAAGAAGTTTTCCGAGAGGTCTGCGCCGGAAGAGGTGCGCATTATAGGCACCTCAGATTTGCCGTCAAGGGTTTATTGCGCATTTATTACTGTATTGGCACTTTTAGTTCGAATGCGCGGTAACACCGCAGCGACAACAGGGATGCGCAAACACATCAAGACGGCACCGATCAAGGCATACAGGCTCCACTCCTTGAGATCGGCACGCACCACCCAGAGCATATGCAGCAATCCCAACGCCAGGATGCCGTAAACAGCACGGTGCAGTTTTTTCCAACGCCGCCCTAAACGCCGCTGGCTGTAGCGGTTGGATGTCAACGCCAGCGCCAGCAAACCGATGAAGCCAAGTGCCCCCACTATAATGTAGGGCCGCTTGCTTAACTCCACGCCAAGCTGCGCCCAATCAAGCCCCAGGATAAACACGCAGTAGGCTGTCAAATGTAGCGCTACGAAGGCAAAACACCAGAGACCAAGCTGGCGACGAGTAACTATCCAGCCAGACCACCCCGTTAGCTTCTGCATCGGCGTCATTGCCAAGGTAATAAACAGCAACACCAGTGCACCCAGCCCAAGCCGGTCAACCAGGGTTTTGCCCGGGTCGGGCCCAAGAGCAAAAGCCCAGGCTTCATACAGCCAGTAAAGCGGCACGGCTGCGACCACAATAAAGACCATCAAGCGAAATAAGGGGAAGCGCATCAGTAGTTAACCCTCAGATCCATACCCGCGTATAGCGATGCAACCTCATCCCCATAACCGTTGAACATCAATGTATCGCGCACATTTGGGCTGAAAAGGCCACTGGGCAGTCGGCGCTCGCGCGCTTGCGACCAACGAGGATGATCAACATTGGGATTAACATTGGCATAGAAGCCGTATTCATCTGCTGCAATCGACTGCCATGTGGTTTTTGGCTGTTCCTCGACCAGGCTGATGCGCACAATCGACTTAATGCTTTTAAAGCCGTACTTCCAGGGCACGACCAGACGCAGCGGCGCACCATTCTGATTGGGCAGCACCCGGCCGTACATACCAACGGCAAATATCGCCAGCGGGTTCATCGCTTCATCAAGACGCAGACCTTCGACATAGGGCCAGTTGATCAAGCCAAAGCTCGACTGCTGCCCCGGGAGATCCTTGCGATCAACCAGTGTTTCAAAGCGAATGTACTTAGCCTTGCTGGTCGGCTGCACTTGTTTAAGAAGCGCCGAGAGCGGAAAGCCCATCCACGGAATAACCATCGACCAAGCCTCGACACAGCGCAGGCGATAGATCCGCTCTTCAAGCTCATAGGGCTTGATGAAGTCTTCTAGCGCGTAGCGTCCAGGCTTTGCCACTTCACCATCGATAACAACACTCCAGGGCTCGGTCTTCAGCGCCGATGCATTGGCTGAAGGGTCGCCCTTGTCGGCGCCCAGTTCATAAAAGTTGTTGTAGTGAGTTGCATCCTTGAACGGGGTGATTGCTTCCCCCTTGACGGTAACGGCCTGCCACTGGGTCGTCGGCAACTTTTGCTGGAACCAAGCAGGCCCCTCAACCGCCTGGACATCGGGGTAACGCGAAGCATCTTGGGCAAATGCAGCACCTGGCGCCGCAGCCAGCGCCAAACCCGCGATAGAACCCCCAATAAAGGCACGGCGGGAAAGGTAAAATTCTTCCGGGGTTACATCCGACTCTTTGCAAGCGGATGCAGATGGGACCTTGATCAACATGAGGACTCCGCAGCTACAGGTTAGCGATGACCAGTAGACCACGAAGCCCCCATGAAATTACATCACGCAGTTCTATTGCGGCGACGTAACTGCAACAAATATTGAATGGGGCCCGAGAAGGCATAAGCGAGGAAGATAATCAGCAGGATACGTGGCGGATCACTGAAGACCACGGCAAACCCCAGCACCACGGCCAAGATAGCTACAAAAGGTACGCGCCCCTTTAAATCCAGATCCTTGAAGCTGTGATACTTGATATTGCTGACCATCAACATGCCTGCGGCAGCAACCAGGACAGCGACCACAAAGGCCATCTTGGAACCCTGTATGCCAAAATCGCTAAACGCCCAGACCGTACCAGCGACTACACCAGCCGCAGCAGGACTGGCCAGGCCGATGAAGTAGCGCTTATCGGTGCTCCCTATCTGGGTATTGAAACGCGCCAAACGCAGCGCAGCACCTGCCACATAGATAAAGGCAACCATCCAACCGACCTTGCCCAGGCTGCCCAGCGCCCATTCAAACGCCAGCAACGCAGGTGCAACACCAAAGGCAACCATATCGGACAGCGAGTCATACTCGGCACCGAATGCACTCTGGGTATTGGTCATGCGCGCAACTCGGCCATCGAGGCCGTCCAGCACCATGGCCACAAACACCGCCGCAGCCGCAACATAGTAATTGCCGTTCATGGCATTGATGATCGCGTAGAACCCCGCGAACAGATTTGCCGTGGTGAACAGGTTTGGCAACAAATACACACCACGGTGACGGACCTTGCGGCCCTGGTCGTCGTGGCCTTCTTCTTCGTGCTCATCAACCGGCAAAAGACTTTCTGCGTCGGGAGCCGCACTCGGCTCTTCTGGGCGTTCGCTCATGGATGTACCTTAGAACTGGGTTAAAAATTCAGCACCTATGTTACAGCGCTGCGCAGATTATATAAGCCTAATCGTGACGCGCTTTATACCAGATGGATACTTGCAGCATAAAAAAACGCGGCCATTAGCCGCGTTTTTATGTAAGTCGCCAGGACTTAGTTTTTAGTTTTGTCGACGATCTTGTTCGCGGAAATCCACGGCATCATCGAGCGCAACTGCTCACCCACAACTTCGATGCCATGGGCAGCGTTGTTGCGACGATAAGCGGTCATCGAAGGATAGTTTGCAGCACCTTCCTGGATGAACATCTTGGCGTATTCGCCGTCCTGGATGCGCTTCAGAGCGTTGCGCATGGCTTGGCGCGATTCGGCGTTGATCACTTCCGGACCAGTGACATATTCACCGTACTCGGCGTTGTTCGAGATCGAGTAGTTCATGTTGGCGATACCGCCTTCGTACATGAGGTCAACGATCAGCTTCAGTTCGTGCAAGCACTCGAAGTAAGCCATTTCCGGAGCGTAGCCCGCTTCCACCAGCGTTTCGAAGCCCGCTTTAACCAGCTCAACGCAACCGCCACACAGAACAGCCTGCTCACCAAACAGGTCGGTTTCAGTTTCGTCCTTGAACGTGGTTTCGATAATACCGGTACGGCCGCCGCCCACGCCCGAAGCATAAGACAGCGCGACGTTCTTGGCGTTGCCCGAAGCATCTTGGTAGACCGCGATCAGGTCTGGAATACCACCACCTTTGACGAACTCGGAACGTACGGTGTGACCAGGCGCTTTTGGCGCGATCATGATCACGTCCAGATCGCTACGTGGCACGACCTGATTGTAGTGAATCGCGAAGCCGTGGGAGAACGCCAGGGTAGCGCCCTGCTTGATGTTCGGTTCGATTTCATTCTTGTACAGCTGCGACTGGAACTCGTCTGGAGTCAGGATCATGACCAGGTCGGCACCGGCAACAGCGGTCGCGACATCAGCAACTTTCAAGCCGTGGGCTTCAGCCTTGGCGACAGTTGCAGAACCTTTACGCAGGCCAACAGTGACATCAACACCAGAATCTTTCAGGTTGCACGCCTGGGCGTGACCCTGGGAACCGTAGCCGATAACGGCAACTTTTTTACCTTGGATGATGGAGAGGTCACAGTCTTTATCGTAGAAAACTTTCATGTTCTTGGCTCTTTTAGGCGAAAAGGATGGGTGCATAAGCACCGCGACGAACACACTTTAAGTGATCGTCTCCGTTGCGTAAAATGATATATTTGCAACACAACATGCCGATATATGAAATAACCATGGATAGCCACGCGCTTATGCTTTTCCTGTCTCTGGCGGACAATCTGCACTTTGGCAAAACCAGCCGCGAGCAGCACGTCAGCCCCTCCGCCCTCAGTCGCAGCATCAAGCAACTTGAGGACGAACTCGGCGCCCCGCTATTTCTTCGCGACAACCGCTCCGTGCGCCTGACCCGTGAGGGCCAGCAGTTTCGCGAATACGCCAAGGATGTAATCGGCGGCTTGCAAGCCATGCGTCAAGCCTTCAAGCAAGACCAACTGATCCTGCAGGGCGAGCTTTCTCTGTATTGCTCGGTAACCGCCAGCTACAGCTTTCTCTACGACATTCTCAGCAGCTTTCGCCAGGACTATCCGCGCATTGAAATGAAACTGCACACAGGTGATGCCGCAAAAGCGGTGGAGCGCATCCAGCAAGGCCTTGAGGATCTTGCCATCGGCGCCCGCCCCGACAACCTGGCCAGTGGAATTGCATTCCAGTCCATTGCGCGCTCGGAGTTGTGCTTTATTGGCCCGCAATCCCCTCAATTACTCACTGACGAGCAACTTAAAAGCCCAAGCGCAGCCACCTGGCGCGATGTGCCTATGATTCTCTCCGAAGAGGGGTTGGCGCGCACTCGCACAGACCGCTGGCTTAAAAGCCATAACATCAAACCGCGAATCTACGCTCAGGTCAGCGGTAACGAGGCCATCGTCAGCATGGTCAGCCTGGGTTTTGGCATCGGCGTGGTGCCGCAAATCGTGCTCGACAACAGCCCACTGACAGCCAGCATCCGCACCTACGATATCCAGCCGCCGCTGACCGCTTACGACATTGGCCTGTTTGCCCTGGAAAAACGCCTGAAAGAACCGTTGATCAATGCTTTCTGGAATCGCCAGCGTTAAATAATGGCGAAAAAAAACCTCGCAGGAATGCGAGGTTTTTTAAATCCAGCACACTCAGATGCTGAGTACTTTGTCGCCACGGGCAATGCCGGTAACGCCGCTGCGTACAGTTTCCAGGATCGAGGCGGTGCCTATGGCCTGGATGAAGCTATCGAGCTTGTCGCTGGTACCGGTCAACTGAATGGTGTAGACACTGGTGGTCACATCGACGATCTGGCCACGGAAGATATCCGTTGTGCGCTTGACCTCGGCGCGCTGTGCGCCTGTTGCCTTGACCTTGACCAGCATCAACTCACGCTCGATGTGCGAGCTCTCAGACAAGTCAACCAACTTGACCACCTCGACCAGCTTGTTGAGGTTTTTGGTGATCTGCTCGATGACATCATCGTGGCCAACAGTGGTCAACGTCAGGCGCGACAGCGTCGGGTCTTCGGTTGGCGCAACGGTCAGGCTTTCGATGTTGTAGTTACGCTGGGAAAACAGCCCCACTACACGGGACAGTGCACCCGGCTCGTTTTCCAGCAACAGGGAAATAATGTGTCGCATGATTAAGTCCGCTCCGTCTTGCTCAGCCACATGTCGCGCATAGCACCGTCTTTGATATGCATCGGATAGACGTGCTCACTGGTATCAACCTGAATATCGAGGAAAACCAGGCGATCTTTCATCGCAAAGGCTTTCTCCATCATTGGCTTCAGGTCTTTGAGGTCAGTAATGCGCATGCCAACGTGGCCATAGGCCTCGACCAACTTAACGAAGTCCGGCAAGGACTCCATATAAGAGTGCGAGTGACGGCTGTTGTAGTTCATGTCCTGCCATTGGCGCACCATACCCAGCGCACCGTTGTTCAGGTTGATGATTTTCACTGGCAAGTCGTACTGCAAGCAGGTCGACAGCTCCTGGATATTCATCTGGATGCTGCCTTCACCGGTGACGCAGGCAACATCGTCATCCGGAAAGCTCAGCTTAACGCCCATGGCGGCCGGGAAGCCAAAACCCATGGTGCCCAGGCCGCCGGAGTTAATCCAACGGTTAGGCTTGTTGAACCGATAGTACTGCGCAGCAAACATCTGGTGCTGGCCCACATCGGAGGTGACATAGGCATTGCCATCGGTCACTTCACACAGGGTTTCGATTACGGTCTGCGGCTTGATAATGCTGCCGTCGCCCTTCTCATAAGGGAACACGCCACGATCACCACGCCACTCTTCAATTTGCTTCCACCAACTGGCAAGCGCCTCTTTACTTGGCTTCTCGCCAATTTCCTTGAGGATTGCAACCATCTCGGTCAGCACGCTTTCAACCGGACCAACGATAGGCACATCGGCCTTGATGGTCTTGGAGATCGAAGCCGGGTCGATGTCGATGTGGATGATCTTTGCGTTAGGACAGAACTTGGCCGGACCATTGATAACCCGGTCATCGAAACGCGCGCCAACGGCAAAGATTACATCGGCATGGTGCATGGCCAGGTTTGCCGTGTAGCTACCGTGCATACCAAGCATGCCAAGGAACTGGCGATCAGTGCCAGGGTAGCCGCCAAGGCCCATCAAGGTGTTGGTCACCGGGATATTGAGCATCTGCGCCAACTCGGTCAGCGGCTCGGCTGCGTGCCCCAGGATTACGCCACCACCGGAATAGATTACCGGACGCTTGGCCGCGAGCAGGACTTCAGCCGCCTTGCGAATCTGGCCCGAATGGCCGCGCAATGCGGGGCTGTATGAGCGTAGCTTGACCTTCTTCGGGAAGACGTATTCGAACTTCTCCGCTGGATTGGTCATGTCTTTCGGGATATCGACGACAACAGGACCAGGACGCCCGGACTCGGCCAGGTAGAAGGCTTTCTTGAGCACTTCAGGAATTTCAGAGGCGTGCTTGATCATAAAGCTGTGCTTCACGATAGGACGCGAGATACCGATCATGTCGGTTTCCTGGAAGGCATCGGTACCGACCATGCTGCTCGGCACCTGACCAGACAGGACCACCATAGGAATGGAGTCCATGTAGGCAGTGGCGATACCGGTAATGGCGTTGGTCGCACCAGGACCCGAAGTCACCAGCACAACACCAGCCTTGCCTGTAGCACGTGCGTAGCCATCGGCCATGTGTGTTGCAGCTTGTTCGTGGCGCACCAGGATGTGGTTCACCTCTGGTTCCTTGAACAGCGCATCATAGATATGTAGCAAGGCACCGCCTGGGTACCCATAGATATTTTTAACGCCTTCGTCACGCAAAAAGCGCACGACCATTTCAGCGCCGGATAAAAGCTCCACGTTGATCACCTCTAAACGCCAGAAATCGCCCAAGAGGGGGCGATCTAAAATAGGTTTTACTGCTAAGCAGAGCATGAGCGACGGTGGTCGCCGACTACGTCAGCTACAACTGAGCAAGTATTGGGAATGCCCCAAAGTGTTGCGGGGTCTTCCCACCCAGCGCGAGGTAACGCGTTGCGGGTGTTGCTAGGTCGGCGCGGGTGTGCACCTCATCTCTACTGAGCTAAAGCCTGCTTGCGGCTGACTCCACTACAGCGAATGTTGGATTGTTGGGATTGGAAGCCTTTAAGTCAAGCAATCTGTGCATGAATCGACAATCTTCTGCTCCGATCTGGCGCAGGATGACGCCCGGGCATAATTGGTTATAGTAATCTTAGCTTTCGCAGTACTTCACTAAGGAAACAGCATGCGCCGTATGATTCTCGCCACCAGCCTGCTACTCGCTATCAGCTCGACAGCGATGGCCAGCCAGGTCTATAAGTGGGTTGACGCCCAGGGTGTGACCCATTTTGGCGCGCAACCGCCACAAGGCCAGCAAAGCACAACAATCAATACCGCAGTGCCTACCCCATCGGGCAAGCCCGCGGTAGAAGACCCTGCCCCAACCTTTAACGACATCGCCGACCCCGAGCAGGCCGAAATCGATAAAAAGGTCAAGCAGGAAGTAGCCGCCAAGGAAGCCGAGCGTAAACAGTACTGCACGGACGTGCGAACCAGCCTCGCGCAAATTGAGAACAATCCGCGGGTACGCATTGAAATTGATGGTGAAGTTCGACGCATCACCGAAGAAGAGCGCCAGCAGCGCATTGCTGAAACCAAGAAAGCCATCAGCGAAAACTGCCAATAAGCTTGGCAGTTTTCTTGGTTAACCCAGCGCCCGGCGCGACTCAGTTCGTGCCGGTCAGGATTTCGTCAAACTCGCCGAGTAGCTTGATCAGCACGCGCGCCTGAGCATTTCCGACGCCATACACCTGCTCTGCCATCGGCTGAATGCCAGAGACGGCTGGCAATGGCGCACCTTGCTCAAGCATGATTTTCATACGCGGCAAGAAGATCCATTGCAGCCACTGCTCAAGCGGCATGCTGTCTACGCAAAATGGCTCTGGACTGGCCATTGCCTTATCGCTTGGTGGCAACTCGGTCCACCAACCTTGCGTGCGCAACTCACGCTCAATCAACAGCAACTGTTCGGCAATTTCAACTGTGCGCGCGTCCATTACAGCGCGACCTTGGCGCGCTCACGGGCTTGCGCGGCGCCAGCAGGATCGCCCTGCTTTTCGCGGGCCTGGGCGACCAGATCCCACAGACTCGCCTGCAACTGAGGACGACCGCCGGCATAGCTCAGGCCGCGACGCGCGAACTGTTCCGCTTGTGCAGCATCACCTTGAGCCAGGCGAACCTCGGCCAGGCGATAAAGCACCTGCGGTTCTCGCGGCGCGATGCGCTGGGCACGCTCCAGGCTTGAGGCTGCGCCATCCAGATCACCACCGCCCTGCTGCTGCTGGGCCGTTGTGAGCAAGGCCAGCACCGGGCCATCCAGCTGCTCGTCTGCCGATAAACCGCCCGCCGCACCTGATGGGGTAGCGCTATTGCCGGTTGGCGCTTGTGGCGCGCTGGGCTGCGAATAGATGTTGCTGCCTGCGGAGTCGTTGGTAATGGGGCCGGTGGTGATTGGCCCCGTGGTAATTGGCGAAGTCGTCAATGGCTGGTTGCCACCCACGGCACCGGGCACCATCACCACTACGCCAGAGTCCTGCGGCTGAGCTTGCGGGGCATTAGCTGGTGCAGCGCCACCGCCGACACGATCCATACGGTTGGCGGAGGCTGGAGCGCCGGCGTCGACCACTGGAATCGAGCCATTGGGAACACTGGCGCAACCTGCCAATACTGCCGAAGCTGTTATTACTGGAATCAACCACTTAATCACGTTACGCCCTCTTGCCTTAATTCATCCAGCCACGAACCCAGTCCATGACTGAGTCAACCGGCGCCTGAATACCACATCCAGGCCCTGGTGCTGGCTCGCTGCCACGAATATACGGCATCTGCACGGCATTCGGGCAGCTGGAATCAGAACCTTGGCCGGTCTTTGCATCTATCCATGCCTGCACTACGTTATCAGGCTGCGGCATGTCCAATGGCAAGGGATCTGCTTTAGCCATAAAGCTGGTCCACACCTGCAACGCCCCGGTCGCGCCGGTGAGCGGCGTTGGGCCGTTATCGTCACGGCCCAGCCAAACAACGGCCAGAACATCCTGGCTGAAACCGGCAAACCAACTGTCACGGGAGTCGTTACTGGTACCAGTCTTGCCCGCCAGGTTCAGCGAACGTGGCAGCCTGCTGTAAACCGAGCGTCCGGTCCCTTCACGCATCACGCGCTGCATTGCGCTTTGCAGCAAGTAAATCGAACCGGCATCAAAGCGCTGCTGAATCTGGAACGGGTAGCGCTTGAGTGGCTCACCTTCAGCAGTCAACACGCTTCGAATAGCACGCAATGGCGTATTGAAGCCGCCATTGGCGATGGTCTGGTACATGCCGGCAACTTCCATCGGGCTCAATGAACCTGCCCCAAGCAACATCGAGGGGTAAGCCGGCCACTCACGCTCGACACCAAGGCGCGCTAATGTTTTGAGCACATTGGGCACACCCAGTTCCAACCCCAGCTTGGAAGTCGACAAGTTGTATGAGTTGACCAGACCCTGATACAGATAAATGGTGCCATGGGATTTGCGGTCATAGTTCTGCGGACGCCACACCTGCCCATCCTGGCCCTTGACCGAGAACGCCTGATCCTTGATGAAGCTGGTCAAGGTGTACTGGCTTGGACGCTCCAGAGCAGTCAGGTAGACAGCGGGCTTGACCAGCGAACCGATGGGACGCACTGCATCAATCGCACGATTGAATCCGGCAAAGTTACGCTGGCGTCCACCCAGCAAAGCCTGGACTTCACCAGTTTCCGGGTTGGTTACGACCATGCCCGCTTCAACCTTGTCGACCCCTTTGCGTCCAGACAGGCGCTTGAGTGTTTCACTGAGTGAATCCTCGGCCTTGACCTGCATGATCGGATCGAAACTGGTAAAGATGCGCAGGCCTTCTTCGGTCAAATCCTCATCGCGATAGTCCTGGCGCAACTGGCGCTTAACCAGATCAAGGAATGCCGGGAACGAGCCATTAGACATGTTGCCGCGCGTGGTCACACCCAAAGGCCGGGCCTTGGCTGCGGCTGCCTGTTCAGGGGTTACCACACCTTGGGCGGCGAGCAGGTCAAGAATCATGTCGCGACGCGTCTTGGCACGCTCGGGATGGCGACGCGGGTTGTAGTAAGTGGGGCCCTTGACCATGCCGACCAGCAACGCGACCTGTTCCAGGTGCAGCTCGGACAATGGCTGGCTGAAAAAGTACTGGCTGGCCAGACCAAAGCCATGGACGGCGCGATTGCCATCCTGGCCGAGGAAGACTTCGTTGAGGTACGCCTCGAGGATGTCTTTCTTGTCGTAATGCAGCTCAAGCAGCACGGCCATCATCGCCTCTATGACTTTACGCGTGAGGCTGCGCTCGTTGGTCAGGTAGAAGTTTTTCACCAACTGCTGGGTCAGCGTACTGCCGCCCTGACGCAACTGGCCTGAGGAAGCATTGACCCAGATCGCTCGGGCAATGGACTTCGGCGATACACCAAAGTGATTGAAGAACTCACGATCCTCAACCGCCACCAGGGTTTCCACCAGATAAGGCGGAACCTGATCCAGCTTGATCAACACACGGTCTTCCTGATGCGCCGGATACAAGCCGCCGATCAGCATCGGCTCCAAGCGTGCAACCGCCAGCTTGCCACCATTGGCCTTGGACAGGCCGGCCACATAGTCACCCGAGAAGCGCACCCGCACGTGCTGCGCAGGCTCGGCACCTTCATAGAACTGGAAGCCGCGTGAATACAGTTCGATATTGTTACCCGCGACGGACACGCCACCCGGCCCATCAACGGATTTTTCACGCCGATAGCCCAGCGCGTCCAACTCCTTGAGGAAATCGGTTTTCGCCAGTTTCTCACCGACGAACAACTCCAAAGGCCTGGCATAGACCTTGGCGGGCACGGTCCAGCGCTTGCCGGAGAATTTCTCCTGCACCACTGCATCAAGGTAAACCGCAAAGCCTGCAAACACTACCAAGCCAACCAAACCGAGCTTTACAGCCCAGCCAAGCCAGGGACGAGTGCCGCGAGAGCGACGTTTAGAACGGGAACGGGAAGATTTAGGTCGAGTCATGGCGCGGCATTATACGCATTTTGCCTGCCACAAGCAGGCGCTACCCAGCGGTTTGCAGACTGGCATTCAAAGGCCATAATGAGTGCCACTATTTGTCGTTTAAAACCAAGGACCCTCCGTGAGCCAAGCCCTGATTGAAGCCCTGCAGAACCCGGCCTTGTACCCGCACCCGGTCGGCAGTTTCCAAGTAATAGAGACGCATATTTCCTGGGTTTTGCTCACTGGCGAGTACGCCTACAAGATCAAGAAGCCGGTTAACTTTGGCTTTCTCGACTTCACGCAACTGAGCGACCGCGAGCACTTCTGCGGCGAAGAACTACGCCTCAACCAACGTCTAACCGAAGATTTGTATCTCGAAGTGATACCGGTTTGCGGCAGTGTCGAGGCGCCCAACCTGGCAAATGACGGCCCTGTTATTGAATACGCGCTGAAAATGCGCCAGTTCCCGCAAGACCAGTTGCTCAGCGAAGTACAGGCTCGTGGCGAGCTCAGCGAGGCGCACATTGACGAACTGGCCGAAAAAATAGCTCAATTTCACCTGAGCGCCCCACAGGTTGCACAGGATCATGGCCTGGGAACGCCGGAAGCGGTGATGACCCCGGTGTTACAGAATTTCGAGCAGGCACGCCCAATGCTCTCGGAAAAAGCCGACCTGGAACAACTCGACGCGTTACAGGCCTGGGCTGAAACCAGCTATGAACGACTCAAGCCTTTGCTGGCCAAGCGCAAAGCCGATGGTTTTATTCGTGAATGCCATGGCGATATCCACCTTGGCAACATCGCCATTCTTGATGGTCATGTCACCCTGTTTGATTGCATTGAGTTCAACCAACCCTTTCGCATGACTGATGTCATGGCGGACGTTGGCTTTCTGGTCATGGACCTCGAAGACCGTGGCCTCAAGTGCCTTGCGCGCCGATTTGTCAGCAAATGGCTTGAATACACCGGCGATTACGCATCGCTCGAACTGCTCAACTTCTACAAGGCCTACAGGGCGATGGTCCGCGGCAAAGTCAGCCTGTTCCGCCTGGGGCAAGAGCAAAGCGCGGTGCAACGCAAGGTCATTTTGCGCCAGTACCGCAAATACGCTGCGCTGGCTGAAAGCTACAGCTCGATTCCTTCGCGTTTCCTGGCCATCACCCATGGCGTCTCGGCGGTTGGCAAAAGCCAGGTTGCCATGCGCATGGTCGAAGCGCTTGGCGCCATTCGCCTGCGCTCCGATGTCGAACGCAAACGACTGTTTGGCGAACAAAGCGAGGCCCAAAAAGGCCAGCAGGATCAGGGTATCTACGATCAAGACTCCAGCATTGCCACTTACCGACGCCTGCACGAGATTGCCGATGCGGCTCTGCATGCAGGCTTCCCTGTCGTCATTGATGCGACCTACCTCAAGCTGGAACAACGCCAGGCGGCGATGCAGGTTGCAGAACAAACCGGCGTGCCGTTTTTGATTCTCAGCTGCAACGCCCCCACCGAGGTGATTGCCGGCTGGCTCAAGCATCGCCAGCAGGAAGCCAAGGACCCTTCCGATGCGACTATGCAGGTCATCGAAGTCCAGCTGGCCAACCGCGAAGCGCTAACCGCCACGGAACGGGTCAACGAGCAATGCATTGAAACCAATGACAGTGCCAGCCTGGACAGCTTGGTTGCACGCATCCGCCAGCGCTTGCCTGGCCTGTAACAAGCAGTCGATTACCGGGGCAAGATGCCCCGGTAAGCAGCAACCAGAACCGCCCCTGCCCCTGACACCGGTTACCTCTTCCGCCCCCTCGCCTGCATGGCATCCAATACAGGACAGATGTCGCCGCGCGCCCGCACAAGCCCCAAGATGTCAATTCGCCACACATTTCTCAGTGTGCCGCTACACTTTCGTTCAAGTACACAAAGGCGATAGCTGCTAATCGCACATGGGCGGCGCCATGGAGGCTCAATGAACGACGAGCTGCAACACTTGAAAAACTTGGGGAAAACGTCTGCCCAATGGCTACATGCCTCGGGTATCCACAGCGCCAATGACTTGCGCAGGCTCGGTGCAGTCAGTGCATACCGGGCGGTAAAGGCACGGGGTTTCAGGGCGTCCAAAGTGTTGCTTTACTCAATCGAGGGTGCACTGCTGGACGTCTACTGGAACGAACTGCCAGAGGACCACAAAGCCAAATTAAATGGCCAACTAGACGCAGGAAGCTCGCGCAATAAGAGCTAGCTCACAACCTCCGCCAAGAGTGATTTACCAAAACGGCTGCCCAGCATATTGTCGGAGGGATGTTCGTGCGTTTATGCCTGCCAAGCCAGTTCAAGGAATCACATTATGTATCTACTCGGGGAGCAACCCGCTTACGCCGACCAGTTGATCAACCGACTGCAGAGTATTCCCAGTCAATTGCTCGAAGGTTTGGCCCCCTCAGGCGAGATCATCCATGTGGAACAAAGCGATGACTTGAGTGAGCATCTACCCGACAACACACTATTTGTCATTGAAAATGGCTTGCTTCACGCACTGGTAGATGAACGCCCCCTGTTCTACCTGCAAGAAGGCGATCTCCTCGGCCTGCGCCAAGGCCTAGACCTGCCAAGCTGCCGCTATAGCTGCGATGAACCCCTGAGCCTGATCCCCTATTCACGCAGCGAAGCCTTCAAGCACATCCATGCCGACCCGAGTCGCCAGGACTTGCTGATCCAATACCTGATCGGCCACACCGCACTGCTGTCAGATGCCCTGGCGCGCTTGAAGCAGCCGGAAATTCGCCCCTCTACCGGCTTCCAGCATTTTGCCGCCGGCGAAGAACTGATTCACCAGGGCGACGAAGCCGAACATGTATTCGTGATTATCGAAGGCCATGCCGAGGCCTTTGTTGACGGGCAAAAAGTGGGGGATGTGCAGAAAGACGAGATATTCGGTGCCATGGCTGTCTTCACTCACGAACCACGCAGCGCCACGGTTATTGCATCTGAAGCCTGCACCGTCATGCTGATTCCCAAAGACCAGTTCCTCAGCCTGATGCAAAGTAACCCGCGCATTGCCCACAGCCTGATAGAGAACATGGCCAGGCGCATCGACCTGCTTAATAAAGAAGTCACCCAGCTGCGCTTAAGCAACGAAGCCTAGTCTTTCAGGTTAAAGCAAAGCCGGCCAAGCGCCGGCTTTGCTGCATCTGGAACATGCAAAAACACCCACGCCCAAAAAACTGATTGTGACAGTTGACATGATAATGAGAATTGTTATTATTAACTCAACTGGTCGCGAGATCAGCCGATACGCTCTAGAGACCTTCAGTCGGACTCTCCAGCTTATCTCCTCATCAGGCTAATCACGGTTATTGACCCGGCACTTTGCCGGGTCTTTTTTTGCCTGCGCAAAGGCCTTTGAAATTAATTTGCCCAGACTGTTGACTTGATAATGAGAATTGTTATTATTCAAGCATCTGGTCGCGAGATCAGCTGATAAGCTCAGGAGTTCCTCAGTCGGACTCTTCAGATTATCTCCTCATCAGGCTAATCACGGTTATTGACCCGGCACTTTTGCCGGGTCTTTTTTTACCTGGGAAAAAGCGCCCGCATCAGGCTAGCCGCCAAGTCATCAAACGGAGCCTGACCAGGGAATGATTGCCTGGTGGGCAAGCTTCGCGTTGTCGCACCCTACATGCGGATCTCAATGCTAGCGCTTACGCATTTCAGCACAATAGTCCTTATCTTCTACCGCGGCGGTATACCAGACGTAATCCGCCTGTTCGGCGCTAACCGCTTTACCCACTTCACTGAAAATCAGTACTGCGCTGGTCGCGGTATCGCCCAAGTCACGCAAATGCACAGGCACGCCCAGGTCGCGGCGAGCATGGAAGGCTCCGGCCAGCAAGATCGCCGGTTTATCTGCCTGTTGCAGGCCCACGGCCATGCGCCGGTCACGCTGCTGTTGCACCGCCAGCATGGCTGGCAACTGGCTGTCGGGAAGCAAGCCACAATGGGACTCGCGGATTTGCTCAAGCAATGGCTCCCGCACTGCGGCAGAGCTTGAAGCCGAGCCACTGAGTTGCGGCTGCTTGCGGTAGATCTGCATCATCTCGTCGCGGTTCAGGTTGGCGGCTAGCACAGGCGCAGGTTGCGCCAATGCATAACGCACAATGGGCCCGTACATGGACCAGTCCCAGCCGTCCTGCCAACCCAGGGCTTTGGGCAAGTCCGCTATTGGCTGGCCCTCACCTGAAGCAGCTTGTGCTTGATCAACCGCCTGTTGCTGGCCGCTGGTGAGCATTTCCATCAGAACGCTGCCCTGCTTACGTTGACTGGCGAGAGCACGCAATAGCCACAACTCCAATGCGTGATGGTCGGGATTATCATGCTGCTCGCCAACCAGCACCTGGTCGACGGCCGAGAGCCGCTCAACCAGTTCGGTCGCGGTCAATGTCCGTCCACTGCGCAGATCCTCGATCTGCCCCAGGTTGCTGGCGTCTCGCCCTTGTGGACTTTGCCAGTCAGGCAGCGGTGCCAACGCAGCCTGACAACCGGCAAGCAGGCCGATACAGATCAATAGCCCCAATCGCATACCAGGTCCTTATCGTGCAATCACCAATGGGTGGCCCCGTTCTGGGTGCTGTTGGATCAACACCTCAAGGCCAAATACATCACGTAGCGGCCCGGCCTGGAGCACCTCTGCCGGACTGCCAAGCAAGCAGGCCTGGCCACGGTCGAGCAGTAACAGCTGATCACAATAGCGCGCTGCAAGGTTCAGGTCATGCAAGATCACCATTACCGCTGCGCCGCCTTCGGCAAAGGTGCGCGTGGCCTGCAATGTGGTGTGTTGATGCAGTGGATCAAGCATCGAAGTGGGTTCATCGAGCAGCAGGGTTTGCCCTTCAACACCGGGCCACAACTGGGCGAGCACACGCGCCAAATGCACCCGCTGGCGCTCGCCGCCGGACAACGCCAGGTAACTGCGCCCCGCCAAATGCGCAGCATCCGCAGCGGCCAGGGCCTGGCCGATAATTTCCATATCTCGTGCTGCGCCACTGGCATGTGGCAGACGGCCCATTGCCACAACCTCCTCGACCAGAAAACCAAAGCTCAACGTTGAGCTCTGCGGCAGCACGGCCAGGCGCCGAGCCCTTTCGCTACCGGACCATTGCGCCAGGCGCTGCTGGTCGAGGTAAACCTCACCCTGCGCCGCCTCAAGCTCGCCGCTCAATGCGCCGAGCAAAGTACTTTTGCCCGCCCCATTGGGGCCAAGCACACCAAGCACCTGGCCAGGTTGCAGCTGCAGGGTAATACCGGATAGCACGGTACAAGGGCCGCGCCTGACCGCTAAATTCTCGGCTCGCAACATCAGGCACGTCCTCTCAACAATAAATACAGGAAGAACGGCGCACCGATCAGCGCGGTCACTATGCCGATCGGCAACTCTGCCGGCGCCAGCACCAGGCGTGCCAACAAGTCGGCAAAGAGCAATAGACTCGCCCCCGCCAGTGCAGAGGCAGGCAACAACAGGCGATGGTCCGGCCCAGCCAACAAGCGGACCAGATGCGGAACAACCAGGCCGATAAATCCAATCATTCCAGCCGCCGCCACCGCTGCGCCGACACCAAGGGCGGTACAGAGCACCAGTTCACGCTTGACCCGCTCGACCTCAATGCCTAGATGCCGGGCCTCGGACTCTCCGAGCAACAATGCATTCAATGCACTGGCCCGGCGCGGTAGCCACAAGCCAACGCCAAGGGTGACAACCAGCAATGGCCACAGGCGCGGGTAGCTGGCGCCATTGAGGCTGCCCAGGTTCCAGAATGTCAGGGTGCGCAGCGTTGCGTCATCGGCCAGGTAGGTAAACAGGCCAATGGCTGCGCCAGCCAAGGCAGTCAGGGCAATGCCCGCCAGCAACATGGTGCCGACATGGGTAACGCCATCGCGTCGGCCCAGCCGATAGACCATGGCGGTCACCAGCAAACCGCCAGCGAATGCACAGACCGACAACAGATAGGGTGAAATTGCCGCCGGAATCCCGCCGAGCATGGCACCACCGACAATCGCCACTGCTGCCCCCAGGGCCGCACCACTCGACACACCGACTAAACCGGGGTCGGCCAGGGGGTTGCGAAACAGGCCTTGCATCGCCACCCCGCACAGCGCCAGGACACAGCCCACTGCCGCGCCCAACAGGCTGCGCGGCATGCGGATCTGCTCAATGATCAACTGCGCCTGCTCGGCACCTGCGACAGGAAACCCCAGCAGATTAAGCAAGGCTTTAGCGGTATCGGCGAGGGACAGGCTGACCGGCCCCAACGCCAGGGATAAGCTGAATGCGCACAACAGCAACACGCCCAGTGCGATAAGCAATGGACGCGGTTTGACAACTAGATTCATGGGGTCAACTTGGCGTCGGCGGTCAAAGGTTGGCTCTCAGGATAAAAGGCTGCGGACAAGGCCGCCAGTCCATCCGGCAAACGCGGCCCCAAACCACCCACCAGCAGCGTCGGGTCCAGCCCAATAAGACGCCCATGCCGTGCCGCCCGAGTCGCGGCCAATCCTGGGTTTTGCTTGAGCAAGGCTTGCTTGGCCTGCTCGCCCTCAAGGCTACGGTCGGCAATCACTATAACCTGCGGGTCCAGCCCAACCAGCGCCTCGCTGGACAGGGCCTTATATCCCTGGTGACTGGCCAGATTGATGCCACCCGCCTGCTTGATGAGCCAATCTGCCGAAGTATCGACGCCACCCGCCATTGGGCTGCCGCCGCTATGCCCCAGCAGCAACAATACGGTCGGCGCGGCTTCATGTGCCTGCGCCTGACTCACCCACTGCTGCTGGCGTTGCAGGCGCTGTTGATAAGCGTCGAATACAGACTGCGCACCTTTGGTATCGCCCAATAATTGACCAATACGTTGCAGGTTGGCTTGCAATGCCGGTAACTGCGGACTGACCGATACACGCTCGATATCAACGCCCGCAGCCTGCAACTGAGCAAGCACGGGCGGCGGCCCCATTTCATCGCTCCCGAGCAGCAAGTCCGGTTTCAGCGCGAGAATGCCTTCGGCGGCGAGTTGACGTTGATAACCAATGCTTGGCAGTTCTCGCAACGCAGCCGGATGCTGACTGGTGGTGTCGACCCCGACCAGCTTCGACTCACCGCCCAGCTCGACCACCCACTCGCTGATCGAACCACCCGCACTCACCCAGCGCTGCGGCAATGGCTCTGCCTGGGCGATCCCCCAAAACATAACGCCTGCCGCCACACTCAAAACAAACCCGCCAATACCTATGTTCATAAATCCCATGCCACCTGTCCGCTTGAGGCGCCTGCTGACACCGCTGCCAAAAATCAATGGAAACTAGTGCGTTGCCGCTGGAAGCGACTCAACCAGTTCACGCCAGGTTCTAAGTTCCGGGATGCCCGGCTTGCGTGCGCCAAATAGCTGGATGACCAACTCGCCCTCGGCATCGAAGGCTTCAAGGCTGGTGATAACACCATCGCTGCTGGGTTTACGTACACGCCACAACTCGGTGATAGCTGGCGTTTTGAGGTGCAGATTGAACTCCGGGTCCAGTACATTGAACCAGGTATCCATCCACCGTAACTTGCTGATCGGCCCGGAATGAATCTGGATGCAATGACGGTTGCCAACAAACACCATGATGCCGATGTCGCGCTCCCCCGCCAGCTCCAACGCGCGGGTCAACTCGCTCGGGTCCAGAGATTCAGCCCATTCATTGCCCGCTAGGCGCAGCGCCTGGGTCCGCGCAGCACCGTGTTTTTTCAACAAGGCAAAAAAATGGTGGGTGTCTTTAAGTGCAGACCAGCCCTGACGTAACCCTTGCTGATCAATCTCGCTGTCTGGCCTTACAACCAACGGCTCAGGTCGCGCTTGCAGCTGTAGCTCGGCACTTTGTTGCGGGGCTCGGAAACGCTCGACCAAAGGCTCCCAGGCAGCGAGTTCACTGGTATCAGTGAGAAATACCTTGTGGATCGCCATGCCTTGATGGTCGAACACCTGAATACTGCGCTGAATGCCTTTGTCAGTCTGCTCGGCGATAGCAAATACACTGTTCCATCCACCCAGAAACAAGCGCAGATCAATATCCGCCGACACCACCAGGCCCATTTGCCCGCCAGCACTCACGGTCACCTCGCGATAAAAGCCTTTGCGCTCATGCACGCAATGCTCGTTGCGGGTTAAAGCCATCACATAACCCAAGTCGCCCAGTGCCGGCAGCAACTGCGCCCAGTCAGGGCGCAATCGCACGGTATCGACAGCCAATCGGCTGGCAACCAGTTCAGCCTCACTGACACTCAAGTGCGCAGCCGCATCGCGTGCGCGCAGTCGAGGCTGAGCGCCACGTAGTTGTTGCCAGTTTCGATATAGATCACAGACCTGTGACGAGTTGAGATTGCTCATGACTGAACGGCTCCTAATGAACGGTTTTTCCACTGCCGCACGACGAATGTCTGCGCCAGCAAGGGACGGTTGGCATTTTTTCTTTACTAATTAGATTTGATAATCATTTGCATTAGCATATCAATCTCATTACTGTTTGCGCAAATTCCAACAAGCACTCACAGAAGCTGCCCAACACACCTTTAGGAGTTTTCATGTTTGCTACAGCACCCTTCCCCTTGCGTTCATACCTGGCGCTTATGTTGCTCGGCCCTTCCTTAAGCCTTGCGGCAACAGAACCGGCCAAACTCGCCGACACAGAGGTCACCGGGACACCCATACAAGCGCCTTTGCCGACCACCACACGCACCGATGCCGAAGCGCTGGACAAGCGTTTTATTCGCAGTTTTGACGACCTGGGGCGGCGCTCGGAACCGGGGGTAAATTTCAACCGCAACAATGAGAGCATCAATATTCGCGGGCTTGACCGCGATCGTGTGCTGACCACAATCGACGGGATTCGCGTGCCCTGGATGACGGATGGCGCACGCAGCCAGGGGCCAACTGGCGGTGCCCAGGGCGGCTTGGATGCAATTGATTTCAACAGTTTGTCGGCGGTGGATATCGTTCGCGGCGCCAACTCCAGCCAGGCAGGCTCAGGCGCCCTCGGTGGTGCAGTGCAACTGTTCACCCTCAACCCGGATGACCTGCTCAGCGAAGGACAAGACTTCGCAACCCTGGCCAAAACCGACTACGACAGCGCAGACAATAGCTGGGGGCTCAATGCAGCGCTGGCGGGCCGCTACAACCACACCAAATGGTTACTGCAAGCAGGCAAACGCCAAGGCGACGAGCTCGAAACCTCGGGGAACGACAACCTGCTGGGCGCCGGGCGCACCGAGGCCAACCCTGCAGATGTCGACCGGCACAATGCCTTGCTCAAGCTGCAGCAAGGCTTCGATGGTGGTCACCAGCTAGGTTTCACCGCCGAATACTTCAAGCGCGAAAATGACATCGACACCCGCACTGGCCAAGGCAGTACTTATCTGGCCGGTGAAAACAGCACCCAGGAAGACACCAAGCGCCAACGCCTGTCGCTGGACTATGACTTCAAGGCACAAGACAGTGACGGCTGGCTCGACCGTGCCCATGCAATCACCTACTGGCAGAAAATCGAGCGTGAAGACGACCAGGATGCCGTGCGCGCCCTCGACTCCCGTGCAGGTATTCCCGACTTTGTATTCCAGATGTTTGGCTTGCCAGAAAACCCCTACAAATACCCAAGCGGGGTTTTCCAGCGTAACAACCGTATCGAGAAAACCCTGTATGGCTTCACTGGTGAAGTGGGTAAAAAAAAGCAGTTGGTGGGCCTGGATCATGACTTCAGCCTGGGCGGCGAACTGTATTGGATCGAAACCCAGCAAGCCTCAAAAGGCCAGGATAACTGCCCGGCCAACCTGGTTTCACCCTCGCCGAGCTCACCCGTCTACATGGGCCCGAGCGCGTGTGATTTCCTGCACACCAACCAGGCCGACAGCCCTGAAGCCAAAGGCCGCCAATGGGCAGTGTACGCTGCAGATGAAATCAGCTTTGCCGATGGGGTATTCAAGCTGACCCCGGGCTTGCGCTACGACGCCTATAAAGTCGAACCCGACGCAGGCGGCGACTACGCCGATAACGTCAACCCCAATAACAACTCGTCCCTTACCGACAGTGATGACAGCAAGCTGTCCGCCAGCCTGTTGGCCACCTGGCAGGTGGCCGAGCAAGCGCTGCTTTATGCGCAATGGGCACAAGGTTTCAAAGCACCGGACGCCACCCAGCTGTACATGAACTACGGCGCCTCGGGTACTTATCTGCGCGTGGGCAACCCGGATCTCAAGCCAGAAGAAAGCAACGGTTACGAGGTGGGCGGTCAATTCGGCAACAACCAGTTGGGCGGTTCGCTAAGCCTGTTCGACAACCATTACAAGAACTTTATTGATGAAGGCGTGCTGCTCGACAGCCAGCAAGTTGCCGATCTTGGCCTGGATGCCGCTGATTATCCATTCGGTGTGACCCGTACTGAAAACCGCGACAAAGTGCGCATCTACGGCGCCGAAGCGACCGCACACTGGGGCTTTAGCAAGGACTGGAAACTTTGGGGGGCAGTGGCCTGGGCGCGTGGCGAAGACCGCAAGACCAATCAAGACCTGAACTCGGTTGCGCCGCTGACCACCACCCTCGGCCTGAGCTACGAGCATGAGCGCTTTGGCAGCGACTTGATGCTGACCGCAGCCAGCGCTCGCGACAAGGTCGAGACAGACGCCGACTTTAAAGCCCCGGGCTACGGTGTCGTTGACATGACCGCCTATTGGCAGCCCGCAGCGTTGGACGGCGTCAAGCTGCAAGCGGGTGTCTTCAACATCCTCGACAAGAAATACTGGAATGCACTGAACGTACCAGACGGCGCGCTCGTCCAACCCGATGACTACTACAGCGAAGTCGGGCGCAGCGTAAGGGTGTCGGCCTCCTGGCAGTACTAATGAACCGCGAGAAACGGTGGATAGAAAAGCGCCACCCTACCCGGCTCAACCCAAACGCCGTCAGTAGGCTGTTACAACGCGAAGCTTGCCCACCACGGCGCAACCCAGGCTTTCAAATTGCGCAAGGATGCGCACCCTATTCGCCTCCCCGCTAGATGCGTGATAATGCGCACTAATTGTGGAGAGCCTCATGATCTACCTATGCGCCAGCACGGCGCTTGCAGAAAGCCAGAGCCTTGGTTTTGAAGTGGCAGGGCAACAAATCCTGATCGTGCGCAAGGATGCCCAGCTGTTTGCCTATCACAACAGCTGCCCCCATCGCGGCGTCCCCCTGGAATGGCAGCCCAACCAGTTTCTCGACAGCAGCGCCAGCTTGATCCAATGCGCAACCCATGGCGCCTTGTTCCTGATCGAGTCGGGCGAATGCGTCACCGGGCCGTGCGAAGGTCAATCATTGGCGACCGTTGACTGCGGTGAAGACGCCCAGGGTATCTGGGTCAAGCTGTGACAGCAGGCTGCGCCAAGACTAAAGCCCAATGACGGGCAAGGGCCGCACCAACGTTATCCCCAAGGGGCTGATATCCACCCCATACGCCAGCACTTCGACGCCAGCCTGCCTGGCTTCAAGCAAAGCAGCGGCATAGGCCGGGTCGATTTCACTGGCGGCGCGTACTGCGGTAATACCCGACAGATTGACGCAATAAAGCTGCACCGCACGCACCCCATCCCTGGCCAGGGCGGCCAATTCACGCAGGTGCTTGGCTCCGCGCTCGGTACGCGCATCTGGAAAAGCCGCCACATCGCTATCGGCAAAGCCCAGGGTAACGCTTTTAACTTCCACGAAGGCAAAGCCTGAAGGGTATTGAAGCCGAAAATCAATCCGGCTGCGCTCCTGCCCGTAAGGCACTTCGCGCTTGAGCGCTGTAAAACCGCTCAGTTCGGCAATCCGCCCAGCCAGCAGCGCCTCTTCAACCAGGGTATTGGCCCGCGCTGTATTGATACAGGCCAGCCGCCCGTGCGGGGTCTCGCCTATTTCCCAACTACCGGGCAGCTTGCGCTTCGGATCACTGGAGCGGCTAAACCAAATCCGCGCGCCTTCGCTCATGCAATTGAGCATTGAGCCGGTGTTCGCGCAGTGGATGGTCAGCAACTCGCCGCTGCTGGTTTCGATATCAGCCAAAAAGCGCTTGTACCGGCGCAGCAAGCGCCCTTCCTCAAGCGGCGGATCAAACTGCATGGCCACTCCAGCTTTTTAGGCCACGGGCAATACGTTCGACCGCTTCCTGCAAGCGCGGCAGGCTTTGCGTATAGGCAAAGCGCACATGTTGCGTCGCTTGATGACGGCCAAAGTCCAGGCCGGGCGTAAACGCCACGTGCTCGGAATCAAGAAAGTGCTCGCAAAATGCAAAGGCATCGCCACCAAACGCCGAGATATCTGCATATAGATAGAAGGCGCCTTCGGGCTCTACCGCAATTTTAAAGCCCAGCTCCCGCAATGCCGGCAGCAAGAAATCACGCCGCTTTGCAAACTGTTCGCGGCGTTGCTCGAGAATGTCGATAGTCGCCGGCTCGAAACAGGCAAGCGCGGCATGTTGCGCCATGCTCGGCGCGCTGATGTAGAGATTTTGCGCCAGCTTCTCAAGCTCGGGCACAGCCGCTTCAGGCGCGACCATCCAGCCCAGGCGCCAGCCGGTCATACCGAAGTATTTTGAGAAGCTGTTAAGCACGAAGGCTTGATCATCGACTTCCAGCACGCTGCTGGCATCCACGCCATAAGTCAGACCGTGGTAAATCTCATCAACCACCAGGTGGCCACCCCGTTGCTTCACCGCTTGCGATAAGCCTGCCAACTCATCGCGCTGCAAGATCGTCCCGGTCGGGTTGGCCGGTGATGCAACCAGGGCCCCGACACTGGAGCTGTCCCAGTGCCGCGCAACCAGCTCGGGCGTCAGTTGATAGCGCACCTCAGGGCCCACCGGAACCAACTGCGCCGCGCCTTCGATCAAACGCAGGAAATGCCGGTTACAGGGATAACCCGGATCAGCCAACAGCCAATACTTGCCTGGATCGACCAACAAGCTGCTGGTCAATAGCAAGGCACCTGAGCCACCTGGGGTAATCAGGATTCGCTGCGGATCGATATCGAGCCCATAGCGCTGGGCATAGAAACCCGAGATTGCTTCACGCAACTGCACAATGCCCCGGGCCGGGGTATAGCGAGTGTGGCCCGCAGCCAAGGCGGCCTGTCCGGCAGCCACGATAGGCGCGGCCGTGGTGAAGTCGGGCTCGCCAATTTCAAGGTGGATGACATCATGACCCTCCGCCTGCAACTGGTTGGCGCGGGCCAACAGCGCCATCACATGGAAGGGTTCGATCGCGCGACTGCGTGCACTATAGGATTGGGCCATGAAGTTGCCTTGGCAGGTAAACAAACGCTGGAGTCTAACCAACCGACAGGAAAAACGGCAGTGACCTGCGCTGAAAAGCCCTAATACGAAATAAAAACACTTAAATCTTCGGTTTATAAGCTTCTTGTTTAAACAAACGGCGAAAACCGCTGGAAGCCATCTATTACAGGCTTCTACTGCGGATGCAAAAGCGGATTACCAATAAAAACAGAGGCATATATGCCCATCAAGCCCACAAAAGCGTGACGTGCTAGACAACCGGGAGTAGCGCGATGGGTATTGATCTGGTAAGTTCGCCCGCTTGCAGCCGCAGGGCCGACTGAAAGTCGGCAAAGGGATATCATCCTGCGCAGTAGAATTGAGAAAGTGAGAGGCGGTCATCCATGCCCACCAAAGCAAAAGCAAAAAGCGGTCAACTGATCCGTGGCTTCGAACCCTACCAAGAGAGCAAGGGTGAAGAGTACATGGGTGAGCCCATGCGTGCGCATTTTACCGGCATCCTCAACAAGTGGAAGCTGGAACTGATGCAAGAAGTCGATCGCACTGTGCATCACATGCAGGACGAGGCAGCCAACTTTCCTGATCCAGCCGATCGTGCAAGCCAGGAAGAAGAGTTCAGCCTGGAACTGCGCGCGCGTGATCGCGAGCGCAAGCTGATCAAGAAGATTGACGAGACCCTGCAGCTGATCGAAGACGAAGATTACGGCTGGTGTGAGTCCTGCGGCGTTGAAATTGGCATCCGCCGACTTGAAGCCCGCCCAACCGCTACACTTTGCATTGACTGCAAAACCCTAGCGGAAATCAAAGAAAAACAGGTCGGTTCCTGATCTGGAAAACGGGGTGCCAAGGCACCCCGTTTTGATTCTCCCCGTGCCGTTTCCGTCGCGCACACTTGCCTGCATCAGGCTGGCTCGCTCCCATGAATAATCCTGACTACATCGGACGCTTCGCTCCCACTCCAAGCGGTTACCTTCACTTCGGTTCACTGGTCGCAGCCCTGGCGTCCTATCTCGACGCGCGCGCGGTGGGTGGCCGCTGGCTGGTACGGATGGAGGATCTCGATCCGCCCCGTGAAATGCCCGGCGCTCAAGCGGCGATCATGACATCGCTGGAGAACTACGGATTCGAATGGGATGGCGAATTAGTGCGCCAGAGCGAGCGCCATGAACACTACCAGCATGTTCTAGAAAGCCTTTTCAACCAAGGCCTGGCCTACGCCTGCACCTGCTCGCGCAAAGAGTTGGAGACCTACCAGGGTGTCTACCCAGGTTTTTGCCGCAATCTCGGCAAGCCACTCGACAATGCGGCAATCCGCTTGCGCGTACCCGAGCTGAGCTATCACTTTACCGATCGCGTGCAGGGTGAGTTTCGCCAGCATTTGGGCCGGGAAGTCGGCGACATGGTGATTCGCCGCCGCGACAGCTTGTACGCCTACCAACTGGCAGTGGTGATCGATGATGCCTGGCAAGGCATTACCGATGTCGTTCGCGGCGCAGACCTGCTCGACTCAACCCCGCGCCAGTTGTATTTGCAGGAGCTGCTGGGTTTCGCCCAACCGCGTTACTTGCATGTCCCACTGATTATCCAGCCCGATGGCCACAAACTGGGTAAATCCTATCGTTCTCCGCCACTCCAGGCCGAGCAGGCAACCGCCCAGTTGCTTCGCGCCATGCGAACCCTGGGCCAGGCAACGCCGGACGATGCCACGGGCTCCAGCCCCGGCGAATTACTGAAATGGGCGACCCAACACTGGGACAGCAGCCTGATACCGCGCAAGCTAACCTTGGCTGAGGCCCACTTGCGCTAGATACGCCCTATATTCTCAACCACCGCTCTGATACATACACAGGATGCCAGATGAAAACCCAGCTCGAAGAATTGATCAGTAAAATTAGCTCGGGTTGCATGCTCCCTGAAGAAGTGGCAAAGATCGCTGATGAAGCGGCGCAAGCCTATGCCGACCCGCAAGCGTTCCTGGCGGCCAACCCGGACATCAACTATGACGAGAGCTTTCCCATTCCACTGGGCGAATGGGTGGTGATCGGTAGCCTGCCGGAAACCGTGCTGTTTCAGGCCGACAGCTACGACGCGCTGTTCCAGCAGATTGTCGACTCGTTCGGGCCACAGGTCAGCTTTGTACTCAAGCCCAAGCAACTGGTGAAAGTCGAACCGCTGAAAGCGCTTAACCGTATCCAGGTGCAACTCGGCAGCCTCAGCCCGGAAACCAAGGGTTATGTGCTGGTTGACTTGAGCGAGCCGCTGGATGACGAGTTACAGGCAGTACTGGTTTACAGCACTGACCTTGAGCGTGTCATGGCCCTGGCGGTTGAAGTTGGGATCTACGCCGCGCCGTCCTATGAAGCACTGAAAGCGGCGCAAGCCGAACAATAGGCAGCACTGCGCCGATCATTGGTCGGCGCAGCGGTATTGCTAGAAAAGCTATAACTTGCCGTCCAGCGCCCGCAAGAACAATTGACTGTATTGCGCCGCGCTGAATGCAATGGGATTGGTGCCTGCCGAAGCATCAGCCTGGGCCATGCTGCCGACACGCTCGATCTGGGTATCGTCGATACCAATCTCGACCAGGCTGTGCGGAATGCCCAGTTCCTCACGCAGCGCCAGCACCCAGTCAAGCACACCGTTGAACCCCTGCCCCGGCAAATCCAGGTAGCGTGCCAGCTTCTCCATCTGCGGCGCGATCTGGGCCTTGTTCGCCTGCAGCACATAGGGCATCAGCACCGCGTTTAGCAAGCCATGGTGGGCGTCATACAGGGCGCCAAGCGGATGCGCCAGCGCATGCATGGCGCCAAGCCCACGTTGAAATGCCGTCGCGCCCATGCTCGAGGCCACCAGCATCTGCAAACGCGCCTCGACATCATCGCCATGGGCAACCGCTCGCGGCAAAAACTGCTGCACCAGGCGCATGCCTTCGAGCGCAATACCTTCAGCCATTGGGTGAAACAAGGGTGAGCAATAGGCTTCAAGGTTGTGTGACAGCGCATCCATGCCCGTTGCGGCAGTGATCCTGGCGGGCAAGCCCAAGGTCAATTCCGGGTCGAGTATCACCACAGCCGGGAGCATTCGTGCGTGGAAAATGATCCGCTTGATATGAGCCTCGGCATCAGTGATCACCGAGGCACGCCCGACTTCGCTGCCCGTGCCGGCGGTGGTCGGTACCGCAACCACCGGCGCCATGCCGGCGACATTCACCCGGTTGCAGTTGTCGCCGATGTCTTCAAAGTCCCACAGCGGTCGGTCTTGCCCAACCATCAGTGCAATGGCTTTACCGGCATCCAAGGCCGAGCCACCGCCAAAGGCAATTACCCCGTCGTGCCCGCCGGCCTTGAACGCTGCAACACCAGCCATGACATTGTCCCCGGTAGGGTTGCCTTTAATGGCCGAGAACACGCCGACATTGAGACCGCTGTCACGACACTGCGCCCTTGCGGCTTCAATCATCGGCAATGCGGCGAGACCAGGGTCGGTCACTATCAGCGGTGCCTGCATCCCCAGGCTGCTGCAGGCCTGCGCCAATTCGGCGATACGCCCGACACCCACTCGCATGGCAGTCGGATAGTTCCAGTTCATCCGGTACTGATCATGACTCATATCAACCTCACAATTCGGTTTTGAAGTGGAAGGATTTTGCCCGGGTCAGGTGCTCGAAGCCGACACTGGACAAGGTGCAGCCACGCCCTGAGTTTTTCACTCCGGTCCAGGCCAGCGCGGGGTCCAGATAATCACAGCGATTGAGAAACACAGTGCCCGCCTGGACTTGATCGGCCAACGCCATTGCCCCGTCTATATCGCGACTGAAAATTGCCGCAGTCAAGCCAAACTCGCTGTCGTTCATCAGGGCCAGGGCTTCTTCATCATCCTTGACCTTCTGCACCCCCACCACCGGGCCAAAAGATTCCTCGGTCATCACCCGCATGCGGTGGTCGACATCGGTCAGCAGTTGCGGCGCCAGGTAAGCGGTGCCGCGTTTATCCATGGCAAAATCTGCCGGATCAATATGTGCAGTGGCGCCCTGACGCGTTGCCTCCTCGATTTGCCCACGAACAAAATCAGCGGCCTGGGGCTTTACCAAGGGGCCCAAGGTGGTTTCCGGGTCATCGGAACGGCCCAGCTTGTAGGTTTTGACCAACGCCACCGCCTGTTTGACGAAGTCCTCATACAGCGACTCATGCACATAAATGCGCTCGATCGCGCAACAGGATTGCCCTGAATTGAAAAAGGCCCCGTCGATGGTGGTTTCAACGGCATGGCTCAAGTCTGCATCGGCGCGCACATAAGCCGGGTCTTTCCCGCCCAGTTCCAGCCCGGTGCTGATAAAGCGCCCGGCTGCGGCACGCTCGACCATCTTCCCGCCCGGCACCGAACCGGTAAACGCCACGTGCTGCACGGCGGGAGCCTGTATCAACTTTTCTGTGTCTGCATGGCTCAGGTGCAAATACTGGAAGACCCCTTTCGGCAGCCCGGCCTCATGGAATGCCGCCACCATGCGCTCAGAACACAGTGGCGTCTGCGCGGAATGTTTAAGCAATACCGTGTTACCGGCCAACAATGCCGGGAGCACCGCATTTACAGAAGTGAGGTAAGGGTAATTCCAGGGTGCAATGACCAGCGCGACACCCAGCGGCTCACGACGGATAAACCGAATGAAACCGGCTTTGTCGGGAAGCTGGATATCCGCCAATGCCTGCTCGGCGATATCGGCCATATAACTGGCGCGCTCGACAAAACCTTTGATTTCGCCAGCGGCGTAGCGAATTGGGCGGCCCATCATCCAGCACAACTCTTGCGCCAGCAGGCCTTCTTTAGCGCTAAAGATATCGATCGCCTTGCGGGCAATGGCGATTCGCTCGCTCAAGGGCGTCTGCTTCCAGTGCAGCTGGGCTTTGTCAGCCTGTGCCAAAGCCGCCTCTATTTCATGGGCTGTCGCCAGTTCCCGCTCGACATAGACCGAGCCATCAATCGGTGAAATACATTTCAAGCTAGCCATAAAACACTCCAAAAAGAGGATTCTTAGCGACGGGACGTTGACCCAACGGCCCTAGATAATTTCAAAGTAGCGCTCCAGCTCCCAATCACTGACATGGCGGCGGTATTCACGCTCTTCCCACTCGCGACTCGCCGCAAAGTGCTCGACAAAAGCATCGCCAAACATCTCCCGGGCGGCGCTTGAAGCTCTTAACCGCTGAGCGGCGTCCCACAAGGTGCGTGGCAGGGCCAAATGCTCGGGATGCTTCTGTTCGTAGGCGTTACCCACGATGGGCTCGGTCGGCTGCCACTTTTGCATCACACCATACAGGCCCGATGCCAATGCCACGGATAACGCCAGATAAGGATTGGCGTCCGCCGCGCCGAGGCGGTACTCCTGGCGCTGCGACTTGTCGCTGCCGGGAATGACCCGCAGCGCAGCCGTACGATTCTCGACCCCCCAGGTCGCATCGGTCGGCGCCCAGAAACCCGGGATCATGCGCCGATAGCTATTGAGCGTAGGCGCGACCATGCACAAGAACTCCGGCATCAAGCGCTGTTGGCCTGCCAGGAAGTGGCGTTGCACTTCGCTCATGTTGTGCGCTTGGCTCGGGTCGAAAAAGGCCGACTTGCCATTGCTGCGATTACGCAGCGAAACATGGATATGCCCACTCTGCCCTGGATATTTCCCCGACCACTTGGCCATGAAAGTCGCCATCAAGCCATTACGCTGGGCCAACACTTTCATAAAGGTCTTGAACAGCGCGCCCTTGTCGGCAGCGTCGGCGGCGTGGTCATAGGCAATTGCGGCCTCAAGCACGCCGGGCCCGGTTTCTGTGTGCAGGCCTTCGATGGGGAAATCCATGATTTCCGACATTTCGAGAATCTGATGGTAAAGCTCGGCGTGCACCGAATTGCGAACCATCGAATAGCCAAACCAGTCCGGGGTGAAGGGTTTGAGGTTGCGGTAGCCCTTTTCGCGCACCGACTCGGGTGTTTCATCAAACATGAAAAACTCGTATTCCAGTGCTGCAAATGGGTCATAGCCCATGTCCTGGCAACGCTGGATAACCTTGCGCAAAGTACCGCGCGGGCAGACCGCTTCAGCTTGCTGGTCAAACTCGGCAAGGAACAACAGCATGCCGTTCTCGAACGGAATATCGCGGCAGGTCTGCGGCAGGATCCGCACCGGCGCATCGGGGTAACCCGTATGCCAGCCGGTGTAGCTGGCATTGTCGTAGAGCTGGTCTTTGACATCCCAGCCGAGCACCACATCGCAGAATGCAAAACCATGCTCCAGCGATGAGTAGAATTTGCTGCGGCTCATGTATTTACCGCGCATGACGCCGTCGTTATCGAACAGACCGACTTTGATATGACTCAGGTTTCGCTCCTCGATAATGCGCTTGGCATCCTCGATGGTTTTCACATCCCGCGGATTGAGCATGATGCCCCCTGTCTAATTGTTATGACCGACATCCCTGTCGATTTAGCGAACACATGAACTGGATGGATGATGGATTGCTTTGCCTGGAATCGCTGAAAAGGAGTATTCCAAGCAGCGCGTCAACACACTGATAGCTGGTGCAGTGGTTTTTCAGCGCTTCCCTGAACGCACAACGCCCGAGCCCGCTCGATCTCAGGCTCAGGCGTACCGGCCAAACGGTTATCGATACGGCGAACCGGCCTTGGCCATCAGTGCGTTGTATTTTTTGAATATCTCGACCACCTTGGCGCAGCGCGGGCTGGTCTTGGCAATTTCATCCCAGAACACTTGGGCTTCGTCTTCGACCTTTTTCCACTGTTCAGGTGGAATGCTGGTCAATTGCAACTTGCTGCCCTCGACACGCAACTGCGCCTCGCCGCCCCAATACCAGTGCTGGCGGTAGTAGTTTGAGCTGTCCATGCACAGTTTGAACAAGGTCTGCAGATGCTCCGGCACCTCGGCCCATTTTTCTGAATTAGCAAAGTAGGAACCGCACCAGGCGCCCGAAATATTATTGGTCAGGAAGTACTTGGTGACGTTGGCCCAGCCGACGGTGTAGTCCTCGGTGATGCCTGACCAGGCGATGCCATCGAGCTCGCCGGTTTGCACTGCCACCTCGACATCCTCCCAAGGCAGCGTTACCGGAATCACGCCAAAACGTGCAAGGAACTTGCCTGCGGTTGGAAAGGTGAAAATGCGCTTGCCCTTGAGATCATCAAGGCTCTTGATCGGTTCAACAGTGGCGAAGTTGCACGGGTCCCATGCACCAGCGCCGAGCCAGGTCACGCCCTCCACCTCACCGTAGGCTTCCTCCCAGATTTCCTTGAGGCCGTACTGCTCGAACAACACCGGCACATCCAGGCTGTAGCGCGTTGCAAAGGGAAAGTAACCGCCAAACACCGCAACATCGACCGGTGCTGCAATTGAGTCATCATCGCTTTGCACCGCATCGATGGTGCCGCGCTGCATGGCGCGAAACAGCTCCCCTGTCGGGACCAGTTGATCAGCAAAATACAGCTGAATTTCCATCTGGCCATTGGCTGCTTTATTGAAGGCGTCGATGGACGGCTTGATAACGTGCTCGGCCAGTGCGGGGCCTGCGTAGGTTTGCAATCGCCAGGTGATTTTTTTCGGTTCGGCCGCGTAAATATGCGCCGAACCCAATGCCGTGGCGCCAACTGCGCCGGTAGTCACCGCAGCGGTCTTCAGAAAATCGCGTCTCGTACTCATGCTGTGCTCTCCATAGTGTCGATTCAGATGCAATACAACCGCAGATTGGCGTCCACTCTTAAACAACCTCTGACCACTGCATCAGCTAGCGCCCAACTGACGAGCCGCTTACAACAGACCCTTTGCCAGGGTTTTCAGAGATTCCCTTCGGTGGACACGCTTTATAAGGCTGGCGATCACTCGCTAACCTGGCTGTGCGCACAACTGAACAACGCGCACGGTTTATCTGACACGGTCCTCAACGCGCGTAATGCCATTGCGGCAGCCACAAGGCTATTTGCGGGAACACCATCACCAGGATCAGCGCCAGCATCATGATCAACACGAACGGAGTCACGGAGACATAGATGTCACGCAAGGTGATTTCAGGCGGCGCCATGGCCCGCATCAGAAACAGGTTGTAGCCAAAAGGTGGCGTCATATAGGCGATCTGGCAGGTGATGGTATAGAGCACGCCATACCAGACCAGATCAAAGCCCAAGGCTCCCACCAATGGCACATATAACGGCGCAACGATCACCAGCATCGCCGTGTCGTCGAGAAACATGCCCATGAGGATGAACGAGACCTGCATCATGATCAGCACTTGCCAAGGACTGAGGTCCATGCGGTCGATAAAGAAGCTCTCAATCGCCTTGACCGCGCCCAGGCCATCGAATACGGCGCCAAAGCACAGTGCGGCAAGAATGATCCACATGAACATGCAGCTAATCGCCAGGGTTTTTCGCAGCGTTTCTTCCATCACCACCCGATTCAGGCGGCGCTTGAACAGTGCCGCCAGGGTTGCAGCCGCTGCGCCCACGGCAGAGCTTTCGACCAGGCTGGTGATGCCCATCAGGAATAGACCGGTCATGCTGAAAAAGATGAAAAGCGGCACTATCCCGGCTTGCAGCAAGCGAATTTTCTGGCCCCAGGTAATCTCCTTGCGCTCCTCGGCGCTGAGCGCTGGCCCGAGGTCTGGTTGTAGGCGACAACGAATCGCGATGTACAACACAAACAACCCGGCCATCAGCAAGCCAGGAAATACGCCTGCCAGCCAGAGCTGGCCAACGGGTTGGCGGGCAATCATGCCGTAGAGCACCAGCACCACGCTTGGCGGAATCAAAATACCTAATGAACTGCCCGCCTGGATAACGCCGGTGACCATGATCTTGTCGTAGCCCCGGCGCAGCAATTCAGGCAGCGCGATGCTTGCACCAATCGCCATTCCGGCAACACTCAAGCCATTCATGGCCGAAATCGCCACCATCAGGGCGATGGTGCCAATCGCCAGGCCACCATTGAGCGGCCCCATCCACACATGGAACATGCGGTACAGGTCATCCGCCAAGCCAGACTCGGAAAGCATGTAGCCCATGAACACGAACAGCGGCAAGGTCAATAACGGGTACCACTTCATCAGCTTCATGGCAGCGCTGAACGCCACCTCCGAGCCGCCATCGCCCCACAACATCAAGGCGGCCACAACAGCGACGAAGCCAATGGCGCCAAATACGCGTTTACCGGTCAGGAGAAGCAACATCATTGAAGAAAACATCAGCAAGGCGATGAGTTCATACCCCATTACAAGGTCTCCCCACGCGCTGCAGCGACATCTTTGAAAAAGGTGGCGATTGCCTGGAGCAGCATCAGAAAGATGCCAATGCACATGACGATCTTGATCGGCGCCATATATGGCGACCAGGCCGAGTAGCTGGTCTCGCTGTATTCAAGGGCGTACTGGGTTGACGAAATGCCGCCATACAGCAAGAACACCAGATAGAAGATCAGCAAAACCACGGTGAATGCATCAACCAGCGCCCGCGTGGTGGGCGACCAGCGACTGTAGATAAGGTCCATGCGCACATGTGCATCAAGCTGCATCGAGTAGGCGCCGCCCAACAGAAAATAGGCCACCATCAAGAATTGCGCGCTCTCCAGCGTCCATATGGAGGGCTGGAAAAAGGTTTTGCTGATTGATGAGTACAACAAGACGCCCAGCATGGCGAAGATCAAGTACATTGCGAATCGGCCTACCAGCCGGTTGATCTTCTCCACTCCCCGCACAAAGCCACAGATAAGCCTACGCATGGCGATCCCTGCTTTCTGATAGTTATTTAGTCAGACTAGTCGAAGATCAAATAAAACCAACTCCGGCCGCTTTATGCCCCCAGCAGCCTGGAATATCCTCGGCACGCCTCTCGCGCCGGGCACAACTGAATAATTCACCCTAGGATTGAATATAGACGCGAATGCCGCTTGGCGGATGACTCCAGCCTGGTGGGAACTTCACAAGCCAGCGTCGCGCAGGCGCTGTGCATGCTCCACATAGAGTCGCACAGGGTCCGCCCCCTTACCGACAAGGCCGAAGGTCTGGTTGATGATGTCGAAGTGATCAAGCGGATAATCATCGCCAATCACCTTGCCCAGATGCGAGCTGTAGCGTCCGACCATGCCGTCACACTGGCCGGCTTCGCGGCGAAAGGTCCTGGCAAATATTCGACACACCAGGTTGGGCCCATCAACCCGGTTGCCACCACGATTGGTGATCCCCGGCTGCAGAGTCCCGGACCACGAATAGTAGCGAACGCCATTGACCTCGCCAGCGCCTTCGCCACCCCAATGTTCGGGCAAGCCTTGTGGGTACTTGCGATTAAACGCCGCAACCCCTTCGCTGGTGAGTGAGCCGTGTGCAGCCGAAATATCAACAGGCAAAGGCGGGCCTTTGTATCCGAGTTCAAGCCAGGCCATGACCCGCGCAAAACCAGCCAGCAGCAACCTCAGCCCTTTCTCGGCAAGACTGCCACTGGCGGCTTTGCGGGCCAGAAAATCAGCGAGTTCCGAACCATGATTGGGCCCTGCGATCGAAGTCACTGAGGCAACCCACTGTGGCTGCAATGCTGCCGCGTAGCGTGCAGTCAACGCACCTTGGCTATGCCCCAGCAGATGCACCTTCTCGGCACCGGTTTTGGCCAGCACATCACGGATATGCACCAGAAGTTGTTCACCACGTACCTCGCTGGAATTAAGCGGCGAAACCTGGATGGCAAAGACCTTGGCGCCGCTCTTGCGCAATGCCCCGACAATCCCATACCAATAGGGATATCCCAGCAGACTCACATACCCCAACATGCCAGGTACCAATATCAAGGGGTAGCGCACAGCCGCTGCATCACTCATCACCTGACGTCCTTGTTTGCACTGGGTTGAAAGACTCGCGGACCAAAGCCGCGCACTGGCTGTAACTGGGTACACTGCACAAGCACTTTTCGCTGAGAACTTAACAACGAACGTGCCCACCCAGCCTGATGCTGTAGCTTAGCCGCCCCTGGAAAAACAGCACCTCACAAGGACTTCAGGCGTTGCCAGCAGTCACCATCAGCGCAGTCGATGAATACTATTAAAGCGCTCAAGTTCTTATTTTTTGCCACATCTCTAGTATTGACTCCCGTAAGCATCACAACCCAATTCGAGGAGTCAGTCATGAAAAGCAAAGTCGCCATCAGCTTGGTCCTGAGCCTATTCGCCGCACAGGCATTCGCGCTGCCCAGCTTCAGCCCACAGCCATTGTTGAGTGAACTTAAAGGCAGCCAGGAACGAATCGAAGTTCTGGAGCCTTTGGCTGAAAATGGTTCGTCGCGCACCCCAGGCGCACAATTTCGTGTCGCCGAGGGTGGTGCCCAGCGCACCCTGGATGCCCGCACAACTGGCTAAGATCGTGCGATAAGGCGAACCACTAGATGACCAACAGAACCCAAACAGGTAGCGTCAGCGCCCCAAGAACGGTAGATAGAAACACCGTGGAGCTGACGCTACGCACATCATCCTGAGTTTTAGCAAAACCGAGAATATTTACCCCACTCGGGCATGCAGCCATCAATACCAGCACACTCCGTGCACCATCGCTCAATTGTGGCAATAACCCACTGAACCACCAGACCAGTGCAGGGAAAAGCACCAGCTTGGTCAACGTCAGCATCAGCACACTGGTGCTTGGCCGCAATCGAAAACGCGACAGGCTCGCCCCCAATACGATCAACGCGCAGGGCAATGCCGCCTGGCCCAACCAGGTGACCATTTTCCACAGCGGTTCCGGCGCAGCCCAGCCCGACAAGTTAAGCAACGCGCCCAGCAACAGGCCGATGATCATGGGATTGGCCAGGTTTTTCAGCAACGCGGCAACATTGACCCGTTCCGGGCTACCGAACGCGGCGTAGAAGCTCTGCATCGAAAACAATGTCAGGCTGTGGAACACCAGTATGGCGAACAGGTACACCAAGCCGTCATGCCCCATCAAGGTGGTGACGATGGGAATACCGACCAGCACATTATTGGAAAACGCAGCAGCCAGGCCCAGCGGTGTCGCCCCACCGCGCTGGCGATGGACAATACAGTTGACCACGCCAAACACCAGCACCACGGGGATAAAGTAAGCGAGCAACAAGGTAATGGACAAGCCATCGGCCAGCGGTGCTTTGGCGATGCCGGCAAACAGCAGCGTCGGCATAAACAGCTTGAACGTGATATTGGCCAAGCCAGCAGCGCTCTCGACACTCAACCATTGGCGCCAACCCAACAGGTAGCCGAGTACGATCAGGCCAAAGATCGGCAAAATTGCTAGAACAGCAGGCATAGTCCCAAGGCTCCTCAACTACTTCATAACGGCCTGACGCGCCCTGACGTGCCAGCTAGAGAGCCTGCAAGCATACCTGCCGCGCACTTATAATTCGACGGTATACGAGCCCAGGAACACAACTTCTAAAGCGATCTAGAGTCATAAGAGCCATACACTGAAATGATTGCTGACTTTCAACAGGAGAACACCATGAATAAGAACGTTCTGGGCGTTGCCTTTGCTCTAACCGCCCTCGCAGGATTGTCTGGCTGCGCTGGAGACAAGCCTGAGAACCCGGTTGACTACTTCACCTTCAATGACCAGCCACTGGTCAGGGATGTGGTGGATGACATGACTAAAAAGGAAGTCCTGCAGGTCGGCGGCCAACCCTCATCGGTCATTAACCGCAGTGTTGAACCTGGCACCTGTAACAACTACATCCTCAACAATGATGGCCACCAGCAGCCTTACTATGTGAGTTTCAACTCGGCAGACCGGGTCGACAGCAAAGGCTTTATGACCTGCCAGCAAATGGAAGAAAACGCCCGGGCCCGCGCCCGCGTACTGGGTTATTGATCCAGCACGCGTGGACAATGCGTCACAGATACTGCGTTTAGTGCCCGCAGCAGGTCCAGGCACGCTAGAATCGACGCCCTTGCGAGCCATTTGTTAAAGTGTGCTGCAATCTTCCGGAAGTCTTGACTGATGCAACCTCGCGCCGAACAAAAACTGCAAACCCGCCACGCCCTGATGGATGCGGCGCGCAGCCTGATGGCCGGAGGTCGTGGCTTTTGCAGCCTGAGCTTGCGTGAAGTCGCACGTTCAGCCGGCATAGTACCGACCGGTTTTTATCGGCACTTCCAGGATATGGACTCTCTGGGCTTGGCCCTTGTGGCTGAAGTCGGCGAGACTTTCCGCGGAACCATCCGCAAGGTTCGCCACAACGAGTTCGAGTTGGGCGGACTGATCGACGCCTCGGTGCGCATCTTCCTCGACGCAGTGGATGCAAACCGCCCCCAGTTCATCTTTCTCGCCCGTGAGCAATTTGGCGGTTCGCTGCCTGTGCGCCAGGCAATCGGCGCCTTGCGGGGTCGCATAATGTCCGACCTCGCAGCCGACCTGGCCCTGATGCCCAAACACCAGCACCACGATAGCGAAGAGCTGGAACTGCTCGCCGACATGATCGTGAAAACGGTGTTTGCCACATTGCCCGAGTTGATCGACACCCCGACAAAACCACTGCCGCCCCACCTGCAACCCGCCGCCAAGATGATCGAGCAGCTACGAGTCATCTTTATCGGTGCCAAGTACTGGCATGTACCCGGCACCCAGCCCCTGGCCAAGCACCTGCGGCGCACCAAAGTGGCGCAATAGACCCTGCATCGCACCAAATAAATCCCAAGCTGCGCCTCAACAACTATCACACAGACGCTACAACCCGCACCATTTCAGCGCTTCACAGCATTGGCAAGCCCCTTGCTCTGTAACGCTGCATTGTCTTGCTGGAACCTATCGCATGCTGGTGATTCATCAACGTATCAAGCCTCAGGAAAAATGGGACGCAGAGCTGCTGCTGACCTTTGAGGCCCGCAGTAAAAGCCGCCTACGCTGCTTTACAACAACCGGCGAGGACGTCGGCCTGTTTCTTGAGCGCGGCCAACCACCCCTGCACGATGGCGAGTGCCTGCAAGCTCAGGATGGACGAGTTATTCGTGTCGGCGCCCGTTCCGAGCAACTGCTGCACGTGACCTGTGACAGCCCCTTTGAGCTGATGCGCGCCGCCTATCACCTGGGCAACCGCCATGTTGCCTTGCAACTGGGCGAAGGTTGGCTGCGGCTACCCGATGACTACGTACTCAAGGCCATGCTCGAACAGCTTGGGGCCAAGGTTGAGTTGATCGAGGCACCTTACCAGCCCGAGCATGGCGCATACGGCGGCGGTCATCATCACTCACATGCCGGTGATGCCGAATTCAGCTATGCACCGCGCCTGCACCAGTTTGGTGTGCGCAAGTGAACAAAGCCTGGGCGCTGTTACGCCTGGCCAGCCCGCAACTGCCGATCGGCGGCTACAGCTACTCACAAGGCCTGGAAATGGCAGTCGAGCAAGGTATGGTCAAGGACGCGGCCAGTGCACAACGCTGGATCAGCGACCAATTGCTATGCAACCTCGCACGCTTCGAAGCGCCCCTATTGCTTGCCCACTGCCAGGCGGCAGAACGCGACGACTGGGAAACACTGAAACTGCTCGCCGAGCAACATAGTGCCAGCCGCGAGACCCGCGAGTTACGTCTCGAAAGCCGGCAGATGGGTTATTCAATCCAGCAACTATTGCAGGGCCTTCCCGAACTGGACACACCCGCTCGCGAGTTCTTCGAAACGCAGCAAGAGCCAGGGTTGGCGCTCGGCTGGGCCTTGGCTGCGCGGGCCTGGCAAATCACCCCTGACGACGCATTGGCCGCATGGCTCTGGGGCTGGCTGGAAAACCAACTGGCGGTGCTGATGAAAACCCTGCCTTTGGGACAACAGGCGGCACAACGCCTGACATCAACCCTATTGCCGGTCCTGCAACAGGCACAACAACTCTGCAATCAAGCTGAACCCGCCCACTGGGGCAGTGCCACATTTGGCCTGGCCTTGGCGAGCATGGCGCATGAGCGCCAGTACAGTCGACTATTTCGCTCCTAAAAGGAAACTCCAACATGAATAGCCAACCCTTGCGCGTCGGCATCGGCGGCCCGGTCGGTTCCGGCAAAACAGCCCTGACTCTAGCCCTGTGCCTGGCCTTGCGTGAACGCTACAACATTGCCGTCGTGACCAACGATATCTACACCCAGGAAGATGCCCAGTTCCTGGTGCGCAACGAAGCCCTGGCGCCTGAGCGAATCATCGGTGTTGAAACCGGTGGCTGCCCGCATACCGCAATTCGCGAGGATGCCTCGATCAATCTTGAGGCGGTAGATCAGTTGAACAAACGCTTTCCCGGCCTCGACATCATTCTGGTTGAGTCCGGCGGTGACAACCTGTCGGCCACCTTCAGCCCGGAACTGTCAGACCTGACCATCTACGTAATCGATGTCTCCGCCGGTGACAAATTGCCACGCAAGGGCGGCCCAGGCATATGCAAGTCTGACTTGCTGGTAATCAACAAAATCGACCTCGCCCCGCTGGTTGGCGCATCGCTTGAAATCATGGACCGCGACACCAGAAAAATGCGCGGCGAAAAACCCTTTGTTTTCAGCAACCAGAAAATTGGCCAGGGCCTCGAAGACATCATCGCCTTCATTGAACGCCACGGCATGCTCAACGCCGCCTGACTCGAATATCCACAAGGACGCTTAATCATGAACCTGCGTAAATCCCTGTTTAGCCTTGCTCTGTTCCTCACGCCTGCACTGGCATTTGCCCACCCCGGCCATCACGAATCCGGACTTATGGCCGGTCTGGCCCACCCGGTGTTTGGCCTTGACCATCTGTTGGCCATGCTCGCTGTAGGCCTCTGGGCAGCCCAACAACAAGGCGCGGCACGCTGGGCATTGCCGATAACCTTCGTCAGCAGCATGCTGTTCGGTGGCGTACTGGGCTTTAGTGGTATCGAGATGCCGTTGATGGAAACCGCCATTGCTGGCTCAGTCCTGGCGTTCGGCGTGCTGGTTGCGGTTGCCGCTCGCCTGCCAGCAGCCTTCGCCCTGACGCTAACCGCAGTCTTTGGCCTGAGCCACGGCATTGCCCACGGCCTTGAACTGCCAGCACTGGCAAGCCCTGCCAGCTACGCAATAGGTTTTATTGTGGCCACGGCGGCGTTGCATGCCAGCGGCTATGCGTTGGTGCGCTTTGTGCCACAAGCAGCCGCGCCACTGATACGTATCGCGGGCGCAGCCTCGGCACTGACCGGCGCCTGGTTGCTTGCCAGCTAGCGACAACCTGCCTATCGCTCCTGAACCTACAGCCTTGCGGCTGTAGGTTCTCCCCAATGCCCGCAACTGTGCTCCAGTTCATCAGCCCGTTCGCTTCTACTCTGTCATAGTCAGTATGCCCCCGGCCCGGACAGAAAAATCATGTTGCGCCTCGCCCGCTTCCTTATTGCCCCAACCCTGCTTATCGCCGTTGCACTGGCAGTACTGGCGCTCACCAGCAAACCTGCACAAACACCCAAGGTACTCAGCTCATTTGGCCAGCAGCCCCTGGTCATTGCGCACCGTGGCGGCCGTGGGCTGTGGCCAGAAAACAGCCTGTTCGCCTTCCAGCGCGCCAGTGCACTAGGCGTGGACATGCTGGAAATGGATGTGCGCCTGACAAGCGACGGGCAAGTCGTGGTTATCCACGATGAAAGCGTTGATCGCACGACCGACGGCGAAGGCCTTGTGGATAGTTTTACCCTGGCGCAATTGCAGCAACTGGATGCCGGATACAGATGGACTGCCGATGGCGGGCAGAGCTATCCATATCGCGCCCAGGGCATCGACATCCCGCTATTGGATACAGTGCTGCAGGCTGAACCGCAAATGGCCAAGATCATCGAGTTGAAGCTGGCAGACAATAGCCTTGTGGACAAAGTCTGCCAGAGCCTGGACCGCAACAAGCAGCGCGATCGAGTGATCATTGCCAGCTACTACGAATCCAACCTGGTCCGCCTGCGCCACAACTGCCCCGGGGTCGCAACCTCAGCCAGCCCAAGTTCGATACGCCTCTGGCTCGCGATGGAGTGGCTGGGCCTGGGCCGGGTGCTTTCGCCCTCCTACCAGGTATTGCAGATTCCCCCGCGCCACAGTGGCGTTGAGCTTGCCAGCCGAGCATTGATTGAGTCAGCTAAAGCGCGCGGCCTCAACGTACAGCTGTGGACAATCAACGAACAGCCCGCCATGCGCAAGCTGATTGACCTTGGCGCCCAAGGCTTGATCACAGACTACCCTGACCGCGCACTCCAGCTACTGGGCCGCTCTACCCGCATTAGCGCCTTGAGCCAATAACCAAGCGAAGCCCAGAAAACTGGTCAAAAAACGTACAACATCGGCAACACTTAGTCTTGCGTGGCTCACAGGGCTTAACACGCAGGTTATCCACAGAAGCTTGCACAGAGAACTGGGATAACTGAGCCCTCGAAAATAGTAAGCCACTGAAATGGCTGAATAATTTCTTGACTCTTTAGCTTTGCCACAGGCTTTTTTTGAACTGGCAAAGGCTGTACAAAAAACAACCACCTCGCGTGAAGCCTTGATTTCATTGGGCTGTAACAATGCATACCCTAGTTATCAACAAGGCTGCCCACAGTAGACGGGGACAACTTCAGAGCCTGTCAAAAACCCCAAACAAAACAGCTAAGCCACTGATTTAACAGTTTAATCTTTACTGATCAAAAAACGTACAGCAGCGCACAAGCCTAGTCTCCCGGGGCATTGCCAACTTAGCACGCAGCTTATCCACAGAGCCCTGCACAGAGAAACTGGATAACTCCTCATAACGCCTCGACCAGATTGTAAATAGTTGATTCTTGGCTTGACGAATGGCTGTTTCCCTCGGGGATTTGTCCTCTGAGAACGACTGTTCAAAAAACAATCAATTCTCTATAACCCCCGGTTCAAAAGGCTTTGCTCAATACATACCCCAGTTATCAACAAGACTGCCCACAATTGCCGTGGACAACTTTCATGACGAGATCGAATAGTTCTAAGTGTGGGACTAACTCATTGATTTAACGGCTAATTAATATTGATCAAAAAACAAACAGAAGGCTAAACACCTAGTGTTTAAAGGCTTTGCTGGCTTAGCACTCAGGTTATACACAGAGCGCTCCACAGAGAAGTTGGATAACTGTGCATAGACCGCTTTCCAGGTGCATAAATAATTAACTTATTGCTTGACTAATCCTCTTGAGAACCCTGCTTTTTACACCTCAAGCGGGCTGATCAAAATTCAACCAATAGCCTGCAAGCCTTTGTTTATATGGCCTTCAGCGATACATCCCCTAGTTATCTACAACCCTACCCACAGTAGTCGTGGACAACTCTATTGCGCTGAAAAAAGCAGGTGGATAACTTCTTAATACACAGCAAGCTGCTTTTGATCAAAAAACGTACAAACATCTGTAAGCCCCGGATGACTAGCCACGCAGACTGATACGCCCACCTTACCCACAGCTCACTCCACAGTCTTTGTGTGCAACTGCTGGTGAATACTATTAAGTCGATCAATTCAATCAACAAGCCAGTGCCAACCCGCAAGGCTAACCTGACTTCATCAATCAGGAGCCACTTTTATGAACAGCCAACAGAATCATCTAAACCAACTCTTACAAAGCCTGCTGGCAGCCTACGCAGGCGGCAACAGCGGTGTTAGCCCATAGAGCCTGGACAGGCCCAGACGCCGCATAGTCGATTTGAATCTCCCAGCAAGGCCGACCTGCGCAGGCAACAAACCCTCGATAAAGCATTGCGCTTGGTATTGTGCGGCAGCCGTTGCTGCGGCATCTGTTCTGCGACAGCCTTCGGCTGTTACTCACCTTGGATGTTGCACCTTATACTCTGGTCGCTCGCTAGCTTTTCAGCGATTCCCAAATTGTCCAGGAGCAAATCCATGAGTTTGCGTTCGATCTGCGTGTTCTGTGGTGCCAGTAGCGGCGCTAACCCCATCTATCAAGAAGCGGCCGTAAAACTTGGCCAGCACCTTGCCCAACAGAATATCCGCCTGGTGTACGGTGGCGGTGCTGTTGGCTTGATGGGCGTTGTTGCAGATGCCGCGTTGGCGGCAGGCGGTGAAGTGATCGGCATCATTCCACAGAGCCTCAAGCGCGCTGAAGTTGGCCACCAGGGCCTTACCCGGCTCGAAGTGGTCGACGGCATGCACGCGCGCAAAGCACGCATGGCTGAGCTTAGCGATGCCTTTATCGCACTACCCGGCGGGCTTGGCACCCTTGAGGAACTCTTCGAAGTCTGGACCTGGGCGCAGCTTGGCTACCACAACAAGCCCTTGGGCTTGCTCGACGTAAAGGGTTTCTACAGCAAGCTTGGCGCCTTTCTCGACCAGTTGGTGGAGGAGCAGTTCGTGCGCGCCAATCACCGGGCCATGCTGCAACTCAGCGAAACACCAGATGAACTGCTCGCATTGTTGCAAAACTGGCAGCCCCTGGAAGCGCCGCGCTGGCAGGGCAGTAAGCCGGACTAGGCCCGCGCCGCCCCGTACTCAAACGGGGCACGAGGTTTACAGGCTATCGGTAGTTAGCCCTGCATACAGCCGAGTCATCTCATTGAGCTGACGAAACATCGAGTCGGCATTGATCGCAACAATGGTCGGAACGAAGTCCTTGGAGGAAAGCGCCTTGCTTGCGAACTGCCACTTAGCGTCGGTCTTGCGAAGCGCTTCTGCGATTTCCGGATTAGGCGCTTTGCTGGCCTGAAGCTCCTGCATGATGCTGCCGAATTCCTTTACCGACGCCTGAAATTCGGCATCCAGGTTCGGTGCAGTTACGCCCCAGGCACGGGCCATGTAGAACATTGCCGTACGTTGGGTCAGCACGCGGTTCCAGCCACTGCGATTGATTGCGTGCGAAGCCGCATCACCATTTTGCTTCTCCAACAGATCAACCGTTTGCTGGCATTCCTTGACCAGCTTTTCGGCCGTGGCCAACACAAGCGGGGCCTGGGCTTTATCAGGCTGGGCGGTGATCAGTGGCTTGTACTCTGCCCAGATTGCCTCGACCTTCGCCAGTGACGCTCGGCTCTGTTCATCAGTGGCGTAGTCTTTCAGCTGCTGGTGATGCTTCTCGAACAGCGCGATACTCTCGTCTCGCTGGCGTATGGCAGAAGCCACCTTCACATCGGAGCCGATCATCATGTAGTCCTTGGCGATAATCTGCCCAAGGCTGCGCTGCAGGCCAGCCATGTTCATTGCTTCCAGGGTCGCCATCTGCGCCCAACTGGTAGAACTGATCAATAGACTGCAACCGAGCAGCAACGCACGCATAAAACCTTTCATAAACAGAAAATTCCTTACATCGCCTTCAAGGCGAACATCAAAAGAACATCGATCACAGCGCAAGCGAGGGCGTGGTGAGGACAGAGGGACGCTGTATTGTTCTTATGAATGGGCGTGCGTGAATGAACGGGGAAAGCATTCCGACGCTAGCAGCGGGCGGGCATTCTAATTCATCAAGGTGCCAGCAGTTTGCTACTGTTCACAAAGTTTGAAAGCACTGGTGAGATTTCAGCACAGGCTTAGTGAAAGCATCGCCCAGTGGAGGCAAGCGATGGCGAGCCCGTTCGCATCGATATTTCCCGAAGGATTCCCAGAAAAACAGCGAACGGCGATAGACCAAGGTGCAGCTACCAACGCAAGCAACCGCCAAAGGTTGCCGCAATAATACCGAGCGAGGTTACCTGGGGGTTAGCGAGTACCGGCCTGCCAGCTACACGCTTTTTTTGCTGGGAACATACTTGAAAAGGGTAAAAACCTTTAGAGCCTCCGATAACAGCAGCAAGCCAAGCGTAATAGCAATGCTACGGGAACCTTGAGGGCCTAGCACGCCTAAGGTTATCAGTGAAACCGAAGGCACATAATAAATAAGCCTTAATGGAATTTGGCAATAATAAAACCATTTGAACCCGGGCTTGCGCGCCAGCAATAAAAGCGCACTGACGACAATCGATGCCTGCAACACCCACATAAACATCACATAAATATTAACAACAGCACCCTGCTCCGACAGCACCCGAAGTGTTTCAGTAAAGTCAGTCACATAAGGTATGCGATGTTCAGAAAGGCTAGTCACGACAAAGCGAGCCACATAAAAAGCATCAAATGCGCCCCACACCAACAGAACTCGATCTTGCCTGGCCAACAAAAAACACGCTCCTTATCAATCAGTATTGCAGAGCGATCTCAATTTATATTCGTAGCGGTTAAAATGAACCAATTATTCAACCGGGGTAACGCGCGAAAATGCCATAGAGCGCAGCCTGAAAACAAGAATCAGTAGAATGGCCAAACCAAGCCTTTCCATTGCAGGAATTATACCCAGTCAACACAGCAACTGACTGGATTCCTTATGTTTGCAGCACATCAATTTTACCAACCGTATACGGCACTTCAGGTCGCAGCCGTTGCTGGATAAGATCATTAACTTCTTGCTTTATTTTTTTATCGAAGAAAACATACATCCGCCCTCTTCCTAGTTCTTTCTGCCCTTCCCTAACCGCCAGATACAATAGCTCTATCATTGTTCTATTTGTACCCAATGTCATCTCTGTTATCTCAGAGAACTTGAAAAACCTATGGTAATAATCAGACTGCATTTCCTGGTAGTTTTTAGAATTCAACATCATCCAAGACATCAGCCCTATCGCCCCTGGCCCCAGTATCCCAGCGAGCAGTGCCGAAGGGTTATCACCGGCCAGACAGATCACCACCAGTGCAGCTATACCCATAAACCAGTTAAGCCCCACCAGCATCCAGCGAGGAAAGTCTTTCCAATTGCAGCACTCGATGCCTGACTCTGACAATCGATAGGCGAAATTTATTCGTTGATGGGTCATGGAAGCAGTTGCAAGCACAACCGCCAAAAATGTCAATACCGCCCCGACGATTCTAATTGTTTGGTCAATAAATTCCGGGCTATACATAAAATATGCAAGACATAAAGCCACTGTAAAAAAAAACCAAAAAATCAGATTCGCCACAAACGTATTATAGCTTCTTGCTCTTATTGTCCAGCTGATCAGCTCAGGCTCATGTGCATATTCCCATGTAAGCCGATCAGGAATAACAGGAGGTTTAATTAAATTCATCACAACTCATTTTTATCAATTAGGGACAGGCAGCGTTAACTGTTGCGTTGAGTGCCTTGCCAATACAAGCTCTTTATTTAACGCTGCTTCAAAGGCGTTATTTTGTCGATCGGCCTGCTTAGCTGAAGTACTTATGGCCAGTTGCAATATATAGCCACGACCGCCTTTACGCTGCAAAACTTCAGGTGGATAAGTCACCTCCAGTTCTAGCACCGGGCTTCTAAGCGATGTATCGATCCAGGCTTGCCAGAGGCGATGCGTGTCTTCGTCGTTATAACGGTAGTCCGCAGGCAGTGTATTACCGCCTTCGGTTGTAGGCAGCGTTTGAAAGGTTTTAGGGTCGGCCCAGAAACCATTAAGAAACTGCTCGCTGTACCCAGCAGGAGTGGCGCGCAAGGTATCGTCAGTAAACCAATGGGTATCGACCATTGCCGGTTGCAACATGACATCATGGCCAGCAACGAGTTTGGGCAGTAATAGCTGGAGCCAAAAGCCCTTAGGAGTAGAAACCGACACGCCACCGCCATAGGGCGTACTGTATTGATGAACATCTTCAACTGCACGGCTGACCAAGGTGGGTTGTTGCAGTGTTTCAACCAGTGCGTTCATCTGCGCGGCATGCCCGGTATCGGTCTCGACCGACCACTCAGGGTTTGGTTCACGCCCCCAGTTGCAATGAAACAACCAACGCCTGACGCCTTCACGGTGGGCATTATTGATCATCATCGAAAGAATCAAATACGCCGCCCCAAGCACCGCCAAAAAAATCCCAATTGGCGTAGCCATTACCCATGAAAAACCAAAGAAAAAACCAGCTAAAGCGCCTACAAGCTGCACGCCTGCAACTGTCCCCATAACAGCGACAATACCCATTTTTGCATAGATCAGCTTCTCTTCTTGCTTACTGGTCGCATTATGAGCATCTTTGTAAAGCTGCCAGGCCTCCAAACCACAGGCGACAGCCCCTAATACGGCCCATGTTGCAGTGCGTAAAATCAGTGCCTTGGAAAAAGCCGCAAACTCTCCTGCGACAGCTGAACCACCTGCGGTACTAGCCGCAGCGGCTCTGGCCTCGCCAACCCAAGCACGGTAAGAAGCCTTGGCAACCTTGGTGACTTTTTCATCGAGCGTCGCAGCCATCCCCGCCGCCCGTTCCCACATGGGCGCCACTGCGAAAGTCATCATGGCGTTGGCGGTAAAGGCCGCGCTTGAACCCATATTGCGCCACTCATCTGCACTGAAGCTGCCGTCGTTCGCCGCTTGCTTGCTGACACTGTAGAAGTTCCAGGCGTTAAGCCCAACCAACAAGGCCGGTAGGGATTTACCCAGGTTTTGCCCAACCCAGGCTTTAGCCCGCTGGCTATAAGCGGCGGTGTTGAGTGCTTTAAGCCGCAACTGGGCAGCGACTTCAGCTTGTCCCAAGTCGCTGAGCAGGATTTGCACCTTGTCCGGCCCCAGGCTGATGCGCCCACCGCCTTGCACCTTTGCAAAGGTTTCAAGCGGACGTTGCAGGAACAAGGCATTGAGTTCCTCATCCAGTTTATTCAACTGAATACGAGCCGAGCGTTTATCGTGCGCCAGGCCGGGGCTATAGAGCACCCGCTGCAAAGCTGACTTTTGACGGTTCAAGGGTATTACCTTACGCGTCCAGGCTTGAAACTCGCTTGCATAGTTGGGGTTTTTGACCAGTTGCGTCGCACCGGATATTTCCGTGGAGATCAGTACTTGCAGGGCGCTCAGCTTGATTGCATTAACCTCTTTCATTGCAGGTATCAGCAACTGGCTCAGCCCATGCCAGGCTTCGCTGGCGATATCGTTGGCAACAAGACGCAAGGTGTCGAATGCTTGTTTGGCATCGCTGCTCAGGGCTTTGTAAACCGCTGTTTTTTGCAGAACGCCGGTATCGAGCACGCCTTTCAGCTCGGCAACCCGCGTAGAGACATTGGTGATGTCGCCCGGTGACGAAGGGTCAAGCAATGGAGAGCTGCCATCACCCTGGCCTTGATCATCCAGGGAACCTGTCGCGGCAAAGTTGGCAGACACTTGTTTGACCATGGCCTCCAACTCCGGACTGAAGTTGAACAGAGCCATGCCCAGCAGGTTATCAGGCGCTTTACCCTGCTTTAGCAGCCACTCCTTGCCTGCTTCGCAGCCCGACAAGGCCACATAAACCGCATAGGCGAGACCAAGCAGCTCGGCCGATTGCGCAGCATTGCAGCTGTCGTAATAGACCGCCTCGGCATTGGGCTTCAGCGCATTGAGCCAGGTGATCAAGTCATGTTCGCTACGCTGGCAATGTGCTTGCAGGCGCAGCAGTTGCTGGGTGGTTTCAGCATAGAAGCTGACGACATCTTCAAAAAACACATCCTCGCGCCACTTGCTCTTGGAGTTCCAATCCTTGAGGGTGGCTTGCCATTGTTGATCGCTGATATGCGCGCCCCATTTGCTGTTGAATGCAGCCTGGGCAGCTTCGGCGATTTGCTGCGCATCAATGAACCGGGTGTCCGGCATCCCATGCATGCCCTGTGCAATGGGGCTCATGCTGTTACGCAGCGCAGTGGCCTTGTCTTCGGCGCTCAGTCGCTGGTAGATATCCTTGGCACAATCTGCGCGCTGCACCGGATCTTTTACTGAAGCAGGTGTAAGCGCATCAGTGTCCACACCGCACAGTTGGATTACAGACTGTGCGCTTTGCAGTTTGTGTTGATGCTGGTTTTCATACAGGCTTTGCTCAGCCAGCCGCCCCATCAGGTTCATGTTGAGGTCTTCTACCAGCGCAAGCGGATCGTCAAGCGCAACAAACAGGGCTGTATCCTGGTCTGGCACCTTGCCTCGAACCAGTGCTTCTTCGAATGTCGCCTTGAAAGGCCCGGCGGGCTCATCATCTCCAGCTTGAGTCGGCAGCGTGGTGGTCGCGAAAGTAGGCTTTTTCGGCGTTGGCAGAATATCTGCCAGGCTTTCGCCCAGCGCCCTGATAGGGCCGCCGTTCGCCACCCGCCCACTCAGGCAAAAGGCCGGCAGGTTGACTTCACGCATCCACTGGCCTTGCTCTTTGGTGCTGCTGCGCATTAGCTCGCAGATTCGCCATGTCCATTGCACGGGTGAAAAGGCGATGCGTAAACGGCTGCGACGTGGATAAAGCAGGTAAGGCAGGCTTTCACCAGGATTGTTACGCACATCCTGGTTCAGTTGCTTGTCAGTCCACTTATGGCGGGTGAATTGTTCACCTTTGACTTCATATTCATGAAATGTCTTGTCGATGCTATCCCAGACGTAGACCCAACCATCGCGCAATTGACGCAAGGTATAGCTACGGGTCTGCAGCGATGGCAAGGCACCACCCTGCCAATCGCTTGGAAGCGGGTTGGGGCCTTGGTTGGTGCCTTTTTCTGGGGATTCATCAAGCGCATAACGCACAGGAAAGATCGCGACCTCTCCCGCCATTAATGAACATTGGCCATGAGATAAAGGCGTGTCATCAAATGCCTGGTTGCGCTGCGCCTGTTTAATCTGAGGGGTTGTCGCGGGCTGAGTCATGACACGTCCTTGTTAAATTCAATCGCCAAACAGTCGTTGTCCATCTGCTGGATCCGCATTTCAGGGGCAAGTTTGAGTGCTTCCGGAGTACGTTCCAGCCATTGCTGGTAGGGCCCATTGGCTCGCAGCGTGAAACCCTCGCCCCAACGCAGGCTGTACTCGACCCAAATGGCCAGGCTACGCTCGGTGGCCAAACCCCAGGCTTGTGCCTCGTTGAGACGCTGATCAAACCAATACGTTCGTTGTTCAGGGGAGATTTGAGCGAGCAACTGTGGATAGTGTTGCTGGAGCATCTCGTTGAGTCGCTCCATAAAACGCCAGCGCGCTGCGCTATCGAGCGCGTCCAGCTGCTCCTGGCCTAGCAGGGCATTGTGTTCCTTCCAGTTTTGCGCGGGTTCAGTGCGAGTGAAGCGCTGCCAGGCAATGGGCGCCGCCGGTTCCCAACTGTGATCAAAAACGGGGGTCGACCAGGCTTCGATTGGCCCCAGCAGGCTGTTTAGCTGCTGCTGGGGATAACTGGCGAGCCAATGCTGAGCCACCAACGGGTCGGCAAAACGCAATAAACCCTCGCCGCCCAATACGTCAGGCGGGCTGATCAAATGACGCAAATGATCGGCCAGGGTTTGAATCGGCGCTGAAGACGAAAGAAAACAGGCATCTTGTAACTCCATTGCCCGTGCAGCCCATTCGTCAATGAGGCGACGCCCTCCGTTTGCGCAGACCAAAATAGGCCCAATGTCGTGCAACTCAGCCCAACGGGTACCAATGTACAGAGGCTGGATATCCAGCGCCTCGCCACGCTGATAAAGCGTAACCAGCGCGTCAGGGTTTATCACACCATCAACTAAAAGGTAATTGGCCTCTACAAAGGTAGTCACGCAGCGCCTTCCTCAGCCGCCTTTTCACAAATCGCGCAGCGCGGGGCCTTGCGCATCAAGGCCCGACGCTGTGCAGGCACTAGCAATTCCCCCGGCACGGCCTGGTCTGCCGGCTGGCCGATGTTAGGCAGTAGCAAGGCAATCCCGGAGCCAACGCCCGGGGCGCCGCCGGAGTTGATCTTGATGGTCGCGCCGCTGAAGGTAATGCCGCTTGGGTCGACTTTGACAAAGCTGCCACCGCCTTTGGCGGTCAGCTCCATGCCTGCATCGATAACGACCTTGCTGCCCGCGTAATAGTGGATTTCGGTACCGGCTTCGACGAACTGGCCCACACCTATTTTTGCATGTTGAGTCACGCCGACATTCAGGTGATCGCTGGCGTCGACCGCAGTCTTGCGGTCTAAGTGGGTCATGCGGTGTTCTTTGGCCTTGAACTCGCTGTAGCTGTTGGCTTCGACTGTGTCGTGGCGCTCGTTGCCAACATGGATTTTCTGGTCGTTTTCGACCCGCTGATCCCAATCGCGCTGGGCGTGGACGAAGATTTGCTCCTGACCGGCCTTATCCTCGATGCGCAGTTCATTGAACCCGGCGCCACCAAGGCTGCTGTTGGTTTTGAAGGTGCTTCGGGTTTTGTTTTCAGGCAGTGCATAAGGTACGGCGTGTTCCTTGTGATACAGGCAACCGCTGACAATGGGTTGATCGGGATCGCCCTCGAAGAAGCTCACCAACACTTCCATGCCGATGCGCGGGATGGTCACCGCGCCATAAGCATTGCCTGCCCAACTGTTACTCACGCGCAACCAGCAACTGGTTTGCTCATCGGCCTGACCGACGCGGTCCCAGAAGAACTGAACCTTGACCCGGCCGTATTCGTCGCAATGAATCTCTTCGCCCTGGGGGCCGGTGACAATCGCCCGCTGCGCGCCTTGGACCTTGGCTTTGCGGTGTTTGAGCGGCGGACGGAAGGTGATGTCCCAGGGCGTGGCGACAAAGCTGTTGCGATAGCCCTGGGTGAAGCCGTCTTCTGCCTTTACATCGCTGCTGACCGACTCCTCAAGCACCTGTGGCTGGCGCCCTTGGTGCTCGACGCTGTGGATCAGCCACAAATCGTTGTATTGCGCACGCGGATGGTTGCTCAAGCTCAGGAAACTGCCGCTGAGCAGGCTTGCATCACTGCGTCCAGCCGCTATTTCATAACCGGTACGCAAGCGCTCCAATGCGCGTTTGGCCAGGTGCTTGCCGCGCGCACGCTCGGTAAAGCGCCCCGGATATTCATAGACTTCCAACTCGGGCAGGAACTCGGCCTTGTATTCACCATCGAGGGTCAGCTTGGGCTTTTCGAAGTTGTAGTCACGAAAGCTGGCCGCGCTGCTGCGGGTTTCCAAGGTGACCAACAGCGACTTGACCACCGCATTGGCCGCCGCCATACCACTGTCGGGGTGATAGGCCAGCGGCGCCAATGTGGGAAATACGGTTTGGTCATCGCCAAACACCAGCACATGGCTGTCGGCGCTGTGCTGGAAGTGGAAACTGATGCCTTCTTCTTCGCACAGGCGCTGAATAAAGTGCAGGTCGGTTTCATTGTATTGCACGCGATACTCGCGCTCAGGGTAGACGTACGAGCCAAGCTGGAAGCGATAGGCATCCGCTTGAATCCCGTTTTTGTTGAGCACGTCGCTGATGATTTGCTGCACGGTCATGTGCTGGAAAATGCGTTGGTCGACGCTGTGCATCAAATAGGCGAGTTGCGGCATGAGGCTGATGCGATAACGGGTCAGGCGCTTGCCGGAATCCCCTTGCTGCGCTGAATAAACAACCCCATGAACGCCCTTCTGCTCAGGCCCAAAGCTCAGGTAGGCGGGCTGATTGATCAGGCTGTCGAGGTCAAGATCAGGCGTTTCGCTCACCAGTTCTATATCAAACTGATACAGTTCGTTAAGTGCTTCCGAGCCATCGAACTTGAGTACTTGCAAGTCTGAGTTAAAACCTGAAACCGTCAGCGAAATATGCGCCTGATTGGCATCCATCGTGCCTAGCCTCCGTCCATGGGTTGTCTGAGAGGCTCAAGAGTGCCGCACCCAGCGCTGTAGGACAATGCTTAGGTGCAATTAGCTTGCGACAGATCACCAATATCCATGAAAAACACATCCAACGGACACTAGATCTCCAAGGAACCGCTGGGAACGGTAGCCAGCGCAGTCGTTTCCAGAGGTTCGCTAAATGCTTGATTGTTGGGCTAAGGTACTGCTCAGATACTTCAAGCTTCGTAAACCAAAGGAATTCCCTAGATGGCAGGCAGTAGCCTTTTAACCCTTTTAGATGACATCGCAACCGTGCTCGACGATGTGTCGTTGATGACCAAGGTTGCAGCCAAGAAAACCGCTGGCGTCCTGGGCGACGACCTGGCGCTCAATGCCCAGCAGGTTACTGGCGTGCGAGCCGACCGGGAACTGCCGGTGGTGTGGGCGGTTGCCAAGGGCTCACTGCGCAACAAGTTGATTCTGGTGCCTGCAGCCCTGGTCATCAGCGCCCTCGCGCCCTGGGCGGTTACACCGCTGTTGATGCTCGGTGGCGCCTTCCTGTGTTTTGAAGGCTTCGAGAAACTGGCCCACAAGTTTTTGCACTCCAAGGAAGAGGACCAGCAAGAAAAAGCCGAATTGCTTGAAGCGGCGAGCAAATCGCCTGAGCAAGTCAAAGCATTCGAGCGAGAAAAAATCGGCGGGGCCATTCGCACAGACTTTATTCTTTCAGCAGAAATTATTGCGATTACCCTGGGCACAGTCACCGGGGCGCCAATGACGCAACAAATCATAGTGGTCTCGGGCATTGCGTTGGTGATGACTATTGGCGTTTATGGGTTGGTCGCAGGCATCGTCAAACTGGATGACGCCGGGCTCTATTTGAACGAACGCCAAGGCGAAGGTTTGTTCACACGTGCTACGCGCAGTTTTGGCCGGGGTATCTTGTTCACAGCCCCTTACCTGATGAAGAGCCTGTCGGTGATAGGCACCGCCGCAATGTTCCTGGTCGGCGGCGGCATCCTTACCCACGGCGTGCCTGCGGTGCATCACTGGATAGAGCAGGCATCCGAGCACCTGGCCACCAGCTCTGGCTTGGAGTTGATGGGCAGTGCAGCGCCTGTGCTGCTAAACGGCGTAGCGGGCATTATCGCGGGTGCGATCGCGCTCGTGGTTGTGACGCTGGGGAGCAAGCTCTGGAAGGCGGTCAAAGGCTCATAAGTTGTATCGCCTACTGACATTTGTAGGGCGGGCAACGCGAAGCTTGCCCGCCCTTGTTCAACCGGCTGAAAGGCCAATAGGCCGCTACACCCAGGCTGGATTCAACCGGCCTGCTGCATGATCACCGTTTGCGCGGGCATTGGTGCCGGGAAGCCCGCCTCGCCCAGCGCATCCTTGATCATCTTGTTGGTGTCGAAATACACCTGCCAATAGTGATCGGTGTGGCAATAAGGACGCACCGCCATCACCGGCCCGACCAGGTTGAATTCAAGGATTTCAACATCCACGGCGGGTTCGGCCAGCACGTTATCAATCCCGGCAATCCGCTCTCGAAGCAGCGCAGCCGCCGCCTTGTAGTCGGTGGCACCTGAAAGCTGGGCCTTGAGGTCCACCCGGCGGAATGCGTTGTGCGAGAAATTCTGGATGTTGTCACTGAAGATCTTGTTGTTGCCCACCAGCGTCAGCACATTATCAGGGGTGTTGATGGCGGTGACGAACAAGCCAATCTCGGTAACAGTCCCCGTTACACCGCCGGCACAGATGAAGTCACCAACCTTGAACGGACGCAAGATGATGATAAAGCCGCCTGCCGCCAGGTTTGACAGCAAGCCCGACCAAGCCATGCCGATGGCCAGGCCAATCGCGGCGATCAAGGCAGCAAAGGTTGTGGTCTGCACCCCGAAGAAGCCGAGGATGCCAATGACCAGAAGAATATTCAGGGTAACGGTGATGAAGTTGCCAACGTAGCGCAGAACAGTCGGATCAACATGCTGGCGCCCCAGGCCTTTTTGCACCAAGCCCACTGCAAAGCCAATCAGCCAGCGTCCAATCACCCAGAAGGCGACAGCTGATAGGATCTTTATGGCAAATGCGGCGCCGTACTGCGTCACCAGGTTGTACAGCGCGTTCATTTTTTCCGTGCCAACATTAACGATGGTTGTATCGTCCATGGTCGTGCTCCACTAAGGAATAGGTACAGCGGTCCTTAAAAAAGCTAGCACGGGGAAAAAAACTTGCTGGAATATTGCATTCAGGCCTGTGCGATCGCCCCGTCTTCCGTGAGCGGCAGCACTGTCACCTGCACATCCGGGTCATGGCTTCCGCCCCCCAGGATGACACCATGCAATGGCGAGACATCCGCGAAATCACGGCCCCAGGCCAAGGTAATGTGTTCAAGCGCTGGACGAATATTATTGGTCGGATCAAAGTCGACCCAGCCCTGGCGCGGGCAATATACCGAAACCCAGGCATGGGAAGCATCGGCCCCAATCAGACGCGGCTGTCCCGGCGGTGGCTGCGTCAGCAAATAACCACTGACATAGCGGGCTGCCACGCCCTGCGAGCGCAAACAGGCCAGCATCAGGTGGGCAAAGTCCTGGCATACGCCCCGGCGCTCTTGCAACACCTGCAACAAAGGCGTCGCCACCTGCGTGGCCACTGCATCAAAGGTGAACTCGGTAAAGATCTTGTTCATAAGCGCCTGAACCGCAAGCAACAGCGGCCTGCGTGGCACAAAGCAATCCGCCGAGTACTTGGCGAAATTGTGCTTTACCTGAACATAAGGCGACTGAAAGCGAAACCTGCTGGCATCCAGCAAATCAGCAGGCAACGCCGTTCCGCTATAACTCAGCGCAGCGCATGCATCTTCCCAGGCTGGAGAGTCTTGCAACACCGCAGCCGGGCGCGCCAGCACGTCCAGGCGCATTTGGGCGCTGACTTTCAATGTGTCGTGCGGACGCTCAAACACCAAACGCGTCAGCGGATTGCCAAACACGTCCAAACCGTCATGGCGCATGCAGGGTTTGGGGCTGACTTCAAGCTGGCATTGATGCTTGACCTGCCAGGCACAATCTCGCGGCACCAAATGCGCCAATTGTTGCGCAAGTGATACAGGGGCCGAGTAACGGTAATGGGTGTCGTGAATCACCTGGTAGCGCGCCAGCTTTACCTCGGCCTCGTCATTGATAACCTGTGGCTTGCTCATGATGATTGCGTCCGCTGGCTGGCATCAACATGGACGAAGAAACGCAACGCCAGTTGATCAGATATCTCGGCACTGGCCTGGGCAATGCTCTCAAGCAACTGCGCCAACCCATTCAAGACGGCACGCACGCTGCTGGGGCCGAACAAGGAGTTTTCCAGGGTTGCAAGGCTAAAACCGCTGAGCTGACGCTCCAGGCTGGCCAGTTTCGACGAAGCAGGCAGGTCAAAGCGCTCGACCAGTCGGGCTTGGGAATTCAGTAGGGTTCGCAATTGGAACAACACCGCGTGTGGGTTCTGGTCATCGAGCAATAGCAGGTCGAGAACCGGAATGAGTTGGGCAGTCGCAAGGTAACGGGTACGGTAGGTGATGCTACTGTTACCCAACTCCAGCAACCACTCCAAAGCCGACTGATCATCGACCATCGGGCTGCGAATAAAACTGGCAATACTCTCGCTCATGAACTGAAGACGCTCAATGCAGCGACCTATCACCAGAAAGCGCCAGCCGTCGTCACGCGTCATGTCGTCCAGGGCAAACCCTGAAAGTGCCGCGAGCGACATCACCAAGCCATTGAGGAAATCCAGCGCCTCGCCAAAGTCCGTCTGCTGAACTTCAAGCTCCTGCGCCTCGATCTGCAACTCCAGCAAGGCCTGCCAGTTAGCTTGAGACAGCTTGCCGCGCACGCTGCCCGCGGTCCAGATCAGATGCTGCAGGTTAGTTCGCAGGCTGACCGGCCATTCATCGCCGAGCAATGCCTGCTCCAGGCGCTGCTCCAATGTCTGGCCGCCCTCCCCATCCGGCAACAGGCCAAGGCGCTCGCCCAGGCTCAACACGGCCTCAAGCGCGCGCGGGTCATCGTCATCATCGACATAGCGCGACAGCATGATTCGCAACAACCGTGCATTGCCCTCACAGCGAGAGCTATAACGCCCGAACCAGAACAGGTTTTCGACGATTCGCGACGGGAGATACGGGTCACTGCGGACCAGGTCGGCAACGCCCAAAGGTCGCATGCCCTGCCAGGACTCACTGCCCGTACTACGACTGCCCAGTACCCAAGTGTCTTTACTGGCGCCGCCGCGCTGCATCGAAACGACTTCCGCATCAGCTTGCGCGGCAACTCGGGTCAAGCCTCCCGGCATAACCCGATATCCATTTGGCCCGGCAACCGCAAACACCCGCATGCCAATGGCGCGCGGCGCCAAGCAGCGCTTGTCACTCTGCCAGACCGGGGCCTGCGACAACTGCGCAACTTCTTGCGCAACATAGGCGTAAGGTCGATTCCTAAGGCGCTGCTCCAGGGCTTCGCGCTGCGGTTCGTCGAGGTCACGGGCGAATACCGGATCAAAACTTTGCGAGGGGAAACTCGGGCGAATCAACAGCTCAGGTAATTTGCCAAGCGCCTCCTCCAGCACTGGCGGCTCTCCGCACCACCAACTGGCAATACTCGGCAACAGCAAAGGCTCGCCCAGCAGTTTTTCACTGATAGCGGGCAAGAAGCCAGAGAACCCCGGGGACTCAAGCACGCCACTACCCAATGCATTGGTGACCAGCACCCGCCCCTGGCGCACGGCATCGAGCAGGCCAGGTACGCCGAGCGCCGAGTCGATACGCAACTCCAGCGGGTCGCAGAAATCATCATCCAGACGCCGTAAAATCGCATGAACCCGGCGCAACCCGGCGAGGGTTTTAAGGTACACCGTGGCATCTCGGACGGTTAAATCGGTACCCTCAACCAATGGATAGCCCAGTTGACGGGCCAGATACAGGTGCTCGAAGTAGCTTTCGTTGAGGCGCCCCGCCGTCAGCACCACGACCAGCGGTGTCTCGCCGTCGGCAGGCGCTTGCCTGGCAATGGTTTCTTGCAGTGTGCGGAAGAAACCAGCGAGATGCTGCACCCGCATGTCACGGTAAAGATCCGGAAAGGCGCGTGAAACAATCTGCCGGTTTTCCAAGGCATAGCCCGCGCCAGATGGCGCCTGGGTTCGGTCTGCGGTGACCCACCAACGTCCATCGGGAGCACGCGCCAGGTCAACCGCATAAATATGCAGGTAGGTTGCGCCTGGTACCTCGATGCCCTGGCAGGGCCAGAGAAAATTGTTGTGTCCAAAGACCAGCTCAGCGGGCAGCAAGCCATCAGCGAGCAAGGTTTGCGGCCCGTACAGATCCGCCAGCACCTGATTGAGCAACTCGGCGCGCTGGGCGACCCCTTTGGCGATCACCTGCCATTCATCCGCAGCAATTACATTTGGCAGCAGATCCAGCTCCCACGGGCGATCGGCGCCTTCCGGGTCGGCATAAACGTTGTAGGTAATGCCATTTTCCTGGATTTGCCGCGCCAGCAAGTCCTGGCGCAGTTGCAACTGAAACGGCGTGTTACGCTGCAATTGCTCGACAATCCGCCGCCAATGAGGTCGTACCTGCCCGTCGGTGTCGAGCAGCTCGTTGTAGGCAGCATCATTGAGCGAATAGTCGGCAAGCAGGTCAGCCATCAAAATCTCAGACAGTCATTAACATGCGCGAACTTTAGCATTTGCGCGTAGGTATTTTTGAAGCATATCCGTAAATGCACCACCGGCCAGCCCTCGCTCGACAGCGAATACAGGCTGAGCCCGGAGCTCCACTGGCGCAATAACCCAAGCCATGGTTGCTGATTCGGGTTATTGCGCGCGGATAAGGCGCCATCAAACTCAAGGTTAGTCTTTGCGACCAGAAGGGCTCAGACGCAAGTCCAGCGTCATCGGCAATTCACCATTTGCAATCACCGCCCCTGGCGCGCGCTTGCCTGGACTGTGGCCGAGCCTGAAGAAGCGCGCCAAACGCCGACTTTCAGCCTCATAGGCATTAACCGGCAGGGTTTCGTAATTGCGCCCGCCAGGATGCGCAACATGGTACTGGCAGCCACCCAGAGAGCGGCTCATCCAGGTATCCAGCACATCAAACACCAAGGGCGCATGCACGCCAATGGTCGGTTGCAGGCAGTTGGCGGGCTGCCAGGCACGATAACGAACCCCTGCAACGAACTCGCCCACCTTGCCGGTCGAATGCAAAGGAACGGGCACGCCATTGCAGGTAATCACGTAGCGATCCGGCGCCATGCCGCGCACCTTGATCTGCATGCGCTCAAGGGATGAATCGACATAGCGAACAGTACCGCCTGCCGTGCCTTCCTCACCGAGCACATGCCAAGGCTCAAGCGCCTGGCGCAACTCCAGGTCGATGCCTTTGACATTGAAATCACCGGCTTTCGGGAAGCGGAACTCAAAGTGCGGCGCAAACCACTCGGCGCGAAACCTGTAACCCTCGGCGTTCAACTCCTGCAAGACATCATTGAAGTCCTGCTCGACATAATGCGCGAGCATGAACCGATCATGCAGTTCGGTGCCCCAGCGCACCAACCTCGCGGGTTGATAGGGCTGTTTCCAGAAACGTGCGATCAGCGCACGCAGCAACAGCTGTTGAGCCAGGCTCATTTGCGCATGTGGTGGCATTTCAAAGGCGCGCAGCTCAAGCAAGCCAAGCCGCCCCGAGGCTGAATCCGGTGAATAGAGTTTGTCGATGCAAAACTCGGCACGGTGCGTATTACCGGTAACGTCAACCAGCAAGTTACGCAGCAAGCGATCGACCAGCCACGGCGCGCACTCCTTGCCGGGTTCAGGCATTTGTGCAAAGGCCACTTCCAGTTCATAGAGCGCATCGTTGCGAGCTTCATCCACGCGCGGGGCTTGCGAGGTCGGGCCAATGAACAGCCCTGAAAACAAATACGACAGCGACGGATGATTGTGCCAATAGCTGATCAGGCTGCGCAGCAAATCTGGCCGCCGTAGAAAAGGTGAATCCGCCGGTGTCGCGCCACCGAGCACGAAATGATTACCGCCTCCAGTTCCGGTATGGCGACCATCTATCATGAATTTTTCACTGCTCAGGCGGCACTGCCGGGCAGTTTCATAAAGAAACTCGGTACGCTCGACCAATTCATCCCAACTCGCGGATGGGTGAATATTGACCTCAATGACCCCCGGGTCGGGCGTAACCCTGAAAAACTGCAGGCGCGGATCGCGCGGTGGCTCGTAACCTTCGAGCAACACCGGGCAATCCAGCTCAGCGGCAGTGGCTTCAATGGCGGCAACCAGCTCCAGATAATCTTCCAGGCGGGCCAGGGGCGGCATAAATAGATACAAGCGACCTTCGCGGGGCTCAGCACATAAAGCCGTACGCACAATGTCCTGGGCGGATGTGTGCAATGGCATTGGCTTTGCGGGTGTTCTTTGATTGCCTTGCCAGACGCCACGCACCTGATTTTGAACCTGGGTAGCTTGCGGCAACGGCGCCATTGGCTGTGAAGGATCGACCGGGTTGACGTAGGGATAATCTGCTTTGCTGACCCAAGGCTGGGACTCCAGGGGCAAGCGATAGCCCAACGGCGAATCACCTGGAATCAGCCAGCAATGCTCATCGCGCAGCTGCCAACTGCCGGTCTGCCACTCGGTTTCAGCGGCGTTACGCGCCAAGGGCAAGACATGGCCAATAATCTTATCCAGCCCCTGCTCGAAGACCTTGCGCAGGCGTGCGCGATCCAGTGGGTCGGCCAGGCGCGGATCATCCGGGGTCACGTTGCTGGGTAATTTGCGCTCACGCCACAGGTAGTAAAAGCTATCTTCATAGGCGGGAAAGCGGTGCTGCGCTGACAGCCCCAGGCGCCTGGCGAGGGTGTCGAGGAATGTGGCGGCCAAAGCTTCATCGGCGCCGTAATCATTGTGTTCATCGGCATACAATCTGGCATCGCGCCAGATTGGCTGGCCGTCACGCCGCCAGAAGCAGTTCAACGACCAACGCGGCAACTGCTCGCCGGGGTACCACTTGCCCTGGCCAAAATGGACCAGGGCATTGGGCGCGTAATGCTCGCGCAAACGGTGAAACAAATCAGCGGCCAGCAACCGTTTGTTCGGCCCCAACGCCGCAGTATTCCACTCGGCATCGTCGGGGTAATCAAGCGCCACGAATGTTGGCTCACCGCCCATGGTCAAGCGTACATCCGCGTCTTTGAGCGCTTGATCGATCTGTTTGCCCAGGCTGTTGATCGCCAGCCACTGCGCTTCGGTATAGGGCTTGGTGACACGTGGTGCCTGCCAGATACGTTCAACGCGCATTTCGTGAGAAAACTCGCATTCACACTCATCAACTCCACCACTGATTGGCGCAGCCGACGAAGGCTCGGGGCTGCAGGCCAGCGGAATGTGACCTTCGCCAGCAAATAAGCCACTGGTAGGATCCAGGCCAATCCAACCTGCGCCAGGCAAATAAACTTCGCACCAGGCATGCAGGTCCGTGAAATCGACATCGGTGCCCGAGGGGCCATCCAGCGATTTCACATCAGCCGTCAGTTGAATCAGGTAGCCAGAGGCGAAACGCGCGGCCAGGCCCAGCTGACGTAACAGTTGCACCATCAGCCAGGCGGTATCGCGGCATGAACCCGATGCATTCTCCAGGGTTTGCTCAGGGGTCTGTACACCTGGTTCCATGCGGATCAGGTACTTGATATCGCCCGCCAGGCGCTGGTTGATCGCCACCAGAAAATCAATGCTCGGCAATGGCTCGCGGGAAATACCTGCCAGGTACTTCGCAAATAATGGTGTGCTTGGCAAGGTCACCAAATAAGGTGCCAGCTCGCGCTGCTCGCTTTCGGTGTACTTGAACGGGATTTTTTCCGCGTAGGGTTCCAGAAAGAAATCGAACGGATTGAAGACCGCCATCTCCGCAACCAGGTCGACCTCGACTTTCAGCTCGCGCGTTTTTTCCGGAAACACCAAACGCGCCAGGTAATTGCCCTGCGGGTCCTGCTGCCAGTTGATAAAGTGCTCGCCAGGCTCGACGTTCAGCGCATAGGAAAGCACCCGGGTGCGGCTATGCGGAGCTGGACGTAAACGCACAATCTGCGGGCCCAGGTTAACGGCCCGGTCATACCGGTAATGGGTAACATGATGTAATGCGATATGGATCGACACAGCGGGCCTCCTGCTAGCCTGAGCGATAAACATGCTGCGCAAAACTTATGCCAGGGCCCTACTCCGTGGGTGTTCGAACCCAGGGCCAAGCGTTGAAGCACCAGAATCGCGCAGCCACGCATCTGCCACCGATCATACGCACAAAATAAGGTCCACAACCGGCGACTTGGCTCGAAACACAAGATTGGCTGATGGCCATTGCAGTTTAAAGATACAACCCAAGCTGTTATTCGTATCAGGCTGGCGCGCCTTGACGATGTTAACCATCAAGCATTCGCAAACTACGCAGCCGCGCACGCATCCGGTAACATCAGCAGACTCACGAAAAGAGATGCGGCATGTATATCTATCGACTCGTGCTGATTCTGGTGGTGGGAATTTACCTGTTTTCCCCGGCCATCATGGATTGGTGGATTGACCCCAACGGTGCCTGGTACCGACCTTATCTGCTTTGGCTGATTCTGATCGTGGTGACATTTATTCTGCAGAGTCAACGAGATGCCGATGAGCTTTAGTCTTGGCCAGCTGATACTCATCAGTGCCGCTTACCTGCTCATGCTGTTTGGCGTGGCCTGGGCCAGCGAGCACGGTTTGATCCCGCGTAAAATCATCCGCCATCCGCTGACCTATACCCTTTCCCTGGGTGTATACGCCAGCGCCTGGGCGTTCTATGGCACGGTTGGCCTTGCCTACCAATATGGCTATGGTTTTCTCGCCAGCTACCTGGGGGTTTCGGGCGCCTTCCTGCTGGCGCCGGTGCTGCTCTACCCGATATTACGTATCACCCGGACCTACCAGCTATCCTCGCTTGCCGACTTGTTTGCCTTTCGCTTCCGCAGCACCTGGGCCGGCGCGCTGACCACCATTTTCATGTTTATTGGGGTATTGCCGCTTCTCGCCCTGCAGATCCAGTCAGTGGCCGACACCATCAGCATTCTTACCCACGAGCCCATGCAGGCACGTGTTGCGATCAGTTTCTGCGTGCTGATCATCCTGTTTACCATTCTCTTTGGCGCACGCCACATCGCAACGCGAGAAAAGCATGAAGGCCTGGTTTTCGCCATTGCGTTCGAATCGGTGGTCAAGCTGGTGTCGATCAGCGCCATCGGTCTCTATGCACTCTATGCGGTATTTAACGGCCCCCACGATCTGGAACAGTGGCTGGTGCAGAACCAGGCAGCCCTGACCAGCCTGCATACACCGCTGCAGGAAGGCCCTTGGCGCACCTTGCTGCTGGTGTTTTTCGCCTCTGCGATCGTAATGCCACACATGTACCACATGACCTTTACCGAGAATATCAACCCACGGGCAATGGTTAGCGCCAGCTGGGGCCTGCCGCTGTTTCTACTATTGATGAGCCTGGCCGTCCCCCTGATTCTCTGGGCGGGACTCAAGCTCGGTGCGACCACCAATCCCGAATACTTCACCCTTGGCCTGGGCATGGCGGTCAATAGCCCGACACTGGTACTGATCGCCTATGTCGGTGGTTTATCAGCCTCCAGCGGCCTGATCATTGTCACCACCCTGGCGCTCTCGGGCATGCTGCTCAACCATGTGGTGCTACCGCTGTACCAGCCCCCGGCCGAAGGCAATATCTACCGTTGGCTGAAATGGACCCGACGCGCCCTGATCGTCTTGATCATCATGGCCGGCTACGGTTTCTACGCCCTGCTGCGTGCCGAGCAAGACCTGGCCAACCTGGGCATAGTGGCCTTTGTCGCTACCCTGCAGTTTCTTCCGGGGGTGCTCTCGGTTTTGTACTGGCCAACGGCCAATCGACGCGGTTTTATAGCCGGGTTGCTGGCAGGCATCATCGTCTGGGCCGTCAGCATGCTGATGCCATTGCTCGGCAACCTGCAGAACATCTACCTGCCTGTCGTAGAAATAGTTTATGTGCTCAACGACAGCAGCTGGCACCTTGCCGCAACCGGCTCACTCGCCGCCAACGTGTTGGTCTTCACCCTGGTCTCGCTGTTCAGCGAAGCCAGCGAGGAAGAAAAAAGTGCCGCACAAGCCTGCGCCGTGGATAACGTACGCCGTCCACAGCGCCGTGAACTGCTGGCTGCATCACCACAAGAATTTGCCACACAGCTTGCCAAGCCCCTCGGTGCCAAGACTGCTCAACGGGAAATCGAACAGGCGCTGCGCGACCTGCACTTGCCCTTCGACGAAAGCCGCCCGTATGCCCTGCGCCGATTGCGTGACCGTATCGAAGCGAACCTGTCAGGCTTGATGGGGCCCAGCGTGTCACAAGACATAGTCGAAACTTTCCTACCCTTCAAAAGTGGCAGCGAAGCCTATGTGACCGAAGACATACACTTTATAGAGAGCCGCCTTGAGGACTACCACTCACGCCTGACCGGTCTTGCAGCAGAGCTTGATGCACTGCGCCGCTATCACCGCCAGACCCTGCAGGAGCTGCCAATGGGGGTGTGTTCGCTGGCAAAGGATCAGGAAATCCTGATGTGGAACAAAGCCATGGAGGAACTGACAGGAGTGCCCGCACAGCGCGTGGTTGGGTCACGCCTGGGCACCCTGGGCGAGCCTTGGCGCAGCCTGCTGATGGACTTCATCGAATTGCCCGACCAGCACCTGCACAAGCACCGCCTGAGTGAAGACGGCATGATTCGCTGGCTCAGCCTGCATAAAGCCGCCATTATCGAACCCCTGGCGCCCGGCAACAGCGGGCTGGTGATTTTGCTCGAAGACATGACCGACACCCAGGTGCTCGAAGACAAATTGGTGCACTCCGAACGTTTGGCCAGTATTGGTCGGCTCGCCGCCGGCGTGGCCCACGAAATCGGCAACCCGATCACCGGCATCGCCTGCCTGGCGCAAAACCTGCGCGAAGAGCGCGAGGAAGACAGCGAGCTGACCGAAATCAGCCAGCAAATCATCGAGCAAACCAAACGCGTATCGAGAATTGTCCAATCGCTGATGAGCTTTGCCCACTCGGGCTCCCATCAACACGCCGATGAACCGGTGTGCCTGGCTGAAGTGGCACAAGATGCCATTGGTTTGCTCTCTTTAAACAGGCAAAGTGTCGAAGTACATTTTTATAATTTGTGTGATTGCGATCACTGGGTCGTGGGCGACCCGCAACGTTTGGCACAGGTGTTGATCAATCTGTTGTCCAATGCCCGCGACGCTTCATCCGCGAATACTGCCATCCGGGTCAAGAGCGAGGCTTTCGAGCATACCGTTGACCTGATTGTAGAGGACGAAGGGAGCGGCATTCCCAAGGCGATAATGGACCGTTTATTCGAGCCGTTTTTCACCACAAAAGATCCTGGCAGTGGAACCGGACTCGGCCTTGCGCTGGTCTATTCCATCGTGGAAGAGCATTATGGACAAATAACAATCGACAGCCCGGCTGATACCGAACTGCAACGGGGCACCCGAATCAGGGTGACATTGCCGCGGCATGTTGAAGCGACGTCAATAGCGACTTAAACCAGCGACCTGAGACCGTCGAGAGACCGAATTAATGCCTCATATTTTGATCGTCGAAGACGAAACCATTATCCGCTCTGCCTTGCGCCGCCTGCTTGAGCGCAACCAGTACGAAGTAAGCGAAGCCGGATCCGTACAAGAAGCCCAGGAGCGCTTCAGCATCCCCGGCTTTGACTTGATCGTCAGTGACTTGCGCTTGCCTGGCGCGCCCGGCACCGAACTGATAAAGCTCGGTGAAGGCACGCCTGTACTCATCATGACCAGCTACGCGAGCCTACGCTCAGCCGTGGATTCGATGAAGATGGGCGCAGTCGACTACATTGCCAAACCATTCGACCATGATGAAATGCTTCAAGCCGTTGCCCGCATCTTGCGCGACCATCAGGCCCTCAAGAGCAACCTAGGTGCAACTCCTGAACACACAACTGGTGCGCAACCGGTCAGCGACAAGGCAACCGACACCAGCAACGGCGAGATCGGCATCATCGGCTCATCACCGTCAATGCTTGAGCTTTACAGCAAAATCCGCAAAGTCGCGCCTACAGACTCCAATGTCCTGATTCAGGGTGAGTCGGGAACCGGTAAAGAGCTGGTAGCCCGAGCACTGCACAACCTCTCCAAGCGCGCGAAAGCGCCACTGATCTCGGTCAACTGCGCTGCAATTCCGGAAACCCTGATCGAATCCGAGCTTTTTGGTCACGAAAAAGGTGCCTTTACCGGTGCCAGTGCTGCACGCGCGGGCCTGGTTGAAGCCGCCGATGGCGGTACCTTGTTTCTTGATGAAATTGGCGAGTTGCCACTCGAAGCGCAAGCGCGACTGTTACGCGTATTGCAAGAAGGTGAAATTCGACGGGTTGGCTCGGTGCAATCACAAAAAGTCGATGTCCGCCTGATTGCCGCCACCCACCGCGATTTGAAAACCCTGGCCAAAACAGGGCAATTCCGTGAAGACCTTTATTACCGCCTGCATGTAATCGCGCTCAAGCTTCCAGCCCTGCGCGAACGCGGCAAGGACGTACTGGAAATTGCCCAGGCATTTCTCCAGCGTCAATCGGCGCGCATTGGCCGTAGCGACCTGCACTTCGCCGCAAATGCCGAACATGCAATTCGCCAGTACCCCTGGCCGGGTAATGTGCGCGAACTTGAAAACGCCATCGAGCGTGCGGTGATCCTGTGCGAAAGCCCGCTGATTACCGCCGAGCTGCTGGGTATAGATGTTGAGCTCGATGATATGGAGGACGATGACTTCGACAGCAGCATGTCGAACAGCGCCCAGACCAGCAACAACAGCCATGAGCCGACCGAGGACCTGTCGCTGGAGGACTACTTCCAGCACTTCGTCCTCGAGCACCAGGACCATATGACCGAAACCGAGTTGGCGCGCAAATTGGGCATCAGTCGCAAATGCCTGTGGGAACGCCGCCAGCGCCTGGGGATTCCTCGGCGCAAATCCGGTGCGGTCAACGGCTAAGCGCACCAGGCCTGGAGAGACATTCGAAGGCTGACGGGGTTCCACAGACTGTTACCGTTTCAATACTTAGTAACAAAAGCCGGGAGTTACGGTAACGTCACCCCGGCTTTTTTGTATCTGCCCATGACCCTCAATAATCGTAAGTCGTTGATTTTAAAGGATTCACAAAAGCTGGCACGGCAAATGCTTTATCTATTGCACAACAACAATAACAAGCAGCAAAAAAGATAATAAAAATAAAACGTAACGACTCCAGTACAACAAAAACAACAGGACAGGAGGCGCAGAAAACTGATTCTTTTGGAGAGGATGTGCTTTTGGGGCTTGCCCCGCGACCAGGTAGAGAACAACAAAACTGCTTATAAGCAGCACCTGAACTGGTTGGATCACGGAACGATCATTGCAATGTCAGCATCCAAAGAAATCCGTTTGCTACTAACTCCCGACTTGGGAGATTTTCCTAAGGCCTCAGGCCAAAAGGAACGGGCAATTGAACAAAAACAACAAGCCCGAAATAATAATAACAATAAAGCACGTAACCATTTAAGAGGGAGCTTCGGCTCCCTCAGTGCTTTACGCATTTCGACAATGATTCACCTCCCTCCTACACCATATCCCCGCATAATGCTAGAATCCGCGCCAATCCTGCGGTCAACATTAATTCTGGCCGGCCATTTCGCTATACAGTGCATCCCATGCTGAAAAAGCTGTTCAAGTCGTTACGCCCTCCTGTACGCAATGCAAAGCATGCGCACAGCACTCCTGTTGTGCTCAATAGCAACCAACACCCTATCCAGCGCGGGCAAATCAGTCGCTACGCCATAAGTGTCGTCGAGCGCCTACAAAACGCTGGCTATCAGGCATTCCTGGTCGGCGGCTGTGTCCGTGACCTGCTGCTCGATGTCGAACCGAAAGACTTCGACGTCTCGACCAGTGCCACGCCTGAACAGGTACGCGCCGAATTTCGTAATGCCCGGGTTATCGGGCGCCGCTTCAAACTGGTGCATGTGCATTTTGGTCGCGAGATCATCGAAGTTGCGACCTTTCGCGCCAACCACCCACAGGGTGATGAAGAAGAAAACAGCAACCTGTCTTCACGCAACGAGAACGGTCGGATCCTGCGCGACAACGTATACGGCAATCTGGAAGACGATGCCCAACGCCGCGACTTCACCATCAATGCGCTGTACTACGATCCATCCAACGAGCGCATTCTTGACTACGCCAACGGTGCCCACGATATCCGCAACAACCTGGTACGCCTGATCGGCGACCCGACCCAACGCTATCAGGAAGACCCCGTGCGCATGCTGCGGGCGATTCGCTTCGCGGCAAAGCTCGACTTTGACATTGAGAAACACAGCGCTGCGCCAATCTACAAGCTGGCGCCGCTGTTGAATGAAATTCCTTCTGCCCGCCTGTTTGATGAAGTGCTCAAACTGTTTCTCGCAGGCTATGCGGTCTACACCTACGAACTGCTGGTCGACTACGGCCTGTTTGGCCAACTGTTCCCTGCCTCAGCTGCCGCACTCAAGCAAAACCCGGAGTACACCGACGACCTGATCCACAATGCCTTGGTCAACACCGACCAGCGCATCAAGCAGGGCAAGACCGTAACCCCGGCGTTCATCTTTGCCGCGCTGCTCTGGCCTGCACTGCCCGCCCGGGTTCTTCGCTTGCAGGAACGCGGTATGCCGCCGATCCCGGCCATGCAGGAAGCCGCGCACGAATTGATTGCCGAGCAATGCCAGCGCATCGCTATTCCCAAGCGCTTTACCATGCCTATCCGTGAAATATGGGACATGCAGGAACGTTTGCCGCGCCGCAGCGGAAAACGCGCCGATGCACTGCTGGACAACCCTCGCTTCCGTGCCGGTTATGACTTCCTGTTACTGCGTGAAAGTGCTGGCGAACAAACCAATGGCCTCGGCGATTGGTGGACTCTCTACCAGGACGCCAGTGACAGCGAGCGCCGCAACATGATTCGCGACCTCAGCGCCAAAGATGACAGCGCAGGCGCACCGCGCAAGCGTCGCCGGACCAACAATCGCCGCAAACGCAACCCGGCGGCCGACAACAGTCCCGCCCAAAGCAACGACTAACGACTAATGACACGCGTCTATATTGGCCTGGGCAGCAACCTGGCAACGCCGCAACAGCAACTCAATGTAGCGTTGGCGGCGCTCGCCAGGATTGAGCAAACGCAGCTGGTCGCACAATCGAGCTTCTACGCCAGCGACCCGCTGGGCCCAGCAGATCAGCCACGCTACCTCAATGCAGTGGCAGCGCTCGACACTCAACTGAGTCCGCTGCAGCTACTGGACGCCTTGCAGGCCATAGAGCTCGAACAGGGTCGTGAACGCAAAGATCAGCGCTGGGGGCCTCGAACACTCGACCTGGACATCCTGTTGTTCGGCCAGCAAAGGCTCAACGAACCCCGCCTGACCGTGCCGCACTATCATATGCATGCGCGAGCCTTTGTCCTGTATCCGCTCGCCGAGCTTGCCCCTGAGCTGCAATTGCCGGATGGTCGATCCTTATCCACCTTGCTTGCCCAGTGCCCATTCGAAGGCCTTGAACGCCTGCCAGGCACAGGCCAGTCGTCACCGAAGTAACACCTCTTGATAGCGAGCAAAATCGCAGCTTGGAGGCAGTGTTTACGGGCCCGGCAAGCCATCGAGACCGACATCGCAATACAACCTCGGTAACAAGCGGGTAACACCTGCAATTGACTTAGGGCTTCGTCATCAGGACTATAGGCGTCCCGTTGCCCAGCACCGGTGCAAACCGAGGCCAATGCAGGCCAAATTAGAGCAGCTATCTGCTTGATAATGCCTGAGTGAGGACAATCTAAATGCCTGATATCACCCTGACTACTCTGCAAAGCCTCAAGCAAAGCGGCGAAAAGATCGCCATGCTGACCAGTTACGATGCCACCTTCGCCCATGCGGCCAGCCAGGCTGGTGTGGATGTGATACTGGTTGGCGATTCGCTGGGCATGGTCCTACAAGGCCACGACAGCACACTGCCCGTAACCACAGCTGAAATGGCTTATCACGTGGCCTCTGTCAAACGCGGCAACCAGGGCGCGCTTATCGTTGCTGACTTGCCATTCATGGCCTACGCGACCACTGAACAAACCATGAGCAACGCCGCAAGCCTGATGCAGGCCGGTGCGCACATGGTCAAGCTCGAAGGTGCGCTCTGGCTGGCTGAACCCATCCGCCTGCTGGCCGAACGTGGCATCCCGGTGTGCGCGCACCTGGGCCTCACACCCCAGGCTGTAAATGTGTTGGGTGGCTACAAGGTACAAGGCCGCCAGGAGGCCCAGGCCCGACAAATGCGCGCCGACGCCATGGCCCTCGAACAAGCTGGAGCGGCCATGCTGCTTCTCGAGTGTGTGCCGAGCGAACTGGCGACTGAAATCACCCAGGCGGTCAATATTCCAGTGATAGGTATCGGCGCCGGTGGCGGCACAGACGGCCAGGTACTGGTGGTCCATGACATGCTGGGCCTGTCACTCACTGGCCGTGCGCCCAAATTCGTGAAGAACTTCATGGTCGGACAAAATAGCATCCAGGGTGCCCTGACTGCCTACGTCAGGGCCGTCAAAGACCAAAGCTTCCCAGCTGCCGAACATGGATTCTCTGCATGAACACGGTTAAAACCGTTCGCGAATTACGCGCTGCTGTTGCGGCCGCCCGTGCCGAAGGTAAACACATCAGCCTGGTCCCGACCATGGGCAACCTCCATGCAGGGCACGTGGCACTGGTCGAGAAAGCCGCTCAACGCAGCGACTTCGTGGTGGCGAGCATATTTGTAAACCCGCTGCAATTCGGGGCCAATGAAGACCTCGACAAATACCCGCGCACCTTGGCTGCCGATCAAGAAAAACTGATCAAGGCCGGTTGCAACCTGCTCTTCACCCCTAGCGTTGAAGAGATGTACCCACAAGGCATGAACGAACAAACCCGGGTCAGCGTCCTCGGTGTTTCCGAAGGCCTGTGCGGCGCCAGTCGCCCTGGCCACTTCGACGGCGTGGCGACTGTGGTCAGCAAGCTGTTCAACATGGTCCAGCCTGACCTGGCGATCTTCGGCCAAAAGGACTTCCAGCAACTGGCCGTCATCCGCACCCTGGTCAACGACCTGAACATGCCAATCCAGATTATTGGCGAACCGACGGTCCGCTCGGCCGACGGTTTGGCGCTGTCGTCTCGCAACGGTTACCTGAGTGACGAGCAACGCAAGGCCGCAACCGTTCTGTACCGCTCGTTGCAGGAGATGGCCGCGGCACTCAAAGCCGGCGAGCGCGACCTTGAAAAGCTGATCACTCATGCACAAAGCCAGCACACAGCGGCTGGCTTTCGCCCGGACTACCTTGAAGTGCGTGAGGCCAATACTTTGCGCCCGGTCACCGCAGAAGACCGTCATCTGGTTATTCTGGTTGCAGCCTTTATCGGTAATACCCGACTGATCGACAACCTGTTGGTCGATCTCGACACGCCCGCATAAGCATCCCGCTCATGGATGAGCCTACCCCTGCATCAGTGGCGGGTCTCTAGACAAGTTGCCAGGATAAGCGGCTAAGCTAAAAGCTGCTTGTGCGGCTGGTAACAAGGCCCGTTCTAGCAGTAACGTAGCAACTTGCAGTTGGCTGGGGTCAACGCAGGATGCAATGAACCTGTGACCGCAACCCTGGACAAACCTACAATTCTCCATAAAAGGAAGCCCGCGCCAATGCCGTATTACCAGCAGCCTCTCGATGTTACTGCCCAGCCCATTTGGCAAGCGCTCCAGGCACATCGAACCAGCTTGCAGAACTTCAGCATGCGCGAAGCATTCGCCAACGACCCCCAGCGTTTCTCGACTTTCAGCCTGAGCGGTTGTGGCCTGTTCCTCGACTATTCGAAGAACCTGATGACCACTGAAACCCGCGACCTGCTGGTCAAGCTGGCACGCGATGTTGACCTGCAAGCCGCCATCGATGCCATGTTCCGCGGCGAACACCTCAATGCCTCCGAAGGCCGTCCCGCCCTGCATACCGCCCTGCGCCGCCCTATCGGCGACAAGGTGCTGGTCGAGGGCGTCGATGTCATGCCTCAGGTCCAACAGGTACTCAACAAGATGACCGCTTTGGTTGGCAGCGTGCATGACGGCCTGTGGCGCGGTTACACCGACAAGCCAATCACCGACGTGGTCAACATCGGCATCGGTGGCTCCTTCCTCGGCCCGCAACTGGTCTCCGAAGCCTTGCTGCCCTTTGCCCAGCGCGGCGTACGCTGTCACTACCTGGCCAATATCGACGGCAGCTCATTTCACGACCTTGCAGCCAAGCTGCGCGCCGAAACCACACTGTTTATCGTCTCGTCAAAATCGTTCAGCACCCTGGAAACCCTGAAGAACGCGCAAGCGGCGCGGGCCTGGTACCTGGCCCAAGGCGGCAGCGAGGCGGAGCTCTACCGCCACTTCATTGCGGTGTCGAGCAACACCACGGCCGCCGTGGCCTTTGGCATTCGCGAAGAAAACATCTTCCCGATGTGGGATTGGGTAGGCGGTCGTTACTCGCTGTGGTCGGCGATTGGCTTGCCGATTGCGATGACCATCGGCATGTCCAACTTCAAGGAATTACTCTCCGGTGCCTACAGCATGGACCGGCACTTCCAGACTGCGCCGTTTGAACAGAACATGCCGGTTCTCATGGCGTTGCTCGGTGTCTGGTATGGCAACTTCTGGGGTGCCCAGAGCCAGGCGATCCTGCCGTACGACCACTATTTGCGCAACATCACCAAGCACTTGCAGCAGCTCGACATGGAGTCCAACGGCAAGTCGGTGATGCAAGATGGCAACCCGGTGAACTGTGCGACAGGCCCGGTGATCTGGGGCGGCGTCGGCTGTAATGGCCAGCATGCCTATCACCAACTATTGCATCAGGGCACCCTACTGATTCCGGCAGACTTCATCGTGCCAGTGGTCAGCTATAACCCCGTGGCCGACCATCACCAATGGCTGTACGCCAACTGCCTGTCGCAAAGCCAGGCACTGATGCTCGGCAAGAGCTTTAGCGAAGCCCAGGCCGAGCTGCGTAACCAGGGCATGGATGAGGCTAAGATCGCCGAACTGGCGCCGCACAAGGTGATTCCCGGCAACCGCCCCAGCAACACCTTGGTGCTGGAGCGTATCAGCCCACGTCGCCTCGGCGCGCTGGTTGCCTTGTATGAACACAAAGTCTTCACCCAAAGCGTTATCTGGGGCATCAACGCCTTCGATCAGTGGGGTGTGGAACTGGGCAAGGAACTGGGCAAGGGGGTTTATTCGCGCCTGACGGGCACCGAGCAGAATGGCGCAGAAGACGCCTCGACCCAAGGCTTGATCGACTTCTTCCGCGCCAGGCATCGCGGCTAAATGCGTCTTGCAGCTCCCCATAGACCCCGGCAATTGCCGGGGTTTTGCTTATCCGCACAAAGATTGTATGCAGAGGTTACCGCCTGGCCTTGAGCGCCATACCTATCGACAATCACTGCTCATGGGGTGCTAACCTAAAACAATCGCGGATAAAAAAATAAGGAGCCCGCCATGTTTGAAGTCACTCGCCACCCGGTTGCCGATGATGTTCGCCAGCGCGCGCACATCAATAACGACGACTACTTGCGCCTGTACCAGCAATCGATCGAGCAGCCTGAAACCTTCTGGGCCGAACAGGCCAAGGCATTCCTCGACTGGTTCGAGCCCTGGCAAAGCGTGCGCAAGGTCGACATGCGCAAGGGCCATGCGAGCTGGTTCAAGGGCGGTAAGCTCAACGTCAGCTTCAACTGTATTGATCGTCACCTTGCCGAGCATGGCGAGCAAATTGCGCTGATCTGGGAGGGTGACAACCCGGCAGAGTCGGCCAACATCACCTACTCCAAGCTGCACCACAACGTATGCCGCCTGGCCAACGTGCTGAAAAGCCGTGGCGTGGAAAAAGGTGATCGGGTCTGTATCTATATGCCAATGATCCCGGAAGCCGCCTACGCCATGCTGGCCTGCACACGCATTGGCGCCGTGCACTCGGTGGTGTTCGGTGGTTTCAGCCCCGATGCCCTGCGTGACCGGATTCTCGACGCAGACTGCCGCACCGTGATCACCGCCGATGAAGGGGTACGCGGCGGAAAGTACGTGCCGCTCAAGGCCAATGTCGACAAAGCACTGCAAAGCTGCCCGAACGTCTCCACCGTGATCGTTGCCCAGCGCACCGAAGGGGACGTGCAATGGGTTAAAGGTCGTGACATCTGGTATCACGAAGCCATGCACGACGCGAGCGCCGACTGCCCGCCAGAGCCGATGGATGCCGAGGATCCGTTATTCATCCTCTATACCTCCGGCAGTACGGGCAAGCCCAAAGGCGTATTGCACACCACCGGCGGCTACTTGCTGCAGGCCGCAATGACCCACAAATATGTGTTCGACTACCATCCGGACGATGTCTACTGGTGCACAGCCGATGTCGGCTGGGTCACGGGCCACAGTTATATCGTGTATGGCCCACTGGCCAATGCCGCAACCAGCCTGATATTCGAAGGCGTGCCCAATTACCCTGATGCCTCGCGTTTCTGGCAGGTGATCGACAAGCATCAGGTCAATATCTTCTACACCGCACCAACGGCCCTGCGCGCGCTAATGCGTGAAGGTAACGACTTGGTCAAAAGCACTTCGCGCAGCAGTCTAAGGTTGCTGGGCAGCGTCGGCGAGCCGATCAACCCGGAAGCCTGGGAGTGGTATTTCAATGTGGTCGGGGACAGGCGTTGCCCGGTGGTGGACACCTGGTGGCAGACCGAGACAGGCGCCATCATGATAACCCCACTGCCAGGTGCCACTGACCTGAAGCCCGGTTCAGCCACTCGCCCATTCTTTGGCGTGCAACCGGTGCTGCTTGATGAGCAGGGCAAGGAAATCGACGGCGCCGGCTCGGGTGTCCTGGCGATAAAAGCCAGTTGGCCAAGCCAGATCCGCAGTATCTACGGCGACCACCAGCGCATGATTGATACCTATTTCTCGGCCTACCCCGGCTATTACTTCAGCGGCGACGGTGCACGCCGTGATGAAGATGGTTACTACTGGATCACCGGACGGGTCGATGACGTCATCAATGTCTCCGGCCACCGCATTGGTACCGCAGAAGTCGAAAGCGCGCTGGTGCTGCATGACGCGGTCGCAGAAGCCGCAGTTGTCGGCTACCCGCATGACCTCAAGGGCCAGGGCATCTATGCCTTCGTCACGCCAATGAATGGGGTGGAAGTCAGCGACGCCCTGCAACAGGAACTACTGGCGCTGGTCAGCAAGGAAATTGGTAGTTTTGCCAAGCCGGAGTTAATGCAGTGGGCGCCCGGCTTGCCGAAAACCCGTTCAGGCAAAATCATGCGCCGCATCCTGCGCAAAATTGCCTGCAATGAGCTCGACACATTGGGCGACACCTCAACCCTGGCGGACCCATCGGTAGTCGACGATCTAATCGACAAGCGCCTCAATCGCTAAAGGTCAGGCGCGCGCCCCGTTGAAACCCATTGCCAGGTTTTAAGGGGGCCAAGCGCCATATTGCCGTCTATCTTGTAGCCCTGGCGGATAAACCGCACACTTGCGCCATGGAATATATTCGCCGAAAAATCGAAACTCAGGTTCTAGGGCTCAGCGGCATAGCGCTGGGGCAAATCGACTTTGAGAATCCCAAGGGCGACCCCGGCCTATTTGGCCCCGAATCGATCAGCTGGCAGGTGCATGGCGACTTCACCAGCATGCTGGTCGGCGGTATCAGTGCCCTGTTATTGCAGGCGCTGCATCCATTGGCCCTGGCTGGGGTGTGGGATCATTCGAACTTTCGTGAAGACTTGCTTGGCCGCTTGCGACGTACCGGCCAGTTCATATCCGGCACCACCTTCGGCGCCAAGGCCGATGCCGACTGGTTGATCGAAAAGGTCAAGACCATTCACTTGCACGTCACAGGTGTTGCCCCCGACGGACGCCCTTACGCGGCCAGCGACCCGCAGCTTCTGACCTGGGTTCACGTGGCCGAAGTGCACAGTTTTCTGCAGTCGCACCTGCGCTACCGCAACCCGTATTTATCCGGCGCGGACCAAGACCGCTACTACGCCGAAGTGGCACTGATTGCCGAACGGCTGGGCGCAACCGAGGTTCCGCGTTCACGTGCAGCAATTACCCAGTACCTCGAAGACATACGACCGCAGTTACTGTGCGATGAGCGCTCACTGGAAATTCTGCGAATCCTGCTCAATGCCCCCGCGCCAAGCGTGCTCGCGGGATTTGCCGCAAAGCTCTTTATGCAAGGCGGCATTGACCTGCTGCCGGGCTGGGCCCAGGACATGCTGGGACAGTCAGTCAGCAAGCGACGAAGCCGCCTGATTCGTCTGGGCATCCACCGCCTTGCGCCTCTGCTGCGCTGGGCTGTACGCAACGGTTCGATACATCGCGCGCGCCGCCGCCTGGGCATTGCCAACTAAGCTCAAGGCTGGTCGCACTTCCAGGCGATGTGCCAACATAGGGCCCATCCACGCACCAGCGCCCACTACGGCACATGCGTAAATCCGAAATTACGGTGAACAAGCCTCGCCTTGTTCACCCTTTGGAAATGAGGACAGAACCATGCAAGAAGTCGTAATTGTCGCCGCCACACGTACAGCCATTGGTAGCTTTCAAGGTGCGCTGTCGGGCATTCCAGCGCCAGAACTGGGCGCAGCAGTGATCCGTCGCCTGATCGAGCAAACCGGACTGCCCGCCGCAGAAGTCGATGAAGTCATCCTCGGCCAAGTGCTGACCGCAGCCTCGGGGCAAAACCCCGCCCGCCAGGCCGCGATCCTTGCCGGGCTGCCAAATGCAGTACCGGCGCTGACCCTGAACAAGGTCTGCGGCTCTGGCCTCAAGGCCCTGCATCTGAGTGCCCAGGCGATTCGCTGCGGTGATGCCGAGGTGATCATTGCCGGCGGCATGGAAAACATGAGCCTGGCGCCGTACGTCATGCCGGGCGCTCGCACTGGCTTGCGCATGGGCCACGCAAAGATTATCGACAGCATGATTACCGACGGTCTTTGGGATGCGTTCAACGACTACCACATGGGTATCACCGCCGAAAACCTGGTCGAGAAATATGACATCAGCCGCGAGCAGCAAGATGCGTTCGCTGCCGCGTCGCAACAAAAAGCAGTGGCGGCCGCCGAAGCCGGACGCTTTGAGGCTGAAATCACTCCGATCATGATCCCCCAGCGCAAGGGCGATCCAATTGCCTTCGCCAAGGATGAAGGCCCGCGTGACGGAGTGACTGCCGAATCACTGGGCAAACTCAAGCCCGCGTTCAAAAAGGACGGCACGGTAACAGCAGGCAATGCCTCGAGCCTCAACGATGGCGCGGCAGCGGTCATGTTGATGAGTGCTGACAAAGCCAAGGCACTGGGCTTGCCTGTGCTGGCACGTATCGCCAGCTATGCCAATGCGGGTGTAGACCCGGCGATCATGGGCATAGGCCCGGTTTCGGCCACCCGTCGCTGCCTGGAGAAAGCCAACTGGGCAATTGAAGACCTCGACCTTGTCGAAGCCAACGAGGCCTTTGCCGCGCAAGCCCTCTCGGTTAACAAGGAGTTGGGCTGGGATGCACAGAAGGTCAACGTTAACGGTGGCGCCATTGCCCTCGGCCATCCGATTGGTGCATCCGGCTGCCGGGTGTTGGTGACCTTGCTGCACGAAATGATCAAGCGTGATGCCAAAAAAGGCCTGGCCACCCTCTGCATTGGTGGCGGCCAGGGTGTTGCCCTTGCCATTGAACGCGATTAAGTAACACCCTTCGCCTAAATGCCGGTGCTGTTGCTCAGCACCGGCATTTTTATTGATAAACTAGCCTACTTCCCTTCTTGAGTCGTCGCGCATGTCCGCTCTCACATTGGCGCTGCGCGCCGCACTGGCAACCCGCCAACCCTTGATCGAACAGCTGCACAGCCAGGGCACCGACTGTTATCGCCTGTTCCACGGCAGCCAGGAAGGCGCCGGTGGCTTGACAATAGACCGCTACGGCCCGCAACTGTTGGTTCAGAGCTTTCATCAGAGTCTGGCGACAGAAGAACTCCTGCAGCTCGCGGATACGTGCAATGAGTTTCTCGACCAGCCGCTACTGCTGGTCTACAACGACCGCTCGAAGGGTAATTCGCGGATCGACCGCCAGGACCCGGTATATAAGGCCCAAGACGCAGCACTCGAAGATCTGATCGGTCACGAATGGGGGCTTAACTACCGGGTGCGCGGACGCCACGCCGGGCAGGACCCGCTGCTGTTTCTCGACCTGCGCAACACGCGCGGCTGGGTCAAGCAACACAGCGCAAGTAAAAGCGTGCTCAACCTCTTCGCCTACACCTGTGGCGTTGGCTTGGCTGCAGCCGCTGGCGGGGCTAAAAGCGTTACCAACCTGGACTTCGCCGAAGGCAACCTGGCCGTTGGCCGTGAAAATGGTGCGCTCAACCCGCAGTTGCTGCCCATGCAGTTTATTCAATCGGATTATTTCCCGGCTATCCGCCAGCTCGCAGGCTTGCCTATTGCCCAGCGCCGTGGACAAAAACTGCCAAGTTATCCGCGACTCGCCCCACAACAATTCGACCTGGTCTTGCTTGATCCTCCCGCGTGGGCCAAAAGTGCGTTCGGCACGGTCGACCTGCTGCGCGATTACCAAAGCCTGCTCAAGCCTGCGATCCTGGCCACTGCCGACAATGGCGTTCTGATCTGCTGTAACAATCTGGCCAAGGTGGCGATTAGCGACTGGCGCGAGCAAGTGCTGCGTTGCGCAAACAAACTGGGGCGCCCCGTGCGTGACTGCCAAGTAATCAGCCCTGCAGCGGACTTTCCATCGACTGACGGCCAGCCGCCCCTGAAAACCCTGATCCTGCAGTTTTAAGCCATCGGCCGGTGCGGGCGAAAAGACGCACCGATTTCATTGAACCCATTCAGGCGTGCCATACTCATAAGCATTTCTTGACGGGACAGATGACGCTTAGCTATGTACAAAGGACTGAAATACACCGCTGGCACCCTTATCTTTGGCATCGGCCTGTATGCCTTGCTGGGTTTTTTGATCATTCCGGGCGTCGGCCTGCGCGTGATCAATCAACAGCTGGCACAGTACGCCACCCAACCGGCCAAGCTCGAACGCATGCAGTTCAACCCCTTCAGTCTGGAACTGAAGCTCTGGGGCATGAGCATTGGCGCCGGAGAAACCAAGCACATTGCCTTCGAGCGCCTGTATGCCAATGTCGAGACCGACAGTGCCTGGACCAAAGCCCTGCACCTGGCTGACATTGAACTGGACAAAGCCCACAGCGAAATTCTTTTCGACAAGCAAGGCGGGCTGAACCTGACCCAATTGTTCAAGCTGCCGGAAAGCCAACAGCCTGAAGTTCAAGAGCCGCCCAGCGAACCCTTTCCAGTGCGTATCGACAGGATCAAGCTGGTTGACGGCTACCTGCACTTCCAGGATCTGCGCCCCAGCGAGCCGATCAATTTCGTATACGATGCGCTAAACCTTGAGCTGAACAACCTAAGCACCCTGCCCGATGACAACGCCGCGATGACCCTCGCGGCCACTGGCCCGCACGGCGGGCGTATCGACTGGACCGGAAAAGTCAGCCTGGTGCCGATCACATCAACCGGCAGCATCAAGGTCACCGATGCTCAGATGCAAGGCTTCTGGCCCTATGTGCGCGATGCCGTGCCGCTTGATCTTGAAAAAGGCGTGCTCAGCCTGTCGAGCGACTACAGCCTCGACCTGTCCAAAAGTACGGAGCTGCGCCTGGACAAGATCAAGCTGAAAGTCTCACCCTTCGCCATCAAGGCGCCAGACGGCCGTCCACTGGTTAACCTTGAAAACCTTGAAGTCAGCGATACAACCCTCGACCTGGCAAAGCAGGAAGTTGTAGTCGGCAAGATTCGTAGCCAGAAACTTGAAACCTGGGCCAGCCGCGAAGCCGATGGCGAGCTCGATTGGCAAAAACTCTTTGCCAGCCAGCCTGCGCTGAAGAAAACCCCGGAAAAACCAGCAGCTGCGCCAACCGCCGAACCAACTGACACGGCGGCGAGCAAGGCAGAAACCGCACAGTCCGTGGCCGAAGTTGCGCCAAGCAGCGAACCCGCCCCGGCAGACAAGGATGCAGCGAAATCCGCCAACACGCCTGCCACCACAGACAAAGCCAGCCAAGGTGAACAGCTTGCTTCCACCCCGCAAACCAAGCCCGCTGCAAAGGCTGACACCCAGCCCGAAGCAGGCAAGCCCTGGATCGTGCTGCTCAAGGATGTGCAGCTACGCGACTATCAGGTGCATCTGGCCGACAAAGTGCCTGAAAAAGACCTGGCCCTCGAGCTTGGCCCGCTCAATCTGGACATCAAGAACTTCAACAGCCAGGGCACCACGCCGTTCGATATCAAGCTCGACACCGGCATAGGCAAGCAAGGCAAGCTCCAGGCAGAAGGTAAGGTTCAGCTGACGCCAACCACCGCCAACCTGAACGTCACCACCAACAATATCGACCTGCGCGTGGCGCAAGCCTACATGGACCCATTTGTGCGCCTGGAACTGCGCAGCGGCATGCTTGGCAGCCAGTTGAATGTTGCGCTGACCAGCACCGACCCATTGCAACTGAGCGTTACCGGTAACGCCCAAGTGACCCAGCTGCACACCCTCGACACCATCAAGCAGCGCGACTTTGTGCGCTGGAAAACCCTTGATCTTACCGGTGTTAATTATCAGCACGGCGACAGCCTGAGCATCGACAAAGTCAGCCTGGACAACCCTTATGCGCGCTTTTTGATCAACGAGGACCTGACCACCAACGTCGGTGAACTGGTGATCCCACAACCTGCTGATCCCAATGCCAAAGCCGAACCGGCAGGCAAACCGCTGGGTATCCATATTGGCGCAATCAATATTGCCGATGGCTCGGCCAACTTTGCCGACTTCAGCCTGACACCCAACTTCGCCACAGCTATCCAGCAACTCAACGGCCAGATTGGCACCATCGATAGCCGGGCGCCCAAACCTGCAAAAATCAATATTGCCGGTAAAGTCGACAAATACGCCCCCGTTAGCATCAAAGGCAGCCTGAATCCTTTTGATCCGCTGGCCAGCCTCGATATCGCGACCCAGTTCAAGCGCGTCGAGCTCACCACGCTTACGCCCTACTCCGGCAAGTTTGCCGGTTATCGCATTCGCAAAGGCCGGCTCAACCTGGACCTGCATTACAAGATCAATAACGGCAAGCTCAATGCCGAAAACAGCGTGGTCGTAGAGCAACTGCAACTGGGTGAAAAAGTAGACAGCCCAAGCGCCGTGGACCTGCCGATCAAACTGGCGGTGGCACTGCTCAAAGACAGCGATGGCAAGATATCCCTGGCACTACCGGTTCAGGGCGATCTCAATAACCCGCAGTTCAGTGTGATGCCCATCGTCTGGCAGACCCTGCGCAACCTGGTGGTTCGCGCGGCAACTGCGCCCTTCAAGTTCATTGGCGGCCTGGTTGCCGGCGGCAGTGACGTCGACCTGAGCAATGTGCAGTTTGCCGCAGGCAGCAGCAAGCTCGACAAGTCCGCGAAAAGCTCCCTCGACACCCTGATCAAGGCCCTCGGCGAACGCCCTGCCTTGCGCCTGGAAGTGGAAGGCATGAGCGCGCAAACCGCTGACGGCCCTCTGCTGGCCGAACAGCGGCTGCAAAGAGAATATCAATCGACTTACTACAAAATGCTCCAGCGCCGCGGTGATACCGTGCCTGCCGATCCCGACGAGCTTGAGGTGCCAGATGACATCAAAGGCCCCATGCTCGAAGGCATTTACCGGGCTCGCCTGAAAAAGCAGCCCCCCGCGCAGTGGGCTGAACTGGATGACGAACAGCGCACCAAGATGCTCAGCGACGCAGTTCTCGCGCAATGGAGCACCAGCGAATTGTTGCTGCGCAAACTGGCGCAAGAACGCGCGGCTAGCATCAAGGATTACCTGGCCCAGAACGGCCTGAGTGATGAGCGTATCTATCTGCTGGACGTTAGCTTGGGCAGTGCCGAAGCAGACGGCCGTGTAGCCACACCACTGCAACTGGGTAGCGAATGACTGGAAAGTTGATGCAAAGCCTGATTCTGTTGGCGCTTGCGCTCAGCGCGGGTGTCGTCCATGCCGACGACACCATGCGTTGCGGCAGCCAATTGATCAGCACCGGGGACCGCGCATTCGAGGTCGAGAGCAAATGCGGAGCCCCGGCCTTTCGGGATGTAGTCGGCTACACCCTGGGCCCTTATGAGCGCCGCGAGATGAAAATCGAGGAATGGGTCTATGGCCCCAACAACGGCGTAAACAGCATCCTCACATTCGAGGGCAGCCGCCTGCTGCGTATTGAGCGCAAGCGCCAATAGAACTGCGCCCAATTTCTGGACAAGGAATAGATGTGAAGCGATTTCTGGCAGCCTCGGTGTTACTCAGTTGCAGCAACCTGGTCTTGGCCGACAGCCTGCGTTGCGGCAGCGCTCTGGTCACCACTGACGACACGACCAGCGAAGTCTCCGCCAAGTGCGGCGAACCTGTCAGCCGCGACTTTCTCGGCTATAAACAAATCGTCGACTCATTCGGCTATACCAATGAGGTGGCCATTGAGGAGTGGGCTTACGGGCCGCGCAGCGGCATGTATCATTTTATTCGTTTTGAGGGCAACCGCTTAAAACGCATCACCAGTAAACGCGGTAACTGACAGCATAAACAGCGGGTGCTAGGCTCCAAGCCAAAATGCCATCACGGATCGATTGCTGATGCTAATACTCCCCGCTGAGCACCCGCTGGACTGGAAAAAACCTCCGGTCATGACCTTGCTGCTTATCGCCCTTAATGTGCTGATTTACTTCGGCTACCAAGGGGGCGACAGCGCTCGCGAAGCCAAGGCGGTCGACAGCTACCTGCAAGCAGGCTTGCTGAGCCGTGAGCGTCCACTTTTTGTTGAATCTTTCAGTGCCCGGCATGAACTGAGCGCCAGCGAAACCACACAACTCGAACGCGTACGCCGCAGCCAGATGGCGCGCATGGTGCTCTACGACCTTCAGTTTGAAAACGCTATTCACCACAACCCTGACTATCTGGCCGACAGCAACTGGCAAGCTCAACGCAGCAAGGTCGAGCAACTGCGCGACCAAATCAGCAGCATGCGTTTCGGCTTTATTCCAGCGCGCTTTAGCCTTGAAGGCCTGTTCGGCGCCATGTTCCTGCACAGCAGTTTTTCTCACCTCGCGGGCAATATGCTGTTTCTGTTTATCTTCGGCTTTGCCCTGGAGATCGCCCTTGGTCGCTGGCTCTATCTTGGCCTTTACCTGACTTGCGGCGTCGCCTCCCACCTGCTCTGGTGGATCATGGACCCGGCGTGGGTCACCGGTGTTGGCGCCTCCGGAGCGATTTCAGGCTTGATGGGCATGTACCTGGCAATCTACGGCCTGCGCAGGATCAACTTTTTCTACTGGCTGGGGCCATTGTTTGGCTATTTCCGAGCGCCCGCACTGTGGATTCTACCGGTGTGGATGGGCAAGGAACTCTATGGCTTGCTCATGGCCAACGACAACACCAACTACTACGCACACCTGGGCGGGCTGGGCGCGGGCTTTCTGGCCATCTACCTGAGCCAGATGGGCGGTAAACTCAGGGTTGATCAAGACTACCTGAATAAAACCGATCCAGACGCACAGTTCAAACGTGAGCTGGGCAGCCTCGACAAGCTCATTGCCGACTTTGAACTGGAACGCGCCAGCACCCGGGGCCTGACACTTGTCGAGCAGTATCCTAACCGCCCCCAATTGCTCGAAAAGCTGTACGCACTGGCTCTCACCCGCCAGGATAAAACCTTGCTCAGCGCCGTACTGAAGCAGGCTTTCAAACTGCCTGACTCAGCGCAGAGCCTGGCACTCTTCAAGCGGATGGTGGCTGATAGCAGTGGCACGCAACAGCGCTTGCTCAGGCATCCAAGCGTGCAACTGCATATATTGCAGCGGCTTCTTCGTGTGGATCAAGGCCCTTGTGCTCTTGGCCCCTGGCGCCTGCTTAGTCAAGCCAAGCAACGCCCACCCATGCTGCCGGCGATGACCCTGCAACTGGCAAAACAACTGGGTCGCCACCAGGACCTCAAGGCACTGGCCGAAGTCTCGCAGTTTCTTAATCGTGTCTACCCCGATGCCGAACAAACAATGCAAGTGCATATCTATCGCCAGCATCTGAATAACCAGCCGAGCTGAAACGACAAAGGCCCAGGGCATTCAACCCTGGGCCTTTGTCGCTAGCCTGACTTACAGCTTGTCGCTGAAGTCACGCAATTCTTGCTGAGCTTTTTCCTTGGTCCAGCCATAACGCTCTTGCAGCTTCCCTGCGAGGTATTCGCTGTGACCTTCAGCTACATCAAGATCATCATCTGTCAGGTTGCCCCAACGCTCTTTGATGCGGCCATTGAGCTGCTTCCACTTACCTTTGATTACATCAGAATTCATGGTGTGCTCCTGTTCGAGACCGCTGAAAAAGCGGCTGCACTCCCTGCAGCTCCAGAGGTCTCTAAATTGCGAACATTAACTAGCGTTGAAGACAATTGCACTTGGCAACCTGGCAAGCTGAATTAGTCAGCTGTTTTCAGGCCATCAGCCGAAACGTCTTTAACACCGTTGATTTCCTTGGTTTTGGCCACTGCCAGATCACGCTCTGCATCGCTGGCCACGACGCCGGACAACGACACAACACCTTTGTTGGTCTCGACCTTGATATCCAGGGCGCTGAGGCTATCGTCAGCCAGGAAGGTCGACTTAACTTTGCTGGTGATCCAGGTATCGGTTACAACTTCACCGGCTTGGTCCATGGTGTCGTTGGCGGCCAGCATGGTTGGCTGCATGGCGCTTGAGGTATCGGCAAATGCGGTACCCGCCAGCGGCAAGCTCAGGGCGGTCGCGGTGATAGCGGCAAAGGCGAACTTATTAATTGGCGTTTTCATGGGTATCGCTCCTGTACATTTTGATTATTCTGCATGCCAGATCCTAGCTGCAGTCTCACCAGTACTATTGCAGGCCCTGTGCCAACTTTTTAAACAGATAAAAACCCTTTTAAATCATATACTTAACAATCAAACCAATTTTCAGCTTTCGTGCAATGCGCATGTTCGATCAAATTCTACCGGGCATATTGCACGATATAATCGGATCAACCCGGCATGCCGGATAATTTGGCCAGGGTCGCCTCCAGGTTGGCCACCTCGCCGAGCAAGGGCGACTGTGGATAGCGCAGGCGAACGAACTGCAGCAATTTTTGCGCTTGCTCAACCTGCCCAAGCCCTTCGGCAAAAATGCGTGCCGCCAGCAGATAAGCCCGCGGAATTTGTGGGTAATCAGGTGCCCGTTGATGCAGGTTACGTAGCAGGCTCAAGGCCTCACGATTCTTGTGGCGCATAGCCAGGGCCTCGGCAATACGCTCACAGACCAGAGGATCATCAGGCAGGTAATCGGCCTTGAACCGACGGGCATTAAGCAAGGCCGTCGCTCCCAGTGCCGGGTTAAGCCGCGCAGCCAGCGGCATATAATGCTGAAGATGGCGCAAGCAGCGCTCGCCTGAATTGAGATTGAAAAGCAGTTGGTGAAATCGCTCATTGAGCTTGAGATCGTCAGGATGCTTCTCAAGTGCCGCGGTCAGCGTTTCAAGAGCATTATCACTCTGCCCTTCCTTCAAGCGGATCTCGGTTTCAGCCAGCGCCTTGCGCCGCTGGTATTCATCTGCCGCAAACCCTGCCTGGCTATCTTCATCGACGATCACGTAGCCCAATGCACCTTGGTACTGGAACACGACGTAGCCCATCATCGCGCACATCACCACGCCGAAATAGGCGAAGGCAAAGGCCATGACCGGCAGCAAGATCACTCGGGGCAAGCCATGTGCCAGCATATAAGCGACCCAGCCCGGTGACTGCCAGAGGATGAACAGGAATGCGCAAAGAATCAGATAGCGCCAGCCCATGGCGGTGATGACCTGCCCGACCTGCTCCGGACTCAATGCCGAAGAGAGGTCCTTATCCAGCGCCAAACGTATGATGCTCGCGGGCATAACCAGCAACAGGCCGATGTTCACACACCAATAAAGCGCTTCGCTGTTGAAGTCCGCCGCGAGCCAAAGGATCGCAAAAGCGATGAGGAATACCGCCAGCTGCTTGAAAAACAGGCTGAAGCCCTCGCCAGTAAAAGCACTGGTCAAACTTGGCGCAGCCTTTACCGCAAGGCTGTTGGCCTCAATGACGCTGTGAAAATACTTGGTGGCGATACTGAACAGAATCACCCACAAGATAATCGAACGCGGCATAAAGATGCTGGCAACAGCCAACAGCGCGGCAAATGCCAGCGGCCCGGGCTGCAAGGCGTAGAGGAAAAATGCTGGCAAACGCTGCCAAAACGGCTGCGCAGTATTGGCAGCCCCCAGAAACTCCAGCTGGCTGCTGCACATGGGACAACGTGGCGCGTCATCCGGCGCATCCATATTCAACGGAATACAACAATCGCCATAGCTGCGCTCGCACGAGCGACACAACCAGGTCGCTGGCTGTTCGGGGTGATAGCGGCAAGCGGTCTTGTCCATAAGTTATATTCCTGAGAGCTCGATATGTACTTAGCCATCCACCGCGATAGCCTAATGCCAGCGGGTATTATCTGCACCTGGAAAACACCAGAGCCATGCAGCGCATCACGCTAGGCACTTGGGTTTGCCCCATTACTGCCTGGTGACTTGAACATTATTCCTGATTGTTCTGAACCTTTGCTCCCGACAAACAGGGCGAATATTGCAAGACCTTGAAAGCATCCAGCCATAGCCAGTATGAACAACTCCCCCGCTTCCCCTGCAAACAATGATCTGGCCCCGCCAAAAACTACCGGAGCGAAAGCGTAGCAACCTTGTGCAGTCGCAACGATCAGCGTCACCACCCGTTGAATCTGCTGGCGAGCAAACTCTGACTGAGCAATAAGCGGTGGCAAGGACGTTGCATTACCAATGCCCAGGCCGAAAAGGACCATGCCGACCCAAAGCAGCTCTGGAAAAGCACCTATGCCCATCAAGCTCAAGCATCCGGCGAACTGGCAGCCATAGCTCATGCCAGCAACCCTACGGCGACTTGCGCTTGGCGATAGCAGCCAGCTGGACAAAAACCTGCCCGCTATCGCGCTTACCGTTGCCAGCCCCATTGCCAACCCCGCCTGTTGTTCCGCGACGTGACCAACCAATAGCAAGAACAGCTGGCTGATCAGCCCAATCTGAGCGAACAGCCCGAGTGACATTGCCACCGTTAACGTGAGGAACTGCCTATTGTTCCATAGTGATATCACTGCCGGGCTTGACGATTGGGCCTGCTCAATTGGCGCATAAGACTCACCATCCGGGTATTGGCCTATCTGTCCAGGCCGAACCCTGAAAACGTAAAAGCAGAGCAGTGCGATAACGAACACCGACAGAACCCCGACGCCAATTGAGGCCTGTGAAAATCCAAACCGGCCAATTAGATAGACCCAAACAGATGAAAAGATGACACCACCGATGCTCGCGCCGTTGTAGGCCATTGCCAAGGCACCTGGGCGCTTGCTGACGAACCAGGGGGCAATAATTGCATTAACCGCTGCAGCGCCCATGGTGACCCAACCGAACCCGCTGAGGATTGCGGCTATGAACAACTGATACGGCTGGCTGGCTATCGACCACCCGTACACACCCAAAGCAAGGGTCATCGCGCCGAAAAGCGTCGTTAAGGGAATACCTGCACGTTTATATAGAACAGGTAGCTTCACGACTACCAAGGTGCCTGCCAGAAAGTGCAGGGTCACAGCTGCCGAACACAGCGCCAAGGACCAGCCTGTCCTCTGCATCACGGCATACATGAATATCGGCGGGCCATAAAAACCAATACCCCAGCCGAAGACAGCCATCAAAAAAGTTGCAGCCACTACCTTTTTGCCAAAAAAACTTGATGCGTTCATCAACCTGTTCCTTCCTATGCTTTTGCCGAAGTATGATGATTTCGCACATGGACACTTCGGGAAAAGCTGAACTATGGATGCTGAATCTGCAGATCTTTCTCTGGCGGCGGTAGCAGGTGCAATCGCTGACCCTGCCCGCTCAAAAATGCTTTGCGCGCTACTGGACGGCTGTGCTCGCACGGCGACTGAACTGGCCGCGCTGGCCGATGTTGGCGCCTCGACAGCAAGCGCTCACTTTGCGCGACTTCGCGAGCAGGGCTTGGTAGAGATGCATGTTCAAGGTCGCTATCGTTATTACCGGCTAAGCAATGCCCAGGTGGCCAAAGCGTTGGAGTCGTTATTGTCGATAACGGATCACCAGGCAATGAGGTTCAAACCCAGCACGCCTTCAGCCTTGAGGCATGCGAGAACCTGTTATGACCATTGCGCAGGCGAGATTGCGGTCGGGCTGCACGATGCACTGCTGAATGAGGGCTGGATTTATCTACAAGACAAGGATTACTGCCTGAGCGAACAAGGAGCAGACAGCCTTGCCCGACTGGGGCTTGATGTAGACAGCGCATTAAGCCAACGCAGGCGTCTGGCCTATCCCTGCATGGATTGGAGTGAGCGCTCTCCACACATCGGCGGTGCATTGGGAGCAGCATTACTTAACTTGATGCTTAAACAAGGCTGGATGAGCCGTCACCTCGACTCCAGGGCGCTCACCTTGACCCCAAAAGGGGCCGCCAAGCTGAGCAAAACATTTGGCATTCAATGCTGAGCAGCCGCGCCCACCCGACACAATCAAAACCACAATTATCACAGCGCAAAAAAAAGGGCCCGCAAGGGCCCTTTTCTAGACTACAGACAGCTCGCGATTAAACGCCCGATGCCTTGGCAGCGGCAACGTCCTTGATCGACAGCTTGATACGGCCGCGGTTGTCCACGTCCAGTACCAGCACTTCAACTTCCTGACCTTCCTTCAGAATGTCGGTGACCTTCTCAACGCGAGCATCGCTCAACATCGAGATGTGCACCAGGCCGTCTTTGCCCGGCAGGATGTTTACGAAGGCGCCGAAGTCAACAATACGCTCAACCTTGCCGACATAGATCTTGCCGATTTCAGCTTCTGCGGTGATGCCCAGGACACGCTGCTTAGCGGCTTCAGCTGCGTCCTTGGTTTCGCCGAAGATCTTGATCGAACCGTCGTCTTCGATATCGATCGAGGCTTTGGTTTCTTCACAGATCGCACGGATGGTCGCGCCGCCTTTACCGATCACATCACGGATCTTGTCCTGATCGATCTTCATCGCGATCATGGTTGGGGCATTTGCCGACAACTCAGTACGCGACTGGGCGAGAACCTGGTTCATCTGGCCGAGGATATTCAGGCGCGCTTCCAGGGCTTGGCCCAGAGCGATTTCCATGATTTCTTCGGTGATGCCCTGGATCTTGATGTCCATCTGCAGCGCGGTAACGCCTTTGTCGGTACCCGCTACCTTGAAGTCCATGTCGCCCAGGTGATCTTCGTCGCCGAGAATGTCGGTCAGGACTGCAAACTTCTCGCCTTCCTTAACCAGACCCATGGCGATACCGGCAACCGGAGCCTTCATCGGAACACCGGCATCCATCAGCGCCAGGGAAGCACCGCAGACCGAAGCCATGGAGCTGGAACCGTTGGATTCAGTGATTTCCGATACCACACGGATGGTGTACGGGAACTCATCGGCGTTTGGCAGCATGGCGGCAACCGAACGGCGTGCCAGGCGGCCGTGACCGATTTCGCGACGACCCGTAGCGCCCATGCGGCCACACTCGCCAACCGAATACGGTGGGAAGTTGTAGTGCAGCATGAACGGGTCTTTACGCTCGCCTTCAAGGGTGTCGAGCAACTGTGCATCACGGGCGGTACCCAAAGTGGCCACGACCAGCGCCTGGGTTTCGCCACGGGTGAACAAGGCCGAGCCGTGGGTCTTGTCCAGAACACCGACTTCGATGTTCAGGCCACGCACGGTACGGGTGTCACGGCCATCGATACGCGGCTGACCGTTAACGATGTTCTCGCGTACGGTGCGGTATTCGATTTCACCGAAGATGTCTTTGACTTCGCCGGCAGTCGGCTGGTCTTCTTCACCGGAGAACTTGGCAACGACTTCATTGCGCAACTCGCCCAGGCGCGCATAGCGCTCGTGCTTGACAGTGATGGTGTAAGCCTGGGAGATAGCATCGCCAAACTCGCTACGAATAGCGTTAAGCAGTGCAGTGTTCTCGGCTTTCGGCTGCCAGTCCCAGGTTGGCTTGGCGGCTTCTGCGGCCAGTTCGGCAACAGCGTTGATCACGACCTGGAATTCATCGTGGGCAAAGAGCACAGCGCCCAGCATCTGGTCTTCGGTCAGCTCTTTGGCTTCCGACTCAACCATCAGTACGGCGTCTTTGGTACCGGCTACAACCATGTCCAGGCTCGAAGCCTTGAGCTGCTCGTAGTTAGGGTTCAACAGGTAGCCTGTTTCCGGGTGGAAAGCCACGCGCGCAGCACCGATTGGGCCGTTGAACGGGATGCCCGAAATCGCCAGGGCAGCCGAAGTACCGATCATCGCAGCGATATCCGGATCAGTTTTCTTGCTGGTGGAGATAACGGTGCAGATTACCTGCACTTCGTTCTGGAAGCCTTCTGGAAACAGCGGGCGGATCGGACGATCGATCAGGCGCGAGGTCAGGGTTTCTTTCTCGGAAGGACGTGCTTCACGCTTGAAGAAACCACCAGGGATTTTACCGGCAGCGTAGGTCTTTTCCTGGTAATGCACGGACAGTGGGAAAAAGCCCTTGCTCGGATCAGCGGTCTTGGCGCCAGTTACAGCAACCAGGACAGTTACGTCGTCATCAACTGTGACCAGCACAGCGCCGGAGGCTTGACGGGCGATACGGCCTGTCTCGAGGGTAACGGTCGATTGACCGAATTGAAATTTCTTGATTACCGGGTTCACGGTGTTTTCCTTCTCTATATTGCCTTGGGGGAAACCTGAAGGGGCTGCGAAAAGCGACGGCGTCAGACACGCACATGGGGCTTTGCGAAACCACCTGAATGTTGCATAAAACAATTCGTGGGCAGCTGCGGGAGTCGGCCCGAGACTGTCCAAAATGCATGTAGCTGAAACACAAAAGCTGGAAGTGGGGTAAACCCACTTCCAGCTTCAGCATTCAGCTACGCGCAAGCATCGCTTAGCGACGCAGACCCAGGCGACCGATCAGGGCGCTGTAACGGCTAACATCTTTACCCTTCAGGTAGTCCAGCAGCTTACGACGCTGGTTAACCATACGGATCAGACCACGACGCGAGTGGTGATCTTTACCGTTGGCCTTGAAGTGGCCTTGCAGCTTGTTGATGTTGGCAGACAGCAGTGCAACTTGCACTTCCGGGCTACCAGTATCAGTTTCAGCTTGCTTGTAGTCGTTTACGATTTGGGCTTTTTCTTCAACGCTGAGTGCCATGTTGGCTTCCTCTCATTCAAGCAACCGCAGAGCGGTCGCAATAGGCTGGGAACTGCTTCCCATGTTTTAAAGTGAGGAGTGACCGTGCCTATTAACAGCCATCCTCGGTGTGAGAGCCCCTTATAGCTAAGCAGCTCTCAAATTCTGTCTCAAACTTAGATCACTAAATTCTCTGGCCGCGCATTCTACTACGGTTTGTTCACTCAGCGCGAATCAACCGACGTGGTGCAATACGGCCATCTTCGCTGACTTCGCCAATCCCGATGAAGCGACCGTTGTGATCCTGAACCCGAACCATGCCGAACTTTGGCGCATCTGGAGCGCGTACCGCCTGGCCCTGTAACCAGTAGAACGCGCTGTGCTCGGAAAACTGCAACAGCGGCCAGTGCTCCAGACCGCTATCGACTGGCTGCAAGAAGCGGTCAACGGCTTCATTACCGCCATCTGCATGGACAGCTTCAAGCTCTTCCAATGTGACGGTTTGAGTCAGATTGAACGGGCCGGCCTTGGTTCTGCGCAATTCGGCAACATGAGCGCCACAGCCCAGCAGATGGCCGATATCCTCGACCAATGTGCGGATGTAGGTGCCCTTGCTGCAATCGACAGCCAGGCGCGCAACTTCTGCCTCGCAGGACAACAACTCCAAGTGGGAGATGGTCACGTCACGCGGTTCACGCTCGACGACCTCACCGGCACGAGCAAGCTTGTACAGCGGCTGGCCATCACGCTTGAGTGCCGAGTACATCGGTGGAATCTGCTTTATGTCACCGCGAAACTGCGGCAATAGCGCTTCAATATCGGCGCCTTGGACATTAACCGGCTTACGCTCGATGACTTCACCCTCGGCATCGGCCGTGGTGGTGGTCACACCCAGTTGCATCAGGGTTTCATAACCCTTGTCGGCATCGAGCAAATACTGCGAAAACTTGGTCGCCTCACCAAAGCACAAGGGCAATACACCCGTAGCCAATGGATCAAGACTGCCGGTGTGGCCAGCTTTCTCGGCATTGAGCAACCAGCGCACCTTTTGCAGGGCTGCATTGGAGCTAAAGCCCTTTGGCTTATCCAGCAGGATGATGCCGTTGACCTTGCGGCGAATACGCTTTACCTGAGCCACGCACTTACTCCTTGGCGTCAGTTGCTTCGTCATCGTGCTGACGATCTTCAGTCACGGCACGCTCGATCAACGCCGACAACTGGGCACCACGAATGACGCTTTCGTCATAGTGGAAGCGCAGGTTTGGCACGCTACGCAATTTCATTGCCTTGCCTAGCTGCATCCGCAGAAAACCGCTGGCATCGTTAAGCACCTTGACGCTCTGACGAATGCTCTCGGCATCGATCTCGGCGCCCATCACAGTGACAAATACCTTGGCGTGGCTTGCGTCGCGGCTTACCTCGACGGCGGTCACAGTCACCAGGCCACTGACGCGGGGGTCTTTGACTTCGCGAAGAATTAACTGCGCCAGCTCACGCTGCATCTGGTCGCCGATACGCTGGGCACGGCTGTATTCTTTTGCCATTTTTACTACCTAATTACCCGCCTGAGGCCACATAAGCATCAGACTCAAAAGCGGCAAACGCCCGGCCGTGCTTGAGCAGGGCCGGGCGTTGCATGTTGCAGCAGGCTGCCTTACAGGCTGCGAGCCACCTGGACTTTCTCGTACACTTCGATCTTGTCGCCGACCTTGACGTCGTTGTAGCTCTTGACGCCAATACCGCACTCCATGCCGTTACGCACTTCGGCCATATCGTCTTTGAAGCGACGCAGCGACTCGAGTTCGCCTTCGTAGATCACCACGTCGTCACGCAGTACACGGATTGGACGGTTACGGTAAACAACACCTTCAATAACCATACAACCGGCAATGGCGCCGAACTTAGGTGAACGGAACACATCACGCACTTCGGCAGTACCGAGGATATTCTCGCGAACATCGCTGCCGAGCATGCCGGTCAGGGCCTTCTTGACGTCTTCGATGATGTCGTAGATCACGTTGTAATAACGCATATCCAGCGACTCTTGCTCGACGATCTTGCGCGCACCTGCGTCGGCACGCACGTTGAAGCCGAACAGTACCGCGTTGGAAGCCAGCGCCAGGTTGGCATCGCTCTCGGTGATACCACCGACGCCGCCACCTACTACACGCACTTGCACTTCGTCGTTACCCAGGCCGCTAAGCGAGCCTTGCAAGGCTTCCAACGAACCACGAACGTCAGACTTGAGGACGATGTTAAGCGTCTTCTTCTCTTCCTGGCCCATGTTCTCGAAGATGTTTTCCAGCTTGCCTGCGTGAGCACGCGCCAGTTTCACTTCGCGGAACTTGCCTTGACGGAACAGAGCCACTTCACGGGCTTTCTTCTCGTCAGCAACAACAGTCATGTCGTCGCCAGCTTCAGGAGTACCGTCGAGACCAAGGATCTCAACCGGAATCGAAGGACCTGCCTCCTTAATCGATTTGCCGTTCTCGTCGATCATGGCGCGAATGCGGCCGTAGTTCGAACCGACCAGAACCATATCGCCCTGACGCAGCGTACCGTCCTGTACCAGCACGGTTGCAACTGGACCGCGACCTTTATCAAGGCGCGATTCAACCACTACACCGCGACCTGGAGCCGACGGAGTTGCCTTGAGTTCCAACAGCTCGGCCTGCAGCAATACCGCTTCAAGCAGCTCATCGACACCAGTACCTTCTTTAGCCGAAACCGGCACGAATTGAGTGTTGCCACCCCACTCTTCCGGCACAACTTCACGGCCTGCAAGGTCGTTCTTGATACGATCAAGATCAGCGCCCTGCTTGTCGATTTTGTTGACGGCTACAACCAATGGGACGCCAGCAGCTTTAGCGTGCTGAACAGCTTCCTCGGTTTGTGGCATTACACCGTCGTCGGCAGCAACAACCAGAATAACGATGTCGGTCGCCTTGGCACCACGAGCACGCATTTGGGTAAATGCAGCGTGACCCGGAGTATCGAGGAAGGTCACCATGCCACGATCGGTTTCTACGTGGTAGGCACCGATGTGCTGGGTGATCCCGCCGGCTTCGCCAGAAGCCACCTTGGCACGACGAATGTAGTCGAGCAGCGATGTCTTACCATGGTCAACGTGGCCCATTACGGTCACAACCGGCGCACGAGAGATGGATTCACCGTCGTACTTCAACGATGCGGCCAATTGCTCTTCAAGTGCGTTATCGCTGACCAGCTTGACCTTGTGGCCCAGCTCTTCGGCGATCAACTGGGCAGTTTCCTGGTCCAGTACCTGGTTGATGGTCACCGGAGTGCCCATCTTGAACATGAACTTGATGACTTCAGCGGCTTTAACCGACATCTGTGCAGCGAGTTCGCCAACAGTGATGGTTTCGCCAATGGCAACTTCACGAACAACAGGGCCCATCGGGCTCTGGAAACCGTGCTGATTGCGTTTTTTCAGTTTCGACTTGCCACGACCACCGCGACGGTGACCATCGCTCTCTTCGTCGACTGTACGAGGCGCAACGCGTGGAGCCGGTGCTTTCTCTTTAACAGCTGGACGATGCGAACCGGCCTTACGCTCGGCACGACGGTCATCGTCATTGCGCGTTTTATCTGGACGACGAGGCTCGTCTTTCTTGCGCTCTTCAACCACCGGAACATCGACCGGCATCGGAGTCGCAACAGGCTCAGGCACTTCAGCTGCGGCAGGCGCAGGCGCGTCAGCAACAGTTGGCGTTGCCGCAGGAGCATTCTTGGCTTCTTCGGCAGCTTTACGCTTGGCTTCTTCCTCAGCTTTCAGGCGAGCAGCCTCGGCTGCAGCACGCTGCTCTTCGAGCTCACGCTGCTTCTCGGCTTCGATCTCTTCAGCGCTGCGCTTAACGAAGGTTTTCTTCTTGCGCACTTCAACACTGATGGTCTTGCTGCCAGCTACACGTAGCGTGCTGGTGGTTTTGCGTTGCAGAGTAATCTTGCGCGGCTCTTCAGCCTTTTTATCGCCGTGACTACTCTTGAGATGAGCAAGCAATGCTTGCTTCTCGTTATCGGTGACAACTTGCTCGGCACTGCTGTGCGGCAATCCCGCCTCACGCATCTGCTGCAGCAGGCGCTCTACCGGTGTGTCGACCACTTGGGCCAGTTCTTTCACCGTGACTTGCGTCATGCACTTCTCTCCTCAGGCCGTAAAACTACTCGAACCAATGGGCTCGGGCGGCCATGATCAGCTTGCCGGCACGATCTGCGTCGATGCCGTCGATGTCGAGCAGGTCGTCAATCGACTGCTCGGCCAGGTCTTCGCGGGTAACCACACCGCGTACTGCCAGTTCCTGGGCCAGGCCTTTTTCCATACCCTCTAGCGAGAGCAGGTCTTCGGCTGGCTGGGCGTCTGCCAGTTTTTCTTCTGTAGCGATGGCGCGAGTCAGCAGGCGGTCTTTAGCCCGCGAACGCAGCTCATTGACGATTTCTTCATCAAAACCGTCGATACTGAGCATCTCTTCCATCGGTACATAGGCGATTTCTTCCAGGCTGGTAAAACCTTCTTCAACCAGCACCTGCGCCAACTCCTCATCAACTTCCAACTCATCGATGAAGCGCTGCAGAATATCGCCAGTCTCTGCCTGTTGTTTCTCTTGGATATCCGCCTCGGTCATCACGTTGAGCGTCCAACCAGTCAGCTGACTTGCCAAACGCACGTTCTGACCGCCACGCCCAATTGCTTGAGCGAGGTTGTCTTCGCCGACGGCGATGTCCATGGCATGGGCATCTTCGTCGACAATGATTGCAGCAACTTCGGCAGGAGACATCGCATTGATAACGAACTGCGCAGGATTGTCATCCCACAGCACGATGTCGACACGCTCACCAACCAATTCACCAGATACCGCCTGAACGCGTGAACCACGCATACCAATACAGGCGCCTTGCGGATCAATACGCTTGTCTTTCGAGCGCACTGCAATCTTGGCGCGCGAACCCGGATCACGGGACGCGGCCATTACTTCAATCAACCCTTCGGCGATTTCTGGCACTTCAATGCGGAACAACTCGATCAGCATTTCAGGCGCAGTACGCGAAAGGATCAACTGGGGACCACGGTTCTCGGTGCGAATTTCCTTGAGCAGTGCACGCAGGCGCGCACCGACACGGAAGGTCTCACGCGAGATGATATCTTCGCGAGCCAACAGCGCTTCAGCATTGTTGCCCAGGTCGACAATCACGTTGTCGCGGGTCACTTTCTTGACCGTACCCGAGACGATCTCGCCCAGACGCTCGCGATAGGCTTCAACTACTTGAGCACGTTCTGCTTCGCGAACCTTTTGCACTATGACTTGTTTTGCAGTCTGTGCAGCGATGCGACCGAATTCAATCGACTCAATCTTCTCTTCAAGCACGTCACCGACTTTGGCGTCGGATTTCATTGCCTGCTCCATATCTGGAGTCAGTTGATGTGCCGGATCATCCAGCTCTGCATCTTCAACAACCGTCCAACGACGGAAAGTCTCATAGTTGCCAGTGTGGCGATCAATCGCTACACGCAAGTCGACTTCGTCTTCGAATCGTTTTTTGGTCGCCGTGGCCAAAGCCAACTCCAGCGCTTCAAAAATCACACCGGCCGGTACACCTTTTTCGTTGGATACCGACTCAACAACCAGCAATACTTCTTTGCTCATCGTACGCCTCGCCTTTCGCAATCCATTGGATCCGCGGGATCCGCGTCTCAATCAAACCTAGGGATAATGTTGGCCTTGTCGATCATATCGATCGGCAAAAGGAATTCATGATCATCAACCTGCACCACGACATCCTGCTCTTCAATACCGCGCAGAAGGCCTTGAAAGTTACGGCGCCCTTCGAAAGGCGAACGCAGCTTGATTTTTACTTGTTCACCGGTGAATGCAGCAAACTGCTCCAGGGTGAAAAGTGGTCGATCCATACCTGGAGATGAAACTTCCAAGGTGTATTCAGCCGTGATCGGATCTTCTACATCCAGAACACCACTGACCTGCCGGCTTACTTTCTCGCAGTCTTCGACGAGAACACCATCGGCATGATCAATATAAATTCTTAGCAGCGAATGCCGCCCCTGAGACAGAAACTCAATGCCCCAGCACTGATAGCCGAGTTCCTCGACTATCGGGGCCAGCAAGTCCTGCAACTGTTCTAGCTTGCTCGACACTCGAACCCCTCGCGCATGCTGTGCAAATAAAAAATGGGCGAAACGCCCATCCATTTAGCTTACCTCTTCGCAAGGCAAGTAAAGCTGTCTCTCAGCTAGCAAAAAGCCCCTTGGAAAGGGGCTCAGCTACTACTGGTTGCGGGAGCTGGATTTGAACCAACGACCTTCGGGTTATGAGCCCGACGAGCTACCAGACTGCTCCATCCCGCGTCAAAGCTGGGGGCCGGATTATACGGCTGAACCTTGCTACGGGTCAACCAGAGCCCCATCGACAAGAAAGCCCGCATGTAGCGGGCTTTCTTGAAAATTGGTACCGAGAAGGGGACTCGAACCCCTACACCCTATGGGCACAACCACCTCAAGGTTGCGTGTCTACCAATTCCACCACCTCGGCAAATTACGTTTTACTGCTGCTCTGGAGCTTGAGGTACATCAGCGGCCTTATCGACTGCTTGCGGCTCTTCGAGCACCGGCACATCTTCAACTGCCGGTTTGGTCTGAGGCGTTTCCAAGACTGCCGGATCTGGCAAACCTACCTGGGTCAACGCATCAGCTTTTTCATTAGCTAAGTAGCCTAAGCCCAAGCTAGTTATGAAAAAAGCGGTGGCGAGTATAGCAGTAACTTTACTCAAAAAGGTAGAGGAACCTTGGCTACCGAATACAGTAGCTGAAGCGCCCGAACCAAAAGATGCACCCGCATCGGCACCTTTGCCCTGCTGCAGCAAAACCAGCACAACAACGCCAATAGCGCCCAACAGATGAAGTACTACTATGACTGTTTCCAGCATTTTTCAGTTTCCCGCGGCGCGACAGATCGCACCGAATTCATCCGCATTCAGAGAGGCTCCACCTACAAGCCCCCCATCGATATCTGGCATGCCGAATAACTCGGCTGCATTGGCGGCCTTGACACTGCCGCCATATAAAATTCTTACGCCGCGAGCCACTTCAGCGTTTTCTGCTGCGAGCTGTGCGCGTATCGCTGCATGCACGCTTTGCGCTTCATCCGGCGTAGCCGTCAAGCCGGTGCCAATTGCCCAAACAGGCTCATAAGCGATCACAGCCTGGGCAAAAACCCCAACCCCCAGCGACTCAATAACACTATCAAGCTGGCGACTGACTACTTCCAACGTCTTGCCTGCCTCACGCTGCTCGCGGGTCTCCCCCACACACAGGATTGGCGTCAAGCCACATGACTGAGCCGCTGCAAACTTGCGCGCCACGGCCTCATCAGATTCACTCAGCAACAAACGCCGCTCGGAGTGCCCAACCAAAACCATTTTGCAACCCGCATCATGCAACTGGCTCGCAGCCACTTCACCTGTCAGCGCGCCTTGCAATGGCTCATACGCACAGTTCTGCGCACCTACAACCATCGACTTACCAGCCAAACCTTCAACAACCTGGCTGACGTACAAACAAGGTGGAAACACCGCGACATCCACGCCAGTCGACAACGCCAACTGACGAAGACCCTTGATCAGCTCTGCGACGCTGGCGCGGGTACCGTGCATTTTCCAGTTACCAGCTACCATGGGGCGACGCATGCAATACCTCGTCGATCAAAGAGGGCGCAGATGATACCCAGCGCGGTCGTGACTGGCAAGCTGTTCAACCACATACTTGTGCAACAATTTTAGATAATTCATCGGCATAGCCGCGAACCAGGGCTTCATCCTCACCCTCGACCATGACTCTAACCAGCGGTTCCGTACCCGATTTGCGCAGCAAAACGCGCCCACGGCCTGCCATTTCCTCGGTCACGCGCGCGCAGGCATCCTTAACCAATGGATCCTGCAATGGATCCACACCACCCTTGAAGCGCACATTAATCAAGACCTGAGGGCATTTGCGCATACCTTGACGAACTTGCGCCAGCGGCTGTCCACGTCGACGCACGGCGAGCAATACCTGCAAGGCAGCGATAATGGCGTCCCCGGTCGAGGTGTGCTGGAAACACACAATATGACCCGAGTTTTCGCCACCAAGCACCCAATCGCGCTCAAGCAACTCGGCAATCACATAGCGGTCACCGACATTGGCCCGCTCAAATGGAATATTCAGCTCGGAACAGGCCAGCTCAAGCCCCAGGTTACTCATCAGCGTGCCGACCACTCCACCCTGTAGCTTGCCCCGCTCCTGCAGGTCACGGGCGATGATAAACAGCAGCTCGTCACCATCGACCAGAGCACCTGTGTGATCAACCATCAATACGCGATCAGCATCGCCATCGAAGGCAATGCCCAAATCAGCTTCACGGGCGACCACCTCAGCCTGCAGTGCTGAAATATGGGTGGAGCCACAGTTGTGGTTGATGTTCAAACCATTTGGCTCGGCTGAGAGCGTGATCACTTCCGCACCCAGCTCACGAAACACACTCGGCGCAACCTTGTAGGCTGCACCATGGGCGCAGTCGAGCACCACCTTGAGCCCTGCAAAGCTGGTGCTGCTGGGCACACTGCTCTTGCAGAATTCGATATAGCGCCCAGCGGCATCATTGATTCGCGACACCTTGCCCAACTTGGCGGACTCAACCACTGTCATTGGCGTATCCAGCAAATCCTCGATCAACTGTTCGACTTCATCTGGCAGCTTGGTACCCTGCCCCGAGAAAAACTTGATGCCGTTATCGTCGTGCGGATTGTGCGAAGCGCTGATTACGATGCCCGCATCGGCATGAAATGTACGTGTCAGATAGGCAATAGCCGGGGTCGGCATTGGCCCGAGCAGCATTACATCGGCTCCGGCAGCAGACAATCCCGCCTCCAGCGCCGACTCGAACATATAACCTGAGATACGCGTGTCTTTACCAATCAGGATGCGGCACGCCCCCTGCTTGCGAAAGGCCATGCCAGCCGCCCAGCCAAGCTTGAGCATAAAGTCAGGAGTAATGGGATAGTCACCCACACGGCCACGAATACCATCGGTGCCAAAATATTTACGTGCCATAAATCGTCTTCCCTAAATAGTTATTCTGCAGCCTCAACCGCAGTAATCATCCGCACAACATCAACTGTTTCAGCGACATCGTGTACCCGCAGGATATGCGCGCCCTTGGCAACAGCGAGTGCGGCCAGCGCCAGGCTGCCATGCAAACGCCCATCGACCTCGTGCCCTAGCACCCGACCGATCATACTCTTGCGCGAAACGCCCACCAGCAGAGGGCGCCCCAAAGCATGTAGCGACTCCAAACGCTTGAACAAACCCAGATTGTGCTCAAGGGTCTTGGCAAAGCCAAAGCCAGGGTCCAGCAGCAGTTTATCCTGGCCGATACCAACTGCCGTGCAAGCGGCCATGCGCTCAAGCAGGAAGCCCTCAACCTCGGCAACCACATCAGGATATTGCGGGTTCTGCTGCATGGTCGTCGGCTCGCCACGCATATGCATCAGACACACTGGCAAACCTGTTGCAGCCGCAGCCGCCAAAGCACCTTCACGCTGCAATGAGCGCACATCATTGATCAAGCCTGCGCCCAGGCGCCCTGCCTCGATCATAACCTGCGGGGTTGAAGTATCGACCGAAATAATCACATCCAGCTCGGCCGCAACAGCCTCAACCACCGGCGCAACGCGTTCGAGCTCCTGCTCGACAGAGACAGCCTGCGCTCCGGGGCGAGTTGACTCACCACCAATATCGATCAGCGTAGCGCCTGCGCGCAACATTGCCTCAGCGTGACGCAAGGCTGCATCTCGCTGGCTGAAACGCCCGCCATCTGAAAACGAATCCGGCGTTACATTGAGAATACCCATCACCTGGGTGCGAGTCAGATCAAGAAACCGGCCACCACAAGGCAGCGGGCTAAATTTGTGTTTTAGCGTCATGTATAACCCGAAAACCCCGCGAGCGATTCAAGCCAGGCATTTTACCCAGCCTGCATCAGCGAGCAAATTTTCCTGACCAGCAAAACAAAACGCCGGAATACCCCTCATCGAAGTATTCCGGCGCTATAAACCTAACCGCTATGAAACAGCAACCGAGTCTTAGACTTCTGTTGCGGGCCCACCAATCGGCTTCTCAGGTGTATCTGGCTTGTTATCCGCGCCCAGGGACGGATCAACTGGCGTACCTGCATCACCACCGCCTGTCCAGTCACGAGGCTCACGAGGAGCACGACCACTCATGATGTCCTCAATCTGATCGGCGTCGATGGTTTCGAACTTCATCAGCGCCTCGGCCATCGCCTCGAGCTTGTCACGGTTTTCCTCAAGCAATCGCTTGGCCGTGTCGTAGCAGCCATCAATGATGCTGCGAATTTCCTCGTCAATCAGCTTGGCCGTATCGCCCGAAACGTTGCTGCCCTGGCTGCCCATGCTGCGACCCAGGAAGACTTCACCTTCTTCCTCGGCATACATCAGTGGCCCAAGCTTCTCCGACAAGCCCCACTTGGTCACCATGTTCCGCGCCAACTGCGTGGCACGCATGATGTCGTTGGAAGCGCCGGTGGTAACGCCATCAAAGCCCAGTGTCATTTCTTCGGCAATACGACCACCGAACAACGAGCAGATCTGGCTGATCAAGGCACGCTTGCTCAGGCTGTAGCGATCTTCCTCGGGCAAGAACATGGTCACGCCCAAGGCACGACCACGCGGAATGATCGAAACCTTGTAAACCGGGTCATGCTCAGGCACCAGGCGACCCACGATGGCGTGGCCAGCCTCATGGTAAGCCGTGTTGAGCTTTTCTTTATCCGACATGACCATGGTTTTGCGCTCTGCGCCCATCATGATCTTGTCTTTGGCCAGCTCGAATTCCTTCATTTCAACCAGGCGCTTGCCCGCTCGCGCAGCAAACAGCGAGGCTTCGTTGACCAAGTTGGCCAGATCAGCACCGGAGAAGCCAGGAGTACCACGGGCAATAACCGCGGCATTGACATCTTCCCCCATTGGCACTTTGCGCATGTGCACCTTGAGAATCTGCTCACGACCACGAATGTCCGGCAAGCCCACGACCACCTGACGGTCGAAACGACCTGGGCGCAGCAAGGCAGGGTCGAGCACATCGGGACGGTTGGTCGCGGCAATCACGATGATGCCGTCATTCATCTCAAAGCCATCCATCTCGACCAGCAACTGGTTGAGCGTCTGCTCGCGCTCATCGTGACCGCCACCCATGCCAGCACCACGGTGACGACCGACCGCATCGATCTCATCGATAAAAATGATGCACGGTGCGTGCTTCTTGGCCTGTTCGAACATGTCACGAACACGCGAGGCACCCACACCGACAAACATCTCGACGAAATCAGAACCGGAAATGGTGAAGAACGGCACCTTTGCCTCACCGGCAACAGCCTTGGCCAGCAGGGTTTTACCCGTACCCGGCGAACCGACCATCAGTACGCCGCGCGGAATACGTCCGCCAAGGCGCTGAAACTTGCCCGGGTCACGCAGGAACTCGACCAGCTCACTAACCTCTTCCTTGGCTTCGTCGCAACCGGCAACGTCAGCAAAGGTGGTTTTGACCTGATCCTCGGACAGCAGGCGTGCCTTGCTCTTGCCAAAGCTCATTGGCCCGCCCTTACCGCCGGCACCGCCTTGCATTTGGCGCATGAAGAACATGAACACGGCGATGATGACCAGAATCGGGAAGCTGGCGACCAGCAACTGGGTCCAGATGCTCTGGCGCTCAGGCTGCTTGCCCACGATATCGACCTTGTTGTCGATCAGGTCCTTGATCAGGCCATTGTCCTGAATAGCCGGACGCACGGTTTCAAAGGAGCTGCCATCGGTATGCACGCCGCTGATGATGTAGCCATCAACAGTTACGCGCTTGACCTCGCCCTCTTGAACCTGCTGGATAAACTCAGAGTAATTGAGCTTATTCGACTCGTTCGGACTCGAAAAATTATTCATCACGGTCACAAGGACAGCCGCGATGATCAGCCACAAGATCAGATTCTTTGCCATGTCGTTCAATTACCTACCCTCTGAAGCAAGCCCGTGCGCGAGCATGCCTCGCATGACGACCAGTTATGTACCGATCTAACTTACTACACAACGCGCCTTTCTTGCAGGCACTGTCTGTAACCCTTTATGAGCCGCCAACAGCGACTCGCGAAAACCCAATCCGTAAACCCTTGTAATACCTGGGTTTGGTTAAGACTGGCAAGCCCGACCTAGGTTTCATAGCGCCAGTCTCTCAAGCCGATTAATTACCGCGATAGCCACGCCCGAGCAGGTACTGCTCGCGCGAACGGTCACGCGAAGACAACGGCTTGCGCATTTGTACCTTTTCAAACATCTCGCGCACTTGCTTGTGGTATGCATCAAAACCTTCGCCCTGGAAGATTTTGATCAAGAAATCACCGCCAGGCTTGAGCACGCGTGCGGACAAATCCAGAGCCAGTTCGCACAAATACATTGCACGGGCCTGATCTGCAGTCCTTACCCCACTCATATTGGGGGCCATATCCGAAATCACAAGGTCTACCGGATTATTACCGATGGCATCGAGGATCTGCGCAAACACATCGTCTTCGGTAAAGTCACCCTGAATGAAGGTCACATCAGGGATGCTGTCCATTTCCAGGATATCGGATGCTATCAAAGTGCCCTTGTCGCCAATCACCCGACTGGTCACCTGCGACCAGCCACCCGGCGCCGCACCCAGATCGACCACAGTCATGCCCGGACGCAGGATTCGATCCTTTTCCTGGATTTCCAGCAACTTGTAGCTGGCACGCGAGCGATAGCCGTCCCGTTGCGCCATTTTGACGTAGGGATCATCGAAGTGTTCTTTCAGCCAACGCTGGCTGGTTTTGGAACGCGCCACGTGGCACCTCTAATAACAATCGTGAATTTCTGGGCGAGCATTACAGCGCTCGGGTAAACTGGGCGCCATATTTTCACCAGATCAGACGCAGGGATCAGATTATGCCGCTCACTCAAGAGCAGAAGAAACAGTACAAGTCTATCGGCCACCACCTGAAACCGGTAGTAATGATTGCCGACAATGGTTTGACCGAGGGCGTCTTGGCCGAGCTAGAACGCGCGATTAACGACCATGAACTGATCAAGGTACAGGTTCGCATCACCGAACGCGAAAGCCGCATCAGCGCAATTAATGAGCTATGCAAGTCAGCTAACGCCGAACTGGTGCAGATCATCGGCAAAATGGCGTTGATCTACCGCAAAAATCCAAAAGCGAATAAAAACCTGTCGAACGTCAGCCGCTTTCAAGGTTGATGCATAGAGCCCGGTTGCCCACCGCAGCCTGCGGTGGGTGGGTAGAACCTCACCCACCCTGCCTGGCAGGCACCGGCTGCAGCACCAGCAGCAAGCCACAGAATGCCAGCACCATGTAGTTGAACAGCTGCCAGCGTGGCGCCTCCAGCCCGAGCCAGTGCACGCCAAAGTAGCCAGCAACCATCAGCATTGTCGTCAGCAGCAATTGCCCGCGAATATCGCGCCACAAGGCAGGCAAGCCCAGCGCTGCCACCAGCACAAGCGCCTGCAATCCAGCACAAACTGCCGCCAAACCCAGCAGCAATGGCTTGAGCGTCGCCGCCAAATCATCGACCAGCAATGGCGCCAGCCCCAATTTGCTCAGCGCGGGCAACACCAGGAACTGCAGCAACCAGATACCGCCGACCCAGAAGGTCTGGGCGATCAACCAACTGATCGCCCCCGCACTCAGTCGCGAAGCAGCCCCTTGCGGCACTGCACGCGCATCGCCCGACTTAAATATGACGGACTTCGACAATTTCGTACTCAATCAAGCCGCCAGGCGTCTTGACCACGGCTACATCACCTTCTTCCTTGCCGATCAAGGCACGAGCGATAGGCGAACTGACCGAAATCTTGCCCAGCTTGATATTGGCCTCGTCATCACCAACGATCTGGTAGGTGACGCTTTCGTCAGTTTCGCAGTTTGCGATCTCAACCGTAGTGCCGAAGATTACCTTGCCGGTGTGCGCGATGGTGGTGACATCGATGATCTGTGCGTTCTGCAGGCGGCCTTCAATATCACGAATACGCGCTTCAACCATGCCCTGCTGCTCGCGAGCTGCATGGTATTCAGCGTTTTCCTTGAGGTCCCCCAGCTCACGCGCCGTACCGATGTCTTCACTCAGCTTGGGGCGCACGACCTTGGTCAGGTGCAAATGTTCTTCTTCCAGGGCGCGCGCGCCCTGGACGGTCATTGGGTATTTTGTCATGCCTTGATTCCTGCATGGAGATCCTGCAAGCGGCGCACGGTCTTCTCGGGACCAAACTTCAGCGCTTCACAGATCGCCGCACCCGCCGCCAGGGTGGTTGTGCAGCAAATCCGGTGTTGCAGGGCGTTACGACGGATCGAGTAGGAGTCAGCAATAGACTGACGCCCCTCAGTGGTATTGATGATCAAGGTAACTTCATCGTTCTTGATCATATCGACAACATGCGGACGACCTTCGGTCACCTTGTTGACGCGGCGCACAGGCAAGCCTGCAGCCTCGATCACTTTAGCAGTCCCGGCAGTGGCCACAACCTCGAAGCCCAGCGCAATCAGGTCACGTGCAACATCAGCCGCCTGCGGCTTGTCATCATCACGCACGCTGATAAAGGCACAGCCAGAGTTTGGCAGGATTTCACTGGCACCCAGCTGAGCCTTGCCGAAGGCTTCGCCGAAGCTGTCACCAACGCCCATCACTTCGCCAGTGGACTTCATTTCCGGGCCAAGGATAGGGTCGACACCCGGGAACTTGGCGAATGGGAAGACCGCTTCCTTGACGCTGAAGAACGGCGGAATGATTTCCTTGGTGAAGCCGATCTCGGCCAATGTCTTGCCCGCCATTACCCGGGCAGCCACTTTAGCCAGCGACTCGCCGATGCACTTGGAGACGAACGGCACGGTACGCGATGCACGCGGATTCACTTCGATGACAAAGATGTCTTCGCCCTGCACAGCCATCTGCACGTTCATCAGGCCGACTACGTTGAGTTCGAGGGCCATTTTCTTGACCTGATCACGGATCTCGTCCTGGATGTGCGCAGGCAGCGAGTACGGCGGCAGCGAGCACGCCGAGTCACCGGAGTGAACACCGGCCTGCTCGATGTGCTGCATGATTGCGCCGATTACCACTTGCTCACCATCACTGACCGCATCGATATCAACTTCGATTGCGCAGTTGAGGAAGTGATCAAGCAATACCGGGCTGTCGTTCGACACCTGAACCGCTTCGCGCATATAGCGACGCAGCTCGTCTTCCTGGTAGACGATCTCCATGGCCCGACCACCCAACACATAGGATGGACGCACCACCAGCGGATAACCAATGGCTTTCGAGGCCGCAAAGGCTTCGTCTTCACTGCGCGCAGTGGCATTTGGCGGCTGACGCAGGTTCAGGCGCTCAACCATTTGCTGGAAGCGCTCACGGTCTTCAGCGCGGTCGATGGCATCCGGGCTGGTACCAATGATCGGCACGCCAGCTTCTTCAAGGGCACGGCACAGCTTCAACGGGGTTTGCCCGCCGTACTGCACGATGACGCCTTTAGGCTGCTCGACACGGACGATTTCCAGCACGTCTTCCAGGGTCACTGGCTCGAAGTACAGGCGGTCAGAGGTGTCGTAGTCGGTCGATACGGTTTCCGGGTTGCAGTTGACCATGATGGTCTCGTACCCGTCTTCGCGCATCGCCAGGGCCGCATGTACACAGCAATAGTCGAACTCGATACCCTGGCCAATACGGTTTGGACCGCCACCCAGGATCATGATCTTGTCGCGCGTCGACGGATTCGCTTCGCACTCTTCCTCGTAGGTCGAGTACATATAGGCAGTGTCGGTGGCAAACTCGGCAGCACAGGTATCAACACGCTTATACACCGGCAGCACTTTGAGCTTATGGCGGTGGCTGCGCAGGTTTTTCTCGGTTACACCCAGTAGTTTGGCCAGGCGCGCATCCGAGAACCCTTTGCGCTTGAGCTTGAACATCACATCACGGTCGATGCTGGTCAGCCCCTGGGTCTTGATCCGCTCTTCATCCTTGATCAGGTCTTCGATCTGAACCAGGAACCATTCATCGATATTGGTCAGGGCAAAGACTTCTTCAACTGTCTTGCCCGCACGGAAAGCATCACCGATATACCAGATGCGATCCGCACCCGGCACTGTCAGCTCGCGCTTGAGCGTGCCTTCGCTTTCCGGGTCCTTCAGGTCCAGCTTGGGATCAAGCCCGACGACACCCACCTCAAGGCCGCGCAAGGCTTTCTGCAGGGATTCCTGGAAGGTACGGCCAATCGCCATGACTTCGCCCACGGACTTCATCTGGGTCGTCAGGCGCGCGTCGGCTTTCGGGAATTTCTCGAAGGCAAAACGCGGGATCTTGGTCACGACATAGTCGATAGCCGGCTCGAACGAGGCAGGCGTACGACCGCCGGTGATGTCGTTCGACAGCTCGTCGAGGGTGTAGCCGACGGCCAGCTTGGCAGCAATCTTGGCAATCGGGAAGCCAGTAGCTTTCGAGGCCAGAGCCGAGGAACGCGACACGCGCGGGTTCATCTCGATCACGACCATGCGGCCAGTGTTCGGGCAAATACCGAACTGAACGTTGGAGCCCCCGGTTTCCACGCCGATTTCGCGCAGGACAGCCAGGGAGGCGTTACGCAGAATCTGGAATTCTTTGTCGGTCAGGGTCTGTGCCGGCGCCACGGTGATGGAGTCACCGGTGTGCACGCCCATAGGGTCAAAGTTTTCAATGGTACAGACGATGATGCAGTTGTCCTTTTTATCGCGGACAACCTCCATTTCGTACTCTTTCCAGCCGATCAGGGATTCATCGATCAACAGCTCGCGGGTCGGCGACAGGTCCAGGCCCCGGGCGCAGATTTCTTCGAACTCTTCGCGGTTGTAGGCAATACCGCCACCGGTGCCGCCCATGGTGAAGGACGGACGAATGATGCATGGAAAGCCAACCTTTTCCAGCACCGCGTAGGATTCTTCCATGCTGTGCGCGATACCGGAAACCGGGCACGCCAGGCCGATGTCTTTCATCGCCTTGTCGAAGCGCGAGCGGTCTTCTGCCTTGTCGATGGTGTCGGCATTGGCACCGATCATCTCAACGCCGAACTTTTCCAGCACGCCGTGTTTTTCAAGATCCAGCGCGCAGTTCAGTGCAGTCTGGCCGCCCATGGTTGGCAGCAGTGCATCCGGACGCTCCTTCTCGATAATCTTGGCCACGGTCGACCACTTGATCGGCTCGATATAGGTGGCGTCAGCCATCGCCGGATCGGTCATGATCGTCGCTGGGTTGGAGTTCACCAGGATGACCCGGAAACCCTCTTCTTTAAGCGCTTTACAGGCTTGAGCACCCGAATAATCGAACTCACAGGCCTGGCCGATAACAATCGGGCCAGCGCCGAGGATCAGGATGCTTTTTATATCAGTACGTTTTGGCATTTTTACTCACTCGAATCCGTTGGTCACAGTCTGCAGGCTTAGCGGCGCTTGGCCATGGCTTCGATGAAGCGGTCAAACAGAGGCGCGACGTCGTTCGGGCCCGGGCTTGCTTCGGGGTGGCCCTGGAAGCTGAACGCGACCTTGTCGGTACGCTCGATGCCCTGCAGCGTGCCATCAAACAACGATTTGTGAATCGCCCTGACGTTAGTTGGCAAGGTCGCCTCGTCCACAGCAAAACCGTGGTTCTGGCTGGTGATCATCACAACCCCGGTATCGAGGTCCTGTACCGGATGGTTAGCGCCGTGGTGGCCATGGCCCATTTTCAGGGTCTTGGCGCCCGAGGCCAGGGCCAGCAGTTGGTGACCGAGACAGATACCGAAAACCGGGATTTCGGTTTCCAAGACTTCCTTGATCGCCTGGATCGCGTAGTCGCAAGGCTCTGGATCACCCGGGCCGTTGGACAGGAACACACCATCAGGATTCATTGCCAACACTTCGCTGGCTGGCGTTTGCGCCGGCACAACAGTCACACGGCAGCCGCGAGCCACCAGCATGCGCAGGATGTTCAGCTTGACGCCATAGTCGAAGGCAACCACGTGATAAGGCAATTCACTGGCAGGCACTTCAGCGTGGCTGTCGGTTTTCAGGTTCCAGACGGTTGAGCGCCATTCGTACTGCTCGGTGCAGCTCACCACCTTAGCCAGGTCCATGCCCTTCAGGCCTGGGAAACTGCGCGCCAGCTCCAGGGCTTTTTCCTCGGTGGCATTGTCGCCAACCAGGATGCAGCCATTTTGCGAGCCCTTTTCACGCAGAATACGGGTCAGGCGACGGGTATCGATATTGGCGATTGCGACAGTACCGTTTTCTTTCAAGTAATCAGGCAGCGATTGCTTGTTGCGCCAGTTACTGGCGATCAGCGGCAGGTCACGAATAATCAAACCAGCAGCCCAGACGCGGTTCGACTCGGCATCTTCCGGCGTGGTGCCGGTGTTGCCGATATGCGGATAGGTCAGGGTTACGATTTGCTGGGCATAGGAAGGATCTGTAAGGATTTCCTGATAGCCGGTCATGGCGGTGTTGAAAACCACCTCTCCAATTGTGTGGCCGTCGGCACCGATGGCCTCGCCACGAAAAATGCTGCCATCAGCAAGGGCCAAAATGGCAGCTTTAGGGGCTGGCTTACTCAAGAAAACCTCCGAAAATCAAAGCTTGAAGCAAACGCAGATTGTAAAAAAGCGGGATGACGTGTGAACCGTCATCCCGCTTTTTTTATGAATTCATTCTGCGTAACTTTTAGTGGGCACACTAAAGCAGAAAGCTTACAGGAAACTGCATTTTTGGTCCACCCAACTTGAGCTAAAAACCTCAGGATACAGTCAACTTTTTGCCAAGCCCGCCAAAGCGCCTAGTTAAGCTCCAGCACATCCTGCATATCGTAAAGTTTTGCCGGCTTGCCCTGCAGCCACAAAGCTGCCCGAACGGCGCCCTTGGCGAAGGTCATGCGGCTGGATGCCTTGTGGGTAATCTCGACGCGCTCGCCTTCTGCGGCAAACAGGACCGTGTGGTCGCCCACCACGTCACCAGCGCGCACAGTGGCAAAACCGATGGTTTCACGATCACGGGCACCCGTCTGGCCTTCACGACCATAAACGGCGACCTTCTGCAGGTCACGCCCCAGCGCACTGGCGACAACCTCGCCCATGCGCACCGCAGTTCCAGAGGGTGCGTCCACCTTGTGCCGGTGATGCGCCTCGATGATCTCGATATCAACCTCGTCACCCAGCACCCGCGCTGCGGTGTCGAGCAGCTTCAGGCACAGGTTCACACCCACGCTGAAATTTGCCGCGAACACAATGGGAATCTGCTTGCCCGCTTCGCTGAGCAATTGCTTTTCTTCGACGCTGAACCCGGTAGTGCCGATGATCATCGCCTTACCGGCCTGGCGGCAGATTTCGAGGTTTTTCAGGGTGACCGTTGGATGGGTGAAATCGATCAACACGTCGAAATCATCAACGACACTGCTTAAGTCGCCAGACAACTGCACGCCGATCTTGCCCAATGCAACCAATTCGCCGACATCAGCGCCAACCAGACTACTATCCGGACGATCGACAGCAGCACTCAGGCTAGCGCCATCAGCCTGCGACACCGCTTCAATCAGGGTTTTGCCCATACGCCCGGCGGCGCCCATCACAGCAATACGTTGCATATCCAACCACTCCAAACTGAAAACCTACGAGACCAGCTCCTGCGCGGATGCTGCTCAAACGAAAAAGCCGCTTAACCCGCAGTTTACTGGGTAAACCTGCACATTAAGCAGCTTTTTCAATACCAGCGACAGAGTTACAGGTCGCCAAAGAAACGCTTAACACCCTCAAACCAGCCATTGGCCTTGGGGGAGTGCGAGCTGTCGCCGTCTATCGACTTGCGGAACTCCTCAAGCAGCTCACGCTGACGGCGATCCAGGTGCACCGGTGTCTCAACCGCGACACGGCACATCAAGTCACCAGCGCCACCGCCACGTACCGGGGCAACGCCCTTGCCGCGCAGGCGGAACAACTTGCCGGTCTGGGTGCCTTCAGGAATCTTCAGCTTGACCCGACCATCCAGCGTCGGCACTTCAAGCTCACCGCCCAAGGCCGCATCAGCAAAGCTGATTGGCACTTCACAATACAAATGCTTGCCATCACGCTGGAAAATCGCGTGCTCGCGCACATTCACCACAACGTACAGGTCACCTGCCGGACCACCCATCGCGCCCGCTTCGCCCTCGCCCGAGAGCCGGATACGATCACCAGTATCAACACCCGCCGGAACCTTGACCGACAAGGTCTTGTGCTCTTCTACACGGCCCTGGCCATGACAAGAATCACATGGATCAGTAATCATCTTGCCGCTGCCGTTACAGCGCGGACAGGTTTGCTGCACCGAGAAGAAGCCCTGCTGCATGCGCACCTGGCCGATACCGCCACAGGTGGTACAGGTCACAGGCGTCGTGCCCTTCTTCGCGCCGGAGCCATCGCAGGTCTTGCAGTTTGCCAGCGTCGGCACGCGAATGGTCACGGTAGTGCCGCGCACGGCTTCTTCAAGATCCAGCTCAAGGGTGTAGCGCAAATCGCTGCCGCGCTGTGCACCACCACGCCCCCGGCCGCCAGCTCCCGCCGCACCGCCGAAGAAGTCGCTGAATACATCACCGAAAATATCGGAGAAGTTGGCACCGCCAAAGCCTGCACCACCAGCACCAGCGCCACCCATGCTTGGATCAACACCGGCATGGCCGTACTGATCGTAGGCGGCGCGCTTGCTCGAATCGGACAGGACTTCGTAAGCCTCGTTGGCTTCCTTGAACTTTTCTTCCGAGACTTTATCGTCAGGATTACGGTCCGGGTGATGCTTCATCGCCAGGCGTCGGTAAGCTTTCTTCAGCTCAGCTTCGCTGGCGCCGCGCTCAACACCGAGCACCTCGTAATAGTCACGTTTAGACATAAATCCTCAACACCTCGAACAAATCGTTAAAAAGCTATCGCACCTGCGTCTCTGATTAACGCCTTGCAAATCATTCCCTCCAGACACGCCAACGCGGGAGCAAGCTCCCGCGCGGCGGATCATACAGGTTGTGACTCACGCCACAACCGGCTGGAGCCTTAACGCATCGTTGAAACCACCAAGGATGCGCCTAGCAAGCTTGCGCTTACTTGTTGTCTTTAACTTCTTCAAACTCAGCATCAACAACGTCATCGGCAGCGCCTTGATCATTGCCTTCTGGCTGGGCTTCAGCACCAGGCTGTGGCTGCTCGGCATACATCTTCTGCGCCAGTGGTGCAGTCGCTTCCGAGAGTGCCGCCACCTTGGCGTCGATCTCTTCCTTGCTGTCGCCTTTGACTGCAACTTCGAGTTCGCCAATGGCTTTCTCGATAGTCGCTTTTTCTTCCTCGGTGGCCTTGTCGCCAGCCTCGGTGATCATTTTGCGGGTTGCGTGAACCAGTTGGTCGCCCTGGTTACGTGCAGTGGCCAGCTCTTCAAACTTGCGATCTTCCTCGGCATTGGCTTCGGCATCACGCACCATTTGCTCGATTTCTTCCTCGGACAGACCCGAGTTAGCCTTGATCACGATCGACTGAGTCTTGCCAGTCGCCTTGTCTTTGGCGCCTACGTGCAGGATACCGTTGGCATCGATGTCGAAGGTTACTTCGATCTGCGGCACGCCACGTGGAGCTGGTGGAATCTCGGCCAGATCGAACTTGCCCAGCGACTTGTTCTGCGAAGCTTGCTTGCGCTCGCCCTGCAGCACGTGAATAGTCACCGCGCTCTGGTTGTCATCAGCAGTCGAGAACACTTGCGACTTCTTGGTCGGAATCGTGGTGTTTTTCTCGATCAAGGCAGTCATCACACCGCCCATGGTTTCGATACCCAGGGTCAGAGGCGATACGTCGAGCAGCAGCACGTCCTTGACGTCGCCAGCCAGAACCGCACCCTGAATTGCCGCGCCCATGGCAACAGCTTCGTCCGGGTTGACGTCCTTGCGAGCTTCTTTACCGAAGAAGTCAGTTACCAACTTCTGTACCAACGGCATGCGAGTCTGGCCACCGACCAGGATCACGTCGTTGATCGCACCGACATCAACGCCTGCGTCTTTCAACGCCATGCGGCAAGGTTCGATGGTGCGCTGAACAAGGTCTTCAACCAGCGACTCGAGCTTGGAGCGCGAGATCTTCACGTTCAAGTGCTTAGGACCGGACGCATCTGCGGTGATGTACGGCAGGTTTACGTCAGTCTGCTGGCTCGAGGACAGCTCGATCTTGGCCTTCTCGGCAGCTTCCTTCAGGCGCTGCATGGCCAGCGGATCACCTTTGAGGTTCATGCCGCTTTCTTTCTTGAATTCGTCGACGAGGTAGTCGATCAAACGAATATCGAAGTCCTCACCACCGAGGAAGGTGTCGCCGTTGGTCGCCAACACTTCGAACTGGTGCTCGCCATCAACTTCGGCAATTTCGATAACCGAAACGTCGAACGTACCACCACCCAAGTCATAAACGATGACAGTGTGGTCACCCTTGGCCTTGTCCATACCGTAGGCCAGAGCGGCTGCGGTTGGTTCGTTGATGATGCGCTTGACGTCCAGACCCGCAATACGGCCGGCATCTTTGGTCGCCTGACGCTGACTGTCGTTGAAGTAGGCCGGAACAGTGATCACGGCTTCAGTGACCGCTTCACCCAGATAGTCTTCGGCAGTCTTCTTCATCTTTTTCAAGATTTCAGCCGAGATCTGTGGCGGCGCCATTTTCTGATCGTTTACTTCAACCCAGGCGTCCGCATTGTCAGCTTTGACAATTTTGTACGGCACCATCTGGATATCTTTCTGTACAACTTCTTCGTCAAAACGACGACCAATCAAACGCTTGACCGCGTACAGGGTGTTATGCGGATTGGTCACTGCTTGACGCTTGGCCGACTGGCCCACCAGGATTTCGCCATCGTTTGCATAAGCAATGATCGATGGAGTGGTGCGCGCGCCTTCGGCGTTTTCAATAACTTTAGCTTTGCCGTTTTCAAGAACGGAGACGCAGGAGTTGGTTGTCCCCAGGTCAATACCGATAATTTTACCCATGTTTACTCTCCCGAAACTTTGATAATTGCGCACTGGCTCTAAGACAGTTGCGCTAGCACTAAAACGCTTGGTTGTTTAATGGGGGCTTAAAAATTAATTTCAAGCCTTTTCATCGATTGATGGTGTCGGAGCGGCGGGCGCCTTGCTCACTACAACCATCGCTGGACGCAACAAACGACCGTGCAACTGGTAACCCTTCTGGAACACCTGGATCACACTGTTTGGCTCCAGGGTCTCGCTTTCCTGCATCGCCATTGCCTGGTGCAACTCCGGGTTGAACGGCTGGCCATGCGGATCAATCGCTTCCAACTGGTAGCGCGACAGCGTGTCACGGAACAACTTGAGGGTTAACTCCATGCCTTCACGCACTGCCTTGATCGCCTCATCGTCCGGGCTCGACAGCTCAAGGCCGCGTTCCAGACTGTCGACAACCGGTAGCAGGTCGTTGGCAAACTTCTCCAAGGCAAACTTGTGTGCCTTCTCAACATCCTGATCTGCACGACGGCGTACGTTTTGCAAATCAGCAGCCATGCGCAGCGATTGATCCTGCGCAGTAGCCAACTGCTCTTCCAGCGTTTGCACGCGAGCAGCCAACTCATCACCCGGCGTGGCATCCACTGCTGCTTCTGCCTCGGGAATCTGCGTATCCAGGGTCTGTTCGTCAGCCATGCCTCATTTCTCCTCTAAATAACCGGCGTAAGTCTTAATTCACGCTTCTGCCCCTTATATGGGGGCGGTTTTTACTGCTTCAAGGGCAAAACGCCCGCAAATACCAAGATTAAACACAGGCCGCACAAGGATATTGCCAGCAACGAAAAAACTACTGTATAAATAACCATATCAAACACCTCGGAGACCTCACCATGCTGGTGCACCTGTCCGTACACAATTACGCAATCGTTGAGCATCTCGATCTAGAGCTGGAGCGCGGCATGAGCGTAATCAGCGGCGAGACAGGTGCAGGCAAGTCGATCATGCTCGACGCACTCGGCCTGACCCTGGGCGACCGTGCAGACAGCGGCGTCGTGCGTCCCGGCGCAGACAAGGCCGACATCCTCGCCAGCTTCGACCTTGATGACATCCCCGAGGCCCGCGCCTGGCTGGCAGAGCGCGACCTGGACAATGACGGCCCCTGCATTTTACGCCGGGTGATCACCGCAGAAGGCCGCTCACGTGGCTACATCAATGGATCACCCTGCCCCCAGGCCGACCTGAAGGCCCTTGGCGAGCTACTGATTGATATTCACAGCCAACACGAGCATCAATCACTGCTCAAGGCTGAAACCCATCGCCGCCTGCTCGATGAGTTTGCCGGCAGCCAGGAACTGGCTCGCCAGGTATCACTGGCAGCACAACGCTGGAAACAAACCCGGAACGAGCTGGAACGCATTTCCAGCATCGGCGATGAACAACGCGCGCGCCACCAGTTGCTCAGCTACCAACTCGAAGAACTGGACAACCTGGGCCTGGTCGACAACGAACTGGAGCAACTTGAGCAGGAGCACAAGAACCTGACCAACGCCGAAAGCCTGCTCAGCGCCTGCCGCCAGGTATTGGAGCTTTGCAGCGAGAGCGACGCAGGCAACGTACTGTCAGCCCTCACAGGCAGCCTCAACCGTCTGAGCAGTTTCCAGGGCCAGCCCGGGGCGCTGACAGAAGCCAGTAATATGCTCGCCAATGCCCAGATTCAAGTCGAAGAAGCCGTTGGCGAACTCAATCGCTTTATTGATCATTTCGATGCCGACCCGGAGCGCCTGCAAACCCTCGAAGAACGCCTCGATGCTATCTATACACTGGCGCGCAAACACCGGATCCAGCCCGACCAGCTGCCGCACATGCAGCAACAGCTGTTCGATGAAATCGAAACCCTCAACGCCGACGACCAGGCAGCAGAGCGCCTGAGCGAGGAACTCAGCGCATTCGAGCGCCATTATCAGGAAAAAGCCGCAGAGCTCAGCCGCCTGCGCAACAAAGGTGCCGACAAGCTCGGCAAGGCGGTCCAAAAGGAAATGCAAACCCTCGGCATGCCCGGTGGACGCTTTAGCATCCAGCTGCATGCCAGCAGCAGCCCCGAACCGCAGGTCAACGGTTTGGAGCAGGTTGAGTTTCTGGTCAGCGCCAACCCGGGCCAGCCACTCAAGGCCCTGGCCAAAGTAGCTTCGGGCGGCGAGCTCTCCCGTATCAGCCTGGCCATCCAAGTCATCACCGCGCAAACGTCACGGGTACCAACCCTGGTATTCGACGAAGTTGACGTGGGCATTGGCGGCCCGACTGCCGAGGTCGTCGGCCAGCTACTGCGCCGCCTGGGCGATCGCGGGCAAGTTCTGACCGTCACCCATCTGCCACAGGTTGCGGCGCAGGGGCACCAGCATCTGTTCGTGCACAAGGCGCGTGGCAATGACGCCACTCGCACCGCAGTGAGCAAATTGAGCAACGATCAACGTATTGAAGAGATCGCCCGGATGCTCGGCGGCGTCGACCTGACCGATGAATCCATCGCACACGCCCGACAAATGGTCAGCAGCGCCCAAGCCTGAGTGCACTCAGTCCATAAAAAAGGCGACCAACGGGTCGCCTTTTTTGCATCACGACGCGAACAAATCGCACCAGGCAAGGAGCTTCAGGGTTGCCCCGGAAGATCTATCAACGTTTTTTACGTACGTAGAGCACTAGATTGTGGTCTACGAGCTCAAAGCCATGCTCGCTTACAATTTCTTTTTGACGCTTTTCAATCTCGGAGTCGACAAACTCGATCACCTCGCCAGAATCCACACAAACCATATGGTCATGGTGGCCGCCATCGGCTAGTTCAAACACTGCATGGCCGCCATCGAAGTTATGACGAACAACCAGGCCTGCGGCCTCAAATTGCGTCAACACCCGGTAAACAGTGGCCAAACCAACGTCCTCACCCGCCTCCATCAGCGATTTGTAGACATCCTCTGCACTCATGTGGCGCTGACCTGCAGAATCCAGCATTTGCAGGATTTTCACCCGTGGTAGGGTTACTTTCAGGCCAACCTTGCGTAGTTCGTTATTTTCAACCATGGTCTGCTTTCTCGAGGAAGCGGTTTCGCAGCTTCCCTTATTACGGGTATGATCGGGGTTTACGTTGCCCAGCCAAGATAGTGGAAGTCACGCACCGATGCAAAAAACCAAGCTCCTGCTGACCAGCCTCACCTTTACGGGGCTCATCGCACTCGCCGGTTGTTCATTCCCCGGGGTTTATAAAATCGACATTCAACAGGGCAATGTCGTCACACAAGACATGATAGACCAGTTGCGCCCAGGAATGACCCGCAAACAAGTGCGGTTTATCATGGGCAACCCGCTGATCACAGATACCTTCCATGCAAATCGCTGGGATTACCTGTACAGCATGCAACCGGGTGGTCGTCAGCGCTTGCAAGAACGCGTGAGTCTGATGTTTGACGACAACGACCAGCTTATAGGCTTAGCCGGCGACTTTATGCCAGGCGTCAGCCGTGACCAGGAAATCATGGGCGACGAGCCTGCGACGACAGTCACGCCTGCTGACGGCAGCGAAGAGCAGCCGCAAAAGGACACGCCGCAAGTTGACGAAGCGCCACCGGCACCTGGCTCGCTCCTGGAGCAGATCCAGAATGACGTCGACAGTGCGGAGCCTGCTGCCGTGCCGACACCTGAGCCACTGGATACCGAATAAGGGTCTCCAGCTGCCAGCAATAAAAAAACCGGTGAAAACCGGTTTTTTTATTGCTGGGCACACAGGCAAGACTTTTATCATCTCCCCAGGGGCCTGCGTGTCGAGCGCTGACAGGTGATGCCGTACCTAGTCCCTGGTCTTGGCCTTGGCTGCTTTGGCGGCACGCTGCTTGCGCACCTCCTTGGGGTCGGCAATAAGCGGGCGGTAGATTTCAACTCGCTCCCCCTCCTCCATCACACGCTCTTCAGGCTTGGCCACGGCCTTGCCAAAGATGCCCAATGGGCTATTGGCTAGATCGAGGCCCGGAAAATGCGCCTGCATACCCGACATCTCCGCTGCCTGGCGCATGGTGGTGCCGTACGGCAGGCTCAATCTCAGCAGCTTTTGCTTATCAGCCAGGGCATACACCACTTCGACCGCAATGGTTTTGCTATCCATGGGACGGATTATCCATATAAGTTCTTGGCCCGCTGGCAGAACGCATCGACCAGGGTGTTGGCGGCCTGGTTGAACAGCGGTCCAAGGGTTGCGCGGACAATGGAGCCGGCGTAGTCAAAGGTCAGATCAAGACTGATTTTACAGGCCTTGTCGCCCAGAGCCTTGAACTCCCAACGTCCATGAAAATGGTTGAACGGGCCATCTTCAAGGTTCAACTCGATCGACTGCCCCGGGATCAGGGTATTGCGCGTGACAAAGCGCTGGCTGAAGCCGGCCTTGGCCACTTCAAGACTGGCGACCATCAGCTCGTCGGTGACTTCAAGCACCTCACTGGCGGAGCACCAGGGCAGGAACTCTGGGTAGCTCGCCACGTCATTGACCAAGTCGTACAGCGCCCCTGCCGGATAAGGCAACAACGCCGAACGTTGAATATGCGTACTCATAAATCTGCGACTTCATGCAACACGAACATAATTCTCACTTAGTCAGTTCAGCAACAAACACAATCAAAACACCAATAGGTGCCACGACGCGAATCAACCACAAGGCCATGTTGAACAGCAGCGGGCTTTTGATCGATAACTCATCGCGCACCGAGTCGCGAGTCATGACCCAGCCTGCAAACATGGCGAACGCCAGGCCACCGATGGGCAGCAAGATACGGCTGGTCAGGTAATCGATGCCCTCGAAGAAGTTCTTGCCACCTTCTGCGCCCCACTGGAACAGGTGGAAGCCGTCATTGGCAAATACAAAGAACTTGGCATCGGCGCCGATATTGAACGATAGCACTGTCCCCATGCCCACAACCCAGCAGAACACAGCCAGCATGCTGGTCACCGCCGTGCGACTGCGCCCGGTACGCTCGACAAAGTAGGCAACTGCCGGCTCGAGCATGGAAATAGACGAACTCCAGGCAGCCAGGGTGACCAATACAAAAAACACCAGACCCATGACCTGTCCGAACGCCACATTGCCAAAGGCAATCGGCAAGGTGACGAACATCAGCCCCGGCCCACCACCCGGCTCAAGCCCGGCGGCAAACACTATAGGGAAAAGCGCCAGGCCAGCGGTGAGCGCGACCAGGGTATCAAGCAACCCGACCGTGAGCACCGTTGCTCCAATCGAAGACTTTTTCGGCATGTACGAGCCGTACACCATGATCGAACCCACACCCACGCTGAGCGTGAAGAAGGCATGCCCCATCGCGGCAAGAATCCCGCCCTGGACCTTGCTGGGATCAAAGTGAAACAGGAAGTGGAAGCCTTGCATGAAATGCCCGGTGGTAAAGCTGTAGACGAGCAGGATCAGCAGCAATACAAACAGCATAGGCATCATGATCCGCAAGCTGCGCTCAAGCCCGGCCACAACGCCCTTGGCGATGACAAAGCCAGTGCCAAGCATAAACAGCGTATGCCACAGCGTCAGGCGCCACGGGTTATCCGTCAGGCCGCCAAATGCAGCGCCAGCCCCCTCAGCGCTGATGCCGGAGAAATTACCCTGCCCCATGCCAATGATGTAATCCAGCGACCAGCCTGCAACCACGCTGTAGAACGACAGGATCAGTAACGCCGCAACCATGCCGATCACCGCTGCGACTGACCAATAACGCGAACCGCCAGACTCTTTGGCCAGGCTGCGCATGGAATTGACCGGGCTTTGCCGGCCACGACGACCGATCAGGGTTTCAGCCAGCATGATTGGCAGTCCAACCAGGGCGATGCACACCAGATACATGGCCACAAAGGCACCGCCACCGTAAAGGCCGGTCATGTAGGGGAATTTCCAGATATTGCCCAATCCAACCGCCGACCCGGTGGCGGCCAGAATAAACACCCAGCGGCTGGCCCAGGCGCCGTGAATCGAGACTTTATCGTTTGCCATGTGCGGCTAGCCTGTTGTGCGGATTAAAAAAGATCGCGCATTGTCCGAGATAACGCGGGGCGGCTCAAGCTCACATGGCACGCGCGCCGAGGAATGGATGCAATGCGAGGCAATCAATTAATCAATTGTCATGCATCAGCAGATAGCGCGAGCGCGTGTGACTCCCTATAATGCGCCGCCTATGGCTAAACAAAAGAAACAGAGCGAAAACACCATCGCGCTTAACAAAAAAGCGCTGCATGACTATTTCATCGAAACCAAGTTCGAAGCCGGGCTCGCGCTCGCTGGCTGGGAAGTGAAAAGCATGCGTGCCGGCAAAGCCCAGTTGACCGACAGCTATGTGCTGTTGAAAAACGATGAAGCTTGGCTGATGGGTTGCCACATCACCCCGCTGACCACTGCAAGCACCCATGTGATTGCAGACCCGACACGCACCCGCAAGCTATTGCTCAACAAGCGCGAGCTGGAGAAGCTGTTCGGCGCGGTCAACCAGAAGGGCTATACCTGCGTTGCCTTGTCGATCCAGTGGAAGGCCCATCTGGTCAAGTGCACCATTGCGCTGGTGAAGGGCAAGAAAGACTTCGACAAGCGGCACACCGAGAAAGCACGTGATGCCGACCGTGAAGTTCAGCGCGCCATGCGCACCAAGGGCAAAGAGTAAAACGCGGCTCTCAATGACCGCGACTTGCCCGGCTCGGCGCCGGTCTAGGGATGGCGCGTCGAACGGCGCTGCGCCCTGGCCTCGCGCTGAACTTGCTGCTGCACCTCGGCAAGGACTTCCTGCACGTAATCAATGTGCTGATTGGACAACGCCCGCGCATCATCCGCACGCCCGCCAATAATCGCCTCATACAACGCCCGGTGCTGGTTGATCAGCATGTCCCGGGTTTCGCTGCGCTGCTCATACATTCCGCCGATATTGGTCACAACGTTGCGCTTGAGCAAATCAAACAGGCCGCGAATGGTATGCAGCAGCACCGCATTGTGACTGGCTTCGGCGATAGCCAGGTGAAACTGCGCATCGGCAGCCCCCTCTTCGGCTCGGGTCACCTTGCCACTGCGGTTATAGCAATCCTGTAGAGCATCGAAGGCACTCTTCAAGCGTTCAAGGTCGAGCTCGGTCGCGCGTAGCGCGGCGTAATAGGCACAGGAACCTTCCAGGGTATGGCGAAACTCAAGCAGGTCGCGCTGCGCCTCGGGATTGCTCTCCATCAGCAGCAGCAATGGATCACTGAAGGTCGAGCCCAGTGTTTGCGCCACATAGTTACCGCCGCCTTGACGACTGACCAGCAACCCCTTGGCAACCAGCTTCTGGATAGCCTCACGCAGGGACGGCCGCGAGACACCGAACCGCTCGGCCAGCACGCGCTCAGCCGGAAGACGCTCGCCAACCTTCAGCGATCCTTCAAGAATCATGGTTTCCAGTTGCGCCACGATGTCGTCGCTGAGGCGACGCTGGCGCAAAGGCCCAACTTCCATAACTAACCCTCAATGGTTTGACCATTCGTCACTTGGAACAGTGCGAAGAAACAAGCCTATATCCTGGCCCACAGCCGCACAACAGCAGGCCATCCGACCAAAGTCTTAATCTCGCGGTTTGACAGCCAAGCCTACTACTTTTAACCTGAGCGCTACATTTTGTAAATTGGTATTACCAATTTATCGAATTTTTAATAACAATAACTTTTGAGGTTCGTCATGTTTTGCTGCTCTGAACAGCCAGCTTCGCTCGCACCTCCATGTCACACCTACGCGCTACTGAGCGGAGATTACAGATGACTTCCGGTGTACTCGCTTTACTCGCTTTCTCGCCTATTTTGCTCGCTGCCATTTTGCTGATCGGCCTGCGCTGGCCAGCTAAACGGGCCATGCCTTTGGTTTACCTGCTGACTGCCGCGGTCGGTTTGCTGGCCTGGGACATGAGCTTCACCCGCATCCTGGCCTCAACCCTGCAAGGCCTGCTGATCACTCTTGGCCTGCTGTGGATCATCTTCGGCGCGATCTTGCTGCTCAACACACTCAAGCATTCTGGCGGCATCACCGCGATCCGCGCCGGGTTTGCCACCATCAGCCCCGACCGCCGCATTCAGGCGATCATCATCGCCTGGCTGTTTGGCTGCTTTATCGAAGGCGCATCAGGCTTTGGCACGCCGGCGGCGATTGCCGCGCCACTGCTGGTTGCCATTGGGTTCCCAGCCATGGCCGCTGTGCTGATGGGCATGCTGGTGCAAAGCACACCCGTGTCATTCGGTGCCGTCGGCACGCCGATTATTGTCGGTGTCAGCACCGGGTTGGACAGCCATGCGATTGGCGCACAACTGCTGGAGCAAGGCTCATCCTGGGCGCAGTTCCTGCAGTTGATCACCAGCGAAGTGGCAATCATCCATGCCATTGTCGGCACTGTGATGCCGCTCTTTATGGCGATGATGCTGACCCGCTTCTTCGGTCGGGAAAAAAGCTGGAAAGCCGGCTTGGAAGTACTGCCGTTTGCGATTTTCGCCGGCCTGGCCTTCACCATCCCCTACGCCTTGACCGGTGTATTCCTCGGCCCTGAATTCCCATCGCTGATTGGTGGCCTTACCGGCTTGGCGATTGTTACCAGCGCTGCGCGCATGGGTTTTCTGGTGCCGAAAACAAGCTGGGATTTTGCCCCGGCCAAAGACTGGCCTGCCGAGTGGATCGGCACGGTCGAAATGAAACTTGATGAACTGGCCAGCAAGCCAATGAGCTCGCTGCGCGCCTGGTTGCCTTATGTGCTGGTTGGCGTATTGCTGGTGATCAGCCGCATATTCCCCGAGGTTGGCAACGCGCTTAAGGCCGTGGTGATCAACTTCCCGGACTTGCTGGGCGAAGCCGGCGTCAGCGCTAACTTCCAGCCACTGTACCTGCCGGGCGGAATCCTGGTTACCGTGGTATTGGCAACCTTCTTCCTGCACGGCATGAAAGTACGCGAACTGACGGCTGCGGTAAAAGAGTCCAGCTCGGTATTGCTCAGCGCGGGTTTTGTCCTGCTGTTCACAGTGCCGATGGTGCGTATCCTCATCAACTCAGGGGTTAACGGCGCGGAACTGGGCAGCATGCCAATCGTCATGGCGCGCTGGGTGGCAGATAGCGTTGGCGGGATTTACCCATTGCTCGCACCAAGCATCGGCGCCCTGGGCGCATTTATTGCTGGCTCCAACACCGTCAGCAATATGATGTTCAGCCAGTTCCAGTTCGGCGTGGCCAGCAGCCTTGGTTTTTCCAGCGCATTGATTGTTGCCGTGCAAGCCATAGGCGCCGCCGCCGGTAACATGGTGGCTATCCATAACGTCGTGGCAGCATCGGCTACCGTTGGCCTGCTCGGCCGCGAAGGCAATACGCTGCGCAAAACCATCTGGCCTACGCTGTACTACGTGCTATTGACCGGCATCATTGCCATGATTGCCATCTATGGCCTGGGTATCAGTGATCCATTGTTGGCCACGCATTAACAGTTGCCATGCGACATGCCCGGTATTTCCGGGCATGTCGCTGCCAGCAACCCCTATATTCCAGAGCGCGCGCAAGGCTGTGCACGCATCGTTGAGGACAGCGCCCGCCTGGCAAGCTCCTCATAATCAACATCACAGGGTGCTTTATTGATGATTATCTCTGCCTCTACTGATTACCGCGCTGCTGCCCAACGCAAGCTTCCACCATTTTTGTTCCACTACGCCGACGGCGGCGCTTACGCCGAGCACACGCTGCGCCGCAACGTTTCCGACCTGGCCGACATCGCCCTGCGCCAACGGGTGCTGCGCAACATGTCCGAACTCAGCCTGGAAACCACGCTGTTCAATGAAACCCTGTCGATGCCCGTGGCGATAGCACCTGTCGGCCTGTGCGGTATGTTCGCCCGTCGCGGCGAGGTTCAAGCCGCGCGCGCGGCCGATGCCAAGGGCATTCCGTTTACCCTGTCGACCGTTTCGGTGTGCCCGATCGAGGAAGTCGCCCCGGCGATCAACCGCCCCATGTGGTTCCAGCTGTATGTATTGAAAGACCGCGGTTTCATGAAAAACGCCCTTGAGCGCGCCAAGGCCGCCGGGGTTACCACCCTGGTGTTTACCGTTGACATGCCAACTCCAGGCGCGCGCTACCGTGATGCCCACTCTGGCATGAGCGGCCCGAACGCAGCGGCACGGCGCATGTTGCAAGCTGTGACTCACCCCTCCTGGGCGCTCGATGTTGGCTTGCTGGGTCGCCCCCATGACCTGGGCAATATCTCGACCTACCGTGGCAACCCAACCGGGCTGGCCGACTATATCGGCTGGCTGGCGAACAACTTCGACCCATCGATCTCCTGGAAAGACCTGGAGTGGATTCGTGATTTCTGGGACGGCCCGATGATCATCAAGGGCATCCTTGACCCGGAAGACGCCAAGGATGCGGTCAAGTTCGGCGCCGACGGCATCGTCGTCTCCAACCACGGCGGTCGCCAGCTCGATGGCGTGCTCTCCAGCGCCCGTGCGCTTCCAGCCATTGCCGACGCGGTCAAGGGCGACCTGAAAATCCTTGCCGACTCGGGCATCCGCAATGGCCTCGATGTAGTACGCATGGTCGCCCTGGGCGCAGATTGCGTAATGCTCGGTCGCGCCTTCCTTTATGCACTGTCGGTAGCAGGTGAAGCTGGCGTACGCAATCTGCTCGACCTGATCGAAAAGGAGATGCGCGTGGCAATGGTGCTCACTGGCGCTAAATCCATCAGCGAGATCAGTGCGGAATCACTGGTGCGTGAACTAGGCCGCTGAAACCTTATAAAAACCCGGCACTGGGGCTCATGCCAGCCCCAATGCCAGCGTTCAACTACCGATGACCCACGGAGCTCGCATGAGCCTGCCTGCTGCATTCCTGACTGAAGTTAAACGCCTGATTCCGACCGAGCGCCTGTTTGATGACCCGCTCTCGACACTGGCATTTGGCACGGACGCCAGTTTCTACCGCCTGGTTCCCAAGCTGGTGGTACGGGTCGAGTCAGAGGCAGAAGTCGTCGAGCTGTTGAAGTCTGCCGCCACGCATCAAGTGGCGGTGACGTTCCGTGCGGCAGGCACCAGCCTTTCCGGCCAGGCCCTTAGCGACTCGGTACTGATCGTATTGGGTGACAACTGGAACGCACGGGAAGTGCGTCAGCAAGGGGCGCAGATTCGCCTGCAGCCCGGCGTCATCGGCGCCCAGGCGAATATGGTCCTGGCGCCATTCCAACGCAAGATCGGCCCAGACCCGGCCTCAATCAATGCCTGCAAGATCGGTGGCATAGTCGCCAACAACGCCAGCGGCATGTGCTGCGGTACGGCGCAAAATAGTTATCACACACTCGCCGGTATTCGCCTGGTATTGGCTGACGGCAGCGTGTTCGACAGCGAAGACCAGGCCAGTGTTGAGCGCTTTCAACAAAGCCATACCGAGCTGCTTGCTCAACTTAAAGCGCTAGGCCAACAAACCCGGGCCAATACCGAGCTGGCGGCAAAGATCCGCCACAAGTATCGGCTGAAGAACACCACCGGCCTGTCACTCAACGCACTGGTCGACTTCGATCAGCCGCTCGATATCCTCAGCCACCTGATGGTCGGCTCCGAAGGCACCCTGGGCTTTATCAGTTCAGTCACTTACGACACGGTGCCGGATCATCCGCACAAAGCCAGCGCCTTGATCGTATTCCCGGATGTCGAGACCTGCTGCCGCGCGGTCACTGTCCTGAAAAACCAGCCGGTGTCCGCCGTCGAGCTGCTCGACCGCCGCAGCCTGCGCTCGGTCGAGAACCAAAAAGGCATGCCAGAGTGGGTCAAGGCGCTGTCCGCCAACGCCTGCGCATTATTGATTGAGGCGCGCGCCGCGGGCGAGAGCTTGCTGGCCGAGCAACTGAGCCAGATCAGCGCCTCCATCAGCCATTTCCCGGTGGAAAAACAGGTCGAGTTCAGCAGCGACCCACTGGTCTACAACCAGCTGTGGAAAATCCGCAAAGACACCTTCCCGGCCGTGGGCGCCGTGCGCGAGACAGGCACCACTGTCATCATCGAGGACGTCACCTTTCCGGTCGAACAGCTTGCAGAAGGGGTTAATCGCCTGCTTGGGCTGTTCGACAAACATGCCTACAGCGAAGCCATCATCTTTGGCCACGCACTCGAGGGCAACCTGCACTTCGTCTTCACCCAGGCATTTGATTCACCCGAGCAAGTGGCCCGCTACGAAGTCTTCATGCAAGACGTGGCCCAATTGGTGGCGGTGGAATTCGGTGGCTCGCTCAAGGCAGAACACGGCACCGGCCGCAACATGGCGCCGTTCGTTGAATTGGAATGGGGCCGCGATGCGCATCAATTGATGTGGCAAATCAAGCGCCTGCTCGACCCACAAGGCATCCTCAACCCGGATGTTGTGCTCAGCACCGACCCGCAGATTCACTTGAAGCACCTCAAGCCATTACCGGCGGCCGATGAGATAGTCGACAAGTGCATCGAGTGCGGTTTCTGTGAACCGGTTTGCCCCTCAAAAGGCCTGACCCTGAGCCCGCGCCAGCGCATTGTTATCTGGCGTGATATCCAGGCCAAAAAACGTGCAGGCCTCGATACCACGGCGCTTGAGCGGGACTATCACTATCAGGGCATCGACACCTGCGCAGCCACTGGCTTGTGCGCGCAGCGCTGCCCCGTAGGCATCAACACGGGCGACCTTGTGCGTAAGTTGCGCGCCGGAGAGGCCACACATGCCCGCACCGCCAATTGGCTTGCCGATCACTTCGAGACTGCACTCAATGGCACGCGGGCCACGTTGACACTGGCCAACGGTGTTCGCAAGCTTCTCGGAGCGCCACGCCTGCAAAGCCTCTCCACTCGCTTGAGCCATGTATCCAGACAGCGGATTCCACAATGGACGCCAGCCATGCCCCAAGCGGTACGCCCCATACGCGTCCATCCCCCAGCCAATGATGCCCGCCCTCGCGTGGTCTACCTGGCTGCTTGCGTTTCACGCGCCATGGGTCCGGCATTCAGTGACAGCGAGCAAATGCCACTGATCGACAAGACCCGCAGCCTGCTGGAGAAAGCCGGCTATCAGGTTGTGTTCCCCGACGCCCAGGAAAACCTCTGCTGCGGCCAGCCTTTCGCCTCCAAAGGTTACCCTGAACAAGCCGAACGCAAGCGAACCGAGCTGGTCAATGCATTGCTCGAAGCCAGCCGTGGCGGGCTTGATCCAATCTACTGCGACACCAGCCCCTGCACGCTACGCCTGATCCAGGACGGCATCGATCCACGGCTCAATCTGCATGACCCGGTGAAATTCATTCGCGAGCATTTGCTTGATCGCCTGGAAATAACCCCACAAGCCAAGCCCATTGCCTTGCACGTGACCTGCAGCACTCAACATCTGGGGGAAGCCCAGGGCTTGATCGACATTGCCAGGCGCTGCGCAACCCAGGTTGTCATTCCAGAAGGCATTCACTGCTGTGGCTTTGCCGGTGACAAGGGCTTTACAACACCGGAGCTCAACAGCCACTCGCTGCGTGACTTGAAAGACGCTGTGCAGATCTGCGATGAGGGCATTTCGACCAGCCGCACCTGCGAAATTGGCCTGAGCCATCATGCCGGAATTGACTATCACGGCCTGGTCTACCTGGTTGACCGGGTTTCCCGACCACGCTCGATTTAAGCCTTTGCCGCACACTTGCGACCACAAGTGTGCGGCTTTATGTGCTCAATCGTCGCCCCCGCAACCAAAGCCTGGCAATTGGAAAAATCTGAACTTTCGATCAGTGGACAGGGTCATTTTCAGTGAGCTCTTGAAAATTGGCTTGAGAATCTCCGTAGGCGTGACTGAGTCAGCTCACGGGATCAACCACTGAAAAGGATGACTATCATGAAACGTATTTCAGCTTTTGTTGTTGCAGCCGCCCTGACAGCACCGGTATTTGCAGCAGATGACCTATGTGACGTTAACCTGCAAAAACTGACCGACAACTCAGCCGTTATCAGCACGCTGGGCTCCCCGCTGAAAGAGCAGGTCGAAGAGCATTTGAAAGCAGCCAAGGAAGCCCAGGCTGCTGGCGATTTGAAAGAATGCGGTAGCCATGCGGAACAAGCACTGCAGATGCTCAAAGGCCCCAATGGCGACACCAATACCGACGCAGGCTAAACACTGCGCCACGACAGGTGGCGGGTTACCCCGCCACCAGCGTTAGAAAGCCAGCTTGAATGCTGGCTTTTTTATGCCAGCACCACACACCTTGCACAGCTGCAGCACCCCGCATTACAGGGCTCATAAACGAGCCGCTTGATTTACAAGGTGCAGCGACGACAACAGCAGACGACGCAAGGTCTTGAGCTCCACCGGCTTGGCCATGCACGCCCGGGCACCCAGCACCCGCGCCTGTGCAAAAAGATGCTCATCAGACTGCCCACTAATCACGATGATCGGCAAACCAGTGAACGCCGGATTACCGTGGATACTGCCGAGCAGCTTCAGACCCTCGCCTGGAGTGGGTAAATCGAGGTCCAACAGCAGCAGGTCGGGCAGCTCTTCATCGAGCGCAGTCAAGGCCTGCTGGGCACTGCTGGCGCCACGCACATTGGCCAAGCCCTGCAAGACATCATTGGCGAGCTGCGCCATGGCCAGGTTGTTATCGACACAGAGCACCAGCGGTATTTGCTGTGCCAGCGAGCCGTCATCCTGGCGCTCGCTCGGCTTTCCGGCGCTCTGTAGATCAATCCAGAAACAGCTGCCCTGCCCCAGCTCGCTGGTAACGCCGATCTCCCCCCCCATCAAATGGGCAAGCTCGCGACAGAGCACCAGCCCTATACCTGTGCCAGGAATGTTCGAGCTTTCTCGACCGAGCCGCTGGAAGGGTTCGAACAGCTGCTTGACCTGCTCCTCGCTCAACCCATCACCGCTGTCGCAAACCCACAACCGCACCGAGTCGGAACGCACCTCGTAGCCAAGCCTGATACTGCCCGGCGGAGCGTTGTACTTGATCGCGTTAGACAAGAAATTGAGCAGTACTTGCCGGGCTCTGCGCACATCTGCGAATACGTACAGCGACACATCCTTGTTAATGTCCACATCGATGTTCAACTCACGACGCCGCGCTTCAGGCTGGAGCAATTCAGCGCAACCATGTAGCAGGGCGGAAACGTCGACAGCCTCCATGCGCAATTGCTGGGTACGACTTTCAATGCTCGACAGATCAAGAATGTCATCGACCAGTGAAGTCAGGTGCCGGCTGGCGTTGACGATTTCCTGCGCGTAGTCAGCCTCTTGCTGGCGGCCTGGCTTGCCTTGGGTATCGAGTTCAATCAGTTGGGCAAACCCCTGGATTGCATTGAGCGGCGTTCGCAACTCATGACTCATGCTCGACAGGAACCGGCTTTTGGCCTGACTGGCAGACTGCGCTTCCAATGTGGCGCTGCGCAGCTCTTCCTGGGCGAGCTTGAGCCGCGTCACATCGACATAGGTACCGGCAATACGAGTGGCATGGCCCTGCTCGTCCCGCTCCAGCACCTTGCCGCGGCTGAGCAACCAGACGTAGTTACCCTGTGCATCGGCATAACGGTATTCCGCCTCAAAATGTTCTTGATCACTTTGGGAAAACCGCTCGCGCAAATGACGCAGGCGCTCAACATCATTAGGGTGCAAGCGCTGGTTGAAATCAGTAAAGGTGACCATCTGAGCCGGCAGCCCAAAACGCTTGCGAAACCGCTCGCTGACCCTGATCGTCAGCATCTGCCTGTCTACTTCCCACAAGCTCTCGGTCGTGCTCTCAAGCACTAGCTGCAGTATGCCTTGAGCTTCCTGGCGCTTGATCTCGCTCGCCTGCAGTTGCTCGGCAGTCTGTAGCACCGCGGTTGAGATTGACTCCAGTTCGTTGATTTCGCTGTGCACCGCTTGCAGCTTGTATTGCCCGCCACCGAGTTGACGCAGCATTCCTACGATTGCATCAATCGGATCAATCAACAAAGCGCTCAACCGCTTGGAGCGCAGCCACATCCAGCCAAAAAACAACAAGTAGAACAGCAGCAAACCGACAATCATCAGGTAGCCGATACTCTGGTAGTGACTGGCGATACGGTTGGTCTCGCGAAAGATATTGACCTCATCTACCACCAATAGCAGCTTCCAACCCGTTTGCTTGACCTCACTCCATGCAACCAACTGCTTGCGGCCATTTAAATAGGTCTCGGTCACCGAGCTATCACCCTGCTCCATGGCTGCCAGCAGAGATTGCATATCTTTGCGGCCAGTCAAGCTGAAGCGCTTGGGCTTCAATACTTCAGCACTAACCGCACCACTGTAGGACGCCTCGGTAAGCTCCTCCAGGCCAAAATCCTGCTCACCCGCCTTGGGCAGCACCATGATGGTGTTTTGCGGCCCGATAAGCACGGAATAGCCATTCCAGGGCACAATCAAATCGCTGACTTCCTCGATCAACTCACTGACAGTGACATCCAGGCCAGCCACGCCCTCAAGAAAGTCGCCGCGATACACCGGCGCAATCGCCGACATCACCCAACCCTGACCCGCAGGATCGAGATAAATATCGGTCCACACCGTCTTGCGCTGCGGGTTGTGTTCGGCGTCAGCCTTGTAATAGAAGTTGAACTTGGTCATATCGAAGTCACGCGGGTATTGCGCAAGCGTATCGATAGAGGGGTAAATCCGGTTGTAGCTGTCCCAGGTATTGAAATAGGCCGCCGCCACGGTCGGGTTCGCCGCATGAATGGAGCGCAGGAGCGGGTCAATCTGGGCGAGTCGCAGGACCTTCTCGTGATCTTGTTGCGCCAAGGGGGTCAGGTTTGAGTAAAACGATGCCGCACGGTTTTTCAGTGCTTGGGAGTAGTAAATACCTTCAGGGGTGGTTCGATAGCGATTAAGCTCAAGGGCATCCGGCTTGAAATCCTTGTCCTGCAGCGCCTGCAAGGTTGCATCGCGTAGCAGTTCAACCTGAACCTGCACGCCCCTCAAGCGACTCTCGATCACCTGCCGCTCGCGGTCGACGGAGGTCGACAACTGGCTAAGCGCATTTTCACGCAGATAGCCCATCTGCGCTTCACGTATTGCCGAATTGCTCAGCATGTAGACAGCAATCAAAACACACTCGACCAGCACCAGCGGAATCAGCGAGCTCTGTACAAATGCCCGCCATATCCATTGGCGCAGCGGATAGGGCGATACCCGTGATGACATACCCTTGCCTCTTCCTGAAGACCCAATGGCTAGCAGCCGCCATCATACATGCATCAGAGCGGGCGACTCAGCAATCAAGTATTGGCGGTCGACGCACACAGGGGCTTTGTCGTACACTAGAGCGGTCTTAGAGACGCACCACCGTTTGGGGCCGATTAGGATTCGACGCCGGTAGCGAAACTCGAGGGGCATGCCGAGTGGGTAACAGAACTCGTAAATCCACTGTTGCAAACTTTATAATTGCCAATGATGACAATTACGGTGCCCAACTAGCTGCGTAAGCAGCCTAGTCGCACTTCTGGTAGCTTCGGCTCCAGCAATCATTAGGGGATGTCTGTAAACCCGAAATGATTGTCATATAGAACAGAATCGCCGCGTAGTACGTTGTGGACGAAGTGGCTAAAACTTACACAACTCGCCCAAAGCACCCTGCCCGTCGGGCGGCCAAGGGTTAACTTAATAGACACGGCTAAGCATGTAGAACCGACAGCGGAGAACTGGCGGACGGGGGTTCAAATCCCCCCGGCTCCACCAATTTAGCTTTATAAATCAGGCACTTAGCGAATAGCCACAGTGCCTTTTTTGTGTCTCTTAGGGCCGTTTTGGTTGGGTAATGCCAGCTTTATGACAGCCTCCCTTCCCGCGAAGCCCATCCGCGACTGTCATCTTTACCTCACATCAGGCAAAGCGCTTTCCGACGCTTTTCCGGTTTGAAATCGCGCCACAGCGGTCTGTCAGGGGTATTAAATCTGTGTCGGCTTACACACAGAGACCCACAAATGCCGACACATGCCCCCAAGAAGTACCTGATCAGCCACATCTCTCTGCAGCACTGCTTTGATAAGAGCCGCTCGGGCCTTGAAAAGCTGCGCGAAACCGATCCCAGCTTCCCGCGCCCCATCAAATTTGGACCGAGCAAACAGGCTGGCGTTTACTTCGTCGTCGCAGAGGTAGAGGCCTGGTTGGAGAGAAAGATCAGCGAGCGTGATGGAACCCCTCTGGATCTCGCTGAGAGAGAGGACCAATGAGCACGCACGAGCAGATACCGTCGTTCTTGGCAGAGATGCCCGAGCGGGCACTTGCCTCATACCTGACCCCTGGCATGACGAACTGCTGCCTACTGCTCTTCAGGAATACGTGCGGGATATCGCTGAGCGCACCCAGTGCCCGCCTGATTTTGTTGGAGTCGCGCTTGTAGTGGCTGTCAGCACTGTAGTCGGGCGCAAATTCACCATCCACCCGAAACAACACGATGACTGGATGGTCGTTCCCAACCAGTGGGGAGTCATCATCGGGCGGCCGTCTGCGATGAAAACTCCAGCCCTCAAACAGGCAATGCTTCCATTGCGCAACTTAGAGTCCAGAGAGCGTGAGCGCTATGGCCAGGCTCAAGCCGAGCACAAGGCCAGCAGCGAGCTGCTCGACATGAAGCGCAACGCAGCCAAGGCCAAAGCCAAAAAACTTCTCGGTGGTGGTGACGAGGACGCCGCTTTAGCAGAACTGAATAGACTCTCGAGCGAGAACCAGGCTCCAATCCAGCGTCGCTACATCGTCAACGACTCAACGGTCGAAAAACTCGGCGAGTTGCTCAACGAGAATCCAAACAGCCTAGTACTTGAGCGTGACGAGCTGGGGGGCTGGCTGGCAACGATGCAGAGCGAAGACGGCTCAGTTGCGAGAGCCTTCTATTGGAGTGTTTCGATGGCAACGGCTCATTCACCTACGACCGTATCGGCCGGGGCAACATTTTCATCGAGTCATGTTGCTTGTCGTTAATCGGCGGTATTCAACCCTCACGAATCGCATCTCTTGTAAACGCTGCCGTCAGCGGCGAACTGGATGACGGCCTGACTCAGCGCCTGCAACTGGCCGTATACCCCGACGATGTGCGCGAATGGCGTCTGGTCGACCGCTGGCCGGATACAGACGCCGCTCAGCGCGTGGAACAGCTTATTGACCACCTCGATCGGCTGCCCTCCGAGCCTCGTACTGCACTCAGGTTCAGCCCAGAAGCACAGGAAAAATTTAACGTTTGGTATACCGGTCACATGCAACAAAGCCGGAACGAACATCTTCACCCGGCATTGCAATCCCATTATCTGAAAATGCCGAAAACTATTGCGGGCTTGGCTCTGCTATTTGAGCTGATTGAAGGTTGGCGGGAAGCTGTGGGTCCAGAGTCCACTGACCGCGCCATTGAATGGGCAAACTACCTGATGAGCCATGCCCAGCGGCTGTAGGGCGCGGCAATCAACGCCCCACTTCTCGGGGCACGGTTGCTCCTAGAACGTCAGCAGAAATTGCCCGAGCCGTTTACCGCACGGGAAGTGCGCCAGAAGGATTGGACGGGATTGGGTTCGCAGGATGCCGTAAATAATGCGCTCGCAGTTCTGGCTGAACACGACTTCATCGTTGGCTACGAGGTGGCCGGAGAAAAAGGTGGCCGCCCATCGACACGCTATGTCTGGCGAAAAACGTAGCTCCGACCCAGCTTGTTTATTAAAAAGGCCGGCGGGGCGACCTACAAAACCTACGAAACCTAGTTCTGCAGGTTTTGTAGGTAGCCTTACCCTGGCAGGGAGGAGTTTTCTTCGCTCAAGTGGAGATAACTCTTTTTAGATGCTCGGGAGCTCGGCACAAGGCCTGTCTGTACCCGCTGCATACCTGGCAGTTTTATTCTGACGTGCGGTAGAGTGCGCTTCTGCTAAGGAGCCGCGCTATTTCGGCCACCACCGCTGCACCATGTGAAAGGAGAGATATGTTGAAATGGATCAGCGCGCTTGAATTAGGGCAGTGGGCCGACACCCTCCAAGCCAAGGATAAAATGCCCGAACTGGTGGCTGACCTGATCTGGGCCACAACCTTGAGGGTCAAGCGGCTTCGATTTCTGCAGGGTGACATGGGGCAAATCCGAGGGTTTGATGGCTACCTTGATGTCGATTCAACCTCTCCATTCGTGCCAGACGGAAAGTCGATTTGGGAATTCGGGACTAATGGCGCAGGCAAAACTAAGGCACAAGGTGACTATAACAAGCGCACCGCCGAGGTGGATGCAGAAACCCGTGCTCAGCACACCCTAGTCATCGTATCGCCAAGGACGTGGGACACGCCCAAGGTAAAGGTTGAGGACTGGCTTGATGAAAAGAACAACCAAGGGGATTGGAAGCGTGTCGTCTACCTTGATGGCCCATTGCTGGAGGATTGGCTTGGGCAAAGTCCGGCTGTAGCATCCCGATGGGCCCGTTACCAGTTCAGGAGCGCACCACAACAAGGTGTGCTCAGCACGGAAGAGTTCTGGCAGTCCTTTTCCAACCGTTTTGATCCTGCACTGTCGGAAGACGTTCTGCTCGCAGGGCGTGAATCCCAGGCTGAAGATTTGCTGCGAAACCTGGCCCAGGGAAGTGGACGCTTGGCGTTTGCTGCGGACACTACCGATGAAGTCATCGCCTTTGCAGTCGCCGCTATTCGCAAGGCGCCCGAAACTGTGCGCAAACCGCTCGAAGCTCGCACCTTGGTTGTTGAGACAGAGGATGCAGCTAGGCACTTAGTCAACACGTGCAACCTTATCTATCTTCCAAGAAACGGTGCGCGCAGCTGCGTTGGACTCCTCAAGACTTCTGGCCCTACAGTGATAAGTGCCGGGGCGGATGACAAAAAGAGCGATCATGTTGAGCTGACGCGACCGACTAGCGCCCAACTTGGTAAAGCGTTCACCGGCATGGGGATGTCTGAAAGCGAAGGGTACGAAACTGCTCGCAAATGTGGTCGGAGCCTGGCGGTCCTGGCTCGACAGAAGCCTAGCGGTACCGCTGAGTTGCCAACATGGATCGGCGAGGCTGATGCATTAATACCAGCAATGCTGGCAGGAGCATGGGTCTGTGATATCGAACATGATCAACAAGTTCTCAGCTCGCTCAGCCAGAAACCCTATGACGAAACCGAGGATGATCTGCTCAGATTCTTGGTCATGCAGGATTCGCCCATCGAACGCATTGAGAATTTGTGGGCGACAAAAGCCCCAGTAGACGCGTTCCTGCACCTTGCTCCTCGGGTCGGACGCAAGCACCTTGACCTATTCAAAGCGGCTTTGACCACTGTTTTCGAGTCGGCTGTGGCCTCGCATAAGCCTCCGACTGCAGACGAACCATTCGTATTGCGCAACAAGCGCGACCTGGAAACCTCGCACAGCGAACAACTCAGAAACGGATTGATGACCACGCTGCTACATATGGCAGTACTGCATAAGCATGCTGGCTTCACGGTAGCGGGGGGTGATCCGCAAGCTTTTGTAGATGTCTTGGTTAGGTCGATTCACGGCTTGTCGACCAACCATACGTTGATGGCAAGCCTGAACCAAAATCTTGCGCTGCTTGCTGAGGCATCTCCTGGCCCTTTTCTTGAAGCCCTCGAGCGCCAGCTTGAGGGCGACTCGCCGTCAATCCGGCACATTTTCGACGAGCACCCCGGAATGCTCACACCAGTGACATACCACTGCGGTTTGTTGTGGGCACTGGAAGTAATCGCGTGGAATGCCTTTTATTTTCAGAGGGCCGTGCTGTGCCTTGCCAAGCTTGCCGCAATCGACCCGGGCGGCCAATTGAGCAACCGTCCTATCAACAGTCTGCGCGCAATCTTCCTCTCTTGGGTACCAAGTACATCTGTGGGAACAAAGCGTCGGTTGGCCGTTCTGCAGTCAACGGTCAAGGCTGTCCCGAGCATTGCTTGGCCGCTGCTCACTAGCTTGCTCCCCCGTTCAGGGGATACCAGCTCTCCAACCGAAAAACCGAAGTTTCGGGAATACGAGCAGGATCACGCTGAGACCCTGACTTATGGTCTGGTCTGGGAGAGTGAAGCCAAGATCATAGCACTGGCGATAGATGAAGCAGGTTCGATTGCGGAGCGCTGGGTTTCCTTGATTAACTCAATGCAGACCTTCCATGACGCTCCTTTCGAGTCTGCTGTCGAACGGCTCGGTGAAGTGCTAAGCGCCGTCGACACTGACGACAGAACCCAAATCTGGAAAGCCCTGAATCTGGAGGTCAAGCATCACCAGAAATATTCGACCACAGACTGGGCGATGCCGAATGAGCGTATTGAGCTTTTGGCTGCCCTGGTCGACCGATATGCCCCTAAAGCATTAGTAGAGAACCACACTTGGTTGTTCGACGATTGGATGCCGCCTGTGGACGGCCTTGATGACGATGATGCTGACCCAACCAAGGTTGTGGAGGATGCCCGTCTGCAGGCTCTGAAGGCGGTGTATGAGGCGCTGGGCGTTCAGGGCATCTTGCAGATGACGAGCCGCGTCAAGATTCCGCACTCCGTGGTTTACTCCGCATTGCGTCTTGACATGTCTTACGACGAGCGCCTCGCGTTGTTCACTGGCCTGCTAAGTAGCGCAGTGCAGGAGCTAGAGTTTGCTGCTGGAGCAGTGATGTCGGATGGAATCACTCGCTTTTCAGATAAGTGGAAGCAGGCGGCGCGTTCGGCAGTACTGAGAGTCGGCCTAGGTTCTGATCGTGTAGTTAGAATGATCGAACGTATCCCGGAAAATATGCAGACATGGCTGTACATCGAGTCCTTCGGAGACGAGATAACGAAAGCCTATTGGTCTCTGAAAACACCCTACCCGCTTGAAGTAAGCACCGATGAGCTGCTCCATGCAGTCCGCAAGTATCGAGAGGTTGGGCGTCCTGTCGCCGGCTTGAGCGCCGTATCCCGCAGACTCGGTGAGATTCCGACAGAGGATGTTGTAGCGCTGCTAATCGAGGGCGTTGAGGAGCAAAACGCCCAGCCTGGCGATCGTATGGCCACCAACTTCTTTGACATTGAGAAAGTCATTAGTGAGTTGGCCGACCGACCGGACACCACGCTGGAACAAATTGCGAGTCTTGAGTTTACCTACCTCCCGATGCTACGCAACGATCCAAAAGCCTTGCATAAATTGCTGCTTGAACAGCCCTGCTTCTTCATGGAAATGGTGTGTCAAGTGTTTAGAGTCAAGGACGAAAAACCAGTGGAGACTTCTGCATTGCAGAAAAGCCGAGCCACTAATGCTTATCGCTTATTGAAAAGCTTAAAGTCCTTGCCAGGTCAGTCTGATCAAGATGTCGACCAGGATGCGCTACTAGCCTGGTGTCTTGAGATCCAGCGCTTGGCAGCGGAGCAGAATCGTCAGGACATCACTGATCAATTGATCGGCCAAGTTTTGGCACATGCACCATTGAGCTCAAAGGATGGAGCATGGCCACATGAAGCAGTTAGACATGTCATCGAGACGCTTGCTTCTTCTCAGGTAGAACTCGGGATTCGCATCGAAAGATTCAATATGCGAGGTGTGTTTTGCAAAGCGATAGGGGAAGGCGGTGATCAGGAGAGGAGTTTGGCCCGTCAAGCACAAGAATGGGCTGATGCCTCGTTGGATTTCGCACGTACCAACACACTGCTTGAGGCCATCGCTCAGGCATGGCTGAAAGACGCTGAACGCGCAGATACGATGGCCAAGCAGGACGCTCTGCGTCATTGATTCGCGGTATGCGCGCCGCCAGGCCAGCCCCAGTCGAGGCGGATTGCTTCATCGCCTATGACTTGCGGGAGGACATAGCACGACACCACGTGCTCGACCTCGGTTCTCCTCGGGCAACCAAGACTGCAGGCTGGTCAAGTGAGCACTCTTGGCCCGCCTCTACCTATTGACCCATACGGCGTTCAGGGATGCAGTCCTAGGTCGTCATCTGCTGCACATTCATTGCACACGCCCTTTCGCTCAGCCCAGAGCGTCGTCATTTATCGACCATTTGTTGTCACAGTGCGCGCCTGACGAATGCCTTCAGACTCTCTGTCGTCATCCGTCGTCGATCCGCCGCTGTCATACGGCACATTGTAACTGTGAAAGCCCCGTAGTCCCGGGACTGTAGCGACGACACTTCCTCACGACACCCCTTAACCTGTACAAGACGCCCTGAATAGCCTGAAACCCAGTAACCACACCGGTTACAGCGGCAACACCCCTTCACGACACCTCTTACCTGGGCAACAACACCCCTTTACGACACCCCTTAACCTGTATAAGACGCCCTGAATAGCCTGAAATCCAGTAACCATGCGGGCTACAGCGGCGACACCCCTTCGGCAAAAATTGGCAGATTCCCTCTATGTGAGGTGAACCGTCAGACTCCCATAAGCAAGAGAGGTGGTGTGAGCATGTTTTTGAACACGTGTCGCGCAGCGGATATGAGCGGTGCGCCGATTGCTCTGGAATTTAATCAGCCAAGTGCCGGCGGAAAGGGATTTCAGGAGGAAGAAATCCTTGGGATTGGCACTGCAGGTGAGAAGCTGGATTCTGTGGAAATTTTCAGCCCAGAAGGAGCAAGACATGGACGCGATTGAGCTACTGGTTTACGCGCTCATTGGCGTAATCGGCACGTTGGGATTGGCGGCGGTGATTGGCTACAAGGTCGCGGATCATCTCGATAAAAAACATCACACTGACTGACCTTGCAGGCACCTGCAGGCCCGCATGGCGGTGGCTTGGGATTCACCAGCGCTCGGGTAATGTTCAGGCATGTGCCAAGTCCAGCAGGTTCACGCCATGAGCAAAGTTGAGTGCCAGTGCTGCAAGAAGATGATGGTTCCAAAGGTGATCACCAGCGCGCCGTTCTACATCAGCGGAGTACCCGTGGGCGGCCATGACCCGCAGTCGTCCGTATGCCCCTTCTGCCTGTCGCCGAAGTGGATGCTCACCGAACATCAGGCCCAGGCTGCCGGCAAGGCCAATGCCGAGTTCTACGGCCTTATGGTTCTCGCCCTGGTGAACATCGTTGCGTTCGTCCGTTTCGGCGAACTGGCGGGCGGTATAGCGCTTGCGGTGTCAGTCGCAACCGCTTTCATGCGCACCAGGATGATTCGAGCCCTGCGCCGTCACCTGGGCCGTTAAACGAGCCGGTTCACACTTGGCTACCCAGGCGGCGAATACAGCCTGGACCGCGACCGTTCTACCCAAGGGTGCCGCCGGTGACCACCTGCTGCGATGGAAAACTGGCGCATCAATGCGCAGTTTTTGTATCATAAAACCCTTTTAAACACTGGTAAAAAAGGCCTTTAGAGCCTACAGTCACCTTGTGATGTATATCTTCACAGTGGAGGTAAGGTATGAAACTTGAAGATCGCATGAACCGCTCGATTAAGCAGCGTACAAGCGTGGTCGTCTTGCGCTCGGACTTTGCCAAGATGGGGAGTGACTCTCAGGTCGGACGAGTGCTTGCTCGCTTTGTGGCGGAGGGAACGCTTGTTCGCGTAAGCAAGGGAGCCTTCGCCAAAACTCGAATCAACAAGTTCACCGGCAAACCAACCCCAGCGGGAACGCTGGAAATGATCGCAGCGGAGCTTTTCCGCAAGCTCAAGATCTCAGTGGAACCAAGCTCGCTCGTATCGGAGTACAACAGCGGCAGATCGACCCAGATTCCCATGGGGGCGACTGTCAGCACTGGACGGCGACGCATTTCGCGGAAAGTGACGGTAGGGAATAGCACTTTAACTTATGAGAAAAATTCCAGACGAGCTTAGGTCTGATATCGAAGATGCCGCCGCCGCCGGGATGCTGGGAAACCTACCCGCTGCCGTAGCTGAAAAAGATCAGCACATCACTGACGCACTATGTGTTTTAGCTCAAATCCGGGTAGTACACACTGCGAACCAAAGGGATCGTCGCAAGGGCGATCCCGCGCCGGCGTCGATCGACGTCGCCACACGTTTGATTTTTGCTGGTGGCACTTGTCTTTCGAAAGCTCACGGTCTGATCCACCGGATGTCCGAAGACATTGACATCAAGGTCATGCTGGAAGAACCGCCGGACGGCTACACGCTGAAACAAGGAGTTCGCGGGCGTTTAAAGGATTTGCACCAAGAGGTTGAGCGCCGCTTGACCGACATGGGCTTTAAATACGTGGTCCATGACAACGGAGAAAACCCTGTCATGCGCGACAGCCGGCGCTACTACTGCCTGTTGGTTTCGTATGGTGCACATTTTCAGGATGTGTCTGGCGTGCTTCGTCCCCAACTCAAGCTTGAGCTGATACACCGTCCACCGATGCTGGCCGCTGAGATTCGCGAAATGGGCTACATGCTGGACCAGTTCGTCCAACGCGAATCCCCCCGCCGCTTTCCCATGACGTGTATCACAGTGGCAGAGACGTTGGCTGAAAAGGTGCTGTCGCTGCTGCGCCGTTGTGCCTGGAACTGGGATGGACATCAACGCGGCGAATTTGATACTGCCTTGGTTCGCCACGTCTATGATGTCTGGCGTATCGCAGAGAGCCAGCCTGATGCAATAGAGCCCGCCTGCCAGATCTTTGCCGCTCTGGTCCAAAAGGATGTGGAGGAATTCAACAGGCAGCATCCGGAGTTTGACCAGGCCCCATACGCGGTGCTTCGGCGAAGCTTGGCCTCTGCTGCTAACCACGAAGGGCTGAAGGCGAACTTCGAGCAGCGCCTGAAGCCGCTGCTCTATACCGCGGATAAGCCGGATTTCCAAAGCTGCTATAGCGCTTTCGCTACCGTCGCAGAGCGGCTGCTGAATCACACCGCCTGACGTTTGATTTCCCGCTGATGGCTTTGCCATCGCGGGCAATCGTTATTCCGGGCTGCTCGATCCGGGAGATACTTTCGCAGTTTGTACGAGATGCGCCCAGCTCGCGGTAACTTCGAGGCTCGCAGTATCGATGTTCCCCTGTCCAACGCTGCGCTCGAACTATTTCTACTGCCGCTGCCCAGCTCGATGGCTGGGCTTGGGCATACCTAGGTGGGATTATCCGCGAAGTCAGTAGGGTCATCAGTGCCCGATCAGCATTGCGCGGAGTGAGCACAGCAACATGGACCATGCTCCGATCAGCAGTTTCAGCCTAGCGCGGATGAGCGCGGATTTGTTAAACATGGAAAGCGAGAAGCGCTCGAGATTGTGTTTGGCGTGACAATATTTACACACCTAGAATTCGAGCACTGCAAAGCCATCTGCACGATGCAGTGAAGCGCTTAAGTCTGAGTTTGGTCCCTGACTCTTAGAACTGTTGTTGTCGAGCAGCTCGCGTGTCGGGCTGTTGCTCGGATGCCCAACCCTGCCTTGAGCAGCTCAGTGACGCGCTTGTGCAGATCGGCGTCGACTGGCCGGCCTTGGTATTTTCCAGCAGCTTTGGCTTTCTCGATACCCTGTGCCTGGCGCTCGCGGCGCTGCTCGTAATCCTTGCGCGCAATGGCGGCCATCATTTCCACCAGCATTGAGTTGATTGCCACCAGCATCCGCCCGGTGAACTCATCTCCCTTGGTGTCCTGCATGCCCTGGTGGCTGGTCGGCAGGTCTAGCGCGACGATGCGCAGGCCCTTGGAGTCAATAGCAGCCTTGAGCTTTTGCCAGTCTTCCACTGGGAGGCGGGATAGACGGTCTATCGACTCAACCAGCAACACGTCCCCCTTACGGGCATCCTTAAGCAGACGCATCAGCTCAGGCCGGTCTGCAGTAGCACCGCTGGCGTTCTCCAGGTACACGCTTGCAATGACCTTGCTGTGATCGCTGGCGAACTGCTCGAGCGAGGCGCGAGCGCGGCCAGCGTTTTGTTCTTCGGTGGAAGCCCTGAGGTATGCGCGGATGAACATGAAGGGGGCCTGTATCAGTTAGGGTGCTCTACTAAATATGTTGCATATTGAGTGTTACATATCAAGCGATAAGCCTGAAAAAAGCAAAATAAGCCTGTATCTGGATAGGCATACCCAAAAAATCGTCGCAGACTTGCGAAAGACAGCGACGAAAAACCAGCAGGATTATTTTCCTACGAAGTAGAGTGCTCGGCCTTGGTTGAAGATGGCCGCTGGGATCGAATCCTTCCTCAGTCACTGACCAGTGATGGTAGATGTAGATCCATTCGGGTAGGTACTTCGATGCCTGCAGCATGGCTTCCGAGGTCGTCATGTCGTTCTTGTAAGCATCAAGCGTGAACTGGTTGTGCCGGATAAATATCGGCCCGTAGCTGCGAGGCGACGCCAAGAAGCTTGGTGACGCAGCGGGTGTATCCGCGAATGGGATAGGACGTTCCGCAAAGATATCTGCTGGCGTTGCGTACGAGCGCGAATGACCATCAGGGTATCGGCCGGTCTGCATACCCAGCTTTGACAAACCACCTGAGAAACTCTTTCTGCGGGCCTCCTCCACCTTCTGCTGGGCCAGAGCCGATGCCTCCTCTGGTGAGCCGGCCTGATCGGAAGGCACCCAGGCAACAACCTGAGTTGCCCGAGCCGGATCACTTGATCCACCCAGTAGCATCAAACCCAAGCCAACACCTGCGGCTGCGCCACCGCTCATGCCTGAAGGTGGTAAGACATATCCAATCGCACTTAATCCAGCGTCCCTAGCCCTGCCACTGAGCTTTTGGTGAGGCTCACTCTATCAACTCCCCCTACCATCTCGATTGGAACGTCACGCTGCCCGGAAATCCCCATAGCAGTCAGAACGTGCATCGCATCCGACCATTTTTCCCTCGGTACATCCTTCGACTCAGGAAGCTGCACAGTCCTAGCCCCCTGGGTGCCAGAGCACCCAACCAGAAGAGCTACTGTAGCGGCCAACACGCCGATTCGGATCGTTGTTGATTTGTTACCCATGGAGTCACTCCCTGTGTTGATTGCCACAGCTTACGAAGGCTTCCAGGAAACCCAATGGCATAAGCCTATGAGCTCCGCAGGCTTGGGATTTCCAGACCTTGGCATAGCGTGTCATGCAACCTCATGCATGCGGAGCATCACCATGGAATTTCGCCACTTAGGCAATGGACAGACTTTCCCTCCAGTAGCACCGAACGGTCGGATTTACACCGTACCTGTGACACAGGAAAACCAAGTAGAAATTTTCTGTCTGACAGCTGCAGGCATTGTTGGAAGCGGCGTTACGGCGAACGGGGCTGAGATATCGGGCTTCTATTACGACGACGAGTCCTGGGAAATCATCCTGCGGAATTACATCGGGAGGGGAATGCGTTTCCGTCGGGGTGTGCCCTGCGGAATCGTCGAAGACGGTTGCGAAACCCTCAAAACAAATATCCAAGGGTTCGCAATTCCAGTTTGCGTAATGAACCGCATTGCATACGAGCAGAAAAGGCTGCAGCAGACCTGAGGGTTTTACAGGACAACCTGCAACCTGACTCGCGTCACGTCACTCCGCGCAGGCTCACCCACTTTCCCTGTCTGGGAAATCCTGATTTCAAATTCCGTCGCTTTTGTTGCCTGAAAGCGAAACACACGCCGGACAGCCGCCCGTAGCCTATCCGGGTAGCTCAAAGGAACTCGGAAAATGAACCAATACAAGGTTAACCGCTGCGTTTACATGCACGAAGTCAACGACAAGTCGGAAGACAACGCTTTTCCAGCAAGCCGGAGTCAACTAACAGATACGTCATCCTGCGCGCAGTCGCAAACCCTGACGAGTCAGAACTAACGACATATGCGCTACGTGACCGTCAGGAAATTCGCCAGCGAGTCTAGCTACTCCGAAGACGCTATCCGCTCGAAGCTTCGCGACGGGATTTGGCGACTTGGAGAGATATGGATCAAAGCTCCGGATGGCCGGACACTTCTTGATATTGAGGGATATGAGTCATGGGTAGAGACGGGAGGGGAGTTCGGGCGGTCTCCGATACGAGCATCGAAATCACGTTCATGTATCGGGGTGTCCGGTGCCGCGAGCGGATCACACTCAAGCCCACCGCCACTAACATGAAAAAAGCCGAGCAGCATAAGGCAGCGATTGAACACGCGATATCGATCGGCACCTTTGACTACTCGGTGACCTTTCCGAGGTCTGCCCGGGCGGCAAAATTTGCGCCTGAGGCCAGCCGGGAAACATTGAACGGGTTCTTGACCAGGTGGCTTGAAGCGAAACGTAAGCACATCGCGAGCAGCACGTATGACAGCTATCGCAAGCTGGTAGTGCTGCGCCTGATCTCAGCCCTGGGCGACCATATGCTGGTCGATCTGAAGCGCAAGACGGTGCGCGACTGGCTGAACACTCTGCAGGTCGGCAACAAGACGCTGAGCAATATCCAGAGCTGTCTGCGATCCGCGCTCAACGACGCGGCGGAAGAGGAGTTGATCGATATCAATCCGCTTGCTGGCTGGACATACTCCCGGAAAGAAGCGCCACCGAAGGAAGATGATGTTGATCCGTTCAGTCCGGAGGAGCAGCAGGCAGTACTGGGTGTCCTCTCGGGGAAAGCCCGCAACATGATGCATGTTCGCCCTATGGACAGGCTTGCGCACCAGCGAGTTGGTTGCCTTAGACTGGGGCGACATCGACTGGCTGCGCGAGGAGGTAACGGTGAATCACGCTATGACCCAGGCCGCAAAAGGTAAGGCCGAAGCGACAAAGACCGCAGCGGGCCGCCGTAGCGTGAAGCTGCTGCGCCCGGCGATGGCAGCATTGAAGGCGCAGAAAGCCCACACCTTTCTCGCCGATGCCGAGGTGTTCCAGAATCCCAGAACGTTGCAGCGCTGGGCAGGGGATGGCCCGATCAGGAAGACGATGTGGGTCCCTGCCATGAAAAAGGCCGGCGTTCGTTACCGCCGCCCTTATCAAACACGCCACACATATACGTCGATGATGCTATCTGCAGGTGAGCATCCTATGAGGGTCGCCAAACAGATGGGCCACACCGACTGGACGATGATTGCAAGAGTGTACGGCAGGTGGATGCCTGCCGCAGATACGAACACAGGTCAAAAAGCTGAGCGTCTATGGGCCCCTGCCGCTGATCATGAAGCCATTAGCCGTGGAAGCGAACACTCCTAAGGATTCGCCCGATCAAATCACTATTACGACTAACGGTCACGGACGCGCGCGGATTCAACATGACAACGTTGGAAATCGGCTTCTCAGGCATCAACTTAAAACGGTGGTGAAGCGCGCCCGGCAGAGGCTGCACGAATTCTGGAAAATCACTCATACGCTCTGCAACGCCATGAAAATCCAGGGTAAGTTGGACGTGGTGTTCCATGCTGGCTTCCATAAGATTGAGGTCAGTTTCAGACATTTTCAGTCACCGTTTGTTCAAGCCGGCGGATTCTAATGCTCTTAAGGTAAAAGCTTCAAGCGTATGTATAGCCTCAAGGGTGATAGATGTCACGGGAGAAGCCTCATGAACATGCATGATCCCCTTCTGATCCTTCCTACCCCCGGGGTGTGCTGAAAAGAATCGTAGGAATCTAGAGGGCGCGACCCCGTCAAAGGGCATCAAGCGTACCTTCGAATCGTCGCTTTCCCGCTCAGTAATGGAGTCAGAATGCAATCTAGTCGCCAAGCTTTTCCTGTAGGGCTCAAGAAAGTAGACCTCTTTGACGCCCGCAGCCACCAAATGCCTGGCACAAGAGTGACATGGGTAGGTGGTAACAAACAGTTTGCCATTCCTGATCTGTCCACCCTTGGTTTCTCCAGCAGTTAAAAGGGCGTGCATTTCAGCGTGCACTGCGCGCGAAAACTCAATCAAACTTTTCAGCTGAGAATCTTTTCTAAGCATTTCAAACGCGCGCGCCCTGTTGGACTCCTCCACCAGCCCGGTTGCTATCAAGCGATCGGCCATCGCATTTGCAATTGTAGTTTTCTCGTCATCGTTGAAGCACCTACCACCTTCAATATTCCAACACCTACGATCATCGTCAGTTGATGAATTCTGATCGACGGTATGGTAAAGCCCGCCAAATGCTTTAGGAACGTCGTTCCAACCCGAAGCAAGAATTTCACCCTCAGCATTTGTGATCGCAGCGCCTACTTGTCGAGATAGGCATGCAGAATTGCGTGCAGCTGAATAGGCCGCGTACATCGCTCGCTCATTTATAGTGGGCGTGATAATCCTCGTCCCGAGCATCAGTTCAAGAAATCGCCTTACCCTTGTATTGCGTTGCGAGTCTGTAGCAGAGTCAACCCGAAGAAAAAAGTCGCAGCGCGGAAACGTATCTTCGACACTCTGACCGTATTTCACTTCCTCACCTGAGTCTCTGTCTATGAGCTTATGTACTTCATCATCAGGGCCTTTGATACGTGCAATTCGCTCAACTCGCATTTCGATAGGCGAGTAAACGCCTATGACATGTAGCATGTCACCGTAGACCGATCTTAAAAGTGCGAGCTCATCGATATTTTTTATTGAATCTATGATGTGGCAACACTTTCTTGGGGCTCGAGGCATTGAAACATCAGGATCTAATGCTGCATCAGGATCATTGCCTCGCAACTCAGCGTTTTGCGCCTCCTGATGCTCCGCCCTCGATATCAGGATCTCTTGAATCGCTAGCTTAGCAAGCACCGCATTTCCGTATTCACGTCGGAGTTCGTTGCCAGCTTCGATGAGCCGATCTATTGATTTTTCATGCTCTAACTTCTTCAATCGTCGAATCTGGTCGCTAAGGCGTAGAATTTTTACATCTACGTATCCAAAGTCAGTTCCTCGGAGTAAATCTTGAAATGTCTTTCCGACTTCGTGCAACGGCGTTCCCATGGGCCCACAAAGCGCAATCACAATCTCAGGGGTCAGGGACTTAAGGTACGCCCCCCGGTCATCAAACGCTGAGGTAGCGCCACCATCAGGATTGTTAGCAGCTGCGGCAAGGGGTACGGCCATTTGGATTCCTTCCGTGTCAGATTTCCTTTTATCGGCGTAAAAGGCTCAAGCATGAGAATGACATATTTCCCCGACCCGGGCGAGAAATGACAGCTTTATGCCAGCATCTAGGCTGTAAGCCCCATTTTATAAGGCCTGGATGCGGGTTCAAATCCCCCCGCCCCCACCATTTGCAACACGATAAGCCCTTGAAATTCCTGGCGATTTTCAGGGGCTTTTTGCTTTCTGGGGGTTAAGTGTCGAAAAAGTGTCGAACCTGAAAAATCGACCAGCGATAAAGCAACGATTGCACGCCTGCTAAATACCAACTATTTTGCGCTTGCTACTACTTGCATGAGTGTAGTGCTTGGCCATGCAGTGCATCGCTGCTGGTACCGCCCCTGTACCGAATGGACACGCGGACTTCCTTAAATAATAAGGAGGCCGCCATGGCTCAATCCCCTCTAAAAAAACACCGAAAATCCGCTTTCAATCGCCAAAATGGCAAATGCTGCTATTGCGGCTTTCAGATGTGGCAAAACTCCGCTGAGGAGTTCGCGACCCAACATAAAATTTCAGTTAAACAAGCCATGCACTTCCAATGTACGGCCGAACACTTGCGTGCGCGACAGGATGGCGGGAAAGACAGCTCTTTGAATATTGCGGCTGCATGCAAGCGCTGTAACAGGTTACGCCACAGTAGAAAGACCGCACCTAGCCCAAGTGATTATCAACGCTTTGTGCAAAAGCGCCTAAATACAGGTGGATGGATAGCAATTCCGCCGACAGCAAACCTCCCCCGAAGCAGAGCACCTGTCATTGAGTGATTAGCTTAGAGGTCCTAACCTCACGGCATCCTGAAGGTGATCGGGTGCAAGGTGTGCATAGCGCATGGTCATGGCAAGGCTGGAGTGACCAAGGATTTTCTGCAGGGTCAGGATGTTGCCGCCGTTCTGGATGAAGTGGCTGGCAAAGGTATGCCTCAGAAAGTGCGCAGCCTGGCTCCGAATGTTTGAAAATGCCCAGAAGCAGACCAGAGCGGTCATGCATTCGTTGACTTACACCACCACACTGCAGCTGCGTTCGGGTAACCTTGAGCGCTATTCATTTCACAGCGGTCCGACTCTCTGAGTTGACTCTGGAGGGGTCATGTCGAGAATTGTCAAAAAAGCCAATACTCAAGCCCGCGGTCGACTACGACGGCAACAATTAATCGCAGCTACCCGTCGCTTGCTTGCCAGCTTTGAACTTGACCAGATCACCCTGGCGGATGTGGCTGCAGAAGCGGGTGCCTCCAAAGGCTCTGCCTACCATAGCTATGCGAACATCGCAGAACTGTATATGGATGTAGTCGGCGTAATTGGCCAGGAGCTGTTCGCGGCAGTTGCAGCCCCCATTGAAGAAGACCTGGATGATTGGCGTGACATCTTTGTGCTCTGCCTGCGCCGGGGCACGGCACTTCTTGTCAGCGACCCGGCTGCGCGCCAGCTGATCCATGGCCCCAAGTCCCCACCCGCAATAAAACGCAGCGACCGAGCCAACGATTTACAAGCGGCTCAAGTCATACTCGGGCATTTGCACAAGCTGGCCCATATCGAAACCTCAAGCCTGACTGCAGAGACACTCTACTTTGCAATCGAAATTGCAGATGTCCTGTATTGCCTTTCGGTCCAGCAGCATGGGGAAATCATCGAGCAAATGGCCCGCGAAGGCGAGCGAGCCGCCATCGCCTACCTAGAGCTTTACCTCCCTTCATAACACCCGCCCAACACTGAGCGATAACCGCACAGGTTTAGCTCAGGCAGGATTGACTCGCCCATAACCGGACTACAGACTGGTTTTGAGTCTGCTATCTCACTAATAACAATCTGGTCATCGCGACTGATAAGGGGAAAGACTGTGCTGAATAAAAGTGCTTTGGGCTGGCCAAAAATTGCGGGACTGGGAGTTGCACTGGTTATTGCCGGTCAGTTCTCCGGGTGGAACTTCGGGCTGGCCGCAGGTGGATGGATCAACATGCTGGCGGCAACATTGTTGATGGCCGCCCTCTGTAGCGGGTTGGCATTGTGCGTAGCGGAACTGTCAACCGCGTTGCCAAATGCGGGCGGTGTATTCTCCTATGCACAAAGTGCATTTGGTCCATTCGTTGGCTACTTGATCGGCATCGCCACAGCCCTGGCCCTGATCATAGGTACAGGCGCTGCAGCCACCTTCGTTTCAGCCTATACAGAGTCAGTGCTGGGCGTCGGGGGATGGCCAGTCAAGCTATGCCTGTTCTCCATCATCATCGCCATACACATTCGCGGCGTGGGGGAAGCCTTGGGCCTCACACTGCTGGCTGGAGCCATTGCGGTTGTGGCGTTACTGGTCTTTGGCGCGGCAATGTTGCCATTTGTCCACTTCGACCAACTTTCCAGCCAGATATCCGGCACAGAGTTGAGCCTGCACGGCATATTCGCCTGCATTCCCTTTGCGATCTGGCTGTTTATCACCGTCGAGCAAACAGGTTCTGCTGCCGAAGAGGCGCAAAACCCCGGGCGTAACATGCCACGCGGAATACTCGCGGCAGTTGGTGTTCTGCTGCTGACGGCATTGACTGTACTGATCTGTGCCCCGGGCGCCGGTGGGGTTGAGCTGGTCGGCTCGGCTAACGACCCACTGTATGCGGCAATGACCAGCCCCAATGCCTACGGCCAAGACAATTGGCTGGCAACAGTGGTTGGCCTTGGCGCCTTGTTCGGGTTGATCGCCACCTTTTTCTCCCTGACCTACGCTGGCTCAAGACAGCTGTTTGCCATGGCTCGGGACGGACATTTACCAGCATTGCTTGCCCAGACCAACGCGCGTGGCACCCCACGCAACGCCTTGATCCTCACGGCGGTTATCGGCCTGCCCATGACCACAGTCGCGCCTGAGACGATTCTGGTCGCGGTGGTCCTGCTGCTTAACCTTTGCTACCTGTTCCTGTTTGCCGCGTACCTGAAGATTCGGCGCAGCAATCCAGACTTGCCGCGCCCTTTCCGATTTATTGGCGGCAGTTGGGTAGCTTGCCTGGGCCTGGTGCTGACCCTGGTGGTTATTGCGGCCTGCTTTCAGCTGGAATGGACAATATTGCTGGCCATCGCTTTCACCCTCGCGCTTTTCACTGTCAGCTTCGCTGTTCAGAAGCTACGTCTGCAGCAGCCCTCGACCCTCGGAGATGCCTAATCATGCAAACCTCAACCCTGCTGCAACGCCGCTTTCAGGTGATGGGCAACCAGTCTCCGCTGTTTTATGAAACCCCATTGCACCTGGTTCGGGGTGAAGGGGTCTGGCTTTACGATGCCGATGGCCGCCGTTATTTAGACGTCTACAACAACGTGCCGTCAGTCGGACACTGCCACCCCCATGTCGTTGCAGCACTGAGCAAGCAAGCTGCAACCCTGAATATCCACACGCGCTACCTGGATGAAGGCATTGTCGAATATGCCGAGCGCCTGTCCGCGACCTTTGCAGAACCACTGAATACCTTGATGTTCACCTGCACCGGTAGCGAAGCCAATGAACTGGCACTGCGTATTGCCCGCTTCACCACGGGGGGCAGCGGAGTGATCGTCAGTGACTATAACTACCATGGCAACACCGCCTCGCTGGCCGAGGTAACCACCGCATTGCCGTCCCCTGAGCCATTCGCCAGGCATGCCCGAGCCGTCCCCATTCCCAACCTCTACCACGCACCAGAAGGCATGAGCCCCGAGCAAATGGCCGAGCAGTACGCGGCCAGGGTGGCAGACGCAATTGCCTCGCTCAAAGCCGACGGCATACAGCCAGCAGCACTGCTGATTGACACCCTGTTCGCCAACGAAGGCCTGCCACGCTTGCCAGTTGGTTTTGTCGACAAGGCGGTCGCTCTGATTCGTGAGGCTGGCGGGGTATTTATTGCAGACGAAGTACAAGCCGGGTTTGCCCGTACCGGTGAACACCTGTGGGGACACCAGGCACACAATGCAGTGCCGGATATCGTCACCCTGGGCAAGCCAATGGGCAACGGCCACCCACTCGCCGGCCTGGCCTGCTCACGCGAAAGGGTCGAGGCATTCGGGCGCAACGCCATGTACTTCAACACCTTCGGCGGCTCTCCCGTATCAGCGGCTGTGGGCATGGCGGTGCTTGATGTCATCGAAAATGAAAACCTGCTGGCTAATGCCAGGACCGTTGGAGCTCACCTGCAGCAGCGCCTGGCGCAGCTCAAAGACAAACACGAGATTATTGGCGACGTGCGTGGCAAAGGGCTTTTCTATGCACTGGAACTGGTACGCGAGCGCACCCGTAAAGAGCCTGCCGGCATCGAGGCCAGACGCATCGTTAACAGCATGCGTGATCGTGGCGTATTGATCAGCAAGATCGGGGCTGGAGACAACATCCTCAAACTGCGTCCACCCTTGGTGTTCACACAAGCCAACGCCGACCTGTTTGTCGACACCCTCGATGACGTATTGAACGGACTGTGAGGCGCCCATGAGCCATTTCTACGCCCTTGATAATGACCAGCAAGTATCCTGCCTACACGAACTGGCCAATACGGCCCTTCATCAATGGGAGGGCAGCTTCAGCGAACTCACCTTGGTGAAATATCGCGAAAACGCCGTCTTCTCCGCCCGCCGGGATGACGGTCAACGTGTCGCCTTGCGGGTACACCGGCACAACTACCACACAGAGGCCGCATTGCGTTCGGAACTGCAGTGGATGGAAGCCCTGGCAGCAGGTGGGCTGCAAGTACCTGAAGTGATCCCCACCCGAGACCGGCAACAACTGGTCAGCGTGTACAGCGAATCCATCGGCGAACCACGTCATATCGACATGCTGGCCTGGCTTGCCGGCAAGACGCTCGGCACCAGTGAACACGGGGTCAACGCCGATGACTCCACCCCGGATGTCTTCCATGCGGCAGGCGCACTGGCGGCCCGGATCCATACCCATGGGGAACGCTGGGAACAACCCGATGAATTCGTCCGCCACGCTTGGGATGAGGAAGGCCTGATCGGTCACCAACCTTTCTGGGGCCGATTCTGGGAGCTGGATGCACTAACGACCGACCAACGCCAGTTGCTTCTGGCGGCTCGTCGCAGGGCTCGCATAGACCTGCGACGCTACGGCAGAAACCTGTCCAATTTCGGCATGATCCATGCTGATCTGGTCCCTGAAAACCTGCTGCTCGATAAAGCCAAGTTGCGATTGATTGACTTTGACGACGCAGGCTTTGGCTGGCATATGTTCGAGTTGGCGACCGCCCTGTTTTTTTGCCTGGATGACCCACGCTATGACCAGATGCAGGCGTCCCTGCTGGCGGGATATCAATCAGTCCGCGCACTCACCAAGCAGGACCTCGCCATGCTGACGCCGTTTCTCACGCTACGCGGCATGACCTACCTGGGTTGGGTGCATACCCGCGCAGGTTCGCCAACGGCGCTGGAACTGACGGACTTTCTGATTGAACGGACCTGCAAACTGGCAGGGCGCTACCTGGACAGCGCCCTGCCCGAAACATGATTGCAACTCGCACCACAGTAAGCGCAGCGCCCGGCCCACAAGCCGGGCGTTGCTGTCATAAACGACGCTACACACCACACTCCGGGCAATGCGAGCGTTGTTTAAGATGGTACTGTGCATACCATGTCCGCCTATTACTCCTCAGCAAAATAATCGCTGTCGATCTGCTTCACTTGGTAGACCTGCTTAACACTCACGCCAAGATTGTTTTCAACCATCAACCGCGCCAGCTCCACGCCATCGATCAAGACTACTTTAATATCCAACCCCAGAGCCGCATCACGAGCGCCTTGGGAAAAATCCGAGGTCGTGATAAACACGCCCTTGCGTGCGCGTTGGCGGGTTAGCGCGCCAATAAATTTGTCGATTTCCGGGCGATGTACAGTGTTAGTCCAGCGCTTGGCCTGCAGGTAAATCACATCAAGGCCGAGCTTGTCTTCCTTGATGATCCCGTCAATCCCATCATCGTTGGTTGCCTGCGTTGCTTTACCAGCTTCCTTGCGCGAGCCGCCGTAGCCCATAGCCAACATCAGATCAACCACCAGTTGCTCGAAGAAGCTCGGCGTCGCTGCCCGCACCTGAGCCAACAGCTCATCAGCCAGCGACTGCACAAGAGCCTGATGAGCCTCGGCCAATTGCTCGTCTGGTGTGGTCTCAGCGCTATCAAGTTCAACCATCGCCGGCACATCGACTGTTTGGGGCCTAGCCGTATGAAAGTCTGCGAACTCCGGGAATTGCTTCAACCAACTCACAGTAATGCGCTCGGGGCCATTGGCCAAAGCCTCTTGCCCACGCGCAGTGATCTGCACCATGCCCTTGCTTGGAATAGTCAACAGCCCTGCTTTATTCAGGTAAGTACGCGCCCAACCGACGCGGTTACTCATCACCGTCTGATGCCCGGAAGGCAGACGCTCCTTGCGCTCCTCGTCCGTCAGCTGGAACTGATCAGCCACACGCTCGCGCAGCTCGTTTAGCGGCAAAGGCGCGCCACTCTGCACAGTTGCAAGCACGGGACGCATCACAGTTTGAAAATCCGGAATTGCCATCGTCACTCCCTAACCTTGTAGGCCGCCGCGCAAGCCATTCTCATCGAGCCCCGCAGCCGTCTTCAGCATCTTCAAAATCACCAGCGCAAACGCCCGGCTCTTGGTCTCGTTATCCAGCACTTCCAGCGACAGCTTCTCGTGGTCGGTCATGGCGTCCAACACGGTATCCAGCACGCGCTTGGGGAACAGGCCGTGCATTACTTGCTCCACCGAGTGGTTGTTCACCTGAGCCATCACATCTTCCTGACGGCTGATGCGCTGGGCGATACCGGTGAGGAACTGCAGTTGGTCGTCATCGCTCACCTCGGCACCGAAGATATCGTTCAGCGCGTCGATGATTTCCGAGAGGCGCTTCTTCTCTGGGTCATGCGGCTTACCGCTGCCCACATCGCTACCCGGCTTTAGCTTGTATTCGCCTTCCCCCTCACTCAGCCGCAGCTGGTGTTCGGCTCGCTTGCTCAGGCGGTAGTGGCTCAATTGCAGCTCGCCCACGTCCACGTCGTCTTGTTGTAGGCGATCGACTCGCAGCAGCGGGTACAGGTGCTTGGCGTAGACACAGAGCTGCTCCAACTCCGGGTCTTCATACGGCACAATTTGCGAGAGAAACTCGTACAAGCGCACAAAGCTCTGCAAATTTTTGCGGAACAGATCGAGCTGATCAACCTGCTCGCCTGCCTCCTTCAGTGCGTGCTCGGCCTTTTTCAGGCCGGCGCTGTCGCCATTGGCCTCGGCGGTGCGCTTGAAGTCCAGCGCTTGTTCGCGAGCCTCCTGGCTAAAGGCATGACGCTTGGCAAAGCGCTCTTTGGCAGGCTGACAGTAATAGCTGAGTTTGCTGGCGGCTGCCTTGGGGTCGAAGAAAGCCAAGGCGAACGCCTCAACCTCAGCCCAGTAATAAATGCCCTCGGCGTCCAGGGTTTTCTGCAAGTCATAGATGATCTGCGGATCGGTCACATCAGTCAGTTCGGCCTTGGTGTAATACGGCAAGAAGGCGTCGAGAATGTCCTGCGGCTCGTTAAAGAAGTCGAGGATGAAGGTTTCCTTGGCAGGGAAGGTACGGTTCAGCCGTGATAGGGTTTGTACACAATCCACGCCTTGTAGTTTCTTATCCACGTACATGGCGCAAAGCTTCGGCTGATCAAACCCCGTCTGGTACTTATTAGCTGCAATCATCACGTTGAAGTCTTGAGTATCGAACGCAGCGGCCAAGTCGCGACCATTCAAGCCCGCATTAAGCAGGCTGCTGCTTTCTGTAACTTCCTCGGGGATCACTTCATCCGGCAACACGCTGCCGGAGAACGCCACTAAAGGATGCACGTCGCCGTAGCCCATCTGCTGCACATAGGCTTTCACTGCCAATTGGTAACGCACGGCCTCTTGACGGCTGCTGGTCACGACCATGGCTTTGGCTTGACCATTCAACAGGCCACGGATATTGGCGCGGAAGTGCTCGACGATCACCTCAACTTTCTGGCTGATGTTGTAAGGGTGCAGGCGCACCCAGCGGGCCAGCTTGATGCGCGCCTTCTTGCTGTCCACCTCATCGTCTTCACCGTCCGGATGGGCGATCTTCCAGGCGGTGCTGTATGTGGTGTAGTTGCGCAGCACGTCGAGGATAAAACCCTCCTCGATAGCCTGGCGCATGGAATACAGGTGAAACGCCTCCGGCTTGTTGCTGGCACTTCGCGGTAACGTCGGGTCAGGCTCGCGACCGAACAGCTCCAGCGTCTTGGCCTTGGGCGTTGCAGTAAAGGCGTAATAGCTGATGCGTTCATTCGGTTGGCGCGCCTGCACGGTGGCGTCCAGCAACTCTTCGGCGCTAATTTCCTCGCCTTCCAACACATCACTGCCGAGAATCTGTTTCAGCTTGCTGGCGGATGAGCCGGTTTGCGAAGAGTGCGCCTCGTCGGCGATCACCGCATAGCGCCCGCTGGCCAGCTTGGGGTATTTATCCAGTGCATCGAACAGCGCCGGAAAGGTCTGGATGGTGACGATGATAATGCGCGTCTGCTCGGCCAACGCCTCGGCAAGCTGCTCGGATTTGCTCTGATTGCCGACATCACGGGTGATCGGCTTAACCACGCCTTGGGCATGTTCGAACTGGTAAATGGTTTTCTGCAGTTGGCTGTCGAGCACCGTGCGATCGGTGACGACGATCACCGAGTTAAACAGCCGCTGACCGGTATCGTCGTACAGCGAAGAAAGCTGATGGGCCGACCAAGCGATAGAATTGGACTTGCCCGAACCAGCGCTGTGCTGGATCAAATAACGCTTGCCTGGCCCTTCACTGCGAGTAGTGTCGATCAGTTTATTAACCACTTCCCACTGGTGATAGCGCGGGAAGATCATAGTTTCTTTGGTCACCTGCGTGCCGTCGAAAGTCTCGCTGGTTTTCTTCTCAAGGTGCAAAAAGCGTCCTAATACCTTGAGCCACGCATCGGGCTTAAACAGTCGCTGCCACAGATAACTGGTGGCGTATTGGCTGTCGTCCTCGGGCAACGGATTACCCGCGCCGCCCTCTTCACTACCCAGGTTAAATGGCAAAAAGAAAGTGTCTTTACCCGCCAGCTTGGTGGTCATCGCCACTTCGTTCTGGCCCACTGCAAAGTGCACCAGCGCGCCGCGTTTGAAGGTAAGCAGTGGCTCGGGCTTGCGTGTGAGCGGGTCTTTTACCGGGCGGTCGTAACGGTACTGGCGCTTGGCGTTTTCCACCGACTGCTTGAACTCGCTTTTAAGCTCCAGCGTGGCGGTGGGGATGCCGTTGACGAACAGCACCAGATCCAGCCGTGGGTTGTAGCTCTGCCCACTGCTACCAGCCTCACGCGCATGGGGCGAGTAAGACACCTCCGGCACCACACGCAGACGGTTGCACTGGTAGCGCCTCAAGGTATCCGGGTTCATGCCGTGGTCGGGCTGAAAGCTGCACAGTTCCAGCCGCTGCCCCAAGTGCTTAAAACCGTGGCGCAGCACATCCAGGGTGCCGCTCTGCTCCAGCTCGCGCACCAGCTTTTGCACCAGCACGCCGTCCGGATTAGTCGGGTTGGCTTTGGCGAACTTGTCCCAACGCTCAGGCCATGCTTCTTTGAAGTAACCGAGAAAATCTTCGGTATACAACGCTGTGTGCCGGTCGTAGGCGCTGGCAGTGCCGACTAACCAGCCTTGAGCCGACAGGGCATCAATGATGTCTCGCTGGAACTGTATTTCTCGGCTATCCGCCATAACGCTCGGCTCCTTGTTCGGCAGCTTGTTAGTTGTTTTTACAGCGGCTTTAGCAGCACAAAATGTTCAATCAAACGCACCATCAATTCCTTCTGCTCAGGCAAGCTCTCGGCCACCAACAAGGCCAGAGCCACCAGCGTGTTGTCGTTGATCAGTTGGCCCACTGGCCGCGCCAGTAGGTGCTGGTTTAGTTGCAAATACCAGAGAAAAAGAAACGAACCACTGCGCTTGTTGCCATCAGCCAGTGGGTGATTCTTGATCACAAAATACAATAGGTGCGCGGCCCGGCTGGCGACGTTGGGATAAAACAATTCATTGGCAAACCCTTGCTCGATGGTAGCAATGGCCGAAGCCAAACCCTCTCCACGCAATTGGCCGAACAGCTCGGTCGCTTCGCCCTTGGCCATCAGCGTGGCCTTCAGCTGCGCGATTGCTGCCAGCACATCCTCCAGCGCCAGAGCGCGCATGTTGGTCTGGGCCGAACTCTGTTGCTCCAAGCTTTGCTCATCATAGCCCTGCAGCAAGCTCCAGCTGCGAGCATAGTCACTGATCACCTGCACCACGGCTTGGCCCTGGGTATTGACCAGTTGTTGGTTTGCCAGTGTGCGCGACAACAGGCTCACTGCCTGCTCGAATTCAATACCGCGCTCCGCCAGACGGCGCTGATTGAGGGTGTAGCCTTCGACCAGATGCGCCTGCAACACCCGTGTCGCCCACTGGCGAAACTGGGTGGCCCGCCTGGAGCTCACGCGATAACCCACTGAAATAATGGCATCGAGATTGAAGTACTCGACTTGATAAGTTTTGCCGTCGGCGGCAGTTGTTGCATTTTTTGCAACAACTGCATCACGTTGCAACTCGTTGGTATCAAAGATGTTTTTCAGGTGGCGCGAAATAACCGACTTGTCTCGACCAAACAACTCAGTCAATTGCTGAAGGCTAAGCCAAACGGTTTCGTGCTCTAGCGCAACATGCAACTGTGCCTGGCCATCGGCTGAGGTAAAAAGCTGAATCTGCTGCTGGCTCATGGGCTGCTTCATACCAACGCCCCCCAGCGCTCCAGCCAAGGTTCTTTGAAAAAGCCGAGAAAATCTTCGGTATACAACGCGGTACGGCAGTCGTAGCGGTTGGCGGTGCCAATTAGCCAGCCTTGGGCCGATAGCGCATCGATGATGTCTTGTTGGAACTGCGCTTCCTTACTGTCCGCCATGCTCACCCCTAATCGTCATTCCCTGAGTTGAAAATCGAGCCGCTGTCCTTACACAAGGTTTTCCCTATGTAAAAATAACCGCATCATATTTACATATGGTTTTCTATACATAAATTTTTGTGCTGCTGGCTTCCACAAAGCGTAAAGCCGTAAGGCGTCGATTATGCCTTATTGGAATTGCGCGCCCTTGCTGTCCGCCATTACACGGCCTCTTGTGCTAATTCGGGAGTTGGCGCGCTGGTCGGTGGTTGCCAGCCACGTACATCGATTTTGCCGGTAACGGCGGCGGAGATTAGGGCGGAGCGGCGTTCTTTAAGCAGCTCAATCCCCTTGATGCCCTCAAGCGCTAGTTGATCAAACTCTGAAAGAGCTCCTTCTAAAAACTTGGAAATTGCCAGCTGTTCATAACGGCCAGGGCATGGAATATATTGGCTTGTAACCTTGCTACCTGTGATCAACGGTTGCGCTGACTTGTCCGAAATTTCGTTCAAATTCCTAGCATCCAAGACATGGACAAGATAATTGATATCAAATGATCTGCGGTCAAAGTCGAGGATCAGTGCGTTATCACTCACCCAGGCCGGCTCATGAACTTTGTGCACATTTCCACATAGGGCTCCCACTCGTCCAATGACAATTAGCGGGGGCGATACATTCGCCTGGGAAGTAAACCCCATGACACCATTGCCGCCAATAACGGGGTGCGGTTTATCCTCTTGGGCTTGGCTCTCAATTAAATCCGGAGATATACCATCGCCGCTTTTAATTCTCGCTCTCCACTTTATCGCTAGTACTACCCAATGCGCCGGCACCTCACCTAGCCACTCCACGCCGGAGTCTTTCATCGGCACCGTCGGGTCGAGGCCTTTGGTGACGGCGTGGGAAATCACGGCCTGGCGCTTTTCCTTGAGCAGTTCGATCAAGCGCTGCTGCTCTTCGATCAGCGCGTCGATGCGGGCGGTTTCGTGGTCGAGGAAATGAGCGATTTGGGTTTGTTCTGAAATACTTGGGAATGGCAGATAGATTTCAGAAGCATCACTCCACCTAAAGTCTGTCGAGCGCTCTCTGATGCCCTTAGCAAGTGAAGATACAAACCCCGCCAATGCCATGTGCCTTAACAAGCGCGCGTAGTAATACGCAGAAACTCCCTCATTGGGTGTGCAAGCCGAGTACACCGGCGAGGATTTGCCATCAGAGTCCGAAACACCAATTGCTCCGGCAAAAGCATCCATGGCATGAATGACTAAGTCACCTTTGCGAATACCTTGATAGCCGATCTCTTTTTCTGCATTAGTGAATCCATCCGTTCGTCTATTGGAACGGAGTGTCACTGCGCCATCTCTGAAGCAAGTGACAATTCCGTCACCATCTACAACTGGACGTTTTTGCAGGCTGAATAGAAATTTGAGTCTGCGACTCTCCCAGTGCTCCGGAACCTCGCCCAACCACTCAACTCCAGACTCCTTGTACGCAGGATACTTCGAAAACCTACTCGGGCTATCCCTGCCCTCGCCCTGCGGGCCAACGGCTGCTCGATTGTTCAAATTTGCTCCCGACAAATTTGTCATGCCGACAGCCCCTCAATCATCTGCTTGATGCGGTCGGTGCAGGCTTTTAGGTCGCAATCGATCTCGACCAGCGGGCGCGGTGGCTGGAACACATAGAAGTGGCGGTTAAAGGGAATCTCGAAACCGACAATGCCGACCTCGCCATCCTGCGCATCGGTCTTGCTTTCGTCGATCCAGGCATCCGGCACATGTGGGATGACTTCGCGTTGGAAGTAGTCGTACACCGACTCGCCCAGCGGCACGTTCTCGTTATCGCGCAGGCCGGTGTCGGCTTCCGGCTGGCCTTTGACCATGCAGATATCCGCCTCGGGGTCGCGCTCGCTCAGGGCGCTGAGGATGGCCTTCAGCTCGGGCGTGCTGGGCGATACATCGTGAGCGCTGAGCGTCTTCTTCAGCAGCTTGCTGAACTGCTCACGGTTGCGATGCAGCACACTGGCATCCATGGCCTGCAGCGCTTCGATCAGACGCTGGCGGGTCGGGGCTTCCATCTTCTCGATGGCTTTTTCTGCCAGCACTTTCTCGATGCGCTCGGCGCTTGTCTGGAAGTTCAGCCGCAGCGGACGCTCGACGGTGATGCGCCGGTAGCCGAAGGCTTCGACGGGGAAGATCTTGCTCTGCGCGGTTTCCTCGAAGCGCCCATACAGGCGCACCAGTTCGTCGATCTGCTCCTCGGTGATGTACTGGCGCTTGCTGCCGAGGGATTTGCGCATCTTGGCAAAGTGCTGGCTGCCGTCGATCAACTGCACCTTGCCCTGGCGCACCGAGGCCTTGTGGTTGCTCAACACCCACACATAGGTGGCGATGCCGGTGTTGTAGAACATATCGGTAGGCAACGCGACTATTGCCTCGACCAGATCGTTTTGCAGCAGGTAACGGCGAATCTCCGACTCACCCGAACCGGCACCGCCGGTAAACAGCGGCGAGCCGTTGAGGATGATGCCGATGCGCGAGCCGCCTTTGCTTTTACCGTCCTGGCGCGGGTCACGCATTTTGCTGACCAGGTGCAGTAGGAACAGCAAGGAGCCGTCGGACACACGCGGCAGGCCGGGGCCGAAGCGGCCGTCGAAGCCTTTGTGGCTGTGCTCGTCGGTGATCTGCTTCTGCACCTTCTTCCATTCCACGCCAAACGGCGGGTTGCTGAGCATAAAGTCGAAGTGATGTTCGGGACCGGCCAGTTGGTCGTTGGACAGGGTGTTGCCGAGTTTAATGTTCTCGACCTTCTGCCCTTTAATCAGCATGTCCGCCTTGCAGATGGCATAGGACTCGGGGTTTAGCTCCTGGCCATGCAGCGACACGCTGACCTTCTCGCTGATGGATTGGATGTACTCATCACCCTCAGACAGAAAGCCGCCGGTGCCGGCAGTTGGGTCGTAGATGGTGACGATGTTGTTGGGCGCGAGCTTGTGGTCTTGATCGGTGATCACTAGCGAAGTGGTCAGGTGCACAATATCGCGTGGGGTGAAGTGTTCCCCGGCGGTCTCATTAGAGCTTTCCGCGAACTTGCGGATCAGCTCTTCAAAGATGATGCCCATGCCGAAATTGCTGATGCGCTCGGGGCTGAGGTCGGCGGCTGCGAAACGCTGAGTTACCTGGTACAGCAGGTTGGCGCTGGCCAGTTGCTGGACGAAGTCCTCGAAATGGAAGTGCTCGAATATCTCGCGGGCGTCCTTGCTAAAGGACTGCACGTAGCTCAGCAGGTCGTCGACTGTCTGTTTGTCCGAAAGCGTGTCGAGGGTCAGTTTCGAGGCGTTGAAGAAGGGCTGACCGGCGGCGCGCAGTAGAAGCATCTCACGCACATGATCGGGGCGACCTTCCTGCGCATAGGACTCACGGACCACCGCTTCCTTGGTCGGCTCCAGCACGCACTCCATACGCCGCAGCAAGGTGAACGGCAGAATAATGCGGCCGTACTGCGATTGCTTGAAGTCACCGCGCAGCAGATCGGCAATGGACCAAAGAAACGCGGCCGTCTGGGAATGGTTTTCCGTGTTCACGCAGTAACTCCAAGATAAGACTACAAAAGCCCGAGTCTAACCTGCTGCGTGATCCGGTTCAGCACAAATATGGCCAATACGCTTCGATGCTATTGCTCGACAACAGAACAGGCGATGACAAGACTTGCACCTTTATTCAACCCACTGCCCAGCAGCAATGGCATAGGCTCAATCGGCTGAGCCTGCCTCAAGCTGCGCCAGCATATATTCAATTTGCGCATTGAACGGGTAGATCAGGGGCTTTCCGTTGCGGTGGGCGATTTGCAGGTATTTCCAGCGCATTGGTACTTGTTGGTAGGCCTTGGGGTTCTTGTTTGATAACGCGTCAATCTGTGCGCTGATGCGCTTGGCAAGCTGGTCAATGGTTTGCTGATCGCCGGTTTCTGCAAGCGGCGTGTCCTGGCGAATGCTGAGTACGGCGAAGCTGCGCAGGTTATCCGCAAGGCTTGGTGCCTGGCTGCTTGTATCGGCGGGCAGGAATGAGTCCAGCAACTTGAAGACGTTGAACGCCTGAGCCAGCGAGGTGCTCAAGTCCTGATTGTTTTGCCAATACGCGGCTCGAACGTCATCGGCATAACCTTGATAGGTCGAGAGAATACCCTCCAGTGTGGCGGCGCCCTTCTCTGTCTTGATCTGCTCGCCGAGCTGATTCTGGGCTTCGTTCATCTGCGTCCAGAATCGCTCATCGCCACCGTTGCTGTAGAGCAACAGGTAACGCTCCACATCGAGTGCGGTTGAGCGGATGTCTGCGCTGGTGTCTGCCTTTGCGTAAGACAGCGGCAAAATCAGGGCGAGACTCAGTGCTCTAGCGGCAATGCGAAGATCGCGCATGCGGGCCTCATCGGTATGGAAAACCGCGCATATTGCAGGATCACACCCCAGGCCGGGAGCCGCCTTTTCTTACAGGGCCGTAGGACCAATCTGAAACCATCAACTCGAAGGCATTTGCATTATCCAGGCAAAGACTGGAACAGGGACGCAGTGAATAAAGGTATCGACCGCCCACCACTTATAACGATGCAAGATTTACCGCACCAGGGAAGTGCCTGATAATCCAAAGCCACTAGGGGCACTGTTGGCTTCGAGTGTCCAGATAGGCGATGGGGAGAGGAAAATGGAGTGGGTGTCGTTGGTGCTGTCGGCAAGTGCGCTGATAGTGGTGTTGCTGTATATCGGCGTTGCGAGCCCAAACGCCAAGCGAAAACGGCTCAAGCGCGTGCTTGAGCGTGTGCCCGAGTTCGAGCGGGGCCAGGCGCATTTCAAGCGCCGCTATCCACGCTACGAGTACGGCACCGGCAGCTACGGCATGCCTGAGGTCAAGGATTTCCGCGAAGGCACGACCCTCCGAATTGGTGCTTACTGCTCGATCGCCAACGGGGTTTTGATCGTGCTTGGAGGTGATCATCGCACCAACTGGATTTCCACCTACCCGTTCCCGGCCAAGTTGAAAGAGGCCAGTCACATCAAGGGTTACGGCGGATCACGAGGCGACGTGATCATCGGTAACGATGTCTGGCTGTGCACCAACAGCACGATCCTGTCGGGCGTCACGGTCGGGCACGGCGCTGTGGTGGCGGCTGAATCACTGGTCAACCGGGATGTTGCGCCCTACTCGATCGTGGCGGGTAATCCTGCGCGGGTAATCGGCTGGCGCTTTGATGAGCCGACCCGCGAGGCACTGCTTGCGACCGGCTGGTGGGACTGGCCCAAAGAGGAAGTCGCCAGCGTGGTCGAGCGCCTATGCTCCGAGGATGTCGATGGCTTCCTGGATTACGCCCGCAATCGCGGCGTGGCATAACCAACCCCGGCCAATCCAATGGATGGCCCCCGGGGAAGCACCGCCAACTGACAAGGCGCCCAAGGGCGCCTTTGTCGTGATCGATCAGTGCGGACTTAGCCAGCCAGACTCATGTTGGTCAGGCTGTGCGCTGTATCCATTCACTGGGGCTGACGCCGACCTTGCGACGGAAGGTGCGTGCAAGAGCCGATGGGCTTTCATAGCCAACCTCATCGGCAATTAGCGCGATGGGCCGCCCTTCGCGTAAGCGTTTTTGCGCCAGGCTGACTCGCCAGTTGGCCAGGTAATCCGCCGGGGTAACGCCCACCGTCTGGCGAAAGTGCGCGGCAAAGCTGGCCCGCGACATGGATGCAATACCCGCCAGGTCAGCCACGGTCCAATTGCGCTGGGGCTCGTTATGGATACTCGTGAGCGCCCGCGACAGGCGCGGATTAGCCAACCCGGCCATCATCCCGGAGGCAATGCTGCGGCTGGCAATAAGATGACGGAGCAGTTGGATCATCATCAGCTCAAACAGCCGATTGAGCACCACGTCGCGACCACATTCATCGCCGAATGCCTCTTCAAACAGCCACTCAAGGATGCCGTGCAAGTCCGGCAGTTCTCGAAGTGGTTTGATGATGTAAGGCGGCAACGCCATGGTCAGCGGATTATTGGCCCCGCCATCGAAGCTCAAGGTCGCGCACACCAACTCGGCCTCATCGGCCTCTGTTGCCACTAACTGATGCTGCAGTGGGCGAATCAACAACACCAGGCTCGGCTCAGTCAATTCGATAGCTTGATTATGCTCATCCCTGAAACTCAGGCGGCCAGAGCGCAGCAGATGCACATGGCCATAGTCACCCTCGGCGACATCCGCCACACCGCAAAAACCACCTTGATGATAGGTGGCCGCATGCAGGTTGAAGTGTTTTAGCAGGGTTGATAAGCGGTCCATTGAACAACACCTATTTAGACGATCTGTTGCATAACATCGACGATCTGAACCCAAAAGAAAAGTCCCGAGACCTAATATTCACTCAACGCTTGTTCAACAAGCAGGACTCAACTTATTGGAGAATCACCATGCCTCGCATCGCTGCTTTAACACCTGACCAAGCCCCTGCTGGTTCACATGCCGCTCTTGAAGCCGTGCAAAAAACCTTTGGCTTTATACCCAACTCGATCAAGACACTGGCCCATGCCCCTGCGGCATTGAATGCTTACCTGGCCCTGAACCAGGCCTTGGGCAAAAGCTCATTGAGCACTGCCGAACGGGAAGTCGTAGCCCTCGCGACTTCTGAAGTTAACGAGTGCAATTATTGCGTCACCGCCCACAGCTTCTTCGGTAAAAAAGCCGGTTTGAGCGAAAGTGATGTCGGCAGGGCACGATCGGGTGAGTTGAATGCGCTAGCTGCACTGGTGCGACAAATTGCGCAAAGTCGCGGCCAACTGACCGACGCTCAAATAGCGGCGGCCCATGAGGCAGGCCTGACCGACAGAAAGATCGTCGAAGTAGTTGCACACGTGACACTGCTCACCCTAAGCAATTACCTGAACAACATTGCCGACCCTGACGTGGACTTCCCACCATCGGCACGCTAAGGAGCCAGAACATGAGCCAGGTAACCATTTATACGACCCAGCATTGCCCTTACTGCGTACGCGCCAAAAGCTTGTTGGCACGCAAGGGTGCCAGCACCACGGAAATCGACGTTGCGGCCTCGCCCCAGAGACTCGCGGAGATGCTGCATAAATCCAAGCGCCGAAGCGTACCGCAGATATTTATTGGCGACCTGCATGTCGGCGGCTTTGATGATCTGGCAAGTCTTGACCGCAAGGGCGAACTGGATGCATTGCTGCAGGCGTGACATCCGTGCAGATGCTCCGGACAACCTGCGCTATCGAGCAAAAGAGCCCGATGGCGCAGGCTTCACTGGGCCTGTACGCACAGGCCTCGCCATCAGTGACAAGGCCCGTGCAGCTCAGGGATTGGACAGCGCCTGGCCGCCCTTGGGCTTGAAGTAGAGTGTTTCACCGCGCACCAGATCATCAAGGCTCATGTGGTCCTTGGCGACTTCGGCTTCAATCAGGTCGGCCTGACCTTCTACCTTCAGGGTCACGCGGGTAATTGCCCCCAATGGCCGGATATCGCGTACTTCACCGGCCTGGTGCCCTTCTTCGGCATGGCGCGACAAGTGAACCTCATGCGGGCGGAACAATACGTGGTGATCCTGGCCGATATAAAGGCGGTTGGCATCACCCAGGAAGTGATAGACAAAGTCACTGGCCGGGTTTTCATAAACCTCTGCTGGTGAACCAATCTGCTCGATCACACCTTTATTCATCACCACGATCCGGTCGGCCACTTCCATGGCTTCTTCCTGGTCATGGGTAACAAACACTGATGTCAGGTGTACATCTTCATGCAGGCGCGCCAACCAGCGGCGCAGCTCCTTGCGAACCTTGGCATCCAGCGCCCCGAACGGCTCGTCAAGCAGCAAGACCCTGGGCTCAACAGCGAGTGCGCGAGCCAGCGCAATACGTTGACGCTGGCCACCGGAAAGCTGTTCCGGATAACGGTCGGCAAGCCAGTCGAGTTGCACCAGGCCAAGCAGTTCGTGCACCTTTTGCGCAATGACAGTCTCACTGGGACGCTCGCGCTTGGGCTTCATGCGTAAACCAAAGGCGACGTTATCGAATACCGTCATATGGCGAAACAATGCGTAGTGCTGGAACACAAAGCCGACATTGCGATCACGCACATCGTGCTCGGAAACATCTTCGCCGTGGAACTGAATGCTGCCGGTATCAGGAGTTTCGAGGCCGGCAATAATGCGCAGCAAGGTGGTCTTGCCGCACCCGGATGGCCCGAGCAGAGCGACCAGTTCGCCGCTCTGGATATTGAGATTGATCTGGTTCAGCGCCTTGAACGCATTGAAGTTCTTGCTGACGTTAGTGATTTCAATCGACATGCGTTGCGTCCTCAGCCTTCTGGCGCGGGCGGTTAATTCTGGTGACCCCACAGCCAAGGTTGTAGGAAAACGGCTGATAAAGGCGATGCGTGGGTGCGCGGATGATAGCGCCGCCCGCTATATTCTTAAAAATACTCTTTAGTCACATTTATATTCGTATGCGGAATATAAAAAAGGCCCTGCCGCCCTGAAATGTGCGCATACACTAGCCACTGGGTGATTCGCTGTAAATCCACGAGGAGCGGAGATCAAGGTAGCAAATTCAATTTCGATCTATATATAGCGCTAAAAATTACTTTTTAAGAATAAAAAACTTAGGCAGTATCAGCCCCAATAATTTGGCCTAGATTCGAATAATCGAACTATATGCCTGCCGCAAACATGGGGAATGTTTTGATCATGCTAAAGAAACTGCTTGTCGCCAGTATTATCTCCACGGGTCTGTTCAGTAGCCTGCCTGCTTTGGCTGAAGACAAGCCGATCCTCAATGCTTCGTACGATATCGCTCGTGAAGTCTTTGCCGCGATCAACCCCAAGTTTGTTGCCAAGTGGAAGGCTGAAACCGGCAAGGACCTGAAGATCGACCAATCGTTCGCCGGCACTTCGCGCCAGGCGCAAGACATTATCCAAGGTAAAAAGGTTGATATCGTCACCTTCAACCAAGTCACCGATATCGACATTCTCGCCAAGCGTGGCCTGGTGCGCAAAGACTGGGCCAAGCAGTTCCCCAACAACAGCTCGCCGTATTACAGCACCACAGCCTTCCTGGTGCGCAAAGGCAATCCGAAAAACATCAAGAACTGGGATGACCTGGCCCGTGATGATGTGAAGCTGGTTTTTCCTAACCCGAAAACCTCGGGCAATGCCCGCTACAGCTATCTGGGCGCCTGGCTGTTTGCCAATGAGAAGTTTGACGGCGATGAAACCAAGATCAAGAGCTTCGTCGCAAAGATCCTGCATAACGTGCAGAACTTCCCCACCGGCGGCCGTGCGGCGACTGTAGCCTTTGCCCAGAATGGCCAGGGTGACGTGCTGCTGACCTTTGAATCTGAAGTGATCAACATCGCCAAGAGTGATGAGTTCAAATCCGGCGAGTATGAAATCGTGGTCCCGCCAGTGAGCGTTCTGGCTGAGTTTCCGGTCGCGCTGGTTGATAAGGTCGTCGACTCCAAAGGCACCCGCGAAGTTTCCAAAGCCTTTCTTGAGTTCCAGTACACCAAAGAAATCCAGCAACTGCTGACCACCTTCAACTACCGCGTGCATAACCCGGAAGTGGTCGCTGCAACGGCCAGCCAGTTCCCGCAAGTGCGACTGATCAATCCGAATGAAGTGCTGGGCACTTGGGATGAGATCACCGCGAAGCACTTTGCTTCCAACGGCGTACTGGATCAGTTGCTGGCTGAAGGCCGCTGATAGTTCTTTGCTTTGAGTCATACAATAGGCCACAGCCTTGAGCTGTGGCCTGTTCGTTCAGGAATTTGAGTGTGCAAACCACCTCTGCTCGTTTTTTTCTGCAAAAACCATTGCTGCCAGGTTTTGGCCTGAGCTTTGGCTTCAGCACCTTTTATATTTCCCTGGTCATCCTGTTCCCGCTGTCGGCGTTGCTGGTGTATGTCGGCGACATGGGCTGGGCTCAGTATTGGCACGCGATCAGCGACCCACGTGTGGTGCAGAGTTACAAGGTGACCTTGAGCGGGGCCTTTTACGCCACCATTGCCACGGTGCTGATCGGCATGTTGCTGGCGTGGATCATCACCCGTTATGAATTCCCGGGCCGGCGCCTGATCGATGCATTTATCGACCTGCCTTTTGCCTTGCCGACCTCAGTCGCCGGCTTGACCCTGGCAACGCTACTGGCTCCCAGTGGCTGGCTGGGCGCATGGCTTGAGCCCATGGGCATCAAGCTGGCCTATGCCTACCCCGGCATCATGATCGCCATGGTATTTACCAGCCTGCCCTTTGTTGTGCGCACCGTACAGCCGGTAATGCAAGACATGGGGCACGAATACGAAGAAGCCGCCAGGACCTTGGGCGCCAATCGCGTACAAACCTTCTTCCACGTCATACTCCCGACTTTACTGCCTGCCTTGTTGACCGGCGCTTCGCAGTCGTTTATCCGCAGCCTCGGTGAGTTTGGTGCGGTGATCATGCTGGCGGGCAATATCCCGTTCAAGACCGAGGTGTCCTCGCTGATGATTTTTATCCGCTTGCAGGAGTTCAACTACCCGGCTGCCGCGGCAATTGCCTCGGTGATCCTGCTGGCATCTCTGACACTGCTGTTTAGCTTGCAAGTACTACAGGGCCATCTTTTCAAATGGCAACGGCAAGGCAAATGAAAAAACCTCAACACTGGCATCAATGGCTGCTGATCGCGCTTGGCTTGAGCCTTGTCATCCTGATCCTGCTGGTGCCGTTGCTGCTGATCTTCAGCAAGGCACTCTCGGGTGGACTGACGCTGTTATGGGGCAACCTGAACGAAGACTACATGCTGCATGCCATCGGCTTGACGCTAATGGTTGCCGCCATGACCGTGCCGATCAACCTGGTGTTCGGTGTACTGCTGGCCTGGTGCATTACCCACTATGACTTCCGTGGCCGCAAGGTGCTGACCACCTTTGTCGATATTCCTTATGCGGTATCCCCCGTTGTGGCAGGCCTGTGCTACCTGGTGGTCTACGGCATCGAAAGCACGCTGGGCCAGTGGTTCTACGATAACGATATCCAGATCATGTTCGCCTGGCCCGGCATTGTCATGGTCACCGTATTCGTCACCGCACCCTATGTGGCCCGTATCCTGATTCCCGTCATGCAGACCCAGGGGCAGGATGAAGAAACCGCGGCGCTTTGCCTGGGTGCGAATGGTTGGCAGATATTCCGCAACATCACCCTGCCCAAAATCAAATGGGCATTGCTCTACGGCGTAGTGGTAACCAACGCCCGTGCAGTCGGGGAGTTTGGGGCGGTGTCGGTGGTATCAGGCACCATTATCAACCACACGCTGACCTTGCCCTTGCTGGTCGATCAGCTCAACAACGACTACAAGACCGCTGCTGCATTCACCGCAGCCGCCCTGCTTGCACTGATGGCGCTGCTCACATTGTTGCTCAAAACCTTTATGGAATGGCGCCAACGTACATTGATGCAAAAGGCAGAAGCCCAGTAGGCCACACTGTTACCAAAGCGGCTGGGCCAGCTCCTCGCACGGCTGCTGACAAAATGCTGGGATATTCGATCAGGCCTGTGCTAAAAACGGCACTACCGCATCATGCGTACAGCCGCCTACTCCAACATTGGGCGCGGCAGTTTGAACAGTTCTACCCCGGAGCCCATGAGCGAAACCTTTGCAACTCGCCAACCCTGTCCGCCCGGCGCCTGCGACTGCGGGCGCGAGCAACTGGAGACGACTCCAGGGGCGGACGTGCGCATCCTTCGATTGACCCGCCATGAAGAAAGACGCCTGATCGAGCGGCTTGAAAACATCCAGAGCCTTGAAGACCTCGAACGCCTGCAAGCGCGTATCTACGAACAGCTGGGTGTACGCGTGAAGGTTGCCCCCGGCTTTAACGAGGTACGCAGCATGCGCGGCATTGCCATAGAGATCGCAGAGCTGACCGGGCTGTGCCGCAAGACTCGCCAATCGATTCCGGCAGCCATTCGCCGAGGCCTGGAAAAACGTCCAGAGATTGCCTTCCGCCTGCTTGATAGCCACGACTTGCTGCGCGACACCTAAAGCCCGTCAATTCTCGTTGGCGACATGCTTGAGGTGATTTAGGCGCTGCTCACTCAGCTGCTTTAACAACAAAATGATCAGCGCCAGCAGCAATAACAAGCTGGCGACACTGAATGCCGCAACGTGGTTGTATTCGTTGTAGAGAATCTCGACATGCAGCGGCAATGTGTTGGTGTAGCCACGGATATGCCCGGAAACCACCGAGACAGCACCAAACTCACCCATCGCCCGTGCAGTACAGAGCACCACACCGTAGATCAACCCCCACTTGATGTTGGGCAAGGTGACATGCCAGAACATTTGCAAGCCATTGGCGCCGAGCAAGCGTGCGGCTTCCTCTTCCTGGGTGCCCTGCTGCTGCATCAGTGGAATCAGCTCGCGAGCCACAAATGGCACTGTGACGAACACTGTTGCCAGAATGATCCCCGGCAAGGCAAAAACAATTTGAATATTGCGCGCCTGCAACCACTCGCCGAAAAAACCCTGGGCACCGAACAACAAGACATAAATCAAACCTGCAATGACCGGCGATACCGAAAACGGCAAATCGATCAGCGTGACCAGCAGGCTTTTACCGCGAAACTCATACTTGCTTACAGCCCATGCGGCGCAGACGCCAAACACCAAGTTAAGCGGCACAGAAATGCCCACCGCAAGCAAAGTCAACTGCAGCGCAGACAAGGCATCAGGCTCGAATATGGCGCTGATAAACACCGCCCAGCCTTGCTTTAATGCGGCGCTGACAACCACGCCCAGTGGCAGCAACAGAAATAATCCAAACACCATCCAGGCCGCCATTATCAACAGCGGTTTGCCTGAATTATTGCGGCGCCTTAGCCGGTGATTTGAAGACGGCAAGGCACTCGATTGTGATGACATGATCCACCCTCAAGTTTTGATAATTCTGCGCTGCAACAGATTGATCAGCAGCAGCAAAGTAAATGAAACCACCAGCATCAGTACGCCAATCGCGGTAGCGCCGTGATAGTCGTATTGATCGAGCTTGACCATGATCAGCAGTGGCAGGATTTCAGTTTTCATCGGCATGTTGCCGGCAATGAAAATAACCGATCCGTACTCGCCCACGCCTCGCGCAAAAGCCAATGAGAAACCGGTCAACCAGGCTGGCAACATCGCAGGCAAAATCAGATGACGCACAATCTGCAATGGCTTGGCCCCCAGACAGGCGGCGGCCTCTTCGATCTCGCGCGGGATATCAGCCAACACCGGTTGCAGGGTGCGCACCACAAACGGCAAGGTGACAAACGCAAGTGCCAAGGTGATCCCCAGCGGGGTGTAGGCAATTTTCAAACCGATGTCGCTGGCCAACTTGCCGATCAAGCCATTGGGCGCATACAAGGCAGTCAACGCGATACCGGCAACAGCGGTGGGCAGTGCAAATGGTAGGTCGATCATGGCTTCGATGACCTTGCGCCCGGCAAACTCGTAGCGCACCAATACCCAGGCCAGCAGGGCACCGATAAACGCATTGATCATGGCGGCGGCAAAGGCCGTGCTAAAGCTCAACTTAAGTGCGGCACGTACACGCGGTGCAGAGATGATCGCCCAGAAATCAGCCCACGAAAGCTGCGCCGCATGGACGAACATCGCCGCCAATGGGATCAGCACCAGCAAGCTCAGGTACAGCAGGGTAAAGCCCAGCGTCATGCCGAAGCCGGGTATGACGGGAGAAGTTCGACGCAGCATGATCAATCCTTAACAAACAACCACGCAGGTGCAGTGCAACTTTAAGTAAGCTGTGCTGCACAACTGCAATTGTGGGCCTGGCCCGCTGACTACTGGACTTGATAGATCTGGTCGAACACACCACCATCGTTAAAGAACTTCGGCTGCGCGACTTTCCAACCACCAAAGTCCTTATCGACAGTGACCAATTTCAAGGCCGGAAACTGCTTGCTGAACTCGGCGGCAATTTGTGGATTGCGTGGGCGATAAAAATGTTTGGCGGCAAGGCGCTGCCCTTCATCGCTGTAGAGATATTCAAGATAAGCCTGCGCCACTTCACGCGTGCCTTTGCGCTCGACGTTCTTATCGACCACGGCAACAGGAGGCTCGGCAAGAATAGACAGTGAAGGTGCGATAATCTCAAACTGATCGCCGCCCTCTTCCTTCAGTGCCAGAAAGGCTTCATTTTCCCAAGCCAGCAATACATCGCCAATTTGGTTGTTCACGAAGGTGATGGTTGAGCCACGTGCGCCGGTATCCAGTACCGGCACGTTGCTATAAAGCTTCTTTACAAAATCCTGTGCCTGTTGGTCACTGCCAAGCTTTTGCTTGGCGTAGGCCCAGGCTGCGAGAAAGTTCCAGCGTGCTCCGCCCGATGTTTTCGGATTCGGCGTGATAACCGACACGCCCGGCTTGATTAGATCATCCCAATCCTTGATGGCCTTGGGGTTACCTTTGCGCACCAGGAAGACAATGGTCGACGTGTAGGGTGTGCTTGATTGCGGCAAGCGTTCTTGCCAATTTTCAGGGATCAACTTGCCGATGCGGTGTAGTTCGTCGATATCGCCGGCAAGCGCCAGGGTGACAACGTCAGCCGGTAAACCATCGATCACCGCCCGGGCCTGTTTGCCAGAGCCTCCATGGGATTGCTGAACCTTGATCGCCGGATGTCCTTCAGCCTGCCAATGTTTATTAAATGCAGCATTGAACTCGCTGTAGAACTCACGGGTTGGATCGTACGAAACATTCAACAAGGTTTGCGCTGCGGCGACGGGACCAGCAATGAAGGCGCTCGCCAGAGCGGCGAATGTAAGACCACGAATAAGCATGATGCAACTCCCTAAACAGACATTTGATTTGGACATGGCCGCACACAGCCTGGGGCTGATTAACGGATGCAATACCGGTACGTGTTGGGTTATCACGCCCTCCGGTGGTCCAGTCGGGCTAGGGTGAAAGCGGGAAATCCTTCGGAAACTGACGAGCTCCGCCAACCTATTGGTTTGCGGTTACCAACCTGAATTTTTCTTTGCGTTCTATTTGCACCACCTGGCCGTTATGCACGGCAATCTCTACCGAACCAAACTTGAGGCCGTTGAGCGCATTTTTGATTTCGCGCAACACCTGTGCGTCGTCCAGGTTGTTCGATTTTTTTTCTGTCGCAGTCATTGCTAGGCTCCTATCCCACCCCTGATCTTTGCCTGCAGGTGGGTCTGAATCGATATTAGGAGAGCCTTTCTATTCTTAAAAATACTATTTATTAACATATTTATTACTTTTTAGAATAAACAAACTCAAGCATCTTCATCTCGCCAAATCGATCAAAAGGAATAAGAAAATAATTTTTTATTCTTTTATTAACCAACCAATATTACCTACCCTGCTGGCGTCAAACACTTAATGAGCCAAGCCCATGCCTGAGCAATCCATTCGCTACTTAATCATTCCAGGCTGGCATGGCTCACCTGCAGAACATTGGCAAAGCCACTGGCAACGCGTGCTGCCGAACAGCAGCCGGGTCGAGCAAGACAACTGGCAACACCCACAAAAAACCAGTTGGGTTGAGCAATTGCAGCGTGCAATAGCAGATGACACACGGCCAGTCGTGCTTATCGCCCATAGCTTGGGCTGTGTGACTGTGGCTCATTGGGCCGCGCAAGCACCTAAAGAGCTGATCAACCGAGTACTGGGTGCGCTGCTGGTTGCTCCAGCCGATGTAGAACGACTCAACTGCCCTGGCCCACTGCGCAACTTTGCGCCCATACCAAGTGCCAGGCTGCCCTTTCCCAGCCAGCTAATTGGCTCGGATAACGACCCCGCCGCCAGCGCCAATCGGGCGCTGCAATTAGCGCAAGCTTGGGGCAGCGAAGTCTCAATTCTGCGCGGTGTCGGCCATATCAATGTGTCATCGGGCCATAGCCGCTGGGAGCAAGGCTTTAGTCATCTTTACCGTCTACAGCGGCAACTGGAAGACGATAGTCGGAAGATGGCCTGATTCACGCTTTAGCACTTTAGCCAACGCGACTATTCACCCGCTCCACCTTTTCTCAATACACACCGATCTGCACTTGCCAGAGCGGCGGCTGTGCGTCTGATTTCGCCGTGGTTTGACGACCAACACAACTCAAGTTACGCTTAACGTAATTCAATTACACAAAAATAAAATCATGAAATCCCAAGACCTCGTCTACTTATCGGGCTTTGCCAACCACCACAGCAGTGAAGCATTGCCGGGTGCTTTGCCGATCGGGCAAAACTCGCCGCAAAAAGTACCTTATGGTTTGTATACAGAGCTGCTCTCAGGCACTGCATTTACTGTCCCACGGGCAGACTCGCGGCGAACCTGGATGTACCGCATAAAGCCCTCGGCCAATCACCCCGCCTTTGTACGCATGGATAAACAGATTTGCGGTGGCCAGCTGGGCCCGGTCACCCCGAATCGCTTGCGCTGGAACCCCCTGCAAATACCTGAACCTGCGACTGATTTCATTGATGGTTTAGTTACCCTCGCCGCCACCAACGCTGCCGATCAGGCAAGCGGGGTCAGCGTGCATGTCTACCGAGCTAATTGCTCGATGACCCGGGTGATGTTCAACGCCGATGGCGAGCTGTTGATCGTGCCGCAGCAAGGTCGCCTGCGAATCGCCACGGAGCTTGGTCTGCTTGTGGTCGAGCCACTTGAAATTGCAGTAATCCCGCGCGGCATGAAGTTTCGTGTTGAGTTACTCGATGCCAGCGCCCGCGGCTATATCTGCGAGAATCACGGCAGTGCTTTCCATTTGCCGGAGTTGGGACCGATTGGCAGCAATGGTTTGGCCAACCCGCGCGATTTCCTCGCACCGGTCGCCCATTTCGAGGATGTGGAGCAACCGGTACAGCTGGTGCAGAAATTTCTTGGCGAGTTGTGGGCAACACAGCTTGATCATTCGCCGCTGGACGTGGTCGCCTGGCATGGCAATAACCTGCCCTATAAATATGATCTGCGCCGTTTCAATACCATTGGCACCGTCAGCTTTGATCATCCGGACCCGTCAATCTTCACGGTGCTGACCTCACCAAGCAATACGCCAGGCCAGGCTAATGCAGACTTTGTGATCTTCCCGCCGCGCTGGATGGTGGCCGAAAACACCTTCCGTCCGCCCTGGTTCCACCGCAACCTGATGAATGAGTTCATGGGCTTGATCAAGGGTGCATACGACGCCAAGGCCGATGGCTTCTCGCCCGGCGGCGCTTCATTGCACAATTGCATGAGCGCCCATGGCCCCGACAACACCAGTACAACCCAGGCGATTGCTGCGGATTTGCAACCGCATAAGATCGATAACACCATGGCTTTTATGTTCGAGACCTGCAATGTACTTCGCCCAAGCCAACACGCCCTGCAGTGCCCGGAACTCCAGGCTGATTACGATGCGTGCTGGGCCGGCATGAGCAAGACATTCAATCCAGACCAGGTTTAATCCCATCATCACGGCACGGCTCAGGTGCGATTGATCCTGAGCCGATGCACCGCTCGTTCCCACGCCCCGCTTGACCTTTGCATACAGCCCGTTAGTATGCCGCGCTTTTCATCTCGCCCGGATCCTAGATACATCTCGTAGCAACAGCTATCAAAGCTGGCTGAGCAACGCTTGCCCTGCAACGCCCCAAACTGATGCAAAACTGTCCTTTTGGTCAGAAAAATGGCTGTTAATGGCGCCTGCGCAGTTGATCACTCTGTAACCAAATACAGCAAAACTCCCCGAAAAACCGGGTTTATAACCGCACAAAGACAAAAAATTGCCGATTGGCTTTGTTTTTGCTCTAGAAGCGACAGCCTGACCGAATAGACAGGTTTAAAACTATAATTCTGCGCACCAGGAGCACCATCCGATGAACCGTTTTATCTCTACTCTGATGTTAGCCGGCGGGCTTCTGGCTGGCGGCCAGGCTGTAGCTGGCGATTACCTGCAATGGCAAAACAACAGCTTCACCTATCTTTACGGCAAGAACTTCAAGGTTGATCCGGAAGACCAGCAAACCGTAACTTTTGAACATGCCAGCGGCTGGAGTGTCGGTGACCTGTTTTTCTTCGTCGACGGCATCACCTACAACAGTGCCGAGCGCAATGGCGCCGGTGACAGCAGCACCTTCTATGGCGAGTTTGCACCGCGCCTGTCGTTCGGCAAGCTGTTCAACACCAAGCTGGAGTTTGGCCCCGTCAAGGACGTGCTGTTGGCCATGACCTATGAATTTGGCGAGGACGACACCGAGTCGTACCTGATCGGTCCGGGCTTTGACCTGGCAATTCCCGGGTTTGATTATTTCCAGATCAATACCTATTTGCGCACCACCGATGGCAAGCGTGATGGCGATAACGTCTGGCAGATCACGCCAGTCTGGAGCTACACAATCCCAGTGGGTAACTCGGATATCCTGATCGACGGTTTCATGGACTGGGTGGTCGATAACGACAACAGCTATCACGCCAACCTGCACTTCAACCCGCAAGTCAAATACGACTTGGGCAAGGCCCTGAGCTGGGGTGAAAAACAACTCTATGTGGGCATCGAATACGATTACTGGAAAGACAAATACGGTATCGATAACGATAGCTACCTGGGCGACACCATCCTTGATGGCACGAACCAGAGCGCGACCAACTTCATCGTAAAAGTACACTTCTAAAGGCCAAGCGCAGGCGAACACACGGTTGGCCTGCGCAATTTACAGCTTGAGCCTTCAGTACAATGCCATTGCCGTTGCTTGTGTGATTAGATGAGCCATCTGCATACAAGGATGCATCATGTCTTCACGCACGCTGTTGCTTACCGCCTTGGCAATGCTGGCATTTGCCGGTAACTCTATTGTTTGCCGGCTCGCGCTGAAAACCACTGAAATAGACGCTGCAAGTTTTACCAGCGTACGGCTCGTCGCCGGGGCAATCACCTTGCTGGTGATCCTGCGTTTAAAAACCGCTGCGCAACCCTTGTCCGGCACCTGGTCAGGTGCCCTGGCGCTGACGACCTATGCCATCGCCTTTTCATTCGCCTACCTCAATCTCGATGCCGGTAGCGGCGCGCTGCTGCTGTTTGGCGCAGTCCAGTTGAGCATGATTGCCTGGGGCTTTTATCGCGGTGAACGCTTCAGCTTCGCCACCACGTTTGGCCTGGCAATGGCACTCGCCGGGCTCCTGGCCTTGCTGCTACCTGGCGCCAATACACCTGCGCTGGGCAGTGCCTTGCTGATGCTCTTGGCCGGGGTTGCCTGGGGTGTTTATTCCCTGATGGGCCGCGGTGCTACCGATCCACTGGCAACGACAGCCGGCAATTTCTTGCGGGCAGTGCCAATCGGCTTAATCATCAGCGCTGTCTTTATCAGCCGCCTGCAGTGGGACTTGGCTGGCTTGGGCTACGCTGTGCTATCCGGGGCGGTTACGTCAGGGGTCGGCTATGCGATCTGGTACAGTGCATTGCGTGGGCTGAAATCCTTCCAGGCGGCCACCGTACAGCTCAGCGTGCCAATCCTGACCGCATTGGCTGGCAGCCTTTTACTCGGCGAAGCCCTGAACCTGCGCCTGCTGTTAAGCTCGGCGGCAGTGCTAGGCGGTATCGCCATCGTTCTCCAAAGCAAGCAGCGCAACACGCAAAACTAATAACCACAACCTAAGTTGTCGGATGTGGTCTATAGCATATACATCCGTTGGCTGCTGCGCGCCGCCCATATGCCTGCACAATTGAATGGAATCTTCATCATGTTCAACTTCACCACATCGCTTCAATCGCTGTTACGAACCGCGCTCATCGGTTTTTTGCTGATCAGCTTCACGGCTTGCAGCAGCCTGACGCCCCGCGATCCGCTCAAGATCGACCTGGTCGGCATCGAGCCCTTACCCGGTGAAGGCCTGGAAATGCGTTTTTCGGTAAAACTGCGGGTGCAAAACCCGAATGACAGCGCTATTGATTACAACGGCATCGCCCTGGACCTCGATGTAAACAATCAGCCGCTGGCCAGTGGTGTCAGCGACCAGAGTGGGCAGGTTCCGCGCTTTGGAGAGACGGTGATCAGCGTGCCCGTAACCATCTCGGCATTTTCGGCGATGCGCCAGGCAATGGGCGCGTCAAGCTATAAACCCGGCCAGGGCCTGCCATATGAATTGAGCGGTAAATTTGCAGGCGGCTTGTTCGGCACATCGCGCTTTAGTGACTCGGGGACCCTGAACTGGCCAGCCCCCAACAACATGACACCTTGAGCTAACTCGATTGCGGATCGCTTTTGACAACGCAATTGCGACTCGCACGCTTACCTTCATAAAGCGCTGTATCTGCACGCTTTATCAATTCAGCCAGCTTCTCATTCGGCATCAACATCGCCACCCCCAGCGTCAATTGCATCTCTAGCTCAAGGTCGTGTGCATTCAAAGGGGTTGCTGCAACCTGCTGCCTTATACGCTCGGCGACTTGAATGGCACCCTGCAAGTTTGTATGGGGCAACAAAACCAAAAACTCCTCGCCCCCCCAACGACAACAGCTGTCCGTATCGCGGGCGATAGCGCTGATCAACTCGCTGACATGCTGCAAAGCGACATCGCCAACCGGATGGCCATGGCGGTCATTGATCATTTTGAAATTATCGACATCCGCCAAAATCACCGATAAGGGGTATTGCTGACGTCGGCTTTGCAAGACTTCCTGCTCAGCCAGTTGCCCCATTCGCCGACGATTAACCAGCTGTGTCAGCGGATCATACGCCGCCAAATACTGCAGCTTGGACTGAATGCGCGAAACGGTGACAAAGTGGGTAAAAGTCAGCATGGATATGCTGATAAAGCAAATCAGCAAGTTCAAGATCCGCAACTGCTCCAATGCCTCGGTACTCATCGAGTTTGTGGTAGTTCCGGGCAATTTGAGTTCAGCCATAAACATACCAATGGCCATCAGCAGACAAATAAGCACCTTGAGCCTGAGTCCGATTCGCCCGGCAAATATAACAAGTGGAATCAATGACATAATCAGATAATGAAACCCTGCACTGGAACCAAAGTGTTCTGAGAACAGCCATATATATACGGCCACCATCGAAAACAACGCCAGCACGCTGGGGAGAAATACCGCAAAAGAACGCTGCTGCCCGCACAACGGATAGAATGGCAACTGAATAAACATTGCCATAAGACTGAGTTGCCACCACGCACTATGATTTAACCAGAGCACAAGCGCATGCAGTGGGTTTACAACCATGATTATAAGAATGCCGCGCTGTACAAAAGAGCGGAAGTTCATTCTGATGAAGTCAGTGTCGAGCGGGTCTCGCTCCACCCCTGACAGGAAAGATGGCATTCGTGTGCTCTCCATCATTCCAAAGGCCTCTGGCGATGACAGTAGGGTTTCAGCATCTGTAATAAAAATAAGGCATCCTGCCTCATAACACCCTTGCCGTGTCGTCCATGAATTGAAAGGTCAGGTGAGCCAGGCACACGCGCGTGATGAGTGAAGCGATCAGGTTCGATAAACCGGAAGTATTCTCCGCTATAGAGTTCCGGTGCAGAAAAAATTACAGTGGCCATTGCCGTGACAATCCTTGTTACGTATAAGCGCTATTTACAGCAAAAAAACAAATACCTTTCGTCTGCTCCTTTGACCCGCTACCTCAGGGAAGGGAATTAGTTCCGAGCCCATACAAAAGATTCTTAGGCATCCAAGCCTAGCCAAAGAGCGATATATTAAACCATGAGGTATAACACCCCAGGCTGAATTGACCTGCGAGCGACCCGTTTAATTCAATATCCAACACTGTGCGCGGTCATATAATGCTTTGTTTCTTGCAAAAGCAAGAATACCCCCAAAACTGGCAGGCCATGTTATTCACCTTGTAGGAAATATAGGATTATTAATTTTATTTTTCCGCCGGGGACACTTATTGTGAACTGGCTCACAGCCATACAGGCTTCACTAAAGACATCAATAATGGCGCAGTGATAGCGAGTGCTATTTCGAAGAAAATAATTATCATGAATAGCAAGCGACTGCCACAGGTTCTTTCACGCGGTAAAGTTGATTGTTACTGGCCATTATTAAAGGCCTCTGGAAAAATCTCAAGCATCCGAATTGACGCCCGTAACTCTGACGAACAGAGGTACGTATCGCACTGCTTCAAACTATCTGACCCGCCTTCAAGCCATCGCCCTAGGCCGCAAGTCCAGTTTGTTGGCCGCTACGCGTGTAAAACCCTATATAATATACGGCCATTTATCAGACTGAACCCGAGGTCGCGCTGTGAGCTCCCTGCCGCCATGCCCCAAATGCAACTCTGAATACACCTATGAAGACGGCACCATGCTGATGTGCCCTGAATGCGCACATGAATGGTCTGCCAACGCCGAGGACAACGCGGCTGATGACATAAAAGTGATCAAGGACTCCGTCGGCAACCCACTGCAAGACGGTGACACAGTTACCGTGATCAAGGACCTCAAGGTCAAGGGCTCGTCGCTGGTGGTCAAGGTCGGCACCAAGGTCAAAGGCATTCGCTTATGCGACGGCGATCATGACATTGACTGCAAGATCGACGGTATCGGCGCAATGAAGCTTAAATCAGAGTTCGTCAGAAAGGTTTGATCTCGCAGATCTGGGCGGGTTCAAGCCCCTGGCCTGCCCAGATTCGACCCTTGGTTCCAGCCTTCTGAGACGCCCCTCGAGCAGCTCGAGTGCAAGTTGTACATATACAGCCAGCATTGGCTAGCATTGATATGTACTGCACCGTGCTTCTATCCGGCGCTCGACCAAGCGGGGCTCACCATGCGCTACCTTCTTCTCGGCCTATTGCTGTGCATCTGCGCACCTGTATCTGCGGCTCCCTTGCTGGCTGTGGCCGATGATCAGTTCGCGCCCTACAGCTTCACGCAAGCCCATAGTGAGACACCGATGGGCCTGGATGTGGACTTGGTCAGTGCAGTTTTGAGCGAGGCAAAGCTGGATTTCAGAATACGCCTGTATCCATGGCAGCGCGTCAAGCAAATGCTCGAACGCAATGAGGCCAACCTGGCATTTGCTTTCGCAGGCACTGCCGAGCGCATGAATCAATACCTGTTGGTGGGGCCGCTGCGTACTGGCGCCACGGTATTTATGACCACCCATAAGACAGCCATAACCGACTGGCAAAGCCTCGAAGACCTGGCGCCCTATGTAATAGGCCAGGTTAGGGGCTATGCCTACGAAACAACCTTTGACCACGCTGAACTTTCGCGTGACACCAGCGCACTCAATCCAAGACAACTGGTGTCGATGCTATTGGCAGGCAGAATTGACATCATCATCGGTGACAAGACCCAATTGATGTATTTCGTGCAGGAACAAAACTCGGCGTCCAAGGTACGGATTTTACCGCGCGTATTGGTCGAAATGCCGCGCTACGCTGCATTCAATAAAAATGACCAACAACACGCCAAGGCGTTTGCAAGCGCCCTGCAACGGCTGAAAGACAACGGTAAACTGGACGCCATCCTCAAGCGCTGGCAGTACGATTGAAGGCTATGCCGGCGAGCCCAGCCACTGCCCGACACAGCTCAAGGCTTGGCGTTGGCGCTCAGCCCAATCACCTTGCAAGGGGATAAAAGGCTGCTGATGGCAAAGCAGCCAGTCACGACAGGCCTCGAAGAAACGCACCCGCTCAGCCAATTGCGGCTGGCAGCGTTGGCCATCCTCGACCCAGGGCACTCCTCGCGGATCGAGCAATAAATTCAGGTCATAACGGCGCGCGAGCAAGGCGTCCTCGATCCAGGCGGGACAATCGCCAAACAGCTCACGGCTCCACAGCATATTGCTCAACAGGTGAGTATCGAGAATCAAGAGTTCAGGCCGCTCGGCGCGGGCTTTATCTTCCCATTCCAACTGGCCCCGGGCGATGGCTGGAATATCCGCGTAACAGGTATCGCGCTGCTGTTGATCAATAAAATAGCGCACATACTCGCCAACCACGACGCCGCCAAACTGCACCTGCAGGCTAGCCGCCAACCAGCTTTTGCCGGTCGACTCTGGCCCGGTCAGCACCAGCACCTTCATGCGTATGCAAGCTCAGGGGTGCGCCGCCAGCTGCGCCAGCCTTGCACTGCAAGCAATGTGAACAACGCATACAAAGCCGCTGTCAGGTACAGCTCTTTGCTGATAAACAAACCGACGAAAACGACATCGACGATGATCCACAACATCCAGCACTCAAGACGTTTCTGCGCCATCCAGACTTGCGCAACCAAGCTGAACGCGGTCAGTGCCGCATCCAACCAGGGTGACGCGGCGTCTGTATGGGTCGCCATCAAGTAGCCCAGGGCGACACTGCCCAGCGCACCAATCAGCACACTGCCCGCCAGCCCCGATGCGCTCAGACGACTGACCTGCCGACCGTTATGCTCGCCACCGCCACGGGTCCACTGCCACCAGCCATAGAGTTGCAACACCGCATAGACAACCTGCAAGAGCATGTCCGAATAAAGCTTGATGTCGAAGAAGATCCAGCTATACATCAACACCATGACCAGCCCGACCGGCCAGCACCAGATGTTCTGTTTCACCGTCAGCCACACGGCAATGACGCCTAACGTGGCAGCCACAAGTTCAAGGGGTGACATACAAGCCTCAGAAGCGCTGCGCTCTTGTTCAAAAATTCTGCCGATTGTATCCAACTCTGCAGATCACTGCGCGCGCAGCCGTTGATGGCTGCCTTTGATAATGGGTGGGCAAAACAGCGCTACCCACCCTACACGCGGCCCCCGATGGCGTAGGGTCTGGCAACGCCAAGCTTGTCCACCAGCATTCAACACTGCAAATAAAAAGACCCGCCAGGTATGACGGGTCTTGTTATTTACTAACGCTTCAGAGGCTGCTCGCGCAGCCCTGAAACCAGCCCTTGTTAACCGTTGCTTGGGAAGGCAAAGGAAGCGGCTTCATGGCTGGCACGTTGCGGCCAGCGCTGGGTGATGGCTTTGCGACGGGTGTAGAAACGTACGCCGTCCGGGCCGTAGGCATGCAGGTCGCCAAACAGCGAACGCTTCCAGCCACCAAAGCTGTGGTAGGCGACTGGCACTGGCAGAGGCACATTGACCCCAACCATGCCGACTTCGATTTCGTCACAGAACAAACGTGCAGACTCGCCATCGCGGGTGAAGATGCAAGTGCCGTTACCGTATTCGTGATCGTTGATCAGCTGCATGGCCTCTTCGAGGCTATTGACGCGAACCACACAGAGCACTGGGCCGAAGATCTCTTCCTTGTAGATGCTCATCTCAGGGGTTACGCGGTCGAACAAGCAACCACCGAGGAAAAAGCCCTTCTCGTTGCCAGCAACACTAAAGCCGCGACCATCGACAACCAGTTCGGCACCAGCAGCAACGCCCGCATCGACATAGCCCTTGACCTTGTCACGGTGAGCGCCAGTAACCAGCGGCCCCATGTCCAGCCCAGTGGAAGTACCCGCGCCAATTTTCAGTGCCTTGATCTGCGGCACCAGCTTTTTGATCATCGCATCGGCAACCTGGTCGCCCACGCAAACGGCAACGGAAATTGCCATGCAGCGCTCGCCACAGGAGCCGTAGGCAGCGCCCATCAGTGCGCTGACTGCATTGTCCAGATCAGCATCTGGCATCAACACGGCGTGGTTCTTCGCCCCGCCCAGGGCCTGGACGCGCTTGCCGCGCTTGGTGCCTTCGGAGTAGATATATTCGGCAATCGGTGTCGAGCCAACGAAGCTCAAGGCTTTGACTTCTGGCGCTTCGATCAGCGCATCAACCGCTTCCTTGTCGCCATGGACAACGTTCAGCACGCCTTTTGGCAAGCCCGCTTCCTGCAGCAACTGGGCGATATACAGCGTCGAGCTTGGATCACGCTCGGAAGGCTTGAGGATAAAGCAGTTACCGCAAACGATTGCCAGTGGATACATCCACAACGGCACCATCGCCGGGAAGTTGAACGGCGTAATACCAGCCACCACACCAACCGGCTGGAAGTCGCTCCAGGCATCGATATTGGGGCCGACATTACGGTTGTATTCGCCCTTGAGAATTTCTGGCGCAGCGCAAGCGTACTCTACGTTTTCGATACCGCGCTTCAACTCACCGGCGGCGTCTTCGAGGGTCTTGCCGTGCTCTTCACTGATCATCTTCGAGATGGCGGCTTCATGCTGCTCAAGCAATTGCTTGAAGCGGAACATGATCTGCGCACGCTTGGCCGGCGGCGTATTGCGCCATGCCGGGAAAGCAGATCTGGCCGAGTCGATCGCTTGCTGGATGGTCGCGCGATCAGCCAGTGCAACCTGGTGGATAACCTCGCCTGTAGAAGGGTTAAACACGTCTGCGGTGCGGCCAGTGCCGGCGACTTGCTCGCCATGGATTAAGTGATTCACTGCGCTCATGGAATTCTCCGTTGGCAACTAGTTTATGAGGGTTGGACCTTATCCAGCGCCCTAAGGTATTTGAAGCGAGGGGCACCTTGTGCGCCCCCTGATATCTATTGCGCTGCTTTGATCTCGGTTTCGACGAACACCACTTCGTGATCGCTGGCGTTGACCACATTGTGCTCGACACCGGCTTTGCGGAAGTAGGCTTGGCCGGCAACCAAGGTTGCATGCTTCTCGCCTTCAGGCGTTTCCAGCAGCAGTGTGCCCGCAGTCATGGGCACCACCACATAGTCGTAGCCGTGGCAATGGGCACCGGTTTCGCTGCCCGGCGCAAACCGCCATTCGGTAACTATGACATCGCTGTTATCCACCTGAACGGTCGCCACCGCCTGTGTACGCTTGGTCATTAATCGATACCTTGCAGTGCCTGGCCAACGGCATCGAAGACGCGGTCGAGGTCTTCGCGCTTGGCATTGAAGGTTGGCCCAAACTGCAGGGTATCGCCCCCGAAGCGCACATAGAACCCAGCTTTCCATAAGGCCATGCCCGCCTCGAATGGTCGGATTACCGCATCACCATCGCGCGGCGCCAACTGAATGGCTCCAGCCAGGCCACAGTTGCGGATATCAATGACGTGCTTGGAGCCTTTGAGGCCATGCAGCGCATTGGCAAAGTGTGGTTCGATTTCAGCCGCTTGCTGCACCAGGTTTTCACGCTTGAGCAACTCAAGCGAAGCCAGGCCAGCCGCACAGGCAACCGGGTGCGCCGAGTAAGTGTAGCCATGGCTGAACTCAACCATGTGCTCGGGCGAGGGCTGGTTCATAAAGGTTTGATAGATTTCGTTGGACGCAATAACCGCGCCCAGGGGAACCGCGCCATTGGTGATTTGCTTGGCGGTGTTCATGATGTCTGGCGTCACACCGAAGTATTCAGCGCCCGACCACTTGCCCATGCGGCCAAAGGCGGTGATCACTTCGTCAAAAATCAGCAGGATATTGTGCTGGGTGCAGATCTCGCGCAAACGCTGCAGGTAGCCAACTGGCGGCACCAGCACCCCAGCCGAGCCCGACATGGGTTCGACAATGACCGCGGCGATGTTCGACGCATCGTGCAGCTCGATCAACTTGAGCAGCTCATTGGCCAACTCAACGCCGCCGGTCTCGGCCATGCCCTTGGTGAACGCCATGCCCGGTTGCAGCGTGTGTGGCAGGTGATCAACATCCATGAACTGGCCGTACATCTTACGGTTGCCGTTGATACCACCGAGGCTGGTACCGGCAATGTTCACCCCATGATAACCACGGGCGCGACCAATGAACTTGGTCTTGGCTGGCTGACCCTTTAGACGCCAGTAGGCCTTGGCCATTTTTACCGAGGTATCGGCGCACTCGGAACCGGAACTGGTGAAGAACACATGGTCGAGGCCAGCAGGCAACAAGTCGGCAATTTGCTCGGCCAGCTGGAATGACAGCGGATGGCCATACTGGAAGCCAGGCGAGTAGTCGAGCGTACCCAGTTGCTTGGCCACGGCATCCTGGATTTCCTTGCGCGAGTGACCGGCGCCACAGGTCCATAGGCCAGAAAGGCTGTCGTAGACCTTGCGTCCCTTGTCATCGGTCAGCCAACTGCCTTCGGCAGACACAATAAAACGCGGATCGCGATGGAAGTTACGGTTGGCGGAAAACGGCATCCAGTGAGCATCCAGCTTGAGCTGGCTGGATAATGGCGGAGTAGCAGACTGGGGCATGTTCATGGGACGGCCTCGCTAGAAGACAATGTTCGGACGTGAAGTACGCTTGCCATTAAAGGTGCCACGGGCATAAAGTCGGTAAAACTTAACTATTCATATCTTTAGTTCTCCGGTTACTAAACTAATGAGCACTCGCCGTCCCGATCCACTGGCCCAAGTCAGCGACTTTGATATCCGCCTGCTGAAACTGTTTCGTAGCGTCGTGGAATCCGGCGGCTTTTCTGCGGCCGAAAGCGTACTGGGCATAGGCCGCTCAGCCATCAGCCAGCAAATGAGCGACCTTGAGCAACGCCTGGGTTTGCGCCTCTGCCAGCGGGGACGAGCCGGTTTTGCCTTGACCGAAGAAGGCCGCGAGGTGTTTCAGTCGACCCAGCAATTGCTCGCTGCCCTGGAAAGCTTTCGCACCGAGGTCAACGGCTTGCATCAGAACCTGCGCGGCGAGCTGAATATCGGCCTTACCGACAACTTGGTGACCGTACAGCATATGCGCATCACCAATGCCCTCTCGCGGCTCAAGGAGCGCGGCCCGGATGTGCGCGTCCACATCCGCATGACGCCTCCAAGCGAAGTCGAACAGGGTGTGCTCGACGGCCGCCTGCATATCGGCGTAGTGCCGCAATCCGGCGCATTGTCCGGGCTCGACTACCAGCCGCTGTATGATGAGCGTTCACTGCTCTACTGCGCCGTAGGCCACCCGTTGTTCTATGCTGACGACCAGTTGCTTGATGACGAGCGCTTGAACACCCAGGACGCTATCGCCCCGACCTTTCGTTTACCGCCGGAAATACAGACCCACTATCAAGTGCTCAATTGCACCGCCAGTGCCTCCGACCGTGAAGGCATGGCCTTTTTAATCCTGACCGGACGCTACATTGGCTATCTGCCCGACCATTACGCCAATGCCTGGGTCCAGCAAGGTCGCCTGCGCGCCCTGAAACCTGACGTGCGCTTCTATGACTTGAATCTAGCGGCCGTGACCCGCAAAGGTCGCCGGCCGCACTTGGTGCTTGAAAGCTTCCTTGAAGCCCTGGCAGCCGTAAGCTAAGGAACCCCTGGTAGCCACTACGCTTGATATTGCTGCATCAGTAACAAGGGGTAAGCAAGGCGAATCAATTGCTCATTTGCCGGCACCCAGGATCGAGCGCGATCCCGGTCGTTGCAATTCAAAGGCAAGCTGATCTTGCCGATGAGTAGCCACCCGTTGAAACTGAAACAGCCGGTAACAACTAGTCTAATGCGGTGTCCCGAGGCCAGGCAGCATCAGGCTATCATCCCTTGATGCGCTGCTGCGCACCCTTGAAAGGAGGATTCATGTCCAGCCGCCGCCATTTTATTCAACGCAGTGCCACCTTGCTGGGCCTGGCAGCCGCTGCGCCTTTACTGCCCAGCCTGGCATTGGCCAGTGAACCCAGCCAGTTGCTGCGCCGCAAGATACCGGCCAGCGGTGAGATGCTGCCAGTCATTGGCATGGGTACCTCGCGCACCTTCAACGTGACTCCGGATGCAGACGGAATCAACTCGCTCGACCTGGTCATGCGCAACTTTATCAATGGCGGCGCGACACTCATCGACACCGCGCCGAGCTATGGCACCGCAGAGGTCGTTACCGGCATGCTGCTCAAACGCATTGATACCCAGCGCAAGGCATTTCTGGCGACCAAGCTGTCGGCCACCGGGCGCGATAACGGTTTCGAGCAGTTCAGCTCCAGTCTCCAGGCGCTGCAGACCGACAAGGTCAGCCTGCTGCAGGTGCACAACCTGCAAGATACCGCGACGCAAATGAAGCTGATGCGCGAGCTGAAGGAACAAGGTCGCATTCGCTACACCGGGATCACGCATTACCTTGAGTCCGCACACGACGACTTGCTCGAGGCACTCAAGCAACACAAGCCCGACTTTGTCCAACTCAATTACTCGATCGGCGAACGCAATGCCGAAAAACGCCTGTTGCCTTACTGTGCGGATAACGGCATTGCCGTTCTGGTCAATCGACCCTTTATGCGCGGCCAACTGCTCAGCAAGGTCAAAGGGCAGTCTCTACCGGGCTGGGCGATTGATACAGACGCCACCTCCTGGGCGCAACTGCTGCTTAAATTCATCCTCGCACACCCCGCAGTTACCGCCGTGCTACCGGCCACATCAACACCTCGCTACGTGACCGACAATATCAAGGCGGGCATGGGTCGACTGCCGGATGAAGCACTGCGCGAACGAATCGTCCAGGCCTTTGGCTGATGATAGCCACGCCCGGGCACCAGCCACCTTCATGACTTGCGCGCAGCGGTTCGCCAGCGCCATCAATGCCAAACCTGAAGAACTGCTGGCTGCGCTAAGCGGATTCACCCTGTTTCTGTGTCTGTTCAGCGGCTACTTCATGCTGCGCCCGATTCGCGAGGCGATGGGCATTGTCGGTGGCGTGGACAACCTGCAATGGTTGTTTAGCGCAACTTTTGTCTTGATGCTGATCGCCGTGCCGCTGTTCGCATGGCTCAACTCACATGTGCCGCGCGAACGCTACATCGACTGGGTCTACGGTTTTTTTATTCTCAACTTATTGGGCTTCGCAACGCTTTTTAGCCTGATTGAACGCGATGTATGGCTGGCCCGCAGCTTCTATGTGTGGCTATCGGTCTACAACCTGTTCGTGGTTTCCGTGGCCTGGAGCCTGATGAGCGATGTGTTCGACAGCGAACAGGCCAAACGCCTGTTTGCCTTTATCGCGGCGGGTGCCAGTTGCGGTGGTTTGCTCGGCCCGGCCTTTGGCGCGTTGCTCATCAGTACGCTTGGCGAAGGCGGCTTGATGCTTTGCGCAGCAGCACTGCTGGCGTTGGCATTGCTGAGCAAAGGCTACCTGATGCATTGGCGCGCCATCAGCGGTGCAGGAAGACCGGGTGCAAAACACAACGAAAACCCACAAAAACCTGTGCTGGGCAACCCTTTTAGCGGCTTCACTCAGGTCGTGCGCTCTCCCTATTTATTGGGCATCAGCGCATTCGTGATTTTGTTGGCCACCGCCAGCACCTTTCTGTACTTCGAACAGGCGCGCCTGGTAGCCGAAACCTTCACCAGCCGCGACGAGCAAGTCCGTGTATTCGGCCTGATCGACTTTACTGTGCAAGCGCTGTCTTTGCTCGCGCAGCTGTTTATCACCAGTCGTATCGCCCAGCGCTTTGGCATCCGCGCCCTGCTCGCCGGGGTGCCGTTTTTAGTTTGCCTGGGCTTTATCGGCTTGGCCCTGGCACCGACCTTCGCCATGCTCGCCGCCTTGATGATAGTGCGGCGAGTAGGCGAATACGCCTGCGTACGCCCGGGCCGTGAAATGCTCTTCGCACCACTTGATGCGCAGACCAAATACAAGGCCAAGAACTTTATCGACACCCTTGTCTATCGCGCCGGTGATGCCGCCAGCGCCTGGGTCAAGGCGCTGATCGACAGTTTGTCCAACGGCGTGATGGTTGCTGCACTGGCCGGAGCCCTGTGCGCGGCAGTTTGGGGCTTGCTGGGCTGGTATCTGGGCGGGCAACGTGAACAGCAAAAGCAACAAGTCGAGGCCGAAACCAAGACCGAAGCAACCAGCTAAAGATCCAGCACCAATTCATTGCTCGAACAGCTGGAAACACAAGGCATTATCCATTCGCCTGACGCGCGCTCCGCATCCGACAAATACTGGTCGTGATGATCAATTTCACCGCTGACAACCCGGGTCATGCAAGCGCCACACATGCCCATGCCGCAAGAAGTGGCGATATCCACGCCAACCCGGGCGGCGGCTGCCACCAGCGTTTCACCCGGATTAACGGCAACCTGCTTGCCGCTCTTGGCCAACAGCAATTGCACAGCTGGCGCCTGATTGGCTGCTGCACGCTCAGGCGCTTGCAGCTGAGCCTGAAAGTGCTCGCGGTGAAGCACCTCGCTCGGCCAACCAGCGGCGTCTGCCAATTCAAACACGCGTTCCATAAACCCTGCCGGGCCACAGCTGTACAGCAAAGTGTCGGGCTGGCGATTAGCTAACAGCGCAGGCAATTGTCGAGCGATTTCGACACTGGATAACCCGCAGAACAAGCTGACATCAGGCTGGGCTTGCAATTCGTCCAGAAAAGCACTTTGGGCACGGCTGCGACTGAAGTAATACAAATGGACCGAGCGTTGCTGCGCCCGGCACGCGCGGTACATGGCGAGCAATGGCGTCACACCAATCCCCGCTGCGACCAGCACCACAGGCGCATTGCCCGGCGCCAAAGCAAACAGATTACGCGGCATGCCAACCTGCATACGCGCGCCCAAACGCAGTTGTTCATGCAACCATTGCGAACCGCCGCGGGATTCAGGCTCGCGCTTGATGGCCAAGCGTAAACAGCCTTCCCCGGCCAGGTTGGTCAGGGAATACTGGCGCACTAGGCCACTGCCAAACTGCAGGTCGACATGGGCCCCAGGAGTCCAGCTAAAGGGCAAGCCATCGTCATTTACCGGACACAGCTCGAAGCCAAGGATGCCTTCGGCTTCCTCGCGTAAACCACGGACTTTCATCTCGACCCAGCTCATGCCCGCAGCCCTGCGCGTTGCTGCAGGCCACACACTGCCGCAGCCGCTTCACGGCCTAGCGCAGCCAGGTCGAGACCAGCGATATGATCATTTTCCACCACCCGCTTACCGCCGACCAACAGCGCCTGCAACCGGGCGCGACCGCCGCAGGCAACCGGAGCAATGGCCAAGTCATGCAGGCCAAAATAGCGTGGATCATCCAGGGCATAAATCGCCAGATCCGCCGCCATGCCAACGGCCAGCCCGCCTAAGGCATCCAGCCCTAGCACCTTGGCGCCGCCGGTGGTGCCCCAGCGCACCACATCTTCAATGCTTGCCGCATCAGCGCCGCCTTCGAACTGGCCACCGGCATAGCGCGGCTCGGCCAATTGGCCTTTACGGGCACGCTGCAGCAGCCAGGCAGCGTGAGTTTCACTGAGCATGTCAGCCGCCTCATTCGATGCCGCGCCGTCCACACCAATCGACACCGGTACTCCGGCAGCCTCCAGCGCAAGGATGTCAGCGATGCCACTACCGAGTCGCCCATTGCTCTGCGGGCAATGGGCGATACCAGTACCGGTTTGGCCGAGCATGCGAATCTCGTCAGGTAGCAACTTAACCAGGTGAGCGAACCAGACATCAGTGCCCAGCCATTCGTACTCGGCGCAGAACTGCACCGGCGTCATATTGAATTTGCCGCGGGCGGCGTCCAGATAATCCACGGTTTCAGAGAGATGGCTGTGCATGCGGATACCCAACTGGCGGGCAGCACGGGCAGTTTCACGCAGTTCATCCGGCGTGGTCGAGTGCAGCGTGGTGGTCGGCGCCATGACAATGCGCCGATATGAATCGGCTGCCGGGTCGTGATACTGCTGGGTCAGGCGAGCGACATCGGCCAGGTAATCATCGATTTTTTCCGGGCGCATGGCCTGTGGCAACTCGGCTTCAAGCTGACGCGTCTGGGTTGCGCCTCCCCTGCACAGGACAAAGCGCAAACCCAGCGCCTCGGCCTCTTCAAACAGAATCGCGGCGCTGTCAAAGGGCATGCCCGGGTAATACAAATAATGGTGATCGGCCACCGTGGCACAGCCCGAACGCGCCAGTTCGACCAAACCAATGCGCACCGCCAAGCGGAAGCTCTGCTCATCAAAGGCTCCCCGAAAACGGTAAGGCGTCGAGGCCAGCCACTGGGTCAGGCTCTGGTTAAGGCCCTGCGGCTCGCCCTTGAGCAAGGATTGAAACAGGTGATGGTGGGTGTTGACCCACGCCGGGTACACCACGCAATCGCGAGCATCAATTTGCGCCTCTCCAACCTGTGGCGATAATTGACCAATCGCAGCAATACGCCCATCAACAACCCGGATATCTGGCCCACTCACCCGTGCAGCGCTGCCAGGTAAGCCGGTCAAGATGGCGCTGGCGTTGCGGATCAGCCAACTGTTGTTTGTATTCATTAATGTCTCTCCTGATCAAGCTGGCGGTAACCAGCCAAGTCATCCTTGTTCGCTGTCGTGCCAATGGCCCAGGCTCAACCGAGCCAGCGCCGCCATCACACTAAACAGCAGCACCCCGGTGAGGGAAATCAGCACCAGCGCGGCGAACAGGCGCGGAATATTCATCTGAAACCCAGCCTGCAAGATCTGATACGCCAGCCCTGCTCCGGTACCACCAGTGCCCGCGACAAACTCAGCAACCACCGCGCCGATCAACGCCAGCCCGCTGGCAATGCGCAGGCCGCCAAAGAAGAACGGCAGCGCGCTGGGAATACGCAAGCGCAACAGGGTTTGCCAGCGACTCGCACGGTTCAGCTTGAACAGGTTGAGCAGCCCTGGATTAACACTGCGCAGCCCCAATACCGTGTTTGAGATCACCGGGAATATCGCCACCAGCGTGGCACAAACCACCAGCGCCAACGTGGTATTACTGACCCAGATGATGATCAGCGGCGCAATCGCCACCACCGGCGTGACCTGCAATAAAATCGCATAGGGAAACAGGCTGGCCTCGATCACCCGGCTCTGGACAAACACAAACGCAGCCAGCACACCGAGCACCACAGCCAGCAAGAATGACAGCAGAGTGATTTTCAGGGTTACCCACAGCGACCCGAGCAACAAAGGCCCGTCAGCCACCAAGGTTCGGCCTATGTCTGCCGGGCTCGGCACCAGATACACCGGGACGTCCAAGGCGACACACAGTATCTGCCAAATGCCGAGCAAGACGGCCCCGACCAGCAATGGGGCGGCGATGCGTTGCACAGCAGGGTTGGCCAGTAATGGCATATGCGATGCCGTCATTTTCCACCTCCACAAGCTGTCAGATCGCGTTCAACCATCTGGTCAAATTGAATATTCAATGGCCACCCTCCGCGTTGGCTTCGGCCAGCAAAGCCGAGAGCTGTGCACATTGCTGGATAAACTCAGCTGAGGTGCGATAGGCCTCATCACGCTGCTGCGGGCCGTTGATCGCCACATCGGCAATAACCCGGCCGGGCCGGGCGCCCATAACCACCACCCGCGACGATAGATACACCGCCTCGTAAATACTGTGGGTGACAAACACCACGGTCAGGTCGCGCGCAGCCCAGAGCTGACGCAAATCGCTGTCGAGGCGATTACGGGTGAACTCATCCAGCGCACCAAAGGGCTCATCCATCAGCAGCAAATTAGGCTCGGTGGCCAGCGCCCGGGCGATGGATGCACGCATCTGCATGCCGCCAGAGAGCTCTCGTGGATAGACATGACCAAACTGACCCAAACCGACCAATTGCAGCGCATCATCCACTCGCCGCTGGCTTTGCGCACGCGGGACGCCGGCCAGATCCAGCGGCAGGCGTACGTTATCGGCCACTTTTGCCCAGGGCATCAGCGTGGCCTCCTGAAACACCATTGCCAATTTCTGTTCAGCGGCTGAGTGGTTGATCTGGCCCTTGCCCCACCAACGCACATGCCCGGCGGAGGGCTGCTCAAGACCGGCAAACATTTTCAGCAAGGTACTCTTGCCGCAACCGGAAGGCCCCAGCAGCGATACAAATTCACCGCGACCGATTTCCAGCTTGAGTCGCTGCAAGGCGTGTGTGCCATTGCCGTAGGTTTTCTCCACGCCATTGGCCAACAGCACAGGAACACCATGTACAGGGTTGTGCGGGTTGCTCTGCACCATAGCCGCCGCATCCAACACCGCATTCATAGCGGTGTACCGGCTGGGCGGAATTGCTCTTCTTCACCATGCTTTTGCAGCAACTCGAAGAGCATTTTGCGCATGATCAAACCTGGCCGGTCAGACTCCATGTGAAACTCCACGCGGCGACGGGTATCGACGCAGGCATCGTAGTCGGTGGCTTCGAGAATCTCTTGGTCTTCACGGGTGATGGGCGCATCCCAGGCAATCAACTCTTGTGTACTGATCGCCTCTTCGCTGTCGTTGCGATACAACCACTGCACCAACTGAATCCGCTTGTCATCAATCGGTGTCGCGCAGTTGTAAATGATGTGGTGAATACCGCTGTCGGGATAGGTGCAACCAAAGCGGCGAACAAAAGGTAGGTGCCAACGGTTGAACAAATGCCGCGTGGTGGTTGGCGTATCAGTGCCCGTCACCCGGTGCCCGGCAGGCGGGTTATTGATCGGCACTATGGTCTCAGCCTCAAAGCCCCATTCGGTTTGCTCTAGGTTGTATTTCGACGGTTGTGGCTGGTTGATCATGCCGAAGTTGGCTTTGTGTACGAAGGAGAAATGCGAGTTGTCGAAGCTGTTTTCCATAAAGCGCAACGGGCTGGTTTGCCACTCTTCGTAAAACTGGAAGATGCGCCGATAAGCCGGCGCGCCATCCTCTTCGAACACTGGAATAGCTTGCAATGGCTCGCCCAGGCAAACCCAGACATAGCCATATTTCTCCGTGCAATGATAAGCATCAGTACGCGCCCCAGCAGGGATTGGCGCGCCTTCGGCCTGCTGCGGAATGCATACACAGGCCCCGCTCTGGTCGTAGCGCCAGCCGTGATAGCCGCAGATGATAACGCCATCTTCAACCCAGCCTTTGGATAACTGCGCAGTACGATGGCAGCAGCGATCAGCCAGCGCCACCGGGCCTTGCTTGCCCATGAATATAACCAAGCGCTCACCTAGCAAAGTGAACGGCTGCGGACCTTCGGCCAGTTGGCTGACAGGCATCAGCGCATACCAAAAACGACGCAATACGGGTTGTTGAGTCACTAACATGGAGCGTTCCTCTAATTCGGTTCTACAGGCTGCCAATACGTTGCTGGCAGCGCGGCAATAGGGATCAGCGCGAGGCGGTGTCGTTTGCCTGTGGCAGCACACCCAGGTCACGAACAAACGCTGTGCTGTAGGCCTTTTTCCAGTCGGTGTCTGCTTTGAGCAGCTCGCTTTTGACCATAAAGTTGCGGGTCGCCCGCCAGCGCGCATCGGTCATCACGCCGATGCCCAAGGTGGCTGCATCGCCGCCCTCAACCAGCTTCAGCTCCTTGAGTTTGCTGACGCCCCAGGCGAGCAGTTCATCGTCCATGCTTGGGTTGTCTTTTTTAATCAGCGCATTGCCCGGTGCGGGGTCTGCCAGGTAGCTTTTCCAGCCTTGCATGGTGGCCGCAACAAAGCGCTTGAGCACTTCGGGACGCTGGGCTATCACGTCTTCACGGGTGACTAAGGTCGAGCCATAAGGTGGATAACCCGCATCAGCAAACAAGAAGAACTTTGGATTCCTTCCAGCCTTGGTGGCTTGAAACAACTCGGAACTGGCATACGCCTGCTGCACCGCATCGGGGTTGTTGAAAAACGGTTGCAGGTTGAAGGTATAAGGCCGTGCCTGGGCATCGCTTAATCCATATTGGCCTTTCAACCATGGCCACCAAGTGGTTTGCCCAGAGGTTGAAACCAGAACGGTTTTGCCTTCGAGCTCATCAAGTCCCGTAACATCGTCATGGGTCAGCATGCCCTGCGGGTCGCCCTGAAATGGCGCTGCGATAGCCACAACCGGCATACCTTGCTCGACACTCTTGAGCACTTGCAGGTCGTAGTTGACGATGACATCAGCCTGTTTATTAAGCAGCAGCTGCATGCCATTGACCTGTGGCCCGCCCATTTTAATGGTCACATCAAGACCGTTCTGAGCATAAATGTCCTCGGCGACAGCCTGATAAAAACCGCCATGTTCAGCCTGGGCATACCAGGATGTCAGCAAGACGACTTTGTCATTGGCCTGTGCCACAGGAGCGGCAATGCTGGCGCCTAGCAGCGCGACCGGCAGCAAGTAACGGAGTAACGAAGCGGTAGAACCCAAAGCACTGCGTGATTTCATGGCAAACCTCTCCCAGGGGGAAGACACATAGAAAGCCGCGCCAAACCCTGTATGAGGCTGGCTGCGAGGGAAACCGATAGGGGCTGATTGAGGCTGCACGCTTAAAGTCACCAAGTGGCTGAAGCGGCGCGGAGACAGAGAACCAAGAGTTGGCAAGTAGCGCATATCAGACACCTCTCTCGTTCTCGGCTCAAAAGCCAGAATCAAGCACCCAAATACCGGGTGTGTAACCGGGGTGGTTACAAGAGCAATGTCCCGCGTCGTTACCGACACTGACCGCTTCTACTCAATCAGGGTCTTGCAGAGGCTGTGCCAATATCAACAAAGTGGCGTCGCAGAGGGCTCGCATACAAACTAGCCAGCTAGCCCCAGGCAACGGATAGCATCAAGATTGCGCACCGCCGAAAAATACGCACCAGAGCCGTGCAAATTTGTGGTGATAATGACGCCGTTGTATTTTTTTACCTGCCGAGCTTGTCACCTAGGCGCCACTCGGGTATCTGTTCACTCGCCCAGCTAACTGAATGAATCGGAACTGCTCATGACTCTCGAAGTGCCAGCCCATAGCGCCAACAATAGCGGCAAGCCTGCGGGGCGCATCCGCCAGAAAAATGAAGAAGCCATTCTGCGTGCTGCGGAAGAAGAGTTTGCGCGCCATGGTTTCAAGGGCACCAGCATGAATACCATTGCGCAGAATGTGGGCCTGCCCAAAGCCAACCTGCACTATTACTTCACCAATAAACTTGGGCTTTACCTTGCGGTTCTGAGCAATATCATCGAGCTTTGGGACAGCACCTTCAACAACCTTACGGTTGATGATGACCCAGCAGAATCCCTGAGCCGCTACATTCGGGCGAAGATGGAATTCTCACGGCGCCAGCCAAAAGCCTCGCGCATCTTTGCAATTGAAGTGATCAGCGGTGGCGAATGCCTCAACGAATACTTCAATGAAGACTACCTCACCTGGTTTCGCGGTCGAGCGGCAGTATTCGACGCCTGGATTGCGGCCGGCAAGATCGACCAGGTTGACTCCACCCATTTGATTTTCCTGTTATGGAGCAGCACCCAGCACTACGCCGATTTTGCCGCGCAAATCTGCCGGGTCAGCGGCCGCTCTCGGCTGACCAAGCAAGACTTCGAAGCAGCAACGAACAACCTGATTCATATCATCCTTAAAGGCTGCGGACTAACACCGCCAAACGTCTGATGGCCCATACCCTCGCCAGCCCCTGTCAGTTTCACGAAGAGATACGCAAAAGCCGCTTTATCACCCTGGCCGGGCATGCGGACAGCCCAGCAGCAGCCCAGGCATTTATTGATCAGTTCAGTGACAGCAACGCCACCCATAACTGCTGGGCGTGGAAGGTTGGCCAACAGTACCGTTTCAATGACGATGGCGAGCCAACTGGCACTGCCGGACGACCGATTCTGGCAGCGATCGAAGGCCAGGGGTTCGACCAGGTCGTGGTTTTGGTTATTCGCTGGTACGGCGGCATCCAGCTGGGTACCGGTGGTTTATCTCGCGCTTATGGCGGCGGCGCCAACAAATGTCTGCAAGCCGGCGAGCGCCAGCAATTGGTCGAACGCATCCGTTGCAGCTGCCACTGTCAGTTCGCTGAGTTGCCGCGTCTCAAGCCACGGCTTGCCGAGTTCGATACGGTGATTGAGCATGAAGCATTCACCGCGCAAGGCGTCGACCTGGACCTGGCGATCAATGCCGAGCATTTCGACGGCTTCGCCCAGTTCGTCGCCGACCTCACCCGCGGCCGTGAAACACTGATCAGCCCTTGAAGCACGTCCGCGCCTGATGCCCGGCCAGGCGCGAGTCATGCAGTAACACCACACGCTCTGAAATTGCTCCCTGCAATCACAATGCCGCCCCAAACTGGCGCAATAAAACGACCTTTTTTGCAGTCCCCCGCAAACACCAGCGCTAGGACGGGCTTTTCTGACCTACTGGCCAAGTTTTTGCTTTAGCTGCGCTAGTCGTTTTTTTCGAGTCACTGCCCATGTCTAGCTCCACTCCACTTGCGCGCCTGCAATTGCGCGGCATCACCAAACGCTACCCCGGCTGTGTGGCCAATGATCAGATTGACCTGAACATCCAAGCCGGTGAAATCCATGCATTGCTTGGCGAAAACGGCGCAGGCAAAAGCACCCTGATGAAAATCATCTACGGCGTCACCCAGCCCGATGAAGGTGAAATCCGCTGGCATGGCGAAACGCTTAAGATGCGTGACCCGTCCATGGCGCGCACCCTTGGAATCGGCATGGTGTTTCAGCACTTCTCGCTGTTTGAAACCCTGACCGTTGCCGAAAACATCGCATTGGCCATGGGCCGCCAGGCCGGCACCGCACAGCAGCTGGAGCCGAAGATACGCGAAGTGTCAAAGCGCTACGGCATGCCGCTTGAGCCGGAACGATTGGTGCACAGCTTGTCGATTGGTGAGCGCCAGCGCGTCGAGATCGTGCGTTGCCTGATGCAGGACATCAAGCTGTTGATTCTCGATGAGCCCACTTCGGTGCTGACCCCACAAGAGGCCGACGAGTTATTCACCACCTTGCGCAGGCTGGCAAGCGAGGGCTGCAGCATCCTGTTTATCAGCCACAAGCTCGGTGAAGTTCGCGCACTCTGCCAAAGTGCGACCGTCTTGCGTGGCGGCAAAGTCTCAGGCCACTGCATTCCGGCAGACTGCACAGATTTGGAGTTGGCCAGGTTAATGGTTGGCGACGCGCAAGGGCTGGAAACACGCCATGCCAAAGTCAGCGGCGCCAACCTTTTCCTGCAAGTTGACCAACTGTCCTGGTACAACCCCGACCCATTTGGCACTTCGCTCAAAGATATACAGCTCAATGTGCGCAGTGGCGAGATCGTTGGTATCGCAGGTGTCGCGGGCAATGGCCAGGATGAGATTCTGGCGTTGCTCAGTGGCGAGCAACCACTGCCCAAACGTGAAGCATTGCGCATCAGCTTCGCCGGCCAACCGGTGGCGCATTTGAAACCTGATGCACGTCGTCAACTGGGCCTGGCGTTTGTGCCAGCAGAGCGCCTCGGCCACGGCGCGGTGCCGGACATGAGCCTGAGCGACAACGCCTTGCTCACTGCCTTCCAGCAAGGCCTGGTCAGCAAGGGCCTGGTCAAACGCAGCAAAGTGGTGGCGTTCGCCGAGGAAATCATCCGCCGCTTCGCGGTGAAGACACCGAACGCCGAAACCGCTGCGCAGAGCTTGTCAGGCGGTAATCTGCAGAAATTCATTCTCGGCCGCGAGATCATGCAAAACCCCAAGCTGCTGATCGCCGCGCACCCGACCTGGGGAGTTGACGTGGGTGCTGCAACGGCGATTCATCGAGCGCTGATCGCCCTGCGTGATGCAGGCGCGGCAATTCTGGTGATATCCGAAGACCTCGATGAACTGTTCCAGATTTGCGACCGCATTGGCGCACTCAGCAGCGGCAAGTTGTCGACCCTGGCCAACACCCTTGAGACCAATCCGGTCGAGGTCGGTCGCTGGATGGCTGGCCAATTCAACACTGATGCAGTTCTGAGCTGACGGAGTTTTTATGTTGTTATCCCTTGAACCTCGCGGCCAGCAATCACGCGCCATGCTCTGGTTTTCACCCTTGCTGGCGGCGGCATTGACCTTGCTCTGCGGCTCCTTACTGTTTTTATTGCTCGGCCACGACCCACTGCTGACCTTGCACACCTTATTGATTGCCCCTCTTAGCGACTGGTATGGCGTGTCTGAACTACTGGTCAAGGCCTTGCCTATTCTGCTCTGTGCGCTGGGGCTGGCCGTGGCTTACCACGCCCGGATCTGGAACATAGGCGCCGAAGGCCAGTTACTGCTCGGCGCCTTGGCCGGTAGCGCCGTGGCGGTACATATCATCGACTGGGAAAGCCGCTGGGCGCTGGTGCTGGTCATCAGTGCCGGTGTAGCCGCAGGTGCGGCCTGGGCAGGGCTCACGGCATGGCTGCGGACGCAGTTCAACGCCAATGAAATCCTCACCAGCATCATGCTCAACTACATCGCCCTCAACCTGTTGCTCTATTGCGTCCATGGCCCGCTGAAGGACCCAGAGGGTTATAACTTCCCCGAGTCGGCGATGTTTGGTGACTTCAGTCGGCTGCCACTGCTCAGTGAAGAGGGTCGGGTCCATGCGGGCCTCTACTTCGCTTTGCTGGCATTGGTTGCGGTGTGGGTGTTGCTGCAGAAAAGCTTCCTTGGTTTCCAGATCAAGGTGCTCGGCCTTGATCGTCGTGCGGCCGGTTTTGTCGGTTTTAGGGAGAAACGCCTGGTCTGGTTCGCCCTGCTCGTCAGCGGCGCATTGGCGGGCCTGGCCGGGGTCGGCGAAGTGGCCGGACCGATCGGCCAATTGGTGCCGCAGGTGTCGCCTGGCTATGGCTATGCCGCAATTACCGTGGCTTTTCTCGGGCGCCTGAACCCGCTGGGCATCCTCTGCGCCAGCCTGCTCATGGCACTGCTCTACCTGGGTGGTGAGACCGCGCAGATGGCGATGAATCTACCGCAAGCTATTACCCAATTGTTCCAGGGCATGATGCTGTTCTTCCTGCTCGCCTGCGATGTGCTGATTCTGTATCGCCCGCGATTGAAGTGGAAATGGACAAAACGCACAGCCACCCAAGACGCCTTGGCCTGAGACAGCTGCATCTGGCCAGGCCAGATGCGTTAGAAGAATGTGAGGAAGCTGTATGGATATCGATCTACTGAGCAATATTTTCTTCGCCATGGTGCGCACCGGCACCCCGCTGCTGCTGGTCGCACTGGGTGAAATGGTCTGCGAAAAAAGCGGCGTGCTCAACCTGGGCCAGGAAGGCATGATGCTGTTTGGCGCGGTGACGGGTTTTATCGTCGCGTTCAGCACCGGCAATCTCTGGCTTGGCGTCATGCTGGCAATGGCAGCGGGCATGCTCCTGTCGATGCTGTTTGCGGCTGTGGCCCTGGGCTTCAACGCCAATCAGGTGGCGACCGGCCTGGCCCTGACCATCTTCGGCGTTGGATTATCGACCTTTGTCGGCGCCGCCTGGGTGGGTAAGCCACTGACCGGTTTCGAGCCGGTGGTTATTCCCTTGCTGAGCGATATTCCACTGATAGGCCGCATGCTGTTCGCTCAGGATCTACTGATCTACCTGTCATTCGTCTTGTTTGCATTGGTGGCCTGGGTAATGCTGAAAACCCGCATCGGCCTTATCGTCCAAGCCGTTGGCGAAAACCCGGATGCCGCCAGTGCCATGGGCCTGCCGGTACTGCGCGTGCGCACCCTGGCCGTACTGTTCGGCGGCGCCATGGCAGGGCTGGCCGGGGCTTATTTGTCGCTCGCCTACACCCCCATGTGGGCGGAAAACATGACCGCAGGGCGCGGCTGGATTGCTCTGGCGCTGGTGGTATTTGCCAGTTGGCGGGTATTTCGCGTATTGCTTGGTGCTTACTTGTTTGGCCTGGCAAGCATCATTCATCTGGTCGCCCAGGGCGTTGGCCTGTCGATTCCATCGAACCTGCTGGCAATGCTGCCTTACCTCGCGACCATAGTGGTCTTGGTGTTGCTATCGCGTGATCCCATCAAAACCCGCCTGTTCGCTCCGGTATCTTTGGGTAAACCCTGGCAACCCGGTCATTGATAAAGAGCGCCTGGCAAGGAGATCAACCTCGACAGTTTCTGCGCTTTAACCCGAGCAGCAACAACACAACGCCCCGAATTTTCGGGGCGTTTTTTATTGCCTGATGCCTGCTCAAGCCAGATCATGCACAGTGTCGAGATCCGACTAACGCTTCAGGAGTATTTCATGACCGAGCCAAAAACAGCATTGATCATCGGTGCCTCGCGGGGCCTGGGCCTGGGCCTGGTGAAGCAATTCAACCAGTCAGGCTGGCAAGTCACGGCAACGGTGCGTGCCCCACAGCGGGCGGATGAACTAAAAGCGCTGCACGGGGTGCAGGTCGAAACCCTGGATATCGACGATAGCCAGTCACTGGGTGCACTGGCCCAACAGCTTCGCGGTCAGGTGTTCGACCTGATCTTCGTCAACGCAGGCGTGCTGGGCCCCGAGCATCAGTCGGCCACCGCTGCGACGCAGGCTGAATTGGGCCAACTGTTTATGACCAATGTCAGCGCACCGATTCGCTTGGCCGAAAAACTGGTCGATCAGCTTCGCCCAGGCACTGGCGTGCTGGCGTTCATGAGTTCGGTACTGGGCAGCGTCACCAACCCCGAAGGCAATAACCTGGCGCTGTACAAGGCCAGCAAGGCGGCGCTCAACTCCTTGACCAACAGCTTTGTATGTTCCTTGCCTGAGCCGCGCCCGACCGTGCTTTCCCTGCATCCGGGCTGGGTCAGAACAGAGATGGGCGGCCCCAATGCCGAGATTGATGTCGAAACCAGTTGTGCAGGATTGGCCGCTCAGGTGCAACACTTTGCTGGCAAAGGCGGTCATCATTTCGTTGACTACAAAGGCCAGGCAATCCCCTGGTAAGAAGCAAGCCAGGTCGCAACGCGCTGTGGTTGAACTGCATCGCGTTGACGGTTATCGTAAGCAGCTGTCGCAATCCCCTGCGGCACACCTGGATCAGCAGACAGGGTTAACACTGAGCTGGCTACCTGAAATCAACTCAGAGGGCCTGCACGGTGCCTAATACTCATATCTGGATCAAAACGCCTCTCGCTACTTTCACTGCCAACGGCCTTGATGCCTCGGGCGGCATTGTTGTGGAACATGGCGTCATCAGCGAAATTCTCGGCGCAGGCCAGCAGCCTGCCAAACCCGGCTATGCGGTCTTCGACGCCCGCGAGCATGTGGTGCTGCCGGGGCTGATCAACACCCATCACCACTTCTACCAAACGCTCACCCGTGCCTGGGGACCTGTGGTCAACCAGCCGCTTTTCCCCTGGCTGAAAACCCTGTATCCGGTATGGGCTCGACTGACTCCGGAGAAACTCGCGCTGGCCAGTAAAGTGGCACTGGCCGAACTTTTGCTGTCCGGCTGCAGCACTGCCGCCGACCATCACTACCTGTTTCCGGGCGGGCTGGAAAACGCCATTGACGTGCAGGTCGAGGCTGTTCGCGAGCTAGGCATGCGCGCCATGCTCACCCGCGGTTCAATGAGCCTGGGCGAGGCCGATGGCGGCCTGCCACCGCAGCAAACCGTACAGCAAGGCCAGGTAATCCTGGAAGACAGCCAACGGCTGATCAAGCAATACCATGAGCGTGGCGAGGGTGCGCAAATCCAGATCGCCCTGGCGCCCTGCTCGCCCTTCTCGGTGACCCAGGAAATCATGCGCCAAAGCGCTGACCTGGCTGAAGAATTGGATGTACGCCTGCACACCCATCTGGCCGAAACCCTGGATGAAGAGGACTTCTGCCTGCAGCGCTTTGGCCTGCGCACCGTTGACTATCTCGACAGTGTTGGCTGGCTGAGCTCACGCACCTGGCTGGCCCACGGCATCCATTTCAACCCGGATGAAATCGCACGCCTGGGTCAGGCGGGCACCGGCATCTGTCACTGCCCCAGCTCCAATATGCGGCTCGCTTCAGGGATCTGCCCGACGATCGACCTGGAAGCAGCAGGCGCACCAATCGGCCTGGGCGTCGATGGCTCGGCATCAAATGATGCCTCGAACATGATCCTCGAAGCCCGTCAGGCGCTCTATATCCAGCGCTTGCGCTACGGTGCCGAAAAGATCACCCCCGAACTGGCGCTCGGCTGGGCCAGCAAAGGCTCGGCGCGCTTGCTTGGCCGCACTGACATTGGTGAGCTGGCCGTGGGCAAGCAAGCCGACCTGGCTTTCTTCAAGCTGGATGAACTGCGTTTCTCCGGCAGCCACGACCCTGTCTCGGCCCTGCTGCTGTGCGGCGCAGACCGTGCTGACCGCATGATGATTGGCGGCCAGTGGCGCGTCATCGACGGCCAAATCGAAGGCCTTGATGTGGCCCAGCTGATTGCCGATCACCGTCAAGCGGCCAAAGAATTGATCGCCGGCTAACAGGCTTGCACCACTTGGCAGCACGCAGGTGATTTTCGCCCGAACGGCTGCACCAACACAGAACCCTGCTCCGGCAGGGTTCGTGTTTTCACGGACAAGAAATCGCCTGACGCGGGTAATTGTCTAGTTGGTCAGTTTTTTGCAACCGACTCAGCGCCAACAAGAATTGAGCGCTTAGCCGCAATTAATTTCACCTACGGAGCAATACCCGCTATGCAGAAGAAGAGTAAAAAGCCACTGCTGCGTGCCCTCGTCGCCGCCCTCGGTTTCAGCGCCGCCATGAGCGCCTCCGCAGCTGACCCATTGAAGGTCGGCTTCGTCTATATCGGCCCTATCGGCGATCACGGCTGGACCTATCAGCATGAGCAAGGGCGCAAGATGTTGGCTGAGCAGATGGGCGACAAAGTCGAAACCAGCTTCGTCGAAAACGTGCCGGAAGGCGCTGATGCCGAGCGCGTGATCCGCAACATGGCGAAAAGTGGCTACGACCTGATTTTCACCACCTCCTTTGGTTACATGAACCCAACGCTGAAGGTCGCCAAGCAGTTCCCGAAAGTAACCTTTGAGCATGCAACGGGTTACAAGCAGGCCAAGAACCTCGGTACCTATTTGTCGCGCTCGTACGAGGGCCGTTATGTCGGGGGTTACCTCGCCGCGAAGATGACCAAGACCAAGAAAATCGGTTACATCGCCTCCTTCCCGATTCCTGAAGTGATCCGCGACATCAACTCGATTCAACTGGCGCTGGACAAGTACAACCCGGGCACCGAAATCAAGGTGGTGTGGGTCAACTCCTGGTTCGATCCAGGTAAGGAATCAGACGCAGCCAACGCATTGATCGACCAGGGCGTTGACGTGGTATTCCAGCACACCGACAGTCCGGCTCCGATCCAGACCGCAGAACGTCGCGGCGTGTATGCGGTTGGCTATGCCTCCGACATGCAGCATTTCGGCCCGAAAGCCGTGCTCACCTCAATCGTCAATAACTGGGGCCCGCACTACATCAAGTCGGCCCAGGCGGTGATCGATGGAAACTGGAAATCCCAGGATTACTGGGGCGGCTTGAATGACGACACCATCCAGCTGCCAATCAGCGACCTGGTGCCTGCGGATGTCAAAGCTGAAGCCGAGCAGATTGAAGCAAGCATCAAGAGCGGTGAGTTCCATCCGTTCACTGGCCCGATCAAGGACCAGAGCGGCGCCGTCAAAATTGCCGATGGCGTCGTAGCCACCAATGCCGAATTGGCGTCGATGAACTACTACGTAGAGAACGTCAAGGCAGAGCTGCCCAAGTAACCTGCAGCAATGCAAATTGGCTCTTAATAACTGATTGGAACTGCCGGCCATCAAAGCCGGCAGTTTATTCTCAGAGAAGATCATGAATCCAAATCAACTGCCCCTGATCGATATCGCGCCGCTCTACAGCACAGATGAAAACGCCTGGCGGCAGGTCGCCAGACAGATAGACCAAGCCTGCCGCGAGTGGGGCTTTTTCTATATCACCGGCCACCCGATCAGCACTCAGCGCATGACCCAGCTGGCCGATGCAGCAAAAAGCTTCTTCGCCCTGCCCGATGCTGAAAAGCTCAAGATTGATATTACCCAGACCCAGCTTCATCGAGGCTACGGCGCCATTGCCACCGAGCAGCTCGATCCGAACAAGCCCAGCGACCTCAAAGAAACCTTCGACATGGGTTTCAACATGGCCGCCGATCACCCGGATGTAATCGCTGGCAAACCCTTGCGCGGTCCCAATCGCCACCCGCAGATAAGCGGCTGGAGCGAGCTGCTGGAGCAGCACTACAACGACATGCACGAGCTGGCAAAAACCTTGTTGCGCAGCATGACAATCGCCTTGGGAGTTGAACGCGACTTTTTCGATTCGCGCTTCGAAGAGCCGATCAGCGTGTTCCGCATGATCCACTATCCACCACGCCACACCGCCAGCAGCGCAGACCAGCAAGGAGCAGGCGCGCATACCGATTACGGCTGCGTAACCCTGCTCTACCAGGACAGCGCAGGCGGCTTGCAGGTGCAGAATGTCAACGGCGAGTGGATTGATGCGCCGCCCATAGAAGGCAGCTTTGTGGTCAATATCGGCGACATGATGGCGCGCTGGAGCAACGACCGCTACAAATCGACACCGCACCGGGTTATCAGCCCGCTGGGCGTGGATCGTTATTCGATGCCGTTCTTCGCCGAACCGCACCCCGACACCGAAATCAGTTGCCTGCCCGGCTGCTCCGACGCCAATAACCCGCCCAAGTACGCGGCCACCACCAGCGCCGAATACCTGCTTTCCCGCTTCGCCGATACTTACGCCTATCGCCGCACCGAACCAGCCCAGGGCTGAAATCAACCACAGAGATCAACGGCGGGGTCATGGCATTGCCCTCGCCGATTCCTGACCCAGTGGTTAAACTGGAGCCTGACTCAAATAGCTGACGAGAAATGACCATGTACGATTGGCTCAACGCCTTGCCCAAAGCCGAACTTCACCTGCACCTTGAAGGCTCGCTTGAGCCTGAGCTGCTGTTTGCCCTGGCCGAACGCAATAAAATCGCGCTGCCCTGGAATGATGTTGAAGCGTTGCGCGCGGCCTACGCGTTTAACAATCTGCAGGAATTTCTCGACCTGTATTATCGCGGCGCCGATGTGCTACGCACCGAGCAGGATTTCTACGACCTGACCTGGGCGTATCTGGAGCGCTGCAAGGCGCAGAACGTGATTCACACCGAGCCCTTCTTCGACCCGCAGACCCATACCGATCGCGGCATTCCATTTGAGGTAGTGCTCAGTGGCATCAAGCAGGCGCTGGATGACGGGCAAAAGCAGCTAGGCATCAGCCACGGCTTGATTCTCAGTTTTTTGCGTCATTTGCCGGAGGAGCAAGCCTTCAAGACCCTTGAGCAAGCGGCCCCCTTCCGCGATGCCTTTATCGCCGTCGGCCTCGACAGTTCAGAAATGGGCCACCCGCCGAGCAAGTTTCAGCGGGTGTTCGACAAGGCGCGCAGCGAAGGCTACCTGACCCTGGCCCACGCAGGCGAGGAAGGCCCGCCGGAGTACATCTGGGAAGCGCTGGACCTGCTGAAAATCGAACGTATTGATCACGGCGTCCGGGCGATTGAAGACGAGCGCCTGATGCAGCGCATCATTGACGAGCAGATTCCACTGACCGTTTGCCCGCTGTCCAACACCAAGCTCCGCGTGTTTGACGACATGCGTCAGCACAACATCCTTGAAATGCTTGAGCGCGGCGTCAAGGTTACAGTCAACTCCGACGACCCCGCCTATTTCGGCGGCTACGTGACCGAGAATTTCGCAGCGCTGCATGCCAGCCTCGGCATGACGCAAGACCAGGCCAAGCGCCTGGCACAAAACAGCCTCGACGCACGTATAGCGTAAAACAAGCTGGTGCTGTCACACCCTACGAGTGATGCTTATTCCGTAGGGCGGACAGCGCTTTTCTGTCCGCCATTTGCAAGGCAAAACATGATTGCCTGGCGCTTTGTGGTGGAGTCACACCCTGCGACTAGTGCTTATGCGCTTCGCCAGCCGCTGGTGCGTCCTTCTGCACATTGACTTGCACCTCGACATCGCCGGCCTTTTCAAAGGTCAAGGTCATTGGGAAGTGCTCACCGGCCTTCATCTGCTGCTCCAGGTTGAACAGCATGACGTGGTAACCCATGGGCTCGAACCTGGCCTGGCCGCCAGCAGGAATGTCCACGCCTTGCACCTGCTGCATTTTCATCACATCGCCGGCATGTACGTGCTCATGTATCTCGGCCTTGCCAGCAACCGGAGTGTGGACGGCAATGAGACGATCAGCCTCCTTGCCCTTGTTATCCACAACAAAATAAGCCGCTGCGGTTGGCGCAACGGGTGGCATCTCGCGAGACCAGGGATGCTCGATGTGCAGATCACCAAGGTCGAACTCATGGGCATTGGCCAAAATGGCTGGGTTCATTAGCGCCGCGACCATCAATATTTTTTTTAACATTCAAGCTCTCCAGTCACATTGAATACAACAAATGGCATGACAGCCCTGCCAAGCTGCAACCCTGGCGCTTATCGATTACAACTCGACATGGGCTATCAATAATCAAGCCGGTTCAATCAGCTCGCCGCGACCATATAATCAAGCCAGTCAGGCAGCAGTGAATTAATCGCCGCAATCGCCCCATCGGCACCATTAAGCTGGTATGCGCTATCCAAGTGATCGATATCGGTACAACGCACCCAGACCTGGCCGTCATCGGCTTGCCAGATAAACACCCGGATTGGCAACTCGAAACCCGCTTCAATATTGGCACTCAACAATTTGCCGACCAACGCGGTGTTCTGGATCAGCAGGCATTCCGTGGAGTTAACCTCCTTCCCGGATAACCCGGCAACCTCTTGTTGATTCAGACGCGCGACTCGCATGACTTCAGGAAAGGCGTCCAACTTGGTAAACAGACGATCCGCCGTCTCTTTTACCGAGTTGGAGCTTTTACGCACCCAACGTCCTTCACTGATAGTGTTTTTGTCTTCCATGGCAATCTCCTTGAGTGATCAGATAAATCATCTAGTGCAACCGCGCGTACTGCTTCCCCGCGTTCACTGTTGATACCGTTCAACCGGTTTGCAGTTGAGCGTTAATACGACAACGTGTAAACAACCAATCCAATGGCGCAACCAGCAATAATGAAGCGCCAACCAAGGGGAACAGACAAGCGACCACCAACATGATCGCCAATCCCCCACGCCAGACCGGCAAGTCGTGGCGCAACGGCGGCACACCGAAGCCCCCTTGCGGGCGACGCTTCCACCACAATACCAAACCACTGATGCTGCTGAGTAAAATCATCAGGCACACCGCCAGCATTAACAGCTGGTTGGCTAGGCCAAACATCTTGCCCTCATGCAACATGACGCCGGTTTCCACGATTCTGGCGACCAGCCCGTAATCGCTCCAGCGGATATCCGCCAGTACCTTGCCGCTGTATTGATCGATATGCAGCGTGGCATCGTTACGTGGGTCGTCGGCAAACACACTGACGCTGTAGACCCCGCGCTCGCCCGCAGGCAAGGTCACGCTGTAGCCAGGATGCACACCAAGCGCATCCGCGCTATCGACCACCTGCTGCAAACTGACTTGGGCGCTGCTGGCCTGCCCATGCATCTGCGCCATGCCCTTGTGCGCGGCATGGGGATCGGATTCAGGCAGCGGCGTGACTTCCGCCGCCCAGGGCACGGTTTGGTTGGTGCTGGTGTTGAGGCTACCGGCCAGCTTGGTCGATTGCGGCACGTTATCCCACATGGCTGCCGGAAAGTGATTCCAGGCACCGGCAAACTTGGCGCCCCAGAAGCCAGTCCAGGTCATGCCGGTCAACAGCATGAATAACAGCAGCAGCGAGCCCCAGAAACCGACAACGGCATGCAGGTCGCGCCAAAACAGCCGTCCGCGATTGGCCAGGCGCGGCCAGAACAGCGCCGTTTTACTGGAACCCCTTGGCCACCATAGGTACAACCCCGAGATAACCAGGACTATTGCCCAGCCGGCCGCCAGTTCTACCAGGCGATCGCCAACAGTACCAATCATCAACTCGCCGTGGATCTTGCGCGCGATTGCCTGCAAGTTGTTCTCGGCATCCTGCACGCCGAGAATGTCACCGTTATAGGGGTTCACGAATACATTGAGCGTGGCCTCGGGCGTGGCCACTACAAATTGCGCACTGGCCTGTGCATTGGCCGGCGGCAAGTACTTGCTGATACTTGCCTGCGGGTACGCCTGCTTGACCAAGGCCATCTGCTGATCAGCACTGATGCGCTGTTCGGCGACTGGCACCTGCATCAGGTCCGCGTACATCAGCGAATCCAGCTGTGGTTTGAACAGGTAAATAATTCCGGTGACCGACAGCATGATCAAGAACGGAATGACCAACAGTCCTGCGTAAAAATGCCAACGCCAGGCCAGGTTATAGAACGACGGCCTCGATGAGCCAGCCCTTGCCGGCTGCTCTGAAATCTGAATATCTCGCATCAGTGTTCCCCAATCCAAATGCACTTGCCCAGCGCACAGCGCTGGCAGGCATCAAGCAATTCTTATGGTGGCTGCCACACAAGCGGCAAGTAGAAGCTAGGCGCTGAAGGGGGATGCGCGGGGATTGGCTGAAGGCCAGAGGTAGCGGACCGGCCGCCTTGACAATGGCGCAGGTGAAATCAATCTGCGCGGCGAACTCAGGAATAAACCGAGCACGCCAAAGAACGCGGCCAGGGCAATGCCAACGAATGTCGAGCACATTGAACAGCCAAAGCCTGTCGCGGGGTTGAACAACACAGTGTCGGAATCACTGATATCCAGAGTGCCGCCACTATTGCCCTGAGCGGAGCAATAAGCACCGTCGATACCGCTGAGTTGCAACGCTGTCATCTGCCCATGGCTGATACTGCAGGCGAACGCACTGAACAGGACACTGGCGTACAGTATCCAGGCAATCAACGAACGATCTGCCCGGTTCATTTTCATGGTGGACGACTCTAAAACTCTATGTCTGGAACATCTGCGGCTGTTATGGCGCAGTGCAATATTAATCGGCCCATGGCGCTTTAGCCAGCAGCGCGCTACAGCGAGCCTGCACAAAGTCGCGCAGCACATGCACCGGTTTACTTAACTGCGAGCGGTGGGCGCAGATCAGGTTAAGTGGCGTCAACTCGCCAAGGTAGTCATTCATAAGCACACGCAATCGCCCTGCCTGAACATCGGCGGCAACGTCCAACCACGACTTGTATACCAAACCCTGCCCGGCGACCGCCCAGCGCCGCACCACATCGGCATCATCACTTTGGCGGTCACCTTGCACGGTCATGCTCTGCTGGCGCCTGCCTATACTGAATTGCCAACGATCATGAATACGGCCGCCCAGCATGTACAGCAGGCAGTTGTGCCCTGCCAGTTGTTCCAGGGTTTGTGGCTCACCGTGGCGCGCAATATAGGCTGGAGAGGCACAGAGCACCCGGCGATTGGTTGGCGCTACCGGCAACGCCACCAGGCTTGAATCCTCTGGCGCGCCGTAGCGCAAGGCGATATCCACGGGCTCGCGAAAGAAATCGGTTATCCGATCCCCCAGCAACAGGCGCAGTTGGAGTTGTGGGTGGGCTTGCTGGAACTCATCGAGCCAGGGAAGCAAGGTGTTGCGACCAAAATCCGAAGGGGCGCACAGCTGCATCAAGCCACTGATCCCGACCTTGGTGCCCGCTAATTGCAGCCGGCCTGCTTCAATACTCTGCAATGCCTGGTGCGCGTGACTGAGGAAAGCCTGGCCCTGCGCGGTCAGGCGCAAGCTACGGGTCGAGCGGGCGAACAAACGCGCATCAAGCTGTAGCTCCAAACGTTTCAATGCTGCGCTGGCCACCGCTGGAGATATCTCCAGCAAGCGAGCCGCGGCTGACAAGCTGCCAGCTTCAGCGGTGCGTACGAACAATTGCAAATCGTCAAGACGAAGCATCCGGGCTGCCTATTATCAAAATAATGTTGAAATAGACTCTAGTTTCTCCGGCTTTTTCTAAAGGATCAATTAATTCAACATGACCCTATCCATCCGGCATCCGAGGCTTCAATCATGAGTAGAACATTGGCTTTAGTCGCCACGATCACCGCACTTCCCCAGCACCAGGCACAGGTGGAAGCACATTTGCGCACACTGGTTGCTGCCAGCCGCGAAGAAACCGCTTGCATTCAATACGACCTTCACCAGCAACAGGACGCGCCCGCAGTATTCGTCATGATCGAACAATGGCGTGACGCAGCCGCACTTGAAGAACACAAGCAAACCGCGCACTACCAACATTTCTCGACGAGTTGTAGCGAACTGCTGCAGGGCGTTGAAATCAAGTTACTAACCCAGATTGCCTGAGGAGCCAACCATGAAAGCAGTTGCTTACTACCAATCCCTGCCGGCAGATAACCAAGAGTCGCTGGTCGATTTAGAGCTTGCCGCGCCCACTCCGGGCCCGCGTGATTTGCTGGTCGAGGTCAAGGCGATTTCGGTAAACCCGGTGGACACCAAGATCCGCCGGAACGTCGCCCCGGAAAACGCTCAGCCCAAGGTACTCGGCTGGGACGCAGCTGGCGTGGTCAAGGCGGTCGGTGCGGATGTCAGCCTGTTCAAGCCCGGCGACCAGGTGTTTTACGCAGGTGCGATCAACCGTGCGGGCGCCAACAGCGAACTGCACCTGGTGGATGAGCGCATTGTCGGCCACAAGCCCAAAAGCCTGTCATTTGCAGAAGCGGCCGCCATGCCCCTGACGGCCATTACCGCCTGGGAACTGTTGTTCGACCGCCTGCAAATCACCCAGGGCAGCATTGACCAGGGCCAAAGCCTGTTGATTGTAGGCGGCGCTGGTGGCGTGGGCTCGATGCTGATCCAACTGGCCCGCACGCTGACTGGCTTGACCGTAATTGCTACAGCCTCGCGCCCGGAAACCCAGGCCTGGGTGCGTGAACTGGGTGCCCATCATGTACTCGACCATAGCCAGCCATTGCATCAGGAGTTGCAGCGTATCGGTCTTGAGCATGTCAGCCATGTTGCCAGTCTGACCCAGACCGACCAGCACTTTGCCCAATTGGTTGAGGCACTCGCGCCACAGGGCCGCCTGGCGTTGATTGATGATCCGGCTGAGCCACTGGATATCATGCAACTCAAGCGCAAGAGTCTTTCGCTGCATTGGGAACTGATGTTCACCCGCTCGCTGTTCGAAACGGCCGATATGATCGAACAGGGCCGCCTGCTCAATAAAGTTTCGGAGCTGGTTGATACCGCAGCGATCAAGACAACGCTTGGCGAACACTACGGCGTGATCAATGCCCAGAACCTGCGCCGTGCACATGCACTTCTCGAGTCAGGCAAGACCAAGGGCAAGATCGTCCTGGAAGGGTTCTAACGGCAAGCCGGTGGCGTTTAGCTGCCGGCCAAGCCCTTTGCTGGTGCTGGTCGGGCAGCGCTCACACAGCAAAAATATTCAAATTATCGATTCTAACTGCCAAACGCGAAATTGATTTGCGTCAGTGAAATTTCATATCCCAAGTCTAAACTGGTTCGACCAACCGCAGGAGGCGAACCATATGGATATCCGGATCAGCCCACTCAGCCAAAGTCAGGATTCGCGCTGGCAGGTTATTTTTGACGGTCATAAAGTCACGTTCAACAATGAAGCTGATGCACGTAACTTTGCCTCCACCCTGTTGGAACGCCTGCAGGCACCACACGACCTGCCTGACGATGGGCAGTCCCAGCAAACGGACGCTTCAGGCAATCGGGGTTCCTGAAATAACCATTCCAGCGAAATCCTAGATCGCCGGATAACCTGCGCGGTGCTCAGCCCAGACGGTAAAGCGCGAGCACAATGCAGCCAGCAATGCGCAGCCAAAAATAACCAAAGCCATTGGCCATGCAGTGCCATTATGCAAATAGCTCACGAGCGCTGCGGCACTGGCAGCAATAGAGAACTGCAGGCTGCCCAGCAACGCCGAAGCGCTACCTGCATGACGTCCCTGCCCAGCCATCGCGCAGGCGGAAGCATTCGGGAGCAGAACCCCCAAGCTGGCGATGCAACCAAATAATGGAATCAGCAGCGGCCACAAATGCTCAGGCTGGTTCAGGGCGATAATCAACAACGCCGAACCGCAGGCCAGGTAAAACCAGACAACCCGGCGCAAGCAATAGCTTGGTCCATGCTTGGCGACCAGCCAGGCATTGACCTGTGCCATCAGAATAAAGCCTGCCGCATTACTGCCGAAAACCCAGCCATAATGCTCGGCGGGTACACCATAAAGCTCAATAAAGACAAAGGGAGAACCGGCGATATAGGCAAACATTCCCGCCACGGCCAATCCGCCTGTCAGCGCGTGACCAATAAATGGCCAATCAGAAAACAAGCGCAGATAGGCCCCGAGCGCACCCGACAAAGGCGCACTCGCATGCGTGTTATCCAAGGTTTCCGGCAGCCCACGCCAAACCGCGACCGAACACAGCACACTGAAAATAGTCAGGCAGACGAAAATCGATTGCCAGCCAAAAGTGCCCAGCAACACCCCGCCCAGCACCGGCGCCAAAATCGGCGCCAGCCCCATCACCAGCATCAGTTGCGAGAACACTTTTGCCGAGGTGATCGGGTCGCAGAGATCACGCACCACAGCGCGCGAAATCACCATGCCTGCGCATCCGCCCAGGGCCTGAACAAAACGCGCGGCGATCAGCCACTCAAGGCTGGGCGCCAGCGCACAGGCCAACGACCCCAGCGAAAACAGGCTGACGCCAATCAGTAATGGCTTGCGGCGACCAAAACGATCGGCCAGTGGCCCGTAGACGAGCTGCCCAATCGCCAAGCCAAGGAAGTACACCGCAAGCGATTGCTGTACATGCTCGACATCGGTTGCAAATGCGCTGGCAATACTCGGGAAGCTCGGCAAATAGAAATCAATTGCCAATGGCCCAAAAGCGCTGAGAGCGCCGAGTATCAGTAAGGTCGATAATTTCATGAAACGCTCTGCATTAAGCCAAAAACAGGTATTTACCGCGCAACGGAACCGTCAGGGAAAGACTGCGCCAGAGCCCGGGGCTGCGTGCAATGGCTTTGCCTGAGCGAACTTTAGTACAGTCCTGCCAGGCCAGAGAGAAGCGAGGCAATTGCTCGCGGCCTCTGTCAGAGCAGCCTTGCGCCAATAATACAAACAGCAACGCCGCCACTCTTGCGAATGGCGGCGTTGTTTTACTTCATGATTAAACCGAGTCGCTATGTGCGGGCTGGTCCTTCTTGCCCTTTTTGCTGAGTTTTTCGCCAAGGGACTCAACCAGCATAAAGAACATTGGAATCAGGAAGGTCGCCAGCAACGTTGCCGCCAACATGCCACCGATTACCCCGGTACCAATCGAGTGTCGGCTAGCAGAGCCCGCACCACTGCTGATGGCCAGCGGTACAACACCGAGGATAAATGCCAGCGAGGTCATCACGATTGGCCGGAAGCGCAGGCGCGCAGCCTCCAGTGCCGCCTCGAAGATACCCAAGCCATCACGGCGCAGCATCACCGCAAACTCGACAATCAGAATTGCGTTCTTCGCCGCCAGGCCAATGAGGGTAATCAACCCGACCTGGAAGTACACATCGTTCTCAATGCCGCGCAGCCAAACCGCGAGAATCGCACCGAATACCGCAAAAGGCACAGCGGTGACAACCGCAAGCGGCAATGTCCAGCGCTCGTATTGGGCAGCCAGAATCAGGAACACCATGATCAGGCCGAATACAAAGGCCAGGCTACCCGACCCCTGGGTTTCCAGTTCCTGGAATGCCGAACCTGTCCACCCGATGCTGTAGTCGCTACCAAGCACTTCGTTGGCCACTTCCTGGATGGCTTGCAACGACTGACCCGAGCTATAGCCTGGAGCAGGCCCACCGAGAATTTTCGCCGATGGGTATACGTTGAAGCGGGCGTAGGTGTCAGGACCCAGAATACGCTCGACCTTGACCAGCGACGCCAATGACACAAGGTCACCGGAGGCCGAACGCACATAGACCTGGGACAAGTCCGACGGCTTGCGGCGGAACTCAGGCTCTGACTGCAGGCTAACCTGCCAGGTACGTCCATAGAGGCTGAAGTCGTTGACATAGTAGCTGCCGAAGGTCGACTGCATCGCCGTGAATACGTCACTGACAGCAACCCCAAGCGAACGCGCCTTGGTACGGTCCAGATCGATGTAGTACTGCGGCACATCAGCGTTAAAGGTGGTTTGCAAGCCGGCCAGTTCCGGACGTTTGCTCGCCGCAGCAAGGAACTCCTTGACCTTGCTGGCCAATTGCTCCGTGGTGCCGCCGCTACGGTCTTGAATGTAGCCTTCGAAACCACCGGTGGTGCTCATGCCGGTAATAGGTGGCGGGTTGAAGGTCAGTACCACACCGTCTTTCTGCGAAGCGCCCATGCCCATGAACTCATGGGTCAGGTTGCGTGCATCAAGCTCTGGAGTGGTGCGCTCGCTCCAATCTTTCAAGGGCACAAAGGACACACCAGCGTTACTGCGGGTACCGAAAGTCAAGATGTCGAAACCGGCAAAGGTCACCACATCTTCCACCGCTGGATGCTTCATCAATTGCTGGGTCACATCGCCTGTAAGCTTCTCGGTCCGGGTCAGCGACGCGGCTGGAGGCAAGAAGTAGGCGTTGATCACATAACCCTGGTCTTCATCCGGCACCAGCGAGCTAGGCACCCGGCCAAACAGCATCACCATCAGCACTATCATGCCGCCAAACAGCAGCAAACCGATGGCCGAACGCTTGAGGAAGAAACGCACACCCGAGGTATAGCCGCTGGTGAACTTGTCAAACCCACGGTTAAACCAGCGAAACGGTGCAGCAGGCTCCTGGTGATCGGGTTTAAGCAACAAGGCGCAAAGTGCCGGACTCAAGGTCAAGGCGACGATGCCCGAGATCACTACCGATACGGCAATGGTCACCGCAAACTGTTTATACATCTCCCCGGCCAGGCCTCCGAGGAACCCCACCGGTACGAACACCGCGCAGAGCACCAGAACGATGGCCACGATTGGCCCCGTCACTTCCTCCATGGCCTTGATGGTGGCTTCTTTCGGGCCAATCTTGTCGGTTGCCATGACCCGCTCGACGTTCTCGAGTACCACAATGGCATCGTCCACCACGATACCGATTGCCAGCACCAGACCAAACAGCGTCAGCAGGTTGATGGAGAAGCCCAAGGCATACATACCGGCAAAGGTACCGATCAAGGAGACTGGAATAGCCAGTACCGGAATCAGGGTTGCTCGCCAGTTTTGCAGGAAGATAAACACCACCAGTACAACCAGCACCAGTGCTTCGAAAAAGGTGTGAATAACCTCTTCAATCGATACCTTTACGAATTTGGTGGTGTCGTATGGGATCTTATACGCCATGCCGTCCGGGAAATTCTTCGATACCCGCGCCATGGTTGCCTGAACCGCCTCGGCGGTGTCCAGCGCGTTGGCTCCCGGCTGCAGGTACACACCGAACGCAGCGTTCTGCTGGCCATTCATCGAGGTCATCAGGGAATAGTCCTGAGCCCCCAACTCGACTCGCGCGACGTCTTTCAAACGCAGGCTTGCACCTGTCGCATCGGAACGAAGAATAACGTTCTCGAACTCTTCAGGCTTGGAAAAACGCCCCTGAGTGGTAACGGTATAGGTAAAGTCCTGCTCTTTTTTCAGCGGCTGCTGGCCAAAGCTACCAGCGGCGAACTGCGAGTTCTGTTCACGAATGGCATTGACCACGTCAGTCGGCGTCAGGTTGAACTGGGCCAGCTTGTCCGGCCGCAGCCAGATACGCATCGAATAGTCCTTGGAACCGAACTGGGTGACGTCCCCCACACCGGGCAGGCGCTTCAACTCATCGATCACGTTGATCAGGGCGTAGTTACTGATAAACACCGGATCACGGGAGTCATCCGGTGAAAACAAGGTCACTACCTGAAGAATGTCGGAAGACTTCTTCTCCACCTTCACGCCCTGGCGACGGACCTCTTCGGGCAGCTTGGCCAATGCAGCCTGCACCCGGTTGTTGACGTCGATTGTGGCTTGGTCGGGATCACTGCCAACCTGAAAGTAGACCGACAAACTCATGGTGTTGCCACCCGAGTTTGACTGCTGGTAAATCATGCCCTCGACGCCGTTGATCTCTTGTTCGAGTGGCGCGGCTACTGTCTCGGCAATAACCTGCGCACTCGCTCCCGAGTAGGTTGCGGTCACCGACACCTGCGGCGGGAGAATTTGTGGGTATTGGGCAACTGGCAACGAGCGCATGGCCATCAGGCCTGCGAGCACTATCACCACCGAAATAACCGTTGAGAAAACCGGTCGTTCAATAAAGAAACGAGAAATCACCTAGATACCCCTTACGATTTCTTATCAGCGGCGGCAACGTCCGACGCGACCTTGACAGGTGTATCCGGGCGAACCTTGGTCAGGCCTTCGACAATGACCTTGTCCCCCGCGCTGACGCCGGACTTGATCACCCAGCGACCTTTTGAGGTCCGACCTACGCTGACCTGACGCACACGGGCAACGCCTTTGTCATCGACGACATAGACAAAGGTGCCATTCGGCCCTTGCGCGACTGCACGCTCAGCAACGGTCAGCGCATTCGGTATGGAGATACCCTTGATCTGCACGCGAACGAACTGCCCGGGCAACAGGGTCTGCTTCGGATTGGGTACCACTGCACGAGTGCTGACGGTGCCGGTGCTGCGGTCGATCAGGCTATCGGTAAAGTTGACCTTGCCCTCCAGCGGGTAGGTCGAACCGTCACCATAGGTGATACCAACGCGCACGGCCTCGCCATCAAGCACCAATGAGCCATCAGCCAATCCATTGCGCATGCTTTCGACATCACTGTCAGGCGCGGCAAAGTTGACGTAGATCGGATCCAGTTGGGTAATCTTGGTCAACAGGCTCGCATTAGGGTCACCAGCGACCATCAAGCTGCCTTCGGAGACTGTTTCCTTGCTGGTGATACCCGAAATCGGCGCGGTAACTGTGGTGTAGTCGAGATCAATCTGCTTGGCCTGCACTTCGGCCTTGGCAGCCTGGATATTGGCTTTGCTTTGCTCGAAGTTGGAGACAGCGTTATCCAGTTCGCTCTCGCTGGCATAGCCTTTTTTCTGCAGCTCGCGGATACGCCTGAGGTCACGCTCGGTCTGACGATAGCGCGCCTGTTCCTGCGCCAAGGCACCCTTGGCCTGGGCCAGCGCAGCCTGGTAGATACGCGAGTCAATGCGGAACATCAACTGGCCTTGCTTGACGCTGCTACCTTCAAGGTAGGTACGTTCCTGAAGAATTCCGCTGACTTGCGCACGCACTTCGATCTCACGGAAACCCGCGGTGCGAGCCGGGTACTCAAGCTCTAGGGGTAGAGGTGCGACTTTAACTGTTTCGACTGAAACCTCAGGTGCAGGAGGCGCATCTTCAGCACGAAGCTGTGCGCTCAAAGTGCAAAAAGCCAGGAATCCCAAGGCGACCGGGAAAGAACGTGCAAAAACCATAGGTGTCTCCGAGACAACGCAGCGCGCAAACTAAAGGCGAGAATGCTAATTACATACAGGTGTGTTTGTAAATAGAACTATACAGCTAATTTATCTACAATCGTTTCAATAACCTGAGCCTAGTCATAAATAACTAATCCGACATGCGCCGAACTAAAGAAGAAGCCGAAAAAACCCGTGCCGCCATTCTCATGGCGGCCGAAACATTGTTCCTGGAGCATGGCGTAGCCAAGACCAGCCTTGAACATATTGCCAGGCATGCCGGTGTCACCCGTGGCGCGGTGTACTGGCACTTTGAAAATAAAGCCCATTTGTTTCATGAAATGCTCAACCAGGTGCGCTTGCCCATTGAGCAAATAACCGAGCAACTGTGCACAGGCTTTGAAAACAACCCAATACTGGCGCTTCGTGACCTGTGCGTAGACGCCTTGCAAGACCTGGCTCTCAACCCACAAAAACAGCGGATCTTTACAATTTTGCTCCATCGCTGTGAATTGACCGAAGAACTGCAGGAGGCGATGGATCGTCACACTGAATTCATCAATCAGTTTGTTGCATTGTGCGAGCAATATTTCAGCCAACCTTCAATATCTGCGCATTTACAACCAGGCGTCACCCCGCGCCTGGCTGCAAGAATGCTCAATGCATTGATTGTCGGCCTGCTCAGCGACTGCCTTCGCGACCCAAGCCTGTTCGACCTGAATCAAGACATCAAGCCGGTTTTCGCCGCCTTGTTCAACGGGCTGCTGAGGCAAGCGGCATAGCAGCCTGCCCAGTATTGCTACAAACCCATCAAGCCTAGACCACTGACGCGAAAACGCACCATTTTCGCGCAGTTGTCCTGATAGTTGATGCTCAATCCACCTGCTTATGCTCGATTGCCTCGTTGCGCGCGGGCTTGGGTTCGCGGCGCTGTGCCATCCACTCACCGACCTGGCTGGCAAACGTCTCAGGCACTACACGCCCAACGCGGCGCGCCATATCGAGGATTGTTTGCTGTGCCAGCGCCTCCTCCATGCGCTTTTGCGCAGTCAGCATGACCCCATGAACGGTGCAGGTGCCAGCCTGCGCCCAGGTCGGCGGAGAACCTGCAAACAAAGCGCAGCGGCTGCGAATTTCGCGGCAATCAAAAATATCCTTGCGTCCATCGATCGCGGTCACTATATCCAGCACATTGATTTCATCGGCTGGCCGCGCCAGCTTGAAGCCGCCCTTGACCCCTTCCGTTGACGCCACCAACCCCGCCTTGGCGAGCTTGGTAAAAACCTTGGCCAAATATTCTTGCGGCACACCTTGCAACTCGGCCAGGTCACGCACGCTGGCTTCCCGAGGGTTGCCCTGCTCGTCCACTAAAAACAGCAGGCAATGAATCCCGTACTCAACGCCCGCACTGTAAAAAGACATCACAATCTCCGACTAATCTGGTCGTAAATCTAACAAATAGCCGCCATTGCAACAAGCAAGACGGCTGTTTCCGGCGACGCACCCGACTCATCCACAAGCATTTCCGCGCACAGGCTGCCCGCACATCCGACCAAAGGTAATGCAATAATGCTTGCCGATTTTAACTACGACCAATATAGTCGTAGTTATGTGCTTGAGCTCGCAGAGCCATTGCAAGCGAATCACCAAGGAGTCGTGCCCTCCGGCCAGACGCCGCTCTAATCAATATGTTCAAACTCGTTATCATTCTGGAGCTAACCATGAAACAGCAGATTTTGATTCTCGGTGCAGGCTTTGCGGGTATGTGGAGTGCATTAAGCGCGGCCCGCTTGCTGGATCAACATAAGCGCAATGACATTTCAGTCAGCGTGCTCGCACCTCAAGCAGAGCTACGTGTTCGCCCGCGTTTCTATGAGCCGGAAGTGCACAGCATGAAAGCGCCGCTTGATGCGCTTTTCGACGCCGTTGGCGTGACCTTTATCAAAGGTTCGGCGCAGGCCATAGACACCGCCAGTAAAAGCGTTAGCTACCGCGATCCCGAGGGCCAGCAACACCAGGTCGCTTATGACCGTTTGATCCTGGCGACTGGCAGTGCCGTTGCGCGGCCAGACCTGCCCGGGATCAATCAATACGCATTCGACGTTGATCAGATCGAACAAGCTGCGCGGCTGGAATCGCACATCAAGGCACTGGCCAAACAACCTGAAACCGCCGCCCGTAATACCGTCGTGGTAGCAGGCGGTGGCTTTACCGGGATCGAAACAGCTACTGAAATGCCTGCCCGGTTGCGCGAAGTGCTGGGCAAGGATGCAAAAATCCGGGTGATTATTGTTGACCGGGGCCAGCATGTCGGCGCCGCGATGGGTGAAAATATCAGCCCGATAATCGCCCAGGCCACTTCCGAGCTGGGTGTTGAATGGCAACTGGGGGTTGCGGTTACTGCTGTCGACGCAGGCGGCGTCACCCTCTCTGACGGCCAGCGCATCGAAGCCAACACTGTAGTCTGGACAGTCGGTGTGCGCGCCAGCGCCTTGACCGAGCAAATTGCTGGTGAACGTGACAACCAGGGGCGCCTGCATGTCGACGCCAACCTCAAGGTGATTGGCCAGGCCGATATCTTCGCCACGGGAGATGTGGCCTACGCCGCCACGGACGACCAGGGAAACTACGCCCTGATGACCTGCCAGCACGCCATCGCCCTGGGCCGCAGCGCCGGTAATAACGCGGCGGCAAGCCTGCTTGATAGCGCACCAGTTCCTTACCGCCAGGAGAAATACGTGACCTGCCTGGACCTCGGACAATGGGGCGCGGTGTATACCGAAGGCTGGGATCGTCAGGTCAAGCTGGTAAAAGAGGAAGGCAAACAGCTTAAGACCCAGATCAATACCCAGTGGATCTACCCGCCTGTAGCTGATCGCGCGATCGCCTTGGCAGCAGCCGACCCACTGATTCCGGTCGTCGCCTGACCCCCTCCGGCACAGGACGGATGACAGCTTGCTCATCCGTCCCGTGATCGACCAGCAAGCGCTACTGAAGATGGGCGGCGTAGCCTGCCTTGCTGATCAGCGCGCCCAGTTGAGTTGCATCCAGGATGCTGTCTACACGAACCTCGGCGCTTGCCAGATCCACCTCGACTTGCGCCTGTGCGTCAGCGGTTTTGATCACGTCGGTAATGGCTTTTATGCAGTGCCCGCAACGCATGCCATCGACTTTGAATAGTTGCATGTTCAATCTCCAGGGTTACTGATTCAGGATCGTTTGGCGCAGTATCAAGCTTGCTGCACTGGGAAGGTCAAGCGCTGGCGGTTATGCTGTTTGGCAATGACCTGCTGCGCCCTAACCCTCTGCCCGGGTCCTGACTCTTCGGTGATCAATATGCGTCGATTAGCCCTATCTGTGATTTGTACTGCCATCGCCGCCAGTTGCTTGAACGGCGCTGCACAGGCTGGTGACTACAGCCGCGCTGGAGGCTATGCGGTTTTGATTATTTCTCGCGAACGCCTGCAAGTGTCGACCCAATGCGAGATTGGCCTGTATTTGCAAGACGAACTGACCGCGCGCCTGGATCAGGGCCAGTCAGCTTCGTTCAACCTACCGCCGGGGGAAGTCTCGGTGCGCTTGGCCACCGTTGGCAACAAGACCTGCCAACCGGGCATCAACCAACTGGACGGCCAGCGCTTGCAGCTCAGAGCCGGGGAAATCAGCCGCTACAGGATCAGCCAGACCAATGCCGGTTATAAATTGATTCCTGCGCCCTCCATGAACTAGCCACGCTCGATAATATTGCCAAAGCACTTGACCTTGCCAAGATGGTAAGGTTGATCATGTGGGTGAACTTCAAGGAGATCGCCACATGTCCGCCCCCCAGACATTCAACCTGCCTATCGCAGGCATGACCTGCGCCAGCTGTGCCGGACGTGTCGAGCGCGCCTTGCGCCAATTGCCTGAGGTCAGCGACGTCAGCGTAAACCTGGCCGGCGAATACGCTCGCATCCAGGCGCCGACAAACAGCCTGGGCACGCTCCTCGACACCATTCAAGACGCAGGTTACCAAGTGCCCAGTGCAGCCATGGAGCTTTCGCTCCAAGGCATGACCTGCGCCAGTTGCGCTGGCCGTATTGAGCGGGCGCTGGCCCAGCAACCGGGTGTGCTCGAAGTCAACGTCAACCTGGCCACCGAACAGGCTCGACTCAGGGTCTTGCCCGGCACGGACAGCAAGCGGCTAGTCGATGCCGTCAGCCAGGCTGGCTACAGTGCGACCTTGATCAATGGGCAGGCTGAGCAGCCGGACAGCGTCGGCCACAACCTGCGGCGTGAACGCTGGCTATTGGTCACAGCATTGCTGCTGGCCGCCCCGCTGGTATTGCCAATGCTCCTGGCACCATTTGGCGTGCATTGGATGCTCCCCGCCTGGGCGCAGTTTGCCATCGCCACGCCGGTACAGTTCATCCTTGGCGCCCGCTTCTACCGAGCTGCCTGGAAAGCATTGCGTGCCGGTGCCGGGAACATGGACCAACTGGTTGCCATCGGCACCAGCGCCGGTTATGGCCTGAGCCTTTACCAATGGCTGATCACTCCAGCCGGGCAAACACCGCATCTGTACTTCGAAGCGTCAACGGTGATTATTGCGCTGATCATGCTCGGCAAATATATGGAGAGCCGTGCCAAACGGCAAACCACCAGCGCCATTCGTGCCTTGCAGGCGTTGCGCCCCGACCAGGCCCTGCGCTTGAAGGATGGCGAAGAACAATGGGTTGCACTGGGCGATCTGGCCTTGGGCGACCAGATCCTGGTCAAACCCGGTGAGCGTTTTCCGGTGGACGGCAGGGTGCTGGAGGGACAGAGCCATGCAGATGAAGCGCTGATCAGCGGCGAAAGCGTGCCGCAGGCCAAGCAACCAGGCGACTCAATCACCGCAGGTGCGATCAACGGCGAAGGTCGCCTGCTGATCGAAACCACGGCGCTGGGCGCAGAAACCGTGCTGGCTAAAATCATTCGACTGGTTGAAGACGCCCAAGCCGCCAAGGCCCCTATCCAAAAGCTGGTGGATAAAGTCAGCCAAGTATTTGTACCCGCCGTTTTGGGCATCGCCCTGATTACCCTGATTGGCTGGCTGATCGCTGGCGCCAGTGTCGAGACAGCCCTGCTCAATGCCGTGGCGGTACTGGTGATTGCCTGCCCATGCGCACTGGGCCTGGCGACACCCACGGCGATAATGGCGGGCACCGGCGTGGCAGCGCGGCACGGTATTTTGATCAAGGATGCAGAAGCACTTGAAGTCGCGCACAAGGTCAATGTTGTTGCCTTCGACAAGACCGGCACGCTTACCTCAGGCACGCCGCAAGTGGCCCACCTGCAAGCGGTCGATGGCGACACTCAAAACATGCTGCAACTGGCGGGGAGCCTGCAAAGCGCTAGCGAACACCCGCTGGCCAAGGCCGTGCTGGATGCCTGTGCTGAACAAAACATCACACCGCTGGCTGTGACCGCCAGCCAGGCCTTGAGCGGTCGTGGAATCGCCGGAACATTGGCTGAGCGCAGCCTTGCCCTTGGTAATAGACGTTTGCTCGAAGAGCATGGCTTGGGCCCAGGCGACCTGGCCGCCAAAGCCGAAGCCTGGGAGGCTGAAGGGCGCACCCTGTCATGGCTGATCGAACAAAAACCGCAGCCACGGGTGCTGGGTTTATTCGCCTTCGGTGACACCCTCAAAGAGGGCGCCAAAGAAGCGATCAGCCGACTGAAGGCGCTGGATATCGACACCCACCTGATCAGTGGCGACAACCGCGGCAGCGTCGAGAACGTCGCCCATCAACTGGCCATCGACTCGCTCCACGCCAATGTATTGCCTGCGGACAAAGCCTCCATCATCAAGCAGCTGAAAACAGGTGGCGTGGTGGCAATGGTCGGCGACGGGATTAACGATGCACCCGCTCTGGCCTCGGCCGATGTCGGTATCGCCATGGGTGGCGGCACTGACGTGGCAATGCAAGCGGCAGGCATTACGCTGATGCGCGGCGACCCACGCCTGGTGGCTGCGGCGCTGGACATCAGCAATCGCACCTTTAACAAGATCCGACAAAACCTGTTTTGGGCCTTTGCCTACAACATAGTCGGCATTCCACTAGCCGCCCTTGGTTACCTCAACCCCATGGTGGCTGGCGCGGCGATGGCGCTTTCCAGCGTCAGCGTGGTGGCCAATGCCTTAATGTTGAAACGCTGGCGCCCCTGAGTCATGCCTGGTGGCGGTCGAGAAGTATGGCAAAGAATGCCTGATGGAGACTTGATATGAATATTGGCCAAGCAGCAAAGAAGACTGGGCTTAGCGCAAAGATGATTCGCTATTACGAGTCGATCGACTTGCTGCCAGAGGCTGGGCGCAGCGACAGTGGCTACCGAATCTACAGCGCCGATGACCTGCACCGCCTGACCTTTATCAAGCGCTCAAGGGACTTGGGGTTTTCCCTGGCGGAGGTCGCCAAGCTGCTGGCCCTGTGGCAAGACCGTGACCGCGCCAGCGCCGATGTGAAGCAACTCGCGGGCGAGCATATTGCGCAGCTCAACTGCAAAATCCGCGAGTTGACGGGCCTGCGCGACACCCTGCAAGAGCTGAGCGATCATTGCCACGGCGATCATCGCCCAGACTGCCCGATCATCAAGGCACTGGAACCAAACGCAAAGGATGACCATATGTAGGGTGCGATAACGCGAAGCTTGTCCACCAGAAAGCGCCAAGCAATCCTGTTCCGTGCTGCAAATGGCGGACAGAAAAGCGCTGTCCTCCCTACGAAACAAGCATCACTCGTAAGGCGTGACAACGCGAAGCTTGCCCACCAATGCCCACGCCGGTCAGGGCACAAGCGTCTTGGTCATGACGATTATTTTTTCGACGCCTTCGTACACCTCACGAATGGTGGCGTAGCCAAGGCGCTTGTAAAAGCCTTCGGCGGTAATCGATGAAGGTACGCTCAAGGTGCTGATTGAACGCTGCAGCGCCAGCGCTTCTATTTGCGTCATAAGTGCCAAACCAGCGCCACGTCCTTGATACTCCGGCAAGACAAAAACCGAGCGAACGGTCATGTCGTCCAGGCTGGCAGTGCCGATCACCACACCAGCGTCCAGCGCAACATAGGTGTCTCGCATCGACATGCGCGCGGCAATTTGCCCGGCAGAAAAGTGCTCGGGCAGGGACTCGATCAGTGCGGCGGGGTAGTCATTGGCATTGGTTTGCCTGATCGCGGCAATGATCAGCGTGCTGATCGCTGAAGCGTCGTCCAGCTGCGCCTTGCGCAACACGAGCCCCATGGCTAGTTCGAACGCCCATCGAGCTGACCGAGCAGCGCGCCGCAGTCCAACGCAAAGTGATCAACCAACTCTGGCCAGGGGTTGCTGGGCAAATTGACCAGCACACTGTAGGCACCAGCCGCACGGGCGCATTGCAGGTCAAACCGATAATCCCCGACCATGATCAACTGCGAGGGCGCGACCTGCCAACGCTGCGCCAGATGCAATAAACCATCGGGGTCTGGCTTGGGCAGCGCTTCATCCCGGCCAATCACGTCAGCCGCGGCAAAGCAATCGCCAACACCAATGGCCTGCAAGGTCAGCAGCGCCAGCTCATGGGCATTGCGCGTCAATATACCCAGTTGATAACCACGCCCGGCCAACTCACGCAGCAGCTCGACCGCGCCCGGGGCAGGCCGCGCATTGAGTGCCAGCTCACGCTCATGCTCCAGTAACCAGGCGTGCTTGGCCTTGGCTTCATCAGCAGGCAGCGCAGCGAGGTGGTGCAGGATATCCTGCTCAAGCGGAATTTCCAGCGCATGCTTGATCGCCTCGAAGTCATGCACGGCCAGGGTCAGGGTGCCATCCATGTCGAATACCCAATGACGGGCTTGGTGCAAACTCATTTCCAGTCTTCGCGCAGGCGGATCAAGCCTTCCTGGGCGACCGAGGCAACCAGTTTGCCCTGGCGGTTGAATACGCTGCCGCGTGCGAAACCACGGGCATTACCCGCCCAGGGGCTGTCCATGACGTAGAGCAACCAATCGTCCATGCGCAGGTTGCAATGAAACCACAGGGAATGATCAAGGCTGGCGACCTGCATAAACTTCTGCCACACCGAAATACCGTGCGGCAGCATCGAGGTGGTAAGCAGGTTGAAGTCCGAGGCGTAGCCCAGGATGTACTTGTGCAGCGCAGGGCTCTCGGGCAGGGTGCCATCTGCCTTGAACCAGACATACTTAACCGGCTCGGTAACTTCCGGCTTGAACGGATTGCCGACGGTGACCGGGCGAATATCAATCGGCTTGTCACTCAAGGCCCGCTCGCGCATGCGCTCGGGCAGCAGGTGCGCGACCTGGCGCGCCAGCTCTGTCTCGGACTGCAAGTCTTCCGGGCCTGGAATATCCGGCATTTCAATCTGATGACTAAAGCCAGGCTCGTCGGCCTGGAATGATGCACTGCAGGTGAAGATCGGTTGGCCCTTCTGGATTGCCATCACCCGTCGGGTGCTGAAGCTGCCGCCATCACGCACGCGATCAACCTGATAAACGATCGGCAGGGTTGGATCACCCGGGCGCAGGAAATAGCCATGCATCGAATGCACATGCCGGGCGTCATCCATGGTCTGGCTCGCCGCGGATATGCATTGGCCTAGCACCTGGCCACCAAACAGCTGACGAAAACCCAGGTCCTGGCTCACACCGCGAAACAGGTTTTCCTCGATGGTTTCCAGGCTCAGCAACGCCACCAGATCATCTAGAACTTTACTCATCAATCCGCTCCTCATCGCCCGCTGCGGCCGGTAATCGTAACCTTGGATAGGCTGGCTGAGCAGTCAGACGCTCATCCCATACGGCCTTGCCCAAGGTGAAATGGTAGAGACTTTGCCAGTGCGTGTCGGCCAAGCCCAGCAATTCGTGCACGGCATCGTCGAAATAGCAGCCGATGCCAGTCGCAGATAAGCCTGCTGCTTCTGCTTCCAGATACAATAATTGGCCAATTTGACCACATTCCCAATACAGGCGCGGATAGCACCACTGCCCGGCCGCCAGCGCGTTATCAAGTCGCGCAAGCATGGCCAGGGCCACGCAACCATCGCTGGCAATGTCTTGCCCGCAGGACAAAAAACCGGCCAGCTCACGTGCATCGCCCTCAAGCAGGCGATACAGCGGTAGCTCGTCATCAACCCGCTGCCAGCTGAAGTCGCCACGCAAGCCGGGCTCCGGCTCGCCCGTTACGCGCGCCAACCAGTACAGTCCCGGCTGCAAACCTTGCACCCGATGCACAAAGACCACGACATCGACCTGCGCGGGCTCCCCAGTGACGGCAAATGGCACCGGCGAGTTGCTCGGCATGAGGCGACGTAACCAGGCCAACAATAACTCGGCATGAATGCCCGTCTTGCCATCCATGGACTGGGCGCTGCGCCTGCGGTGCAAGATAGGCCGCAGCGGTAGCCCCGGATTATCTGCCTGCATCCGTCCTGCCCCAGTTTGCCAGCTTTGCCTGGCCAGCGCTGGCGCACGGCAGAGCGCCTGTATGCGCTGCAACTCTGGCCAGTCACGGTACTGGCGCGACAAGCGATTGGGCGTTCCAGCAAGCTCAAGGCCAGCCAACCCCTGAAGCACGCTTGCGGGTAGCGCAAATTCAGCACTTTGCCCTGGGCCAATCCACAACAGGCAGTCGGCGTGCTCGGCCTCGGCAAAACCCTGACGGTCCAGCCCGAGCATGGTATCGAGCTGCCACTCGGCAACAGCATGCAACCGCCGTACCTGCCAGCCCTGGATGTTGGCCGCTATCGCCAGCGCCGCCAACGCATGGCCCAGGTCATGATTGCAATAACGGTAGGCGCGCTCGCCGTACTTCCATGCCTCGCGCCAGGCGATGCTGCTCAAGCCGACCAGCAAGCCAGTCGCTGGCAATGCATTGTGCAGTTGCTCGGCCAAAGAAGCGGGCAATTCGCCGCGCACCTCCAAGGCATGGGCATCCGGGGCGTAATGCACCAACAAGGCGGAGGAGTCGACAGCGCCTGCCGGAATCAGCGCATAGGCTTCGGTGGGGTGCAAATTGCCGGACGACGGATTGACCCGCAGCGCCCAACGTGTCGCGCCCGCCTGCTTCCACGCGGACACCGCCAGGCTGTCATAGAACAGCTGCGAAATACTTGCCAGGTTCAACTCGGCAGGCACCTGGGCCGACTCACTGAAGGCACTGTCGTATGCAGGCGACTCTTCCAGCGGGCGGTGCCACAACTCGATCAGGCGCGCCGCGTTATAGCGGCGAAACGGTGCGGGTTGCGTCGCCCAGTCGAGCTGACCGGGGCCGGGTGCAAAGTGACCAGGCCGGTGTTTGCTGAGCTGATGATACGCCCTGACCAGGTCATTCATGGGCTTGCTGCCAGTGTTCGCGGGTTAGCCGATAAAGCACATGCCGGCGCAGTGCATGGCCAACCGGCAAGCGCGGATGCTGGAAGTCTCCCTGGCGGTCATGCTGCATGCCGAGGCGCTGCATCAAAGCCTGCGATGGCCTGTTTGCCGGGACGGTAAAGGCCAGGATCTGCTCAAGCCCAAGCTCAGTGAAGCCCTGACGCAACACCGCCCGCGCAGCTTCCAGCGCATAGCCTTGGCGCCAGTGGCTTGAATCCAGTCGCCAGCCAATCTCGACAGCCGGGGTAAAGGGCGCCGAAAAGCTGACATGCTGCAAGCCCACTACACCGATCAAGCCTGGTTGAGCGGCCCGCTCGACCACCCATTGGCCAAAACCATGGTCGGCAAAGTGCTGGATAATCCGCCGCGCCAGCGCATCACTTTCATCAAGGCTCATGCATGCTGGAAAGTGGCGCATCACCTCTGGGTTGGCATTCATTGCCGCGAACGCCGGTAGATCATCCTCGCGCCACGGACGCAGGATTAATCGCTGTGTTTGCAACTCGTTCATTTGCGCTCCACTTGAGTCGCCATGCATTGCAGCGCCATACTCACGCCCTGAAAAAGCCCGTTACAGAAGCCATTGTATGCGCCTACCGCTGGTCTATCACCCTGACTACAGCCCGGAGTTTCCTGCGGAACATCGTTTCCCCATGGAGAAATTCCGCCTGCTGCATGACCATCTGATCGACAGCGGCGTAGTCAGCGATGAAGAACTGCATAGCCCCGCCCTTTGCCCCAATGAGATTTTGGCGCTGGCCCATTGCCCGGACTACATCGAACGCTACATGAGCGGCGAGCTGCCCCACGCCGACCAACGCAGGCTCGGCCTGCCCTGGAGCGCAGCACTGGCGCAGCGCACGGTGCGCGCCGTTGGCGGCTCGATCCTGACGGCTGAACTGGCCCTTGAACACGGTTTGGCTTGCCATTTGGCCGGCGGTACGCACCATGCCCATTATGATCACCCCGCAGGCTTTTGCATTTTCAATGACCTTGCGGTGATCAGCCGCTACCTGCTCGCGGCTGGCAAGGTGCAGCGCGTATTGATATTCGATTGCGACGTTCACCAAGGCGATGGCACCGCACGTCTGCTCGCCGACACGCCAGAAGCCATCACCGTATCGCTGCACTGCGAAAAAAACTTTCCGGCACGCAAAGCCGACAGCGACTGGGACATCCCATTGCCGATGGGCATGGGCGACAGAGACTACCTGCAAGTGGTCGATGACGCATTAAATTACCTGCTGCCACTGTATCAGCCCGACCTGGTGCTGTACGACGCCGGGGTCGATGTGCATAAGGATGATGCCCTGGGTTACCTGAAGCTCACCGACCAAGGTGTCGCCGCACGCGACAAAGCAGTACTGCAGCACTGCGTGGGCCGCAATATCCCGGTAATGGGCGTGATCGGCGGTGGCTACGATAAAGACCGCAAGGCACTCGCGGCCCGCCACGGCATCCTTCATCACAGCGCCACACAGGTTTGGGCCGAGCGCATGGTGTAGAATCGCGCCTACTCCCCTCGCATATGATTGACCAGCCGATGACTCCCAATGCCACGTCCACCACACCACAGGTTGCCATCATTGGTGGAGGTCCGACTGGCTTGATGGCGGCTGAGGTGCTGGCGCTCGCCGGTATCAAGGTCGATTTGTTCGACGCCATGCCCTCGGTGGGACGCAAGTTCCTGCTGGCAGGCGTTGGCGGCATGAACATCACCCATTCCGAAGCCAAAGCCGCGTTTATCCAACGCTACGCCGAACGCAGCGACGAAATCGGCCAGCTACTCGAAGCCTTTGACGCCGATGCCTTGCGCAACTGGATTCACGAGCTTGGCATCGAGACCTTTGTCGGCACCTCAGGCCGGGTATTTCCGACTGATATGAAAGCCGCGCCGCTGCTGCGCGCCTGGCTCAAACGCCTGCGTGAACACAACGTCAGCATCCACACTCGCCACCGCTGGCTCGGCTGGACCAATGACGGCCAGCTACGCATGAAGAATACAGAGGGCGAGTTTCAATGTTCACCTGACGCAACGTTGCTGGCACTCGGTGGCGCCAGTTGGTCACGCCTGGGCTCTGATGGCGCATGGGTTGAGCTGTTGCAAAATCGCGGCATTGAAATCAGCCCCTTGCAACCGAGCAACTGTGGGTTTGAAGTGGCGGCCTGGAGCCCGTTCTTGCAGGACAAGTTTGCCGGTGCACCGCTGAAAAACGTCAGCCTGAACCTTGCAGGCGATGCGCCACGACAAGGCGAGTTTGTACTCACGGCCAAGGGCATCGAAGGCAGCCTGGTCTATGCGCTTTCTGCAAAAATCCGCCAGCAGATCAACCAGCACGGCAGCGCCACGATTTACCTCGACCTATTGCCGCACAACGATATCGCCAGCCTGGAAACAGCCCTGGGCAAGCCACGGGGTTCACACTCAATGGCCAAGCACCTGCATCGCCAGGCCAATATCGACGGAGTCAAATCAGCATTGTTGCGTGAACGGGTGGCGGCCGAGGCATTCCACGACCCGGCGCGTCTGGCCCAGGCGATCAAAGCCTTGCCCATTACCCTGGTTCGGGCCCGCCCGCTTGATGAAGCCATCAGCACCGCTGGCGGCGTGCCATTCGCCGAGCTTGATCGACAACTGATGCTCAACAAGCTGCCCGGCGTATTCTGCGCTGGCGAGATGCTTGACTGGGAAGCGCCAACCGGCGGCTACCTGCTCACCGCCTGTTTCGCCAGCGGCCGACAAGCAGGCCTGGGTATGCTCGACTGGCTGGCTGGCCCCTGCTCAAAATAAACCAACACCAATAAAGAACAGCAGCGCCACCGCACCCGCGGCTAGGCCATAAGGCAGCTGGGTGTTGATGTGGTCGATGTGATCATTGCGCGTGGCCATCGAAGTGACGATACCGGTGTCGCTGATCGGTGAAATCGAGTCACCGAAGATGGACCCGGATATCGCCGCGCCAATCAGCGGATATGGATCGACACCGGTTGCCGCGGCAATCTGGATGCCGATGGGGATCATTATCGCGAAGGTGCCCCATGATGTACCGGTCGACAGCGAAATCGCACAGGCCACGACAAACACAAAGGCCGCCGATAACCCGGCAGGCACATAATCGTTGATGTGCTGCGCCAGATAACCGCCGACATTGAGGTCACCGCTGATATTGCCAATCAGAAATGCCAGCGTCATGACCACAGTCAAAGGCACCATCGACTGATACCCGGCCAACAGCTCGCGAAAGTATTCATCCAGGGTAAAGATTCGCTTGACCAGCAGGTACTGCACCGCCCCGACCAACTGGCCGCAGAGCACACCCCAAAGCACGGCAGTCGAGCCAGACCCCTTGCTCAGCTGACCATCACCGGTGATATACAAGCCAATGGGCACGCTGATAATCATTGCCAGCAGCGGCAGCAGCAGGTTCCAGACACTGTGCGAGCCTGGCTCGCGCACCGAGCTCTCATCAAACTCAGCCATCAGGGGAATCGCGCCTTCGCGCAACTCGATACCTTGCGCCGCGCGCTCGTTTGCCCGACGCATTCCAGCAAACGAAAAACGGCTGAATATACTCAACAAGACAAAGCCAATGGATGCCCAGGCGTAAGCGTTGTAGAGCATTGACTGAGCGAGAATGCTGAAGGGCTCACCGCTGACAAACCCCTTACCGACCTGCAACGCGATAACGCCCATCATCGCCGCGCCCCAGCCATTGAACAGAATCGACGACCACACACTAAGCCCGGTGCCCTGGATCACATAGGCCATTTGCTCGCGCGACACCCGGTACTTGCTCGCCAGCCCACTGGTCACTGTTCCGGCGGTGAGCAGCGACAAATTACTTTCGATAAAGATCAATGCCGCGATGGCCATGCCCAGCAATTGCGTGCTGACTGGTCCCTTGACCACCCGCTCGCGATCAGTCAGCAACTTGACCAGGCTGGCCATGCCACCGGTGATGCGCGCCAAATGAATAATCGCGCCGACCATCAAGCCAAACAGCAGGGTCTTTACCGCGCCATCCGACTTGAATACATCCACCAAGCCCTGCGCCGAACCTGCCAATGCCGGGCCAATATGGAAGTCCGAAAGCACCAGGAAACCTGCAATAACGCCGGCAACCAGTGACAGTATTACCTGGCGGGTAAAGACGGCCAGAAAAATGGTCAGCAGCGGCGGCATGATTGACCAGATACCATGATCCGTCATTTATTGACCTGCCTTCTCGGGTGACACAGCCGCAAAACCACGCTGCAGATCTGCAATCAGGTCATCGGCATGCTCAATACCGATCGACAGCCGCAGCAGATTCTCGGTAATCCCAAACGCTGCTTTTTGTTCATGGCTCAACGAGCAATGCGACATGCTGTAGGAATGGTTGATCATGCTTTCGACCCCGCCCAGTGAGTCCGCCAGGACGAAAATCGATAGCTGCTCGATAAAGCGTGCAGTGCCTGCGCGATCAGCTTTCAAGCGCAATGACACCACGGCGCCACCGCTGCGCATTTGCCGCTGGCCGAGGGCATATTGCGGATGGTTCGCCAGCCCCGGATAAAACACCGCTTCGACCTGCGGGTGCTGGCTGAGAAACTGCGCAACGCTCAATGCATTGCTGCATTGGCGCTCCATGCGCACATCCAGCGTCTTCAAGCCACGCAGGGCCAGGTAGCAATCAAAGGGCCCCTGCACCGCACCGATGGCCATGCTGATGTTGCGCAAACGCTTGAGCAGGTCTTCGCTGGCTGCGACCACCACACCGCCAATCAGGTCGGAGTGACCACCGATGTATTTACTCGCCGAGTGCATGACCAGGTCGATCCCATGCTCCAGCGGACGCTGGTTCCAAGGCGAGCAAAAGGTGTTGTCGACGCAAGTCAGTATCCCCTGCTCGCGGGCGAATGCGGCTACCGGTGCAATATCGACCAGTTGCAGAATCGGATTGGTCGGGGTTTCGATCCAGATCAGTTGGGTCTTGTCGGTGCGACTGGCGGCCAATGCTTCCAGGTCATTGAGGTCGACATAGCTGACCGTCACCCCAGAGGTTCTGCTGCGGTAGTCGTTAAGCAGGCGGAATGTGCCGCCGTAGACGCCAGCCATTACGATGACATGGGCGTCTTTTTTCAGCAGCTCGAACACCGTTGAAGTCGCAGCCATGCCAGAGGCACAGGCCACAGCGCCGGATCCCCCTTCAAGCTGGGCGATGCAACTTTCATAGGCATGCCGCGTCGGGTTGCTGACCCGGCTGTATGCGTACTCGCTAGGCTCATCCAGGCTGCGCTGGATAAATGAGCTGGCAGTTACAATCGCCGGGAAAATAGCATTATCGGCATAGCTCGACTGGTCACCAGCGTGGATCACCTGAGTCGAGAAGTTGGCTTTGTCCTGGCTCACTATGTGGCTCCTGGTCGCTGTACTTGAAGCCGAAAGAAGCGGATAAAACTTGATCCGACCGACGAATTGCAGCTATTGAAGGCGGCTACATCAACACCTTTGACAAAAACTTTACTTGCTGCGTTTCACTGGTTTGCCGCCGAAACTTGGCACCTTGCGGATGGCTTTGATCGGTGGCTCTGCAGGCTCATCGCTTTCCAGCCAGCGCCCCAGGCCGCCGGCCTTGTTACCGCCCACCACCTTCGGTTTTTTGGCTTTCTTTGGTTTTTTGATCACCGCACCACCGGCCACGGTTTGTGGCACGCGGTGATCGGGAATGAAGTCGGGCTCATCCACACGCGGCAGGACTTGCTGGATCATGCTTTCGATTGCCGCCAGCAGTTGCACCTCATCGGCGCAGACCAAGGATACCGCCTGCCCCGTAGCACCGGCACGACCAGTACGGCCGATGCGATGAACATAGTCTTCAGCCACAATGGGCAAGTCAAAGTTGACCACCAGCGGCATATCGTCAATATCGAGCCCACGCGCCGCCACATCGGTGGCGACCAACACCTTGACCTCGCCTTGCTTGAAGCGCTGCAATGCACGCAAGCGAGTCGGTTGCGGCTTGTCGCCGTGAATCGCATCGGCGCTGATACCGTTGCGCTGTAATTCGCCCTCGAGCTCATCGACCCCTTTACGCGTCTTGACGAAGACCAACACCTGCTGCCAACGCTTGGTTTTGTACAGGTGCAGGAACAGCTCGGCCTTACGCTTTTTATCCACAGTGACCAGCCATTGCTTGACCGACTTGGCGGCAGCATTACGCGGGCTGACCTCGATACTCAGCGGGTCGCGCAACATCTCACCGGCCAGGCGTCGAATCGCATCGGAGAAAGTCGCGGAGAACAACAGGGTCTGGCGCTTTTTCGGCAGGGCACTGAACAGATCATCCAGTTCGCGGGCAAACCCCAGGTCGAGCATGCGGTCTGCTTCGTCCAAGACCAGCACCTGCAGCTGATTAAACTTGACCGCGTTCTGGCGATACAAGTCGAGCAAGCGTCCTGGCGTTGCCACCAGCACATCAAGCCCTTTGCGCAGCTTCATCATCTGCGGGTTGATGCTCACGCCGCCATACACCGCATAACTACGCAGCGGCAGGTGCTGACCGTAGGCCTGGAAACTTTGCTGGACCTGTTCGGCCAGCTCCCGAGTCGGCACCAGCACCAGCGCCCGTATGCAATTGCTGGCAACGCTGGGGCCTTCCATCATCAGGCGTTGCAACAATGGCAAGGCAAAGCCTGCGGTCTTGCCGGTGCCGGTTTGCGCCGCGGCCATCAAGTCACGGCCTTGCAGGATCGGCGGTATGGCCTGCACCTGCACTGGCGTCGGGTTTTTGTAATCTAGGCCGTCAAGGGTGCGCAGCAGCGGCTCAATAAGCTTGAGCGAGGCAAAAGTCATGGCAAATAACCTGGTGAAGTAACGCGAAAAATAATGCCGCGTAGTTTAGCAGGCCGCGTCAGGTTTCAGGTGTCGTCAGCTCAAGCCTGACGAAGGCCTTCAAGTACCTGCCCAATCTGGGCCGCTGGAATTTTCTGCAAGGTGCAAAACAACTCATGGGATATGTCATTAATGCCATGACGTTCACGGAGCAGTGTACTCATGTAACACGTCAGGTTCGCCGCCATCTCGGCATCGGCCAAGGCACGGTGAGCCCGACCGGTTGAAGGTAACTGCGCCCAACGATTGAGATTACCCAGCTTGTGGCTAGGAGCCTGTGGCAACAGGCGACGCGACAGCAGCAAGGAACAGGCGAACGGCTGGACGCGCCTGCGTCGCACCAGAGCCAACTCGGCATCCCAGAACTTCTGGTCAAAAGCGGCGTTGTGCGCCATCAGCGGGATATCGCCAACAAAATCGGCGACTTCGTTCATTACCTGGGCAGCAGGTGGTGCATCATGCAGCATGGCGTTGCTGATGCCGGTCAACTGTTGAATGAACGGCGGTACCCAGGCACCAGAGTTCATCAAGCTCTCATAGCGCGCCACAATCTGCCCATCTTGCACTATGGCAACGCCAATTTCGGTGGCACGAGCTTGTTGCTCGGGAGACATGCCGGTGGTTTCGAAGTCGATAACAGCAATGGGGCTCACGTTAAAATCCTGATATTCAAGCTTCAATAGTGACTTTGCCAACGGGCCAAGGTTTCACTGTATCGACTCAGGATAGGCACAAACATTACTTGAGCAATAAACCGCCTTCAATTGGCACATATTTGCTGGCTGCACGCATCAGGGCCTGGGCCGTTAGCTCAGGCACGCCATAAGCAACGGCTTCAACACCCTGGCTGGCACGAATTTTATCCAGCAAGATGGCGAAATCGCCATCGCCCGAAGCAAGTACAACCTCATCGACTCGCGTCGCTGCATCCATGATGTCGATGGTGATGCCCACATCCCAGTCACCCTTGGCCGAGCCATCACTGCGCTGGATATAGGGCTTGAGCTTTACGGTGAAGCCGAGGTTGCGCAATATCTGCTGGAACTGCTGCTGTTTCGGATCGCCACGATCAATTGCATAGGCGTAGGCCTCGACAATCTCGCCGTTCTGACTAACCCGCTCCCACAATGCCGAATAATTGAAGTGGCAGCCATAGGCCTGGCGAACTGTGTAGTAGAGGTTTTGTACATCGGCGAACAAGGCTATTTTTTTCACCGGATTTCCTCGGGTGGCGGCTGAGGGACAACAACATGCAAGATAAACAGCAGTATGCCAGCCCTGCATCCATGCCGCAGAAAAAAGGCCGCTAAAGCGATAAAACCACCTGTAAACCAGCAGTTCGTTTGCCTGCTACTGTCACTCAGTCACATCCCAGAGATCAAAGGTGAAGCATGTCCACAGTTGCCCTGCCCGACTCACCCGTCGCCCTGCTGACAATCGACATGCAGCAGGGCATTCAGCGCGTCAAGCTGCCGCGTAACAATCCTGGTGCCGAACAGCAAATCGCCACACTTCAACAACACTGGCGTAACCTCGGTTGGCCACTTGTGCATATCCGGCATGTTTCCAGACAGCCCGACTCGGTCTTTGCGCCGGGCCAGAGCGGTGCGCTGTTTCAACCCGAACTGCAGCCACTGGCCCACGAATACGTGCTGGAAAAAAATGTCACGGACGCCTTTTGTCACTCGGCACTTGAACGCTGGCTCCATGTGCGCGGTATCAGACAGCTGGTGATTGTTGGCGTGGCCAGCGAGAACTCGGTCGAGGCCACCGCGCGCACCGCCAGCAACCTGGGGTTCGGGACATTGGTGGTCCATGACGCCTGCTACACCTTTGACAAAACCGACTTTGCCGGCAACCCACGCAGTGCCGATGAGGTACACGACATGGCAATGGCCAACCTTCGCGATGAGTACGCAGAAGTCGTCAGTTGCACCAGCGTGGTTGAACGTTTCGCCAGCCAATCCTGATCCAGGTCATACAGGGTTACAGCTTGGCCTGATGCGAGAAGCTACCGGGCTTGGGCTGGCACACTCAGATCGGCTAGAGTGACGACCTTTGGCGACCCACCACAGATGATCAAGACGACGATGAATATCACTGCGATTTTGCGCGATTCCTGGTTTTTCTTCAGCAATAACCTGCTGAGCATCGCCAAGCTGTGCCTGCCGCTGATTCTTGTCGAATCGCTTTTGCATCAATGGGTCAGCTCAATCGCGGGGCCAGAGAACGAGATGATCTACGGGATCATGCTCGGGCTGGTGTTCTACCCGCTTTATACCGGCGCGTTGATTTTGTTTCTCGATGCGCGCAGCCGCAACGAATCGCCACAGATCCGCAACCTGCTCGCCACCAGCCTGAGCATGTGGCCAGCATTTGCCCTGCTCACCGCCATCAGCACCCTGGTGATTGCTCTCGGAGCCTCGCTGTTCATCATTCCGGGCTTATGGTTCATGATCAAGCTGGCGTTTGCCGAGTACCTGCTGGTATTGCGCGGCCTGAGCCCGATCAAGGCCTTGCATGAGAGCTTCGAGCTGACTCGCAACTATTTCTGGCAGATTGCCGGTTGCGTGCTTATTGTCATGGTTCCGCTGTGGCTGCTTAGCGGCTGGCTGCAAACCACTCAAGGCGCGGATGCAGATGGCCTTTTTGCCATTTTGCTCAATAGCACCGACAACTTCTTGCAGCTTTTTGCCAGTGTTGTGCTGTTCCGTATGTTTATGCTGCATGAACAGGCGCCGATCGAGAACTGAACCAGCGCAGCAGACCAATTTTCCCTAAGGTGCGCTGTACTCGACAAGGCCTGTTTTTTCTAACCCATAATGCTCGGCGCGCTGTTGTATCCAGCCCTCGGTGAGCAATTGCTGCAGCACTTCAGTGACGCGCCTTATCGCCGCCACATGATCGCCCTGTCGACTGAACCCCAGGTACAACCGGACATGACTCGCGGGTTTGTATGCCGCCTTGGCAATGGCCTTGGCCTTCTGCGGATCGCGCAGTTCGTAGTCAACCTGGCAATCAGTGCCGACAAAGGCCTGGATACGACCACGGGCCAACATTCCCAACAGTTGAGACTCACTGGAAACAGCGACCTTGCTGAGTGATTTATCGCTGTCAAACGGTTCGAAGTAAGCTGAGTCGAGCACATAGCCAATACGCAGACCGGCAAGTTGTGTGTAGTCGGTCAATAAGGGGGCAAACTCGGGCGTCATGTAAATTCGCGGGGCACAAGCAAAGTAGGCGGGTTCCAAATAATTGATATAACGCTCTCGTGCCGGAGTTTTAGCCAGCCCGCTCATCATATCCGCCCTACCGGACTGCAACGCCGCCAGCCCTCGTGCCCAGGGCGCCCGCTGAACCACCAGGCGATAGCCGCTGCGCTGTTCGATTTCATGCAGTAAATCGATGTCCAGGCCATATAGCTTGCCCTTGTCGTCGAGCATTCGAAATGGCGGCCAAAGGTCAGTCATGACCTTGAGCGACAAGGACTCGGCAGCAACCGGAGCGCCCAGCAGCATGAAAAACAGCAGCCAGGCAGCCCGCATTAGTGCAATCCCGAACGTTGCGGTTTTAACCCAGACAAACGCGGCAATAACACCCGCTCGAATAAACGCGGGAAGAAACGTGCGAGCAATCTGGCCCGCCAGTTGACATTGGACAAGACCAACAGGCGCTTACGCTTTAATGCCCCCTGGTAGATTGCCTCGGCGACATCCTGGGCAGAGGCAACCTTGCCAATCGCCAGTGGCGGTTGGGGTGCAACTGAGCCATCACCGACCAGGGCGTTCTTGCGCAAGTCCGTGGCGGTAAAGCCGGGGCAAACCAGCATCACATTGACGCCAGAGCCCTTGAGTTCGGCGCGCAAGGTTTCGAACAACCCATGCAGTGCATGTTTACTGGCGTTGTAGGCGCTGCGATACAGTAGCGGCGCAAAGCCCGACAATGAACTGAGCACGATAATCTGCCCGCCACGGGCAATAAGGCTCGGCAAAGCGGCCTTGGTGCAATGCACGGCACCGAAATAATTGACCGCCATGACCCGCTGAAACACTTCAAGTTGAGTGTCGGCGAAATTGCTGCGGTGGGTAATGCCAGCGTTATTGACCAGCACATCGATCCCGCCAAAACGCTCGACTGCATGCGCCACGGCATGCTCGACCGCCTGGGCGTCGGCAACATCGCAACACAGGCCCAGGGCCTCGACATTGTGATGATCTTCCAGATGCTGGACCAGGCTGTCGAGCGACTCCTGCTGCAAGTCAAGAATCACCAGGCGGGCACCGCCTTGGGCTGCACGCATGGCTATTGCGCGACCAATACCCGCGCAACCACCGGTAATCAGCACGACTTTTCGATCAAAAACTTTACTGGCGAATACCTTGCGGTGCATTGAACGCCCTCGATAATACCGGCTACAACAGGTTAAGCCCGGCCATGCTCATGACAGAGTTGTACCAATCGTGAATTCGTCACCTTTATGCAGGGTAGTCAATTCGCGGATACTAGCGCAAAGCCATGAGCCAAATGGTCATCATGCCCTGCTCTGGTAAACACCCATGCCGGCCAGCCTATCGCATTATTCGGCAATCGGCCGTGCTCCAATCGTCATCGCACTTATCTGGGAACCCGCCATGGCTTTAGCCAGTCGCACACTAGATACAATTCAACCCTGCTGCGGAGGCACTGAATCATGACTCTTGCTACACAAATGACCCTTATTGAAATCACCGAACCCGGTGGGCCAGAGGTTTTGCAACCCTGGCAAACGGCCGTGCCAAGCCCAGGCGCAGGGGAAGTTCTGATAAAGGTACAGGCTGCCGGGGTCAACCGCCCCGATGTCATCCAGCGCGCGGGAAAATACCCGATGAAGCCGGGCATGAGCCCGATTCCCGGCCTGGAAATCGCCGGCGAAGTGGTTGCGCTGGGCGAAGGTGTCAGTGCATTCAAGCTTGGCGACAAGGTCTGCGCACTGACCAACGGCGGCGGCTATGCGCAGTACTGTGTGGCCCCGGCCGGACAAAGCCTGCCTATTCCCGACGGGCTGGACTGGGTCCAGGCCGCAGCGATTCCAGAAACCTTCTTCACCGTCTGGGCCAACGTATTCGGCCTTGGCGGGGCGAGCAAAGGCCAGCGAGTGCTGATTCACGGCGGCACCAGCGGTATCGGCACCACCGCCCTGATGCTCTGCCGCGAGTTTGGCATCGAAGCCTTCGCCACCGCTGGCAGCGAGCAAAAGTGTGCGGCAATTCGCGAGCTCGGCGCTGAACCGATCAACTACCGCGAACAGGACTTCGCACAGGTGATCATGAACAAGACCGACAACCAGGGCGTCGACGTGATCCTCGACATCATGGGCGGCTCCTACTTCAACGACAATATCAGTGCACTGGCCATGGACGGCCGCCTGGTCATGATCGGCTTCCTCGGTGGTGCAAAAGCCCAGGATGCCAACCTGATGGCGATTCTCGGCAAGCGTGCAGTCGTCACCGGCTCACTGTTGCGTCCACGCACCGACGCCGAAAAAGCCGCCATCGCACAACAACTGCGCGAACAGGTATGGCCTGCCCTTGCCGCCGGGCGCTGCACACCGATCATCGACAAGGTCTACCCCTTCACCGAAGCAGCACAGGCCCACAAACGCATGGAAGGCGGCGAGCATATCGGCAAGATTGTTCTGACGATGGAGTGAACAAGCGGCACTGCTGCAAGCCTGGCAGCTCAGTGACGGCAGAGCATAGCGCTGGAGGTTGCCTCGGAATCAGGCAGCCTCCGGTCGTAGCTGATCAGCCTTTGCGCGGTTTGGCTCTTGCGGTTGGCTCCGCTTCCATCGGGTCATCCGGCCACCAGTGTTTTGGATATCGCCCCTTCAGATCCTTCTTCACATCGATATAGGTATTAGCCCAGAAGCTGGCCAGATCCTGTGTCACCTGCACCGGGCGCCGCGCTGGAGAAAGAAGGTGCAACAAGAGGCCTTGCCTGCCGCCCGCGATTCGCGGCGTCTGTGCCAACCCGAACAGTTCCTGCAGTCTCACCGCCAGCACGGGTGGATACTCCGAATAGTCGATGGCGATACGCGAACCCGAAGGCACTTGCAGCGTCCTGGGCGCCAACTCGTCCAGTTGCTGCGGCAACGGCCAGGGCAGTTGGGCGAGCAGGATGTTGGACAAGTCGAGATTGGCGAAATGGCTCAGCCGATTGACCTTGCCCAGATAAGGCGCCAGCCACAGCTCAAGAGAATCCAGCAGCGCTGCATCCGTCAGATCTGGCCACTGGCTCGCACCGCTTTGCGCAATATCCAGCCTGCGCAAAAACGCGATGCGCGCTTGCCACTGGCGCAACTCGGGACGCCAAGGCAAAAGCTCCAGGCCCTTGCGCCGAACCAAGCCGGCCAAGGCCTTGATCCGGGCGTCTTCATTGAGTCCCGGCAAGGCATCACGACTGAGCACCAATTCGCCCAGGCGTCGCTGCCTTTCGGCCTTGAGCACGCCCTCTCGCTCGTCCCACTCCAGTTCATCGCGCTGCACCACCTGCTCGGCAAGAACGGTATCGAACAGGGAAGGATCAAGTGCAGCAGCCAGATAGATCCGCTCCTCGCGCTGGCCCTGGCGGCTGCCAAGATCGGCGATAACCAACCATGGCTGCTTCATCAACCCATCCGGCTCGCTAAACTGCGCGGCGCGACCGTTGGCCAGCCGGTACTCGGCACTGCCCTCGCGCCGTTGACGGGCCACGCGATCAGGATAGGCAAAGGCCAGAAGCGCGGCGAGCCAACGGGGGTGGTCGGGGTCTGCCACTGGTGACAATACCGGCCCTCTCAGATAGCTGCGGAACTGGCGGGCCAGTTGGCGAGCGCGCTGCACCGGGCCTCGACTGGCCGGGTTACCGGTCATGGCTACAATTCGGTCATGCAGGTCGGCACCCGCGCCCCGAAGGATGTCCTTCTCGCCGAGCAATGCGGCGATATCGCAGGCAAGATTGCCCAGGCCAAGCGCCTGCCCGCGCAACAGCAAATGAGCAATGCGCGGGTGAGTCGGCAACTCAGCCATCGCCTGGCCATGGGCGCTGAGCACGCCACGCTCATCGAGCGCACTGAGGCGTCGCAACAAGTCTCGCGCCTGGGCATAGGCCGCTGCGGGAGGCAAGTCGAGCCAGGCCAGTTCGTCCAGCTCGACGCCCCAGCGCGCCAGTTGCAGCGCAAGCCCGGCCAGGTCGGCCTGGAGCATTTCGGGCGCGGAAAAATTCGCCAGTTGCTCATGCTGGGCTTGCGACCAGAGACGATAACAGACACCGGGCTCAAGCCGCCCCGCCCGCCCTGAGCGCTGGGTCGCGCTGGCCTTGGAAATGCGCTGCGTGTCGAGTCGGGTCATGCCGCTGCGTGGATCGAAACGTGGCACCCGTTCCAGCCCCGCATCAATCACCACGCGCACACCGTCGATGGTAATGCTGGTTTCCGCAATATTGGTTGCCAGCACAATTTTGCGCTTTTCGGTCGGAGCGGGATTGATCGCCGCGCGCTGGGCATTGAGATCAAGCTCACCATGCAGCGGGCAAAGCAGGACATCCTGGCGATCGCCGAGGCTTTCATGCAGCCCTTGATGGACACGTCGAATCTCAGCCTGGCCCGGCAGGAAAACCAGGATGCTGCCCTGTTGCTCGTCCAACGCCTCCAAACAGGCTGCGATAACGCGAGGCTCGATATATTGGCCCGATGGCTGGGGTTTGCTCCAGAGAATATCCACCGGAAACATCCGCCCCTCGCTGGTCAGCACGGGCGCATCGTCCAGCAACTGTGCCAGTCGCGTGCCTTCAAGGGTAGCCGACATCAACAGCACTTTTAATGGCGGCTCGCCGGAGTCCGCCGCACGAAACATGGCCCGGCCATTGAGGGTCAACGCCAGCGCCAGATCCGCGTCGAGACTGCGTTCATGGAACTCATCGAATATGACCAGCCCTACGCCCTCCAGCGCCGGATCTTCCTGCAAGCGGCGCACGAGAATACCTTCGGTGACCACTTCAATGCGGGTTTCAGGCCCGACCTTGCTGTCCAGGCGAATTCGATAGCCGACGGTTTGGCCAACCTTTTCGCCCAGCTCACTGGCCAGTCGCTCGGCCGCTGCACGCGCGGCCAACCTACGGGGTTCGAGCATGATGATCTGCTGTCCGGCAAGCCATGGCTGGTCGAGCAGCGCCAGCGGCACCCGCGTGGTTTTACCTGCACCCGGCGGCGCCTCAAGCACTGCTTCATCGCGCGCGCCCAGGGCATCGCAAAGTGCGGGTAACAGGTGGTCGATTGGCAGCGAATTCATGAGTTCTCCAGTACGAATGTCGATTATACCGGCGAACTGATTGAGCCTTGCACAGTCATTATTGATGACAGTATTCAAACCCGCAGCAATACGGCTAACGCCTTGCTATAGTTGCGCGCCAACCCCCAAGGAGAACTTGAATGCGCACCTCTACCCGCATTATTGGCTGTGTACTCAGCGCCAGCTTACTCACGCAATTGAGCGCTTGCGGCACCTTGTTTTATCCTGATCGTCGCGGTCAAATCGAAGGCAAAGTCGACCCTGTTATTGTCGCGCTAGACGCCATCGGCATTCTGTTCTACGTGCTGCCGGGCCTGATCGCCCTGGGCGTCGATTTCGCCACAGGTGCTATCTACCTGCCAGGTGGCAAAACCGCCCAGGTTGACCCACAGGCACTGAAAAACCTGGTCGACAGCCAGGGCCAGGTCGATCGCGCCAAGCTCAAGGCGTTGATCATGCAGCAAACCGGTAAAAACCTGCCGCTGGACGATCCGCGGGTGATTGAACACCGTGGCGACCTGCAACAATTGGCTGCGTACGGCCTGCGTCCGGCGGCATAATCAAGCTTCGGTGCTGTGACAGACCTTGCACCAAAGCCCATAATGAGCCTTGCCCCATCGCCAGCTACAGGTTTACGGACGACTTATGACTGTACTGCCGCAGCATGCTCGACTGATGCGCCAGGCGTCTTCTGCCGCATTGGTGGTGGCCTTGGCGCTCGCACTGGCCAAGGCGGTTGCCTGGTGGCTGAGCGGCTCGGTCAGCCTGCTTGCAGGCCTGACTGACTCATTGCTTGATGGCGCGGCTTCGCTGCTGAACCTTATCGCGGTGCATTACTCATTGCGCCCAGCCGACGATGATCACCGCTACGGGCATGGCAAGGCCGAAGCACTCGCGGGTCTAGGCCAGGCGCTGTTTATCGGCGCCAGTGCCGTCTTGGTTGGCGTGCAAGGTGTGGAGCGCTTGATAAACCCACAACCCCTTACCAGCGAAAGCCTGGGTATTGCGGTAATGCTCCTGTCCTTGGCGGTTACCGTCGCACTGCTGATGTTTCAACGTCATGTCGTGAAAGTCACGGGCTCAACCGCGATTCGTGCGGATTCATTGCACTACCGTTCGGACTTACTGCTCAACAGCAGCATTCTACTGGCGTTGTTTCTGGCCAGTTTTGGCTGGCTGCAAATTGATGCCATCTTCGCCATAGGCATTGCCTTCTACATTCTCTGGAGTGCAATCAGCATTGCTCGCGAGGCTGGCGCTGTGCTGATGGATAAAGAGCTCTCGCCCGACGTCAGCGAGCACATGCACAATTTAGTCTGCGCCGTGCCGGGTGTGCTCGGCGCGCATGACCTGCGCACACGAATTTCCGGCACCCGCTGGTTTGTGCAACTGCACCTCGAGCTGCCCGGCGACCTGAGCTTGTCTAAAGCCCATGCGTTGTGCGAGCAAGTCGAGGATGCAATCCGTGCAGAATACCCACAAGCCGAGGTGCTGGTGCATGCCGACCCGCCGGAAGTACTGCCGGCCCCGCCAGCCGTCGCGCAGCCATGATCATCACTGAGTTGCAATTACCAGCGCGGCAAACGCACGACCTGATAATAGCCTCGCTTGCCCTGCCAGCGATAATAGCTATCCGCAACCCGGTGATATTTAACCCCGCGCACCCAAACCTGATGTGCGCCACGTGGTAGCTGCCGGACCGTGAAACCATAAGGCGGCGCCACCCGTACATAGCGGCCTGCAGTTGGTTTGTACCAACGACCATCCCTCATGTAAAAATCGCCCTGGTTGAAGCGAACCCGCTCATACCTGACAGGCTGGTGCGAAATCCTCGGTGATATTCGTTCAACCTTCACCACTCGAACCTCTGGATGCCTATCGCGGTGTTGTTCATGCTTGGGCGATGCCTGCACCAAAGGTGAAAGGCCCAGCAGGACCAGTACGCCAATTTCGACCCACTTAAAGCGCTTAATCATCGCTGCCACCTCATTGGTCTGTCTGAGTTACAGAATGACTAAAGTCCGGTCAAATCAGGGTCAATGCTGAGTAAAGAGTCGGTAAATAGGCCCGGCGACTAAAAAGCCGCTGCACTCGTCAGGTTTCTCGCGTTAAAACAGTCCTAGCCATATAGAGCAAAAACTCTAATTATCCTAAGCTGCTCAGGCGGTCTTATAAAAACAGTATCATTCACTCTCAAGGACTCACTTATGACCCTTTCGCCTAGCGCTGTTGCGCTGCTCGGATTGCTTGGCTGGACACTGTTTCTACTGATGCTGATGCTCAACCAGCGCGGCTTGCTGGTGCTCAGCGGCAAACTGGCGGTCAATGGCTTCTCCCCGGATGGCAGCAATATGCCGGGCGCATTTGGCCAGCGCCTGGTTCGCGCCCATGCCAACTGCGTGGAGAATGTTCCGATAATGGCAGCGGTGCTGCTCTACGCAATGGTCGTCAGCCAAACCAGTATCACCGATCCGCTGGCTGGATCTCTGTTGGCGGCACGGATATTTCAAAGCTGCATGCACCTGATCAGCACTTCAGCCTTGTTCGTCTGGTTGCGTTTTGCTGGTTTCCTGGTGCAGATCGTCATCACGCTATGGTGGCTACTGCGTTTGGCAGGCTTGATTTGAGGCTTATCCCAACCCATAAAAAAGGGAGGCCTTGGGCCTCCCTTCGGGAATGCTGTCCTGTGCTGGCAATTGTGTCGCCGCCCTTATCGCCCGTCTGGTTGGACAGTGCGGACCCGGGTGCCGTGACGACCCTGTTGGATCGGCGGAGGCCGCTCACCTGATTGAGTGAGGCGGCGTGGACATGTCGTCCGGGCCTTGAAACTGAGGTAAATAGTACGGTGATGCGGCGAGTAAATGATTGCTAACATTGCTCAAATAAGTATTGGTTGCGCAATTTTTAACTAATAATGCATTATTCAACGCAACCAAAACACAAACTGTGGCCAGCATGAACAAACTAGATCGTTACGACCTGAGTATCTTGGCAGAATTGCAACGCGACGCTCGCCTGTCCAACCAAGAGCTGGCCGAACGCATTGGCCTGTCGCCCTCCCCCTGCTCGCGCCGGGTCAAGCAGCTGGAAGACGACGGCTATATCGCCAGGCAAGTGGCCCTGCTCGACAGTAAAAAACTTGGACTGAGCCTGACCGCCTATGTGCTGATAGGCATGGACCGGCATACACCGGAACGCTTCGAGCACTTTCAGGAAGCCATACGCAATTGCCCGGAAGTACTTGAGTGCAGCCTGGTCACTGGTATGGACGCCGACTACCAATTGAAAGTGGTGGTGCCTGATATGGATCATTATCAAAAGCTGTTGCTAGGCACCCTGACCCGGATCGAAGGGGTGTCCAGCGTACGTTCGAGCTTCGTCTTGCAGCAGATCCTGTCGAGCACCCAGTTACCACTGGAGCACTTGCGCAGTTAGGCGTCATGCTGCGTTCAGTGAGCCAATGGGGCCTGACAAATTACCGTGCTGACGTATAATCGCCAGCCTGCGCCAGTGTCGACAGACGCCTGGCCAAGGCTATTTACCCGGTAATTGAGGCCACGATGGACACCGAAGTTTTCGAAGATCTAATGACAACAGTGCTGGTCAGCGCCCTGATCCTGTTCATGGCATTTATTGTCTGGGACCTCGCCAAAAAGTCCAAAGCAGGCCGCTTTGGCAGCATGATCCTGTTTCTTGCCCTGGGCCTGGGCGTGCTGGGCTTTGTGATCAAGACCTTTGTCATTGCCGGACTCGAAATCGAAGGCCACTGACCCAAGACTGCCGCTTCGGGCAATACCTAAAGGCGTGGCTCCAGGTCCTGCCACTGCCCCGGCTGCAACTCGCCAAGGCTCCAGGGGCCAATACGCACCCGTACCAGGCGCAACGTCGGCAAGCCCACTGCGGCGGTCATCCGCCTGACCTGGCGGTTACGTCCCTCGCGTATCACCAGCTCCAGCCATGTGGTCGGGATGCTTTTGCGAAAGCGCACTGGCGGGTTGCGCGGCCACAGATCCGGCTCACCCAACTGACGGGCTTCGGCGGGCAAGGTCATGCCATCATTAAGCTCGACACCTTCACGCAAGCGCTGTAGCTGTTCGTTAGTTGGCTCCCCTTCAACCTGCACCCAATAGGTTTTCGCCAACTTGTGCTTAGGGTCGGCGATTCGCGCCTGCAAGCGCCCGTCATTGGTCAGCAGCAACAAACCTTCGCTGTCACGATCCAGCCTGCCGGCCGGGTACACACCGGGCACATCGACAAAGTCCTTGAGCGTGGCGCGGCCTTGCTCGTCATTGAACTGGGTCAGCACATCAAAAGGTTTGTTCAGGGCCAGCAAGCGTGGCTCGGCCGGCGGAGCCTTGGCCTGACGACGTGGCGCCGACTTGGCAGCTGCAGACCGTCGTGGCGTAGCTGGACGTGGTGGACGCGGCATCAAAGAGTTCCCAAAGACATAGCTAAACCCGCAGTTTACCCGAGCATCACCGCTGATTATCTTGATTCTGCATTTCGAACAAGGGTCTATGCTGCTTGTCACCTGATTACTCGTTTCCAGGAGTCCGCACATGAGCACACCCGAGTCTGTCGTTTCTACCTTCACTGGCTGGGCTGCAACCCAGGCAGGCGCGCCCCTTGAACAGTTTGAGTATGACCCAGGACCGCTCGGCACCGAGGAAGTCGAAGTCGCCATTGAATACTGCGGTATTTGTCATTCAGATCAGTCGATGATCGACAACGAATGGAAAAACGCGCGCTACCCCTTCATCCCTGGCCATGAAGTGGTCGGCACCGTGGTGCGCCTGGGCGAACAAGCACAAGGCCTGAAGATAGGGCAGCGGGTTGGCATCGGCTGGCTGAAAGGTAGCTGCATGCATTGCAACTCATGCATGGAAGGCTCGCACCAACTGTGCAACATGATCAAACCCACCATTGTCGGCAGCCACGGTGGCTTTGCCAATCGCATGCGCGCCCATTGGGCATGGACCCTGCCGATTCCCGACAGCCTCGACCCCAGCCTGGCCGGCCCCCTGTTTTGCGGTGGCTCGACAGTGTTTGCCCCGTTGCTTGAGCTCAACGTCAAGCCAACAGACCGCGTCGGTGTTGTGGGCATTGGCGGCTTGGGCCACCTGGCGTTGCGCTTTTTGAATGCATGGGGTTGCGAGGTCACGGCCTTCACTTCATCGCTGAATAAGCAGGAGGAAGCCAAACGTCTTGGCGCACACAATGTGGTCGCCTCAACCGACAGCGCGGCCATGAAGAAAGTGGCGGGCACGCTGGATTTCCTGCTGATAACCGCCAGCGCCGATCTAGACTGGAACGCGCTGATCGGCACCCTGGGCGGTAAAGGCAAGCTGCACTTTGTCGGGATTGTGCCAAGCGCGATCCCGGTGCATGTGTTCAACCTGATCCCACGGCAACGCAGTATTTCAGGCTCTCCGGTTGGTTCGCCGGCCATTATGCGCAGCATGCTCGAGTTCTGCGCGCGCCATCAGATATTGCCGCAGGTCGAGCACTTCCCGATGAGCAAGGTGAACGATGCCATCCAGCATCTGCGCGACGGTAAAGCGCGCTATCGGGTGGTGCTCGACGCCAGTCAATAATCCATAAAAAAACGCCTCGGTCCGGGACCGAGGCGTTTTGTCGTTCATATGCTGCGCTAGCGGAATGGCGGCTCGTCGAAACTCCTTAATTTACGCGAGTGCAGCGAGTTAAGCTGACCACGCAGTAAATCCAGGGCAGTGATGCCAATGTGCAAATGCTGGGTCACGGCACGCTCGTAGAATGCTCCCGCAGCCCCCGGCAGCTTGATCTCGCTGTGCAGCGGTTTATCCGAAACACACAGCAGCGTGCCGTATGGAACGCGCAGGCGATAACCCTGGGCGGCGACAGTGCCACTTTCCATGTCTACCGCGACGGCCCGAGCCTGATTGATCAGCGGGCGCTCCTGGGCCCAGCGCAACTCCCAGTTACGATCGTCATAGGTCAACACAGTGCCAGTGCGCAGGCGGCGCTTGAGATCATCACCCTTTTCGCCGGTCACCTGCGCTGCGGCATCCTGCAAGGCTTGCTGCACCTCGGCCAGTGCAGGCAGGGGAATATTGGGCGGCAAAACCCGGTCAAGAATGCCATCGCGGCGCATATAGGCGTGGGCGAGCACATAGTCGCCAATGGTTTGCGACTGGCGCAGACCGCCGCAGTGGCCAATCATCAGCCAGCAATGTGGCCGCAATACAGCGAGGTGATCGGTGATGTTCTTGGCGTTGGAAGGGCCTACGCCGATATTGACCAGGGTAATGCCATCGCCGCTATCACCAGACAGCAGGTGGTATGCCGGCATCTGGTAGCGATGCCACACCACGCCGCCGATAATCGCCTGCATCTCGCCTTCGGACATGCCGCGCTCAATCACCACGTTGCCCGGCAGCACCATGCGGGTAAAACGAGACTCACCGACCAGCATATCCAGGCCGTGGCGAATGAACTGATCGACATAGCGATGATAGTTGGTCAGCAATATCCAGGGCTGCACATGGCGCCAGTCACTGCCGGTGTAATGCACCAGCCGGCGCAAGGAAAAATCCACTCGCGCAGCATCGAACAGCGCCAGCGGCATGGGGTCCATGCTTTCCCAGCTATACAAGCCATCGGCCGTGCTGTCCGTCGCAGCCGACAGATCAGTGCTCGGGAACACCCGTGCCAGCTCACCGGCAGTCACTCCGGAGCCAGCCAGTTCATCGCCTTGTTCAACCACATAGGGATAGGGAATATTCTGCTCGCTCAGCCCCACTTCAACGCGCAGCGTGTAGTCGTGCATCAGGGGTTGCAGCTGCTCGAGCAAGTACTTGCGAAAGGCGCCAGGATGGGTGACGGTGATGCTGTAGGTGCCCGGCACCTGAACCTTGGCATAGGCGCGCACGGTGGCTGGCGCTTCGCCATGGCACAAATAAGTCAGGCGCAGTTCCGGATAGCGGAACTGGCAATGCGTGGCCGGATCGGGCTTGACCCGGTCCTTGAGATAGGCCTTGAGCGCCAGGCTCAAGGCCCGCGTGGCTTGATCATGCAATGCGGCAAGCCGGTCAACGGCCTCTTCAGGGCTGGCTACAACAATAAAGTCATCTGAACATGGATTCACGGCAAGGCTTCCTGACTGAACGTCCAGGCTAATAGTGCACCTTAGACCGCCTGCTAAGCCAGTCTAAGGATTACTTGGCATGATTGGGCCAGGCCCAGATGACACTTTATGCACTGTTAAGCCAGCCGATCAGCAAACGCCGCCCGGAACCCGATCAAGCCAGATGCGGCGTGCTGCGCGCGACCAAAGCCGGGGCATCAACGCTACGCGGCAAGGTGCCATAGACCCGGCCGCCGTCCCCAAGGCGACTGGCAAGGAAAGCATCGGATACCGTGCTATTACCCGCCTCAAGCAACAACTTGGCTTGCAGCGCAATGGCCACATCCTCGGTCAACTGGCGTGCACGGAACTGGATATCATCGGTATCGCGAAATGCCGCCTGAACCTTGCCGATATGCGCTTTCAGGCGCGCGTCGCCATGGCCGTCACCCAACTCGGTAAACAGGGCTTCAAGTACGCCCGGCTCCTTGGACAGTGCGCGCAATACATCAAGGCACTGTACATTGCCCGACCCTTCCCAGATGGAATTGACCGGGGCTTCGCGGTACAGGCGCGGCAAGATGGTTTCCTCCACATAACCTGCGCCACCGAGACACTCCTGAGCTTCGTTGATCATTGCCGGAGCGCGCTTGCAGATCCAGTATTTGCCAATGGCCGTGACCAGGCGGGCAAATTTTTCCTCCTGCTCATCATGGGCGTTATCCAGCGCCTTGCCCATACGCAAGGTCAACGCCAGCGCAGCTTCGCTTTCAAGGGCCAAGTCCGCCAGGACGTTTTGCATCAACGGCTGTTCGGCCAACACACGCCCGCCGACCTTACGGTATGCGCAATGATGCGTGGCCTGGGTCAATGCCTGGCGCATCAGGGCGCTGGAGCCAATCATGCAATCAAAACGAGTCAGAGAGACCATTTCGATAATAGTCGGTACGCCGCGGCCCTCTTCACCAATCATCCACGCCAAGGCACCACGGTATTCCACCTCGCTGGAGGCATTTGACCAGTTACCCAGCTTGTTCTTCAGGCGCTGGATATAAAACTCGTTGCGCGAGCCATCCGGGCGATGACGTGGCAACAGGAAGCAACTCAAGCCCTTGTCCGTGTAGGCCAGGGTCAGAAACGCATCGCACATGGGGGCCGAACAAAACCATTTATGGCCCACCAGCTCATATGCCTGACCCGGCCCCGGAATTCCCACGGGATGGGCGCGCGTGGTGTTGGCTCGGACGTCGGTACCGCCCTGTTTCTCGGTCATGGCCATGCCGATGGTCGCCCCGGTCTTCTGCTCGATCGGCAGGTTGCGCGGGTCATACTCGGTCGAAAGAATCTTTGGCAGCCAGATTTCCGCGATATCCGGCTGCAACTTGATCGCCGGGACGCTGGCATAGGTCATGGTCAGCGGGCAGCCCGACCCTGCCTCGGCCTGGCTGTGCAAATAGCTCAGCGAGGCCCGCGCCACATGGGCTCCGCTACGCGGGTCGATCCAGGGCGACGATGGCAAGCCATGCTTGATCGCGGCGCCCATCAACTCATGATAGGCCGGGTGAAACTCAACCAGGTCGATACGATGACCGTAACGGTCGTGGCTTTTGAACACAGGCTTTTGCTCGTTGGCCAAAAAGCCGGCTGCCATTAACGGGCCGCCAGTAAGCGCGCCATAGCTGTGCAGGCGATCTTCAGCCCAGGCACCACCAAACCGGCGATTCCACTCCTGCAGCGGTAGGTCGACACGGTACAAATTGGCGCCATCGAGCGGCGGTACCTGATTGAATACCTCATGGGTTTCTGCGTTAAGGTTCGGGTTCATGCGGATAACTCCTTGGCGCCAACGGCGCTTAAACAGAATGCAATCAAATCCTCGGTTATGCTGCCCAACGCCAAGGCGGGCTGACCGGTTTCGCGGGCGGCGCACGCACTCGGGGACAAAGGCCCGACCAGTGACTCGGCGATCGCGCCAACCAGGCACGCAGCACTTAGTTGAGTATGCTGGGGGCGAAAATCGCCCTGGCTGACGCCCTCGTCCAGCACCTCGACCAGAAGCTCTGCATAGGCTTGGCGAAAGATCAGACGCTGCTTATCAACCTCGGGGTCGACTGGTTCAGCAATTAATGCATATGCCAGGCGGCGGCTGTGCCAAGCCCGAGCAGCAAACTGGGCCAGGCCCGCAGCCAGTCGCCTCGGCGCCGGAGCCTGGGTTTTCAATGCCAGCGCCATGGCATCCACCTCTCGCTGACTGGCGCGGGCAAAGACTTCGGCGGCCAACTCACCTTTGTTTTGAAAATGACGGTAGAGACTGCCTGTCGCAATACCGACATCTTCAGCCAATGCCTGCATGGTCAGTGCGCCAAACCCTGCCTCAGTGACTCGCGCCTGGGCACAGCGAAGGATTCGCAAGCGCAAGGCATTGTCACGGTCAATTCGTAGGGCGCTGGTGCGATAAGCCATAGCCTGAATCCTGATTCATCATTTGCTCAGTGAATCAGAATTCAGTTTTTCAATACAGGGGGATTTAAGGCAGATTCGAGGTCGTTTCAGCCAGCGATCCCGCCCTGAAAGACGGACAATTGATCAGGTTTATGAAGGTTGGCGTTGCGAATGGGGTGCAGCGGCAAGTGTGCCGGCAAGCGCCAGGCGCACGTTCAGTCTGAAATGGCTGCCCCTGCCCGGCTGCGACTCGTGGCTCAGGTCACCGTCAAGCAGGGCGACCATCTGCCGGCAAATAGCCAAGCCAATGCCCAAGCCACCAAAGCGCCGGGTCATCGAGCCGTCCAATTGCTGGAAGCATTGGTACAAGGAGTGGTTATGGGCCTGGTTGAAGCCCGCACCGGTATCAATCACATCAATGCACAACGGCACATCACCCCGGGCGCCAGGTTGCGAACTGATGCGCAAGGTCACGCTGCCTTTATCGGTGAACTTAATCGCATTATCCAGGAGAATGCCGATACTCATGCGAAGCTTGGCCAAGTCACCTTCCAACTCATCGGCCAGCGCCTCATCGTACTCAACCACGAACTCCAGGCCCTTGCCCTGTGCAAGCGGCATGTACTGGTCGCTCAGCGAATCAATCAATACCCGCAAGCTGAATGGCTCGCACAGAGGATACAAGCGGCCAGCCTGCAACTCCGTCAGGACCAGGATGTTATTGATCATGCGCATCATTTCTTGCGCGGAACCCTGGGCCATGGCGCGATACTGCTCCATTTCATTGTCCAGGCGAACGGTTTGCAACAAGTCCAAAGAGCCAATCACTCCATTCATGGGCGTGCGCAATTCGTGGCTGATGGTCGCCAGGAACTCGTCCTTGAGCCGATTATTGTTGGCCAGCGCCTGGTTGAGCGACTCCAGCTCACGCCGGGCCGACTGCAAAATAGCGGTGCGCTCTTCCTTGAGAACGTTGATCCTGTCCGCCAGGGCCAGGGACAGCAGTGCCACCTCAAGTGCCGAGCCAATCTGGCTGGCGTACATGGTGATAAACACGTTTGGCAAAAAGCCGAGAACCATAAGCGTATTGACGATGCCACCGAGCAAAAACGCCGACCAGGCAAAGATGAAGTAACGCGCCACGCGCATGCCGCTCAACCAGGCATTCAGGCCCGCCCAGAAAACCACCAGGGTAAAGACCAGCGCCAGGTATGTGGCAAGGCGTAGTGACAAGGCATAGCTGGCGGTCAAGGCCAAGACCATCACCAGCACCGCCACCAGCATCACAATAAGCAGAGTGCGATCTAGCCACTTGCCATGATGGGAGGTTTGCAAAAAACTACGCGCGAACTGGGTGCCGAAAAATGTCGCGGAGCCGATCAAGAAGGGCGTGGCGGCATTCGCCCACCATGGGCTCTCAGGCCAGAAATACGCGATACCCGCGCCGTTCACCGACACCTGGTAAAGGCCAAAGGAGGCAATATACAGAATGTAGTAAAGGTAGCTGGTGTCGCGCACGCTGAGATAGATGAACAGGTTGTAGACCATCATCCCCAACAGCACGCCGTAGATGATACCCAGCACATATATGCGCGTCGGTTGGCTTTCTATATAGGCATTCGGCGCCCAAAGCTTCAACGGTGCCTGGATGGACCCCTGGCTTTGCAGGCGCAAATAGACCCGCCGGGGCTGGTTGGGTTGCAAGCCCAACTCGAACAGGAAGTTATTGTTTTTGATTTCCCGCGAAGCATAAGGCAGGGCGTCACCCGTCCTGCGCTGCAGGTCGAAACCACCTCGGCCGTTGTCGATATAGAGCATCAGGTGATCGAGTGGTGGATAGGCCAACTCCAGCAGCCAGGATTTCTCGCCAGTCGCCTGCAAGGGTTGGTAATCCAGATCGACACGCAGCCAAAATACCGACCGCGAGTAACCGGCATTCAGTACCTGTTCAGATTGGCGCTTGAAACGCGGCGCAAAGTCAGCCGACGAGACTTGATCAATAGTGGCAGCACCACTGGCGTCTTCAAGTACATAGCTCTCGCGACCCAAATCTACTGATCGCGTATGTTCATCAAATGTCACGGCCCCGGCCAACACCGGCCAGACAGCAAGCAACAGGATCAAAATGGTGCGCATTCAGCCCCGCGGTAACGTGATGACCGACAACTTCGGACTGCGCCGTGAGCCCCAACTCACTTATTTGACGCCGTCTGGCATGCCTGTTTCTTCGAATTATCGACACGATATCACAGGCTAAAACCTGCAATAAGCAACCTTCTCACATATTATGCAGTAACTTGACCAGCTCACATTTAGCCAAAGGTTTTAACCCAAGCTGAAATCCTGACACATGGGTCAGGCAAGCGTTCTAGCCACCCGCTTTAAAATCGCCAATCGCTATAGCGCCAGACATTCATGTCGCAGGCCAATATCCGCGATTTAATGATAAGCTCGCGCACCATGAAAATGCCTACTTCCCGCCCAGTAGTACTTTGCCTGTCTGGACACGACCCAAGTGGTGGTGCCGGTTTGCAGGCCGATATCGAAGCGCTGCTCGCTCAGGGCTGTCACGCTGCACCTACGGTGACTGCCTTGACCGTTCAGGACACTGTCAACGTGAGTGACTTCCGCGTGCTGGATCGCGAATGGGTGCTGGCGCAAGCCAATGCCGTCATCGCCGACCTGCATGTCGAGGCGATCAAGCTGGGCATGCTCGGCTCGGTCGAAATGGTCGAGACGGTGCTGGAGATCCGCGCCAAGCTGCCCGGTATTCCCCTGGTCTGCGACCCCGTTCTGCGCGCAGGAGGTGGTGGCGCGCTGGGTAAGGATGAAGTCGGGTACGCCATGCGCGAACGACTCTTCCCGGCCTCAACAATTGCCACGCCCAACCTGCCCGAAGCCCGGATCCTGGCCGAATTGCCTGATGGCAGCGCCGATGAGTGCGCCGCCAAACTGCTGCCCTTCATCGAACACCTGCTGATTACCGGCGGCCATGGTGACGAGCACGAAGTACACAATCGCCTTTACTCGCGCGGCGGCGACCAACACACCTTCACCTGCCAGCGCCTGCCTGGGAGCTATCACGGTTCGGGTTGCACCCTGGCGAGCACCTTGGCAGGACGCCTGGCGATTGGCGAAGAGTTGATCAGCGCCGTGCGCACAGCTCTCGACTACACCTGGCGCACCCTGCGCGACGCAGAACGGCCCGGCCAGGGCCAATTTATTCCACGGCGCCTGCCGTTGGATGGGGTCTGATGGAGAACATCCGATGAAATTGCGCGGGCTCTACGCAATTACCGACAGCCAGCTTCTGGCAGGTGACAAGTTGCTGCCCTATACCGAGGCGGCGCTTGAAGGTGGCGCCAGGCTACTGCAGTACCGTGACAAATCGACCGATGAAGCACGACGCCTGCGCGAGGCTGAAGCATTGCGCGGGCTGTGTGATCGCTACGGCGCAGCCTTGATCATCAACGATGACGCAGAACTGGCAGCACGTCTCGGCGTCGGCTTGCACCTGGGCCAAAGTGACGGCTCGCTGGCAGCCGCGCGAGCCCTGCTGGGCCGCAATGCCATTATAGGCGGCACCTGCCACGCCGAGCTTGAGCTGGCGCAGAACGCAGTCAGCGAAGGGGCCAGCTACGTCGCCTTTGGCCGCTTTTTCAACTCAAACACCAAGCCGGGTGCGCCGAGTGCGACTGTCGAACTGCTTAACCAGGCCGCGACTCGCTTCCACCTGCCAATCGTGGCGATTGGCGGCATCACCCTTGAGAACGCCCCGCAGTTGATCAGCGCAGGCGCCAGCATGATTGCAGTTATTCACGGGCTGTTTGCCGCCGACTCGGCCGCTGAAGTCGAACGCCGCGCCCGTGCGCTCAGCGCGCTATTTAACTAGGCCGCAGGCCAACCACAGATTAAATTTTGCAGGGCTCAATTGCCCTGCGCAGACTTTAAGAGGCTCCCATGTCACGCTCAGAAACCCTGTTTGCCAATGCCCAGCAACACATCCCAGGCGGCGTCAATTCCCCGGTTCGCGCCTTCAAGAGTGTGGGCGGTACTCCCCTGTTCTTCAAACACGCCGCAGGTGCCTATGTCACTGACGAAGACGACAAGCGCTATGTCGACTACGTGGGCTCCTGGGGCCCGATGATCCTTGGCCACAGCCACCCGGAAGTGCTTGACGCGGTACGCAAACAGCTGGAGCACGGCCTGTCTTACGGCGCGCCAACAGCCATGGAAACCGAAATGGCCGACCTGGTGTGCAGCATAGTGCCGTCCATGGAAATGGTGCGCATGGTCAGCTCCGGCACCGAATCGACCATGAGTGCAATCCGCCTGGCCCGTGGCTTTACTGGCCGTGACTCGATCATCAAATTCGAAGGCTGCTACCACGGCCATTCCGACAGCCTGCTGGTCAAGGCCGGCTCCGGCGCATTGACCCTTGGCGTGCCAAGCTCACCAGGCGTACCCGAAGCCTTCGCCAAGCACACCCTGACCTTGCCCTTCAACGACATCGACGCCGTGGCCAAGTGCCTGGAAGAAGTCGGCAAGGAAGTGGCCTGCATCATCGTCGAGCCTGTGGCAGGCAACATGAACTGTGTACCGCCAGCGCCCGGCTTCCTTGAAGGCCTGCGCGAGCAGTGCGACAAACATGGCGTGGTGTTGATCTTCGACGAAGTCATGACCGGTTTCCGCGTTGCCCTGGGCGGTGCTCAGGCGCATTACGGCGTGACGCCAGATCTGTCGACCTTCGGCAAGATCATCGGCGGCGGCATGCCCGTTGGCTGCTTCGGCGGCAAACGCGAGATCATGAGCCACATCGCTCCGCTGGGCCCGGTTTACCAGGCTGGCACCTTATCCGGCAACCCGCTGGCCATGGCCGCCGGGCTGACCACGCTGCGCCTGATCAGCCGCCCGGGCTTCCACGCCGAGCTGAGCGACTACACCGCTCGCTTGCTGCAAGGCTTGCAAGAACGCGCCGATGCTGCAGGGATCGCCTTCACCACCACCCAAGCCGGCGGCATGTTTGGCCTGTACTTCACCGAACGCAAGAGCATCAGCAGCTTTGAAGACGTGATGAGCAGCGACACCGAACGCTTCAAGCAGTTCTTCCACCTGATGCTCAAGGGTGGCGTGTACCTGGCGCCTAGCGCATTCGAAGCCGGCTTCACTTCGATCGCACTTGGCGACGCAGAACTCAAGCTGACCCTCGATGCAGCCGAGAATGCGTTCGCCGAGATGTCCAAAGCCTGATGCAGTACAGCACTGCCGCCAGCGATGCATTGCTGGCGCTGGCTTGCGTCGCCAGCGTCATCATCGTTGGCAGGGCCCGGGCGCGTTACCACGAAGCCGATCAACCGGCCTTGTTCTGCGCCCTGCTTGGGTTCGCCCTGACAGCTGGCGCTGCTATTTGCGGCAGCGTGCGCTATGGCCTGGACCCTGACTGGCAAGGCACCCATCTCTGGCTGAGCCAGGCCAGCACCTTCCTCGGCCTGCCCCTGATCGGCTGCGCAGCCTTGGCGTTAAGCCGCAGCTGGGCCTGGAGTCGAAGCAACTGGGGACGGATACTGCTCGGCCTGTGCGCCTTCTTCGAACTGGCACGGCAACTTAATCAACTGGCTGAGTACCGCTTGCTGCTGAACCTCAGCACCCTCGCGCTGGTGCTCTACGCCGGAATCATCCAGCGCCACAACAAGGCCTTGATCTGCGCGGCAGCCGCTGCGGCTGGACTCTTTGCAGTCGCAGGCCTGGCTGTTGGCACCAATGGCTACTTGGGTGGCATACGCCGGGTAGACCTGTTTCACCTGCTGCTGACACCCGCCTATCCGCTACTTGCCTGGCTATTATTGAAACTGCCAGGGCATAGCGCGGTCTCAACTCAAACCGGTGAGCCAACAAGGCAATAGCTCGCCGGCGAGCCATTTAACCGCTCAAGCTGCGGATTTAAATGAAATAAATACGGTTTTCCTGTGAATCCACACGGGACGCAAAGCCGCCGTATTACAGCTATTTACGATAAACACCCTAAACACTTTGTAAGAACACCGCTGCTTATTTCATAATGTGACACCCGCCACGTTTTACGGGCCACTCATTAGTCGTATTGCACTGCGAGGAACACGGACTTTCATGAACCGCACCGGCCGCGCCCTTTCTCTGGGCTGCCTGCTGCTTCTGCCCTTACTCGCTTTTGCGGGCGGTAATTCGCTGCTTATTCCGGCGACAGGGAGCTGCTCACTAAACACCGCTCCCGAAGAACTGCCTGACGCACTTGAAGCGTGTCTGGCATCCGCCAATGCAGGCGATCCCCAGGCAGCCTTTGAGCTGGGTGAGTTCTATTACGATGGTGAACGCGCGCCCCGCGACCTGCAACAGTCGCTCAACTGGTTCGAGCAGGCCTCACTCAAGGGCCATGCGCAAGCGCAGTATCACCTCGGCATGATGTTCTTTCGTGGCGAAGGCGTGCAGGCCAACAATATTCAGGCCTACATTGTGCTGAAGATGGCGGCAGTCAACGGCTCGGACCAGGCCATGGACAGCGCAGACCTGATTGCCGCGCAAATGCAGCGCAGTGAGCTGGAAATTTCCAACCAGGTGCTGGGGCAGATATTCCGCAACTACCTGCAGGAACTGCAGACAGCCGAACATATAACGCCTTTCAACCCCCTACCCTAGCGGACAGGCGCACCAATGCTGCTGAACAGTGTTGATGCGCCAACAACAGGTCCGGCCTACTTGTCAGGCATCGGCATGGGGAACGGCATGATATTGCCGCCACCCTTGGCCTCGCTGATCTTCGGTGTGCCCAGGCGCTCGACCTCATCAATTCGAATAATTGAATGCATCGGCACAAAGCTGCGCACGACGCCATCAAACTGTGCCTTGAGTTTCTCTTCACTCGGGTCGACTACGACCTGGGTGCGCTCGCCAAAGACAAACTCCTCCACCTCCAAAAAGCCCCACAGATCACTTTGAAAGATCTGCTTGGCGTACATTTCGTACACCTGACCCTGGTTAAGAAAAATCACTTTATAGATAGGTTCGCGCTTGCTCATATAGGCAGTTTAGTCGGGCCAGAAAAATAACGGGCGCGAATCATAGCATGCAGCCAGCCAGGTATAGGCCCTATTGCTGCTTGCGACCAACCATCAACAACCCCTAGGAACACAAGCGCTTGGGGCTTATAATGCGCGGTTCTTCGAATCACCCTTTGAGCCCGCATGACCAAGAAGCTTTACATCGAAACCCACGGCTGCCAGATGAACGAGTACGACAGCTCGCGCATGGTCGATCTTTTGGGCGAACATCAAGCACTGGAAGTTACTGAACGCGCCGAAGATGCAGATCTGATTCTGCTCAACACCTGCTCCATCCGTGAGCGCGCGCAAGACAAGGTATATTCCCAGCTGGGCCGCTGGCGTGAACTGAAACTGGGCAACCCGGACCTAGTCATCGGGGTCGGAGGCTGCGTTGCCAGCCAGGAAGGCGCGGCAATTCGCGACCGCGCGCCCTATGTCGACGTGGTATTTGGCCCGCAAACCCTGCACCGATTGCCGGAAATGATCAACGCCGCACGCACCACCAAGCTGCCGCAAGTTGATGTCTCCTTCCCGGAAATCGAAAAATTCGACCGCCTGCCAGAACCACGCATTGACGGGCCGACCGCCTACGTTTCGGTGATGGAAGGCTGCAGCAAGTACTGCACCTTTTGCGTAGTGCCCTACACCCGCGGCGAAGAAGTCAGCCGCCCCATGGCCGACGTGCTTTCAGAGATCATCCACCTGGCCGAGAACGGTGTGCGCGAGGTGACTCTGCTCGGGCAAAACGTCAACGGTTACCGGGGCGACACCGGCGACGGCCAGACCGCCGACTTCGCCGAGCTGCTCTATGCGGTCGCAGCGATCGACGGCATTGACCGTATTCGCTACATGACCTCGCACCCGCTGGAGTTTTCCGACGCACTGATCCAGGCCCACGCGGACATCCCGGAACTGGTCAAATACCTGCATTTGCCTGTGCAATCCGGTTCCGACCGGATTCTCGCGGCCATGAAGCGCAACCATACGGCGCTTGAGTTCAAGTCACGGATTCGCAAGCTCAAGGCCGTGGTTCCGGAGATCCTGATCAGCTCCGACTTCATTATCGGTTTCCCGGGCGAAACCGAGAAAGACTTCGAGCAGACCATGAAACTGGTCGAGGATGTCGGCTTCGACTTTTCCTTCTCGTTCGTCTACAGCGCGCGCCCTGGAACGCCAGCCGCCGACCTGCCCGACGACACCCCCGAGGAGCTGAAAAAACAGCGACTGAAGATCCTGCAGGATCGCATCAACCAGATCGGCTCGGCCAACACACGACGCATGGTCGGTAGCGTCCAGCGCATTCTGGTCAGCGATTATTCAAGGAAAGACCCTGGCATGCTGCAAGGCCGCACCGAGAACAACCGCGTGGTCAACTTCCGCTGCGACAACCCGAGCCTGATTGGCCAATTTGTCGACGTAATGATCGACAGCGCCCATTCTTACTCGCTGCGTGGCAGCCTGATTACCGACCCGGGCGCAGAATAAACCTGTGCAGCCCAATAAATCAGGGCCTTTCATACAGACTGGACTAAAGCCTATGCTGTTCATGCTTTCATGCGTGAACAGCTAAGGCTATTCTTGCTCAACGACCCCTGCCGACTGGCGGCCAACTTATTATTTTGAACATACAGACAGAACCACATCATTTTATCCTCGAGCCGTTCGAAGCCAACCGCTTTGCCAATCTTTGCGGCCAATTTGATGAGAACCTGCGCCTGATTGAGCAGCGTCTCGAAATCGAAATCCGTAATCGCGGCAATCAGTTCGAACTGCTTGGCGATGGCGAGCAAACCCGCGCAGCAGAGCGACTATTGCGCCGCCTCTACCGTGAAGCCAAAAACACGGAACTGTCGCCCGACATGGTGCACCTGTTCCTGCAGGAGTCCGGCATCGAGGAGCTGAAAAACTCAACGGTCGAATCCAACGTAGCCCTGCGCACGCGCAAAGGCATGATCAGGCCGCGCGGTACCAATCAGCAGGCGTACGTCAAATCCATTCTTGAGCACGACATCAATTTCGGCATTGGCCCGGCAGGCACCGGCAAGACGTACCTGGCTGTCGCCTGCGCGGTTGACGCCCTGGAGCGCGAGCAAATTCGCCGCATCCTGCTGGTACGCCCCGCAGTTGAAGCCGGTGAAAAACTCGGCTTCCTGCCTGGCGACCTGTCGCAAAAGATCGACCCCTATCTGCGCCCGCTGTATGACGCACTGTACGAGATGCTCGGTTTTGAACAGGTAGCCCGCCTGATCGAAAAACAGGTGATTGAGGTTGCCCCGCTCGCCTATATGCGCGGCCGAACCCTCAACAACAGCTTTATCATTCTCGACGAAAGCCAGAACACCACGCTTGAGCAGATGAAGATGTTCCTGACCCGGATCGGCTTCGGCTCCACCGCAGTGATCACCGGCGATATCACCCAGGTCGACCTGCCACGCGGCACCAAATCCGGCCTGACCCATGTGATAGAGGTTTTGCGCGACGTTCCCGGCATCAGTTTTACTCACTTCAAGCCCAAGGACGTGGTCCGCCACCCATTGGTACAGCGTATTGTCGAAGCCTACGAGCGCTTCGACGAGCGCACACAGGGCAAGCCCGCCAATGAACGAGGCAGCAACGATGCTTGAGCTGGACCTTCAAATCGCCAGCGATGCCGGCGATTTACCCAGCGAAGCGCAGTTTTTCAACTGGTGCGAGGTTGCCCTGCGCCAGCGTAGCGCTGACTCGGAGTTGACCATACGCCTTGTCGACGAAGCCGAGGGGCTGGAGCTCAACCACACTTATCGCCAACGCGAGTACGCCACCAACGTGCTCTCGTTCCCGGCGGACGTACCGGATGAAATGCTCGATATCCCGCTGCTGGGCGACTTGGTAATTTGTGCACCCGTGGTTACCCGCGAGGCAATGGAACAGGGCAAAGACCTGACCGCCCACTGGGCACACCTGGTGATTCACGGCTGCTTGCATCTGCTTGGTTACGACCATATTGAAGATGCGCAAGCCGAGGAAATGGAAACATTGGAACGTAAACTGCTCGCCGAGCTGGGTCATCCCGACCCCTATGCCGACGACGAATGATTGATCACAAGCAAGGATCCTGAGTAAAACCCCATGAGCGAAGACCGATCGAGCAACGAGCAAAAGTCATGGCTGAACAAGCTGACACAGGCTTTTGCTCACGAGCCGAAAAACCGTCAAGAACTGCTGGAAGTCTTGCGCGAAGCGCACCAGAACAAGCTCCTGGACAGCGAGGCCCTGGCCATCGTTGAAGGCGCAATCCAGGTCGCCGACCTGCAAGTTCGCGACATTATGGTTCCACGTTCACAGATGATCAGCATCAAAGCCACCCAAACTCCAAAAGAGTTCCTGCCATCGATTATCGAGGCCGCGCACTCGCGCTATCCGGTAGTGGGTGAAAGCCTTGATGATGTGATCGGCATTCTGCTTGCAAAGGATCTGCTGCCGCTGATCCTGCAGGAGGAGCAGCAAAGCTTCAACATCAAGGACCTGCTACGCCCGGCGACCTTTGTTCCCGAGTCCAAGCGCCTTAACGTACTGCTGCGCGAATTCCGCGCCAATCACAACCACATGGCGGTGGTGATTGACGAGTACGGCGGTGTCGCGGGCCTGGTGACCATTGAAGACGTGCTTGAGCAGATCGTCGGCGACATTGAAGACGAACACGACGTCGAGGAAGACAGCTACGTCAAGCCGCTGCCAAGCGGGGATTTCCTGGTCAAGGCGCTGACCCCGATCGACAACTTCAATGAAGCCTTCGGCACCGACTTCTCCGACGACGAGTTCGATACTGTTGGCGGCCTGGTCATGAGCGCCTTTGGCCACCTGCCAAAACGCAATGAAGTGACCGAGATCGGCGGTTTCCGCTTCCGCATCCTCAATGCCGACAGCCGACGCGTACATTTGCTGCGCCTCACGCCTCTGGCAGGCTGATACAGGTCCCGGCCGAGCTGATTTGGCTCAGCCGGGACAACAAGATCAACTCTAAACTTGCCGAACATGGGCGCTTACCTATAGCCTCCAGCGGTCTTTTATCGTCTAGGATTCAACATGCGCTGGATCACCCGCCCGGGTTGGCTAGGTAACCTGATCAGCATGGCTGCAGGTGCCATCACTACACTGGCCCTTGCACCCTTTGATATCTGGCCACTGGCGCTGCTTTCAATCGCCCTGTTTTACCTTGGCCTGCGCGACCTGGCACCGGGCAAAGCGGCTAGCCGTGGCTGGTGCTATGGGTTCGGCCTGTTTGCCGCAGGCACCAGCTGGGTCTACGTCAGCATTCACACCTTTGGCGATGCCTCTCCCCTGCTGGCGGGCCTGCTGACGCTTGGTTTCGTCATGGGCCTTGGGCTGTTTTTCGCCTTGCCCGCCGCCATTTGGGCGCGCTGGATTCGCCGCCCCGAGGCACCACTGGCTGACGCCCTGGCATTCGCCGCACTCTGGGTGGCCCAGGAAGCCTTTCGCGGCTGGTTCCTGACGGGTTTCCCCTGGCTTTATGCCGGTTACAGTCAGCTCGACGGGCCACTGGCCGGGCTTGCGCCAGTCGGTGGCGTATGGCTGGTCTCATTTACCCTGGCTCTCAGCGCAGCGCTGTTGATCAATCTCTTCTCGCTACGCAAACGCCCTGCGTTTCTAAGTGCCGGCGTAGTGCTATTGGCCGCGCCCTGGCTAGCTGGCTTGCTGCTCAACGGTCATGCCTGGACCCAACCCGCCGGACAGCCGCTGAGCCTGTTATCAATCCAGGGCAATATTGAACAGAGCATGAAATGGGACCCCGCCAAGCTTGAAGCCCAGCTTGAGCTGTATCGCGACCTGACACTTAATGCCAAGCCAACCGACCTGGTCATCTGGCCAGAAACAGCGGTGCCGGTGCTCAAGGACCAGGCCCTCGGCTTCTTGGGCAGCATGGATAACTTTGCCAGTGAGCGAAAGTCAGCACTGATCACCGGCGTACCGATTCGCCAGCCCAATAAGGCCGGCGAGTTGCGCTATTACAACGGTGTGACCGTGCTTGGCCAGGGCAGCGGAGATTACCTGAAGCAAAAGCTGGTGCCATTTGGCGAATATGTACCATTGCAAGAAGTGCTGCGCGGCTTGATCGCCTTCTTCAACCTGCCCATGTCGGACTTTGCTCGCGGCGACTCCGATCAGCCCCTGCTTGAAGCCAAGGGCTACAGAATTGCCACGCTGATCTGTTATGAAGTGGTGTATCCGGAGTTTGCCGCAGGCCTTGCCGCCAAAAGCGATCTACTGCTCACCGTGAGCAACGACGCCTGGTTTGGTCGCTCGATCGGTCCGCTGCAACATTTGCAGATGGCACAAATGCGCGCCCTGGAGGCGGGTCGCTGGATGATTCGCACCACCAACAACGGCATGACCGTGCTGATCGACCCAATGGGGGATATCACGGCAAAGCTGCCGCAGTTCAAGCGCGGCATGCTGTACGGCAGCGTCCATCCAATGCAGGGCCTGACGCCTTACCTGCAGTTTCGCTCCTGGCCGCTGATTATTCTCTGCGGCCTGTTGTTCGGCTGGGCTTTACTGGCCAGCCGCATGGCCAAGACAGTCTAAGCAGCCTCGACAGGAAGCTTAGTAGAAGAGGCGATAGGCCATATGACCTATCGCCTCGTTAATCAGCCAGGTGCTTTGCATAAAGGCCTTGCCGTCAGGCAACCAGCCTGCATCCGGACGAGCGTCCAGCTTGGCCAGCGACCCAACCGGAGCAGGCACCACAGCAAAACCCTGCTGTTCGAAACTCCAGCGCGCACGAGCCATATGAAAGGCCTGGGTAACCACGACCACGCGATTGATCTTCTCTGCTGCGAGGATTTCACGACTAAATTGTGCGTTTTCCCAAGTGGTCCGGCTCTGCGACTCTTGCCAACGCGTGGCCACGGAAAAATCCTCGTCCAGCACGTCGGCCATAATCGCCGCCTCGCTTGGCGGCTTGCCGAAATGCAATCCGCCGGATATCAATACTGGCAAGCCTGAAGCCCTGGCCAACCTTGCCGCATAGCGCAGGCGCTCGATGGCCAACGCACTGGGCTGATCCTCCGTCCAGGCCGCATCGCCCTGGTCTCGCCCAGCCCCGAGCACGACTATCGCATCGGCCAATTGCGCCAACTGAGCGACCTGCTCCGCACTCAGCGCCGGCTCCGTTTCGATCTGCCGCGCCGCCCATTCAACCGTCACCGGCAAGCTCATGACCCAAAGCCCTCCGGCACCACAGAAAAAACAGCACGCAGCAATACGCGGCGCCCGCTTGCGCAGCCACCATGAAAGAATCAGCAAGATAAACAACACGCCTGGCGGCATGCACAGTTGCTTGATCAGGAAACGAAGCGGCATTGAGTCAATCCATCGACAGTCGCGAACGGCATTGTCACGAACAGGGCGCGCTGAAATATATCAGAACGCGGCCTCGATTCAGCAGCACAGGTCAAAGTCCCAGGCATTAAAGCTGGCCGGACAACTGTAACGAAACTCAATGCACTCCAGCGCGCACCAGCCGAAACAGGGTTGAACCACACGCCTGGCAACTAGATGCCCGCGAAAGCGACGGCATTGCCAAGGCGCTGCCGCACAGGGCGCAACTGAATTGCCCACGCCTGGCGCTCAATAACCTTGATCGTGACGCGGCCCTGCGTTGCATGCTCCAACTGGGACGACGCTCAAGGCTGGAAAACTCCCTGGCGGCGGCATGCCAGCCCTGCAGCCAGCTCAGGTCACGTTCCAGATAGGCATTGATCAACCCCAGCTCGGCAGGCGTCAAGCCACGTAACTCCAACTCTTGTGGTTCACTTGTAACAAGACCCTGCACGCTTTGTGCGTCATCCAGCGCGGTGGCCAGCCGTTGCAGTAAACGGCCATATAACCCGGCACTGGCTTGTACCCTTTGAAATTCGCCCATCAAGCACCTCATCCGGGTATACATGCTCTATTACTGAAAGCTTAGCGACCTGGCCTTATGCAGTGGGCCGCTGCGACAAACGGTGAGCAACTGCCTGATGGATGGCCAGATAATGAAATCAGGGTTTCCCACTGCTGCCGGGGGTCATGTATGCTACGGCGTTTCCCGAAAGCCTCTATTCCTAGCGCAAGTAGCCATGCACGAACAGTATCAGCCACGCGAAATCGAAGCCGCCGCGCAATCCCAGTGGGATGCGCAAAAATCCTTTGTAGTGAGTGAACAACCAGGCAAGGAAACATTCTATTGCCTGTCGATGTTCCCCTACCCGAGCGGCAAGCTGCACATGGGTCACGTGCGCAACTACACCATCGGTGATGTGATTGCCCGCTATCAACGCATGCAGGGCAAGAACGTATTGCAGCCGATGGGCTGGGATGCCTTTGGCATGCCGGCGGAAAACGCCGCCATGAAGAACAAGGTTGCGCCCGCCAAGTGGACCTACGAAAACATCGATTACATGAAGACCCAACTGAAAAGTCTGGGCCTGGCAATCGACTGGACACGCGAAGTCACTACCTGCAAGCCTGACTATTACCGTTGGGAGCAGTGGCTGTTCACCCGCCTGTTTGAAAAAGGCGTGATCTACCGTAAAAACGGCAGTGTTAACTGGGACCCTGTCGACCAGACCGTTCTGGCTAACGAGCAGGTTATCGACGGCCGCGGCTGGCGCAGTGGCGCGCTGATCGAAAAGCGCGAAATCCCGATGTACTACTTCAAGATCACCGCATATGCGGAAGAGCTCTTGAGCAGCCTGGATGAACTCGATGGCTGGCCTGAACAGGTCAAGACCATGCAGCGCAACTGGATCGGCAAGTCGCGAGGCATGGAAGTCTGCTTCCCTTATGACGTTGCCAGCATTGGTAGCAGCGGCGAACTGAAAGTATTCACCACCCGTCCGGATACCCTGATGGGCGCCACTTACGTCGCGGTGGCGGCCGAGCACCCGCTGGCCACGCAAGCGGCGCAAGGCAACACTGAGCTGCAGGCATTTATCGACGAATGCAAGCGTGGCGGCGTCGCTGAAGCGGACATCGCCACTCAGGAAAAGAAAGGCCTGCCAACGAACTTGTTCGTTGAACACCCGCTAACGGGCGAGAAACTCCCGGTCTGGGTCGCCAACTACGTGCTGATGCATTACGGCGACGGCGCAGTCATGGCCGTGCCGGCACACGATGAGCGCGACTTCGAGTTCGCCAGCAAGTACGACCTGCCAATCAAGGCCGTAGTGCGTACCAGCGCAGGCGATGAAACGCCTGCGCCCTGGCAGGAAGCCTATGGCGAGCACGGCGAGCTGATCAACTCCGGCGAGTTTGACGGCCTCGACTTCCCTGGCGCCTTCGACGCGATCGAAGTCGCCCTGCAGAATAAAAAACTGGGTAAATCTCGCACGCAGTTCCGTCTGCGAGACTGGGGCATCAGCCGCCAGCGTTATTGGGGCTGCCCGATTCCTATCGTGCATTGCGACAGCTGTGGCGATGTACCTGTTCCGGAAGACCAGCTGCCGGTCGTATTGCCGGAAGACGTAGTCCCGGATGGCGCAGGCTCACCGCTGGCGCGCATGCCTGAATTCTACGAATGCAGCTGCCCGAAATGCGGCGCACCGGCCAAGCGCGAAACAGACACCATGGACACCTTTGTCGAATCGTCCTGGTACTTCGCCCGCTACGCCTCGCCCAACTATACCGGCGGCATGGTTGATCCAGCCGCTGCCGATCACTGGCTGCCGGTTGATCAATACATTGGCGGCATCGAACACGCGATCCTGCACTTGCTGTATGCACGCTTCTTCCACAAGTTGATGCGTGACGAAGGCCTGCTGAACTCAAACGAGCCGTTCAAGAAACTGCTGACCCAAGGCATGGTGGTGGCTGATACCTACTACCGCATTGCTGAAAACGGCGCCAAGGACTGGTTCAACCCGGCCGACGTCGAAATCGAGCACGACAGCAAGGGCAAGGTGATCGCGGCAAAACTCAAGGCTGATGGCCTGCCAGTGGAGATTGGCGGCACCGAGAAGATGTCTAAGTCAAAAAACAACGGCGTCGACCCACAAGCCATGATCGACCAGTACGGCGCCGATACCTGCCGCTTGTTCATGATGTTTGCCTCGCCGCCCGACATGAGCCTTGAGTGGTCCGACTCTGGCGTTGAAGGCGCCAGCCGCTTTATGCGCCGAGTCTGGCGCCTGGCCCAGGCCCACGTCAGCGCCGGCTTGCCGGATGCCAAGCAACCGGCTGAACTGAACGACGCCCAGAAAGAAGTACGCCGCTCCATTCACCTGGCAATCAAGCAAGCCAGCCAGGATATTGGCCAGCATCACAAGTTCAACACCGCAATTGCCGCCGTGATGACCTTGATGAACGTACTTGAAAAAGCCGCACAGACCACAGACCAGGACCGTGCCCTGATGCAGGAAGGCCTGGAAACCGTGGTGCTGCTGCTGGCGCCCATCACGCCGCACATCAGTCACGAAATCTGGCAGCAACTGGGCCATGAGACCGCGGCCATTGATGCCAGCTGGCCGCAGTTGGACGAGTCGGCACTGGTACAAGACAACCTGACGCTGGTGATTCAAGTCAACGGCAAGCTGCGCGGACAAGTTGAAATGCCTGCCAGCGCCAGCCGCGAAGAGGTGGAAGCCGCTGCCCGGGTTAACGAAAACGTGCTGCGCTTCACCGAAGGCATGACCATCCGCAAAGTGATCGTAGTGCCGGGTAAACTGGTCAACATAGTCGCTAATTGATTAGAGCCCGGCGCCGGGCAATGCACCGCGCCGGGACGCTCGCCAAGGGGATACAAGATGATCAAACGGAATCTGCTACTAATCGGCCTGACCGCCCTACTCAGTGCTTGCGGCTTTCAGCTACGCGGCACCGGCGATGTGCAATTCACCCTGACTGAACTCAACGTGACCGCACGTAACGCCTACGGTGAAACAGTCAAGCAAGTCACCGAAACCCTTGAGAACAACAAGGTCAAGGTCAATGCGGGCGCGCCTTACACATTGGCACTGGTCAATGAGCAGGAAACCCAACGTAGCGCCAGCTACACCAGCTCAGCACAAACTGCAGAAAACGAGCTGACTACCCGTCTCGACTACGAAATCCGGGGCGGCAGCAAGAATCTGCTGTTGCTGAACAATCAGCTTGAAGTACGCAGCATCCAAACCCGCGACGGCAACAACATCGTGGGCTCCGACGAAGAGATGGCCCAGTTGCGCCAGGAAATGCGCCGCGACCTGATCAATCAGCTCATGTTGCGCCTGCAACTGATCACCCCGGCACAGCTTGATGCATTGCTGCAAACCGCAGAAGCCAAGGCCCAGGCCGAAGCAGATGCAGAAGAAGCCGCGCGCCAGCGCCAAGCCGCTGAACCGCAGCAGTCGCCAATGGAAATACCCGCACAGTAAAGCCTTGGGTGGACGTCGTTTATTCGTCCACCCTTTTAGGCTGCCAAAGGTGCGACCTGAACATTTGCCGTCCACCCCTTGCGCCACTGGCATTCAATATATGGCTGCACTGTGGTGGACAGGCCTTGCCCACCACGCCCGGCGGATCTGGCTAAACCCGCCACTTTCTAGAGGCCACGGCGCAGATGAAACTGAACCCCGCACAACTTGGCAAACACCTACAGGGTGCACTCGCAGCCGTTTACGTCGTCAGCGGCGACGAGCCGCTGCTCTGCCAGGAAGCGTGCGACGCGATACGCGCAGCCTGCCGCGCCCAGGGTTTCAGCGAACGCCAGGTGTTCAACGCCGAAGCCAACTTCGATTGGGGCAATTTACTCCAGGCCAGCGCCAGCCTCTCGCTATTTGCCGACAAGCGCCTGCTTGAGTTGCGCATTCCCGGTGGCAAGCCAAGCGACAAGGGCGTAGCCCTGCTTGAATACCTTGCACGCCCCGCGGAAGACACAGTCCTGCTGGTAAGCCTGCCCAAACTCGACGGCAGTACGCAAAAGAGCAAATGGGCCAAGGCCCTGATCGAAGGTCCAAACACCCAGTTCTTGCAGATCTGGCCGGTGGATGCCAACCAGCTCGGCCAATGGATTCGCCAGCGCATGGCCCAGTCTGGCCTGAGCGCAACCCAGGAGGCAGTCGAGATGATTGCGGTGCGGGTCGAAGGCAATTTGCTTGCCGCGGCGCAAGAGATCGAAAAGCTCAAGTTACTCGCCGAGGGTAATCAGGTTGATGTCGACACCGTTCAGGCTGCCGTGGCCGACAGCGCCCGCTTTGATGTCTTTGGCCTGATCGACGCTGCACTCAATGGCGAGGCCGAGCACGCCCTGCGCATGCTTGAAGGCCTGCGCGGCGAAGGAGTGGAACCGCCGGTGATTCTCTGGGCATTGGCCCGCGAGATACGTTTGCTGGCGACCATTGCCCAGCAATACGGCCAAGGCATGCCACTCGACAAAGCCTTCAGCTCTGCTCGCCCACCGGTCTGGGATAAACGCAGGCCACTGGTCAGCAAGGCCCTGCAACGCCACTCAGCCCTGCGCTGGGCCAAACTGCTGGAGGACGCGCAGGCCATTGATGCACAGATCAAGGGCCAGGCCCCTGGTGATGCCTGGAGCACGCTGAACATGCTGACCCTGAGCATATGCGGAAAACGCCTGAGCATCAGCAACGCCGTATAACCCAGGCACCAACAAAAGCCGTTCGGCACTTACCTGCCCGACCACGCCAATCTGGACTTTATTCCACAGCCGGCCCATCATTTGCGCCGCAGCACTGCTGTAAACACGCAATGTGGAGAAAGCCATGAGCAAATCAGGTCAAAAACGACCGAATAAAGCCAAGTCAATCGTTGCCCAGCCGTTATTTCGCAGCCAGCAACAAAAGCCACAGAAAGGTAAAGGTAGTTACCGTCGCCAAGCCTCCCAGCAAAACTGGGAGGCTTGTTCGTTCATGGCTGCCTGAAACCACCGTTTCAGTCTGCATACAGCCTCATCCATGTTATGGTAGGTCACTGGGAAACGTGCTGAGACCACCATGCCAAACCTGCTTTTCCGTGGCCTGAGCCACACCTCTATTACCCTCTCCTTTGTACTTCTGAGTGCCTGCTCTGAAGCACCTGCTCAATCAATGAGCGGGACACCGACAGCCGCGCCAATAACCCAACCCGCGCCCACGCCTGAAGTGGCGCAAACAGCCCAGCCGGCACTAAGTTTCGCCGAATGGCGCATGCTGCTGCGTAGCGATGCAATCGCCGCAGGGATAAGCGAAACACTGTTTGACCGAGCGTTTGCAGGCGTGACTCCAAACCCCGATGTTCTCCGCCTGGACAACAGCCAACCCGAGTTCACTCGCCCGGTCTGGGAATACCTGGACGGCGCGGTGTCGCCAGCCCGCGTCAAACAGGGCAAGACCCTGATGCTGCAAGAACGCCAGGCCCTGGACCGTATCGAGCAGCGCTATGGGGTCAATCGCGAAACCCTGGTCGCCATCTGGGGCATGGAGAGCAACTTTGGCGGCAACATTGGCAGCTACAATGTCGTTCGCTCACTGGCAACGCTCGCTTACGAGGGACGGCGCCAGGCCTTTTGGCGCAGTCAACTCTTGGCCGTGCTGCAAATTCTCCAGCATGGTGATACCGACCCCGAACATCTGGTCGGCTCCTGGGCTGGTGCGATGGGACAAACCCAGTTCATGCCAACCACCTACAACGAGCACGCCGTGGACTTTGACGGTGACGGCAAGCGTGACGTCTGGCGCTCATCAACCGACGCCCTGGCATCTGCGGCCCAATACCTGAACGTATCCGGCTGGCAAATGAACCAACCCTGGGGGTTTGAAGTACGCCTGCCAGCAGGCTTCGACTATGCCCTGGCCGACCCGGAAGTGCGCCGCACCCTGAGCCAATGGCAAGCGCTAGGCGTCAAGCCGGTCAACAGCAGCGCCGCGTCAGTGCCATCCGAGTCGATGGCTACCCTATTGCTGCCAGCAGGTCACAAGGGCCCGGCCTTCTTGCTGATGAACAATTTCCGCAGCATTCTGCGCTACAACAACTCCACCTCTTATGCACTGGCCATAGGCTTGCTCAGCGACAGCCTGCGTGGCGCCGCAGGCGTTCAGGCCAGATGGCCGGTTGGCGAGCGCCAGCTTGGCCGCCAGGAGCGTATTGAGCTACAGCAGTTGCTGGCACAGAAAGGCTTCGAGCCAGGCAAGGCCGATGGCATCATTGGCGCCAATACTCGCAAGGCCGTGCGCGCGTTCCAGCAACAGCAGCAACAGCCCGCCGATGGCTATCCAAGCATCGAGTTGCTGCAGCAATTGCGCGACCACTGATCCCGACAAACAAATCCAAGCAACCAAAAAGGCGACCCCAGGGTCGCCTTTTCAATGTGCGTATGGCTTAGAGCGGCTCAAAGCCGCCCCGAGGCCTCAAACCCGCTTAAGCCTTGGCGCCATGAGCCTGCTGGTCCGCGTGGTAGGAAGAACGTACCAACGGGCCGGATGCCACGTTCTTGAAGCCCATCTTCAGGCCTTCTTCGGCAAACCAGGCAAAGACGTCCGGGTGCACAAAGCGCTGCACTGGCAAGTGGTTGCGCGAGGGCTGCAGGTATTGACCCAGGGTCAGCATATCCACGTCATGCTCGCGCATGCGCTTCATCACCTCGATGACTTCTTCATCGGTTTCACCCAAGCCCAGCATCAAGCCTGACTTGGTAGGAACCCCCGGCACCAGCTGCTTGAACTTTTGCAGCAGGTCCAAAGACCACTCGAAGTCGGAACCAGGACGCGCAGCCTTGTACAGGCGCGGTACAGTCTCGAGGTTGTGGTTGAACACATCAGGCGGCTCGTTGGCCGTAATCGCCAGGGCAACATCCATGCGACCACGGTAGTCAGGTACCAGGGTTTCCAATTGCACATTCGGTGACAACTTGCGGATTTCACGCAGGCAATCAACGAAGTGCTGGGCGCCGCCGTCACGCAGGTCATCACGGTCAACCGAAGTGATCACCACGTACTTCAGCTTCAAGTCGGCAATAGCCACGGCGAGGTTGGTTGGCTCGTCGGTATCCAGTGGCTTTGGACGCCCGTGGCCAACGTCGCAGAACGGGCAGCGACGGGTACAGATATCCCCCATGATCATGAAGGTTGCAGTACCGCCAGAGAAGCACTCGCCCAGGTTCGGGCAGGACGCTTCTTCGCACACGCTATGCAGCTTGTGCTTGCGCAGCAGTTGCTTGATACGATCGACCTCTGGCGAAACCGGAATTCGGACACGAATCCAGTCAGGCTTTTTAGGCAACTCGTCAGTCGGGATAATTTTTACCGGGATGCGCGCCATCTTCTCTGCGCCACGCAGCTTGACGCCTACTTCAACCTTGGCCGGTTTGCCGGCTGTTTCCACAGTGCTCATCAGTCAATTCCGCCCGCAAGGGTCTTCTGTTCAGCGTAGTCGAGGTGTTTGACGAGCTGGTCACGCAGCCGGGCACGAACCTCGGAAAATTCTATTGGCGTCTCAACCAGGTCAGCCAGTTGAGTCATTGCCATTCCCGCATAGCCACAGGGGTTGATGCGCTGGAACGGCGACAGGTCCATGTCGGTATTAAGGGCCAGTCCATGGAATGAGCGGCCATTGCGAATACGCAGGCCGAGCGAAGCAATTTTTGCGTCTCCCACATAGACACCCGGGGCATCGCTCTTGGTGTATGCAGTGACGCCGTAGCTGGCCAGCAGGTCCAGCAAGCTCTGCTCCATGCGGGTCACCAAATCACGAACACCGAGCTTGGAGCGACGAACATCGAGCATCAGGTAGGCAATCAATTGGCCCGGGCCGTGATAGGTCACCTGACCGCCACGATCCACCTGCACCACCGGAATATCACCCGGCAGCAGTACATGCTCGGCTTTACCCGCTTGTCCCTGGGTAAATACAGGGGGGTGCTCAAGCAGCCAGATTTCGTCAGTGGTTTCAGGGCCACGGCTGTCAGTAAACCGCTGCATGGCATGCCAGGTCGGCTCATAGGCCACCTGCCCCAACTCACGAAAGCCGATCAGGCTCATCACAACACCATGTGGACGCGGCCAGTTGCTCGCAAATCAACATGAATGGCTTGCAGTTGCTCGACACCCGTCGCAGTGATCAGCACTTGTACAGACAGGTAGCGCCCATTACTGCTGTCCCGCGTGACCAATGTTCCAGGGTCCAGCTCGGGAGCATGGCGCTGAATCACATCAATCACCAGATCAGCGAAGCCTTCGCCCGCATCGCCAATCACTTTGATTGGGTAGCGCTCGCAAGGAAACTCGATTTTTGGTGCTTTTACATCGTCAGTATCAGTCATGGCATCAGCGGGCTTTTGGCCCGTCCATATGTGTTACGCCCCGGATAGGGGCGCATTAGACGCCTCCGAACACCTGAACCGCAAACAGGGCAAGGGTATTTAGAGGCGCTAAGCAAGTTATCAGCTGAACAAGCCGTAGAAGAATAGGCGAATGCTATCCCACACGCGGCGGAAGAAGCCACCCTCTTCGACAGGCTCAAGTGCAATCAGGTCGGTGCTTTGCACCACTTTATCACCCAGTTTGACTTCAACTTTACCGACAACGTCACCTTGCTTGATCGGTGCAATCAGTTGCGGCGTCATGGTCATGCTGGCTTGCAACTTGTCCACCTGGCCTCTTGGCAAGGTCAAGGTCAGGTCTTCTGCCAGGCCGGCCTTGACCTGGTGATCAGCGCCTTTCCACACTGCAGTCTGCGCAAGCTCCGCACCTTTCTTGTAGAAAGTACGGGTTTCGAAGAAGCGGAAACCATAGGTCAGCAGCTTCTGCGTTTCAGCGGCACGCGCCTGTTCGCTATTGGTGCCGAATACCACGGCGATCAGGCGCATGCCATCACGCACTGCAGATGCCACCAGGCAATACCCGGCTTCATCGGTGTGACCGGTTTTCAGGCCGTCAACAGTCTTGTCGCGCCACAGCAGCAGATTGCGGTTTGGCTGCTTGATGTTATTCCAGAGAAATTCTTTCTGCGAATAAATTGCGTAGTGGGACGGGTCGATATAAATGATGTCACGGGCCAGCTTGGCCATGTCGTGCGCCGAGGAGTAATGGTCTGGATGCGGCAAGCCAGTTGCATTCATGAAGTGGCTGTTGGTCAGCCCCAGCTCTTTGGCGGTGTTATTCATCATGTCGGCAAATGCATCTTCACTGCCGGCAATGTGCTCGGCAACGGCAACACTGGCATCATTGCCCGACTGGATGATGATGCCGTGCAGCAGGTCGCTCAGCGACACCTGGGTATTAACCTTGACGAACATACGCGAGCCGCCTGTGCGCCAGGCGTGCTCGCTGATGGTAACCATATCGCTTTCGCTGATCTGCCCCTTCTTGATCTCCAGGGTTGCGATATAGGCGGTCATCAGCTTGGTCAGGCTCGCAGGCGGCAGACGCTGGTCACCTTCATTCTCAACCAGTACCTGACCTGTTGCTGCATCCATCAGCACATAGGATTTAGCCGCCAGCTGGGGTGGCGCAGGTGTAGCCATTTGCTGGGCAAATGCGACTGGCGCAGCAATTAGCAAAAGTGACAATGAAACGCGTTGCGCAAAGCTGGTGATATTCATCCGTCTCTCGAAGTAGCTGATGGTGGAACAAGCCCGAATGGGCAAATTATGAATGACCGTCGCAACACTTGGGTGCCGCGACAGCTTGCTGCCTGCTTACTGGCTGACTGGAGCCGCCAATTCAGTTGGCCTTGACCACAGTGGGTTTACCCAGGTTGGCCAGACGCACACTTTCCTGCAATTGCTCAGCCTCGCCCTGATTGCTGATCGGACCGACGCGAACGCGATGCAGGGTCCGCTGGTTCTGCACCACTGAGCTGATGAACACCGGGGCAGTGACTGTCCCGCTCAGCTTGTCCTTGAGAAGCTCCGCAGCGTCCGGATTGGCGAAGGCTCCCACTTGGAGATACAGGCCAGAGGCTGCGAGTGAATCGTTTTTTTTTGAGTCGACCTGAACTGGCAATACGGGCGCAGCATGCTGGCTTACGGGCGGTACATACTGCTCGATCGGCTCAGCCATGGCCTGCATTTGCGTTTTTGCTGGCGCAACTGACTTGGGTTCGGCCAAGACCATTGGCGCAGTCTTGCCCTGTTTTGCCCACCATTGTTTAGGATCGATGCCTTCCACCTTGACGCGGGCCGTGCCTTTCTCGGCATATCCCAGCTTTTTCGCAGCGGCAAAGGACAGGTCGATAATCCGGTCGGAGTAGAACGGGCCCCGGTCATTGACCCGCAAAATGGCGGTCTTGCCATTTTCCAGGTTAGTCACCTTGACATAGCTTGGCAGCGGCAAGGTCTTGTGCGCGGCCGTCATGCCATAGAGATCGTAGGTCTCGCCGTTGGCAGTGGCCTGCCCATGGAATTTTGTGCCATACCAGGATGCCAGGCCCGTGGCGCGGTAAGAACTGCCGTCCTGGATGGGGAAATACTTGGTGCCCAATACGGTATAAGGGCTGGCCTTGTAAGGCCCCGTGTGCGGTGTCGGCACTGCGTCGCGAATCAGCGATACATCGACATCCCACCAGGGCGCGCCGTCCCGATGCGGGCGCGCAAAATTACCAGGGCCACTAATGCCTGTGGGCTGCGTGGCGACTGGCTTGACCACGGGCTGTTTAGACGAGCAACTTGCCAGCGCCAAGGTGATAGCGCCAAGCGTAATGAGTCTGAGTGGCAGGCTCGACATCAATGGGTTCCCCGTGCTTCGACTATCAATTGGGCCAGTTGAGTGACCGCCATCGCGTACATGCTGCTGCGGTTGTAGCGCGTGATCACGTAAAAGTTGGGTAAGCCTAACCAATACTCGTCGCCATCGACACCCTCAAGACGAAAAGCCGTTACAGGCATCTCGCCATCAAGCTTATCGGTGGTAGTCCAGCCAAGCTCTTTTAGCTGATTGATATTTTTCACCGGATCAAGGCCTTCGGTCAAACCTTGATCAACCTTATCCCCGGAAACACTGGCGCGACTGACCGTCGGCTCGCCCGGCAACCAGCCATGACGCTTGAAATAGCTGGCAACGCTGCCGATCGCATCATCCGGGTCGCTCCAGATATTGATATGACCATCACCATCAAAGTCCACGGCATAGGCGCGGAAGCTGCTCGGCATAAATTGTGGCAGCCCCATCGCGCCTGCATACGAGCCTTTAAGGGTAATTGGATCGACCTGCTCCTCGCGCGACAACATCAGGAACTCACGCAATTCCTTGCGGAAAAATGGCGCACGCGGCGGGTAGTCGAACGCCAGCGTCGACAATGCATCCAGAACCCGGTAACTGCCCGTATTGCCGCCGTAGAAGGTTTCCACGCCGATGATTGCAACTATGTACTGGGCCGGAACGCCGTATTCTTTCTCGGCACGCGCCAAGGCGGCCTCATGCTGACGCCAAAAATCGACGCCGCGGGCAATACGCGAATCGGTGATGAAGATCGGGCGATAGTCCTTCCATGGCTTGACGCGCTCAGCAGGCCGCGAAATAGCGTTGATAATCGACTGCTTGCGCTCAACTTCACCGAACAAGCTGACTAGCTGCTCCTCGGCAAAACCGTAGTCACGGGTCATTTCGGTGATAAATGAAGCGACTTCAGGTGATTGCGAATAATCACCTGCGCCCGCTTGCTGAACCCAGCCGAGCGCAGTGGCAAGTCCTAACCAGTGTGCTTGTCGTACGGCCCAGCCACGCAGTATTTGCATTGAATTCCTAACCCCAATTAAACCTGAGCGATCCACTTACGGTGTGTGTGAATCGACATCAAAACCCCAAACCCTGACAACAACGTGATCAGCGAAGTTCCGCCATAGCTAATGAATGGCAGGGGAACCCCAACGACAGGCAGCAAACCACTGACCATGCCGATATTGACGAACACGTAGACGAAAAACGTCATCGTGAGCGACCCGGCCATGAGCTTACCGAACAGCGTCTGTGCTTGCACGGTTATCACCAGCCCACGACTGATCAACAACAGATACACGAACAGCAATATACATACGCCAACCAGACCAAACTCTTCAGCCAGGACCGCAATGATAAAGTCCGTGTGGCTTTCCGGTAGAAAGTCCAGGTGCGACTGGGTGCCCAACAACCAACCCTTGCCCAACACGCCCCCGGAACCAATTGCAGCCTTGGACTGGATAATATTCCAGCCACTGCCCAGCGGATCGGTCTCGGGGCTGAGAAAGGTCAACACCCGTTGCTTCTGGTACTGGTGCAGGACAAAAAACCACATGCCCACCGCAACAGGAACCAGGGCCGCTGCCGCGCCGATGATCCAGCGCCACTGCAAACCCGCCATGAACAAGACAAAGGCACCGGAAGTGATCACCAACAGCGCCGTACCCAGATCTGGCTGCACAAGGATAAGGCTCACGGGCACGCCAATCAGCGCCAGACTCACGACAATATGTTTCAAGCGCGGCGGCAGGGTCCGTTTCGAGAGGTACCAGGCAATGGTGGCCGGCATGATGATCTTCATGAACTCCGACGGCTGGAAGCGAATCACCCCCGGAATATTGATCCAGCGCGTCGCCCCCATTGCGTTGTGCCCCATGACATCGACGGCCACCAGCAGCGCAACACCACCGACGTAAGCCAGCGGCACCCAGCGCGCCATGAATCGCGGCTCAAACTGGGCAATGATGATCATGCCAACCAGGCCAATGCCGAAGGAACTGGCCTGTTTCATCAGCAGGTCGACATCTTTGCCACTTGCCGAATACAAGACAAACAGGCTACCTGCGGCCAAGGTCAGCAGCAGTAGCAATAAGATACCGTCGATATGCAAACGCTGGAGCAGGCTTGCCCTGCGACGCATCACATCTTCGTTGGACAGGGTACGGTCAAAGCTATTGCTCATTGTTCCTGCGCCTGTTCATTAGCAGGTGGAGCATACTCGGGCTTGAGCACGCCGTTTTCATCCAGCAACCAGGCATCCATGACCGCCTTAAGCACTGGCGCTGCAACGCCCGATCCCGACTCTCCATTCTCAACCAGCACCGAGACGGCAATCTCAGGGTTTTCAGCCGGCGCAAAGCCAACGAACAAGGCATGGTCGCGGTGGCGTTCACGAACCTTGCTGCGGTCATAACGCTCGCCTTGCTTGATCGCTACAACCTGGGCAGTACCACTTTTACCGGCAATTCGATAAGCCGCCGAGTTGCCCACCTTGCGCGCAGTACCACGGGCGCCATGCATCACCATTTCCATGCCGTTTCGTGCGTAATCCCAGTATTTTGGATCTTTCAATACGATGTCCGGTACAGGATTCTCGTCCACCGGCTTTACCCCGCCGATGGTCTTGGCCAGGTGCGGACGAATCCATTTGCCGTGGTTAGCCACCAAGGTCGTGGCCTGCGCCAGTTGCAGCGGAGTGGTCTGCATGTAGCCCTGACCAATACCGAGAATCAAGGTTTCCCCCGGATACCAGGCCTGGCGGTAACGCCCACGCTTCCACTCTCGCGATGGCATCAGCCCTGCAGTTTCCTCGAACATATCCAGGGAAACACGTTGGCCAAGACCAAACTTGGTCATGTAGTCATGCATGCGATCAATGCCCAACTTATGCGCCAAATCATAGAAATAGGTGTCGTTGGAACGCATCAACGCAGTCTCGAGGTTGACCGATCCATCCCCATAGCGGTTCCAGTTGCGATATTTATGCGTATTGTTAGGCAACTGGTAAAACCCCGGGTCAAACACTCTGGAGCTCGGCGTGATAACCCCGGCATCAAGACCGGCAATCGCCATCATGGGCTTGACCGTGGAACCTGGCGGATACAGGCCGCGCAAGACCCGGTTGAACAGGGGCTGGTCAATAGAGTCGCGCAATTCGGCGTAGGCCTTGAAGCTGATGCCGGTGACAAAGGGATTCGGGTCGAAACTCGGCTGGCTGACCATGGCCAACACTTCCCCTGTCTTGACCTGAATCGCAACAATCGCCCCGCGACGGCCACCTAGCGCCTTTTCGGCAGCCTCCTGAAGCTTGGTATCTATGGTCAGGACCAGGTCCTTACCCGGTTGCGGATCGGTACGATTAAGCACTCGCAAGACACGACCACGAGCGTTGGTCTCGACCTCTTCGTAACCCACCTTGCCATGCAGCTGCGATTCATAAAAGCGCTCCACACCGGTTTTACCTATGTGGTGAGAACCGCTGTACTCAACAGGGTCGAGTTTTTTCAGTTCCGCTTCGTTGATACGCCCGACATAGCCCACCGAGTGAGCAAAGTGCTCGCCAAGCGGGTAATGCCGGACCAACTGTGCGGTCACTTCAACGCCTGGCAGGCGGAACTGATTGATCGCGACCTTGGCGATTTGCTCTTCGCTCAGTTCAAACAACACCGGCACCGGCTCAAAGGGTCTACGCCCCTGGCGCACGCGCTTCTCGAACAACTGGCGATCTTCTTCGGGCAGCCCCAGCACTTCGACGATAACATCCAGCACCTTCTCCCAGTCGCCGGCCCGCTCGCGGGTCAGCGTTAAACTGAAACTTGGCCTGTTATCGGCGACGATCACTCCATTTCGATCATAGATAAGCCCACGATTCGGCGGAATGGGCTGAACATGAACGCGATTGTTCTCAGACAGTGTCGAGTGGTACTCGTATTGCACCACCTGCAGATAATAAAGGCGGCTGACCAACACCCCAATCAATAGGAAAACCACAATGGCGCCGACAATCGCGCGCCCACGAATCAGTCGTGCGTCTTTTTCGTGGTCTTTTAGGCGAATCGGCTGCGGCATCGGGACTGTGGCTACTTATGGTAGGGATGGCCGGACAACACTGTCCAGGCGCGATAAACCTGCTCGCCGATGAGGACGCGAACCAGCGGATGCGGCAAGGTCAGTGGCGACAACGACCAGCGTTGCTCGCTACGCGCCTGAACTTCAGGCGCAAGCCCTTCGGGGCCACCGACCATCAGATTGACTGTTCGCGAATCAAGCCGCCATTTATCCAGCTCGACGGCCAACTGCTCGGTGCTCCATGGCCGTCCTTCGACCTCCAGGGTCACAATCCGTTCACCGGGCTGAACCTTGGCCAGCATAGCTTCGCCTTCCTGGCGAATCATACGGGCAACATCGGCATTTTTGCTTCGCGTTGTCAGCGGGATCTCAATGAGCTCCAGCGCCAGCTCAGAAGGCATGCGCTTGGCATACTCCTGCCAGCCATCCTCGACCCAGCGCGGCATTTTTGATCCGACGGCAATCAATTTGATACGCACAGCCAGGCGTCCTTACTCTGCTTCAGAACCTTGCTCTGGCGCGTGCTGTGCACGGCTCTGCTCGGCGCCCTGCCACAGGCGCTCGAGGTCATAGAACTGGCGCGTGGTCGGCAGCATGACATGGACCACGATATCGCCAAGGTCAAGCAGCGCCCACTCGCCGGTATCCAGGCCTTCGCTGCCGATTGGACGAACACCCTGCTCCTTTACTTTCTCCAGAACATTGTCGACCAGTGACTTGACGTGACGGCTGGAGGTACCGCTGGCGATAACCATGAAGTCGGTGATGCTGGTCTTTTCGCGCACATCAATGGTGGTGATGTCCTGGGCCTTGATGTCTTCCAGAGCCGCGATGGCCAGTTTGACCAGGTCTTCGCTCGGCATGATTTGATTCTTCATAGGTAACTCGTTTGCCTCATATGTCAGAACTTGCAGACGCGTATTGCTAAACTCACTATCGATCGACGCCCCGCATCATCAGTCGATGATTGCCTGGCTGTTTCAATCTCGCATAGCCTTTGTCTGCAGGCTCTCAGTTCGCTGCACGGTACAGCCCGTGCGCTTGGATGTAAGTCAGTACCTTATCTGGCACCAAGTAACGTACCGATTTTCCGTCGAGCAACAGCCCGCGAATTTGCGTGGCAGACACCGCCATCGGCGTTTGCCACACAAAGGAAATCTGCCCACATGCACCGGTCATCGCATGTGGATCGCTGACACTGCGCGCCGCTAACAAATCGCGCAGTGCCTCTGGGGCTTCGCTGTCAGCATCGGGACGCTGCAATACCAGGATATGGCAATGCAGCAATAATTCATCCCAACGGTGCCAGCTTGGCAACCCGCAAAAGGCATCCCAGCCCAGTAACAAATACAGCTGATCATCCGCTGCCAACTCAGCCCGCAGCGATTCCAAAGTATCGATGCTATAGGACGGCTTATCGCGCTTGAGTTCGCGATCATCAACCACCAGCGGTGCAACACCAGCCACCGCACACTCGACCATTGCCAGACGGTCATGGGCCGAAACCAGCGGCGTATCCCTGTGTGGCGGCCGCGCACTGGGTATCAGGCGCAGCTGATCAAGGGCCATAAACTCGGCGACTTCTACCGCGCCGCGCAAATGCCCAATGTGCACCGGGTCAAAGGTGCCGCCAAATAGGCCAATGCGTTTAGGCATTCTGCCCGCGCAACTGGCCGTCACCGACCACCACGTACTTCTCGCACGTCAGGCCTTCAAGCCCCACCGGGCCGCGAGCATGCAGCTTATCGGTCGAGATGCCAATCTCCGCGCCAAGGCCATACTCAAAGCCATCGGCGAAACAGGTTGGTGTATTGAGCATCACTGAACTGGAGTCGACCTCAGCCATGAAGCGCCGGGCATGGCCCTGATGTTCAGTCACGATCGAGTCGGTGTGGTGCGAGCCATAGTGGTTGATATGCTCGATAGCCTGATCAAGATCATCAACGATACGAATCGACAAAATCGCCGCCAGATACTCGGTAGCCCAATCCTCCTCAGTCGCAGGATTGGCCGCAATCAGGTTGCGCGTGCGCTCGCAGCCACGTAACTCGACACCTTTCTCAGCGAACTGTGCCGCCATCGCCGGCAGGAAATCGGCCGCGACCGACTGATGGACCAGCAGGGTTTCCATTGCACCGCAAATCCCGTAACGATAGGTTTTGGCATTGAAGGCAATCTTCTGCGCTTTTGCCAATTCAGCCAGTGCATCTACGTAGACGTGACAAATGCCGTCAAGGTGCTTGATCACCGGTACGCGCGCATCGCGGCTTACCCGCTCGATCAGCCCCTTGCCGCCACGCGGCACGATCACATCAACAAACTCGGGCATGGTAATCAACGCGCCGACCGCTGCGCGGTCAGTGGTTTCAACCACTTGCACCACGGCAGCAGGCAGATCGGCTGCGGCCAAGCCACGCTGGATGCATGCCGCAACCGCCCGATTGGAGTGAATGGCCTCCGAGCCGCCACGCAAGATAGTCGCGTTGCCGGATTTCAGGCACAGGCTCGCGGCATCAATGGTCACATTTGGCCGCGACTCGTAAATGATGCCCACCACGCCAAGCGGCACGCGCATCTTGCCAACCTGAATACCCGACGGACGGTAGCTTAAATCCCGAATGGCACCGATCGGATCGGGCAATGTCGCCACCTGGCGCAGGCCTTCGATCATTGCATCGATGCGCGCAGGCGTCAGCGCCAGGCGATCGAGCATCGCCGGTTCCAGGCCATTTTCACGACCTGCGGCGAGGTCTTTGGCGTTGGCTTCGGTCAATTCGGCGCGCGCACAATCCAGCGCCGACGCGGCGGCCAGCAAGGCGCGGTTCTTCTGGGCAGTGCTGGCACGCGCAATCACGCGCGAAGCCTCACGGGCAGCACGGCCCAAGCGGGTCATATAGTCGAGCACGGACTCAGTCATGGTCTCGGTAGCCAGGCAACAAGGAAAGCGGCTGATTATAGCGAGCGCAAGCCCTCACGCACAGCGGTGCCTGGCAGATGGCGAACAGCTTGTTACGGTTTTTCCACAGTAACAACTGCAGCAGCCGTTATTTCGCCAATAAAAGCGCCCTGCAGGACAGACAGGTCTAAGGATAGGTAACCAAAAGAAATGCACCTGTCTATTTTCAAAACTACCTACACAGAAAAACACTTACCCCGTGCCATCACCCAGCTGTATCCGCCTGGCAACCCATTAGCGACCACGCCAAGGCGCTAAATACCGAGAATAATGACAGGCGGACCACCGTCGGAGCAATTGAGCCATGCGCTATAGAACCGACTACAACCCGACGCAATTGAATAACAGCCCCCAGACGCTGATGATCGGTCCCTGGCGCCTGCAGTACCTCGCATACGCCACCCATAGCCATGATTCGCGCCAGCCCGTGCTGTTCATAGGCGGCGCTTTCCAGAGCTTTCGCTCTTTCAGTCACGAAGTCGGCGAATTGCTGGCCGACCATCCCGTGATCCTGCTCGACCTGCCCGGCCAGGGCGGCAACCTGCAGCCCGCCGGCGAGTTGAGCCTGGAGGATCTGGCTGACCTGATTGCAGGCTTTATCAGCGAACTGAATCTACCCGCCGTCATGCCAATAGGGCTTTCGTATGGTTCTGCACTCGCAGCATTGTTTGCCTGTCGCCACCCAGGTAAATGTTACCGCTTGCTGCTTTCTGGCGTTGCCGCATTCGGTAGGCCTGGCGCACGACTATTACTGGAGGAAAGCCTCCACATACTTGAGCAAGGCGATATCAAGCTCTTTGCACAAGGCGTCGTCAGCGGCCTGATCAACCCCTTGCGCATTGAAGAAACAGGAATATCCCCGACCTTTCAAAAAGCCTTGCTGCGTCAGTTGCAACGCTTGTCCGGCTCGGATATCCAGCGCTACCAACAAAACAGCCGGCGCCTGCTCGACTTCCAAGGGTTTGACGCACACCCCAAGTGCCCAACGCTCATAATCGCTGGCGAATATGACCACTTCACCCAGCCCTGGGAGCATGCGCATTTTGCCGCGGCCTGTGCGGATGCAGAATTTGCAATCATCAACAACGCCGATCACCTTGCACAACTGGAACGTCGCCCAAGCTGCAGCCAGCTTTACCTGCCATTCCTGCAAGGCAGAACGCTGCCCATGCAGTGTGCGGGCGTCCGGCGCATCAAGAGTCATTCACTATTGCAACTCGAACGTCGCCAGGAAGCACGTACCCCACCGCCACAAGCTCAAGCTCGCCTGCGCAGTATCGATGGTCGCGAATGGCATGCGGAAATTGTTGAGCTGGGCTTCTTCGGCGGACTGCTGCGCACTGAATACACCCAGCAATTGCCTGTTCGTGGCTGGCAGCTGTTACTCCAGGAACTTGAGCCACAAGGTATTCTGCTGGTTCACCAGTCTACGCAGGGGGCAGCGTTTATCTTCACCCACGCCGACGCGCGAGCCAGCCAGGCACTGGCCCACTACATCCGGCGCGCCTACGCCTATCAGGGGCTTACATATGGGCGTGAACGACTCTCACCAAGCCAGGCCCTTTCGCGATTGGCAGGCCCAAATCTGTAGCGCGCAGGCTGGGATCAATAACCTCGACAGCAGCAAAGCCACAGGCCTTGAAACCTGAACCAATTGCCTCGGCATCGGCGTAGTGCAGGTAATACTCGCCGCGGGTCAGTTTCCCCACCAAATCAACACCCCAACGAATTTGTTGGTAACGCGGATGCGCCTGCAACTCCGGATACAAGTCGGTGATATAGCTTGCCGCACTGAAAGCGCTTAGCTCACCAGCTAGGCGCGTCCAAAACAACTCGATCTGTTTTCGCGGGAAATAGTTGACCAACCCTTCGGTAATCACCAAGACAGGCTCATCGCGATCTAGCTGGGCAAAAGCACTGGCGAGGCTATTGACGCCATGCTGGGCAAACACATCGACAGCGGTAACCTGATGCCTGTCGCCAAGCCAGCCGTTCCTGGCCAGCAACTGGCGCTTGCGCTCAGCCATATCCGGCAAATCGGCTTCCATGTAGCGAAGTTGCGGATAACGCTGAGTGAAACGCCGCCCCCGAGGCGAAAGCCCGCAGGCGATTTCAACCACCTGGCGAACCCCATGATTTTCAATAGCGCAGTGCAGGCATGCATCAATTTGCAGATGACGCAGCAGCAACATGTTTTCAAGATCCAGGTCAAAAAAACGCCTGCTCGCCCACATCACCGGCCTTAGAACAGAGTGGGAGAAACGGCCAAAGGTGCTGATAAATGCAGCATCAGACAAGCCGCGCCGGTACCATACGTACGCAGTGAAATGCGCACTCGGGCTTATGTGGCTGTGAAGAACGCGTTCAGACATGCTTAAGGCTCGTCTTGTTATTATCCAAGCAGCCTATGCCCTACGACCAAGCAGCGACAGCCCATGCCTGACAAACCCGCCTTAAGTACAGCAAGCCAGCCATTGAACGATGTTTTTTTCAATCGCGACGCATGTGTACTGGCCCGCGATCTTCTCGGCAAAGTCATTCGCCACCGCCAGGGAGCCCTTTGGCTTTCGGCACGAATTATCGAGACAGAAGCTTATTACTGTGCTGAAAAAGGCAGCCACGCATCGCTTGGCTATACAGAAAAACGTCGCGCCCTGTTTCTCGATGGCGGGCATATCTACATGTATTACGCACGCGGTGGAGACTCCCTTAATTTCAGCGCACAGGGCCCGGGCAATGCGGTTTTGATCAAGTCCGGCTTCGCCTGGCTCGACGAATGCTCTGGCGCTCCAAGCCTTGAACGCATGCAAAGGAACAACCCGGACAGCCAGGGCCAACCGCGCGCGCGGGAAAAACTCTGCTCAGGACAAACCCTGCTATGTAAGGCGCTCGGTTTGAAAGTGCCCGAGTGGGATGCACAGCGTTTCGACCCGGAGCGGCTCTTTGTCGAGGACATTGGCGAGTCCCCCCAACAGATTATTCAAACCACCCGCCTTGGCATTCCACATGGTCGCGATGAACAACTGCCCTATCGGTTTGTTGATGCAGACTATGCACAATACTGCACGCGCAACCCTTTGCGGCGCGGGCAGCTTGAAGGCCATGATTTTTATAGACTCGATCGCCAGGACGCACACAGATGAACCAATGGATTGAACCCTTGACTGGCTGGTTGTCCAGCAACCCGCAATGGCTGGCCGCTGCAGTATTCCTGATCGCGCTGACCGAGTGCCTGGCAATCGTGGGCTTGATAGTGCCCGGCACATTTTTACTCTTTGCCGTGGCGGCCATGGCAGGCAGCGGCGTCCTGAGTCTCGGTGAAACCTTGTTATTGGCCTATGCCGGCGGACTGCTGGGCGATGCGCTGTCCTACGCACTGGGGCATTTTTTCCACAAAGACATCCGCCGCCTGCCTGGCTTGCGGCAGCGTGAACACTGGCTCGAATACGCTGAAAACTACTTCCAGCGCTACGGTATTGCCAGCCTGCTAGTGGGGCGTTTTATCGGCCCCCTGCGACCGATGCTGCCGATGGTCGCAGGAATGCTGAACATGCCGCTGCCACGATTTATCCTGGTCAGTCTGCTCGCCGCAGCCGGCTGGTCAGTCGCCTATTTGCTACCCGGCTGGGCGACCGGCGCGGCACTGCGCTTGCCTTTGCCTCCAGGTTTCTGGGCTGAAGCCGCCATAGTCGCCGCGGGTGTTGGGCTTTTTGTGCTGATCGCCGCGCAAAGCAACCTGCGCGACCAGCACCACGCCGGACTCATAACCGCCTGCTCAGGACTGATAGCACTCATTGCCATGATGATTGGCTGGCCCCATCTGGACGAACTGGATAACGGCTTGATGACCCTGATCCAGGAACAACGCAGTAGCCATGCCGACATGCTGGCGCAAAGCATCACCCACCTGGGCGACTTCACCACACAGTTCGCGGCCGCAGCGTTGCTATGCCTGTTGTTAGTCGCGGCCAAGCAGTGGCGCTCGGCATTATTTAGCGCCATGACCCTGCTGGGCACAGCCCTTAGCAATACCGTGCTGAAGCTGACCTTTGCTCGCCAGCGGCCTGAGGTACTGGCCGAGCCGCTGAGCAGCTTCAGCTTCCCCAGCGGGCACAGTTCGGCGGCCTTTGCTTTTTTCCTGGTGCTTGGGGTTCTCGCCGGACGTGGTCAGCCAGCACGATTGCGCCTGACCTGGTTGATCGTCAGTTGCCTGCCAGCACTGATGATCGCCTGCTCACGGGTGTACCTCGGCGCACACTGGCCGACCGACATCATTGGAGGCGCGCTGTTGGCGAGCACATTGTGTGCAGCCAGCCTGGCAATCAGTCAAATCAAACACCCACTCGCCCCGCTATCGATGAAAGCCTGGTGGCTGATCGTGCCAGCTTGCACAGCGTTGTTAGCTGGCATCTCGATTTGGCAGTTATCAATCAATACCCTGCAATATCGCTATTAAGCAGACATGGACAATGCAGGTCAGGCGTTAAGCTCGGCCTGCAATTGATCAAGTACTTCTTGCAGCAACGCCAGGCGCTCCAAGGGCTGGTCAATGCCCAGCAATTGAATTTTCTGCTCGGGCTCAAGCGGTAACAGGTAAGCCAACTGATTGGCCAGATCCGCTTGGCCATTCGCCTGGCCTTCCATGCCCAACGCCTCGACCATGGGATGCACCGCCAACGCATGGAGCAAGGCATTGAGGTCGGCATGCTCTTCCAGCAATGGTTGTTCAGGCGCCTCATCCAGCCAGGTGATGTCGGCCATGGTCAGTTGATCGGCCAAAAGCTGCGCCCGCTCAACACGAAAGCGGCGTGCGCCCTGTACGCGAATACCTAGCAAGCCATTGGGCTGCTGCTGGAAGTCACGAACCAGGGCTTCACAACCTATTGCCGAGAACTCTGCGGCCGCGGCACCGACTTCATTGCCTTCAAGAATGCACACCACGCCAAAGCCTTGGCCTTGCTTCATGCAGCGGCTGACCATGTCGAGGTAGCGCGCTTCGAAAATTTGCAGATCCAGCAAACAGCCAGGAAACAACACCGTATTCAACGGAAACAATGGCAGGTGCACAACAACCTCCTCACCTCAGTAACACAAAAGCCAACGGCAGCAGCACAGCCGTCAGCATACCCATCAAACTCATGGCCAGTGCGGCAAACGCTCCACACTCCTCGCTTTCCTGCATCGCTCGTGACGTACCGACAGCATGCGCGCTGATGCCTAGCGCCAACCCGACCGCAGCATGATGATGCACACCAAAGATGCGCAACAATGAAGGCCCGAGAATGGCGCCAACAACACCGGTCAGCATCACAAACACCGCAGCCAGTGCCGCAATGCCTCCAATTTGATCGGCCACCAACATGGCAATCGGCGAGGTAACCGACTTGGGCGCGATACTCATCAGCATCAAGGGTTCAGCCCCGAATAACCATGCAATGCCAATGCCTAGGCAGGTGGCAACAAGGCCACCAACCAATAAGGTTGTCACTGTTGGCCAGAACAGTTGGCGGATTCTGCGCAAGTTAAGGTACAGGGGCACGGCCAGGGCAACAGTGGCCGGGCCAAGGAACAGGGTCATGGATTCAACGCTGAGCTTGTACTCGGCGTAGCTCAGACCACAGATCAGCAGCACGGCGATAACGATGACCATCGACACCAATACCGGCTGCAAAAAGACCCAGCGCGTCTTCTCATAACCCACCATTGCCAGTTGATAGGCGCCCAGGGTGATTCCCACGCCAAACAGCGGATGGTGAGTAACCGCTTGCCACGCCGCCAGCCAGTCAAGGGTCATAGGCCACCCTGCTTACGTACCTGGCGCTCGATCAGCTTTTGCATCAACCAACCGGCGAAGACCAGTGAAAGAACCAATGAAAGCACCAGCGCACCGACCACCGCCCAGAAGTCGGCGGCAATGTCGGTGGCATAGGCCATCACCCCTACAGCGGGCGGCACAAGGATCAGCGGGAGGTATTTGAGCAGGCTGCTCGCGGCTTCGCGCAACGGCGCATCGACCTCGCCACGAACAAGTAGAAACACAAACAACAGCATCATGCCGATAATCGGCCCCGGCAAAATCGGGAAAAATAAAACATTCAGCGCCGTGCCCAATAATTGACACAGCACCAGCCAGGAAAGGCCGCGCAACAGCATTGTGAATCTCCGCAGGATAATGGCGTGGCTGCATATCATCGCGCACGCATCAGGTGATCGAGGCGCGCATTGCGCCCAGCAAACCTAACCATTATAGGCTGCCTATGGGCTCGCCTATAACCCAGTATTCAAAAAGCAACATGGTGCTTGACCCTGAAACCGGGCCATGGTGATCTAAGTTCTTGAGGCAATACACCTAAAAGAACAAAACGTCTCCCCAAGGAGGGAATATGCCGCAGGTGAAAATTGAAGAGTTGAAAAGCTCCATCGGTAAAGAACTGGGTCGCTCCAAGTGGTTAACTATTGATCAACAACGCATCAATCAGTTCGCCGACTGCACCGGCGACCATCAATTCATTCACGTCGACCCAGAGAAAGCCAGGCAGACCCCATTTGGCTCAACCATTGCGCACGGTTTCTTGTCCCTGTCGCTGATCCCGATGCTCATGGACGGCATCATGCTGGTACCTGAAGGCCTGAAAATGGCCATCAACTACGGCTTTGATTCTGTACGCTTCATCCAGCCGGTCAAGGTCGATTCCAAGGTGCGCCTGGTCGCCACCCTGCTTGATGTCCACGAAAAAAACCCAGGGCAATGGCTGCTCAAGGTCCGCGCGGTTCTTGAAATCGAAGGGTCTGAAAAGCCAGCCTACATATCTGAAATACTCACGCTCTGCTTCGTTTAGCCTGAACCATGATGGCGGCGGTGACCTGCCGCCATCACTACAACCTTTGCCCAGAGTAAAGGCCCTGATCAAATTCCATCCTGGGTCACCCCCGTCTAGTTCTTCAACCGTTGCTTTGCTGCATACTTCAACTCTGTATTTCCAGGGATGTTCAATATGCGCCGTTTCACCAAGGTGGCTGCCGTAACGCTCACACTGTTTCTGGTGGCCTGTGGCGAGGGCGAGCCACTGCTACCGGCCAACGCCACGCTCCCCGACGGCTCGCGCTATCGCGGCCAGGTAGTCGATGGCTTGCTGCAAGGTCCGGGACGCCTGGATTTTGCTGATGGTGGCTGGTACCAAGGTGAGTTCAAGGATGGTCGAATGAGCGGTACCGGCGAACTGCGCAAAGGCAACGGTGAGCACTACATCGGCCAGTTCAAGCAAGGCCTTTATGAGGGCCAGGGTGAGCTCACCCTGGCAGACGGCAGTCACTACAAAGGTGGTTTCAGCCAGGGTCTGTACGCCGGCGAAGGTACCTTGAAGCACAATTCAACCCTCTATACCGGCCAGTTCCAACAAGGCCAATTCAGCGGCTTGGGCTCGCTCGATTCCCCCGACAAGAGCAACTACAGTGGCCAGTTCAGTGCAGGCAAAGCCAATGGCCATGGCGTGCGCCGCGATGAATACGGCAACCAGTTCAGTGGGGTATTCAACAACGGCTTACTCAATGGCCCTGGAAGCTTTAAAAGCAGCGATGGCGACCTCTATACCGGAAACTTTGTCGATGACCAGTTTGTTGGCAGCGGTCGCTATCAAACCGCTGACGGCGATGTCTGGAGCGGTGAATTCAGTAACGGCGCACTGAATGGCCACGGTGAGTTCAAAGGTGCCGACGGCAGCCACTATCTGGGACAGTTGGATGATTGGTCATACAACGGCCGAGGTCACCTGACCCTGGCTGATGGCAGCCAGTACGACGGACACTTCATCTACGGCGAGTACACGGGGCCAGGCATCTTAACGCTGGCCGATGGCAGCATAAAATCCGGGACCTGGCTAAATGGCCAATTGATCCGCGATGTGCAGGGTAACCCCCTTGTCGATCCACTTGAGGTTGGCTTACTCGAACAAGGCAAGCTGCTGGAAAACACAATCAAGCAGTTGCCACAATCGACGGCTGAACAAGAAATCTATGCCCTTACGGTCGCCGGAGACGGTAAGCAAAGCGTCTTCATGCGCGAAGCGAACTACGTCGATGACCTGCTGCAAAAACGGTTTTCCGCACGGGGCACAATCGCCTTGATCAATCACCGGGATCACATAAATGATCGGCCACTGGCTACCCGCGAAAGCATTCGCCGCGCGGTAGAAGCAATAGCGCAACGCACCGGGCCAGAAGACCTGGTGTTTATCTATTTGACCAGTCACGGCTCACGCAATCATGAATTAAGCCTGGATATACCACGCATCCAGCTCTCCGACTTACCCGCCAGTGAACTTGGTGCCTTGCTCAAGCCCTTGGCCGACCGCGACAAAGTCGTCGTGATCTCTGCTTGTTACTCCGGTGGTTTTATCCCCGCGCTAAAAGACCAGCGCACCTTGGTAATCACGGCCTCGCGCACTGATCGCGTATCGTTCGGCTGCTCCGACGACAACGACTTCACCTATTTTGGCCGGGCACTGTTTGCCAACGCACTGAACCAGACGGATGACCTTGAACGTGCATTTGAATTGGCCAAGGCGGAGGTCAGCAAGCGCGAAAAGGAACAGGACTTCGCCCCATCAGAGCCACAGATCTGGGCCGCGCAACAGGTGATCAAACACTGGCAGGCACTGCGTGCCGATCAAGCAAAACGCGCGCTGATGATCAAATCCACTGACTCAACCACAGTTGAAACACTGAAAAAATGATAACCAGACGCAGATTTCTTGCCTATCGCGCAATAGTTCGCCACGGCCTGATAAGCTGATATGTATCAGCGGAGAAACAACAACTATGTATTTGACCCCTCAACACATCTTGCTTGCAGGCGCGACCGGTCTTACTGGCGAGCATTTGCTCGACAGGCTGCTCAATGAACCTACGGTTGCAAGGGTTCTGGCGCCTACCCGTCGTGCGCTGGCCGAACACCCTCACCTGGAAAACCCCGTGGGTGAGCTACTGGATGTATTGCCGCAACTGAGCGGCCAGGTCGATACCGCCTTTTGCTGCCTGGGTACAACAATCAAGCAAGCGGGTTCAAAAGAAGCGTTCCGCGCGGTGGATCATGACCTGGTCCTGGCATTCGCCCAGCGCGCCCGTGACCTGGGCGCCCGCCACTTGCTGGTGGTCAGCGCGCTTGGCGCAGACGCCAACTCTTCGGTGTTCTACAACCAGGTCAAAGGCCAGACCGAACAAGCCCTGAAACAACAGGGTTGGCCGCAACTGACCATAGCGCGCCCTTCTCTGTTGATAGGTCCTCGCGCGGAGTTTCGCCTGGGCGAACGTGTGCTGATGCCATTATCACGCTTGGTGCCCGGCAAATATCACGGCATTGAGACCACCGTATTGGCCCGTGCCTTATGGCGCCTGGCGCTTGAGGAGGATGATGGCACACGCATCATCGAGTCCGATCAACTGCGCCGGTTAGGCCGCTAACACTGGGAAACGCTGAATATGAGCACTACTCACAACAGCCTGATTGAAGCCCTGGTCGATGCCGACATGCTGGAAATCGACGGCCTGTACGCCTGGCAATTCAGCCTCGACAAAGAACTGCTCGCACAGGTCAGCGCCGGCTCAGCCAGCACCGACAGCCAAGCCAAGCCGCTGCTAAGCATGGAGTGCATAGACGGCCGCGATCGCCGTCACTGGCAGTTCACCCTGGGCCAGATCAGCGCCGCGACTTATGACAGCAGCAATGAACATTGGAATATCGCAGGGGCCGAACAATCGCATAAGCTCAAGTGCTTCGCCGCCATTACGGGTAACAATGATGACGATGACGAGTCAGAAGCGCAGGACTGACGATTAACAGGACGGGCTGATGAACCTGTACGATCGCTTTGTATTGCCACGCTTAATTGACTTTGCCTGCGGCATGGGCGAAGTCATGAAGGCGCGCTCCAAGATTGTTCCTCAGGCCCACGGCAGAGTGCTTGAAATAGGCATCGGCAGCGGTCTCAACCTTGAGTTTTATGACCCGGAAAAAGTCAGCGCCGTGGTTGGCGTTGATCCCTCTGCCGAGATGCAAAAGCTGGCGCGAGAACGAGCTGCCAGAACCCCGATCCCAATTGAAATGATTGCCCTGGAACTTGGCCAGATCAAAGCCGCCGACGCCAGTTTCGACAGCATTGTCTGCACCTTCACCCTTTGCACCATTGCCGACACGGCCACCGCGCTTAAAGAAATGCGCCGAGTGCTCAAGCCTCAGGGGCGCCTGCTGTTTTGCGAGCACGGCCTGGCCCCCGACGCCAGGGTAGTGCGCTGGCAGAATCGACTCACGCCCATCTGGAAGCCGCTGGCTGGCGGCTGCCACCTAAATCGCGATATTCCAGCCCTGATAAGTGCCGGCGGCTTCAGGATTGGCGAGCTGGACAAACGCTACCTGCAAGGCCCCAAAGCCATGACCTACGTCTATTCGGGCTGGGCGGACTAAGCAAAACAGCACGACTACTGCGTTGCCATGGCCCAAAGGGGCGCGACTTAACGCTTAATCCTGGAAGCCAAGCATGGACGATCAACGCATCCAACTGATCAACAAAATTCCTCTCGGCGCCAGCAAAGCCAAGGCATTCGGCCGTACCTACAGCATTAGCCGCAGCGACTTCAATGCAGGTCAAAGCATCAAGGTCTATGCCGAAGAGCTCGGTGGCACTGACTTTATCAGCTTCAACTACTACATCACCGCCAACACAGCACTGCTCAAACCTTGCGAGATGCCGCAGGAAAAAGTGATGAGTTTCTTGCGCGAACTTGAATTGATCACGCCCAGCAGTTAAAGACCGCCAGTGACATTCAAGGTACCGCCCAGGGCGGTAATCAACGACAAAGGCAACAGCAGCGTATCGAGCAAGGCACTGAAGGGCAGGTCCAGCCCAGGCATTGCCGGGGCCTGTGCACCAAAACGGTCCAGCGGGCAACAGCCGCCATTGAGCACATACCAGTCGAGCCGGGTTCCGGCATAAACCACCGGGGCATCGGCCTTGGCTGCATCAAGTGTGCTTACAGTGGCGCAGCCGCTTGTGACTAAAAGCAATGCAAGCATTGGCGCGATGCCAAAAAAGTGTTTAGTCATCGCGACTAACGTGATGATGCTCACCCCAGCGTGGCAACATATCTTGTGGAATGCCAAGGCAATTGAGGATTCGCGCGACTACAAAATCGATCAAGTCATCAATGGTCTGCGGTTGGTGGTAAAAGCCAGGCGCCGCCGGCAATATTGTCGCCCCGAGGTTGGACAGCTTGAGCATGTTTTCCAGGTGAATACTGGAAAATGGAGCCTCGCGCGGAACCAGGATCAACTGCCGACGCTCCTTGAGGGTGACATCTGCCGCTCGCTCGATCAGGTTATTGCAGGCGCCAGTGGCAATTGCAGAAAGGGTACCGGTTGAACAGGGTACAACCACCATCGCGCTCGGCGAGCCAGATCCTGAAGCCACTGGCGACATCCAGTCTTCCTTGCCATAGACCCGGATTTGCTCAGGCGCAGCCCCGGTGTACTCGCTCAGAAAAGCCTGCATCGCTTGTGGCTTGGCAGGCAGGGTTACGTCCGTTTCGGTCGCCATGACCAGTTGTGCCGCCTTGGAAATCAGAAAATGCACCTCACGCTCTTCCTGCACCAGGCAATCCAGCAGGCGCAGCCCATACTGGGCGCCAGAAGCACCTGTCATCGCCAAGGTAACGCGTTCCGGGCCTTGCATGCTTATGCCTCCAGCGCCTTCGCTAATTTACTGTGCAGGCCGCCGAAGCCACCATTGCTCATCACCACCACTTGTGTTCCCGGCTCTGCCTGGGCCTTGACCCCTGCAATAATGGCGTCGAGCGAGTCGCAGACGGTGGTTGGCACCGAGGATGAAGCCACGACCGCCGCCAGGTCCCAGCCCAGGTTTGCCGGAGCATACCAATACACTTGATCCGCCTGATGCACAGAGCCAGGCAAACCATCGCGGTGAGCACCAAGCTTCATCGAATTGGAACGCGGCTCGATAACTGCAATCAGCTTGGCCGAACCTATTTGCTTGCGCAAACCGTCGAGGGTCGTGGCGATCGCCGTTGGATGATGGGCGAAATCATCATAGATGGTCACACCCTTGACTTCGGCGACCTTCTCCATCCGCCGCTTGGCATTTTTGAACAGGCACAGCGCTTCAATGCCCAGTGCGGGCACAACTCCGACATGCCGCGCGGCAGCCAGCACAGCCAGTGCGTTAGCGACGTTGTGCTGGCCGGTCAGCGCCCAGTCGACAATACCCTCGACCCGACCCTCAAACAGCACTTCAAAACGAGCGCCGTCCTCACTCAGCAAACGTGCCTGCCACTGGCCATCAGCGCCGGTGGTTTGCACCGGCGTCCAGCACCCCATCTCGACTACCCGCTTCAGCGCAGCTTCAGCAGTAGGATGAATAACCAGACCTTCGCTTGGAATGGTACGTACCAGATGGTGGAACTGACGCTCAATCGCCGCCAGATCAGGAAAGATGTCCGCATGATCAAACTCGAGGTTGTTCAGAATCGCGGTACGTGGCCGGTAATGGACAAACTTGGAACGCTTGTCAAAGAACGCGCTGTCATATTCATCCGCCTCAATGACGAAAAATGGGGTAGCACCCAAACGTGCCGAGACACCAAAGTTCTGCGGCACACCACCAATCAGGAACCCCGGACTCATACCAGCATGCTCAAGCACCCACGCCAACATGCTGCTGCTGGTGGTTTTGCCATGGGTACCGGCCACGGCCAGCACCCAGCGGCCTTGCAGCACATGATCGGCCAGCCACTGCGGCCCGCTGACGTAAGGCAAGCCTTTGTTCAATACATACTCGACTGCCGGATTACCACGCGACATGGCGTTGCCAATCACCACCAGATCAGGAGCGGGCTCAAGCTGCGCTGGATCATAGCCCTGGGTGAGCTCGATGCCCTGGGCTTCAAGCTGGGTACTCATTGGCGGGTATACGTTGGCATCGGAACCGGTGACATGGTGGCCCAGCTCCTTGGCCAAGACCGCCATGGAGCCCATGAATGTGCCGCAAATACCAAGGATGTGGATATGCATGAAAAACCTAAACCTCAAAAAACGGGCCGCAGCAGCCCGACAAAATCTCGCCGCAGATTAGCACAGCAGAGCAGGCCGATAAGCCTGCGAGCGACTAATCTCTATCTAGGCAGTGTACAAACGCAAAGTGTGCGCCGAGCCGAGCCCAATGCCTTTGGCTGATTCTCATCTGGGAACATCTGAAATTAAGCAAGCAGGCCAGGATAGGACAAAGCGCAGCGATCCACAGGAGAAACAGACAAGGGCCGGCCCTAAGGGCGAACGACAGCGAGGAACAAATGCGAAAAAGTAGCCGAGAACGCGCTCGCCTTGTGTGCGCCTAAATGAGCATTTGATTCGGGTCGTTCACCCCATTGGACCGCAGCAAGGGCTGCCCAACTGAAGTTTGTTCAGCCTGCTTTTAACCCAACATGGGCTGCACCAGCCTAGGCTGCCTCAGTAGTATCGAGGGCAGCAGCTTTGCAGAGGTTCCCCTAGATTGACCACGTGATGCCCATGGGCTGCCACCGCTGACCTTGATGTGCATCACCACAACACAAGAGAGGCCCACATCATGATTTACGCCAAACCCGGAACGCCAGGCTCGGTTGTTTCATTCAAGACGCGTTATGGCAACTTTATTGGAGGCCAGTTCGTTGACCCAGTCGATGGCGAGTATTTCACCAATACCAGCCCAATAGACGCCTCGGTGATAGCCGAGTTTCCCCGCTCTCGCGCGGCTGATATCGAGCTTGCACTGGATGCAGCCCACAGCGCCGCGGATGCCTGGGGCAAAACTTCACCCCAGGCACGCGCCCTTATCCTGCTGAAAATCGCTGACCGTATCGAAGAGAACCTTGAACTGCTGGCGGTCACCGAAACCTGGGACAACGGCAAAGCCGTACGCGAAACCCTGAATGCCGACGTCCCCCTGGCTGCCGACCACTTTCGCTATTTCGCCGGTTGTATTCGCGCCCAGGAAGGCAGCGCCGCAGAAATTGATGAACACACGGCGGCCTACCATTTCCACGAGCCGCTGGGAGTGGTTGGCCAGATCATCCCATGGAACTTTCCACTGCTGATGGCCGCCTGGAAGCTCGCCCCGGCTCTGGCAGCAGGTAATTGCGTGGTCCTCAAGCCAGCGGAACAAACACCCCTTTCGATCACCCTGTTTGCCCAGCTGGTCGGCGACCTGCTACCTGCCGGGGTGCTCAACATCGTCCAGGGTTATGGTCGCGAAGCGGGTGAAGCGCTGGCCACCAGCAAGCGAATCGCCAAGATTGCCTTTACCGGCTCAACGCCCGTGGGCTCGCATATTCTCAAATGCGCGGCTGAAAACATCATTCCCTCGACCGTGGAGCTAGGTGGCAAATCCCCCAACCTGTTCTTCGAAGACATCATGCAGGCCGAGCCCGAGTTCATTGAAAAGGCCGCCGAAGGCCTGGTGCTGGCCTTCTTCAACCAAGGCGAAGTCTGCACCTGCCCTTCCCGGGCATTGGTTCAGGAGTCGATCTACGAACCCTTCATGCTCGAAGTGATGAAGAAGATCAAGCAGATCAAGCGCGGCAATCCACTGGATACAGAAACCATGGTTGGCGCCCAGGCCTCGGAACAGCAATACGATAAAATCCTGAGCTACCTCGAGATAGCCCAACAGGAAGGTGCAGAACTGCTTACCGGAGGAGCCAGCGAAACCCTTGAGGGTGACCTGGCAAGCGGCTATTACATCCAGCCGACACTGCTCAAAGGCACCAACAAGATGCGCGTCTTCCAGGAAGAAATCTTTGGCCCGGTGGTTGGGGTGACCACATTCAAGGATGAAGCAGAGGCGCTAGCCATCGCCAACGACACCGAGTTCGGCCTGGGAGCAGGCCTTTGGACCCGCGACATCAACCGTGCGTACCGCATGGGCCGGGCAATTAAAGCAGGTCGGGTCTGGACCAACTGCTACCACCTCTACCCGGCGCATGCGGCGTTCGGTGGCTATAAAAAGTCCGGCGTGGGCCGTGAAACTCACAAAATGATGCTCGATCATTACCAGCAAACCAAAAACCTGCTGATCAGCTACGACATCAACCCACTGGGCTTCTTCTAGCCACAACGCAGGCCACATGCAATATGTGGCCTGCCTCCCAGCACGATTTTCTAGGGCAACAGCCCAACACAGAGCAAACGCTTGCTTGGATTGCACTTTCCATTTTTTCTAGGCAGCATCAATCCCGATACTGGCATAAGCCATGCTTGTTTTTTTGAGCCAACACGGGGACTGGCTGCTGTTAAAGCACTACAGGTCAAGCCCGCCCAACTACTGATACTGAGGCCTGCAATGCGCATCGTTCAAGCCACGCTGGAACACTTGGATCTGTTGACCCCTCTGTTCGTCAAATACCGTGAGTTCTACGGTGAACTGTCTTTCCCGGACTCGTCGCGGGCCTTTCTGGAGAAACGCCTGCGCCGCAAGGAATCGGTGATTTACCTGTCATTGGCTGATGATGAAGACAAACTGCTTGGCTTTTGCCAGCTTTATCCGAGCTATTCATCTCTGGCCCTCAAGCGGGTGTGGATTCTCAACGACATCTACGTTGCCGAAGACGCTCGCCGCCAACTGGTCGCTGATCGCTTGATCCAAACCGCGAAGAAAATGGCCAAAGACACCAATGCCGTGCGCATGCGTGTGTCCACCAGCAGCGATAACGAAGTGGCACAGAAAGTTTACGAGTCCATTGGCTTTGTGGTTGACGAGCAATTCAAGAACTACCTGCTGCCAATCAACCCTGACTGAGCCCTGCGCCAGCAGTGGCTTGCACAAGATCAAACCACTGCTGGCAATCGCGTCAACGGGCGAGGCTCACCAACAAGCCAATGCTCAACTGCAACAACAAGATGCCGACCACCCATACTCGCCAACTGACGACTTTACTGGCCGACTTGCTGCTACCCGGGCTTTGCTGAAGTGGTTGCTGCAAGGCCTGCTGAAACTCAGAAAGGGCATCGAAGCGGGACGCGGCCTGGGGCGCCAAGGCCCTCGCCAGCACGCCGTCCCAGCCCTCAGGCAGTCGTCGATTGAAGTTCGCCAATGGCACATAGTGACTCACTGGACTGGCTTCTGGACGGGCAATTTCTGGCCACTGGCCACATAGCAGCCAGTAGGCTAAGGCTGCCAAGGCGAACTGATCAGCTCGCCCATCCACGCGTCCTCCAGCCATTCGCATCTCAGGCGCCAATGGCAAGGCATCAACTGGCATGGCCTGGCGTGGCGCCCCCGGAATCAATACAGCATGCTCTGCGAATAACAAGACTCGCCCAGACTCGGCAATCAGAATATTGCGCGGATTCAACCACAAGCCCTGCATGCCTCGGCGCTGCAGGGCACGAACCCCGTCTATCGCCTGCTTGATAATCGACATGACCCCTTGCACTGCCAAGGGCCCGCGCCCGGCAGCCCAGTCAGCCAAACTGCGCATATCCGCAGATGGGTACTCAAACAGGGTGAACGCATGCTCACGAGGGTTAAATGCCGAAAGAACTTGAGGCAAACCCGGCACAGGACTGCGGCGCATGGCCCACTCACGCTGCCAGAAAACATCATCGGCAGGCTGTTCCGACAGCCACAGGAGCGCACAGCGCCCGGCAGCATCAAGCGCCTTGAACACACGCCCGGGCGGCCCAAATGAACAACTCCCGGTGATGGTCCAGCCATCTATTTGCATGCCTACAGTGGCGTTCTCGACCACCGGCCAGGTCGCTGTACCTGCCTGCCGGTCGAACTGGCTTGAATCACCCGACAAAAGCAAGGCCCCGGCACTTGGCGCACTCAACAAGGGTTCAAGCAGGCCCTGTAATTCGGTTGTGCAACAGCGCTGGCAGGCATTCTGATAGGCGTTGAGATCGGCCACGCCGAGCAGTGGCTGAGGCGCCAGAAGCAACAAATCACCCTCGTTCAACGGCAGGCTGTACTGGATCAGCGCAAGCTCGGCCTGCTCGCCAATTTGCAGTCCATCGCGCCCTACCAGCGTATGAATATTGTTGTTTTGGTAACGCAGCAAGCCTATAGAGCCCGCCTGCAAGAACTGCACGCTCCCCTCCTGCAACAGCAGCAGGCCGACATTTAGTTCTGCAATTTCACGTCCGGCCTGCTTGCGACGAAACAGCTGTTGATTCAGAGCCGCGAGTACTTGACGCGCTGCTTGCGCCTCGCTCCAGGATTGCGGCGTACAGCGGTAGTCGGCAAACAATGCATCGAGGTAATGCTCGATACTTTGCACCACATCGGCGCATTCACGTGCCCAAAGTAATGCCACCATCAATACAGGAGGCCGTCCGTTACGCCCGGCGACCCACATCGCCCTGACCCGCGCCGCTTGGCGCGGCAGGTCTATTCCATGGCCGTAAACCACTGTGGCTGCTGGATGCTCCATGCACTCTGTAGGCATCTCAAACCCTCCCTCGCGAACGATGAATCGGCGTCCCGGGTAAACCTGTGCAGCCTTTGTGCCGTTTTTCTGCTGAGCTTGTTGCCTGTCAAGGTGGAGGCTTAAGCTATATCCAGCCAAATATGGGGAGCAGCCGGGATGTGGATATTGCGTAAATGGCGACGCAGGCGAATCCTTGCCAATAACCCGGTAAGCGCGCAAAGCTGGGCCGAAGTTCGCCGACGCCTCCCCATTACCGACGGACTCAATGCACCAGACGAGCAATGTCTGCAGGAGCGAGCGGTATTATTTCTGCACGAAAAACACCTGACAGAACTCGATGGCGCAAAGCTTTGCGACGTTGATCGGCTGGCGCTGGCGACCCTTGCCCAACTGCCCATACTGCATTTGGGCGAGCTGGGCTGGTATCGCGGCTTCCATGAAATCATCCTGTACCCAGATGACTTTATCAGCCCGCAAAGCGCACGCGACGCCAGCGGCGTGGTTCACCAGTGGAGCGGAGAGCACAGCGGTGAAGCCTGGCTACAGGGGCCGGTGATCCTTGCCTGCTCAGGCATTCGCAGTAGCGGCGCATGGAATGCATACAACCTGGTCATCCATGAGATGGCGCACAAGATCGATATGCTCAACGGGGCGGCCAATGGCCTGCCACCGCTGCACGACAATATGCGCGTCCAGGAGTGGGCCAGCACCCTGCAAGCTGCATTTGATCAGCTCAACCTGCACCTCGACACCCAACCACATGCCCCACCACCAATCGATGCCTATGCAGCGGAAAACCCGGCAGAGTTCTTTGCAGTGTGCAGCGAGTATTTTTTCAGCGCGCCCGACCTGCTGAACCAGGCATTCCCAAGCGTTTACGCGCAGTTTGTCCTGTTTTACCGGCAAGATCCCCTGCAACGCCTGAAGCTTCTGGAACAGGCCCAGCCGAGTTATCGTCAGCAACACAGCAACGTGCCCGTGTTATACCGATACGTCTAAGCGACCAATGGTTAACTACGCCAGCGTAGCAACCATGCGGGAATACGCCTATAATCTCGCCACTTTTTTGGCCCATTTCCAGGGAGTTAACCCCATGAGCTACAGCAAGATTCCGGCAGGCAAAGACCTTCCGAACGACATCTACGTCGCTATTGAGATTCCGGCCAACCACGCGCCGATCAAATACGAGATCGATCACGACAGCGATTGCCTGTTCGTTGATCGTTTCATGGCTACGCCAATGTTCTACCCGGCCAACTACGGCTACATCCCGAACACCCTTGCGGACGACGGTGACCCACTCGATGTACTGGTTGTAACCCCTTACCCAGTCGCGCCAGGCGCAGTGATCCGTGCTCGCCCGGTTGGCGTGTTGCACATGACCGACGAAGCCGGTGGCGATGCCAAGCTGATTGCAGTACCGCACGACAAGCTGAGCCAGCTGTACGTCGATATCAAGGAATACACCGACCTGCCAGCGCTGCTGCTTGAACAAATCAAGCACTTCTTCGAGAACTACAAGGACCTCGAAAAAGGCAAGTGGGTCAAGGTTGAAGGCTGGGGCAATGCTGACGCGGCCCGCGCTGAAATCACCAAGGCCGTTGCCGCTTACAAAAAGTAAGCAGGCAATCGCACTACAAAAAAACCAGCCTAGCGCTGGTTTTTTTGTAGTGCGGGCGGCGATAAACGCCTGGTTCAGGCCTGCGACTCATCGAGCAATGGCAATTTCAAGCTAAACACGCTGCCCTCTCCCACCACGCTTTGACACTCGATAGTGCCGCCGTGGCGCTCGACCACGGCCTTGACCATCGCCAAACCCAGGCCAATACCGCCAACTGATGTGTCCAGGGAAAAGCGCTGGTAATTCCTGAACAGCTGGGCAATGTTTTCAGCACTGATGCCTTCTCCCTGATCCGCAATCACGCACACTGCCATGCCTTGCTCTATCGATAGCGTCACGCTGACACAAGTGTTGGCAGGACTGTACTTGATCGCATTCTCAAGCAAATTAAACAGGGCGCGACACAGCAAGCCCGGGTCAGCCGACACCACGGCCTCCTCATCTGGCCAGCACGTCTTGAGCCTGATCATCTTGTTGCGCGCCAGCGTCCACACCTCATCAACCGCGTCCTGGACAATGCTGTCAAACAGCACCGCTTCAAATCTGTACTCGGACGATTCAGCCTTGGTCAGTTGCAAGAAATCGTCGGTCAGGCGCAGTGCCCGGCGCACCTGTTTATCGATACTTGCAAACACCTGGTCGTGCCCATCATTTTCAGCCTGATGCATGGAAAGCAGCGACAGGATTGCCGAATGCGGCGCGCGCAGGTCATGCGAAAGAAAGCGCAGCATGCTCGCGCGTTGTTCTTCAGCCTCACGCTCGCTGGTCAAGTCAACCAGGCTGATTAGCCAGCCGGCCGTTGTTCCATGCTCTGCAGTCATCATCGAGGCGACCTCGGTGCGCAGGCTCAAGCCATGTGAAGTGCGAAACTCAACCTCACCGAGACGCTTGAACTGCTCCGGATCGTTCGTATCCAAAATGCTGACATCCGGATGCCCCAGGTGCTGTAGATAGCTAGCTAGGCTACGACGTACGCTATGGTCCTTGACCAACGCCCGTGCACGTCGGTTGGCGAACAGGATGTCTCCATCCCTACGGCACATCAAACTGGCAACCGGCAGATGCTCCAAACCATCGGTCATAAATCTTCTGGTGTTGCGCACCTGATCAACCGCGCGCTCCAGAGCGACAATACGCTGCTGGATAATATCCCCGGTCATGTGCCCCTTCTTGAAAGCACGCTCGGGCAATACTTGCGGCTCCTGATCAAGGCGCGCCAGCTCCCAGCCAAAATAGCCCAGTGCCGCGCTCAAACGTCGCCAGTTCCACAGCAAATAAGCCAGTAAAACCCCGAGAAGACTGGCCGAAGGCGGCCACCACCAACCTGCCTGCAACAACATCAGGCAAGCCAGCAACGTCAGCATGACCACACTCATACTCAGCAGCAACGCGTAACGCAGGCCAGATATCAACATAATGGCCAGCAATAGCATGACCGGCGCAACAGCCAGGAGCATGGCGCGCCACCCTGAAAGCTCGACAACGCTGCGCCCCTGCAACAGGCCGTTGAGGATATTGGCCTGAATTTCAATACCAGGCGTGACCCCGGCGCTAGCCGAGATGGGCGTGACATAGCGATCGCCCAGGCCCGGCGCGGTGGCACCTATCAGGATAATACGATTGCGCAGCAGCGAATCGGGCACCTCGCCGCGCAGGAGACTCGAGTAGGACACACTGGCAAATGTGTCGGCACGTCCCAGGTAAGGAATACGAATCACATGGTCATCAACCCAGCCTTGTGCGTTGGCCGCCAACGCCTGCCCCGGGAGCTGGCCTGCCCCGGCAGGATCAACCAATGAGTAACCAACCCAAGCCATCTGCAGCCGTGGCTTATTAACCATGCCTTCGCGCAAATGGACACTACGCACCACGCCATCACTGTCGGCTTGCACATTGATATGGCCAATTCCCCATGCACATTGGCGCAGGGGTTCCACGGGCAGAAACTCACTCGTGGCGCCGCCCTCCAGGGCGATTTGCTTGCGTATGGATGGCAATACCACCACGCCTGACTTGCATAATGCATCGGCAAAACGACGATCTACTGCGGGGCTAAGCCCAGGTTCAGTGAAAACCACATCAAACAAAATGGCTGCGGGCTTGGCATCGCTCAAACGATCAAGCAGGGCCGCGTGAACCTCTCGCGACCAGGGCCAGCGGCCAATCTCGGACAGGCTGCGATTGTCGATTTTAACAATAAGAATTCTCGGGTCGTTGCCCAGCCGGGTCAGCGAGAGCAAGCGATCGTAGATCAGTGAGTCAAACCCAAGGGCATTGGTCAGCGAGAGCACGGCAGTCAGCGGGATCAAAATCAAGGTCACAATGATCCACTCGCGAACAATACGATTGAACAACTGGCGAGACATCGAAAAAGAATTTCGCCGCTCAACCTTTGTGCCAGGCTCGCTTTTATTGTCTGTCACTCGAGTTCTCAGTACTTACTTGCAACAGGCAGGAAGTGCATCACGTGATAGATTGAAGCCATTCCTTCAAGGCCCAACTCATCAAATGCAGTTATGCGCATGTAGTACAAAGGGGAATCGAGTCCGGTGAAACTGATCTGGGTTGAACTTGAGAACTGTTCGCGCCTGATCCGCAAAAATGTTGGATCACTGGCAACCTGCACCCGATAGCGTTTGGCTCCAGCGAGCGGCTTGATCAATACAGTCCATTCGCCCTGCGCCCCTGCACTACCCTGCTGGCCAAGCAACTCAGGCCCAGGTAATAAGTCGACCGCTTTCAAGGTGCCAACAGGGGCTACACGCATGCCTTGCCTGGCGTTGATCAAACTCGGCTCATCAAGCCCATCGCCACGCTCAGCGGCAAGGCGACCAGTGAGTACTTCAGTCAAGACGGCATCCTCACCCTCAACTTGCCGTGCACGAAAATGCGTACCGCGCACACCCAGAACCCCGACAGGCGTAAGTATTTGAAAGTGTTCTACCTGAGGATCACGCTTGTGCACGTAGGACTCTACCTGCCCTTGCAGCAGCTTGACCTGCATGACTTTCTTGTCAGACAAGAGCACAACACGGCTTTGTGAAGGCAACACAATACGAGAGTCATCACCGAGCCTCAGTGCAATAAATGCATTGCTACCGGTGCGAATGCCCTGCTCCCGCTCGACCGCCATACCTTCAACCAGAGGGGTCTCCCTACCACGCTTGTCGACCAGCCAAGCCTCACCTTCAAGAGATTCGACTACCGCAGGCAAAGGCTCCGGGATATCGGCCAAGGCAAGGTTTGCAGCAAGCCCATCCGTCCCAGGACGCAACTGATCAGCGTATAACCCGGTGCTGCCAAACAGGCAAATGACTGCCATGCCCAGCACCAGGGCAGCAATGGCATTGCATGGCATGCGCTTCATGAATAGACCGGCACACGCGATAAAAATGCACGAACTGTTGAATGAGCCACTTGATACCTCCCTGTGATCGATAGCCAGCCTGCGCAATTCAAGCAGAAAACCGGGCCGGCCGCTGCCTGACAGCTAAAAGCCTCTAAACAAAAACAAGGATACCCATCTCTGGATACCCTTGTTGGGTAAAACGCCTAAAAGTCAGCCGTCCTGCTTTGACCCAATCATGCGATAGATGCCTGCCCCCAATACAGCCCCGAGCAAAGGAGCAAGCCAGAACAACCAAAGCTGGGCAATAGCCCAGTCACCTGCAAAGAGGGCAACAGCCGTGCTGCGTGCAGGGTTAACCGAAGTGTTGGTCACTGGAATACTGATCATATGGATTAACGCCAACGCCAAGCCGATCGCAATAGGCGCAAACCCCTTTGGCGCCCGTGTCGATGTTGCACCCAGAATGACCACTATAAACATCATGGTCATCACCACCTCCGTCAGGAAGGCTCCAGCCATCGAATAACCTGCGGGGGAATGTTCAGCATAGCCGTTGGCTGCAAAACCGGAGGCGGCCAGATCAAACCCGGGCTTGGCATCGGCAATAAAATACAAAACAGTGGCTGCGGCAATGCCGCCAATCAGTTGCGCAATAACGTAGGGCAGCAACTGCCTGCCCGGGAAACGACCTCCTACCCATAACCCGAGGGTTACAGCGGGGTTTAGATGGCAACCCGAGATATGCCCAATTGCAAACGCCATGGTCAACACACTCAGGCCAAACGCCAGTGCCACACCCAGATAGCCTATATCCGAACCCGCCAATACCGCACTGCCGCAGCCGGCCAAAACCAGCCAGAAGGTACCAAATACCTCTGCCGTACATTGCTTAAAAGCCGTGTTACCACTCATGCCTGCTTCCTTACGAACATGTCCCAAAGTTATGCGAACGAGCCGTTCGCATAAGCAATATCAATGGGAGATTAGTTAACTCAAAATAATCGATGGGAAGCACGTCCTTGTGCTATTTACCAAGCGCGGTAGTGATAGCTCACTCTTGCCGGTCAACATGCAACCGCCACGCGCTCTACATCTTCCCTGAGGCATCCATGCCCTGTAGCAATCCATGCTACAGCTCACGACCATCCGAGCACGCTCGGCAGCCAACGAGAATGTTGCTCCTGGTTGGGTCCGTCCAACCTCGACCCGCTCCTGCTGGAACCTGTACACAGGTCACAAGGTTCCTTATACCAATGAAAGCCACGTACCTAGATCACAATCAGCCAATCCTATCCGTGGTCAGCTAGATGCACAGGTCGTTGCTTAGCAACCCCTTTAAACGGTGGCTAAACTGGCCTTCATTCGCGGCTTCCATGCCGCTTGCTTCGATTCATTGCGCAATCCTTGAGCAATAGATCGAACCTCTTCACTGCCTGAGTGATCAGAACAGTTAATTACAAATACTCAGCACAACCCAAAACCTGAAAGGATGGATGGAAAGACCAGCATCCATAGCAGCATGGTTAATTGCGCGCCTACAGCAACGCAGGCTACATCAGGCAATTCTTGCTACCTTGCCTTGGATCATCAAAAGTGCTTGTATGCGATTTTTATGTGGCGTAAATCTAGCAAGCAGTGATGCTGCTTTTTGGCAAATCTCATATTTGTTCAGATTTCGCCTCACCCCCGCATCCGAGCAACAACCTTACTCATTAAACCCGCTCGTTAAGTTGATACGGATCATCCCAAGCTATGCGTGTAGCAATACTGGACGACGAACAAACCGAGGTAGACCGCATCACTCAGACTCTGCAGAACATTGCAAAGCGCAGTGAGGTGCCTTGGAGTTTGCACGGTTTTAGCCGCGGCGAAGAGTTGCTCAGACAATTGAAGCGCGAAACATTCGACCTGCTGATTCTTGACTGGCAGCTGCCGGACGTAAGTGGACTGACAGTCTTGCGCTGGAGCCGCAAACATCTTGAGAAGCAGCCTCCGGTCATCATGTTGACCAGCCGCAATGGTGAGCAGGATGTTGTGCTGGCATTAAACGAAGGCGCCGATGACTACATCAACAAACCCTTCCGTAGCCAGGAATTGCAAGCGCGGGTTCTGGCCGTGTTGCGCCGCCAAGGCAACGTCGTACAAAACAAAAGCCCTTCGCTCAAGGTCTACGACCTGCTGTTTGATGACACCGAGCAGCAGGTCAAGCGTAACGACATGCCCGTCAACCTGACCGAGCGAGAGTACAGCTTGGCGAAATGCTTGATCAGTAATATCGACCGGCCACTTTCACGCGAATACCTCTATGAGCGTTTCTGGCCCCGCGAGGAAGTCCACTCGTCACGTCCGCTTGATACACACATTTACCGCCTGCGCAGCAAACTCGGACTCACCCCGGAAAACGGCTGGAAACTGGCAACCATCTACGGTTACGGCTATCGCCTGGAGCGAATTGCCAGCGATTAATTCTGCCTGGATCAATACACTGAAACAGTTATGGCTGGCAGCTTCGCCTGGGTCTTGCTAAAGTCTCGGCCCGCTCGCCTCTGACGACAGAGTGCACGCCCCCATTTGGCAGTTACGACTCACCATAAATGAGTCGCGACCGCCCCCTAAAGCCGGCCACAAGCCGGCTTTTTAATGCCTGAAGCTAGGCAGATGGGGCCTCATTCGCCCATTAGTCAACCGTCCCCGCTCTCCTGCTCGGAACTAGGGTGCTTGAGCTACTCACAAAATCGACTTAATAACCCTGAGCGTGTGTCGCTCAGCGCTTCTGGGCCAGAGTATTGCGGCTAGGCACAGGACAGCGGAATCAGCCCGACATTGTGATTCGAGGCCGTGCTCGCCAATGGTGGAGTATCTGAGTCGATGGCTGAAACAGTGACATACCAGGTCACGAAGACAGAAGGTGAGAAAAGTGAATCACCCTGCTCTAGTCCTTACGTAGTCCACGCGGCGACTCTCCAAACCAGCGACGGCAGGCACGATTAAAGGAGCTTTGCTCACGGTAGCCAAGCAGACCCGCTACTTGGGCCATGCTCATATCTGCGCGTTTCAGGTAACTTTGCGCCAGCTCCTGGCGCACCTCATCGACCAGTTCTTCAAAGAAAACCCGCTCAACTTTCAGCCGGCGTTGCAAAGTGCGCTCTCCCATGCCGAGATGTCGCGCTACCAAGCTAAGGGTACAACGCCGTTGCAAGGGCAGAAGCTGCTGGATTAGCTGGCGCACCTTGCTAACCAGTGTATGACTGACTTCGGCCAGTGCATTAGCGACAAACGCCTCCATCGTTTTGCACATCAGCGGATCACTCACATCAATCGGTCTGAGCAGATCTGCACTTCTGATCTCCATGCTGTTACTCGATGCCTCGAAATACACGGGGCAACCGAAATAGACACGGTAGTGACTTACCGGCAACAAGGGTGTGTGCTGGAAGCTCACACTAAGAGGCTTGAAATTGCGACCACTCAATAACCGCATGACTTGCATGGCAAACCCGAGTGACAACTCAATAGTTTGTCGCTGCTGAGTAACTTGGGTCAAGGCAATAGAAAAGAACAACTCGGGGCGTTCGCACAGCGTCGGATCCTCAATCTTCACTACCGCTGCCGGGCTATGGTAGGCCATGTATCGAGCAATTCGCTGCAAGCCATCGAGAGCGGTCTCCGAAAACTGCGCGATAAGCGCCAATGGCCCGAGAACGCCAACACTCTGCTGCTGGGCCATGCGTAAGCCAAAATCAGGACAATCAAGATCTTGGCTGACCCTCTCCAATGTCTGAACGAACCCAGCATAGGACATGAACTGCTTGGGATCACTGATCAGCGTCTCGCTCACATTCAGTTGCGCCAGATAAGGCGCAGGATCCCGCCCCAGCTCACGCACCAGATCGGGAAAGGCCGTCAGAGAGCTACCTCTGATGAGCACATTTTCAACCATATCAATGTACCGTTGCAGTGACTGTTGCTCTAGCATACAGGCCGGTCTGAAAAGATAAAAATACGTCATATGAAGTAAAAATTGCCAGCACTACTACCGGCCATACTGGATTCCGAAATCTACAACAATAATGGAACCCATCATGTCCAATGCTGTATCTGTACTCCAGCAACCCTCAGATTGGCTGCCGCTCAACCTGCCTGGTGCAAAGGGTGTCAGCATCAAAGTGTACAAAGCCGACCCGGTTCTCAATCGAGTCATCGTTCGTGCCCGCTTCGAGGCCAACTCGCAAATGCCTCGTCATCTGCATCACTGCTATGCGGTAGCGGTAACTCTCAGCGGTAGCTGGGACTATGATGATGGACACTTCGAAGCAGGTGAAATCGCCTACGAAGACATCGGCAACGACCATGTAGCCTATAGCGAGGCAGGGTCGGACATGATCATCACCTTCGACAGCCCAAGCGGCCAATTCATCGACAACTTCCTCGAAGACGGAACGATTTTCCACTTGGGCATGCGCTTCTTCCAAGCCGTTGAAGGGATAAGCCTGGGCGCCTACGAGCAACTCGACCTTGCCTCGCTGATCGACATCCTGCCTGCGGCCCGCCCGGCGATCCGCGCTGCCTGATCCCTACGACCCAACCATCATTCAGGCGGACCTGATGCCTCTGCTGGCACACGCCTGTGCAAGGGAAAACGATGAGACTGAATAACAAAGTAGTGCTGGTCACAGGTGGCGCATCCGGAATGGGACAGGCCTTCGTAAGGCGCCTAGACCAGGAAGGTGCTGTCGTTTATTTCACCGACATCAACGAAGTCGCTGGCAAGGCGCTCGAAAGCGAAATCAATAATGACGGCGGCCATGTATTTTTCCTCCCCCAAGATGTCAGTAATGAGTCTGATTGGCACATGGTGCTAGACACTATACGAAGCCATGAAAAACGACTTGATGTGCTGATCAATAATGCCGGCATGATCATTCCAGGCAATATCGAGGAATGTTCCTTGGAACAATTCCAGCTCCATCTCGATGTGAACCTTAAAAGTGCCTTCCTAGGTTGCAAGTTATCGCTCCCGCTGATGCAGCAACACGGTGGCTCGATCATAAACATGTCGTCGATCACTGCTATCGTCGGCGAGCAGGACGCCATTGGCTACTCGGCCTCGAAGGCCGGCGTGCGGTTTCTTTCCAAGTCGGTTGCCCTGCATTGCGCCGAAAAGGGATATGCCATTCGCGTCAACAGCCTGCACCCAGGCTATATCTCCACGCCTCTGGTCACGGGCGTGATGTCCAAACTTGATGCCGACCGTCAGGCTGCGGTGCATCAGCGCCTGATGCAGGAGTTGCCGGTCAAGCGTTTCGCCGACCCTGACGAGGTTTCCGGCACAGTGGTGTTCTTGTCCAGCGATGACTCGAAGTACATCACCGGCACCGAAATCATCATCGATGGTGGCTTCAGTTGCCACTGAAACCACCCGCATTCAGTCTTTCAGCGGAAGCCAGCGTATGAATCAACCTTCAGTACTCATCGAGATGGACGGAAACGTCTGCATCATCACTCTCAATCGTCCAGAGAAACGCAACGCTGTAGATCGCGTGACTGCCAATGCATTGCGTGACGCATTCATTGCGTTTGAAGCGAATGAGCATCTGCATGTAGCAGTGCTGGCTGGCAGTGGCGACAATTTTTGCGCAGGCGCAGACCTATCTGCGATGGGAGATCCAACATTGCGCAATGAGGTTGAGCCAAGTGGTACCGGCCCGGGCCCCATGGGGCCGAGCCGCATGCTGCTTAGTAAACCGGTGATCGCCGCCGTCAGCGGCTATGCAGTGGCGGGCGGATTGGAGCTAGCGTTGTTGTGCGACCTGCGGGTAGCGGAGAAGTCAGCGGTATTCGGTGTGTTTTGCCGTCGGTGGGGCGTACCGCTGATCGACGGTGGGACTGTACGTCTTCCGCGTATCGTCGGACAAGGGCGAGCCTTGGACATGATGCTCACCGGGCGCCCGGTACATGCCGAGGAGGCGTTGGAAATTGGGCTGGTTAATCGCGTTATGGAGGACGGCCAGGCCCTTGCCGCATCCCTGAAACTGGCAAAGGAGATTGCGGCCTTCCCCCAACAGTGCTTACGTGCTGACCGCCAATCGGCCTATCTACAGTGGGACAACGAGTTGGCGCAAGCGCTAATCAATGAAGGAGCTGGCGGTTACCCGATCGTCTTCTCCGAAGCAATCGAAGGGGCCGAACACTTCGTCAAGGGCTCAGGCCGACATGGCCGTTTTGACGGCTAATGCTCCAGTCACAGGAAGCGTCGATATGACAACAACTTATCTAGAACTTATTCACCGTGGCGCTATGGCCCACGGCCCACGTACCGCAGTGGTATTCGAAGACCAGTCACTTACCTTTGATCAGGTCCAGACCCTGAGTAACCAGCTGGCCCACACCCTGATCGAGCAGGGTGTGACACGGGGTGAGCGGGTTGCAGTTTTGCTAAACAATGGCCTGCACAGTGTCCCTGTCGACTTCGCGCTGGTTAAGTGCGGGGCTAATCGAGTCCCCCTCAACTCCCGGCTGTCACTGGCTGAACACCGTCGGATGCTGGAAGAAACGCAGTGCAACTACCTCGTCTACGGTGCCGACCTGGCTGAACGCGCCCGGGAGCTGAGTGGCGAACTACCCGAATTGATCTGCCATGGCCTGGGCGACGCCAGCAGCAGTGGCATCGACTTGTTGCACGCAGCAGCTAAAGCCAGTGCTAATGCCCCAAAGGTCGAGGTCAGCGACGACGACGTAGTGCTGACCCTTTTTACCTCCGGCACTACCGGCACACTGAAGGCCGCACAGCATACTCAAGCCTCCTATGCAGGTATCTGCAAGAACGTACTGCTTAACCTGATCGCAGTCGAGCAGGATGATGCCATGCTGCATGCGGCATCCTTGATTCACGCCAGCGGTGTGTTTGTCTTGCCATTCTGGTCGCGCGGTGCACGCACCGTAATCATGCGTGGTTTTGATCCTGACCAGTTCCTGCAACTGATCGAACACCATGCCATTACAGCGATCAACCTGGTGCCAACAATGCTGCAGATGCTGATGGCCTCCCCAGGCTTCGCCAGTACTGATATCAGGCATCTTCGCCAAGTAATCTACGGTGCCTCGCCGATGCCGCGTCCCGTGATCGACAAGGCCATGGAGCTGTGGGGGCGCGAACGCTTTTGGCAGTATTACGGGCAGACAGAATGTCCATTGGCTGTGGCTGTTCTACGCCCGGAGGATCATAAAGGTGAGCTACTCGGTTCCTGTGGCCGGCCTTCGATTGATGTAGAGATCCGCCTGGTCGATGAGCAAGGCAACGATGTCGCACCCGGCGAGCCCGGAGAGATTGCCGTGCGCTCGCCATCTCGCATGCTCGGTTACTTCAACGCCCCGGATTTGAACCAGAGCATGTTCCTCGATGACGGCTGGCTCCGCACTCGCGACATCGCCTGCTTTGATGCACGTGGTTTCCTGCACATCAAGGATCGCACCTCGGACATGATCATCACCGGTGGCTATAACGTCTATCCCCGTGAAATCGAAGACGTGCTCATGGCCCATCCAGCCATAGCCGAGTGTGCGGTCGTTGGCCTGAAAGACGAAAAATGGGTGGAATCCGTTACTGCCGTCGTAGCCCTGCATCCCGGAGCAGAAGTCGATGAGCAGCAGTTGATTAGCTTCGTTGCCAGCCAGGTTGCCTCCTACAAGAAACCCCACCGGGTTCTGTTTATGGAGCAAATTCCCAAAACGACCGTCGGCAAGCTCAACCGCAAAGCGTTACGAGACACTCTGAACGCTTGAAGCAACCTCGCCTTGCAGTGTTGGCTGTGAGGCGAATCATAACCAGGAAGGAAATTAGCACTCCAGAGGGTGCATCCAATGTTATGCCCGGCCAAAGATGACCCGCCCCTCCTGATCATTTGCACAACCGCCCGACAACCACCGAGCATCGTATTGAGCCCCATCGAATACACCGGATCGGTTTTCGGCCAGGCGGATGCGCCTCAAAGATCGCTGAAGCCGGGCTGCAGCAAGTTCAACTGGCGTATGACACTGTCGAGGTGTGCCCGTGCGTTGTGCGCCTCGCCGATACGCATCTGCGCGGCTGTCTTTTCAGCTATTTCAGGCGCAACCGGCTGTAGGGGCACGCCCGTGCTCATGGCGCGAATCTGTACCTCGGCTGCGCGCTCTAAATAGTAGAGATCGTCCCACGCCAGGGACAGGTCAGCGCCCGTGACCATGACGCCATGGCTCTTCATGAACAGCACCTGCGCATTACCCATCGCAGCGGCAATCCGCTGCCCTTCGCACACATCCAGCGCCAAGCCATTGAAACCATCGTCCACCGCGACCCTGCCGTAGAACTTGAGCGCTGTTTGTCCCGCCCAGCGCAAGGGCTCGCCCTCAAGCATGGCCAATGCAGTGGCGTTTGGCATATGCGTATGCAACACCGCCACCGCCTTTGGCTGCAGGCGATGGACTTGCGCATGGATAAAAAAAGCTGTGGTTTCCGGCACACCGCTGCCGCACACCACCTGACCGTTGAAATCACAAATCAACAGGCTGGAAGGCGTGATTTCAGCGAAGGCCAGGCCAAATGGATTGACCATAAACAAGTCATCATGACCCGGCACCAGCACCGAAAAGTGATTGCAAATACCTTCAGCCAATCCCAAATGAGCAGCCATGCGCAAGCAGGCGGCCAGGTCGACACGCACTGCGTGGATTTGCGGGATGTCGAAGTCGATATGTTGCCAGGCATGGGCGGTGCTTATATTCGATAGCGAGTTCATTGTGTTACTCCTTGATCACGGGTCCAGCCAAGGCTTGCAAAGAGCTGGCGCAGGCCATCCAGCCTTGGCAATACCGCATCGGGCTGGTAGTCGGCCGGTGCCACACGCTGGGTGCCACGGTCAATCCAGATACAGTGAAAGCCCATGTCACGCGCGGCAACGAGATCGAGATGCGGGCTGGCGCAGATATGCAGCACCTGCGAGCGTTGCACGCCGAGGCTGGCATGGGCGAAGTCGAACAATCGCGGATCAGGCTTATAGGCCTGGGCCTGTTGCGCCGTGATCACCCGGTCGACATGCCCAGCCAACTGCGCCACGTTGCCAGCAATAATGTCGTCGTCGGTGTTGGACACGATACACAGCTTGAAACCCTGCTGTTTGAGCCAGCCCAGCGTTTCGACCACTTCAGGAAATGGCGGCATGCGTCCGATACGGGCAACAAATGCTTCGCCATCATCCGGCTCGTAACTGGCGTCCAAATCGGCCAAAGTGCGGCGCAGCGCTTGCGCGGACACCTGGCGAAAGCTCATGTAGGCCGATTGCTGCTCCAGATCGTGCTCATAGTTATCGTAGACGCGAATGAAGTCCGCTTCACGGTGAGCAATTCCCTTTTGCCTGAGCAATTGGCGCACGTATTCAAGCAAGCCTTCATCCCATTGGATCAACGTGCCGTAGCAATCAAAGGTGAGCCATTGCGGTTTTGCGAAATGTTGAAGTGACATGACAAACAACCTCTTGAACAGTAAGAAGGCATCAATCGTCGCGCTGGCAGACTAAATTTGAAAATTAAATTATGATTAAAAAATAATTCACTAATCGAATTTATAACCATGCTTGATCTTGAGCTTCTCAAAACCTTCGTGAGCGTTGTCGATTCCGGTGGTTTCACCCGCGCCGGCGACCGTGTAAACCGCACGCAGTCAACCATCAGCCAGCAGATCAAAAAACTCGAAGAGCAGCTCGGCCGCCCACTGCTGATCAGGCATAGGGCCAGCAAGTCGATCCAGCTAACCGAAGACGGCGAGCGCCTGCTCAGCTACGCACGGCGCTTGGTCAGCCTGGCCATGGAAGCCAGCGATATGCTCAATTCCCAAGATATGCGCGGAGTGGCCAGCCTGGGCGTGCCCGAGGATTTTCCCCTGGATCGGCTGATCGAACTGCTGACAGGTTTTAACCAGCGCTTCCCGGACATCCGCCTGGACACGCGCAATGGCCTTAGCTGCGAGCTCAATGAACAACTGCAGCGTCGCGAACTGGACCTGGCGCTGATCAAGCGCAATATCGACCAGTCAGCGGCTATCGCGACCTGGTCGGAGCGACTTGAGTGGGTTGCAGGAGCACAGTGGCAACTGCAGCAACAGAGCATTGCCTTGGTGGTCTACGAACAGGGTTGCCTGTATCGCGAGCGCGCCATTCGCGCTCTTGAAGCCGCTGGCCAGCGCTGGCATATCGCGTTCTGCTCGCAAAGCCTGGCGAGCATACAGGCGGCCGTAAGCGCAAATATTGGCCTGAGCCTTTTGCCAAGCAGCGCAGTGAGGCCCGAGCATCGTATAGTCACCGATCAACTTGGCCTGGGCACACCGCCGCCGACGGAGCTGGCGTTGGTAGCCTCATCCAGGCTTCTCAGCAACATCCAGCAGTGCCTCGCCGATTATCTGGTTGAGCAGATGGCTGGCAATAGCTGAGACGTGGCTTTAAGCCGATCCATCGCGCTTGCAAGCGCGACGGATCCGACTCAATGCTCCAGCAATCTATAACCCACACCGGCCTCGGTGATGATAAAGCGCGGGGCGGCAGGATCATCCCCGAGCTTTTGCCGCAGATGGCCGATGACCACCCGCAGGTAATGGCTGTCATCAGCATGACTGGCGCCCCAAACATCCTTGAGCAGGTGCTGCTGGGTCACAACACGGCCAAGGTGTCGGGCAAGCACGGCCAACACCGCATACTCCTTACGGGTCAGTGCAACCTCCGATCCATCGAGCGTCACTCGACGATAAGCAAAGTCGACACTCAAGGGCCCGCTGTTGATCACGGCCGCGGCCAGTTCGCCGCTACCAGCCTGGCGCAGCAATACACGCACCCGCGCCAGGAACTCCTGAATACCAAATGGCTTGGTCATGTAATCGTTCGCGCCTGCATCCAGCGCTGTCACTTTATCGCCCTCTCCTGCGCGAACCGACAACACCAGCACCGGAACCTGTGACCACTCCCTTAGCTCGCGCAGCACCTGTTGACCGTCCATATCGGGCAAGCCGAGATCAAGCACCACCATATCCGGCTTACCCAATGCAGCCTGAGCCAGACCGTCGCTGCCATCAGCACTTTCGATCACCTTGTAGCCTTTGGCCACAAGGCTGATGCGCAAGAACTTGCGGATCTGCGCTTCATCATCGATGACTAAAACAGTCGGCTGATTACTGCTCATACAGACTCATCTTCCATAACAGGTTGTGGCGACAGCGGTATGTGCAGCGTCAGTGTTGCGCCACGCCCCTCAAGCCCTTCACTTACACTCACTCGCCCGCCGTGAGCCCCCAGCATACCCTGGCAAATTGCCAAACCTAAGCCGGTGCCCTGGCCGCCGCGATCCCCTCGGGCAGCGGTGTAGAACATGTCGAAAATTTTATCGCGTTCATGTTCAGGAATACCCGGCCCTTGATCACTGACAGCAATGCGTATTTCCTGACCATCAGCTTGCACAACCAAATGCAAGCGGCCCCCGGCTGGGGAAAAACGCGCCGCATTTTCCAGCACATTGATCAACGCCTGTTCGATCAGCGCGGCATGCACATAAAGCAGCGGCAGATCATCGCCCATCGACAGCTCGACCTTCAGCGGAGCGAGCACCAGACGTAAGCGCTGCAAGGCGCTGGAGACGATATCGCATGGCGCCACCCAATCGCGGGCCAGTTTAAGCGCACCATGGCCGAGGCGAGTCATATCGAGCAGGTTCTGGATGTAGCGATCAAGACGCTCGGCCTCATCACGGGTGCCTTCCAGTAGTTCATGTCGATCCGCAGCTGGAATTTGTTCGCCAAGCGTTAGCAAGCTGTCGATCGAGCCACGCATTGCGGTCAGCGGCGTGCGTAAATCGTGAGACACAGACGCCAACAAGGCACTGCGTAACTCTTCGGTCTGGCCATGCAGGCGCGCCGCCTCCAAGTCTTGCGCAAGCTGCGCACGGCTCAGTGCCTGTGCCAGGGGCTGGCCGAGCGCGGCAATCAAGCGGCGTTGCGCACTGGCCAGGGGCGCGCCATTTTTGGGGCTGATTCCGAGCAAGGCCAAGGGACCGTCTTCACCTTCCAGCGGCCACCACCACCAACGCCCGCCCGGCAAAGTATCGGTGCCCAGCCCGGCTGGCTGGCTGTGCTGCCAGGCCCAGTCGGCGGCGGCTCGCTCCTGATCTGTGAGCAGGCGCTGGCTACCGGCCTCGACCTTCCACACATCATCTTTACCCCGCGCCAACAGGCTGACATCCAACTCTTGCCACAATGAAAACTGCTGCATGGCAGCGCTGAGTATCGCCTGACGATCAGTGGCGGCCGTCAACTTGCTGGATAACTCAAGCAATGCGGTGGTCTGCGCCTGGGTTTCGCGCAGGGCCACCAATTGTTGACGCTGACGGCTTGCCAGGTTGCCCGTCAGTGCAGCCATCAGCAGGAAAAACAGCAAGGTCAAGACATCCTCTTGCCGGGCAATGCTCAAGGTCAGCGTCGGCGGAATAAATAAAAAGTTATACGCTAGGAACGAACAACCAGCGCAGGCCAGCGCTGGTCCCAAGCTGCTGCGCACGGCTACCACCAATACGGCCGCCAGGAACAGCAGCGAGATATTTGGCAGTTCAAGCACCTGTGACAATCCCAACGCGACAAGGGCTGCCAGAACGGCGGCAACCACGGCTTGCAGGTAGTCACGCCAGATCAACGGTCGGCTGACCCGACGCAAGCGCACGGTCCTTTCCGGCGCGCAATCCAGTGCAGAAATTTCCAGCCCCTGGCCTTTTAGCATCAAGCGCTCTGCCAGCCCGCGCCCAAACCAGCGCCGCCAAAAACCAGCACGGCTGCGACCGACCAGAATCAGGCTGGCCCGTCGCTCGCGCGCATGTTCAAGCAGGGTTTTCGCACACTCGCCGCCTCGCAAGCCGACAACTTCCCCACCCAAGCGCTCGGCCAATTGCTGCGCAGCCTGCAACAAGGCCAAACGCTGCTCGTTACGAGGCTTGCCGGTATCGACATGCACCACCGACCAGGGTAGATGCCGCCGCTCGGCGACCCGACAGGCATGGCGCACCAAAGGCTCGGCCTGAGCATCGCCGTCGATTCCCACCAACAACCGCCCGCGCAAGGCCGGTGCGTCCAGGCCTTGCAGCCGGTAACGCCGAGTCAGCTCGGCATCGACCCGCGCCGCCGCCGTTTGCATGGCCAATTCGCGCAAGGCTGTAAGGTTGGTCTGGCTGAAAAAGGCATCTATCGCGGCGCGCGCTTGCTCAGGCACATAGACCTTGCCCTCGCGCAAGCGCTCGAGCAGCTCGCGAGTGGGCAGGTCGATCAGCAGAATTTCATCGGCTTCCTGCAGCACCCAGTCAGGCAAGGTTTCGCGCACCTGGATACCGGTGATATCGCGCACGCGATCATTGAGTGATTCCAGATGCTGGACATTGACCGTGGTGTACACATCAATGCCCGCATCGAGCAATTCCTGCACGTCCTGCCAACGCTTGTTGTGACGACTGCCGGGGGCATTGCTATGGGCCAGCTCATCAACCAATACCAGTGTGGGCGGCTGCGCGAGAATGGCGTCCAGATCCATCTCGCGCATCACGACACCACGGTATTCCAACTTGCGCTGGGCCTGTTGCGGCAAGCCAACCAGCATCGCCTCGGTTTCAGCGCGACCATGGGTTTCGGCAACTGCCACCCGCACATCAGTGCCCATGCGCTGCTGGGTCTGAGCAGCCTGGAGCATGGAATAGGTCTTGCCGACGCCCGGTGCGGCGCCTAAAAAAACCTTGAGCCGACCGCGCGTGCCTTTGGGTAAATCAGCCAGCAGGGCGTCAGCTTGGGTTGCATCACTCATAGCGTTACTCAGCGCGAGACAGATCCTGATTTTCTGCCAGCGCCATGTTCAGCGCCAGTACATTGACCACTTGCGGCCCAATTAAAGGGGTTTCAAGCAGCGCATCAATCAGGCGATCAAGGCTGGCTCGAGGCATGTTGCGCGCTGCAGCAATGCGCGCCACCTGATAACGTGCGGCTGCGGGTGACAAGTGCGGGTCAAGGCCACTGCCTGAGGTTGTCACCAATTGCATGGGAACAGCGCCCTGTCCGGCAACCTGCAAGCGCTTGGCGTCTTCTGCCACACGCTTGGCCAATGCCGGATTGCTCGGTGCCAGATTGCTCGCAGCGCTGGCCACAGTGGCGTAATCCCCCGCCGAAGGCCTCGGCTGAAACCACTGCGCCCCGGCAAAGCCTTGAGCCAGTAACTGACTGCCGCGCACCTCGCCTTGCGCATCACGCACCAGGCTGCCATTGGCTTGCACCGGAAATGCGAGCTGAGCGATAGCGGTCACGGTCAAGGGGTAGACCGCGCCGGTAAGCAGCGTCATAAAAACCAGAACGCTCAATGCTGGACGGATTTGCTTAAACATCATCGACTCTCCGAATGCAATACGGCGCCGGCAAAGGCGCCAGGAAGATCAAACCAGGCCGACAGCCACCAGCAGCATGTCGATCAACTTGATACCCACAAAAGGCGCCAGCAAACCGCCCAGGCCATAGATCAGCAGATTGCGCCGCAGCAGGCTTGCAGCGTCCGTTGCCTGCACTCGAACCCCGCGCAGCGCCAGCGGAATCAGGGCCACGATAATCAGGGCGTTAAATACGATCGCCGAGAGAATCGCACTCTGCGGACTGTGCAGCTGCATCAGGTTAAGTACGCCAAGCTGTGGATAAACACCGATAAAGAGCGCAGGCAAAATTGCGAAGTATTTGGCGACATCATTGGCCACCGAGAAGGTGGTCAGCGCCCCACGGGTGACCAGCAACTCTTTACCGACTTGCACCACATCAAGCAGCTTGGTCGGATCGGAGTCCAGGTCAACCAGGTTGGCCGCTTCACGCGCAGCCTGGGTGCCGTCATTCATTGCCAAACCAACATCCGCCTGAGCCAGCGCCGGGGCGTCATTGGCGCCGTCACCGCACATGGCGACCATCTTGCCCTCGGCCTGTTCACTGCGAATACGTTGCAACTTTTTCTCGGGCGTAGCCTCGGCGATGACATCATCAACACCCGCCTCGGCGGCGATGGCAGCAGCGGTCAAGGGGTTGTCACCCGTGACCATCACAGTGCGAATACCCATGGCGCGCAACTCGGCGAAGCGCTCGCGAATGCCGGGCTTGACCACATCTTTAAGGTGGATAGCACCGAGCAAGCGCGCATCACTGGCCACCAGTAGCGGCGTGCCACCGCTTTGCGCAATCTTGTCGACGGTCCGCGCCAGCGCGGCAGGCATATCCGAACGGTTCATCTTTAGGTAGTCGAGCACAGCATCCACCGCACCCTTGCGATACCGCTGACTGCCATGATCGGCGCCTGACAAGCGTGTTTCAGCACTGAAGGCGATGACCTTCACTGCCGAGCGCTCAGGGGCCTGCACCGGACCAAGATTACGAATGTACTCGACGATGGATTTGCCTTCGGCGGTGTCATCGCCCAGTGACGACAACAACGCCGCCTCGGTTAGATCCTGCTCGGCGATACCGGGCGCTGCGATCAAGGCGCTGCAACGACGATTACCGAAGGTGATGGTGCCGGTCTTGTCGAGCAGCAGCACATGCACATCGCCAGCGGCCTCGACTGCGCGCCCCGACTTGGCGATGACATTAAGCCGGACCAAGCGATCCATGCCGGCAATGCCAATGGCCGAAAGCAAGCCGCCGATAGTGGTTGGAATCAGCGTTACCAACAGCGCCACCAAATACACCAGCGGCAAGTCACCTCCCGCATAGCGGGCGAATGGCTGCAATGTGGCGACCACCACCAGAAACACCAGGGTCAGGCCGATCAACAGCATGTCCAGCGCTATTTCGTTCGGCGTTTTCTGGCGGCGCGCGCCCTCGACCAGGGCGATCATCCGGTCAAGCGTTGACTCGCCGGGGTTAGCGGTAATCTTCACCAGCAACCAGTCCGACACCAGGTTGGTGTTGCCGGTGACAGCCGAGCGATCACCGCCTGACTCACGAATAACCGGAGCAGACTCACCAGTAATAGCCGCCTCATTGACCGCAGCGATGCCTTCAATGACTTCGCCATCACCGGGAATCTGCTCACCGGCCTCAACCCGGACTATATCGCCACGCCGCAACTCACTCGCAGCGACTGACTCATAGACGCCCGGCTGAGTTTGCCTGCGCGCCTTGAGGCCTTGGCTTCCGGCCTTGAGGCTGTCGGCCCGGGCCTTGCCGCGTCCCTCTGCCAACGCCTCGGCAAAGTTGGCAAACAACAGGGTGAACCACAGCCACAGCGCAATCTGCACCGCCAGCCCTGTGCTCACCGCCGGGTTGGGCATAAAGCACAGCACAGTGGTGACAATCGCGGTCAGCTCAACCACCAGCATCACCGGCGCGCGTTGCAGTTGGCGCGGATCAAGCTTTGTAAAGGCCTTGCCCAGCGCAGCCTGCCAGAGTGTCGAAGCACCGGTTTTTGCCTGGGCCGCAGTCTTTGGTTGCGGGTCTTGCGTGAGAATAGGAGCATTCATCATGGCTCTCCCTTAGAAGCCCTGCAGCAGGGTCAGGTGTTCAGCGATGGGACCAAGGGCCAGCGCTGGAAGAAAGGTCAAACCGCCAACCAACAAAATCACCATTGTCAGCAGCGTCACGAACAGCGGGCCGTGGGTGGGAAAGCTGTTGCCATCTTGCGGGGCTGATTTTTTCGCGGCCAGACTGCCTGCAATCGCAAGGATTGGCAGAATGAAACCGAAGCGCCCCAGCAGCATGGCCAAGGCGATCATCACATCGTGATACGGGGTATTGGCACCAAAGCCCGCAAATGCAGAGCCATTGTTGGCAGTGCCTGATGTGTAGGCATACAAGACCTGGCTAAAGCCATGTGCGCCGGGGTTGCTGATCGACATCGCCGGGCCTGGCAAGCTCACACCCAAGGCACCAAACACCAACACACCGACCGGCATGACCAGAAGCGTCATGACCAACAGGCGTACTTCACGCGCCTCAAGCTTCTTACCCAGGTATTCGGGTGTGCGACCTATCATCAACCCGGCAAGAAATACCGTAATCAGGACAAACAACAACATGCCGTACAGGCCCGCGCCAACCCCGCCGAAAATGACCTCACCGAGCATCATATTGAGCATCGGGATCATCCCGCCGAGCGCACTGAAACTGTCATGCATGGCGTTGACCGAACCATTGGACGCGGCGGTAGTGGCCACCGCCCACAGAGCCGAGGCGGCAATGCCCAGTCGGCTTTCCTTTCCTTCGAACGCACCCGATTGCTCAATGGGCAAGGCCGCCAATGCAGGGTTGGGCTGCAACTCGGCGTACAAGGTCACCGCAAAGCCAGCCACAAACAGAATCAGCATGCTGGCCAACAGCGCACGACTTTGCCGCAGATCCTTGACGTAGTGACCGAAGGTGAACAGCAACGCCGCCGGGATCAGAATGATCGAAGCCATCTCGACCAGATTGCTCCATGCCGTCGGGTTCTCGAATGGATGCGCCGAGTTGACGCCAAAGAACCCTCCGCCATTGGTGCCCAACTGCTTGATTGCGATCTGGCTGGCCGCCGGCCCCAGGGGAATGCTCTGGTCAGCACCCAACAGCGTCTTGGCATGCACGTAGGCCATGAAGCTTTGTGGCACGCCCTGCCAGACCAAGAACAGCGCCAGCAACAGGCAAAACGGCAGCAGCACATAGAGCACGCCACGCGTCATATCGACCCAGAAATTGCCAATGCTGTTACTTGAGCGGCGAGCAATACCGCGACAAAAGACGACCAACACCGCAAGGCCCACCGCCGGGCTGACAAAATTTTGCACGCCAAGCCCAAGCATCTGGCTGAAATAGCTCAGTGATGCCTCGCCGCTGTAGGCCTGCCAGTTGGTATTGGTGACGAAGCTCACCGCCGTATTGAGCGCCAGCGGCCAATCCATACCGGCAATATGCTCTGGATTGAGCCCCAAACGGCCTTGCAACATCAGGATTGCAAACAGCCCGATCAGGCACGCCAGGGTGAACATCAACAGAGCAGTGCTGTAGCCTTTCCAGTCCTGCTCGGCTTGGCTATCAACCCCCGCAAGGCGGTAGCAAAAACGCTCTATGGGCAACAGCACCGGGCTGAGCAGGGTCTTGTGCCCTTCCATTACCCGGAAGATATAGCGCCCCAGAAAAGGGGCAGGCACCAGCACCAATACAAAGAAGGCCAGAATCAGCCAATAATCTTGGATGTGCATAAGGCCTCCTAACCACGCTCGGCGCGCATCAGCGCAAGCAGCAGATAAAAGAACAGGCCAAGGGCCAAACACAGCGACAATCCGTCGAGAACACTCATAGTCATTGCTCCGAAAACGCCCCAACGGCGCATGAGTCATTCTCGGATTTCAGGCGTAAAGGTTCGATTGGGCTAAGGCGCGGGCGGCGTAAAGAAAGTATAAAAATTCAGTCTTGGCCAAATCAGGCAGCACCTGCCGAGCAACATCCTGCTTGGCGAACAACCGACGATTGATTAGGCTGCGCCTTTTTACTGCAAAGACGCTCCAATGCCCTGGCTTGATATAGCGATTTTGATTGCCGCAGGATTCGCCGCAGGCGCAATGAATGCCCTGGCCGGGGGCGGTACGTTTTTCTCGTTCCCCGCGTTACTTGCCACAGGCCTGGCGCCCGTCACCGCCAATGCAACCAACGCCGTTGCGCTCTGGCCAGCGAGCGTTGCGGCAGCCTGGGCTGGGCGCAAGACACTGCAACCGCTCGGCAGCTACCTGGTTCCCTTGCTATTGGCAGGACTTGGCGGCGGCTTGCTTGGCGGTATCTTGCTACTGCTTGGTGGCGATGAAATTTTTCGCGGTTTAATCCCTTGGCTCCTGCTCGGCGCCACACTTTTATTTGCCGCCAGCCCACAACTAAGTCGTGCCCTGGCCGCGCGCCGTTCAGCAAATACACAACCGCCGCACACGACATGGTCATTGGCGGCGCATGCGACGGTTTCGGTGTACGGCGGCTACTTCGGTGCGGGCATGGGCATTTTACAACTCGCCGCCTTCTCGATCGAAGGCCATGCCCTGGCACGCAGCAATGCGCTTAAAAACCTGATTTCGGCGGTGATCTACAGCGTCGCAACCGGCACCTTTATCATCGCCGGGCGGGTTAGTTGGTACGAGTTGGTCATACTCCTGGGCGGCGCAACCATTGGCGGTTATGCCGGCGGAGCGCTCGGCCAGCGCCTGCCCGCCAAGTTCCTGCGCCTGCTGGTCATTGCCGTTGGCAGCAGCATGACGCTGTATTATTTCTGGGCGACTTACCTGCGCAGTTGAAAGCGGCCCATGATTTGCCCGAAAGCCTCGTCTCTGCTAGTGTCGCGAGCGATATTCGTCCGTTGATTTCCCGCCGAGAACACCCGCCATGGCCCGCAAGAAAGCCGCTGTTGATTTTGAGCAGTCCCTGACAGAGCTGCAAAGCTTGGTCGAACGCCTAGAAAACGGCGAAATGTCGCTCGAAGACTCACTGACCGCCTTCGAACAAGGTATCCGCCTGACCCGCGATTGCCAGGCCGCGCTGGCGCAAGCCGAACAAAAGGTCAGCCTGCTGCTGGAACGTAATGGCGAGCTGGAGGAAGCGCCTTTCGACGCGGATAAACAAGCATGATCGAAGCCTATCAGGCGCAGTGCCAAAACCGTGTAGATGCCGCCCTTGAGCGTCTGTTTGTTGCACCACAGCCAGAATTGCAACGCCTGTATCAAGCCATGCGCTACAGCGTCACCAATGGCGGCAAGCGCGTACGCCCGCTACTGGCCTACGCAGCGTGCGAAGCCCTGGGCGGCAATGTCGAGCATGCCAATGGCGCCGCCTGCGCGGTCGAGCTGATCCATGCCTACTCATTGGTCCATGACGATTTGCCAGCCATGGATGACGATGACCTGCGCCGAGGCAAGCCGACCACACACAAAGCCTTCGATGAAGCCGCTGCCATTCTGGCTGGCGATGGCCTGCAAACCCTGGCCTTTGAAGTGCTCGGCAACGCTGAGTTGAACCCCCACAGTGCCGAGTTGCGCCTGGCGATGATCGCGACCCTCGCCCGTGCCTCCGGCCCGGCGGGCATGGTGGGTGGCCAGGCAATAGACCTGGGCTCGGTTGGCCAGGCACTTGACCAGGCGGCCCTGGAAAATATGCACAGGCACAAGACCGGCGCCCTGATCGAGGCCAGCGTCGCCCTTGGCGCACTGGCCAGCGGCAACGCAGACCCGGCCACACTGGCCGCCCTGCAGCGCTATGCCCAGGCGATAGGCCTGGCCTTCCAGGTGCAGGACGACATTCTCGATATCGAGAGCGATACTCACACCCTGGGTAAAACCCAAGGCAAGGACCAGGCTAACGACAAGCCAACCTACCCCGCGATACTGGGTTTGCAGAACGCTAAAGGCTATGCGCTGGAGTTACGCGACCAGGCCCTTGCGGCACTGGAAGACCTGGGCTCCCCGGCTGAGCCGCTGCGCATGCTAGCTCGCTATATTGTCGAGCGCCGCCACTAACTAGAACGGCGACCTGAGCAACTGGGTTGCCGCCTGCCTCAGGCACAATCACTCAAACAAATACCTTGTCGATCAGCAGGCAAGGCTTTGTTTACCCGCGCCGCATAGTGCATAAGATGGTCTCCAGAATAAGAATTTTGGAGCCGTTGCCATGTCCTTTTCAGCCTTGCTGATCGCCAACCGCGGTGAAATCGCCATCCGCATTGCCCGCGCCGCTGCCGATATGAATCTGCGCAGCGTTGCTATCCATGCAGAAGACGATGCGACCTCCCTGCATGTGCGCACAGCTGATCACGCAGTTGCCCTCAAGGGCCGTGGGGTTGCCGCCTATCTGGACATCAACCAGCTAATCCGTGTTGCCGTGGAAAACGGCTGCGACGCCATCCACCCGGGCTACGGGTTTCTTGCGGAAAACCCGGACTTTGCCCGCCAATGTGCCGCCGCAGGTATTTGCTTTATTGGCCCTGGTGCTGAAGTCCTGCAACTTTTTGGCGACAAGGCCCAGGCCCGGGCACTGGCCGAGCGTTGCGACGTCAAGCTGGTACCGGGTATCAACCAGGCAATAACCCTGCAACAAGCACAGGACTTTATGCACAGCCTCGGCGACTCATCGGCGGTCATGCTCAAGGCGCTGGCAGGGGGTGGCGGGCGCGGCATGCGGGCGGTATTCAACCCCACCGATTTGCCTGAAGCATTCCAGCGCTGCCAGAGCGAAGCCCAAGGCGCCTTTGGCAACGGCGCGCTGTACATAGAACAATTGGTGAACAACGCCCGCCATATCGAAATCCAGCTGTTAGGCGATGGCAGCGGAGCGGTCAGCCATTTGTGGGAGCGTGACTGCAGCCTGCAACGACGCCAGCAAAAGATCATCGAGATAGCACCAAGCCCGGACCTGTCGCCAGCCACACGCCAAGGCATGATCGACGCCGCGCTCAAGCTTGCCAGCAGCGTCAATTACCAAGGCATCGGCACCTTCGAGTTCCTGCTCGATAACGATCAACCCGAGCAGTTCTACTTTATGGAGGCCAACCCCCGGATCCAGGTTGAACACAGCATCACCGAGCAAATCAGCGGCGTTGACCTGGTGCAATGCCAAATCAAGCTGGCCATGGGTTATTCGCTGGCCGATCTCAACCTGCTGCAACCACCGGTGATCAATGGCTGTGCCGTGCAACTGCGAATCAACCTGGAAACCATCGACAGCGACGGCAAGACCCAACCGGCCACCGGCACCCTAAGCTCTTACCAACCGCCCAGTGGTCCTGGTTTGCGAGTGGATGGCTACGGCTACCCGGGCTACAGCATCAACCCGAACTACGACTCCTTGCTGGCCAAGCTGATTGTGCATGCCCCCGATTACCCCAGCGCATTGCGCAAAGCCTATCGTGCGCTCTGTGAGTTCAATATCGAAGGCGTGAGCAATTCAATCAGCCTGCTGCAAAGCTTGCTGCAGCTTCCAGAGGTTGCACGCAATGAGGTCAACACCCGCTTTGTCGAAAAACAAATGAGCAGGCTACTCGACTGTGCTCATCCGCACCTGTATTTCAATCACGGCGCCAACTCGACAGCCTGTCCGCTCGCCACTCCCGTGCCCGAGGGCTGCGCAGCCTTGGGCGCACCGAGCAGCGGCGTGGTCGTCAGTCTTGAAGTCAGGCAAGGCGATAGCATCGCAAAGGGCCAGACCATTGCCGTGCTCGAAGCCATGAAAATGGAGCTTGAAGTCAGGGCAGAGCAAAGCGGCATTGTCCGCAGTCTCGCGGTAGAAACCGGCAGCATAGTCAATCAAGGGGCGGCCTTGATGTTTATCGAGCCCGCCCAGGTCACCGAGCAACAGGTGCTCAATGAACAAAGTGCCGATCTTGAGCATATACGTGCGGATCTCGCCGAGGTCCTTGAACGCCACGCCCTCACCCTTGATGAAAGACGCCCGCAGGCTGTGGCCAAACGCCGTAAAACCAGGCAGCGCACCACCCGGGAAAACCTTGCGGACCTGCTGGATGATGGCAGCTTTAACGAATACGGCGCCCTGGCCATCGCAGCACAACGGCGGCGGCGCTCACTCGACGAGTTGATCGAGCAGAGTCCGGCCGATGGACTGGTTGCCGGCACCGGCACTGTTAACGCCAGTTTGTTTGGCAATAAAGCCGCGCGCTGCATGGCCATCGCCTACGACTACACGGTATTTGCCGGCACCCAAGGCGTCATGAATCACAAGAAGACCGACCGCATGCTGCAATTGGCCGAACAATGGCGCTTGCCCCTGGTGTTATTTGCCGAAGGCGGTGGCGGTCGACCCGGCGATACGGATTTCGTCGGTGTCGCCGGGCTGGATTGTCACACCTTTGTCGGCATGGCCAGGCTTTCTGGCCTGGTACCGCTGGTCGGCGTGGTGTCTGGACGTTGCTTTGCGGGCAATGCTGCGCTGCTGGGCTGCTGCGATGTGATTATCGCCACGCACAACGCCAGCATCGGCATGGCAGGCCCGGCCATGATCGAAGGTGGCGGGCTGGGCAGTTTTAGCGCCGAACAAGTCGGCCCCTCAAGCGTCCAAAGCCCGAACGGGGTGATTGACCTGCTGGTCGAGGATGAAGCCGAGGCCGTGCGCGTCGCCAAGCAATACCTGGGTTACTTTCAAGGCGCGCTGAGCACCTGGCAATGCGCGGATCAGCGCCTGCTGCGCCATCTGATTCCCGAAAACCGCTTGCGCGTGTATGACATCCGCCAAGTGATCGAAACCCTGGCGGATCAAGACTCGGTTCTGGAACTGCGTCGCGAGTTTGCGCCAGGCATGATCACCGCCTTTATTCGTATCGAGGGTCAGGCCTTTGGCTTGCTCGCCAATAACCCCGCGCATCTCGGCGGCGCCATTGACGCAGTCGGTGGCGACAAGGCCGCGCGCTTTATGCGGCTGTGCAATGCATTTGGTATTCCACTGGTATCACTGTGTGATACCCCCGGATTCATGGTCGGCCCGCAAGCAGAGCAACAAGCCACTGTGCGCCATGTATCGCGCATCTTTGTGGCTGCTGCCAGCCTGAGCGTGCCCTTCTTCACCATCGTTCTGCGCAAGGGTTACGGCCTGGGTGCGCAAGCGATGGCCGCAGGCAGCTTCCATTCGCCGCTGTTCACCGCCGCCTGGCCCAGCGCTGAATTCGGCGCCATGGGCCTTGAAGGGGCCGTTCGCCTGGGTTTTGCCAAAGAGTTGGCAGCCGCCGAGTCCGATCAAGCACGCCAGCAACTGTTCGACAAGCTGGTAGCCAAGGCCTATGCCAATGGCAAGGCAATCAATATGGCCAGCTTCCTTGAAATCGACGCAGTGATTGACCCTGAACAGACGCGTGGATGGCTGACCCGAGGTCTCAACTCGACACCGCCCACTGTCGCCGAGCAACCCCACAAACGCGGTTTTATCGACACCTGGTAGCTCCCGGCCATGACAAGCGGATGCTCAATGGCCACTTCTTATTTGGGTACTGCGCGGGGCTTCGGGTAAACTGGCGCATCTTTGTATTTATAACGATTCGCCTGATGCCGACGACTTTCCACGAGATTCCACGCGAACGACCGCTGACGCCCTTGCTTGACCGCGCGAATACGCCGACCGAGTTGCGCCGCCTGGGCGAAGCCGAGCTGGAAACCCTGGCCGACGAACTGCGCCAATACTTGCTTTACACCGTTGGCCAGACGGGCGGCCACTTCGGCGCGGGCCTGGGTGTAGTCGAGCTGACAATTGCCCTGCATTACGTGTTTGACACCCCGGACGACCGCCTGGTCTGGGATGTTGGCCATCAAGCCTACCCGCACAAGATCCTGACGGGCCGCCGCGAACGCATGGCCACCCTGCGCCAAAAGAACGGCATTGCCGCATTCCCGCGGCGCAGTGAAAGCGAGTACGACACCTTTGGCGTGGGTCACTCAAGCACGTCCATCAGCGCTGCGCTGGGCATGGCTGTTGCCGCGAAAATCCAGGGCAGCAGCCGCAAGAGTGTTGCTGTCATTGGTGATGGCGCGCTGACCGCCGGCATGGCGTTCGAAGCGCTGAACCACGCCTCCGACCTCAAGGCCAACATGCTGGTGGTGCTCAACGACAACGACATGTCGATCTCGCGCAATGTGGGCGGGCTGTCGAACTACCTGGCGAAAATTCTTTCCAGCCGCACCTATGCAAGCATGCGCGAGGGCAGCAAGAAGGTCCTCTCGCGCCTGCCCGGCGCCTGGGAAATCGCCCGCAAGACCGAAGAACACGCCAAAGGCATGCTGGTTCCAGGCACCCTGTTTGAAGAACTTGGCTGGAACTACATAGGCCCGATCGATGGCCATGACCTGCCGACAATGCTGGCTACGCTGCGTAACATGCGCGACCTTGAAGGCCCGCAGTTCCTGCATGTGATCACCAAAAAAGGCAAAGGCTTCGCCCCGGCGGAAGCCGATCCCATTGGCTACCACGCCATTACCAAGCTTGAGCCAGTCAATCGCCCAGCCGCACAAGCCAAGAAAGCGTCCGGCCCCAAATACTCCAGCGTATTCGGCCAGTGGCTATGCGACATGGCAGCGCAGGACCCGCGCCTGCTCGGCATCACCCCGGCAATGAAAGAAGGTTCTGACCTGGTCGCCTTCAGCGAGCAATATCCCGATCGCTATTTCGATACGGCGATTGCCGAGCAGCACGCAGTCACACTTGCAGCGGGCATGGCGTGCGAAGGCAGCAAACCGGTCGTGGCGATTTACTCGACCTTCTTGCAACGCGCCTACGACCAACTGATCCACGACGTGGCCGTGCAGCACCTGGACGTATTATTCGCCATCGACCGCGCGGGTTTGGTCGGTGAAGATGGCCCAACCCATGCGGGCAGCTTCGATATCACCTACCTGCGCTGCATTCCCGGCATGCTGGTGATGACCCCAAGCGATGAAAACGAATTGCGCCGCATGTTGACCACCGGGCACCTGTATAACGGCCCGGCAGCTGTACGCTACCCGCGAGGCACTGGCCCCAACGCACCGATTGAGGCCGGTCTTGAGCCGTTTGAAATCGGTAAGGGCGTAATCCGCCGCCAGGGTAGCGGCACAGCCATGCTGGTGTTCGGCGTACAGTTGAGTGAAGCGCTAAAGGCTGCCGAAGCACTGGATGCGACCGTAGTCGACATGCGCTTCGTAAAACCCATTGATGAAGCATTGATTCGCCAGCTGGCCGCTGAGCATGAACTGCTGGTGACCATTGAAGAGAACAGCGTCATGGGCGGTGCTGGAAGTGCCGTCAGCGAGTTCCTGGCGCAGGAAAACCTGCTCAAGCCAGTGCTGCACCTTGGCTTGCCCGACCTTTACGTCGAGCACGCCAAGCCGTCACAAATGCTTGCCGAATGCGGCCTCGATGCCGCCGGTATTGAGCAGGCAATTCGTCAGCGCCTGGCTGTTATCAACAAATAAGTAACCCGCTACCGCCAACTCGGTAGCGGTTGTAATCGTGATTGACCGAGGTCGCTGCCAGCCGCAAGGCTCAGCGTGAAAAGGGAAGCAGGTGCGTCCATGACAATGCCTGCGCTGCCCCCGCAACGGTAACCGACAGTGCTGCGCTCAGGCGCAACACAGCGTTTTTCGACAACCACTGGGTTCGCCCGGGAAGGTGAAAAACGCAGTCGGCAGCCCGGAGACCTGCCTCGTTGCAATTTTTGACTGGTGTTGCGGAGGGCATCACCGTCAAGTGCAGGCTTCCGTTTGCCAGTACTTGCCCCTGCCCTCCTCAAAAGCATTGCACTTTTGAGGTTGTTAAATGAAGTTTTCCCGTGTTTCCCTGGCTCTTGCCCTGGCTCCGTGCCTGGCTACCGCAGCCGAACCTGCTGGACCTTACCAAGCGTCTCCGTTGGTCATTACCTCTGGCCGCCAGGCCGAGCCGATCAGCAAGGCCACGGCTGCAATTACCGTATATGACCGCCAAGACATCGAACGCCTGCAAGCCGGCGACGTTCTGGACCTGCTCGCCCGCACCCCAGGCGTCAGCGTCCAGCGCAGCGGTGGCCGCGGCTCGCTGAGCGGGATATTTATTCGCGGCACCTCGACGGCGCAAAGCCTGGTGTTGGTCAACGGCCAACGCATCGCTGGCAGCTCCAGTGGCACGGCCAGCCTTGAACAGCTCAATCTTGATCAAATCGAGCGTATCGAAGTGGTCCGTGGCAGTCGCTCGGCGCTCTATGGCTCAGATGCAATTGGTGGCGTTATCCAGATTTTCACCCGCACAGGTGAACAAGGCTTGCACCCACGCCTGAAAGTCGGCTTCGGCACCCACGGTACCTGGCAGCGCAGCCTTGGCCTGTCTGGAGGCGATGAGCAAACCCGTTTCGACCTGGGAGCATCACTCGATGAAACCGATGGATTTGAGCGCACTAACCTGATTGGCAGTGAAGACAGCGCCTACCGCAACAAGGGCCTCAACCTGAGCCTGTCGCATAATTTCAGCGACAGCCTTGAAGCCGGGATCAACCTGCTGCGCCAAACCGGACAAAGCGAATACGACTACAGTTTGTCGCCCGCCCAAGCCGCCGATACAGACTTTGAAGAGTCAACCGGTAGCGCTTACCTGCAATCGAAACTGAACGAATACTGGACTTCGCGCCTGGAACTGGGGCACACCGAGAACCGGCAAAAATCCCACGACCCATACGGTGGTTCGATCTTCAATACCTACCGTGACCAAGCCAGTTGGCTCAATACAATCGCCTTTGCCGAGCACCAGCAATTGTTGCTCGGCCTGGACTGGTATGAGGATCGCCTAAATAGCTCGACGCCCTTCAACGAGGACTCGCGCTGGAACAAAGCCGCATTCATCCAGCACCGCTACGACAATGACCAATTCGGCACGGAGTTGGGCCTACGCCATGACGACAACCAGGCCTTTGGCAGCGAGAACAGTTGGAACGCTGCCTTCACCTGGCACCTGAACGACGATAATGACTTGATCGCCTCCTACAGTGAGTCGTTCCGAGCGCCCACCTTCAATGACCTGTACTACCCGGACGACTGCTTCCCGGGCTTCGGCTGCACGGTCTACAGCAACCCCGATCTAAAACCCGAGACGGCTCGCAGCTATGAACTGCAGTGGCGTTCGCGCCTGTCGCCGAGCAGCTCACTCGAAGTCTCGGCCTACCGCACCCGCATCGAAGACGCCATAGTCACCAACAATGCGCTGGACGGTAACCAAGCAAACAGCGTTGATGCCTTCCGCCCCGAAAACATTGACCGAGCGACCATCCACGGCCTGGAAGTCGCCCTCAAGCAACAACTGTTCGGCTGGCGGGCCAGTCTCGGCTACAGCCTGGTCGATGCCCGCAACAGCAGTGGCAGCGGCAATGACGGCAAGCGTCTGAGCCGTCGTCCGGAAAACACCTTCACCGCCGATCTGGATCGCAGCTTTGGTCAGTTCAATGTCGGCGCGAGTTGGTTGGTGGCGAGCCATAGCTACAACGACCTGGCCAATACCCAGGAAATACCAGGCTATGGCGTGCTGGGCCTGCGCGCAGGCTGGAATGCCCCCAACGACCTGCGCTTCGACCTGAAGCTGGACAACCTGCTCGACCACGATTACTACCAGGCAAACGGCACCGCATTCGACAGCACTACATTCGCCCAGGTGCCCTTCCATTATGAGGAAGCCGGGCGTACCGCACTGGTTTCGATGACCTGGACACCGCAGCTGTAACCGAACACCCGGCCACTAAAAAGGACCGCTTGATGCGGTCCTTTTTATTTATGGGGCTTGAGCGCCTGGACTCAATGGCCAATTTCAACGCTTCCGTAAACCTTGCACGAGTATCCGTAGAGCACGGCACCCAAGACAGCCCATACGCCAACCAACAGCCACTCGACTGGCAGCAACGCCGAAGGTGAGACAGGCGTATAAAGCAGCACCAGGCCAAGCGAAAGCAGCAACGCCACATAACCAACCCAAGGACCACGCCCGGCGCGGAATGGACGTTCCATATCAGGCTCATTCCTGCGCAGCACAATGAACGAAAGTGCCACCATCGCATAGGCAACAACGATGCCCAGGCCACCGGCATCAACCAGCCAGACCAGCGCCTGGCGCCCGAACAAGGGGGCGATGATCGACAGCGCACCAATCAGGAGAATCGCATTGACCGGTGTTTTGTAGGTGGGATGCAGCTTGGCCAGGAACGCCGGCAGCATCTTGGCTTCAGCCATCGCATAGACCGCCCGCGAGCCGCCGATTAGAAACGCGTTCCAACTGGTCAAGATACCCCCCAGGCCAGCAAGGACCAAGAGTTTGCCTGCCCAGCTTCCACCCAGCACTGCTGTTGCCGCATCGGCAGTCGCCAGTTTCGAGCCCGCCAGCGCCTGGACATCCAATGCTCGACCCGTGGCGTACATGATCAAGATGTACCAGGCGACAGCCATCAAGACGGAAACGATCAGGATAATGCCGATCTTGCGAAATGGCAGGTCGATTTCTTCAGCGGCCTGCGGAATGACGTCAAAGCCAACGAACAAAAACGGCGTCATGATGATGACTGAAAATACACCGCCCACTCCGCCGATGAACAAGGGCTCGGTGTTGGCGCTTGAACCGTTAAACAGCGAACCGCTGATAAGCATGATGCCAACCGCCAGAATCAGTACCGTGATCACCGCTTGAAACAGCGCGCTGGATTTCACACCCCGGATATTCAGCCATGTCATGCCAATTGCACCGACAATACCCACCAGCGCCCAGGTGAAGTAAACCTCCCAGCCAGCGATTGAGTACATCAAGCCAACCTTGTATCCGGGAATAAGCTCCTCAAGCACAGTGGGCAAGGCAACCGCCTCAAAGGCGACCACCGAGACATAACCGAGAATGATCGCCCAGGTGCAGAAGAACGAGGCTCCGGCGCCTAATGCCCGGTGAGCGTAGACGTGCTCGCCGCCGTTTTGCGGCATGGCTGCCGCCAGTTCGGCATAGGCCAGGCCAATCATGATCACCGCAGTGCCGCCGATTGCAAAAGCCAGCATAGTGCCGCCTGTGCCTGCGTTACTGATCATGGTCCCGGCAAGTACAACCCAGCCCCAGCCAACCATTGCACCGAACGCCAGCGCGATTACATCCGTTGAACCCAATACCCGGGCAAATTTCTTGTTATTGGACATGGTTCCTCCTTGAGTCCGAACCTATAGGCAACTCTGGACAGCTGCTGAAGGCTTCATTTGAAAATATGAACCCTTAAACTGCCCGTCGGTTCAATGGCCAGATGCTTGCTACAAGATTTCTCGCACGCCCACCCTGAATTTACGGGCACAAGAACCCCCCCAGCCCCATGGGTTCCGGAAGAAGTGGCTGTGAGTTGGGGTTATTGCGCCTTTGCCAGCACTTGGCAAAGTTGCGCGGTGGCATGCAGCATCTGGAAGCTTGGGCGCTCCAGGCCTTTATCCGGCACCTGCCAAAGCTGCTTGCGCTTGACCGCGGTGATATCGGGCCAGCGTTGCCAGGGTTCAAGCTGCGCACCGCTGCCGGCCAGGATCACCTCCGGATTGCGCTGTAAAACCGCCTCGACACTGACCTGAGGCGCAGGCAAGCGAATATCGGCAAAGACATTCTCGGCGCCACAGACACGCAGTGCGTCACTGACAATTTGCTGGCCACCCAGGGTGTATAGCGGCTTATCCCAGACCTGGTAAAACACCGACAATGGCCGTTGCCGATGATAGCGCTTGCGCAAATCAGCCAGCCCCTGGCGAAACTGTTGCTGCAACCGTCGGCCTTGCTGGCCCCGGCCGATGCGCTGGCCGATTTCGGCAAACTGGTCGGCAAGGCTATCGAGCGTATGCGGCTCAGCCACCAGCATCGGGATACCAAAGGCTCGCAACTGCTCGCGCTGCGCCTGGCTAACACTGCCGGGCCACAACAGGATCAAGTCTGGCTGCAAGGCCAACAGGGTTTCCAGCTCCAGCTGCCCGTAGCGGCCAACCGATGGCAATTGTGCCACGGCCGCAGGTCGTGGCCCGCCATCGAGCACGCCAACCAGTTGCTGCCTGGCGCCAAGCTCAATAACGATTTCGGTCAGTGACGGGGCAAGGCTGACGATTCGCTGCGCCGCCAGGGCTGGGGCGGATAAACCGACTGCCAGCAGCAGGGTCAACCATAGGCGAAGCATCAACCGAGCTGACGAGGAGTGCGGTAAAGGTAGAGAATGACCATGCTCGACACCGTCAGCAGGATCAGCGGGATCGCTTCAAGGCTGGTGAATACTGCTACGGCAGCAATCCAGGCCGGCAGGCTGGCACCAACAAAGGCCTTGCGCCGCGTTTTGGCCAGTGCCTGCCAGGCCGCAGGCTCGGCATCGCTATCGCGGGCCTTTCCCGTGGCAATAACAGCATGCTTGTAGGCATTGAACAGCGGCAAGCTGACAAACATCGACAACATACCGGCTATAAAGAACGGCATCGCCAATATGCCCGGTTGGCGGCTGGACTCGAACAGGCTGTTGAAGATGATGACCGGCAAGAGGACCAGCGCCAACTGCCACCACCACAGAATCGAAAGATGGCGACGCGCCTGAGCCCGATTCACACTTTTTCCTCGACCTCGGCCTGATGCATGCTGCCGAGCATGTGGCCAAGCTTGCCAGCCTTGGTCGCCAGGTACTTTTTGTTGTGCGGATTATGGTCAATCTGCAAAGGCACCCGTGCCGCCACATTGATGCCCATGTCGCCCAGCGCCTTCACCTTGCGCGGGTTGTTAGTCATCAGTTTCAGCTCGGTAATGCCCAGATGGTCGAGCATTGGCTTGCAGATCGCATAGTCACGCTGGTCGGCTCCGAAGCCCAGGCGCTCATTGGCTTCAACGGTATCGGCGCCGCCATCCTGCAATTCATAGGCACGAATTTTATTCAGCAAGCCAATACCACGGCCCTCCTGGCGCAGGTAAAGCAATACGCCGCGCCCTTCAGCAGCAATGGCGCTCAGCGCAGCTTCGAGTTGGAAACCGCAATCACAGCGCAGGCTGAACAGCGCATCGCCGGTCAGGCACTCGGAATGCAAACGCCCCAGCACGGGTGCGCCGTTGGCAACATCGCCAAATGTCAGCGCGACATGCTCCTTGCCTGTGGTTTCTTCAAGGAAGCCATGCATGGTGAAGACGCCAAACGGCGTAGGTAATTGGGAGGCAGCAACGAACACGACTGGCACCCTGTGCTCCTAGAGTCAGTAAGGGATATAGGCGTGCATTGTAACAGCAGCCAATAGCCAGGGGTCAGCCTGAATTACTGATGATAAGTATCAAGGAAAATAACTCGACCGGAGCCTTTACTTGCTCACATCCATTGGTCGAAGCAATGCATCAATGCTTGGACTCCAGCACCAGCACGTCCTGATCGACCTTCCAGCCCACGCGCCCGAGGAAACTCATGCCCAGCAACGCCTCGCCACCCGTGCCCACATCCATCACGGTGCCTTCCACGCCCCGCACCTCGATGGTGCCGACCTTGACACTGTCGAGATTGATCCGCCAGCCACGGGCCACGCCATTTGCGGTACTGACCCGTATTTCTCTGCCTGTAGCCCGATAGTCTATTCCCAGCCGATCGGCTTGGGCGCCGGTCAAGGCGACCGAAGTGGCGCCGGTATCCACCAGGAACTGAATGGGGTGACCGTTAACCGAACCGGCGACCCAGTAATGGCCACTTTCACCCTTGGCAATGCTCAGGGAGCGCTTCTGCGGCGCCGCCATGCCTTGGCTGTAGTCACGCGAGAGGCTGTAGTTGCGCTCTACCCCATCGACTCGCAGCACCGCACCACGCGCATTCGCGCTCACCACCTGAACCCCGCCAGGTCCGGTCTGGCCGACTTTTACCAGCTTGCGCTGACCATCGACATTCAGCACAGCCGCACCCGGAAACAATCCGACCACTTGAATTTGCGGTGCAGCCCAGGCCAGGCTGGCGAAGGCCAAGAGCACGCTGAAGCAGAGTATTTTCATGTGCGGTTTCCAACATTCCCTGTTATCAGTCAAATGGGTAAGGCTGTTTCCAACGCTGGAAAATGGGTTTCAAGGTGCCCTGCTCGACCAGTACCTGCATGCGCTGATCGAACAAGTCAGCCAGTTGATGACCGCGCGGGTTATCGGCAAACCCCAGGTAGATCGGCAAGCGGGTCAGCACCGTCACCCGGTAATGCGCAGGATCGGCAGCGGTCATCAGCAATTGCTCGACCTCGGTGCGCGCATCAATGTAGTAATCGGCACGCCCGAAATTTAGCATCTCAAGAATGCCATTTCGGCGCTGCACTTCGCGAAAACGCGTCAAATTCGGCAAGTATTGCTGATAGGCATAGCCGCGCACCCAGACCAGTCGGTACTGGTTGAGGGTCTGCAGATTGGGCACCGGGGTAGCAAGCGTGCTCAGGGCGGTGATCTGGTCGGCATCGTAGTTCCAGTGCGGATAAAACACCCCCTGCTGGACCTCGTCGAGGTAGGAGCCAACCCAGGCATCGGCCTCGCCACGCTGGACCAGGCCAATCGAACGCGTGTATGGCATGGTCTGGATATTCAGCTTGACGCCAACAGGCTCGTAAACCGCCCGCAGGACATCCCAGGCCAAACCGCTGCCATCGGCCTCGCTGTACTGTTCCCAGACATCGCTGACCAGATTGATCTCTTTCGGCGCTGGCGGCTGCGCATTGGCCTCGGAGCCAAGGACACATACCAGCAATATCGCTAAACATCTCGCGATCATAGGCCTTTCAAATCCATTCGTGAGCAGCGCGACTGCGCTCAATTAGCGCGTAGCCCACGCGCCTCGACTCAAGCCACAACAACTCAGAAACCCAAGCTGGACGCAAAACCACTCGTCCAACCCCAAATTACCAACTGCATTGCGAGCCAGGCAAACACACCTGCCAGCACATCGTCCAGCATAATCCCGAGTCCGCCATGCACATGCCGATCAAGCCAACTGATCGGCCACGGCTTGAGGATGTCGAACAGACGAAACATTAGGAAGCCTAGCAGCAACCAGCCCCATCCTTCAGGAACCAGCCAAAGCGTGATCCACATGCCGACCATTTCATCCCAGACGATGCCTTCATGGTCATGCACGCGCAGGTCGGTCGCCACCTTGCCACACAACCAGAAGCCAAACAGCATGCTGATGCCGAGCATCAGCCAATAGCCCCAGTCCGGAAGCATCTGCCACAGCGGAACAAAGGGCACGGCAGCCATCGAGCCCCAGGTGCCTGGGGCCTTGGGCAGTGTTCCGGAACCGAAACCAAAAGCGATGAAATGCCACGGGTTGCTCCACACCGAATGCGGGATTTTTTCCGGTTCAGCCACCACTGCTCCCAAAATGTTGATAGCCGCCTTTGGCCTGGATAATTTCTTGTCCCTGCGCATCGACCAGCTTAACCCCTTGCCCCGCCAGAACCTTGCCAATGACATGGATCGACAAGCCTTGCTCCTGCAGCGGCGCAAGCCTGGCTTCGGGCAAGGTGAATGCCAGCACATAATCATCGCCGCCACTGAGCGCACAGTTGCGCGCTGTCTCGGCATCGACAAAGACTTGCAGGGATGTTGATAGCGGTACTTTGGCCAACTCGATCTGAAGACAGACCCGGGATGCAGCAGCAATGTGGCCGCAGTCGGCAAGCAGTCCGTCTGAAATATCCAGCGCGGCACTGGCATTACCGCGCAATGCCTGTCCCAGCGAAAGCTGCGGCTGTGGCGACCAGTACTGCTGCAGCAAGGCCTTGGCAGCGGCTGAATCATCACTGCGCTGACCGAGCACCAGCGGCAAGGCACCAGCGGCATCGCCCAGGCACCCGCCGACACAGAGCAAATCCCCCACCTGGGCACCGCTGCGTGTCAGGGCCAGGCCGCGTGGCGTACGTCCAAATACCGTCAGCGTCAGGCTCAGCGGGCCACGGGTGGTATCACCGCCAATCAAGCTTACCGAGCAGGCTCGCGCCATTTGATCCAGGCCTTGGGCAAAAGCCCGCAACCAATCGGCATTGGCGGCTTCGAGGGTTAACGCCAGGGTAAAGCCCAGCGGTGTGGCCCCCATTGCCGCCAAGTCGCTGACGGAGACCGCCAGCGCACGCTGGGCCAGCAGGCAGGGATCAGGATTATGCGGAAAATGCACACCGGCGACCAAGGTATCGGTCGAGACGGCCAGTTGTTCACCAGCAGGCACATCAAGCAAGGCGCAATCATCGCCAATGCCCAGCGCCACGCCGTCACCCGCCTGGGCGCATGCCGCCGAAGCGAAGTAGTGACCAATTAGTTCGAACTCACCCATGACCTTTGACGCCCGAATAGATAAGCAAAAGCCGCACTAAGGCAGGCGGCTTTTGGCTATGACAACGCTGATTGATTAACGCCTGTGAGCGCGAACCTCATCAGCACGCAGGCGCGGTGCCAGCTTGTCGAGCACACCGTTGACGAACTTGTGACCGTCGGTAGCACCGAAGACCTTCGCCAGTTCGATGCCTTCGTTGATCACCACGCGATACGGGATATCGATACGGTTGCGCAACTCGTAGGTCGACAGGCGCAGGATAGCCAGCTCAACCGGGTCCATCTCATCCATAGGACGATCAAGCAAGGGCTCGAATGCGCTGTCTATCTCGGCCTTCTGGCGTGGAACGCCGTGCAGGATCTCGTGAAAATAGGCGCCATCAACCGCAGTGAAATCGTTATCGACACGAAATTGCGCCTCGATTTCATGGAGCGGCTGACCGGCCAGGTGCCATGAATACAATGCCTGCATGGCCAAGGTACGCGCCTGGCGACGGGCCAAGGTTTTCGGACTTGGACCTTTCTTGGCCGGGGCCGCCGACTTTGGCGGCTGGCTATTGCTATCGTTCTGGCTCACTTGGCCTCCAACTGCGCCAGCAGGCTGACCATTTCCAGGGCAGACAAGGCCGCCTCTGCACCTTTGTTACCGGCTTTGGTACCGGAACGCTCGATTGCTTGCTCGATAGAATCCACAGTCAGCACGCCAAATGCAACCGGTACGCCGAATTCCATGGACACCTGAGCCAAGCCCTTGGTGCACTCGCCTGCCACGTATTCAAAGTGCGGAGTACCGCCACGAATAACCGCGCCAAGGGCGATGATTGCATCGAAATCGCCACGTTGAGCGACTTTCTGGGCAACCAGTGGAATCTCAAACGCACCCGGTGCGCGAATGATTGTAATGTCGCTTTCGTTCACGCCATGGCGAACCAGTGCGTCTACGGCGCCACTTACCAGGCTTTCAACAACAAAGCTGTTGAAGCGGCCAACCACCAGAGCAAAGCGGCCCTTGGGGGCAATAAAAGTACCTTCGATGGTCTTCAGGGTCATAGCGAGTCTCGTCTATTAAAGAGCCAGGCCGCCGTTAGCGGCCATGAATGAATTATTCAGAGGGCAGATATTCTACTACCTCTAGATCGAATCCGGATATCGCGTTGAACTTCATCGGTGAACTCATCAGGCGCATTTTGCGCACACCGAGGTCACGAAGTATCTGCGATCCGGCACCGACCGTGCTGTAAGTCGCCGGGCTGGCGGCTTTGCCGTCTCCACCAAGTTGACGCTCAAGGTGCGCCAGCAGGTCCGGACCAGTCAGCGGATTGCCCAGCAGCAGCACCACGCCACTACCTGCCTTGGCCACTTCACTCATGGCCGCACGCAGACTCCAGCGACCTTCCTGCTTGACCATGAACAGGTCACGCAGCGGGTCCATGTTATGCACACGTACCAAGGTTGGTTCCTCGGGGCAAATTTTGCCCAGGGTCAGCGCCATGTGCACGTCGCCTTCAACCGAGTCACGGTAGGTCACCAGGTTGAAGCTGCCAAGTTCGCTGTCGAGCAATTGTTCGCTGACACGCTCGACCGTGCGCTCGTGAATCAGGCGGTAGTGAATCAGGTCGGCAATGGTGCCGATCTTGATCCCGTGTTGCGCGGCGAACTCTTCCAGTTCGGGGCGACGCGACATGGTGCCGTCATCGTTCATGATCTCGCAGATAACGCCACTCGGCTCAAAGCCGCCCATGCGCGCCAGGTCACATGCTGCTTCAGTATGGCCAGCACGCGCCAGTACGCCGCCGGGCTGGGCCATCAACGGGAAAATATGGCCCGGGCTGACAATATCGTCGGCCTTGGCGCTTTTCGATGCAGCCGCTTGCACCGTGCGTGCGCGGTCTGCTGCGGAGATACCGGTGGTGACGCCTTCTGCAGCCTCGATCGACACCGTGAACTTGGTGCCAAAGCCTGAACCGTTGCGCGGCGCCATCAATGGCAACTTGAGCAGTTCACAGCGTTCGCGGGTCATCGGCATGCAGATCAGGCCACGGGCGAAACGCGCCATGAAGTTGATGTGCTCGGCGGTGACGCATTCCGAGGCGATGATCAAGTCACCTTCGTTCTCGCGATCCTCGTCATCCATGAGGATGACCATTTTGCCCTGGCGGATATCTTCAACCAGCTCTTCGATACTATTGAGTGCCATGGTGATTTCCTTAACCTTTCAAGTAGCCGTGTTCAGCTAAAAAACCTTCGGTAAGACCTGAAGCCTTTGGCTCCGCGGCTTTATCACCCAGCAGCAAGCGCTCCAGATAACGTGCCAGCAAATCGACCTCTAGATTGACCTTACGCCCCGGGCGGTAGTCGACCATGATGGTCTCGGCCAGGGTATGCGGAACTATGGTCAGCTCAAACTCGGCGCCATTGACCGCATTCACCGTGAGGCTGGTGCCATCAACCGTGATCGAGCCTTTGTGGGCGATGTATTTGGCCAACTCGTTGGGCGCGCGCAGGGTGAACTGCACGGCACGGGCGTTTTCTTCGCGGCCGACAACCTCACCAACGCCATCAACGTGACCGCTTACCAGATGGCCTCCAAGACGACTGCTCGGCGTCAGGGCTTTTTCAAGATTGACCCGGCTGCCTGGCTTGAGATCGACAAAACCGGTGCGCGCCAGGGTTTCACGGCTGACATCGGCCCAGAAACCATCACCAGGCAACTCGACCGCAGTCAGGCACACACCGTTGACGGCGATGCTGTCGCCCAATTTGACGTCGGATAGATCCAGCTTGCCGGTTTCAACGTAGACCCGCACATCACCGCCCTTGGGCGTCAATGCACGAATGTGACCGATAGACTCGACTATGCCAGTGAACATGGCGCCTCCCCGTCTGCGAGCACGCCGCGGCACTGATCGATCAAGCGACCAGCCTGGGCTGGGTAAATAGAATGTGGCATTTGCGAACTCCTGTTTATAAAAAACAGGGCGTTTCGATCGATAGGGCGCTTGCCAGTGCTCAGCCAGCGAAACCGTTCAGTACACCCGCCTTGCCAACCTGACCGCAGGAACGCTGTACAACGCGTTGCGAATCAATCGACAAAGCCTGGGCAACTGGCTACAGCCTGCTGTCTGGGCACCCTTCAAACAAACCCGCTCTCTCTTTATCCGGACTATTGGGCTGTGCCGGACACCGCACAAGGCAGTGCCTGCAAAAGCCTGTAACCGTCGGCTCCGGAATCACACCGGATCTGCTGACCTTGGCGCCCATTGATCAAGCAAAGGCTCCAAGCGCTCGCGGGCTAGACGCGTTGCGCGCCATTACCGCCGGTGGGGAATTACACCCCGCCCTGAGAACGTTGCGAGGACCTCGGTTCTCGCGAGTGGCTTTTTACCATATTTACGCCCCATACGCACCGCAAACCTGCGCCAATATTGGCTCAGGCTCGCCCTGAATAGACGGCGATAACTGTTGCTTAGTGCGGGACAACCGCCTCGGCGGCCACGACCAGAGGCACCGCGATAATCCGCCAGTCATCACCAACGGCCCGAATATCAGTGATTTTAAGCTGTGGCGCCTCGGCCATTCGTCCCAACGGCAAGTCGAGCAAAGGCCGGGCACTGGAGCCAAGAAACTTGGCGGCGACGAATATCTGATACTCATCAACCAGCCCTTGCCGGGCAAATGCGCCCGCCAGCCGTGGACCAGCCTCGACCAGAATTTCGTTACTGCCACGGGCGGCCAGCTCAACCAGCAACTTGCGCAAATCGACATGACCATTGCTGCCGGGCACGGCCAGCAATTCGTGACCCTCGCTCAAGTAGCGATCTCGCGCCGTGGCGGCCGCACAGGTCGCGACCATTGCCGCACCGGCCTGAAAGAATGCCGCGTCGAGCGGCACGCGCAAGCGCCCATCAATCAGCACGCGCAAAGGCGGACGGGCATCGGCCAGGGCAGACAACTCCGCGTTGAGGCCAAGCTCTTCGTTGCGCACGGTCAGGCGCGCATCATCGGCCAGCACCGTATCGGCGCCGCTGAGCACCACGCTCGAGCGTGCACGCAGCCGCTGCACCGCCGAGCGCGCTGCTGGCCCGGTAATCCATTGGCTTTCGCCACTGGCCATGGCCGTGCGCCCATCAAGACTCATTGCCAGCTTGACCCGTACAAAGGGCAAGCCTTGCTCCATGCGCTTGATGAAACCCGCATTCAACTCGCGGGCCTGCGCTTCGAGCACGCCACTTTGCACGGCAATGCCGGCCTGCATCAGCCGTAGCAAGCCGCTACCGGAAACTTGCGGGTTGGGGTCCTGCATGGCCGCGACGACCCTGGCCACGCCTGCATCAATCAATGCGTCGGCGCAAGGCGGGGTGCGCCCATGATGGCTGCATGGCTCGAGCGTCACATAGGCCGTGGCCCCTTTGGCCCTGGCACCTGCCTGGCGCAAGGCATGTACCTCGGCATGGGGCTCACCGGAGCGGGCATGCCAGCCTTCGCCCACAATCCTGCCGTCCTGAACGATCACACAGCCCACTCGTGGATTCGGGTGCGTTGAGTACAATCCTTTACGAGCCAACTCCAAAGCACGGGCCATAAAGGCGTTATCAACTGTCATGCTTAATCCTTTGAGGGTTCTCGAGACAGGCGATCAATTTCCTCGCGAAACTCATTGAGGTCCTGGAAACGCCGATACACCGAAGCAAAGCGGATGTAAGCCACTTCATCAAGCTTTTGCAGTTCGGTCATGACCAACTCGCCGAGCACCAGCGACTTCACCTCGCGCTCACCGGTGGCACGCAGGCGATGCTTGATATGGGCGATCGCAGCCTCCACTCGCTCGATGCTCACTGGACGCTTTTCCAAAGCGCGGAGCATGCCGGCTCGCAGTTTTTCTTCATCGAAAGGCTGGCGACTGCCGTCTTGCTTGATCAGCCGAGGCATCACCAGTTCCGCAGTTTCAAAGGTCGTAAAACGTTCGCCACACGCCAGGCACTCACGGCGACGACGAACTTGCTCACCTTCGGCCACCAGACGTGAGTCAATCACTTTGGTGTCGTTGGCGGCGCAGAATGGACAGTGCATACAATGGCCTGCCTTGAACAGAAAGGCGCCATGGTAGCGCATCTCAGCGGCAAGACAAGCCGCCAGCTTTGCGGTATACAGGCGGGCAAGAATCCATTGAACGGATACACGACAAAAGGAGCACGCATGTACTTGCGCCACCTCACCCTGATCGGCCTGCTCGGTCTGCTAAGCGCCTGTGCCAGCGACCCCGCTGCGCCAGTAGCCAGCCAGCCCGAAACCAAGACCGCAGCGGCCACAGCCGCCACGCCAGCACATTTACGCGAAATCAGCGGCAACCTGATCGGTGTACCGGATGGCGCCATGGCAGAAGTCGCGCTGTTGGTCATCGGCAGCAATGGCCTGCCCGCTCAGTTGCTGGGTAACATCCAGCTGCGCGGCAATGGCTCGACCCTGCCCTTTCGCCTGGTATTCAATCCCGCGGCGTTCGACCATGGCATCCGGGTTGAGCTGCGCGGGCGAGCCAACCTTGAAGGTCGCCTGATTCAGCATATGCCCACCCAACTGATTCGCAGCGCGCAAAACCAGACGCTTGGCGATATCCGCATGCAGGTTGCGCCGTGACTTCACCCCGCCTGACGCCAAGTGCGCCAGCGGAGCTGCTTGAAGCGCTCAATGCGCTGCTTGGCGATGCGCAATTGAGCATACAAACCCTGCCAGAAACGGATATCAGGCTGTGGCTGATTGATGCCGGGAACATGGATCGCCAGTTCAGCCCGGAAGAAACCCAGCGCATACTCGAAGACCCGCCCTACTGGTGCTTCTGCTGGGCCAGCGGATTGGTCCTGGCGCGCTGGCTGGCGCAGAATCCGCAATGGGTACGCAATAAACGGGTGCTCGATTTCGGTACCGGCTCGGGGATCGCGGCCATTGCTGCAGCCAAGGCAGGAGCCAGCGAAGTCGTGGCCTGCGATCTCGACCCGATGGCCCTGGCGGCGACAAAAGCCAACGCCGAATTGAATAGTGTAAAACTGGGTTACTCCGCAGATTTTTTTACCGAAACGGATCGTTTTGACCTGATCATTGTGGCCGACGTGCTTTATGATCGCGCCAACCTGCCGCTACTGGATCAGTTCCTCAGCCGCGGGCAGCAAGCGCTGGTTGCCGATTCACGGGTACGCAACTTCGAGCACCCGCTGTACCAGCGCCTCGGCCTCATGCAGGCCTGCACCTGGCCGGACCTGGCCGAGCCGGACGAGTTTCGCCAGGTGAGCCTGTATCACGCAGCGCGCAGTTCGGCGACGACGACTTGTTAAACTAGCCCGCAAGCCTTATTAACCTACTTATCAGCCTTTGATCCTGCGAGACAGACCATGAGCGACACCCCCTATATTTTTGATATCTCCGGCGCCGCACAGTTTGATCAACTGGTCGTTGAGAACTCGTTCAATAAGCCGGTACTGGTTGATTTCTGGGCAGACTGGTGTGCGCCATGCAAGGCGCTGATGCCGCTACTGGCACAGATTACCGAGAGTTATCAGGGCGAACTGCTGTTGGCCAAGGTCAACTGTGATATCGAGCAGGACATTGTCGCTCGCTTCGGTATTCGCAGCCTGCCGACCGTTGTGCTGTTCAAGGATGGCCAACCGGTTGACGGTTTTGCCGGCGCCAAGCTCGAGTCGGAAATCCGCGCCATGCTGCAGCCCCATGTTGCGGAGCCGGCACCGGCGCAGGAAAACCTGTTCGACAGCGCCAGCAAGCTGTTTGCCGAGGGCCAGGTCGACGCTGCCGAGGCACAACTCAAGCAACTGCTCGGTGAAGACAACAGCAACGCACCGGCATTGATCTTGTACGCACGCTGCCTGGCTGAACGCGGCGAACTGACCGAGGCGCAAACAGTGCTTGATGCCGTAAGTGGCGACGAACACAAACAAGCTCTCAATGGTGCCAAAGCCCAACTGACCTTCCTGCGCCAGGCGGCTGAACTGCCTGATGCAGCTGAATTGAAGACGCGCCTGGGACAAAACCCCGAGGATGACGAAGCGACTTACCAACTGGCCGTTCAGCAGCTTGCCAACCAGCAATACGAGTCCGCGCTGGATGCATTGCTTAAATTATTCGTGCGCAATCGCAATTATGCGGACGGCCTGGCGCATAAAACCCTTCTCCAGGTGTTCGAGCTGCTCGGCAACGACCATGCGCTGGTCACTCAATATCGTAGAAAACTCTATCAAGCGATTTATTGACTGTAATTATTCAAAAGCCAAGGACTCTAGTTAAGTAAGCACTGCTGCAGAACAACAGGTTTTGCAGCGCTCACAACTATTGACTGAAGCGTTTAAACATCATGAATAGCAAGCACTCAAGGATCGGCTTTTACATTGCGCTGTACGGCACTGTGTTTATTATTGCCTGGATTGGCGCATTCAAGTTCACCCCAGGTGAAGCCAAGGCCATCAGCCACCTGATTGAGCACTCGCCATTTCTCTCGTGGATGTACAGTGTCGGCAGTATCGAGGGCGTCTCAAAGATTATTGGCGTGGGCGAATTGAGCATCGCCGCCCTGTTAGCGCTCTACCCCATCAACAAGAAAGCCTCGCTACTCGGCGGTTTGCTGGCGACAGGCCTGTTCCTGACAACCCTGACCTTCTTGCTGACAACTCCGGGTACCTTGAACCCTGAAAGCGTCTTCCCTTCACTACTGGGCGCGTTCCTGATCAAAGACGTGGTATTGCTTGGTGTTGTTCTGGTGGTCGCCGCCGAATCCTGGATTGAGCTCAAGCACTCAAGGTCAAACCAATCGGCTTGACTCCAACCAGCCGATGAACCGGTTTAGCACTAGCCAAGCCAGTGATAAACCGGCGCATCGGCCCCGCTCTCAACCCGCACCTGCGCACAATGTCGCAAGCGCACCAGCAACTGCTTTGCAGCCAACTCCCCGCCTGCCAATCCCGTAAGCTGTTCCATCAGCAACGGCCCTTCGATGCTACCTGCCTTGCCCAGTAAAGACAGGGTGCTTTGCCAAAGCGCATCAGTCCTGGGCGCCTCAACCGGCGCAGCCTCTGTAGTCGCCGGCGGCGTACTGACTGGCAAGTTAGCGGCCAGGTGCGCCCAATCCTGAGCATCAAGCTCAACAGTCAGATCAACCGGCCAATCACCGATCTTGCCGCGTATGCGTACCATATCGCCTCCAATTTCCTGGGCTGAATGCTCCCACGGCAAGGCGCGCAATGACAACTCGCGCTAGCAATCAGCGATTTAATTCGTTATAACATTACAACTTATTTCACTATCCGCCTGGAGCCAACAATGCGTCGCGTCCTGCTAGCACTGCCTTTCGCCCTTCTTCCACTTGCCGCAATGGCGCACGACCACGATCACGATCACGACCATGCGGAACATGCCAGTCTTGGCGCCCACGAACACGGGGTTGCTCAACTCAATGTCGCGCTTGATGGCAACACTCTGGAAATAGAACTGGAAAGCCCAGCCATGAACCTGGTGGGCTTTGAGCACGCGCCCAGCTCTGATGCCGACAAAGCCGCCATCAGCCAGGCCCGCAGCCAACTTGAAAAGCCTCTGGCACTATTTAGCCTCAACACTGGCGATTGCAGCCTCAGCAGCAAGGAACTGGAAAGCCCGCTGTTTTCAGGGGCTCATGCTGAATCAGAGCATGAACATGAGCACGAAGCCGGTGAGCATGAGCATGAGCACGAAGCCGGTGAGCATGAGCATGAGCATGAGCATGAGCACAGCGAAATTCATGCGCACTACAGCTTCAACTGCAAGCAACCACAAGCCTTGCAACAACTTGAACTGGCCCAGCTGTTCAAGCAATTCCCCGCTACCCATAAAATCCAGCTGCAACTGATTGGCCCAAATGGTCAGCAGGGAGCGGAACTGACCCCTGAGCAGAGCAGCGCCAAGTTCTAAAATCAGCCGCTGTACAGCACAAGGGGCAAGCCCTGCGTAACAATGGCTTCGTTTACTGGAATAAAACCAGTAGGCTCTCGGCCCAGGCTGTGGCGGTACACAGGCACACCAACTCTGTTTACTCCAATATAGACCGGCCCGGGCAACCGGGCCGTTGCATTCATGACTTCAGCACTGATTAGCCTCACCGACCTCGGCTTTGCATGGCCCGGCCAACCTGAGTTGCTTGATATTCCCAGCTTTACCCTGCAACGCGGCGAGACACTGTTCCTCAAAGGCCCCAGCGGCAGTGGCAAAACCACGCTACTGGGCTTGCTCGGTGGCGTGCAAAAGCCTGACCGAGGCTTGATCAAGCTGCTCGACCAGGATCTCAGCGCCTTGTCATCCGGCGCGCGAGATCGGTTCAGGGTCAACCATACCGGCTACATTTTCCAGCAATTCAACCTGCTGCCGTTTTTATCGGTACGTGAAAACGTCGAGTTGCCCTGTCATTTCTCGGACATCAGGAATAATCGCGCTCGTCATCGCCATGGCAGTGTTGCCAAGGCGGCTGCTGGTTTGCTCGCCCACCTGGGTTTGACCGACCCCAGACTGCTCGAGCGCCGTGCCGACTCGTTATCCATCGGCCAACAACAACGCGTTGCTGCGGCACGCGCCCTGATTGGCCAGCCGGAACTGGTCATCGCCGACGAACCGACTTCGGCACTCGATGCCGATGCGCGCGAAGCCTTCTTGCAGCTGTTGTTTGCCGAATGCCGCGAAGCGGGCGCCAGCTTGTTGTTTGTCAGCCACGACCAGAGCCTGGCGCCGCTGTTTGATCGCAACCTGTCGCTTGCCGATCTTAACCACGCCTCCCGGCCACAGGAGATTTAAGGTGTATTTATTTCGTCTGGCGCTGGCGAGCTTAAGCAACCGCCGCTTCACCGCCCTGCTCACCGTTTTCGCCATCGCCTTGTCAGTCTGCCTGTTGCTCGCCGTTGAACGCGTACGCACCGAGGCTCGCGCCAGCTTTGCCAACACCATCAGCGGCACCGACTTGATCGTTGGCGCCCGTTCCGGCTCAATCAACTTGTTGCTCTATTCAGTGTTTCGCATTGGTAATGCGACCAACAACATTCGCTGGGACAGCTTCGAACAACTGGCGCAGAACCCAAGGGTCAAGTGGGCGATCCCGATTTCGCTGGGTGACTCGCACCGCGGCTACCGGGTGATGGGCACCAATACCGACTACTTCGAACATTATCGCTACGCTCGCCAACAGCCGCTGGAGCTAAGCCAGGGCCGTGAGTTTGCCGATGATCCATTCGAGGTCGTGCTCGGCGCCGAGGTTGCCGAAGCCCTGCATTACAAACTGGGCGACGAGCTGGTTCTGGCCCATGGCGTCGCCACCATCAGCCTGGTCAAACACGATGACAAACCCTTTCATGTGGTCGGCATTCTCAAGCGCACCGGCACGCCGGTCGACCGCACCCTGCATATCTCGCTGGCCGGGATGGAAGCACTGCATGTTGACTGGAAAAACGGCATGCCCGCACAAGGCGCAGACAGGATAAGCGCAGAACAAGTGCGCAGCATGCACCTGCAGCCGACGGCGATAACCGCTGTGCTGTTGGGCCTGAAAAGCAAGATCGCCACTTTCAGCTTACAACGCGATATCAATGAGTATCGTGGCGAGCCCTTGCTCGCAATATTGCCGGGCGTTGCCTTGCAAGAGCTCTGGGGCTTGATGGGAACCGCCGAGAAAGCCCTGTTTGTGGTTTCGCTGTTCGTGGTGATAACCGGCTTGATCGGCATGCTCACTGCAATCCTGACCAGCCTCAATGAACGACGCCGCGAAATGGCTATCCTGCGTTCGGTCGGTGCCCGACCTTGGCATATTGCCAGCCTGCTGATATTCGAAGCCTTCAGCCTGGCCTTGGCAGGCGTGCTACTGGGTTTGTTGCTGTTGTATGTCGGCATCGCAGCGGTGCAAGGCTATGTTCAGGCTAACTACGGTCTCTACTTGCCACTCAATGTTCCAAGTGGCTATGAGTGGATGCTGCTCGGCTGTATCCTTGGCGCTGCATTGCTGATGGGTTGCGTACCGGCATGGCGTGCATATCGACAGTCCCTGGCTGACGGTCTTTCAATTCGCTTATGAGGTCACCCATGCTGCGCACCGCCCTTGGCGCCCTGATCCTGGCCATGTCCACCTCGCTATGGGCGGCCGAGCCCCGCGAGCTGACCTGGTCGGAGCTGATCCCGCCCAACGCGCCACCTGTTGTTCGGCAGATGGCGCCCATGCATGACCTATCGCAGCTGGGCGATACCTTGTCCGAGTCTGGCCCCGGCATGAAGCAGCTATCGCCCGCGGCGCCGGTGGTCAAGGCGCTCGATGGCGTCGACGTAAAGCTGCCGGGTTATATAGTGCCGCTGGATGCCACGGATGAGGGACGGGTAACCGAGTTCCTGCTGGTGCCCTACTTCGGCGCCTGCATCCATGTGCCGCCACCGCCGTCCAACCAGATCGTGCATATCACTACCGAACTCGGGGTCAAGCTCGATACCCTGTACCAACCTTTCTGGGTCGAAGGGCCGCTCAAGGTCGAACAAAGCACCAGCGAACTGGCGGACGCTGGTTACCAGATGAGTGCGCAGAAGATCTATCCGTACGAGTTGCCAGAAGGCGAGTAACTGAACATTCCCCCACGGCAGACAGCGCAAAACCTGTCTGCCACGGCCCAAGCCCCGAACCGCGCAAAAGCGAGCCCGCCACCTGAGCCTATTCAGTCCAAATGGTGGGTGAACAAACGCCAATCATCCTAGGGATTCGAATCACAGCGCATTCAAGCAGCGAGCAGCGCGAGGCTTGGCCGCCAGGGTTCCAGCACCGACATGCTCAAACATAAGCAAGTTGCATAACCTATGTGGCGACATGGCGGGCAAAAAATTTCCGACCCGCTCAGCGGGCACTGGCCAGCCGGTCATTGGCGTCCGCATTCAACTCGGCTTGTGCCCAGTTACGCCACTCGCGCACCTGGCGTCGATCTGCACCGGCGTTTTCAGCTTGCTTCAACGCCGCCAGACCGGCTTTCCAGCGCGACTGTTCCAATTCCAGTTGGGCCACGTTCATCCAGTGCTTGCCGCTACCCGATGCGCTAGCCAGTTGGCGATAAACCTCTACCGCATGGGCGCGATCACGGGCTTGCCAGTAGAACATACCAAGGCGCTCCTGACGGGTGCTGTTATTGGCCAGCAAGCCTTGGTCAAGCATGCCCTTGAGTAGCTTGGCGCCTTGCCATGGTTGATCGGCAGCGCTGGCCAGCAGCGTCAGGTTATCCAGTTCCTTGGCACTGAAGCTCAGGCCTTTGGTGCGTGCCGCCCGCAACGTTGCCAAGGCCTTGTCGTAATGGCCAGACAATTGCTGCAATGCCGCCAACTGGCGCCAGTGCTGTACATCATTCGGGCTGCGGGCGAGTAACTGCTGCTGCCACTTTTCTGCTTCTGAATAGCGTTTCAGGTCAGCGTTGACCCCTACCAGGAACTGTAGCCAACGATCCTCGGCACGCGGATTGGCGCGCACATAGCGCTCAGCCAAAGGCAATGCCTTGGCTGGTTGACCTGAAGCCTGGTAAGACTGCACCAGCATCTGCAGAACTTCTTCACTGGCCTTGGCTGGAACCGGCGTCAGTAGGCGTATGACCTCCTTGTAGCGCCGCTCGGAAAGGTTCAGTTTGGCGAGATTGAGCTGTTCGTTTGCCTGTGCGGTCTCGTCGAGCTTGCCGCTTTTGACTGCCTTGCTGAGAAGTTCGATCGCCTTGCCGTTACGGCCCTGGGCCCAGGCAAGATAGCCATGACTGCGCCACAACAAGGTTTCCTCGAGACTCCCGGACTCAGCCTTGACAGCGTTAAGGGCGCGCTCTGCTGCGGCATAGTCACCCTTTTGCTGGGCGACCTGGGCCGTGTTCAAGGCACGCATCACGCTCGGCTCTACCGTTTGCCCGGCCGCAAAAACTTCGCTGGCCAAGCTGGCGTTGACTAGAAAACTCAAAAGCAGTGCTAGACGGATCATTTCAACTATCTCCCTGCAAGCGGAAGTACAAGGTTTTTACTGCCTCGCGCGCCACAGCCAAGCCACCTTCTGTTCGCGGCGCAAATCGCCAGCGGACAGCCGCACGACGCGCCTCACGCTCAAACACATTTTTCGGGCTTGCCTCAAGCACACGTACATTCTCAACCGCGCCGGCACGGGTGATGGTGAAGGCCAGCTTGACGTGCCCTTCAATCCCGCGCTGCAAGGCATAGCGCGGGTATTGCGGACTCACGTCATTGAGCGGCACGACCTCGCTTTCAGGCCCGCCAGACTGAGCACCCGAGTCTGCTGCAGGCGCTGGAGCCGGGGCACTGGGCGCTGCCGCTCCTGCCACCAGACCGGTCAGGTTTGGGGTTGGAGCACTATTTACCGCCACGCCGCTGCTCATGGTCGGCAAGTCGATGTCCAATTTAGGCATGCTCGCATTAGGCGCCGCAGCAACCGGAGTCGGAGGCGTTGGCGGCTGCGGCGTTTGTGGTTGCGGTGGCTGCGGGGCTTGCTGCCGGGTGCGGGTTGCCGTGTCGCTTGAGCGGGTGTCCATGCGCACGAAATTTGCCACGGTCACGGGCTCATCGGATGGCTGGCTGGTTGGCGGTGCGACCATGTAAAGCATCAGCGCAAACAGCAGTACTGCGATCAGGCAGGCGCTTGCAAAGGACAATGCCACACGCATCAAAGCGCTCCCGAGGTGGCTGCCAGCGCGACATCCTGAACACCTGCAAGACGCGCCTGGTCCATCACCTGCACCACCAAGCCAGTGCGAGCATCCTGATCAGCCTGGACCACGACCGCACCTTCGGGCTGGTCGACACGCATGCGCTCAACATTTGCCCGAACGCTGCGTACATCAACCACTTTTTTATCCATCCAAACCTGCCCATCAGCGGTAATCGCGATGAGGATATTGCCTTTGTCTTGCGGACTGGCGGTTTGCGCTTGTGGGCGCTGAACCTCGACTCCAGACTCCTTGATAAAGGAGCTGGTGACGATGAAGAAAATCAGCATGATAAAGACCACATCGAGCATCGGCGTCAGGTCGATACCAGTGTCTTCGTCTTGCTGATGATGACGGCGCATTCTCATGATTAGCTATCTCAGTCGTGTCGCAGCTGGTCAGCCAGCCGCTCAATGGCCTGACGGGCGTTGCGTTCGAGGCGCGCCAGGCTGAACAATCCAGTAATCGCCAGCACCATGCCGGCCATGGTTGGCAACGTCGCCTGCCAGACACCCGCAGCCATTCCGCGCGGATTGCCGGTGCCGCTCATTGCCAGCACATCAAACACTGCAACCATGCCGCTCACGGTGCCAAGCAAGCCCAGCAGTGGATACATCGCCACCAGGGTTTTGCTCAGGCGCAATGGCCCAACCAGGTGTTGCCGTGCCTGGGCCAGCCAGGCGCTGCGAACAGCACGCTGCCAGGTGCCGGAGTCATCTTGCAGAAGTTGCTGCCAGGCTTTACGACGCTCGTCGACCCACACCGGGAAGACTTTGCGCATAAACCAGAAGCGCTCGAGCACCAGCGTCCAGAACACCACGCAGAGCCCTGCCAACGCCCACATCACCACACCGCCCGCGCTCATGAAATCAAGCAACGCATAGGCGCTGTCAGTTACACGCAGCCATAAGGCGAATAGATCAGTCACGGCGCGGCGCCCCAGACAAATGCAAGGCAATCAAACCGGCGCTTTGCTGTTCGAGCAGTTGGATAAGGGCCTTGCTGCGGCTCGCCAGCAAGCTGTGCAGGAACAACAGCGGAATAGCCACCACCAAGCCAAGAACGGTAGTCACCAGGGCTTGCGAAATACCATCGGCCATCAATCGCGAGTCACCGCCGCCGCCCTGGGTAATAGCCTGAAAAGTCACGATCATGCCGGTCACGGTGCCCAACAGGCCGAGCAAGGGTGCAACCGCACTCAGTAGCTTGAGCAGGCCCTGGCCTTTCTCCAGTGGTGGCGTTTCCTGAAGGATCGCTTCGTCAAGCTTGAGCTCCAGGGTTTCCAGGTCAGACAACTGCGGATTCGGCCCCAGTACGCCAATCACACGACCCAGCGGATTGCCATCATCCGGCACGCTGATGTTATGCAACTGTGCTTTCACACCACGATTGACCTTGGCCAGATAAACCATGCGCCAGAGGGCAAGCAACAGGCCCAGCGCGCCAAGCGCGACAATCACCCAGCCGACCAGCCCGCCTTGCTGCAAGCGATCCCATAGACCTGGCTTGCGCTGCAACTGTGCCAGAATCGTACCGCGACTTGGGTCGATCGGCAGGGTCGCCAATGGTTCTTTACTCGCGAGGTAATCACTCACCAGGCCCGAGCCTGCTGGTTGGCGTGCAGGCACCAGTAATTCATTTGAGTCGGCGTCGTAGCGCAAGAACTGGCCATCACTGTAGGCCGAGAATGCCCCAACGCGCAGCACAGGCTGCTGCTTGCGAGTGCCATCTGCGGCAACCACCGGCAATTCAACCTGTTCAACCCGGCCACTGGCGGCCAGGTCTTCAAGCAGCACCATCCAGTAATCTTCAAGGTCTTGAGCCGATGGCAATGCGCGGCTTTCTGACAGGGCCTGCAAACGCTTGATGCGCTCCGGGTATTGCGCATTGAGCAGACTGTCTTGCCATTGCCCGGCGACATCACCGGCACTTTGGCGGACCACGGCAAACAACTCACCCAGGCTTCCCGAGCGCTGCTTGAGCAAGGCTTCCTGCTCAGCCAGTTCGGCTTCCTGGCGGTCAAAATCGGCTTTCAAGCGTTCGGCTTCGGATTTCTGCTCTGCCAAAGAGGCCTGGGCCTTGGCCAGAAGCTGTGCGCGCTCACTACGCTGCGCGACAAATGCCTTCTCGCGGTCCTGCATGGCGCTGACTTCGGCTGCGCGCTCGCTACGAATACGTTGCAGCAACTGGTCTGGGCTCAGCGGCTCAGCCGCGCTGACGGTTACTGGCAGCGCACTCAATACCAGCGCTGCGATCAGCCCACGTTTAATCACAACACTCATTACTGGGCCCCTAGATTCAAAGTCTTCACTGGCAAATCAAGCATGGTTGGCGCTTGCTCTTGGCGGGCAATGGCAATGGCTTGATGAAGCGGACGCCGCGCACTGCTATCAAGCACCTGCCAGGCATGAGCCTGTGGGTTCCACCAACCGCTCTCGTGACCATCAAGGGTCTGGTAATACATCATCGCGCGACCCAGTCGCAGAAACTCAACACTGCGTACACCCTGCTCGCCATCGAGCTCACCGCGCCAGGCCTCAAGCGTACGTCCGTAATCACTTTCGACCTGGTAGGCCTCAAGAATGCGCCGGTATTTTTCAGCTAGGCTGACATCAGCACGAGGCAGCAGATCCTGCAATTGCGCCAGGCGGTCGGCCCGCTCTTCAGGCAGGAAAGGCACATCGGCATTGATGAACTCGCCGAGTACTTCGACCATTTTGCGCATCTGGGGCGTAGCCGCTTGCTGGGTGCGCTCAATACCGTCGAGCTGCGCCTGGTAACCCGCCAACTCTTTTTGTTGAGCGGCAACCAGTTCACGCAGTTGCACGTTGTAGCCCTTCAAGGCCTCAGCTTGCTCCAAGGCACTGCGGTATTGGCTGAGCATTTCGCGGCTGGCGTCATCAAGCTTTTCTATGCGGGCTTGAGAGGCTTTGGCATCTGCAGCCAGACCTTGGCTTTCATCCAGTGCGTCGCCTAAGGGTGCAGCGCTCACGGCAGCACTGGAAAACATCAGCGCGGCCGCCATTAGGCGGATGGGGTAACGGCTCATGCGGTGCAAATCCTCTGCTACGGATACGTTAAAGAGAACTATTATCATCTTTATTAGCAACCAAAGGCAATCGGTGAGTGCTCTAAAAAGGCCAATCCGATGACTTATTGAGCTGGATCAATGCCTGTTTTAGATAGTTAGCTATGATTTATTCATCAGCCAGCCTCACTAACTCAATAGGAGTTATCCATGAATAAATACACCCTTATAGCTCCGCTGCTTGCCCTTGCGATGACCCCTACTTTTGCCCATGCCTATGAGGCCGGTGACATCATCGTTCGCGCAGGCGCTATTACTGTCGACCCGAATGAAGACAGCTCTGGGGTCAAGAGCCCACTGGGCAATCTGGGTGGCAGTGCAACCGTTGAAAGCGACACCCAGTTGGGCCTCAACTTTGCCTACATGATGACCGACCACCTGGGGATCGAACTGCTGGCGGCCACCCCATTTACTCATGACGTAGGTGTACATGGCCTGCAAGGCGGTTTAGCGGGTTTGAATGGTGGCCTTGGTGACGTTAAACAACTGCCACCGACCCTGAGCCTGGTCTATTACCCGCTGGACAAGAACTACGCCTTCCAGCCCTATGTCGGCGTGGGCATCAACTACACCGCGTTCTATGACGCCAATACCTCAAGCAGCGCCGAAGCCAAGGGTTTCAGCAATCTTGACCTGAGCGACTCATGGGGCGCAGCTGCACAAATCGGCGCTGACTACATGATCGACGATCACTGGATGATCAACGGCCAGGTGCGCTATATCGACATCGATACCAATGCCCATGTTGACCTGGCTGGTGTTGGTAAACTGAAGCTCGATGTGGATGTAGACCCTTGGGTCTACATGGTCGGCCTGGGTTATAAGTTCTAACCCCACATCCGCAATGAAAAACCGGCACTCATGTGCCGGTTTTTTCGTATGGGTTTGACCTTATGCGCTGTTACCCGGCAAGCCCCAGCAACTGGCGCAAACCTTCTTTGAGTGGCGTTTCCTGCGGCATGCGATAAGCCTGCTTCAAGCGATCGTTATTGGCCCGCGAATGACGAATATCCCCCGCACGCGGCTCCAGGTAAGTCACTGCTGGCAACCCGCCAAACAACTCGCCGATAGCCTCAAGTAATTGCTTGAGACTGGTAGCCTGGTTCCAACCGACATTGACTGCATCGCTGACCACTTGCTCAGTGAACAAGCCCTGCTGCAACAACTCAATCAAGTCTGCAACAAAGAAAAAGTCGCGCGTTTGCTCGCCATCGCCGAAAACGCTGATCGGCAAGCCCTGCTGCGCACGCTGGGTGAAAATACTGATTACGCCGGAATAAGGCGAGGACGGATCCTGGCGCGGCCCGAAAATATTGAAGAAGCGGAATACAGCGGGCTCAAGGCCATGCTGGCGACGATAAAAATCGAGGTAGTACTCGCTCGACAACTTATCCGAGGCATAGGGCGTCAAGGGCGACTTGGCGGTATTTTCATCAATGGGCTGGCCAGCACCGTTATTGCCGTAAACCGCAGCGCTTGAGGCAAACACCACACGCTTGACCCTGTGCTCACGCATGGCTTCGCAAATATTCAGCGTGCCGACAAAGTTGCTCTGGTGCGTGCTGACCGGGTCATCCACCGAGGCCTGTACCGAAGCTACAGCGGCCAAATGAACCACCGCATCACAGCCCTCGACTGCCGCCGAGACACAAGCGGCATCGGCGACATCGCCCTCGATAAACTGCAGCCGAGGATTATCAGCAGGCAAGTTGCTGCGGTTGCCCATCGATAAGTTATCCAGCACGCGCACGGCATGGCCTTTAGCCAATAATGCGTCGACCATGTGCGACCCAATAAACCCGGCTCCGCCGGTGACCAGAAATAACTTAGACATGACGATAGTATTGATCCAATAGGCTCGGCAGCCCCGCACGCCATGCACGCGGTTTTATACCGTAGGTGTGGAGAATCTTTTTGCATGCAAGCACCGCATGCTGTGGTTCTTCTGCGGCGTCTGGCCGCGCAGCGTGGGCTTGCGCCGCTATATCATCAACCAGGTTACTGCGAAAACTGCGTGCTTCACTCAACAAGGCCTGCCCAAGCGCCAGGGAAGTGGTCGCCTCATGCCCGCCATAGTGATAGGTGCCCCACAATGGCGCCTGGCAATCAAGCTGCTTGAGCACTGCAAGGATGACGCGCGCCGCATCATCCACAGGTGTTGGATTGCCGCGGCGGTCGTCCGCCAGGTAGAGCGTATCATCGCGCCCGGCACGCGCCAAAAAACGCCCCATCAAGCCTTCCGGCGAACTGTCGAGCAGCCAGCCGAAGCGCAGCAGCACATGCCGCGAACACACGGCGCGCACGCTTTGCTCGAGACGCCACAAGGCTTGCCCATGCAACCCCAGCGGCACGGGCTCTTCCTTTTCGCTATAGGCCGTTGCCCGCGCGCCATCGAATACCCGATAGCTGGACGGCTGGATCAAGCGAATTTCGTGGTGTTTGCACAGCTCGGCAAGGCGCTCAACGGCACGCTCCTGGCTGGCAAAGCGCGCCTCGCTCACGGTTTCGGCCTGAAACCAGTCGAAGTAATACGCAAGGTTAATCAAGGCATCGGGACGGGTGTCATCGAGCAACTGAGTCAGATTGGCGGCATCCCAGCCAGAATCAGGTGGTCGCGGCGCAAGGAAGTTAATGTCCTCCTCAGCCCCGAGACGAATCAGCGCTTGCCCCAAAGCGCTGCCGCCACCCAGCAACATCAAACGCATTCGCATAATCGATAGCTATCTCAGCAATCAGAACGGTTATAGATAAGAGAAAGCTACATAGCTTTTTAAAGTTACTTGCATACTAAAGCTCAGGCGTTGAAAAACAAAATAACGCGTACAAAAAACACCATATGGCCAATAAATCACAGCTGAGAGCCTGCAAACTGAGATTGCTCGCTTCTCTCAGCCAGGTTCGGGCTTGGCTGCATGCTGTTCCCCCGAGTTTCTAAACGCCCTTGGTCGATGGCAGCAGCACCGTAATAATTCCAATCAATGGCAGGAAAGAACACAGCTTGTACACATATTCAATGCCATACAGATCTGCCAAATGCCCCAATAACGCGGCACCGATACCACCAAAGCCGAACATCAACCCGAAGAACACACCCGCAATCATGCCGACATTGCCCGGAACAAGCTCCTGGGCGAAAACCACGATTGCCGAGAACGCCGATGCGAGGATAAACCCGATCACCATGCTCAATACCCCGGTCCAGAACAGGTCGGCGTAAGGCAGCACCAAGGTAAAAGGCGTGACACCTAGAATAGACACCCAGATCACCATCTTGCGTCCAATTTTGTCGCCGATTGGGCCGCCAAAAAAGGTTCCTGCGGCAACGGCCCCAAGGAACATAAACAGGTGCAGTTGCGAACTGGCTATCGACAGGTCGAACTTCTCAATCAAATAGAAGGTGAAGTAACTGGTAAAACTGGCCATGTAGAAGTATTTGGAAAAAACCAGCAATGCCAGCACCACAAGCGCCAACCTCACACGCTGGCTGGACAAGCCGTGGGTCGCCTTGCTGCCCTGCTTGAGCTTGAACAAATTCAGGTGATTGCGATACCAGCGACTCAATCCCCAAAGCACGGCGATGGCAAATATTGCAAACAGGCCAAACCAGGCAACGTGGCCTTGCCCATAGGGGATTACGATAGCGGCCGCCAATAGCGGGCCAAAAGCGCTACCGGTATTACCACCGACCTGGAATGTGGACTGGGCCAGCCCAAAACGGCCACCGGACGCCAGGCGCGCAACGCGTGAAGCTTCAGGGTGAAAAGTCGAGGAACCGATACCGACCAGGGCAGAGGCCGTAAGGATTGCCGCGAAGCTGCCCACGAACGCCAGCATAAGAATGCCAACCAGGGTACAGAGTGCCCCGCATGGTAGTAGCCAGGGTTTTGGATGACGGTCGGTGTAATAGCCAACCCAAGGCTGCAGTAAGGAAGCGGTAAGCTGAAAGGTCAAGGTGATCAAGCCAACCTGGGTAAAGCTCAGGCCATAGTTCAACTTGAGCATTGGATAAATCGCTGGCAACACCGCCTGGATCAAGTCGTTGATCAGGTGCGCCAAGGCGCAGGCACCAATCACCCGCATGACCAAAGGACTTGCCGGGCTGGCGGCCACATTGCTCAGGTTTGAAGCCAAGGACGAGGGGTTGCTAGACATAAGTAATTTCCGGTCAGCTAGTGCTCACGACTGCGTGCGTGTAGGTCCATGCAAAAAACCGCCGGTAGTGTAACCCCGAATAGCCAGAGGACTCAGCCTTGTAGTTTTTTGATTGCCCACAAAACAAAAAGCCCCCGCAATGCGGGGGCCTCAAGCCTAAACCTTACAAATAAGTCTAAGGTAACTCTCAGAACGGAATATCGTCATCGAAACTGTCGTAGTCTGGCGCGGGCTGGGCTTGCGGTTGCGCCGCTGGACGTGGAGCTGCCTGCGGTTGTGGCGCACGCTGTTGCGGCGCAGGGCGCTGCTGGCGTGGGGCCGAATCACCGCCCTCATTGTTGGGACGACCGCCAAGCAACTGCATGGTGCCCTGCATGTCGACCACGATCTCGGTGGTGTAGCGCTTGATGCCGTCTTTTTCCCACTCGCGGGTTTGCAGCTTGCCTTCGATATAGACCTGCGAACCTTTGCGCAGGTATTCACCGGCAATTTCAGCCACCTTGCCGAACATCGAAACACGGTGCCATTCCGTTCTTTCGACTTTCTGACCGGTTTGCTTGTCGGTCCACTGCTCGCTTGTTGCCAAGCTCAGGTTAGTAACGGCGTTGCCATTGGGCAGGTAGCGCGTTTCTGGGTCCTGTCCGCAGGTACCGACCAGAATAACTTTGTTAACCCCACGGGCCATAACGATCTCCTAAGCTGTCAGCGCGGCTCTCAGGCTTGCTCTACCAAGGCCTCAAGCGCCGCGCGATCCAATTTTTGGGTGTCCACTTTGATATAGATGGCAGCCTCTTCGGCCACCACAACCGCATCTGTTACACCGGGCAATGCCAGCAAACGCTCCGCCAGCCCAGTATCCTGCACTGCTGAAGCTGAAATCGGCATGCGCAGGCCGGTCACATAGGGTGGTTCGCGCATATTAACAGCAAAGACCAACCAAAGAAGCGCCATCGCTGCACATCCGAGGAACACCCCCGACAAGCTGTAATGCTGATACAACCAACCACCGACAATACCGCCCAATGCGGCCCCAAGAAACTGGCTGGTTGAATAGACCCCCATTGCCGTTCCCTTGCCGCCCGCCGGCGCGACCTTGCTGACAAGCGATGGCAAAGAGGCTTCAAGCAGGTTGAATGCAGTAAAGAACACGATAATGCCCAGCACCAGCGCCTGTAAACTGTGGCCAAACGCCCAGAAATACACTTCACAAGCCAACAGCACCGAAACAGCACCAACCAATACACGCTTCATCTGGCGCTTCTTCTCGGCGTAGATGATGAAGGGCACCATGCCGAAAAAGCCAACCAGCAAAGCCGTCAGGTACACCCACCAATGCTGTTCTTTAGCCAGGTGGCCTTCTTGGACAAGCGCCAGCGGCAGGGCCACGAAGCTGGCCATAAGGATCGAGTGCAAGGCCAGGATGCCAATATCCAGGCGCAACAGGTCACCGTTGCGCAGTGTTGGCATCAATGCCTGCTTGGCCACGCCAGACTCGCGATGCTGAAGCTGCCCCGGTGTGCCGGGCACAATCACGGCGATAATCAGTATGCCGACCAAGGCCATGACCGCCGTTACCCAAAACAGGCCAGACAAACCAAAAGCACGGGTCAAAAGCGGTCCGACCACCATCGCCACGGCAAACGACAAGCCAATGCTCATGCCAATCATGGCCATGGCTTTGGTGCGATGCTGCTCACGGGTCAGGTCTGAGAGCAACGCCATCACCGCAGCGGAAATGGCGCCTGCGCCCTGCAGTACCCGCCCGCCTATCACGCCCCAGATCGAGTCGGCATTGGCCGCCAGTACGCTACCGGCGGCGAATATGAGTAAGCCCACGTAAATCACCGGGCGCCGGCCGATGCGGTCGGAAATCATCCCGAAAGGGATCTGCAAAAATGCCTGCGTCAGGCCGTACACACCAATCGCCAGGCCAATCAGCGCGGGCGTGCTGTCTTTGAGATCCATGCCGTAGGTTGCTAATACCGGCAAGACCATGAACATGCCGAGCATCCGAAAAGCAAAAACCATCGACAGGCCAGCTGCCGCTCGATTTTCGCTGCCACTCATGCGGTCATTGTGCAGATCGTGCATTACCAAGACTCTAAGTCAGACAAGGCCGCGATTCTAACAGCCATATGAACTGCGGCACAGGAGCACACTTTGCCGCAGGGTAGCCGAGGGTCGTATACTCGTGGGTTTCCGCCCGCCAAGCGAGGCCGCTGTTTGTGGACAAGATTCTGATCCGTGGGGCACGTACCCACAACCTTAAGAACATCGACCTGACCTTGCCACGCGACAAGTTGATCGTGATTACCGGCCTGTCTGGCTCGGGCAAGTCGTCGCTGGCCTTCGATACCCTGTATGCCGAGGGCCAGCGGCGCTATGTTGAGTCACTGTCAGCCTACGCCCGGCAGTTCTTGTCGATGATGGAAAAGCCCGACGTCGACACCATTGAGGGTTTGTCGCCGGCAATTTCCATCGAACAGAAATCAACATCGCATAACCCTCGCTCCACCGTTGGCACCATCACTGAAATCTACGATTACCTTCGCCTGCTCTACGCACGCGTCGGCATTCCACGCTGCCCGGATCACGATGTCCCCCTGGAGGCGCAAACTGTCAGCCAGATGGTCGACCAGGTTCTGGCCTTGCCTGAAGGCAGCAAGCTGATGCTCCTGGCGCCAGTCGTCCGCGAGCGTAAAGGTGAGCACCTCTCGGTATTCGAGGAGCTGCGTGCGCAGGGTTTCGTCCGCGCCCGGGTTGACGGCAAGCTTCATGAGCTGGACGAGTTACCCAAGCTCGACAAGCAAAAGAAGCACTCCATTGATGTAGTGGTCGACCGCTTCAAGGTGCGCGAGGATTTGCAGCAGCGCCTTGCCGAGTCGTTTGAAACCGCCTTGAACCTGGCTGACGGCCTGGCCCTTGTTGCACCGCTAGACAAAGATGACGACAGCAGCGGGATCAAGGACGAGATGATTTTCTCGGCGCGCTTTGCCTGCCCGCACTGTGGCCACTCGATCAGTGAACTGGAGCCCAAGCTGTTCTCGTTCAACAACCCGGCTGGCGCCTGCCCAACCTGCGACGGCCTGGGGGTCAAGCAGTTCTTCGACACCAAGCGCCTGATTCATGGCGAGATGACACTGGCCGAAGGCGCGATTCGCGGCTGGGATCGACGCAACGTCTACTATTTCCAGATGCTCGGCTCACTGTCGGCACATTACGGTTTCAGCCTGGAAATTCCGTTCGACGACCTCAGTGCCGAGCATCAAAAAGTCATTTTGTTCGGCAGCGGCACCCAGAGTGTCGACTTCCGCTACCTCAACGACCGTGGCGACATCGTCAAGCGGGCGCACCCCTTCGAGGGCATTGTGCCGAACCTGGATCGTCGCTATCGCGAAACTGAATCGACCAGCGTACGCGAAGAGCTAAGCAAGCTGCTCAGCACTCAGCCGTGCCCGGATTGCCGTGGCACGCGCCTGCGCCGTGAAGCCCGTCACGTATGGGTTGGTGAACGCACACTACCTGCGGTGACCGGCTTGCCAATCGGCGATGCCGCCGAGTATTTCTCTGGTCTGTCACTGACCGGCCGCCGGGGCGAGATCGCCGACAAGATTCTCAAGGAGATTCGCGAGCGCCTGCAGTTCCTGGTTAATGTCGGCCTCGATTACCTGTCGCTGGACCGCAGCGCCGATACCTTGTCCGGCGGGGAAGCGCAGCGTATTCGCCTGGCCAGCCAAATTGGCGCAGGCCTGGTCGGGGTTCTGTATATCCTCGATGAGCCGTCGATTGGCCTGCATCAACGTGATAACGAACGCCTGCTCGGCACGCTCCGCCACCTGCGCGACATCGGCAACACCGTGATTGTGGTTGAGCATGATGAAGATGCTATTCGCATGGCTGATTATGTGGTCGACATTGGCCCCGGCGCGGGCGTTCATGGTGGTCGAGTGGTTGCTGAAGGCACCGCTGCCGAAGTCATGGCACATCCAGACTCACTGACCGGAAAATACCTGTCTGGACGCGTCAAGATCGAAGTCCCAGCCAAGCGCCATCCGGTGAATAAAAAGCAGCTGCTGAAAATCAAGGGCGCACGCGGCAACAACCTGCGCAATGTTGACCTGGAAATTCCTATCGGCCTGCTGACCTGCGTGACCGGCGTATCGGGCTCGGGTAAATCAACCCTGATCAACAACACCCTTTACCCGCTCAGCGCGACTGCGCTCAATGGCGCCACGACCCTGGAAGCGGCAGCCCATGACAGTTGCGACGGTTTGCAGCACCTGGACAAGGTTGTGGATATCGACCAAAGCCCTATCGGTCGCACGCCGCGCTCCAACCCGGCGACCTACACCGGTCTGTTCACCCCCATTCGCGAGTTGTTTGCCGGCGTGCCCGAGTCCCGCTCACGCGGCTATGGGCCTGGCCGCTTCTCGTTCAACGTCAAGGGCGGCCGCTGCGAAGCCTGCCAGGGTGACGGCTTGATCAAGGTTGAGATGCACTTCCTGCCGGACATCTACGTACCTTGCGATGTGTGCAAGAGCAAGCGCTATAACCGTGAAACCCTTGAGGTCAAGTACAAGGGCAAGAACATCACCGAAGTCCTGGACATGACGATTGAGGAAGCCCGGGCGTTCTTCGATGCGGTTCCTGCACTGGCGCGCAAGCTGCAGACCCTGATGGATGTGGGGCTGTCCTATATCAAGCTGGGCCAGAGCGCGACGACGCTGTCGGGTGGTGAAGCGCAGCGGGTCAAGCTATCCCGCGAGCTATCCAAGCGCGACACTGGCAAGACCCTGTACATTCTCGACGAACCGACCACTGGCCTGCATTTCGCGGATATCCAGCAACTTCTCGATGTACTTCATCGCCTGCGTGACCACGGCAATACAGTGGTGGTGATCGAGCACAATCTCGACGTGATCAAGACTGCGGACTGGCTGGTGGACTTAGGTCCCGAAGGTGGTTCCAAGGGCGGCCAGATCATTGCCGTGGGCACACCGGAAGCAGTGTCCGAGATGCCCCAGTCGCACACTGGATACTTCCTTAAACCCTTGTTGGAACGTGACCGCGCCGCGAGCTAGAGAGGGATTACCTAGGGTGGATAATGCTTTTTATCCACCTTTTTTACGGTCTCGAACAAGGCAGCCTGTTTGCGGATTTCGGTATTGCATGGAGGCGGACAAGCTTCGCGTTGTCACACCCTAGGCAATCAATTTGGGTTGTGCCGGGTTTAAATTACATCTGCGCTTGCAGGTAGTTTTCCAGGCCCATCTTGTCGATCAGTTGCAGCTGAATCTCCAGCCAGTAGGCGTGATCTTCTTCGGTGTCTTTAAGCTGGGCCAGCAAAATATCGCGACTTGGGTAGTCCTGCAGGCGTTCGCATAGCTCAATGCCCTTACACAGGGCTGCGCGCACGTGATACTCCAGAGCCAGGTCAAGCTTGAGCATCTCAGGCACACTTTGACCAAAAACAAAGGCATCCGGCGTCATGTCAGGCGTACCTTCAAGGAACAAGATCCGCTTGAGCAACGCATCGGCGTGCTGGGTCTCTTCTTCCATCTCGTGATTGATACGCTCATACAGCTTGGTAAAACCCCAGTCTTCGTAATAGCGTGAGTGCACAAAATACTGATCACGGGCAGCCAGCTCGCCTTTGAGCAGTACTTTGAAATAATCGATTACTTCCTGATGGCCTTTCATCTACCGCTCCTGACACAAACGCTCTGAATATTTGCATATGCTCAACCCCAAGCGGACACAGGTCAAGTAAAAAAAAGGGGCCACCATCGCTGGAGGCCCCGTGGTTGCTGGTGTGAATACTAACGATTGGCTTTTAACGCCTGTCGCACACCATTGCCGTAGTCCGGATGCACCTGGTCAAAATGAGCCAACTGGCGCTCAACAATGAAATCCGGCACACCGGCCATGGCCTCGGCAATATTGCTGAACAGACGCTGCTTTTGCCCCTCGTCAAACAAGTTGAACAAGGCCCGCGGCTGGCTGTAATCATCGTTGCCTACACGATGATTGAATCGATCAGCATCACCTTCCAGCGGCAATGGCGGCTCAGCATATTGCGGCGCCTGCGCAGGGCCATTGAACGAGTTAGGCTCGTAATAGGCATCCGGATTTGAGTTCGCCGTAAAGAAACGCATGGAACCGTCCTTGTGATAATGGTGCACAGGACTCTTCGGTGCGTTTACCGGCAATGCCTCATAGTGCGTCCCCAGGCGGTAGCGATGGGCATCCGCATAGGAAAAGACCCGCGCCTGCAGCATTTTGTCCGGCGAAAAACCAATACCAGGCACCACGTTCGATGGCGAGAAAGCTGCTTGTTCGATCTCGGCAAAATAGTTTTCAGGGTTGGCATTGAGCTCAAGCTCACCCACCTCGATCAATGGGAAATCACCATGCGGCCAGACCTTGGTCAGGTCGAACGGATTGAAGCTGGTGTGCTTGGCCTGCTCCTCTGTCATCACCTGAATAAAGAAGCCCCACTTGGGGAAATCACCCTTTTCAATACTGCCAAACAAGTCTTCCTGCGTCGTTTCCCGGCTTTTACCGACAACTACTTGTGCCTCGGCATTGGTCCAATGCTTGTGACCCTGCTTGGTCTTGAAGTGGAACTTGACCCAGACGCGTTCATTTTCTGCGTTAAGCAGGCTAAAGGTATGCGAGCCGTAGCCATTGATATGACGAACATCCGTCGGCAAGCCGCGATCGGACATCAGGATAGTCACCTGATGCAGTGATTCCGGGGACAGCGACCAGAAATCCCACATTGCAGTGGCTGAACGCAGATTGGTTTTTGGGTGACGCTTTTGCGTGTGGATAAAGTCCGGAAACTTGTAGGGGTCGCGAACGAAAAATACCGGCGTGTTGTTGCCCACCAGATCCCAGTTGCCCTCTTCGGTATAGAACTTCAGGGAAAAACCACGCACATCACGCTCGGCATCAGCCGCACCCTGCTCACCCGCAACGGTCGAGAAACGGGCAAGCATCTGGGTCTTGCTGCCCTTCTGCAATACTTTGGCTTTCGAATAGCGGCTGATGTCATGGGTAATGGTCAGCGTGCCGTAAGCTCCCCAGCCCTTGGCATGCACGGCTCGCTCAGGAATGCGCTCGCGATTCTGGTGCGCGAGCTTTTCAATCAGTTGGTAGTCTTGCATCAACAGTGGACCACGCGGGCCTGCACTAAGAGAATTTTGGTTGTCGGCAATCGGGCTACCAGCACTGGTAGACAACATAGGCTTGCTGCTCATGAGCTCTCTCCTTATTAGATCCAATCGACCGGGCTGTCAGGCCAGCGATGAATCAAGGTTAATCTTGCCTAGAAAAGAGAGCCAATGTATTGAGCAAACCGTCCTGATAGTTAAAAACTCTTAGGCAATCAGAATAAAGCCCACAAAGGTCAGGCCTGCCGCGATCAGCGCATAGGGCAGCTGGGTAATTGCATGACTGATCAGGTTGCAACCTGAACCCTGGGCCGCCAGAACAGTTGAGTCACTGTAGAAACACGCCTGGCTGCCAAAGGCCGAAGCCGACATCAGTGCACCGATAACCAGGGGAATATTGGCGTCGAGGGCATAGGCCAGCGGCATCACTATCGGGATTGTTACCGCAAAAATGCCCCAGGACGAGCCAGTAGCAAATGCCAGCACCGCCATGCTCAAGAACACCATGGCTGGCAACAGCTGCGCAGTCATGAAAGGCTTGAGCGACTCCACGACAAATAACGATAACTGCAACTGATCACAGACTTCTTTGAAAATAAACGCTGCGATAACAGTGCCAATGGCCGGCAACATGGTCTTGAAACCGTCCATCATCTGCTCAAGCATTTCTGCAAGAGGCATCAGGCCCTGCACCAGATAGAAGGGCACGACCAGCGCCATGGTCGCGAGCATGCCCATCCACACATCAATATCGAAATACAGGGTAAAACCAACCAGCAGCAGTAGCGGAACCAGGAAGTTATACAGCTTGCCTTCCACATCCTCGGCGCTCTTGTGCTCGGCTTCAACTGCCTTCATTGCATAGTTGTGCTCGGGACTGAACTCACTGACGTGCATTGCCCCAGCCGAGCCGTGCTGGGCGAGCATTTCAGCCTTGCGCATAGGGCCTATGGCTGGGACAACACCAGCAGCAACTAGCAGCACGAGCACAACAGACAACCAGGCATAGAACATGTAGGGAATGGCGCTCATGTAGACAGTGATCCCCTGCCCGCTTTCAGCAATACCATTGTTCTCAAGCAAACCGCCGAAGAACACCGCCCATGTCGACAACGGGACAAGCACGCAGACAGGCGCAGCAGTCGAGTCGACAATATAGGCGAGCATCTCGCGGGAGACCTTGAAGCGGTCGGTCACGCGCTTCATGGTTTCGCCCACGGTCAGCGCATTGAGATAGTCGTCAATGAAGATAACCAGCCCAAGTACACAGGTCATGAGCAATGACGAGCGCCGCCCTTTGGCCAGTTTGATCGAGGCGCGACCAAAGGCTTGGGCGCCACCTGTGCGCACGAGCAGGGCAATAAGCGCACCGAAGCTGCCACAGACCAGGATCAGCCAGCCAATGGTTTCATCCTGCATGACCTTGAGTGATATCTCGGAAAAGCTGTGAAGCGCACTGGTGGGTGAAATCATCATCAAGCCGGAAATCGCGCCAAGCACTAAAGCAAGAATGGGACGACGCAGCCAAACGGCGAGTACGAGAACAACAACAGGAGGGATTAAGCTCAGGGCAGTAGGTTCGGACATGTGCTTGTTCTTATGAGGAATCAGAGTTCCAAGAACATTACCTGAGGCCGGGCTTGCACACAATATTAAACACGACGTGCGGAATATTGTTCACCCGAGAAACAAAAAAACCGGGCCAGGCCCGGTTTTTTCTACAACCTACAACTTACTCTGCAGCTTCTACTGTGCCGCCGACCGGACGGTCAACCAGCTCAACATAAGCCATAGGAGCGTTGTCACCAGCGCGGAAACCGCACTTGAGGATACGCAGATAACCGCCCTGACGGGTGGCATAGCGCTTGCCCAGGTCGTTGAACAACTTACCAACGATAGCTTTCGAACGAGTACGATCGAATGCCAAACGGCGGTTAGCAACGCTATCTTCTTTAGCCAAAGTGATCAGCGGCTCGGCAACGCGACGCAGCTCTTTTGCTTTCGGAAGAGTAGTTTTGATCAGCTCGTGCTCGAACAGCGATACCGCCATGTTTTGAAACATGGCCTTGCGGTGAGCGCTTGTGCGGCTGAGGTGACGGCCACTTTTACGATGACGCATGGTTCAATTCCTTACCAAACTCTCGTTCGGTGATGATGACGATTAGGCAGTAGCCTTATCGTCTTTCTTCAGACTTGCCGGCGGCCAGTTGTCGAGGCGCATACCGAGGGACAGACCGCGAGAAGCCAGAACATCCTTGATTTCAGTCAGGGATTTCTTGCCCAAGTTCGGTGTTTTCAACAGTTCTACTTCGGTACGCTGAATCAGGTCGCCGATGTAGTAAATGTTCTCTGCTTTGAGGCAGTTTGCCGAACGAACGGTCAGTTCCAGATCATCAACCGGGCGAAGCAGGATCGGATCGATCTCGTCTTCTTGCTCGATCACAACAGGCTCGCTGTCACCTTTGAGGTCGACGAACGCTGCCAACTGCTGTTGCAGGATGGTAGCGGCACGACGAATTGCCTCTTCAGGATCCAGAGTACCGTTGGTCTCCAGGTCGATAACCAGTTTGTCCAAGTTGGTGCGCTGCTCAACACGAGCATTTTCCACCACGTAAGAGACACGACGCACCGGGCTGAACGATGAATCCAGCTGCAAGCGACCAATGCTGCGGCTTTCATCTTCATCGCTCTGACGGGAGTCAGCTGGCTCATAGCCGCGACCACGAGCTACAGTGAGCTTCATGTTCAGCGCGCCAGTAGAAGCCATATTGGCAATTACGTGGTCGCCATTGACGATTTCAACATCATGATCCAGCTGAATATCGGCAGCGGTAACTACGCCCGAGCCCTTCTTCGCCAGAGTCAGTGTCACTTCGTCACGACCGTGCAGTTTGACAGCCAGACCTTTAAGGTTGAGCAGGATTTCAATAACGTCTTCCTGAACACCTTCGATTGCGCTGTACTCATGGAGCACACCGTCAATCTCGGCCTCGACTACTGCACAGCCAGGCATGGAGGACAACAAGATGCGACGCAGCGCGTTGCCCAGGGTATGGCCAAAGCCACGCTCGAGAGGCTCGAGAGTGATCTTGGCGCGGGTCGGACTAACCACCTGCACATCAATATGGCGGGGGGTCAGGAACTCATTTACCGAAATCTGCATGGATGCACCCTTTTTTCTAGCCCTTACTTGGAGTAGAGCTCGACAATCAGGCTTTCGTTGATGTCGGCGGAGAGGTCACTGCGAACTGGGACGGCTTTGAAAACGCCCGATTTCTTTTCAGTGTCAACTTCTACCCATTCAACGCGGCCGCGCTGGGCACACAGCTCAAGAGCCTGAGCAATGCGCAGCTGATTCTTCGATTTCTCGCGTACTGCAACTACGTCACCAGCTTTAACCTGGTAGGACGGGACGTTTACAGTTTTGCCGTTGATGGAGATCGCTTTGTGCGAAACCAACTGACGGGATTCAGCGCGGGTTGCGCCGTAGCCCATACGGTAAACTACGTTGTCCAGACGGCACTCGAGCAGTTGCAGGAGGTTCTCACCAGTAGCGCCTTTCTTGCCGGCTGCTTCTTTGTAATAACCGCTGAACTGACGCTCAAGAACGCCATAGATGCGACGAACTTTTTGCTTCTCACGCAGCTGTGTACCGTAGTCGGACTGACGGCTACGGCGCTGGCCGTGAATACCTGGGGCTGCTTCGATGTTGCACTTCGATTCCAGGGCGCGTACGCCACTTTTCAGGAAAAGATCTGTGCCTTCACGACGAGACAGTTTGCACTTGGGACCAATGTAACGAGCCATATCTCACTGTCTCCTGATTACACGCGACGCTTCTTCGAAGGACGGCATCCGTTATGCGGGATGGGCGTCACATCGGTGATGCTGGCGATCTTGTAACCGCAGCCGTTCAATGCACGGACAGCGGACTCACGGCCGGGACCTGGGCCCTTGACGTTGACGTCAAGGTTCTTCAGGCCGTATTCCAGCGCAGCTTGACCAGCACGCTCTGCAGCCACCTGGGCAGCAAACGGGGTGCTCTTACGTGAGCCGCGGAAACCTGAACCACCAGAGGTAGCCCAAGACAGAGCATTGCCCTGACGGTCAGTAATGGTCACGATAGTGTTGTTGAAAGAAGCGTGGATATGGGCGATGCCATCCACAACTGTCTTTTTGACTTTCTTACGAGTACGAGCAGCAGGCTTAGCCATGACTTATTTCCTGTCGATTCGCGGGCGCAATTACTTGCGGATCGGCTTACGCGGGCCCTTACGGGTACGCGCGTTGGTCTTGGTACGCTGACCGCGGACCGGAAGGCCGCGACGATGGCGCAGACCGCGATAGCAGCCCAGGTCCATCAAGCGTTTGATTTTCATGTTAACTTCGCGGCGCAGATCACCCTCGGTGTTAACCTTGGCGACTTCACCACGCAGCTGCTCGATCTGCTCGTCAGAGAGATCTTTGATTTTAGCTGCTGGGTTCACACCAGTAGCAGCACAGATTTTCTGCGCAGTTGTGCGACCAACACCAAAGATGTAGGTCAGCGAGATAACAGTGTGTTTGTTATCCGGAATGTTAACGCCTGCAATACGGGCCATTCAGTGTAACTCCAATTGACAGCAACCCACGCCCCGGAAGCCAAGAAATGGGGCGCAAGATCTTAACGCTGTAAAAACAAATAATCAACCCGACAGCGCACTAGCTGTCGGGCTTATATCGCTACTATCACTCTCAGCCTTGGCGCTGTTTGTGACGCGGTTCCGCGCTGCAGATCACTCGCACGACACCTTCGCGACGAATAATTTTGCAGTTACGGCACAGCTTTTTCACTGATGCACGAACTTTCATCACCAACTCCTCGAACCTTATGGACACTTCAGCGCATCATGCCGCTGCCGTAGCCCTTCAGGTTGGCTTTCTTCATCAGGGATTCGTACTGGTTCGAAACGAGGTGCGATTGTACTTGGGACATGAAGTCCATTACAACCACGACCACAATCAGCAACGAGGTCCCGCCGAGATAGAACGGAACGTTGGCTGCAACCACCAGAAACTGGGGCAACAAACATACGGCCGTCATGTACATGGCTCCGAACAAAGTCAAACGAGTCAATACGCTATCGATATAACGTGCCGACTGCTCGCCTGGACGGATGCCTGGAATAAAGGCACCAGACTTCTTCAGGTTTTCCGCTACGTCTTTCGGATTGAACATCAGCGCTGTATAGAAGAAGCAGAAGAAAATGATCCCTGCACTAAACAGCAGAATGTTCAACGGCTGACCAGGAGCGATAGCCTGTGAGATATCTTGTAGCCAGCCCAAACCTTCGGACTGACCGAACCAAGACCCCAGCGATGCCGGGAACAACAGAAGGCTGCTAGCGAAGATAGCCGGGATAACCCCCGCCATGTTCACCTTCAGTGGCAAGTGGCTGGTCTGCGCAGCGAAAACCTTGCGGCCCTGCTGACGCTTGGCGTAATGCACCGCAATGCGACGCTGCCCACGCTCAATGAACACCACGAAACCAATGATCGCTACTGCCAGCAAACCGATGGCGACAAGGGCGAAAATGTTGATATCACCCTGACGAGCAGACTCGAAAGACTGCCCTATCGCCCGCGGCAGACCGGCTACGATGCCTGCAAAAATCAGCATCGAAATACCGTTGCCAACACCACGCTCAGTGATTTGCTCGCCGAGCCACATCATGAACATTGCACCAGCAACGAACGTAGTGACCGCGACAAAGTAGAAGCTGAAATCAACTGCAAACGCGACGCCCTGGCTCGCCAAGCCAACGGACATGCCGATAGCTTGAACGAATGCCAGGACGAGAGTGCCGTAGCGGGTGTACTGGCTAATCTTGCGACGACCAGATTCACCTTCCTTCTTCAACTGCTCCAGTTGCGGGCTGACAGCGGACATGAGCTGCATGATGATCGATGCCGAAATGTACGGCATGATCCCCAATGCAAAGATACTCATGCGCTCCAGCGCACCACCGGAAAACATGTTGAACAAGCTAAGAATGGTCCCCTCATTCTGTCGAAACAGATCCGCCAGTCTATCAGGGTTGATTCCAGGCACAGGGATGTGCGCGCCAATCCGGTAGACGATAATCGCCATGAACAGAAAGCGCAGACGAGCCCAGAGCTCGGATAACCCGCCATTGCCTAGCGCTGAGAGAGCACCTTGCTTAGCCATTTATTCCTCGAACTTACCGCCAGCTGCTTCGATAGCCGCGCGCGCACCTTTGGTGGCGGCGATACCTTTAAGGGTAACTGCACGAGTAATCTCGCCGGACAGCATGACTTTTACACGCTGTACGTTTTGATTAATCAGGTCAGCATCCTTCAGCGCCTGCAGAGTAACTACATCACCTTCGATCTTGTTCAGCTCGGAAGTACGCACTTCTGCGCGATCCATAGCCTTCAGAGAGACGAAGCCGAATTTAGGGAGACGACGGTGCAGAGGCTGCTGGCCGCCTTCAAAACCTGGAGCAATGGAACCACCGGAACGGGAGGTTTGACCTTTGTGACCACGGCCACCAGTCTTACCCAAACCACTACCGATACCACGACCCGGACGGTGCTTCTCGCGACGGGAACCCGGCGCAGGACTCAAATCATTCAGGAACATGCGTTAACCCTCCACGCGGAGAAGGTAATAAGCTTTGTTCATCATGCCGCGATTTTCTGGAGTATCCAGAACTTCAACGGTGTGATTGATACGACGCAGGCCAAGACCTTTGACGCAAGCTTTGTGATTAGCCAGACGGCCGTTCACGCTTTTGATCAGCGTGACTTTTACGGTATTAGCCATGATTAGAGAATCTCCTCGACGCTCTTGCCACGCTTAGCCGCAACGGAGTCCGGAGACTGCATAGCTTTCAAGCCTTTGAAAGTGGCATGAACCACGTTCACAGGGTTGGTAGAGCCGTAGCACTTAGCCAGTACGTTGTGAACGCCAGCCACTTCCAGGACAGCACGCATTGCGCCACCGGCGATGATACCGGTACCTTCCGAAGCAGGCTGCATGTACACCTTGGAGGCGCCATGAGCAGACTTCATTGCGTATTGCAGAGTAGTGCCGTTCAGATCAACTGTGATCATGTTGCGACGTGCAGCTTCCATCGCTTTCTGGATAGCAGCTGGTACTTCGCGGGATTTGCCGCGGCCGAAACCAACGCGACCCTTGCCATCACCTACCACGGTCAACGCGGTGAAAGTGAAGATACGGCCACCTTTTACGGTTTTAGCAACACGGTTAACCTGCACCAATTTCTCGATGTAGCCTTCGTCGCGCTTTTGGTCGTTATTTGACATAACTTAGAACTCCAGCCCGCCTTCACGAGCAGCATCAGCCAGCGCCTTAACGCGGCCGTGGTACTTGAAGCCAGAACGGTCGAATGCAACCTGAGTTACACCAGCGGCTTTCGCACGCTCAGCAACCAGCTCGCCAACTTTCTTGGCTGCGTCGATATTGCCAGTGGCGCTATCACGCAGTGCTTTGTCCAAGGTCGACGCGGTGGCCAAAACCTTGCTGCCGTCGGCCGAGATGACCTGGGCGTAGATGTGCTGCGACGAACGATACACGCAGAGACGCACGACTTCGAGTTCGTGCATTTTCAGACGTGCTTTGCGAGCGCGACGCAGTCGAGTAACTTTTTTGTCGGTCATTTGCTAGCCCTACTTCTTCTTGGCTTCTTTACGGCGGACGACTTCGTCAGCGTAACGAACACCTTTGCCCTTGTAAGGTTCAGGACGACGGAAGTCACGAATCTCCGCAGCTACCTGACCAACCAGTTGTTTGTCGACGCCCTTGATCAGGATGTCGGTCTGGCTAGGGGTTTCGGCGGTAACGCCTTGCGGCAATTCGTAGTCGATTGGGTGGGAGAAGCCCAACGCCAAGGACAGAACCTGACCTTTAGCTTGTGCTTTATAACCAACACCTACCAACTGGAGCTTGCGCTCGAAGCCTTCGCTGACGCCGATTACCATGTTGTTAACCAACGCACGAGTGGTACCGGCCATTGCGCGAGTCTGCTGATCACCGTTGCGAGCAGCGAAACGCAGCTCACCGGAATCCTGGACCACTTCAACGGACGAGTGAACGTTCAGTTCCAAAGTGCCCTTGGCACCTTTCACCGAAAGCTGCTGACCGGCGAGTTTGATCTCTACACCAGAAGGCAGCTTGACGGGGTTTTTAGCAACGCGAGACATGCTTATCTCCCCCTAGAACACAGTACAAAGCACTTCACCACCGACACCGGCAGCGCGCGCAGCACGATCCGTCATCACACCCTTGTTGGTGGAGACGATAGACACGCCAAGACCGCCACGAACTTTCGGCAGATCTTCGACAGCTTTGTATTGGCGGAGGCCTGGACGGCTAACGCGTTTTACTTCTTCGATGACCGGACGGCCTTCGAAATATTTCAGCTCGATGGACAGCTGCGGTTTTGCTTCACCGCTGATCTGATAATCCGCAACATAACCTTCGTCCTTGAGAACTTTGGCTACGGCTACCTTCAAAGTAGAAGATGGCATGCTTACGACGGACTTTTCAGCCATCTGGGCATTACGGATACGAGTTAGCATGTCCGCTAACGGGTCCTGCATACTCATGGGCTAGACGCTCCTGATACAAAAAGAATTAGCCTTACGGCTAGAGTCACCAGACACCTTTGGGCGAACCCAGGCTCAGGCGAGCCGAACATTCTAGTGACTGATCAAAAATGAATCAAGCCCCAAAAGGGGCTTGATTCAAATTGCTTGCGATATTCACCTGATTCGCCCGGTAAACCGAGCGAAACAGGTGACTCGCTAACAGTGACTTACCAGCTGGCTTTGACCAGACCTGGAACGTCACCGCGCATAGCAGCTTCACGCAGCTTGATACGCGACAGACCGAACTTGCGATAAACGCCGTGCGGACGACCGGTAATGCGGCAGCGGTTACGCATGCGCGAGGCGCTTGCGTCACGTGGCTGCTTCTGCAGTGCTACTGTCGCTTCCCAACGCGCTTCAGGAGTTGCTTCCTGATCCACGATGATGGCTTTCAGCTCAGCACGCTTCTTGGCGTACTTGGCAACCGTTTGCTGACGCTTCAGCTCACGGTTTCTCATGCTCATTTTGGCCATGATCCAGCTCCTATCAGTTGCGGAACGGGAATTTGAAAGCACGCAGCAATGCGCGACCTTCATCATCCGTCCGAGCAGTGGTGGTCAGGGTAATATCCAGACCGCGGAGGGCATCGATTTTGTCGTAGTCGATTTCCGGGAAAATGATCTGCTCTTTAACACCCATGCTGTAGTTGCCACGGCCGTCGAACGACTTGGCATTCAGGCCGCGGAAGTCACGCACACGCGGCAGGGAGATAGACAGCAGACGATCCAGGAACTCGTACATACGCTCACGGCGCAGAGTAACTTTAACGCCAATCGGCCAGCCCTCACGAACCTTGAAGCCTGCAATCGACTTACGGGCATGAGTCACAACGACTTTCTGACCGGTGATCTTTTCCAGGTCGGCAACTGCGTGCTCGATGATTTTCTTATCACCGATCGCTTCGCCCAGGCCCATGTTAAGGGTGATTTTGGTAATGCGCGGAACTTCCATCACGTTGCTAAGCTTCAGTTCTTCCTGGAGCTTGGGCGCAATTTCCTTCCGATAAATCTCTTTTAGTCGTGCCATGGTCTCTACCTAGCAGTGTTCAAGCATCAACCGCTTTTTGGGTCGACTTGAAGACACGAATTTTTTTACCGTCTTCAACTTTAAAACCAACACGATCTGCCTTGCTGGTTTCGCTATTGAAAATGGCCACGTTAGAAGCGTGCAATGGCGCTTCTTTCTCAACGATACCGCCTTGAACGCCCGACATCGGGTTCGGCTTGGTATGACGCTTCACCAGGTTGATCCCACCAACGACCAAACGGTCGTCAGCGAGAACCTTGAGCACCTTACCGCGCTTACCTTTGTCTTTGCCGGCGATCACGATGATCTCGTCGTCACGACGAATCTTTTGCATGTCGGATCTCCTTACAGCACTTCAGGGGCGAGCGAGACGATCTTCATGAACTTCTCAGTACGAAGTTCGCGAGTCACGGGCCCAAAGATACGGGTACCGATAGGCTCTTGCTTGTTGTTCAGCAGAACAGCAGCGTTGCCATCGAAGCGAATGATAGAGCCATCAGGACGACGAACGCCGTGACGGGTACGGACTACAACAGCAGTCATTACCTGGCCCTTCTTCACTTTACCGCGAGGAATTGCTTCCTTGACGGTTACCTTGATGATGTCACCGATGCCAGCATAACGGCGGTGTGAACCACCCAGCACCTTGATACACATAACGCGACGTGCGCCACTGTTGTCAGCAACGTCGAGCATGGATTGAGTCTGAATCATATAATTTCTCCGACCCCTAGTCCTTAGACTTCCACTGCACGTTCGATGACTTCAACCAGTGCCCAAGTTTTGGTCTTGGCTACGGGACGAGTTTCACGGATCGAAACCTTGTCACCGATGTTGCACTGATTAGTTTCGTCATGCGCGTGCAGCTTGGTCGAACGCTTAACGTATTTGCCGTAGATCGGGTGCTTAACGCGACGCTCGATCAATACGGTGATGGTCTTGTCCATCTTGTCGCTGACAACACGGCCGGTCAGCGTACGGACTGTTTTTTCGGCTTCAGCCATGATCACTTACCTGCCTGCTGGTTGAGCACAGTCTTCACACGAGCGATATCGCGCTTAACTTGCGAGAGCAGATGAGACTGCCCCAACTGGCCAGTCGCTTTCTGCATGCGCAGATTGAACTGGTCGCGCAGCAGGCCGAGCAGTTGCTCGTTCAGCTGCTGTGCTGATTTTTCACGAAGTTCATTCGCCTTCATCACATCACCGTCCGCTTAACAAAAGTGGTGGCGAGAGGCAGCTTTGCAGCCGCCAAGGCGAAAGCCTCACGCGCCAACTCTTCGGAAACGCCTTCGATTTCATACAGGACCTTGCCTGGCTGAATCTGGGCTACCCAATACTCAACGCCACCCTTACCTTTACCCATCCGCACTTCTAGAGGCTTCTTGGTAACCGGCTTGTCCGGGAAAACGCGAATCCAGATTTTCCCGCCACGCTTAACGTGACGAGTCAGAGCACGACGAGCGGACTCAATCTGACGGGCGGTGAGACGACCGCGGGCAACAGACTTCAAGGCGAATTCGCCGAAGCTGACTTTGCTACCGCGCTGTGCCAGACCACGGTTGTGGCCGGTCATCTGCTTACGGAACTTCGTACGCTTTGGTTGCAACATTTGGCGTACCCCTTACTTAGCAGCTTTTTTACGAGGCGCAGGTGCTTGTGGTTTCAGTTCTTCGTGGCGACCACCAATTACTTCGCCTTTGAAGATCCAAACCTTGACACCGATCACACCATAAGTGGTGTGCGCTTCGTACGTGGCATAGTCGATATCGGCACGCAGGGTGTGCAACGGCACACGACCTTCGCGATACCATTCGGTACGTGCGATTTCAGCACCACCGAGACGACCGCTCACTTGGATTTTGATGCCCTTGGCACCAATACGCATGGCGTTTTGTACAGCGCGCTTCATAGCGCGACGGAACATCACACGACGCTCCAGCTGCTGAGCTACGCTCTGCGCAACCAGCATACCGTCGAGCTCCGGCTTGCGGATCTCTTCGATATTGATGTGCACAGGCACACCCATTTGCTTGGTCAGGTCCTGACGCAGCTTCTCAACATCTTCACCTTTCTTCCCGATAACGATACCTGGACGAGCAGTGTGGATGGTGATGCGTGCAGTTTGAGCCGGACGAGCAATGTCGATACGGCTTACGGACGCGCTTTTTAATTTGTCTTGGAGATACTCACGCACTTTCAGATCAGCGAACAAATAGTCCGCATAAGTCCGACCGTCTGCGTACCAGACGGAGGTGTGCTCCTTGACGATTCCCAGGCGAATGCCAATGGGATGTACTTTCTGACCCATCTGATCGACTCCGTTACTTGTCCGCAACCTTGACAGTGATATGGCAAGACCGCTTGACGATGCGATCAGCGCGGCCTTTGGCACGCGGCATGATACGCTTCAGCGAACGCCCTTCGTTGACGAAAACGGTGCTGACCTTCAAGTCATCAACGTCTGCGCCTTCGTTATGCTCGGCGTTGGCTACAGCCGACTCCAGCACTTTTTTCATGATCTCGGCGGCTTTTTTACTGCTAAAAGCCAACAAGTTGAGCGCTTCGCCCACCTTTTTCCCGCGGATCTGGTCGGCGACCAAGCGGGCTTTTTGGGCGGAGATTCGAGCGCCCGACAACTTAGCGGCTACTTCCATTTCCTAACCCCTTAACGCTTGGCTTTCTTGTCTGCTACGTGCCCACGATAAGTGCGGGTACCAGCAAACTCGCCGAGTTTGTGACCGACCATGTCTTCGTTCACCAGAACTGGGACATGTTGACGGCCGTTATGCACAGCAATGGTCAGACCGACCATTTGCGGCAGAATCATAGAACGGCGCGACCAGGTTTTAACTGGCTTGCGATCATTCTTTTCAACTGCCACTTCAATCTTCTTCAGTAGGTGAAGATCGATGAAAGGACCTTTTTTCAGAGAACGTGGCACTGTCGTATCCCTCTAATTACTTGCGACGACGGACGATCATATTATCGGTGCGCTTGTTACCACGAGTCTTAGCACCCTTGGTAGGGAAGCCCCATGGAGACACCGGATGACGACCACCAGAGGTACGACCTTCACCACCACCGTGTGGGTGGTCGACCGGGTTCATGGCAACACCACGAACGGTCGGGCGAACGCCACGCCAGCGCTTAGCACCAGCTTTACCCAGCGAACGCAGGCTGTGCTCGGAGTTCGAAACTTCGCCCAAAGTCGCACGGCACTCGGCCAGAACTTTACGCATTTCACCGGAACGCAGACGCAGAGTCACATAGACGCCTTCACGAGCGATCAGCTGAGCCGAAGCACCAGCGGAACGAGCGATCTGTGCACCCTTACCTGGCTTGAGTTCAATACCGTGAACAGTGCTACCAACTGGAATGTTGCGCAGTTGCAGGCTGTTACCTGGTTTGATCGGAGCCATGATTCCAGCAATCAGCTGGTCACCAGCACTCACACCCTTAGGTGCGATGATGTAGCGACGCTCACCGTCTGCATACATCAACAAGGCGATGTGTGCGGTACGGTTCGGATCGTATTCAATACGCTCGACAGTGGCTGGAATGCCATCTTTGTCGTTGCGACGGAAATCGACCAGACGATAATGCTGCTTGTGACCACCACCGATATGACGGGTAGTGATGCGACCATTGTTGTTACGACCGCCAGTCTTCGACTTCTTTTCAAGCAGCGGAGCGTAAGGAGCGCCTTTATGCAGCTCCTGATTGACCACCTTGACCACAAAACGGCGGCCAGCGGAAGTCGGTTTGCATTTAACGATTGCCATGATGCACCCCTTCCTTACTCAGCACTGCTGGCGAAATCGAGATCTTGGCCTGGCTGAAGCGAAATGATCGCTTTCTTCCAGTCGTTACGCTTGCCCAGACCGCGAGCGGTGCGCTTGCTCTTACCCAGAACATTCTGAGTAGTAACACGCTCAACTTTCACGCTGAACAGGCTTTCGACGGCCTTCTTGATTTCCAGCTTGGTTGCGTCAGTCGCAACTTTAAATACGAACTGGCTTTTCTTGTCGGCCAGTATTGTGGCTTTCTCAGAGACGTGCGGACCCAGCAGCACTTTAAATACGCGTTCCTGGTTCATCCCAGCATCTCCTCGAATTTCTTCACGGCAGAAACGGTAACCAGTACCTTTTCATACGCGATCAGACTGACCGGATCGGAACCCTGTACGTCACGAACATCGACGTGCGGCAGGTTACGAGCAGCCAGGTACAGATTTTGATCAATTGCATCAGACACGATCAGGACATCAGTCAGACCCATGCCATTGAGCTTGCCCAGCAGATCTTTAGTTTTCGGAGCTTCAACAGCGAAGTCTTCAACTACAACCAGACGATCAGTGCGAACCAGCTCAGCAAGAATCGAACGGATCGCTGCGCGATACATCTTCTTGTTCAGCTTTTGGTCGTGATTCTGCGGACGAGCCGCGAAAGTCACACCACCACCGCGCCAGATCGGACCACGAGTGGTACCAGCACGAGCACGACCAGTACCCTTCTGACGCCACGGACGCTTGCCGCCGCCAGATACATCGGAACGGGTCTTCTGTTGCTTGCTGCCTTGACGGCCGCCGGCCATGTAGGCCACAACTGCTTGGTGAACCAGGGTCTCATTGTAATCGCCGCCGAAAGTCGCTTCGGAAACTTCGATCGCTTGAGCGCCATTTACATTTAATTGCATGTCAGCTTCCCCTTAACCGCGAGTCTTAGCTGCTGGACGCACAACCAAGTTACCGCCGGTCGCGCCTGGAACAGCGCCTTTGACCAACAGCAGGTTGCGTTCAGCGTCTACGCGCACAACTTCCAGGGACTGTACCGTCACACGCTCAGCACCCATGTGACCGGACATTTTCTTGCCCTTGAATACGCGACCTGGGGTTTGGCACTGGCCAATAGAACCCGGTACACGGTGGGACACGGAGTTACCGTGAGTGTTGTCTTGGCCGCGGAAGTTCCAACGCTTGATGGTACCGGCAAAGCCTTTACCCTTGGACTGACCGGTCACATCGACCATCTGTCCAGCTTGGAAGATTTCAGCGTTGATCAAGTCGCCAGTTGAGTACTCGCCTTCTTCAAGACGGAATTCCCAAACACCACGACCTGCCGCGACGTTCGCCTTGGCGAAGTGACCGGCTTGAGCCTTGCTGACACGCGAAGCACGACGCTCACCTACAGTGACCTGCACTGCACGATAGCCATCGGACTCCTCAGTTTTGAACTGGGTGACGCGATTCGGTTCGATCTCAATGACCGTAACCGGAATGGAGACACCTTCTTCGGTGAAAATACGGGTCATACCGCATTTACGACCGACTACACCAATAGTCATGTTGTAAACCTCATGAGTGTACGGGGCTTTCACCCGCTATGGCCGCCCATTTCAGAGCGTTACACGACTAAGACCCAAGTCTTAGCCGAGGCTGATCTGCACTTCCACGCCAGCCGCAAGATCGAGCTTCATCAGCGCGTCAACGGTTTTATCCGTTGGCTGGACAATGTCCAGAACACGCTTGTGGGTTCGAATTTCAAACTGATCGCGCGCGTCTTTGTTGACGTGCGGAGAAGTAAGAACTGTGAACCGCTCTTTGCGAGTAGGCAATGGAATCGGACCACGCACCTGAGCACCAGTACGTTTCGCGGTTTCCACGATTTCCTGGGTTGATTGATCGATCAGGCGATGGTCAAAAGCCTTCAACCGAATACGGATTTGTTGGTTTTGCATTTTGACCTCAGATTCCAAGCTGCGATTCCCAACGGACGCAGTACGCCCGTTAAAAGGAGGCGCAATTCTATAGACGCTCCTTACCAGTGTCAACCCAATAAAAAAGCCCCCGCAAGCGGGGGCTTTTTCTAGACAAATCGATTACTCGATGATCTTGGCAACTACACCAGCACCAACGGTACGGCCGCCTTCGCGAATCGCGAAACGCAGACCATCTTCCATGGCGATTGGAGCAATCAGGGTAACAACCATTTTGATGTTGTCGCCCGGCATTACCATTTCAACGCCTTCCGGCAGTTCGCAGTTACCAGTTACGTCCGTAGTACGGAAGTAGAACTGCGGACGGTAGCCCTTGAAGAAAGGAGTGTGACGACCACCCTCTTCTTTCGACAGAACGTACACTTCGCCTTCGAACTTGGTGTGCGGCTTGATGGTGCCTGGCTTAGCCAGTACCTGGCCACGCTCTACGTCATCACGCTTGGTGCCACGCAGCAGTACGCCAACGTTCTCACCAGCACGACCTTCGTCGAGCAACTTACGGAACATTTCAACACCAGTACAGATGGTCTTGGTGGTATCACGGATACCAACAATCTCAATTTCTTCCTGTACTTTAACGATGCCACGCTCAACACGGCCAGTTACAACAGTACCGCGACCAGAGATCGAGAACACGTCTTCGATTGGCATCAGGAACGGCTTGTCGATAGCACGCTCAGGCTCAGGGATGTAAGAATCCAGAGTCTCAACCAGCTTACGAACGGCAGTGGTGCCCATTTCGTTGTCGTCTTGACCGTTCAGAGCCATCAGCGCCGAACCGATCACGATTGGAGTGTCGTCGCCTGGGAAGTCGTAAGTCGACAGCAGGTCGCGAACTTCCATCTCAACCAGTTCCAGCAGCTCAGCGTCATCCACCATGTCAGCCTTGTTCAGGAAGACAACGATGAAAGGTACGCCTACCTGACGGGACAGCAGGATGTGCTCACGAGTCTGTGGCATCGGGCCATCAGCAGCCGAGCAAACCAGGATCGCGCCGTCCATCTGAGCAGCACCAGTGATCATGTTTTTAACATAGTCAGCGTGACCCGGGCAGTCTACGTGTGCGTAGTGACGGGTTGGCGAATCGTATTCAACGTGGGAGGTGTTGATGGTGATACCACGTGCTTTTTCTTCCGGAGCGTTGTCGATCTGGGAGAAATCACGAGCGGCACCGCCCCAAGTCTCTGCACAAACGCGAGTCAGCGCTGCAGTCAGGGTAGTCTTACCATGGTCAACGTGGCCGATTGTGCCAACGTTTACGTGTGGTTTTTTACGTTCAAATTTTTCTTTAGCCA
>NZ_FZOG01000002.1:0-201834 GCF_900188155.1 Pseudomonas segetis
AACGTCAACCGCGTTGCTGAAGACGGCTTCGACCGCACCAACGTCAACCGCGTTGCCGAAGATGGTTCCGACTACACTGCAATCGGTCGCATAAGCTAATACTGCTGCAACACCCCAAAAACAAAAGGCGCCTGGAAAGGCGCCTTTGTATTTTATGGCTGTAGCTTTTAATCCAGGCTAGCTTTCCAAACGCTCCAGACGCTGCTCAAGCTCTGCAATTTTCAGTTCAAGCGCCAGCAAGCGCTCTTCATTATGCTCCCTTGCCGCCCCTTTACTTTCCTGAACTGCAGCGCTCGCTTCCAAAGCCGCCTGCAATAACTCGGCATCACCAAGCATATGCATGTAGCGATCCTCGCGCTGCCCCGTTTGCCTGGGCACCAGACAGGCGAGTTGACGCCCGATAAGCCGCTCAAGGTTGTACTGCACCTGCTCAGCATCATCAAAAGCATGTAAACGCAGGCTGCGTGTCAGCAACTCATTGATGGTTTGCGGCCCCCTGAGCATGAGCAACCCAACCAGGGCAAGCTGCGGCGAAACCAGCTCAAGGGTTTTATCTGCACGCTGCTCCCAACGATCAGCTCGACTGCCCATTACCAGACGCACCAGTTGCTTCGCCTCCAGGCTGCGCAGCGCCTGGCCAACCTCTGCTTGCGAAAGGCTCATCAAGGGCTCGCGACTGGTTTTCTGGTTACAGGCCAGCACCAATGCATTCTGGGTCAATGGATACACCTCTGGCGTGGTTGCCTGCTTTTCAATCAGGCAACCCAGCACACGCAACTCATTGGCGGTCAGTTGCTGGCCCGCCGGCTCACGGCCTTCCCCCTCAAGCATTTCATCATTCATTGCAACAACTCTTAGCCCAGTGATGGCCCAGCCTACCCCGGGGCGAAGTCAACGACCATAAAGATCTGCGCAAACCTGACCCTTCATCTGCTGAAACCGATCAGGCAGACGCCCTTTGCGTGTCGTTGTGCTAGAGTCCGCCGCTGATTTTTTGAGCCTAGACTGCTTGTTTGACCCAAGCAGTGCCTGGCAAATCGCTGGACGCTGCAGTACCAAACCTACTGAAACATCACAAAAGCCTCTAAAAGGCCCGTTTCAAGCTATCCGCAAGAGGTTTGGTACACGCAGCTCACTCGCAGACAATACGAGACGCATGCTATGACTGATGTCCAACACAACCCTTTGCTCCGCCTGCTTAACCGCACCAGCCTGGTTAGCCAAATTATCATTGGCCTGATTGCCGGCATTGCCCTGGCCTTCTTCCTACCAAACCTGGCCCTGAAAGTCGCACTGCTTGGCGATGTATTTGTATCGGCACTGAAAGCCGTCGCTCCCGTACTGGTGTTTATCTTGGTCGCGGCATCCATCGCCAACCACCAGCAAGGACAGCAGACCCACATTCGACCAATTCTGCTTCTTTACCTTTTAGGCACCTTTACTGCGGCGATCATCGCTGTAATAGCCAGCTTCGCTTTTCCATCAAGCCTTACGCTGGTGAGCAACAGTGCAGAACTCTCGCCACCGGGCGGTATCAGCGAAGTACTGACTACGCTGCTGATGAACATTGTCGATAATCCGGTCAACGCACTGCTCAAAGGCAACTTTATTGGCATCCTGGCCTGGGCAATTGGCCTGGGCTTTGCCTTCCGCCACGCAGCACCTGGCAGCAAGCAGGTGCTCAGTGACCTGTCGAATGCAGTAACCGCGATTGTCAAAATGGTTATTCGCCTCGCGCCGCTGGGCATTTTCGGACTTGTTGCCGCAACGCTTGCACAGTCCGGGATGAGCGCCCTGCTCGACTACCTGCATCTATTGACCGTACTGGTCGGCTGCATGCTTTTCGTTGCCCTGGTGGTCAACCCGGTCATCGTGTTCTGGAAGATTCGCCGCAACCCATACCCTCTGGTATTTACCTGCCTGCGTGAAAGCGGTATCACTGCGTTCTTCACCCGCAGCTCGGCAGCCAACATCCCGGTCAACCTGCAGCTGTGCCAGCGCCTTGGCCTGCATGAAGAGACCTACTCGGTGTCCATCCCGCTGGGGGCAACCATCAACATGGCTGGCGCCGCCATCACCATCACGGTATTGACCCTGGCTGCTGTCCATACCTTGAATATTGCCGTTGACCTGCCAACGGCAATCCTGCTGAGCCTTCTGGCTTCGATCAGTGCCTGTGGCGCTTCCGGTGTTGCCGGTGGCTCACTGCTGCTGATTCCGCTGGCGTGCAGCCTGTTCGGCATTCCGAATGACGTGGCCATGCAGGTGGTTGCGGTTGGTTTTATCATCGGTATTGTTCAGGACTCTGCCGAGACCGCACTCAACTCTTCAACCGATGCCCTGTTCACTGCGGCAGCCTGCATCGGCCAGGCGCGCAAGGCTGGCTAAATCGCCCAGCGCGAAACGAAAAAAGGCTTACGCATTGCGTAAGCCTTTTTATTTGGCGTCCCCTACTGGAGTCGAACCAGTATCTAGCCCTTAGGAGGGGCTTGTTCTATCCATTAAACTAAGGAGACAGAGCAGGTCGGCAACCCTGAAGGGTTACTCATCGGCCGGCATCTTACCCAGCCAGGATGGATTTGTCATGCGCAAGCAACGCACAGGCAGCGCCATCGAGCACCACAAAAAGCCCGCACGACCTCGTTAACGCCCGCCAAAACGTTCTTCAGCCAGCTGATCGGCAATCGCCGTGGTGGTTTTGCCTTGATGTTCGGCACGACTGAATATTTGCTCGAGCGTCGCACCAATACCTTCGATATGCGCCTTCAGTTCAAGGGCGCTGCCACCGCTGCGCTCAAAGTAGATATCAATAATGCCACCGGCGTTGATCGCGTAATCAGGGGCATACAAAACACCCTTGCTGGTCAACTCTTCCGCCAACTGGGCATCGGCCAACTGGTTATTGGCAGCACCTGCAATTATCGGTGCGCGCAGAAGATCCAAGGTCTGTAGATTGATAATGCCGCCCATGGCGCAAGGTGCAAACACATCGACATCCAAACCATAGATATCAGCCTGGGTCACCGCCTTGACCCCTAGCTGCTCGACCGCCCGACGCACATTGGCCTCGACGATATCGCATGCCCAAACCCGTGCCCCGGCATCACGCAGGTGCCTGGCCAGGTTAAAGCCAACCTGGCCAACTCCCTGAATGGCCACGCGCAACCCCTTTAGATCATCACGCCCCAAGCGATGCTTGACTGCAACCTGTATGCCGACAAAAACACCATACGCCGTAGCCGGTGATGGATCACCGCTGCGCTGGCCGCCGTCAAGGGTTTCACGCACGCCAGCACCGGCGACATGACGGGTCCGCTCGGCCATGATCTGCATTTCAGCAACCCCGGTGCCGGAATCTGCCGCGGTTATATAGCGACCGCCCAGGCTCTCGACGAAGTCGCCCATCGCCTGGAACAGCGCAGTGCTTTTGCCAGTATGCGGATCACCAATAATCACAGCCTTGCCGCCCCCGAGCGGTAAATTCGCCAGAGCCGATTTATAGGTCATGCCACGCGACAACCTGAGCACATCGCGCAAGGCCGCCTGATCATCGACATAAGGCCACATTCGACAGCCGCCCAATGCAGGCCCCAGGTTGCGGTTATGAATCGCGATAATCGCCTGCAAACCGCTGGCTTTATCATGACCGAACACCACCTGTTGATGATGGTCGAACTCAACGTGTGAAAATACCGACATGAACAATCCCTCAACAGCATCCCATTCAAGGAATGCCAAAAATGATCGCGAGGGCGCGGACTGACTGCCGCCCCTCGGCATAAAGAGCAAGCCAGCCCTAGGCGGCGGGCTCGTAGAGTTTGACTGCGGCGATTTCGCTGACCAGCATGCGCGCCTGCAGCTCGCTGGCGAGGGCTTGCGCCTCGGCGACGGCCCGCGCCTTGACATGGCCGTAGCCGCGAATCTGCTCAGGAACCTCGGCCAACATCAGCGCCGCCTTGTAGTTACCCGCATTCAGGTTGGCGATGATAAAAGCCACATGCTGCTGGTATTGCTCCAGCAGTTGATGCTCCATCTTGCGCTCAACGCTGTAGGCAAAGGGGTCCAGCCAGGTGCCGCGCAGGAACTTGAATTTAGCCAGCACTGCAAAGGCCTTGAGCATCCATGGCCCAAACTGGCGCTTGCGAGGCTCGCCGCTGGTGGATGAACGATCGCTCAACCAGGATGGCGCCAGATAAAACTGCAACCTGTAGTCACCCTCAAACTGCGCCTGTAGTTGCTTTATGAACTCACCATCGCTGTAAAGGCGCGCCACTTCGTACTCATCCTTATAGGCCATGAGCTTGAAGTAATAGCGGGCAACCGCTTTGCTGAGACTTTTCTGCCCATCGCTGTCAACTTTCTCGACCTGCTCGACCAACTGGCGATAACGCTGGGCATAAGCGGCATTCTGATAGCGCGTCAGATAGGCAACACGAAACTCGACGATCTCCTGCAGGGTTTCACAACGAGGCGCCTGGCTGATCACCGGCTTGGCCAGTTTCTCAACAGCGGCAATGTCATGCGCCGCACGGCGTCCCCACAAAAAAGCCTGCTGGTTAAGCTCAACCGCCACCCCATTGAGTGCAATGGCCTTGTTGATTGCCTCGCCCGACACCGGCACCAAGCCCTTTTGATAGGCGTAGCCAAGCATGAATAGATTGGTTGCAATGCTGTCGCCCAGCAAACGGGTCGCCAGGCGGGTTGCATCAACAAAATGTGTCTTGGCCGCACCGACCGCCTCAACCAAGGCCTCGCGCATCTGCGCACCTGGAACCTGGGCATCCGGGTTACGGGTAAATTCGGCCGTTGCCGTCTCGTGGCTGTTGATCACGGCGTGGGCGATTTGATCATTTAGCTTGGCCAGGGCGTCTTCGCTGGCTGAAACGACCAGATCGCAACCCAGCAGCAAATCCGCTTCACCGGCAGCGATGCGCACGGCGAAGATGTCATCCTGCTTGGCCGCGATACGAATATGGGTCACCACAGGACCAAACTTCTGCGCCAGGCCTGCCTGATCAAGCACACTGCAACCCTTGCCCTCAATATGCGCGGCCATGCCCAGCAACGCGCCAACGGTTGTTACGCCACTGCCGCCAACGCCGGGCAACAGGATGTTCCATGGCCGCTGCAAACTCGGCTGACGTGGTTCTGGCAGCGCAATAAACAGCGCGTTTACCCCCACAGCTTCGGGCTTGCGCAAACTGCCGCCATGCACAGTGACAAAGCTCGGACAAAAGCCTTCGACACAGCTGAAATCCTTGTTGCAGGCGTTCTGATCGATCTCACGCTTGCGCCCCAGCTCGGTTTCCAGCGGCAGCACCGCCAGGCAGTTGGATTTGACACTGCAATCACCACAGCCCTCGCACACTGCTGGGTTGATAAATGCGCGTTTTTGCGGATCAACCAATTTGCCACGCTTACGCCGACGGCGTTTTTCAGTGGCACAGGTTTGGTCATAGATGATCACCGAAACGCCCTTGAATTCGCGCAGCTCACGCTGAACTGCATCCAGGTCAAGACGATGGTGAAAGCTGACTATTGGCGCGAAGCCGTCACGGCTTGGGTATTTATCCGGCTCATCGCTGACCAGGGCAATGCGCTTGACGCCTTCGGCAAAGACTTGCTGACTGAGCTGATCAACACGCAGCTCACCATCAATCGGCTGTCCACCAGTCATGGCTACAGCATCGTTATAGAGAATTTTGTAGGTAATATTGACCCCGGCAGCCACAGCGGCGCGCAGTGCCAGCTGACCTGAGTGAAAATAGGTGCCATCACCCAGGTTCTGGAAAATGTGCGGTGTATCGGTAAATGGCGCCTGGCCGATCCAGGTCGCCCCTTCACCGCCCATCTGGGTGAAGGTGTCGGTATTACGGTCCATCCACTGGGTCATGTAATGACAGCCAATCCCACCTTGGGCGCGACTGCCTTCCGGCAATTTGGTCGAGGTGTTATGTGGGCACCCCGAACAAAAATGCGGCGTACGCACCGTCGTGTGCTTCGGCGCCGCCAGCGAGGCTTCCTTGGCCGCCAGAAATGCCAGGCGAGCCTGAATTTGCTCGCTGCTGTAGATGGGTTCAAGGCGCTTGGCGATCGCCCGCGCGATCATTGCCGGAGTCAGTTCACTGAGGTTCGGCAACAGCGACTTGCCGCTCTCGTCGAACTCACCGACCACTCGCGGACGCTTGCCTACTGGCCAGTTGTACAGCTGGCCGGTCAGTTGGTCTTCAATGATCCCGCGCTTTTCTTCGACCACCAGGATTTCATCAAGGCCTTCGGCAAACTGATGCACCGAAACCGGCTCAAGCGGCCAACTCATGCCGACCTTGAATACCCGCAACCCAACCTGGGCACACAAATCCTCGTCCAGCCCCAGATCTTCAAGGGCTTGGCGTACATCCAGATATGACTTGCCCGTAGTGATGATGCCAAGGCGCGGATTGGGCGAGTCGAGCTTCACCTGGTTCAGGTTATTGGCCAGGGCAAACGCCCGAGCGGCGTAGATCTTGTAGATGTTCAGGCGTTTTTCCTGCACCAGCGGCGGGTCTGGCCAGCGGATATGCACGCCGTCTTCCGGCAACTCGAAATCGCTTGGATACTCAACCTCTATACGCAGCGGATCGACGTCAACCACTGCCGACGAATCAACGTTTTCAGCAATGGTTTTCAGCGCAACCCAGCAACCGCTGTAGCGCGAAAGCTCCCAGCCGATAATCCCGTAATCAAGAATTTCCTGGACATTGGAAGGGTTCAGTACCGGAATTGAGGCCGCAATAAAGGCATGTTCACTCTGGTTGGCAATACTCGATGACTTGCAGCCATGATCGTCCCCGGCCAGCAGCAACACGCCCCCATGCTTGGACACGCCAGCGGAATTACCGTGCTTGAACACGTCGCCACAGCGATCGACCCCCGGCCCCTTGCCATACCACATGGCAAATACACCATCGTAGCGCGCACCGGGAAACAGGTTGGTTTGCTGGCTACCCCACACAGCCGTAGCCGCCAACTCTTCGTTGACCCCGGGCTGGAAATGGATGTGATTATCTTTGAGAAACTGCTTGGCTTCCCACAGGCTTTTATCAAGATTGCCCAGTGGCGAGCCCCGGTAACCGGAGATAAAGCAGGCGGTGTTCAGACCTTGGCGTACGTCGCGCTGCTTTTGCAGCATGGGCAGACGAGTCAACGCCTGGGTGCCGGTCAGGTAAAGGTGTCCTGTTGCAAGGCGATACTTGTCATCCAGGCGGATTTCGGCCAGAGACATGCGGGCGCTCCTTTTATTATTTTGGCGACCTCGGTGGCATCGGTTATTGCCACCGCATTAACCAGCACGGGATCACCGCACTGACATCTGCCTAAGAATATGACTGGTCGGTACTGATTTTTTATTTCTAAATCGGCAGGAAAACGTCAATACTGAGCATGATCTATCCAACAAAAACAATCAGACTGGATTATTCATGCAAGAAAAATTAAGCCCTATTGATCGAAAGATTTTGCGCCTGCTGCAACACAACGCCGACCTGTCCGCTGCCGAGATAGCAGATAAGGTTGAATTGTCGCAATCGCCTTGCTGGCGACGGATTCACCGCATGCAGGAGGACGGCTTGATCGAGCGCAAGGTCGCCCTGCTCAATCACAAGCAGCTGGGCTTCACCACCACGGTGTTTGTCGATATCAAGTTGTCGGCGCACGGGCGCAACAATCTGGAGGAATTCGAGAAAGCGATCGTTGGTTATCCGCAAGTCTTGGAATGCCACACCATGGCCGGCGGTTCAGACTATCTGCTGAAGGTGGTGGCCAAGGACATTGCCAGCTATGAACGCTTCTTGCGCGACCACTTGCTTCAACGCCCGCATGTCCAGGAGGCGCACTCACACATCGCCATGAGCGAGGTCAAGCGCACCACCGAGCTGCCTCTGGATTGAGTACTAGGCGCAGGCCCGCCTGGGCCCGATAAGCCTGATCAGGTTGGCAACCGTTTGTTCGAAGTTACTGGAGTTATCCAGAACCAGCAGTTGCTCATCGCCTGATGTCGCCTGGCTGGTGAACTGCGCATTGCGCGCCAATCGCTGCTCGATCTCGGCTTCACTCTCGCGTCCTCGCTGCAATAGACGCTCGCGCAACACGGCATCATCCACCTTGAGCAAGATGGCCAGCATGTCGGGGTAACGCGCGCGCGCCTCGGCCAAATACGCCCGCGAGCCATTGACCAACACGTTGTCACCGGCAGCAAGCCATTCGTTTATCTGCCTTGGAATGCCGTACGACAGACCATTGGCCTGCCAGCTCATGGCAAATGCGCCGACCCATTTTTGCTCATCAAAGGCGGTTGGCGACAGCGAAATCGCATCTTCACCCTGGGCCTCGGCAGATCGCGTGATGACCCTGCGTGCAACACGACAACCCATAGCGGCCAATTGTTCGCGTGCAGCATTCAATAAGCTGTCCTTGCCGGCCCCTGAAGGGCCAATGAGATAGATCAACCTACCCGCCATCAATACACCTTAATACTCAAACACGGACTAACAGAGAGCGAATCATAGGCCTTGTCGCACTCAATCAACACCCCCGCGACGACCAACCAGGCGATTTACCAACTGGCCTGGCCAATGTTGACGAGCATGGCTCTTAATCTGTATCGACCACAGCGCCAAGTACATGAGTGCTGCGTGGCAAAGCCAGAATCTGTCGACCCGCAGAGAAAAACATATCCAGGCCTTGGGGAAAATTATTGCAGTCCTTGCGTTGCTGCCAGAACGCCCTGTCCAGGGGAAGGCTTACCCGCCTGACATCGACCACGCCCCTGCTGGTCGCTTGCCTGATGCCGGGGCCACGCCAGCGCAGCTCAGGTCCTGCGCACAGGTTGTCCAATTGAACAATCAAGGTGCATGCATGACTTGGAATGCCGTCAACGCCATTGTCAAACTGGTGCAGATCGTTCAACTCACAAGCCCCAAGCAAAGCAAAACGCGCCGCCTGGGGTAACTCAACAATCGAACATCTGCAATGCAAGGCCAGGACCCTGCGTAGTTCAGGCGTGTCCAGGCTGGGGCCCAGCCAAAGCGGCGAATCCACATCCAGCAGAACCATGCACAGGGCAAAGGTGGCCTCATCAAGGGGCTGCGGTACATATATCCAATCGATACTTTGAATTTGCCCAGGCGAAGCCATCGCTTGTCGTGCAATCGACCGACCGACTACCGGAACTTCCAGCACCGGAGTGTCAAGCTCGTGCCCTATACCGAGTGCCGCACTCATCAGCCCGCCTCCTCTACATCTTTAACACTAGTCATCCTCGCCTGAAGTGCCATGCACCGCTGGTCAGTAGCCCGTGGCTTTTAGCGCTCCTGCCCTCGCCAAAATACAAAATGATGTCAAAATAGAATTACTGCTAAAGCACTGCAGCGAAAATCAATTGAGCAAAAGACATACCAGCTGCCGCGAGACTGAAGACTGAAAACCAGCGCCAGAATCGTTATCCGCCAGCGAAACCGATAGCGAACCCTAAGCACCCGGATTTTTAGCGGAAGTAGCGCCTGAAGGTGTCAATAAAGTGACCGAAAACCACCCTCAAGCCTCTGCTGTCAGTCAGCGTTGGCATAGGAAATGGCAGGAATGGCTTGTTTTTATGCCGAGCAAAGCCCAAATAATCAACGCTCCTCTGGCAATAAAATGCAGATTGGTTGAAAATAGCGACATATAATTGGCGTCAAAAAGTCACCCAACTTTCCACTGTATTTTAACGATATGGATTGCACTTCTAGCTGAACGGCTAGGCAAAAATATGGTCTTAACCGGTGACAATTATGCAGCTCAAACGCACGCATCGACTCTCTGACTAACCGGTTTCCAAAGTATGCGACCTATGAAACAAGCTACCTACTCCAGCCGCACAGCCGATAAATTTGTTGTTCGCCTACCTGACGGTATGCGCGAACGCATTGCTGATGTAGCACGTAATCACCACCGCAGCATGAACTCCGAGATTATCGCCCGCCTGGAACAAAGCATGCTCCAGGAAGGAAATCTTGATGCCGAGCTCAATGTGCGTCTGGACAGCCCCGAACTGTCGCTTCATGAGCGCGAGCTGCTTCAGCGCTTTCGCCAACTTACTCGTCGGCAACAGAACGCTCTTGTAGCCCTGATTGCCCACGACGCTGAAATGGCAGCTGAAGGTGCCTAAATCGCACCCATTAAAAAACCGGCCTTGGCCGGTTTTTTAATGGGTGCGATACTTCGTCAGCACATGGGTTAGCCCACAAAACTGAGCAATACACCCGCCGCGACCGCAGAACCAATCACCCCCGCAACATTTGGCCCCATGGCATGCATCAGCAGGAAGTTCTGCGGATTTGCCTCAAGCCCAACCTTGTTCGATACCCGAGCGGCCATTGGCACAGCCGAAACTCCCGCCGAACCAATCAGTGGATTGATCTTGTTGCTGCTGAACAGATTCATTGCTTTCGCCATCAAGACACCAGCCGCGGTGCCTCCGCAAAAAGCCAGCATCCCCAACGCCAGGATGCCCAGCGTCTTCAACTGCAAGAAAGACTCCGACGAAAGCTTGGAACCAACGGTCAGGCCCAGGCAAATGGTGACGATATTGATCAGGGCATTGCGCGAGGTATCCGCCAATCGCTCGACCACGCCGGCTTCACGCAATAGATTGCCAAAGGCGAACATACCGACCAGCGGCGCCGCATCTGGCAGCAGCATTCCCACCAACAAGCACAGGATCAGTGGGAATATAATTTTCTCAGCCTGGCCAACAGGCCGTAGCTGCTTCATTACTATTGCCCGCTCCTCCTTGGTGGTCAGCGCACGCATGATCGGCGGCTGGATCAACGGCACCAACGCCATGTAGGAATAGGCCGCGACCGCAATAGGCCCTAACAGGTCAGGAGCCAGCTTGGCAGTTACAAAAATCGAGGTTGGACCATCCGCCCCGCCAATAATTGCGATGGAAGCCGCCTCGCGCAGAGTGAACTCAAGCCCGGGAATACCCAACGACGCCAAGGCCAGCGCCCCAATCAAGGTGGCAAAGATCCCGAACTGCGCAGCTGCGCCGAGAAACAGGGTTTTGGGGTTGGCCAGCATCGGCCCAAAGTCAGTCATGGCCCCAACGCCCATAAAGATCAGCAATGGGAATACGCTCGTTGGCAGGCCTACCTCGTAAAACAGATGCAAGATCCCGTTACCCTGGGCCATCCCTGCAACAGGAATATTGGCCAGCAAACCGCCAAACCCAATAGGTATCAACAACAGGGGCTCAAACCCCTTCTTGATCGCCAGGTAGATCAGCGCCAAGCAAATTAATATCATCAGGGCCTGCCCCGCCTCCAGATGATACAAGCCGGTGCTTTGCCACAACTTCAGGAGCTTTTCCATAAGTCTGCCCTATCCGATAGTCAGCAAGCTATCGCCCACTGCCACGGCATCACCTACCTTGATATTGACCGCACCAATGGTGCCCGCCTTGAATGCCCGGATTTCAGTTTCCATCTTCATGGCTTCCAGGACGATCACCAACTGACCGTCCTCGACTACCTCTCCCGGCTTAACCAGGACCTTGAAGATATTGCCCGCCAGCGGGGCAAGTTGAGGCTCGCCTCCCGTTACAGGCGCAGGAGCAACAGGGACAGCCGCTCCGGCAGCATTGGCCAAGGGCTTGAGGCCCGTGATATCGCCGCCCTCATTGACCTCAACCACATATGACTGGCCATTGACCGCAACCGTATAGACCTCAGGCTTGCCTGATTGAACCGGGACGACTTGCTGCCCATCGGGCACAGGCTCGAAAGCGGCTGGGTTACCGCGATTTTGCAGAAACTTCAGGCCGATCTGCGGAAACAGCGCATAAGTCAGAACGTCATCGACCGCATCTGCCGCCAAGGCAAAGCCCTGCTCCTTGGCAAGAGCCGCAAGCTCCGCACTCAGCTTGTCCATCTCATCCTCGATCAAATCAGCTGGACGACAGGTGATTGCTTGCGCGCCATCAAGGACTCGCGCCTGCAATTGCTGATTGAAGGGAGCTGGCGCCGAACCGTATTCCCCCTTGAGAATACCGGCCGCTTCCTTGGTGATGGACTTATAACGCTCGCCGGTCAGGACATTGATCACAGCCTGGGTCCCGACGATTTGCGAAGTCGGCGTGACCAACGGGATAAACCCAAGGTCCTCGCGCACCCGCGGAATCTCGGCCAGTACCTGGTCAAATTTATCTTGAGCGCCCTGCTCCTTGAGCTGGCCTTCCATATTGGTGAGCATGCCGCCGGGCACCTGGGCGACCAGAATTCGGGAGTCGATCCCCTTCAGGCTGCCTTCGAACTTTGCGTATTTTTTCCGCACTTCGCGAAAGTAGGCCGCGATCTCTTCAAGCAGTAGCAGATCAAGACCAGTATCGCGTTCAGTCCCCTGGAACATTGCCACCACCGACTCGGTCGGTGAGTGGCCATAGGTCATGGACAGGGAGGAAATGGCGGTGTCGACGTTATCGATCCCGGCCTCAACCGCCTTGAGAATGGCCACGCTGGACAGACCCGCAGTCGCATGGCATTGCATATGAATGGGAATCGACAGGCTGGATTTCATTCGCGACACCAACTCGAACGCCGTATAAGGCGTGAGGATGCCAGCCATGTCTTTGATGGCGATGGAGTCCGCCCCCATGTCCTCGATCTGCTTGGACAGATCCAACCACATATCCAGCGTATGCACCGGGCTGGTTGTGTAGGAAATAGTGCCCTGGGCATGCCGGCCTTGCTGCTTGACCGCCTTGAGTGCTGTCGACAGGTTGCGCGGGTCGTTCATCGCGTCGAATACGCGGAATACATCCACACCATTTACAGCCGCACGCTCAACGAACTTCTCGACTACATCGTCCGCATAGTGGCGATAACCCAGCAGATTCTGGCCTCGCAGGAGCATCTGCTGACGCGTATTGGGCATTGCCTGCTTCAACTGGCGAATGCGCTCCCACGGATCCTCGCCGAGATAACGAATACAGGCGTCAAAGGTTGCACCACCCCATGACTCAACCGACCAGAACCCAACCTTATCCAGCTTCGCCGCAATCGGCAGCATGTCCTCAAGGCGCATGCGCGTTGCCAGAATAGACTGGTGCGCATCACGCAGCACCACATCGGTAATACCCAGCGCACGCTGATTGGCGGTGTTGGTAACTGTCATCCCTAGATTCCCTGTCGACGTTGGATCAACCGCGGCGCGCGCGATGCTGATGAATAGCAGCCTGGATCGCTTCCAGAACATCTGCCGCAGGTTCCTGGGCAGCGTCAACCACCGCCATGGGAGCACTGGCCGGGGCCGGCGCCGCAACTGGCGTATACCGCTCCAGCAAACGAGACATGATGCGAATTGACAGCACCAGAAGCGTCAGGAAAACAAACACCGAACCCATGCCAAACAGCATGAGTTCAACACCTTCGAGCACAAGATTGGTTGAAGCCATGACCCGTCCTTTTAGCGTCAGTTGCGACTATCCGGTCTACTTTGATACTGAACAAAGTTGCCGAACCTTAGCCTGAAACAAGCGTTTGAGCAAACCCATTGATAAGGCGAATATGCCCACAAGAGCAGCAGTTCAATGCCGAACCAACGACTGGACCACAGGTAACAAAAGCATAAGGCACAAAGCGCAGTCATCGGGGCCCTGGCCGGGCCCCGCATGCACAAATTGGAATGAAGGCTAGATAAGGAACACAGAGGCCAGGCCAAGGAAGATGAAGAAACCGCCACTGTCAGTTACAGCCGTGATCATCACGCTGGCACCCAAGGCCGGGTCACGCCCCATGCGCGCCAATGTCATGGGAATAAGCACACCCATCAATGCTGCAAGCAACAAATTGAGCGTCATCGCGGCAGTCATCACGATTCCCAGCGAGTAACTGTCGTACAGAACCCAGGCCACCAAGCCAATTACACCACCCCAGACCAGGCCATTGATCAGCGATACCGCCAGCTCCTTGCGCAGCAAGCGTGAGGTATTGCCAGTGCTGACCTGGTCCAGCGCCATCGCGCGCACGATCATGGTGATGGTCTGGTTGCCGGAGTTGCCACCGATACCCGCCACAATCGGCATCAAGGCCGCCAAGGCTACAAGCTTCTCGATCGAGCCTTCAAAAAGACCAATTACCCGCGACGCCATGAACGCCGTTATCAGGTTGATTGCCAGCCATGCCCAACGGTTGCGTAGCGATTTCCAGACCGAGGCGAAGATATCTTCCTCTTCACGCAAACCCGCCATATTGAGGACTTCGCTTTCGCTCTCCTCACGGATCAGGTCGACCATTTCATCGATGGTCAAACGGCCGATCAGCTTGTCATTCTTATCTACCACCGGCGCCGAAATAAGGTCATAACGCTCGAACGCCTGGGCGGCATCATAGGCGTCTTCATCGGGGTGAAAGCTCACCGGATCTGTCGCCATGACCTCACGAACTATTTTTTCCGGGTCGTTAACCAGCAGGCGCTTAACCGGCAGGACGCCCTTGAGCACACCTTCGTGATCGACCACGAACAACTTATCAGTGTGGCCCGGTAGCTCCTTCAAGCGACGCAGGTAACGCAGCACGACCTCAAGCGAGACATCCTCACGGATGGTCACCATCTCGAAGTCCATCAGGGCGCCGACTTGCTCCTCTTCATAGGACAACGCCGAACGCACGCGCTCACGCTGTTGCGCGTCGAGGGTTTCCATGAGCTCGTGAACGATGTCACGTGGCAGCTCGGAGGCCAGGTCAGCCAGTTCGTCGGCGTCCATCTCCATGGCAGCCGCAAGGATCTCGTGATCCTCCATGTCGGCGAGCAAGGTTTCGCGCACCGCATCAGATACTTCAAGCAGGATATCGCCGTCACGCTCCGCCTTGACCAACTGCCAAATCGTCAGGCGGTCTTCCAGCGGCAAGGCTTCGAGTATGTGTGCAACGTCAGCCGAGTGCAGTTCATCAAGCTTGCGCTGCAACTCGGCCAGGTTTTGCCGGTGCACCAGGTGCTCAACCAGATCACGGTGATGGCCTTCCTGGCGATGCGCCAGGTCTTCGACAAGCTTTTGCTTGTGCAACAGCTCAACCACCTGAGCCAGGCGATCCTGCAGGCTTTCTTGGGGCTTTTTAGCTTCTACTTCAGTCATGTGGCGCACTCCATCCCCAGCGACGGTGCACGCCAAAGGGGATCAATCAGTCAGTCCGTGATTGCACAATCGAGATTCGGTGTAACTACTGGGTAAGTCCATGGTGGTATTCCACAAGCCTCGGCGAGGCTGACGCAGACGATGATAACACTGCTAAGACGCATTGCACGTTACAAAAGTTTCCAAGAACAAATGGTTACAGGGAAAACCTAAAGGCCACAGTAGCTCGTAATATCCGCCAGACGATTGCAGACAAGCCAGCGACATCAACACCCAAGATAGCTGCCTCGACAACACAACCCATTCGGTAGGCTGCCCAACAGCAATTCATCAAGGTTAATACGCTTACCCAGCAATGCGACGCACGCCCCTGGCGCCAAGACACGTGCCATGACAAATTCCCGGGCCTGCATCGCCATCGTCAAGGAAGACGCCCATGCACCGCCTTTCAATCCTGGCGCTTTGTTCACTTGTGATCCTGCCACCCGACACCTGGGCTGCTCGTGTGTTTCGCTGCGAAGACAGCCAGGGCAACCTCACCTTCACCAGCCATGGCTGCCCGAGCGAACACAAGCTACGGCTTGTGAATCCGCAAAACCCGACACCCAGCAGCGGCAAAGCAATACCCCTGGCCACGCCAAGACATCGCGACAACACACAAACCGACTCGACCACCACCGTTGTTGGAGAACGCCAGGATGGTTGCGGCAATCGCGTGACTGGCCGCCAGCGGCGCAGTGCGATCATAAAGAAGCAGATCCTTGCCGGAATGACCAAGGCAGACGTCGAGAGCGCACTGGGCAAACCGCAGAGGGTCGATCGCAAGAATGGCCAGGTCCGTTATCACTACCAAGACCTGCAAGGCAACAAAAGCCAGGTCAGCTTTGATCAAGCAGGCTGCGTCAAAGGCAATTAGATACTCTTGGCAAGGGGATAGCCGCTGAGGTGCATATTTTGCGTGCAACAAAAAAGGGCCTGCATCGCTGCAGGCCCTTTTTCTTACCGCTATATGGTGCACTCAGGAGGATTCGAACCTCCGACCGCTCGGTTCGTAGCCGAGTACTCTATCCAGCTGAGCTATGAGTGCATTTGTGCTTTTTTAAACCAGTTCACATCTGGTCAAACTAGAAGCCCTACCGAAGCAGGACAACTTGAATATGGTGCACTCAGGAGGATTCGAACCTCCGACCGCTCGGTTCGTAGCCGAGTACTCTATCCAGCTGAGCTATGAGTGCACTAAAGCGTGCGCATTATAGGGAAACTAAAACTAAATTCAACCGTTAAATTCAATAATTTCAACAACTTATCAAATCTACGATTTGCAACCCTATACTGCAAAATATGGCGGAGAAGGGGGGATTCGAACCCCCGACACCCTTTTGAGATGTACTCCCTTAGCAGGGGAGCGCCTTCGGCCACTCGGCCACCTCTCCGCAACACGGGGCGCATGATAACCATGTTTTCCCCGTTTGCAAAGCCAAAATTTCAATAAAATTAGTGGCTTGGTTCTTCGTCTTTCTCTTTTTGGATTCGCTGGTAAATTTCTTCACGGTGCACGGCTACTTCTTTCGGGGCGTTGACCCCAATGCGCACCTGATTACCTTTGACGCCAAGGACGGTGACAGTGACTTCATCACCCACCATTAGGGTCTCTCCGACCCTACGAGTCAGAATCAGCATTCCTTTCACCTCATGGAAATTAAACGGGACAACAGTCTGCAGATATAAAATGGTGTCGGCGCTACGAATTACAAGTAAAGCCTTCACCCAAGTATTGACCAGTAAAACAGAAAAAAAAGTTCCTGCCCTGACGGTCAAAAAAGACAAAAGGCGCTGGTTTAAGCAGCGCCTTTTGAATACTAAGACCTAATCGCCCTGGCGAGCCGGGGCGTCTAGATCAAAAGCCGTATGCAGCGCACGCACTGCCAGCTCCAGATATTTTTCCTCGATGACCACCGAGACCTTGATCTCGGAAGTCGAAATCATCTGGATATTGATGTTCTCCTTGGCCAGGGCTTCAAACATCTGGCTGGCAACCCCCGCGTGCGAGCGCATGCCGACCCCAACGATGGAGACCTTGGCAATCTTGGTGTCACCCACCACTTCTCGCGCACCAAGCTCACGCGCGGTGTTTTCCAACACCTGCTGGGCATTGAGGTAATCGTTACGGTGCACGGTGAAGGTAAAGTCAGTGGTGTTATCGTGCGCGATATTCTGCACGATCATGTCCACTTCGATGTTTGCCGAGCTGATCGGACCCAGAATCTTGAAAGCAACACCCGGAACATCCGGGACTCCACGGATAGTCAGCTTGGCTTCGTCGCGGTTGAAGGCGATGCCGGAGATGATCGGCTGTTCCATGGTTTCCTCTTCATCAATGGTAATGAGGGTACCTGGCCCCTCTTGGAAGCTGTGCAGCACGCGCAGCGGAACGTTGTACTTGCCTGCGAACTCAACGGCGCGAATTTGCAGCACCTTCGAGCCCAGGCTGGCCATTTCGAGCATTTCTTCAAAGGTAATCTTGTCCAGGCGCTGGGCCTGCGAGACAACCCGCGGGTCGGTGGTGTAGACACCATCGACATCGGTGTAAATCTGGCATTCATCGGCTTTTAATGCCGCAGCCAAGGCAACACCCGTGGTATCCGAGCCGCCACGCCCAAGGGTGGTGATATTGCCGTGCTCATCAACGCCCTGGAAACCTGCGACCACCACGACACGCCCCTCTTTTAGATCGGTACGCAGCTTGTGGTCATCTATTTGTAAAATTCGCGCCTTATTATGCGCGCTATCGGTCAAGATTCGTACCTGATTACCCGTGTACGAAATAGCCGGGACGCCACGCTTGATCAGCGCCATGGCCAGCAGGGCAATAGTCACCTGCTCACCGGTTGAAACCATGACATCCAGCTCACGCGGGACTGGCTGATCGCCAATCTGCTTGGCCAGCTCAATCAGGCGATTGGTTTCACCGCTCATGGCTGAAACCACTACGACGATATCATCACCGCGTTCACGGAATTTCTTAACCTTCTCGGCAACCTGCTCGATACGCTCGACAGTGCCGACGGAGGTGCCTCCAAACTTCTGTACGATCAAAGCCATTTCAATGCCGCCTAAGCCCGCGAGGGGCGCCCATTAAACATGTAACCTATTCGACTGCAATGACCAGCGAGTCATTAGTCGACTACACACTGGAGTCGTTACAGGCCTTGCTCGACAAATGTCGCAGCAAGTGCCAATGCAGCATCCACGGCAGCGATATCTACACCACCACCTTGTGCCATATCAGGACGACCACCGCCCTTTCCTCCCACGGCTGCCGCCGCTTGCTTCATCAGGTCGCCGGCCTTGAGTTTGGCGGTCAGATCCTGAGTGACACCCGCGACCAGTACAACCTTGTCATCGAGCACCCCGCCAAGCAGGATCACTGCACTGCCGAGTTTATTCTTGAGCTGATCAACCATCGCCAGCAAAGCCTTGCCGTCAAGGCCATCAACCCGAGCACCAAGGACCTTGGCGCCTTTGATTTCAATCGCAGAACCCGCCAGGTCGTTACCGGCGGCACTGGCGGCCTTGGCCTTGAGCTGCTCGAGCTCTTTTTCCAGCTGACGGTTGCGCTCGATCACGCCTGATAGTTTATCCAGCAGGTTTTCACGGCTGCCTTTAACCAGGGCAGCCGCTTCCTTCAACTGCTCCTCGGCACTATTGAGGTAGGCCAGCGCCTGTGCACCGGTGACTGCCTCGATACGGCGAACGCCGGCCGCAACACCAGCCTCACTGGTAATCTTGAACAAGCCAATGTCTCCCGTGCGGGAAACGTGAGTGCCGCCACACAGCTCGACCGAGAAGCCACCGCCCATGGTCAGCACGCGCACATCATCGCCGTACTTCTCGCCAAACAGGGCCATGGCGCCTTTGGCTTTGGCGGTCTCGATATCGGTTTCGTCAGTCTCGACTTCGCTGTTCTTGCGCACTTCGGCGTTGACGATATCCTCCAGGGCCTTGATCTGCTCTGGCTTGATCGCTTCGAAGTGGCTGAAGTCGAAACGCAGGCGCTGGCTATCAACCAATGAACCCTTCTGGGTAACGTGTTCACCCAGCACCTGGCGCAACGCAGCATGCAACAAGTGGGTTGCAGAGTGATTCAAGGCGGTTGCCTGGCGCACATCTGCCGAGACTTCGGCCTTTACCGACGCGCCAACAGCAAGACTGCCCTGAGTGATGATGCCGTGATGCAAGAAGGCGCCGCCCGCCTTGGTGGTATCGCGCACATCAAAGCGCACCCCGGCACCTTCAAGATAACCACAATCACCAACCTGGCCGCCAGACTCTGCATAGAAAGGCGTCTGGTCAAGAACAACGACACCCTCCTCGCCCGAAGCCAGGGTCTCGACAGCCTGGCCATCCTTGAACAGGGCGATAATCTTGCCGCTGCCCGAAGTGGTCTCGTAACCGAGGAACCGCGTATCACTGTCAACCTTGACCAGGTTGTTGTAGTCCATGGCAAAGGAACTGGCCGAGCGTGCACGTTCACGCTGGGCCTGCATTTCGCGCTCAAAGCCCTCTTCGTCAATCGTCAGCTCACGCTCACGGGCGATATCAGCCGTCAGGTCGACCGGAAAACCAAAGGTGTCATACAGCTTGAACACCACATCACCAGGAATCACCGAACCTTTGAGCTCAAGCAAGTCTTGCTCGAGGATCTTGAGGCCCTGCTCCAGGGTTTTGGCGAACTGTTCTTCTTCTGTTTTCAGGACACGCTCGATGTGCGCCTGCTGTTGCTTGAGCTCAGTGAAGGCATCTCCCATCTCAGCTACCAGCGCGGCAACGATCTTGTAGAAGAAGCTGCCCTTGGCGCCCAGCTTGTTACCGTGGCGGCAAGCACGACGTACGATGCGGCGCAGCACATAGCCACGGCCTTCATTGGACGGGGTAATGCCATCAGCGATCAGGAAGCCGCACGAACGGATATGGTCAGCCACAACCTTCAGCGAAGCCTGGCCTTCATTGGCGCAGCCAATGGCCTTGGCCGATGCATTGAGCAGGCTCTGGAACAGATCGATGTCGTAGTTCGAGTTGACGTGCTGGAGCACCGCGCTGATGCGTTCAAGGCCCATGCCGGTATCAACGCTTGGTGCCGGCAGCGGATGCATGACGCCATCGGCCGTGCGGTTGAACTGCATGAAAACGTTGTTCCAGATTTCGATATAGCGGTCGCCATCTTCTTCAGGCGAGCCAGGAGGACCGCCCCAGATGTGTTCGCCATGATCGAAGAAAATCTCGGTGCAGGGACCGCAAGGACCGGTATCACCCATTGCCCAGAAATTATCCGAGGCGTATGGCGCACCCTTATTGTCACCAATGCGAATCATCCGCTCAGCCGGCACACCCACCTGCTGAGTCCAGATGTCGAATGCCTCGTCGTCGCTGGCATAAACCGTGACCCAGAGTTTTTCCTTTGGCAGGTTCAGCCATTTGTCCGAAGTCAAAAACTCCCAGGCGTAATGAATCGCATCGCGCTTGAAGTAATCGCCAAAGCTGAAGTTGCCGAGCATTTCGAAGAAAGTGTGGTGACGCGCGGTATAACCGACGTTTTCCAGGTCATTGTGCTTGCCACCGGCACGCACGCATTTCTGACTGGTGGTCGCGCGGGTATAGGCGCGCTTTTCCAAGCCGAGGAAGCAGTCTTTGAACTGATTCATACCTGCGTTGGTAAACAGCAAGGTTGGGTCGTTACCCGGAATCAGCGAGCTGGAAGCAACGCGAGTGTGCCCCTTCTCTTCGAAGAAGCGGAGGAAGGCTTCACGGATTTCTGCGCTTTTCATAGATTTTTCCACGGCATTAGGCGTTTTTGCATAACATTCCAAGGGTAGAAAGCGGCGGCCAGCATCAGCCAAAACAGCTTAAATACACTCATGACATTGAGTAAACGCGCGCTCCAGAGCAGGTTGCAGGCGCAAATTCAGCGCACGCGAACTAATACCGGAGCGGCGGCAAAGGGCCGCATTATATAGGGCCTGAGCAATCGGTACAGTGTTTGTGCGATAAAGGTCAAGATTGTTTGAAATCTGCAAAGCCTTTAAGCACATGCTTGATGTCATCGGCGCTGACATCCAGGTGCGTCACCATACGCAACCGTGGTGCGGCCGTAAGCTTTACACCACGCTCGGCAAGAAAGCTTTTCAGCGAGTTTGCCTGCTCACCGACCTGCGCATACACCATGTTGGTCTGCACCGGCTCCACGCTGTAACCCAGCGCACGCAAGCCCTCACCGAGCGCCTGGGCATTGGCATGATCCTGAGCAAGGCGTTCGACCTGATGCTCCAGGGCATACAACCCGGCAGCCGCGAGCAAACCGGCCTGGCGCATGCCACCACCCACCATCTTGCGCAGGCGCCTGGCCTTGCAGATCAATTCATCACTGCCGCAAAGCACAGAGCCCACGGGAGCACCGAGGCCTTTGGACAGGCACACCGATACCGAATCAAAGTGACGAGTGATTTGCAACGGATCGACACCCAGCTTGACCGAGGCGTTGTACAAGCGCGCACCATCGAGATGCAGGCTCAAGCCATGCTTGTGGGTGAACTCACGCGCGGCAGCCAGGTAGTCCAGCGGCAAGACTTTACCCTGCATGGTGTTTTCCAGCGCCAGCAAGCGGGTGCGGGCAAAATGGAAATCATCCATCTTGATCGCTGCGGCCACCTTGGCCAGATCCAGTGAACCATCGGCTTCACCTTCAATAGGCTGTGGCTGGATCGACCCCAGCACTGCAGCGCCACCGCCTTCATACTTATAGGTGTGCGCTTGCTGGCCAACGATATATTCATCACCCCGCTGACAATGCGCCATCAGCCCAAGCAGGTTGCTCATGGTTCCAGTCGGGACAAAAAGACCAGCAGCAAAGCCAAGCTTATCCGCCAAGTAGGTTTCAAGGCGGGTGACGCTTGGGTCTTCGCCATAGACATCGTCACCCAGCTCTGCAGCCTGCATCGCCTCGCGCATGCCCGGGGTTGGTAATGTAACTGTATCGCTACGTAGATCGATAATTGGCATGGACTGAGTTCCTTGAAGTCTGCGACAGTGGCTAAACCCAGATGCTAAAGGCTGCCAGCCCGACTCACAAGGTACAGTTAAGGCCGATATTGGCCGGTGGCGACTCCTCGAGCGGTGCTAGGTTAGAGCAGATCAGCCGCATTGCTCGGCACTATCAAAATCGCGGCGCGCAAGCCGTTCTTCACCGCAGGATTGGGGAAAATGACCCGCTCGCCCTTTTCAATGACCCAGGTTGCACCACCAGCGTCCTCGGCCAACAAGTAGCCAAGCGGCAGTTCGCTGAAGTTCTCGATATCGTCAGGCAAATGCAGCTTGAACGCATCGCTGCGCTTGATCACCTCGCGCGAAACCCTGAAAACCTGCAGGCCATCAAGCCCAACGGGCTCATCCTCAGGCTCCTGGCCTTCGATAATTTGCTGGATGCGTGCCTCGAGCAAATCCAGGTTAACCAACTGGTTTTCGCCAAAGGCCCGGGCCTTGCCCAGCTCCAGGGTGAAGGCTTCGGCATTGAGGGTTTCGTAGGTAAAGGCGCTGAAGGTAATTGAACCCTTGCGTTGCAAGAGCACCGCATCTATACCGCCAGCATTCAAACGCTGCAGCTCTCGCTGCGAATGCGAGCGCCCTTCGGCCCAGGGATAGATCGCGAACTGTTCGATTTTTGAACCACGGATTGCCGTGTGCAAATCATAATGCAGGCGCGAGCGCTCAGGCTCGCGGAAAAAGGCGCTTGCCAGGTGCTCAAGCTCACTGGCTCGAATCGCCTCGAACCCCTCGGCCTGCTCATGACGGCCATTAAACAAGCGATTGAGGTCTTGCTCTACATAACGCTCGCCTTGGCGAATGGCTTGCGGGTTACCAAACAGTATCAATATTCGCACCCGCGGCTTGATCTCACCACGGGCAATGCCATGCAGCAATCGGTCGAGCAACTCGATAGGCGCGGTCTCATTACCGTGAACACCGGCAGACAACAGCAGGTCAAGGCCATTGTCCTTGCCCGCCGGCGGGGTGACTTCCAGTGCCCCCTCGGCCAACCAACGCAAACGCGTGCCTTCGGTAGTTACCTGGATCTTAGTTGCAGGCTCGCGCCCGGCCAACGTCAGCTCAAGCAATTTTCCTAAGGCAAGCATATAAAACTCCAATTATCTGCCCGGAGAGCCCTGGCCAAGGCCAGGTCTTCCAGAGGTTCAGCTATCTACCCGTTCTGCGGCAACAGCCTGGCTTAGTGATTGCAGTCTGGACCGTGCACATGGCCCTCGCCATCATCAAGGTCGGCACTTTCCATTTCCAGCTCCAGGCTGACCAGGTTGGTCGCCAATGGGCGCAGCAGCAGATTGGCATATTCGGTATCACCTTCAGCCACATCAACCCCGATCATCAATTGGTTGTTACCCACTTGCTGAATCCATACTTCCTTACCCTGCCAGACCACAGCAAAGCGCGTGCAGGAGGTTTCCAGCTGTGTGCCGTCTGTGTCTTCAAGAATCAGTTGCAGGGCGTCATTGGACATTATCAAAACTCTCTTTAAGCAAGTTGGAAGGAATACACCGAGCCTAGTTTAAGGATCTGCGTCAGCTCGTCCAATGCCGTGCGGCACTCGACAAGCAATTGCGGGTCGGCCAGATCGTTTTCGCTCAAGCGATCCCGGTAGTGTTTATCAACCCAGACATTGAGTGTGTCATACAGGCTCGGAGTCATGATCACTCCCTGATTGACTGCCTGCAGCTCAGTGTCTTTTAGCGCCACGCGCAAACGCAGGCATGCGGGGCCGCCGCCGTTTTGCATGCTTTGCTTGAGGTCGAATACCTTGACCTCGCGGATAGGCCCGTTGCCGTTGGTCAGTTGCTGCAGGTAATTCCAGACATTGGAATTGTTGCGGCACTCTTCGGGAACGATCAGCAACATGCCGCCATCGGCGCGACTCAGCAACTGGCTGTTGAACAGGTAGGACTTGACTGCGTCATCCACAGTCACAGCATCACGCGGCACGCACACCGGCTTGAAGTTAGCACCGCGTCGCGCCAGCTTCTCGGCAAGCTCGGCCAGCACTGACTCGCTGTCGAGGAAGGCATCCTGGTGATAGAACAACACCTCACCATTGCCCACTGAAATCACGTCGTTGTGGAACACGCCCTGATCAATCACCGCCGGTGTTTGCTGAGCGTAAACAACGGCATCGTCACTCAAGCCGTGCAAACGCGCGATCGCCTGCGAAGCTTCAAGGGTTTGCCGTGCCGGGTAGTTCTGTGGCGCCGGAAAACGACTGTCGAATGCGCTGCGGCCAAACACGAAGAACTCCACGCCCGGCTCGCCGTAGCTTTTGCAAAAACGTGTGTGATTCGCCGCGCCTTCATCGCCAAACTGGGCAACCGCGGGCAATGCCGGGTGATGGGCGAAGTGCTGCGGGTCAACAAACATGCCCGCCAGGATACGACTGGTGGTCGGGTGTTCGATCGAGCGGTGGAACTTGCAATTGAGATTGGCAGCCGTGAAATGCACACGGCCATCGGCCGTATCGGCGCTGGGGCTGACCGTACAGGCATTGGCGGTCCACATGCTCGATGCTGAACAACTCGCCACCAACAAGGGCATGGCTTCCTTGGCTGCACGGCTGATGACCTGCGCGTCGCTGCCGGTAAAGCCAATACTGCGCAGTGCATCGACATCAGGCCGCTCTTGCGGAGCGAGCACGCCCTGCTTGAAGCCCAGGTCCATCAGCGCCTTCATTTTGGTCAGCCCCTGCTTGGCCGCCTCTTTGGGGCTGGAGCTGGCCTGGCTGTTACTTTGCGAGGCAACGTTGCCATACGACAAGCCGCCGTAGTTATGCGTAGGCCCAACCAGGCCATCGAAGTTTACTTCATAGGCGTTGCTCATAGGCTTACTCCTGGCGTCAAGGTAGCAGGCAGACTCAGGGTCTCAGTTTCCAGCGAAGCCACTGGATAGGCGCAATAATCGGCAGCGTAATAGGCGCTGGCGCGGTGGTTACCCGAAGCACCGACCCCACCAAAGGGCGCGCTGCTGGCCGCACCAGTGAGCTGCTTGTTCCAATTGACGATTCCGGCGCGGCTTTCAAGCCAGAACTGCTCGTAGCGTGCCTTGGAGTCAGACAACAACCCAGCAGCCAGGCCAAACGCGGTGTTGTTGGCCTCGCGGATTGCATCGGCGAACTGGTCGTAGCGGATCACTTGCAACAGCGGTCCGAAGAACTCTTCATCGGCACGCTCGGCAACTGCGGTCACATCGATAATGCCCGGCGTGAGCAAGGCGGCACCGGCCTGGGGTTGAGTCATTTCCAGCAATGCACGGGCGCCATTGGCCAATAATTGCTGCTGCGCCGTCATCAAGTGCTGCGCCGCCGCCAGGGAGATCACCGACCCCATAAATGGCGCGGGCTGGGCATCAAAGGCAGCGACTTTGATATCGCTTGCCACCTTGACCAGCCGCGCCAGCAAGGCATCGCCCCACTCGCCCTGGGGCACCAGCAATCGCCGCGCACAGGTGCAACGCTGGCCTGCGGAGATAAACGCCGACTGGATAATGGTGTAGACAGCAGCATCCACATCGGCCACCTGATCCACCACCAGCGGGTTGTTGCCGCCCATCTCCAGCGCCAGGATCTTGTCCGGGCGACCCGCAAACTGGTTGTGCAGCAGATTCCCGGTGCGGCTCGACCCGGTGAAGAACAAGCCATCGATTTCGCTGTTAGCAGCCAGGGCAACCCCGGTTTCACGCGCACCCTGGACCAGGTTGAGCACACCGGCTGGCAAACCCGCTTCGATCCAGCACTTGACCGTGATTTCAGCGACCTTGGGTGTCAGTTCGCTGGGTTTGAACACCACCGTATTGCCTGCCAGCAAGGCCGGCACTATGTGACCATTAGGCAAGTGACCGGGAAAGTTGTAGGGCCCAAACACCGCGACCACACCATGGGGTTTGTGCCGCAACACGGCCGTGGCATCAGCCAGCGGTCCACTCTTCTCGCCGGTGCGCTCACGGTAGCTCTGCACCGAGATCGCCACTTTATTGACCATGCTGCTGGCTTCGGTTGCCGACTCCCACAACGGCTTGCCGGTTTCTTCACCGATGGCATGGGCCAGTTCGTCTGCATGTTGCTTCAGGGTAGCGGCAAAGGCTTCAAGCACTTCAATACGTTGCTCAAGGCTGCGCGACGCCCAGCCAGGAAATGCACCGCGTGCAGCCTCGACCGCAGCATTTACCTGTTCGGCACTGGCTTCACGACCTTCCCAGAGCACATCCTGAGTAACCGGGTTCAGCGATTGAAAGATCGCGCCCTTGCCGTCCTGCCAATGCCCTGCAATGTAATGAGTGCTCATCTTGTTCTACCACTCCCAGCAATTCTCGTGGCCCGACGAAACGTCGACCCCTGATTCGTGTTAGCGCCGGCTCAACCGCGCGCCGACAAACTGACTGCCCGCACTTGATCGCCCGCCGACAGCTGCAAACGCTTGGCGGTCAAGGCATCGACCACCAATGTGCCGGCCGCCAGGCGTGCCGGCGCAGCCGTAATCCGGCAATTCTCGCGCTTGCGGTTATGCATGACGAAAGGGCTGGCATCGTCGCCCGGCGTACCAATGGCCAATACCAGTGTCTGGCTGTCACGCACGGCGCGGATCTTTTGAGTTTCCGCCTCGATAGCAGGGCCTGCATCGAAAATATCAACATAGCCCTGGTAGCTGAACCCCTCGCCCTTGAGCATGGTCAGCGCAGGTTCGGTATCGGGATGAACCCGGCCGATGCTGTTACGCGCATCTTCGGAGAGAAAGCAGGTATAGAGCGGAAACTTGGGCATCAGCTCAGCGATAAATGATTTGTTGCCCACGCCGGTGAGGTAGTCCGCCTGGCTGAACTCCATCTTGAAGAAGTGTCTTCCCAGGCTCTCCCAGAACGGCGAACGCCCCTGCTCATCCGACATGCCACGCATCTCGGCCATCACCTTGTCGCCAAACAACTCGGGAAACTCGGCAATAAACATGAAGCGCGCCTTCGACAGCATGCGGCCATTGATACCGGTGCGGTGGTCGGCACGCAGAAACAGCGAGCACAGTTCCGAGTTGCCGGTCAGGTCGTTGGCCAGAAACAGCGTCGGGATCTGCCGGTGGATATTCAACTCTTGCGAGGCACTGACCGTCAGCCCGACACGGTAGTTGTACCAAGGCTCACGCAGACCAACCGCGCCGGCAATGGCGGAAATACCAACCACCTCGCCTTCGTCGGTTTCGAGGACGAACAGGTAATCGGCATCACCGCGCTCGGCTTCGCCGCGAAAGGTCTTTTCAGCCCAGCCGACTCGGTGCGCCAGGCGCGCCTCGTTGGCTGGCAATGTAGTCAAGCCTGCGCCAGTGCTGCGCGCCAGGTCGATCAGGGCCGCGAGATCGGCACTGCGTACGGGACGAACGATCATGCTGACTCCTTAAATCGCGACCAGACGGACGCTGACGCCTTCACCGACACCCAAGACATCGGCGGTTTGCAAATCAAGAGTGACCGGACGACCCGGCACCCAATCCAGCTCGACGACTATGGCGCGGAAATCCTGCAATTGGCCGTTACTGACCAAATACATGCGTCCGCCACCTTGCTCGCGCTCACCCAGCAACACAGGCACCATCCGGCTCTGGGCGATGGTACGAATACCCGAGGTGCGGGCGTGCAAGGTAGGCCCACCGTCGAAAATATCGATGTAGTGATCAGTCTCGAAGCCTTCGCGCATCAGGATATCGAAGGTGATTTGCGCACGCGGATGCACCTGCCCCATGGCTTCTTGAGCGCTGTCAGGCAGGAGCGGAACGTATATAGGGTAATGTGGCATCAACTCGGCGAGAAAAGTACGGCTCTTCAAGCCACACAAGCGTTCGGCCTCGGCGTAGTTCATGTCGAAGAAGTTACGTCCGACCGCATCCCAGAACGGCGAGTCACCCGAATCATCGCTGTAGCCCACGATCTCGACCACAACCGCATCGGCAAACCGCTCTGGATGGGTGGCGACAAACAACAGGCGGGCGCGGGAGTTAAGCTCGGCAAACACGGTACTGACCAACGGCCGCTCGACATAAAAGCTGGTCAGCAGGCTATTGCCGGTCAGGTCGTGGCACAACGAAAGCACGTGGGTCTTGTTGTGAATCTTCAGCTCGCGCGAGTTATGCACGAAGGTTTCGTTGCGAAAGCTGTAGAAGGGTTCTGAATAACCGGTCGAAGCCATGATCCCCGAGCAGCCGACCAGGCGACCTGTCTCGGTGTCTTCGAGCACAAAGAAATAGCTTTCTTCGCCGTTAAAGCTGACTTCAGCCGCGAACGAGGCTTCGGACGCCTCGATTTTATCGCTAAGGCGGCCAACGTCGTCCGGCAGTGAAGTCACACCAACCGGGCTGTCCGCGGCCAGACGCTGTACTTCCGCAAGGTCAGCCATTTGCGCGGGGCGCATCACCAGCATGGTGTCACTCCTATCAAGAAAAGCCCCAGAACACTCGCGCAGAGTGGCCTGGAGAAAACTGCAACCAATGGCAGCAGCACACAAGATGATTCATCCATGAGCGAACTTCAGGCGATCCATGCGGCCGAGGCACGCGCCTGGAGCAAACAACAGGACAACTCACCCGCATAGCGTCTAAACGAATTGCGGGTGAGCGCCAATCAGGCTTGGGTCAGTTTGGCGACTGCACGCTCAAAACGTGCCAGGCCTTCGTCAATATCAGCATCCTCAACCACCAGGCTTGGCGCGAAGCGCACCACATCCGGGCCCGCTTGCAGAACCATGAGGTTTTCAGCGGCGGCCGCCTCAAGGATGGTTTTGGCTTTGCCCTTCCAGGCGTCGCTAAGGGCGCAACCGAGCAACAGGCCCAAGCCACGAACTTCGCTGAACACACCATATTGCTGGCCGATCTGCTCAAGCCTGGTCTTGAATCGCTCATGCTTGGCTTGCACACCCGCCAATACTTCAGGCGTGTTGATGATGTCGACCACCGCCTCAGCCACCGCACAGGCCAGCGGATTGCCACCGTAAGTCGTACCGTGGGTGCCCACAGCCAAATGTTTGGCCAGTTCATTGGTGGTCAGCATAGCCCCGATCGGGAAGCCGCCGCCCAGGCTCTTGGCGCTGGACAATATGTCCGGCGTCACGCCGTAATGCTGGTAGGTAAACAGCGAACCGCTGCGCCCCATGCCGCTTTGCACTTCATCGAAAACCAGCAGCGCATTGTGCTGGTCGCACAGTTCGCGAGCACCTTGCAGGTATGCCAGGTCGGCAGGTACCACGCCGCCCTCGCCCTGGATTGGCTCAAGCACGATCGCGCAGGTCTTGTCGGAAACAGCAGCCTTGAGCGCATCAAGATCATTGTAGGGAACATGGCTGATGCCCTTGATCTTTGGGCCAAAGCCATCGGAGTACTTGGGCTGGCCGCCAACGCTGACAGTGAACAGGGTGCGACCGTGGAAACTGTTTACCGCGGCAATGATTTCGCACTTGTCTTCGCCAAACTTATCGAAGGCAACGCGACGGGCCAGCTTGAAGGCAGCCTCGTTCGCCTCGGCGCCGGAGTTGCAGAAGAACACGCGCTCGGCAAAGGTTGCATCGATCAGCTTCTTGGCCAGGCGCAGCGCTGGCTCGTTGGTGAACACATTGGACACGTGCCACAGCGTATTGGCCTGCTCAGTCAACACCTTGACCAACGCTGGGTGCGCATGGCCAAGCACGTTGACCGCGATGCCGCCAGAGAAGTCGATCAGCTCGCGACCGCTCTGATCCCAGACTCGCGACCCTTTGCCGCGCACAGGAATAAACGCTGCGGGCGCATAGTTTGGAACCATAACCTGATCGAAATCGGCGCGCTGTACCGGGTCGTGCTGAACAGACATCTGAACTCTCCTGACAAGGAAACGCCTGCTTTTAGTAGCAGGTGATGAAAAGGATTGTAGGGATTGCGATGCGGATGGCATTGCCGTCATGCGACAACTTCTTATAGCGCCACCCCTTGGAAAACCGGCGCTTATGGAAATGCGACACAAAGCATCGGTATGGCGCAGTTTAAACTGCCGTTCACAGTGCATGGGCATGGCGTAGCGATTTTTTCGCAAAATGGCCCTGCGCTGTTAAACCGGTATCTGCGTCACCGGTAGCGCTATTGGGTCAGAGGCAGTGCCCAACGACAAAAAGGTGCAGAGCCTGGCCTTCTGCGCCATCGCATCCTGGTAGCCCAATTCGATCAACTCGCGGCAATAACCGGGCTCGAACAATAAATAACTGAGCACACCAGCGCCGCTGTCACGCGTGGCGCCCGGACCACGCAAGAACAGGCGCACCGAGGCCGGCATTTCCCGGCGATGGCGCGCGGCTATCTCATCCAGTGGCTGACTTGGCGCTATCACCAACACCTCCACCGGCTTGAGATTGCTTGAATTCTGTTGCTCCGGGGTGATCATGCGACTCAAGTGGTTGATTCTTTCCAACAGCTCGATATCCGCCTCAAGACGATCAATAAAGGTGCTGTTGAGCAGATGCCCACTGATCTGCGCCAGCGTTGGCGGCTTCGCGGCACCGCTGTGCCTTGGCATATGGATGGCGCGCTCTTGCTGAAAGTGATCGCTCACCCCCACCACGAGCACCCGGTTGGCTCCCAGGTGCAAGGCCGGGCTGATGGGCGCAGACTGACGCACCGCACCGTCGCCAAAGTATTCGTTATTGATCTTGACCGGTGCAAACAGCAGCGGAATTGCCGAACTGGCCAGCAAGTGATCCAGGCCCAGGCGAGTTGGAATCCCAATGCGCCGATGCCTGAACCAGGAATCGATGGTTGAACGACCCTGATAAAAGGTCACAGCCTGCCCCGAGTCGTAGCCAAAGGCTGTAACCGCCACCGCATTAAGCTTGCGGCTACGCACCGCTGCGGATATCCCGCTGAAATCCAGCTCACGGGCCAGCAACTCTTTTAGCGGCGAGCTATTAAGCAGCGCCACGGGAACCTGCCCGCCAAGGCCCAGCATGCTATTGCCAATGAACCGGCTCGCCTGCGCCAGCACTCCAGACCAGTCACTGCGATACACCGAAGCCGTGCTGAAACCTTGCCAAACACTGCTGAGTCGCTGAACAGCCTGGGCAAAATGCATCGCCCCGCACGCCAGGCTCACGGCATTGATAGCCCCTGCAGAAGTGCCGACTATGACTGGAAATGGATTGTTTTGCGGGTCTGGCAGCAAATCGGCGATAGCCGCCAATACGCCAACCTGATAGGCCGCCCGGGCCCCGCCACCCGAGAGAATCAACCCGGTAACGGCGTCATTTGCGCTAGGCGTGATACTCATCCGCACACCTTAAATAGTCCTGCCAGTAAAGAGTCGATTCGCCATGCCCTACTTGCGCTTGCGCTTTTTATAGAGTTTTGCCTCGCCCGGCGGGCGCGTCTTGAAGCGTCGATGCGCCCACAGGTACTGCTCGGGGCAGGCACTGACAGCTTGCTCGACCCATTGGTTGATGCGCAAGCAATCTGCTTCTTCACTTTCACCCGGGAAATCACTCAGCGGCGGGTGAATCACCAGGCGGTAACCGCTGCCGTCGGCCAGGCGCTCCTGAGTGAAGGGCAACACCCGAGCACGTCCCAGGCGAGCGAATTTGGTTGTCGCAGTAACGGTTGCGGCCTGAACCCCAAACAAGGGTACGAAAATACTCTGCTTGCGCCCGTAATCCTGATCAGGCGCGTACCAGATGGCGCGACCGGCACGCAGCACCTTGAGCATGGCGCGCACATCCTCACGCTCGATCGCAGTGGCATCAAGGTTATGCCGCTCACGCCCGCGCCGCTGTATATAGTCGAACAACGGGTTGTCGTGCTCGCGGTACATGCCGTCAATCGTATGCTGCTGGCCCAAGAGCGCAGCCCCGATCTCCAGGGTCGTGAAATGCAGCGCCATCAAGATCACGCCCTGACCTTCAGCCTGGGCTTGCTGCAAGTGCTCAATGCCCTCGACCTTGGCCAGCTTCGCCAGGCGCGACCGCGACCACCACCAACTCATGGCCATTTCAAAAAAGGCAATGCCGGTGGAGGCGAAATTTTCACGAATCAAACGCTCGCGTTCGGCATTGCCCATCTGCGGGTAGCACAACTGCAGGTTACGCGTGATGATTTCGCAGCGTTCCCTGGCAAAGACCTGCATTACCGCGCCGAGCATACGCCCCAGCCAAAGCAAGGCCTTGTACGGCAACTGTACGATCAGCCATAGCAGGCCAAGCCCCAGCCAAAGCGGCCAAAACCTCGGATGCAGAAACTCGCGGCGAAACACGGGACGATCCATGAACAATTCCAATCCAAAACACAATAGCTGGGCATTCTATCAGGACTTTTCCTCGGGCCTGTTGTCTATGCCGATGTGCGAGAATGGTCCCGCAACTTCAAACCCCATCGCGGCTGCCTGTCCATGCCCAGGTTTTGCCAGGTAAATCGGCTGGCCGCTTGCGGCTCGACAAGGTTCTCGCTATAAACCCCACACTACTCGCGCTGCAGTTCAACCAAAAGGCGTTCCAGGCACACCATGAGTCAAGCTGACCTTCTCGACCAAGTTCCAGTTTTCCAACTAAAGGGCAGCATGCTGGCCATCACCGTGATGGAGTTGTCGCGCAACGACAGCGCGCTGCTTGATCAGCAACTGGCCGCAAAAGTCGCCCAGGCACCTAATTTCTTCAGCAACACCCCGCTGGTGCTAGCGGTGGACAAACTGCCCGCCGCCGAAGCCAAGCTCGATCTCAGCGAGTTGATCGCCGTATGCCGCAAGCATGGCCTGCGTACCCTGGCCGTGCGCGCCAGCAGCGAAGAACATATCGCAGCCGCCAATGCCCTGGACCTGCCCGTACTGCCGCCCTCCGGTGCTCGCGAACGACCACTCGACCCGGCACCCGCGCCCGTCGAGAAAAAACCTGAAAAACCACAAAAACCCGCCGAGCCCGAACATAAACCGACTAAAGTGGTGACCAGCCCTGTACGTGGCGGCCAACAAGTCTACGCTCAAGGCTCGGATCTACTGGTCCTGGCACCGGTCAGCGCCGGAGCGGAACTTCTGGCCGATGGCAACATCCATGTTTACGCACCTATGCGCGGGCGCGCCCTTGCCGGAATCAAGGGCAATCTCAAAGCGCGTATATTCTGCCAGCAACTGGGCGCAGAGCTGCTCTCGATTGCCGGCCATTACAAGGTGTCCGAAGATCTTCGGCGCGATCCGTTGTGGGGTAAGGGGGTTCATGTCAGCTTGTCTGGTGACGAGTTGAACATCACTCGGCTTTAACGGATACTGCCGCCAATTTCCGGGACACATATAAGGGCATCTGGACGCCTCGAACGGCTGAACGATTCCCGCTTTTATTTCACATTTTGGGGTGAATCACCTTGGCCAAGATCCTCGTAGTTACTTCCGGCAAGGGTGGCGTAGGCAAAACGACCACTAGCGCCGCCATCGGTACCGGTCTCGCTCTGCGCGGGCACAAAACCGTCATCGTCGACTTCGACGTTGGCCTGCGCAACCTTGACCTGATCATGGGCTGCGAACGCCGCGTGGTGTACGACTTCGTAAACGTCGTAAACGGCGAAGCGACGCTGACCCAGGCACTGATCAAAGACAAGCGCCTGGAAAACCTTTACGTGCTGGCCGCCAGCCAAACCCGTGACAAGGACGCACTCACACTCGAAGGCGTCGAAAAAGTCATCAAGGAATTGTCCGAAAACTTCGAATACGTGGTCTGTGACTCGCCTGCCGGTATCGAAAAAGGCGCCCACCTGGCCATGTACTTCGCTGACGAAGCGATTGTCGTGACCAACCCGGAAGTCTCTTCGGTCCGTGACTCCGACCGCATGCTCGGCCTGCTTTCGAGCAAGTCGCGTCGTGCCGAGAATGGCGACGAGCCAATCAAGGAACACCTGCTGCTGACTCGCTACAACCCCGAGCGCGTGGTCAAGGGCGAAATGCTTGGCGTTGAAGACGTCGAAGAAATCCTGGCAATCCGCCTGATTGGCGTGATTCCTGAGTCACAAGCAGTCCTCAAGGCCTCCAACCAGGGCGTGCCGGTAATCCTGGACGACCAAAGCGACGCAGGCCAGGCATACAGCGATGCAGTTGACCGCCTGCTCGGCAAAACCGTTGAGCATCGCTTCCTTGATGTTCAGAAGAAGGGATTCTTGCAACGTTTATTTGGAGGTCGTGAATGAATATTTTTGACTTCTTTCGTGAGCGCAAAAAGGGAACAACTGCTTCTATCGCGAAAGAGCGCCTGCAAATCATCGTCGCCCACGAGCGTGGCCAGCGCAGCCAGCCGGATTACCTTCCGGCCCTGCAACAAGAACTGGTCGATGTGATTCGCAAGTACGTCAACATCGATTCAGACCAGGTTCAGGTCGCACTGGAAAATCAGGGTAGCTGCTCGATTCTGGAGCTGAACATCACCCTGCCCGAGCGCTGATAACCTCGGCCACAGGCAACACCCCGACAAAATGGCGGCTTTAGGGCCGCCATTTTGTTTTCCACCGATGAATGCACCGCTACGCCAGGCTGGTAAGATTAGCCTTTGCTCAAGCCCACACTAGAAGTCCCATGCCCCTCAGTCAGATTGAAATTCTCCACCAGGACGCCGCACTGCTGGTGATCAACAAACCAACCCTGCTGCTCTCGGTGCCCGGCCGCGCCGAAGACAACAAGGATTGCCTGGTCACTCGCCTGCAGGAAAACGGCTACCCCGAAGCCCGCATCGTCCACCGTCTCGACTGGGAAACATCAGGGATAATAGTGCTGGCGCGCGACGCAGATAGCCATCGTGAACTGTCACGTCAATTCCATGACCGCGAAACCGAGAAAGCCTACAGCGCGCTGTGCTGGGGCCAACCTGAACGCGACAGCGGCAGCATTGACCTACCACTGCGCTACGACCCGCCAACCAAACCGCGCCACGTGGTCGATCATGAACACGGCAAGCACGCCCTGACTTACTGGCAGGTGACCGAACGCTGCGCAGATTATTGCCGGGTAGAACTCACCCCCATCACTGGCCGCTCGCACCAACTACGCGTCCACATGCTATCGATTGGCCACCCGCTACTGGGCGATGGTCTCTATGCCCATGAACAAGCACTCGCCGCCTACCCACGCCTGTGCCTGCACGCCAATATGCTCACCCTCACTCACCCGCAGACTCGCGAGCGCATGCGCTTTGAGTGCCCAGCCCCATTTTAAGGCTGCAACCCTGCCCTGTAGCGTGCCACAACGCGAAGCTTGTGCAGCCTAGGCCTGGCGACGCGGCCAGACCAGACTGAAATGCGCGCCCCCCAGCGCTTCGCTATGGCCCAGTTGCGAACGCCCGGCGTGCCAATAGATGATTCGCCGCACAATCGACAGGCCCAGGCCATGCCCGCCAGATGAGCGCGTACGGCTGTCATCCAGGCGCAGGAACGGAGTGAAGATCCGCTCCCATTCGTCTTCCGGTACGCCGGGCCCGTCATCCTCGACGCTCAGGCAACAGCGCTCGTCATCAATTTGATAGCTGATGCGCACCCGCGTCTCGGCGTGACGCAAAGCATTGCTCACCAGGTTTTGCAGCGCGCGGTGCAAGTAGCGAGGTTCCGCCTCGACCAATGCGGCGCCCGCATCAACAGCAGCAGATGAAGGCCCACACTCAATCTGCACCTCGGCACGCAGCGGCGCCAGTTCATCGGCCACCTGCTCGATTAACAGCTGTAGATTGACAGGCTGGAAGTTGATCGCAGGCGCCCCCTGCTCCAACCGGGCGTAGGTGAGCATTTCATCCACCAGCTTATCGAGGTCATGGATGTCGCTGTCCATGCCCTCCAGATAACGTTGGCGATCCTGCTCATTGCTGGCGTCCTCGACCATTTCCAGGCCAAATCGCAAACGCGCCAACGGTGTGCGTAGCTCGTGCGACACGGCGCGCACCATTTCGCGCTGAATCCCCAGCGAGCGCTGCAAGTGCTCGGCCATATCGTTGAATGCAGATGCCAGGCGCCCGACCGAGTCGGCGCCGTGCGCCGCAACCCGCGCATCCAGCTTACCGCTGGCGATCAAGCTGGCCGCCCCCTCAAGCCCTCGAAGACGGCGCTCCAAAGGCCGCACCAGAAAGTACACGGTAACGCCAATCAAGCTCAGCCCAAGCATGGCGATCAATACCAGCAACTGCGGTGGGTACGGATTCATCTGGTATAGCGGGCCAATCTCCAGCACCCAGGGCGTATCGACAATCCCGGAGTACACATGAATGGTGTCGCCGCCTTTGCCCAGGGCCATTACCGTGTCGCTTTCATCAATGCGCCGCCGCTGATCAACATCAAGATTGGCATCCTCGATGCGGATCAGCCGCAGATCGAAGCCAAACTGCTTGCTCTGCTTGATATCGGCCAGGCGCTGGGGCTGCTCATCCACCGGGAAGCGCACCAGTTCATCAATCAGCAGAAAGATGGTTGCGCGTGCCAATTGCTCGCTGATTTGGCGCACCTCGCCAACCAGCAAGAGCTGCTGCGATTCACTGATCAAGGTGGAAACCTGCACGGCGTGTGGGCCAATGAGCTTGACCACCACCTGGCCACGTAGCAGTCGGCTACGCGAGGTACTGTCGAGGCCCGAGTCGGCCACCGAGACGATTTGCAGCGGGATACCCAACAACCGCGACCAGGTTGCAATGGCGCGGCGGCGCTCGACATCAATCATTGGCTGCAGGTTATCGGCCATCAGGTTAAAAGTGCCGCGCGCCAAATCCTCGCGATACTGGTCGCTGCGCACTTCGTTGACCAGGTGCAGGGTGCCGACGCCGAGCAGCCCGACCAGCACCAGCACGGCCAGCATGCCGACATAGATGCGCAGGAAAATTGAGTTCATCGGTAAAAGGCAGCCGCCTCGGGCACAAACAGATAACCCTTGCTGCGCACTGTCTTGATCAAACGAGGGTGCTCCGGATCATCACCAATCTTGGGCCGGATACGCGAGATGCGCACATCGATCGAGCGATCCTGGCCGTCATACTCGATGCCTCGCAAGGCGGTGAAGATTTCTTCTCGCGACAGAATCCGCCCGGCATTGGAGGTCAGTAGCCAGAGCAGGTCGAACTCGGCCCCGGTCAACTCAATATGCTGGTCGGCCAGCCAGGCTTCACGCAGTGCGTTATCCACCACCAGCGGCCCGAACTGCAGTCGACGCTCCCCTGCAACAGGAGTGCTGGCCCGAGGCTCAAAGCGCCTGAGCAATGCCTGGATTCGCGCCAGCAACAAACGAGGCCGCACCGGCTTGCAGACGTAATCATCGGCGCCGGTCTCAAGACCGAGCACATGATCGGTATCATCGGTGCGAGCAGTCAGCATCAGAATCGGGCCAGGGTAATCCGCGCGCACCTTGCTGCAAACCTGCAAGCCACTCTCGCCCGGCAGCATCACATCGAGAATCACCAGATCGGGTTGTTCACGAACTATTCGCCCAGCCGCTTGCGCGCCGTCCGACTCAATTTCGGCCTGCATTCCGTTGGCCAACAGATAATCGCGGGTTAACTCTGCCAAGCGCTGATCATCCTCGACAATCAACACCCGCGGCGGTTTTTGCTCCACAATTCTCTCCTTATAGACACCTACAACAGCCTTGAGCCCAGACAACTGGCGTGCAGATTGTAGCAACCAACACCGGCCACTGGCTGGGTGCATAGTGTACATTCCCGGCGCCGCATGCCAGACGGTTAAATCGGCATAGCCCACTCCCGCATCCATGTGACAGGGTTCACAGCGAATGCCACCTCGCGTAGAGTGCGCCGCCCCTGCACAAACCGCTCCAACTCCTGTAATAAAAACCCTACATATTGTGTTTATGTGATTGACTAAAAACTTGCTTTCAGAGACTCAAAAAAACATTTTTTACTACGACGAACGGTGCAGGGAGACAAATCCCAGTAATAACGGGGCTTTGCGAAAACTACCCAATGTTAACCCACAGCTTTATCCACAGGCTGGCACAAGCTGGCACAACATGTTCACTTGCCATCCCTCCCACACCGCACTATCTTGTATCTCACGCGAGCCAAACACCTACATATTGGGTTTTCGCACAATAAACAACCAAGCATATTTGCACCTAAAAGATCCAGTCCTGAACTGAAAAAGTGCACCTTATTTGCTGTTCAACCTGTTTCAAGGCGGTACACAGCGGTCACAGTGTGAATAACGCCAGCAGAGCGTACTCAGCGTGACCGAGCTGCAGAGTCGAACCAGGCCAACTACTACATCTAGTATCGCCAACCACAAGTTGGCACAAGACTTAAAAGAGCCAGGAAGGCGTTTATCAGCCACGCCTTCCCTGCCCTGTTTTTGCAAGCCCCATGCGCGTAGTGATCCTGCTCTGCGCATGGCGTTGTTGAAATGGAATGAACGACAGGTGACTTGCAGTAAACCACTGTAAATGCCGGTCTACATAAATACAGAACACGGAGACATCCATGCATACCGACACCAATCGCGAGAACCAGCAGGCCAAAGCGCCGCAGGCTTCCGACGCCACCCAGGACCTGGCGGCAACCGCGCCAGGCCAGCTGCGTGTGATCAAGCGGAACGGCACTGTTGTGCCCTATACCGATGACAAGATCACCGTTGCCATCACCAAGGCGTTTCTTGCAGTTGAGGGTGGCACCGCTGCCGCCTCGTCACGTATCCATGAGACAGTTGCGCGCCTGACTGAACAAGTCACCACCACGTTCAAGCGTCGCATGCCTTCGGGCGGCACCATTCATATCGAAGAAATCCAGGACCAGGTAGAACTGGCCCTCATGCGTGCCGGCGAACAGAAAGTCGCGCGCGACTACGTGATCTACCGCGAATCGCGTTCGCAAGAGCGCAAGCGCGAAGTCAGCAACGGCATTGCCGAGCCGCACCCAAGCATCCGCGTCACTCATCCTGACGGCAGCGTTGCACCGCTGGACATGGGTCGCCTGAACACCATCATCACCGAGGCCTGCGAAGGCCTGGCCGAGGTCGATGGCGAGCTGATCCAGAAAGAAACCCTGAAGAACCTGTATGACGGCGTTGCCCAGAGTGACGTCAATACCGCGCTGGTGATGACCGCGCGGACCCTGGTAGAGCGCGAGCCGAACTACACCTACGTTACCGCTCGCCTGCTGATGGACAACATTCGTGCAGAAGGTCTGAGCTTCCTCGAGGTCGCCACCAGCGCCACCCATCACGAAATGGCTGATCTGTACGCCAAGGCACTGCCTGCCTACATCGCCAAGGGCATCGAGTTCGACCTGCTCGATCCGAAGCTGCAAGACTTCGACCTGGAGAAGCTCGGCAAGGCCATCAACCACGAGCGCGACGGTCAGTTCACCTACCTTGGCCTGCAGACCCTGTACGACCGTTACTTCATCCACAAGGACGGTATTCGCTTCGAACTGCCACAGGTGTTCTTCATGCGCGTGGCCATGGGCCTGGCGATGGAAGAGCAGCAAAAAGAAGACCGTGCCATCGAGTTCTACAACCTGCTGTCGTCGTTCGACTACATGAGCTCGACCCCAACCCTGTTCAACGCCGGAACCCTGCGCCCGCAGCTGTCGTCCTGCTACCTGACCACAGTGCCGGACGACCTGTCTGGCATCTACCATGCGATCCACGACAACGCCATGCTGTCGAAATTCGCCGGTGGCCTGGGCAATGACTGGACACCGGTTCGCTCGCTGGGCGCCTACATCAAAGGCACCAACGGTAAATCCCAAGGTGTTGTGCCCTTCCTCAAGGTGGTCAACGACACCGCCGTTGCCGTAAACCAGGGTGGCAAGCGTAAAGGTGCAGTGTGCGCCTACCTTGAAACCTGGCACATGGATATCGAAGAATTCATCGAACTGCGCAAGAACACCGGTGATGACCGTCGCCGCACGCACGACATGAACACCGCCAACTGGATTCCCGACCTGTTCATGAAGCGCGTCTTCGATGACGGCAAGTGGACCCTGTTCTCGCCAAGCGAAGTGCCGGACCTGCACGACCTGACCGGCAAGGCCTTTGAAGAGCGCTACGAATACTACGAAGCGCTGATCGAGTACGGCAAGATCAAGCTGCACAAGACCATTCAGGCCAAAGACCTGTGGCGTAAAATGCTGTCCATGCTGTTCGAAACCGGCCACCCATGGCTGACGTTCAAGGATCCATGCAACCTGCGCAGCCCGCAGCAGCATGTTGGCGTGGTCCACAGCTCGAACCTGTGCACCGAGATCACCTTGAACACCAACAAGGACGAGATCGCGGTTTGCAACCTGGGCTCGATCAACCTGCCGAACCACATCGTCGACGGCAAGCTCGACACCGCCAAGTTGCAGAAAACCGTCAACACCGCGGTACGCATGCTCGATAACGTTATCGACATCAACTACTACTCGGTGCCGCAGGCGCGCAACTCCAACTTCAAGCACCGTCCAGTTGGCCTGGGCATCATGGGCTTCCAGGATGCGCTGTACCTGCAGCACATTCCTTACGGTTCGGACGCGGCAGTCGAGTTCGCCGACAAGTCGATGGAAGCAGTCAGCTACTACGCGATTCAAGCCTCGTGCGACCTCGCTGACGAGCGCGGCAGCTACGAGACTTTCGACGGTTCGTTGTGGTCCAAAGGCATCCTGCCACTCGACTCGCAACAGATCCTTATCGAGCAGCGTGGCCAGAAGTACATTGATGTAGACCTTAATGAAACCCTCGACTGGGCACCGGTTCGCGCCCGTGTACAGAAAGGGATTCGCAACTCCAACATCATGGCCATCGCACCGACCGCGACCATCGCCAACATCACGGGCGTCTCGCAGTCGATCGAACCGACCTATCAAAACCTGTACGTGAAATCGAACCTCTCCGGCGAGTTCACCGTGATCAACCCATACCTGGTTCGCGACCTTAAAGCACGCGGCCTGTGGGACTCGGTCATGATCAACGACCTGAAGTACTACGACGGTTCCGTGCAGCAGATCGAACGCATCCCGCAAGAGCTCAAAGAGCTCTATGCCACCGCGTTTGAAGTTGAAACCAAGTGGATCGTCGACGCGGCCAGCCGTCGCCAGAAGTGGATCGACCAGGCACAGTCACTGAACCTGTACATCGCTGGTGCATCGGGCAAGAAGCTCGACGTGACCTATCGCATGGCCTGGTACCGTGGCCTGAAAACCACTTACTACCTCCGTGCCCTGGCCGCGACCAGCACCGAGAAGTCGACAGTCAACACCGGCAAGCTCAATGCGGTCTCAAGCGGCGGCAACGACGGTTTGAGCGCAGCGCCAGGCAAGGCTGCACCGCAAGTCGAAATGGCGGCCGGACCTGCGCCAGTGCCTAAGGCTTGTGCCATTGATGAGCCTGATTGCGAAGCCTGCCAGTAAGTAGAAAGTGACGCGCGATGCTGAGAGGCATCCGCGTTGTTGCCGACTGGCCCTGCCCCCATCACGTACATACGTACGCTCAGGGGTTCAGGATCAGTCGGCGCCTAGCGGCTACTCTCTCAGTCTCACCCTCGGGTTGCTGCAAGTAGAGTGATGACGAACCGAAGTTTGTTCGGATGATTCAGATCAACAGACCCGGCGCAATAACACAGCAAGATTGCTAGGCTTGGTTATCAACTAGCAAGAAATACAGCGTTAGAACCTTTGGGCTCTAACTACAGATTTAGAGTATTGCCAGCGACGTTCAGGCAAGGCAAACAGGGTTGAGCCCGCGCTGTGTACAGCTGTACATAAGCAGGCGATTACCCCGTTTAAAGCAGTATGAACGGCGCGCAGCAAACTCGGATGTCCACCCACCTGAAAGGAGCCAACCGACTATGTTGAGCTGGGACGAATTCGAAAAGGAAGACGACGCAGAAACTGCAGTCGCTACCGCTAACAACGCGACCGCCATGGCGGACATGAACATCGACAAGCTCGACCAGGTTGGCGGTGCAGCGGCTGAAGAAGCCCGCGCAGTATCGGCTGACGACAGTGCTGCAATCGCCCGTGCCAAAGCAGCACTGGACGAACTCGACATCGCCGAAGGCCTGGCCGAGCTGGAAGGCACCTCGGCCCGTGTTGCGGTTGACGAAAAGCGCATGATCAACTGCCGCGCCGACCTGAACCAACTCGTACCCTTCAAGTACGACTGGGCCTGGCAGAAGTATCTGGACGGTTGCGCCAACCACTGGATGCCGCAAGAAGTCAACATGAACGCCGACATCGCCCTGTGGAAAAGCACCGACGGCCTGACCGACGACGAGCGCCGCATTGTCATGCGCAACCTCGGCTTCTTCTCCACCGCCGACTCCCTGGTTGCCAACAACCTGGTGCTGGCCGTGTATCGCTTGATCACCAACCCGGAATGCCGCCAGTACATCCTGCGCCAGGCCTTCGAAGAGGCAATCCACACTCACGCCTACCAGTACTGCATCGAGTCACTGGCCATGGATGAAGGTGAAATCTTCAACATGTACCACGAGATTCCTTCGGTCGCGAAGAAAGCCTCCTGGGGCCTGAAGTACACCCGCTCGATCTCCGATCCGAAGTTCGAAACCGGTACTGTTGAGACCGACAAGGAACTGTTGCGCAACCTGATCGCCTACTACTGCGTACTGGAAGGCATCTTCTTCTATTGCGGCTTTACCCAGATCCTGTCCATGGGCCGTCGCAACAAGATGACCGGCGTTGCCGAACAGTTCCAGTACATCCTGCGCGATGAGTCGATGCACCTGAACTTCGGTATCGACGTGATCAACCAGATCAAAATCGAAAACCCACACCTGTGGGATGCATCGATGAAAGAAGAAGCCACGCAGATGATTCTGCAGGGCACCCAGCTTGAGATCGAATACGCACGTGACACCATGCCACGCGGCGTACTGGGCATGAACGCGGCAATGATGGAGGACTACCTCAAGTTCATCGCCAACCGCCGCCTGACCCAGATCGGCCTGAAAGAAGAGTACCCAGGCACCACCAACCCATTCCCATGGATGAGCGAGATCATGGACCTGAAGAAAGAGAAAAACTTCTTCGAGACCCGCGTGATCGAGTATCAAACAGGCGGTGCCCTGAGCTGGGATTGAGCTTGCTCAGGAACTCATAGCCACAAGCATCCTGCTTTCCACAAGATGCACCCAAAAAGCCTCGCTTGATGCGGGGCTTTTCTTTGCCTGTCCAACAGGTCCCACGCTTTGGACTTCAGCAATTGAAGGACAACGCATGCCCCAGCACGACCTCTACTTGTGCAAAAAACCTAAAGCCCTTTCTGCAGCTGCCGATAAACCAATTAGGACAATTACGTTCAAGCGAAAGAAAGGTATTACCATGAACAACAATAAATATCGGTTCGCAACCTTGGCTCTCTTGGCTATTTTCTCCCCCGCCACCTTTGCAGAAACCGCCACAAATGCCATCAGCATTTATGGACGAGTGCTCGAGCCCGCATGCCAAGTCAGTGTCGACCAGCGTGCAGGGACACGAGCACTGAACGTCCGGGTGACGGAGTGCAAGTCACCCGTCAATGCATCCTTGAAAGCCCGAGACTCAAGCGCCCACCTTGCCTCTGCAAGCATTTCGCCCCTACAGGGAATGAGTTATACGCCCCCCTCAGGCGCACCTATTCAAGCCGCGATTATTACCCTGGAGTACAACTGACAGACTGCCGATCAGCACTCTTGAGGAAACAAGGTAGATCCACCGGGTTCAAGTCGCTGATAACACTTGGCCAGAACCCATTAGGCTGAATGCCAGACGAAGTACCAAGCCCTTCCAGGAAGGCAATATCAAGTTGGTAATCACGGGGCGTTACCGAAATCCTGCTGCCCCCCGCAGCACCCGCATGGCCTCTGCCAGGTTCATAGATGAACGCTAGGAGGCCCTTCGCCTCAGCCCCCGCCACACAACTCAGGCGAATATAGCCTGCAGTTCATCAGCGCCTAACAGGGTGTTCGAGAATAGTGAATATCGGGCCTTGGAACGCTGCGTTAGAGTCCAGGGCTAAGTTTTTCGGACGCTTATAAAAACCTGGCAAGGAGGCCGACCATGGACACGCTCGTTACCTGCCTGCAAGTGGCGCAACAGGGCATATCCAGCACCAGCGGCTCGCTGGCCACTGCCAAGCAACCCTGCCCAGCTCGCATGTCATCAGTCCCCCGAGCCCTTGCCAAGACTCACCGCTTAAGCCATGCATCGCCGTTGTGAATACGACGCCTATCGAGCTGCCCGCGTTTCTTCCCGCCACGCCGTCAGACAACAACAAGAACGACCGCGAGATTTACCAACCCTGAAAATGAAGAGCAATAAGATGAACAAATACAGCCTCAACATTGCCATCACATCCGGTGTTTTTGGCCTGTCCCTATGCACAGCCGCCCACGCCGAGCTGATCAAGGACACCACTGCCACCCTGGAAGCGCGCAACTACTATTTCAACCGTGACTTCCGCCAGGAAGGGGCTAGCCAGAGCAAGCGCGAGGAATGGGCACAGGGTTTTATCCTGCGTGTGGACTCCGGCTATACCGAAGGCCCTGTAGGTGTTGGTGTAGATGCCATCGGCATGTTTGGTTTCAAGCTCGACAGCGGCGGCGGAACGGCCGGGACCAACTTGCTGGTGCCTGATCGCTCGGGCGGATCGCAAGATAATTCATCTGACCTGGCAGTAGCGGCCAAGGCCAAATACTCGAATACCGCTGTGCGGGCGGGCAGTATGCAGTTCAAGAACATGGCAGTCAGCTCAAGCGATGGGCGCCTGTTGCCGCAGGTGTTCAGAGGCGGCCAATTGATCTCCACGGAAATCGAAAGGCTGTTAATCGATGGCGGCTACCTGAGCCAGGTCAACAACCGTGACTCGAGCGACTTCGAAGACATAAAAATGATTTCCGGTGGCAAGCGTGGCATCAATGTGCGCGGCGACAATGCCAGCGACTCCTTCCAGTTTCTCGGCGGTAGCTACCGGCTTACCGAAGACCTGACCGCTTCCTACTACTATTCCAACCTGGAAGACCTGTACAAGCAGAACTCCTTCAACCTGGTGCAAATCCTGCCGCTGGGTGAAGGTCAGAGCCTCAAGGCAGACCTGCGTTATGCGCGCTCCACCGATGATGGTCGCAGCAATGTCGACAACAAGAGCATGGGCGCGATGTTCACCTACAGCCTGAATAGCCACAGCTTCGGCCTTGGTTACCAGAAGATGAGTGGCGATACTGGCGCAGCTTATATCGGTGGTACAGACCCGTTCCTGGTCAACTATGTGCAGATCAGTGACTTCGCCAACAAGGATGAGTCCTCCTGGCAGGCACGCTACGACTATGACTTCAAGGGCGTCGGGATCCCCGGCTTGAAGTTCATGACCCGCTACCTGAACGGTGACAACGTCGACCTGGGCGCAGCAGCCGGTGATGGCAAGGAATGGGAACGCGACATCGAGCTGAAATATGTATTCCAACAAGGCCCGATGAAGAACTTTTCCGTGCGCTGGCGTAATGCGATGGTGCGCTCCAACTTCACCAACGATATTGACGAGAACCGCTTGATCCTCAGCTACACCCTACCCCTGCTCTGATACAGGAACCACCCGGCTTCAGCCAGCAGCATGCTGGCTGTAGCACAACATCACGACGTTTCAGAGATTCCGAGATCAAATTTTCACGCAGGCAAACAGCGCATTTCCCGACTGCCTGTCCCACGGATTGATCATGCTGTAGTCATGTTCGAGCACATGCACCTCGAAGTAAGGCTGCAACAGCGCCTGCAACTCGGCAAACCCCACGGCCACCATGGGGTGTTCGTCGTGCCAAACCTGGGTTTCACCCGCCATGGTTCTCTGAATGCTCAGCTTCAGCGATTGCTGCGAGCCTGTGCCGTGGTAATGCCAGGCGGAGCTGAAATTGAACAGGCTGTTTTCATGGCGCGCGCTGTGCGACACAAATGAATGGTTGTCGATCAGGTTCTTGTCGACAGCATTGAAGCAGAACAGTCCACCGCGCTTGAGTGCGCCGTGAACACTGGCGATACAAGCCTTGAGCCGGTCAATGCCAGCGCTGTAGTGGATCGAATACAAAAAACAGGTAATCAGATCCAAGGGCTCAGCCACCTTGAAGCTACACATATCCTGCATGGAAAACCGCGCTTCCGGGCAGCGCAACATGGCCCTGTCGAGCATCGGCTGATTGATGTCCAACCCGCTGCTTTGGTAGCCCGCGTCGATAAAGTGGCGAACATGGGGCCCGGTGCCGCAAGCCAGGTCAAGATGATGCTTGCCGGCATTGCCAAACAACTGCTGCAAGCGCTGGATGCACTGGCTTTGCGTCTGGTAGTCAATATCAGCGCACATCAGATCGTAATAACCCGACAAGTCGGTATAGAGAGCGTTGCCGGGCATGATGACCTGAAGGATTAGCGGGGATTTGGGGGCGCGAATCATATCCCAACTCGAGTCAGGCGCAATACGAATAAACGCAGGTAAACACCTTTACTTTTCCAGCCAGACCGCCCCCCGCTTTGGCCTGCAAATGCAACCTATTTCCCTGCAGCCTTATCAAGCACCGTCCGGTTTCACTGGTGCATTGCCCCGGAGTGAGAAAAGCAGGTTCCGACAGCTCGGTTTCTCGTGCGTGGTATAGACTCAAGGCACAGAGTAAACACTCGGGAGAACCAACATGCTTCGTGCTTTCGCCGATTTGGGGTTTCGTTGGAAAATTGCATTGCCCATTGTGTTATTGGCCGCGCTGCTGGTCACCATGGGGGTTCTGGGGATGCGCGGCATTGCCCAGGTCGCGGAATCGAGCACCACGCTAACCAAGCGCTATTTGCCCGGCATCAGTCTATTGCTCAATGCAGACCGCGACCTTTACCAGGCCTTCGTCGCGGAACGCAGTTTGCTCGATGAAGCCGTTGGCGACCACGCCCAAGCCCTGACCGCCTCCCATGCGGAAAACATACAGCAGGCATATGACCGTGTGCATAAGTTCGCCGCCATGCAACCGGGCGCCGAGGCCATGAAGCTGGTTGCACAATTTGATGCAGGTTTCGAACGCTGGAAGGCGACCTCGCAGCAAGTGGTACAACTGGTTGCCAGCGACCCAGAGGCCGCCAGCAACCTGAGTTTCGGTGCCAGCGAAGAGCAGTTCGAAGCCATGCGTGCGGCCATCGACAAACTGGGCGAAATGGATGACCAAGCCGCCAATGCCGAGGGGCAGGCTGCGATTCAATTAGGTGAAACACTGGGCTGGCAGCAGGGCCTGATCATAGCCCTTGGCCTCTGTGTCTGCCTGGTACTGGTGATTGGCTTCCCGATTCTGGTGACCGGCCCGCTGCATAACCTGCTCAACCGGATCAACCAAATCGCTGAAGGCGACGGTGATTTGCGCGTACGCCTGGATGTTGTCTCCAACGATGAGCTGGGCCAGCTAAGCCATGCGTTCAACCGTTTTCTCGACAAGCTACAACCCTTGATCAAGGAAGTCGGCCGCGTCACCGGCGAGGTCGAAAGCTCCGCGCAGAACCTGGCCAAGCTGTCTGTCGCCAATGATCAACTCATCAGCAGCGAGTATGCCGCGGTCGATCAAGTAAGCACCGCTGCGACAGAAATGAGCTCGGCGGTCCATGAAGTGGCGCGCAACGCACAGAGCGCCGCAGATGCCGCGCGCAGTGCCGAGGCCCAGTCCCGCGAGGGCGCACAGGTGGTTGGCGGAGTGATTGAGTCTATTCGGCAATTGGCCCAGGAAGTCGAAAGCGCCTCGACAACCATTCAAACCCTTGAGCAGGAGGCCGGGAATATCGGTGCGGTGCTCGCCGTTATCAGGGGCATTGCCGAACAGACCAACCTGCTCGCGCTCAACGCCGCAATCGAAGCAGCACGGGCCGGTGAACAAGGCCGGGGATTTGCCGTGGTGGCCGACGAAGTACGAGCACTGGCTGCGCGCACACAAGATTCGACCAAGGACATCCAGGTAATGATCGAACGCCTGCAAGTTGGCGTGCAGAATGCTGTCAGGGCCACGCACTCCGGCAGCAGCAAGGCCCAGCAGAGTGTCGAACAGGCCGCAGGCGTGGATCAGGCGCTGACCGATACCAGCGACTCGGTACAGCGCATCAATGACATGGCTGCACAGATCGCCACCGCCTGCGAAGAACAGAGCAGCGTAACCGAGGAGATTGCGCGCAATATCAGCGATATCCGCGACCTCTCCAATGAAGCTGCGCAGACTTCGGAACAAAGCGCACAAGCCAGCAAGCACCTTTCAGAGTTATCGCACGGCTTGAGCACATTGGTCGGGCGTTTCCGGGTCTAAGGCCGAAAATCGCTCCCCTGCCGGCTTGTGTCGCTCAAGCTAGCAGGGCGCCAGAACCTGATGCCCCAGGCTTCCAAGCAACATGTCGGCCGGCTGTGGCCTGCCCAAATGAAAGCCCTGCAGCGTATTGCAGCCCAGGCGAGTAAGCAGGTCCTTTTGATCGCTGGTTTCCACGCCCTCGGCAACAATCTTCATGTCCAGGGTTTGTCCCAGGGCAATGATCGCCGAGACGATCGCCGCATCATCATTATCCTGCGCCAGCGCCATGATAAAGCCGCGATCAATTTTCAATTCATTGGCTGGCAGGCGCTTGAGATAAAGCAGGCTTGAGTAACCGGTGCCGAAATCATCGATGGAGATACTCACACCCAACGCCGATAGCCGATTGAGCACATCCAGGCTGGCCTCGGCGTCACGCATGGCAGTGGATTCAGTCACCTCCAGAATCAAATACTTGGCATCGACGGCGTAGCGCTCCAGGGCCGAACGCACCACATCCACCAGGCTTGCATGCGCCAACTGCACAGTCGACAGATTGACCGCCATGCTCCAGTTGCCATAGCCGGCATCATGCCAAAAACGCAGTTGGCGACAGGCTTCATTGATGACCCAGTTACCGATAGGAATAATCAAACCCGTGCGCTCGGCAAGGGGCAGGAAAACATCAGGCTGGATCAGGCCGTGCTCCGCACTCTGCCAACGCAGCAAGGCTTCAACCCCGACCATCACCCCATTGGGCGCAAGCATCTTGGGTTGGTAATGCAGGCAAAACTCCTGACGCTCAAGTGCCAGTCGCAAGTCTTGCTGCAACTGCATCTGTTCATGGGCATTGACGTTCATGGTGCTTTCAAAAAAGCAGTAGGCGTCACGCCCGGTTTCCTTGGCGTGGTACATCGCCGCATCGGCATTGACCATCAACTCATGGGCGGTTTTGCCATCATCTGGGAACAAGGCAATGCCAATACTGACGGAGAGATTGAGGCTGTTGCCGTCGATGCTATAAGGCTGGGCAATAACCTCGACCAGCCGTTGTGCCAGGGCTGCAGCGTCTTCTGGCTCACTCTGATCAACCAACATCACGAATTCATCGCCGCCCAGGCGGGCCACTGTATCTTCTGCACGCTTGGTATCGAGAATGCGCTGTGCAACCTTCATCAGCAGCCGATCACCAGTGAAATGACCGTAGGCATCGTTGACGGCCTTGAAACCATCAAGGTCCATGAACAGCAGTGAAAACTGGTGTTTTTTGCGGGCGGACTTATTGATTGCCTGCTCCAGGCGATCGTTCAAAAGCAAGCGGTTGGGCAGCTTGGTCAGGTTGTCATGCAAAGCCAGCTTCACCAACTCGGTATTGGCACGATCCAGCGAGGTAGCTAACAGGTTGGTGCGCACATCGAGCATGGAGACGATCAAGGCAATGGCAAACACCGCCAGGCTCACCACTATCACCAATACCGCCAGCCATTTGCTGTCAATGCCACTGTTGGCCGCACCACAGAAACTACCCACGGGAAACTGTGCAGCCGCCATGCCGGTGTAGTGCATGCCCACGATGGCACAGCCCATGACCAGCGACGCGCCGATTCGCGCATAGGTGTTGAACTCGGAATCCCGGCGCAAGCGAAAGGCAATCCACAAGGATGCCCATGAAGCCGCCGCCGCAATCGCAATCGACAACACGAAAAGCCAGGGAATGTAGACAATTCCCGGGGTCATCAACATCGCTTCCATGCCCGTGTAGTGCATGGCGGCGATGCCGAACCCCATCAACAGACCGCCTAACCACAAGCGCGCGCCTGGTAGATTTTCCTGGCACACCAGCCACATGGCAAAGGCTGAAGAAAAAATCGCAATGATCAGCGACAGCAGTGTCAGCGTTACGTCATAGCCCAGGGATATGGGCAGACTGAATGCGAGCATGCCGATAAAATGCATCGACCAGACACCAAACCCCATGGCGAACGAACCACCGATCAGCCACAAGATTGCCGCTCGTCCCTTTGAACCAGCGACTCGACCGACCATATTCAGCGCGGTGTAGGCAGCAAGAATGGCAACAATCAAAGAAAATACGACGAAAATGCCGTTGTAACTGCTGACCAGCATGGGGAACTCACTGAATGGAAGGTGCATCGCGGCGCGCATAATATCAAAAAGACATCATCCGTAAATCACATGTAGTGGCTCGTCAAGACCAGCGGTAGTTTGTCATCGACTGCGCAGGAAGTTATATCGGCCAGTCAGCGGATTAGCTGAAGCCAAATTCGTGTTTTTAGTGCAGGACAGAGTGATTAGCGGGGTGCTTATGGATATGCGTCGAGCGGTTAGATAATGGCACTTGCGTGTGCACGACATTCCATAGAGAATAAATGATATCAATTATCATTTAGGCTCCGCAGTGCTCTCGCCTCCTCCCTCCGAGCTGACCAGCCAGCAAGCGGTTCATTCGCTCTATCACCAGCATCACGCCTGGTTGAAAATGTGGCTGCGCAAGCGTCTGTCTTGTGCAGAAAGCGCTGCCGACTTGGCGCAAGACACCTTCGTGCGCGTACTAGCCAACCGCCAGACTCAAGAGCTGCGTGAGCCCCGCGCCTACCTCAGCAGCATTGCCAGAAGCTTGATGATTGATGGTTTTCGCCGCCGGGCGCTGGAAACATCCTATCTCGAAGCATTGGCAACCATGCCAGAGCAACAGGAAATATCGCCAGAAACCCGAGTACTGATCCTCGAAACCCTGGTGGAAATCGATCGCATGCTCGACAACCTGGGGGCACGTGGCCGTGAGATTTTCCTCTTGGCGCAACTTGATGGCCTGAGCCAGGTTGAAATTGGCCGACGCCTGGGCCTTTCAACCAACACAGTGCGCAAACATCTGGTTCGCGCCCTGACGCAATGCATGCTGCTGATTGAGGATTGAGCATGAGCGCCCCAGTGTCTACCGCCACTCTACAGGCCGCTGCCAACTGGTATCTCGATCTGCAAGAAGCACCAGACAACGCCGCGTTGCTTGACGCACACCAGCGCTGGCTGACTGCCGATGCGGCCCATCGCCAAGCCTGGACGCGCCTGGAAAAGCTCCAGGGCAAGCTGGCAACACTGCCTGCAACCCTCGCCCGGCCAATGCTGTCAGTTGCGGGTAATAAACGGCGCGAGAGCCTCAAGCTGCTCGGGTTGTTGCTGGTTACCGGGGGCACAGCAGGCTTGGCCTGGCAATCGACCACGTTCAGCAGCCTGCGCGCAGACCAACGCACCGCCACTGGCGAACGACGCAATATCCGGCTTGACGACGGCAGCACAGTGCAACTCAACAGCGCCACCGCCCTGAATATCGACTACGGCAAACAGTTGCGTGAAATCAGCCTGCTACAGGGTGAGATTCTGGTCCAGACCGCCGCGGATCAGAAGGCCCGGCCCTTTGTTGTACACACCGAACAAGGCAGCATCCGTGCGCTGGGTACACGGTTTTTAGTCCAGCGTGAGGGCGAGTTCACTCAAGTTCGGGTGTTGCAACACGCAGTCGAAGTCCGTACGGCAGACCACCAACCGCCCGTGCGTGTAAAAGCTGGCCAACAGCTGCGTTTCAGCGCCAGTGACACAAAGGCTGTAGAACCGCTGGAAAGCCATGCGGATGCCTGGGTCAATGGCATGTTGATCGTCAGTAACTGGCCCTTGCCAAGATTTATCGCTGAGTTGGCCCGCTATCGCCCGGGCGTTCTGCGTTGCGACCCAAGCTTGAGCCACCTGCGAATTTCAGGCGCATTCCAGCTTGCGGACAGCGACGCGATTCTCGATAACCTGAGCACAACACTGGAGCTGCGCATTCGCAAAGTCAGTTCTTATTGGGTGAGCGTTGAGCGCGCCTAACCCTGGATAAAAATATTTCACCCAGGTGTTGTTGATTCGTATTCTCAATCGTCTTGGTAGTTAAAGCGCTTATTTGGCGCTCACCACAGAACAACTATCAAAGGACCTTCCATGCCGCTCCAGACTGTCACGCGCCGTGCCCGGCTGCTTTGTTCCGCCCTGCCTGATCCACTCCACACGGCCATTCATCGTGCGGTACTGGGCGCAGCCCTTGCCCTGCCACTGGCAACGGCATTACAGGTTCAGCCAGCCTTGGCCGAGTCGGTGGTAACAGAGCAAGAGTTCAGCATCGCCCCCGGCACTCTGGAGTCCGCACTCAATAGTTTCGCCGCCACCGCTGGAGTCAGTGTGTCCTCGACCCCGGAACTGATCCAGGGCATGCGCTCGGCCGGGCTGCGCGGGCGCTACACCAATGATCAGGCGCTGGAAAAACTGCTGATGGGCAGCCGCCTGAAAGTGGTACGTCAAGCCAATGGCAGCTATTCATTGCTACCTCCCACCGCTGCTGAAGCCAGCAGCAACAGCGCGCTGGAGCTGGATGCGACCTATGTCACCGGGCTCAGCCTTGGGGCAACCACCGAAGGCACGGGCTCCTACACCACCGGCTCGACCAGCACTGCAACCGGCCTGCCTTTGTCGATCCGGGAAACCCCGCAATCGGTGAGCGTGATGACCCGCCAGCGCATTGATGACCAAGGCCTCACCCAACTTAATGACCTGGTGCGCCAAGTTCCGGGGCTCAGCATCAACCAGAGCGGTAACGGCGGCTCGGATACCAGCACAATCTATTCGCGCGGCTTTGCCGTGGAGAATTACCAGGTCGACGGAGTGCAATGGCTCAGCAGTAATTATAAGTCGATCATCCAAAGCAACGACCTGGCACTCTACGACCGAGTCGAAATCATTCGCGGCGCTACCGGCTTGACCAATGGCATCGGAACGCCAGGTGCGACCCTGAACATGATCCGCAAGAAACCGACGTTCAAGCCACAAACCAGCCTTAGCGTCACTGGCGGCTCCTGGGACTACCAGCGCACCGAGCTGGACACCAGTGGCCCGCTGACCGAGAGCGGTAATGTCCGTGGCCGCCTGGTTGGGGTTTATCAGGATAACGAGTCGTATATCGATCGTTTTAACGAACGCAAGAAAGTCTTCTACGGTGTGATCGAGGCCGACCTTACGCCCGATACCCTGCTCAGTGTCGGCATGGATTATCAAAGCCATCAGGCCGATGACCACGCGCGCAGTGGTTTACCGCTGTACAACCAGGATGGCTCACTCGCCGACTGGTCCGACTCTGATTCAGCGGGTGCGGCCTGGGCTTACTCCAACCGCACATTCACCTCTGGCTTTGCCACCTTGGAGCAGCGCCTGAACGAGCGCTGGAAAGCCAAGCTGACACTCAACCAGGGCCGCTACGAATACGATGAAGTCATAGGTTACGCCGCCAGTGGCTTTCCCGACCCCGCTACCGGCGCTGGCATGGGCTTATGGGCAGGCCGCTGGGAGGCCAAGCCGGTGCAAACCAGTCTCGACCTGAATTTTGCCGGTAGCTTCGACCTCTTTGGCCGCGAGCACGATGCCGTCTTTGGCTACAGCCAGCAAGACACCGAGTACCGCACCAACGGCTATCCCCTCTGGCGCTTCGCTGACTGGGACAACTCGATTGACAACATCTACAACTGGGACGGCCAGGACCCGGGGAAACCCGCGATGCCAGCCACCAGCCGAATCGATTACGAAGAGGCGCAAACAGCCGTCTATGGCAGCCTGAGACTACGGGCTAGCGACGCGCTATCGGTGATTCTCGGCGCCCGGGTCAGCGACTGGGAGAACACCGTCAAGACCGACTACTACGACCCGACCTCCGCCGATACCGATGACAAACGCACTGAAACCGGCGTGGTCACACCCTTCGCCGGCCTGGTTTACGACCTTGACGATAACTGGTCGCTCTACGGCAGCTACACCAGTATTTTCAAACCGCAGAGCAACATGACCGAAACAGGTAACTACATCGACCCACTCGAAGGCGTGGGCTATGAAGTTGGCAGCAAGGCGGCATTCTTTGATGATCGCCTCAACCTCGGCCTGGCGCTGTATCAAATCGAACAAGATAACCTGGCCGTGGCGATCCCCGGCGTGCTCGCGCCAGATGGCAACCAGGCCTATAAAGCCGAGTCCGGCACCAAGACCCGTGGTTTTGAAGTGGAAGTCTCCGGTGAACTGGCCCCGGATTGGGAAGCCAGCGCCAGCTTCAGCCGTAACATCGTACAAGACAGCGACGGCAACAAGCTCAATACCAATGTTGCGCAGAACACCGCGAAATTGTTTACCACCTACACCCTGCGCAGCATCGGCAATGGCCTTACCCTCGGCGGCGGTGTCAATTGGCAAAGTGAGATCTATAGCGATGGCATGGGCCCGTTGGGCGTGCGCTTTACCCAGGATGACTATGCCTTGGTCGATGTGATGGCGCGTTACCCGCTGACCGAACAACTCAGCGCCACCCTCAATCTGAACAACCTGCTGGACGAGGAGTATTACACCAGCACCTCCTCCAGCTATTACGGTACGCCACGTAATGCAACCCTGGGTTTGCGTTTCAATTTCTAAGTCGTGGCGACTGCCAGGCATGACCGCCTGGCAGTCGCTTGACACATATTGTCACAGCTAAAAAACCTGCTGCCTTGTGGTTTTGTCCTGCCCGTTCGTTTTAATCTATGCGCAACTGATTCTTGTTAAGATTACTTTTCGTCCCGTTGCCCTGCCGACGGACTTTTCTTGCTCCAAACCATGGCTGCTTGCTCATGAAACCAACCTCCCCTTCCCGTGGCCGCATCTTGTTGTCACGCACCGCTGCCGCGATTTTCGGCGGGTACGCGCTGACCTCGGCCAGCGTGATTTTTCTCGGTGCGGTGCTGCCGCTGCCTAAAAGCCAGGCGATTCTGGCGTCTTCGCTGATCAGCTTCGCGGTCTACACCGCCGCCATCATTTGGGTATTCGCGGTGCAGGACAACCGCCGTGCCTGGCTCGGCCTGCTGTTGCCAGCACTGGTCCTGGCCCCGCTTGGCTGGTGGCTTGGGAGGGGCATGGTATGAGTCAGGCAGTCAAGAAAGAAGGCCTGCGCCAGTCGATGGCATGGCTACACACCTGGGGTGGCTTGTGGGCCTGCTGGATACTCTTTGTGGTCTTTATCACCGGTTCGCTCGGGGTCTTCGATGAAGCCATCACCCGCTGGATGAAGCCGCAAATCCCACAGGCTGGCGAAGTCCGCGGCATGGACGATGGCGTCGACCGGCCTCTGGCCGTGCGTGTCGGCCAGGCCTATTTGCGCGAGCATGTGCCGAGCAGCCATTTCTGGGGCATCGGCCTGCCGAGTGACACGGACCCGGCTGTGCGGGTTTTCTGGCAGGACGAAAAGGAGCAGTTCCAGAACCTGCGTCTTGATGCGACTAGCGGTGAGCCAATCAAGGCCAGTACCGAGCGAGAAAGCGAGGGCGGGCACCACTTCGTGCATATGCACTTCGAGTTCCACGCTGGAACCGCGGGTATCTGGCTGGTTGGCTTTTTCACCATGGCCATGCTCGTCGGTTTGGTCAGCGGAGTCATTACCCACAAGCGCATCTTCAAGGACTTTTTCACCTTCCGGCCTGGCAAGCAGCAACGCAGTTGGCTGGACGCACACAATGCGGTGTCGGTGCTCAGCTTGCCATTCCAGCTGATGATTGCCTACACCGGCCTGGCGACCTTTTACATGCTGTATATGCCCGCCGGTATCGAAACCCACTACAGCACAGACGATGCCTACTTCGCCGACCTGCTGACCCAGCCGACGCCACGTGAAGAGACCGGCATCAAGGCCGAGGTCACAGCGCTCGACCAGATATTGATCAGCAGTGAGAAACAACTGCAACGTCCGCTCAGCTTTATCAGCGTCGAACATCCCGGTGACAGCAGCGCCTCGATTGTGACCTTTGGCCGCTTTATCGAAAAAACCGGTGAATACCGCTTGCTCGGCGATGGCGGTGGCCAGGTGTTCTTCGATGGGGTCAGCGGCGAGCAGCAGGATTTCCAGGCGCCCGGGGAATTACGCGGCGGCGCGGCCCAGGATGTGCAGTCGGTCATGCGTAACCTGCATTTTGCCGCCTTCGGTGGCCTTACCGCTCGCTGGCTCTATTTCATCTGTGGCCTGGCAGGTGCGGCGATGATGGCAACCGGTGCGATCCTGTTTATGGTCAAGCGTCGCCAGCGTTCGCTGAATGAGTTCGGAGCTCGTACACCCCAGGTCTACCGGATCATCGAGGTGCTTAACATCGGCTCTATCAGCGGTATCAGCCTGGCCTGCATTGCCTTTTTCTGGGGCAACCGCCTGATCCCGCTGGGTATCACTGACCGCCCCGAATGGGAAGTCATCAGTTTCTTCGTGGCCTGGCTACTGACCTACGTGCATGCCGCCATACGCCCGGCTACAAAGGCCTGGATCGAGCAGTTGCTAGCAGTAGCAGCACTGTGCCTGGCCCTGCCGCTGCTCAACTGGCTGGTGGTCGGCGACCAGTTCGTCAGCTATCTGCAACGAGGCGATGGCGAGCGGGCTGCAGTCGAGTTGACCGCCATGTCTATCGGCCTTTTGAGTCTGTGGACCGCTCGCAAGCTCTGGCTGAAAAATCGGCAAAAGGTCGAGCGCAAGACGCCACAACCCAGCTTGAACACCGCCAAAGTAGAGGTGGCTTGATGAACATGACGCTCGCCCTGCTGCTCGGCGCAGCCCTGTGCTACGCCGGCATGGCCGCGCTTTGCCTGGCGATGGACAGGCATCACCGCCAAGTCTGGAACCGTACCGGCGCCACCCGGCAAAAAGCCTTGCGCCTTATCGGCTGGTTGCTGCTGGCGGTTGCAATCTGGCCATGCGTTCGCGCCTGGGGTAGCTCGGTTGGCGTGGTCATATGGTTTGGCCTGCTCAGCGCGGCGGCGCTGGTTCTGGTATTTCTTCTGCCCTATCGGCCGAAAGCTGCAGCCCTGTTAATGGGTGTGACAGCCCTGGGCGGCCTGCCTGGGTTGCTCTGGAGTGCCGGCTAAGGCCGCAATAGTTGAAGCCCCATGAGTGCTAGGGCGCGCCGTTCAAGCAATGGCGTGCTCGAGCACAAAAGTCAGTCGCGCGCCGTTGCGCCCCAACGCAGCGAACAAAGAGTGCGTATACTCGCGTCCTTTCTTCTACTGCCCCATGCGAACCGCCATGAAAACCACTGAGTCGCCCAACGCCCGGGTCATTGCGCCAACCGTCACAGAGCTCACTGGCGAACCCCAGGCCAAGCCAGCAATCCCGGCCTTCAAGTTCCCGTTCTCGCCTGCCAGCTATGCGCCGGGCAAGAACGATGGACAGGCGTGGCACTCCAAAGGCCATAAGTCGGCCCACGAGAAGAAAATCGGCCCGGCCCCCAATGGTACGCGCCGCTCCATGGGCAAGCGCTAAAGCGCTCAGCGATGCAATCACCGCCTAATTACGGTAGGCTCAACAGATTATCTGAGAGGAGTACACCCCCATGGCTCGAGCCACTGCCCGCCACATCCTGGTTTCCAGCGAAGCCAAGTGCAACGAACTGAAAGCCGCCATCGAAGCTGGCGCTGACTTTGCGCAGGTTGCCAAAGACAACTCCAGCTGCCCATCAAGCCGCGACGGCGGCAACCTGGGTACTTTCGGCCCAGGCCAGATGGTCAAGGAATTCGACACAGTAGTGTTCAGCGCCCCGGTGAATGTTGTCCAGGGCCCAGTGAAAACCCAATTCGGTTATCACCTGCTCGAAGTTACTGACCGCCAAGACTGATACCCTGCTACGCGCCGTTCTCGAACGGCGCGTTTGCTTCAACTTCCCGCTCTCTCTCCCTCGCCACCCCCCCTCGTTCTCGCGAAGCCCCCAGCAGAACCTGATCTAAAAACAAACCACGATCCTTTTTTGCTCAACAGTTGCTTTATGGCTGAGTAGGCCCAGGACGCGCTTGCGTGGCATCATTGCCGACATTTTCGATAGCGCCCATGACTCAGGATCAAGATGCCCGGCAAGAACCTAACGGATGATATCTACAGCAAGCTTGTAGATGAGGAAGACGCCCGCGTCTGTACCGAACTGAGCGACAGCGCCTGTCACCAAGTGCCCGGCAATTTCTTGTTGATGATCCTGAGTCACTTCTTCAGCAAACTGGGCGATGCCCTGGCCAACCCGAAAATCGTCCTGCCCTGGGTGATGGAGACGGTTCACGCACCACTCTACCTCATCGGTTTTCTGGTCCCCATACGCGAGTCGGGCTCATTGATCCCGCAACTATTCGTCGCCAGTTATATCCGCGCCATGAAGATCAGGAAGTGGGTCTGGGTATTCGGCAGCATGGTCCAAGCCTTGGCGATTGCCGGCATTGGCCTGGTTGCCTGGACCCTGGATGGGGCCACGGCGGGCTGGGCAATCATCGCCTTGGTGAGCCTGTTCAGTATTGCCCGTGGCCTCAGCTCGGTCGCGTCCAAGGACGTCATCGGTAAAACCGTGCCCAAGAGTCGCCGCGGCCAGGTCAACGGCTGGTCGGCCAGCGCTGCGGGGTTGGTCACTGTCGGTCTGGCGTTGGTATTGCTGTTCAGCAGCCAGGCCCAACCGGAACCTATCGCCTATGCCTTGCTCCTGGCCGGCGCTGGCTGCTTGTGGGTGATTGCCGCGCTGGTCTATGCACAGATCAGCGAAGATCCTGGCGAGACGGACGGCGGCGGCAACGCATTTATTGAAGCCATCAAGCGCCTGGATATATTGCGCACCGATAAAGCCTTCCGCCACTTCGTGATCACCCGCGCCCTGTTGCTTTGCTCGGCGTTGACGGCACCGTATTACGTAGTCCTTGCACAAAAGAACCTGGACTCCAATGCATCACTGCTTGCCCTCTTCCTGCTGGCCAGCGGCGCCGCCAGCCTGGTGTCCGCGCCCGTGTGGGGACGCTTTGCCGATGTGTCCAGCCGCAAAGTCATGATCCTCGCCGCGCTCATGACAGCCGCACAGGGTATTATCCTGTTTATCCTCGACCACTTCGAACACGCCTGGCTGGGGTTTAGCGGGTTAATCCCCGCACTTTACTTTTGCCTGAGCATTGCCCATCAAGGGGTACGCATTGGTCGCAAGACCTATGTGGTTGATTTGGCACAAGGCAATCGCCGCACCGATTATGTGGCGGTCAGCAACACGCTGATCGGGGTTATCTTGCTGTTGATGGGGTTTATTGGCGCACTGAGCATGGTCGTAGGCGTCAGCGCCGTTATCCTGCTGCTTTCATTGCTTGGTGCGGCGGGCGCAGGCCTGGCGGTGGCTTTGCCAGAAACTGAAACACCCTAGCTAGAGGCCTTCGAGCTGGAAATCCGACCGTGCGCCCATTTGGTGGGTGCCAGCCTCGCTCGGAACGATTAAAATAACCGACTCACTTTCTGATGCCCAAACCCCGCGCCTTCATAGCGGCTGCGTTTGGGTGAACATTTTGCAGTACTGACACAAGAGAACCTCCCAATGGGTGCACAGTGGAAAGCCAAACCTAAAGAAGCCGCAGCCAACGCACGCGGCAAGATTTTTGGTCGCCTGGTCAAGGAGATCATGATCGCGGCCCGCAATGGCGCCGACCCGGACATGAACCCCAAGCTGCGCCTTGCCGTGCACCAGGCGAAAAAAGCCTCCATGCCCAAAGACACCCTGGAGCGCGCAATCAAAAAAGGCGCTGGCCTGCTGGGTGAGACAGTCAACTTTGAACGCACCACCTACGAAGGCTTCGCGCCTCATCAAGTACCAGTGATCGTCGAATGCCTGACCGACAACATCAACCGCACTGTTGCTGAAGTCCGGGTACTGTTCCGCAAGGGCCAGATGGGGGCTTCCGGGTCCGTGTCCTGGGATTTTGACCACGTTGGCTTGATCGAGGCATCACCTGAAGGTGAAGCGGATGCCGAGTTGGCCGCTATCGAAGCTGGCGCCCAGGATTTTGCCGAGGCCGATGAAGGCAACACCCTGTTCATCACCGAAATCACCGACCTGGATGCGGTCTCCCGCGCGCTCCCGGAGCACGGTTTCACCGTGAACTCGGCACACATTGGCTACCGTCCGAAGAACCCGGTGACCACCCTGAGCGCCGAGCAACTTGAAGAAGTTGAAGCCTTCCTCGAAGCGATTGACGCCCATGATGACGTACAAAACGTCTACGTTGGCCTGGCAGGTTAAATCCAGCCCGCAACCCGGCACGAACTCGCTGGGCTTGTCAGCATTCAAAGCCTTGCCCAGCTTGAAGTTATGCCCAAAGTGGCACGGTACTGCAGGTCAAGATCATCGCCAGGGCACCTTTGAAACAGTGGATAATCAAAGGTGCTCCAATTGAACCGGGATGCCGTTCCCAATCGGGATATCCCCAGGAGTTTGCTTTGCACAGATTTTTGATCCTCGCGGTCAGCGCCTTGCTTACCGCATGCGCCAGCACTGCCCCAAGCGAGGTAAGCTCGAAGTCGGCCTACGAACATTCGGTTGCATCGGGCTCCAGCCCAATGGCGAAAACCACCCTGGAAGCGCTGCATAATGCCGAGGCGATCCCCCTTCCGGTAAACCCGGGCGTCGCCGTGCCGTCATGGACCATCACCGCCGACCAGCCGCGCCTGGACTTTGGCAGCTCAATTTCAAACTACCGGGTGTTTTCACTGGCCCTGAAAAAGGGCGAGCACTTCAACCTCAACGTTAATTCTCGCTGCAACAACTCGTGCCTGGGGGTGAGTAAGTTCGCTATCAAGCCGCGCGCCATGCTGCTAGACAGCTACGGCGTGATAATAGCCAGCAAGCCTTCCCATGCATCGGCCAGCCTTGGCCAGATGAGCATGGGATGGGAGGGCGAAGCACCCGAAAGTGGCACTTATTACCTGCTGGTAGCAGCGGATAACGAAGATATCGGCAAAACCATAGTGATTGACGACGTGTGGTTGAATAACTCGCCTCTGATGTCCGTCAAGGTCGGCATGAATAGCCAATCACTCGACGAAACTAGCGCGTTCTCCAACACGCTGCGCTAACCCACATGTCTCATAACCAATATCAGCACATGCCAAACGAACTTCCGGTCCTGAACATCGCTGCTATTTGCTTATTCGATTTGAATGGGCGCTTGCTTCTGGTGCGCAAGCGCGACACTCAAGCCTTTATGCTCCCGGGTGGTAAATGCGAGCCAGGAGAAAGCTCGCTTAACGCGCTACAGCGTGAACTGCTGGAAGAACTAGAGCTGCGCCTCGATGTGAGCAGCATCAGTTTGCTCGGCCACTTTTCAGCGCCAGCCGCCAACGAGGTCAACACCCGCATTGCCGCAACGGTATACCGTGCCGCCCTGCCGCATAGGGTTTATCCAGCGGCTGAGCTTGAGCAGATCGAATGGCTAGAGGCGCAAAAGCCATGGCCTGATAACCTCGCCCCGCTCCTTTCTGAGCATGTTTTGCAAGCACTTGGCGGCATCTGGACTGCGGATCTCTAAATCAGCCTTACAAAACTTCAATAGCCACTATTAGAACGATCGATTTCTACCGTCAGGCGCCCCTGAATAATCTATACGCATCCCCAAATGCCCAGATCAACAGGTGCCCAGATGAAACGCTCAATCGCTCTTTTGCTTACTGTCTTAACTGTGGTTCTCAGTGGCTGTGCCGCACAACCTGAATCCAGGGAACCCGCCTACACCGACGCCGAAGTCAAACAGTTCGCACTTGAGGTTCTGAGCCGCAGTAGCCTGTCGATGGAAGATTACGAGAAAATCCGCAAGGCCCTGCTCAACCCGAACCACAGCATGTCCAACTCGATCAGGGATGTTAAAACGGCTGCAGAATTTAGCCCCGATAAAGGCTAGGCAACCGCGCCATGGCATCCGGCTGGATAAATCACCTTGATCAATAAAGCCAATCGGTACATTTGCCCGAACCCCGTTATGCTGTAGACAGACGAAATGCAACGACCCAAGATTTTTATCAAGGAGGGTTAAATGACCGAACAACAGAGCAATGCCGGCGAACAACTCGACGACGAAACCCTGGCATTTGCTGAGCGGGTTTTCGATCATGCGCGCTGTGGCGATACCGATACCCTGAAGGCAATGATCGAACAGGGTCTACCCGTAAACCTGCGCAACCACAAAGGCGACAGCCTGTTGATGCTGGCGAGCTATCACGGGCACATCGAAACCTCGAAAATGCTCCTGGCGGCCAAGGCCGACCCAGACCTGCGCAACCAGAACGGACAGACACCGCTGGCAGGTGCAGCCTTCAAGGGCAACCTCGAAATCATCAAAATGCTTCTTGAGCATGGCGCAGATGTCGAGGGCACGACTCCTGACGGCAAGACTTCACTGATGATGGCTGCAATGTTCAACAACGTTGCCGCCATTGACCTGTTGCTCAGCCATGGCGCCAACCCTAAAAGCTGTGACAACAACGGTGTGACACCGCTGACCGCCGCAAAGCTCATGGGCGGCCCCGAAGCAGTAGCGCGCCTGGAGCAAGAACTGTAACAACCTGGCTGCAATTCCAGCCGCTTGTTGAGCTTATTGCACAGGGTATTGATCCTGAGCAATAAGCTCACCGCCAAGCTCATTAGCCTGTGATCACCCTTCATTTATCACAGGCCAAGCACCATGAGTATCACATCCGCCGACATCTGTAGCGCTGCCGATCAACTACAGGGCCTTGTGGGCTTTAATCAAAAAACCGACCAGTACATCGTGCGCTTCAGCGAAGACTCGTTTGGCCTGGATATTCTCCAGGAGTCGATACAGCCAACCAGCGAGTTCGTCTGGAGCCCGCATTGCGACAACCACATGCGTTTAGACCGCACGCGCATACAGCTGCTGCTAGACCAACATATCGATGAACGGCTGAATATCACTGCGCCTATCCAGCTGTATATGCAACGCAATGACCTGGCTGAGATAGTTGCCGAACGCCGCGTCAGCAGCATCGGCGAGCAATGATGTATTTCAATAGAAGCATTTCTGGCTAATCGGCGTAGACTGGATCCTACCGAGGCTTGCCGGAGAATGTCCCAAAGGCTCCACGCTCACTCACTTTTCACCCACTGAGGTAAAGATCATGAGCAAAGGTATGGATTCAAAAAAGAACAGCAAGAAGAAGCCCCTGAAAACCGCTCAGGAAAAACGCATGGCCAAGAAATCCAAGCATGAGGGCCAAACCCTGCTTGGCAGCCACGCCGCACGCAACTGAGACAATCGCCCAGCGCTAGGCCAAGTGCCCGCGCTGGGCCAAACCGAACCAGCCCGAACCCAATGCCTGCAACCCGTGTTCGCCTTCTACCTGAACCCTTGAAACCCTTGGCCAACAAGTTTTACGGCGCCCATCGCTCGAAAATGAAGGCCACCCATGAAGATCAGGTCTGGGTTGTCGAGCACACACAAATCATTGCCGCATTGTGCCTGCGGCCTGTTGCCAGCGGACACTGGTTGACCAGCTTGTTCGTGGCCCCCGAACACCGCCTGCAAGGTCATGCACGAGAACTTATAAAGGCCGTTACAAGCAGCTGCAATTCAACAGTCTGGCTGTTTTGCCATCCATCTTTGTCTGAGTTTTACCAGGCGTCGGGTTTTAGCCCCGAGGTACAGCTCCCCGAACAACTCAGCCAGCGCTTAACGCGCTACCAACGCAGCAAGTCATTGATCGCCCTGGCCGCCCAAACCAGTCAAGCACTGTAACAAGCGCATATTTTTAACCTCTATATTGCTCATGGCAGAGGATGAAAATACTCATGAAACGCCGTTCTTTTCTGCACGGTCTGGCCCTATTACCGGCGGCACCGCTGCTGGGTTCATTGATACAACCCGCTGTGGCTCAAACAACAGCAACGCAACCGGTCATCACACCGCTGAACAAGCCCCGCGAGGCGTGGCGAAAACTGCTTGCCCAAGACGCCTACGCCGTGCTGTTCGAGGAAAACACCGAGCGCCCCGACAGCAGCCCCCTCAATCACGAAGAGCGGGATGGCACCTTTATCTGCGCGGCCTGTTACTTGCCGCTGTTTCAAAGCGAAAACAAGTTTGACAGCGGCACAGGCTGGCCGAGCTTTACCCAGCCCATTGCAGGTCATATCGGCACGAAGCGTGACTTCAAGCTGCTCTGGCCACGCACTGAATATCACTGCATCCGCTGTGGCGGGCACCAGGGCCACCTGTTTAATGACGGCCCTGCTCCGCGTGGGGAACGCTGGTGTAACAATGGCCTGGCCCTGCAGTTTATTGCCAAGGGCGAAGACTTACCGGCCCTAAGGAGCTAATGATGACAACTGAAACTATTAAACGCCTTGGTTTGGCCGGTGCGACGCTGCTACTGGGCTTGCTGCTCGGCGCCTGCGGTCCAACCTCGTCAACCCCTGCGGCAGCACAAGCCACAGGCACCGCGCAGAGCATAGAGCTCAAACCCGGCGAGCAAGGGGTTGCAGTCTTCGCGGGGGGATGCTTCTGGTGCACCGAGTCGGACTTCGACAAAGTACCAGGCGTTTTGTCGACCACCTCCGGATATATTGGCGGCACTGTCAAAAACCCCACCTACGAGCAGGTCTCATCGGGTAAAACCGGACACCTGGAGGCGGTACTGGTCAGTTATGACCCGAACAAGACCAGTTATGCAAAGTTACTCGAAGCTTACTGGCCAACTATCGATCCCTTGACCGCCAATGCACAGTTTTGCGACCACGGCAGCCAATATCGCAGCGCAATTTTCTACAGCGACGATGCGGAAGAAGCGGCAGCGCAGGCCTCCAAGACCGCCTTGCAGAACTCTGGCAGGCTCAAAGGCAAGATTGTCACCGAGATATTGCCGGGTACAACCTTTTATCCTGCCGAGGAGTACCATCAGGACTACTACCTGAAAAACCCGCTGCGCTATAAGTACTATCGCACCGCCTGCGGTCGTGACTCACGACTCGAAGACATCTGGGGCAGCAAAGGCTAGGCGCTGTCTCCAACATACAAAAACACCAGTCGAACAGGCATTCGACTGGTGTTTTTTTAAAGCTCGCAGTAAGGGATTAGCGGCTATCTTGGCGCTCATAGGTTGAACTGCCAGGCCTGCGTTCAACCTCGTAGCCACCGGGACACACAATGCTTTGCCGGATGCCGCCGCGGGTTTCGAATGATTGGCTGGCACTGCTATTGCGCTGGTGGACAGAGCCATAATCGCTCGGCACCTGATAGCCGCCATAGCCATTGTATTGCTGCGAGCTGCGCGACTGACCAATACTTCCCGTTGCCCCGGGGCTTATATAGGTCTTGGGGATGACCCGGATTGTCTGTTGCCCGGCCTGATCGGCATGGGCCGTGCCGAGGACACCGAGCAACAGCCCGGCGCCCAGCAAAATGTTCAGTTTGATCATCGGTTTAGGCCTCTAGGTCGTGTAGCCGTATTTCATCAGACAACACCAGCCTGCAGAGGCTCCCTTACGGCGATCACCGGTACCCTACTTGGCGATCAACTCGATACGATCGTCGTGAATGGTGATCAGCCCTTGCTTGTACAAGCCACCAATGGCTTTCTTGAAGTTGCCCTTGCTGACACGAAACAAGGCGGAAATGGCCTCGGGAGAGCTTTTGTCGCTAAGCGGCAACACACCATCGTTGTCACGCAACTTGCTCAACACCTGCTCGCTCAAGCTGCCAACAGCCTCCTGACCGATTGGCTGCAAGCTCAGGCTGATTTTGCCGTCACTGCGCATTTCCTTGATGAACCCTTTGTCCCGCATGCCACTACGAACAAACTTGAACAGCTCGTTCTTGTGCAGCAAGCCCCAGTGCTTGCCATTGATAATGGCTTTGAAACCCATGTCAGTGGCATCGGCAATCAGCAGGTCGACTTCCTGGCCTGTCTTGTATGTCGCGGGAAGGTTATCGAGATAGCGATCCAGGCGTGCCGTGGCGGTAATACGCTTGCTGCGCTTGTCCAGGAACACATGGACAACACAGTAATCACCAACCTGCAGCGGACGCTTCTCCTCGGAGTGTGGCAGCAGCAGATCCTTAGGCAGACCCCAGTCGAGAAACAAGCCAACATGATTGATATCAATCACTTTCAAGCTGGCAAACTCGCCCACCTGAACTTTCGGCTTTTCAGTGGTTGCGATGAGTTTGTCTTCACTGTCCAGATAGACAAATACATTGAGCCAGTCTTCCACCTCGCTCGGGGTATCACTGGGAATATAACGCTTGGGCAATAAAATCTCGCCATCAGCCCCGCCGTCCAGATACAGGCCAAAGTCCGTGTGTTTCACGACCTGTAAGGAATTCATTCGTCCAATTAACGCCATGGTGCACTACCCTCTCTGCAATGCCAGCATTCTAACCGAGTTGCAGCCAGTATTCTCGCTGGGGATTGCGGATCGCCTGCAAAGCACCAGCCCCTTGCCAGCGACGACCCGACCAGTGGCAAGATCGCCTTTTTCGGAAACTTGAGTATTAATATTAATTTCAATAAAAACAGTTATTTGTGTGCAAAAAACAACTGATCCAAATTTAAATAAAATCGCTGATTAATTTCTGGCATATAAATTCTCGAGGGTAATAACCGAATAATTGTCAAGTCATTCATGTATACTGGTCGACCGAGTTAATTTTGAGTAAAGGTTAATGGCCGTCATGCGCGTAAAAGCATCCAACACCAAATCCAAACCAGCTCCGGCTGTTGAAACCAGCGCATCGATTGACGCGCAGGTTGCAGCTTTCCTGAAATCGGGTGGTGAAATCCAGCAGATCGCCAAAGGCGTTAGCGGTCAGGTTTACGGCGCAACCAAGCAGATCACCATCGGCAAGAAGTAACACGAGCCACCAAGCTCCATCCTCACAGGGCAATGTACCGGCAGCCGCCAAGCAGCGCAGTGCTGCCAGGTTTGAACCTGCTGCTCTCTTGCCCTTTGGGTTCCGCTGACGACATCCCCTGAAACATTCCCGTCTCGCAGTCAGCCGCGAAGTCAGCGCTATTTTTCATATCAGCACTGGCGGTTAGCACACAGTTGTTTCAAAATTACGACAGGCCGCTTCAGCGGTTGATTCGGCGATGCCGTTGACTATGAATGGCATTGGCCCAGGAGTAATAGTGCGTTTTCTCAACCGCTGGCTCAGCACGATCCCCGGCGCACGGCACGGGCGGCTATCCAAAGCCTCCGAGCAAAGGTCAGGTGCGACCAAAATCGACCAGCAAGCGCAGTGTACATGAGCACTCCGAGCCGTTTGCTAAGCTGGCGTCACCCGACACAGTCACCGTTCGCACAGTGCCTGGCGCTCTGCGCCTTATTTATATTTATTCCACTTGCCAGCCGTTACTTGCTCGGCTGGTCGCACGCCTATGGCTATCTTTCAGATATTGCCATCGGTGGTCTGCTGGTCATATTGCTTTACCAGCGCCCACTGATTATCGCGCTGCCTGTGATGATTTTCTGGAGCGTTCTGACCCTGGCCAACGTCGAGTTGCTGACGGCGGTTGGGCGCATGCCAGAGGCGTCCGACCTGCATTACCTCACCGATGCACAGTTTGTCAGTCGCTCCACCCATGGGGCGGGCCTGAGCCACCCTGCACTGGGCCTTGCCTTGTTGGCCAATATCGGCTTGTACCTGCTGTTGTCATTGCGTCAGCGAGCAGCGGTACGCCGGCCAATCGGCAATGCGTGGCTGTTGCTACCACTGGCATTGCTCGCTGTCCATGCGCTGCTGCAATACCGCATGCCGAGCGAAAGCGATCAGTGGTTTCAATTCAACCTGCCACACAAGCTCGCGGCTGAAGGCTTTAGCAATGGCGAGCAAGACCTGCAAAGCTGGCTGGACAATCAACCGCCAGGCGCGCCAGTGAATATTGCCGGCCTGCAACAGCTGGACCTCGATGGCACATCCTTGCTTGAGCAGGCGGGTCGGGCACGCAATGTGTTGATCATCACCCTCGAAGGCATACCCGGGGCATACCTGGCCCCAAGCCGTGATGCACTGCAGAGTCCGTACAATGGCAATACCATGGTGCGCCTGAGCCGCTGGGCAGAACAGGGCATGCTCACCGCCGATTATGTGTTGCACAGCCATCAGACCATACGTGGTCTGTACTCAATGCTCTGTGGCGACTTTGCCAAGCTCGACTCAGGCACTCCCAAAGGTGTCGAGTTGCTTAACAACCCAAGCCGTAGCGAACAGTGCCTGCCTGCACAGATGCGTAAATACGGCTTTAGTACCCATTACCTGCAAGGTGCAGGCCTGCGCTTTATGGCCAAGGACCAGATCATGCCGCAGATGGGGTTCGACAAAACCCTTGGTCGCGACTGGTTCACCAATACGCCCCACCTGAATTTCCCCTGGGGCATGGATGACAAAAGCTTCTTCGAAGGCAGCCTTGGCTACATAAACCAGCTGCGCCAACAGGGCCAGCCCTGGATGCTGACATTGATGACAGTCGGCACGCACCAGCCGTACTCGGCGCCAGCTGACTACTTGCAGCGCTTCCCCGACAGCAAGTTGGCGGCGGTGGCGTACCTGGACGACGCTGTCGGTGATTTCCTCGATGCACTCAAGCAACAGGGCGTGCTGGAGGATACCTTGGTCATAGTCACCTCTGACGAGTCCCACGGCATCGAAAACCTGGCGCTCGCCTCAGCCTGGGGCTTCAACCTGATTCTGGCTCCCGAACAACAGCAGTTGCCCCATCTCAAGCAAGGCGTGTACGGCCACGTTGACCTCAGCGCCTCGGTACTGGATTACTTTGCCCTGCCAGTACCAGGCAATATCAGCGGTCGCTCACTGCTGCGTGACTACAACCGTGGCCGCCAGATAATTTCCTACACCAACGGCTTGCTGCGCCAGCACGATGGCCAGGGCACCTTTACCGAGTGCGACTTCCAGCATGTATGCAGGCGCTACGCCAGCAAAGGCTTTATCAACGACAAATCGCACTACCTCGGGCGCTTTACCGGCAAACCTGCGCGCCTGCTCAGTCAACAGGCTGAATTGCTCAACCAATCTTTACGTCAGGCGGATACCAGCCAGCATTATCAGTTCGCCAATCACCAACCCATTGATCTCAAGCCCCAGAGAACGGACGACTGGGCTGACAACCTGGTTGGCGCGCAGTACCTGGAGTTGCCCCAGGGCACCCGAACCACGGTGACCATGAAGATTCGCGCGGTAAACCTTGATGCTGCCGGCGCCACCTTGCAACTGAAGACCAAGGAATACGACCGCGATGTGGCAATCACCATCCCTGCGTTGCCCAAGCTCACCGCAGACCAGCCGGTCAGCTTGACCTTTAGCTTCGATAACCTGGATGCGCGCAAAGCCTTTTCCTTCCATCTGCTCGGCCAAGGTAACGGGGCTATTGTGCTAGACGAGTTCAGGGTCACGACCGAGCCCCGCACTGACAGCCTGGTTGCCACCAAGGACGAAACACAAGCAAGGCTTGAAACAGCCACCGAAACGCCAGTCGAGAAAGTGCACAACTAAGGTTGCGCTTGACCCAGGCCCACCGCGACAGCCAATAAAAAGCCGCCAACGAGATGATTCGTTGGCGGCTTTTGTACTTTGCCGCGAAGCGAGCCGTGACCTTAGTCAGCCGCTGGCGTACGGCGCTTCAACGGTGCCAGGCCATCCTGGCTGACCAACTGCGGCCCATCGCTTTTTGGCTTGTTGATGGTGTTGCGCTTGGCTTTGACTGGCGTTTTGGCAGCGGCCTTTTTAGCCACCTTCTTGCCCGTTTTCGGATCAATCTTCTTCTTTTTGGTGCCTGCGGCCTTACCGGATGCCTTGAGATTCTTCGGCCCCTGGTAGATGCCTTTGACGTCCTTGATATTGCGACGCTCGAAACGCTGCTTCAAGTAGCGCTCGATGCTCGACATCAGGTTCCAGTCGTTGTGGCAGATCAACGAGATGGCCAGGCCCTCGCCGCCCGCACGCCCTGTCCGGCCAATACGGTGGACATACTCGTCGCCCGAGCGAGGCATATCAAAGTTGATCACCAGGTCCAGGCCATCGACATCCAGGCCGCGTGCGGCGACATCGGTGGCAACCAGAACCTTCACCGCGCCCTGACGCAGACGATCGATGGCCAGCTTGCGATCTTTCTGGTCCTTCTCGCCATGCAGCACGAAGGCTTTGACGTCCTTGGCAACCAACTTGCCATACAGCCGATCTGCCTGGACGCGGGTATTGGTGAAGATAATCGCTTTCTGGTAGGTCTCGTTAGCCAGCAGCCACTCGACCAAACGCTCTTTATGGTAGTTGTGGTCAGCGGTGATGATCTGCTGGCGAGTCCCTTCATTGAGGTCGCTGACGCTATTGAGCTGCAAGTGCACGGGTTCCTTGAGCACCTTGTTGACCATTTCTCGCAGACCAGAGCCGCCACTTGTGGCAGAGAACAACAGCGTCTGGTGCGGGCCGCTGCAGGCTTCGGCCAGGCGCTGAACGTCTTCGGCAAAGCCCATGTCAAGCATGCGGTCGGCCTCGTCAAGCACCAGTACTTCAACTTCATCAAGCAGCAGGTTGCCCGCATTGGCGTGTTCAATCAGCCGGCCCGGCGTACCGATCAAGATATCGACACGGCGCAGCATGGCGGCCTGGACCTTGAAGTCTTCCCCACCGGTAATCAAACCCGATTTAATGAAGGTGAACTGCGAAAAGCGCTCCACCTCTTTCAGGGTTTGCTGTGCCAGCTCACGCGTCGGCAGCAAGATCACCGCACGAATGCTCAAGCGAGGCTTTGGGTCGCCCATCAAACGGTTAAGCATTGGCAGCACAAATGCAGCCGTCTTGCCGCTGCCGGTTTGCGCGGTTACCCGCAGGTCATGCCCTTGCAGCGCGGCTGGAATGGCCGCCACCTGCACCGGTGTAGGCTCAACAAAGTTAAGCTCAGCCACAGCTTTTAGCAGGCGTTCATGCAGGGCGAATTGGGAAAACACGGGGTAACCTCGACAAAAAATCTGGAATCAGTTGTATAGCGTAACGTTTTCCGGCGCTGGGGCCGAATGCTTTGTGCAAAAGCGCACAGGGATTTGTCATCAGCCATTGAACATCGTGATTATTTAGCGCTCAAATGACCTAGGAATACCCCATGGAATTATGGAGAACACCATGAAGCTCGCCTCCCGCTCATTGGTCGGTTGCACGGCCTTGGCTATTATACTCGCAAGCCAGGCCAGCATAGCTGCGCCCAAACATGACAAGGGCAATCCGCACCAAAATGACCATGACTCCGATGTGCGGATAGACCTCAACGGACCAACGGTCGATATTGGCCGGGTGCGCGTTGTGCTGGGTGACAACCGCAACCTGATCGGCAATGTCAGCTCCCTGCCGCCAGGCATCCAAAAGAACCTGGCTCGCGGCAAGCCACTGCCACCGGGTATCGCGAAGAAATTCGACAACCGTCTTATCGGCAAACTGCCGCACTACGATGGCTACGAGTGGAAACAGGCAGGCACTGATGTAGTACTGGTCGCAATAGCAACCGGGATCGTTTACGAAGTGCTCAGGAACGTGCTGGACTGAGCCACCGCGTCGGTTGCCTGGAGGTGACCGACCTTTACATAGATGAGACAACCCTCGGTTGAACAGGGCTTGTGCTGCGAGCCATGTGGATTACGCAGCCAGGTGCCCGCCGGATAATCACCAAACTCATCCTGAAACACCCCTTCCAACACAAGGATCTCTTCACCGCCGAAGTGCCGGTGCGCCTTGAACTCAGTGCCTGGCGCCCAGCGAACCAGCGCAGTATGTACGCTGCCAAAACTATCCAGGGGCAATACGCTCAAGCCCTCGACCAGCCCTGCCTGCCAATGACTATCGCGGGTGTTGATGCGCAGCGTCGCCTGGTCATCCGGCTCTTGATAACAGAGTTTCACAAACAGCAGGCAGCCCGAGGCACTTGAAGGCGCATGTTGGCTACCGGGCGGATTTTTCAGCCAGTAACCTGCGGGATATTCGCCCTGCTCATCAGCGAACACGCCCTCAAGCACCAGGATTTCCTCGCCACCGGGATGCAAGTGGCTACGAAAACTAGAACCTGGCGCATAGCGCACCACCGAGGTTGCGCGCCCGCTTTCTGCGGCAAAGCGCTCCAATGGTCGCCGCTCCACACCCGGTAGCGGCGACGGCAGCCACTCAAGCGCCGAAGTGTCGATCACCACCCGGACCGACAGGTCATCATGAACCCGCATACTATTGCCTCTGAATAAGTAAACAGCCGTCTAGGCCCGGCTGCCAGCGCGCCACTGTTTAGTCAGCAAGCGTGCGCTATCCCAGGCCACAAGCACGACTGCCAGCCATATCGGCAGATAGGTAAACAGCTGGGCACTGTCAAAATGTTCGCCCAGGAACACCAGCGACACCGTAAACAGTAATACCGGCTCGACGTAACTCAAAATCCCGAACAACCCCAGCGGCAATAATCGACTCGATGCAATCATCGCCGCAAAAGCCAAGGCGCCGAGCATGCCCAACCCCGGCAGTAGCCACCACAACTGCGGCGCCGTGCTGAATGGCGCAACCGGACCCAAGGCGATTATCAGGTAGATGGCAAGCGGCGACAGCACCAGCATTTCCAGCAAAAAGCCGGACAAGGCATCCATTTTCATCCAGCGGCGCAGCATAAAGTAAGGCGGGTAGCCCAATACCGTCACCAGCGTCACCCACGAAAACGCTTGCGTACGCCACAGTTCATGCACCACTCCAAGCAGGGCGCAGAACACAGCCACCTTGAGCAATGGCCTTAGACGCTCGCCATAGAACATGCGTCCGACCAGGACCATCGCCAGCGGCAAGAGGAAATACCCCAGCGAGACATCAAGCAGGTGCCCGGCCAGTGGAGCCCAGACAAACAGCCCCCATTGCACGCCAATCAGCGCTGCAGCCAGGGGCAGTGCCGCCAGTAACCTTGGTTCATTACGCAGGCGAACCAGCGCAGCCAGCAACAGGCGCCACTGCCGTGTGACGACGAACAGCAACACAATTGCAGGCAACGACCAAAGCACCCGTTGAGCAAAGACCTGCACTCCGTCCAGCGGTGCCAGCAACTGGACATAGCCAGGAATGATGGAAAACAGTATGGAGGCAAAAACTGAAAGCCCGACGCCTTTCCCCGACAGATTCATTGTTATGCCTTGGTTGATACCGCACCTGATTTCTGCCCACCCGGGGGCAAACGTGCAAAATGGCTGATCACCAGCGACAAGCCGATCACCGATGCCCCCAAGCCCAGCCGCAACCAGTCAGCCTGATGATTCCAAAGCAGCAGGTTGACCAGTAAACCTGCGGGCACCAGCAGATTATTCATCACTGCCAATGTTGCCCCATCGACCTGGCTGGCGCCTTTGTTCCACCAGTAAAGCCCAAGTCCAGAAGCCATCACACCCAACCAGAGCAAAACGCCCCACTGAGTGACGGTGGCAGGCATGCGGGCGGCGTTACCGAATACCAGGTAGGCCGGCAAGGCCACAATCAAGGCACCGAGATAGAAGTAGCCGAAGCGTTGGAACGGCGCAATTGTCGAGGGGTAACGCGGCAACAAGTGCTTGTAGAACACCTGGCCGGCGGCAAATGTTGCATTGGCCACCTGCAACAACATAAAGCCCCAGAAGAAATCATGACTGATCTGGTCATAACGAATCACGCCGGCACCGATCACCGCGACGGCTGCGGCCACCAGTGCCCAAGGGTTGAATCGCCGATTCAGCGCATCCTCGATCAAGGTCACGTGGAGTGGCGTCAAAATGGTGAACAGCAGCACCTCGGGTACGCTCAGGACGCTAAAGCTCAGGTACAGGCAAACGTAGGTGATGCCAAACTGCAGCGCACCGATGACCAGCATCGACAGCTTGAAACCACTGGCAACACCGCGCCAGCGGGTAAACGGCAGGAACACCAGGCCGGCAATGACGATTCGCGTCAGCACCGCAAAGTAGCTATCAACCTGACCGGCCAGGTATTCGCCGATGAGACTGAATGAAAACGCCCACAGTAGGGTTACAACGAGCAGATAGCGCATGATCACCTCAAAATCAGGCTCAGACCTTAGCCTGTCATGGGCCAATCAACAATCAGCAAAACGCACACAAGAAAAAGCCCGCACAACTTTAGGTTGGGCGGGCTTTGCTGTTGGCCACAGCGGTTATATCAAGCGATCAAGCCACCTCGGCCAGTTTCTCCTTGGCCTGGGCCAGGGCCTTATCCTGGAAGTCACCACCAAGGTTGAGGCCTTCGGCGTTAATAAAGCTGACATCGTGGATACCAATAAAGCCCAAGGCCTGGCGCAGATAGGGTTCCTGATGATCCATGCTGCTACCGGCGTAGATACCGCCACGAGCCGTGAGCACGAAAGCACGCTTGCCGCTAAGCAGGCCAACCGGGCCGGTATCGGTGTATTTGAAAGTCACACCGGCACGCAGTACATGATCCAGCCATGACTTCAGGGTGCTCGGAATCGCAAAGTTGTACATTGGCGCGGCAAGTACCAGCACGTCGGCGGCCAACACTTCGTCAGTCAGGGTGTTGGACAAGGCCAGTGCCGCTTGCTCCGCTTCACTTTGCTGTTCGGCAGGCGTCATCCAGCCGCCGAGCAGGTTCATATCAAGGTGGGGCACCTGGTCAACCGCCAGGTCGCGAACGCTGATCTGGTCGGTTGGGTACTTTGCTTGCCAGTGGGCAATAAATTGCTCGGTCAATTGGCGTGAGATCGAACCTTGTTTACGGGCACTGCTTTCAATTACGAGGACACGGGCCATTGAATTTGCTCCATCAAGTGGTTGTTTAGCGTCGATGAGCAAAGATTATGGCCAACCTATCCGATTAAAAAGCGCAAAAATTAGCCTATAAACATCAACAAAGTTGATTTATAGCGATTTCCACTCTAGGATCTGAAGCGGATCACAAGCCAGGCTTCTAGCTCGGCTTACATTCCACATCCATGCGCAACTTGATAATTTTGCGTGAGAAACGCACGGATAAATTGATGTCATCACCCGGTTTAAGCAGGGCTTTACGTGTGCGCGGCGCCTCTGGCCCATTGCGGAATACCACCTTGCATTCGGCAGCAGCCTGGCCATAGTTGTAGAGTCCCACCGCCCCCAGAGTGTCGTCAATATCCATGGGGGTTACTGTAATTTCGGCACCGTTGAGGTGTTTTTCAGTCTCTAGCGGGTAGGCAAAGGCATAAATTGGTAACAACGCGAACAACGCGCAACACAGCTTATTCATGCAACATATCTCCAGCAGGGACTCTTCAATGGAGTCTCGATTGTGTATCCAGCTTAACGCGCAAACAGCTTGAGGGTGCGACCTGCACACTGCAACAAGAAAAATAACCCGGTATTCAAGAGCCGAACGGTACAGATAGACAGGATCCGACATGAAAGCCCCTCGCGTAACCCTAGACCAGTGGCGAACCTTGCAAGCCGTTGTCGACAACGGCGGCTTCGCCCAGGCGGCAGAAATCCTGCACCGCTCTCAATCCTCGGTTAGCTATACCGTTGCGCGCATGCAGGAACAACTCGGCGTTCCGTTGCTGCGCATCGATGGACGCAAGGCTGTATTGACCGATGCTGGCGACGTACTGCTGCGCCGCTCGCGCCAACTGGTCAACCAGGCCAGCCAACTCGAACACCTGGCCCATCACATGGAGCAAGGCTGGGAAGCCGAAGTACGCCTGGTTGTCGATGCGGCCTACCCTAACACCAAGCTGGTCCGTGCCTTGACGGCCTTTATGCCGCAAAGCCGGGGCTGCCGGGTGCGCCTGCGCGAAGAGGTGTTGTCGGGCACCGAAGATGTCTTGCGCGAAGGCACTGCCGATGTCGCCATCAGCGGTTTGAACATCCCCGGTTTTCTCGGCAGCGAGCTGAGCAGTGTCGAGTTTATTGCCGTTGCCCACCCCGATCACCCGTTGCACAAGTTGCAGCGCCAACTGAGCTTTCTCGACTTGCAGACCCATATGCAGGTGGTCATTCGTGACTCGGGGCGCCTGCAGCCCCGCGATGTAGGTTGGCTCGGCGCGGAGCATCGCTGGACAGTTGCGAGCCTCGCCACGGCAGCCTCTTTTGTCAGCAACGGCCTGGGCTTTGCCTGGCTGCCCAGGCACATCATCGAGCGCGAACTGAAGGATGGCCAGCTCTTGCCATTGCCGCTGGACCAGGGCGGCACCCGCAACCCGAGCTTCTATCTGTATACCGACAAGGAAAAGCCCCTGGGGCCAGCCACCCAGATTCTTATTGAACTGATCAAAGGCTTCGATGCGGCACCACTCAATACCAGTTTCGCGGCGCCCCAGCCAACCAATTGACAGGAGTCGGGCATGGCTTATTTCGATAATGACGGCTGCCAACTGCACTACGAAGTATACGGCCACGGCAAACCACTGGTTTTGGTCCATGGCTTGGGCTCGAGCACGCGCGACTGGGAATACCAGATTCCCGCATTATCAGCGCATTACAGGGTTATAGCCCTGGATGTCCGGGGCCACGGTCGTTCGGATAAACCCCATGAGCGCTATGACATGGCCACCTTTGCCGACGACGTGGCAGCGCTTATCGAACACTGCCAGCTGGGCCCGGTTCATTTGGTCGGTATCTCCATGGGCGGCATGATCGGTTTCCAGCTAGCCGTGGATCGTCCAGACCTGCTGCTCAGCCTGACCATCATCAACAGCGGCCCGGAAGTCAGAGCCAAGTCAGTCGGCGACTACCTGCAGATAGCCAAGCGCTGGACCTTGTCGCGTCTGCTCAGCCTTGAAACCATTGGCAAGGGACTGGGCAAGCTACTGTTTCCAAAGCCTGAACAAGCCGAGCTGCGTGCCAAAATAGAACAGCGCTGGCCGCAAAACGATAAACACGCGTACTTGGCCAGCCTCGATGCAATCATTGGCTGGAGCGTGCGCGAACGAATTTCATGCATCACCTGTCCTACGCTGGTCATCAGTGGCGACCGAGACTACACCTCGATTGCACAAAAACAGGCGTATACGGACCAATTGAGTAACGCCCGTCTCGTGGTGATCGAAGACTCTCGACACGCAACTCCCATGGACCAACCACAAGCTTTCAACAACTGCCTGCTTGAGTTTCTAAACGAAATCGAAACGGCCGTCACTCCCACATAGGATCTCCTGATAATGCTCAAGAAAATCATTCTCGCAGCCTGCACTCTAGTCTTTGCTTCCTCGCTGTGGGCAGCCACCAACCCCAAGGTTTTGATCAGCACAACCCTGGGCGATATTGAAGTCGAACTGAATGCCGAAAAAGCGCCTATCAGTGTCAAAAACTTCCTTGGCTACGTGGACAGCGGCTTTTACAAAGGCACGCAGTTTCACCGGGTCATTCCAGGTTTCATGATCCAAGGCGGCGGTTTTGATGCCGACATGAAGCAAAAGCAGACAGGCGCGCCGATCCGCAATGAAGCCGATAATGGCTTGCACAACGTTCGCGGAACCCTGTCGATGGCCCGAACCCAAGTACGCGACTCAGCCACCAGCCAGTTCTTTATCAACCACAAGGACAATGCATTTCTCGACAACGGCAGCCGTGACTTTGGATATGCCGTATTTGGCAAGGTCATCAAAGGCATGAACGTGGTCGACGAAATTGCCCAGGTGCCAACCGGCAACCGTGCAGGCATGCAGAATGTACCGCGCGAGCCGGTGATGATTCTGGACATCAAGCGTCTGTAAGATAAGTGCAAGCATTGGCGGACGACAGTGCGTCGTCCGCCCAGTGCTGCGCACACAAAGCCTCGAATCAAAGCCACATAAGCGCTAAGCTGGCCGCCCAGCTTACGGCAGGATGCCACTTATGTTTCGCCGTTTTGAATCGCTGATCGACGTCTTCAAGCCAGCACCCGATCAAGCACCGCCCAAAGATGTAGCGCGTTTCTACCTGCACTATCTAAAGCAGGCCTGGCCACTGCTCTGCGCCCTGCTGGTCGTAGGCTTCTTTGCCGCGGTGATTGAAGTCGCGCTGTTCAGTTTTCTCGGCCAACTGATCGACATGGCCCAGCAAACACCCAGCAGCGAATTCTTCGCCAACTACAGCCAGCAACTGCTGTGGATGCTGGTCGTGGCCATGCTCATCCGCCCACTGGTGTTCGGCCTTCATGACCTGCTGGTCAACCAGGCCATATCGCCAAGCCTGACCAACCTCATCCGCTGGCAAAACCACCGGTATGTGCTCAAGCAGAGCCTGAACTTCTTCAATAATGATTTCGCCGGACGCATTGCCCAGCGCGTCATGCAAACAGGTCCATCGTTAAGCCAATCAGCCATACAAGTGGTTGATGCGCTTTGGCATGTGATCGTCTATGCCGGCAGCGCCATCTACCTCTTTGCCGAGGCCGATTTACGCCTGATCGCTCCACTGCTGATCTGGATCGTCGCCTATAGCCTGCTGCTCAAATATTTTGTGCCACGCATCAAGCAGCGCTCCGCAGCCGTGTCCTCCGCCCGCTCCAAGCTCATGGGACGGGTCGTCGATGGCTACAGCAATATCAGCACCCTGAAACTGTTCGCCCACACACAGGAAGAGGAAGCCTATGCCGGCAGCGCCATGCAGCATCTGCTGGACAAAGCGCGCAGCCAGACCCGAACAGTCACCGCCCTGGATTTCAGCGTAACCTGCATTAACGGCTTATTGATTGGCTCAACCGGAGCGCTGGCCCTGTGGCTCTGGAGCCAGGACCTTATCACCAGTGGCGCCATTGCTTTGTCCCTGGGGCTGGTGATCCGCATCAACAACATGGCCGAATGGATCATGTGGGTGGTCAACGGCATCTTCGAGAATATCGGCACCGTACAAGATGGTATTCGCTCGATTGTGCAACCCGTGCAGGTGGTCGACCATCCCAATGCAGCGCCGCTGGAAGTCAGTAGTGGCGCGGTGAGTTTTGAGGATATCCACTTCCACTACGGCAAGGAAAGCGGCGTTATCGGCGGCCTCAGCCTGAGCGTCAAGGCGGGCGAAAAAATTGGCCTGGTCGGCCCTTCTGGCGCGGGCAAGTCGACCTTGGTCAGCGTGCTGCTGCGCCTGTACAACCTGCAAAGCGGACGTATTCTGATCGATGGGCAAAACATCGCTGCAGTCAGCCAGGAGAGCCTGCGATCACAGATTGGGGTAGTCACCCAGGACACCGCCCTGCTGCACCGTTCGATCCGCGACAACCTGCGCTATGGCAAACCCGATGCCACTGACGCGCAATTGGACGAAGCGGTGCGCAAGGTCAGCGCCGACGGCTTTATCGGCCGACTGGATGATGGCCAGGGCGGCTTGGGTTTAGATGCCCAGGTCGGCGAACGTGGCGTCAAGCTTTCGGGGGGCCAACGACAACGTATTGCGATTGCCCGGGTTCTGCTCAAGGATGCGCCGATCCTGGTACTGGACGAAGCCACCTCGGCACTCGACTCTGAAGTTGAAGCAGCCATCCAGGAAAGCCTCGATAGCTTGATGCAAGGTAAAACCGTGATTGCCATCGCCCACCGTTTATCGACCATCGCCCGGATGGACCGCCTGGTGGTTGTTGACCAGGGCCAGATAGTCGAAACCGGCACCCACGCAGAACTGATTGCCAAGGGCGGACTCTATGCGCGCCTCTGGCAGCATCAGACCGGTGGTTTTGTCGGCGTTGAATAGTCGCCTGGCTCAAGACTTATAGATAGCTTGCTTCGTAACTTAAAATTTAATAGTCTCTGTAACAAGGTGTGACAAATAGTCGCTACGCGCTATACACCCCTTGCTTAAGCCTCCGGGCTTTGCTCGAGCTATTGAATCCGAGGCTTCTGGATCAGTGCAACCCAGACCCACTCGATGACAATTGCGAGTTTCAGTAGATGCGTGACTTCCAGTATTGAGGAAAGACCATTATGAAAATTGCGTCAGTCGTAGCAGCCTTCATCACCAGCCTTGCTCCATCTGCATTCGCCCAGGACATCGACCGCGAACCTGGCTCCGGTATTCCGGCGGTGAAGTACCAATACGGCATGGAAGTCGACATCAGCAAAGTTCTACATCGCACCGACAATTCCAAGAAGGTCGGCGTGGTGCCGGTCAATGTGGTCTACGAAGACAGCAAAGGCGAGATTCACAAGATCCAGTTCCTGGAGTGGGGCAATGGCCCACACAATGTCTAAGCCGTTTAGCTGACAATATCTCGTAGCCCACCCACGGCAGTTCCCGAGTCATTGATCGAAGGCTCAGGCACTGCCGTCAGCTTGCCGATAGGGCAGCAAGCTCCTCGCCTCCAGGGCATAGCGACTGATCCCTTCACACTCTTGCTCAAGAAACTGCGCCACGGCTGCGCGCAATCCAGGGTGACACAGGTAATGCCAGGATCGGGTGATGACCGGCTCGAAGCCGCGAATCAGCTTGTGCTCGCCCTGAGCCCCGGCATCGAAACGCTCTAGCCCGCTGGCGATCGCATATTCCATGCCCTGGTAAAAACAGGTTTCGAAGTGCAACCGATCAAACTCGGCCAGACAGCCCCAGTAGCGACCATAAAAACTGTTACCGCCCACCAGACTAAATGCCATCGCGACCGGCTGCGTGCCCTGCCTTGCAATCACCACCCGAATAGACTCGGGCATCTTTTCGGCCAGCAGGCTGAAAAACACCCGGGTCAGATAAGGCGCTCTGCCGCGCACACGATAGGTATTGGCGTAGCAGACATAGACGAAGTCCCACTCGGACTCGCTTAGCTGATGACCCTCGCGCCATTCAAATTCGATGCCCTGCCCGGCCACCTGCTCACGCTCTTTGCGTAATTGCTTGCGCTTGCGCGAACTCAATGAGTCGAGAAAATCCTGAAAGTCGCGGTACTGGCGATTATGCCAGTGAAACTGGCAGCCAAGACGCTCCAACCATCCTTCGCGCCCGCGCATCAACGCATCGGCGGCCGGGTCTGTAAAGTTGATGTGCAAACTCGACAAGCCCTGGTCATCCAGCGCCTGGGTAAGGCTATCGAGCACCTGGCCAACTAGCTGCGTATCACCCAGTAAACGCGGCCCTGTGACTGGAGAAAATGGAATACCCGCCAGCAGTTTCGGGTAGTAAGCAATGCCCGCTCGCTCACAGGCATCGGCCCAGCCATGATCAAATACATACTCGCCGAACGAATGGGTTTTCAAGTATGCCGGTAGCGCTGCTTCCAGCTTGCCATCGGCATCGAACACCAACTGATGCGCTGGCGTCCAACCGGTTCCCGGACCAACACTGCCACTAAGCTCAAGCGCACAAAGAAAGCCATGTTTGAGGAACGGACTCTCAGCTGCAGCCAATCTGTCCCAGTCGACTGGATCAATATCAGGAAGTGAAATAGCGGTTTTTGTCTGCATCTGCGCAGTCTGAACTTTAGTGCCGACGAAAAAAAGCCCCGCAAAACAAGCGAGGCTTAAAAGGAGCAACTTTCGTTTAAAACACAGCACCCCGATGGTCTTGAGTACAGCGGCCAAACCATCGGGGCGCAGGTTTTAGAATACGTACTGCAGGCGCATTACAAAGGCATCGCCATCATCATCGCCGTTGGCATTGGTAATGCCATCGGTGGTGGTCATGACGTAGTTGGCTGCAACCTTCACGGCCTCGTTGGCATACCAGTTCACACCGATGGTGTTGATGTCTGCTTCAGTATCACCCACTTCACGCGTTGGAGAGGCCACCACAACGTTGTCATCTTCAACTTTGATATGGTCGTAGCGGTAGAAAATTTCCCAGGCGCCGATTTGCTTGTTCTCAGGCTTGATGCTGTCGAACTTGGCACCGTCAAGCTTGTAGCCGCGGGATTCACCGGTCAGGGTGTAAGCCAGTTGGCCGTAGTAACCATCAGACTTCACGTCTTCGATGGTGCTGCGTGCAGACTTCATTTTACGGGTCAGGTACTCAGCCTGGGCCGAGAAAGGGCCTGTTGCCCATGCAAATTCAGCACCCCATACCGAGTCGTCATCAAAGTCGCCGGAAGCGGCCTGGAAACCACCGAAGGTCGCACGGTTGCCGTTGTCACCGGCGGAGTTGCCACCGTTTGTGGAAACACCGCGAACCGTCAGGCGTGGGCGAATACGGCCATCGACGGCGGCATCCGAAAGGTCCCGATAAGCATAGTTGACACCCATGTGCAGCACGTTGCCAGACTCAGCCATTGGTGCGAACACGCCGCGCAGGTTGAACTGCTTGACGCTGTCGCCGTCATCATCGTTGACGTCCTTGGATGAAACGCTACCCGACAAGTAGGCCATGCTGCCCATGACTGCGCTGGCCTGGGCGCCCAGGCCGTTTTCGTGACCATTTACCCAGTCGGCCACTTCATAAGCGGCGTTACGCTCGATAGCAGTGATCCACTTTGAGCTGGTGGCTTTTTCCAGACCGAAATCCGGGTCAAAGCGACCAAAGCGCAGTTTCACCGGGTCGAACCCCGTGTAGGAGATAGAGGCTTCATCGAAATAGCCATCATCGGAGTTGCCCGCGTTATGAGCAAAGTCGTAGCTGATTGCGTACTTCCAGTCTTTGTAGGCAACACCGCTTAATTCAAGGAAAGCGCGGCGGAAGTAGGCTGCGTCTGCAGTGTTGCCGTTTTTGGTGTAGAAGCCATCAAAGCGGCTGTAGTCGGCTTGCAAGCGACCACCCAGCTTGAAGCTGAATTCTTTGTCAGTGGTGGCAACCTCAAGGCCGCCTTTGGTCTTGATAACAATGTCTGAGCCATCCGTGGTCACAGTGCCTGCGAATGCTTGCGCTGAAACGGCAAGAGCCAATGTACTCGCTACGACACCCGCGAAATGCTTACGGATCATCGGAAATTCCCCTTTGGACAAATGGTCAAAAACACCCGAGCGATGGTGCTCGTTTGTGCAGGGGGAATCTTGGAGTCAACAGATGTCAGGCAAGTTGCTGATATATAAATATTTGATGACAGCGGAACTTTTTAAACCCATAAAGAATAAGCATTTGACGCGCGATTAACGAGCCAAATAACCACTTGATTTTAAAGGTTAAATTGAAACAGGAAAGTCAACGGACGCGCTACACCCTTCTAATCGGATGAGCGCTGAGCGTCTGCTAGTTTCTGTGCAAGCCCGTCAAGGTCTTCAGCCTTCTCAAGCTGCATCTTGCGATAAACCGCCTGGCTTATTTTCATTTGCCTGATGAAACGCCTGCAATTAACGCAGAGAGTCAAATGCAGGCGCACTTCAAGCCCACGACTCAGGCTCAAGCGATTATCTAGATAGTCACTGGAATTGGCGACTAGTTCTTTACAGCTCAACATTGACCTGTTTCCTCAAAATGCTCCAGGGTGGCGAACATCTTTAGGCGTGCCCGGTGCAACAACACCCGCACGTTAGAGAGCGAGATGTCTAAAAGATTACAAATTTCCTCAAGCTCCAAGCCCTGGCGTTCTCTCAACACCAACACACTGCTTTGCATGTTCGACAGACTGCCCAGGGTCTTTTCCAGGCATTCGCGTAATTCATTCTGCAAGAGCATTGCTTCTGGCGTGTCCTGATGCCACTCATGGGGCGCCATGAGCCAATGACCGTCATCGGCAAAACGATCATCGCCAATGGTCCCGTGCGGGCCAGGCAGATCGTCCATCAGCACTTCGCGACGGTTATGTTTCAAGCGGGTTTTTGCAGTGTTAGCCGTAATGGTGAGCAACCAGGTTTTCAAGCTCGAACGCCCTTGAAAACCTTTCAAACTATTGACCACCGCGAGCCAGGCATCCTGAACAACCTCATCAGAATTACGGCTGCCAACTATGGCAAGTGCCACGGCTCGCATGGAACCTTGATAGGTCGCGACCAACTCCCTGTAAGCACTCTCTTCCCCGCTCAAAAGCCGGGAGAGCAACGCACTATCTTCTGGATATTCCATTAATGTTTTCGCAAAATTACACTACCGATTGAATAACCGGCTCCAAATGAGCTAAGTACGCCTAAGGAGCCACCTGCCAGATCGTCCTGGTGCTTGTGCAAGGCAATCACCGATCCTGCCGAGCTGGTATTTGCATACTCATCAAGAATCACCGGAGCTTCGCTAGGTTCGGCATCCCGGCCAAGTAGCTTGCGAGCAATCAGCAAATTCATGTTGAGGTTAGCTTGATGCAACCAAAAACGCTTAACGTCGCTGACGTTAAGATTGTTTTCCTGAAGGTGGGCGGCAATCAACTCCGCCACCATCGGACAAACATCCTTGAAAACCTTACGGCCTTCTTGCACGAACAATTTGTCCCGTGCGCCAATACCCTCTTCAGCCGCCCGGTTTAGGAAGCCAAAGTTGTTGCGGATATTGTTGGAGAACTGGGTCAGCAACTTGGTGCTGACCACGTCAAACTGGTATTCCGATGTTGCCTGGTCAGCGCGTTCAATTACGACGGCAGTCGCTGCATCACCGAAAATGAAATGGCTGTCGCGATCACGGAAATTCAAGTGACCGGTGCAGATCTCGGGATTGACCATCAACACAGCCCTGGCCTGGCCCAACTGGACGCTGTTGGCGGCAGCCTGAATGCCAAAGGTGGCAGAGGAACAGGCAACGTTCATGTCGTAACCAAAGCCCTGGATGCCAAGCGCTGCTTGAACTTCAATCGCAACTGCCGGATAGGCCCGCTGCAAGTTGGAACAGGCAACTATCACCCCGTCGATATCCGCGGCGGTTTTACCGGCTCGCGCCAGTGCCTCATTCGCCGCGCCGACGGCCATCTCGCAGAGCACACCCCACTGGTCATTGCTGCGCTCAGGAATACGAGGTGTCATGCGTTGCGGATCGAGGATACCGTCCTTGTTCATGACGAAGCGGCTCTTGATCCCGGATGCTTTTTCAATAAATGCGCTGTTTGACTCGGTTAACGCCTCAACCTCGCCACGGGCGATGGCTTGCGCGTTTTCTGCATTGAACAGCTGGACATAGCTATTGAAGGACTGGACCAATTCGTCGTTGGAAATACTATTAGCCGGGGTGTAGAGGCCCGTTCCACTGATTACGACGTTATGTACGGTCATTACTGTTGTCCTCAGCCGCATGTGGCGGTCAATTTTTAGCTGGCTTGCAGCCATTTGCCACAAGCGTCAATTCGGGTGCATACAGCGCGATTCGCTAGGCAGTGCGCCCCGACAATCAAAACACGGATTTTGCCACAGCAAATCAAATTCGTCCTAAGCGTTCGACTGATGGGAAGCATGAAGGACCCAACAACTGTGCGGATATTATGCAATTAGCACCGCAAATGCCATTAACTTGCCACAACCCCAGGGTGGTCACAGGCAAATCATCGGCTAAACCCTGTCCCTGAAGTCGCAAAAACCACTCGGTTTCGCGTATCGTTTGGCTAACCTGCTTAAACCAAGCACATACTTATGGAGCAGCAGCATGGCGCCTGACAGCATTTATTTTAGATCCACGAGCACTCACATCAAGATCATCCGCAGTCAGGCGCTGGCAAATTTTCAACAAAAGGAACTTGTATGAATCTGTCTCTACTGAGCCGCTACGCATTTTTTGCTTTTTGTGTCCTGTTTACCCTGATCAACCTGCTGTTTGTGCAGCATGAATGGGTTTGGCCGCTGATCTTCATTGGCGGCGCCCTGAGCATCATCGGTGTGATCGACTTGCTGCAACAGCCGCAGGCTGTTCGCCGCAACTATCCGATCCTTGGCAATATTCGCTACCTGGTCGAAGCCATCCGTCCCGAAATACGTCAGTACCTGCTTGAGGCCGATGGCGACAAACTACCGTTTTCCCGTTCGCAACGCACACTGGTCTATGCCCGCGCCAAGAATCAGGGCGGCGATAAGCCATTTGGCACCTTGATTGATGTCTATCAGGACGGGTTCGAGTTTATCGGCCACTCCATGCGCCCTGCCCCAGTCAGCGACCCCAAGGACTTCAGGGTCACCATCGGCGGCCCGTTGTGCACCCAACCCTATTCGGCCTCGGTATTCAATATCTCGGCGATGAGCTTCGGCTCCTTGAGTGGCAATGCAATTCAAGCCTTGAACAAAGGCGCCATGCTCGGCGGCTTCGCCCACGACACAGGCGAAGGCAGCATCAGCCCTTATCACCGCCAACACGGTGGCGACCTGATTTGGGAACTAGGCAGTGGCTACTTCGGTTGCCGCACCGCCGACGGCAAGTTTGACCCGGAACGCTTTGCCGAACAGGCCAAGTCGGCGCAAGTAAAAATGATCGAGATCAAGCTCAGCCAAGGCGCCAAGCCAGGTCACGGTGGGATATTGCCGAAACACAAGATCTCCGAAGAAATCGCCCTGACACGTGGCATCCCCATGGGCATCGACTGCGTATCACCATCAAGCCACAGCGAGTTCTCAACCCCGATCGAGCTGCTCGAGTTCATTGCCAGGCTTCGTGAGCTGTCCGGAGGCAAGCCCGTTGGTTTCAAGTTATGCCTGGGCCACCCCTGGGAGTTCATGGGCATAGCCAAGGCCATGCTCGAGACGGGCATCCTGCCTGACTTTATTGTGGTCGACGGCAAGGAAGGAGGCACCGGGGCCGCGCCCGTAGAGTTCACCGACCACATTGGCGTGCCAATGCGTGAGGGCCTGCTGTTTGTCCACAACACCCTGGTCGGGCTCAATCTGCGGGATAAGATCAAGCTGGGCGCCAGTGGCAAAATTGTAAGTGCTTTCGATATCGCCAGCGTACTGGCCATCGGCGCTGACTGGGCAAACTCCGCACGAGGCTTCATGTTTGCGATCGGTTGCATCCAGAGCCAGTCGTGCCACACCAACAAATGCCCAACCGGGGTTGCCACCCAAGACCCGCTCCGCCAGCGTGCATTGGTGGTGGGTGATAAAGCCGAGCGCGTCTACAACTTCCATCACAACACCCTGCATGCATTGGCTGAAATGCTCGCTGCGGCTGGCCTTGAACATCCAAGTCAACTGGATGCCAAGCATCTGGTGCGGCGCATTTCCGCCACCGAGATCAAGTTGTTTTCGCAGCAACACGTGTTTTTGAAGCCTGGCGAATTATTGAGCGGCAAGATTGAAGGCGAGTTTTATGAGCGCATGTGGTCCATGGCGCGACCTGACAGCTTCGACGCAACGGTCATGTGAACCCACTCAACAATCCAGCCAGTTGGCATACTCAACGACTAAATAGAGCGCATCGATGGCCCTTCAAACATGGTTGCTTTATCTGATTGCCATTACCGGCCTGTCACTCACGCCCGGGCCCAACGGCTTGCTGGCAATGACCCACGGCGCTCTTTACGGTCATCGCCGTGCGCTGTGGACTGTAACGGGTGGCGTGATCGGCTTTACCCTGTTGATGGCGCTGTCGATGTTCGGCATCGACAGCCTGCTCAAGGCATCGGCCAATGCCCTGACCATACTCAAATGGCTGGGCGGCGCTTATCTGATCTGGCTTGGCATCCAGCTATGGCGATCACCACCGCCCAACTTGGGCACCCTCGATGATACCCATGGGCGACCGGCCTCATCACTGTTCCGGCAGGGCCTGCTCGCCGCCTTGTCCAACCCCAAAGTGATTTTGTTCTTTGGCGCCTTCCTGCCGCAATTTCTCGACCCAGGCGCCAACATCTGGCTGCAATTTGCGATCATGGCGCTGACCTTTGTCATGGTCGAGGGCCTTGTCGAGTACCTGCTTGCACGCATGGCACAGCGCATACGGCCATGGCTGCAACGCAGCGGCAAGGGGTTTAATCGCAGCTGCGCGGTTATGTTCATAGCCATCGGCAGCGCCTTACCGATGACCCGTTGAGCCGGGTAGCGAGCGAATGTTAAGTAGCATGCACCCCATCTTTGACAGGCGCACGGCCCGCGGCGGCTTTGCGGTGTGCTTGCTGCTCCTTGCCACCTGGTCTCGCGCCGAACAGCGCCCCCTGAACTTTTCCATACCCGACAGCTGGGGCATGCCGCTGGTTGACCTGGACAATGGCCAGGCTACCAGAGGCTTTGTATTTGACTTGGAAAACCGGCTGGCTGATCGAGTCAATCGCCAAGCCCGGTTCATCGTCGTGCCGCGACTGCGGGTATCCCAATCACTGCTGGCCGGTAGAGTCGACGTACATTGCTTCGTCAGCAAGGACTGGATGCAAGGCAACACCGCAGGCTACGTCTGGAGCGAGCCCTTCATGGAGCAACCTGACGTACTGATTGCTCGCGCCACGCAATCGTGCAAGCAACCACCGCCGGGGACGTTGATAGGCGCAGTGCATGGCTATGAGTACTCCGCCCTGGAAAGCGATTTCGCCAATGGGCGGCTTGTGCGTGACGATGCCAGGACCCAGGACCAGGTGTTTAACAAGCTGGCAGTCAAGCGCTACAACTACGCGCTGTCCAACGAAATCAGCGTTGACTGGTACAACAAGGACAAAGGATCAGAAGCCCAGTTTCAAAAGCTCAAGCAGGTCGGACAGTCCCAACTCGGTTGCATGGTTCGCAACAGCCCTGAGATCCCTACACAAGAAATACTTGCAACCATCGCCCGGATGAACGCCAGCGATGAAATCGAGCAACTCCTCCAAGCCTACCGCTAGAGATTGAACTGGGCAGCACAATGGCACCAGCCCCATCTTGACGAAAGAGCGCTCCAGGGCGGGATTTGACTTACCTTCCGCGCCAAAGAAGCCGATAATGCCGCGCCCAAATTCACGCCGTATGTGGAAAGCCGCCAATGCCCAACGCCAGCCAGCAAAGACTCACACCCCGCGCCATATTGCTGATTGAGCTCGCGTTAGCCTTGGGCGGCTTTGCAATCGGTACGGGGGAGTTCTCGATCATGGGCCTGATGCCCAATGTGGCGCAGGACCTGGCAATCACCGAACCGCAGGTGGGCAACGTCATCAGCACCTACGCACTGGGCGTTGTAGTGGGCGCGCCGATTCTGGCAATTCTCGGCTCACGCCTGCTACGCAAACACCTATTGTTGCTGTTGATGGGGATATTCGCGGTCGGTAACTTTGCCAGCGCCCTGGCCCCTGACTATCACAGCCTGATGATTTACCGCTTCTTCGCGGGGCTGCCGCACGGCGCCTATTTTGGCGTCGCCATGCTGGTCGCGGCCTCGATGGCGCCACCCCATAAGCGTGCCAAGGCCGTCAGCCGAGTACTGATGGGGCTGTCTATCGCGATAGTGGTCGGCAACCCGATTGCCACCTGGCTTGGCCAGATGCTGAGCTGGCGATATGCATTTGCCATGGTCGCCTTGATTGCATTGCTGACCGTGGTCATGGTCGCCCTGTTCCTGCCTTTGGACAAGCACCAGCCGCGCAGCGACCCACTGTCTGAAATGCGGGCGTTCAACCGCCCACAAGTCTGGCTGGCGCTGGCCATCAGCTCGGTTGGCTTTGCCGGGATGTTCTGCGTGTTCAGCTATATGGCACCGACCCTGATCGAAGTCACCCAGCTGAGCCCCAGCTGGATTCCCCTTTCACTGCTCGCGTTCGGGCTTGGCGGAATTATCGGTAACATTGGCGGTGGCTGGCTGTTCGATAAACTGCAATTCAAGGCAGTCGCCTGGCTGTTGCTTTGGAGTGCAGCGATACTGATGCTATTTCCAGTTGCCGCGCAATCGGCCTGGACCGTCTTCCCGGCAGTGTTTGCCGTCGGCACCATGGTTGCGTTGTCGCCAGCGTTGCAAACCCATCTGATGGATGTCGCCCATGGCGCGCAAACACTTGCAGCCGCATCCAATCATGCAGCCTTCAACGTGGCCAATGCACTTGGCCCCTGGCTCGGTGGCCTGGCCATCAGTGCCGGCTTTGGCTGGACCTCTACCGGCTACATCGGCGCGATCACGGCATTGGCAGGCTTGCTGGTGTTCTTCTGGGCCTGGAACATCGGTAACTCTGTAGAACAGGCCAATCCATAGCCGCGAAGATGAGGCTCGGCCTGGCCTTTGCTCAGGCCAGGCTTGGGCAAGACCTGATCAGCTAGGCCTCGCGAATCAAATTATTGAGGCCAGCAACGCGCTCACTGATTTGCGCTTCCAACTGTTCGATCTGCGCTTGATGTTGCTGTTGCATTTCCAACTGCTGGGCACAGAGCTTGAGTGCAGTGAGCACCAACAACTTCTCCCCGACCAGCGTCGGTGATGCCTGCTTGGTTTCAGCCAGGAGTTTTTTCAGCATCAGTGCCGAAGCACTCAGCGCCTCGCTCTTGTCTGGCGCCGCCTTGATGCTGTAGTCACGCCCCAGGATGCTGATCACCGAGACGTTCTCTATGGATGTGCGGTTCATTGATTCAACGCTGCCTCGGATGATTGACCTGCGCTGGCCAATTCAACCAGGGCCTGGATGCGTGCTGCTGTCTGGCCCTGCAGCTCTTCCTGCTCAAGTGCGCTTAGCTGCAAGGTCTCGTTTTCATCTTTGAGCGCTTGCAGTTCCTCGACCAATGATTCGTTGCGCTCGAGCAGGGACTTGTTGTCTTGCAAAAGGGTGCCGACAAGTTGTTCCAACTGCTTCAAATTGCTTTCTAACATAATGATTACTCAGGTCTTTTGCGCGGGGCCGCGACAATAAAGAAATTTTCTTGAAGAAGCCAGACACCTGCGCCCCTTTAATACAGATGCCCTGCCCAATCCAGCATAAAGTTCAAGCCAAGAGTGGCTACGACCCGCTCACCCCGGCCTGAGTTCCAAGGTGAGGGCCACAGAGCCTTATTGTTCAGGGCGTCTCGGCGCGGATATCAAAACCACTGCTGGATTCACTGACAATACGGAAGTGCTCGTCCTGACCCTTGGTCACGGTCACTGCCACTTCTCGATTGAGACGGCCGTTGTTGCACAGGCTCTCTCCTTCTTCATCAATCGCAATCCCGACGATATGCCGCCCCGGGGCGACCGAGAAAGTTGCAGTTTCACCAATGCCAATACGGGCAGCCAGTTTGCGATCAAGCTTGAAAGCGACGTAGCAACCGCCACCAATAAAACCCATGTCTCGATTGATAATGATATTCCCGGCGTCCTGATCGGCCCGCTGGTACTCGAACATGCGGTCGTCCGGGATCTGGGTAATTTGGTCGGGGTGAGTTTTGTAAGATGAACAACCTGTCAACACAAGCATTGGTAGCACGGCATACATCAATCGCATTGGAGCCCTCCATGGGCGGCTGATTTATCTTGCTCTGCGAGCTTAGCGCATCGCTGCGGTATTGGCTCAAGCATAGAAGCGCTCAAGCCAACGAGGGTAATCAATCAAACCAAAGTGTTTCAGCACATCCGTACAAGGCATGGGCCATCAGCGCCTGCCCCCTTCGGGGTTGGCCGGTATGAATTTCGACAAATCCTGAGCGTCGAGTTGATCCTCATGCAAAAACTGCTCGGCATACTGCATGCAGGCACCCGAGCGGACAAAGATACTAAACAGCTCGCCATCCAGATGCCCAGCCTCACACATTCCACGCATGATATGCAGGGCCTGGCTGAGCGTCTTGCTTGGCTTGTAGGGTCGGTCACGGGCGGTGAGCGCCTCAAACACATCGGCAATCGCCATCATCCGCGCCAGCGGGCTTAGCTGCTCGCCGCTCAGGCCACAGGGATACCCCTGGCCATCCATGCGCTCGTGATGTCCACCTGCGATTTCGGGGACCTGCCTCAGGGCATTGGGGAAAGGCAAGGCATTGAGCATCTTGATGGTCTGGATGACATGCTCATTGATTTTATAGCGTTCTTCTTCGGTCAGGGTGCCACGCCTGATGGACAGGTTTTTCAGCTCGCCACGGTCGTACAAGAAACGCGGGATCGCCATGTTGAAGCCATAAACGTTGTCCTTGTCGAATGTCTCATTGGCCGGACGCGGGACCTGTTGCTCCGGCTTGTCGGCGATCAGATCCTCCCACACAGGCAACTCGACTACAGGCTGGGCTTCCTTGCGCAATCGTTCTTCGCCGGAAATCCCCAGCCGGTCGTCAAGGGTGCGCAGCCAGCGCCTTTGGGCGATAAGCTGCAAACGCTGCAACTGCTCATCCCCCATGTACTCGCTGCCGGTGTTGCAGCGTGCGACAAAGCTGAACTCTTCATCAAGCAGTTGCCATTGTGCATCACGCGCAGCCTGCGCCTGAACAGGATCGGCACCTTCATTGATCGCTGTCAGATACTCAACCTGGGCATCGCGCTTGAGCACCTCGAATCGCAGGCGTATTTCATGAATACGGTCGTAGATGGTTTCCAGCTTGGTGGCCTTGTCAACCACATACTCAGGCGTGGTGACCTTGCCGCAATCGTGCAACCAGGCACCAATATGCAATGCATACCAATCACCATCACTCATGCTGAAGCCCGCGTATGGCCCTTGCGCTTCCTTGCAGGCAGCTTCTGCCAGCAGCTTTGCGGCCTGTGGTACGCGCTCACAGTGACCGCCGGTATAAGGGCTCTTGGCGTCGATTGCGGTCGCAACCAGATGGATCAGCGACTCGAACAAGGCCTTTTGCTGCTCGATCAGGCCCCGCGTTTCCAGCGCCATGGCCGCAAACCTTGAAAGCACCCGGATAAACTCTACATGGCTTGCATCCAGGGCGTGATCATTGAACAACACCAGAACACCCACCAGTTCCTGCTCTCGACTCAGCAGCGGCACGCTCAAGGTGGCAATCTCAGGCAATCCCAAGATCGTGCAGGCGTGCTTGTCGGCGACCTGCTCGATTGGCTGTTCTGCCGCAATGCATTGCGTCACGCCAAATAACTGTTGGTCGAGGTTGACCTCGCTCAGGTCCAAGGGTTGCTGCAACCAACGCCCAGCGACAATTTTCAACGGCGCCTGAGGCGTCAGTCGCATATAGAGCAAAGCCCCTTTTGACTGACTGGCTTCGCTGGTCAAACGCAACAAGGTCGGTAGGAACTTCTCCAGGTCAGGTTCGGCGCTGAGGCGAGTGATAATGTCCATAAAGCGCGCCAGGGTGATACTGCTCTGGTTTAATGCGCCACTCAGTTCACGCACTTCGGTGATAAAGCTTTTGGTTTCGATTGGCTCATTGAAATTGAAGCTACGAATCCCCTTGATCTTCAGTGTCAGCCGGGTGATCGGCGCAGCAATGTAACCGGACGCCCAAGCAGCCAGGGGCACGGCCAGAAGCAGTACGAGCAGGGTCTGCAGGAAAATCTGATTGCGCATGTTACGGGCAGCGCCGATCAGCTCGTCATTTGGAACCGTGATACCCAAATAAACCTGGGCCGTGCCTGAATCCGGCAAGCGCAACAACTCGACGTGCCACAAGTTACCATCGACCTGGAGGCTGTTAAGCCTGAAGTCAGTATCCTGTTCGCCATTGAGTTCCTTGAGCATGGGCGCCAGTGCCGCCAGCTCAGGGCGCTGCAACTGCTCAACCTTCGGGGCACCGCGCACGCTCGCCAGAAAAACCTCGGGCCGGTCAGTGGCCAATACCTGCCCGTCACTGTTAAGCAGCACTAATTGACTGCTGGGCGTCAGGCGCCGCTCTACCAACAGTTGATCAAGCGCATTGTGGCCAATGTCCGACCCCACAACCACACCATGCTGGCCCGTATCAAAAGCCAGGGTTGAGCCGATATCACCGGTGTTAAAAAACTTATAAGGCATGGTACGAATCAATTCGCCGCGCCCCAGAGCCTGCTGATACCAGGGTCGTTGCCGGGGGTCGTAGCCTGCGCTGTCACGCTTGATCACCGGACCAACCTGCTTTAGCTGGCTGTCCAGGTACAAAAATCGCGTTCGGCTGGCGCCAAGCGGCGGATGCTCGATGCCATACACCAGATAAACCGCGCCCGCCGGGTCTGGATAACCAAGATTGACGTCGCGCCGCTCAATATCAGCAACCACAAAGTAATTACCTTGCTGGTCACCTGCAAAAAATGACACCGCCCCTGGCGCCGAACGCAGTTCTTCGACCATTGCCGGAACAGCTTTAAGCCAGTTATCAAAGCCTACTTCACGTAAATAAGGGCTGATCGCCAGGCGCTGCACGCTGGCTCGCACCGGCCCCATGAGATTATCGAAGTCGATGGCCGTTTGTTTGGCTGATTGCTGGGTGGCAACCAAGGCTTTCCGGTAGATGTACGCGGCGCTCTGCTGATAAGCCCCCAATGCGATAAACACGCCAACGCAACTGACCAAAATCACGATGGCGCTAACAATTAAGACCCGTAACTTGACCGTGCGACCAATGCCCATGAGCGTCCCTTGAATAAATAAGCGCCGCAATAAAGCCAATCATTGCCATATCACTATAGCTGGCTTGCCTATAAAGACTGTGGCAATGCGGCCTTGGGATCAGGCCTCGGTTTGCGCCCATTGTTTATTCAAGCGCTTATCCGACACTGCCATTTTGGTCCCCAACTGCTGGGCAAATAGCGAGACGCGATACTCCTCAAGCATCCAGCGATACAACTGCAACTGCGGGTCACGCTTGGCTTCCTGGATGTGTTTGGCGTAGCGGGCTTGATACTGCTCCCAATAACCTGCCAACTCACCGCTCCAGACGCGGTCGCGCTGCACCTGGCCGCCAATTTTATCCAGGCGCTGCTCAATGGCCTTCAGGTAGCGCGGCAACTCCTTGATCCACTGCGCAGGGGTCTCGCGAACAAAACCCGGGTAAACCAAGTGGCTTAATTGCTGCTTAATGTCATTGAGCGCGATCGCCTGGGCCAGGTCAATTTTGCCTTTGAAACGCTTTTGCAAGCCGTGCCAGAGCTTGAGGATTTCCAGGGTCAGCCGTGCCAGCCGCTCAGCATGGTCAAGCCAATCGCCTCGTTTAGCCTCGGCCAGCGCTGCCAATGCCGCACCGTCGCGCGGTAAGGGGTCTTGACCATCGAGAATGCAGGAATCAAGACTGGCGAGCAGAATATCCTCGACCAACGCATCTATTCGGCCCATTTCTCGATATAACAACGCCAACTCGGTAAGACCCGGCAGTTTGCCGCGCATAAACTTTGCCGGCTCATTCAACTGCTGCAAGAGCAGGCGCTGTAAAGCGCGGCGATGTTGGAACTCGGCCTCGGCCTGAGTCGCAAAACGCCCTTCGTTAACCGTACCGGCCTCCTCGACCAGCGCCGGATAAACCGTCATGGACAACCCCGCAACCTGATGCTGGGTTTTCTCGGCGACTTCGGCAAATGCCCTGGCTTCGATTGGCGCCTCGGTTTTGGCCGCCTGCGGCAACTCCAGGGCTTGCTGACTGGCCTTGTTGAAACGCACGGTCAACTCGGCCAGGTCACGGCCCTCACCCAGCACCTTGCCCTGGCTGTCGACCACCTCGATATTCATGCGCAAGTGGCTTTCAATCGCAGCGGCAGACTCAGCCCAGGCTTCATCCGGCACTCGCGCCCCGGTCATGCGTAGCAGCTCACGCCCCAGGGCCTGCGGCAAACTATCCTGGGCAAAGGTGATCTTGCTCAATGCCGCCGCCACAAAGTCCGGCACCGGCACAAAATTCTTGCGCAGGGCCTTGGGCAAACCGCGTACCAGCGCCATGCATTTAGCATCAAGCAAGCCCGGTACCAGCCATTCCAGACGTTGTGCGGGAAGTTGCGGCAACAAGGGCGCAGGCACTCGCACCGTCACCCCATCCCGGGGATGATTAGGCTCAAAATGGTAACTGAGCGGCAACTGCAGTTCAGCCAGATGCAAAGTATCCGGATACTGTGCAGCGGTGACCTCGCTGGCCTCGCGGGCGAGCACATCCTCCTCGCGCATGATCAGCAGTTGCGAATCCTTGGCACTTTCGCGTTTGTACCAGGACTCAAAACTCGCGGTTTGATAAATATCCGCCGGCAGACGTGCAGCGTAGTAGTCGAACAGGGTTTCTTCGTCAGCCAGAATGTCGCGACGGCGTGCCTTGGCTTCCAACTCGTCGAGACGCTCGAGCAACTGACGATTAGCGCTCAAACAACGTGCGCGGGAGTTGATCTCGCCACGCACCAGCCCTTCGCGGATAAACATTTCACGGGCCACCACCGGGTCAACAGGCCCGTAATGCACCGGGCGCCGGCCAACCACAATCAATCCATACAGGCTGACCTGCTCGTAGGCGACCACCTGGCCGCGCTTCTTTTCCCAGTGTGGTTCAAGGTGGTTTTTCTTAACCAGGTGCCCGGCCAGCGGTTCAATCCAGTCTGGCTCGATCTTGGCTACCATGCGCGCAAACAACTTGCTGGTTTCAACCAATTCCGAGGTCATGATCCACTGCGGCCGCTTGCGGCCAATCACCGTGGAAGGGTGAATCCAGAAGCGCCGCTGCCGGGCACCGAGGTAATCGCCATCCTCGGTTTTCTGGCCAATCTGGCTTAGCAAGCCTGACAATATGGCTTTGTGCAGCTTCTGGTAATCAACCGATTTGGCCTGTGCCTCATCCTTGGCCTGCTTGCCCTGCGGTTTTGCATCGCTCGGTTTGCCAGCATTTTTAGACGCAGCAGCTGCGCCATCCTCGCGCCGCCCTTTTAGCTGCAAGTCACGGCAAATCAGGGTCAACTGACGGTGCGCATCACGCCATTCGCGCAAACGCAGGTAGTTGAGAAAGTTCTTGCGGCACCAACTGCGTAACGCGCTTGAACCCAGGGCTTGGCGCTGCTCTTCAAACCCGCGCCAGATATTGATCACGGCGGCGAAGTCGGAATCGACATCCTTCCATTGAGCATGGGCTTGGTCGGCAGCCTGCTGGCGATCCGAGGGTCGCTCACGCGGGTCCTGCACCGACAGGTTGCTGGCGATGATCAAGACCTCATCCAGACTGCCCTGTTTGGCACCTTCCAGCACCATGCGCGCCAAGCGTGGATCGATCGGCAGGCGCGCCAACTGGCGCCCCAGCGCAGTCAGTTGCCCATCACGACTGACCGCAGAAAGCTCTTGCAGCAAGTTGAAACCGTCACTGATGGCCTTGCCATCTGGCGGCTCAATGAAGGGGAAGGCACTGATTTCACCCAGGCGCAGATGCAGCATCTGCAGGATAACCGCCGCCAGGTTGGTGCGCAGAATTTCCGGATCGGTAAATTCAGGGCGCGCAATGAAGTCTTCTTCACTGTAGAGGCGCACGCAAATGCCTGGTTCGACCCGGCCACAGCGACCTTTGCGCTGATTGGCACTGGCCTGTGAAACCGCCTCGATGGGCAAGCGCTGGACCTTGGCGCGATAGCTGTAGCGACTGATACGCGCAGTGCCGCTGTCGATCACATAGCGAATCCCGGGCACGGTCAGCGAGGTTTCGGCAACGTTGGTCGCCAGGACGATTTTACGCCCTGGCATGGGCCTGAAGATTTTCTGTTGCTCGGCAGGCGTCAGGCGGGCGTACAGGGGCAAGACCTCGGTATGCCTGAGCTGGGCCTTGCGCAGTATCTCCGCCGCATCGCGGATCTCGCGCTCACCCGGCAAGAACACCAGCACATCACCCGGCAGCTTGCCCTCACTGCGCTCATAGGCACTGAGCTCATCAATGGTTGCGATGATTGCCTGGTCGACCGAGAGGTCATCTTCAACCCGGTTACCGTCTTCATCCTGCTCGGCAGTGAGCGGCCGGTACCAGGTTTCAACCGGGTAGGTTCGCCCAGAGACTTCAACCACTGGCGCACCATCGAAATGTTTGGAAAAACGCTCAAGGTCGATGGTCGCCGAGGTGATGATCAGCTTGAGATCGGGGCGCCGAGGCAGCAGGGTTTTCAGATAGCCGAGCAAAAAGTCGATATTCAGGCTGCGCTCGTGCGCCTCGTCGACAATGATGGTGTCGTACTTGTCGAGAAAACGATCATGCTGGGTTTCCGCCAGCAAGATACCGTCGGTCATCAGTTTGACCAGACTACGCTCATTACTTTGGTCTTCGAAGCGTACCTGGTAACCCACCAGTTCCCCGAGCGGTGTGCCGATTTCTTCGGCAACACGCGTGGCAACACTGCGCGCGGCCAGTCGCCGTGGCTGGGTATGACCAATCAGTCCCTGGATACCGCGGCCCAGCTCAAGACAGATTTTCGGCAGCTGAGTGGTTTTACCCGATCCGGTTTCACCGGCGATGACCACCACTTGATGGCCGGCGATGGCCGCCTTGATTTCGTCGCGCTTGGCGGCGATGGGCAAGGCATCGTCATAACGCATTGCTGGCACGCTCAGGCGCCGCGCCTCAACCTTGGCCACCGATGCCTGAAAGCGTTGCAACCACTGTGCAAGCTTGGCTTCATCGGGCCGTTTACGCAGCTCATGCAGCTGTCTGCGCAAGCGATGGCGGTCAATAATCAGCGCTTGATCGAGGTTTTTCAGCAGGCGTTCAGTGTGATCAGTCATCGGTACCGTTCGGTGAGGTTGGGCAGACGGTGTGTTTCAAGCCCCGGCTAACAGCCGCCAATTGTCGCAGATTTCCACTGGCGATGGGGCTGGGCAAGCGATCAGAAAAATACCCCGGCATAAAACGACAAAACCCCGCAGCAGCGGGGTTTTGTCTGGAGCCAACGCGCCTTACTGGGCGCCGGCCTTCTTCAGCTCTTCGTCACGTAGCTCACGACGCAGGATTTTACCCACGTTGGTAGTGGGCAGAACATCGCGGAACTCAACGCACTTGGGCACTTTGTAGCCTGTCAGGTTGGCACGCATGTGCGCCATGACCTGCTCTTTGGTGACGCTTTCACCCGGCTTGACCACAACGAAGACCTTGATTGCCTCACCCGATTTTTCGTCAGGCACACCAATGGCCGCACACTGCAGAACGCCAGGCAAGGTTGCCAGCACATCTTCCAGCTCGTTCGGGTAGACGTTGAAACCAGACACCAGAATCATGTCCTTCTTGCGGTCGACAATGCGCAGATAGCCGTCCGGCTCGATCAAACCGATATCGCCGGTTTTCAGCCAGCCTTCGGCATCGAGAATTTCATCGGTGGCTTCCTGGCGCTGCCAGTAGCCTTTCATCACTTGCGGGCCTTTGACACAAATCTCGCCGGTCTCACCAAGCTCAAGCACCTTGCCTTCATCATCGACAATTCGGCAAAGCGTCGATGGCACCGGAATACCAATGGTGCCCAAACGAATGGCGCTGAATGGGTTGACCGTTGCAACCGGGCTGGTTTCGGTCATGCCGAAGCCTTCGCACACCGCGCACCCGGTGACCGCCTTCCAGCGCTCTGCCGTGGCTTGCTGCAAGGCCATGCCACCGGAAACCGTCAACTTGAGCGATGAGAAGTCCAGCTTGCGAAAGCCTTCGAAGTTGCTCAAGGCCACAAACAGGGTATTGAGGCCTACGAAGCCTGTGAACCTGTACCTGGACAGGTCGTTCACCACTGCGGGCAAGTCACGCGGGTTGGTGATCAAGATATTGTGCGCGCCGATCAGCATCATCGCCATGCAATGAAAAGTGAAGGCATAGATGTGATAAAGCGGCAACGGAGCCACAACCACTTCGCAACCCTCATTGAGGTTGGCGCCCATCAACTCCCTGACTTGCAGCATGTTGGCGACCAGGTTGCGGTGCGTGAGCATCGCCCCTTTGGCCACGCCTGTAGTACCGCCGGTGTATTGCAGCACGGCAACATCGCCATTGGCGGGGCTCGCCTCTTTAACAGCCTGGCCACGGCCTTTGGCCAAAGCGCCAAGGAAGCTGGTGGACTGCGGCAGTTTATAGGCCGGGACCATTTTTTTAACGTGCTTGACCACTGCATTGACGATCAAGCGCTTGAACATCGGCAACATGTCGCCCACTTCGGTGACAATGATGCTTCTGACCCCGGTCTTGGGCACTACTTGTTCAGCCAGGTGCGCCATATTGGCCAGGCAGACCAATGCTTTAGCGCCAGAGTCGTTGAACTGATGCTCCAGTTCCCGTGCGGTGTATAGCGGGTTGGTGTTGACCACGACCAGGCCGGCGCGAATGGCACCGAACACAACAATCGGATACTGCAAGATATTAGGCATCTGTACAGCAATACGGTCGCCAGGCTGCAGGTCGGTATGATTTTGCAGATAGGCTGCAAAATCACCAGACAACTTGTAAATATCGCCGTAGGTCAGGGTTTTTCCCATATTGCTGAAAGCAGGCTTATCAGCGAAACGCTGGCAGGACTGTTGCAAGACCGCTTGGATATTAGGGTATTGGTCCGGGTTGATCTCGGCAGCAACCCCAACTGGATACTTATCCTTCCAGAAGTTTTCGATCATGGAAGCCCACTCCTCAGTTACATCTATTCATCACTGCCGTCTCGGCAGTTGTATTGTTGTTTATATGCCTGAAGCTTGACCATCGCACAGGCCAAAAGCGGGCCGAGAGTAGCAGCTTTGCCTGAGATCGACCAGCACCAAACTCAACCCTACCAGTCATAAACAGTACGATTTATCTAAATCCAGTCACACACCTGTCACACCAAGCAGCACACGTCTGACCTTAATAGCCTGGGTCGATTAGCTTGCGGCGCGTCGAATAATCAAAGGCACAATAAAAAGCCAGGCCCTGGCGCAATACGCGCTAGAGCCTGGCTTTTTAATGGCACCTGATCTTAAAGTTCAGGCAGGGCTATCGATCAAGCAATATCACGAAGTTCGCGGCGCAGGATTTTGCCGACCGGTGTCATCGGCAGAGAGTCTCGGAACACGATCTGCTTGGGCACCTTGTAAGCGGTGAAATTTTCCTTGCAGAAGGCTTTGAGCTCGGCTTCATCGAGCCCACCTTCGCGGGCAACCACGAAAAGCTTGACCGCCTCGCCTGATTTTTCATCAGCCACACCCACTGCAGCGCAACTGGCAACCTGAGGATGACTCATGACGACGTCTTCGATTTCGTTCGGGTAGACGTTGAAACCAGAGACAATGATCATGTCTTTCTTGCGATCAACGATGCGGGTATAGCCATCTTCATCGATCACGGCGATGTCACCGGTCTTGAACCAACCTTCAGCGTCCAATACTTCCTCCGTCGCTTCGGCACGCTGCCAATAGCCCTTCATGACTTGCGGGCCTTGCACGCACAACTCGCCACGCTCGCCAAAAGGCTGCTCAACGCCCTCGTCGTCAATCACCTTGAACGCAGTGCCCGGCACAGGAAGCCCAACAGTACCCAGGCGCGCCAGCTTGCCATAGGGGTTGGTGCTGGCAACAGGCGAAGTTTCGGTCAGGCCGTAGCCTTCGACCACAGTGCAGCCTGTCACCTCGTGCCAGCGCTCAGCGGTGGCCTTGACCAGGGCAGTGCCACCCGAGTTGGTTAGCTTGAGGTTGGAGAAATCGAGATTCTTGAACTCAGGATGGTCCATCAAGGCGACAAACAGGGTGTTCAGGCCCAGCAACGCCGAAAACTGCCACTTACCCAGCTCCTTGATAAAGCCTGGAATGTCCCGTGGATTGGTGATCAGTACGTTGTGGTTACCGTTGACCATCATGCACATGCAGTTAGCGGTGAATGCATAGATATGGTAAAGCGGCAGCGGCGCAATCATCACTTCCTGGCCCTGCTTCATCAGTGGCGCGCCCTTGTCATCGAGCTGCTGCATGCAGGCGTCGATCTGCAGCATATTGGCCACCAGGTTACCGTGGGTCAGCATTGCACCCTTGGCCACACCCGTGGTGCCACCGGTGTATTGCAGCACGGCAATATCATCATGGCCGACGCTGATCGGATGCAATGCACCACCCTGCCCCTGTTTGAGCACGCTCTTGAAAGACAGCGCTTGCGGCAGCTGGTAATCAGGCACCATCTTTTTGACTTTCTTGACCACGGTATTGACCAGCCAGCCTTTGAGCGCTGGCTGCAGGTCACCCATCTTGGCTTCGATCAGGTACTCGATATCGGTATCCGGCAGTACGTCCTGCACCAGCTTGCCGAACATATTCAGGTAGACCAAAGCGCGAGCGCCCGAATCCTTGAACTGGTGACGCATTTCACGCGCGGTGTACAGCGGGTTGGTATTAACCACGATAAGCCCGGCGCGCATCGCACCGAACACTGCAATGGGGTATTGCAGGACATTGGGCATCTGCACGGCAATGCGCTCGCCCGGCTTGAGATCGGTATGTTTCTGCAGGTAGCTGGCAAAGGCTGCGGACAGACGATCGAGCTCAGCGTAGGTCAATGTCACGCCCATATTGCTGAAGGCTGGGCGGTCAGCAAACTTTTTACAGGATCTTTCAAACACTTCGTTGACCGAGCGGTAGGCGCTCAGGTCAATGTTATCGGGTACACCGGCGGCGCGCTTACCGCTCCAGAACTCAGGTTGCATTATTTTTATCCCCTTCCCCTGAAAAATGTCTGCCCATTCGAGCAGGCCGTTAGCTGACGTCTTATCCATCCTCTATTGAGCAGCGGGCGCATGCCTTGCATAGAGTCGCGCACGCAATAAGCGTAGCGGGTAATTGCCGAGCCAGACCTGCACGGGCTGGATGAACGTTATCAGTAACTCATCAATACGCATATAGCCTGGCGGGCGCTATCAATGACGTGAATCTTTACTCACCTTATTCGACTGTCAAAGCGCCCGGGCTGGTCCTACAATAGCCATTCACGCCTGCTAAGGATTCGCCATGCAACACGAGGCTTTTTGGCATAAAAGTACTGATTGCACGCCACTGTATGTCAACCACTGGTTTGGCCAGCAGCCACCCAAGGCAATCGTCATGTTGGCCCACGGCATGGCTGAACATAGCGGGCGTTATGCAGGTTTCGCGCAAGCGCTGGTCGCCAATGGCTTCGAACTCTATGCGCACGATCAGCGCGGCCACGGCAGGACAGCCGAAAATGGCACCCTTGGCCACTATGCGGACGCCAACGGCTGGAATCTGGTGGTCGATGACCTGGCCTGCATCAATCACCTGATCCGCCATCAACATGCGCAAGCCCCGATATTCTTGTTCGGCCACAGCATGGGCAGCTATATCGGCCAAGCCTATCTGATGCAGCACAGCAGCAGCGTGCATGGCGCCGTACTTTCAGGCTCCAACTATCAACCCGTTGCCCTGTACAAAAGCGCGCGGGCCATCGCCCGGTTTGAGGCCTGGCGCCAAGGTCCGATGGGCCACAGTGCATTGATCGACTTTCTTTCATTCGGCTCGTTCAACAAGGCATTCAAGCCCAACCGCACCCCGTTTGACTGGCTGAGCCGCGACCCGGACGAGGTCGACAAGTACATCAATGACCCGCTCTGCGGTTTTCGTTGCAGCAACCAGTTGTGGCTCGACTTGCTCGCCGGCCTGCAGCAGATCACTCCACCTGCAAAGCTCGCCCAGATCGAAGCCAGCCTGCCGTTGTTGATAATTGGCGGCGCACGTGACCCGGTAAGCCAGGGCAAACGTCTTGCAGACTTGGCCGGCGCACTTAAAGAGGCCGGTAAACAGCATGTAGAACTGAAAATCTACCCTGAAGCCCGCCACGAATTGCTCAACGAGAGCAATCGCCAGGAGGTCAGCGGTTTTATCATTGATTGGCTGGAGCAGACACTTGGCCAGCCACGCCCATTTCGATCCACTATCCAGGAGATCCACCAATGAGCCAACTTAGCAACACGCCTTACGACGAACTCGAAGTCGGCCAAAAAGCCAGTTACAGCAAGACTGTCGAGGAGCGTGACGTGCAGCTATTTGCCGCCGTTTCTGGTGACAACAACCCGGTTCACCTGGATGCCCAGTTCGCCGCCGAAAGCATGTTCAAGGAACGTATTGCACATGGCATGTTCAGCGGTGCCTTGATCAGCGCAGCGGTTGCCTGTGAATTGCCCGGGCCCGGTACCATCTACCTGGGCCAGACCATGCGCTTTACCCTGCCGGTAAAGCTCGGCGATACCCTGACCGTGCAACTGGAGATTCTCGAGAAACTACCCAAGTTCCGGGTACGCATCGCCACTCGCGTGGTCAATCAGCGTGATGAAATGGTGGTTGACGGTGAAGCCGAGATCCTGGCTCCACGCAAGAAACAAACAGTCGAGATGCCGCCGATGCCACAGGTTACTGTCAGCTAAGCAATAGCGCTCGACAAACACATATTGTGCTTTGTGCCTGAGCCATCGGACAATGCACAATAGCTGTGCATGCAAGCCCTGCATGCACAGTACCTGACCCTATGGATTTATCCAGCACATAGCCTAGCCAATATATTCACCGTTTTTTTGTGCACTACGCACAAATCGTTTTGTAACAATCATTCTGTGTGAAGTGCATTCTCAGAATTTAGCGGACTGGCACGCCATCTGCTATGCCGAATACTTCACTACCCCCTGTGGAGTTTCCCCATGTCAACCAACAACGATAGCGACTACCCGCTCAGCGAAGTTCCGCAAGGCGCGCGCAAAGGCCTGTTCTCAACCTCGATTCTGCTATTCGGCTTCACCTTCTTCACCGCCACCATGTTCGCCGGCGGCAAAATCGGCATGGCCTTTGATTTCACATCACTGATCTGGGCCGCAGTCATTGGCAACCTGCTGCTCGGCCTCTATGCAGCGGTTTTGGGGCTGATCGCCTGTCGCAGCGGCTTGAACTCCGTGCTGATGGGGCGCTTTTGCTTCGGCGAGACCGGCAGCAAGCTGTCCGATGTGCTGCTGGGTTTCACCCAGATAGGCTGGTACGCCTGGGGCACCGCAACCATTGCCATAGTTCTGGTAAAGATCCTCGGCCTGCCGCAAGGGCTGGCAACCGCGCTGATGGTGCTGTTTGGCTTTGGTTTCTGCATTACGGCCTTCATTGGCTACAAGGGCCTGGACATGCTTTCGCGGGTGGCGGTACCGGCGATGATGGTGCTGCTTGGCTGCTCATTGTGGATCGCCACTCGCGATGCCGGGGGCATGAGTGCCTTGATGGCGATCGAACCCAAGGAAAGCATGAGCCTGAGCGTGGCGATCACCATGGTGTTCGGCACCTTCGTCAGCGGCGCAACCCAAGCCACCAACTGGACACGCTTTGCCAAAAGCGGCCGAGTGGCGATGCTCTCAAGCCTGCTCGGATTCTTTATCGGCAACGGCTTGATGATTATTGCCGGCGCCTACGGGGCCATTGTCTACCAGCAGCCGGACGTGGTCGAAGTGCTGGTCCTGCAAGGCTTGTCGATGGCGGCTGTGGTGATGTTGTTTCTCAACCTGTGGACCACTCAGGACAACACCATCTATAACTTCGCCGCCGCTGGCTGTAACTTGCTGCGTACCGAGCGTCGCAAGCTGGTCACTGTCGCCGGGGCTGGGATTGGTACCTTGCTGGCAATTGCCGGTATGTACGAAATGCTGATTCCGTTCTTGATCCTGCTCGGCTCGATCATTCCACCGATTGGCGGCGTGATCATGGCCGACTTCTTCTACGGTCATAAAGGTCGCTATCCAAAGCTTGCCGACACACAGTTACCGGCATTCAACTGGGTTGGGCTTGGCGCCTATGCAATTGGCGCGGTGTGCGCCTACATGTCGCCATGGGTTGCCCCTATCGTCGGGATTGGCGTGGCTGCATGTGCCTACATACTGCTGTCGAAAGTCATCAGCCCGGTGCCGACAAGCAGCATCAACGCCTCAGGCTCAGTCAACTAAATGAGCCTGACCCTGGCCGACATACTGGCCCTGCCTGGCCTCGAAAGCATGCGTCTGCGTGCTGGCCAGGCGATGCACAACAACCCGGTTCGCTGGCCTTATGTGGCGGAGAACAGCAGCATCGCCGAATGGATCATGGGCGGCGAGCTGGTGTTTGTCACGGGCATCAACCACCCGCGCGATGATGAAGAAAACCTGTTGTTGCTGGTGCGCCAGGCACAGCAACGCGCTGCCGCCGGACTGGTCATACTGACCGGTCCGGAGTACATCAAACAGATTCCCCAGAGCGTCATCGACACTGCACAACAACTGGGCGTCCCCCTCATCGAGCAACCTTACTCGCTGAAAATGGTGGTGGTCACCCAAGCCATTGGCACGGCCTTGGTCCAGGCACAAATGCTTGGCCGCTCACGCCAGCACTTGCTTGAGCAACTGCTCGAAGGTGATGTGCAGTCCCTCGACTCTTTGCTGCAAAGGGCGCACAGCCTGGGCTTGCCATTGACCACCGCCCGGCAAGTTGCGCTGCTCAAGCTCGAAGGCAGCGAACGACTGATCGAAGCCTTCGGTGCTGATCAGGCCGAATCCATCTTGCAAGGCAGTCGCGAACGCCTGCAGCGTGCACTGCAACAACTATTGGACACTCTTGGCCAGGCACTTGCTCCAGTCTGCCAGGGCGAACACTGGATTGCCCTGCTCCCGGCCGTCGCCAGGAACGACCAGCAACGTAATCGCCAAGCAATGCAGGAACTGATCGAAGCGCTCAACCCTGAGCTTGCCCCGCTGCGCCTGTACCTCGGCCTGAGCACAGAAGGTCATGGCCCCGCACGTTTCGCCCATGCCCTGCATGAGGCGCGCCAGGCACTGGTTGCCGCGCAGTCATTCCCTGAACGCCTGGGCGTGTGCAGCTTCAACGAGCTGGGAGCGATTGAACTGCTGGGCGCGATTCGTGATCGCAGCGTGCTCGATCAATTCGTCAACAAGGTGCTCGGCCCAATCATCAGCGACGACAATCGTCACGAACCGGTATTGATGCCTACGCTTGAGGCCTGGTTCCACGAGAGCGGTAACCTCGCGCTCGCGGCCCAGCGCCTGGGCGTGCACCGCAACACCATGAGTTACCGGACCCAGCGCATCGAAACGCTAACAGGCAGCTCATTTAGCAACCCCCACGATCGTCTCAACATCAGCATCGCCTTGTTGATTTGGCGCTTGTCCTCTTCACGCCCTGCCCGGAGTACTGCATGAACATTATTAACGCCCGTCTACGCGGTCGCGAAGGCCTGTATCGAATCGTCCTGGAACAGGATCGGATCGTCGAGATCAGCCCCCATAGCCCTACGATCAGCGCAGTGTCGAACGACCTTGATGCCGGTGGCAACCTGGTGATCGCCCCCTTCGTTGAACCGCATATTCACCTCGACGCCACGCTCACCGCGGGCGATCCGGCATGGAACATGAGCGGGACCCTGTTCGAAGGTATCGAGTTGTGGGGCAAGCGCAAAGCACAGGTCACCCACGAAGACACCAAGTTGCGCGCCAAAAAAACCATCGACATGCTGGTTGAACATGGCATCCAGCATGTCCGTACTCACGTCGATGTCACCGACCCTACCCTGGGTGCGCTCAGGGCCATGGTTGAAGTACGCGAGGAAACCCGGCACCTGGTCGACCTGCAGATTGTGGCCTTCCCCCAGGAAGGTATTGAATCATTCACCAACGGTCGCGCGCTGATGGAGCAAGCGGTTGAACTTGGCGCCGATGTAGTCGGTGGCATTCCGCACTTTGAAAACACCCGCGATCAGGGCGTCAGCTCTATCAAGTTCCTGATGGACCTTGCCGAGCGCACCGGCTGCCTGGTGGATGTGCATTGCGACGAAACCGACGATCCGCACTCGCGCTTTCTCGAAGTACTGGCCGAAGAAGCCCGGGTACGCAGCATGGGCGCCAGGGTAACCGCCAGCCACACCACCGCCATGGGCTCCTACGACAATGCTTACTGCTCGAAGCTGTTCCGTTTGTTGAAGATGTCGGGCATCAACTTCATTTCCTGCCCGACCGAAAGCATTCACCTGCAGGGACGCTTCGACACCTACCCCAAGCGTCGTGGCCTGACCCGAGTCGCCGAGATCGATCGCGCCGGGATGAATGTCTGCTTCGCCCAGGACTCAATCGTCGACCCTTGGTATCCCTTGGGTAACGGCAACATCCTGCGCATTCTCGAAGCAGGCCTGCACATCTGCCATATGCTCGGCTATGCCGATTTGCAGCGCGCCCTGGACCTGATTACCGATAACAGCGCACGCACCCTGAACCTGGGCGAACGCTACGGCCTGGAAGTCGGCCGTCCAGCCAACCTGCTGCTGCTCTCAGCGCCAAGTGACTACGAGATGATCCGCACCCAAGGTTATGCCTTGACCTCGATTCGCGCAGGCAAGGTGATCATGCAGCGCACACCCGCCAAGGTTGCGCGTTTCTAGGACAATGCGCCAAGACGACCGATGCTCGACTTGGCGCCGCACTTGAGGAACCTCTGGGATTTACCGAGGTTCCTTAGCGCTTGCCCAGCACTTTGACGCTGGCGGTCATGCCGGCGCTCAACAAGACATCCTCCGGCATTTCATCAAGCTGGATACGCACCGGGATACGCTGCGCCAGGCGCACCCAGTTGAAGGTCGGTTCGACATTGGCCAGCAATTGGCCATCCGGGCTGGCGTTGCGATCGGTAATGCCACGGCTGATGCTTTGCACATGCCCCTTGAGTGGGTGTTGATAGCTCATCAGCCAGATTTCGACCTCATCACCGACTGCGATCTTGGGCAGCTTGGTTTCTTCAAAGTAGGCCTGTACGTAATAGGAATCCTCATCCACCAGCGCCAGCACTGGCTGGCCGGTGTTTACGTAATTGCCTTCAGCAAGTTGCAAGTTGGTGATGTAGCCGTTGCGCGTTGCCAGCAACCGGCTGCGCGAGACATTCAACTGGGCTTGCTTCACCTCAGCCTGTGCCTGATGGTATTCGGCCAGGGCAATTTGCGCACTGATCTGCGAGTTCTCCCGTAGCTCGGCGCTGATTGCCTGCGGCCCCAGGCGAGCACGCCTGGAGGCTTCGTGCTGACGCAAATTCAACTGTTGCTTGCGGGTTTCCAATACCGCCTTGGCCTGTTCAAGGGCAACGTCATAGCGCTCCGGATCGATCTTCATCAACAGGTCGCCAACGCTGACCCGCTGGTTGTCCTTGAGCGACAACCCCACCACTGCCCCGGAAACATCAGGCGCAATGGTCACGATATCGGCTCGTACTCGTGCGTCGCGCGTCCATGGCGAATACATGTAGTAATTCCATAGCCAGTGACCGGCAAACAAGGCCGCCAGCACAACGGCAAGGGTAATACACACACGAATAGTTGAACGCATAAATTGATTCTCCATGACTAACGCCCAAGCACCGCAACAATGCCTGCCAACACACACACAAACAACGCCGTATCGAACAGTGCTTCATGCCAGATCCAGCGCGAGGCGCCAAGGCGAGCAAGCAACAGGCGCAAGACCCCGGTCACCGCAAACGCCAGCACCAGGTAGATAAGAAACGGGCTGAGCAGGACACCGCCTATCGACCACTCATGCAAGCCCATATTGCTCTCCTTTATGAGCACACCAGTTTTTCCAGCCTAACTGCAATTGCAGCAGCGCAGCTCGCGCCAGGCGCCGGTCAATACTCGAAGTATTGGCATCGAGCGCCTGCAACAACTGTTCAACGGCTGTATCCAATACCTGCCCGCGCTCAGGCGCCGGACCAATGCCCAGTTGCAGATCGAGTTGCTGCAGGAAATGCTGCTCGGCGATGCCAACCGACTTGTCGCCGGCCTCCAGGCACCCACGCAGATGCAGCAATTCATCACCCAGATCAAGGCTGGCGATACCGTCATCCCAGCGCGTGCGCGTTTCATTGGGCAACGCAGGATAATGTCGCGCCAACTGCAATAGTCGATCAGCAATACGCCCGCCAAACCAGTTTTCGGCACCACTGAGGGGGCGCCGGGTCAAGCGCCGCAGATCATTGAGCGTGGCATCCAGCAACCGGCTGCCCAGCCAGCGGGGGTTGCGGATGGAAATCAGGTTGAATGCCAGCACGGCAAAGCCAACCCCCATGATCAGTGCCTGCGAAGTATTGAGGAAATAAGAGACGCTGAAATTCATCTGGTTTTGCGGCGAGCAAAGCAAAATAAAGTGCAGCGCAAAAGATGTGGACGTGGCGCCCATGGCCGGATTGCACATGCCCAATGCGGCAAAAAACAGCGGCACGCCCATGGCCAGGCAAAGCATGGCAAAGCTGCTCAACTGCGGCAGGATCAGCTCTCCCACCACAAAGGCCACTGGAATGGCGTAGAAGATCCCGCGCAGGAACATCATGCCGATCTGCGCTGCATTATCGCGGCTGGCAAACAGGCTGCAGACCACCGCCGTCATCAGGATACCGCCGGAGGCGAAGGTCCAGCCGGTCGCCATCCAGAATGTACAAAACGCCAGGAAGGCCAAGGCGCTGCGGCCACCGTAAATCAAAGCCGTCTGCCAGTCGCTGTGCCATGACAGGGGGTCTGGCGCATTGCGCGGGGCAACCCCCTGTTCGACAGCGTGCAATGACTGATCAGCAACCTTCATGCGGGTAACCAACAGCAACAAGCGCTCCAGGCAGATCTGCTGCGCGGTATTCAATCGTTCGCTCAAGGCGGCCAAGCGAACCCGTTCGGCCAGCCCATCCAAACCACTCATCTGCTCCATTTCGAACTGCTCACGCGCAGCGACGATCAGGGGCTCGATACACTCTCGCTCTTGCGCACTGAGCTGGCGTAACTGACGCCCTACCCCACGAGCGAGACGCAACATGCTAAGCAAGTCACGGCTCAGGACCCGCAACGCTGCAGCTCTCTGACGCCCGCGCGTGCCCTCAAACCAGGCATGTTCGCGTTGTGAGTCGACCGCCACTATATGCCCCAGAACCTGCAGCAAGCCCTGTCGCGCGTGGCCCTCTTGCGCCAAGGCCAGCGAGGCTGCGTTCAAGCCAGCGCGCCAGGCAACATTGGCCTGCTGGATCAGCTGCACCTCGACCCTCTGTGGCCAGATGATTGCGCTTGCTGCGGTGGCGCAGAGGATACCCAATGAAATTTCGGTGCAGCGTGCCACTGCTTGATCAAACACCGTGAGCGGGTTGCTCACTGCTGGCAAGCCGATGATGGCCACGGTGTAGCCTGCCAGTACGAAGGAGTAGGACCAGGCGCTGCGCAGCATGGTTGAAGAAGCCGTACACATGGCCAGCCAGAGCGCCAGCGCGCCTATGAACACCCAGGGTGTCTGCGCGAAAAGACCAATAAACGCCACGGACATGATGGTCCCGACCAGGGTGCCAACCATTCGTGCCAGGCCCTTTTGCGCAACCATGCCTGACAAGGGCTGGGCCACGATAAATGCGGTCATCATCGCCCATACCGGTTGCTCTAGGCCAAAGCGCATCGCGCACCAGAGCGCCAGCCCTGCTCCGAGCAGCGTTTTGATTGCAAATTGTATGGCTTGTCGGCTAGGCGCAATGAAGGCCAGCGATGCGTGGGGCATGACTGCGTCCGAGGAATTGCTCAAGTATGAAAATAGCGGATTGACACCAACACGCCTCTGAAACTTTCACGCAAGGTATTGCGAAGCTATAAATTGCTCATTGATGACCACCGGCGGCATAGCCGCATTGCTAGGCAATCATTCTGCAATCGGGTTTCACGCTGAAGCTTAAGAGGCTTGCAAAAGCCTTTCGCGTGACAATTATTAGCCAGCTAACTAAATTCGTCTAGCCCATGCTAACAATTCTGCGAAAAATAGATGGCTATGCATTCAAGTGCTCAAGGCTGAACACTGGGGATTTCAATCAAAGGTTGTGCTGACTCTTCGGCCATGCCCATTGCAGACGATGACCCACAAAAAAAGGCGACCGAAGTCGCCTGAAGCTGCCTTGCGTGCAGTCGAGTTGAAAGACCCGCCTTACTTGCGCTTGTGCGCGTCTTTCCAAATGAACATACCAACCCCGCCAAAGAAGGCGAACATCAGCAATACAGTGCCAATACCTGCAAGAACGACAGTGTCGATAAACATGGTTGCCTCCTAGACGGCGTGTAATCTGGAATGGCTCCAAGTTACGCAACGGCAGGCTGGCTGGACTTGACTTGGATCAATAATGATCCCGGGGCGGGACTGAATCAGCACCAGACACTGATCCAGATCAATAGAACAACAGGGGCTTGTAACGACTTAGCGCTTCTTCGACTTGCCTTTGGACTTTTTCTTGGCCTTAGGCAGTGGCAGGGCCTGCTCGAACGCCTTGCGCATTTCATCGAGCTTCTTGTCGTGCAGGTCGTGGATCCGCTTGCCACGCTCGACGTTAAAGTCGATCAGGTTGTTTTCATTGCTCATGAGCAAAACCATCCCCGTCCAGTACATAACGAAAAGTCAGATTAAGCCGTGGCGCGCAGGGTTTGCGCGTTTTGGCTATCTGGTGCTGCCAATAATGCTGGGTTGATCCGCGCATGACCAGTAGCGAACCATGATCCAGGTGCAAAGAGTGCTCAATGCGCTGCTGGCCTTTACGGCGCAAGTCAAAACGCCTGCCGCCGCCAAGGCTCAATGAAACCACAATCGGATCGCGCCCCAGTTCTGCCTCGTCATCACTGTGCCAGCCCATTGAGTCCTGGCCATCGCGATAATAATTGAGCAGCAGGCCATTGAGGGGCTGGCCTACAAAATCTACCAGTTGCGTACGGATCTGCGCCAGCAGAGGCGTCCACGGCAGGGGCACGTGATACAGGCCCGAATAACGATAGCCAATGCCCGCGTCGCCATACCAGGCCAACAGACGTGGTACCGGATGGCAGCGCCCGAACAGATTGACCTCCGGCTGCTGCCAGGGCGTCTGCCGATGCAGTTGTTGCAACCAGAGGTCGGCAAGCTCGGCGTTGAGCCACTGCGGATAAAAATCCAGCTCAGCATCAGGCAGCTGCAGTGGGGTATCGGCAAACAAACTCACAGCGCTATTCACTCAAGGCAAAGCATTCGGGCTGTGCGAGAAGATCACTCGCGCGGTTAGCACAACCTGCATTGTCGGCTGCTCAGACCTCAATATCCACCCACAATCCCCGGCGCGGGAGTTCCTCGCCGTCCTCATTGGGCTCGACGTCGCTGGTTTCATCGCCCGCTTCTGCCAGCAATGCCGCAGCATAGCGTTTTTGTTGGCGGCGCTGCTCTTCGCGCAATATCGCCTCGGCGTCCTGCGGATGGCGTTTATCGAGGTTAAGCGCGCTTTCCTTGCTGGTTTCTGCCACAGGCATGACCGGCGGGGTAAGCGGCTTGGGCTTGACCACATCCTGGCTAGCAGTAACGGGGACCAAGCTCTGCGGGATCGGTGGCAACACGATTGGACCCTCCTTTGGTCAGGCTGTCGGCAGGTTGAGCGCAAACATGAGCCTGACCTCACTACACTTTCGACTCAAAGGCTGATTTTTTATATCCAGCAAAACGCGAAAAGATCAATGGGGCTTTGGCCTAAACCGGCGTTGCGGTTACCATAGCCGGCTTTTCACGCGGGAGACAGGCATGGCGCAGCAGTATGAACCGGGGCAACGCTGGATCAGTGACAGCGAAGCAGAGCTGGGCTTGGGGACCATCCTCATGCAGGAAGGTCGCATGCTCACGGTACTTTACCCGGCGACTGGCGAAACCCGTCAATACGCCGCGCGCAGCGCACCACTGACGCGTGTGCGCTTCTCGCCCGGCGATGAGATCACCCATTTTGAAGGCTGGAAGCTGACCGTACAGGAAGTCAACGATATCGACGGCCTGCTGGTCTATCACGGCCTCAATGCGCAGCATCAAAGCGTGACAATGCCGGAAACCCAACTCTCCAACTTTATCCAGTTCCGTTTGGCCAGCGACCGCCTGTTCGCCGGCCAGATTGACCCACTGGCCTGGTTCGGCCTGCGTTACCGCACGCTTGAATTCACCAGTAACCACATGCAATCGCCGCTCTGGGGTCTGGGTGGCGTGCGTGCACAGCCCATTGCGCACCAGCTGCACATTGCCCGCGAAGTTGCAGACCGAATTGCACCGCGCGTATTGCTGGCTGACGAAGTCGGCCTGGGTAAAACCATCGAAGCAGGCATGGTGATCCACCGTCAACTGCTCTCTGGCCGTGCCAATCGCGTACTGATACTGGTTCCTGAAAACCTGCAACACCAGTGGCTGGTGGAAATGCGTCGACGTTTCAACCTCGACGTCGCCCTGTTCGACGCCGAACGCTTTATTGAAAGCGACGCCAGCAACCCATTCGAAGACTGCCAACTGGCGCTGGTCGCCCTGGAGTGGCTGCGCGAAGATGAAAAGGCCCAGGACGCTTTATTTGCCGCTGGCTGGGACTTGCTGGTAGTCGACGAAGCACACCACCTGGTCTGGCACCCGGAACGCTCCAGCCCGGAATACTCATTGGTCGAGCAACTGGCTGAAGTCATCCCCGGCGTACTGTTGCTGACCGCAACACCTGAGCAACTCGGCCAGGACAGCCACTTTGCCCGTCTGCGCCTGCTCGACCCCAACCGCTTCCACGACCTCGAAGCCTTCCGCGCCGAAAGTGCCAACTACCGGCCGATTGCCGAGGCCGTGCAAGAATTGCTGGATCAAGGTCGCCTGTCGTCCGAGGCCCATAAAACCATTCATGACTTCCTTGGTGCCGAAGGCGAAGGCCTGCTGGCAGCAGTCAATGACGGCGACAGCGAAGCCTCGGCGCGCTTGATCCGCGAACTGCTCGATCGCCACGGCACTGGCCGCCTGCTGTTTCGTAACACCCGTGCCGCTGTCCAGGGTTTCCCTGAGCGGGAACTGCATGCCTATCCGCTACCAAGCCCGGACGAGTACATGGAGTTGCCGATTGGCGAGCATCCGGACCTGTACCCGGAAGTCAGCTATCAAGCCCAAGCCGAGGTGGATGAAGAACAGCGCTGGTGGCGCTTCGACCCGCGTGTCGAGTGGTTGATCGACACCTTGAAGATGCTGAAAAAGTTCAAGGTCCTGGTGATCTGCGCCCACGCCGAAACCGCGCTGGACCTTGAAGACGCACTGCGCGTGCGCTCGGGCATCCCCGCCACCGTATTCCACGAAGGCATGAGCATCCTTGAGCGTGACCGTGCCGCCGCTTACTTCGCTGACGAAGAATTCGGCGCCCAGGTGCTGATCTGCTCCGAGATCGGCAGTGAAGGCCGCAACTTCCAGTTCTCTCACCACCTGGTACTGTTCGACCTGCCGGCCCACCCCGACCTGCTTGAGCAGCGTATTGGCCGTCTTGATCGTATCGGCCAAAAGCACCGTATCCAGTTGCATGTGCCCTACCTTGAGAGCAGCCCGCAAGAGCGCTTGTTCCAGTGGTATCACAATGCGCTCAACGCATTTCTGGCCACCTGCCCGACAGGTAACGCCCTTCAGCATCAGTTTGGCAGCCGCATGTTGCCGCTGCTGGAAAGCGGTGATGACAGCGAATGGCAAGCCCTGGCGGACGAAGCCAAAACCGAGCGTGTACGTCTTGAAGGCGAGTTGCATGCGGGGCGCGACCGCCTGCTGGAGCTTAACTCCGGCGGCGCCGGTGAAGGCCAGACCCTGGCGGCCGATATCGAAGAGCAGGACGACCAGTTCGCCTTGCCGATCTACATGGAGCAGTTGTTCAATGCCTTCGGTATTGACAGCGAAGACCACTCGGAAAACGCACTGATCCTGCGCCCAAGCGAGAAGATGCTCGACGCCAGCTTCCCGCTCGGCGACGACGAAGGCGTGACCATCACCTACGACCGCAACCTGGCGCTAAGCCGCGAAGACATGCAGTTCCTGACCTGGGAACACCCCATGGTGCAAGGCGCCATGGATCTGGTGCGCTCCGGTTCGATGGGCAACACTGGCGTGGCCTTGATCAAGAACAAGGCGCTAAAACCAGGCACCGTATTGCTTGAGCTGCTCTATGTCAGTGATGTGGTCGCACCACGCGCCCTGCAACTTGGTCGCTACCTGCCGCCGGCAGCGCTGCGTTGCCTGCTCGACGCCAACGGTAACGACCTTGCCAGCAAGGTGGCCTTCGAGACGCTCAACGATCAATTGGAAAGCGTGCCACGCGCCAGCGCCAACAAGTTCGTCCAGGCGCAGCGCGACACACTCAACCCGCAAATTGCAGTGGGTGAAGAAAAAGTCATGCCGCGCCACCTGGAGCGTGTCGCCGAAGCCAAGCGTCGCCTGGCAGCTGATATGGATGAAGAGCTGGCCCGTCTCACCGCATTGCAAGCGGTCAACCCAAGCGTGCGAGACAGCGAGATCGAAACCCTGCGCAACCAGCGTGAGCAAGGCTTGAGCTCGCTCGATAAAGCGGCGTTACGTCTTGAGGCAATCCGCGTGTTGGTTGCAGGTTAAGTAGCCGACTCGAATCAAGAAGCCCGCATTCGCGGGCTTCTTTTTGTGTGCGTGAAAGCTCAGCCCAAGGCCACGCCAGCATCCAGCGGCACCTCGGCGGACATTTTGTGCTGCATGCGCTGCGCATCCGCAGCAAAGCAGCGCGAAGCCTGGACCAACGCCAGCATGGTCAGGAACAACGCCACTGGTATCAGATACATCGCATCATGCAAACCAACTGCCTTGAACGCCTCGTTCATCTCGCTGGCACCTGCCGCCAGCATCGCCGCCTGGGCAAAGTGATCAGACAGCAAACCAACCGCCAATGGCCCGAGACCACCGCCCAGCAAGTAAAGACCGGCAAAAAACAACGCCACGGCCGTGGCCCGCAAGCGGGGTTCTACGACATCTTGAATCGCCGTGTACACACAGGTGTAGAAGTTGTAGGAGAACAGCCAGCCGAGGCTGAACACGCCGACAAATACGGCGACATCGATACGTCCGGAGAACAGGGCGTAGCCGGTTGCCAGCGTTGCAATCAGCATGCTCAACGCCGCAAATAACAGGCGCCCGGTCTCTGAACGCTGGTGAATCTTGTCCGCGACCCAGCCACCCAGGGTCAAGCCGACAAGGCCGGTCAAGCCCACGATCACGCCAGTGGCCACGGCCGCTTGCTCCAGGGGTAGCAAGAAGTAGCGCTGCAGCATCGGCACCATGAATGAGTTGCAAGCATAGGTTGCAAAGTTGAACGCCAAACCGGCCAGCACCAGCCACCAGAATGTGCGAATCGCCAGCACCTTGCGCAGCGGCTTTTCAACCTTGGTGTTTGCCACGGCAACGCGCTCGGATGCGCCACGCGCGGGTTCCTTGATAAAGAACATCATCAGCGCCAGAAGCAAGCCTGGCACCGCCGCGATAAAAAATGGCGCTCGCCAGCTGTCAAAGATACGCACCATGCTGCCGATGGTAAAAAACGCCAGCAACAAGCCAATCGGCAAACCGAGCATGAAAATACCCATCGCCCTGGCACGTTTGTGCGCCGGGAACAGATCGCCAATCAGTGAATTTGCGGCAGGTGCATAGCTGGCTTCACCAATGCCGATGCCCATGCGAATCAGCAAGAAACTCCAGAAATTCCACGCCAGGCCATTGACCGCGGTCAAGCCGCTCCAGGCCGCCAGGCCCCAGCCCATGATTTTGCGCCGTGCGCCAGTATCCGCCATGCGCCCAAGCGGCACGCCTGCAATGGCGTAGACAATGGTAAATGCCGTGCCCACCAGCCCCAGCTGCAGATCGCTCAGGCTCCATTCTTTGCGCAGAGGCTCGATAATGATCGCCGGAATGGTGCGATCGAAAAAATTGAACATGTTGGCCAGAAACAGCAAAAACAAAACGCGCCACGCATTGGCTGCCTGCTGGGTGGGTTGCATGCGAAGTTTCCTATTATTCTTGTTGTTTTGCTGAAACCTCAGACAGCGTTCCAACTATTGATGTTGCAAGCACGCTAGAGCCTATGGCGGCCTGTGTCTGTGACTATTCGCATGCTGAATCCACGGCCCTAACCCAACCCTATCCATGGCATCCGTACATAAGGACAGTGACGCCTGCTGAGCCAAACATTCCCATCCAGCCAGAACGCGAAGTTCGACCGGCTTAAACCTGTGTTTATGCAGCGTTCCAGGCCCGGTCGTTGTTTCTTCAACAACTTTTTCGCGCATTGACCCTCAATGGCTACACTTGCATGAGCCAATGTCACTTTGCCAGCCCTGAGACGAATGGCATTCGGTTGCTACTGGAGAAATAATCATGGATTGGTTTGATCTGCGATTTATCCAGCACATGCCATCAGATGGTCATCTGCTGGAAACCAGTCATCAAAGCCTGGGCATGATGCTCCTGGCTTTTCTACTGGCCTGTATTGCCTGTTACACCGTTCTTGAAGTGATTGAGCGCATCAGCCAGGCGCAACAGCCACTGAGCCGCTGGTTGTGGCGGATAGTCGGTGCGCTCTGCCTGGGCAGTGGCTCCTGGGTACTGCACTTTATCAATCAGTTACCCGCTGAAGAATATGCGCAGTCTGCCGTAGCTGCGCCGGCAAACTTCAGTTCCCTGTGTGTCGCAACGGCTTCGGCCTTTGTGGTCATGCTGAGCATCTCCAAGGGGCACGCCAAACCGGCACGACTTTTCACTAGCGCCTTGCTTATCAGTTTGAGCAGCACAGTGCTGCATCTGTTTGCGATCACCCAAAGTCCCCAGGTGATCGCCCTGTTTTACTCGCCCCTGCTGATCATGGCCGCGCTCGCCTTCGCTTGCGCATTCAGCTATGCCGCCCTGTATAGCTACGACCACCAGCATGCACAATCCCCGGCGATGTCACGGTTGAGCCGGATTACCGCCAGCGCAGCGCTTGCACTGGCCATTGAGTTCACGCACAGCTTCGGTGTGGAAGCTGTGGTCGCCGACCTCGCAAGCACTGCTTCAACAGACGTGCCGGGGGCTGAGTCGCACATGGCCCTGATTGTCTCGTGCCTGGCATTGCTTGGATTTGCCGCGAGCCTGATTGCCGCAGCGCGAGACAAGTACCAGGTCGTCAACCAGTCTAATGTGCATCGGGTCAATAGCCTGCTCAACCAACTGGACCACGCCCGCACATCGCTCCAGCAAGCAGCCAACTATGATGTTTTAACCCAGCACTTGAACCGCCGGGGCCTGAACCTCGCATTCACCGAGAAGCTGCTCAAGCACCAACAAACCAATACACCACTGGGCGTACTGGTTATCGATATCGACCATTTCAAGCGGATCAACGACAGCCTGGGCCATGCTATCGGCGACAGCATGCTCAAAGTAATAGCCGAGCGCGTGAGCTCAGCCTTGCGCAACGACGACGTACTCTCACGCCTGGGAGGCGATGAGTTCTGTGTGCTTGCCAGCCTCAAATCCAAGGATGAAGCACGGGTGTTGGCCGGGCGCGTTTTACTGGCAATGAAAGAACCCATAGTGATCAATGGCCGCTGCATGACGATGACCACCAGCATCGGCATCTGCATGTTTCCCGAGGATGGCAACAGCCCGGATGAACTGCTCAAGCATGCCGAACTGGCGCTGTACCAAGCCAAGGGCAGCGGACGCAATCAGATGCATGTGTTTAGCTCGCAGCTAAAGGCCAAGGCCAGTGTTGAATTGCTGCTCGAAGAAGAACTGCACACCGCCTTGCGCAGCGATCAAGGCCTGCAACTCTTCTATCAGCCAATACTCAATTTGCACAGCGGGAAGCTCAGCAAGCTTGAGGCGCTCGTGCGCTGGCAGCACCCTCAGCGGGGGCTGCTAAGCCCTGACCGGTTTATTGGTATCGCTGAAGCCAACGGCTTTATCGCTGAGCTGGATAACTGGGTACTGCGCCGTGCTTGCTGTGATCTCTCACGATTGGCCGACGAGGGTCACGAGCATATCAAGATCGCCGTCAATTGCTCTGCGCTCAACCTGGGTCGCAAGGAGTTGGCCACGGAAGTCAGCGAGGCGCTGTTGCACTTCTCGGTTCCTGCGCAACGACTCGAACTGGAGGTCACCGAAAACGCCCTGATGGGAAATATCGGCCAAGCCATCGATCTACTTCAAGAGCTGCGCGCCCAAGGCGTCAGTTTATCTATTGACGACTTTGGTACTGGCTATTCGTCACTGGCTTACCTGAAACGCTTACCCATCGACACCTTGAAAATCGATCGCTCTTTCATCCAGGACATTCCCGGTGCCAATGAAGACATGGAAATTGTCCAAGCCATAATCGCCATGGCTCATTCACTGCGACTCAAAGTGGTGGCCGAGGGCGTGGAAACCCCCGAGCAATTGGACCTGCTCGCTAAATTGAAATGCGACAGCATTCAGGGCTACCTGCTCAGCCGCCCCATTCCCATGCAGCAACTACTGACCTTCCTCGCAGACTTCAAGGTAGAAAGCAGTCTTGCACATCACCTATAGGCAAGCGCCTGAACACGCAGCTCAGGCCTGATCCAGCTGCGTGCGCCATTGACTTAGCCAGCTCAGACTGGCCTGGGTGCCCTGGGCGCCAGGTTTGTACTCGGCCCCCATCCAGCCCTCATAACCAGAGGCGTTGAGGCTTTTGAACGCGGCCATAAAGTCCAGGTTGCCGCTGCCTGGAGCGCCACGACCAGGACAGTCGGCAAATTGCACATGACCGATACGGCCTTTGAGCCGCTGGACACCAGAACTGATGTCATCGTCCTGCATGGCCATGTGATAGATATCGTACTGGGCGCTGCAGTTGGCGTGATCGACCCTCTCCAGCAGGGCATGCAGATGCTCGCTTGTATTGATTAAAAAACCGGGCATATCCGTTGTATTGACCGCCTCGCACACCACCGCAATACCCAGCAAGGCGAAGGCGTCTGCAGTCTTGCGCAAGTTTGCTGCCAGTGTTTGCAAGGCTTGTTCGCGCTCAACCCCATCTGCCAGCCTTCCTGGCAGTACGTTGACCATGGCCGGGCGTAACATCGCCGCATAGCTCAAAGCAGTCTCCAGCGCTTGATCAAACTCGGCCTGGCGCGCCGGTACCGCCGCCAAGCCATCTCCGCCAGTCATCAGGTCTGCGGCTGGCAGGTTGATCACGCGCAACGGCATGCCTGCGGCTTCAAGCGCCTCCTTCAAGCGAATAGCGGGAACCTCATAGGGAAACTGGATCTCAACCCCGTCAAAACCCGCTGCACTGGCAGCGACTATTCGATCAACCAGAGGCAGTTCGGTAAATAGCAGTGATAAGTTGGCGCAGATTTTCATAGTTTTTGCTCACGGTATTGCTGAACCAGAGTGGCGGGGTCTTTTTCCAGATAGCCTTGGCTGCCATGCAAGCGCATCAGCTGAGCGGCCAAGCCAGTTACGGGCGTTGCCGAGCCTGTCTGCTGGGCGACTCGAACGGCGGTATCCAGATCCTTGAGCAAGGTGCGTACGTGCCACTTGATGGGTTCAAACTCACTCGCCGCCATTTGCGGCGCAAGAATCTGCAAGGGTTTCGAATCGGCAAAACCGCCGGCCAGGGCTGGCGCGATCAGGCTTGCATCGACCCCTGACTTTTCAGCCAGGGCCATGACCTCGGCAATGACCAAGGCATTGCAGGCAACGATCATCTGGTTGCAGACCTTGGTCACCTGCCCCGCGCCCACATCGCCCATGCGCGTGAGGCGCTGGCCAAGATGGGCCAGCACGGGCCGGATTCGTTCGATGTCTGCATGGCTGCCGCCCGCCATGATTGCCAATGACCCCGCCTCCGCGCCAGCGGTACCGCCAGAGACCGGCGCATCGATCCAGCGCATGCCGGTACGGCTCTCAAGCTCGGCGGCCATGTCCCGGGTTTGTGCGGGGTCAAGACTGGAAAAATCGACCAACAGTTGGCCCGCCCTTGCTGTCTCGGCCACGCCGCCGGGGCCGAACACGACTTCACGTACCACATCGGTATTGGCCAGGCACAACATGATGATGTCAGCCTTGGCACAGAGTTGTGCCGGTTGATCCACCGAAGCCGCGCCCTGCTCAATCAGCGGCTGGCACTTCTCAGGCGAGCGATTCCAAACCGCCAACGGATAACCTGCCGCCAACAGGCGACGCGTCATCGGCAGGCCCATCAGACCAATTCCAGCAAAAGCTAAAGCGGGTAAACCAGCAGGCATCATCAACTCCAGTCTCGACAAAGGTTATGCGGCTATCTTAAACCCAAAGCATGGTCGTCATTCAGTCGCTAGCTGATTAGACTATGGGCTTTCGAGCATAGTAGGCTGCAGCACAATGCGACTGTGCCCAATTCACTGCCACAAGACCAAGGGACTTCCATGAGCATCACTCGCTTAGAAACCTCCGCACGCATGAGCCGCGTTGTCGTTCATAACAATACCGCCTACCTGTGCGGCCAGGTTGCCGAAGACCGCACAGCGGGTATCGAAGATCAAACCCGGACCATGCTGGCCAAGGTTGATGCACTGCTTGAGTCGGTCAACAGCAGCCGCGAGCAGATTCTCTCTGCAACCATTTACATCAAGGACATGAGCCACTTCGCGGCCATGAACAGCGTGTGGGATAACTGGGTACCCAGTGGCTTTGCACCGGCCCGCGCATGCGTGCAAGCGAGCATGGCCAGCCCTGAACTGCTGGTTGAAATATCCGTAGTCGCTGCGATTACAGAGTAAAGGTCATGACCGATAGCGTGCCGCAATTCTGCCGTGACCCGGCATTGCCAGCCATTGAGGCACGCTCGATTATTGATGGGCGCAAGGTCTGTTATGCGCTGCATGCCCACGCCCACTTTTCCATTGGGGTGATTACCGCCGGAGCCTGCACCTACATCAACGGCGCTCAACGCCAGGCTATCAGCCAAGGCACCACTGTGCTGATGAATCCGCAGGCGGTGCATGCCTGCAACCCGATTGACGAGCAACCCTGGTCCTATCGAATGCTCTATGTCGACTACCAATGGCTGGCTCGGGTACAAGCCTCTGTGCGGCGGCTTTCAATTGAGCAATTCCAGGCCTACCAGCCGATACTGAGCCTTTCCCCGACGCTCTTCGAGGCCTTCAATCAGTTCTACGACAAGCTGCTCGACACCTCGCTCGCGCCAAAGCAGAAGCAGGCATCGGCGCTGGCGTTCTTCACCCTGATGGATCGCACGCTCGCGCCATCGATTGACGCAGCAAGCGAACCCGAACAAGCCCATGCCAAGCTTGAACTGGCTGCGGCGTTTATCCGTGAAAACTGCGCGCAGCCGCTGAGCCTGCAACAGATCAGCGACGCAGCCGGCCTCTCCCGCTCGTACATGATTCGTGCTTTTCGCCAGCACTTCGGCATGACACCACACACCTACCTGACCAACCAGCGCGTGCAACTTGCGCAACGCCTGCTCAAGCGCGGCGAGTTGATCGTCGATGCGGCGCTGGCAGCAGGCTTTGCCGACCAGGCGCACCTGCAACGCACCTTCAAACAGTTCATGGCCGCCACGCCCGGGCAATACCGGGGCTGATCAAGCCAGTAGCAAATAGCCGCAACACAGCACCAGCAGCGCCGCCATAGAGCGGTTGAACACACGCATGGCAGTTGGTGAATTCAGGTACTGCTGCAAGAAGGTCCCAGCCACTGCCCAGCAGGCAATCGACAGGTAGCAGACGATAAAGTAAATCGTTGAAAACGCGGCAATCTGCTGCACGTCGCCATCAGCCACGAACGCGCCCATGCCAGCAACGCAGGCCATCCAGGCCTTGGGGTTGAGCCACTGCAGCGTTGCTCCATAGAGAAACGACGGCGCCCGCCCCCTTGCAGCTGTGTCCAGTTGACCGCTATCGGTTGCCAGCTTGAAGGCCATGAACAACAAAAATGCCACGCCAGCCAGCTTGATCAGCTCGGTCAGAAACGGCCACAGTTGCAAGACCTTGTGCAAACCCAATCCCGTCAATACCAACAACAAGGTGAAGCCCAGCGTTGCACCGGTTACATGCCGCAGGCTGGCACGCAGGCCAAACTGCACTGCGCTACTCAGGGCGATGATATTGACCGGCCCCGGTGAAATTGAACTGGCCAGGGCAAACGCCGCCATCGACAACCAAACACTCATACCCAACCCTCACGCAACTGTATTCAGGAAGCGCAAGGCTAAACAGCATGCAATCGCAAGGATTGAAGAAAAATACCCTGGGTAGCTGGTCTACTCTGAAACGCGAGACTAGCTTGAGCCCAATCACATCGACACAGGAGCCGCCAATGCCCGCCCATGAGAAGATCAACTACGTCGAATTCCCAGCCAGGGACCTGAACGCTACCAAGGCATTTTTCAGCGCAGCCTTTGGCTAGACATTTATCGATTATGGCCCCGACTATGTGGCGTTTTCCGATCAGGGGCTGGACGGTGGATTCTTCGCCTCGGACCAATGCTCGACCTGCGCCAACGGCAGTGCGCTGATCGTCCTGTTCAGTGACGACCTTGAAGACACGCAGGCCAAGGTCAGCGCTGCCGGAGGCACAATAAACAAGGCGATCTACAGTTTTCCCGGCGGACGCCGTTTCCACTTTATCGAACCCAGCGGCAATGAGTTCGCCGTGTGGGCGCTGCCAGCTAGCTGATCCCAGCAGCGTCAGTCAAACCCGATGGTTGCCCCGCACATAAAACATTTATACGTGTCCCGCAGGCAAGCACGTTATGCTTCACGTCCACATTTACCAAGACTTGCCCTTATAATTAGCTCGCTTTCCCCGCTATTTAACCGGAGAACCCGCCATGTTTAAACGTACCCTTGCGCTCGCCGCAGGCATTGCGCTGTCTGTTTCCGCCGTTTGCAGCCATGCAGCCGATGTCCTGCGAGTTTCTGCTATTCCTGACGAGGCCCCGACGGAGCTGCTACGCAAGTTCAAGCCGCTGGGTGAATACCTTGAACAGCAACTGGGCATGAAGGTTCAGTTTGTTCCCGTTGCCGACTATGCCGCAGTGGTCGAGTCACTGGCCTCTGATCGTCTCGACATGGCTTGGCTGGGTGGCTTTACCTTCGTCCAGACCCGACTGAAAACCGGTAATGCCGTGCCACTGGTCCAGCGCGAGCAGGACGCCCAGTTCACCAGCAAGTTCATCAGCGCCGATCCGGACGTCAAGTCGGTCAAGGACCTCAAGGGCAAGACCTTTGCCTTCGGTTCAGTGTCGTCGACATCCGGCAGCCTGATGCCACGCTATTTCATGCTCCAAGACGGCATCAAGCCTGAAGAGTTCTTCAGCCGGGTTGCCTACTCCGGTGCCCACGACGCGACCGCAGCCTGGGTCCAGGCGGGTAAGGCAGACGGCGGTGTACTCAATGCATCGGTCTGGGAAAAACTGGTTGCCAGCGGCAAGGTCGACACCAACAAAGTCAAGGTGATCGCCACCACGCCAACCTACTACGATTACAACTGGACCGTGCGCGGCACCCTTGACCCGGCGCTGCAAGCCAAGATCAAGGCGGCGTTCCTGGCGCTCGACCCGGCAGTACCGGAGCAGAAAGCCATTCTTGACCTGCAGGCGGCGAGTCGCTTTATCGAAACCAAGCCTGAAAACTACGAAGGCATCGAGCAAGCAGCACGCGCAGCTGGCCTGTTGAAGTGACTGTAACGCTACAAGGCGTGGGTCTGACCCACGCCAATGGACAGGTTGCGCTCAGTGATATTGATCTGACGATCAACGCAGCTGAGCGCATCGCCATTATCGGCCCTTCAGGCGCAGGCAAAACCACGCTACTGCGCTTGCTTGCAACCAGCTTGCAGCCAAGTACCGGCTCGATCAGCCTGCTTGAACAACAGCCCTGGGCCCTCAGTGCAAGCCAGCGTCAACGCTTGCGCGCACGCATTGGCTTGATCCACCAGGCACCGCCATTACCGCCGCGCCAGCGCGTAGTCACGGCAATTCTCGCCGGGAAACTCGGGGCGTGGTCACTGCTCAAGAGCTTGCTCAACCTGTTTTACCCAGTGGACATTACCGGCGCCCAAGCCGCGCTGGCCCGCCTGGACCTGGCAGACAAGCTGTTCGAGCGCTGCGACCAATTATCCGGTGGTCAGCTGCAACGCGCGGGTATTGCCCGCGTCTTGTATCAAGGCCCGCAATTGATTCTCGCCGATGAGCCTGTGTCCGCCATGGACCCGGTACTCGCCGGCCATACACTCAGCGTGTTGAACAACGAAGCTGCCGCCCGTGGAGTGACACTGCTGGCCAGCCTGCATGCGGTCGACCTGGCCATGGCGCATTTCCCTCGGGTGATAGGGGTACGCGCGGGACGCATTATGTTTGACCTGCCAAGCGACCAGATTAGTCCTGAGCAACTGGATACGCTCTATGCCAATGAAAAGTTGCAGCCAACGCCAGAAGTAATCACGCCGCCCCCGCTTGTGGTGCAAATTCCACGATGCTGAAACCTGCTCTACGCGACCCGGCTGCACTGCCACGCCTGGCACTGGCCCTGCTCGCCATCATCATCCTGTGGCCCGGGATAAAGCTGAGCGAGCTTGACCTTGGAGTCTTGTTCGACGCTGAAAACAGCAAGACCATGGGCAGTTTTCTCAGTGGCTTCTGGCCGCCCGCCCATGACTCCGAGTTTCTGCACATACTGCTGCGCGCCACCCTTGAAACACTGGCAATCGCCACTGCAGGCATGGCGCTGGCACTGCTGCTGGCGATTCCTTGCGGGCTGCTGGCCAGCCGCGCATTGTCACTTTCGGCAGCGCATCGCAATGGCCGCCTTGCCTGGTGGTCACTGGCCCTGCGCTGGCCAGTACGCGGGCTGTTGATTGTACTGCGCAGCGTGCCTGAAGTCGTCTGGGCGCTATTATTCGTGCGCGCCGTGGGCCTGGGGCCAACGGCTGGCGTGCTGGCCATCGCCATTACCTACAGCGGCATGCTGGGTAAGGTCTACGCCGAAATTTTCGAGTCGGTTGACCCTCGCCCCGCTCGCGCGCTGCTGGTAGCGGGCAGTCCACGACTGATGGCATTCGCTTATGGCGTGCTGCCCAATGCCTCGGCCGAAATGCTGTCCTATACGGTGTACCGCTGGGAGTGTGCGGTGCGGGCATCGGTGGTCATGGGTTTTGTCGGTGCAGGCGGACTCGGCCAGCAAATCGATTTGTCATTGCGCATGTTCGCTGGCGGTGAAGTCGCCAGCATGCTCCTGACCTTCCTGCTGTTGGTGCTGCTCGCTGACCAACTGAGCAGATTGCTGAGGGCGAGACTGCAATGAAGTATCTGCTCAACTACAGCCTGGTGGCATTGCTGCTGGCTTCGGTATTCGCATCCTTCAGCTACCTGAATATCGACCTGACGACCCTGTTTGCCGGTGATGGCTTGAGCCAGATGGGCAGCTACGCCAGTGGCTTTTTCAGCCCTGACTTTAACGCCTCGCACTTACGCGCTATTGGTAAAGGTGCACTGGAAACCCTGGCCATGTCGTCCATTGGCACCCTGCTGGCCGCGCTGCTCGGCATGCTGCTGGCACTTCCGGCCGCCGGACGGTTTGGCCTGTTTGCCATGAGCCTCAGCCGCCTGCTGCTCAATGCGTTACGTGCGATTCCTGAACTGGTCTGGGCAGCGCTGGTCGTGCTGGCTGCCGGACTGGGGCCCAATGCCGGCACGCTGGCCCTTGCACTGCATACTGCAGGCGTGCTCGGCCGGCTGTTTGCCGAAGCCTTGGAAAACGTCAGTGACGAACCCGCACAGGCAATTCGCCTAGCCGGTGGTGGACGCGCTGTCGCCTTTTGCTACGGCACGCTGCCGGAAGTTTGGCCACAACTGATCGCCTACACACTGTACCGCTGGGAAAACAATATTCGCATGGCCAGCGTGCTGGGTTTTGTTGGCGCAGGGGGCCTGGGACAAATGCTCTACTTCCACCTCAGCCTGTTCCAGGAAGCACAGGCTGCATCGGTAATCCTGGCGATGCTGGTGCTGGTGCTGGCGGTCGATGCATTAAGCGCCTGGGCACGCCAACGCTGGGTCAGCCAGTAACCCAGCGCCAACGCATGTGCTTACAGGCCGTCTTTGGCCAAGTGCTGCAGATCAACCGCTTCGCCGCTGCGTAGCTGCAGCTTTTCGCGGATATCGGCAAACATCAAGTCGTACTCCTTGTGACGACGCATGATGATGCCGTTGTTCACCGGAATGCCATGCTTGGCCACGACGCGGGTTGCCACACTGCTGAAGTTATAGGCGGTGTCGCGGTGTAGTTCGAACTTCTCCTCGAAGTCCTTGCCATTGCAGTTACCGACAAGGCGCACCGAAAGCATCGGTCCTTCAACCGGGTCCTGGCGAACGTCGTAGTACATGTCCAGTGAATAAACCGGGCAACCATTGCTGGCGACCTTGTTGGCCCGGTGCAGGTGACCCTCGGTATATTTGGAAACCGGTGGCACCGCTTCCTCGATTACCTCGGGCTCGAGCACCTCAACAGGCACGCCGAGCTTGGCCTTGATGTCGGCATACATCCGGTCGTAATCTTTGTGGTTGCGTGCAATCAGGCCATCGCTGCCAGGCACCCCGTATTTTTTACCAATGCGGCCAATCACGCTGGCGAAATTGAATGCCTCTTCGCGCGACAGCTCAAAGGACTCTTCGAACATAGAGCCGTTAACGTTACCGGCCATGCGCATGCACAGTATCGGCTTGAAGTTCTCATCACGGTGCACGTCGTAATAAATATCGACACTGAATTCAGGTATATCACTCGAAGCGCGTTGCTTGGTGCGATGTACGTGTCCTGGCTCAAACATTGTGCTACTCCATGTAAAAATTAATCACGCATCTAAATGGGTACGACCACTGAGACGATCTGAGCGTTCAGCGCTTATTTGGTGCATCCATGCGCTCTTGCACTAGCACCCAGGGTGCCACGACCACGGCCCACAACTGCGGATCACGGCTCAGCACGCCTTGAGCTTGCTGGTCGGTCATTTTAGTGACAAGCCCGCTCGACAACCAGCCCGAGACTTTGTCGGTGTCGTTCTCGGCCACGGCCTGGGCGACCTCAATTAAATCCTGTGTCGGCTCAATCCACAACAACGCGCCCCTGGCAAAATAGGGTTGCAACTCTTGCCAGGTAATGGCGGCTGTTTGCCCAAGGAGTTTGGCATAAAGGGTGCTTGGTTGCTCTGTCATGGTTGTGCCTATTTTTTAGCCGATTTTTGATTGCCATCATGATAACGTCGGCATGCTGGCAGGCAAGTTCGCCTGACGTCATAAAATGAACCCAAGGCACGCCGTTTTTCTATACATTTCTTATATTTAAGCGACACCTTCGGTTATTGTCCCCTGCTTCCGGCTTTTCAAGGCGCAAATCCGCGCTCTACACTGTACCGGTACAGTTGCTAGGGGTATGGCCGAGGAATAGAACTCGGTTCTGCAGCTTTGGCCGCAAGAACTACAACAACTAAAAACACAAGAGTGGAGCATTATGAAAAAGGCAACTAAGCAGATGTCCAAACTGTTAGCCGCCATGGCAATGGCCGGCGTTGCAAGCTACTCGATGGCTGCAGACACAATCAAAATCGGTTTGGCGGGTCCGGTTACTGGTGCTGTTGCCCAGTACGGTGAAATGCAGTTCATCGGCGCTAAAATGGCCATTGAGCAGATCAACAAGGCGGGTGGTGTAAACGGTGAAATGCTCGAAGGCGTAGTTTATGACGACGCTTGCGATCCAAAACAAGCCGTGGCCGTAGCCAACAAAATCGTTAACGATGAAGTTAAGTTTGTTGTCGGTCACCTGTGCTCCAGCTCCACTCAGCCTGCTTCGGACATCTACGAAGACGAAGGCATCTTGATGATTACCGCGGCCTCGACCAGCCCTGAAATTACCGCTCGCGGCTATCAGCTGATCTTCCGCACCATCGGTCTGGACAGCCTGCAAGGCCCAACTGCGGGTAACTTCATCGCTGACCATATCAAGCCGAAGAACGTTGCCGTTATCCACGACAAGCAGCAGTACGGCGAAGGCATTGCCACTGCCGTGAAGCAGACGCTTGAAGCCAAAGGCGTCAAGGTCAGCATCTTCGAAGGCATCAACGCTGGCGACAAAGACTTCTCGTCGATGATCTCCAAGCTCAAGCAAGCCGGTGTCGACTTTGTTTACTACGGTGGCTACCACCCAGAACTGGGTCTGCTGCTGCGTCAATCGGCTGAGAAGGGCCTGAAAGTCAAGTTCATGGGCCCAGAAGGCGTGGGTAACAAAGAGATTTCGGCAATCGCCGGTCCTGCTTCCGAAGGCCTGCTGGTTACCCTGCCGAAGTCGTTCGACCAGGACCCAGCCAACAAGGCACTGGTTGAAGCCTTCAAAGCCAAGAACGAAGATCCAAGCGGCCCATTCGTATTCCCTGCTTACGCAGCGGTACAAGTGATCGCTGGTGGTATCGAGAAAGCCGGCAGCACTGACACCGACAAAGTGGCAGCTGCCCTGCGCGCCAACACCTTCAAGACGCCAACCGGCGACCTTTCCTTCGACGAGAAGGGCGATCTGAAGGACTTCAGCTTCGTGGTTTACGAATGGCACCAGGACGGTACAAAAACCGAAGCTAAATAAGCCTCACTGTCCGAACCCAAAGCCCACTGCAGCCGCAGTGGGCTTTGTTTATCAGAAGAATCCCGGTCTTGCGCGGCGCCACAAGCGATGCATTACGCAACGACCCAGGAGCTAGGCAATGCCTGATCTTTATCACTACCTGCAACAGCTGGTTAATGGCCTGACCATTGGCAGCACCTATGCCTTGATTGCTATTGGCTACACCATGGTCTACGGCATCATCGGCATGATCAACTTCGCCCACGGCGAGGTTTACATGATTGGCTCTTACGTGGTGTTTATCGCAGTCGCCGGTCTCGCCATGTTTGGCATCCATAGCCTACCCATTGTGCTGATCACGGGATTCGCGGCCAGCATCATTGTCGCCAGTGCCTATGGATACAGTATTGAACGCGTGGCCTACCGGCCTTTACGCGGTGGTAACCGCTTGATCCCCCTGATTTCGGCAATTGGTATGTCGATATTCCTGCAGAACGAAGTACTGCTTGCGCAGGATTCCAAAGACAAGGCCATTCCCAATCTGCTTCCGGGTAACTTCGTGTTCGGCGAGAACAGCATGAACGGCGTGGTTATCTCCTACATGCAGGTGCTGATTTTCATCGTCACCTTCCTGGTCATGATCGGCCTGACCTGGTTCATCTCCCGCTCCCGCCTGGGTCGCGCCTGCCGCGCCTGCGCTGAAGACTTGAAGATGGCCAACCTGCTGGGCATCAACACCAACAACATCATTGCCCTGACCTTCGTCATTGGTGCCGCGCTTGCAGCGGTTGCTGCAATGCTGCTGAGCTTGCAATACGGCGTGATCAACCCGCACCTGGGCTTCCTCGCGGGCATCAAGGCCTTCACCGCAGCAGTACTTGGCGGTATCGGCAGTATTCCAGGCGCTGTGCTTGGCGGCTTGGTTCTCGGTGTTGCCGAGGCATTTGGCGCCGATATTTTTGGTGACCAATACAAAGACGTTGTCGCATTCAGCCTGTTAGTGCTGGTGTTGCTGTTCCGCCCGACTGGCATCCTGGGTCGTCCGGAGGTTGAAAAAGTATGAGTTCGGCAATTACTAAAAACCTCAAGACGGCATTTTTCAGCGCCCTGCTGGTACTGGCAGTGGCCTATCCAGTGCTGGGGCTCAAGCTCACCACCGTTGGTATCAAGCTCGAAGTGCACAACGCCAGCCCGGCGGTTCTGTGGACTATCGCGGCGTGCACCATCGTGATGTTCTTCTGGCAACTGTTTCGCGGCCCGATCAGCGCTGCCTGGTCACAGGCGCCGAAGCTGCCAAGCGTGCCGAGCAAGGCAACCAACTTCATCACCCTGCCCTCGACCCAGCGCTGGATTATCCTCGGCCTGATCCTGGTGGCATTGGCGTGGCCGTTTTTCGGCAGCCGTGGTGCAGTGGATATCGCCACCCTGATCCTGATCTACGTGATGCTCGGCCTGGGCTTGAATATCGTCGTGGGCTTTGCTGGCCTGCTCGATCTGGGTTACGTCGGCTTCTACGCCGTTGGCGCCTACACCTACGCCCTGCTGTCGTATTACTACGGCCTGGGTTTCTGGGTGTGCTTGCCGATTGCGGGGCTGATGGCGGCCTTCTTCGGCTTTATTCTCGGTTTCCCGGTGCTGCGCTTGCGCGGCGACTACCTGGCAATCGTGACCCTGGGCTTCGGCGAGATCATCCGCATCCTGCTGCGTAACATGACCTGGCTGACAGGCGGGCCGAACGGCATCAGCAACATCGATAAGCCAACCCTGTTTGGCCTGTCGTTCGAGCGCAGGGCCGCCGAAGGCCTGCAAACCTTCCACGAGTTCTTCGGCACCTCCTATCAGTCGATCAACAAGGTAATCTTTCTGTACCTGATTGCCCTGCTGCTGGTGCTGCTCACATTGTTCGTGATCAACCGGCTGCTGCGCATGCCGATTGGCCGGGCATGGGAAGCCCTGCGTGAAGACGAAATCGCTTGTCGCGCACTGGGCATGAACCCTACCGTCATCAAGCTCTCGGCCTTTACCCTGGGCGCCTGTTTCGCAGGTTTTGCCGGCAGTTTCTTTGCCGCTCGCCAAGGCTTGGTAACACCAGAGTCGTTTACCTTCATTGAATCAGCAATCATCCTCGCCATTGTGGTTCTGGGCGGCATGGGTTCTCAGCTTGGGGTGATTCTCGCCGCAATCGTGATGATCCTGCTGCCGGAACTGATGCGTGAATTCAGCGAGTACCGCATGTTGTTCTTCGGTGCCCTGATGGTATTGATGATGATTTGGCGTCCGCAGGGCTTGCTGCCCATGCAGCGCCCACACCTGGAGCTGAAACAATGAGCCGCCCGATTCTGGAAGTAAGCGGCTTATCCATGCGTTTTGGCGGCCTGCTGGCCGTCAACGGTGTGAATCTGACCGTCCACGAGAAACAAGTAGTATCGATGATCGGCCCCAACGGCGCCGGCAAAACCACCGTATTCAACTGCCTGACCGGTTTTTACCAGCCAACCAGCGGCAGCGTGCGCCTCAATGGCGAGCAGATCGAGGGGCTGACCGGCCACAAGATTGCCCGCAAAGGCGTAGTGCGTACCTTTCAGAACGTGCGCTTGTTCAAGGACATGACGGCGGTTGAAAACTTGCTGGTGGCGCAACATCGCCATCTCAACACCAACTTCCTGTCTGGTCTGTTCAAGACGCCTGCGTTCCGCAAAAGCGAACGCGAGGCCATGGAGTATGCCGCGCATTGGCTGGAGCAGGTCAACCTGACCGAATTCGCCAACCGCCCCGCTGGCACCCTCGCCTACGGTCAGCAGCGCCGCCTGGAAATCGCCCGTTGCATGATGACGCGACCAAGCATCCTGATGCTCGACGAGCCAGCGGCCGGCTTGAACCCACGGGAGACCGAAGACCTCAAGGCACTGATCGGCATGCTGCGCGACGAGCACAACGTCACAGTGCTGCTGATTGAGCATGACATGAAGCTGGTGATGAGCATCTCCGACCACATCTTCGTGATCAACCAGGGCACACCGCTGGCAGACGGAACGCCGGAGCAGATCCGCGACAACCCGGATGTAATCAAAGCCTATCTGGGGGAAGCCTGATGCTCTATTTTGAAAACGTTTCGACCTTCTACGGCAAGATCCAGGCCCTGCACGGCGTTAACGTTGAAGTCCGCCAGGGTGAGATCGTAACCCTGATCGGCGCCAACGGCGCAGGTAAATCGACCCTGTTGATGACCCTTTGCGGCAACCCGCAAGCCACCAGCGGCAGCATTCGTTACCAGGGTGAAGAACTGGTCGGCATGCAGACGCCGGATATCATGCGCAAAAGCATTGCCGTGGTTCCTGAAGGCCGTCGGGTGTTTGCGCGGCTCACGGTCGAAGAAAACCTGGCCATGGGCGGATTCTTTACCGAGAAAGCTGATTTCCAGGAGCAAATGGACAAGGTGTTGCACCTGTTCCCGCGCCTGAAAGAACGCTTTGAGCAGCGAGCCGGCACCATGTCCGGTGGCGAACAGCAGATGCTTGCCATTGGCCGTGCGCTGATGAGCAAGCCCAAGCTGCTGCTGCTTGATGAGCCTTCACTGGGTTTGGCGCCCATCATCATTCAGCAGATTTTCGATATCATCGAACAACTGCGCGAAGATGGTGTGACAGTGTTCCTGGTTGAGCAGAATGCCAACCAGGCATTGAAACTGGCGGATCGTGGTTACGTACTGGAAAACGGTCGTATCGTCATGCAGGGCAGCGGTGAAGAGCTGCTCAACGATCCAAAGGTACGCGACGCCTATCTCGGTGGTTAACCGGGTTCATTGCAACTAAAAATGCCGCTGATTTCAGCGGCATTTTTTATGGGTTCGACTTATATGAAGTGACTATTGCCGAGCCACCGGTCAGACGCCCGCGAAAGCGTTGAGGAACCAGGTAATCAAGGGGATCGCAACAATATCGATCAGCACCGCGCCGCACAGCGGCACAATGATAAAGGCCTTGTAGGAAAACACTTTGTAGTGCTCACACACCGCGCCCATGTTCGCCACCGCGTTTGGCGTAGCCCCAAGACCATGCCCCATAAAGCCAGCACAGAGTACCGCCGCGTCATAGTTGGCGCCCAGCAGGCGAAACAGCACAAATACCGTCAGCAAGATCATTACCAGGATCTGCACGACCAGGATGCCCAGCAGCGGCAGGCCGAGTTGCTCCAGTTCCCAGAACTTCAGGCTCATCATCGCCATGGTCAGGAAAATACCCAGGCACACATCGCCGATGGTGCTGATGGCCGAGTCAGGAATCTCGATGATCCGTGCGCGATCATTCAGATTGCGCAACAGCACCGCGACAAACATGGCGCCAACGTAGCTCGGCAGAACAATGCCGAGATGATCATTCAAGGCGTTGCCGAGCCAGAAACCCAGCACCATGATCACCAGAATGCAGGCCAGCAACCTTAATAGCGTCGGGGCATCCAGGGCCTGAGCCGGTGCCTGCTCGCCAGGACTCAACGCAGCCAGTGAACTGACCTGCTCGGTCACCACGGCCAGTTTCCTGCGCTCGATCAACCAGCGCGCGATGGGTGTGCCAAGCAAGCCGCCGGCCACCATGCCAAATGTTGCGGCAGCCAGTGCGGCGGTGGTTGCACCCTGAGCGCCAAGGCTTTCCGCCACGGGACCAAATGCCGCGGCGGCACCGAAACCACCCTCGAGCGAGACAGCTCCAGCCATCAAGCCCAGCAGCGGGTCTATGCCCAACAAGCTGGCCACTCCCACGCCCAAGGCATTTTGCAGCAGTGCCAGGAACCAGCAGGCGCCCAGGTAGACGAACAGGACCTTGCCGCCCTTGCGCAATAACCCAAGGCTGCCACCCAGCCCCACCGTAGTGAAGAACGCCACCATCAGGGGCGTTTGCAACGCCGTATCGAACTTCAGGCTCAACAACTCCTGGTTACGTAGCAACCACACCAGCAAGGCAAAGCCAAAGCCTCCGATTACCGGTGCGGGCACGCAGAGTTGAGTGAGCCAGTAGCTGCGCTTTTTAAGGAAGGCCCCCGCCCCGAGCAACAGTAGCGCCAGGGCGGTGGTGGTCAATGCATCCAGTTCCAGGGTCAACATGGCAGATTTCTCTATTGTTATTGCTGATCAAATTCTGATCAGGTAAGTGTGTTCAAAACCTCAATCGACCATGCTGGCCAACAGCCTGGCACCAATACGCGCAGTGCGATTGTCTTGATCCAGGCTTGGATTGAGTTCGGCAATATCAGCCAGGCGCAATTTGCCGCTGGCCTTGGCAAGTCGAACCAGGTGCTCGACCACCATAAGGTCCACACCGTGGGCCGATGGCGCACTCACGCCCGGCGCCTGGTTTGCAGGCAGCACGTCCAGGCAGACCGTCATGTACAGGTGATCAACTCTGCTCAGAAACGCTTGCAGGAACGCTTCGACAGCCGCCAGGTTCCAGCCTTGCATTTGCCGGTCGAGCAGATAGCGCACGTTCAGCCTGGCCGCTTGGTCAAACAGCGATTGGGTATTGTTGTGCTCACTGACGCCCAGGCAGCAGTACTCGAAGTCCATGCCGGCCGCTTGGCAATACTCGGCGATCTGTAGAAAGGGTGTGCCGGAGCTGCTCTGCGCAGCGAAACGCAAGTCAAAGTGCGCATCAAAATTCAAGATACCCAGCTTCGGCGCAGACTCCTGACTGCGCAGGTGATCCGCCAGCCCGGTAAAACTGGCCAAGGCAATCTCATGGCCACCGCCCAGGCCCAGCGGTCGATGCCCCTGGCCGAGCAACTCGGTAACTCTTGTGGCATAGCGCTGTTGTGCTGATTCCAGTTGGTCGGATTCACAACAGACATCACCGGCATCGTATACCGGCGCAGAACCGTGCCATGCGAGATTGGCCAGGGCTTTGCGCAGCGCCTGCGGACCTTGGCGGGCACCGGTGCGCCCTTGATTGCGCCTGACCCCTTCGTCGCAGGCAAAACCAAGCAAGGTCGTGCCTGACGCCTGTTGTTGGGCATAGGGCTGAACCCATTGGTGCCAGCGCAAAGCGCTTTGACCTTCGGCTGCATCAGTGCGGCCGGTCCATACCTGCATATCGGCGATAACGGTCATACCTTGGCTCTCTTTATATTCAGTCAAGACGTGCGCTGACCCGCAGCGCCGCATCCTGAGTCCAGCGAATCAATTGCTCGCTGCGTTGCTCTGCTCTAATCGCCGGTGCCATCAGGCTGATTACTGCCTGCAAGCGCTCGCGACTATCAAATAGCGGTGCGCTGACGCCCCAGACGCCTTCATCAATTTCGCCATTGGAAACGGCATAACCCGCCTGCCTGATTTCATCGAAGTTGCGCATGTAGTCGTCCAGCGCCGAGGCCTCGACCCCTTTGGCGGTCAATATGGCCAGGCTTTGCGCCTGATCCATAAAGGCCAGCAATGCGCGAGCCGATGCCCCAATCAACAAGGGCTGGGCCAGGCCTTTCTGATAACAGCAGCGCAAGGGCTGCTGGCTATCGACCAACTCCACGCATATCGCCTGGCCATTGATTGGCACCATCAAGGCAACACTTTCCCGACTCAGCTCAGCCAGGCGTTTAAGTTCAGGCTTGGCCAATGTGACCAATACCGCATCGCGATCAAACTTCTTGGCCAACTGCATACAGGTTGGCCCAGGCAGATAGCGCCCCTGGCCGTTGTCCTCGGCCAACCCCCAGCGCAGCAAGGTCTTCAAGTGGCGATAAGTGCTGCTCAAGGGCTGCTGCAGGTTTTCAGATAGTTCCTTGGCCGAAATAACCTCGTCGGCTTGGCCCAAGGCGACCAATATCTGTAGCAAGCGATCAGTTGGGGTTTTGTAGTTCATGGGCGCTCCTTACATTTAGAATGCTGGAACTTTCCCACTTAATGAAATCCAAGTCCCAACCAGTGGGAATACAAGGATAATTAGGCGACAAACGGCTCGGGTATTCAGGTTCGAGCCGGCCGATGTCCGGCCTAAAAGCCGCGCCATCCGTACACAAGCCTTGCAGCCAGTTACAATAGGAGCATTACTTTATTGATGACTGCCTGATGACCGAGCCAATACGCCTTTCCAAACGCCTGATCGAACTGGTCGGATGCTCCCGACGCGAAGCTGAGTTGTACATTGAGGGCGGCTGGGTAACGGTGGATGGCGAGGTGATCGACGCCCCCCACTTCAAGGTTGCCGAGCAGCAGGTTGCGTTGCTTCCAAACGCGGTCGCCGCGCCACTGGATCCGGTTACCTTGCTGGTGCATATCCCGCCAGGACACAACAACGCCGAGCGAATCACAGAGGCACTCAGCACCGCCAGCCACTGGCCAGAGGACGCTTCGGGGATTCGCCCCTTGAAAGGCCACCTGACCAACTTGACTGCCTGCATTCCCTTGCAGGCCGGTGCCGAAGGCCTGCATGTGCTGACGCAGGATTGGCGTATCGAGCGCAAGCTGCGCGATGACATCGTCAAGATGGAGCAGGAATATGTGGTCGAAGTCAGCGGCGAGCTTAGCGAACGTGATCTAAAGCGGCTCAATCACGGACTGGTCTTCAACAACTACGCCCTGCCGCCCTGCAAAGTCAGTTGGCAGAACGAAACCCGCCTGCGTTTCGCCCTGAAAAACCCCATACCGGGCCAAATCGTATCCATGTGCAATGAAGTCGGGCTCAAGGTATTGAGCTTCAAGCGCATACGCGTCGGCGGCGTGCCCCTGTCGAAAGTCGCGCCGGGGCAATGGCGTTATCTCGCGGCAAAAGAGCGTTTCTGAGCCCTGCGCCCGCTCTCATTTTTTGCCCAGGCAGCCTCATGCTGCCTGGGTCCTCAATCAGGAATCCATAATGCTTAACAACGATGTGCTGCGCAGCGTGCGCTATATGCTTGATGTCAACGATGCAAAATTGGCTGAGATCATTGCCCTGAGCGGCAAGAGCGTCACCAGCGCCGAGCTTGAGCCACTGCTGAAAAAAGAAGATGAAGACGGCTTTATCGCCTGTGACGATGAACTCATGGCGCATTTTCTTGATGGCCTGGTTTACTTCAAGCGCGGCAAGGACGATAGCCGTCCGGCTCAGCCATTCGAACTGCCAATGACCAATAACATGGTATTGAAAAAGCTGCGCGTGGCCTTCGAGCTGAAAGAAGATGACATGCACGCGATCATGCAGAGCGTTGACTTCCCGGTGTCCAAACCGGAAATGAGCGCACTGTTCCGCAAGTTTGGCCATAGCAACTACCGCACCTGTGGCGACCAGTTCCTGCGTAATTTCCTCAAGGGCCTGACCTTGCGCGAGCGCCCTCAAGCGACCGCTGAATAAGCCTGGCGATAGCTGTCTCAACCTCGCACTGCAGATGGCGCTGTATTTGCGCCAACAATAATGCATCCACAGTTGGCGCTGGCCGATTAGGGTGATGGCACCTGTTGATCCAAGGACTCGCCATGCACCCTTATTTTTCTCTGAAAGATCGCACCGCACTGGTTACCGGTGGTACTCGTGGGATCGGCAAGATGATCGCCAAAGCCTTTGCTGAAGCAGGCGCCACCGTTTATGTGTGCGCCCGCGACGCTCAGGCTTGCAGCGACACTGCAAAAGAACTCAGCGCCTTCGGCACCTGCCACGGCATAGCCGCTAACCTGGCAACCGAAGAAGGCGTGCAGGCACTCGCTCAAGCGCTTGGCGGCAAAATTACCCAGCTCGACATCCTGGTCAACAATGCAGGCACGACCTGGGGCGCACCGCTTGAGTCCTACCCGGCCAAGGGCTGGGAAAAAGTCATGCAACTCAATGTCACCTCGGTTTTCAGCTGCATCCAGCAATTGCTGCCGCTGCTGCGAAAAGCCGGGAACAGCGCCAATCCGGCGCGGATAATCAATATTGGCTCAGTGGCTGGGATCAGCTCATTTGGTGAAAACGCCTACGCCTATGGCCCGAGCAAAGCAGCACTGCACCAACTTTCGCGCATGCTCGCTCGCGAACTGGTTGAACAGCACATCAACGTCAATGTGATTGCACCTGGACGCTTCCCAAGCAAGATGACCCAGCATATCGCCAACGACAACGAGGCAATGGCGCAAGACACTGCGGTCATCCCGATGAAACGCTGGGGTCGTGAAGAAGAAATGGCAGCACTGGCAATCAGCCTGGCCAGCACCTCAGGGGCTTACATGACCGGCAATATCATCCCGATTGATGGCGGCTTCAGCCTTTAAGATGGCTGCGCGGCACCGACAACCGTGCTTAAGGCGAGCGCCGCTTTGCGGTTAAGATGGGCAACTTCCAGCTGTGGTCGCCTGCAATGTCTTACTCCGTTTCACCCATCGGTTTTGTGCGCTCGTGCTTCAAAGAGAAGTTCGCCATTCCTCGCCAACCGCATTTGGCTCCAGCAGCCCGTGGCGTGCTGGAGTTGGTTGCGCCCTTTGACCAGCCTGAAGCCATTGAAGGGCTAGAGCACGTCAGCCATGTCTGGCTGCTGTTCTTGTTTCATCAGGCCCTTGAAGACAAACCCCGTCTGAAAGTGCGCCCGCCACGCCTGGGTGGCAACCAGTCGATGGGCGTGTTTGCCACCCGCGCTACACACAGGCCAAATGGCATCGGCCAATCCGTGGTCGCGCTGGACAAGATCGAGCCAGGCAAGTTGTATTTGTCGGGCATCGACCTGCTCGACGGCACCCCGGTGCTGGATATTAAACCCTATGTGCCCTACGCCGACTGCATCAGCAGCGCGACCAACAGCATGGCTGATGCAGCACCGCGCTTGATCAAGGTTAACTGGCAACCTCAAGCCTTACAGCAGGCATCTGAACAGGCCCAACGGCTCCAGCAACCCTTGGTTGAGCTGATTGAACAATGCCTGGCCCAAGACCCGCGCCCGGCTTATCAAAGCCCTCAACCCGAGCGGCGGTATGGCACCCGCTTATGGGATGTCGAGGTGCGCTGGCACTATCCGCAACCGGATCAGATCTGCGTACTGGAAGTGGTTCCAGGCACTTGACCTGAGTCTGTTGCACCAGCCTACAGCGGGCGCCGCTCACGCGGCGCCGCGTCAAACGACCCAATACAGCCCTTTAGCCAAGGGCGCTTGTAATTTACTGCCGAGCGCCCAGTCACATCAGTACTTCTCTTACTGCTGTTCAAGGAAAACCTGATGATGAAACAATGGAGCCTGCTGCTACTGCGTATTTCACTTGGTTGGCTACTGGTAATCTGGGGCGTCAATAAAGTGGTCAATGTCGAGCACGGTCTTGCGGTCGCCAACAAGTTCTACTTCGGCCTTTTTGCCTCCGATAACCTGCTACATGCAGCTGGCATACTGCAAATGCTCATCGGTTTGCTGATTGTTGCAGGATTTATGCGTCGCCTGGTTTACCCCATCCAATTGCTATTTAGCGCAGCTACGCTGTTGGCGGTGTGGCAATCGGTGATTGACCCATGGGGCTGGGTCTTTACCGGCAGCAAAGCCTTATTTTATCCATCACTGATCATATTTGCAGGCTGCCTTGTGGTAATGGCCTGGCGTGATGAAGACCTGCTTGCACTCGATACCTTGCGCAAAAAACCAGCGCCGCCAAGCGCCTGAGTTACTGAGGCAGGCAACATAAGACGTGGCCTTCATGCACCTGCCTGCCTCACTCCCCACCCTCAGGTTTCCTGCCTGGCGACCACTCAAACGCAGCCTCCCTACCAGCTAAGCACACTAAACCTGCTGATCCGCATCAATTCAAAGCGCTGTGACGATGCGCAAAAGTGCGGCCCGGTGTCGCACCTGACACAACTCGCCAAGAGACTGAGCAAAGCGCTACAAGCCAGTAAAAATGGTAGCTCTGCAACTTTCACCGACTGAACACAGGGTGCTGATTCAGCTTCCGGCAAAGGCCGCACGGGAATATGTAACTTGAAGTTGCACCTGTAATAATTTGTAATGTGTTTGCCACCTTTCATCAGCAGCCGTGAATTAGCTCACGCTTTGATCGAATTCGTCCACGCGCAGGCATTGCGCGATGTGGCTGAAAATCCGCGCGGCTTGCCATGCGGATTTCACTTCAAAGGATTGCAGCAAAAGCCCCTTAGGGGGTCATGGCAAACGCTGACTAACAATATTCCAAACAGCGCACAACTCAGTTTCGCCACGCGAGAACTAGACGGGAGAGGCTTGCCCGAATTCTGGTGGCGGCTGGCTTTGCGCAAAAAAGCGTCCCGCAGCTAACGCTGTCAGGACGGTGTCGGCTACGTCACCTCGGTAAGAGAAGACCGGGGCGACGGGGTCAATTTATCCATTAAGGCCGCAAGATGAAAACTGAGCTGTACCTTGGATACCTGAAACGACTTTCGTGGCTCCCGCTGCTGATGCTCGGCGGATGCAACATGACCTTGCTTGACCCCAAAGGTCAGGTGGGCATGGATGAAAAGTCGCTGATTATCACTTCCACCCTGTTGATGCTGATCGTGGTGATCCCGGTCATAGTGATGACCCTGGCATTTGCCTGGAAATACCGCGCATCCAACACCAAGGCAACCTATAAGCCGAACTGGTCCCACTCAACCCCCATCGAACTGGTGGTGTGGTTGGTGCCCTGCGCGATCATCGCGGTACTCGGCACCCTGACCTGGACCTCCACCCACGAGCTAGACCCTTATCGTCCACTGGACTCCGAGGTCAAGCCAATCGTGATTCAGGCAGTATCGCTGGATTGGAAATGGCTGTTCATCTACCCCGAGCAAGGCATTGCCACGATCAATGAGATTGCCTTCCCCACCGACACCCCGGTGAATTTCCAGATCACCTCGCAGAACGCAATGAATTCCTTCTTCATTCCGCAACTGGGTAGCCAGATCTACTCCATGGCCGGTATGCAGACCAAGCTGCACCTGATTGCCAACAAACCAGGCAACTTTGATGGCTTGTCCTCGAATTTCAGCGGCGACGGCTTCTCCGGCATGAAATTCCAGGCTATCGCCACCTCGGAAAAAGGTTTCGCTGACTGGGTCGCCAAGGTCAAGGCCTCGCCGAAAACGCTGGACCAGAGCAACTACCCGGAGCTGGTCAAGCCCAGCGAAAACGATCCGGCGCAGTACTTCTCCTCGGTCAGCCCGACGCTCTACAACTCAATTCTCATGCAGTACATGCACGGCCCCTCAACGCCGCAGCTTGGCGCTGGGAACAAAGATGAGATGCAGGATATGAAAAACATGCACATGCCCATGAACGCGAGTATCGAGGAGTAACCACTGATGTTCGGTTTGTTAACGCTCAAAGCAGTGCCCCTGGACGTCCCTATTGTTATGGGCACCCTGGCTGTCGTTGCCCTGCTTGGCCTGGCCGTAGTGGCTGCGCTGACCTATTACCGTAAGTGGTCCTATTTGTGGACCGAGTGGCTGACTTCAGTCGACCACAAGAAAATTGGCGTGATGTATATTTTCGTCGCCATGATCATGCTGCTGCGCGGCTTCGCTGACGCCATCATGATGCGCGGCCAACTGGCCATGGCCGAGGGCGCCAACCACGGTTTCCTGCCGCCCGAGCACTATGACCAGATCTTCACCGCCCATGGCGTGATCATGATCATCTTCATGGCCATGCCCTTTATGGTCGGCCTGATGAACATCGCCGTGCCGCTGCAGATCGGCGCTCGCGACGTGGCCTTCCCCTTCCTCAACTCCTTGAGCTTCTGGTTGTTCGTGGCCGGCGCGATTCTGGTCAACCTGTCCCTGGGTGTCGGCGAGTTCGCGCGCACCGGCTGGGTCGCTTATCCACCGCTGTCGGAGCTGGGCTACAGCCCCGGGGTCGGGGTCGACTATTACATCTGGGCCTTGCAGCTATCCGGTTTGGGAACCTTGCTGACCGGGGTCAACTTCCTGGTCACCGTACTGAAGATGCGTACCCCAGGCATGAAGCTGATGCAAATGCCGATCTTCACCTGGACCTGCACATTCACCAATATCCTGATTGTCGCGTCGTTCCCCATCCTCACTGCCACCTTGGCGTTGTTGAGTCTTGACCGTTACCTGGACATGCACTTCTTCACCAACGAGCTGGGCGGCAACGCCATGATGTACATCAACCTGTTCTGGGCCTGGGGCCATCCGGAGGTGTACATCCTGATCCTGCCGGCATTCGGCATATTCTCCGAGGTCATCTCCACCTTCACCGGCAAACGGCTGTTCGGCTACACCTCGATGGTCTGGGCCACTGCGGCAATCACGGTGCTTGGCTTCGTGGTCTGGTTGCACCACTTCTTCACCATGGGCTCGGGTGCCAATGTCAACGCCTTCTTCGGTGTTGCCACCATGATCATCTCGATTCCAACCGGGGTGAAGCTGTTCAACTGGCTGTTCACCATTTTCCGTGGCCGCCTGCACTTCACCACACCCGTGCTCTGGACCCTGGGCTTTATGGTGACCTTCACCGTTGGCGGCATGACTGGCGTACTGTTGGCCGTACCGGGCGCCGACTATGTGTTGCACAACAGCCTGTTTCTGATCGCCCACTTCCACAACACCATCATCGGCGGTGCCGTGTTCGGCTACCTGGCTGGCTTCACGTTCTGGTTCCCCAAGGCCTTCGGCTTCAAGCTCGACGAGCGCCTGGGCAAGTGCGCCTTCTGGTGCTGGATCACTGGCTTCTTCGTAGCGTTCATGCCGCTGTATGTGCTGGGCTTCATGGGCATGACCCGACGCCTGAATCATTACGACAATCCACTGTGGCACCCCTACCTGATTGTCGCCTTCTTCGGCGCGGTGCTGATTTTCTGCGGCATTGCGTTCCAGATCGCCCAGATCCTCGTCAGCATCAAGAACCGCGATGCGCTGCGTGACCACACTGGCGATCCATGGGGTGGCCGCACCCTGGAATGGTCTACCTCCTCGCCACCACCGTTCTACAACTTTGCGCAACTACCTACCGTGCATGCTGTGGATGCCTTCCACGAAATGAAAGAAAACGACACCGCTTACCTGCGTCCTGCCAGCTACAGCCCCATCCATATGCCGAAGAACACGGCGGCCGGACTGGTTATCGGCCTGATCGGCGCCGTTTTCGGCTTCGCCATGATCTGGCACATCTGGTGGATGGCTGGCCTGAGCTTTATCGGCATGGTCGCCACCTTCATCGTGCGCAGCTACAACCAGGATGTTGATTACTACGTGCAGCCGGATGAAATCGAACGCATCGAAAACCAGCGTTTCCCTCGCGAAGCTGGTCATTCCCACAACCGTGCGCAACACGCCCAACAACTCGCGCAAGAGGTGTAACCCGGATGTCTACGGCAATCCTTGATTCTCAACACGGCGTCAGCCAAGCCCATGATCATGACCATGATCATGACAGCGGTGACATGACGGTATTTGGCTTCTGGCTGTACCTGATGACCGACTGCATCCTGTTCGCCAGCGTGTTCGCCACTTATGCGGTACTGGTTAACCACACCGCTGGCGGTCCCAGCGGCAAGGACATCTTCGAACTGCCTTATGTACTGGTCGAAACCGCCTTGCTGCTGGTCAGCAGTTGCACCTACGGCATGGCCATGCTGGCTGCCCACAAAGCAGACAAGGGCAAGACCATTGCCTGGCTGTTCCTGACCTTCCTCTGTGGCCTTGGCTTTATTGGCATGGAGATCAACGAGTTCCATCACCTGATCATGGAAGGCTTCGGACCAAACCGCAGTGCATTCCTGTCCTCGTTCTTCACCCTGGTTGGCATGCACGGTCTGCACGTAACCGCGGGCCTGGTGTGGATGGTGGTCATGATGGCGCAGGTTTACAGCCGTGGCCTGACGCCGCAGAACACCACCCGATTGTCGTGCCTGAGCCTGTTCTGGCACTTCCTCGATATCGTCTGGATCTGCGTCTTCACCGTTGTCTACCTGATGGGAGTTGCCCAATGAGCCACGCACATGCACAGAGCCATGCCGGTGAAAGCCACGGCAGCGTGCGGTCCTACGCAATCGGCTTCATTCTCTCGGTAATTCTCACGGCGATTCCGTTCGCCATGGTCATGAGTGGGCATTTCTCGCGCAACGTCGCACTGACCTCGATGGTCGTGCTGGGGGTGGTCCAGATTCTGGTGCACCTGGTTTGCTTCCTGCACATGAACACATCCTCGGAAGGCCGCTGGAACCTGCTGGCCTTTCTGTTCACTGTGCTGATCATCGTGATGCTGGTTGGGCTGGCGATCTGGATCATGGTCAATGCCGACCAACTGATGATGCCCTGGATGTGACCATGAAGTTCAAACGCTATCTCCTGATCACCAAGCCCGGGATTATCTTCGGCAATCTGATTGCCGTTGCGGGCGGCTATTTTCTGGCGGCGCAAGGTCACATCGACCTGATGTTGTTGCTGTCCACCGTGATCGGCCTGTCGCTGGTGGTGGCCAGCGGATGCGTACTGAACAACTGCATTGATCGCGACATCGACCAGCACATGGAACGCACCCGCGACCGCGTGCTGGTCACCGGCAAGATCTCGCTCAAGGCAGCGCTGGCCCACGGGCTGGTACTCGGCATCGCCGGGTTCAGCCTGCTGTGGTTCGAAACTACCGGATTGGCGACGGTCTTGGCGGCTGTCGGCTATGTGGTCTATGTGGGTTTCTACAGCCTGTGGCTCAAGCGCAGCTCGGAGTACGGCACCCTGGTCGGCAGTTTGTCCGGGGCCATGCCGCCGGTAGTGGGCTACTGTGCGGTCACCGGTCAATTCGATACCGGTGCGGCTGTGTTGCTGCTGATCTTCTGCCTGTGGCAGATGCCGCATTCCTATGCCATCGCGATATTTCGCCTGAACGATTACAAGGCAGCAGGCATCCCGGTGTTGCCAGTCAAGCGCGGGATCAACGCCACTAAACTGCAGATCGTGCTGTATATCCTGGCATTCAGTGGCGCCTCGCTCCTGCTCAACCTGACTGGCTTTGCAGGCTACGGTTATCTGCTGATCGCCCTGCTGGTCAGTGCCTGGTGGCTGGTAATCGCCCTTTCCGGCTATCGCGCCGTGGATGATCGCCTGTGGGCACGCAAGTTGTTCGCCTTCTCCATCGTTGCCATCAGCGCCTTGAGCCTGATGATGTCGATCGACTTTCAAGTTGTGCCAGGCACCAGCCTTGTAGCCCTGCTGTAAGTATTAACATCCTCCCTTTGTCCCGCTCTATGCGGGACTTTTTTTCAGCAAAAAAAATCCCACCGCAAAGGGTGGGATTTTTCATGGCCAATAACCTACTTCTCGACGAATGCCCGCTCGATCAAGTAGTCGCCCGGCTCGCCCATGCGTGCAGACACTTTCAGGCCGAAGCCGTCGAGCACTTCACTGGTTTCATCCAGCATGCTCGGGCTGCCGCAAATCATTGCGCGGTCGTCCTGTGCGTTGATTGGTGGTAGGCCAATATCGCGGAACAACTTACCGCTGCGCATCAAGTCAGTCAGGCGCCCCTGATTCTCGAACTCTTCGCGGGTCACGGTTGGGTAGTAGATCAGCTTCTCTTTCAGCGCCTCACCGAAGTATTCGTTCTTCGGCAAGTGCTCGGTGATGAACTCGCGGTACGCCACCTCGTTGACATAACGGACACCGTGAACCAGCACCACCTTCTCGTAGCGCTCGTAGGTTTCAGGGTCCTGGATTACGCTCATAAATGGCGCCAGGCCAGTACCGGTGCTCAATAGGTACAAATGCTTGCCTGGCAGCAGGTCATCAAGAATCAAGGTCCCGGTTGGCTTGCGGCTGACCATCAACTCATCACCCGGCTTGAGGTGTTGCAGTTGCGAAGTCAGAGGGCCGTCCTGCACCTTGATGCTGAAGAATTCCAGGTGCTCTTCGTAATTCGGGCTGGCGATGGAGTAAGCGCGCATCAGCGGGCGACCAGTGTCCTGCTGCAAACCAATCATTACAAACTGACCATTTTCAAAACGCAGCCCAGCGTTACGGGTGGTCTTGAAGCTGAACAGCGTGTCATTCCAATGGTGGACGCTGAGCACACGCTCGACGTTCAAGTTGCTCATGCAGGTATCCTCACTAAAGTACGCGACCCACTGTGGGTAATTGCGCTGCATTCTAGAGGGGCGCAGAATATCTGTTAAGTGAATTATTAAGATATAGGTTATCGGTTATATAGATATGCGATTTACTCTCAGACAACTTCAAGTATTTGTGGCCGTCGCCCAGCAAGAAAGCGTGTCTCGTGCGGCCGAATCCCTGGCGCTGTCGCAGTCGGCCACCAGCACCTCGGTGACCGAGCTCGAGCGGCAAACCGATTGCCAGCTATTTGATCGCGCGGGCAAGCGCCTGACCCTAAATGCACTGGGCCATCAATTGTTACCCCAGGCGGTTGCCCTGATCGACCAAACCAAAGAGATTGAGCGCCTGCTGGCTGGCAAAAGCGGCTTTGGCACCCTGAATGTGGGGGCCACCCTCACGGTTGGCAATTACCTGGCAACATTATTGATCGGCAACTTCATGCAGTTGCATCCCGAATGCCGGGTCAAGCTCCAGGTTCACAACACCGCACATGTGGTGCAGCAAGTGGCTCATTACGAGATGGACCTGGGCTTGATCGAGGGCGATTGCCAGCATCCGGACATTGAAGTGCAACCCTGGGTGGAGGATGAACTGGTGGTCTTTTGTGCACCGCAACATCCACTGGCCCGATACAAAGTTGCCAGCGTTGAGGCACTTAACCAGGAAGCCTGGATTCTTCGTGAACAAGGTTCCGGCACGCGCCTGACCTTCGACCAAGCCATGCGCCATCACCCCAACCCGCTGAACATACGCCTGGAGCTTGAACACACCGAAGCCATTAAACGAGCGGTTGAGTCAGGCCTGGGCATTGGCTGCATCTCGCGCCTGGCTTTGCGCGATGCCTTTCGCCGCGGCAGCCTGGTCCCCATTGAAACCCCGGATCTCGACCTGCGGCGACAGTTCTACTTCATCTGGCACCAACAAAAGTATCAAACGGCGGCAATGCGTGCTTTTCTCGAGCTGTGCCAGACTCTGACGGCTGGTGTAAGGCGCAGTGATGAAATCGTACTGCCAACCATTGCCTGAGCCTCGCCATCGACCGATGCCCGGCGCAGGCCTGCGCACCAGCTAGCCGAAAAGGATCACCAGCCAGACACTCGCAATCAGGCAAAGCGAAACAAACTGAGCGGCACTGCCCATGTCCTTGGCGTTCTTTGACAGCGGATGCAAATCCAGGGAAATACGATCAATCGCCGCTTCAACCGCAGAGTTGAGTAACTCGACAATCAGCGCCAGCAGGCACACCGCGATCATGACGGCGCGCTCGCCCTTGCTCACATCAAACACAAATGCCAGTGGAATCAACACCACATTGAGCAGCACCAATTGGCGAAATGCAGCTTCGCCCCTATAGGCGGCGCGCAAGCCATCGAACGAATACCCCGTGGCATTGAGGATACGCTTGAGGCCTGTCTGGCCCTTGAATGGAGACATAATCTAACAACCACTAACGGAAAAGGTCGGCAGGCTACGCTAATACGCTGCTTGAGACCTGACTTTTTTACACCAGGCGCAGGTCTTCAGCCATGCCACTGAAGGCACCAATCACCTCAAACCGTCGTCGCGCTTGGAATACTCTCAAGTTGTTGCAGCAATAGCGCCGCTTGCGTGCGCGTACGCACACCCAGCTTGCGAAATATCGCGGTGACATGTGCCTTCACCGTTGCCTCTGAAACACCTAGCTCATAGGCGATCTGTTTGTTAAGCAGCCCTTCGCAAACCATGGTCAAGACCCGAAACTGCTGCGGCGTCAAACTGGCAAGCCCGGCACTTGCAGCCTTGGCTTCAGCCGATACAGCTTGCACATCAGCGCTGATTTCTGGCCACCAGGTATCACCCTCCAGAACCTGACGAACGGCTTGCTGGATGGTTTCCAACGAACTCGACTTGGGAATGAAGCCACTGGCCCCGAATTCCTTCGAGCGCAACACAATCGCAGACTCTTCCTGTGCGGAAATCATCACCACCGGTATCTGTGGATATTGCCCACGCAGCAATACCAGCCCGGAAAAGCCATAGGCCCCAGGCATATTCAGATCGAGCAAAACCAGATCCCAATCCGGTTTCTCAGCCAAACGGCTTTCCAGCTCGGCAATGCTTGCTGCCTCTACCAGCCGCACACCCGGCCCTAAACCCTGGGTCAACGCTTGCTGCAATGCACTGCGAAACAATGGATGGTCATCAGCGATCAGGATTTCGTAAACAGCCATGGCAGATCCCGTTATTGTTATGAGGGCGACATAAGAGCGCTTGTTAACTCAACACTTTAGCAACCCATACACTAGGCGCGAGCCTCAAATGCGCCTGAGGCGGCGCCCAGCATGCCCAGCGAAGCCGGGGTGGTCAAGCGCAATACTTTCCGGCAAAGTCTGCGGCCTTCTAATCCGTGAGTTTTTTTATGCGAAGCCAAGCCCTGCGCGCCGATCTTTTGATGCTAGTCACAGCCATGATCTGGGGCTCCGCATTTGTTGCACAACGTTTAGGCATGGACTCGATCGGGCCCTTTCTCTACAGCGGCCTGCGCTTTTCCCTGGCGGCAGTCGTGCTGCTGGCCATACTCCCGCTCCTCAGCCGCAACAAAGCCGAAAGCAAGCCAGCAGTGGATAAAAGCCTATTGTCCGGCGGCGCGATCATGGGATTGGCACTGGCGGTCGGGATCAATCTACAGCAAGTCGGCCTGCTGTTCACCAGCGTCACTAACTCGGGTTTCATCACCGGTCTTTACGTCATTATCGTGCCCATACTCGGCCTGTTCATTGGTCAACGCAGCGGCATGGGTATCTGGCTAGGCGCCAGCCTGGCCGTTGTCGGCATGTTTCTGCTGAGTGTGGGCGAAGGTTTTACGGTCGCATCCGGAGACTGGCTACAACTGGCTGGTGCGTTCGTCTGGGGGCTGCATGTATTGCTGGTCGGTTTCTTTGCGACCCGCCATGACCCGCTGCGCCTGGCGATCATTCAATTTATCACCTGCGCGGCAATCAGCATGATCCTGGCGCTGATATTCGAACCATTTGCGCTGGACGCCATCATCGCGGCGGCCCCGGCGATCATCTACGGCGGCATATTCGGTGTCGCCATTGGCTTCACCCTGCAAGTGGTTGCACAGAAACATGCTATTGCCTCCCACGCGGCAATCATTCTTTCACTGGAAGCTGTGTTCGCTGCGATTGCAGGTGCCATCCTGCTCAACGAAACGCTCCATCTACGTGGCTACATCGGTTGCACACTGATGTTTGCCGGCATGCTCCTGGCGCAACTCTGGCCCCAAAAACCGAAGCCAGGCACTGCAAACGAAGGTTAAGGGCAAACTAAGACCAGCCGTCAAACAATCGATTGACGGCTGCAATGCTATTCCAGAAACGGCTGCAACCTGCGGTGCACTGGGTCGGCCAGGTCAACAGCGCGCGGCGCCTTGGCCGCCAGGTAATGTTGGCTGAACACGTCGAAATAGGCATTCAGGCCGTCGGCGGCGCGCTGGTCACCAGCCAGTTCAAGACACAAGGCCGCGACTTCGGCAGTACAGAGTTGTTCGTTACGGGTAGAACGGCGCAGGTGATAACGCGACAGGCGTTCCGGTGACAGGCTCAGCACCGGCAGGTTATCCAGATAAGGGCTCTTGCGGAACATTTTGCGCGCCTCGGTCCAGGTCGCATCAAGCAGCACGAACAACGGCCGCTTGCCTGGCGCTACATCAACCTGGCTGACGACCCGCTCAGGTGCAACGTACTCCCCCGGAAAGACAAGATATGGCTGCCACTGTGGATCATTGAGCAACGCAGGCAGGGCCGGATCAACTTCGGTCCGTAGCCAACCGAAAGCACTGGTTTGAGCAACTACGTCCGCGATAAGCCAGCCAGTATTACTCGGCTTAAGCACTTCCACGTCATGCATGATCAGGCACATGGCCGATTGCGTATCTATGCGTGGACGCCAGGCGCACAAACAATGGCTCTGGGCAATTCTGCATTGATCACAGCGCACGGCCTTGCAGCCCCTTGCCAGAAAGGGTTTTTCACTGCGCGCCAGACGCTTGTCTCGCAAACGCGCGACTGCATGGCTCATGGGCGCGGACCACGGTAAGAAAAGCTTGGCATATTCAGTCCTGGATTAATCGGCGCGCAGTCTAGCAAAGCCCGGCAAATCTGGCTTGTTTGAACGATTCAAGTCATCTTCAAACAAGGCTGGGCGAGTAATTTTTGTGCTTCCCCAAGGTACAACCCTGGCTTTGAGCGTTATCATAGCCACCAGCTGAACCTCTGCGGGTGCTTACCTGTCGAAGGATTGAAATGACTGTGGAGACTTGGATGTTACGCCTAACCGCTCTTACCCTGGCCCTGAGCCTACCCTTTGCCGCCCATGCTTCCTCGCTGAAAGAATACGAGCTGGCCAAGATGCTGCAAAGCGTCGCCCAGCAAAGTAGCGTTGGCACGCCCCGCGCCATCAACGCCGATATTCTCGACCAGGGCTACACGGTCGAAGGCCACACCCTGGTCAACCACCTCAGTGTGCAGCCACGGCATGCGGCGCAAATGCGCAACAACCTCGACGCTGTACGCGCCCAACTGGGCAAAAGCGTATGCAACAATGGCGGCTTCCATAAGTTGCTCAGCGAAGGCGCCGAATTGCGCTATGAATTTACGGAATACAAGACCAACAGGCCTATTGTTCGCGAGACGTTCGACAAGGCCGATTGCGGCCTGTAAGCCCGCTCGATAATGCTGCGCAGTTGATACCGGGCCGCCCCTGCTGCGGCCCCGCAAGCATAAGCAAATACCCATGTGCTGCAACCCATCACCTGATCGTTTTTTAATGGCTATCGACTTGCTGGTGCTCGCCGCTTTTTCAGAGGCCCTTGATCGCGAAGACGACAGTTGATCAAGCACCCCTCGAGCGCAGCAGCACTGGATCGTTGCACAGCCTATTATTATTGGCATGGACGGGCCAAGGAGACACAGCATGCCTTACGACGCCGATGACTATCTAGCCCGGCACTTTCAAGCCAGTGGTATTGATCTACGCAGTAAAGTTGATGAACTCACGTCGCTGATCGCCCCCGCCAACAGCCCCAACATCGAGCTGTACCGGGAGATGCTGATCACCGTTATTCGCATGGGCCAGGCAGACCGTAATCGCTGGGATGCCAAGATAATGCTGCAGACCCTACGTGAGATGGAGCATGCCTTTTGCGTGCTTGAACAGTTCAAACGTCGGCGCAAAGTCACGGTCTTCGGTTCGGCACGTACCCCGGTCGACCACCCGATTTACCAACTGGGCCGTGAGCTCGGGGCCCAACTTGCCCGCCACGACCTGATGGTCGTGACCGGCGCTGGCGGCGGCATCATGGCAGCGGCGCACGAAGGTGCGGGGCTCGACAATAGCCTGGGCTTCAATATCACCCTGCCCTTCGAGCAAAGCGCCAATGCCACTGTAAGCGGCTCGAGCCATCTTCTGTCCTTCCACTTTTTCTTTTTGCGCAAACTGTTCTTCGTCAAGGAAGCCGACGCGCTTGTACTTTGCCCCGGTGGTTTTGGCACATTGGATGAGGCCATCGAAGTGCTGACCCTGATACAAACCGGCAAAAGCCCGCTGGTACCAGTGGTGCTGCTTGATCAGCCAGGTGGCAGCTTCTGGTCAGAAGCCTTGCAGTTCATCGAGCGGCAACTCAAGGACAGCGGCTACATCCTTGCCAGCGACCTGAACTTGATGACCCTGGTCTACAGCGCCGATGATGCCGTTACGCAAATTACCCGGTTTTACAGCAACTACAATTCCAGCCGCTGGCTGAACAGGCAGTTCATCATTCGCCTCAATCACTCGCTCAATGCCCAAGCGCTGACAGCAATACGCAGCACATTTGCAGACATCTGCAAGGCCGATGATTTCCAACTACAGGACAAGGCGAAGGACGGCCAGGATACACCCGAGCTGGCACATCTGCCGCGCTTGACCTTCAGTTTTAACGGACGCAACCACGGACGGCTGCGCGAGTTGCTTGATTTCATCAACCTGCGTGAAAACTGGCTAAGCGCGTGACCGACAACTAACCGCTGAGCTTGCCGCGCAACAGCTCGCTGATAAGCTCCATCGGATAGCCTCGATAGCTGAGGAAACGGTGCTGCTTGGCCCGCTCGCGCATATCCTGCGGCAACTTCCCGGCATACTTGCGCTGCCAGACATCAAGCAGTTGCTCAGCCCAGTCAATGCCACTCTCGGCCAGCGCCTGCTCGACATCCGCGCGCAGCAAGCCTCGCTGAGACAGTTCTTCACGTATGCGCACAGGCCCGTAGCCCGAACGGGCACGGTAGCGGATAAAACTTTCCAGGTAGCGCGCTTCAGATAATAGGCCCTCTTGCGCCAAGCGATCGAGGGCAGGATCAATCAAGTCATCGGTTGCGCCGCGCTGGCGCAACTTACGTACCAACTCCACACGCCCGTGCTCACGACGCGCCAGCAAATCCATTGCTGCGCGCCTCACGGCCGTGGGGTTGTCGAGCATGGTGCTTAAGCGTCAACTTCAGCATCAACTGGCGCTTCAGCACCCGCCTTGGCAGGTGTTACCGGGACCAGCAGCTTTTCACGAATCAAGCCTTCAATGGTGCGAGCAACTTCTGGATTGTCTTCAAGGTACTTGGCCGAGTTGGCTTTGCCCTGACCAATCTTGCTGCCCTGGTAGCTGTACCAAGCGCCAGATTTTTCCAGGAAGCCATGCAGCACACCGAGATCGATGATTTCGCCATTACGGTAGATGCCCTTGCCGTAGAGAATCTGGAACTCGGCCTGGCGGAATGGTGGTGCGACTTTGTTTTTCACCACTTTCACGCGGGTTTCGCTGCCGACAACTTCGTCGCCCTCTTTGACCGCGCCAGTACGACGAATATCCAAACGTACCGAAGCATAGAACTTCAATGCGTTACCACCCGTGGTGGTTTCAGGGCTGCCGAACATAACGCCGATCTTCATCCGGATCTGGTTGATGAAGATCACCAGGCAATTGGCGTTCTTGATGTTACCGGTGATTTTACGCAGCGCTTGCGACATCAAGCGGGCCTGCAAGCCAACATGCATGTCACCCATTTCGCCTTCGATTTCAGCTTTTGGCACCAGGGCCGCCACCGAGTCGACCACAATGACGTCGATGGCATTTGAGCGCACCAACATGTCCGTGATTTCCAGTGCCTGCTCGCCGGTATCTGGCTGCGAGACCAGCAGATCGTCAACGTTTACCCCAAGCTTACCTGCGTACTCGGGATCCAGGGCATGCTCGGCGTCGACGAATGCGCAGGTAGCACCGAGCTTTTGCGCCTCAGCAATCACCGACAAGGTCAGTGTGGTTTTACCCGAGGATTCAGGACCGTAGATTTCAACGATACGGCCTTTTGGCAAACCGCCAATACCCAGCGCGATATCCAACCCCAAAGAACCGGTCGAGATGGCCGGGATAGCCTGGCGATCGTGATCGCCCATGCGCATGACCGCGCCTTTACCAAACTGCTTTTCAATCTGGCCAAGGGCAGCAGCCAGAGCGCGCTTCTTATTCTCGTCCATTGAAGTCCTCACGTGATCAAGAGGGCCTGACGGCCGCCAACAACTGTATAAGTAGCCAGTATTATTCCATAGCCTTGGCCGCCCGCCTACCCCAGAGTTGGATTTTCTTTTTCGAGCAGGCGTATCAGCCCCTCTAGGGCGGCTATAACCGTTTGTCGGCGGACACTTTGCCGATCACCGGCAAACTCTTTGCGCACGCTGTACAGCTGCTCGGAATCGCCCCAAGCCAACCAAACGGTGCCAACGGGCTTCTCTTTTGTGCCGCCATCAGGCCCGGCCACGCCACTGACGGCAACGGCATAGCGCGCACCACTTTGTTCTTGAGCACCACGCACCATGGCCTCGACCACTTCGCGACTTACAGCACCCAGCAGAACAAAAAGCTCAGGACCAACGCCCAGCTGTTTGGTTTTCTGTGCATTGGAATAAGTCACGTAGCCCGCTTCGAACCAGGCGGAGCTACCGGGTACGCGGGTAATGGCCTCGGCAATACCGCCGCCCGTGCAGGATTCAGCCGTACTGACCTGGGCATGCAAATCGGTCAGTTTGCGACCCAATTCAACTGCCAGGCGGGTTATCTCGGATTGATTTGCTTGCATCTTCACTCCGGGGTTAAGGCGGACTAGGTTGATACCGTACACTAGGCGCTTTTACGATTCAGCCGGACAGTTAAAACGATGAGCCAAAGCGATCTCAGCGCCCACACCCCGATGATGCAACAATATTGGAAGTTGAAGAACCAGCACCCCGACCAGCTGATGTTCTATCGCATGGGCGACTTCTATGAAATTTTCTATGAAGACGCCAAAAAGGCCGCAAAACTGCTCGATATCACCTTGACTGCGCGTGGCCAATCCGCCGGTCAAGCCATTCCCATGTGCGGCATTCCCTACCATGCTGCTGAAGGCTATCTGGCCAAGCTGGTCAAGCTCGGCGAGTCGGTGGTGATCTGCGAACAGGTCGGTGACCCGGCAACCAGCAAAGGGCCGGTTGAGCGCCAGGTCGTTCGCATCATCACGCCTGGCACCGTCAGTGATGAAGCACTGCTTGATGAGCGGCGTGACAACCTGATTGCCGCGGTACTTGGCGATGAACGCCTGTTTGGCCTGGCAGTGCTCGACATCACCAGCGGGCGCTTCAGTGTGTTGGAGATCAAAGGCTGGGAAAATCTGCTGGCGGAGCTTGAACGACTCAATCCGGTTGAACTGCTGATCCCTGATGACTGGCCACAAGACCTGCCCGCCGAGAAACGCAAAGGTGCCCGCCGCCGTGCACCCTGGGACTTTGAACGTGACTCTGCGCACAAGAGCCTGTGCCAGCAATTTGGTACTCAGGATCTCAAGGGCTTTGGTTGCGAATCACTGACCCTGGCGATCGGTGCCGCCGGTTGCTTGCTGGCCTACGCCAAGGAAACCCAACGTACAGCACTGCCTCACCTGCGCAGCCTGCGTCATGAGCGACTGGATGACACGGTGATTCTCGACGGTGCCAGTCGGCGTAATCTTGAGCTTGATATCAACCTGGCAGGTGGCCGTGAAAATACCCTGCAATCAGTGGTTGATCGCTGCCAGACCGCAATGGGCAGTCGCCTGCTGAGCCGTTGGTTGAACCGACCACTGCGCGACCGCAATATTCTCCAGGCGCGCCAGGAGTCCATCACCTGCCTGCTTGAGCGCTACCGCTTTGAAACCCTGCAGCCACAGCTCAAGGAAATCGGCGACCTGGAACGTATCCTCGCGCGTATCGGCCTGCGTAACGCACGGCCACGCGACCTGGCACGACTTCGCGATGCACTGGCGGCGCTACCAGAACTGCAAAGTGCCATGGCCATGCTCGAATCGCCACATCTGGCGTCACTGGCCACGACCGTCAGCACCTATCCCGACCTGGCTGCATTGCTTGGCAAGGCGATTATCGACAACCCACCTGCAGTAATCCGCGATGGTGGCGTACTCAAGACCGGCTACGACGCTGAACTTGACGAACTGCAATCCCTGAGCGAAAACGCCGGCCAGTACCTGATGGACCTGGAAACCCGCGAAAAAGCCCGCACCGGCCTGGCCAACCTCAAGGTTGGTTACAACCGCGTACATGGCTATTTCATCGAGTTGCCTAGCAAGCAGGCGGAGTCGGCCCCCGCTGATTACATTCGCCGGCAGACCCTCAAAGGTGCAGAGCGCTTCATCACCCCGGAGCTCAAAGAGTTCGAAGACAAAGCGCTTTCGGCCAAGAGTCGTGCACTGGCGCGCGAGAAGGTGCTGTACGAAGAATTGCTCGAGCATCTGATTACACAGCTTTCGCCCCTGCAAGACAGCGCCTCGGCCCTCGCCGAACTGGATGTACTGAGCAACCTGGCCGAGCGTGCGCTTAACCTGAACCTGAACTGCCCGCGCTTTGTCGACGAGCCCTGCATGCGCATCAACCAGGGCCGCCACCCAGTGGTTGAACAGGTACTAACCAAACCCTTCGTGGCCAACGACCTGAACCTCGACGACGACACCCGCATGCTGGTCATTACCGGGCCGAATATGGGAGGTAAGTCGACCTATATGCGCCAGACTGCGTTGATTGTCCTGCTCGCCCATATCGGCAGCTTTGTGCCTGCTGCGAGCTGCGAGTTGTCATTGGTCGACCGTATATTCACCCGCATTGGCTCCAGCGACGATCTAGCCGGGGGCCGCTCGACCTTTATGGTTGAAATGAGCGAGACCGCCAATATCCTGCACAACGCCACAGAACAAAGCCTCGTGCTGATGGACGAGGTTGGTCGTGGCACCAGCACCTTCGACGGCCTTTCCCTGGCATGGGCCGCCGCCGAACAGCTGGCTAAACTTCGTGCATACACCCTGTTTGCCACACATTATTTCGAGCTGACCGTACTGCCCGAAAGTGAGCCCTTGGTGGCCAACGTCCACCTCAACGCAACCGAGCATAACGAGCGCATCGTGTTTCTACACCATGTGCTGCCGGGCCCTGCAAGCCAGAGCTATGGTTTGGCGGTTGCCCAGCTTGCAGGTGTACCCGATGCAGTGATCCTGCGCGCACGCGAGCATCTGGCGCGGCTCGAAACCACTAGCTTGCCCCACGAACCGCCACGTACGGAGCCTGGAAAACCGGCTGCGCCACACCAAAGTGATATGTTTGCAAGCCTTGCACACCCGCTGCTTGAAGAATTGTCTAAGATCAATCCGGATGATTTGACCCCACGAAAAGCACTTGAACTGTTATATACATGGAAAACTCGAGTCTAACGCCCACGCCAACAAGCTGTTAGAATCCTGCGCGCTCGGAATAGCTATGTGCTAAAGCCTGGTACTGAAGTGAGCTTTTTCGAGCCGAGAGACTGTTTATGAGGGCAGTTTCGCGCCGTAGCCTGAGGAGAGAATTAGAATGACCTTCGTCGTCACCGACAATTGCATCAAGTGCAAGTACACCGACTGTGTGGAAGTCTGTCCGGTGGACTGCTTCTACGAAGGCCCGAACTTCCTGGTCATTCACCCTGACGAGTGCATTGACTGCGCTCTGTGTGAACCAGAGTGCCCAGCACAAGCCATCTTCTCTGAAGATGAGGTGCCTGAGGACATGCAGGAATATATCGAGCTGAATGCTGATCTGGCCGAGGTCTGGCCAAATATCACCGAGAAGAAAGAAGCGCTCGCTGATGCTGAAGAATGGGACGGTGTGAAAGACAAGCTTGAGCACCTAGAGCGCTAAGACTGTCTCTGCCGCCCGCAAAAGACCCGCTTCGGCGGGTTTTTTATTGGCTTGGGAACAGACAAGGTACAAATCGCAGGCAAAAAAAAGGGCGGTTTGACCCGCCCATTTTGTCCCTATTCCCTTTGTCTCCTACTCATCATCCTGATGAAATCGCATCCCGCGATTGTCCCTGGTCACAGTCCCTGGCGACCTGTGTTTATCCTTAAACACAGCTTGATAATAAGGGATTTTCAGCGCTTCACAAGTGCCTGAAAATCATCCAAACAGCCTATGAGCGCTTTGTAGAAAAAATAAAACCCTTACAATTCAACAGGTTATAAAAAATCCCACTCAATACCCCTACAAGTCTCATGGCAAATGACTGCATTAACCTACACCGGCGTAAGCGATCTCCTACATAGCATTGATACAAAAAAACCGGCATGAGCCGGTTCTTTTGCAAAGCCACTTAACTCACTGAAACAAGGCGTCACTCGACAAGCCATTTTTCTCAAGAATTTCACGCAGGCGTTTGAGCGCTTCAACCTGTATCTGCCTGACGCGTTCACGAGTAAGGCCGATCTCCTGGCCGACCTCCTCCAGCGTGCAATTCTCATGGCCACGCAAACCAAACCGCCTGACCACAACCTCGCGCTGCTTATCGGTCAATTCGCACAGCCACTGATCAATGCTCTGCGACAGGTCGTCATCCTGCAACAGTTCGCATGGATCAGTCGGACGCTCATCGGTGAGGGTATCAAGCAGGGTTTTATCAGAGTCAGAACCCAGTGAAACGTCCACCGAGGACACCCGTTCGTTGAGCCCAAGCATGCGCTTGACCTCACTGACGGGCTTGTCGAGCAAGTTGGCGATTTCTTCGGCGGAGGGTTCGTGATCGAGCTTTTGAGTCAGCTCGCGCGCGGCGCGCAGGTAGACGTTGAGTTCTTTGACCACATGGATTGGAAGACGAATCGTACGCGTCTGGTTCATGATTGCGCGTTCGATGGTCTGGCGAATCCACCAGGTCGCATAGGTTGAGAAGCGGAAACCACGCTCTGGGTCGAATTTCTCGACGGCGCGAATCAAACCGAGGTTGCCTTCTTCAATCAAGTCGAGCAATGAGAGGCCGCGATTGACATAGCGCCTGGCGATTTTGACAACCAATCGCAAGTTGCTTTCAATCATGCGTTTGCGACCAGCTGGATCGCCTTTTTGCGCCAGGCGGGCAAAAAACACTTCCTCCTCAGGACTGAGGAGCGGAGAAAAGCCAATTTCATTCAGATACAACTGCGTGGCATCTAGTGCACGCGTGTAATCAATGTACTTGTGCTGCTTGGGTGCAACTGTTTTCGCCTTGGCCTTGGAACGCTTTGGCGACGTCTCAACACTTAAATCTGCCCCATCCCCCAAGACGACATCTGACTCCATAAGGAGTACATCGTCGTCTACGTCAAACTCGGGCACTAGTTTTTTTGTGAGAGCCATTTCTTAATATCCCTTGCTGAGTTCGACAGCAAGCCCCGGTGCGACCCTCTCCCTGGAGACACCCGGGCCCGTCCCTCCTACGACGGGGAAACAGGCCGACAATAAGCTACTGGCGTGGCAAAAATTGCAAAGGATCTACAGGCTTGCCCTGACGGCGAATTTCAAAATGTAGCTTCACGCGGTCAGTGCCCGTTGAACCCATTTCAGCAATTGCTTGCCCTGCCTTGACCTTTTGCCCCTCTTTCACCAAGAGCCTGCGGTTATGTCCGTAGGCGCTTACGTAGGTACTGCTATGCTTGATGATCACCAACTCGCCGTAGCCCCGCAAACCACTTCCGGCGTAAACCACTGAGCCATCAGACGCAGCTAAAACAGGCTGGCCCAAATCTCCGGCGATATCAATGCCTTTATTCAAACTACCGTTTGAGGAAAATCGACCGATAACCAAACCTTTGGTAGGCCACGTCCAGCCAGATGATGTGCCACTCACCGATTGCACGGGTTTGGCGGTAACAGGGGGCTTCTTGACCACTGGCTTGGCCGTACTGCTCGATGTTGTCGGACGAACGGTACGTGTAGAGGAGCTTGACTTGGCCACCACAGAAGAGGGTTTCTTGCCGTCAAAACGAATCGGCTGACCGACTCTCAGCAAATAAGGTGCAGGGATACCATTGCGAGCTGCCAGTTCTTTCCAGTCCCAGCCAAAACGAAAGGCAATGGAATACAGCGTATCGCCACGCCGGACCAGGTACTGGCCGCTAGTGACATGAGGTTGCTTTGAGGTGATGGGCACCGGCCTACCGTTGCGATCCAAGACCTGAACGCCGCCTGAAGGCGCACTCGAACAGCCAGACAGGATCAACGATAGAGCCAAACCACTCAACAGGCATCGAGTGTTGCTATTGCGAATGCACGCTTGAATGGCGTCGAAACTCACCGGTCTCTCCCTTACTGGCTATTAGCGCCTGACACTATTGTGCAGGATTTATTGATTTTGGTCAGAACTTAACGGCTGACGCCCTGCCAACCACTCCAGCCCCAGAACAAGCGCCACCCCAAGCACGGCCAAGACGATTGCCAGTAACAGTTGCGGATCCTGGCCGCTAATTTCAGCAAAGCGCGCAGGCAGGAGATTAGCTTGCAACAAGGGAACCTGTTGTCCATGACGGTCGGTAAACCAGGTCAATGTCTCCTTCCATGGCCATATCTTGTTCAATGAGCCAAGCATCAAGCCTGTCAGGAAAGCCAGTGACAGGTCGCGGTAGCAGCGAAGCAGCCAGCGCAGGAAACCCGCAAAGCTCACCAGGCCAACAGCGCAGCCTGAGGCGAATAGCACCAGGACTGTGATGTCCAGGGCCTTTACCGAGCCCAATACAAAGCTGTACATCCCCAACAGGAGCAAGATGAAACTGCCCGAGATACCAGGAAGAATCATCGCGCAAATAGCGACAGCCCCCGCCAGGAATATGCTTAGCGGATCGGTATCAAGGTGCACCGGCGAAGCGACGGTAATCCAGTAGGCAAAACCTGCGCCGACGGCAAAACTGAGGATACGGGTCCAGTTCCAACGACTGATCTCTCGCGAAACCAAATGCGCCGACACCAGCACCAAGCCAAAGAAGAATGACCACACCGGAATAGGATGCTGCTCCAGCAAATAGGTAATCAACCGGGCAAGGCTGACGACACTGGTAAGAATGCCAGCAAAGAGCACCAGCAAGAATGTTGCATTGGCGGTCACCCAGGCCTCGCCGAAGCGCCCACGAACTGCCAGCAGCCCGGCACGCGGCATACTGGAGATAGACTTTAATAGCTCGTCGTATATACCGCTGATAAAAGCAATGGTGCCGCCCGACACGCCCGGTACAACATCCGCAGCGCCCATGGCCACACCCTTGGCGTAGAGCAAAAAATATTTTTTCATAAACCCGTCAAAGCAAATGCTGTGATCCCTCTGAAAAAACAAGCAAGCAAAGATAAGACAAGGCGCAACGACCAACGGGAGTAACAGCCAGAGGCTGGCCCGAAGAGCAAGCGCCAGCGAGTCAAAAACTGTGAAAAGTGACCGGGGTCGCGCTCGATTCTACGAGCTGTAAATGAGCATCTTGAACAGTTTTTAACGCGGTAATATCGAGCGCAGTAATTTTTCAGAGGCTCCCTAAGCCAGTGGTCCGTTAAGCAAAGGTACAAAGCGTACCGCATCAAGAATGTGCCGCGAATAACCTTGTTCATCACGAATGATCAACATCAGTTGCTGCACATCGCCGGTGCCAACCGGGATAACCAGTCGCCCACCCAGCGCAAGCTGGTCCAGAAGAGCCTGCGGCACCTCTGAAGCTGCAGCTGTGACAATAATTCCGTTATAAGGTGCCAGTGCTGACCAACCTTCCCAACCGTCCCCCCAGCGAAAGACCACATTGCGCAAATTCAGTTCGACCAAGCGCTCCTTGGCGCGATCTTGCAGCCCCTGGATGCGCTCAACGCTAAATACACGCTCTACCAGCTGCGCCAGCACGGCAGTCTGGTAACCCGAGCCGGTGCCGATCTCCAGTACCTTATCCAACGGGCCGGCTTCAAGCAGCAACTCGCTCATGCGCGCAACCATATAGGGTTGCGAAATGGTCTGGTTGTGGCCGATGGGCAAAGAAGTGTCTTCGTAGGCGCGATGAGAAAATGCCTCATCGACAAACATGTGGCGCGGCGTACGGCGAATAACCTCCAACACCTGGGCGTTGGACAGGCCTTCTTCATAGAGACGCTGGATAAGTCGCTCACGGGTCCGTTGTGAGGTCATGCCAATACCACGGCGGTTCATTTCATCTTGTTCGCGATTCATTAAACTAAGCTCTCCAGCCATGGTTGCAAGCTGTTAAAGCCATCCTGAAAAGTACGATCGAATTGTAATGGGGTGATGGATACATAGCCTTGCATCACCGCATGGAAGTCCGTGCCCTGGCCACCGTCCTCGGCATCACCAGCCACTGCAATCCAGTAACCGACCTTGCCGCGTGGGTTAATCGCCTTGACGGGCGGCGCGGCACGACCGCGATGACCAAGGCGAGTCACTTGAATGCCACGAATATGCTCCAAAGGTAAATTGGGGATATTCACATTAAGCACAGTACGCGGTGGCAGATCGAGGTGTTCATGCGCTTCGACCAGCTTGCGGGCGAAGTAGGCAGCTGTCGGTAGATTATCAGCATTGCGTGACAGCAAGGAGAAGGCGAATGCCGGCCGCGAGAGGAAGCGCCCCTCAAGTGCGGCGGCGACTGTCCCCGAATAAAGCACATCGTCACCGAGATTAGCGCCCAGGTTAATCCCGGAAACGACCAGGTCAGGCACTTCGGGCAGCAGCCCATTGAGTCCCAGGTGCACGCAATCAGTCGGCGTGCCATTAATGCTGATATAGCCATTATCCAGCGTGCAAGGATGCAGCGGACGATCAAGGGTCAGCGAACTGCTGGCGCCGCTCTTGTCCTGATCCGGTGCTATCACCGTACAGTCGGCATAATCAGCTAACGCGGCATGTAGCGCGGCAACGCCCGGCGCCATGACCCCGTCATCGTTTGAAATTAGAATACGCATGGGTTGTCCGTATGCCCCGTCGGCAATAGATCGACAAGCTCGCGAACCACTACGGTAGCGAAGCATCCAGCCGGCAGGACGAATTCCAGTTGCAGAATGTCAGACTCGGGATAATGCCACGTAAGGCCTGCAATGGGGAGGCGCAGAATGCGACGTTCGTGCGCCATGTCCGCTTCTGCCAGCCACCAGGCCAAGTCTTTCTCAGTCTGGCCAATATCCTGTTCGAGTGCCTGGACCGCCCCAGCGGTTGGCGGTTCGCCCTGGCCCCAAAGCGGGCCGGTGGGATGCACATCAAGCGCGGCCAGCCGCGGATCACTGCACTCGGCTTCACCCGCCGGGAAAAAACTGCGGCTGTCGGTAAATGCCAGCAAGTCACCGACCTGCGCCTTGTTCCAACTGCCCGCCTCCACTCGCGCGGCCAAAACCTGATTGAACAAGTAGCTGCGTGCCGCCGATAGCAACCGTGAGCGGAGGTTGCGTTGCACGGGACGATCTTTGCGCTCGGCATACTGGCGGGCATCAAACAGGTTGCCGCCATCGAAACCGAAACGCTGCAGGCCGAAATAATTCGGAACGCCCTGCTCGCGCACAGCCTGCAGACGCGCCTCGAGGGCTTTACGGTCAGCGCTCAGCTGGGTCAGGCGCAAAATAAAGCCATTGGCAGCATGGGCACCACGCTGCAGTTTACGCTGGTGACGCACCTGCCTGAGGATGCTCAAGCTGGCATCTTCAGCTGCGTTCAGGTCCGGATTGGCCTTGCCCGGCAGATGCAGGCTGAACCATTGGCGGGTCAACGCCTGGCGATCCTTGAGCCCGGCATAGCTCACCAGCTTGAGCTGGACACCCGCGGCCTTGGCTAGACGCCGGGCCGCCTCCTCGGTATTGAGGCCACGCTTTTCAACCCAAAGCCACAAGTGCTCGCCATCACCAGCCAAGGGAATATCGAGCACTTCCTCGACCTGGAAGTCTTCGGCGCTGGCCTTGAGCAGCGCAGTGCCGCACGCAGCGCCATGGGCCTTGGGGCCCAGTAGTTCGAATTCATTCATGGGCGAACCAGCAGGGCCACAGCATGCACTGCAATACCCTCTTCGCGACCGGTATAGCCGAGCTTTTCGGTGGTGGTGGCCTTGACGTTGACCTGATCAAGATCAACCTCAAGATCCGCAGCAATCAGGGTACGCATTGCTTCGATGTGCGGCGCCATCTTCGGTGCCTGGGCAACAATTGTGCAGTCGACATTGCCGACCTGCCAGCCTTTGGCGGCGATCAAGGCGTACACATGCCGTAACAACATTCGGCTGTCGGCCCCTTTGAAGGTTGGATCGGTATCAGGGAAATGCTTGCCAATATCACCCAGCGCCAGGGCGCCGAGCAAGGCATCCGCCAGGGCATGCAAAAGCACATCACCATCCGAATGGGCAACAAGGCCAAAACGATGAGGAATCTGGATACCGCCGAGCGTAATGAACTCGCCCTCGCCAAAACGGTGCACATCAAAGCCGTGGCCAATACGCATGCTGCTACTCATATGAAAATCAGGCCCAATAAATATCAGGCCATGATTCTACAACGCTATGCCCCCAAGCTGGACATCGTTATGCGCTGCATAGAGGCCAGATCCCATGCAAAGCGTCGTTCAAGATGCTGCAGACAAAGCAGCCGCATGATGACGCAGGTGATCATCAATAAAGCTGGCAATGAAGTAGTAGCTGTGGTCGTAGCCCGGTTGCAAACGCAACTCCAACGGATGTCCGACGGCTTGCGCCGCGGCCTGCAGGGCTTCTGGCTTGAGCTGATCAAGCAGGAAGTCGTCGCGATCGCCCTGATCAACCAGGATCGGCAGACGCTCGCTGGCATCGGCCATCAAGGCGCAGGCGTCCCACTCACGCCAGCGTGAGCGCTCATCACCCAGATAGCGACTGAAGGCTTTTTCACCCCAGGGGCAATTCATTGGATTGGTGATGGGCGCGAATGCCGACATAGACTGATATCGCCCCGGATTACGCAGCGCGCAGACCAATGCACCATGACCGCCCATGGAATGCCCGCTTATGCCACGCCTGTCAGTGACCGGGAAGTTGGCCTCGATCAGGGCAGGCAGTTCATGCACCACGTAATCATGCATGCGGTAGTGACGCGCCCAGGGTTCCTGTGTTGCGTTGAGGTAGAAGCCGGCGCCCAGGCCGAAATCATATGCACCATCCGGATCATCCGCCACACCCTCGCCGCGCGGACTGGTATCCGGCGCCACGATAATCAAGCCAAGCTCGGCCGCCACCTTGTGCGCACCGGCCTTCTGCATGAAGTTTTCATCCGTGCAGGTCAGCCCCGAAAGCCAGTACAGCACTGGCAACTTCGCACCCTGCTCGGCCTGGGGTGGCAAATAAACCGCGAAGGTCATGTCGCAGTTGAGCGTGCTCGACCTGTGGCGGTAACGTTTGTGCCAGCCACCACTGCTTTTCTGGCAGGAAATATTTTCCAGACTCATCAATCCACTCCTGAACAGAGGGCTACCGGTCGCTCCAACAATATTGACCGGTAGCGATCTGCGTGCTCGCTTGGAAAACTGCTGAAAATACGCGCCAAGAGGGCGGCCTTGCAGCGCCGCCCCAGCTCGCGCAACCCGTCTTACAGCGCTTTAGAAGTTAATGACTGTGCGAATGCTTTTGCCTTCGTGCATCAGCTTGAAGGCTTCATTGATGTCTTCAAGCGGCATGTTGTGGGTGATAAAGGTATCCAGCGGGATCTCGCCCTTCTGTGCCTTTTCCACATAGCCTGGCAACTCGGTGCGACCTTTGACGCCACCGAATGCCGAGCCACGCCAGACGCGACCGGTGACCAACTGGAATGGGCGGGTCGAGATTTCCTGGCCAGCGCCGGCAACACCAATGATCACCGACTCACCCCAACCTTTGTGCGCACACTCAAGGGCCGCACGCATCAGTTGAACATTGCCGACGCATTCAAAGGAGTAATCCACACCGCCATCGGTCATTTCGACTATGACTTCCTGGATCGGCTTGGCGAAGTCTTTGGGGTTGATGAAATCGGTTGCCCCCAGTTCGCGGGCGATATCGAACTTGGCGGGATTGATGTCGATGGCAATGATGCGTGAGGCCTTGGCCATCTTCGCACCGATAATCGCCGCCAGGCCGATACCACCCAGACCGAAGATGGCAACAGTGGCGCCTTCCTCGACTTTGGCGGTGTTGAGCACCGCGCCAATGCCGGTCGTGACACCGCAACCCAGCAGGCAGACTTTTTCCAGCGGGGCTTCCTTGGGAATTTTGGCCAGCGAAACTTCAGGCAACACCGTGTATTCGGAGAAAGTCGAGCAGCCCATGTAGTGATACACAGGCTCGCCGTTGTAGGAGAAGCGCGAAGTGCCATCAGGCATCAAGCCCTTGCCCTGGGTAGCGCGTACCGAGCTGCACAGGTTGGTCTTGCCTGAAGTGCAGAACTTACATACACGGCACTCGGCGGTGTACAGCGGGATCACATGATCGCCGACTTCCAACGATGTCACGCCCTCGCCAACCGCTTCGACAATACCGCCGCCTTCATGCCCGAGAATGCACGGAAACACGCCTTCGGAGTCTTCGCCGGACAGGGTGTAGGCATCGGTATGGCAAACACCCGAGGCGACAATACGCACCAACACTTCACCAGCCTTGGGCGGCGCAACATCGACTTCGACGATTTGCAGCGGTTGGTTTGGCGCAAAGGCTACGGCAGCACGTGACTTGATCATGGAAGGCTCTCCTGCAGATAAATTCAGTGCAGCCAGTTTAGATCAGTGCTTATTTGGGAATAATCCATCAGATGGAAAAACATTATTGCCATACAGGGATAATCAGTGGATTTTCGGTAGAATTCGACCAGCAACCTGAATACTCACCCACCAACTGAGTGCGGCCATGAACAGCTGGGAAGGCATTGATGAATTTGTGGCAGTTGCCGAGTGCGGGCAATTTACCGCGGCGGCGGACCGGCTCAGCCTCTCGTCCTCGCAGGTCAGCCGACAGGTCGCTCGGCTTGAGGAGCGCCTGCAGACACGGCTGTTCTACCGCAGCACGCGCAAAGTGACCCTGACCGAGGCTGGGCAAACATTCCTGCAACATTGCCAGCGTTTGCTCGATGCTCGCGAAGAGGCCTTGCGCGTGGTCGGCGATCTCAACAGCCAACCCAAAGGCTTGCTGCGCATGACCTGTGCAGTCGCCTATGGCGAACGCTTTATCGTTCCGCTGGTGACTGAATTCATGGTCCGCCACCCACAGCTGCGGGTTGATATCGAGCTCAGCAATCGTCAGCTTGACCTGGTCCATGAAAGCCTGGACATGGCTATTCGACTGGGCCGCCTACAGGACTCAAGCCTGGTGGCGGCCAAACTTGCTCCACGCAAGATGTACCTGTGCGCCGCCCCCGATTACCTGATGCGCTACGGACGCCCCCACAGCCTGTCCGAACTCAGCCGACACAACTGCCTGATTGGCAGCTCCGACACCTGGAGTTTTAAAATCAACCAGCACGAGACCGCACAACGGGTCCAGGGTAACTGGCGCTGCAACAGTGGCCAGGCCGTGCTCGATGCAGCGCTACGCGGCCTGGGCCTTTGCCAGTTGCCGGACTACTACGTGCTGGAACATCTACGCAGTGGTGCGTTGATCTCCTTGCTGGAAAACCATCAGCCTCCAAACACCGCAGTCTGGGCGCTTTATCCACAGCAGCGCCACCTTTCCCCCAAGGTCCGCCAACTGGTTGATTTCCTCAAAGACGGGCTGGCCAAACGCCATGAATATGCTCAGTGACAGAATGTCACAGATTGCCCGGGAACCGCTTTAACCTCTGCATCGTCGTAGCTATAAGGCACTTATCCTGGCCTTGATCAATCAGAGGAAACGGTTATGCAAGTTCTGGTCAACAGTGACAAACATATTGAAGCCTCACTCGACTTAGTCACCAACGTACGCAGTCGTGTCGAACACAAGATCAAACGCTTCGAAGAGCACCTGACTCGAATAGAAGCGCATCTGAGCGATGAGAATGCCCACAAAAGCGGCACTCAGGATAAGCGCTGCCAGATAGAAGCCAGAATGAAAGGGCGCGACCCGATTTCGGTCACCCACAATGCCGAATCACTGCACCAGGCCATAGATGGCGCTATCGACAAGCTGAGCACGGTGCTGGACCGCAATGTGCGTAAAACCCGCGTCGCCTAGCCACTCATCCAGGTAACACTCTTCCAGGTAACAAGGTGGACGCCAGTCCTGCGTCCGCCTTTCCAGCTCGCAACATAATCACAGTATAGGCCGACGGACTTCGCGTTGCCTGCCTTACTGACGATCACGCCAGATGCGCGCCAGGTTATTCAGGTCTTCCTGGCGGGTAACCTTGATATTGTCGGCGCGCCCCTCGATCAATCGCGGCGCCTGCCCTGCCCACTCGACCGCCGACGCCTCGTCGGTAATGGCCACATCCGAGACCAGCGCTTCAGCCATTGCCCGGTGCAAAAAACCCAGGCGAAACATCTGCGGCGTATAGGCCTGCCAGATTACCGAGCGATCAACCGTTTCCTTGACGCGCCCATCGGCATTGGCACGCTTCAAGGTGTCGCGCGCGGGCACCGCCAGCAAGCCGCCCACGGGGTCATGAGCCAACTCGGCGAGCAGGAGATCAAGGTCTTCGCGAGCCAGGTTGGGTCTTGCGGCGTCATGCACCAGCACCCAGTCGTGTTCCTCTGCGCCCAACTCTGCCAGACGCAGCAAGGCATTGAGCACCGACTCGGCACGCTCATCACCGCCAACGGCCAATTCGATACGCGGGTCACTTGCACAAGGCAATTGCGCCCAGAACGGGTCATCCTCGGCCAGACTGATAACCAGGCCTTTAAGCCGTGGATGATCAACAAAGCACGCCAAGGTGTGTTCAAGGATGGTTTTACCGGCCAGCGGCAGGTATTGCTTGGGACGATCGGCACGCATACGGCTGCCAACACCAGCAGCCGGGATGATTGCCCAGAAGGCAGGGAGTTTTTGCAAGGTCATGACAAGGTCTTCGCGCAGTTATTCGGCCAGTTGATAGAGCGTCTCGCCATCTTTGACCATGCCCAGTTCGTGGCGTGCCCGCTCCTCGACAGTTTCCATGCCTTTTTTCAATTCGCGCACTTCCGCCTCGAGCACACGATTGCGCTCAAGCAGGCGCTCATTCTCGCCCTGCTGACTGGCAATCTGATGCTTCAAGTCCGTCACCTGCGCCAAGCTGCCGTCACCGACCCAAAGCCGATACTGCAGACCAGCCAGCATTAAAATCAGAACCGGGAACAACCAATAGGCTTTACGCATAACAACCAGAAAATCCGTCCGAAAAAAAGGGCGACTTTCGCCGCCCTCCTTTTAACATGCTTATGCTTAACCACGGAACTCTGCGATACCAAGATAAGCTGCTTTCCCGCCCAACTGCTCTTCGATACGCAGCAATTGGTTGTACTTGGACACTCGGTCCGAACGGCACAGCGAGCCGGTCTTGATCTGGCCAGCCGAGGTACCCACCGCAAGATCGGCAATGGTTGAATCTTCGGTTTCGCCGCTACGGTGCGAGATCACCGCCGTGTAACCAGCCGCTTTGGCCATCTGGATGGCTTCTAGCGTCTCGGTCAGCGAGCCGATCTGGTTGAACTTGATCAGGATCGAGTTGCCGATGCCCTTGTCGATGCCTTCCTTGAGGATCTTGGTATTGGTTACGAACAGGTCGTCACCTACCAACTGGACCTTGCTGCCGATCTTGTCGGTCAGTACTTTCCAGCCAGCCCAGTCGGACTCGTCCATACCGTCTTCGATGGAGATGATCGGATAGCGCTCGGACAGGCCAGCCAGGTAATCTGCAAAACCTTCGGCGTCGAATACCTTGCCTTCGCCAGCCAGGTCATATTTGCCGTCCTTGTAGAACTCGCTCGAAGCGCAGTCCAAGGCCAAGGTGACATCATCGCCCAGGTTGTAACCAGCATTGGCAACTGCCTCGGCGATCGCCGACAGCGCGTCTTCGTTGGAGGCCAGGTTAGGTGCAAAACCACCCTCGTCACCCACCGAAGTGCTCAGGCCGCGCGCCTTGAGAACCGCCTTGAGGTGATGGAAGATTTCAGCGCCCATGCGCAGTGCTTCGGCGAAGTTTTTCGCGCCCACTGGCTGGACCATGAACTCCTGGATATCAACGTTGTTGTCCGCGTGCTCGCCACCATTGATGATGTTCATCATCGGCACAGGCATCGAATAGACGCCCGGAGTGCCGTTGAGATCGGCAATGTGCGCGTAGAGCGGAATACCTTTGGCCTGAGCAGCGGCTTTAGCAGCAGCCAGCGACACGGCCAGGACAGCATTGGCGCCCAGTGAAGCCTTGTTCTCAGTGCCATCGAGCTCGATCATCGCGCGATCAAGGGCTTGCTGGTCAATCGCATCCTTACCCAACAGCAGGTCGCGGATTGGGCCATTGATATTGGCAACAGCCTTCAATACGCCCTTGCCCAAGTAACGGCTTTTGTCGCCATCACGCAGTTCCAGCGCTTCGCGAGAACCAGTTGAGGCACCCGATGGCGCACATGCGCTACCAACGATACCGCCTTCAAGGATCACATCAGCTTCTACAGTTGGGTTGCCACGTGAATCCAGAACCTCACGGCCTTTGATGTCGACAATCTTTGCCATTGCGTTAAGCACTCCAAAAATTAACTAAAGTGAATCTCCAGCATTGTTGCGTAACCCTTGTTACCAGCAATGCGATTAGAAATTCCCTAGAAAGCAACGCGGGCCTGGTTTTGCCCAGCAAACCAACACGGAGTGAGCTGGTGCAATTTAGCTGACCAACCGGTCAGCTTATGCCCGGATTGCACTCTACCGGATAAGCGCCTTGTTAGGCAGTCTCAATCGGCGGAAAACTCTTTACCAGATCATCAAGCTGCTTGAGCTGGGTCAGGAACGGCTCCAGCTTGTCCAGGCGCAAGGCACAAGGACCGTCGCACTTGGCGTTGTCTGGGTCGGGGTGTGCCTCAAGGAACAGCCCGGCCAGGCCCTGGCTCATGCCTGCCTTGGCCAAATCTGTCACCTGTGCACGGCGACCACCGGCAGAATCGGCACGACCACCTGGCATCTGCAAGGCATGGGTCACGTCGAAGAATACCGGGTACTCGAACTGCTTCATGATGCCAAAGCCAAGCATGTCCACCACCAGGTTGTTGTAACCGAAGGAGGAGCCACGCTCGCACAGGATCAGTTGGTCATTACCGGCTTCAACACACTTGGCCAGGATATGCTGCATTTCTTGCGGAGCAAGAAACTGGGCCTTCTTGATGTTGATGATTGCGCCGGTCTTGGCCATAGCCACCACCAGATCAGTCTGGCGCGATAAAAATGCCGGCAACTGGATAATGTCGCATACATCCGCAACGGGCTGTGCCTGGTGCGGCTCGTGCACGTCGGTGATCACAGGTACGCCGAAGGTCTTTTTGATTTCTTCAAAGACCTTCATGCCTTCTTCCAGGCCCGGACCACGGAAGGAAGTCACCGAAGAACGGTTGGCCTTGTCGAAGCTTGCTTTGAACACGTAGGGAATACCGAGTTTCTCGGTAACTCGCACGTACTCTTCACAGGCCTTCATCGCCAGGTCGCGCGACTCGATGACATTGATGCCGCCAAAGAGCACAAATGGCTTGTCGTTAGCGATCTCGATATTGCCTACGCGCACTATTTTCTGCGTCATGCATTAAGCCTTTTTGCTTTTGTGAGCCAGCGCAGCCGTTACAAAGCCACTGAACAGCGGATGGCCATCACGCGGGGTCGAAGTGAATTCTGGGTGGAACTGGCAAGCGACAAACCATGGATGATCAGGTGCTTCTACCACTTCAACCAAGGCGCCATCACCCGAACGACCGGTGATCTTCAAGCCGGCTTCAGTCAGCTTGGGCAGCAGGTTGTTGTTGACCTCGTAACGGTGACGATGACGCTCGACAATCACATCCTTGCCGTAGCAGTCGTAGACGTTGGAACCGCTCAACAACTGGCATTCCTGGGCCCCGAGACGCATGGTACCGCCCAAGTCAGAGGCTTCGGTACGCTGTTCGGTAACCCCGGTAGCGTCTTGCCATTCGGTGATCAAGCCAACCACTGGGTGGCCGCTGGTAGAGTCGAACTCGGTGGAGTTGGCGTCCTTCCAGCCAAGCACGTTACGGGCGAACTCGATCACCGCGACCTGCATGCCCAGGCAGATACCCAGGTACGGAATCTTATTCTCGCGGGCATAGCGCACCGCCTCAACCTTGCCTTCAACGCCGCGCAGACCAAAGCCGCCCGGCACCAGAATGGCGTCAACGCCCTCAAGCAGCGAAGTCCCCTGGTTCTCGATATCCTCGGAGTCGATATAGCGCAGGTTGACCTTGGTGCGATTCTGGATGCCGGCATGACTCATTGCTTCAATCAGCGACTTATAGGCATCCAGCAGTTCCATGTACTTACCGACCATGGCGATATTGACTTCTTTTTCCGGGTTCAGCTTGGCATCAACCACACGGTCCCACTCGGAAAGATCAGCGCCGCCGCAATCCAGGCCAAAGCGCTCGACGACGAAATCGTCAAGGCCCTGGGCGTGCAGCACAGAAGGAATCTTGTAGATGGTGTCGACGTCTTCGAGCGAAATAACCGCGCGCTCCTCGACGTTGGTGAACAGGGCGATCTTGCGACGCGAAGACACATCAATCGGATGGTCAGAGCGACAAACCAGCACGTCGGGCTGCAAGCCAATCGAACGCAGTTCCTTGACCGAATGCTGGGTAGGCTTGGTCTTGGTTTCACCGGCGGTGGCGATGTACGGCACCAGCGTCAGGTGCATCAGCATGGCGCGCTTGGCGCCCACTTCGACGCGCAACTGGCGGATGGCCTCAAGGAAAGGTTGCGACTCGATATCACCAACAGTGCCACCGATTTCAACCATGGCCACGTCAGCGTCACCGGCGCCCTTGATGATACGGCGCTTGATTTCGTCAGTGATATGCGGGATCACCTGGATGGTGGCACCGAGGTAATCGCCACGACGCTCACGACGCAGCACGTCTTCGTAGACGCGGCCGGTGGTGAAGTTGTTGTTCTGGGTCATGGTGGTGCGGATAAACCGCTCGTAGTGCCCCAGATCCAAGTCGGTTTCAGCGCCGTCATGGGTGACAAACACTTCACCGTGCTGGAACGGGCTCATGGTGCCCGGGTCAACGTTGATGTAGGGATCCAGCTTGAGCATCGTGACCTTCAGGCCCCGCGCCTCCAGGATAGCCGCCAGTGAAGCCGAGGCGATGCCCTTCCCCAAAGAAGAAACAACACCACCCGTGACGAAAATGTAGCGCGTCATGAAAAATCCTAGAAATCAGCGTTTAAGCGGTCAGCGCCGCCGGGGAAAGCGAAGGAAATGTAAAGCAACCGGCTACCAAATCGCAGTAACCAGAACGCATTCACCGAGTCGTTTTGCCACTGGCAAACGGAATCAGCAAAAGCACTATTAAGACGGGAGCGTAGTCTACTCGAAAGCCCTTTTCAGCTCAAACCCAGATCGCTCGTCGGCAAATCCCATACAAAATGCCACTGCACGCCTTGAACGGCGCAGAGTTGCGGCATGTTGGCCACGGCCATCAGTTGTCCATCACAGATGAGCAACGGCAATCGATTGCGAATAAATGTCGCCACGGCATGCTCATTGAGCAAGCGCTTGAGGTCGCGGCGACCGCGTCCCGGCAGGTTCAAGACCTCGCCGCCCTGGCGATAGACAACAGCCCAATCGCCAGCAGGCAGTGGCCCCTCGATACGTATAGAGCCATTGCCGGGCAACCCAAACCACTGCCCCGCCACGACCGGCAGATTGACCGGTTCAGGCTGGCGCAACCATTGGCCACTAAGCCACCACAACCGTTCATCGGCTCGGCGAACCTCACCGCCTGCCAATCGCCAAACCGGCGTGGCATCCATTGCCGCGTCGCGCAGGTCGCACCACCCTTGCCAATGCTCGGTATCCGGCATCGGCGTCAGCTGGCGCAACCAGAAACGCAGGGCATTGCGCTGACGAGCCACAGTCAACTGACGCAAAGGCGCCAAGGCCAGGCTAGGCAAGTTCAGCCAGCCGTCAGTGACCGGTTCCTGGGCTGCGGCAAGGTCTTGAGCCGCCAACACATCGAGCAGCTCAGACGCTTCACGCATATGCTCGCTGGCCTGGTTAAGGCGACCAACAACCTGCGGCCAACGCTGCGCCAGCAGTGGCAGCACCTGTCGGCGTAGATAATTACGCGATAACTGCTCATCGCTGTTCGAGGGATCTTCAACCCACTGCAAGCCATGTTGATTTGCGTAGTCGTGCACTTCGGCCCGGGAACAGTTGAGCAGCGGCCGTAACAGCTGGCCCTGCCCCAGCGGGCGACTGATCGGCATGGCGGCCAGACCACGCACCCCGGCACCACGGAGCAATCTGAACATCAGGGTTTCGGCTTGATCATCAGCATGCTGGGCAACCATCAGCAACTCGCCAGCACAGAGCTGCGCCGTGAATGCCTTGTAGCGCGCATCGCGGGCGGCACGTTCAAGACTGGCGCCAGGCTCCACCTTGACCCGCAGCACGCTCAGGGGGACGCCCAACTGATCGCAAAATTGCTGGCAATGCTCAGGCCAGAGATCACCCGCAGGCTGTAGACCGTGATGAATATGCACCGCGAAAAGCGACGGTATAGCCTCGCGTTGCGCGAGAGTCGCCAGGATATGCAGCAGTACGCTGGAATCGAGACCGCCAGAAAACGCGACTCGCCAGGCTGTTGCCTGACGCCAAGGAGCGATGTTTTCCAGCACCTTGGCAATCAAGCTCATGAGGCTTACCTGTTACACATGCAGCGGTTTAAGCGATGCCGTAACTCATCAAGCGCTCATAACGACGCGCCAGCAGCTCTTCAGTGCTGTGCTTTTTCAGCTCCTTGAGCTGGGCGCCCAGCGCCTGGCGAACGGACTCAGCAGCAGCGGCCGGATCACGGTGAGCGCCGCCCAGAGGCTCGGCAATAACCTGGTCAACAATCCCCAGGCCTTTGAGACGCTCGGCGGTGATGCCCATGGCTTCAGCTGCGTCCGGCGCTTTCTCGGCCGTTTTCCACAGAATCGAGGCACAACCTTCTGGCGAGATGACCGAGTAGGTCGAATACTGCAGCATGTTCAACTGGTCGCACACACCAATGGCCAAGGCACCGCCGGAACCACCTTCACCGATAACGGTGGCGATGATTGGGGTCTTCAGGCGCGCCATGACCCGCAGGTTCCAGGCGATGGCTTCACTCTGACCGCGCTCTTCAGCGTCAATCCCTGGATATGCACCCGGAGTGTCGATAAAGGTCACGATCGGCATCTTGAAGCGTTCGGCCATTTCCATCAGGCGGCAGGCTTTACGATAGCCTTCAGGACGCGGCATACCGAAGTTGCGACGCACCTTTTCACGGACTTCACGGCCTTTCTGATGACCGATAACCATGACGGGTTCACCGTCCAGGCGAGCTACACCGCCAACCAGCGCTGCGTCATCGGAGAAGTGACGATCGCCATGCAATTCCTCGAACTCGGTGAATATATGCCCGAGATAATCAAGGGTGTATGGACGGCGCGGGTGACGCGCCAGCTGCGCCACCTGCCAACTGCTCAGGTTACCGAAGATGGTTTCGGTAAGGGTGCTGCTTTTATCTTGCAGGCGAGCAATCTCGTCATTGATATTCAACGAGTTGTCGTTACCAACCAGGCGAAGCTCTTCGATCTTGGCTTGCAGGTCGGCGATCGGCTGTTCGAAATCGAGAAAGTTCGGGTTCATAGTCATCCGTCTTGCGTCGACGGCCAAGTGGCCGGGAGCTGTATCCGTTCGCGCCATACATTAATGGATCTGGCGCATCAAGGTCGACACCTGAGTGTGTGCACTGCATCGTCATTTTTAACAACACATGTACCCAGACCACTCAGGGCCATAATTTATCCGTCTAATTCGAAGGCTGAAATCCAGCGCTAAAAATCAGCGGTAGTGCAGGAAGACGTTGTCTTTCCCGAACTGGTCACGCAAAGCTTGAATCAAGCTATCTGCCGGGTTGATTCTCCAACCTTCGCCAAACTGCAAAAGCGCCTTGGCATCGGTGCTGGTGTAATCCATGGTGATAGGGCAAACACCTCGGTGGCGCGTGCACAAATCCGCCAGCCAACGCAGCTTGTCGCCTTTCAATGCATCGCTGGCGATCCTGAGCCGCAGGCTATCGGCCAGGCCGGTGCGCGCCTCTTCCAGGCTCATCACCCGTTTGGCACGCAAGCGCAGCCCGCCGGAGAAGTCATCATTGCTGACCTCGCCTTCGACAACCACCAGTGCATCACTTTGCAGCAATGCCTGATTGCTGGCAAATGCATCGGCAAACAACGAGGCTTCGATTCGCCCGGAACGGTCATCCAGGGTGATAAAGCCCATCTTGTCGCCTTTCTTGTTCTTCATCACCCGCAGGTTGACGATCAGGCCAGCAACCGTTTGCGTATCACGCGCGGGCTTGAGGTCGATGATGCGCTGGCGGGCAAAGCGGCGCACCTCTCCTTCATACTCATCAATGGGGTGGCCGGTCAGATACAGGCCCAAGGTGTCTTTCTCACCCTTGAGGCGCTCCTTGAGCGATAACTCGCGGGCCTTGAGGTGGTTGGCGTAGACATCCTGTTCCTCATCGGCAAACACGCCACCGAACAGATCCATGTGCCCGCTGTCATGGCTGCGAGCCGTCTGCTCGGCCGCTTGCACGGCCTCTTCCATTGCCGCCAGCAACACCGCGCGGTTGCGGTCGATGTTGGCGTGGTAGGCCTTGATCTCCTCATGGAAATACGGCCCGAGGCGATCCAGTGCACCGCTGCGCACCAGGGCTTCCAGCGTCCGCTTGTTGATGCGCTTGAGATCGACGCGAGAACAGAAGTCGAACAGATCCTTGAATGGACCGTCACGCCGCGACTCGACAATGGCTTCAACCGGGCCTTCACCAACGCCCTTGATGGCACCAAGACCGTAGACGATCCAACCTTCGTCGTTGACCGTGAACTTGAACTCGGAGGTGTTGACGTCCGGCGCATCGATGCGCAGCTTCATGCTGCGACACTCTTCGATCAGGGTGACGACCTTGTCGGTGTTGTGCATATCCGCCGACAGTACGGCGGCCATGAAGGCGGCCGAATGGTGCGCCTTGAGCCAAGCGGTCTGGTAAGACAGCAGGCCGTAGGCCGCCGAGTGCGACTTGTTGAAACCGTAGCCGGCGAACTTTTCCACCAGGTCAAAGATGTTGCCTGCAAGGTCCGCATCAATACCGTTATTGGCGCAGCCTTCAATAAAGCCCCCGCGCTGCTTGGCCATTTCTTCAGGCTTTTTCTTACCCATGGCCCGGCGCAACATGTCCGCGCCACCCAGGGTGTAGCCCGCCATGACCTGCGCGATCTGCATCACCTGCTCCTGATACAGGATAATCCCGTAGGTCGGTGCCAGAACGGGTTGCAGGCCAGCGTACTGGTAATCCTGATGCGGGTAGGAAATCGGTTCGCGCCCGTGCTTGCGGTTGATGAAGTCATCCACCATGCCGGATTGCAGCGGACCCGGACGGAACAGCGCCACGAGTGCGATCATGTCTTCGAGGCAGTCGGGCTTGAGCTTTTTGATCAGCTCCTTCATGCCGCGAGATTCAAGCTGGAACACCGCTGTGGTTTCAGCCTTTTGCAGCATCGCAAAGGTTGCTTTGTCGTCAAGCGGGATGAAATCGATATTCAACTCGGGCAAGCCTTTCTTGGCCTGCTCGCGATTGATGGTCTCCATCGCCCACTTGATGATGGTCAGCGTACGCAACCCCAGGAAGTCAAACTTGACCAGCCCAGCCGACTCGACATCATCCTTGTCGAACTGGGTCACCAGGCCATTGCCTTCCTCATCACAGGCAATGGGTGAAAAGTCAGTCAGCTTGGTTGGCGCAATAACCACACCACCGGCGTGCTTGCCAGTGCCCCGGCAAATGCCCTCGAGCTTGAGCGACATCTCCCAGATTTCGGCTGCTTCTTCGTCAGTCTTGAGGAAGTCGCGCAATGGCTCTTCCATCTCGAATGCCTTGGCCAGTGTCATGCCGACTTCAAACGGAATCATCTTCGACAGGCGATCCGCCAGGCCGTAGGACTTGCCCTGGGCACGGGCGACATCGCGCACCACCGCCTTGGCCGCCATGGTGCCGAAGGTGATGATCTGGCTAACCGCGTTTCGACCGTATTTTTGCGCTACATAATCAATGACCCGGTCGCGACCATCCATGCAGAAGTCAACGTCGAAGTCGGGCATCGAGACCCGCTCGGGATTGAGGAATCGCTCGAACAGCAAGTCATAGGCCAGGGGGTCAAGGTCGGTAATCTTCTGCACATAGGCAACCAGCGAGCCTGCGCCCGACCCACGACCAGGACCAACCGGGACGCCATTGTTCTTGGCCCACTTGATGAAGTCCATAACGATCAGGAAGTAACCGGGAAACCCCATTTGAATAATAATATCCAATTCAAAATTGAGGCGATCGACGTAGACCTGCTTCTTGGCCTCGTAGTCCGGCGTGTCCTTGGGCAGCAGCACTTCCAGACGTTCATCGAGGCCATCAAACGAGACTTTACGGAAATACTCGTCAATGGTCATGCCGTCAGGAATCGGGAAGTTCGGCAGGAAATAGGTGCCCAGTTGCACCTCGATATTACAACGCTTGGCGATCTCGATCGTATTGTGCAGCGCCTCGGGCAAATCGCTGAACAACTCCGCCATTTCTTCCGGCGACTTCAGGTACTGCTGATCGGAGTACAAACGCAACCGGCGTGGATCATCCAGCGGACGGCCCTCGCCAATGCACACGCGCGTTTCGTGCGCTTCGTAATCATCCTGCTTGATGAAGCGTACGTCATTGGTTGCAACCAAAGGCGCAGCAAAACGTTCAGCCAGGGCCACGGCTGCATGCAGGTGTTCTTCGTCGTTGATCCGGTTGGTGCGTTGTACTTCCAGGTAAAAGCGCTCGGGAAAGACCTCCATCCACTCCTTGAGCAGGGATTCAGCCAGTGGCTGGTCGCCGGCCAGCAATGCCAGGCCTACTTCCCCTTCCTTGGAGCCCGACAAGGCAATCAAGCCTTCGTTGGCAGCCTTGACCCAGTCGCGCTGGATAATTACCAGGTCGTTGCTTTGCCCCTCACTCCAACCGCGCGAAACCAGTTCGGTAAGGTTGCGATAGCCCTTGGCATTCATTGCCAACAGGGTCATACGGGTCAGCGGGCCGTCTTCGCTGGCGCTGGCCATCCAGATATCAGCCCCGCAAATAGGCTTGATGCCGCCACCCATTGCCGCCTTGTAGAACTTGACCAACGAACACATGTTGCTCTGGTCGGTCACGGCGACTGCTGGCATGCCCGCCCCCGCAACCGACTTGATCAGGGGTTTGACCCGGACCAGACCGTCGACAAGCGAAAACTCGGTGTGCACACGTAAATGGACGAACGAAGCAGTCATGGCAGCCCTTACAAAACACAAAAACGACAAGACCCGGATTGTACCGGGCCTTGGATAAAACATCAGCCTGAGTTCGCAACCCCTGGCAGCTTAACCGGTTACGACGGCAAAACCCTTAATAACTAGGCGGGTTTGCGATCATCCCAAACGCCCGCTTCAAGCTTCTCTTGCACCTCTGGATACTGAGCCGCATCAAAGGTTGGCAATAGCCCGGCCTTACGCTGAGCGTTGTAGTCTTTGGCCAGCTTGAACGCCAGGTTGGACAACAGCAGGATCGCAACCAGGTTGGTAATCGCCATCAGGCCCATCGACACGTCCGCCAGATTCCAGACAAACGGCAACGATGCCAACGCACCGAACATCACCATGGCCAAGACCACCAGACGGAAAACCAACAGGCCCGCCTTATGGTTATGTTCAAGGAACACCAGGCAGTTCTCGGCATAAAAATAGTTGGCAACGATCGAGGTGAAGGCAAAGAACAGTATGACCACCGTCAGGAAATACTTGGCCCAGCCGCCCAACTGACTGCTCAGGGCATCCTGCACCAGCGTAATGCCCGCCGCGCTATCGGTTGGCACCTGAGCCAACAGGATAATTGCCGCCGACGCGGTGCAAATCAACATGGTGTCGATAAAGACACCTGCCATCTGCACATACCCCTGCGACACCGGGTGCGGCGGGTAAGGCGTGGCAGAGGCAGCCGCATTGGGTGCAGAACCCATACCGGCTTCGTTGGAAAACAAACCGCGCTTGAAACCATTCATGATTGCAGCGCCAATACCGCCGGCCGCAGCCTCATGCAGACCAAAGGCACTCTTGAAAATCAGTGCCAGCACAGCAGGAACCTGACCAATATTGAGGACAATGATCAACACGGCGATCAACAGATATGCAGCCGCCATCACCGGCACGGCAAGCTCGGAGAAACGGGCGATCGAGCGCAGGCCGCCGAATATGATCAGCGATGTCAGCACCACCAGCCCTGCGCCTATGGCCGCCGATGCAACCGGAATCTGGCTTTGCCCGATGTTGAAAGTCCCCCACTCCAGTGCAAAGGCGCCAGTCAATGCATTGCTGATGGTATTGGCCTGTACCGAGTTGAAGACGAAACCAAAGGCGATGATCAGGAAAATCGAAAACAGAATCCCCATCCAGCGCGCATTCAGGCCCCGCTCCATGTAATAGGCCGGGCCGCCGCGAAACTGGCCGGAATCGTCACGCACCTTGAACAACTGCGCCAGGGTTGCTTCGACGAAGCCGGTGGCCATACCAATTATGGCAATCAGCCACATCCAGAAAATTGCGCCAGGCCCACCCAGGGTAATCGCCACCGCGACCCCGGCAATATTCCCCGTACCCACGCGCGCAGCCAATGAGGTGCATAGGGCCTGAAAAGAAGAAATACCCGAATCATCACTCTGCCGACTGCCCTTGAGCACGCTGAAGATATGACCGAATTGACGCAGTTGGATTGCGCCCAACCTCACAGTGAAATACAAACCAGTCCCGACCAACAGCCAGATAAGGATTTTGCCCCAGATTAGGCCATTAAGAATATCAACGACCTGTGTGGCGATATCTTGCATTGATCACTCCCAACCGCGCAGAGCGGCTATCCGTTGGACCCCGATAAGATCCGGGAAAATTAAACTCAGACGCCAAGGTGAACGACGAGCAAGGCAGCGCATGGCAAAACCACTGCGCACAAGGATTTTCAGCTGGCAATAGCAGCAAATGGCGCTATGACAGTGTAGACAGCGAAAGGGCAGGAACTTTCCAACATTGCAGCCAGTGACTGCATGTGAGTGAGCGACCAATCAGGTCAATGAGGCGACACTTGCGGGTAAAACGGACGTTATTGAGGCAACAGTGCGCGCACAGGCGCAAATGAACGCCGGTGCACCGGTGTCGGCCCCAGGCGACGCAGGGCTTCCAGATGAACCGCCGTCGGATAACCCTTGTGACCGGCAATTCCGTAACCCGGATACTGCAGGTCCAGCGCTTGCATCTCGCGATCACGGCTGACTTTGGCCAGGATTGAAGCGGCGGCGATGGCCGGGACCTGGCTATCGCCCTTGACCACAGCGGCGCTTGGCACCTGCAGTTTCGGACAACGATTACCGTCGATAAGCGCCAGTTTTGGCGTGACGTGCAACCCCTCGACCGCACGCTGCATTGCCAGCATGGTTGCATGGAGGATATTCAATTGGTCGATCTCCTCGACCTCTGCCCGTGCAATACACCAGGACAGCGCTTTCTCGCGGATCTCATCAAAGAGTTTTTCGCGGCGCGCGGCGGTGAGCTTTTTCGAGTCATTCAAGCCCAGAATCGGCCGCGCCGGATCGAGAATAACTGCTGCGGTGACCACTGCCCCGCACAACGGGCCGCGCCCGACTTCATCGACGCCGGCCACCAGTTCATCGACAGTGACAAAGTCCAGGCCAAGTTGCATCAGTTACGCCCAATCAATTCAAGTACGGCTTCAGCGGCCTGTGCAGAGGCATCACAGCGCAAGGTGCGATGAATCTGGTCGAATCCCAAAGTCTGTTCATCACCGCCCTCGACCAAGGGGGCCAATAGCTGGGCCAATGCCTCCGGGGTTGCAGCATCCTGAATCAACTCTGGCACCAACAAACGCTCCGCCAGCAAGTTTGGCAGCGAGATGTAGGGACTCTTGACCATGCGGCTGAGGATTTTGAACGTCAGCGGCGCAACCCGGTAAGCCACAATCATCGGACGCTTGTACAGAAGCGCCTCGAGCGTGGCGGTGCCCGAGGCAATCAACACTGCATCGCAGGCGGCCAGCGCCAGATGCGACTTGCCGTCGAGCAGCTTCAACGGCAAGTCACGGCTGGCCAACATCTGCTCGATTTGTTCACGGCGCTGCGGGTTGGCGCAAGGCAAGACAAACTGGATACCGGGACGCAAATTACGCAATCGCTCTGCTGCATCAAAGAATACAGCGCCCAAGCGCGAAACCTCGCCCCCGCGACTACCCGGCATCAAGGCAACAACAGGGCCTTCAAGGGGCAAGTCCAGCGCCTCACGGGCAGCTCTGCGATCAGCCTGCAATGGAATCGCATCAGCCAATGGATGCCCGACAAAACGGACCGGCACCTGATATTCATCGTAGAACTTGGCTTCGAAGGGGAACAGCGTCAGCATCAAGTCGCAGGCTTCACGGATTTTCAACACGCGCTTCTGCCGCCACGCCCACACGGACGGGCTGACGTAATGCACGGTTTTGATTCCGGCGCGGCGCAGCTTGAGTTCCAGGTCGAGATTGAAGTCAGGGGCATCAATACCGATAAAGACATCGGGCTTGGCTGCGATCAGGTCGCGCAACAGATGACGACGGCGCTTGAGCAACTCGGGCAAGCGCCCAAGCACCTCAACCAGCCCCATCACCGAAAGGCGCTCCATCGGGAAGATCGATTGCAGGCCTTCTGCTTCCATCAACGGGCCGCCGACACCTATAACCTCGACATCGCCGTGACGCTGTTTCAATGCCTGAATCAGACCGGCGCCGAGAATGTCACCGGAAGCCTCACCCGCTACCAGAGCTACACGTATAGGAGCCATGCTTAGCGAGTGATGCCGCGCTGGGATGCCTGAATGGAGTCGCGGAACACCGCGACCTCAGGAAACTCGATGGAAGGCTCAGCCAATTCCTTCAAGGCTTCTTCAATCGTCAGCCCCTGGCGGTAAACCGTTTTATAGGCCCGGCGCAGCGCATGGATCGACTCTGCCGAAAAGCCACGACGACGCAAGCCCTCGAAGTTCATGCTACGGGCTTCGGCAGGGTTGCCGGATACCGTGACATAAGCCGGCACATCCTTACCAATCGCCGTGCCCATGCCAGCAAAGCTATGGGCGCCGATGTGGCAGAACTGATGCACCAGGGTGTAACCAGACAAGATTGCCCAGTCACCGATGTGCACATGTCCAGCCAGCGCCACATTGTTGACCAGGATGCAGTGATTGCCGACAACACTGTCATGACCGATATGCGCATAAGCCATGATCAGGTTGTGATCACCGACCGTTGTTTCATCGCGATCCTGGATCGTTCCGCGGTGCATGGTGACACCTTCGCGAATGATGTTGTGGTCGCCGATAACCAGACGGGTGGGTTCACCTTTGTACTTTCGGTCAGGGGTGTCTTCCCCCAGCGAAGCGAATTGGTAGACACGATTGTGCTTACCAATTCGCGTTGGCCCTTTGATGATCACATTAGGCCCAAGCACTGTACCCTCACCAATCTCTACATCGGGCCCGATAATCGCCCACGGGCCGACAGTGACGTCGTCAGCCAGCTTGGCAGCGGGATCGATAATGGCACGAGGGTCAATCAAACTCATAATTTGCGTTCCGCACAGATCACTTCAGCTGAACAGACTTCCTTGCCGTCGACACTGGCTTTACATTCAAACTTCCAAATACTGCGCTTGGTGCTGAGAAACTTGGCTTCCAGAATCAGCTTGTCGCCCGGTACAACAGGCTGACGAAAGCGTAGCTTATCCGAACCCACGAAGTAGTACAGCGTACCGTCGCTTGGTTTCAGATCCATCATCTTGAAGCCAAGAATGCCTGCAGCCTGAGCCATCGCCTCGATGATCAGAACGCCGGGCATAATAGGATGCTCAGGAAAATGGCCATTGAAAAAAGGCTCATTGATGCTGACATTTTTGTAGGCACGAATGGTCTTGCCTTCTACGTCCAGATTGTCGACGCGATCCACTAGCAGAAACGGGTAGCGATGCGGCAAGTATTCGCGAATTTCGTTGATGTCCATCATTTCCAGAGAAGCCTGTAGTAAAAAAAGAAGAGCCGGCTTTAGCCGGGCTCAAGCATCAGATGAGGCGTTCCCGCTAGAAGTCACCGCAGCCAGCTGTTTTTCCAGCTGTTGCAGGCGGCGCGCCATGTCGTCAAGCTGACGTATGCGTGCGGCACTTTTGCGCCACTCGCCTGCGGGTTGCATCGCTGTACCAGACGAATAGGAGCCTGGTTCGGTTATCGAGCGAGTGACCATGGTCATCCCCGTCACGAACACCCCATCACACACTTCGATGTGGCCAACCATGCCCACACCGCCTGCAATCATGCAGTTCTTGCCAATTTTGGTGCTGCCAGAAATACCCACGCAACCGGCCATGGCGGTGTTATCACCAACCTGGACGTTGTGCGCGATCATGATCTGGTTATCCAGTTTGACGCCATTGCCAATCAGGGTGTCCGCCAGAGCGCCACGGTCGATAGTGGTATTGGCGCCAATCTCGACATTATCCCCAATGACCACACCGCCGATCTGGGCAATCTTCTGCCAGACACCCTTCTCGTTGGCAAAGCCAAAACCTTCGCCACCCAGAACCGCGCCTGACTGAATAACCACAGCCTTGCCGATACGCACGTCGTGGTAAATGGTCACGCGCGGCGCCAACCAGCCACCTTCGCCGATTACCGAGCGTGCACCGACCACGCAATGCGCGCCAACTGTAACACCAGCTGCGATGCTCGCCCCGCTCTCGATCACGGCAAATGCACCAATGCTGGCAGTTGAATCGACCTGGGCATCGGCCGCAACCACGGCACTCGGATGCACCCCGGCAGCAGCAACGGGCTTGCGATCAAAGGCATGCGACAGTTCGGCATAGGCCAAATACGGATTTGCCACGATCAGGGCATCGCCGCTGTAGCTCTGTGCATCAGCAACAGTCAACAAAACCGCAGCGGCTTGGCAACTTGCCAGGTGCTTGCGGTATTGAGGGTTTGCCAGAAAGCTCAGCTGTTGCGAATTGGCATCCTGCAATGTAGCCAAGCCAGTAATGACTTTATCGGCAGGACCACGCAACGTAGCGCCAAGACGCTGAGCCAGCTGGCCCAGCGTATATACAGGTGCATTCATAATTAACGCAGCTGATTCATGCGCTCGATAACCTGGCGAGTGATGTCGTACTGAGGCTTGACATCAATGACTGCGCCGCGTTCGAGAACCAGGTCGTAGCTGCCTTTCTTGATAACTTCCTCAACCGCTTTATCAAGGTTTGGCTTGAGCTTTTTCAGCATGTCGCGATCAGCAACGGCCTTTTGCTCGTTGAGTTCCTTGGACTGGAACTGGAAATCACGGGCCTTTTGCTTGAAATCAAGCTCAAGGCGCTCGCGCTCAGCGGTCTGCAATTTCTGACCACCTTTTACCAGGCGATCCTGAATGCTCTTGGCATCGCTTTCCAGCTTTTTCAACTTGCTCAACTGCGGACCGAACTTCTTCTCGGCATCCACGGCATAACGCTTGGCGGCATCGGATTCGAGCAAGGCCATTTGATAGTTCAATACGGCAATTTTCATTTCAGCCATGGCTGGGGTCGCAACCGACAGCATGGCAACGCTTAACAGAACAACTTGAGTAAATTTACGCACGGTACACTCCTGCAAAAATCCATTTTTGTTGATCGGTCATCAACCGATTAAAACGTCTGGCCAAGGGAGAACTGGAACACTTGAGTATCAGCATCATCCGGCTCCTTGACTGGCATTGCCAGGCTGAAGCTCAACGGACCCAGCGCGGTAATCCAGGTCAAACCCACACCGACAGAGCTGGCCATGTTGCCCAGTGATATTTCACAACTGTCACTCTCTGCCTTCTGCGAAGAGGAGCAGTTGGTGTCAAATACATTACCCACATCCCAGAATAGCGAAGTACGCAGCGAACGCTGATCCTTCACGAACGGCAGCGGGAACAATAGCTCGGCGCCCCCCTGGATCAACACGTTACCACCAAATGGTAGCGGGTCTTGGTCCGGGTCGGTGTAACGGCCGTTTGCATCCTGTACGCCATAAACGATTTCACCCTGGTCGTTGCGCACAACGCTCGGAGTACTGCGCGGGCCAAGGCTGCTGTCCTCGAAACCACGCACCGAGTTGAAGCCACCGGCGTAGTAGTGCTCGTAGAACGGCAGTTCTGAAGTCGAACCGTAGCTGTCGCCATAGCCCAACTGGGTGTGGAAGCGCATGGTGTAGTTATCGGTCAGCGGGGTGAAGATCTGGCCACGGTAATCCAGCTTGTAGAACGACAGGTCGCTGCCCGGAATGGTGGTTTCAAGTACCAGGCTCTGGGAGTGACCACGGTTGGCCAGTACACCACGGTTAAGCGTCGACTCGGACCAGCCGATCGAGGCCTTGAAGTTCAGGTAGCTATCACCTTCCTCTTCCAGGAAGTCATAGATCTCATCCACGGTATAGATACCGGTGTCGATATCGTCCTGCTGAACAGTCAAGCCATAGGTCAGGCGCGAGGTTTCACTGATCGGATAGCCGATGCTCATGCCTGCGCCGTAGCTGTCCACCGAATAGCTGGCTACGTCGGTGTCGAGTTCATCGTAGTCGGTTTCACGGAAGAACAGGTTGTAGCCCAGGCTGACACCATCTGGCGTCCAGTAGGGGTTAACAAAGCCGAAGTTGTAGCGGCTCTGGTATTCACTGCGGGTCAGGCCGAGGCTAACCTTGTTACCCGAACCGAGGAAGTTGTTCTGGGTGATCGAGCCACCAAGGATCAAACCGGCGTTCTGGGCAAAACCGACGCTGGCGGTAATAGAACCGGAAGCCTGCTCCTCGACACTGTAGTTAACGTCGATCTGGTCATCAGTGCCAGGCACTGCTGGCGTCTCTACGTTGACTTCCTTGAAGAAACCAAGACGCTCAAGCCGGGTTTTCGACTGATCGATCAGGTAGGTTGAGGCCCAACCACCTTCCATCTGGCGCATTTCACGGCGCAGCACTTCGTCTTCGGTCTTGGTGTTACCACGGAAGTTGATTCGGTTGACGTAGGCACGCTTGCCCGGATCAACCACGAACATTACCGAAACAGTGTGATCGTCATCATGGGGCGTAGGCACGCCGTTGACGTTGGCGAAGGTATAACCCTCGTTACCCAGGCGACGGGTGATCAGCTCGGAAGTAGTGGTCATCACCTTACGCGAGAACACCTGACCTTCCTTGACCAGCAACAACTTGCGCACTTCCTCTTCCGGGACCTTGAGGTCACCGCTCAGGCGCACGTCGCGAATCTTGTACTTCTCGCCTTCGTTGATGTTGACGGTGATATAGACATGTTTCTTGTCAGGCGTGATCGATACCTGGGTCGAGGCGATGTCCATGTTGATATAGCCACGGTCCAGGTAATAAGAACGCAAGCGCTCCAGGTCACCGGAGAGTTTTTCACGGGCGTACTTGTCGTCGTTCTTGAAAAACGACAACCAGTTGGTGGTCTTGAGTTCAAACAGGCTCATCAGGTCTTCGTCTGGGAAGACACTGTTGCCCACGACGTTGATGTGCTGAATGGCAGCCACTTCGCCTTCGTTGATGTTGACCTTCAACGCAACGCGGTTACGGGGCTGCGGAATCACCTCGGTTTCGATCTCGGCCGAGTAACGACCCTGCGATACATATTGGCGTTGCAGTTCGTTACGCACACCCTCGAGGGTTGCACGCTGGAAGATCTCACCCTCTTCCAGGCCAGACTGATTGAGGCCCTTGAGCAGGTCTTCGGTTGTGATCGCCTTGTTACCTTCGATTTCGATACTGGAAATCGACGGACGTTCAACCACTGTAATCACCAGCACGTTGCCATCACGGCCGAGCTGGATATCCTGGAAGAAACCGGTTTTAAAGAGTTCACGCGTCGCTTCAACCAAGGAGCGATCATCGGCTTCACCACCGACATTCAACGGTAAGGCACCGAATACGCTGCCAGCGGACACCCGTTGGAGGCCGTTGACTCGAATATCGGAGATGGTGAAGGACTCGGCGTGAACTTCGGCGATCATCAATGCGGCGAGAACCACAGGTAGCAGCAGACGTTTCATGAAGTCCTTTCTTATTCCAACTGGCGATAAAAAATCTGTCGCTAAAGGCGACAGATTTGTAATTCAGAAGCGGTTACAGCCGACTCAGATCATTAACCAGGGCAAGTAACATCACCCCGACTACTAGACTAATGCCAATCTGCATCCCCCAACCTTGCACCCGTTCAGACAATGGGCGACCACGCACCCACTCGACCAGATAAAAAAGCAGATGCCCCCCATCCAGCACAGGGATAGGCAAAAGATTGAGAACCCCTAAGCTAATACTGAGATAGGCGAGAAAGTTTAAAAAATCCCCCACGCCGGACTCAGCTGAAGCGCCCGCCACTTTAGCAATGGTTATCGGCCCGCTCAAGTTTTTTACCGAGAGCTCGCCAAACAGCATTTTCTTTAGCGAGTCGAGCGTCAGTATACTCATGGTCCAGGTGCGCTTAACACTCTCGGCAACGGCCTCCAGAGGCCCGTAACTGACTTCGCGGAGCATTTCCGGCGGCCAGTCGACAGGTTTCACCCCAGCCCCCAGGTAACCGCTACGCGCGCCCTCCTCGCCACGAGCCGCAAGGGTCAGGTTCACATCCTGCAATTGTCCGGCGCGCATTATCTGCAACGTCACGGCCTTGCCGGGCAGTGCACGCACCTGATCGACCACTTGCTGCCAATCCTCGAGTGGCTGGCCATCAAGCGCAACCAGCTCATCGCCAACGGCCAGCCCAGCCGCAGCTGCCGGCCCACTTGGATCGATCTCAGCCAGTACAGGCTTGAGCTCGGGACGCCACGGACGTATACCCAACGCGGCAATCGGGTCAGGCTCTTCGACACCTTTAAGCCAGTTGTCCAAATGGATTTGCTCGGCGCTCTCAGCCGTCGAACCAGGATTCTTGACCTTGAGATCAAGTACACCGCTCTCACCCAGGCGACGAACGAGCTGTAAATTAACCGCAGACCAACCGTTGGTCGGTTCACCGTTTATCGAAACAATTTCCTGGCCCGGTTGCAGGCCTGCTTCGGCCGCAAGGCTGGACTCGGCAACACTGCCAATTACCGGACGCACCTGCTGGCTACCCAACAGCGCCACGCACCAGAAAAACGCAATCGCCAGGAGGAAATTGGCTATTGGCCCGGCTGAAACGATAGCAATACGCTGGCCGACTGATTTGCGATTGAACGACAAATGGGCCTGCTCGACAGGCACTTCGGCTTCGCGCTCATCAAGCATTTTCACGTAGCCGCCCAGTGGAATCGCCGCCAGCACGAACTCCGTGCCCTGGCGGTCATGCCAACGCAGCAATGGCGTGCCAAACCCGACAGAGAAACGCAGGACCTTGACACCACAGCGTCGCGCCACCCAGAAATGTCCAAACTCATGAAAAGTCACCAGGACACCCAGGGCAATCAGAGTACCGGCAACCATGTACAACGCACTCATCACGCTTCCCCGCTTCGATTAACGCATTGTTCTGCCAATGCCCGCGCGCGGCTGTCCGCGGCAAGCACAGTTTCCAGGCATGTGACCGCAGTCGACGCCTCGCTGTTCAGCACATGGTCAATGATACTCGCGATTTGCGGAAAACTGATCTGGCGCTGTAAAAATGCCGCCACCGCCACTTCATTGGCGGCATTTAGCATCGCAGCCGCAGTGCCGCCCTGCTCTGCCGCTTCACGCGCCAGGCGCAGGCATGGAAAGCGCTGCTCGTCGGGCGCTTCAAAATCCAGTCGCCCCACGGCAAAGAGATCAAGCGCGGCAACCCCTGAATCAATGCGTTCAGGCCATGCCAGCGCATGACTGATAGGTGTGCGCATATCCGGATTGCCCAGCTGGGCAAGCACAGAGCCATCAACATAGTCGACCAAGGAGTGAATAACGCTTTGTGGATGAATCACCACTTCGACCTGCGCCGGCCGTGCATCAAACAACCAGCACGCCTCGATTAGCTCAAGACCTTTGTTCATCATGCTGGCGGAGTCGACGGAAATCTTGCGCCCCATCGACCAGTTTGGATGTGCACAGGCCTGCTCAGGCGTAACCCTGGCCAATTGTTCAAGCGGAGTTTGCCGGAATGGGCCACCCGATGCCGTGAGCAAAATACGCCGCACGCCGACCTGCGCCAGACCGCGCGAATAGTTGCCTGGCAGGCACTGGAAGATTGCGTTGTGCTCACTGTCGATCGGCAGCAATACGGCGCCGCTTTTTCCAACGGCCTGCATAAACAGGGCGCCAGACATCACCAGCGCCTCTTTATTGGCCAGCAACACTTTCTTGCCGGCTTCCACAGCTGCAAGCGTGGAGCGCAATCCCGCAGCCCCCACAATCGCCGCGACAACGGTATCAACATCGGCATGGGCGGCCACTTCGCACAGGCCAGACTCACCAAACAGAACCTGGGTTTTCGAACCCTGCGCAGCCAATGATGCCTGCAAACGCTGGGCGCTTGACGCATCAGCTGCCACAGCGAAGACCGGTTTATGCAGCAAGCACAGGGCCTCAAGCTCAGCCAGGCGACTGCGGCCGCTCAGGGCAAAAACCTGATAACGCTCAGGGTGACGGGCAATCACATCAAGCGTGCTCAGACCAATGGAGCCAGTGGCACCAAGTACACTGATTTTCTGGCAGCTCACAGACTACCCCAGCCCGAGAGCAACAGCAGCACCGCAAATACCGGGATGGCTGCCGTGAGGCTATCAATACGATCCAGCACGCCACCATGACCCGGCAGCAGGTTACTGCTGTCCTTGATCCCCGCCTGGCGCTTGAACATGCTCTCGGTAAGATCACCAACCACCGAAATCATCACCACTATGGCAGCACCGAGCAGCGCCCAGACCATTTCACCTGCGCCCCAGCCACGTACCACGCCGACCACCAGGGTAATCAGCAGGCAGGTACAGAGGCCACCAATCGCACCTTCCCAGCTTTTGCCCGGGCTGACCTGCGGCGCAAGCTTGCGCTTGCCGAACGCCTTGCCGGAAAAATAGGCGCCAATATCAGCAGCCCACACCAATACCATGACCGCGATGATCAGCCAGTTAGCCAGAGGCCACTGCTTGAACAGCACCAGGCCTTGCCAGGCCGGTAGCAGGATCAACAGGCCGATAACCAGCTTGCGTGGCGTACTGGCCCATGCCTGGCTGCTCTGCGGATAGCCCAAGACCAGCCTGGTCGCCACAGCCCACCAGATGATTGCCAGCACCAGCACCGGCGTCGCCAGAACGGGCAGGACATAAAGCAGCCAGCACAGAATCGCCACCAGCGCGGCATAGGCAACTCGCTGCGGCTGTGATTGAAAACCGGCGAGTCGCGCCCATTCCCAAGCCCCGAGACTGACAACTGCACCAATAAAGAGTGCAAATGCGGCACCATCGAGCAGGAAAAAGCCACCCAGCGCAATGGGTAACAGCACCAGTGCAGTTATGACTCTTTGCTTAAGCATTACGCGCCTCGGATTCTACCTGCGCGCTAGTCTTGCCAAAGCGCCGCTGTCTGGTCGCGTAGTCAGCAAGCGCCTGACGCATTGCGTCATGCTTGAAGTCAGGCCAGAACAGGTCGGTGAAGTACAGTTCACTGTAGGCTAACTGCCACAGCAGGAAATTACTGATGCGATGCTCGCCACCCGTACGGATGCACAGGTCAGGCAATGGCAAGTCGCCAGTTGCGAGGCAGCTTTGCAGCAGTTGCGGAGTGATATCACCTGGCTGCAAATGCCCGCCCTGGACTTCACGCGCAAGACGCTGGGCAGCCTGGGCGATATCCCACTGACCGCCATAGTTGGCGGCAATCTGCAGGATAAAGCGCTTTTCGCCAGCTGTTTGCGCTTCGGCCTCACGCATTGCATTTTGCAATTCGGGATGGAAACGCGAACGGTCTCCAATAATGCGCAGGCTGATGTCATTGTCATTGAGCTTGCGTGTCTCACGGCGCAAAGCGCTCATGAACAACTCCATCAATGCACCCACTTCATCGGCGGGGCGCTGCCAGTTCTCACTTGAGAAGGCGAACAGGGTCAGCACCTCGACCCCGGCCTCGGCACAGACCTCGATGACCGCACGCACCGCATCGACACCGGCTTTATGGCCAGCAACACCCGGCAGCAGACGTTTTTTCGCCCAGCGGTTGTTGCCATCCATAATCACGGCCACGTGGCGCGGCACTACTGTTGCCGGGCCACCGTCTTTGGCTTTTTCCATAACGATTCCTGACCGTCAGACGGCCATCAGATCCGCTTCCTTGTTCTCCAGCGCCTTATCGACTTCAGCAACATACTTGTCGGTCAGTTTCTGGATTTCATCAGCGGCGCGACGCTCTTCGTCCTCGCTGATTTCCTTTTCCTTTTCCAGGTCCTTGAGCTGCGCAAGGGCATCACGACGGATGTTGCGCACGGCAACACGGGCGTTCTCGGCCTCGGCACGCGCCTGCTTGGTATAGCCCTTGCGAGTTTCTTCGGTCAGCGCGGGCATAGGCACACGAATAGTGGTGCCAGCCGTTGCAGGATTGAGGCCCAGGTCGGATGTCATGATGGCTTTTTCAACGGCCTGGATCATGCCCTTGTCAAACACAGACAAGGCCAGGGTGCGCGAATCTTCAGTGACTACGTTGGCGACCTGACGCAAAGGGGTATCGGTGCCGTAGTAAGACACCATCACGCCATCGAGAATGCTTGGGTGCGCGCGGCCAGTGCGGATTTTGGCAAACGCGACATTGAGCGACTCAAGGCTCTTGGTCATGCGTGACTGGGTTTCTTTCTTGATCTCGTTAATCATTCTTCACCTTCCTCGATCAGGGTACCTTCAGCGCCACCAACAACTACATTCAACAAGGCGCCAGGTTTATTCATATTGAAGACTCGCAGCGGCATATTATGGTCGCGGCACAGACAGATTGCAGTGAGGTCCATAACCCCAAGCTTGCGATCCAGTACTTCGTCATAAGTCAGGCGCTCGAACTTCTCTGCATGGGGATCTTTAAATGGATCCGCAGTGTATACGCCATCGACCTTGGTCGCCTTCAATACCACGTCCGCATCGATCTCGATTGCGCGCAGGCACGCAGCAGAATCCGTGGTAAAGAACGGGTTACCGGTACCGGCGGCGAAAATCACCACTTCACCGGACTTCAGATGGCGCATGGCCTTACGACGGTCGTAGTGATCAGTCACTCCAACCATGGAAATCGCTGACATCACGATTGCCGGGATATTTGAACGCTCCAGCGCGTCGCGCATGGCCAAGGCGTTCATCACGGTGGCGAGCATGCCCATGTGGTCACCGGTTACCCGATCCATTCCGGCTGCGCTCAATGCCGCACCGCGAAACAGGTTACCGCCACCGATCACCAGACCGACTTGCAAACCGATGCCTACCAATTGCCCTACTTCCAGGGCCATGCGATCAAGCACCTTGGGATCGATACCAAACTCTTCCGACCCCATCAGGGCTTCGCCGCTTAGTTTGAGCAGAATGCGCTTATAACGCGGTTGACGACCACTCACCTGCTGAGCCATACAATTCTCTCCTGCGGCGTTAAATTTCTATGCGGATAATACAGCCCGCAATTATCGAGTACTTCGGCAACAGTCGGGGCTTTTAAATCACAAAACCCGGAAAATATTTTTCGCAACCGGCCAAGGCAAACCTTTGAAAACGTCTTGAACACCGAATAGCCAGGTCGAAAGGCGCATCAGCCTTGCAGTTTACAAGAGCTGACCCGCAGCGTAAGCAGCTTTTAACCTGTACCGTTTGGGCCCTTGCTTTCAGGGGCATCCTAATTTGCCGCCCTAGTTTGACAAAAAGGCCGCACGCATAAGCGGGCAGCCTCTTTGGGATGACAGTTTTTAGACCGTCTTACTGCTTGCTGGAAGCCAGCTGAGCAGCTACTTCTGCAGCGAAGTCGGTTTCGCCCTTGTCGATACCTTCACCCACTTCGAAGCGAGTGAACGAAACGATTTCAGCGCCAGCTTTCTTCACCAGCTCGCCAACCTTGATGCTGTCGTCTTTGACGAAAGCTTGCTCGACCAGGCTTGCTTCAGCCAGGAACTTGCTGATGCGGCCGGCAACCATTTTCTCAACGATCTCAGCAGGCTTGCCTTTGATTTTCTCTTCGTTGAGCGCCAGGAAGATTTCTTTTTCCTTGGCAACTGCTTCTTCAGAGACTTCAGCAGCGCTGAGGAACTGTGGGTTGCTTGCCGCTACGTGCATGGCAACTTCCTTGGCCAGCTCAACGTCGCCACCTTTAAGGGCAACCAGAACACCGATGCGGTGGCCGTGCAGGTAAGAACCGACAACGTCAGCTTCAACGCTAGTCAGACGACGAATGTTCACGTTCTCGCCGACTTTGGCAACCAGGGCTTCACGATCGGATTCCATGGCCGCAACCAGTGGCGCCGCTTCAGTCATGTTCTCGGCGAAAGCCTTGTCGATGCTGCTGCTGACGAAGTTCTTGAAATCGTCTTGCAGAGCCAGGAAGTCAGTCTGGGAGTTGACTTCGATAATCAGGGCGCGCTTGTTATCGTCAGCCAATTTGATTGCGATAGCACCTTCAGCAGCGATGTTACCGGCTTTCTTGGCAGCCTTGATGGCACCAGCAGCACGCATATCGTCGATTGCTTTCTCGATGTCGCCACCAGCAGCAGTCAGGGCTTTTTTGCAGTCCATCATGCCTTGGCCAGTACGCTCACGCAGTTCTTTAACCAGGGCTGCAGTAATCTCTGCCATGTTCGAAATCCTCTTAGGTAGGTCTTCAACCATCTCACCCGCCAGGCGGGCGATGAATTCTATAAGTGACAAAAAGGGGGCCAAGCCCCCTTTTTGCGTAGCGAGTAACGCTTGCTACTTAGCCTTGAGCGGCTTCAGCAGCCGGGGCTTCAGCGACGAATTCGTCGGTGCCACCGTTAGCATTGCTACGACCACGAACAACTGCGTCAGCCATGGCACCCATGTACAGCTGGATTGCACGGATGGCGTCGTCGTTACCTGGAATGATGTAATCAACACCTTCCGGGCTGCTGTTGGTATCAACAACACCAATTACCGGGATACCCAGCTTGTTGGCTTCGGTGATAGCAATGCGCTCGTGGTCAACGTCGATAACAAACAGAGCGTCTGGCAGACCGCCCATGTCCTTGATACCACCCAGGCTGCGATCCAGTTTTTCCAGATCACGGGTACGCATCAGGGCTTCTTTCTTGGTCAGCTTGGCGAAAGTACCGTCTTGTGCCTGAACTTCAAGATCACGCAGGCGCTTGATCGAAGCACGGATGGTCTTGTAGTTGGTCAGCATGCCACCCAACCAGCGGTGATCGACGAACGGAGAGTTGCAGCGAGCTGCTTCTTCACGAACGATCTTGCCAGCGGAACGCTTGGTGCCAACGAACAGAATCTTGTTTTTGCCCGAAGCCAGCTTCTCAACGAACGACAGTGCGTCGTTGAACATTGGCAGGGTTTTTTCAAGGTTGATGATGTGAATCTTGTTACGCGAACCGAAGATGTACTTACCCATTTTCGGGTTCCAGTAACGGGTCTGGTGGCCGAAGTGCACACCGGCCTTCAGCATATCGCGCATATTGACTTGGGACATGGTCGTTCCTTAATAAGTCGGGTTAGGCCTCCACGCATCCCAATCTCCAACCCTTTGCATGACAAAAGGCACCCAGGAAATCGTGTCGATACGTGTGTGGGTTTATGCTTTTGGACAGGTTGCCCATCAAAGCGGCGCGTTTTATACCACAATAACCGGGCAGAAGCTACAAGCTCATTACAGCAAAACTTCGGGCCAGCGACCTTTGCCCTTATAGAATGCACCTCTAAGCTGTTACCATACTGCCACTTTTCTGTATGCCCGAGACCCCATATGACCGTCACCATCAAGTCGCCCGAGGAAATCGAAAAAATGCGCATCGCCGGCCGCCTGGCCGCTGACGTGCTGGAGATGATCGGCGAACACGTCAAACCCGGTGTGACCACCGAGGAACTCGACCGCATCTGCCACGACTATATAGTTAACGTGCAGCAGGCCATTCCTGCCCCGCTCAACTACAAGGGTTTTCCCAAGTCGATCTGCACCTCGATCAACCACGTTGTCTGCCACGGCATTCCCAACGAGAAGCCACTCAAGGAAGGCGACGTGCTGAACATAGACATCACCGTGATCAAGGACGGCTATCACGGCGACACCAGCAAGATGTTCATGGTTGGCAAAGTACCGGAGTGGGCCGAGCGCCTGGCCAAGGTCACCCAGGAATGCATGTATAAAGGTATCGAGCTGGTCAAGCCGGGAGCGCGCCTGGGCGATATTGGCGAAGTGATCCAGAAGCACGCCGAGAAGAACGGCTTTTCCGTGGTGCGCGAATACTGCGGTCACGGCATTGGCGCGGTGTTCCATGAAGAACCGCAGGTGCTGCACTACGGCCGCGCGGGCACAGGCATGGAACTCAAGGAAGGCATGACCTTCACCATTGAGCCGATGATCAACCAGGGCCGTGCCGAAACCCGTCTGCTGGGCGATGGCTGGACAGCGATCACCAAGGACCGCAAGCTCTCTGCACAATGGGAACACACGATTCTGGTAACCGCAGAAGGTTACGAGATCTTCACCCTGCGCAGCGACGATACCATCCCACGCGTATCCGCCTGATTACGCGCTCGGCAATCAATTCTGATTGAGTATTTTGTCGCGTTATATAAGGAAGGTCGTTGCATGCCGCAGGTAGACCCCCAGTTGTTCGACCGCGGCCAGTTCCAAGCAGAACTGGCCTTGAAGGCGAGCCCGATTGCAGCTTTCAAAAAAGCCATCAAGCGTGCCAACGACGTGCTCAATGCTCGCTTCCATGAAGGCCGTGAAGTACGTCGCCTGGTTGAAGACCGCGCCTGGTTTGTCGACCAGATCCTGCGTGAAGCCTGGCTGCGCCTGGACTGGTCGGAAGACGCCGACATTGCCCTGCTCGCCGTCGGCGGCTATGGCCGTGGCGAGCTGCACCCGTTTTCCGATATCGACCTGCTGATACTGCTCGACAATGCGGACCACGAAACCTTTCGCGAACCGATCGAGCAGTTTCTCCTGCTGCTTTGGGACATCGGCCTGGAAGTGGGCCAAAGCGTTCGCTCGGTCAATGAATGTGCCGAAGAAGCGCGGGCCGACCTGACCGTCATCACCAACCTGATGGAAAGCCGCACCATTGCTGGCCCCGAGCGCTTGCGCCAACGCATGCAGGCGGTCACCAGCACGGAACAAATGTGGCCAAGCCAAGAATTCTTTCTGGCCAAACGCAAGGAGCAGCGCGCCCGCCACGCCAAATACAACGACACCGAATACAACCTTGAGCCCAATGTAAAAGGCTCACCGGGCGGCCTGCGCGATATCCAGACCATCCTCTGGGTGGCGCGCCGGCATTTCGGCACGCTCAACCTGCAATCGATGATCGAGCAGGACTTCCTGCTCAAAACCGAATACACCATGCTCGCTGCCAGCCAGGACTTCCTGTGGAAGGTCCGCTATGCCCTGCACATGCTCGCAGGCCGCGCCGAAGACCGCTTGCTGTTCGACCATCAGGCGCAGATCGCCGAGTTGCTGGGATTCGAAAGCACCGAAGGCAAGCGCGGTATCGAGCAGTTCATGCAAAAGTACTATCGCGTGGTCATGGGCGTTGCCGAACTCAGCGACCTGATCAAGCAACATTTCGAAGAGCAGATCCTGCGCGCTGGCGAACGCGGCACCGCTACCGGCCTGAACAGCCGCTTCCAACTGCGTGATGGCTATATCGAGGTGACCCATCCGAATGTCTTCAAGCGCACCCCCTTCGCGATCCTTGAGGTCTTCGTCCTCATGGCTCAACACCCGCATATAAAGGGTGTCTGCGCCGACAGCATCCGTTTGCTGCGCGACCATCGCCACTTGATCGACGATGAGTTTCGCCACGACATACGCAATACCAGCCTGTTCATCGAACTGTTCAAGAGCGCCTCGGGCATCCATCGCAACCTGCGCCGGATGAACCGCTACGGGATTCTTGGCCGCTATCTGCCCGAGTTCGGTCATATTGTCGGGCAAATGCAGCACGACCTGTTTCACATCTTCACGGTCGACGCCCACACCCTTAACCTGATCAAGCACTTGCGCAAGTTCAAATGGGTGGAAATGGCCGAGAAGTTTCCACTGGCCAGCAAGCTCATGGATAAGCTGCCCAAGCCGGAGCTGATTTACCTGGCCGGCCTGTATCACGATATAGGCAAGGGCCGTGGCGGTGACCATTCGGAACTGGGCGCGGTCGATGCCGAAGCCTTTTGCGTGCGCCACCAACTACCCGACTGGGATACCAAGCTGATTGTCTGGCTGGTCCAGCATCACCTGACCATGTCCACCACCGCGCAACGCAAGGACTTGTCCGACCCGCAAATCATCCATGATTTTGCCATGCTGGTCGGCGACCAGACGCACCTTGACTACCTCTACGTGCTCACCGTTGCCGATATCAATGCGACCAACCCGACACTCTGGAACTCCTGGCGTGCCAGCCTGCTGCGCCAGCTCTATACGGAAACCAAGCGCGCGCTCAACCGCGGCCTGGAAAACCGCCTGGAGCGTGAAGAACAGATACGCCTGACCCAAACCTCGGCCCTGGACACCCTGGTGCGCAGCGGCACCGACCCGGATGAAGCCGAGCAACTCTGGGCACAGCTCGGTGATGACTACTTCCTGCGCCACACAGCCAGCGATGTGGCCTGGCACACCGAGGCGATCATCCAGCACCCCAACGACGGCAATCCGCTGGTCCTGATCAAGGAAACCACCCAGCGCGAGTTCGAGGGCGGCACACAGCTGTTCATCTACGCCCAGGACCAGCACGACTTCTTCGCCGTGACCGTGGCCGCGATGGCCCAGTTGAACCTGAATATTCATGATGCGCGGATTCTCACCTCGACCAGCCAGTTCACCCTCGACACCTATATAGTGCTCGAAGGCGACGGCAGCTCGATTGGCGACAACCCGGCGCGTATCAAGCAAATCCGCCAAGGCCTGATTGATGCGCTAATCAACCCCGATGATTACCCAAGCATCATTCAGCGGCGCGTACCACGCCAGCTCAAGCACTTTGACTTTGCCCCACGCGTGACCATTCACAATGACGCCAAGCGCCCGCTCACGGTAATCGAACTGACCGCACCCGACCGCCCAGGGCTACTGGCCAGGGTCGGACGCATCTTTCTTGATTTCGACCTGTCTATCCAGAACGCTAAAATTGCCACCCTTGGCGAACGCGTGGAAGACGTATTCTTCGTGACCGACGCCAATAACCAGCAACTTTCCGACCCTGAGCTTTGCACGCGCCTCCAGGAAACCATCGTCTCGCAGCTAAGCGATGCGAGCACCCTGGGCGCTGAGCCGAGCAAAATTACAATTTGAACCCGACAGCTGCCGCAAAGCTTGCATGCCCAGCGGCCAAGACGTTGCCAGGAATGAACCATGAATGACGCGTTAAACCAGTTGCAGCCCTACCCGTTCGAGAAGTTGCGCGCCCTGCTTGGCAGCGTAACGCCGAACGCCGAGAAAAAAGCGATTGCCCTGTCGATCGGCGAACCCAAGCACCGCTCGCCGGACTTCGTCGCCAAGGCGCTCAGCGACAACCTCGAGCAACTGGCTGTTTACCCAACCACGCTGGGCATACCCGCGCTGCGTGAAGCCATCGCCAACTGGGCGAGCAAGCGCTTCAACCTGCCAGCCGGAGCGCTCGATCCCGCACGCCATGTATTGCCCGTCAACGGCACGCGCGAGGCCTTGTTTGCCTTCACTCAAACCCTGGTCAAGCGCCCGCAAGCAGGCGAGCAGCCAGGTTATGTGGTCAGCCCCAATCCGTTTTACCAAATCTATGAAGGCGCAGCCTTGCTCGCCGGGGCAGAACCCTATTACCTGCCCTGCCTTGAGCAGCATGGTTTCAATCCGGACTTTGCCGCCGTCAGCGACGAGGTCTGGCAGCGCTGCCAGATTCTGTTCCTGTGCTCGCCCGGCAACCCAACCGGCGCGCTGATACCGCTGGATACCTTAAAACAGCTGATCGAACTGGCAGACCGTTTCGACTTCGTCATTGCCGCGGACGAGTGCTACAGCGAGCTGTATTTCGATGAAGCCAACCCGCCAGCCGGACTGCTCACCGCCTGCGCCGAATTGGGCCGCAATGATTTCAAGCGCTGCGTGGTATTCCACAGCCTGTCGAAGCGCTCCAACCTGCCTGGGCTGCGTTCCGGCTTTGTCGCTGGCGATGCCGATATACTGAAATCTTTCCTGCTGTATCGTACCTACCACGGCTGCGCGATGCCGGTGCAAACCCAGTTGGCAAGCATTGCTGCATGGACCGATGAAGATCATGTACGCGCCAACCGCGACCTGTACCGTGAGAAGTTCGATGCAGTGCTGGCGATTCTTGATGGCGTGCTTGATGTACAGCGCCCGGACGGCGGCTTCTATTTGTGGGCAAAAACCCCGGTGGATGACCAACAGTTCAGTCGCGAGCTCTACGCCCAGGAACATGTGACAGTGGTGCCTGGCTCGTACCTGTCGCGCAGCGTTGACGGCCACAACCCAGGCGCCAATCGCGTGCGCATGGCACTGGTTGCCCCACTGGCGGAATGTGTTGAAGCGGCAGAGCGTATTCGCCACTTCGTAAAGAGTAACTAGGCAACACCGAGGCAAGCGCTGCCGAATGCAGCGCCCCTTGAGAGGTTTGATTGAATGAGCAACACACTTTTTGGCATAAAAGCCTGGAACGCCAAACTAAACTGCTGCTTATCCTTTTAAATCAATGACTTGCAATATAAATAACGCCTCGCAATGAGGCGTTTTGC
>NZ_FZOG01000002.1:201844-1179970 GCF_900188155.1 Pseudomonas segetis
ACAATTAGTTTTGTCAAAATATTGGGGAGGTATTGGGGAAGTCATTTGCCCCCAATAAAATCAATGACTTATACCCTATTCGGCATAAAAGCCTGGAACGCCAAACTAAACTGCTGCTTATCCTTTTAAATCAATGACTTGCAATATAAATAACGCCTCGCAATGAGGCGTTTTGCAAGACTTCCCGACCCAACAAAATCAAAGACTTATGGTTGTATTTTGGGGAAGATATTTCGCGCCCTCCTGCCCGTCCTGGGCCTTATACTCAATCCAAACCAACACCAGAGACACAGCAATGTCCGTACGCATAATTGCCTGCGGTGGCCACAAGTACAAAGATGGCGCTTACGTCTACGAGCTCCTTGATTACATCCACCGCACCCGGGTCATAGCCGAGATTATTCGCAGCAACGACCGGGGCGCTGATCAGTTAATCGCGGCTTGGGCAAAGAGCCGGGGCGTTCCCTGCACTGTGATCGAAGCTCAGCGCACGACCCTGGGCGATAAAGCAGACGAAGCCCGGAACAGGTCCATGCTCGAGCTAAAGCCTGACGGCATGGTCGCCTTCCCGGGTGACTCCGACACCGGCAGCCTGAGAAAAGCAGCAGAAGCGGCCGGCGTGCCTGTCCATTGGGTTAAATGGTTTGGAGCGGATAAGGCGAGTTATTGATTTAGGTTAGAGGGCGTCGTAAGACTTTTCGCAGGCCCTTCCTGCATTCCCACGCCTTTGAGCTTCTTGAGCCATTGCTCGGCCTGCTCGTTCCACTTCTTCAAGCAAGTCGGTAAGCACAGCGGTTGAGTCGGCCCCTGCCTGGCTTCCGTTGGTAGCACTGGCACAACTGGAGCGGGCACGCTTGATACGGTCGAGTTCTGCGCGCAGGCCGTCAGCAGTAGCCCCAGCGACAGTGGCATCAATAGCTGCAGCATCGATCTTGTCTTGAGCATCTTTACGAATCCCCTCTATTGCCGTCTGACGGCGTTGTTCCTCTGATCGAGCCTGGTCCAGGGCTATGGAGTTTCGGCGCTCAACATCGGCCACGTAGGCAGTGTGATTTGCCTCCCAGCGAGCGCCATTAATCCACGCGCCCGAGAGGAAAACCGCTAATAGAGTGGCGACAATGGCAAGATTCCGCACGCTCATGAGGTTAAGCATTGTGCCGCCTTGGCGTACAAGTCGCCCCAGGTGTCAGGGTGAGGTTTACCTGGTCGCCAGATGCGCAGATACAAATCCCAAGCCCCGGCACTATCACCGACCTTTGGCAGGCGCGCCGGATCAGTCCAAAGCAGCAGTCGAGCAAACGCAGCGGCCAGAACATCATCAGTCTCCAGTCGCTGGTAAACCTGATCGGGAATCGGCCTGACGTTGCGCGCACCGCACACCTTCAATGCATGCTCACGACTTACCGGATGCTGAATTACCCCAGCTACTCCGCCTCCTCGCTCGAACTGCCAGAAGCCACGCGCAGGGCCTCCGATCTGCCGTCGATGCTTAAAGCGGCTTTCCTGCAACCCTATAGCCAGCAGCATCAATTCAGCCTCAACGCTTTTCATGCGCGCAGGCAAAAGCTGGAAGGCAGGCGTGATTGCCTGCTCCCGAATTTCAGAGAGGGTCATGATTTACTCCGGATTGTTAGATCGCGTGCAGTTCGCGCATACCCTAAATGAAGGCTTTACCTTCAAACTCGCCTCGCGCAGATCGCTGATGTACCATCCCGCGTCTGCTGGTGGATCATTTAACAGCTTACTTTAGGAAAGAAAATGCGAGTCCATTCAATTGATTACCTACGTGGCGCGATGGCCTCCGCAGTGCTGCTATATCACTTTGCATCATGGTCGGTTGGCGGCCAAGCAAGCGACACCGTTCTCGGCAAGCTGGGGATCTATGCGGTATCGACGTTCTACATCATCAGCGGCATGTCGATGTTTATCGCATATCGAAAAAGTGAATGGTCGATGGGCGAGACATTTACATACTTGATAAAGCGCTTTTTCCGTATAGCCCCGCTTTTTGCAGTAGCAACGTTATCCACCATATTGGTGGTTAAGATCATGAAGCCCGCTTACGTGCCTGATACCGCGAACCTAATCGCCAACCTAACGCTTGCTTTTGGCTTCTATGCGCCAACCAAATACATCGCAACAGGCGGCTGGTCGATTGGTAACGAGATGGTCTTTTATTACTTCTTCCCGATACTGGCCTTGCTGGTAAAGCGCCCTGCTCTTTTTGCCTGGGCGTTTATCGGCACGCTTGGTGTCTATGCGTTTTATGCGTTCTCTGTTCTCGGTACTGCCAAAGATATTGGCAGCGGATGGGCTGACTATGTACACCCAGCAAACCAAGGCTTCTTGTTCCTAGCCGGGGTAGCGCTAGGCAAGCTGTATATTGATGGCGTGATTATTAAGCAAAAGACAGCACTGCTAACGCTGGGCTTAGCTGCTGCAGCATTCGTTATTTATCCAGCGTCAGGCAATCAGATATCGATCGTTACAGGCTTTAACCGCCTGGCCTTTACAGGCCTGCTGGTGGCCATCGTTTATTCGGTTGCTTGTATTTCCATTAACACTGAGTCAATCGCGCATGCAGTGATGGAAAAGCTTGGGGAGTTGTCATATTCGATTTACATGTTGCACGGTGTTATCGGTATGGCTGCAATGAACCTAATTGCGCCGCACTTTGGTATCACCGAAAAGCTAGATAAGCTTTATCTGCTGCTGTTTGGCGCGCTTCCTTGCACGCTAATTGCCAGCTTGCTTGTGCATAAATTTATTGAAATGCCAGCGATGAAGCTAGCTAAGGCAATCTCTCCGAAAAGAAACGCCCTTCCAGCAAGCCAACTCTATTAGATCCAAGCACGCACACGGTAGAAGCCGCTCGTTACGCGCGCTCCTGTCGTGGCGTCAAACCCGCCAAAGTATGCAGTACCCCACACGGCGGCACCGGTTCCGACTCTGATGTTTGTAGCTCCAATCTCAACCTGGGCACCGCTACCCTTGTTCGCCCCATCATTGAAGAAAGATGCATAAACCTTTGTCCACGTTGTTGGGTTAGAGCTTGATGCGTACTCGACCTCAACCCGGCGCGGTGGATGCTGCAGCCCGTGTGCAAACGTATAGAGCGTTGAAGCTACAACAGCGGTCCAGTCGCTTTCATAGTCTGGAAGGCTTCCCATGTTGGCCTCAAACTGGAAAGCACCTGATGCTGATGCTGACAGCTCACGGAACACGGTCCCCAATATGCGGCGCCCACCGAGCACAACCTGGCTTTGATAGCCTGAGTCGGACGGAGCACTGTAAACAGATGTCCGGTCAGACCACCCCGCCGCGCCCGCCGCAGCCTTCGATACGGGAATGGTGCGGTAGTAGCAGAAGTGCTGGGTTCGATTCGTATAGAACAGAACAACGTGCGGGGTGCCACCTTCTGAGTAGACATAAGAAAGCGATGGCGAAACGACAACATCAGTTGAATCACCATTTTGGGCAGTCACGTCGCCCTGGTCGGTCCATGTCGTACCACCATTAAGCGAGACGAACTGACGAAGCTTGCCGCCCGCACCTGAGCCAATACGCGCAACCGCGAGAACCGCCGCACCACCCAGATCGAGATAGGCAGTTTCGTTATAGGCAATTGCACCACTGTAGACAGTGGCGCCCTCTGTCCAAGTATCCCCGCCGTTTGTGGACTCAAGCCAACGCAACTGGTAAACAGCGCCGGTCGCAGTGTAGTAAGGAATGACGAACTTATTGCCGATTTGGAACCCTTTGCCATGGGCAAATCGGTAATCAGTCGCACCCTTGAGAATCGTCTGCTTGAGTGACCACGTAGCGCCGTAGTCATCCGATGCAAACACATGCAAGTCGCCAGTCTCGTAAACCGTACCTGCGCAGATAATCCTGCCGCTAGGCATAGTCCCGCCCGCAGCATCACGAAAGTCATCACCACCCGCAGCAGTTGCAATGATGGTCGGTTCATTCCATGTTCCATCTTGCCCAATCTTGCTAAAAGCCAAACGCCCGTCAGTGCCACCAGTGTGGTCAGTCGCAGTACGAAAAATCAGGTAAATCTCACCAGTTGGCAATAAATCCATTTGCCCAAAGTGGTCATAAATAGCCCGATAGAGCGCCTTGCCTACAACACGCTGAGGAAAGGTATCGAACCGCGCAAGGGTGTTGACCCTGTTTTCTCGGGCTATACCAATCAAATTCCCGTTAGGGATTGCCAGTTTTAGCTCGATATCGTCGGCGCGATCCTCAAGATCAACTAAGGCATCTTCAACGGTTTCAGCGCCACGCCCAATAAACTCCGCCCCGTCAGGACCCGATAGATCCTGAACAACATGCGCCACCATATCGGGACCGATGTAGATAACGTTTTCCGCGTTGTTAACCGGTCCTTGGCCTGCCTCCAGAAGCTGTGCTATGTACTGCTGAGTCCATAATTTGGTTGCAGCATCTTGATCATTGACAGGATCGCCAACGTTCACAATACGATGCCCTTTTGCATCCCACTGGTTTCCAGCTTCGTTTAGGTGAAGCGAGCTATCTGTGGCTTGAGCGACTTGCTGAATCATCATCACCAGCAAGTCAAATACATCCTCATGCACTTCAGCAAAGAATTTGCCTTGGTTGCGCAAGTCAGTAAGCTGAAGAAGATCAACAAGGCGGGTTACTTTCACGCTGTAACCAGAAGCCGGAGCAGCCGCCAGGAAGGTGATGCTGCCGCCATCGTCATCGCCAGCACCCTGCACACTGTAATCTGAGTTAAGGATTTGAAGGGTTGCGATCGATGTTGCGGTTTCAATCAGAAATACAACCAGGTCGGCGTCCTGATTGAATTTGTACCCAACAGGAAAAACAGTTGTTACGCCATTACCGATGCCAGTTGCGACGTTAGTTGTGGTCTGCACGGTCATGCCGTTGCTCCTTTTGCGGGCAATAAAAAGCCCGCTCTAAGGCGGGCTGATTTAATAATTTGCTGTTAGTTGGCTATGCCAAGCGGGTCTTGATAATTCTGAGAAGGCTTGAGCAAGAATTTTTGCGCATTCTGTTTCTCTATACGGCGCTCCATACGGCGCAATGATCCGGGATTCAACGCCTCTTGAACGCTGTATAGAAATAGGTAATCTGCCGCCGCTCGGGTGTAAAAGAGATTTGCGAACGGGGTGTTCTGTATGGCGTACCGGAATGATGCCGCTGCAGCGTCGTCACCGTCGCGCATTCGTGCGTACAGATCATATCCGCCATCAATCAAACCAAGAGTCGGCCCTGATAACGACTGAGTAAGCCCGCCACCAAATCTGTTGGCTTGACCGAACAGGAAGTCACCGTATAGACCAAGCGCCCCGCCTTGCAGCATTGCTGCCACCCACGTTTTAGGATCGTCCGCTGGTCTTGGCTCACGCCCCTTAAGCATGTCTTTTGTTGCCATGGCGCCATAGCCAAACAAGGTGGTCCACAACATGAGCTGCGCTACGCCCGTTTTTTCACCGCCTCCATTTTTAAGCGACTGAATGATCTCTTTGCCAGCACCAGCACCATACGCGCTCGGCGTGTAGCCACGACCGTATAGCTCGCGGCCAATCGACTTTTGCAAAACAGCGATCGGGAAAGCCTTGAACTGACCGACAAAACGGAGCAGTTCACCGGAAATAGTGCCCGGCTGGGTGCCGCGGCGCATGATCGCCCGGGTGCGTGCGTCTGGCTCGATCACCGCATAACTCGCCCGGTCAGTCACATAGCTGCGCAGTTGACCGCGCAAGTCCTCGCGCAGCTCGCCGATTGCAGCGTTGTTTACTGTGCGGCCCTTGCTGGTCAAGTACGCTGATAGGTCAGCCTCAGGTATTGAGTCAATGCCTTGGGTGGTCATGTACTCGCGGCCATCTGCCTCTTTTGAGGCGGTGCCACGGATAAGGTCCCATCGCCCGCTATCAAACTCAAACAGCTCCAGTGTTCGGCGTAGGTCTGGGTTGAGCTGGTCCCATCCAGCGCCCTTTTGATATGCCAGGTTGTGGCTCATCATCAAGGCCGCCGTAGACCGCATGGTGTCAGTCCACCAGGTCAGGCCGTTCAGCTTAAAAAACATCTGCTGTGCGCGGCTCATTTTCCCACCCAGCGTATCGTCGGCACTGAACTTGCTGACCACATCGCCGCGCACGTTATCGAAGAACACGCCAAGGCTGGATAGAATTTCGCGCTGATCTTCGGATTTTCGGCCAGCCATAAGGCCGCCGATAAGATCACCCATTGATCCCAGCATGCCCTTGCCCTGATACCGAAGCTCGCTCGCTGCGACTGGCAGGTCAGAAACAGCCGAGATAACCGCCCCACCCAGCTTGGCCATTGATTGCCAGGCACGGATATTCGAGGCAACCCGGGCGCCTACTTGGTTAACTGCGATACGGGCCGTGCCGTCCACCTCAGCAAAACGAGTCTTTAGCAGGCCGCGCCGGTCGTCGTTGAACTTGCGCAACCCGTCTGGATCGTTTTTATAGTCAAGCTGCAGTTCATCCAGCGCAGCATTAAAGTTCGCTTCCGGGTTGGTCCCCAGTCGTCGCATCAGCCCTGTACGCTCTCCCATGGCATCAATGCCGCCAAGGAATGACTCGCGCAAAGATCCCGTGCCATAGACTTTGTTGTATTCATTCCACGCCAAACCATCCTTGAAGTGCAAGACTCGCTCGGCGCTTACCTTTTTGGCCAGGTTGCGAGGCCCTTTAAAGCCGCTCGGGTCTGGCGTGCCGGTCTTTAAGTGAACACCAGAAACAAGGCCGTTGTAAGTGGCCAGCAAAAATCCGTCTCGATCGGCGTTGCCCGCAAAGGTTCGCTCGTCCAGCAGTGGCAATATCTCATCGCGCCACTGTTGGTAACCTGCGCGGCGCAACTTATACGGGTCATGTGACTGTCGCACCACATAACCAGGTAGCTTGTTAATGAAAGCTCCGGCGCGGTTTGCATCAATGCGCGCTGTCTCCTGGTACTTCTGCATGATTTTGGCAATGGCTTGAGCTTCTGTGCCAATGCCGTCAAGCGGCTTATCCATACCGATACGCCACAGCGCGTCCGCAATGTCCTCCTCCAGGTCGCCGCGAGTGAGAAACGGCATAAGGCCGTCACGCTCAATGTCATTCAGAAAGCCGGCAATGTAGCCCTGAGCAAGCTGCTTTTGCTCGGCAGCAACGGACCGGCGCGAACCTGATCGAGCGACGTTGGTCCCCACAAGGAATGACTCAAGTCCAATATCAGGCCGATCCGCCCACTGGTTGCGGATATAGCCAACCAGTTCCGCGCGGCGACGTGCATTGAGCATGGCGTTGCGCTTCTCAATCACAGCGGCAAGTTTGACCTTGCGGCTAAGTTCGTCCGCCGCTCTCAATGCTGCTTCCTCAGTGCTTTGGGTGTCGTCCGTCGCCTGAAGCTGTTTGATTCGGCCTTGTAGCTCTTCCTGAATCTCGATCATTTCCTCAAGGTTGAGTTCGCGCCCAGCTGCTTTAGCGGCCGCCTGGATCTTATCAATGCAATCGTTTGCGCTCATTATGTCCTCAACTGGCAGAGTGCTGCTGCACGGTAGGCCGCTGCATAGGCGTCAGCGTCTTGTGAGACTGTGTTGGCTTCCTTCAGGTATGGCTCAACGTCCACGCCAGCCTGCTCTGCCATTTCATAGGTAAGCGCTTCCTCGTCGGCGAGCATCTTCTCCGCACCCTCAAGATCCGTTGGATCAAGGGCGTCTGATGTTTGGTCGGCGGCATAGCTGGCCACTTCGCCTTCTGGGTCGGCTACTGTTTTAACCGGTTCCTTGAGTCTGGCCAATGCGGCATCCCGCTTGATCGGGTCTGCTAGATCGAAAATGGCCTGCACATCGATTGGCCGCCCGGTCACGGCCTGAGATACCGCCGAGCGCAAAGCGCTTTCTCTGACCTGCCACGGCGCATTCTCTGCAACTGATCGAGCCGTGTTATTTAGGCCAAAGCCGCTCTCTATCTCACTTGCACGCCCACCGACCCGCTCCTTGAATTGCTCCGGCAGTTCCCCGCGCTCAAGCCTGCCAAGCTCTGCTCGCGCCTGCTCTGCTTGGCGATTACCCTCCAGCGACTGCTCCATTTCAGCCTGGCGTTCCGTAAGCTCTTGGCGCTCAAGGGCGACTGACTCACGCGCAGCCCTTTCCGCTTCCTTGCGTGTCATTTGCTGAGATTGGAACTGCTTGGCTCTCTCCTTGAACGTAGCGTCAAGGCCGTTGGCCCGCTTAGTGATCGCGCTTATCTCGGTTCTGATATCGGCGATATTGGGTAGCTTGCCGTTGGCTATCTCTTCCAGCTCAGCCCGAATGGTCGGCGTCAGCTCTTCGGTCGCCTGAATCCGGGCAGCCTCTGCAATTTTTGGGCGGTCGGCTTCAATGGCCCGCCGTAGGGACTCATTGAGAGCCGTCATCGGATCATCATCGCCGCGCAGTATTGCCATGTCGCGCAATGCTCTTTGCTCGACAGTCGCGCCTGGCGCATTGTCTACCGCGCCAGCGGTTGATGCGCTTAAAGACCCCGAAAACATCCCGCCTGCCGTCCGCCGCGTATCTGAAACATAACCGCCGGCAGCATGCAGCCCGCCGCCCAGCACAGTGCCGAAAGCGATGTTCAACAGGCTGTCGGTCATATCGTAGTCAGACTGGTCTTGTGCGGAAGCATGCAAAACCAGCGGCTCTACCAGTGCGGCACCTACAGCACCCTCAAGCGCACCGACCCTGGCGCGAACACCAAACCTTGCCGCGCGCGTAGTGGCTCGGGCCAGCATGGACGCATACCGCGCCTCACCGACAATAGGGACAAATGCCGACGCGATGTTGATGGGGTCAATCGCCGATGCAGCAAACCCAGCAAGAAGCTGCACCGGAACCGTCGAAACAGGCGCGTTGTCGAGCACAAACTTGCGCTGCGTCTCTGCTTTTTTCCGGGTCATCAGGATGTCGAGCGCGCCCTCGCGAATGCCTTCGTCACCAATCGTGAGTTCAAGGCCTGATTCCTTTACCCGCTCCCGCGCTTGTTCGGCGCTCAGTAGTGGAGTAGTTGGCGCCTCTCGAACTTCCGGGGCAACATAACCCCAGCCCTGTTGCTCGTTCTGGATTACTCGCCCTTTTTCCGCCTGGTCTAGCTCGCTTGAACGGCGCAAGGCCATTGTCGGGTTTTCAAACAGCGCCTGATCAAAGGCCGCTTCTGCTGTATCTCCCTGCCCACTCACTACATCGTCGAGCAAGTTTCTCTGGCGATCGACAATCAGGCCGTCCGTATAGATTGTCATTGCTCTGCACCTTGGCCGCTAAGGCGTTGCTTTTCAGCGTTAATCATCTTCTCGCGGCCTTCATTGAAGCGATCAAAGAGCGACGGAACCTTAGCCGATTCACCGGCAAGATCATCCCACCCTTGAATGATGGGGTTGCCTTCCTTGTCGAGAACAGCGCCGCCACCGTAATACAGGGCAAGGCCTGACTCGTCTGGTGCTGTCACCCAGTATGCGTCCTTGCTCAGCGCAGCCTTGACGCGCTCTTTGGCAAAGTCTTCGCTCACGCCGCTAGGCACAGCAAAGGCAATCGTGCTGGGATCAATGGCGTCAATGAACTTCTCGGCGCCATCCTCAATAATGTCGGCGTCAAGCTGCTTGGGCGCCCGCCAGCTGCCCTTGATGGTGTACTTGTCGTCAATAAGCGACTTAGTTGCCAATTCGGCCGCATCGGCATAGCTCTTGCCTTGCCTCATATAGGCATAGGTCAGGCGCTCAGCCTCATCATAAAGAGTGGTAAACGTGCGCTCACCGCCAGCCTGGCCCGCCAAAGTGTTGCGAAACTCTGCAAATCGGTCATTGAGAGTTCGTTTAGCCTCAGTGGTGTCAGTGCTATCCAGTCCTTTCTTGAGGTCAGCGGTTTTGATTGGGGCGATACGTGCAAGTGTCGATGCGGTCTGCTGATCGACACCTGTTCCGATGACCAATGCCGCGCCCGGGAGCTTGCCTTGCAGCTGGCTAAACACTTGCGGCCAGTGCTTGCCCCACTGCCCTTGCAGTTGCTCGATCATCTTGGCGGCGTTGTCGCCACCATCGGTAGTGTTTGAGAAGCTGGCGGCAATGCTTGCTGCCTGGTTGTCGGTTAATAGTTTGGGAGACGCCACGCCAAGGCGTTGCTGTTCAGCAATGGTTGCGTTTGCATATGCATCAGCATCAGCCGGGTCCCCGCTCGACAAACCCTGCGCAGCGCGTTTCACTATTTGACTGCGTGCGGCCACATACTGCGCCGGGTCACTCTGCATTTCAGAGCCCAGGCGAGACGCTGCATTGATCAGCGTGCCGTATAGTTTGGCGTCTTGCTGAAACCCAGCGCTGGCCACGCCGTCTTTTGCCGGGTTGAAGTCATTGATGATCTGCTGGCGCTCTTCCGGGCTGGCGCTTGCAATACTCTGGATGGCGCGCCCAAGGCCTTGCGCTTTAACAAATTGCTCATAACGCTTAGCACCATCCTCGGCGCCATAGCCCGCAATAAACTCTGCTTGCGATGGCGGGTTTTCGTAATCAAAGCCCGACAGGTACGCAGCCGACGCATCAGAAACCCGTGATGACAGCTCAGCTCGGCCAATGGCCTGAAGCTGCTTAGCCTCAATTTCTCGAGACTTGATTTCACGGCTGATCAGGTTGTCGACGCGCACTTGGTCTTCAGCCGTCATCCCGCCTTGCTGCTGCTCGAAGTAGCTTTTTGCCTTGTAGGGATCATCATTTGCAAGGCGCTGAATCACGCCAGTCATCATTGAACTGTTCGTTTTAAGCAGTTCGGCCTGGGTGAGTTCTTCAGCTGTACCTTTACGCTGAGCTCTCGACTTTACGAGCGCAGCCGCCTGCTGCTGGTACTGTGCAATTTTTTCAGGCTGATTGTAGTAAAGCGCGGCGCCCTGCAAAGTTGTTTCCAGAGACCCGGCATCAACCTCATCCTTATACACCTGGTTTTGCTGGAACTCGTAGCGATTGAACTCCTGCCCAAACTGAGCACGCTTGGCTAATCGGTAATCATCAAAGCGCTTTTTTACTCGCTCATTCTGAATACCGCTCGCGATTTCGTCATACTTCGTATCAAGCTCAGCTGTTCCAATATTGGTTATGTCGGCAGCATTCTTGCCCTTACGGGTATAAAGCCCTGTCTCGGGGTTGAACTTTAAATCTTGCTCGTATTCATCATATGCCCGGGCAGCCTCCTTGACTTGCGCCGTCTCTGCCTCTTCGCGCTGCTTTTGCACCTCACGCATAACGCCGTTTTCAGCTTGCTCCAAGCCGCGAGTAAGCCCTGATACATCCGGTGCGCGCATACTGAAACCTTGCGCGCCAGTGCCTGCCAGCTGAACCTGGCGCCCTTCTATTGCCGGTACGCGTGCCATTATGCGCCACCCTGTCCGAACGTATAGGCCTTCTCGACGCCGCCCAGGATAGAGCCGACCGCCTCCATCTTTCCTTGATATTTAGCAAGCTTGCCCTGTCGCCGCTGATCCATTGCTTGAACCTGGTAGCCGTATGCTTCGCGTGACGCGTTATTCATGAGCGTGAGCGCATCCAGTTCACCCAGAGCTGCGCTGTCGTTTTGAATCTGCCCCGCACTTCCGGTATTAACGTCGATACCGTTTGCAGCAAACCCTGTCCGCTGGGCCCCGATAACCTGCTGTGTTTGCCGGCGCTGCTCGTCCGCACTAATTGCGCCTCTTGCAATGGCGTCAGCGGCTGCTCGATCAGATAGGCCGGCATTAACCTTTGCCACGCTATTAAGGTAATTGCCCTGCTCATTGGCGGCGTACGCGTTAAATAGATTGCTCACGCACATGGCGTTCTCCGCATCCAGAATCGTTTAAACAGCACGTCAAGCGGCCCGTATGGCTCAGGCTCGCCGAACTCGAAACCAAGCCATGTCAGCCAGCGAATGGCCGTAGTGTTCCTTACATCCACAAAATTAATCAGCAGCTCACTGCGAGTTAGCATTTCCTCAATCTCAGGCTTGCAAACCTGCAGGAAAGCTTTCGGGTGGCGGGTGACGTGAACAGTGCTGATAAGCCACGGCACGCCAACACCTTCTGAATGGGGCGCATCCCCAAAAACAGCCAACACCTTGCCATCCATGACAATCTTGCTGGCTTTGTAGCCAAGAGCACCTTCGCGCAAAGCCTGCTCAATAGGCGTCTGTAGAGCACCTTCAATTTCGTCACGGTCTGCCTGCCGAACAATGCGCGAAACACCCAGGATATCGGCCTCAAGTAGAGGCAAAACCTTAGCCTTTGCCACTGACCACCACGTCTGGAATCAATGCCAAGATTGTCAAAGGCAATGGATCTGGCTGCTGGATGTATACGCGCCCAGCCTCGCCCCATACGGTTTGAATCTTCAGCTCACTCACGCCGGTTACTGTGCTCACCGGTGCGTCATAGGTCACTCTGTAGTCAGCTTTTTGCTCATAGAGCTTGTCGCCCTGCTTGGGTCCAGCCCAAAAATTCCTTGATTGCTCAAGGAAAACTGTCACACCCGGGATTACCTTGCGCTTATCGAGCAGCGTTTCCTGGCCCGGAAAGTCGACCTCTAACGTTTCCAGTTCGGCAGCATATGGAAGGCCTACATGAACCACTGCTGACGCATATTCAAGACTGATTGATCCACCGATAACCTGCCTCTGCGGATGCACATCACCATCAGTCAGCACTGAAACGGTTTTCCCTTCAAGATGCCCAAGCCCAGACAGCGTTTCGGCCATGAGCGCCCAATCACTCACCATAATGTCACGCAGGCTTTCCGGGCAAACCTCTAGTAGCTTGGCGGTGACAGCCGTTGTCGACGTGTAAGCCGTGACCTGGACGCGCACAATGTCAGCACCTGATCGCAGTCTATAGGTGCGTCCAACACTGCCAAGGGTGAATGGTGCTGCGCCTGTTGCGGTAACGGTAACTAGCTCTGGATACTTCCAACTTGGCGCGCCAGTGAGTCGAAGGTAGGCCGTTGCAGATGTATTGCGGCCGTCATAGGTCAGGCCGCAATCTACAAAATACGCATCCTCCATCCGGTCAAACCGGCGCGATGCCATGCGCTCAACATAGCGCTTTGCTGTTCCGCTGATTGTGCGACGAACCAGCATGTAGAGCGCATCCTCATCACCCTCAGCAATACTGCAAACCGACTCCACAAACCCGTCAGTGTGATGCTGATGCCAGGCTATGAGTTCTTCCTCTGGCAGAAATGTCATACCAAGAAGCGCGCCGTCACTTCGAGCAGACCACACCAGCCGGTCCGGTATCTGCTGATAGGTCCAATCAACCAGCGTGTAACCGCGGAAAAAATGCGGCGAATACTTAGTCAAGTCGCCACCTGAAAACCCGTCGCTTTCAAAGCTATAAGCCAGCGATGCCACAGAGTTTGCCCGGGACTGAATGTAGATCGCGCTATTGTTGATAACGATGGGAGGGATTTTCGAGCTGCCGTTATAGCTCTGGATTTCAGCGCGCACTGTCTTGGGTGTCAGCCCAGAATCTGAGCCATCAATCACCCACTCACCACCTGTTGTCAGCCCAAGCAACTGACGCAACGGCAGCAGATGCCGATAGCGCTGGACCTGGCGTGATGCAATTGTGAACGTGATTGAGTCATCGTCTTTAACCGGGGTCGCATAACCGTAGTTGTTGAAGTTACCGGTCTTGCTCATCCATACGGTTTGAGGGTTGTTGTTGCTGCCAGCGAAGCAGAGACGCTGCTGGTAGTAACCAACAGCGCCCGGGTAGTTGCCAGCACCTACAAACGGATTGTTGCCATTAGGCGGCGTGTCAGTTTTGACGGCACCAATATTCACGTCCGTGAATGTGAGGGTGTCTGCGCGCCCGATAAATCCGTATATTCCTGACCCGGTATTGTCCTTGTAGATGTTGTAATAATCAGCGCCAACGGCAGCCGTCCACGTAAGCACGGCACCTGGTTTGTTGTCCCAGCTTGCCACGGTTGCAGCAGTGGATGGCAGGCTTTCCTCTATTACCTCGCCATCAATCACCGAGGTAACGACATACCCATAGTTAGACGTGTCGCCAGCTCCGCCTGAGCGTGCAGCAGCACCAAGCCCTGTCGGCGCTGAAATACTCGGAACGAAGCTAATTGTCGCCAGAGTCCAATCATCATGGTCAAGGCGCGACAAGTTGCGAGGCTGATGCGAAGGATGGACGATGGTCATCACATCAGCACTTTGCGTGAAATTAAGCTCGAACAACTGCGCAGCAGTGTATGGCGTGGCTATCTCATAAGGTGTGCCAGGACTTACCTCTACTATGCCTCCGTCTTTATAGACGCGCATGTACAGGCTGCCAAACTCCAGTACATAGGTTTGCTCGTCGTTGAACTCAAAAGGAATTAGGCGCGCTACCCCGTTGTCCTTGGTTGAGTTCAAGAACACTGTGCCCGGTCGATTCTTCACGCCGCCATAAGGCATGACAAAGAAATTACTGCACAGGCGCAGCCCGGTTTGATAGCGGGCAAGATCAGTGCGGGCCCACAGCGACGGGGCCAGCTCGCCAGAGGCAAATGATGGCTGATTAAGACTAATACCCATCAGTTGCGCACCGATACAAATTCAGACTCGGGCAGCTCATCTTCGTCGCTTTCGTTGAATGCCTGAGCTTGCGCCTGGTCTATCACGCGTGAGTAATTCTGCATGGCAGCGGCGTAGTTCTCTGGCCGCGCCTGCAACCCCATGGCCAGCTCGGCAGCAACCCGCCATGCAAGCGCGGACACGAATAGAGGGGGAAAGTAGGTGGTGTCTTCAACGCTTACCGTGTAAACCAGTTCGGCTTGCGGCATGTCGGCAACTATTGCCCGCCCACCTGAAGCGTTGATCACCTTGAATTTAGGCCGCAGCTCTGTAGAGGGCATGCGCATGCCTGGCAATGAAATGTACTGAGCCTGTAGGCAGTCAGTAGGATAGCGATAGCGGTACAGCCAGTTCACCGGCGGTGAGCCAATATCGGCCAAGTACACCCTGGCCTCAGCAAATGGCCACGGCGCAGCCTGCAAAACCTCTTCACGGCACGCGTCATAGTGCAAATCACACAACTCGGCAGCCTTGCTTTGCTCTGTGAGCGAATCAATAAACTGCGTCTGCCCGATACGGCTTAAGGCGATGTTGCAGATCTGAACGACACTGGCCATGTGCTTTCCTTTGGGCAATAAAAAAGGGCTCCGAAGAGCCCTCTTGGGGTTTGACGCAGTTAGGCGTCAGGCAGGTTGTCAGCTGGCTTGTCAGTTGATTCGTCGCCGACCTTAGCCTTGTCCGCCTTGGTCGCCTTCACCAGTTCAAGGTTGCTGCCGGGGCGGTCAATTTCCAGTTCCAGCGTTTCGCCTGGCTCATACAAGCGCCCGTTGATATACGAGCGCTCAAGCACTTTGTATGTCTTAGCCATTGGTCTGAACCCCCGCAACCACGCCAGCAGTGACCTTACCAGTGGTCGGCGCGGTGCCGGTCACGGTGTAGTTCACGCGCAAATAGCGCTCGGTCTTTTGAGGCAGAGTAATGACCGGCGTTTGATAGCCAGCCTTGAGTTCAGCCAGGGGCACGACAGTAGAGAACAGGGAGCGCGGCGAACTGAATGCCGAGTTGTCGTCTGTCTGTACGTCGATAGTCAGGCTGGTCAGGGTGTTGAACGCTTCGGTGACTTGGACCAGCAGCGGAATGCTGCCGTCCTTGCCCACGTCCTTAACGTCGCCGCGATCAATTACATCGGTCGAGGCGGCGGTTGCAGTGATGGCCTGTTGATTGGACATCAGCAGTTTGGCATCTAAAAGCATGATCGTTCTCCTTAAACCACGCGGGCTTCAGTGTTGAGCAGAGCGTCGCAACGCTTGATCGGGATGCCCAGCAGCTCAGGAATCTTGCGACCGGCGTACTCACCCAGGGTCAGGTTGACGTTCTTTTCTTTCATGGCCTGCAGGTGCAGGAATGTTTGCAGGGTGCGGTTGCAGTAAATGACCGTGCGACCTTCACCCTGCATTGGGTTTTCCAGCAGGTAGTAGGCTCGAATCATCTTCTCGATGAGGTCGGTGCCGGTAGCTGCGTCCTTGGTCAGGGTGGTCACATCGATATTCGCAATGCGCGCATTTGCACGCCAGTCGCGGACAGACATACCGATGTCCCACTTGAAGTGGTCGCGGTAGGCCTGGAACTCGCCGCCGTCATCGTCCTTTACGGTGTCTTCACCGAGGTTACGATGCTGGAAGCCGGCCACGCTGTCTTTTGGATACAGCAGGTGCGTGGTCATTTCGCCCCAGGTCACAAACCAGATCGATGCGTTGGTTGAGCCTGTGCCTTCGCCATCAACGATGTTTGCGCCAGACTCAGCAGAAAGATCGTTATAGCGCGGTGACAAGCCCAAGAATGCTTCTGGCTCGCTCTGGGTGTTGCCGTAGAACATATAGCGCGAGGCTTTGTTGTTGAAGCCCTGCAGCTTGGCGATGTTCTCAGACACGCGGAATGCGTCAGCATTGCCACTCAGGTCGGCCAGCGCCTTATCGACCTTGCCGTAGTCTTCCATCATGCCAGTGGTGTCAAGCACAGGCACAGTGGTCGACTTGCTTGGCTGGACGCCCTTGTTGAACATGCGCCATGTAGGCTCAGGAATGCCCGAGCGCATGGTGGTTTTGTGCTTGGAGCCGTCATTGCACTCCTGGTACTCGGCATCCATGAGGATGTCGTTCTGTTTAGCCATCAGCTCGACGATCTTCATGATCTTCTTCTGGCTATCTTCTCGGCTGAATTTATCCAGCAGAGTTGGCATGGTGCTTGTCAAAATACCCATGTTGGGAATCTCCTAACGTTTATTTGAATGCGTCAACAATCGTCATTTCTGCGGGCGCCGCCTGGGTTCCAGGCATAACAAGGCGATCCTCAGAAATTGCCTTTCCAATGCGATGACAGAACTTCACCAGCGCAGGGTGGTTACCCAGGCCGGAGTCATTCAGTAGGGTGCGCAGCGTGTCGTCTCCGAACGCCTGCATGGTTTTGGCTGCGATGGCTACGTTCTCGTCGTACTTCTCGCCGCCGAACTCAGGGTCGTTACGTACTGCCTCGGACCACTGCTTGCGCAAGCCTTCGCGACTTTCCGATAACGCTTGCTCTTGCTTCGCTGCCATGGCGCTTTGCAGGTCGATAAGCTTTTGTGCGCCTTCCTGGGTAAGGCCAAGTTCTTTGGCAATGCCCTTGAAGTCATTCAGCACATCAGCGTCAATCTCAGCGCCTTCGCCCACAGTGAAATCAGCGTATTCATCCGGCGGACCGGTCGGTTTGTCAGCTTGCTCGCCGCCCTTATCACCTTCGGCAACCTCTTCACCTGGCGCTGGCTGCGTCAGGGTTGTGGTTGATTCAGGTGTTGATGGCGGCGCATCCGACTGTGCAACTTCGGCTGGCGCGGCGGTGGTGTCCTGAGCTCCAGCATTGGTTGTTTCGTCAGTCATTGGATTCTTCCTCTACGTTATCCAGCTGTAGCTGGCGGTTACGCACAGCCTCGTTCGCCTCTTGAGTCATCAGGGCGTACAGGTCTGGGCAGAGTTGGTTGATTGCTTCTAGGTACTGGTAGCCGATCTGCTTCTTGCCCTCGGCGATGTTCATCAGCCCGCCGTGAGGGTTGAAGCTGGTGGCGAACAAGTTGCACTTACTCAGCAAGGACCACATGAAGCGCCTGCCCTGCTGGGTGTTCATCAGCGCCAGAAAGTCGGCCGTCTCTTGTTTGCGGGCGAGCTTGTCCAGCTGCTCGGCCTTCTCGGTAGCAGCTTGGTTTGCAGCGTTCATTGTTAGGCCCCGACCAGGGACGTGAGGGCGTTCTCGCTACTCACATCAGTCTCAGAAAGGAGCTTGGCGCCCTGTACTGCTGAGCCCATTTGCTCCATAGCGGCTTGCTGCTGCTGAGCCTTGGCGCGCTGCTCGCGAATCTGTTTAACCTGCTCCTGGCTGTTAAGGATTGCAGGCGGAACACCAATCATTGAGGCGTATTCATTGATCGTGCTGTCGAAGTTGATGTTGTCCAGCACGCCCTGATCGATACCGGCAAGGTTCCCAGCAAACCCAAGGGTCCGCTCAATACTGCCAACTCCCATGGCTTTCTGTGCTTGAGCCAAGATGCTGATGTACTCAACACGAAGGTCCATGCCTGCAAGCTCTTCAGGTGGCGGCGCCAGCAACGGCTTGCCTGGCAACAGGCCAGCCCAACGCGGCACGGACTGCTCAAGCATGATTGCAAAGGTGCGATCGATAAGCGGATCAAGCAATTCGTCGTTGAGGCGCTCGAGAACTGGCCCGAGCATCAGCATCTTCTCTTCTTTGCGCGCAGCAATCTCAGTGGCAGTGCGAACCGAATCCATCTGAGAAATCATCAGGAACAGGTCAACGAAGAACGCGGTGTCGATTCGGCCTTCGTGCGCCTGAATCTCGCCGCGCAACGCTGAATACCAAGTCGGATCAGGCGTGTAGATCGGCGAGAACTTCTGACCCGCAGCGCTTTCGGTCACGTAGGTGATATCGCCTGGAATGATCGATGCCTTCTGGCCTTTCAGCGAGGAAGGCGCGCCCATTGCCGGTGTCGCACCTTGCGCCAATAGCTGGGCCTTGCGCTTCTCCATGAGCTGCAGGGCTTTGTTGTCACCAATACACAGAGCGCCCGGGCCACGGCCATACACATCTTCGCCATTCACTTTCCAGCGCGGCGCCATGATCGGGAACTGCTCAAAGCCTGATTCGCTCAGCGTCTTATCGCTGTCGCCGCCCTTCTCCCAATAGACTGAGCGGTAAGCCATGTTCTTGTTGTCGCGCATGCCAGCGATGCGAGTGTCGTTCGGCTCGTTTGCGTGGCAGATATCCACCCAGGCATCAGGCTTGGTGTCGAGCAGGCTTTGTGCGGCGCTGGACATTTTCGCCCTGCCAAATTGCTGCTCCATCTGGCGCGCAGTCATTCGGAACTCGCGATACAGCGTGTCAACTTGCAACCGGTCACTGTTGGCCAGCATGAAACTGCCGATGGTGAACGGATAGAACCGCACCACATCACGCGCATCAGGCATCACTGCCATCGCACCAGTACCGAAGATGCCGGCCTCACCATACAGCGTGGTAAGCGTGTTATAGAGGTTCGACTTAGCGAATACCTCACGCATTGCCACTTCAGCCTGATTCAGCCAAAGCTTGACCGGTGCGTAGTTGGCGAGGCTTGGATCAGGCGTAGCCAGCTTGAACCATGGGCGCGCCGGGCTTGTGATCCCGTCACGCATGCCAGCCTCAAGCACGCGAGCTGCATACGTCGCTGTACCGTTGATAATTTTTTGATCGCGGCGCTTGCCGTCATTGGTGTCAGATAGGCACCAGCGCCCAGTGCGCGGTTCGATGTAGTCAGAAAGCTCGCGCCACGTTTCTTTCCAGCTACTGTCGCGCTCATTGCGCAGGCTAGACATGCGGTCGTCGAGCCTTTTGCGCAGAGTGTCGGCCATGATTAAGCGCCCAGCAGGGTTTTTTGCCCTGTATTTGCTTGCGTGGTCAGGCCGTTTGCGCCAGTGAGGATAGTGCTCGACTGCCCAGCGGCAGCAGCGCGGCGGCGCTTCTCGTCCTCACGCGCAGCAATGACGCCTGGATCTGCCTCTGTTGGGGTTGGGTCAACAGAGGCAGGGGCGTCTGGTGCCTTTGGTGGCTCCAGCGCTCCAGTGAACGCATCGGTAATCCCCAGCGTTGCCACTGAGGCAAGTTTCTTTAGCTTGCTGCCGCACATGGCTAGCTCCCTCCAAATGGGTCGTAATCAGATTTGTAAACGCCAGCCTCAGCAGGCTTGCACTGGAACCGCTGCAGAGCATTGCGGCGCATCATGTAGGCGTAACGAGTCGCCGAGATCAGGTCATCGTTAAGCTTCACGATCTTTCCTGTCTCGTCCCGGTGGTAACTCATCTTTTCTTCAAAGAAATCAGATAGGTGCGAGAACACCTTGAAGCGCCCGGTGGTCATGCGTTCATAGAGCTCGACCAAGCCAGCCTCGACGCCAACGCCGCCCTCTGGCCACGTAGCGTGAGTGCCCATCATTTGCCAGCCAGCATCGTCATAAGCTGCTTTCTGGTGAATGCCTGACGACTTCTCAGACTGCAGGCCGTCAGCAGCCCAGGCAGTTGGCACATATTGCGCCCATGCCTTGACCGATCCCCAGGCGGTTATTGGTGTGACCTTTGACTTCTTCCATGCGTGGGCCAGGTAAACCACATCAGACTCAATGTCGATCCAAAGCTGCACATGCGCTTGCGGGTGATCCCAACCAAAGTCCATGCCGTTGACTACCCAGAAATGAGCAGGACATTCAAACGGCGCACACTTGATCAGGTCGTCGCCGAAATCGAATATCAAGCCAGTACCAAGCAATGGCATACCTTTTGAGCGCATATCGCGCTGCCACTGCGGGTACATACCCAGCAGCTTGCGGCGCGTTTCTTCGGTTAAGTGAGGCGCGTCATCCCAAGTGGCGCGCTGCATGTACTGCCCTTCAGCGGGCTCATCCATGAACTGCACTACAAGTTCGGTGCGGCCATTCTCAGGCGTAAAGGTCAGTATTCCCCTGCCGCCCTTGCCGCCGTCACCTGTTGCCGTGCGGGTCAGTACCTGCGGGTAAATAGCTTTGTCGCGGGGTTCTTCGTCGATGTGATACCAATCAACGCTATCGCCCATGATTGCGTGCTGGCCCTGGCTGTATGACCAGAACTGCACAATCGCAATACCACCACTGGCGTGCCTGACTCTCACCTCGCGCATTGCGCCACTGGTGCCGGTAGCAGATTTCCAGTCGACAACACGATCAGCTGGTATAAGGCCGCCAATAAACTTGTTGCCTTCTGCCCTACCAAACAATGGCGCCTGGAGCAGGTCGCGTGTCTTCTCCATCGAGAAGCCAAGCAGCCAGCACAGTGGCGGGGCTTCGAACCTGTGGCCTTCCCAATCGTCTGGGTAATCGCCCAGCAAATGGATGGCATCTATGGTCAGGCCCGTCCGAGTCTTGCCCACCCGGTTTGCTGCCATAAGCATGCAAGACGTGTGATCGGCCGTTGCTGCAACAAACTTGGTTTGCCACGCATACAGCGACTCAAACTGAATCAGATGCTGCCTTGTCGCATCCCTGCGGCGTTTTTCCTCAAGCAGCGCCAGCAGCTCTATGCGTTCTTCCCGGTTACCCGGCAAGCTGAGCGATGCGGCGCTCAATTTCTTCGTCCGTTAATTCTTCATGCGGCTGACGTGGCAGCTCAGCGCCAACGTCATATGCCTGGCGCTCAAGGGTGATCAGTGTCTTCAGCGTCTCAGCCAATTCCTTCATCGTCTTGGTGCGCGACGGGAGGCTGATAACCTTCATGTACAGATCGTTTAGCTTGTCCTGGCCATTTTCATCAGGGGACTGAAGCAACTCGCCAAGCTGATCAAAGAGCTCGCGGTTATCGGTCATGCCTTCAAGCTCATCCAGCAGCTTGTTGGCCATCTTCCGAGAGCGCCCAATGTCCGTGCGGTGAGCAATGCGTATGTCAGCAATAACCTGCGCATTTGCCTCGATGATTCCGCGCTCGGTTGCCAGCTCTTCCTTGGAAACCTGTGTGGAAACCTCAGCTTTGGAAACCAGCGAATCAGCCTTGGCCTTGATCTTTGCCTTTAGGTCACGCTCCCAGCCATGGGTCTTTGCTCGCTTGTTGATGGCCGTGTGAGACACGCCGCACTCGCCGGCTATCTCTCGTACAGAAAGAACGCCCGCGCGGTAGAGCTTTTCGATGCGCTCCCAGTCTGGCTGCTTCTTCACTTCCCCGCTCATACTCAGTCCTTAGCCAGTGTTTCTTGCTTAACGGTCCGAGCAACAGCGGCAGCAATACCAACAATCGTGGCAAGCACTGCGAACACACCACCAGGCATATGCGGCTGCCATAGTGGCACCAGAGCTTCACAAGCAGACAGGGCGGCACTCAGCACAGCTAAACGTACCGACCAGAGTCGATACCATTGTTTGGCATGGGAAGCTGGCTTCACGCCTCATCCGCCTTTGTGCTGTCATTCTTGATGCGGCGCCATTCACGGAGGTAGCGCGGGATCAGCAAACCGATTTGCAATAGCGTGTACAGGGCAACCAGCATGTAGCTGATATTGGACCAGTCGATTGCGCCGGTCGCGCCAGTAATAGCCACTGCGACCGCCGGGGCCGCTTTCGTGGCTTCCGCCAGCGTATCAGTGGCTGCTTGGCTCATTGGCTTGGTACTCCTGGTTAACAGCTGCATACATGCCTCCTGCTTTGCAGGACTGTTGCGAGTGGAATAAAAAAACCCGCTCAGTGGCGGGCAAGGGTCTGCATGGGGATGCAGGCAAGGATTTTGGGCAATAAAAAACCCGGCTCGATGGCCGGGTTTCAACGCGGTAAAACCGCACTATGGGCACTAAGTTACGCCATGTGTAATCCACTGTCAACATGCGTAACTCATGCTGCAATATCGTGGCCGCACAGCGCTGAATCGACCCATGCACTGCCCACCATGACCAACTCCTGAGCCTTTACGTGCGTAATACCCATCAGCTTGCCAAGGTGCCGATAGCTGATGCCGTGCCGGTAATAATTCCACAGAGCCTGACCGGCTTCCGGATAGCGCTTCTCCAGTCGCGATACCAGGCGGTCGATGAGCATTGCGGTGTCGTCGGTGATGCATGGATCTAGCCCGCCACTCATTTGCACGTTGTCTCGCATTAGCGCGTAGCTTGGCGACACATAGCGCGGCACACCTACCTGGACGCGCAGCCACACCCCCCACTCCTGCAATAGATATGCTGTGTCTATCTGCTGCATGGTGCCTCCCCGAGATACCCTTGAATTGTCTTCTGTGCTGCATCGAACCCCTTGCACACAACTGCCATGAATCCCTGATCACTTAGCCATTGCAGCCAGTCGGCCTGCTCTGCTGATAACGCGCCGCCCTTGGAGCGCTTCATTTCTATGAACAGACCTGCAAAGCCATGGCGCGGCGTAAGCAAGTTCAAGTCTGGATAGCCAGCCCGCACACCGCCCGCCTTCAGCTTTGCCGCTGTAATCTTGTGCCGGTGGCCTCCGTTTGGGGTTGCGGCCAGCCTGCCCCGCATTGCCGGGTACTGCAGGTCAAACCACTTGACCAAAGCAGCCTGATCTTGATCCTCTGTTGGGGCTTTTACTTTCACGCTGCCACCTTCCCTTCCTTCAGCAGAATGGCCTGGGTGCGAATAACACCCTCAAGATGAGCAAGCGTTGCGCTATCCGGGTCAATGCGCCGGGTGCGACGGTCTACCTCGTCATGACAGGATGAGCACGCCCAGGCGCCAAGAAGATCGTGCGGCTTTATTCCAACACCACAGGTTCCAGCCAAGCGGTAATGCGCAAGCACGGTAGTAGCTGGGTCAAAGTTGCAGATACCAGGTATGCGAATCTGGCACTCACGGTCGCGGGCCAGCTTGGTTAGCTTGCTCATGCGGCTACTCCCCAGTAATCAACAGTAGTGAACTTGATTCCGTACTCAGCGCCAAATGCCTCCATCACATGGAACATGTCGTTGAACCACTTTTTGGATTGCTTGCGGGTAGATACGCCGAGAACAACGAAACCACCCTCCAAGCCGGGTACCGCTCGCTGCTGCTCTACCGATGCACTGAATACGTGTTTCCAGTCCTCGTCGCTCAGCATTTGGCCGTACCATTCTTTTTGGCGGGATATGTCGCGCAACATGGCCCACATGCGGCGATTCTGGGCATCACTGCGTACTTCATCCTTGATGCACCATGTCTTGCCCTCCGTAAGGCCTATGCGCTGGATAATCTGGATTGCGCGGGCCTTGTCTTGCTCTGTACGGATCGGGAATGATGGATTAGCCATGAGCCGCCTCCGGCACTGCCTCACCAACTCGCTTGCGCATATCAGAGACAAGCTGTTCATCAGCCTGGCTGACATGCACCACAAGCCCTGAAACAAACTCGCCTTCGCTGCATTGCGATTCAGCCTCAGCAAATGACGACGCTTTAACGGTGCGGCCGTACTGCCGGAAGTCTCGTATAAAGGTGATTTCGTAGTTGTCCATCAGCTCACACTCGCGCTTGGCCAAATGCTCTTTGCCACTGCCGAAGCAATCAGCTCGTCATCCATCAGGATCATGGTGAAAGGAGCGCAGCCCGGGATTGATATCTTCCAGCAGCGCTTATGCATGGCCAGGCTCCCTTGTTAACTGCCCAGCCTTGATTGCCGCCCTTTCAGCTTTTGCGCGAGCAACCCTCAGCTTCTTGCGCTCCCGGGCTGCGCGAATGTCAGCCTGCTTCTTGCGCTCTGCAGTTTTATCGGTGATGGCTTTCCGGACTTCTTGCCAGCGGGCGCGCATCTTCTCGCTTGGCTTGGCAGCCGGTGAACCCGAAAGCAGCCCAGCGATGGCCAGTCCGTCATTGGTGATTGGTTCATGAATTAGCTGCAGGCCGTATTCTTTGGCAGCTTCATGCGACAAACGCCCCATACGAACGCCCTCCTGAACAGCCATAAGTCGGCGCTGCGGGTCAAAACCCATTGATAACGACCAGTTGACGGGCTTGGCTTCTCGGCGGGCCGCATCAACAAAGCGGCTGTATGCCGAGATAAACGCCATACGGGCGCCAATCTTGTCTTTGGCCAGCAGGATTGGTCGGGCAGCTCCGAGCGCCAACTGAATTTCATCAGTGGTAACAACGCTGTCCGATTCGTCAGATGAAGCCAGTGCAATGCCCCATGCTTCATTAGGGTCAGGTCGGCCGTCTGCGGCCTGGATGCGCTGCATGATTGAAGCAAGGGTCAATTTGCCGGTCAGCTCGCGCCTGCATGAGCGGAGGGCCCCAGCAATTTCCTCAACCGAATAGTGCGCCAAGTCTTCAGCAATCATCTGCGCAGCACTTGCGCTGACGGTCTGCCCGAGCGTCTCGGCCGTTGCGCAAATAGCTCCAACCAGGTCGTTCAGATCATTGGAGGAAAGCATTCTTCACCCCCTTTTCACTGATTCGAGCGGCGGCTTCTTGCGCTGCGTTGATATTGGCCTGGGTGTTTTCCATCTGGCGGGCCGTGGTGCCGTTGATCTGTCGTCCGGTAACCCACTGGGTATGCAGTGATTCAGCCTTGCACAGCAGGCCGCTCAGGCTATGGCATTCGTTGATTAAGCGGGCATCGTTCACAGACAGGTAAAACACGGCAACCTGCGGCGCAACATCAGCGCCAAGGCGGTCAATTAGCTGAGAAACCTGCCCGCCGACCTTGGCGTTCCAAACAGGCCATGCGTTGTAGCGCTTGCGGTAAGCAAAAGCGTAATTAGCCCAGGTGCGGAACGTTTTGCAGGCCTGGTCTTTTGGGCCTGGCATGTCGCTTGGGATATCAACCTTAGGCTTGTCGAGTTTTCCGCCCTCAATCACAACCAGCCCGGTAGCGCTTGCCGCAACCGGTAATTCTTTCAGGTTTAATTCCGGGTTTAATTCCTGGTTAAAAGATTCCTGTTTTATAGGTCTGTGTGAACCTACCCCCTCAGTTCCCTGTGAACCTACCGTGGGTTCAGCCTGACCTATGGTAGGTTCACTCTGAACTGGGTTAGGTCTGTGTGAACCTACCCCTACCTCAAGGCAGAGACGGTATTGATTAGGCAGTTTGACACTGTTGGCTGAGCGGTTCTCTGTAACCAGAAAGCCGTTGTCTTCCAGTGACTGAATTGCGCGCTTAACGCTTGATACGCTCATGCCACAATCTTCCGCAATGCGCTTGTGCGAAGGGTCGCAGCGGCCTGTGTCATGGTTGGTGCGATTGGCCAGCATCAGCAAAACAAACTTCTCGCGCATTGGAAGCTTTATATCTACTGCCCAGGCCATAGCTTGGAAGCTCATGCCGACACCTTTTGAGCAATTTCGTACTGAGCAACACGAACCTGCTTGCCCTGTGCGTTGATGACGGCTACAGGCCGGGAGTTGATCTGCATACCACTCATGCGCAGATCGTTGATACGTGCAGCCAAGCGAAAGCATGAGAACTGCTTTAAGGCCTCGCCTGCCGTAATAGACTTGCCTGCTTCAAGCCAGCTGCGAATAGCGGCGGCCTGGCTGACAGAGGTATTGATGTTTTGGTTTGTGCTGTCCATAATCACCTCACGAACTGCTGTAACGAATAGCCACCATGCCCGGTGGCTTTTTTGTGCCTGTAATTCAGCCGACCTGCTGTAAGCCGGCGGAGCTTTTGATCGCGTTCAGAAACTCTTGAAGGCTCCGCATTTCTTTGGCTACAGCCGTTTCAATGTCGCGCTTTTCTTGGGCCGTAAGTACCGAGTCAGCCAATGCGTCCATAGCAACCTGGGTGGTTGATGCTGAGTCGCGTAGGGTTTCCATCAGCGCCGCCATGGGTGTTGCCTTGGAGGCCTTCTGAATTGGCGCAAGCTCGTAGCCAAGCTCTGCCGCCAGCGCACGCAATGAGCGCTGGTCCTTGCTGTGCAGGTTGATCAGGAAGAACTGGGCAAGCGTCAGCTTGTGGTCGTCATTCTTCGGATTGGTGCGCTGCAGCAAGGCGGTGTGTGACAAGCCAATCATTGGCGCCAGCTTCTTAGCCCCAGCGTCTAGAACGGTTTCATGTACGGCGTTTTCAATGTGTTCCATCCGTAAAATCCTCTTTTTTCTTTCCGTGGAGCCAGTGACTTGGCGCTGGCATTCTGTTGTCACTCAATCAACCAAGGGCGTTGCCGATGACTGACCTTTCCGAACTGCGTGGCGAGCTTCTTGCGCTGCGGTGTCACGTTGCTGCTTTGGTTGAAGTTATGCCGCTATCGGCCCAGCTTCGGTTTAACGGCAAACTTGCTACGGCTTCCCTGTTGCTGCGGCCTAATCAGCCAGGCTGCGAACAGGCAGCCTTTGACCGAACAGCAAAAATGCTGACAGCTAAGCGACCGATGCAGTCTCGGGCTGGGTAGCCTTGAGCTTGTTCTTGCTAAGCACTTGAATCTGGTACTGGCGAACCAATGGAGGTGTATCACCCCACCCTGTAATGGCACTTGGTCGAATGCCCAAGGCCTTTGCCAGCTTCACTTTTGAGCCAAAGTGCTTGGCTGCTTCCTGTGTATTCATCTGGTAACTCCCGTGAACGTATATGAATTAAAGCATACTGAAATAAAAACCGAAAGCACTGAAATACAGCGCTACATGCTTAATTTCAGCAGGCTTAAAATTCACGGTATGGAAAGACACGAAAGAATCGCCAAGGCGATACGCGAAAGCGGACTTAAAAAGCAGGAAGTTGCTAAGGCTTGCGGCGTCGCGAACTCTGCGGTTACCCAGTGGATCAATGGCGACAGCAAAAGCATGAAGCCGGAAAACCTATTTGCGCTCGCAAAGCTCACCGGATTCAGCCCTAAATGGCTGGCTATAGAAGAAGGCCCTGAAGTCCTGGATGATGAAAGCCCGCTTGATGGGTATGAGCTTGTTCCCCAGCTGACAGCAAAGGCAGCTATGGGCAATGGCTACGCCAATGATCATGTCGAGGTTAAGGGCGGGCTGGCGTTTAAGCGCGAATGGCTGAACAGGCTGCACGCCCCGATTGGCGCTTGCAGTGTTATCTATGCCATGGGCAGCAGTATGGAGCCGACCATTAATGACGGAGAGGTGGTGCTGATCAATCATGAGCACCAAGATCCCGTGGACGGCCGTATCTACGTCTTACGCCGAGCTGATGGTGAAGTGATCATTAAGCGCCTGGTCAAACAGATGACTGGCTGGCTCATACGCTCGGACAACGAAGACAAACGCCGCTACCCTGACGAGCCTATTTCACCAGACGGCCTGCAGCATGTCGAAATACTTGGGCGTGTTATCTGGAGAGGCGGAGAGCTTTAATGGTTTTCCTGTTCCTGTTCTTGGCCGCATGCCTTTTTGTGCTGTGCGCCAAAAGCACGGGCTCCATTCGTATTGCCCTCGCCTTCTGCTGTTTGCTTAACGTGGCAGCCGCTGGCAAAGCCATTTATACCGGCGACCAATACGCCTACAAGCTCATGCCTCCCGAGAAAACCAAAATCCTCTAACCCCAGCATTTAAGTAATTCGGATAGCCCCGCCACTGAGCGGGGCTTTTTATTGAGCGCCTCAAATTAATTTCAGGTTACTTAAATAAATTCTTTCAGCATGCTTGACCTATTAATTTCAGAATGCTTAAATTCAATCACAGCCGGACAACACCGGCAGCAAGACAGGCAGCGATGCCTTGGCCACGGCCAGAAAGCTCTTTAGTTGCACGTCCGGTTCGCCGGCAGGCCTCAAGAAGCCAGAACCTGTTACGTGGTCAAGCACAGCGAGCCTTGACCCCTGAGGGCCTCCCTCAGTCCGGCGCGGAAGGGCCGGTAAGCGGAGTGTTAGCGGGAGTTCGCGGCTAATGAGAAGGATTCAAATGATTTTCACTGATGCAGCTTGGCGACAGGCTGCATTGGGAAAACAACCGGAGAAATGAAATGGCTCAATTCAATATCGACAGCAGCCTGAGCAACGGCAAGCGCCTTGACTGGCTGGTTTTGCCAGGCAGTGGCGACACGGTAGACAGCATCGTTATCGAGGTGCGCCGCGCCGCCATGAAGAAGTTCGGCGATGGTGTCTGGTTCAACCGCTGGACGCATGTGGTGGCGAGCAACGGATTCGTCACTGTGCAGATGCACGCATGATGCGGTTCTTCAAGCCTGCTAAGGGCTGCCGGATCTTCGCCAGCGACAAGCACATGACCAAGCCAGCCGGAGAGTTCATCGGCTGGTGCGAGAAGGTAGATGACGGGGTGTGCATATTTCGCCTGGGCGCGGATGTTGATCGTTTCATCTGGCGATTCGGTTCCGGCGATCTGAACGACTGGTATGAGTATTCAGCTTGAGGCGGATTTCTGGCAAGACCGAACGATTACTCGAGCGCCTTCCATGAGGGCGCTCTGTTGATCAACGGGAGAAACGAATGAGCGATTCATATCAAGCAATTTTTGATGCTGTGCGAAGCAAGATTGGCAATGTAGATGCTGGCGAGGCTATTGAGCGCTCGTTCCGCGACATGAACATTGCTCACTATTTTGAAATGGCTAGCGCCGAAGCCCGCATGGCCATTTGTTCTATTCAGGAAGAGATGACAGCGCCGAGCGCGGTTTACCGGCCATCTATCAGCGTCGACGGCAATCAGTGGTGTGCGCTCTACGGCGATGATCTGCAAAGCGGCGTTGCTGGTTTTGGTGATACGCCAGAGCAGGCTATGGCCGATTTCAATAAGAACTGGCGCGAACCTTTGCGTAACTCGCCAAGCGGTTTAGCTAAATCTGTTTAACACACACCGGGGCTTCGGCCTCGGCTGTTATTGGTGATTGATCTGTAGTTTCACTCGGTGGATCAGGGTGCCCGGACAGCCGGTGCGGCTTACTAGGTAGCGCTGCCGAAATAAGCGTAAGTCTTTGAGGTTCGAATCCTCGCCAGATCAATCAACCAATACCAGCCAACAGAGGGCAGATAGATGAGCAAAGAAAATGGCGGGCCAGCTTTCCCGATTGCAGGCGGGCAAAAAGTCTTATGCGGCAATGATGTAAGGATAAAGCTTCCGCATTCAGGCATGACTCTGCGCGACTACTTCGCGGCCAAAGCGCTAACCGTGCTCTCTGGAACCCATACGCCAGAAGACTTAGCTACTTGGGACTATCACCATTTTGCAGAATTCTCATACCGGGTAGCCGACGCAATGCTGGCTGAGCGCGACAAGTAACCCCTTCATGGGCCAAGGATGGCGCTTAAGGGTGTATTGAGAATGGAGTTCAGGACGAGGATACGGGTTGCTTTGCGATAACTCCGGGTTGCTCCGGATAACGCGCAAAGGTGCTTTGCCTGATCAGCCTAGCGAGAAGTCATCGCGTATCTGGCAGTTCAATTCTGCCACTCCATTCTCAATACACCTTCCAGTGCAAGCGGCTGCCTCTTACTGCCGCGCTATAGCGAGGGAATTGCCATGAATGAATAACTAAAGGTTCCCGAGAATGCCTTACTCGGATCTTAAGAAAGCCCCGCACCCCATCGCGGGGCTTTCACTATCTAAATCAATCAAGCGCATAAGCGAGCACTCACCATCTGAATCTTGCGGAAGGTCTGCAGGTGCCTGGGTGTTCGGCTTATGCGCTGGAGGTGAATCATGACCACTGAAATTGCTCCCGACTTCACGGCCCGCAATACCTGGGGTAATCGTGGCGCTCAGGCTGAACGTGCCAAGGTTGAACGGTTCTTGAAAGACCCCTTCCAGTCATCACGCGAAGCCGGCCGTGCTGAGAGAATCAGGAAGGGCAAGGCCATTCGCGAGTCGATGCGCCTTGTTCGCCACGCCGAGGCAGAGTTCGACGGCACGCCATGGCAGCGCGGATGCATTCGCTTGTTAGACCAGCTATTGAGCGTGCGAGAGGCGCCGAACATTGAGTTGCTATTCGCCCGCAATGACATAGCGGTCGGCATGGTTGAGGGCTCAACGGCATTTGGTGCAATCACGCTGATGCAATGCCATTTGCTGCGCGACCTTCGCGATAACGCCTACCGGCGGCGCCTTGCCGAGTTGAGCGCACGATGAACAGTTCGCAGATAAATAGCCTGCTCGCCCGGGCACGCCTACTAACGGTTGAAGCCAGTATTGAAGGCCGTCAGCCATCCAAAGAACTCAAGTCGCTGCTTGCCGAGATTAACCGGCGCGGCCTGAAATTCAGCGTAAAGGGGTATGTATGACAGTTCCTACGATTACTGATGACCTGGTGGCTGAGCTTGAGGCTGAGGCGAAGGCTTTCGACAACCTTGATTACGACAGCAACACCAACCCATTTTTCAACGGGCCAAGCGGTGAGTCTTTAGGCGGCGATGCTGATGGAACTTTCTGTGTCTACGGCGAGCCTTTCGAGATTGACGGCGAATCATACGATGGCGTGACGCTGGTTGAGCGCTGTAGTCGCAGCCAAGCCAAGTTTATTGCCGAGGCCAAGGTTCGAATCCTCGCCCTGCTCGCCGAACGTGCAGAGCTAAAGCGGGATGCTGAGCGTTACTTGTTCTTGCGCAACAAATATACAAACCCTGGTTTCATGGCTAGCCATGATCGTGCAAGAAAGTGGTTTTCGGAATACATGATTTGCGGCGAAGCGCTTGACTCAGCCATCGACGCCGCAATGGAGGCTAAACCATGACCATCATTTGCCCCAGCAGCAAGTCACTAATCGAAGCCCTGAATGATCGGGGCTTTTTTATGGTCGTCGATCTGCCGCGGGGAACTCGGTTTGAGCGTCGTCGCGGGATGCATATTGTGAGGTTGCCATGACCACTCACCAGCGCCACCGACGCCTATCAATCTGGATCAACTCTGTACTTGGTCCTGCAATCTTCTTCGCGGCAATAGCTGTGCCGCACCTTATTAACAGTTACCTGGTTGGGAATTGAATATGAATACAAGCACAGCGCAGGTAACGCCTGCGGTTGCCGCCCAGTACGACTGGATGACTCAAGGTGAATTCTGGCCTGAGCGGTTCCAGGGCGAGCAGCGCAAGCAGTATGAGCAGGAACAGCAGCGCATCCAGCGCGAATGGGACAACAAGCCCCAGTAGGGAGGCCACATGGCAACCGTAACCCTTATTTTAGGGAAGTCTGGCAGCGGCAAGAGCACGGCAATCCGCAATCTTGACCCCGGCTCTACCGCCCTAATCCAGATCATTAAAAAACCCCTGCCATTCAAAGATGCGAAAGCATGGAAGGCATTCGTTACTGATGACTGGTCGAAGATCATTGGCGCCAGTCGTAAGACACAGCGCAAGGTCATAGTTATTGATGACTTCCAATACATGCTGGCCAACGAGTTCATGCGTCGCAGCGAGGAAAAGGGCTTCGACAAGTTCAGCGACATTGGGCGGCACACATGGGACGTGTTCGACGCCCTACTAAAGCTGCCTGATGACGTTCGCGTTTACATCCTCAGTCATACCGAGGAAACGGACGCAGGCCAGATCAAGATGAAGACAATCGGCAAGATGCTGGACGACAAGATCACGCTGGAAGGCATGGTCACTATCGTGCTGCGCGCATTGGTTCAGGATCGTCAGCACCTTTTCAGTACCCGCAACAACGGATCAGACACGACGAAGGCGCCTATGGGTATGTTCGACGATGAGCTGATTGATAACGACTTGGCCGCTGTTGATGCGGCTATCTGTGAATACTATGACCTGGCTCAGCCAGTCGCCGCATAACCCTAGGAGAAAAACATGTTCGACTTAGACTCTGGATCGGCGCGAGCCGCTGACAATAAATCGGCTTTTATTGATGAAGCTGGCAAATACCTGGGCGCTTTCACCCGCGCCGAGTGGATGGAGAAAGATGATACAGGCTCAACTGGTATCGGCTTCTCATTCAAGAATAGCGAGAATGCTGAGGCTCAGTTTTATATCAACCTCAGCTACCAGCACGGCAAAAAGAATGACGGCGGGCATTCGCTGCTCAACGCAATCATGGCCTGCATGAAGCTACGCAAGGTCGAGGCGCCCCGCAAGATCACTGTTGAAAAATGGAACAGTGACACTAAGCAGCGCGATAAGGTTGACGTTTACGGTTTCCCTGAATTGATGGGGCCAAAGATCGGACTGCTCATCCAGATGGAAATTGAAAAGAACAGCGAGAGTGGAAATCCTCGCCCGACCATCTACATGCCATTCAGTGCAGAGTCAGAGAAAACCGCTTCTGAAGTGCTTGATGGTGATAAGTGCCGAGCACCAGCAAAGCTTGAAAAGGCCGTGCAAATGTTGATGAACAAGCCGCTGGTTGATCGGCGCCCTAAAGGCAATCAGCATCAAACTGGGAATACGCCGAGCAGCGACGGGCCGCCTGATGACTGGAATGATATCCCGTTCGATTGATCATCTGCTAACTGACCAGGCCTCACATGAGGCCTTTTCTTTGCCCGAGGTAATCATGCATACAAACTTCTACGAGTGCGAGCATAGCCATGATGTGCTGACTCGCCATGAGCGTGACCTTAATTCAAGCATCAAGAACTTGCTCGACCCGAGAGTTCAAGAGCAATGGGATGCGGGCGACCATGAGCGCGCCTGCAAAACCATCGCCAACCTTCGAGCGCAGATCAAGTGGGTTGAGGGCCGGCGCAGTTCGCTAATTAACGGAATGCTGGCGGCGTGACCTGTTCAGTTCAGTGCCTGATCAACTCAACAGGCACTCACACCACCCCAAAGGGTACGCGCCCCAGTAAGCCGGTCAGATGGGATGTGTCTATCTGGCTGGTTAAGCCTGACGGCGAAAAGAACTGCCATTCAATGACCGTGCCTAGCGCCCTGATGTTTGAACTGGTGCCGCTGGTTAATGAGCGGGTCCAGGCTCTAATCACTGAGCACGGGAACACGGTTATAAGCGCTGGATGGCTGGCACATGGGCGCGGCAGCAAGAGGAAGAAGTAATGGCAGTAACAGCACTGGAACGAAAGCGGCAACAGCGCGAGCGCGACAAGCTGACCGAAGAAGAACGCTTGTCACGCTGCAAGTCACGAACGTTAAAGCTCGATCTGTTCAAGGCGACTGACGCCAAGCTAATTGAAGTCATGGCCCGCCTTGATATCGACGAACCCCAGGACGTTATCACTCGCTTGATACACGGCGCATCGCGTCTTGATGACGAATCACTGCAAGAGCTAACTGAGCTTTAGCGTCACGGCTATCTGTCACGCAAACCTTTTTAACCCCTTCCCCAAATTAAAAATACTCGCCACCACCGAATTGCGGAGGACGGCGCCTGCATTGGAGAACACCATGGAATATCTCGCCCGAGTAAACCCGAAGTACTTTGCTGCTATCCATCAGTGCGCCGCTAAAGGTGATGTGCGCTATTACTTGAATGCCGTTCAGATTGAGCGTCACCCGAAAGGCGGTGTGCTAATCGTTGCAACCAACGGTCACTTTATGGGGGTGATTCACGATCCCGATGGATGGATCGCAGATGGTCGCGAATCGGTACTGATAGGCACTGTATCTAAACGCCTGCTATCTGCTTGCTCTGTCAGAACAGGTGCAGATGGAAGGTCACCATCCAAGCTCTGGATAGCTGAAAAATTCTCTCTGGTCTCCAGTCTAGAAGAGACGGGCGAAGAGCCTGAAATGTTCGGATTCAACTCGCACCTAACCGAAAAAACAGAGTTGATTGATGGCTTATTTCCAAACTGGAAAAGGGTTATTCCAACCAAACGACGGACTGAAGTCGAGCCGTTCCCTTGCATTAATGGCGAGTACCTAGAGGTATTCAACAAGGTCGGCGTGCTGCTTACTGGCATAAAGCGCTTTGGCGGTGCAGGCATGCGAATTGAGCCTTCTGCTGGCGATGGAGGTGTCATTGTTCGCTTCAACGACAATGAACTGTTAGATCGCTTCTTTGGCGTCGTTATGCCCATGGCATCTGAGCCTCTGCCCGGCTTACTCCCAGATTGGGCCGCCCACGAAGCTGAGGCAGCTAAAGCAGCGGAAGCCAAAGCTGATAAAGCTGCAAAAGCCGCTTAACCCCTTCCCAATTCACCGATCACGCCAATGGCGAGGATGAGTTATGCCAAAAGCTTTCTCAGTATCCGGACGACCATCAAACGAAGAGATCATAGCCGAGCTAAAGAGGCTTATGAGATATGAGCCTGAGACTGGAAACTTCATCAGGATAATGGATCGCAATCAAGGAAAAACAGGGCAGATCGCTGGCTGCTCAAGGCGTGACGGAAGAGTTGAAATAGGCCTTTTGGGCTACAGATTTCTTGCGCACAGACTGGCTGTTGCATGGATGACAGGCGCCATGCCAGGGGAAGAAGTTGACCATATCAACTGCGATCACAGTGACAATCGGTGGACAAATCTCAGGGCCTGTTCTCACGCAGAGAACATGCGCAACCGGCGGTTCCCAGGGAGAACCGAAACCGGCATAAAAGGAATCAGGTATCACAAGGCAAAAAACAATTATGAGGCCGTCGTGATTAAAAACAGAACCACCTACAAGTTTGGGAGGTTCAGCACGATCGAAGAAGCCATTCATGTGCTCGATATCAAACGGAAAGAACTTCATGGCGACTTTGCAAGAGCATGACCGCACCTCTCCCCGCCTCCCTATCACTGAATGCCGGTGTCTTCGCTGTACGCCGGTGAAGGAGTGAGTTATGGCCAATCCAAACAGTAACACTGCGATATACCAGCACCGCTACCTCAGCCAGCAGCGAGAAGGCGAGCGAGCACTATCCGAGGCCGAATGCCCGTATCACGCCAGTGCTGGTGAGCTTGGTAAGCGCTGTGCCTGGTTGGCGGGGTTTCGCGATAAGCATCCTGAGAGGGCAAGACCATGGGCAGCATGACCGAAAGCCCCGCCGTCCGCCGCATCAACGACCTCTGCGCAGGCCTTCCCCGCACTGCGCTCCAGGTCAATTCAAATAAACACTTTCAGGTTATCCGGTTAGTACCCAATCAGTTCGTTGACGTGCGCGATACAGAGCGCAGGCCTAAGCGTGTTGAGTGGGCTGACTGGGTTAATGCTGAGGTTTGGAGAATGTTATGAGCGCAAAAACAGAATTTAATCTAAACGGTCTCGAATTACGCAAGACGGACGGTGGATGGCAGTACCTAAGCGAGGGCACGCACAGCGATCCTGACGTATGGGTATATGCAAGTAGCTCACTTACCCCGTTTAGCGGTTCCGGCGTAGACGCATTATTGGATGAAGTCAAGAGGCTTCAAGGTGAATACGACAAGCAGGCGCAGGAAATCGAGCGGCTGCGTTCAATCATAAGCGATTGCGCCAAGTCATGCGGTGCGGCGGTATCTGTCGAGTGCAGTCTTGATTTCATGGCTCACTTGCCGGTCGAAATTGCAGCCGTTATTTCAAGCTTGCGCGAAGATCGCGACAGTCAGCAGCGAGTTTGTATTACGGCAATGGCCGAGCTCGCGCAACTGAAATCCCGGCAGTCGGGCGTTGTGCTGCCTGAGCGGGACGCGCTGAGAGATATCGTGGCTCAAGCCATCGGCTGGGATGCATACGACTGCACAAGGGTCTGGAGTGCATGGGGTGTAGGCACAATGTCGGAGGATGATTTTGTGCCAGTGGTTGAGCAAGAGGACAGGCTTTACGAAATAACAGACGCCTGCCTTGATGAAGTCGCCCGCCTCAATTCATCCGCTGGACGCGCTGGCGAGGCGGTGGCGACTGTAAGCGTTTGGCACGTAGACCAGTGGTACGCAAGAGATCCGAGTCAATCCGGCAGAAACATCGGAATCAAGTTCCTAGGAGATCGTGACAAAACACTGGTTGACGGAACACTGCTCTACACCGCCCCGCCAGCCATCCCCGCCACACAGGTGCTTGTAGAGCGGGAGTTGCTTGCTCTCTGTTATTCAGCGGTTCATGCGCTCTGTGGAATGAAAATCGATGGATACACGGAGAGCAAGTGCAAAAAACTCCGCGCCATCCTCTCAAGCAAAGGTGATGTATGAGCGCCATAAAAATCCTGCAAGACCGAGAGCTAGAAGCAGCGCGAGCCGCTGGTGAAGAGTTCTTTCTTGATATTCCAGACGCCTGGTACGAGCCGCATCCAGTGTACGGCTGCGATAGCGGCCACGCTTCACGGCGTTATCTGAAATCAGAAACCCGTGGGTGCCTGTGCCTTGCCTGTCACCAGTCAGTGGCGATCATGCCGCACAAATACGACACCGATGAAAAGCTGGCGGCAGCGCTTGCCGGTATACGCAAACACATGCTCGCAGCAGCGCAGGAGGGTGAATCATGAGTTTCTTACGCAGACGGGGCGCGCAAGCAATACGGGCCAAAGTGAAAGCAGAGAGCGGTGGACGCGACGCAACCGCTGATTCTGTTCTGAATGTTTTGTTTGGCGAGTACAACAACGATTATCAAACAGAGTATTCAGTAACCTATATCAATGACCCATATATCGAAACGACAGTAATACAGCGTATCAATCTATTTTGGGTGTGGCCGATTATGCTTGTCACCGCACCAATAAGATTTGTACTTACTGGATCTATGGGCGTATCACCAAGCAAGCCGTTCGGCCTAATGCTTCAGCGCCTGATAGGTCGGTTTTGAAAAGCCCAGCGCAAAGCTCGGCGGATTAATAGGGGGTGATGGATGAAGAAGCTACGCCAAGGCCAGACGGTTTATTACATTGACCGTAAGTTCTGGATGAAAGACGCAGAGCCTGAGCTTAGGTCGATCTTTCTGTACAGCCAGAAACAACCAATGCCGCCACCGGGCGTGATTGTCGAAAAGTGCCCGGTAACGCACGCACGCCACGCACAGGCAAGGGGCTTCAAGCTTTACACCTCGCGCCGCAAAGCGCTCAGGGCAATGCGCCTGATTAAGTAACCGCCCCACCCTACCCGCATACCTCAAACCATCTATTTAACACTGCCTGATGGCGGTAAGGATTTGTTATGTCTGTCTTTCCGGTAAAAGAGCGCCCGATACTGTTCAACGGTGAAATGGTTCGCGCCATTCTGGATGGTCGCAAGACGGTGACGCGTAGGCCGCTAAAACTTCCGCATGACTTTTGGGAATCCTCCGTCTCGGGAGGCTTGGTGCCGATCCCCATGGGGTGCCCATACGGAAAGCCCGGCGAACGGCTATGGGTGCGCGAGAGCTGGTGGCAAGCAGGCGATTGGCAGGCTACCTACCCCGAGGACGACACGGGTGCTTGGTTCGGCAGCAATCGAGTCATCTACTCGGCTGACGGCACGCCCCCAAACGAGCCCAACCGTCTCTACCCGAATGCTCTGCGCAACGGCTCTTACTCGGCAGCCGAACCAAACAAAATCTGGCGTCACCGGCCAAGCATCCACATGCCGCGCTGGGCCTGCCGCATCCTGCTGGAGGTCACTGAGGTTCGAGTCGAGCGACTGCAGGACATCACCGAAGAGCAAGCCAGGGCCGAAGGTATCACCGACGGTGGATGCACCAGCTGTGGCAATCATGAGCCATGTGGCTGCGAGTGCCCTTCTCCCGATGCGGTTGACTCATTTGTTCATCTATGGAACTCAACCGGCGGCGACTGGGGCGCCAACCCATGGGTATGGGTCATCGAGTTCAAGCAGATTGACGCCCACCAACTCCCCGCTAACGGGTAGAGAGGAATAACCGTGGAAGAATTAATCGAAGTTCGGCGTAAGGCGTTTGAGCGCGAATACGGCGAGACCGAAGGCGTTTATTTTATCCCAGGTCTAAATTGCTACGGCTGCAAATTTATCAAGTATCAGCCATATGCGGATCTTAAGAGCAGCGCTTGGTATCACTGGCAGAAAGCCCTAGACAGCGTTGTTGTTGAGCTGCCTTCCAAAGCTAGATTGGATCACTCTTATAACGCATGCCTTTCAGAATGCCGCGAAGCCATCCACGCAGCCGGTATCCCGACGAAGGTGAAGGCATGACCCAGCCCAAAGGCAGCATGTGCGCAAGCTGTGCCCGCAAACACAAAGATTGCAGCGCCCTTCCCTTCGACAAGATGAAAGTCATCAAGGTTTACGGTGACGGGGTTAAGGCCGTGCGCTGCACTGAATACCGGAGTGATAAAGCATGACCCAGATGACCGAAGTAAACGTGGCTGAGGCTACTGGTGCGGCGCTTGATTGGCTCACCGGCTCAACCGAAGGATTAAACCTGGTGGCGGATCGGGGCGAGTACGGCACAGGGCCGCGCGTTTTCCTGATATTGGAACACGGAATATTTCGGTATCGCCCGTCTACCGAATGGAGCCAAGGCGGGCCACTCCTGGACAAGCACTGCAAGAGCTTTGGCTGTGTGCAGGACAGCACTGGCAGCAACTGGAGGTCGTTAGCCTACGGGAATAGCGATGCTTGCGACAGCATTAAAACCATGCGCCTCGCCGGTGGGCCAACAATCTTAATCGCCGCCTGCCGCGCCATCGTCACAGCCAAGCTAGGCGACAAGGTGATGGTGCCGGCTGAATTGACTGGGGGTGATCTATGAGCAAGAAAGTAACGCTTGAAAAATGGGCTGAATCAAGCATGGAGCCAGCCCCAACACTCAATACACTTCGCAAGTGGGCGCGAGAGGGGCGAATAAGCCCCGCCCCCGTTAAGTGCGGTCGCAGCTATTATGTTGACCCTGAAGCTGAATACATCGAGCCGGAACGCCGCGCACCAGCACCGGCAGGCTCAAGCCTAATAAGCCGAATAGAGAGTGCACGCCATGGCGCCAAGGCCGCGTAAAGACGGGAACAAAGACCTTGCAGGGCTGAACCTGTACCGCAAGACCGACAAGCGCAATGGTAAAACCTATTACACCTACCGCGACCCGGTGTCAGGCAAGTCCTTTGGCCTTGGTACCAACAAGGAAGAGGCAATCAAGGAGGCGGTTGCAGCGATACATGCAACCGTCCGCCATCAACCTGCCCTTGTTGACAGAGTAAAGGCACCAGAAGAGAGCAAGCTGTTTAGCGCCTGGCTGGTGGAATACCGCGAATTATATGCGGCGCGGGGATTGTCAGCGTCCAGCCAGCGCAATGTAGGCATGCGGATAAATCGGCTTGATAAGGTGTTTGGCGGAATTGGCATTCGTGAGATCAGCACGATGGACGTGGCCAAGTACCTGAAAGGGTTGACCAAGGAGGGGAAGGCGCCGATGGCCAGGGCCATGCGGTCACTTCTGCGGGATGTGTTTCTAGAGGCCATGGCAGAAGGTTGGTGCACTGACAATCCAGTCGACAAGACCAAGGCCGCTGCCGTAACGATCAAGCGAGGGCGGCTAACGCTCGATCTATGGAAGGCAGCGCACGCCGAAGCCAAACAGCCATGGCTCAAGCGTGCGATGGAGCTTGCCTTGATTACTGGCCAGCGTCGTGAAGACATTGCATCCATGCTATTCAAGGATGTTTACGACGACCACCTGCATGTAGTTCAGTCCAAGACTGGCGCTAGATTACGGATAAACACAGATCTGCGGCTTGAGGTGATCGATATGAGTCTGGATAGCGTGATCAAGTCCTGCCGTGATCGCGTACTGTCCCCGCACCTGGTCCACCACCACAGAACAATCAGCCGGGCCAAAGCTGGCCAGAAGATTGTTCTCGACACAATAAGCAAAGAATTTGCCGCCGCACGCGACAGGGGAGCAGAAGCCCTGGGCATCGACCTTGGCGACACGCCGCCCACATTCCACGAAATGCGCTCACTGGCAGCTCGCCTACATGCTGCAGAAGGTCGAAACCCGCAAGCACTTCTCGGGCATAAGTCCGCAAAAATGACAGACATGTACCGAGACAGCCGGGGCGCCGAGTGGATTGACGTGGCATAATTGCACAATTAGTTTTGTCAAAATATTGGGGAGGTATTGGGGAAGTCATTTGCCCCCAATAAAATCAATGACTTATACCCTATTCGGCATAAAAGCCTGTGACACCATGAAAAAAGCGCGCACCTGGCTCGACGAGCACGCTGTAAGCTACCAGTTTCATGATTACAAAGCCGTGGGCATTGATCGCGGCAACCTGGAAAAGTGGTGCAACGAACATGGCTGGGAAACCATACTCAACCGTGCAGGCACCACCTTCCGCAAGCTCGACGAGGCGCAGAAAAGCGACCTTGACCAGAGCAAGGCCATCGAACTGATGCTGGCCCAACCGTCGATGATCAAACGCCCGGTTCTTGATCTGGGCGACAGAACCCTGGTGGGTTTCAAACCTGAGCGTTATGCAGCCGAGCTGGCCTAACACATCCTTTACTATTGAATTTGCTGCAAGGAACTCAAGATGAGCAACAACCTCTACAGCCTGGCCTTCGGCGTAGGTACACAGAACCGTCAAAGCAACTGGCTGGAAGTGTTCTACGCCCAACCATTGCTCAACCCGGCAGCCGAACTGGTTGCCAAGGCCGCAGAAAAACTCGGCTATGACGGCGGCAACCAAGCTATTCAGTTCAGCACCCAGCAAGCCAGCGACCTCGCCGAAATGCTCAAGGGCGTTGACGCTGCTCAAGCAGCCCTGCTGACTCGCCTGGCCGAAAGCCACAAGCCACTGGTTGCAACCTTCCTCGCTGAAGACGCTGCGCCAACCAGCACCCCGGAAGCCTATTTGAAGCTGCACCTGCTTTCACACAGACTGGTACAACCACACGGCCTGAACCTGAGCGGCATTTTCCCACTGCTGCCCAACGTGGCGTGGACCAGCCAGGGTGCGATTGACCTCAGTGAATTGGCCGAGCGTCAGCTCGAAGCCCGCCTGCGCGGCGAACTGCTCGAAGTGTTCTCGGTCGACAAGTTCCCGAAAATGACCGACTACGTGGTACCTGCGGGCGTGCGTATCGCTGACAGCTCGCGCATTCGTCTTGGCGCCTTCATTGGCGAAGGCACCACCGTCATGCACGAAGGTTTCGTCAACTTCAACGCCGGCACTGCGGGCCCAGGCATGATCGAAGGCCGCGTTTCGGCGGGCGTATTCGTCGGCAAAGGCTCTGACCTGGGCGGCGGCTGCTCGACCATGGGCACATTGTCCGGCGGCGGCAACATCGTTATTTCCGTGGGTGAAGGCTGCCTGATCGGCGCCAATGCCGGTATCGGTATTCCCCTGGGCGACCGCAACACCGTTGAATCGGGCCTGTACGTCACCGCTGGCACCAAGGTCAACCTGCTCGACGAGCAAGGCAATCAGGTCAAGGTGGTCAAGGCCCGTGAACTGGCTGGTCAACCCGACTTGCTGTTCCGCCGCAACTCGATCACTGGCGCAGTCGAGTGCAAGACGCACAAATCGGCCATCGAGCTGAACGAAGCACTGCACGCGCACAACTAAGCCCGTGTCTGCCTAATCGGGGCCTGCTCTTGGCAGGCTTCGATTAGTTTGTAGGATGTACAACGCGCAGCACAGCATTGGTGCTCGCCTCCCCTTTCAGAGATTCCCTATGTCACTGCTCTCGCCCTGGCGCGCAGACTTTCCCGGCATTCTGGCCCTAGAGGCCGAGGGTCAAACCTATCTGGACAGCGCTGCCACCGCGCAAAAGCCACAAGCGATGCTCGATGCCTTGCTCGCCTACTACAGCAGCGGCAGCGCTAACGTACACCGCGCCCAGCACCTACCCGGCGAGCGCGCCACCCGCGCCTTTGAAGCCTGTCGCGAACAACTGGGCAAATGGTTGAACGCGCAATCCAGCGCACACGTAATCTTCACCCAGGGCGCAACATCAGCTTTCAATCTGCTGGCCTACGGCTTGGAGCACCTGTTTCAACCCGGTGATGAACTGGTGATCAGCGCGCTTGAGCACCATGCCAACCTGCTCCCCTGGCAACAATTGGCCTTGCGCCAGAATCTGAAGCTGGTTGTGTTGCCCCTGGATACAGCCAGGCGCATCGACCTTGAAGCTGCAAGCAAGCTGGTTGGCCCGCGCACCCGCCTGCTGGCCGTCAGCCAACTGTCGAATGTGATTGGTTGCTGGCAACCCGTCGCACAACTGCTGGCTCTGGCCAGGGCCCATGACGCATTGACTGTGGTTGATGGTGCGCAAGGCGCGGTGCATGGCCGGCATGACATGCAGCAACTCGACTGCGACTTTTATGTGTTTTCCAGCCACAAGATCTACGGCCCGGATGGGGTTGGCGTGCTCTACGGCAAGCCCGAGGCATTGGCGCAACTGCGGCATTGGCAGTTTGGCGGCGAGATGGTCCGAGACGCCGACTATCTCGATGCCGCCTTCAACCCTGCCCCGCTGGGCTTCGAGGCCGGTACGCCACCAATCAGCAGTGTGATCGCCCTCGGCGCCACGCTTGACTACCTCAATCAGCTTGATCATCAAGCCGTGACAGCGTTCGAGCAGGCATTGCACCAACAACTGATGGCCGGACTTGCAGCGCGTGACGGCATCACCCTGCTGGGCCAACCGAATATCGCCCTGGCCAGCTTTGTGGTCGATGGCGTGCATAATGCCGACCTTGCCCAATTGCTGACCGAACAGGGAATTGCCGTACGCGCCGGGCAACACTGCGCGATGCCATTGATGAAGCAACTCGGCCTTGGTGGCGCGATCCGTGTTTCCCTCGGTTTGTACAACAATGGCAGCGACCTTGAGCGCTTCTTCGGTGCACTGGATAACGCCCTGGATATTCTCAGATGACCTCGCCCCACCCACTGTCACCAGGCGCCGCACAAGCACTCGATGCATTCCAGCAGGCGGGCAGTTGGGAGCAACGTGCCCGCCTGCTAATGCAGTGGGGCGAAAAACTGGAGCCGTTGAGCGACTCTCAGCGCGTGGAGGAAAACCGCGTCCATGGCTGCGAAAGCCAGGTGTGGCTGGTGGCCGAGCAGGTCGATCAGCAGTGGCAATTTCGCGCCGCTGGGGAGGCACGGTTGATTCGTGGCCTGCTCGCGTTGCTACTGGTTCGGGTCAACGGGCTCGACAGCCAAGCCCTGGCGCAGCTGGACTTGAACGACTGGTTCAATCAACTGGGCCTGGCGCGGCAACTGTCGCCGTCTCGCAGCAATGGCCTGAATGCCGTGCTCAAGCGTATGCGTGAACTGGCTAGCGCAGCCTGACCCGCTCGGACGGACGACGAGCACCTTCGATCAACTTATCGACAATCTTGCTCACCGCGACCATGGCGAAGGTCGAGGTGACCATCATTGCCGAACCAAAACCACCGGCGCAATCCAAGGCCACGCCCTCGCCGACAAAGCTCTTGCTCTGGCAGGTGGTGCCATCGGGCAGCGGATAGCGCAACTGCTCGGTCGAGAACACACAAGGCACGCTGTAGTTACGGCCCATGGTGCGTGAAAAGCCATAATCGCGGCGCAGGGTCGACCGCACCTTCGAGGCCAATGGATCGTTAAAGGTCTTGTTCAGGTCGCCCACGCGGATTTGCGTCGGATCGATCTGCCCGCCAGCGCCGCCGGTGGTAACAATCTGGATCTTGCGCCGCTTGCACCAGGAAATCAGCGCTGCCTTGGCGTTGACACTGTCGATACAGTCAATCACCGCATCCATTTCTTCGGTGATGTACTCGGCCATGGTGTCGCGGGTTACAAAGTCGGCAACAGCATGAACCGCACACGCGGGGTTGATCGCCCGCAGTCGTTCAGCCATGACCTCGACCTTGGGCTTGCCAACAGCCGTATTCAATGCATGAATCTGCCGGTTGGTGTTGGTGATGCATACATCATCCAGGTCAAACAGCGAGATTTCGCCGACCCCGGTTCGAACCAGCGCCTCGGCAGCCCATGAGCCAACACCGCCGATGCCGACCACTGCGACGTGCGCCGCACACAGGCGCTGCGCACCCTCATGTCCGTATAACCGGGCGATGCCTGAAAAGCGTTGTTCATCAATCTGCATGCCAAACCCCAATACCACAAAATCTGCAATCGCCCATTATAAGAAGCTGGCGGGCAACGCCCAAGCCTTTGCTGACCAAGCCCACAACCCAAGGTGCTCGGGCGCCAGCCTTGCGAGTCTTTTAAAACAGCCCGGTGGCCCCAAGCCTGACTGTAAATGCATTAAATGGCGAACTTCTATAACCATTGACTGCTCTAAGTCGAATGACTTTCCTGCGCCTGGCAAAAGGATGTATCAGGCGCTATACAGCTTATCGACGGCGGAGTAGCATGCGCGCCATCCGGTGCTCACCGGCTCCCCCTCGTTCCACGCAGCGGAACCCGAAACAGACATGTCATCAAGAATATTTGGAATCAACCTGGTCGTTGTGCTGGCGATAGCCGCCTTGTTCTCGGGTTTCTGGGCGCTCTATAACTTGCCGGTTGCCGCGCCTGACTGGCCAGATCAGGTTGCAGGCTATTCGTTTTCGCCGTTCCGCCAGGGGCAAACCCCGCAGAACAATATTTACCCTAGCGATGAAGAGATCACCCAGGATCTGGAATTGCTCTCCAAGCAAACCGACAACATCCGCACCTATTCGGTTGACGGGGCACTGTCGCATATTCCACGCCTGGCCGAAGAGTTTGGCCTGCGCGTGACCCTCGGCGTCTGGATCAGCAATGATGAAGAACGCAATGAGCGTGAAATCGCCAAGGCCATCGAACTGGCCAATACCTCGCGCAGCGTAGTGCGAGTGCTGGTAGGTAACGAGGCTTTGTTCCGCCGCGAAACCACCACCAAGAAGCTGATCGAATACCTGGACAGGGTTCGCGCCGGCGTCAAGGTTCCGGTGTCGACATCCGAGCAATGGCACATCTGGGAAGACCACCCGGAACTGGCCGAGCACGTTGACCTTATCGCTGCGCACGTCCTGCCCTACTGGGAGTTCGTGCCGATGGAGGACTCGACCCAGTTCGTACTCGATCGCGCGCGCGACCTGAAAAAACTGTTTCCGAAAAAGCCGCTGCTGCTCTCCGAAGTTGGCTGGCCAAGTAATGGCCGCATGCGTGGCGGTGCCGATGCCTCCCAAGCGGACCAGGCGATCTACCTGCGTACCCTGGTCAACACGCTCAATGCCAAAGGCTACAACTACTTCGTGATTGAAGCCTTTGACCAGACCTGGAAAATCAGTGATGAAGGCTCGGTAGGTGCCTATTGGGGCGTTTACAACCTCGACCGCCAGCCGAAATTCAACTTCACAGGCCCGGTCGTGGCGATCCCGCAGTGGCGCCTGCTGGCTATCGGTTCGGTGGTCATGGCCCTGCTTTCACTTGCCTTGTTGTTGATTGACGGCAGTTCGCTTCGCCAACGCGGCCGCACCTTCCTGACATTCGTCGCCTTCGCTGGCGGCTCGGCGCTGGTGTGGATCGGCTACGACTACAGCCAGCAATACAGCACCTGGTTCAGCCTGACCGTTGGTATCTTGCTCGGCATTGGCGCCATCGGTGTGTTTATCGTATTGCTTACCGAGGCCCACGAACTGGCTGAAGCCGCCTGGGTTCGTGCCCGGCGCAGACCCTTCCAGCCGGTAATGGGCGATTCGGAGTACAGGCCCAAGGTGTCGATCCATGTGCCCTGCTACAACGAGCCACCAGAGATGGTGAAGCAGACCCTCGATGCCCTGGCCAATCTCGACTACCCGGATTACGAAGTCATCATCATCGACAACAACACCAAGGACCCGGCGGTGTGGGAACCGGTGCAGGCCTATTGCGAGCAGTTGGGGCCACGCTTCCGCTTCTTCCACAAGGCACCGATTGCCGGTTTCAAGGGTGGCGCGCTCAATTACATCCTGCCCTTCACCGCGCCGGATGTTGAAGTCATCGCGGTGATTGACTCCGACTACTGCGTCGACCCCAACTGGCTCAAGCACATGGTGCCGCATTTCGCCGACCCGCAAATCGCGGTGGTGCAATCGCCACAGGACTACCGCGACGGCAATACCAGCACCTTCAAGAAACTGTGCTATGCCGAGTACAAGGGCTTCTTCCACATTGGCATGGTGACCCGTAACGATCGCAATGCAATCATCCAGCACGGCACCATGACCATGATCCGCCGTACCGTGATGGATGAATTGAAGTGGGCCGACTGGACCATCTGCGAGGATGCCGAGCTGGGCCTGCGCGTCTTCAAGAAAGGCTACAGCGCGGCCTATGCCCATAACAGCTTCGGCAAAGGACTGATGCCCGACACCTTTATCGACTACAAGAAGCAACGCTTCCGCTGGGCGTATGGCGCCATCCAGATCATGAAGGGCCACGCGCGCAGCTTGTTCCTCGGCAAGGACTCAAGCCTCAAGCGCGGCCAGCGTTATCACTTTATCGCCGGGTGGTTGCCCTGGGTCGCAGACGGCTTGAACATCTTCTTCACCGTGGGCGCACTGTTGTGGTCGGCGGCGATGATTATCGTGCCCCAGCGTGTCGACCCGCCGCTGCTGATATTTGCGATCCCGCCCCTGGCTCTGTTTGTGTTCAAGCTGGGCAAGATCGTGTTCCTGTATCAGCGTGCAGTCGGGGTTAACCTCAAGGATGCATTCTGTGCCGCGGTTGCTGGCCTGGCCTTGTCGCACACCATCGCCAAGGCCGTGCTGTACGGCTTGTTTACCACCACGATCCCGTTCTTCCGCACACCGAAGATGCGCAGCAGCCATGGTTTCCTGGTGGCGCTGGCCGAGGCACGCGAAGAGGTATTCATCATGCTGCTGTTGTGGGGCGCCGTGGTCGGTATATCCATCGCCCAGGGCTTGCCGAGCGCCGATGTGAAGTTCTGGATCGCAACGCTGCTGGTGCAATCGCTGCCCTATTTGGCTGCGGTGATCATGGCCATGCTGTCGTCGCTGCCAAAGCCGGCAGAACCCCAAGTCGAAATCGATGCTGAGACAGTGAGCTAGACTCACGGGGCTGTTTCAGCAAGATTTACAGCCTGACGGCGGCCAATGGCCGTCGTTTTGCTTTAAGATGGCGGCCTTTCCGCTTTATGCCGCTCAGGAGCCGCAATGACTGCCCTCTCCCCGACTCTCGCACTCGCCTGCGATCTGATTAGTCGCCCCTCCGTCACCCCTGCTGACGAAGGCTGCCAGGAATTAATGACCCGCCGGCTGAGCGATATTGGTTTCAAGGTAGAGTCTATGCGTATCGAGGAAGTCGATAACTTCTGGGCATTGCGCGGTCATAGCACAGGCCCCGTGCTGTGCTTCGCCGGACACACCGACGTAGTGCCAACCGGCCCGCTGCAAGCCTGGCAACACAAGCCATTCGATGCCTTGGTCGATGAACAGGGCATGCTCTGCGGTCGCGGTGCGGCGGATATGAAGGGCAGCCTGGCTTCAATGATTATTGCAGTCGAGCGCTTTGTCGCCGACCACCCGCAGCATAAAGGCGCCATTGCGTTCCTGATCACCAGCGACGAAGAAGGCCCGGCCCACCATGGAACCAAGGCCGTGGTTGAACGACTGTCCAAACGCGGCGAACGCATGGACTGGTGCATAGTCGGCGAGCCATCAAGCACCAGCCTGGTCGGCGACGTAGTCAAGAATGGTCGTCGTGGCTCACTCGGCTGCACCCTGACCGTGCGCGGCGTACAAGGCCATGTCGCCTACCCGCACCTGGCCAAGAACCCGATCCACCTGGCCACTCCAGCCCTGGCCGAACTGGCCGACACCCACTGGGACGACGGCAACGATTTCTTTCCTCCGACCAGCTTTCAAATCTCCAACCTCAATTCCGGTACGGGCGCGACCAACGTGGTGCCGGGCGAGTTGACCAGCATTTTCAATTTCCGCTTCTCAACCGAATCCACGGTTGAACAGCTGCAGCAGCGCGTTTGTGAAATTCTTGACAAGCACGGCCTCGACTATCATCTGGAGTGGGCATTGTCCGGCTTGCCGTTCCTCACCGAGCCAGGCGTGCTGCTCGATGCCATCTCCGACAGTATCCGCAGCGTTACCGGTCGCGAAACCAAGCCAAGCACCAGCGGCGGCACCTCCGATGGTCGCTTTATTGCAACCATGGGCGCCCAGGTCGTCGAACTCGGTCCGGTCAACGCGACCATTCACCAGGTTAACGAGCGCGTACTGGCCAGCGACCTTGATGTACTGACCGATATTTACTACCAGACCATGGTCAACCTGCTGACATGACCGAGCGCGCCGCCCCCCAGCAAAGCTCCGAGCCCCAACAGCCGGGGCTTATCTGCCCGATTTGCCAGGGCCCGCTCAGCCTGGTCGATAAAGGCGTGGTTTGCCCTGCTGGCCACCGCTTCGACCGGGCTCGCCAGGGCTACCTGAATCTGCTGGCGGTGCAACACAAGAACAGCCGTGATCCGGGCGACAACCAGGCCATGGTCGAAGCTCGGCGCCGGTTTCTCGATGGCGGCCATTACGCACCACTGGCCCATCGCCTGGCACAGCTTGCAGCAGCTTATGCGCCTGCCCGCTGGCTGGACATCGGTTGTGGCGAAGGTTATTACACCGAGCAGATCGCCCAGATGCTACCCGATGCCCGGGGCTATGCATTGGACATCTCGCGCGAGGCCGTCAAACGCGCCTGCAAGCGTGCGCCACAAGTTGAGTGGCTTGTTGCAAGCATGGCCCGGCTACCGCTGGCCGACGCCAGTTGCCAGCTCCTGGCCAGTGTTTTCAGCCCGCTGGACTGGCAAGAAGCCAAGCGCGTGCTTGCATCCAATGGTGGCTTGCTGAGAATGGGCCCGACCCGTGCCCACCTGATGGAACTGCGCCGCAAGCTTTATGATGAAGTCCGTGATTACGACGACCAAAAGCATCTGGAACTGATCCCCGACGGCATGCGATTGGACCACAGTGAAACCCTGAGCTTCAGCCTCAAGGTCGAAACCGAACAAGCCCGCGCCGACCTGCTGGCCATGACACCACACGGTTGGCGCGCCAGTGCCGAGCGACGGGCAGCAGTCATTGCACAACCATTAGAAGTGACGGTCGCCATTCGCTACGATTGGATAGTGCGAACCTAAGTGCCCCGGCGTTTCGCTGGCCCGTACATTAACCATGCTCGACAAGGATCAATTGCCATGCGCCAACCGGATATCGAGATTTACCTCAAAGATGTCGACCACAATGCGATCGCCGAGTGGTTGGGCGCAGCGCTCGGTCCTTGCACGCCCTGGCAGCAAAAAGGCCAGACCTACAAATGCCGCGCAGGCGATGTACCTGTTACCTGGCTGCCAAAGGCCGTCGGCAAGTGGAACAGTCTCTATCTCGAAAGCGACAGCACGCCCTGGCAGGACGACCTGAGTTGCGCGCAAGCTGCATTTGCCGCGCTTAATGTCGAGGTACGTTGTGCACCGGGCGGCTGGGAAGAGGAAGAAAGCGAAGAGCAGGCAGATCGCTGGATGCGTATCAGTGCCGACGGCGTCGAGGAAATAACCTGGCGCACCAACGGCTAGCTTTTGCACAAGTAGCCTGTGGCCGCGACTATCAAACAGCCCGCCGCTTTGGGCGGCGGGCTGGCAACAACTACAGGCCAGCTACATCCTCTGCCTGCAAGCCTTTCTGACCTTCAATTACCGCGTACTCGACCTTCTGGCCTTCTGCCAAAGAGCGGTGTCCCTCACCCCGAATAGCCCGGTAGTGAACAAACACATCGGCGCCGTCTTCGCGCTGAATAAAGCCATAACCCTTGGCGTCATTGAACCACTTAACGGTTCCTACTTCACGATCAGCCATTACCCACACTCTCCAACTACAGTTTTTTATTGTCCCGAAGGGAATTACGCGGCGCACTGATTAACATGCGGCTCTGGCCAACAGCACCTTGCAAAAGGGCAAGGTCGACCGCCAGCCAAGGGCTCGTTTGCTGCAAATCCCACCCTGCAACCGCTTCTCGAGTATAGAACAAGGTTTGTGACTGAAAAGCACTTTTTCCGATGAATTCAAGGCCATACCCGACAAGCTCTGCCGCGTTACCTCATGGGCCCTGGCGGCATATCAGGGGTTCATATCCGCCCCGTTGCGCAGCGTGACAGACCGCACAAAAATACAACTTTCCGGGGAGAGCTCCACACGTTTTCCAATGGCGAGACGGGTGGAAAACAGGCTAAAAACGACGAACGGCGGCAAAACCGGGATTTTTGCAGCCTGTGCTGCGAAGAATTTTGCCCAGCGGCGGCCGATCCGGCACACTAGCGTCCCCGAGCAGATGCTCGTTTTTACAGCCCGCAGACTTCGTATGACCCGCTCCCCCTTTCGCCGCCTTGTATTCGGCACAGTACGCCGCCTGCTGTACCTCTGGGTACGCTCGGAAACCATCAATCAATCCGCCTTTACCCTGAAGCTCGATCGCAGCAAGCCAGTGTTGTTCGTCCTGCAAAAGCCGTCCATCAGCGACCTTGCCGTGCTGGACACCGAATGTCGCAAAGCCGGCCTGCCACGCCCGGTGCTGCCTGTTGCCGTTGGCGACCTGATGGAGCCCGCCGCCTATTTCTACCTGAACCCGCCTGCAGGCTGGTTTGGACGCTCGGACAAACGCGGCATCTCGCCCACTCTTGACCGGGTTGTCAGTGCCCTCAGTGAAAACGCTGTTGATGATGCCCAGGTGATCCCGGTTAGCGTGTTCTGGGGCCAGTCGCCTGACCGCGAGACCAGCCCCTGGAAGCTGCTGTTCGCCGACAGCTGGGCTGTCACCGGACGCTTGCGTCGCCTGGTCAGTATTCTGATTCTGGGACGTAAAACCCGCGTGCAGTTTTCACCGCCAATCCACCTGCGCGAACTGGTCGAACAAAACAAAGGTCACGAGCGCACGCTGCGCATGGTGCACCGTATTTTGCGGGTGCATTTCCGCAACCAGAAAACCGCAGCCATTGGCCCCGATGTATCGCACCGGCGCAACCTGGTCAAAGGCCTGGTTCACGGCCCGCAAGTGCGCCAGGCAATCACCGAGGAAGCTCAGCGCGAAGGGATTTCAGTCGATAAAGCCGAAGCCCAGGCATTGCGCTACGGCAACGAAATTGCCTCGGACTACACCTACACGGTGATCCGCTTTCTGGAGCTGGTACTGAGCTGGTTCTGGAACAAGATCTACGATGGCATCAAGGTCAATCACATCGAAGGCGTGCAGGATGTCGCCCAGGGCCACGAGGTAATCTATGTACCTTGCCACCGCAGCCATATTGACTACCTGCTGCTGTCTTATTTGTTGTTCCGCAACGGCTTGACCCCACCGCACATTGCAGCTGGCATCAACCTCAATATGCCGGTGATTGGCGGCCTGCTGCGCCGTGGCGGTGCGTTTTTCATGCGCCGTACCTTCAAGGGCAACCCGCTGTATACCGCCGTGTTCAATGAATACCTGCACACCTTGTTCAGCAAGGGATTTCCGGTCGAGTACTTCGTCGAAGGCGGTCGCTCACGTACTGGCCGCATGCTCCAGCCGAAGACCGGAATGCTGGCAATTACCCTGCGCAGCTTCTTGCGTGACAACCGCATGCCAGTGGTTTTCGTACCGGTTTACATAGGTTACGAACGGGTCCTGGAAGGCCGTACTTACCTGGGTGAACTGCGCGGCGCCAGTAAGAAGAAAGAGTCGATCTTCGATATTTTCAAAGTCATTGGCGCACTCAGGCAACGCTTCGGGCAGGTCTGGGTCAACTTCGGTGAACCCATCAAGCTGGCCGAGTTCCTCGACAGCGAACAACCTGATTGGCGTGAACAAACCCATGCGCCGCAGTTCCGCCCGGACTGGCTGAGCGCAACCACCAATCGCCTCGGCGACCGGGTCGCGCAGCACCTCAACGAAGCCGCCGCCATCAACCCGGTGAACCTGGTGGCTTTGGCCTTGCTGTCCACCAGCAAGCTGGCGCTGGATGATCGCGCCCTGACCCGGGTCCTGGATTTATACCTGGAACTGCTGCGCAGCGTACCCTACTCGCCACACACAACCTTGCCCGAAGGCGATGGCCAGGCGCTGATTGAATACGTAAAAGGCATGGACCTGTTGGCCGAGCAGAAAGATGCGCTGGGCAAGATTCTCTACCTCAACGAGCACAATGCGGTGCTGATGACCTATTACCGCAATAATGTGCTGCATATCTTTGCCCTACCTGCACTGCTCGCCAGTTTTTTCCAGAGCAGCGCACGCATCAGCCGTGAACAGATTCTGCGTTTTACCCGCGCGCTGTATCCGTACCTGCAGTCCGAGCTGTTTATCCGCTGGAGCCTCGACGAACTCGACGAAGTCATTGACCAGTGGCTCAACGCCTTTGTTGAACAGGGCTTGCTCAAGGTCGAGAACGATGTCTACCTGCGCCCTGCCCCAAGCTCACGCCAATTTGTTCTGCTGACCTTGTTGTCGCGAGCAATCGCACAAACCCTGCAGCGCTTTTACATGGCCATTGCGCTACTGCTCAATGCCGGGCAAAACACCATCAGTGCCGAACAACTCGAGGACCTGTGCACCGTCATGGCCCAGCGCTTGTCGATTCTTCACGGGCTTAACGCACCGGAGTTTTTCGACAAGAGCCTGTTCCGTCACTTCATCCAGACCCTGCTCGACCAAGGCGTTCTGCGCCAGGATGAAGCAGGCAAGCTGAGCCACCATCCATTGCTCAGCGAGTTGGCGGAAGGTGCGGCAAAGCGCGTATTGCCTGCAGAGCTGCGCCTGTCGATTCGCCAGGTGACCATGGATCAGAGTGAAGAAACCAGCGACTTGACCTAGGGTTGATCCTGGCCACAACCAGGTCGGTAAAAGGTCGCATCACCGCGACCTTTTACCGGCGGCTCAGTTGATTCTCGCCGCTGAATCAACTGACATGACCGAAGCCTGGTTGACCGCCTTGCATGTGTGGAACATATCCAGCTCAGGGCGATACACCGAGGTTTGCACCGCCATCAAGTCAAGTACCGAGTGGAACAGGTTGTCCTGCGACCAGGGTTGGTTCTCCAGTGCAGCCATGCACTGGCCTTGAATACCATCATGATCCTTGATGCCTTCGGACAACCAGATCACCATTGGGATATGGGTCTGTTCCTTTGGTGCCATTGCATAAGGCAAACCATGCAGGTACACGCCACCCTCACCAAGCGACTCGCCATGATCCGACAGGTAAATCAGTGCGGTATCAAAGCTGGCTTGGTTGTGCTTGAGCAAGCGCAGGGTCTCAGCCACCACATGATCGGTATACAACAGCGAGTTGTCATAGGCATTGACGATGCTTTGGCGTGAACATTGATCCAGCTGGCTGCTGTCACAGACGGGAGTGAACTTGCCGTATGTCGCTGGATAACGCTTGGAGTAGAAAGGGCCGTGGCTACCTTTCATGTGCAGCACTACAAGGGTGTCATCCTTGATGCTATTGATGTAATCCTGCAAGCCACTCAACAACGCATCGTCATGGCATTCACCGTTGGCACAGAAGTCTGCCAGGTTGAGGTGCGAAACATCATCTGTAGGCACACGATCACAGGCGCCCTTGCAGCCTGAATTGTTGTCACGCCACAACACACCGACACCGGCACGCTGCAGCACATCCAGCAATCCCTCGCGGTTTTTAGCATACTCAGGCTTGTACTCATCGCGCCCAACATCCTGGAACATGCACGGCACTGAAACCGCCGTGGCTGTACCGCAGGAGCTTACCTCGGTGAAGTTGAGCACCCCTTCCCGGGCGAGTTCCGGGCTGGTGTTGCGCTTGTAGCCATCAAGGCCGAAGTTGGCTGCGCGCGCAGTCTCGCCCACCATCACCACGGTTAGTCGCGGCCTGCGATTCACACCCACCTCGCGGATGCGATGGGCATCAGCCCCAACAACCTCAAGTTTGACAGGCGTTTTAAACTCACTGCGCACATAACTGTGCACGGCTGACACCAGGTTTGACGGAGTCAGCATCAAGCGAATTTCCCGGTGGTTGCGAAACAATGAGGCATAGGACTGATATTCAGTCATGGCGATACCACCAATGCAGGCCGCAGCGATTACAACACTGGCCAGCTTCATCGCAAGCTCCCGGCCCATACTGCGCCTTGTGATACGCACCCGGGTCAGCAACAAGGCTGGAAGTACGCCTACCACGAAGATCCAGCCGAGCATCCGAGCGGTGATCAACTCGCGCACTTCTGCAGGGTCTGTCTGCAATACATTGGTCAGCATGTCGGAATCGATGACGATACCAAAGCTGCTCATGAAGTAGCTCACTGCCGCCGAAACCAGCAAAGCAATTGCCAGCACCAGCTTGGTTAATCGCCCCCACGCCAGAACACTGAGCAGAATAAAGGTCCACATCAGCGCGAATAGCGGCAGGCTGGCGATAAAGCCAGGATTGCCATTGCTCCAGCCATTAATACCGCTCCAGATGGTTCGCCAAAAAGGCAGGTTGGCGAACAATATCAACCAAACGGCAACCACCAGCGTCAACAGCGGACGGCTCATGCTGACGGTCCAAGTAGAGATACGCGTGCTCCCGGGTGTTTTTCCAGCCGTGCTTTTCATTGCTGATCCTGCGTATGAACCTTGGTGGCTCGTACGTTAAACAGCAGACTGTCAGCGCGATGTCAGGCCGAGGTGAAAAAATCGTTGGCACCTGAGAGCTTCGCGTTTAAAACCACATCATCTTTGGCCACCGATGCAATTAACGGTATAAGTCAATCAAATGCGCTATAAAGCGCACTTACGCATCCTGCCCCAGAGACGCACCCACATGCTCGGCATACAGAATCTAGAGCTGTTTATCATCACCGGCCTGCTGCTCAACATGGCGCCAGGGCCAGACTCCTTATTGGTGATGTCACGCAGCGCGGGCCAGGGCTGGAAAGCGGGTTCGGCCGCGGCACTGGGCATTGGCAGCGGCACATTTATCCATGTATTCGCCGCTGCATTGGGTTTGTCGGCACTGCTCGCCGCTTCGGCCACCGCATTTATGCTGATCAAATACCTGGGCGCCGCCTACTTGTTGTATATCGGCATCAGCATGCTGCTGGGCAAAGGCCATGAAAGCGCAACCCACGCGACGCCTGTGTTGATGCCGCGCAGTTATGGCCGGCTGTATCTACAAGGTTTTTTGACCAACGTACTCAACCCCAAGGTTGCGCTATTTTTTCTGGCCTTTGTGCCGCAATTCATTGCGCCAGATGCTGAACACAAAGCCCTCGCCTTTGTGGTGCTGGGCTGTATTTTCAACTTCAACGGCATGCTCTGGTGTCACTTGCTGGCGGCCTCGACAGCATTTGCCAGTCGTCACATTCAAGCCAGCCAGCGTATTGCACGCCTGCTAAACCGTACGATTGGCGCGTTGTTTGTCGCCTTGGGCGTCAAGCTGGCACTGTCCAAATAAAACCAGTCAAGCGGCTCTGTGGCACGCTTCACTGACCGGCTCACAACATGAACATGGAGGTTTGAATGCCTGGCAACTACCCAGAGAAGATCAGGTCCCTGCCGCTGTTTGATGGCCGCTTTGATGCCTACAAGCTTGCCGCCACTGGAGCGGATGTCCTGTTTGCGTCCTACCCGGCCAATACTGCAATACCGGCCCATGTGCACGACACCGACAACTACGGAGTGATCATTCGCGGCGAATTGATTCTGCATATGAACGGCAAAACCCAACGCTTTGGGATCGGTGACTGGTATCACGTACCAGCACAGACCGAGCATTCGGCAAGCTTTGAGGTTGAAACCGATGAGATCGAACTCTGGTTCAAGCCAGCTTCATAGCGCGTTGCCATAACAGACGGCTGAGCTGGGATGCTCACGTCGATCCAGCTCCTGCTCCAGGAACTCAGCAAGCACCTGGGCATTGTTGTAGCGGGTGTCTTTGGCGGCGTAAAGCAAGGTCAGAGTGCCGCGCTCGGCAATGTCGAGCAGCGCCATCCAGTGCTCGGGATGATTATTGAGCTCTTGCCTATAGCCTTGTCGAAACGCGCTAAAACGCTCCGGGTCATGGGCAAAATCCCTGCGCAACCCGAGACTTGGTGCAAGCGCCTGCAACCACTGGTCAAGTGCCAGGGCATCCTTGCGCATGCCGCGCGGCCATATCCGATCAACCAGAACCCGCTGGCCGTCGCTGACCTCTACCTCGTCGTACACCCGCTTACACTGAATCATCAAGCCACCCTTGTGGTCGACCGCTGGCATCGGTAACGTGTTGCGACTTGCCCGGAGACTACTGATGCGCTTACGCCGAACCCTATTGTTCACCCTGCTCCCTTTGTTCGCCAGTTGCCAGGTGTACACCGGAAAACCCGTCGATGAACAGGCCGCAATGACCCGCATGCAGGGCCAACTGAACTTCAACGGCGAGCAGTTGATTTTTACCCCATGTGGCGAGAAACGCCAGTTTGTCATCAGCAATGCTGGCGCCAGCACTCTACTGAGCGATGCCAAGAGACTGCGTGCCGATGGTGCATCGACGCTGCAGGTCGACATGCGCGGCTTGCTTGGCTCCGGCGACAGCAATGACGGCTCATTCAAGCTGGATACCCTGTATCGCCTGCAGTCGGAGGGCAAGCTGTGCGACGACCTGGCCTATCGCCTGACCAAGGTCCGCGCCAGCGGCCATGAGCCCGACTGGAACATAGGCGTCAGCCCAGAAGGTATGATCCTGGAGCGGATCGGTCAAAAAGCCTTGGTATTACCTTATCTCGAGGAGCAACTGCCAGAAGGACGCATGAGCATCTCCAGCGAAGCCAATGGTGATCGCGTCGAACTCTGGGTCACGCCACAGCACTGTGTAGACAGCATGAGCGGCGCGGTCAGCCACCTCAGTGCAGAGCTACGGGTAAACGGCCAGGTCATGCGCGGCTGCGGTTACTTTGGCGGCGCCCAGCAATAACCACAGCCAAGACATCCGCGCCATTCGGACCGCGCCTAACGCGCAACCGGATTAGGCGCGTATAATTACCCGTTCAAACTAGCTGCCGGGTTACCTCCGGCCCTGATAACGGGTTGCCTGATGTTACGAATCACTGAACTTAAACTCGCGCTTGATCACCCTGATGAAGCGTTGCGCCCCGCCATTGTCGAGCGTCTGCAGATTGCTGATGACGAGCTGCTGGATTTCACCCTGTTCAAGCGCAGCTACGATGCGCGCAAGAAATCCAGCGAGATCCACTTCATCTACAGCATTGACTGCAGCCTGCGCGATGAAGCGGCTGTGCTGGCCAAGTTCAGTGATGACCGCCACATCGACGTCGCACCCGATACCCGATACAAGCCCGTTGGCCGCACTGAGCAACCGCTGGAGCAGCGCCCGATAGTCGTCGGCTTTGGCCCCTGCGGGATCTTTGCCGCGCTGATCCTGGCCCAGGCAGGTCTGCGCCCGATCGTGCTCGAACGTGGCAAGGAAGTACGCCAGCGCACCAAGGACACCTGGGGGCTATGGCGCAAAAATGTGCTCAATCCCGAGTCCAATGTACAGTTTGGCGAGGGCGGCGCCGGTACCTTTTCCGACGGCAAGCTCTACAGCCAGATCAAGGACCCAAAGTTTATCGGCCGCAAGGTACTTGAAGAGTTTGTCAAAGCCGGCGCCCCCGAGGAGATCATGTATGTCAGCAAGCCGCATATCGGTACTTTCCGCCTGACTGGCGTGGTGGCCACCATGCGCGAGGAGATCAAGGCGCTGGGTGGCGAAGTACGCTTTGAACAACGCGTGAGCGATGTGCTGATTGAAGACGGCCAGATGCAAGGCGTTGTGCTCGAAAGCGGTGAACAGTTGCTCAGCCAGCATGTCATCCTGGCCCTTGGCCACAGCTCGCGCGATACCTTTCGCATGCTGCACAGCCGTGATGTATTCATGGAGGCCAAGCCATTCTCCATTGGTTTTCGCATCGAGCATCCGCAATCCTTGATTGACCGCTCGCGGCTGGGCAAATACGCAGGCCATGAAAAACTCGGCGCGGCCGACTACAAGCTGGTGCATCACGCCAGCAATGGTCGTTCGGTGTACAGCTTCTGCATGTGCCCCGGCGGCACCGTTGTCGCGGCTACATCCGAGCCAAATCGGGTCGTCACCAATGGCATGAGCCAATACTCGCGCAACGAGCGCAATGCCAATGCAGGCATTGTCGTGGGTATTACCCCCGAGCAAGATTATCCGGGCGGCCCGCTGGCGGGCATTGAGCTGCAGGAGCGCCTGGAGTCGCACGCCTATGTCCTCGGCGGCAGCACCTACGAAGCACCAGGCCAACTGGTTGGCGACTTCATTGCCGGTAAAGCCTCCACCGCCCTGGGCACCGTCGAGCCCTCGTACAAACCGGGCGTCAAGCTGGGTGACTTGGCGCCATCACTGCCTGACTTTGCGATTGAGGCGATTCGCGAGGCCTTGCCAGCATTCGAGAAGCAGATTCGCGGCTTCTCCATGCACGACGCCGTACTGACCGGAATTGAAACCCGCACCTCATCGCCACTGCGCATTACCCGTAACGCCCAGCTGCAGAGCCTTAATGTCAAAGGACTGTTTCCAGCGGGAGAAGGTGCAGGCTATGCGGGCGGGATTCTCTCTGCAGGTGTGGATGGCGTGCGTGTTGGCGAGGCCGTTGCCCGCGACCTGCTTGGCTTACCGGCCGAATAAAACCGCCACTTCACAAGCGCAGGCAGCAGACAGTGGTGCGCCCGGAACCCTCCGGGCGCCTGCTGTGATCGGCAAAACAATCGACCTCGACAAACCCGGCCTTGCGCATCATTCCCGCGCTGGCGGCATTCTCTTCGTGCCGCTCGATATAGATATCTTTGACTCCGTGCTCTGCAAGCGCTTGGACTGCCGCCAGCAATAACCGCGACCCCAGGCCCTGCCCCGCAGCATGACGGGCTGTGACGGCCTCGCAGATATAGGCCTGCTGATTACTGCGCCGCCCGGATGGCTGGTAGTGGGCAAAATCACTCGCCAGGCGATAGCTGACAAACCCCAGCAACTCGTTGTCAGCCTTGGCCAACACCGCATGCACCTCGCCACTGGCGATGGCTTGCAAGTGTGCTGTTACCTCATCGGTCGGCAAGTGATTCCAAGGGTTGGGCCCATGCTCGAAAATCAATGCGCAAAGGGCCTCGATATCAGTCGTGGTTGCCTGCCGCAGCCTGATTTGCGGGTTCATAAGCCGCTCACGGGCATAGATGGCAGCGCCGCACCCTCTTCGGCGCAGGCGCGAATGATCTCTATCAAAGGTTCAAGCTCGTAACCTTGAGCCTTTAGCCAGGCGTCGTCGTAATAAGTGGCGCTGTAGCGCTCACCACCATCACATAAAATGGCCACGATAGAACCGCGTTGCTGCTGGGCGAGCATGTCCTGCCCAACCAGCAAGGCGCCGACCAGATTGGTGCCACTGGAACCGCCCACGCGACGCCCGAGTTTAGCCGCCAGGTAATGCATGGCCGCAAGGGATAGCGCATCCGGCACCTTGGCCATGGCATCAATCACCGAAGGCAAGAATGAAGGCTCGACCCGTGGCCTGCCAATCCCTTCGATGCGCGAGCCACAATGCCAGGTCTGGCTGGCGTCACCGTTGCAGTAGTAATCGTAGAATACTGAGCACTCGGTGTCGGCACAGAACACCTTGGTGCAATGCTGGCGATAACGTACATACCGCCCCAGCGTCGCCATAGTACCGCCGGTACCGGCACTGGAAACCAGCCAGCTCGGCTCCGGGTAATGCTCGAAACGCAATTGCTGGAAAATCGACTCGGCAATATTGTTATTGGCACGCCAATCCGTTGCGCGCTCGGCATAGGTGAACTGATCCATAAAGTGCCCACCCGTCTCACGCGCCAGCCGTTCGGACTCCGCCGATATTTGCGCGGGATCATCCACCAAATGGCTCTGGCCACCGTAGAAGGCAATCTGTGCGATCTTCTCTTTCGAGGTGCTAGCTGGCATGACCGCTATAAACGGAATACCCAGCAATCGCGCAAAATAGGCCTCGGAAACCGCCGTGGAACCGCTCGACGCCTCGATGACCGGTGCTCCCGGCTTGAGCCAGCCATTACACAGTGCATACAGGAACAGCGAGCGCGCCAGGCGATGTTTCAGGCTGCCCGTTGGATGACTCGACTCATCCTTGAAATACAGGTCGATTCCCGGCAGGCCAGGCAGATCGAGTGGAATCAAATGCGTATCGGCGCTGCGCTGGAAGTCAGCTTCGATAATACGGATCGCTTCCCGACTCCAATCTCTGATGTCACTCACATTGGCCTCCCAGGTTGTTTTTTATGTTGTTATCTTAGTCGAGCACCCCGGCAGGAAGTGCCGGGGTATTGCGGTACTGGCTCAAGCCCACGCCGACGAACACCAACCCGGCTGCGCAGGCTTGCATCAGGTTGAGGCTTTCACCCAAGACGATGATGGCCATGATGAGGGTAAATACCGGGATCAGGTTGATAAACCCGGAGGCCTGGCCAGCCGGCAACCGGCTCACACCGAAGTTGTACAGGCCGTAGCCGCCCACCGTCACCACGATGCCCAGATAACACAACACGGCAATGCCTTGCAGGCTGATCGCTTGCGGAAATGGCGCCTGCGATGCGGCAACTGGCAGGAAGAACAACGCGCCAATAAAGGCCTGCATGGCCGTGAGCATAAATGCCGAATAGCGTGAGGACAGGTGCTTGAGCAACAAGGTGTAACCTGTGGCGCAGATCATCGCCAGAAATTCGTAGAAGTTGCCCAGTAGTGGATTAATTGCATGCTCGTCGGCACTACCAGCCAGGCTCAACCAGACCGCACCAACCACCGCAAGGGCAAATCCGGCAAGGGTCGTGCCCGTGGTGCGCTCACGCAGAAATACGAATGCACCAACCGCAACCAACAATGGCAACAGGGCCGTAATCATTCCGGCTTGCGAAGCACTGGTATTTTGTAGGGCCAATGCTTCGAAGATGAAGTACAGGCAAGGCTCGCACGCGGCCAGCCCGACCAGGTATTTCCAATCGCCGCGGCGATAGTCAAACCGACCACGCCAGCGCCAGGCCAATAGGAACACCAGGCTGCCCAGCAGCATGCGACCAAAGATCACCCACAAGGGTGGCAACTCGGCAAAAGCCAGTTTCAGGGCAATAAATGAACTGCCCCAGATCGCCATTGCACTTATAAGGCAGACGACTGCCAATCCTCTGCCCTGCTTAGCACTCATAGATAACCTCATCCGAAGAGTGCCACAGTGTAGAGCCCCCGCGCCTGGGACGACAGGTACAGTCAGCGGCGGAAAGTGTGCAGGTAGCCTCGCCTAGCTGCTCGGCAAGGGTTTACTGATCCCAGGGCTTGCCGCTGGTGTTCTCGTTGATCCGCAGCTTTTGCTGCATGGCCGCCTTGGCCAGCATGTGCGCGCTGACAGGTGCGGTGATAAACAGGAACAAGGTGATCAACAGCTCGTGAAAGCTGATGCCCTCACCCCGCGCACCAAAGTAAATCAACGAGGCGATGACCATGCCACCAACACCCAGGGTGGTGGATTTGGTCGGGCCGTGCAGGCGCATAAAAAAGTCCGGCAAGCGGTATAGGCCCAGCGCCCCCACAAAGGCGAACAGGCTACCTGCCAGCAAAAAAAACGAAACCAGGCCTTCAATCCAGATGTTCATGGGCTTTCCTATTCAATGATATCGCCACGCAGCAGGTACTTGGTCACCGCCACAGTGCCAATAAAGCCCATTACAGCAATGAGCAACGCCGCCTCGAAATACAGATCCGAACTCAGCCAGATACCAAAGAGCACCAGCAAGGCAATCGCATTGATATACAGGGTATCCAGGGCCAGAATCCGGTCGGGCATATCCGGGCCCTTGATCAGCCGGGCAACGGTGAGCGACAGCGCCATTCCCATAAAGACCAGGCACACCGGAATCACGTAGTCGAGCATGTGAATACCTCCAACAGAGGGGCTTCGTAACGGGTTTTGATCTCAGTGATCAAGTGCGCTTCATCCTTCACATCCAGGGTATGGACCAACAGCATCTTGCGGTCGTCACTGAGGTCGGCGGACACGGTGCCCGGCGTCAGCGAGATGATGCTGGCGAGCATGGTCAGCGCCAAGTCATCCTCCAGCAGCATCGGGATCTCGACGAATGCCGGGCGCAGCTTGCTTTGCGGCCCGAGAATCAACTTCGCCACCTCCAGGTTAGCCAGGATGATGTCGCCAATGATGCGCAGAAAAAACCAGCACAGCTTGAAGGGTTTGTAGATACGTGGCGGAGTGATCCAGAACACTTGCGTAAGCAGCGGGATCAGCCAGCCGAGTATGGCGCCCATTACCCAGTTACCCAGGCTCATGTCATTGGCCAGCAGTACCCAGACCACCATCAGACACAGGCTTAACAGTGGATGCGGTAAGAAATGACGGGGCTTCATGCACCACCTCCGGCCTGGATGATCTGGTAGTAAAGCGGCAGGTCATGCAACTGACTAACGGTGGCGTGGACGTATTCGAGCAAAGGCGCAGCCAAGCCAACCAATGCCGGACTCAAGACCAGCAAGCCAACGCAGGCCCATAGCCGCCCATAATCAAGCTCGGCACTGTCGAGCTGGCTTAGGCCTACGCGCCAAAACAGCGTGCTGCCTGCACGGCTGAATGCAATAACGGTGATCAAGCCACCAATCAATACCACCGGCCACATGAACGCCATCTGCAACCCAGGCTCTACCGAACGCAGCAACAGCAACTTGCCAATAAAGCCTGACAGTGGCGGCAGGCCTGCAATAGAGATTGCGCCGATAAAAAATAATGAACCGAGTATGTAGGGATTTTGCAGCTCTGGCCCCTGCACCAGCTCGGTAGTCTTGACTCCTCGCTGGCGGGACACCAGGTCCGCCAGGAGAAACAGGCCACCAGACACCCATGTACTGTGCAGCAGGTAGTAAAGCGCGGCCGACACCGACTCTGGCGTGCCGATCGCCAGGCCGGCGAGCAAGGTACCGACTGAAACCACGACCAAGTAGGCAATCAATCCGTGCAGGCTTTTTGCAGCCAGCGCGCCTATTGCTCCCAGGCCGATCGTCAGCAGTGCCAGAGGCCAGAGCCAATCATCGGCCATGTTGGCCAGCGTGCCCGCGTCATCACCAAAGATCAGTGTGAAGACCCGCAGAATCGAATACAGCCCCACCTTGGTCATGATCGCAAACAAGGCGGCAACTGGCGCAGTGGCCGAGGCATAGGCCCTTGGCAACCAGAAGTACAGCGGCAGGAATGCAGCCTTGAGGCCAAACACCACCAGCAACAGAAAGCCGGCAGCGCCAATCAGCGGCGCTTGGTCCGCCGAGGTAGCGGCGATCCTTTGCGCCATGTCGGCCATGTTCAAGGTACCGGTGATGCCATAAAGCACACCGACGGCTATCAGGAAAAATGCAGAACCCACCAGGTTCATCACCACATAGTGCAAGCCTGCACGAACCCGGTCCGGGCCGCCACCGTGCAGCAACAGTGAATAGGATGCGATCAGCAAAATCTCGAAGAAGACAAAGAGGTTGAACAGGTCGGCAGTCAAGAATGCGCCGTAAATGCCCATCAACTGGAACTGAAACAGCGCGTGGAAGTTGCGCCCCCGCTCGTCGTCGCCCCGGGTTGCGTAGAGCAACGCGAAGAAACTCAAGACAGCGGTCGCAACCAGCATCAGCGCACTGAGACGATCAAGCATCAGGATAATGCCGAACGGTGGCTGCCAGTTGCCCAGGGCATAGACTTGCAGGTCGCCCTGGCTGGCTTGCGCCATCAACCAGAAGCTAAGAGGCAGCATGACCAGCACCACGGAAAACGACATGATGCGTTTGACTGGCATGCTCAAGCGCGCGCCAAACAGCAACAGGCTGCCGACAAACATGGGCAACACTATAGGCAGGATCAACGCGTGATTCATGGCTTGGTCTCCTGGCCATCAACGTGGTCAGTGTCCGTCTCGCCAACGCTGCGCAGAGCCAGTACCACAACGAAAGCAGTCATCGCGAAGCCAATCACAATGGCGGTCAGTACTAGGGCCTGTGGCAGTGGATCACCATACTTGCCGTTCTCGCTGATCACCGAAGCAACGCCGGTTTGCAAGCGCCCCATGGCAAACAGGAACAGGTTGACCGCATAGGAAATCAGGGTCAGCCCCATGACGACGGGAAAGGTACGGGCACGCAGCAGCAGGTAGACCCCGCTGGCGGTCAGGATGCCCAGTACCGCGGCGAATAAAGCTTCCATGTCAGAGAACCTCTTGTCCGGGCTTTTCCTGGGTCAATTTGCCCAGGTTAGCGAGGATCAGCAGCGTCGCACCCACTACGGTCAGGTACACGCCCAGATCAAATATCATTGCCGTTGCCAGTTCGATTTCGCCAATAAAGGGGATTTCAAAGTGGCCAAATGCCGATGTCAGGAAGGGTCGTTCAAACAACCAACTGCCAACCCCGGTGAGCCCCGCGATCAAGACGCCGGCACCCGCCATGCGATGGTAGTTGAGCGGCAAGCGCGATTGCGTCCACTGCACACCGCTGGCGACGTACTGCAGGATCAGCGCGACAGAAGTAACCAGGCCGGCGATAAAGCCGCCACCGGGCAAGTTGTGCCCGCGCAGGAAGATGAACACCGAGATCAACAGGGCCATGGGCAATAGCACACGCGACAGCGTTGCCAGGATCAGCGGATGGCGATCACGGGCCCAGCTACGCCCTTCGGCATCCGCGTGCGGTTGGATCAAACGCAGGCCATCAAGCATCGCGTAGATACCTACACCGGCAATTGCAAGCACGGTAATTTCGCCCATGGTGTCAAAGCCACGGAAGTCAACCAGAATCACATTGACCACGTTATGACCACCGCCACCACTGACGCTGTTGGCCAGGAAGAATCCGGAAATGGTTTCGTATGGGCGGGTCAACACGGCAAACGCCAGCATGGCGACCATCACCCCGCAACCAATGGCCAGGATAAAGTCGCGCAAGGTCCGCATGCTGCTCGACTCCATGCGCGTCTGCGCCGGCAAGAAGAACAGCGCCAGCATCAACAGCACGATGGTCACCACTTCAACCGAGAGCTGGGTCAGCGCAAGGTCGGGGGCAGAGTAACGGGCAAATGCCAGCGCGACCATCAACCCAACTACGCTGAGCATCAACAATGAAACCAGGCGCTGGCGGTGGAATATCACCGTGATCAGCCCTGCCAGCGCCATGATGCCAAGCCCCAGCGCAGTGATGCCATCAATCGGCGAGAGCTCCACCGAGCCGCGCATTTGCGGCAAGGGCCCAAGTGCCAGCGTGACCACCACCAGGGCCGATGCCAGCAACAGCGCCAGGTAGTGCTGCAAGGAGCCGGTTTCCAGACGACGGGTAATCAGTCGGCAAAAATCAACCAGGGTCACCATGCACTGGTCAAACGCCAGCTTGGCATCCATCGCCGGTAAACCTGCGTACCAACGGAACAGGGGTTGGCGGAAGGCATAGACCAATACGCCGCCCGCTGTGGCGGCAAAGCTCATCAGCAAGGGCAGATTCAGGCCATGCCAGATGGCCAGGCTGTACTGTGGCAATTCGCCCCCCAGGCTTGCAGAGGCCGCGGCAGCCAATAAAGGCGCAACGGTATACGCAGGCACGATACCCACGAGCAGGCACAGGAACACCAGGATTTCCACTGGCACCTTCATGTAGCGCGGCGGCTCATGGGGCGGGTACTTCGGCAGGTTGATCGGCTCGCCGTTAAAGAACACATCGTGGATAAAGCGCAGCGAGTACGCGACCGAGAATCCACCCGCCAGGGTCGCGATGGCCGGAATCGCCCAGTCGAAACTGCCAAGCATGTGCTGGTTGAGGGTCTCGCTGAAGAACATCTCTTTACTGAGGAAGCCATTGAGCAGCGGTACACCAGCCATTGCCAGCGCGGCAACCATCGCCAGCATCGCGGTGTGCGGCATGTACTTCCACATACCGTTGATACGCCGCATATCGCGGCTACCGGTTTCGTGGTCGATAATCCCGGCGGCCATGAACAATGACGCCTTGAAAGTGGCGTGGTTAATGATATGGAAGATCGCGGCGACCGCGCCCAACTCGGTATTCAAGCCAAACAGCAGGGTGATCAAGCCCAGGTGGCTGATGGTCGAATACGCCAGCAATCCTTTGAGGTCATGCTGGAACAACGCCATGCACGCACCAATCAACATGGTCGCAAGGCCGGTCAGGCTAACGATGTAGAACCACAGGTCGGTACCGGCCAGCGCCGGATACAACCGCGCAAGCAGGAATACCCCTGCCTTGACCATGGTGGCCGAATGCAGATAGGCCGAAACAGGGGTTGGCGCCGCCATCGCGTGGGGCAACCAGAAATGAAAGGGAAACTGCGCCGACTTGGTAAAGACCCCCAGCAGGACCAGGATCAGGACCACCGGATACAACGCATGGGCACGTATGGCATAACCGGCAGCCAGTACCTGCGACAGTTCATAGCTGCCCGCGATATGTCCCAGTAGCAGTACCCCAGCAAGCAACGACAGACCACCACCACCGGTAATCGCCAAGGCCATGCGCGAGCCTTTGCGCGCATCGGTACGCGAGCTCCAGAAACCGATCAACAAAAATGACGACAGGCTGGTGAGCTCCCAGAACATCACCATCAACAACAGGTTTTCAGACAACACCACACCGAGCATGGCGCCCATGAACAGCAAGAGGAAGGCAAAGAAACGCCCCATTGGCTCTTGTTTTGCGAGGTAGTAGCGGGCGTAGAGTATGACCAGCAGGCCGATGCCCAGGATCAGCAAGGCAAACAGAAAGCCCAGGCCATCGAGCCGCAGGCTCAGATTGAGGCCTATTTCAGGCAACCATTGCACACGCGCACGAATCATATCGCCGGCAAACACTGTGCCCTGCTGCGACAACAGCAAGACAAGCGCCGCAAGTGGCGCAAGGCCTGCCGCGACGGCACATGCCGAACGCCCAAGACGCTCAGCCATAAGCGGTAAGATCACCCCGAAAAAAGGCAAGGCGATAATTAACGCAAGCACCATATACAAACCCCTTCTGCAAGCACGCGATTGAAGTTACCGCGACTTGTTAGCATCCATTGAGTGATTCAATAGCCACGCCCATCGAATACACACTTGCAACTGCTGACAATATGCCAAGCGCAAATCATAAGTCCCTGTAGAACCACGACTATTTAACGATTATCCATACCTATCGAGCCAGCGTCATGAATAGAATTATTACTAAAACTCTAGAGCATGGTTAATTGCCTGCCGCACATCTTTGTAGCCCAGCATTTTATACCCATGATTACAGCCGACCGGACAACACGACCTGCAGCGCTGACTACGCACGCAAGTCCCATCAGCAAAAGCTGCGCGCATTTGCTCTAGCAAGGCTGATTTGAGCTGGATCGAACGGTGCGATGCAACCGATAGCCAGACCAGTTTGGCTATCGGTTGCCTGCAGTATCAGGTATGGGCGTTGGCGAGCGAACGGGCCAATACAGGTTGAGCAGCGGTGCCAGCCAGGCTGTCACCGTCTGGGAATCTACGAAACCGGCAAAACCCCATGCTTGCTCGGATGCTTATGGTGAAACCCGGCTGGTGCCGTTGACTGTCATGATGCGAACACGCTGGCCAACACGGAACACCTGGTTTTCTTCAACTTCCTGGACATAGGCACGCATGCTGCCGTCGTCTTCACGCACGGTGATTTCGACGCCTTGGGTGCGGGTCAGGCCTTCTTCGGTCGCGGCCCCCAACAAACCACCAGCGACTGCACCTATCACTGCCGCAACCGCGCTACCGCGACCGCCACCGATAGTGCTGCCCGCTACACCACCAACAACTGCGCCAGCGCCTGCGCCGACTGGGGTCTTGGTGCCTTCGATTTTCACGGGACGCAGCGACTCAATGGTGCCCAGGCGAACGGTTTGCACTTGCCGGGCTTCATCGCGGCTGTAGGTGTCACCGGTCAAGCTTGACTGGCAACCACCCAGCATCAGGGCCAAAGCAGCAAATGAAGCAACCAGCAGATTGGGTTTACGCATAAAAATTCCTCCAGTGAATATCACTGTATTAGACCGCGACTTGCCGGGCGCGGTCACGACCTTAATCAACAATAGCCTAGCTGGCCCGGTAAAAGGTAGTGCTCTTGGGCAATCTAATACATCAGGATACGTAAAACCCAAGCCACCCATGATCTACATGAGCGGCTATGCACCAAGGTCACGACGCTGGATCTGCCCGAGTTAGCGTGCAGTTTGGGCAACCTGCCAGAGCCGGGCTATGTCGGTTGCCCTCGCCTGCAATTCGGCATCTGCACCTGCGCAGGCCTGCTCCAGGCTCATTGGACCGGAGGTCAGGCTGAAGGCGGCATCAATCCCCCCAGCGTAGGTGCGTTGGTAGCCTTCACCCAAGCTACCGGCCAGGACTATCACCGGCACCCCAGCCGCCTTGGCCAGGCGAGCGACGCCTATTGGCGTCTTGCCGTGCAAGGTCTGGGCGTCCAGTCGCCCTTCGCCGGTGATCGCCAGGTCAGCGCCCTGCAACGCCGCCGCCAGCCCGGAAAGCTCTGCGACCAACTCCACCCCCGGACGAAAGCGAGCTTTCAGGAAAGCCTTGGCGGCAAACCCCAAGCCGCCTGCAGCACCCACGCCTGGAATCTCACTGAAATCCTCGCCCAGAGTTGAAGCCACTACACGCGACATGCGTTGTAGGGCTGCATCGAGCGATTGCACCTGCTCGGGACTGGCGCCCTTTTGCGGACCAAAGACAGCCGATGCCCCTCGCGGGCCCACCAAGGGGTTATCGACATCGGCAGCTATGTCGAACTGCACCTCAAGTACGCGAGGGTCAAGGTTGGACAAATCTATCTGCTTCAAATTGATCAAGGCTGCACCACCCGGCGCCAACTCGTGATCATCTTCATCGAGAAAACGTACACCCAACGCCTGCATCAAGCCTGCACCGCAATCATTGGTGGCACTGCCGCCAAGGCCGAGAATAATGCGCTCGGCTCCGGCATCCAGAGCGGCTCGAATCAATTGGCCAGTACCGAAACTGCTGGTGATGGTGGCGTCACGCTCCTCGCGCGCCACCCAATGCAAGCCACTGGCCGCCGCCATTTCAATCACGGCCGTGTGGTCGTCCAGCATGCCCCAGTGGGCCTTTACCGGATGCCCCATAGGCCCCTGAACCTGCAATTCGTGACGGTTGCCGCCAGCAGCGGCAAGCACGGCATCGACCGTCCCTTCGCCGCCATCCGCCATGGGCTTGAGGGCTATTTCCGCCTGTGGGTACACAGCCAACCAGCCCCGCGAAATGGCTTGTGCAACCTCTGCCGCGGTAAGGCTTTCTTTAAAGGAGTCCGGCGCAATCACGACTTTCATAAACAGCTCGCTAAAAGAGAAATCTCGCATTACAGCGCAACATCATTGCGCTTATAAACTGATGTTCCAGTGCCCGTACCAGTAAAGTCCAGGCACTGGATAGCGATTACAGCAGCACCAGGCTCAGCAGCCAGACGGTAAGCATGCCCACCACACCCTGCACCAGGGTTGCCATGGTCTGGGCGCGATAGGCCGTGGAAACTTTCATGCGGCTAAACTGGCTAACCACCCAGAAGAAGCTGTCATTGGCGTGGGAAACAGTCATAGCCCCTGCACCAATCGCCATTACGGTCAGCACTCGTCCCATTTCACTGTCCAGACCCAGGCTGCCCAACAAAGGCGCAACCATGGCTGAGGTCGTCACCAGGGCAACGGTCGAAGAGCCTTGCGCAGTCTTTAGCGCAGCCGCCACCAGAAACGGCATGAACAGACCTACGCCCAGTGCCGAAAGGCTGGTCCCCAGATAATTACCCAGCTCAGTAGCCTTGAGCATGGCACCAAATGCGCCACCCGCACCGGTAATCAACAGGATAGGTGCAGCGGCGACCAGACCTTCGGCAACCTGGTCATGGAACTGCTGGCGTTTGTTCTCGCCCTTGAGCAGGGTACAGGCCAGCGCCAAGCCAACCAGCAATGCCGCCACCGGCTGACCGAGGAAACTGAGTACGCTGAACAGTGCGCCTTCGCCCAAAGGCTTGCTTGGAAAGGCTGCAACCGAACCCAGGCAGATCAACGCAATAGGTAAAAAGATCGGCGCGAATGCCTGCATGGCCGAAGGCAGTTTGCCGTAACGAGCCTTGAGCGCTTCAAAATCCACATCTTCGGCCAGTAGCTCGCTTGGCGCTTCTTCCAGCAACTCGGCATCATCTTGCTTGATGAAACGATTGGCCCAAAGCATGCCCGCCAGCGCAGTCACCATCGCCACGAACAGGCCCACGGCAATAACCAGCCCGAGCGACGACTCCAAGCCCAGGTTACCGGCAGCGGCAATCGGGCCTGGTGTTGGCGGCACAAAGGTATGGGTTGCGTACAGGCCGGTCGCCAGCGCGACGCTCATTGCCACGACCGAGATCTTCATGCGCGCAGCCAGGGCATTCTTCAACGAGTTGAGAATGACATAGCCTGAGTCGCAGAACACCGGGATCGAAACCAGGTAACCAATAATTGACATGGTCAGGGTCGGAAAGCGTTCACCGAGCAGCTTGATAACGGATTCAGCCATGGTGATGGCCGCGCCGCTGCGCTCAAGAATCACACCGATGATGGTGCCGAGCACGATCACGATCCCGATATAGCCCAGGATTCCACCGAAACCTGTGGTGATGGTCTTGATGATCTCACCTGCAGGCACTTGATAGGCAAAGCCTGCAATCAAGGCGGCTGCGAGCAGTGACAGGAATGGATGAAGCTTCAGACGTGTAGTGGACAGAACGATAAATGCAATTAGTGCGATGAGTATCAGGACTAAAACCATGTCACTCTCCAGTTTTTTTTATAGGAATGCCCGGCAACCTGCCGATTGGCGGCGTATTGTCACCTAGCTGCAGGCTTCAATGCCCTGTGCCCGCGCACCACAAACCCACATCATAAACACAGCCTTACTGTGCACGCGCACAGCACCGGAATGATGTTTGCCCGCCTTATTCCGGCCCCAGTAATTCAAGGCCCAGTGTCAACTGTAGACGCTGATCGAGCCGCGTCAGCTCAATACCGCTCAATTGTGCAATTCGCTCAAGCCGATAACGCAGGGTATTGCGGTGAATACCGAGCGCATCCGCGCAGACTTGGGCCTGCCCCTCGTGCTCGCACCATGCGTGCAACGTCTCCAGTAACGCCCCATTGGTATCTTGCTTGACCAGCTGTTTCAGCGGCGCCAGCCAGCCCTGCAGCAGCCAGCTGTGGCGCTGGGCATACAGCAGCGTTGCCAGCCGGTATTGATCCAGGCGCAACAGCCGCTCCTGGGGATTTCGAGCCTGCGCGTACACCTGAAGATCCCGTAAAGCCAGGCTGGCCTGGCGCAACTCATCCAAGGAGCGGGCCGAATCGCTAACCAACAAGCGACGCACGCCCCAATCACGCTCATCGGCAGCACCCAGCCAGGCACTGTCACCACGCCCGGCACTGGCTGGACGACAATAAAACAGCTCGCGCGCACTGGATAAGGTGCACAGATGCTCGCTCCTGCTATTTAGCGCATCCAGAACACGGGCTTGCCTCAGAGATGACTCACTGCCCTCCTCCAACTCCAGCAAGCAGGCCTGCAGCGGCCAATGCAACTGCAAGTCCAGGCGCTGGGCTTCAGCTTCAAGACTGGCCAGCGATTGTTGAGGATCAAGCAGCAGGCGTAGCCAGGATTCCAGTTGATGACGCTGCCAATTGCGCTCAGCCTGCAACTGGCGCTGCTCGACCAGCATTTCAGCCGCCATCCGCACCAGTTCTGCGTAGGGCCTGACGATCTCAGGAGAACCGGTAATGCCCAGCACGCCAATCAATTGCTGGGCATACATCAGCGGCAGGTTGACCCCAGGCCTGACTCCGCGCAAGCAGGCAGCGGCCTGCTGATCGATTTCCACCACCCGTCGATTGGCAAGCACCAACTGCGCGCCTTCGTGACGGGTGTGCAGGCGCTCCGGGTCACCGCTGCCGATGATCATGCCTTGAGCGTCCATGACATTGATATTGTGCGGCAGGATCGCCATTGCGCGATCAACGATGTGCTGTGCCAGCGCGGTGTCGAGTATCACTGTATGGCCCTGTTCAAGCCGCCCCATGAGCCGGCAAAGACATTAAAATTCAAGGCATTTGCAACTGCGCGTCAGGGTGCCAGGCGTTCGCGTTGCCATTGCCCTTCAACCAGGCGGTAGTTCAGACGATCATGCAGACGGCTGGCACGGCCCTGCCAGAACTCGATGCGTTCGGGCAACAAGCGGTAGCCGCCCCAATGCGGCGGGCACTGGGGAGCTTGGTCGGAAAATCGCTGCTGAGCCTGTTCCAGTAAAGCTTCAAGCTCGGCGCGATCAGCAATAACCTGACTTTGCGGTGAGGCCCAAGCCCCCAAGCGACTACCCATTGGCCTTACTTGAAAGTAGGCGTCGGACTCCGCAGGCGTGACCCGCTCGACGCGCCCTTCGATGCGCACCTGGCGCTCAAGCGTCGGCCAAAAGAACGTCATGGCGGCAAAGGGTCGTGCAGCCAATTGCTCGCCTTTGGCACTGTCGTAATTACTGAAAAAGGTAAAACCGCTGGCATCCAGCCCCTTGAGCAGCAATACGCGACAGTGGGGACGACCTTCGGCATCCACCGTTGCCAGGGTCATGGCGTTGGGTTCCACCGGAAGCTGTTCGGTGTTCAGCGCTTGCGCGAACCATTGCTCGAACAGTGCAAACGGCTCTTGCGGCGCCTGCGCCTCGGTCAAGCCATCACGGATGTATTCACGGCGCATATCGGCCAGAGTCTGGGTCATTGGCTAAGCCCTCCTGAAGGATATTGCTTAGCTTACCCGAGCGCCGCGTTGCTGGCTTGATCTGCAACAACCGGCGATAAACCCGCCGCACTGCAGCGGGTTTAATGGGAGGCGCTTACTTGGATTCGGTCTTGGCGACAACCGGCAATGGTTTCTCGTACTGGGCAAGCAGCGCGTTGAGGGTTTTCTGCGAAGTGAGGATCATCTCAACGCGACGGTTGAGTTCACGTCCCGCGGCACTGTCATTAGCGGCGCGTGGAGCATCCGGCCCCATGCCCTTGACCAGCAGGCGGTCGCGCTTGAGACCACTGAGTTGGAAAATCGCGACAAATGCCCGTGCACGCTTCTGGCTCAGTTCACGATTCAGTTCCAGGGTACCGGAAGTGTCGGTGTGGCCCAGAATCAAAATACCCATGCTCTTGTCATTTTCCAGCAGCTTGGCGACCTTGGTGATAGGCGACAAGGTGATCGGCATCAGCATGCTCGGACGATCAGGGTTGAAGTTCGATTTGACTGGCGCGGTTACCACCAACACGTTTTCACGACGCTCAACCTCGAAATTGCTGCCCTTGACCGCTTCACGAACACGCGGCTCGTACTCATCCAGCCAGGCCTTGGTAACGGCTGGGCTAGGTAATTGCGGCGTAGCCTTGCTGGGGCCTGGGGACAGGAAACTGAGTTGTTCCGGGAGCTTGAAGCTTGAACAGCCTGAGATCAGTACCGCCAAGCCAATTACTAAGTACTTATGTGAGCGCATTTATTATCCACACCTAATAGAACAGCCAAAATAAGTCCCAGGAATACTCTGAAAAACTACTGAGCCAGACAATGCACCGGGGCAAAAGGCATGAAGGGCTGATTCACCCACACCCTTGATTTGTGCCTTGTCCTGTCTTCGCTCGTTTTTTTTCAGAGTCCCCCTAAAGCTTTGATTGCGACACAGTTTAGCTGAGCTTGCTACAAAGATTCAGCCAACTTCACTGCAAGTTTTTGCGCTCTGGGGTCCATTAAGACGAATGGCCCTAGATTATTGACCACAAAACCGAATGCGACCTCATGTTCAGGGTCGGCAAAGCCAATGGAACCGCCAGCGCCCGGATGACCGAATGCCCCACGGCCCATGCCGTAGGTTGCATTGGCAACATCTGGCTGATCGAGCATGCAACCGAGTCCAAAGCGGGTTTGAGTCAGCAAGGTTTTATCCTCACCCTTGCTGTGCTCACGGGTTAACTCGCCAAGCAGTTCGCTTTCAAGCAAACGGCCGTCGAGCAAAGCGTTGTAAAACCCGGCAAGGCTGCGGGCATTGCCGTGACCGTTTGCTGCAGGCTGCTGCATGCGCCGCCACTCGGGCTTGTTGGTACTGGTCATGATTGAAGGTGGATTGGTAAAGGAGCGCGTCGACATTGCGCTGGCATCGGTCATCATGACTTTTAGCAGGCGCTGCGCAGCAGCATCGCCCATATTGCCCTTGCCACGCGACACATGGGCGACGCGGTGGAACTCCGTATCAGCCAGCCCCACATGGAAATCCAGGCCCAGCGGCTCACAGATCCGTGCGGCGATGGACTCTCCAGGACCACGCCCTTCGACTCGGCGAATAACCTCCCCCACCAGCCAACCATAGGTGATCGGGGCATAGCCATGCCCTTCGCCAAGCGACCACCAAGGCTGCTCGGCAGCCAGGGCGGTGGTCATTGCATCCCAATCATAGAGCGCTTCAGCCGGCAGCATCGCGTGCAGCGCAGGCAACCCCGCTTGATGGCACAGCAGGTGGCGAAGCGTGATATTGCTCTTCCCGGCGGCTGCAAACTCTGGCCAGTAGCGCGTCACTGGCGCATCCAGGTCCAGCTTGCCCTCACCGACGAGCTGCATGATCGTCACCGCTGCAAAGGGCTTGGTGCAGGAAAACAAATTAACAATCGTGTCGCTGTGCCAGGCCTGCTCGCCTTCCTTGTCTGCAACGCCGGCCCAGATATCGATAACGGTCTCGCCAGCGACTTGCACGCAAAGCGCAGCGCCACGCTCCTGGGGGTTATCAAACAGCTCGGCAAAGGCATCCTTGACGCCTTCAAACTTGAGGTCGAAATACCCCTGAATCTGCATGTGTTGTCCTTAATTGCCGGTCGGTATCTTTGGTTATGGCTGGCTTTGGGCCTGTGCTTGTGGCGCAGCTATCGGTGTTTGGGGAGCCGGTACATCTTTAAGCGTTTCGAGCAAACGGCTACCGACCTTGAGGTTGGTCTTGCGCACCGCCTCGACAAAACCTGCGAATGGCCGGTCGGTTATGCCCAAAAGCCCCAAGTGGCCATTTTCCCCATCGAGCAAGCGCCCTGTGACAGGCTGGTCAAGATACTGGAACCAGTGCGCCCCAACAATCGAAGGCTCAGCCAGGGCCTGCTCGATAAAATGGCTGTACGCCGGGCCACGGTCTTTCTCGGCATGGACCTCGGTCACGCCGCCCCAGAACGGCCCACGGTCACGCGAGCCAAAGTGAAACTCGGTGACCAGGATCGGCTTGTCGAGGGCGCGCAATGCAGCGAAGTCATAGCCATGTTGCGGCTCAAGGGTGTAGAAGTTGAAGCTCAGGACATCGCAATACTGGGCGCACGAGGCAACCGCCTCCGGAGTGCTGATCGCAAAACGACCACCCAGCAACATCTGGTTCGGCGCATGCCATTGCAGCGCATCATCAATGGTCTTGAAGTAGGTATCGGCAAACAAACGCTGGAAGGCCCGGTAGTCCTGCTCGATCGCCGGGTACTTCTCGTTCGGCAGCGGCGCCTCGAAGCCCGGGTCTTCCAGTAGCTCCCAGGCAGGCAAGTCAATGCCCCAGGCTTTCGACAGTCCTTGCTGGTTGCGATATTTGTCGCGCAGCATTTTCAGGAATGCACGCTTGGCAGGTACATCGGTAGTCGAGCGCAGGGTGCCGAAACTCAGAGCATAACGCCCGCGTGGCCCCGGGTCGGGATGGGCCCAGGCCAGCTCGTTATCGGCATAATAGCCAATCAGCCACGGATCATTGCGATGGTCGCGCGCAGCGATGGCTACAGCTCGCTCGGTGGCCATGGCAAAGCGCGGATCGAATGGATCGGGCATCCCACCCCACCAGTCCAGCCCGGTGCTGATGGTTTGGTAATCGCCACTGATCGAAAGCGGCAATGTATAGGGCATGCGCTGCGCCTTGCCCAGTGAATCCGCGCTCCAGTTGCCAATGGTATTGAAGCCCCAGGCCTGCAGACGGGTCAGTGCAAGCTCGGTCCAGCGCTTGGCATCGAACGAGCTATTGCTGCAATCCACAGCCGTTGCCGGCGCGGTGGCTGCGGGCTGGTCAGCGGGCTTTCCGGATACCGGCTCGGCGCCTGCCACAGGTTCAGACGCCGGAGCCTTCGGGGATTGGTCCGCCTGGATGTCATGCCCAGGCTGCAAACAGGCATCATCGGCATAGGTGCGCTGCAGGTTGGCCTTGTAGAAGTCGAACCACTTGCCCTTGGCAAACCCCCGGCCCTTACCAGAGCCGTTATTGCTTTGGTTGTCACCCTGGCCGTAATGCACGGCCAGGGGGTCGGATGCAGCAGGCAAGCCCTTGAACATCGACTCCCGGCCTTCGATGTAGGTCTGGCTCTGGTCGGTATTGACCGCGTTCACCCCAAGGGAGAAAAACGGATTGCCATCCGGGGTGACCATGATCCAGCGCTCACCCAGTTTTTGCGTGCGGAAGAAGCCGGTTGCCTCAAGAGTTGGCCCACCCAGCAAACCGCCATACTGATCGAACTTCGGTCGTTCACTCAGCCATTTGGCCAACTGCTCTTGTTCCTTTTGCGCGGCATCTCTCAACTGTTCTGCGCTATTAACTTTTTCTGGCCACTGGCCGCGCGTGAACTGGCCGAACTGGTCGACAATCGAATCATAGGCGGCAGCTTCTATGGATGCGCCCTTGTAGACGCCAAAACGCCCGAGCAATACGCTTTGAGCGGAATCCGGGTTGTTCAACGACAGGGTCACGCGACTGACCTTGCTCTGGTCCAGCTCCCCGCTGACATTCGTCGCCAGCAACACCCGCTGCCCCTCAAACTTCCACGGCATCGGCGGTCCCGCACGCATGCCATGTGCATTGGGCGAAGTCGCGTTGAGCGGCACGATCAGCGTTTGCCCAGGCCCGGCTGGCAGTGCAACGCTGGTGTGCAAGACCTTACCATCGGCACTTTCAACCTGCACATTCAGGGTCAGCGCCCAGTCCATGGCGTTTTGCAGGTAAAGGGTTATCTGCGAATCATCCGACCAATCCCAAACACCCTTGTTCGGAGTCAGTTCAAGGCGCGGTTGTTGTGCCTGATTGAACACGAAGCGCCGAAGAATCTCGCCAGTTGGCGTTTCTTCAGCGGTCACCTCTGGAAAATTCGAGTCTTTGGTTGCGACCTTGACGACATCGGTCGGGCTTACAAAGTTAAGCAATGTTTCTTGCCCTTCAAGCGCAGCAAAGGCTTTTGAGCAGGTGAATAAGGCAACCAGTAATAGCAATTGACAGTGCTTCATTTACAGCCTCTCTAGAACAACCCACCAATGGACAACCTGGCAGGCAAATATTCACCCTGTTTTTTTCAACTTAACTAATTTCGCGGCGAAACGGCGGCAGCGCATTGAGAATGGCTTTGCCGTAGCGCTGCGTGACTACCCGACGATCGAGCAAGGTGATAATGCCCCGATCCGCTTCAGTACGAAGCAAACGACCACAGGCCTGGACCAGCCTGAGCGAGGCATCGGGCACGGCAATTTCCATAAAGGGGTTGCCGCCTCGCGCCTCGATCCATTCGGCCAATGCAGCTTCCACAGGATCGTCCGGTACAGCAAAGGGTATTTTGGCGATCACCACATGCTCGCAATAGGCGCCGGGCAAATCGACACCCTCTGCGAAGCTGGCCAGGCCAAACAAGACACTTTCTTCCCCACTATCGACACGGGCCTTGTGCTTATTCAGGGTTTCCTGCTTGGACAGATTGCCCTGGATAAATACCCGTTTACGCCAGTCGCGTTCAAGCCCATCGAACACAGCCTGCATCTGCTTGCGCGATGAGAACAGTACCAGCGTTCCTTTTGAGCCTTCAACCAACCCCGGCAGTTCCCGGATTATGGCCGCCGTATGCACTGTTGCATCACGGGGATCGGCTTTTAGGTCCGGGACCTTGAGCACACCGGCGTCGGCATGATGGAACGGGCTGGGCACCACCGCAGTGACCGCAACCTTGGGCAGCCCGGCGCGCATGCGATAACGATCGAAAGTACCCAGCGCGGTCAGGGTCGCAGATGTCACCAGCGCGCCATAGGCCACATTCCACAGGTTCCGTCGCAGCATCTCCGCCGCCAGGATTGGACTGGCGTTGACTTCAATGTCAAACATGGCGCCGCTTTCAGCCAGGGTCAGCCAGCGCGCCATTGGCGGATTGTCTTCCGGGTCCTCGGTGGTAAAGGCCAACCAGAGCTCCCAGTTACCTTGCGCACGGGCAAGCAGGCTGCCAAACAGTGGGTACCATTCCTCGGCCTGGTGGCTGGCGATACCAATGGTCGCTTCACCGTCCATGGCTTCTTTAAGGTGTTCGGTGACGCCGGTAAACAAATCGGTCAGTTTCGAAAACCCTTTTTTCAACTCAAGACCAAGCTCGGTCAGGTGCTCGGGTACCACTCCACCGACAAAACGGTGCCGCGGACGCTCACGGCCTTCCATGTCTTCGCCTGGCTTGAAGTCAGCCACCTGCTCGCAGGCATTGAACATGAACTGCTGCTGGGTCTTGATCTCACGGGCAAGCTCGGGCACCTGTTCGATCAAACGTCCGAGATCGCCTGGCAGAGGGTTCTGGGCGAGCAACTTGGTCAGGTTCTTGGCGACCTGTTCCAGCCAGTCAGCAGTTGAGCGCAAGCGGGTGAAGTGTGCGAAGTGGCCAATTGCTTTATCTGGCAAGTGGTGACCTTCATCGAACACATACAGGGTTTCACGCGGATCAGGCAGTACAGCGCCGCCGCCAAGGGCCAAATCGGCCAACACCATATCGTGGTTGGTGACAATGACATCGACCTTGCCCATGCCTTCACGTGCCTTGTAGAAAGCACACTGCTGGAAGTTGGGACAGTGACGGCTGGTGCACTGGCTGTGATCAGTCGTCAAGCGCGCCCAGTCAGCATCTTCGAGCTCTTGCGGCCAACTGTCACGGTCGCCGTCCCACTTGTTGCCGGCGAGCTTCTCGATCATTGAAGTAAAGAGTTTCTGGCTTTGCTCATCGACATCAATCTTGAAGCCCTCTTCCTCGAACAGCTGCGCGGTGGCGGTCTGCGCATGGCCCTCTTGCAGCAGCAGGTCGAGCTTGGACAGGCACAGGTAGCGGCCACGGCCCTTGGCCAGGGCAAAGCTGAAGTTCAAGCCACTGTTACGCATCAGGTCGGGCAGGTCCTTGTAGACAATCTGCTCCTGCAGGGCGACCGTCGCAGTGGCAATCACCAAGCGTTTACCTGCGGCCTTGGCAGTCGGGATCGCCGCCAGGCAATACGCCACGGTTTTACCGGTACCGGTGCCCGCTTCCACCGCGACCACCGCAGCATCGCTGCTACGTTTACCTTCGCCATCGGTTTGTATGACACCGAGGACTTTGGCGATCTCTGCGATCATCAAGCGCTGGCCATAACGTGGCTTGAGGCTTTTGGCTTCAAGGAAACGCGTGTAGGCGCCCTGGATTTGAGTCTTGAGTTCGTTACTGAGCATGAGAATAAGGGCGCAAAAGGCTGGATAAATTTTCAGTGTTTGCAAACGGCCGCTATCATAACGCGCTAATCAATCTTGCGCAGAAACCTCTGCATACCAATCAGCCGATTCTCGACCTACACCCTTGGGAGCCTCAGATGACACCTTACGCCCTGTCTTATGCCTTACACGTGCTGGCTGCCCTGATTTGGGTGGGTGGCATGTTCTTCGCCTGGATGATCCTGCGCCCGGCCGCAGTCAAAACGCTTGAAGCCCCCACCCGCCTGCAACTCTGGGCCGAAGTCTTTCAACGGTTCTTTCGCTGGGTGTGGCTGGCGGTGCTGATACTGCCGGTTAGCGGCATGGGCATGCTGCACATGCGCTTCTCGGGTTTTGAGACCGCCCCCAAGTATGTGCATGTGATGATGGGGCTCTATATCGTCATGCTCGCACTGTTCTTGCGCATACAGGCGCTGCAACTGCCAGAGCTACGCCGTGCGATTGAAGCGCAGCAATGGCCTGCAGGCGGCGCGGTTCTGGGCAAGATTCGCCGCCTGGTCGGTATCAACCTGATCATCGGCCTGGTCGTCGTGGCCCTGGCAGCGCTTCGCCCAACCTTTTGAGACGACAGGCATTGCCAATGCCGCTCGCAGACAAGCCCTGCAGGGCTCTCTTTGAGCGGCCATCATGGCCAAGCAAGGCCGGAGGGTTCAAAAAGTGATGATATCCGCCGAGCCTGGTGCGCCCATGGCGCCGGTCTGACCAGCCTGCCCCGGGCGTCCATTGCGTGCGCTGTTGGTGGCGTAGATCCAACAATCTTTACTCGCCCCACCGGTTCCACCGGCGCCAGCACTCCCGGCCTGGCCACCTTCACCACCTTCAACGCGGATAGTCAGGCGCTCGGTGGGAAATGCTTGCGGCACCTCGACACGCAAGTGGCCGCCTGGCGCACCGGCTTGACCGTCGCCGCCATCGTAGCCATCAAACCCCTGGCTCGCCTGGCCCCAAGTGCAACCGCCGGCCTTGCCATTGGCACCCGCCAGGCCCGCATAACCTGGCGTACCCTTGCCGCCACGCACATCAATGATCAACGACTCGGTGGTTACATCTTCCAGGCGAATAGCCAATGTACGCCCGGCAACGGCGGGACGCTCGAAGGTCCCTGGAGCGCCCCGCGCGGTAATTTGCGCACCACTGGCAATATCCCCCGTGGCAGCTTCAAGACGGAATGAACCCTCGCTCGGCGCGATTGCAATTCGCGCGGCCGGACCAAGATTGATATGGGCCACGCGGATTTCACTCACCCCGGCTGGCACCAGCAGCGTGCCGTGATCCGCAACCTCCAGACGCTCAAGCATCAATACGCTGGTAACCGCGGGCAAGCGCATCATGCTGTTCGGCTCGACTTTGATCAGCGTTTGCGCCAACGCCAGGGGGCTGATCAAGGCAACGCCCATCGCTGCAGCCATAAGCACATTACGCATGTTCATGTTTGGTCTCCGCCATTGACTCAAATTGCATTTGTAGCTGTAGGTGGCTGTCGCCTTCTGGCTCAACCTTCGCCGCATCCTGGGTTTGCTCGGCGACTGCTGTTGCGTCCGGAGTAGTTTGCACGCAGGCCTGGCTGACGCTGTCGTCGCGCTTAAGCGCAAGGATGTGAAATATCCCAAGAACCAGTACCTTGGCCCGGCTCAACCAGGGACTTGATGACTGTTGCAACTGAGACCTGAAATGCCACAGCTCGACGATATGTGCCGCGGCGACCAGCGCGCCGGCGACATTCAGCAACAGCGAGAAAGGTTGCGCATAGGGTTCAAGCAAATTACCAACCACAGCAGCCCAAAACAGCAGCGTGAGCGCCGCCCCCACAGCCAAAATCACTTTCATCCCCGCCCCCAGCAGTTTTGTTTTGCCGCACATTAACGGCTTTCACCTTGCGATGAAATGCTCGGCGCAAATAAATCCGGGCACGGCACAGCAATTGGCAAACCGCCAATGGCAAACAAACCGGCCTTGATCCGCAGAGGAACGCTTGGACGAATGTCCGCAGCGGTGAAACTGTTAAAGCGCTTGTGTTACCGGAACGTACCGGTAACCCAAGGTAAACTCGTCAAGCCTGCCCCCGGCAAACCGCGAGGCCTGCCGGGGGAAACTTGAATATCGCGACAGCAGGTTAAGGCTGTGCTTCCACTGCAGCTTCTACGCGACGGTTGATCGCACGACCTTCTGCGGTGGCGTTGTCCGCAACTGGACGGCTTTCACCATAACCCACCGAGCTGACACGGCCACTTTCAACGCCGTATTGATCGACCAGAACGTTACGTACCGAATTGGCACGACGCTCAGACAGCGACTGGTTGTAGGCGTCTGTACCCACGGAGTCAGTGTGACCTTCAACCACTGTGGTGGTTTGCGGGAACTGCTTCATGAAGTCAGCCAGGTTTTGGATGTCGGCGTAGCTGTCTTGCTTGACGTTGTCCTTGTCGAAGTCAAACTTGACGTCCAGCTCGACACGAACAGCCTCGGCAACAGGTTCAGGCTCAACAACCACAACCTCTTCAACCACTGGCTCAGGCGATGCGCCGTGAACCCAGCAATAAGCTGCTGCCAGACCAGCACCAATCGCTGCACCACCGCCAGCCCAGGCCGAGCTTTCGATTGCGCCCAAACCAGCACCGCCGATGCCGCCAACTACTGCACAAGTAGGCCAGTCACTTTTCTGAATGCCAGCACAGCCAGTCAGAAAGGTGGATGCCAAAACCAAGGGTACCGCTTTGCTAGTGATGCTCATATATACGTCTCCGGTTAATAATCGGCTCCAAACCGATACTTATGGATTAAAGACGGCACTTCTAAATTCCGCCAGAGTTGATTTACAACGATGTGAAGAACGAACAGTTATAGGCCATCTTAGTCATGCGGGTTAGTCTTTATCCACCTGCATGAGGAATATTGATGAGTGAATGCATTTCTTCGCGTACGCCACAGCAAGCTGTAGCTGCGCTTCTAGAGCGCTTTGCGCCTAAAAGACTACTGTTGGTTGGCGCCAGTGAATTGCCGGCTTTAGCCGCCTTCAAACTGGCCCATCCAGACTGCCAGATCGACCACGCCGACGCCGGATTACTGCCTAATACTTTAGCCGCACAGCGCTATGACCTGGCCTTGATTGCAGATTGCCTCGAGCATTTACCGAAAAATGCTGGCCTGCAACTACTCGGTGGCATTCGTAACCTCAATACCAATCGAATGGTTGTGTTGGTCGATCTGGCGGCCAGCCAATGGCAAGAAACCGACATGTTTTCACTGGCCTTGCAAACCAGCGAACGCTTTGCACGAGGTGAACAGACCCTCAGCCTGTTTACCTATGATTTACTTGACTACAAGCAAGTCCCCGACTGGCTCAACGCCAAGTTCTGGGCCAATCCGGAAAACTTCGGCAAATACTGGTGGTAACTGGCGCAATGAACACTGCATCAATTGACTCCAGCTGTCCGTGCGGCAGCGCTGACTTGCTGGCTGAATGCTGCGGTCGCTATCACACCGGCACTCCGGCCCCCAGCGCCGAGACGCTGATGCGTTCACGCTACAGCGCCTATGCCTTGGGTCTGGTTGACTATCTGGTGGAGACAACCCTGCCGGCCCAGCAAGCCTTGCTCGACCGCGAGGCGATCAGGGCATGGAGCCTGCAAAGCACCTGGCTCGGACTGGAAGTAGAAAGCGCCGAGGTGCTTGGCGGCAAGCCCGAGCATGCCTTTGTAACCTTCACTGCACGCTGGCATGACGCAAGCGGTGAGCACAGCCACCGCGAGCGCTCGGCATTCGTGCAGAACAATGGCCGCTGGTACTTTATTGACCCGACGGTCCAGCTCAAGCTTGGACGCAATGACCCCTGCCCCTGCTCCAGCGGACAGAAATTCAAGAAATGTTGCGCAGTCTTCTTCTAGTCGGCTCAGCGGTACACTTATCGACCCAGGCTGCAGCACGCCACAGCCTGGGCGGTTCAATCTTGCAATTTGAGATGTGATACATCTGGCGCCGGCCCGGGCGGGGCATCCTTGGCCTGGCCCATATCACTGCCAACAGGCGCCAGGGAGAACTGCGACAGGTCAAGGTTCGGCGCTTGCGGCTCGGGTTTGCCGTCCTGCAAGTCGTCACCTAGCGGAGCAATACCAAAGTCGGGCGCTTGAACCTCACTGAATGCAGCCATGTATTCATCGCGCGGCAAGAGTTTTTTAGATGACTGGGCACTCACGGTTGCTGGGGCTGCGGGAGCCGGTTCGGTTGCAGCCGGTGCAGGTGCCAACTCAATCTCCTCGATTTCGTCAGGCATGACGACGATATCAACCACAGCGCCCGCGCGCTCAAGCGTGGTCCGATATTTCTCGGCATTGGCCTGGTCGAGATTATTCTTGATCACCAGGCGACGCCCTGAAAACATCATGGCAATACGTTGCGGATTCGCCTGAAACAAACGCCCAAGATTGGCCTGAACCAGCGCCAGGTCTGCCCCCGGAACCAATTGCCCTGAGAAAACAACTTCATAACGGCTCATGTCACGTTCCTAATCCGTGCTTGCTCGATTGGATGGCAAGCGACTTGCTATTGACTTGCCATTGTATGTCGCCTGCCTTGCGCGGCTGCAAAAACCACTGCACTTGAGGCAGGCCAGGATACTCAAGCCATGGCTTAGACCTTTATACTTGGCCACGGCTCTTTGCTGGCACATAGCTTTATCCTAGTTGCTTAAACTGCGGATAAGTAGCAATGGTGCCGCGACTGATTGCAAATTTGCCGACAGGCGCTTGAAGCTGTGCGCTGGGTCGCGCAATTCGTCGGCGTCGCTGCATGCAGTGCCGAATATCTGCGGTCCTGCTATCTGCCCCGCGCCAGCTCGCCCCTGATTATTGCGGACGTTAATCTTAATTTATTCAAGGAATAGAAAATGCCTCATGAAGGCAGCGCATTGCAGGTCATCGTAGTCTTCCTGCTAGCAGCCGTGCTTGTGGTACCACTGGCTAAACGCTCGCAACTCGGGGCCGTACTGGGTTACCTGGCAGCGGGGGTATTGATTGGCCCGCCCGTATTGGGACTGATTACCAACCCGGAACAGGTCAGCCATATTTCCGAACTTGGCGTCGTGCTGCTGTTGTTCATTATTGGTCTCGAACTCTCTCCGCGCCGGCTCTGGGTGATGCGCAAGGCCGTATTCGGCGCGGGCATGGCGCAGGTGCTGCTGACCGGCATGATCATCGGCCTGGTCGCCTGGCAGCTTTTCGCTCAACCCCTCAACACTTCAGTGGTACTCGGCCTGGGCCTGGCCCTGTCATCAACAGCATTTGGCCTGCAGATTCTGGCCGAACGCAAGGAGCTCACCAGCCCCCATGGGCGCCTGGCCTTTGCTATTTTGCTGTTCCAGGATATCGCGGCGATCCCCTTGATCGCCATGGTCCCGATACTCAGCGGGGCCGATGCCGCCAGCGGTATCGATCTGATGCAGTTGCTCAAGGTGGTCGCCAGCATTGGCCTGGTCGTTGTCGGAGGCCGCTACCTGCTACGGCCGGTTTTTCGCACAGTGGCCAAAACCGGCTTGCAGGAAGTATCGACTGCAACCGCGCTATTGGTTGTGTTCGGCACCGCCTGGCTAATGGAACTCGTCGGCATTTCGATGGCATTGGGTGCCTTTCTGGCGGGGCTGCTGCTTGCGGACTCCGAATACCGCCATGAACTCGAATCCCAGATCGAGCCATTCAAGGGCTTGTTGCTCGGTTTGTTCTTTATCAGCGTGGGCATGTCCGCGGACATCAGCCTGCTGCTCACCCAGCCCGTTACCGTTATTGGCCTGACCCTGCTGTTGATTGCGCTGAAAATGCCGGTCTTGCTGCTGGTCGGCAAGCTGATTGGCGGACTCAACAAACAAAGCGCCGTGCGCCTGGCCATTGTTTTGGCAGCCGGCGGCGAATTCGCCTTTGTGGTATTCAGAATGGCCCGTCAACAAGGGCTATTTGAGCCAGAGCTGTACGACTTGCTGATTTTAACCATCACCTTGTCGATGGCCCTGACACCGCTGATGATCCTTCTGGTGGCGCGCCTGCTGAGGGAAAAACCAGTTGTAAAAGAAGTCCCTGAAGAATACAGCGACATGGGCATCGGCATCGATCAGCCGCGCGTAGTGATCGCCGGTTGCGGCCGCATGGGCCAGATCGTTGCGCGAATCCTGCGAGCCCAGCACATTTCATTTATCGCCCTGGATACCTCGGTCGAAACCATCGAGCTGTCGCGCAGCCTGAGCGGGGACATGCCGATTTTCTACGGCGATCCATTGCGCCCCGAGATTTTGCGCGCGGCACAAACCGAGCATGCCGAGTACTTCATCGCCGCGATGGATGACCCTGACACAAACTTCAAGGCAGTCGAACTGGTACACCGGCTTTACCCCAAGATAAAGGTAATTGCCAGGGCGCGTAGCCGAAGCCATGTATACCGGCTGATCGACGCTGGGGCCACACCGGTTCGTGAAACCTTCTACTCCAGCCTTGAAATGAGCCGCCTGACGCTGCTTGGCCTGGGCATTGAGGACACACTGGCAGACAAGCTCATCACCCGCTTCCAACACCACGACGAACAAGTACTTGAAGCCCAGTACCGAGTGCGCGGCAACAAGGAGGCCGTGATGCAGACAGCGCGTGAAGCGCGGGCAGAACTCGAAACATTGTTCAAAGCTGACAGCGCCGATGAAAAGCCAATAACGGAATAGGCCGTAGGGGCACAATACTAAAAACCTGTGGCGCACCAGTTAATGATGCCGGAAGTTAAGCAGTAACATTTCTGACCCGATTTTGACTCACAATGGCGCAGGTTTTTAAGCTTAGGCAGCTTGCACCCAAGCGGTTGCTTGTTACACTGGGCGTCTTACGGAGTACAAAATGGCTTATCAGGCATCCATTATAAGAACGTTCAGCCTAGTTTTAATTTTTGGCCTCATCAGCAGTCTGAACGGTTGTTCGACATGGCTGACTGGCAACTTTAAAGACCCCGATGTTCGTCTGGTCAAGGTTGAAGTCATCAAGGCAAAATTGCTTGAGCAGCAATTCCGGCTGCGCTTCCATATCAAGAACCCGAATGACGTCAGCTTGCCCGTTCGCGGCATTGATTACGTAGTATTCCTCAATGACATGAAACTCGCTGAAGGCGAGTCTGATGTCTGGTTTACCGTTCCAGCAAATGGCCAGCATTCTTTTGAAATTCCGGTGCGCACCAACCTGTGGCGACATGTCCGCCAGATCGTAAAAATGCTCGAACATCCCGACGAACCCATCCGCTATCGGCTCGAAGGTGAAGTTAAAACCGGAATGTTGTTCGGTCGCAGCGTGCACATGATGCGAAATGGCGAGATAATCCCCGGAGATTTCATCCCGGAGTAGTTTCGCATGACCCAACAACCTCACGTCCATGGCCCTGACTGCAATCACGACCACGATCACGACCATCACCATGGCCACGTGCACGGCCCTCATTGCAACCACCAGGAGCCAGTGCGTAACCAGCTCAAAGATATCGGGCGCAATGATCCTTGCCCGTGCGGCAGCCAGAAGAAATTCAAAAAATGCCACGGCGCCTGATCAGTCAATGAATATGCTCTCATTGGTTCTGATCTGCGTCGCAGCAGTTGTAGTCATGGCGCTTGGCTTCTATGCCCTGTCGCTATGGCGCAAGGTCTGGTCGATACAACGCCAGCAACGCAATGCAACCCGAGAGCAGCAGCAACGGCTTGGCGAAGATTTGAAGATCCTCGCCAGCAGCCTGCTTGAAGGACAGTTGCCACTTATCGAGGGCGCCATTCGGATCAAGGTGCTGCTCGATAACTTCGACATTGGTCTTAGTCAGGACTCCCACTGCCAGGTCTTTCATCAGTTGTATGAAGCCACCGCGCACGTACCGACCCATGCCGATTGGAAAGCGCTGGATAAAACCAGCCGTCGCCAGCATGAAAAAAACTTCAGTGAACTGGAGCTGCAACACAAGGCCCAGGCCCGCGAATCTGCGCGCTGGCTGCTGGACGCAATTGCGACCTGGCCCAGCCGCGCTTGACGCCCATGAAGGCTGCGACAATCAGTCCCATGAGGGTCGCCTGCAATGGCATGTGAACCCGTACTTGGAGCAGGCCAAACCCCGCACAAACCTAAGGTGCGCAAGGGGTTGGCATTTGTCATGTAGTTAGCGTAGAGTTATTTGACTGTGTTTGCATGGGTCGCAGTTAATCGTGGCCTGATGCAGTAGATCCTTTACGATCCGCTACATCCCTCCCGAAAGCTATTTCTCCTTGCAACCAGTCTCAGTCCTTCTATTATGAGGAGGCTGTCATCAACTTTAAGTTTCAAGGAATAAAAAATGTCGAATCGTCAGAACGGTACCGTCAAGTGGTTTAACGACGAGAAAGGTTTTGGTTTTATCACTCCAGAAAGCGGTCCGGATCTGTTCGTACATTTCCGCGCTATCGAAGGTAACGGCTTCAAGAGCCTGAAAGAAGGCCAGAAAGTCAGCTTCGTAGCTGTACAAGGTCAAAAAGGCATGCAAGCTGACCAGGTTCAAGTCCAGGAATAATCTTGCCGCTTTGAAGAACCCCTGATGGCAACATCAGGGGTTTTTTTATGGCAGGAACCTCTGAAAAGCTAGGCGCAACGGGAGTAGCAGCCAAAGGCTGGCCCGAAGGGCGAGTGCCAGCGAGTCAAAAAGTGCGAAAAAGCGACCAGGGTCGCGCTTCGCTTTAGTTGTTCTAAATGAGCACTTTGAGCGGTTTTTAACGCCGCAATACTTGCCGCAGTAGTTTTTCTGAGGCTTCCTAAGGCGCTACATACTTGCGGATTACCATGCGAAAACGTCAACTCAGCCCTCAGGGCGATTTTCCATCAGCAGGGCTGCCTCGCCGCTTTGCCGCAATGTTCTACGACTTTTTACTCTGTGTTGCGCTGCTTATCGTCGTGACATTCATCTACAAGCTGATCCTGATGGGCTTCTATGGAGCCGAACAACTCAAGCAGATGTCTGATTCGGGTGCATTGGACGGCGATCCAATACTCTCGACCCTGCTGTTTATCTGCCTGTTTGGCTTCTTCAGCAAGTTCTGGACCTACAATGGTCAGACCCTGGGCATGCAGGTTTGGGGCGTCCGTGCACAGAACGCCGACGGCACGGCCATTAGCCTATGGCAAGCCCTGCTGCGCTTTATGGTCTCGATCGCATCCTGGCTGTGCCTTGGCCTTGGCTTCTTCTGGGTACTGATCGATAAACAGCACCGGACCTGGCACGAGATCTACTCTGAAAGCCAAACCGTTCAGTTGCCGAAAAACATCCACAAGAAGTAACCAGACAGAAAAAAGCCGGCGCCCAGTTCAACAAGCGCCGGCTTTTTTGCACCTGCTAACCGGCTCGGCGCAACAACCATACCCCAGCGATGGCGCAAATACCCGCTGGCACCAGTACCGCCAAAAGCGGCGAGAAGCCGAACACGAGGCTTGAAGGTCCGAGCAGGTCTTGTGCGATCTGGAACACAAAGCCGACCAGCACACCGGTAAACACCCGCTGCCCCAGGGTGACCGAGCGCAAAGGGCCGAAGATAAATGAAATCGCCATCAGAACCAGGGCCGCAGTAACTATAGGTTGTAAAACCTTGGTCCAGAACGCCAGCCAATATTGGCTGTTGTTCAACCCCTGATCAGCCAGGTATCCGGCATATTGCCAAAGTCCGGTGATCGACAGGGCGCCAGGCTCAAGCACGACGGTGCTGAGCAACTGCGGGTTAAGCTCGACATCCCAGCGCTCGGTCGGTGCCTTGGTCACCTCGGTACTGCGCTCCTTGAAGTGGGTGGTAGTAACCCCTTCAAGCGACCAATGGTCGCCCTGGAACTGCGCCTTGCGGGAAAAGCTCGAAGATACAAGGTGACGCTCTTTATCAAACTGATAACGCGTGATGCCGTACAGCAGGCCATTGGGTTGCACGGCGTTGATATGCACATATTCTTCACCTTGACGGTGCCACAGGCCTCGCTTGGAGCTTTGCGCATCACCCGCCCCCTGCGCCATGGAGCGGTCGGCCTGGGCCATGTTCTCGCTCCAGGGCGCCAGATACTCACCGATCAGGATACCAGCGAACATCAGCACCAACATCGGCTTCATCACCGCCCAGACAATACGCCGGATAGAAACACCCGCCGCGCGCATGATGGTCAACTCACTGTTGCTGGCCAGGCTGCCAAGGCCAATAAGGCAGCCAATCAGGGCCGCCATCGGCAACATTTCGTAGGTGCGCCGTGGCGCCGTTAAAAACACATACCAGGCCGCATCGGCCAGGCCGTATTTTTCATCGACATCACCCAGTTCATCGATGAATGCGAACAGCAAGGCCAGCGCGACAATAATCCCCAACACACTGAGGATGGCGAGAAATACCTGCTTGCCGATGTAGCGATCCAACTTAACCACGGGCAATCTCCTGCGAACTACGACGAGAGGCCCACTTCAGGCGTATCGGTTCCCAATACAGCAACAACAGGCCGATCGCGATAAACACCCCGTGCACCCACCACAAACCAAGACCGTAAGGAATCCGGCCCTTGTCCATCGCGCCACGCGCGGCAATCAGGATCGACAGATACCCCATGTACAGCAAAATGGCCGGAAGCAACTTGAGAAACCGGCCCTGGCGCGGATTCACCCGCGACAGCGGCACAGCCATCAAGGTCACCACGAACACCAGAATAGGCAGCGAAATACGCCATTGCAGCTCTGACTTGTAGCGCTGGTCATCACTGCCGATCAACTCGCGGGTCGGCACTGCCTCACGCTCGCTCACATCAACACTGACCTCAGGCTTGGGCAGCAGTACACCGTACTCATCGTATTTGATCGCCCGATAATCGGCCTGCCCAGGGTTGCCATCGTAGCGGTAGCCATTTTCCAGAATCAGGTAGCGACTACCGTCTTCCTGGATTTCCTGGCGACCCGTTTCGGCGACCAGCACAGTAATGCCGCGGTCTTTCTGGCCATCGGAGGACAGGCGTTTTTCTGTAATAAAGATACCGCCCAGCTCACTGCGGTCATTCGACAAGGTCTCGGTGTAGGTGACCCGAGAGCCCTCCCCCATGGACTGGAAGCGCCCGGGCACCAGGGTATCGAACTCGGTCAAGGCATCCTGCTGGTTGAGGATGCGCGCCACCTGGGATACGCCCTGTGGCGCCAAACCCAGGCTCAACCATGCAACCAGCAGCGCGACCAGCGTTGCCGGGGCCAAGGAATACATCATCAGCCGTTGCTGGCTCATGCCGGTCGCCGAGAGCACCGTCATTTCACTGTCGAGGTACAGGCGGCCATAAGCCAGCAGGAAACCCAAAAACAAACCCAGCGGAAGGATCAGCTGGAGAAATCCGGGCAAGCGAAAGCCCATGATTAAAAACAAAACACTTGGATCAAGCGCACCCTGGGCCGCTTGGGCCAGGTATTTGATGAAGCGACCGCTCATGATGATAACCAGGAGCACAGCACTTACAGCGCTCAATGTAGTCAACACTTCACGGGATAAATAACGGAAGACGATCAAACCAGACACTCCAGGGTTGTCAGGCTCAGGCAGCTACGCTCAAACTAGCCACACTGTTTGCCAATTCGCCCAACAGGCGAATCACTAAATTAATTGCCACCATTATCCAGTAATACCGACCCGTTGTCTTGAGGACACCATTCCATGGAATTTATTGTCAAAAGCGCTCGTGCGGAAACACTCAAAACTGCCACATTGGTTATCGCTGTCGGCGAAGGCCGCAAGCTCGGCGAAATCGCCAAGTCCATTGATACCGCTAGTTCTGGCGCGATCAGCGCGTTGCTCAAGAGCGGTGATATTACCGGTAAAGTCGGTCAGACGCTGCTGGCACGCAACCTTGCAAATATTAAAGCAGAACGTGTCTTGCTGGTCGGTTGCGGCAAAGAAGCCGAACTCTCAGACCGTCAATTGCGCAAATTGATCGGTTCTGCCCAGGCCGTTTTGAAAAATCTTGGTGGTAGCGATGCAGCCTTTGCCCTCGGCGAGCTCAACGTCAAGGGACGCAATACTTACGCCAAGGCACGCTTGGTAGCCGAAACCCTGGCTGATGGCGAGTACAGCTTCGACCAGTTCAAGAGCCAGAAAGCCCCGGCCAGCGCCCTGAAGAAAATCACCCTGATCACTGAAAAGGCTGACCAGGCCGACACCGAGCGCGCATGCCTGCATGCGAAAGCCATCACCACAGGCATGGCGTTCACCAAAGACCTTGGCAATATGCCGCCAAACATCTGCCACCCGACTTATCTGGCTGAGCAGGCCAAGGAGCTGGGCAAGGCCTATAAAGGCTTGAAGGTCGAAATCCTGGACGAGAAAAAGCTCAAGACCCTGGGTGCAGGTGCATTCCTGGCTGTGGGTCAAGGCAGCGACCAGCCGCCACGCATGATCGTAATGAACTACCAGGGCGGGAAAAAAACCGACAAGCCGTTCGTACTGGTCGGCAAAGGCATCACCTTCGACACCGGCGGTATCAGCATCAAGCCAGCAGCCGGCATGGATGAAATGAAATACGACATGGGCGGTGCCGCCAGCGTGTTCGGCACCCTCAAGGCAGTGCTTGAATTGCAACTGCCGATCAACCTGGTCTGCCTGCTCGCCTGCGCTGAGAACATGCCCAGCGGTGGCGCCGCGCGCCCAGGCGACATTGTCACCACCATGAGCGGGCAAACGGTCGAGATCCTCAATACCGACGCAGAAGGCCGCCTGGTCCTGTGCGACACCCTGACCTACGCGGAACGCTTCAAGCCGCAAGCGGTTATCGATATCGCCACCCTGACCGGCGCCTGCATTGTTGCCCTGGGCGCACACACCTCGGGCCTGCTCGGCAACAGCGACGAACTGGTCCAGCAGATTCTGAGCGCCGGCCAGCAAGCCGATGACCGCGCCTGGCAAATGCCGCTGTTTGATGAATATCAGGAACAACTGGATAGCCCATTTGCCGATATTGCCAACATTGGCGGCCCCAAGGCGGGCACCATCACTGCGGCCTGCTTCCTGTCGCGCTTCACCAAGAAATACAACTGGGCTCACCTGGACGTGGCTGGCACTGCCTGGGTGAGTGGCGGTAAGGACAAAGGCGCCTCCGGCCGTCCTGTTCCCTTGCTGACCCAGTACCTCTTGGACCGCGCTAAGGCGTAGACTAGGCGCACAAGGCCTGGGGCGCGTCATGCGGCCCAGGCTTTAATCCACCGAACACTCTACTGATGCCCCCATGAGCCGAATCGAATTCTACGTACTCGCAACCGACCGCCCCGCAGACCGCTTGCGCGCTGCGTGCCAGTTGGCGATGAAGGCATGGCGTCATGGTTTGCCGGTATTTGTGCGCGCGGCAGATACTGACCAATGCGCCGAACTGGATGAACAGATGTGGCTGTTCAAGAAAGACTGTTTCATCCCCCACAACCAACACAGTGACGATCCGCTTGCCCCCGTGGTAATCGGCGTCGATGAGGAACCAAGCGCCCAACAAGGCGTTCTGATCAACCTCAACACCACGATTTCCCCGCATGTTGAGCGCTTCAGCCGGATCATCGAAATCGTCAACCAACAGCCTGACTTACTAACCGTTTGCCGGGAAAATTTCCGTAGCTACCGCCAGCGTGGCTATGATCCAAAACGAGTTGAACTGTAGCTAGATTAATGGACACGCCTAAACCGCCACACAAATCAGGACATCTGCTCGACGACCTGGAATCGATCCGCGAGCTGCTGGGCGATGAAAACAGCGAGGCTTCGCCCCCCCTCGACCTGGACTCACTGGACCCGGACTCCATTCCACTGCTCTCGGATATCGTCGAACACGCACCGCAAGCCAATGCGGCGCCTGCCCAGCCGACAAACTTGGCTGAGCAAGACCAAGCAGCCGAGCACGCACTGCGTGCGACCGTACGCCAGTCGATTGGCCGTGACAGCGAGATCAATCGCCTCGACACCGAACTACGCAATGCCGCACAGCTGATCCTGCAGGATGTGATCGACGACTTCGTGCCACAGATAGAAGCCGAGTTGAAATCGCGTCTTGAAGCGCGCTTGAGCCGTCTATTGCCGCCGCGCCGTCCTTGACCATCCACCGTTGATAAAGCCGCGTATCTGCAAGCCTCAGCTTGGACTTACGCCACAGGCCCCTTCCCCGCTATACTTGTCGGCTTTTCCGATCAGCCGTCAAAAGGGTCCCGCCGCGCATGGACAAGACCTACCAGCCGCACGCCATTGAAACCAGCCTGTACCAGAGCTGGGAAGCGAACAATTACTTCGCCCCACAAGGTTCCGGTCAGCCGTACACCATCATGATTCCGCCGCCAAATGTCACCGGCAGCCTGCACATGGGCCATGGTTTCAACAACTCGATCATGGATGCGCTGATTCGTTTCCGTCGCATGCAAGGCCGCAACACCCTGTGGCAGCCGGGCACCGACCACGCGGGCATCGCCACGCAGATGGTCGTCGAACGCCAACTGGCCGCCGACGGCGTGAGCCGTCACGACCTGGGGCGCGACAAGTTCCTGGATAAGGTCTGGGAATGGAAAGAACAATCCGGCGGCACCATCACCCGCCAAATCCGTCGCCTCGGCTCATCGGTCGACTGGTCGCGCGAGCGCTTCACCATGGACGACGGCCTGTCTGATGCGGTTAAAGAAGCCTTCGTACGGCTGCATGCCGATGGCTTGATCTATCGCGGCAAGCGCCTGGTCAACTGGGACACCAAGTTCCACACGGCAATTTCCGACCTCGAAGTGGAAAACCACGATGAGAAGGGCCACCTGTGGAACCTGCGCTACCCGCTGGCAGACGGCAAGACCACAGCTGAAGGCAATGCCTTCCTGATCGTCGCCACCACCCGCCCGGAAACCATGCTTGGCGACGCCGCCGTAGCGGTGCATCCAGAAGATGAGCGCTACAAATCGCTGATCGGCAGTTTCGTTGAGCTGCCGCTGGTTGGCCGCCGCATCCCGATTATTGCCGACGATTACTGCGACCCCGAATTCGGCACCGGCTGCGTAAAAATCACCCCGGCACACGATTTCAACGACTATGAAGTCGGCAAGCGCCACAACCTGACCCTGCTCAACATCTTCGACAAGAACGCAGTGGTCCTGGCCAACGCCCAGGCATTCAATATCGATGGTAGCGTCAATGCTGATGTCGACACCAGCCTACCTGCCGAATACGCCGGCCTTGATCGTTTCGAGGCGCGTAAACAAATCGTTGCCGCCTTTGATGCCGCAGGCTTGCTGGTCAGCGTGGATGACCACGCCCTGAAGGTGCCAAAAGGCGACCGTTCCGGCACCATCATCGAGCCGTGGCTGACGGACCAGTGGTACGTATCGACCAAATCCCTGGCTGAACCTGCAATTGCCGCGGTTGAAGACGGCCGCATCCAGTTCGTGCCCAAGCAATACGAGAACATGTATTTCAGCTGGATGCGCGATATCCAGGACTGGTGCATCAGCCGCCAGTTGTGGTGGGGCCACCGTATTCCGGCCTGGTATGACGACGCGGGCAATGTCTACGTTGGCCGTAACGAAGCCGAAGTGCGCAGCGAGAATAACCTGGGCGCCGATGTAGCCCTGCGCCAGGACGAAGACGTACTCGATACCTGGTTCAGCTCCGGCCTGTGGACCTTCTCCACGCTTGGCTGGCCGCAGCAGACCGAGTTCCTCAAGACCTTCCACCCCACTGATGTGCTGGTCACTGGCTTCGACATCATTTTCTTCTGGGTTGCCCGGATGATCATGCTGACCATGCATTTGGTGAAGAACGAAGATGGCACCCCGCAAATCCCGTTCAAGACCGTTTACGTACATGGCCTGGTGCGCGACGGCCAGGGCCAGAAGATGTCCAAGTCCAAGGGCAACGTCCTTGACCCCCTGGATATCGTTGACGGCATCGACCTCGAAAGCCTGGTGGCCAAGCGCACCAGCGGCATGATGCAACCTAAGCTTGCCGAGAAAATCGCCAAGCAGACCCGTGCCGAATTCCCTGAAGGCATCGCCGCCTATGGCACCGACGCACTGCGTTTCACCAACTTGTCACTGGCTTCCACTGGCCGTGATATCAAGTTCGACATGGGTCGGGTCGAGGGCTATCGCAACTTCTGCAACAAAATCTGGAACGCCGCCAACTTCGTAATAGAGAACACCGACGGCCATGACACCGGCATCAATGGCGAAGCCGTGGAGTTGTCCTCGGTTGACCGCTGGATCATCTCGCAGCTGCAACGCACCGAAGCCGATGTAACCCGTCACCTCGACGCCTTCCGCTTCGACCTCGCGGCATCGGCGCTTTACGAATTCATCTGGGACGAATACTGCGCCTGGTACCTGGAACTGGTTAAGCCGGTCCTGTGGGACGAGAACGCGCCGATCGAGCGTCAGCGCGGCACCCGGCGCACCCTGATTCGCGTGCTTGAAGTGGCGCTGCGCCTGGCCCATCCGTTCATGCCCTTTATCACCGAGGAAATCTGGCAGCGGATCAAGGCCCAAGCCGGGGCAACCGGCGACACCATCATGCTGCAAGCCTGGCCCGTGGCCAATGAAGCGCGTATCGATGCAGCCGCTGAAGGTGATATCGAATGGGTCAAGGCCCTGATGCTCGGGCTGCGCCAGATTCGTGGCGAGATGAACATCTCAATGGCCAAGCGCATCAACATCATCCTCAAGAACGCCAGCGGTGAGGATCAACGTCGCCTGAACGACAATGCGCCGCTGCTCAACAAGCTGGCCAAACTTGAGTCGGTAAGCATTCTCGCTGCTGGTGAAGAGCCGCCACTGTCTGCCACCGCACTGGTCGGCGACATGGAGGTGTTGGTGCCGATGGCGGGCCTGATCGACAAGGCCGCCGAGCTGGGTCGTTTGGACAAGGAAATCCAGCGCCTTGAAGGCGAGGTCAAGCGTGTCGGCGGCAAGCTAGGCAACGCAGGTTTCGTCGACAAGGCCCCGGCTGAAGTGATCGAAAAGGAACGCGCCAAACTGGCCGAAGCCGAACAGGCACTCGGCAAGCTGGCTGAGCAACGCGCGCGCATCGCCTCGCTATAACCCAACTGCAACAGCCAATGAGGCCCGCGACCCATAAGGCGCGGGCCTCATTGTTTTTAACCGGTACTCAAATGTCCAACACCCGCTCCCCTTCGCTGCTCGATGCGCTGCTCCCCATCACTGTACTGGTCATACTGCTTGGCCTGTCGGTCTACCTGTTCGGAGACAGTTCCTCCAGCGGCCCCAACCAGATCGCCCTGATGAGCGCGGCCTTTGTCGCAGGCCTGGTCGGCATGAAAAACGGATTCCGCTGGGCAGATATCGAAGAAGGCATACTCGCCGGCATCCATCTGGCCATGAAAGCCAACCTGATCCTGCTCGCCGTCGGCGCGCTGATCGGCACCTGGATTCTCGCAGGCACAGTGCCAACCATGATATGGCTGGGCCTGAAGCTGATCTCGGCTGAATACTTTTATCTGACCAGTTGCATCATATGCGCCCTCACCGCCCTGTCGATCGGCAGCTCATGGACGGTCGCCGGCACCCTCGGCATTGGCTTGATGGGCGTGGCCTCGGGTTTGGGACTCGACCCGGCCATAACCGCCGGGGCAATCATTTCCGGTGCCTACTTTGGCGACAAGCTCTCGCCGCTGTCTGACACTACCAACCTGGCGCCCGCTGCAGCTGGTTCCGATCTGTTCGCCCATATTCGCCTGATGCTGCGCACCACTGTGCCTGCACTGAGCATCGCCCTGGTGGTCTTTTGGGTGCTGGGCCAACAGGCCTCGGCCAGCCATGACACCGGGCGCATCGCCCAGGTGCTGGACGCACTTGAAAGCCAGTTCAGCCTCGGCTGGCATTTACTGTTACCGGTCACCTTCCTGCTGTTTCTGGCCGTACGGCAATGGGCAGCCTTCCCGGCGATCTTTCTTGGTGCATTGCTTGGCGCAGTGTTTGCGCTGATCTTCCAGCCCGAGGTCATGAACCGCCTGGCAGACCCGGGCGCAGGCAACCTGGCCAGCCTGAAGACAGTTTGGACGGCACTGTTTGCCGGTTATGAGTCACACAGCGGCAATGAGGCGCTCGACGGCCTGCTCTCCAAGGGTGGCATGGGCAGCATGTTGACCACGGTCTGGTTGATTATCTGCGCCATGTGCTTTGGTGGCGTGCTGGAAAAACTCGGCCTGTTGCAGCGCCTGCTGGAAAGCACTATCCATCTGGCCAAGAGCACCAGCAGCCTGATCGCCAGCACCGTTGTCACCACCATTGGCACCAATATCATTACTGCCGACCAATACATCGCGCTGGTCCTGCCCGGCCGCATGTATCGCGCCGAGTATGAAAAGCGCGGCATCAAGCCGGTGTATCTGTCCCGCGCGCTGGAAGATGGCGGTACGTTGACCTCGGTACTGGTGCCATGGAACACCTGCGGCGCCTACATGGCTGCAACGCTTGGTGTCTCGACACTGACCTATCTACCCTATTGTTTTTTCAACTTGTTGATGCCGCTGCTCGCCATCAGCCTGGCGTTTATCGCCCCTCCGCATGCAGATGCTTCGCCAGCGCAAGCTCAAGTCAACTGATAAACCGCTGCACGGCGCTGGTCACGCGCAATGCGGACCGGCGCCGTTCAGGGATCATCTGAACGGCGAGCACCAGCGAGTAAAAAATGAGTAGACGCTGTGTTTACCTGCTGTAAATGATCATTCTGAGCAGTTTTAAACCCAGCAATATTGAGCGCAGCAGTTTTTCAGGGACGCCTTAGCGCAAGCACAGGCAAATTTTTCATCAGCCGAGCGCACTTTTTACCAATAAAACCCTTCCCATACTGGTTGTAAATCAGGCATCTTCTCCCCCGCATCAAGAGCCCTTGGCGTTTTAACGCCAGTAAAAAGCCCAGGTCCAGTACGTGTTTGCCCCATGAAGCTCAAGTCGTGGTGCCCACCCAACATGCCACGCTGCTTGATGGGCCGTGACGCTGCAAGCCGCCTTGTGTATTCAACGCCAGCCACTTGCTTGTCAGCTGTCGAGGCCCGACCGTACCGGACCGAACTCTGGAATTCTGATCATGTATGTGTTGATGGCGTGTGTTTTTATATTTGGCTATCTGTGTATTGCTTTTGAGCATCCACTGAAAATCGATAAAGCTGCATCGGCGCTTTTGACCGCAGTGATCTGCTGGACAGTGCTGGTACTGGGCGCAGACAGCATTCTGCCTGCCATTACCAATATCAACGTGACGCACGGCGACAACTCGGGCTATGTCGTTCATCAACTGCGTGAGCATCTCGGCGAGATTTCCGAGATATTGTTCTTCCTGCTCGGCGCCATGGTCATAGTCGAACTTATCGACGCCCACGAAGGCTTTAAAGCCGTTACCGACCGGATCAAGACCAACAAGCGGGTCAACCTGCTGTGGCTGGTTGGCTTGCTGACCTTCTTCCTTTCGGCGGCACTGGATAACCTGACCACCACCATCGTCATGGTTTCACTGCTGCGCAAGTTGATCGATGACCAGAAAGATCGTTGGTTCTTCGCCGGGATAGTGGTCATTGCCGCAAACGCCGGTGGCGCCTGGTCGCCGATCGGCGACGTAACCACCACCATGCTCTGGATTGGCGGCCAGATCAGCGCCAGCAGCATCATCGTCAACCTGTTTATCCCAAGCCTGGTGTGCTTGATGGTGCCGCTGATCTATCTGAGCTTGCGCCTCAAAGGCGAAGTCGAGCGCCCGCCTGAATATGAATCGCTGGAAAGCCATCGCGACCCAACCACCCCTTTCGAACGTAACCTGGTACTGGGCATCGGCCTGGGCTCGCTGCTGTTCGTGCCGGTCTTCAAATCCGTGACCCACCTGCCACCCTACATGGGCATCATGTTCGGCCTGGGCGTCATGTGGGTGGTGACCGAAATCATTCACCGTGGCAAGAACTCGGAAGAAAAACACCCCTTGTCAGTGATTGGTGTACTGCGCCGCATCGACACCACCAGCGTATTGTTCTTCCTCGGGATCTTGCTGGCAGTCTCAAGCCTGGCCACTGCCGGTCACCTGGCCCAGGTCGCTGTTGCATTGAAAGAAAGCCTGGGCAACATCTACGCTATCAACATTGCCATCGGCCTGCTGTCATCCGTGGTCGACAACGTGCCACTGGTTGCCGGCGCGATGAAAATGTATCCGCTGGTGAGCCCTGTAGCGATTGCCAGTGCAGGCAGCGACATTAACTGGCTGCAGAGTTTTGTCATCAATGGCGATTTCTGGGAGTTGCTGGCCTACTGCGCAGGCACCGGCGGCAGTTGCTTGATCATCGGCTCTGCCGCCGGCGTTGCGGCGATGGGCATGGAGCGCATCAATTTTATCTGGTACCTGAAAACCATCAGTCTGCTGGCATTTCTGGGCTACATTGCCGGTGCTGCGACCTATATCGCCATCGCCGCGCTAAGCTGACACCGACAAACTTGAAGGAGCCATGCATGCCCCAGGCGATCAGTAAAACCAAAAGCAGTTTTTACCGGCGCCTGTATGTCGCCTGGCTGATCGACACTGGCAGCGCGACGAGTATCCCGGCACTGATGGACGCCACAGGCATGCCCCGGCGCACGGCACAAGACACGGTTAATGCCCTGGCCGAGCTGGATATTCTCTGTGAGTTCGAGCAACAGCCAGGCACCCGCAACAATGCCGGGCATTATCTCATCCGCGACTGGGGCGCCATCGACAAACACTGGATTGGCGCTAACCTCAAGGCTATCAAGCAGGCCCTCGATTATCCCTAGTCACCGGAGCCTGAAAATGAGCGCACGCAAACGCATACTCCTGGTTGTACTGGTTCTAATTGCTCTGTTTGCCTTGTGCGAAGCCCTGGGCATTCGCCAGCAGTTCAGCCTTGAAGGGCTCAAGTCGGTCATTGTCATGCACCAGTTTGCCGGGCTGTTGCTCTTCTCCCTGCTGTTCGCCCTGGGTAACTTGATCCAGATTCCCGGCTGGATATTTCTAGCCGCTGCGGTCTTGACACTTGGCCGGCTGTGGGGCGGCGTGGCGACCTACGTAGCGGCCTGCTTCTCCTGCATGCTGACTTACCTGAGCGTTCGTTTTATTGGTGGCGATGCCCTGCGCGAAATCGACAACCGCCTGGCCAAGCGCCTGCTGGCTGGCCTGGATAAGCACCCGCTCAGCAGCATTATCGGCTTGCGCATGTTGATGCAAACACTGCCAGCGCTAAACTACACATTGGCACTTTCCGGTGTACGTATGCGCCACTACGTACTCGGCACCCTTCTTGGCTTACCGTTGCCGATTGCGCTCTACTGCATTTTTTTCGACTACCTGGCCAAGGTGCTGCACATCAGTTGAATCACAAGACTGCTGGCCATTAGCGGCGCAGTGTGAATAATGCCCCGCTGACCACCTTGTTTACGGATTACCATGCCCCGCCCACCTGCACATTCCCCTGCGAAGAAACCGGTCACTAGAACACCGACGACCGCCAAAGCCGATCAAGCCAAGGGGCAACTGCATCCACGTAACCGTCATCAAGGCCGCTACGACTTCCCGGCACTGATCCAGGCCAGCCCGGAACTTGCCGCCTTCGTAATCATTAACCCGTACGGCAAGGAAAGTATCGACTTCGCCAATCCCGAGGCAGTGAAAGTGTTCAACCGTGCCCTGCTCAAGCAGTTCTACGGCATTGAGCACTGGGATATTCCAGCCGATTACCTGTGCCCGCCCATTCCCGGACGTGCCGATTACCTGCACTACCTCGCTGATTTGCTGGCAAAAAACAACGCCGGAGTGATTCCCCGGGGTCGCCACATCAAAGCGCTGGATATCGGCGTAGGCGCCAACTGCATTTATCCGTTACTTGGCCACCATGAATACAACTGGCAGTTTGTTGGTTCGGATATCGCCAGCAGTGCGATCGACTCTGCCCAGGCCATCATCAACGCCAACCCTGGCCTGGATGGAGCCATTGAGCTGCGCCTGCAAACAGACAGCAGCCATGTTCTGGACGGTTTGATCCGCGACGATGATCGTTTCGACATCACCCTGTGCAATCCACCCTTCCATGCCTCGGCCGATGAAGCAACACGCGGCAGCACCCGCAAATGGCGCAACCTGGGCAAACTCGATCCCAAGCGCAAATTACCGGTGCTGAATTTTGGCGGCCAGGCTGCAGAGTTGTGGTGCAAAGGGGGTGAAGCGGCCTTTGTCGCGCGCCTGATCAACGAAAGCGCCAACCATGGCCAGCAAGTGCTGTGGTTCAGCACCCTGATATCCAAGGCGGGCAATCTTGGCGGGGTCTATAGCGCACTCAACAAGGTTGGCGCGCAAGAGGTGCGCACCGTGGAAATGGCTCAGGGCCAGAAGCAAAGCCGGTTTGTCGCCTGGTCATTCCTGGACAAGCAGGCTCGAGCGCACTGGGTCAAAAGCCGCTGGCACTGAGGGCCGAGGCGAGGCTTTAACAGTGGCTACAGCTCTCGCGACATCAACCACTGTTCTTTGCCCCAGGCTTCGAAAGGCTCCAGCACACTCCAGCCGCGTTTGGCGTAGTAATCGCTTTTGTCGTGGGTATGCAGGTACAGGCTTGTGTTGCCCATGGCTCGTGCATGGTTGCAAATGCCTTCGATCAACCGCTCGGCCAAGCCTTGACCACGAGCCTCGGGCGCAACCAATACGCACGCAAGCCAGGGGCCAAGATCGGGACGGCTTGATAAGTCGTCCCGAGCAAGCGCCGCGCCACCGAGCAATTGGTCGCCCTCGGTGACAATCAAGGACTTCCAAGTGCCATCGGCCTGCCCCGCTGCAAATTCCTGCTGCCACTGGGCAAGACTTTGCCCGACGTACTCATAGCTGAACTGTCGATACAAACGCTCGGCCATGGTGTCACAGTGATGCATCTGATTTTCCAGCCAGTCCATTCGCAGCATAAAACCCCTGTTGTGTGTGCGGAGCATGTAGTCCCGGCTGACAACCAGCCAGGTTTAGCGCTGCAATGTTAAATGCGTGCTTTAGCGAAGTTGTATCAAACTACAGGTCACCGGTCATGGTGACCACCTCATAAATACCGGCAATCAGCAACTGGATGCCTATCACCGCCAGTATCAACCCCATGAGTTGAGTGATTATTTTTAGACCGTTGCCGCCGATGATCGCCACCACACGCGCACTAAAAATAAAGCAAAAAAACGTAATCAGCCCCAGCAGTGCATACATTGAGATAGTCATGATCGCCCCCATGGAACCTTCGGAAGCCGAATAATTCATCGCGGTTGCAATAGTGCCCGGCCCCACCAGAATAGGAACAGCAATAGGGCTGACTGCAATATCCGTATCTCCGTCATCTTCTGAGTGAGAGGTGGAGTTGTACCCCTGCAGCATTTGATAACCGATGATAAAAACCAAGATACCGCCAGTAATACGCAAGGCTGGCAACGTGATACCCAGCAGGTGAAACAGCGTCTTACCCAGCAATGAAAAAAACACCACGACACCAAAAGCAATCAGCGTTGACTTGACCGCAATCCGGTAACGCTCTGCTTTATCTACTTTACGGGTCAAGCCAGCAAAGACCGCCGTATTGGGAATCGGGTTAGTGATCGCAAAAAAACCGAGGAAAATAGTAATAAGCCGACCGTACATATCCATTTCCATGCCCATGGCATTGCTCCTTTAAAGGCGGTTGCGAAGTCGCCATGCCTCTTTGGCGGACTCCAGTCCCTGCTGATGTTGAAAGCGACAAATCGATCAAATCCCCCGCTTGCTTCCTTGTTTCTAGCCGCTGCGAGTACAGCTATCGCCCATATTACAGTCGCGCCTTTTATGCATTCCTCTGTAAGTACCAATACCCCATCCTAAAGTTAGGGCCAGCAAAGCATCCCAATTACCAGGCGAGCGTTTCGCCAGAGCCGACAGCCTGTCTTCACAGATCAGAACGAACACAGGAAAATCATCTCGACCAGAAGCCGCGCTTTGCCGGCCTAGGTGCTGCTGCCCGCCAACACGGCATTAGCAAAGAGCGCCTGCTTGACTGCCAGACCTAGGGCTCAAAGCTATTAAATTGATCCGCCACTCGGCGAGTTGCTTGCCGGTCGGTAAACTGCCTTGGCAAGCCAATCTGCCAAACAAGACCCGATGCCAGGGCTAGCGTTAAGATACCCAGATGACAGAGTGCAATACTCAATGCACAACCCACCCGTCGCCAGTGGAGCCAGCATGATTGAAGTAACCGAAGCATCCATTGCCGAGTTGCGAGCCGCGCTCGAATCCGGCCAAACCACTGCTGTTGAGCTTGTTCAAGCCTACCTTGAGCGCATTGAAGCCTACGACGGCGCAAACACATCCACCGCGCTTAATGCGGTGGTGGTGCGCAACCCAGATGCGCTGAAGGAAGCCCAGGCCTCGGATGAGCGCCGTGCCCATGGCGAAACCCTTGGCCCGCTCGACGGCATTCCTTACACAGCCAAGGACAGCTACCTGGTAAAGGGCCTGACCGCCGCCTCTGGCAGCCCGGCGTTCAAGGACCTGATTGCCTATCGCGACGCCTTCACCGTGGAGCGCCTGCGCGCCGCCGGGGCGATTTGCCTGGGCAAGACCAATATGCCGCCCATGGCCAACGGGGGTATGCAACGCGGTGTATATGGCCGCGCAGAAAGCCCCTATAACGGCGCCTACCTGACAGCACCCTTCGCCTCAGGCTCATCCAATGGCGCTGGCACGGCAACGGCAGCCAGCTTTGCAGCCTTCGGCCTTGCCGAGGAAACCTGGTCCAGCGGTCGTGGCCCTGCATCCAATAATGGCTTGTGCGCCTACACGCCTTCGCGCGGGGTCATTTCCGTACGCGGCAACTGGCCATTAACGCCAACCATGGATGTGGTCGTGCCCTACGCCCGAACCATGGCCGATTTGTTCGAAGTGCTGGATATCATCGTCGCCGATGATCCCGATACCCGTGGAGATCTATGGCGGATGCAGCCTTGGGTACCTATCCCCAGCGCCTCCTCGGTGCGTCCTGTCGCCTACCCAAGCCTCGCCTCCAAGCCCGATGCATTGGCGGGTAAGCGTTTCGGCGTACCACGCATGTATATCAACGCCGACCCCGACGCCGGCACCTCGGAAAAACCGGGAATCGGCGGGCCTACCGGCCAGAAAATCATCACCCGCGACTCGATGATCGCGCTCTGGCAACAGGCCCGTAAAACCCTCGAGGCCGCTGGTGCCGAAGTGATCGAGGTCGATTTCCCGATGATTTCCAACTGCGAAGGAGACCGCCCTGGCGCGCCAACGGTATTCACCCGCGACCTGATACCCAAGAACTACATGCATCATGAATTGTGGGAGCTCTCGGCCTGGGCTTTTGACGACTTCCTGCAGGCCAACGGCGATCCCAAGCTGAACCGCCTGGCCGATGTCGACGGGGCACAGATCTTTCCCCACGACCCCGGCACCTTGCCAAACCGGGAAGATGACTTGGCCGCCGGCATGGATGAATACGTGCGCATGGCCAAGAACGGCATCATCCCCTGGGACCAGATCACCACCCTGCCAGACGGCCTGCGTGCACTCGAGCAGATTCGCAGAACCGACCTTGAGCAATGGATGGATCGACTGGGCCTTGATGCAGTGATCTTCCCAACAGTGGCCGATATTGGCCCGGCGGATGCGGATGTGAATATCAAGTCCGCGGACATCGCCTGGAGCAACGGCGTCTGGGTTGCCAATGGCAACCTCGCCATCCGCCACCTGGGCGTGCCAACCGTCACTGTGCCAATGGGCGTGCTGGCCGACATCGGCATGCCTGCCGGACTGACCTTTGCCGGTCGCGCCTATGATGATTCTGCGCTGCTGAGCCTGGCCTCGGCCTATGAAGCCACCGGCTCGAAACGCTTGATCCCACCGCGCACGCCACCGCTGCAACAGCGCTGATACGCCACAGTCATCAAGGGCCAAGCCAGGCCCTTGATGTGCAATCGGCCCTCACTTCCTTGTGCTAATGCAAAGATGCAGAACCCGCTAGAGCGAGCAGCAATACCCATATAAGATCAAGACAATAGGTATTAATGCGTCAAGAGTATTGCCATGCGGATTGATCTACGTCATCTACGCGCCTTCGAGGCAGTTGCCGAAGAGCTTCATTTCCGCCGGGCGGCCGAGCGCCTGAGCTTGGCGCAACCCGCACTGAGCAGGACTATCCAGCAACTGGAGGAAAGCGTAGGCGAGGAGCTGTTGTTACGGAGCAACCGACGGGTTGAGCTGACCGAAGCCGGACGGGTGTTTCTTGCGGGCAGTCGAACAATATTCGAACAACTGGACAACGCCGTACAACAGGCGCGCAAGGCCGGTGCAGGGCAAATTGGCCAACTGCGCATCGGCTATACCGACTTTGCAGTGTCAGGCCAATTGCCTTCCATACTCGAAGGTTTTCATCGCTGCTACCCCGAGATCAGGGCCGAACTGATATTTGGATCGACCCAGCAGCAACTGGAAATGCTTAACGAAGGTTCAATCGAATTTGCTTTTGTGACCGGCCCATTGCTGGAGCCGAACATGGACAGCATTGAGATCCAGCGTGACCGCTTTGTCGCGGCCCTGTCCCATCTTCACCCGCTTGCCAGTCGCTCGGAACTCACACTTGCCGAGTTGGCCAAAGAGCCATTTGTACTGGGCAGCATGAGCCATTGGGCCTACTTCCGCCGTCATCTCGATGCGCTGTGCCTGAGCGCTAACTTTTTGCCTGAAGTGGCTCAAGAAGCATTCAACAGCGAAGGCATCTTTGGCTTTGTCGCAGCCAATATCGGCGTAACCATTCACCTTGAGAGTTCAGCCAACTACAGCCGCAAAGGCGTGGTGGTGGTGCCGCTCAAGGACGTTGATACCCGCCTATGTACACTGGCAGCTTGGTTAAAGACCGGCATAACGCCGGTCCAACAGAAGTTTATCGAGTTTCTCAGGCAGTACCCTCGCCCCGGCAATTGAATCAAGCAGACGGACTAGATTGCACGCGCCACTGACGCATTGGCGGGCGACGCGGATTCAAGCTGAGCCAACTCGCTTGCCAGGGCATCAAAGCGCGCGCCCCTGATGCCAATGCACACCAACTGGTTAGCGACCGGTTGACGTCGTACAGGGAGCCAGCGAGAGACACCACCACTCAACTGGAATACCTGAGGTGCCTGATGGTCAGTCCGCGCCAATATACCCTTGGCGCGTAGCACGACATCGTCATACGCGCGCAATAGCTGCTCCAAGCGCCCGGCATCTATTGCCGAGCCATAGCTCAGGCTGACGGCCCTCCAGGCCGCATCGGCATGGCGCGATACCGGCCTGAGTGCTGGTGCTTGCCGCGCACCGGCGTTGCCTGAAGTATTGAGCAATGCTTCAGGGTTGATCGACTCAAGTATCCCCAGCGCATGGGCGGGTGCTGCTGGCAGGCGATTGACTACCACCTGGCTGGCCCCGGCAATTTGCGAACGCCAGACCTCTGCGGTGTAGCGATCGGTCGCATGCTTGTCGATCTGGCTGCCATCAACCAGGCAAATCACCGAGGCCAGTTGCAACTGGCGCGAGGTGCGGGCGATATCAGCAATACGTGCCGGTTCGGCCACTCCGCTGGCCTCGATATAAATGGCTGCAGGCCGCGGCTCCATGCGCATCGCCTGGGCCAGTTGCTCAGCCAGGGTTCCGCCAAGCGTGCAGCAGATGCAGCCATTGCCCAGGCTCAGGATTTGCTCATCACGGTATTCAATAAGCTCGGCATCAATATTGATATCACCAAAGTCATTCACCACGATCAGGCTGTCGCGGGGCAGGCCCTGGCGGATCAGTTGATTCAGGTAACTTGTCTTGCCCGCCCCCAGGAAACCGGTGATCAGGGTAAAGGGAACAGGCTCAGGTGTCGGCATTGACCTTTCCTCCAAGTACGGTTGCCAATACTGCGATATGACGCAGCTGCGCAGGCTCGACTTCCAGCGGGTCCTGGTCCAGCACCACCATGTCGGCGAACTTGCCCACCTCAAGACTGCCGACCTGATGATCAAGCCGCAGGGTATAGGCCGCGCCAAGGGTGATCATTTCAAGCGCCTCGGCAACAGTGACGCGCTCGTGCTCACCGAGCACATCACCGGACGCGCTTTCACGCATCACCGCGCACCACGCGGTAAACAACGGCCCCAATGGCGTCACGGGCGCATCGCTGTGCACCGCTGTTGGAATCCCCAAGCGCCGCGCCGATGCCAGCGGCTCGAGCCGGCGACTGCGTTCGAAGCCCAGAGTGCGGCGACGGTGTATGTCCCCCCAGTAATAAATGTGATTGGCAAACATGTTCAGGCACAGGCCAAGCTTGGCGGTGCGGCGCAACTGGGCGTGGTCGATGACCTGGCAGTGTTGCAATGTATGCCGGTGATCCGAGCGGGGCCAGATATCCAGGGCCTCCTCGACCGCATCCAGCATCAGCTCAACCGCTTCATCGCCGTTGGTGTGAATGTGCAATTGCAAGCCCGCTTGATGGTATACCTGCACCATCTTGCGCAGTGCTTCGGGCGGCGCATTCCAAATGCCATTTGCATGACCATCATGGTAATAGGGCCACTTCATTCGCGCCGTATAGCCCTGGATCGAGCCGTCGGTCATCATCTTGACCAGGCCAAAATGCAACTTGTCGCTGTTCAACTCCATGCAGCGCTGTAATCGCTCAACGCCTTGCTCGGGCGTCCAGGCCAGTGCACTCATTGCCGGCACCAGGCGAACCGGAAAATCCTCTGCTGCCGTCACTTCCTGCAGGGCCGCTATGCCTTCATCGGTCAGTGGGTTGTAGAGATCGGTGATGGTGGTAACCCCGGCATTGCGCGCAACCTTGCCGTAGCGCTGCAAGGTGCTGGGTGCAGATACCGCCTCAAAGAGGTTGAGCCCGAGGGTTTCAAAAACCGCGTGCATGGCTGCCATTTCCTGCAACTCGCCGTTGGGCTGGCCGTCGGCGTCGAGCATGATGCCTTCAATGCCCGCGTATTGATCAAGGTTGGACAGTTCAAGCATCTGGGTGTTGACCGTCATCACATGCAAGCTCGCATGCATGACGATTACCGGACGATCGCTCACCGCCGCATCCAGGGTCAGTCGATCAAGTCGCTCGCCCTCGAAATAAACCGGATCAAAGCCCCATGCAACCAGTGGCTCGCCAGCAGGAAGCAGCGCGGCGCCCTCTCGCAAGCGCTGCTGCATGGCTGCAATGCTATTGGCACCGGGCCAGTTCACGGCATCCGGATCAACCCGGTCGAAGTAGCCCAGATACAGGTAACGCCACATCGCGCCTTCCAGGGCATGGCTGTGCCCCTCGACAAAGCCCGGCAAGATAATGTTCTCGCCAAAGCGCTGGTCAAGCCTGTACTCGCCCAGCTCAGCCATGATTGCCAATGGCCCGACACTCAATACGCGACCATCGCGCACCGCGATATGAGTGGCCTCGGGCTGCGATGGATTCATCGTCAGAATACGCTTGGCGGCATAGACGGTAATGCTCATGAGCAGGACTCCTTGGCCTGAAGATGGGGGATGGTTGAGGGGCGCATCATCAGCAAGGGAATACCTGCGAGAAAGATGAGCGCAGTACCGCCAAAGACCAGAAAGTAGGTCCAGCCGCCCAGCGAGGGCACCAGCGGCGCAAAGAAGAACAGGATATGAAAGTTGGTGACGATAATGGCCAGGTTGAAGAAGGCCAGCTCCTTGGGCACGGAAGTGCTGAAATCAGCATCCATCATCCTCAGGAGCAACAGGCCGGTGCCGGTTGAACCACAACAGCAGCCAAACGCCGTGAGTGCCCGCTCCCTGCCCAGGGTTCCGCTCAACCGGCCGAGCAGCAGGCAACCTATCAAGGTGGCGATAGTCACCGCCAGGGTCACCAGCATGATGGGAGTCAATAGCTCATACAGCACAGTGAACTGGATGCTCATCAAGGTGCCGACCACCATGAAGTCTACCGAGGAACCGGTGATGCGCTTGAGGCTTTCATCATCCACCCGATGAGACAAGCCAAGGCGATCAATGCAAAAACGCATCAGCACGCAAACCGCCAGGCCATGGACGAAGAACATATTGAAGCTGAACAGCACCGAAAGATTGATACCGCCCAGCGTCAGGCCTGCAACTTGCGCCTGTATAAAGTTCAGCCACAGATAAGTGACCAGGTAGGCAATGCCCAGCAAACCAAGGTGATAGCCCAATGAGTCGAGATTGGCCGGGTGCGAAACCATCTTGCCGCCACTGGGCGCCTGCTCAGGGCGATAGAACCCAGACTTGAACGCACCATCGATATTCGAGGCTTTATTGGCATTGAGGCCACCGCGAATAAATTTTTTCGCAACCGGAACACCAATGACAAAGGCCACCAGAAAGCCCAGCGATGCGTAGATCATGCCGACCTGGGCAGCGTTCTCAACGCCATACTGGCTTTCCCAGATTCCGCCATAAGTCAGAGCCTGGCCCGGGCCCTGGGTGAAGCCGTGGGTCACAATCGCCCCAAGCCATGCACTGGTATCGGAACCGGTTACCGCGTCATAAGCGACTATCACCAAATAACCGATCACCCCTTGGAGCCCAAGGCTGATGGTCCAGATAAATGTCAGCCAAAGCCCGCCACGGACCACGCTGCCCCCGGAAAGCGAGGCATTCTTGCTCTTGCCGGTCAGGCACAGGGACATAAAGCTGAGGGTGAAAAAGTGAAAAGTAAGCGCCTGGAAATCACCTGCCTCAAATCCTGGAATCAATCCCAAAGACAGCAAGATGAAGCCGAGCATGCCACCAATGATGCTTGCTGGCGCCAATGAGTTGCGAAACAAGCCGATCCGATTACGCAAGACACTGCCCAGCAACAGCATGCTGGCGAGCAAGGCGAAAGCCATTACGCCGTGGAATGTACTTTCCATTATCAGTCCTCTACTACATATGCTTATTTTTGGAATGGCAGATAGACGTTATTGCGATGTTCTGTGAGGTTTGCCCCACTTGTTGTTCTGATGAAACCGCTGGCCAGGGTTTCTGATCCAGCTCTGCACGCGACGACAGCAACCCAAACTTAAAGCGCGAATGATGATTTGTATAATATCAATTAGGCATTCATTGATACTTCTAAAGCATCGCTAAGTAATCCGTCATACGCTGCAGAATCCGTATCCAAAGACTTATGCAGCCAGCAGTCGCTTACAACGAGCCATCTGCTTTACTTCACAGGTGAACGACTCGCCATTTGCCGTTGGCATGCCCTTGATTCAATGCTTTACAGGAGAGAGACATGAAGTGGAGCAAGTACATCCTCACATTCAGCCTGGCATTGATTTGCAGCACAGGATTTGCTGAGCAAAAAGCGTCCGCCGTGGTCGTCACCGGTAATGACTGGCTAAGTTCTTCAAGCAGTGAACGCCACGCCTTTATGATCGGTGTAACCAACATGCTGATCGCTGAAGCGGCCTACGCCAAAAAGCATGGTCTTGAGGCGCCACCCATGGGTGCCCAGATCGCCAACGGTGTCACTGGCCTGAAGCTGCCAGACATCGAGGCGCGCATCACCAATTGGTACCAAGCCAATCCGACTCAGCAGAGCGTGCCGGTAATGGGCGTGCTTTGGCAGGCAGTGGTCAAGGCTAAACACTGAGCCAATCAAGGAGTGAAGCAGATGAAGCGAATTTACTCGGTAACCGCAGCGCTGATATGCGCGACCTTCATTCTATCGGCATGCGCCACCGTGGCTGGCGGCATGATAGGCGGCGGTGTCGGCCGCATGGCGGGCGATGAAGATGCTGGACGCATGATCGGCGCCGGGATCGGCATGATGATCGACATCTCTGACTAACAGGTCGAACCGCTGTAGCGCTTGGCGCTACAGCGGTGTTTATCTAGACAGCAAAGCACTTGTCCAAGGTGCTGTGTCCCATGCCGACCCCCTTGTGCACTTTCAACTGCACAGGAATGCGCTCCTTGAGCGCCTCGACATGGCTGATCACGCCAATCATCTTGCCGCTGGCATTGAGGTTGTCCAGCGCATCAAGCGCGACCTCCAGCGTTTCGCCGTCGAGTGTGCCAAAGCCCTCATCGAGAAACAGCGAGTCGATGCTGGTCTTGTGACTGACCAGGTCGGACAACGCCAGCGCCAGCGCCAGGCTGACCAGAAAACTCTCGCCGCCGGATAAGGTCTTGGTATCGCGCGCGACATCGGCCTGCCAGGTATCAATGACCTCAAGCTCCAACTCGCCCTGAGTCTTACGCCCCAACTGATAACGCCCGTGCAGGCGATCAAGCTGTTGGTTGGCCAAATAGACCAGATGATCAAGCGTCAGGCCCTGGGCAAACTTGCGGAATTTGGCGCCGTCGGCCGAGCCAATCAGGCTGTTGAGTTGCTGCCATAAGTCGAAATCGGCCTGCTGCGCACTGATCTGTGCGAACAGCTCTTGCTGGCTTTCACGGCGAGCATCGTCGCCTTGGAGCTGGGCACGAATCTCGCCCCGACGCTCGGTCAGGGCCTTGAGCTCACCATTGACTCTTTGCAGATCGATCAACAACTGCTCATCAGCGATCTCACTGAACAGTGTTGCCTGTTCGGTGGCTTGCAGCCTGCTCAAACGCTGCTCACAATCCTGCTCCAGCGCCTGCGCAGCAGTAATGTCGTGGGTCAGGCGCTGCAATAACTCGCGTAATGCTTGGCGTTTTTCATCATCGAGCACAGCAGCCAAGAACTCAGCCTCGTCAGCAAAGGGGCTGGCCGTCAGCGCAGCCTGCCAGGCCTGATTGTGCTGCAGTTGCTCCTGCTGCTCATCCTCGATTCGCTTGAGCACGGTTTGTAGCTGACCCTGTAGCTGATCGCGCTGCTGCTGGGCGGGTTGCCAGGCATTGTGCAAGCTGCGCAGCTGTTCTTGCGGTTGGGCAACGGGTGAGACCTCTGCACGATCATCTTCGCCTTGCTCGGCCCAGCGTTGTTGCCAGGTCTGCGCTTGTTCGCGGGCCTGCTTGAGCTGATGATGCTGCTCGTTTATCTGGCTAATGAGTTGCTGGTTCAGCTCTTGATCACCACGCCAATCCAGCCAGGCCTGCTGCTGTTCTTGCAGCCAGCGTTGTGGGTCCTCGGGCAAGGTCAAGCCTAATACCTGCAAGCTGCTGCGCAGCTCGGCCAGACGCTTTGTATGTTCGGACTCGAGCTTTTGCAGCGTGCTAACACTGTCTTGCTGACGTTGCTGTTGATGGTTTTGCTGGGCCAGCAGCGTCTGGACCTGTGCAACACATTGGTTGACCTCGCGCTCAGCCTGCATCAACTGCTGAGCGCTATGCTGCGCAGCTTGCTTGAGTTGGTCGAGCTGGGCCAAACGCTGCTGTTGCTGCATCACTTGCTGATTATTCAACTGCTGCGCGGCAAGCACTTCACCGGCGTCGCCAAGTGCCTGGCCAAGCAGTTCGCAGCCTTGTTGCCAACGCTGATCACACTCGGCGATGGCTTGTTCAGCCGTGCCAATTTGCCCCTGTATTTGTTCGATTCGAGCCTTGGTCACTTCGAGCTTGGCACTCAAGGCTTCCCCTTTGGTGCGCACCTCATCTTGCTCAAGTTGCTTGGCCTGCAGTGCCTGTTCGGTTTCTGACAGGTTCAGCGCCTGGTATTCAGCAATCGCCGGGTGGCTGAGCGAGCCGCATAACGGGCATGCTTCGCCGGGCTGCAAGGCCGCTCGATAGTGCTCCAGCTGTTGAATGCGCTGCTCCTGCTCAAGCAGCTTTTGCTTATCGCTGATCTGCTGTTTGAGATCGACAAACTGAGTGCGCAGCACATCACGCCGCCGGTTCTGCTCCACCAGCTCTTGTTGCTGGGCGACGAGCTGTTCCTGTGCCTGGCGACGTTGCTCGACATACTTGTGGCGCAGGCTTGCCAATGCTTCGAGCTGCTCAAGTTGTCTGGCTTGATCCGCCAGTTGTTGCGATTGCTCACGCAACGCACTATCTGTCTGCCCGGCCAAAAGCGTATCGAGCTGTTGTTGCGCCAGCCTGGCGACTTGCTCTGCCTCGGCCAGGGATGCCTGGGCTGAGCTGAGCGCTGTCTGTCGCTGCTCCAACTCGCTGCTTAGCTGGCTCAACTGCTGGCTAATCTGCAATTGCCTGGATTGCTCTGCGCCCTGCTCTTGCTGGCCTTGTTGCAGCGCTGCAAACTGCTGTTGCCAGGCATTGAGGTGCTCGCCCAACTGCGCACGCTGTGGCTGCGTGGCCAAACGCTGGGTAACTCGATCGGCACGTTGCTGCAAGGTATTCAGGGCCTGCTGCTCAATGTCCAGCAGTTGTTGGCTCAACCCGTGCCCCTGCCATGCCTGCTGGGAAATCGACTGCAGCACGCCAGCGTGCTCTTGGCCTAGTTGCCGGGCCAGTTGCTGGCTGGCATGCAATCGCTGGCTGACCTGCTGTTGCGCCAGATAAAGCGGCTGCAATTGAGCAGCTGGCTCGCTTGCGGTGAGTCGCTGCAACTGTGGCTGGGCATCGATCAGCGCTTGTTGGGCAGCACCCGCTTGCTGTTTGGCACGTTGTAATTGTCCCTGCGCATTGAGCCTGGCTTCGCGCCATTGCTGCTGCGCCTGCAACCCCTGTTGCTCAGTCGCCAGGCGCTGCTCATCAAGGGTCAAGCGTGCAACCTCTTCGGCTAACACTGCGCGTTGATCAGGGCTGAGCAGCTCAACCCCTTCAGCCCTGGCCCGCAACTGATCTAGCACCACTTTCACTTCACGGGTTTGCTCGAATACGCGCTGTGAAATCTGCCCGTAGATGTCGGTGCCCGTAAGTTCTTCAAGCAACTCCGCTCGCTGGTTGGCATTGGCCTCAAGAAAAGCTGCAAAACCACCTTGGGCCAGCAACATCGACTTGGTGAAGCGCTCAAAGTCGAGACCGGTCAGACGCTCGGTTTCGCGCAGCTTTTCGTTGATCTTGTCGGTAATGATCTGCCCGCTGGCCATCTGCGCCAGCTCGACCTTCGGCGCCTGCAAGGCTCCATCGGCTTTATCGCGAGCCCGGCGCTGGCTCCAGAACGCCCGGTAACCGACTCCTTTAACCTCAAACTCAACCTCAGCCAAGCACTCAGCGGCATGCCGGGTCATCAACTCATTACTGCTGGCAGACACCGTATTCATCCGCGGCGTGCGGTGATACAACGCCAAGCAGATAGCATCGAGCAAGGTGGTTTTACCCGCGCCAGTCGGTCCGGTAATCGCAAAAAGACCATTGTCCTTGAAAGGCTCAGCAGTGAAATCAACCTTCCACTCGCCCTTGAGGGAGTTGAGATTCTTGAGGCGCAGGCTAAGGATTTTCATGCAAGGGTCGCAGTCTGTAATAAGCGGCTATTCTGGCATTTTCGCAGGGTGTTTGCAGGGACATGCCCGGCTATTTGCTCTTCGATAAGGCTGCGCCTTGGCAGACGGTTGTGTAAGCCAGGGTGGCCAAGCTTGGTGTTGTCGCACCCTACTTACTCAGGCCTCCACACTCCGCGTCAGGGGGTTGGCATAAGGCTTTGTTTAAAACCGGCGCTCTTAACTTGTGCTTCCTCTAGAGCTACACCTACCCCAACTGGTCTAGAAACAGGGCCAAGACCAAGCCAATGGTGGTGGCTATTCCAGCCCAGTAGGCATCTTCTTTAAATGCCTTGGGAAATACCTCGGTTGCCAACGAAGCGACAACTGCACCGCCGGCAAAACACTTGATGAGGGCCAGAATGCTTTCGGGTACGTCGGTCATCAGCAGATTGCCGGCCAGGGCCGCAATGGAAAGTATGACTGCGGTTGCGGCCCACAAACCAAAGACCTTGGCTTTCGAGTGTCCGGACTTGGCCATTTCCTTGGCCCCGCCTGCCGCTTCGGGCAGGTTGGAGAGGAATATGGAGCCGGCCAGCGCGGCGACCTGCATCGGGCCACTGCCGATCAAAGCTACGCCCAGGGCCAGGTTCTCGGGGATACCATCGAGGGTGATTGCAGCTAGAAGCCCACCGCCGCTGTCTGAACCCCATTTCTTTTTCACCAGATAGGCCAACCCGGTAAAGACCCCCGCGCCTAGAAGGACAAAGGCAAAAACCGCCCAAAGCGAAGCTTTTTCGGTGGCAGGCTGGATCAGTTCCAATACCGCCGAAATAATCAGCGCGCCGCCCGCAACCGCAACGATAAAGCCTTCGAGCGCTTTTGAAAGCCTTCCGTAGATTCCCCACGCAGCGCCGAGCAGCAAGGCTCCTGAAACAGCAAGGATGACGATGATGGTTAGCATAGGCCGGGGGGCTCACTCTGAGTAATAAAGGTCTGACAGCTTCTTACTGCAGACCTCTACAACAACCAGCCGTTCTATTTCCCCTGCAATTGCTCCAGGGTTTGACGATACAACTCGGTCAACCTGAGCTGCTCTGACTTGTCCAATGTCTCGCTGCCCAGGCGCTGGGCGAAGACCTGCTCCGGACTGAGTTCATCGAGGGTCTCCTTGGACTCGCTGAATAAACTGGCAGTGGTAGCGCCGCGTTCACGGCGGATGCGCAGCACCTCAACCGGCAAGCCCTCACAAAGCGTAGCGATCCGCGTTTGCAGGTCGCTCAGGTAGTCATCGGTGCTGACCTGGATCTCCAGCCAAACAGGGCGCTCGCTGGAGCCTTGCTTTGCCGCATCGATAATGGCTGCTTGCAGCTCCTTGAGCGATCCTCGCAGCGACAACAATGGCTGTACGCGAGGCACCGCCAGCGCCGTGACCTGCTGTAGGCCGTTGCCATCAAGCTCGACCAGCAGAACTTCCTTTTGTTGCCGGGCTTCATCGAAGCTCAACGCAATTGGCGAGCCGCAATAGCGGATATGCTCAAGCCCGGCGACTTTCTGCGGCCGGTGGATGTGCCCAAGGGCGATGTAGTCTGCCGCTGGAAACGCATTGGTTGGAAATGCCTCAAGCGCACCTACGTATATCTCACGCACCGACTCGCTGGCGCTGGCGCCGACCGTGGTCAAGTGACCCGTGGCAATAATGGGCACCTTGGCGCCCAGTTCTGCCTGCCTGGCCTGAGCCAAATCAAACAGCGCCTGGTAATGAGCGGCAATAGCCTGTTGCAGCGACAACTGCTTTTCAGCGGCACTTTGCCCTGCCTGGCTTTGCTGCACATCTCGCGGACGGATAAACGGGATTCCACAAAGCAGCGCGCCTGGCGTGCCATCGCGCTGGTTCAGCACCAGCAGTTGATCGGCGATGTTTGTGCACACACCGGGAATGACCCTTGTATCGAGCTGCTCGAGCAAGGTTTTGCTCTCACCCAGCATCGCCACTGAATCATGGTTACCGCCCAGCACCACCAACTGGCAGCGGGTGCTGCGCAACTCGACGATAAAGCGGTTGTATTGCTCGCGGGCGTAACTCGGCGGCGCCCCGGTATCAAAGATGTCACCGGCGATAATCAGCGCATCGACCTGATGCTCCTGCACTTGCTCTATCAACCAGGAGCAAAACTGCTGATGCTCAAACTGGCGGGTCTTGCCCATGAAGTGCTGGCCAAGGTGCCAGTCGGATGTGTGCAAAATACGCATGCTCAGCTCATCACCCAGTCTTTGACTATTACGTGGGTTTTAACTTTTTGCATGCCTGGGTAGTTTTCGATTTCACCGCGTATTTCGCTGAATCGCTCCATGCTCGGTGCTTCGATATACACCAGCATGTCGGTTTCCCCGCTGATACCACTGCATCGGCGCACTTCACTGAAGACGCGCATGCGCTCAGCGTAGTTCACGCAACGCCCGCCGCTGTAGAACAGCTCGAGATAGGCCTTGACCGCCACGGCGCTCGGTTCGGCCAAGCGTGCGTGATAGCCGAGGATAGTGCCGTTGTTTTCGAGTTGGCGGATACGTTCACTCACCGCTGAGCGCGAAAGGTTTATCTCCCGCGCTATCTGGCTGACGGATAAACGCGCATCTGCGCGCAACAGCGAAATGATCTGTTGATCAAATTTGTCCACTTCAAACATCCCAGGCATACAGGTTGACGACTATTTCCGCCACTTTGACGGCAACTACCGCCATTTCGAGCGAAGCTTAACGCGGCCCGCCAATTTATTATTAAGGCGCCTCCAAGCGGCTCTAGACAGCACCTGTTAGCATGCCGCGCCAGCGCCCGATGATTCGCCACCAGAGCATAACGCATGAGCCGCCTAAACCAAGAACTAAGCCTGCTACAAGGTATCGGATTACTCAGTACGTCACTGCTGGGAACGGGAATATTCATTATCCCTGCGCTGGCCGCGACCAGTGCCGGGCAGGCATCGCTTTGGGCATGGTTGATACTGATTGTGCTGGTTTTACCGGTGGCCTTTACCTTCGCCCAGCTCGGGCGTCACTTCCCCCATGCAGGCGGTGCGCCGCACTTGATTGGCCGGGCATTTGGTGCGCGCATGGAGCGCGTCAGTGCCTTGCTGTTCCTGGCGGTTTTACCCGTGGGCTTGCCGGCCGCACTGAATATTGCCAGCGGCTTCTGGCAAGCATTGTTCGACCTTGATAGCAGCCAGTTGTTGATGGTCCAGCTCGGCACGCTAGGCCTGATCCTGCTGCTCGGCCAACGCCCGGCAAAAGCCTCGGGCATGATCCAAAGCCTGATCGCCATGGCCATTATCCTGACCATTGGCTATATCTGGTGGGCCGGCGACTTGCCGCGCAGCAGCCAGCCGCTGCTGCCACAAAACAGCGACTGGAGCTTGATACCCGTCGCGCTTGGCGTGATGTTCTGGTGCTTTGTCGGCATCGAGGCCTTTACCCACATGGGGGAAGAATTCAAGAACCCGCAGCGCGACTTTCCAATCGCCCTGCTGCTTGGGGTCTTGCTGGCGGGGCTGATCTATTGGGCCTGCTCGGTCGCGGTGCTGAGCTTCGAGGTGTATGGCAACGTCAATACCGATGCCAGCTCACTGCCTCGCATGCTTGATCTACTGGCAGGTGACAAGGCCCGCTGGATCAGCGCCATCATCGGTTACCTGGCCTGTTTCGCCTCGATGAATGTCTATATCCAGGGTTTTTCACGGCTGATCTGGAGCCTGGCTGACGAGCAAAAACTGCCGGCCGGTCTGGCCCAGCGCAATAGCCACGGCGTACCCAGTCGTGCCTTGCTCTTGGTGGTCCTGGTCTGCGCCATTTGCGCTACGTTGGCATGGAGCCTGTCAATTTCGATAGACCAGCTTATCCGCTACGCCAACGGTAACTTTATCCTTATCTACCTGTTGAGCATGGCGGCAGGCTGGCTGTTGCTCAAGGGCATCTGGCGTTGGCTCGCAGGCTTCAGCGCAGTACTTTGCACAATAGTGCTGGCGTTTCTCGGCATCGATGCCGGCTACGCGGTCGGCTTGCTGGCCATGCTGCTGGTGATAGACAAACTAAACAGCTGGCGGCTTGGACTGGCTGCAAAAAAAGCCATGATTCACCCATGACAGAGGCTGGCTGATCCACCAAGGTCGCCACCATGACGGCCTTGGCGTGAAGACTCAGACGGGCTTATTTATGAGCGATGGTCTTAGTGGTGAACAGGTAATCCTTGAGCTCATCATTGAGCACGGGGTCGCGGCGCCGGATCCATTCAAGCACCATGGCCGCATGCTCCTTTTCTTCGTCACGGTTATGAATCAGGATGGCCCTGAGTTCATCATCCTTGCAGGCATCGACCCGCTGGTTGTACCAGTCAACCGCTTCAAGCTCCTCCATCAGTGAAGTAATCGCACGATGCATATCGCGGGTTTCATCGGACAGTTCGCCGATGGGCTCGTGATAACCTTCATTCGACATATTCATCTCCAGATCAGGCACCGAATCCACGGTGTTCATAGGGCACGTTGTAGCTGTGCTTGCAATAAGCACAGCCACACGCGCTTTTACCTTATAGCAGTTTCCCGCCTTATGCTCGGCCTCAACCACCGCAACAGCCGTTATTCAGAACAGCGCATTTGCTAAATTCACCCACTCATATTTAGCCCTGAGCGCCGCTAGGCTCTATCCTGATAGAGGATCTTTTATAAGGACGCACCATGCCCCGCTTTTTGAATGACCTGAAAATAATGATTTTGGCCAATTTCTGGGTGGTGCCGGTATTGGGGCTATTGGTCGGGGCGGTGTTTTACTTCGTGTCCCCACCGCCGCCGCTAAGCGCGACCATGGCCACAGGCGCCGAAGGCGGGGCTTACCGGATATTTGCCGAGCGCCTCAAGGATGAGCTGGCAAAAGAAGGCTTTGAACTGAAGCTAATGCCCAGCAACGGCTCGCGGGATAATATCGAAAAGCTACTGGATGAAGACTCAGGCGTACAGATCGCGCTGGTGCAAAGTGGTCTGGAACGACAACTTGCGCCTGAACAACGCGAGCAACTGCAAACGCTGGGCGCGGTTTATCACGAACCGCTTTGGTTGTTTTATCGCAGTGACATCAATCTTGATCGTATCGCAGACCTGCTACCTCTGCGCCTGGCGCTTGGCAGCCAGGGCAGCGGTACGCAAGCGGCGACCGAGGCGATCCTTACAGCCAACGCCATCCGCCCTGAGCAGTATCCCCAGACCTGGCAAAACATCAGTGGCAGCAAAGCCGCAGAAGCGCTGCTTGATGATGATCTGGATGCCGTCTTCTTGGTTGGCCCGGCAGAAAACGATAACGTGCAAAAGCTGGCGGCGGCCCCAGATATTGCCCTTGCCAACTTTCGCCGGGCTGATGCCTATGAAGCGCGCCTGCCCTTCTTCAACCGCCTGACCGTGGGCGAAGGCCTGCTCAACCTGGCCAATAACGCGCCATCACGCGAAGTGGTAACCCTGTCGCCAGTTGCGACATTGGTGGTCAATGATGACTTCAACCCAGGCTTGGTTGCCTTGTTTCTCGAGGCCAGCCGCGAAGTGATGAAAAGCGGGACCTTGCTGGATAAGGCCGGCCAATTCCCGAGCGCTGAGCCACAGACATTCAAACTTTCCAGCGATGCTGAACATTACTACAAAAACGGTTTGCCACTGCTGCAACGCTATTTACCCTTCCGCGTCGCCTCGCTGGCTGATCGCTATATTATCCTGCTGATTCCATTGCTGGTCGTGCTCTTTCCGTTGTTCAAGGCAGTGGGCCCGCTTTACCGCTGGCGAATCCGGGCACGGATCTACCGCTGGTACAAATACCTGCGTGAAATCGACCGACAGTTGGATAAAGGCAGTTTGCCTGAGCATTTGGACGCCGAAATCGAGCGCCTTGATCAACTGCAGGACGAGCTGGCCAGCGTTGATGTACCGCTGTCTTACTCCAACGAACTCTATGACCTGCACGTACATCTGCGCTATGTAATCGAGCGCCTGCAAACCCTGCAAAAGCGTCGCCAGCAGAGCGAGGAGTCAGCCGGTTAATCAGGTAAACTACCGTTCATTCGCGAGGGCTGCTGGCCAGGTCACAGCCCCGCTACCCCGTATTTGATTTTCAAGAGAATACTCATGCCGATCCGCCATAGCATCGTCCACCTGATCGACAAAAAACCTGATGGCACGCCCGCCATTCTCCATGCCCGTGAAACCGAGCTGGGCGCCTCGCAAGCGATCGAGAATATGCTGGCCGATCTCAACGACAGCTATAACGCCAAGCAAGGCAAGGCCTGGGGTTTTTTCCACGAGGAGTCCGGAGCGTTTCCCTTCAGCGGTTGGCTCAAGGAATACCTGGACGACAGCCAGGACTTCACCGGCTTTACCCGCAAGGCGGTCGAGCACCTGCAAAAACTGATGGAAGAATCAAACCTGTCAGTCGGTGGCCACGTATTGTTCGCCCATTACCAGCAAGGCATGACCGACTACCTGGCCATTGCCCTGCTCCACCACAGTGAAGGCGTTGCGGTAAATGACGAGCTGGATGTCACGCCAGCCAAGCACCTTGACCTTGGGCAACTGCATCTGGCCGCACGGATCAACATCTCCGAATGGCGCAACAACGCCAACTCCAAGCAATACATCTCGTTTATCAAAGGCAAGAATGGCAAGAAGGTTTCGGAGTACTTCCGTGACTTTATTGGCTGCCAGGAAGGGGTCGATTCACCCAGCGAAACGCGCACGCTGCTCAAGGCTTTCAGCGATTTCGTCGAAAGCGAGGATCTGCCAGAGGAGCAGGCGCGTTCAAAGACCGATACCCTGGTTGATTATGCTACCAGCCAGGCCAAGATCGGCGAACCCATGACCCTTGAAGCGCTGTCCGGCCTGATCGATGAAGAGCGTCCCAAAGCCTTCTATGACCACATTCGCAATAAGGACTACGGCCTGTCACCTGAAATTCCGGCAGACAAACGCACCCTCAGCCAATTCCGGCGTTTTACCGGCCGCGCTGAAGGCTTGTCGATCAGCTTCGAGGCGCACCTGCTGGGCTCGAAGGTTGAATATAACGAGGAGCAGGACACGCTGATTATCCGCAACCTGCCGACCCAGCTGACCGATCAGCTCAAGCGCCGGTAGGGTTCGAAAATGGCGGACAGAAAAGCGTTGTCCGCCCTACCTCCAAGTACGCCAAGCTTGTCCTGGTTATGCAGCGTTGATCTTGAACCCCAGGCGCGGAAAGTGAACGTGAACAGTGCCCGCACGCGGGTCTTCGCGGCGCAGGATCAGTTCTTCACGGCCACAGAACAGCAGTTCACCTTCGACAGGATCAACCCCGTAGTCAACGGCGCTGATGCTAACCTGCTGGCCCGGCTTGAAGCCGTTTGGATCAACAAAGTCTTCATCCGGCAGCGCAGCTGGGGTCGCATCGCGAGCGACGCTAATCGCATCTTCGCTCTTCATTTCGCTCAACGAGCCATGGCCCATGCCAAGTACACGGCCCAGCCATGCGGCGACGTCCGGGTAATCATCCACCAGGGGCGAGGTCACGGGCGTGCCACGCAAGAACCACAGAGGATGCGCCATCGAGAAGTCTGCGATACAGGCTTCGCCGAACAGGAAATCCCCCTCGCTACTCGCCAACTGCTGCTGCAAACGCTGCATCAGTGCAGGCCACTGGTGAGCGGCCTGCTGGGCTGGCAAGCGCGTAGCCAGGCCACCATCAAACAGGGTCGAGCGGTCGGCCACAAATGCCTTGAGAAATTCGGGTGGCAGCTTGCCGAAACGCGCGGCAATCGACTCGGGCTGGAACACCAGGCTCACGGCATGCAGGAACACCACGGAGTCAGCCCACTGGGCAAAACTGCTGGCAGTGAATTCTGCCCCTTGCGGGAATAACGCAGGCGTGGCCTTTTCAGCCTCGAGACGACGCGCGATAAGCGCCGTGTCGCAATAAATATCAGCACCAACCTGTAGCACCGGCGTCTTGCGATAACCGCCAGTCAGCGCGGTCAAATCAGGTTTCGGCATAATCGGAGGTATCATCACCGAACGCCAGGAGAGCTGCTTGAAGCCCAGCATCAAGCGCGCTTTTTCGGCGAATGGCGATGTAGGGTAGTGGTGCAGGATCAACTCGTGCATGGTGGTCTCCGCTGAGGAATTTCTGAAAAACGACTGCGTTCGATACTACTGGGACAGCCCATGCCGCGTTAAAAAATGGCTCACAGCCTTTAGGCTGAACGCATTTTAGTGGAAGTCCTTGCTGCGACTCCAAATGGGCGAGCAAGGCGAAACAAATACTCATTTAGACCACTAGAGCCGAGCGCGAACTCGGTCGCTTTTTCGCATTTTTTACTCGCTGGCGCTCGCCCATCGGGCCGCCTTAGGCTGCTACTCCCGTTGGCCGTTGCGCATGCCCCGATCATCGCTCGCGATCTTTTCAGAAGATTCCTGATTATTGGTAGACCACTAGCTTACGCGCCGAACGCCCAGGCGCCTAATACCCAGGCCACAACTCGCTTAAGTTGATAGCACAGCATCAGCCAAGGCGATAACGGCCTGATGGCCTTTGACCAGGCTTTCCTTGGCCGCCTTGTTGAGTTTTTTTATCGCCCGTTCGCGGCGCAAAGCCTCGCCCTTGTCGGCGCAAGCCTCGGTATAGACCAATGCTTGAGCCGGGCTGGAAAAGAAAAAGCGCGCGCCTTTGCCACTTTGGTGTTTGGCAAAACGTCGCTGGGGGTCATCACTGATACCACAATACAGGGCGCCGTTCTGCGCCCTGACCAGATACACCGACCAGGTTTTATCAGGCACTGCGGTCATCTGTCAGCGCAACCACTCACGTAAGGTGCGCCAAACGCAAACCGCCACGAAATACACCGAAGACACTGCCCATAACGCCATCAACCAGGCCGGCGCCTGTGGATACTGCAGTATCAGCAGCAAGCAACAGAGCATCCAGATCAGGGTCATGGTGATATTGACTGGCATGAACTCCTTGACCCGGAACGGGTGCAGGAACTTCATGGTGCTCAGGGTCAGTGCCGAAAGCACAAGGATGCAGGCTACGCTCATCCAAGGCGTGACATCGAGTAGATACAAATACACGATAACCACGTTCCACGCCGCCGGGAAGCCAACAAAGTAATTGTCCTGGCTCTTCATGTTGACGTTGCAGAAACAGAATAATGACGACAGCAGGATCAAGCCGACAGCCAGCAGCGGGGTGTACTCAGGCAAGGGGACGAAGCGATAGATGAAAATCGCCGGGATAAACACATAGGTCAGGTAATCGACGACCAGGTCGAGAGTCGTGCCATCAAACTGCGGCAGCACGGTTTTAACGTCGTACTTGCGCGCCAAAGTGCCGTCGAGGCCATCAACCAGCAGCGCCAGCCCAAGCCAGAGCAACGAGGCCCGGGGATTACCATCAAGCACAGCGAGCAGGGCTAACAGTGCCAGGATCACACCGCTGGCGGTCATTGCATGAACACCCCAAGCCTTGGCCTGAGCCAGTCGCAACAGCAATCCTTGCATGGTCGGTTCTCTCAGTGGCGCGGTTTTATTCATGGCAGTAAGTTTCTCACAGCGTGGTGGCCTGTCAGTTCAGGCCAATGCATATCAGACCGAAAACCTGTCCATTATGTTCCACTTTATCCCCTGGCCGCATAAAACTTCAGGTTGCGCCGTTATGTCCGCGCGGCCTGAAACTGCGCCAGCCCCTTGGCTGCCTGGCCACGAATAGCCTTGTGCACCAGGGGTGTCCAGCCCAGTAGTCGCCCCTTGAGGCCCAAGGCCTGGGCAGCCCAGCGCCAAAGGTCAAACTGGTCACGATGTTCGACTATCTTGCCATCGGCGAACTTGAAATGGGCGTTGATACGATTGACCACGGTGTTACCCGTCGGGCTGAACACATAGGTTGCCACCCACTGCGCACTGCCCCGCTGTTCGTCGGCCTGGATATTATCGAAGCTCAAGCTGAAGTCCGTGGCGCGCTGAGTCAGCATGCGCCACATATCAACGGCATCTTCGCCGCGCAAATCGGGAAATACCGGGTCGCTAAAGCGCACATCACTTGCGTAGCAATTCGCCATGGCTTCGGCATCGAGTTGCTGGAAAGCAGTATAAAAATCTTGAATGAGTCGGCCGTTGGCAGGGTTCATTGGGTAATTGTCTCCATGATTCTTATTAGACTAGCCCGAAGTCCGTATTAATGCCCATGGGCAGATTGAGCAGTAGCGATGTATAAATCCTTGCCTCGACTGGCCGCGCGCCCCACAAAAAAGGGAGCCATAAGGCTCCCTTGTCAAGGCACTGACGATCAGTGCAGGATCTGGCTGAGGAACAACTGGGTCCGCTCGTTCTCCGGGTTGGTGAAGAACTTGTCGGGTTCAGCCTGTTCGACGATCTCACCCTTGTCCATAAAGATCACACGGTTGGCCACCGTACGCGCGAAACCCATTTCGTGGGTCACGCAGAGCATGGTCATGCCGTCTTCGGCGAGGCCGATCATGGTGTCCAATACTTCCTTGACCATTTCCGGATCAAGGGCCGAGGTAGGTTCGTCGAACAGCATGATTTTTGGCTTCATGCACAAGGCACGGGCAATGGCCACACGCTGCTGCTGGCCGCCCGACAACTGTCCGGGAAACTTATTTGCCTGCTCCGGAATGCGTACACGCTCTAGATAGTGCATGGCGATTTCCTCTGCCTGACGCTTGGGCATCTTGCGAACCCACATCGGCGCCAGGGTGCAGTTCTGCAGCACGGTCAGGTGCGGAAACAGGTTGAAGTGCTGGAACACCATGCCCACTTCGCGGCGAACCGCTTCAATCTGCTTGAGATCATGGGTCAACTCGGTGCCATCAACGACGATACGCCCTTGCTGGTGTTCTTCCAGGCGGTTCAGGCAACGAATGGTCGTCGACTTGCCCGAGCCAGAAGGCCCGCACAGGACGATACGCTCGCCCGACTTGACATCGAGGTTGATGTCTTTGAGCACATGGAATTGGCCATACCATTTATGTACGCCCTGCATCTGGATCATGCTTTCCACAGCTTCAGGCTTTTTAATTGCTTCACTCATCTGACTCGCTCCTAACGCTTGTGGCCAGTGTCCAACTTGCGCTCCAGATGCATGGAGTAGCGGGACATACCAAAACAGAAAATCCAGTAAACCAGAGCTGCAAACACGTAGCCCTCTGTCGACATACCAAGCCATGCCGGGTCTGTGGTCGCTTGCTTGATGCTGTTGAGCAGGTCAAACAGGCCAATGATGATGACCAGGCTGGTGTCCTTGAACAGGGCGATAAAGGTGTTGACGATACCGGGAATGACCATCTTCAGCGCTTGCGGCAGAATCACCAGGCCCATCATGCGCCAATATCCCAGCCCCATCGCCGCAGCCGCTTCGTATTGCCCCTTTGGAATGGCCTGCAGGCCGCCCCGCACCACTTCCGCGATGTAGGCCGACTGGAACAGGATCACCCCGATCAAGGCACGCATCAGCTTGTCGAAGCTCATGCCTTCGGGCAGGAACAACGGCAACATGACCGAGGACATAAACAGCACGGTGATCAAGGGCACGCCGCGCCAGAACTCGATGAAGGTCACGCAGATAACCCGGATGGCCGGCATTTCCGAACGACGTCCAAGCGCCAGCAGGATCCCCAGCGGCAAAGCGCCAGCAATCCCCACGGATGCAATCACCAAGGTCAGCATCAAACCGCCCCAGCGGCTGGTGGGCACGGTTTCCAAACCGAAGTGACCGCCATGCAACAGCACGTAGGCCAGGATTGGATAGACCACCAGGAAGCCCAGGCCATACATGGCCTTGCGCGGCATTTGCGGTACGAACAAGGGGGCTGCGCCGATAATCGCCGCCCACAGCGTCAAGTCAACGCGCCAACGCAGTTCGGTTGGGTAGAAGCCATACATGAATTGGCCAAAACGCTGCTGGATAAACACCCAACAAGCGCCATCGCTGGTGCAGTCGGCGCGGGTTGTACCGACCCAGTCAGCACTGAAGAACGCCCAATCTAGCAATGGCGGGATCATCAGCCAGATCAAGTACACCGCAACAATGGTCAACAGGGTATTGGGTACGCTGGAGAACAGGTTGCTGCGCAGCCAGCCAAGCGCGCCGACGCTCAGGCGTGGAGGTGGTAAATCAGGTTTGAAGGTATGAGTTTGCATGGCTGCTCCTTACCGCTCGATCAGCGCAATGCGCTTGTTGTACCAGTTCATGAACAGCGAAATGCTGATGCTGATCGCCAAGTACACGCTCATGGTGATGGCGATGACCTCAATAGCCTGCCCTGTCTGATTCAGGACCGTACCGGCAAACAGCGAGACCATGTCCGGATAGCCGATACCGGCTGCCAGGGACGAGTTCTTCGCAAGGTTGAGGTACTGACTGGTCAGCGGCGGAATGATCACCCGCAGCGACTGCGGAATAACCACCAGGCGCAGGATCTTCCCGGCTGGCAATCCCAGCGAGCGAGCCGCTTCGGTCTGCCCATGGTTTACCGCCTGGATGCCCGAACGGACGATTTCAGCAATAAAGGCCGCGGTGTAGATCGTCAGTGCCAGGGTCAAGGCAATCAGCTCGGGAATCATTACCCAGCCGCCACGGAAGTTGAAACCCTTGAGTTCCGGGATCTGCCACGACAATGGGTTACCCCACAACACGATGGTCAAGCCCGGGATCACCAGCAGCATTGCCAGCGAGGTCAACAGCAGTGGAAACGGCTGACCGGTTTTCTCAAACCGTGCACGCCCCCAGCGAACCATGAAGACGATCGCCACAATGGTCAGGACCAAGGCAATCAGGAAGGGGGTAAATGCATCCGTTGCCGAAGGCGAAGGCAGGTACAGGCCCCGGTTGTTGATAAAGAACATGCTGCCAAATTCAAGGCTCTGCTTCGGGCTCGGCATGGCCAGCATGACCGCGAAGTACCAGAAGAAAATCTGCAGCAGTGGTGGGATATTACGGAAAGTCTCGATATAGATGGTCGCCAGCTTGTTGACCAGCCAGTTGGGCGACAGCCGGGCGATACCCAGGATAAAGCCAAGCAAGGTTGCACCGACGATACCAATGCCCGATACCAGCAGGGTATTGAGCAAGCCGATGACAAAGACCCGGCCGTACGAATCGCTTTCCGTATATTCGATCAGGTGTTGGGCGATACCAAAGCCGGCGCTGTTGTTGAGGAACGAAAAGCCGGAGGTAATACCGCGTTTATCCAGATTGGTCTGGGTGTTGTCAAACAAGAACCAGCCGAGCGCCACGACAGCGATAACGGCAAGAATTTGGAATATCCACGCACGCACCTTGGGGTCAGTCCAGACGGAGCCCTTGGGGTGAGAGGCATTTGCACTAGTTTGCATATAAGCCCTCTTGGAACACCCACACCCGCATCAGCGGGCATGGGGTTCACATCATCAGAACCATGCCCACATCCAGAACAGATGTGGGCACTGACGGTCAGCGCACTGGTGGTGCGTACTGGAGACCACCTTTGTTCCACAGGGCGTTGAGGCCGCGCTCGATCTTCAGATCGCTACCGGCACCGACGTTACGGTCAAAGCTTTCACCGTAGTTACCCACTTGCTTGACGATCTGCACTGCCCAGTCTTTCGGCAGTTTCAGGTCTTTACCAAACTCACCCTCGGCACCCAGCAGACGAGCGATGTCCGGGTTCTTGGTGGATTTAGCCATTTCTTCTACGTTTTTCGAAGTGATGCCCAGCTCTTCGGCGTTAACCATGGCGAACAGTGACCAACGCACGATGTCGAACCACTCTTCGTCACCCTGGCGAACCACAGGACCCAAAGGCTCTTTGGAGATGACTTCCGGAAGCACTACATACTCATCCGGAGCGGCCAGCTTGATACGCTGTGCGTACAGCTGCGACTGGTCAGAGGTCAGCACGTCGCAACGGCCAGCTTCAACCGACTTGGCGCTTTCGTCAGAAGTATCGTAAGTGATTGGGGTGTACTTCATGCCGTTGGCACGGAAGTAGTCGGACAGGTTCAGCTCAGTGGTGGTACCGGCCTGGATACAAACGGTTGCACCATCGAGTTCCTTGGCGCTGGAAACGCCCAGTTTCTTGTTAACCAGGAAACCCTGGCCGTCATAGTAGTTGACGCCAGCGAAGTTCAGGCCCAGGCCTGCGTCACGAGAGCTGGTCCAGGTGGTGTTACGCGAAAGCACATCAACCTCGCCGGATTGCAGCGCAGTGAAGCGCTCTTTAGCAGTCAGTGGGCTGTATTTGACTTTGGTTGCGTCACCGAAAACAGCTGCAGCAACTGCACGGCAGACGTCAACGTCGAGGCCCAGGTAGTTACCCTTGGCATCTGCGTACGAGAAGCCAGGCAAGCCGTCACTGATACCGCACTGTACAAACCCCTTTTTTTGTACAGCATCCAGCGTTGCGCCCGCTTGAGCAAAGCCACTGACACCGAGAACAGTCGCGGTAGTCAGAATAGCCAGAGTGGATTTCACCATCTTCATTAAAAACCTCCAGTTGCTTTTGTTGTGTTGGAGTCTCAGCCCTACCACCGTACCCTTGTGGGGTGAGTCAATTACGTTGGCAGCGACGCAATTAACCACGGATTGAGCATTAGCGCGAGTTATGTTGCCGTTTTTTCAATCGGCTTTGAACTTGCGCACGTTGATCGATAGATCGAACGTGAGACGGATAGCAATTTGCTCATCACCAAAAAAACTGCTTCTGGCGAACCTTTTGGAAACCCGGATCAAATTGGCTTCCCGTCTGTTCTGCATCCGGCAACAATACCTAAAAGTGTTACTGCCACCGGACAACATCCCCAGTCCGGTTGGATGTAGCAAACCTCGTACCAGCACCGTGCCACTAGCACGATAAAGGCAGGTCAATAGCAAAACTTGCAACCTTGCGACATCTAATTCAGAGAATAGCCACTATCTAAAGTTTAGCTCGCACCAATTTAGAGCCTAAGCACCACCATGGAGCCAAACATGAGCGAACCCTTGATTCTTCAGCCCACACACGCACCGGATTCGTGCGTAATCTGGTTGCACGGTTTGGGCGCAGATCGCTACGACTTCCTGCCTGTCGCCGAAGCATTGCAACAGGTTCTACCCACGACTCGCTTCGTGCTTCCCCAGGCACCAACGCGAGCCGTGACTATTAACGGCGGCTTCGAAATGCCCAGTTGGTATGACATTTTGGCAATGAGCCCGGCCCGAGCGATCAACCGCGAGCAACTGGAAGCCTCGGCACAACAGGTCATAACCTTGATAGAAGCGGCCCGTGACAGTGGAATTGACCCCAAGCGGATATTCCTGGCCGGTTTTTCACAGGGTGGCGCAGTGGTTTACCACGCCGCCTTTATGCGTTGGGCCGGGCCACTCGGCGGGGTGCTGGCGCTCTCGACCTATGCTCCCGGCTTTGCTGAAGACCTCGACCTTGAGCAAGATAAACAGCAATTGCCGGTTTATTGCCAACACGGCAGCCACGATGATGTGGTGCTGCCAAGCATGGGGCGCGCAGCCTATGACTGGCTGAAAAGCAGAGGATGCGACCCAAAATGGCAGGAATACCCAATGGCACACGAAGTGCTGCCTCAGCAAATCCATGACATAGCTAGCTGGCTGAGCGCGCAATTGGGCAACCGGGCGCCCTAGAGCGCGGCCCCGTCAATATTCCGCTTAGCCTGAGTTCGGCAATCGCCAGCCGGCCCGTATAGCCATTCAGTGAGTGCGCGCCCAGCCCTTTGCTGGCGCAGCATGCCGCTGGTCGGCTGGCAAGGTACATCAGGCGTTCTTGGCTAATCTGTCCATAGCAATGACAAGATCGACTCATCACGCGGGGAGCGCTAGGGATGTGTTGGGTTATATGGGCCTGCGCCTACAGGTGGCCCCAGTGAAACCAGCTCACTGGCAAGCCGAGACGCAGCATCTGGATAAGCTGCGCCTGTTCGACAAGGTGGCGCTAAGCAATATCGAGCAATTGCTTAAAGAGTTCCTGGCCTACGACATCGATGCCGGAGAAATCCTGCTGTCGCCGACAACCCGCAACCAATATCTATATGTGCTCGTCAGCGGCCAGCTCGAAGTCTACCTGGGCTCACTCGAAAACCAGCCAGTGAGCACTTTATATGTCGGCGACTGTGCTGGCGAAATCAGCTTCATTGACAACGACCACCCCTGTGCATTCGTAATGGCCAGCCAGCCCAGCCGGGTGCTACGACTGCATCGCGCTTCACTGGTCAATTTATTCCAGCACTCCCCCCAGCTCATGCAGAACCTGCTTGAACTACTGTGCCAGCGGGTTCGCCAGGGCAACCGCACCATCCTCAGCAGTGAACAACACGCCAATATCGACACCCTTACCGGCACCTTCAACCGCCGCTGGCTGGAGCATGTGTTTGAACGAGAAGCCACGCGCTGTGCCTTCAATGAGCAACCTTTCAGCTTGCTGATGCTCGATGTTGATCACTTCAAGGACTACAACGACCAACATGGTCACCTGGCGGGGGACTATGCACTACGCATGGTCGCGCAGACACTGACCGACCAACTGCGAAACAAGGACAGCCTGGTTCGCTATGGCGGCGAAGAGTTCGTCATTTTATTGCCTGAAATGGGTATCGACGAAGCACTGCGCATCGCTGAACGCCTGCGTTTGAGCTTGCAGGCTGTCTCGATCTTTTATTCCCCCATGGGCCCGCTGCCCGGCGTTACCGTATCCATAGGCTTGTCATCAATGTGCAGCCAGGACACCTTGCAAAGCATGCTCACCCGGGCCGACAGCGCGCTCTATAAGGCCAAGCAGCAAGGCCGCAACTGCCTGCGCCACTAAGGCATGGCTTAAAAACGACTGCGCTCGATATTGCTGGGGCAGCCCTCGCTGGGGCAGTCCTTACTGGAGCCGCCCTTGCTGCGACCCCAAAGGGGTGAGCAAAGCAAATCAAATGCTCATTGAGACCAACTAAGTCGAGCGCGACCCCGGTCGCTTTTTCGCATTTATTGCCCTGCCCTATCTTCGCTCGCTCCCCTTATTAGGAGTATCCCTAAAGCCAATCCGCCCATGAATAGGCGGCTTGCCAACAGCAAACGGCTGTGGCACTTCGCCGCGCCGTGTTCTTGCTTTACACTGGCGCAGTTCACTCCTTAACCAATTGACGAGATGACCGTGCTCAAAGCACTAAAGAAAATGTTCGGCAAAGCCGACGGCGAGCAGCCAAGCCCAGTAAACCAGCCAGCTGCGCCACTTGATACTGCACCAGTCAACACCGGCCGCAACAGCAAAGCACGCGATAAAAACCGTGACTCAAGCAAAGCAAAGGCTGACGCAACTGGTGCGAAGCCAGCCCGCAATGACGCCTCTAAAGCGACAAGGCCACGCCGCGAGCGAGCCGCCAAACCGGTTGATAACTGGAAACTCAGCGATTTCGTGGTTGAGCCCGCTGAAGGCAAAACACGCTTTCACGATTTCAACCTCACCCCAGGCCTGATGCATGCCATTCACGACCTTGGGTTTCCGTACTGCACGCCAATCCAGGCTGGGGTTCTGGGTTATACCCTGAGCGGCCAGGATGCTATCGGTCGCGCCCAGACCGGTACAGGTAAAACCGCAGCATTCCTGATCTCGATCATCACCCAGCTGCAGCAGACCCCTCCGCCGAAAGAGCGCTACATGGGCGAGCCACGCGCGCTGATCATCGCTCCAACCCGCGAGCTGGTCGTGCAGATCGCCAAGGATGCCCAGGACCTGACTAAATACTGTGACCTCAATGTCATGAGTTTTGTCGGCGGCATGGATTTCGATAAACAACTGAAACTGCTGGAGTCGCGCTACTGCGACATCCTCGTGGCAACGCCTGGGCGCCTGCTTGATTTCAATCAGCGCGGCGAAGTTCACCTCGACATGGTTGAAGTGATGGTGCTCGATGAAGCCGACCGCATGCTCGACATGGGCTTTATCCCACAGGTTCGGCAAATCATTCGCCAGACCCCGATGAAAGGCGAGCGGCAAACCCTGCTGTTCTCGGCAACCTTCACTGAAGATGTCATGAACCTGGCCAAGCAATGGACCACCAATCCGGCGATTGTCGAGATCGAGCCGGAAAGCGTGGCCAGTGATACGGTCGAGCAACACGTTTATGCCGTTGCCGGCAGCGATAAATACAAGTTGCTGTACAACCTGATCGCGCAGAACGACTGGATTCGGGTGATGGTCTTCGCTAACCGCAAGGACGAGGTACGGCGAATTGAAGAGCGCCTGACGCGCGACGGCATCAGTGCCGCGCAAATGTCGGGAGACGTACCGCAGCACAAGCGGATCAAGGTGCTTGAAGGCTTCCGTGAAGGCAAAATCCGCGTTCTGGTGGCAACCGATGTGGCTGGCCGCGGTATTCACGTTGACGCCATCAGCCACGTGATCAACTTCACCTTGCCCGAAGACCCGGACGATTATGTTCACCGCATCGGCCGAACAGGCCGTGCTGGCACCAATGGCACTTCGATCAGCTTTGCCGGCGAAGATGACGCCTACGCGCTGCCGCCAATCGAGCAACTACTGGGTCGCAAGATTTCTTGTGAAATGCCACCCGATGAACTGCTCAAGCCGGTGCCCCGCAAAGGTTAGGCCGCACAGTTGAAACAGGCGAAGCCCAACAGCTTCGCCTTTTTTGTGCCTGCAACAAACCCAGCGTTGTCATACAAACTGTAGGGCGGGTGACGCTTTTACCGCCCACCATTAAACGACCATCAAAATCGCAGGCAGATGCCGGTCATTGCACCTATGGTCGCTTGAGTCATGGTGTACAAGCTGCGCGTTGACCACCCTTCGCGCTAGTCTTGAAGCAATTAAATTGCGGAAATGGAGTCCCAAATGCGCCTGACACTAGAGCCCGCCGATCTGCGCAACGCCGTCGCTGCTGGAGTGCTTGTCCCCGGCCAAGACGCGGCATTGCTGAATTTTTTACAGCAGCAACATCCTGAACGGGCCAGTTTTCAACTGGCACACGTCGCCTACTACCTTGGCGCCATGTTGATCATCGGGGCCATGGGTTGGCTGCTGACCGAAGCCTGGATGAACATTGGCGAAGGCGCGCTGCTGCTATTCAGTGCGGCCTACATGCTGTTCTTTACCCTGTGTGGCCGCAGCATGTGGCAACGCGGCCAGCAAATTCCCGGTGGTTTGCTCGGGGCCGTGGCCGTCAGCATGACACCGCTGTTGATATTTGCACTGCAACACCTGATGGGCTGGTGGCCGCAGGATGACGGCCTGGGCAACTACGACGCCTATTACCGATATGTACAAGGCAGTTGGCTGGTGATGGAAGCCGGCACCCTGGTTGTTGGCTTGTTGATGCTACGCCTGCTGCCCTTCCCCTTTATTGTCATGCCGATTGCGCTGGCGCTGTGGTTTATGTCGATGGACCTGACCGAACTGCTGTTCAGCGATAGCTTCAACTGGGAGCAACGTCGCTGGACCTCGCTATGGTTTGGCCTGCTGGTGTTGCTGGGCAGTCTTTGGATTGATGGCCGCACCCAGCGTGACTATGCATTCTGGGGATATCTGGCAGGCTTGTTGGCGTTCTGGGGCGGCCTGAGCCTGATGGACAGCAACAGCGAGCTGGGCAAAGCCTTGTATTGCCTGATCAACCTCGGTTTGATGGCCGTTGCCGTGCTACTGCGGCGTAGCCTGTTCATGATCTTTGGCGGGCTTGGAGTCGCCGCCTATCTCGGCCATTTATCCTATGAAGTCTTTGCGGACTCGCTGCTGTTCCCGATCATCCTTAGCCTGATTGGCCTTGCGGTCATTGGTTTGGGCCTGATGTACCAAAAGCGTCGGGATGCATTTAGCGCCCAACTTCGCAGCAAGATACCCACAAGTTGGCAGAACTTCCTCCCCGCTTTACGCCGCTAGGGCGCAGTGCAAAACGCCCGGCTACAAGCCCCTGGCCAGATGAACTGCGTCGCCATGGCTTATCCATGCAGGCCGGCTTGCAAAGCAAGCGGCCAAATTGTGCAAAAAGTGAGCTAAACACTTGAGCCAGCGGATATTTTTCATTCAAGGGGTTTCGCTTGGCCCTGCGTCGTTGTAGAAAAGACTATGCCTTGCACATTCTCACCCGCCTGTTCTGCCTTGAGCGCTGTGCAAGCGCTCGGCAAGCTCCGGCGCGGGCATCAAATTTTCAGACGCCTGTGGCAGTTGTGAGTCCACGGGGTCGCACTAAAGGAGCCAAGAATGGCCCAACGAAACGTAATAAATGCTTCCGTAAGCCCGAAGGGCAGCCTCGAAACCCTCTCTCAGCGGGAAGTCCAGCAACTCAGTGAAGCCGGCTCAGCCAGCATCTACAAACTGTTTCGCCAGTGTGCACTGGCTATCCTCAACACCGGTGCCCATATCGACAATGCCAAGACCATTCTCGATGCCTACCAAGACTTTGAAGTCCGCATCCACCAACAGGATCGCGGTGTCCGCCTGGAACTGCTCAACGCCCCGGCCGATGCATTCGTTGATGGCGAGATGATCGCCAGCACCCGGGAAATGTTATTCAGCGCCCTGCGCGACATCGTCTATACCGAGAATGAACTCGACAGCCAGCGCATCGACCTGAGCAGCTCGGAAGGCATCACCGACTATGTGTTTCACCTGCTACGCAACGCCCGCACCCTGCGTCCGGGGCTGGAACCGAAAATGGTCGTGTGCTGGGGCGGTCACTCGATCAATACGGACGAATACAAGTACACCAAGAAAGTCGGCCACGAACTTGGCCTGCGCAGCCTGGATATCTGCACCGGCTGTGGCCCCGGCGTGATGAAGGGCCCGATGAAGGGCGCGACTATCGCCCATGCCAAGCAGCGTATCAATAACAGCCGTTACCTGGGTTTGACCGAGCCAGGCATCATCGCCGCCGAAGCCCCGAACCCGATCGTAAACGAGCTGGTGATCATGCCGGACATCGAAAAGCGCCTGGAAGCCTTCGTTCGCGTGGGTCACGGCATCATCGTCTTCCCGGGCGGCGCTGGTACGGCGGAAGAGTTTCTGTATTTGCTGGGTATCCTGATGCACCCGGACAACAGCGAACTGCCCTTCCCGGTCATTCTCACCGGCCCCAAGAGCGCCGCAGCCTTTATCCAGCAACTGCATAGCTTTGTTGGCGCGACCCTGGGCGAGCAGGCGCAGAGCCACTACAAGATCATCATCGACAACCCGGCGGAGGTCGCCCGTGAAATGACCGCAGGCCTCAAAGCGGTAAAACAGTTTCGCCGCGAACGCAATGATGCATTCCACTTCAACTGGCTGCTGAAAATCGACGAAAGCCTGCAACGTCCGTTCGATCCGACACACGAGAACATGGCCAGCCTGCAATTGAACCGAGACCTGCCCGCCCACGAGCTGGCTGCCAACCTGCGCCGGGCGTTCTCCGGGGTAGTTGCCGGCAACGTTAAGGACAAGGGCATTCGCTTGATAGAAGAGAAAGGCCCATACCAGATTCATGGTGACAAGGCTGTTATGCAACCGCTGGACGAGTTGCTACAGGCATTTGTCGATCAGCACCGCATGAAACTGCCAGGCGGCGCCGACTACGTGCCCTGCTACCGCGTCGTCAAGTAAGCCGGCACGCAGGCTGTCGGGCACTAAACGCTCGACAGCCTGTTAAACACTCCAGGCAATGCGCAGGGCGCTCAACGCTGCCTCGATATCGGCTTCGGACACGGCAGCAAAACCGAGTACCAAGCCAGCCCTCTGGTCTGGCGTCTGCTCGCTATCGGGCAACCAATAGCTGCTCAACGCATTGATTTCAACACCGACCGCCGCCGCCGCTGCGATCAACTCCTGCTCGCGCGCAACGGTCTCGACCCTGACACACAGGTGAAGCCCGGCGTCCACCGCAGGCATGGCTGCGCAACCGTCAATGGTGCTGGGCCAACCCGCCAAGAGCGCATCGCGGCGACTGCGGGCGGCACTGCGCATGCGACGGATATGCCGTTGAAAATGCCCGGCGGCGATAAACTCGGCCATCACGGCCTGGGTACCGATCTCTGAATGGCGCATATCCAGGGCGCGGCGCCTCGAGAAGGACTCTGCCAGGCTCGCCGGTAAAATCAGATAACCCAGGCGCAAGGCCGGAAAGGTAATCTTGCAGAACGTGCCGACATACAGCACCCGCCCCCGCCGGTCGAGTGCAGCCAAGGGCGCCAGAGGTGTTCCACGATAACGGTACTCGCCATCGTAATCGTCCTCGACAATCCAACTGTCGTGCCGCTCAGCCCACTCAAGCAATTCCAGCCTACGCTGCAACGACAAGGTCACCCCAGTTGGGTATTGATGTGAAGGCGTCACATAAGCCAAGCGGCAATGCCCCAACCGCTCAAGCGCCGCCGTATCAATACCCTCTTCGTCGACCGCCACGCCCTGCAACCGGCCGCCAGCAACGGCAAATGCATGGCCAGCTGCGCGGTACCCCGGGTTCTCAACCGCCACCCGGTCGCCCGGCTGCAACATCAACTGCGCGCACAGGCTGATGGCTTGTTGCGCTCCGCTGGTGATCACCACCTGCGCCGGATCGCACTGCAAGCCACGACTGTTGCGCAGGTACGCCACTATCAGCTCGCGCAGCTGACGGTCCCCGGCGGGATCTCCGTAACCCAGCCGGGCTGGCGATGGCTTGCGCCAGAAGCGTGCCGACAATCTTGCCCAGGTTTCAAAGGGAAACAGGTCGAATGCCGGAACGCCCACTCGAAATGCCCGTGGCGCGCCCTCTGGTGGCCTGGGCAGATAATGATCATCTAGCAGGCGCAGGGCATCGCTCGGCGCGGGACTGGCAACTTGCACCGCCGCAACAGCGGTAACGCTCGCAAGCTCGGCAACATAGGTGCCATCGCCAACCCGGCCCTCAATGTAGCCCTCGGCATATAGCTGGTCGAACGCCCGTGTCACCGTATTGCGCGACACACTCAACAAGTCGGCAAGATCACGACTGGCTGGCAAGCGCGCCCCACCCGGCAAGCGCCCGTCGAGGATGCGCTCGCGCAGGCGCTGATACAGCTGGCGTGCCAAGCCAGGTCCGGGCCCAAGCCGCACGCCGGACAGATCAACCGGCAAGGGTGCATTCACCACCATAATTGGCACCTTCAAGTTGAAAAAAAATGGACCTTACAACAGACCAATATTCTGCCTAGCATGCAGCCATCAATCCACAACCCTGCATCAGAAGAGCCAGCATGTATTTACCCACAGCGTTTCGTCAGGATGATCTTGGTGTGCTGCATGAGGAGATCGATAAAGCCCGCTTGGCGACAGTAGTTAGCCACGGTGCAAGCGGTTTGCAAGCCACTCATCTGCCCGTGTTGCTGATTCGCGAGGAAGGCCAGTACGGCACCCTTTATGGTCATCTGGCGCGGGCCAATCCCCATTGGCGCGACTGGCAAGCGGGCAGCGATGCCCTGGTGATGTTCAACACCACGGATGGCTATATCAGCCCTGCCTGGTACCCGGCCAAGGCAGAACACGGCAAAGTGGTGCCGACCTGGAACTACATCAGTGTCCACGCACGCGGCCCGATCGAGCTGTTCGATGACCCGCAGCGCCTGCTGCAACTGGTCAGCCGCCTGAGCGACAAACACGAAGCGCCTCGCCAGAAGCCATGGTCTGTGGATGACGCGCCCGCTGACTACATCGACAAGATGTTGCGTGCCATCGTCGGCTTTGCCCTGCCCATTGCGCACCTTGAAGGCAAATACAAACTCAGCCAGAACCGCGACCCGGCCGATCGACAGGGTGTTCGCGCTGGATTGCAAAGCAGCACCGACCCACGCGACCAGTTACTTGCCGGGCGTATGCCCTGCGCCGATTAAACCGGAGGATCAAGCCATGTCTCTTGAAATTCGCCCTGTAACCGCTGCCGATCAAAGCGCCTGGCTGCCACTTTGGCAGGGTTACCAGCAGTTCTATAAAACCGAAATCAGTGCTGCGACCAGCGCCGTCACCTGGCAACGCTTTCTCGACCCCGCCGAGCCAATGCATGCGGCTATCGCCTGGCAGGACGGCGAACCGGTTGGTGTTGTGCATTGGATATTTCATCGCTCGTGCTGGACTGTTGGTGACTACTGCTACCTGCAGGATCTATTCGTTGCCCAACAGCTGCGCGGCTCAGGTGTTGGCCGCAAGTTGATTGAGCACGTCTACGCTCAGGCGGCAGCTGCGGGCGCTTCAAGGGTGCATTGGTTGACCCATGAAACCAATACCGACGCGATGCAGCTCTACGACCGTATTGCCGACCGCCCAGGCTTTGTCCAGTACCGCAAACTATTTTGACCGAGGCATCCGGATGACTTACCAACTCAACGATCACCCACTCGATTGGCAGGCGGCTGCGATGCCGCAACGCAGCGTCTTGAGCGGAAGGTTTGTACACCTGGAGCCGCTGCAGGCAAGTCAGCACGGTGACGACCTGTGGCATGCACTGCAAGGCCCGGAATCGGACCCCAAGCTATGGGATTATCTGGCGGTTGGCCCCTTTCCTGAGCGTGCGGCTTTCGATGCCTGGCTCCACGCCAATCAGGCCAGCAGTGACCCGCTGTTTTATAGCGTGATCGATAACGCCAGCCAGCGTGCAGTCGGGCTGCTCAGCTATCTGCGGATCAACCCTGAAGACGGCACCATCGAAATTGGTCATATCTCCTTTGGCAAAGTCATGCAGCGTTCCCCGAGCTCAACCGAAACCCTTTGGCTGCTGGCCAATCAGGCAATGACAGACCTTGGCTACCGGCGGCTGGAGTGGAAATGCAACGCGCAAAATGCCCGTTCAATGCGCGCGGCCGAACGCCTCGGGTTTGTCCATGAAGGCATATTCCGCCAGCACATGGTGGTCAAAGGCCGCAACCGGGACACCGCCTGGTTTTCGATAGTCGACAGTGAATGGCCGCGATGCCGCGATGCGTTCAGGCGCTGGCTGGACGTTGCCAACTTCGACAGCCAAGGCCAGCAGATCAGCAGCCTTGAGGCGCTCCGCAGACAATAATCCGTCGATAAACATCACCTTGTAGGGTGTGACAACGCGAAGCCTGTCCACCAGAAATCGCCAAGCATCCAAACTCCGCGCCGTAAATGGCGGACAGAAAAGCGCTGTCCGCCCTACAGGATAAACATCACCTTGTAGGGTGCGACAACCCGAAGCCTGTCCACCAGAAATCGCCAAGCATCCAAACTCCGCGCCGTAAATGGCGGACAGAAAAACGCTGTCCGCCCTACAGGATAAATATCACCGCGTAGGGTGCGACAACGCGAAGCTTGTCCACCAGAAATGGCCATATCACCAAGCTCCGCGCCGCACATGGCGGACAGAAAAGCGCTATCCGCCCTACAGGATAAATATCACCGCGTAGGGTGCGACAACGCGAAGCTTGTCCACCAGAAATGACGGATGTCCGTCGTGAGCTTAATCCTGCTTCCAGCGTTGCGCTGCTTGTTGGTCGCTGCAGCGCCCCTCGACCCAGCGAGGGCCGTCTGCGGTGTCTTCTTTTTTCCAGAATGGCGCACGGGTTTTCAGGTAATCCATGATGAACGCGCAGGCCTCGAATGCAGCTTCACGGTGGGCACTGCTGGTGCCGACAAACACAATCGGCTCACCGGGTTCAAGGCGGCCAATACGGTGGATCAACTCGACCTTGAGCAATGGCCAGCGTTGCGTGGCTTCATCAACAATCTTGGCCAACGCTTTCTCGGTCATGCCGGGAAAGTGCTCAAGAAACATGCCGCCGACATCACGCCCTTCGTTGAAATCACGCACATAGCCGACGAAGGTCACCACAGCGCCCACACCGAGATTTTGCGCATGCAGCCTGCTGAGCTCGTCGCCAGGGTCGAACGCATCAGGCTGAACCCGAATGCTCATCACTAGCCTCCGGTTACGGTTGGAAAAAACGCCACTTCATCACCTTCGGCCACGGCCTCATCAAGGCTGCACAACTCCTGATTGCGTGCGCACATCAGGTTCTGCTCGGCCAGGACCTGCCAGGCACCGCCACGCGCCAGCAAAAACTCACGCACATCGTTCAAGGTGGAAAAATCTTCGCTGTTGCTCAACTGCTCGCCATCGAGGCCCAAGGCTTCACGGTAGCGGGCGAAATACTGCACACGAATCATTGCTCACCTTCCACTTGAGCGGCCGAATGCTTGAAGTGGCCGCTCTTGCCGCCGAGTTTTTCCAGCAGGCGCACGCTCTCGATCGTCATGCCGCGGTCAACCGCCTTGCACATGTCATAAATAGTCAGGGCGGCAACGCTGGCGGCGGTCAGTGCTTCCATCTCGACCCCTGTCTGCCCGCTCAGCTTGCAGCGTGCCTGAATGCGCACCGCATCAGAGCCCTCGGCGCTCAGCTCGACCTTGACACTGGTCAGCATCAGGGGATGACACAACGGGATCAGGTCAGAGGTTTTCTTCGCGGCCTGAATCCCGGCAATACGTGCCACAGCAAAGACATCACCCTTTGGGTGATCACCCTCGACGATCATCTGCAATGTTTGCGGGCGCATACGCACCAGGGCTTCGGCCACGGCCGCGCGCACGGTCGATGACTTGTCGCTGACATCGACCATATTGGCACGGCCTTGTGAATCAAGATGAGTGAGCACAGCGTTACTCCAAGCTAGGATGGTCCGATTGTAAACCCCAGAGTCAGCTTTCGGCACCTGCGAATATCAATAAGTACTCATATGTGGCCCATAAAAAAGCCCTGCAAGCTGACGCCGGCAGGGCTTTGATCCAGGTTCGGTTATTACATGTGGGTTTCAGCGTACTCGGCCAGAATCGAGCGCGGCACGCCTTGCAAGGTGATATGCACGCCGTGGGAGAAATCCTTGAATCGCTCCGTCAGGTAGGTCAGGCCAGAACTGGGTGCTGACAAATATGGCGTATCGATTTGCGCCAGGTTGCCCAGGCAAATCACCTTGGACCCTGTACCCGCACGGGTGATGATGGTTTTCATCTGGTGCGGTGTCAGGTTCTGGCACTCATCGATCAGGATCAGGCTCTGCTGGAAGCTGCGCCCGCGAATATAGTTAAGGGATTTGAACTGCAGCGGTACCTTCTGCAGGATGTAGTCGACGCTGCCATGGGTGTTTTCATCATCCATGTGCAAGGCTTCGAGGTTGTCGGTAATAGCGCCCAGCCAGGGCTCCATTTTCTCGGCCTCGGTGCCGGGCAAGAAACCGATTTCCTGGTCGAGCCCCTGCACGCTGCGCGTGGCGATGATGCGCCGATAGCGCTTGCTGACCATGGTTTGCTCGATCGCGGCGGCCAGGGCCAGGATGGTTTTGCCCGAGCCTGCCGCGCCCGACAGGTTGACCAGGTGAATATCCGGGTCCAGCAAGGCGTAGAGCGCCAGCGCCTGATAGATATCGCGCGGCTTGAGCCCCCAGGCTTCCTGGTGCATCAGCGGCTCCTGATGCAAATCAAGTATCAGGATCTCGCCCTCATCGATCTCCTTGATCCAGCCGACAAAGCCTTGCTCATCAATGATGAACTCGTTGACATGGACCGAAGGCAGGTTGTCGGTAAGCTGGACACGGTGCCAGGTTCGGCCGTGGTCCTGGCGCGTCTCGACCTTGCTCACACGGTCCCAGAAACCGCCAGACATGTTGTGATAACCCTGCGACAACAGCGAGACATCATCGACTAGTTGGTCGGTGTGATAATCCTCGGAATCGATGCCACAGGCACGCGCCTTCAAGCGCATATTGATGTCCTTGGTGACCAGCACCACGGACAAACCAGGACGGCGCGACTTCAGCTCGACCAACTGGTTAATGATTTTATTGTCGTTGAGGTCTTCCGGCAGCCAGGTGATGGGGGCTGCGCTTTTGCTCATCAGGATCGATAAAAAGCCGCATGCGCCGCTCTTCTCTCGTTGAATCGGTACGCCGTGCTCCACTTCCTCAGGTAATGCGCTCCCCAGAATTTTGTCGATCAATCGAATCGCCTGACGGCATTCAGCAGCTACCCCTTGCTTACCCGTTTTGAGCTTGTCCAACTCCTCCAACACCGTCATCGGGATGGCGACGTGATGTTCCTCAAAATTGAGCAACGCGTTGGGATCGTGGATCAGCACATTGGTGTCGAGGGCGTAGAGGGTTGGAGCGGTGGGCTTACAGCGTCCGTGGTCATCCATACTCGTTCACCTTCTAGTAGAAGCCAAGCAACGGAATGCCAGATCAGCGCTCCGCTGCACAGGACCGCCGACTTCTCAGGGGCGACTGAGAAGCTGCAAGCAAGGTGAAGAGCAATATCGCCACCTGACTGCAGGGTTCGGCGTCTGCTTCTTTGATACTCCAAAAAACATGACAGTTAAACGAAGATTTCAGTTTTTTTATGTTTATTTGTCGGACAGACGAATAGCGCTTGGCGAGCTGGCCATGAGCCGTTAAAGTCGTAAGTCCCATCGATGCTTTTGCCAGTAAAAATTTCGCTTTCCAGGCATTTCCCTGCAATGCGTCACAACCTTCAACATCAGCACGAAAGATGTTCAGTCTCGTCTGGGGCCTCGCACCGATTGACCTCCACGGTCACATGCACCAACTCCCTTATCTGCCCCAACTGCAGCTTGTAATAATCTGCGGTGACCTGCTGGTGCGTCACCAGGCTGACAATGCAAGCAAACTGGCTGCGCCCCACCCGCCAGGCATGCAGGTCGGTGACATGGGTATCGGCATGCTGCTCCAGGGTGGAGCGAATGCGCGCGACAACCGGATGATCCATTTCCCGATCAAGCAGCGCCTTGCCGGTCTCGACCAGCAGGCCCTTGGCCCAGACCGCGATGATCACCGAGCCGATTACCCCCATCAAGGGGTCCAGCCAATCCCAGCCTAGCAACATCCCGCCGAGCAATGCCGCAATCGCCGCTACCGAAGTCAGGGCATCGGCCAGGACATGGATAAAGGCAGCATGACGATTGAGATCCCGCCCTGCATGTGACTCGCCATGTTCGTGACCATGCCCATGAGCATGGCCGTGCTCATGCTGATCGCGTAACAGCCATGCCGACAGCAGGTTAACCAGCAAGCCAATGACCGCGACAACCAGGGCCATATCAAAGGCAATCACCTGTGGGTTGAATAACCGCAACAATGATTCAAACGCCAGCATGACCACGACTACAACCAGCATCAACGCGCTGGCAAACCCTGCCAGGACTTCAACCTTCCAGGTACCAAAGGCAAAGCGCTGGTCATTGGCGTAGCGCCGCGCCATGAAGTAGGCCAAGGCGCTAAGGCCCAGGGCAACCATATGCGAGGCCATGTGCCAGCCATCAGCGAGCAGTGCCATCGAGTTGAACAGATAGCCGGCAATGATCTCGACCAGCATGGTTGCACCGGTCAACGCAGTAACCCGCCAGGCCTGGCGCTCTGCATGGGTTTCAAGTGGGCGGTAGTTGTGAGATTGCTGCCACCGCGAATGATCACAGTCGTTCATGCTGACATCCTTGCTGGTAATGGGCCGAAAAGAGGCGCTTCGAAGCTTACCGGGCATCGGAAAAGGTTCATTAGCTTAGCCCATTGGCTTAATAGCTAGAGTCCACAGGCCAGCTAGGCATAAAATCGCTCCAGACTTTAAGGAGCAGACTTTATGCTGATGGTGATTTCTCCGGCGAAAACCCTCGATTACGAGACGCCGCCTGTGACCGAACGCTTTACCTTGCCACAACACCTTGATCATGCCGGCGCATTGATCAGTCAATTGCGTGACTACTCGCCGCAGCAAATTGCCGAATTGATGCACCTGTCAGACAAGCTCGCTGGCCTTAATGCCGCGCGCTTTGGCAGTTGGTCGACGAGTTTCACCCCAGAAAACTCGAAACAGGCTCTGCTGGCATTCAAAGGTGACGTCTACACCGGCCTGGCGGCAGAAGACTTCAACGATGCCGACTTTGACTTTGCCCAGCGGCACTTGCGCATGCTCTCGGGGCTCTATGGCCTGCTGCGCCCGCTGGACCTGATGCAGCCATACCGCCTGGAAATGGGCACCAAGCTGCAAAACCCAAGGGGCAAGGATCTCTATGCCTTCTGGGGGGAGCGCATCAGTGGCTGGCTTAATGACGCATTGGCCGAGCAAGGTGACGACATTCTGCTCAACCTGGCATCCAATGAGTACTTTGGCGCAGTCAAACGGAATGCCCTGAATGCCCGCATCATCAACACCGAGTTCCGCGATGAAAAAAATGGCGAGTATAAAATCATCAGCTTCTATGCCAAAAAAGCACGAGGGCTGATGGCGAGATACGTCATCAAGGAAAAAATTTCCGACGTACGCGACCTGATGAACTTTAACGACCAAGGGTATCGCTACGCACCCGAGCGCTCGAAACCCGACAATCTGGTATTCCTGCGCGAGCAACAAAATAGCTGACACTCCCTCCTCTTCCAACGGGTTGGATATCCAGCCCGTTGAGCCGCTTCGCCCAGCAATACTTGATATATCACTTAACTAACGAATAGTTCAGTGGAAATCCAAATAGATTCAACACCACACTTAATCGACCCGGCTTCGCGGGCGTGACAATTACAAAGTGCCACCATTAATTGCCATCAAAGTGCAATTACTTAATAGTTGCACCACTGACTTATCTTGAAAAAAAGTTGACGAACGGTCTGAACTTACAGAATTTTCCTACACTCATATTCCGCGTAACACACTTCTTCGCGCAACTTTTGGCGCGAACCAAACTGCCCTAACTCTCGATAAGACAGTCGAGGTAACTGTTCACCTGGATAATTTGACAGACAAGATAAAAGACTAGGTAGCTGATGGCAGTTTGCACCTAAACCAATCATTTCAAAGAGGTTTTTGAGCGGAACGCTCACGCCCGTGAAATGAGTAAAAACAGTATTTGCCTGATCACGCCCCTAACTAAGCGGGCGGGCATTAACGCGACTGTAATAAGTAAGCGAGATAACAATACAGGTAGGAAACAGCACATCGAAACCCGCGAAACATAATTAATTCTGTAATAACTGAATGAGGTTAAGACCATGCGCATTAGTATTTTTGGTTTAGGTTATGTCGGCGCCGTATGTGCCGGTTGCTTGTCTGCTCGGGGCCACGAAGTTATCGGCGTGGATATCTCCGCCACTAAAATCGACCTGATCAACAATGGTAAATCGCCTATCGTCGAGCCCGGCCTGGAGGCACTACTGCAAAAAGGCCTGGCCGCCGGAAAACTGCGCGGAACTACTGATGTAGCCAGCGCAGTTGCGGACAGCGAAGTGTCATTTATCTGCGTCGGAACTCCGAGCAAAAAGAACGGTGACCTTGAACTCAACTACATCGAAGGCGTGTGCCGTGAAATCGGCATGGCCATGCGCGACAAGAGCGCTCGACACACCGTAGTTGTACGCAGCACCGTCTTGCCTGGCACCGTTCGTAATGTCGTGATTCCGATCCTTGAAGACTGCTCTGGCAAGAAAGCCGGTGTCGATTTCGGTGTTGCAGTGAACCCTGAGTTCCTGCGTGAAAGCACGGCCATCAAGGATTACGACTTCCCGCCAATGACAGTGATTGGCGAGTCGGACACCACCTCCGGCGACCTGCTTGAAAGCATCTACAGCGAGCTGGATGCACCGATCATTCGCAAGACCATCGATACCGCTGAAATGATCAAGTACACCTGCAATGTCTGGCACGCCACCAAAGTGACCTTCGCCAACGAGATCGGCAACATTGCCAAGGCGGTTGGCGTCGACGGCCGCGAAGTCATGGACGTGATATGCCAGGACAACAAGCTCAACCTGTCCAAATACTACATGCGCCCAGGTTTTGCATTCGGCGGTTCCTGCCTGCCGAAGGACGTTCGCGCCCTGTCCTACCGCGCCACATCCCTGGACGTCGAAGCCCCGCTGATCAGCTCGTTGATGCGCAGCAACCTGGTCCAGGTGCAAAAGGCATTCGACATCATCTCGCGCTGCAACAAGCGCAAGGTTGCCTTGCTCGGCCTGAGTTTCAAGGCTGGGACCGATGACCTGCGCGAAAGCCCTCTGGTTGAGCTGGCTGAAATGCTCATCGGCAAGGGCTACGACCTCAGCATCTTCGACCGCAACGTCGAGTACGCCCGTGTCTACGGTGCGAACAAAGACTACATCGAGTCGAAAATCCCTCACGTGTCCTCGCTGCTCAACAGCGATTTCGAAAGAGTGGTCGCCGATGCCGACGTGATAGTGCTGGGCAATGGCGACAAGGACTTTGCGCCATTGGCTGACGAGAAGTTCGAAGGCAAGCACGTCATCGACCTGGTTGGTTTCATGACCACGGCAACTCGCAGCGGTGCCGAAGGCATCTGCTGGTAAATGAACCCGCCCCGGGTCCAGGCCGCAAGGCGTATGCCCGGGGCGAGTCCAGTGAATTCGATGGAAACGCATATGGATAAGCTCAAGACAGGCCTCCTGGAGGCTGCTGGCTGGCTGTTTTACCTGTCATTACTGATGTTGCTCGCCTTGGCCTTGCCGACCAGTACCTTCGACCCTGAATCGAAGCACTATCTGCTGCTGATTGGCGCCGTCGGTATCTGGCGTTATTCCATGGGTGCCATACATTTCGTGCGTGGCTGCCTGTTCCTTTACCTGGTCTACCCCTATTACAAGCGCAAGGTCCGCAAGCTCGGGACTGCTGCCGACCCATCCCATGTATTCCTGATGGTCACCAGCTTTCGTATCGATGCGCTTACCACTGCAATGGTCTATCGCTCGGTCATACGCGAGGCCATTGAGTGCGGTTACCCAACAACCATGGTGTGTTCGATCGTCGAGCTTTCCGATGAGCTGTTGGTGAAAAGCATGTGGGAGAAAATGAATCCTCCGGCCCACGTCAAACTCGACTTCGTGCGCATTCCCGGCACGGGTAAGCGTGATGGCCTGGCCTATGGTTTTCGCGCCATTTCGCGGCAAATGCCGGACAACAACGCAGTGGTTGCAGTCATCGATGGCGACACCGTGCTGGATGTCGGCGTGGTGCGTAAAACCGTGCCCTGGTTTCAGCTGTTTCCCAATGTTGGTGGCCTGACCACCAATGAGTTTTGCGAGGTTCGCGGCAGCTACATCATGAGTGAATGGCACAAGCTGCGCTTCGCTCAGCGTCACCTCAACATGTGTTCCATGGCCTTGTCCAAGCGGGTACTGACCATGACCGGGCGCATGTCTGTATTTCGCGCCCAGGTGGTAACCAACCCGGAATTTATTGCCGATGTTGAAAGTGATCACCTTGAGCATTGGCGCCTGGGTCGCTTCCAGTTCTTGACCGGCGACGACAAATCCAGCTGGTTCAGCCTGATGCGCCTCGGCTATGACACCTTCTACGTGCCAGACGCGGCAATCAATACCGTCGAACATCCGCCAGAAAAGAGCTTTATCAAAGCCAGCCGCAAGCTGATGTTCCGCTGGTACGGCAACAACCTGCGGCAGAACTCACGGGCCTTGCGCCTGGGAATAAATCGCCTGGGCGCCTTCACCAGCCTGGTCTTGTTCGACCAGCGCGTGTCGATGTGGACAAGCTTGCTGGGCTTGGCCGTAGCCGTGATCGCCAGCATCAAGTACAGCCCGGCATTTATCATCATCTACCTGTTGTGGATCGGCATTACACGCTTGGTATTGACGCTTTTGCTCAGTCTCAGCGGCCACCGCATCGGCCCAGCCTACCCCGCGATTCTTTATTACAACCAGATTGTCGGCGCCATGGTGAAGATCTATGTGTTCTTCCGCCTTGACCAGCAATCCTGGACCCGTCAGCCCACCAAACTCAACCGAGACCTGGCCAGCTTTTCACGACTGTTCAACAGCTGGTCTTCGCGAGCCATGACTTTTACTGCCACCAGCGTATTCATCGCCGCGCTTCTCGCGTTGGTGTGACCAGAACTGAATAGGAAATCAAACCCATGAACACAGCCGTCAATGTCAACGTGGTCCATGAATCGGAAGCTCAGCGCCAGCACGCCCGGGTCAGAATCCCAGCAACTTTGCGCTACATCGCCAAAAACCGCGAACAGGTTGAAGTCCGTGTGCTCGACCTGTCGGCGGGAGGATTCAGCTTCAACAACGAAAAAGCCCCGGCCAATGTCGGCGACTATCACAAGGCGCGCATGCAATTCCAGCTCGACAGCCTCAACCTGAGCCTGGATATCGAGTTTCAGGTGTGCTCGACCGACCCGGTCAACAAGCGTGTGGGCTGCCAGTTTCACAACCTCAAGCCCCGCGAAATAGCGACCTTGCGCTACCTGATCAGCGCACACCTGAGCGGTGAGATTGTCTCCACCGGCGACCTGCTCAACACCTTGCAACGGGAAAATTTCACCAAGCCACGCAAGCAAGGCAACAGCGGCGGCATGAGTGCTTTCGGCCGGATCAAGGCAGTGACCTTCAGCATTGCCATCTTTGCAGTCGGCGTCGCCGCCTTTGGCTACATTTTCAAATCCATCTACGGCTTGTATTTCGTCACCCACGCCTCATCCGGCATGGTCGACGTCCCCAGCCTGAACATCACCATGCCACGTGAAGGCACAGTGCAAAGCCTGGTTGGCGCCGACGGCATCATCAACAAGGGCGCACCGGTTGCGACGTTCTCCGCCAGCATGCTGGAAATGCTCAAAGGCCAGCTCAGCGATGAACAGCTGACCCCAGCCAACATCGAGCAGCTGTTCAGCAAACAGATGAAAGGCACCTTGACCAGCCCGTGCAATTGCAAAATCGCCCGGCAACTGGTGGCCGACGGCCAGTTCGCCAGCAAAGGCGACGTGATCTTTGAAATGGTCCCGCAAGACACCAAGGCCAGGGTCCTGGCGAGCTTCCCCTATCGCAAGTTTGCCGAAGCGCGTCCTGGCACGCGAATCAAGTTCTGGGTCGCGGGCGATGACCAGCCACGCAGCGGCAAGATCATCAGCACCAATCTGCACAACGGCGGCTTGTCGTCTGATATCCGCGCCACTATCGAACCGGACCAGACCCTGCCAAGCACCCTGGCTGGCCAGCCTGTCGAAGTCGAAATTGATCGCGGCCCCTCCCTCGACTGGGTGATCGAGAAAGCGACTGCAGCTGGCTACTAAGGAGGACCGACACGTGGCTACTGCTCATCCTCAACTCATCATGCTCGCAGCCGCCGTCACCCTGGCTGGCTGTGCAGGCTTGCCGGACCAGCGCCTGGCAAGCGAAGCGCTCAAGCGGGGCGATACCGTCACCGCAGAACGCAACTTCCAACAGCTGGCTGAGCTGGGTTATGTCAAGGCACAAGTGGGCCTGGCCGACATGAAAGTCGCCAGCGGCACTGAAGAAGACCTCAAGGAAGCAGAGCGGACCTACCGCCAGGCAATGGATCAGTCACCTCGCGCCAAGGGACGCCTGGGTCGCCTGCTGGCGCGCAAGCCAGACAGCACCCATGCCGAACGTACCGAAGCGGCGACATTGCTCAAGGAAGCATTCAGTGCCGGCGAACCCAATAGCTTGCTGCCCCTGACCATGCTCTACCTGCAATACCCACAGGACTTTCCCGCTATGAACGTGCAAGAGCAAATTTCTAGCTGGCGCCAACAAGGTTTTGCCCAGGCAGAGCTGGCGCAGATCCTCCTTTATCGCACTCAAGGCACCTACGACCAGCACCTGACAGAGATCGAAGATATCTGCCAGAAACTGATCAGCGAGTCCGACGCCTGCTATGTCGAGCTGGCGACCGTGTATCAGATGCAAGGCAACAGCGAGCAACAGGAAGCGCTGATCGCCGACATGATGAACCAATACCACAGCCGTGCCTTGCCACCGCGCCGGGTTGAAGCCGTCGCCCAGGTATTGGCCGACGCGGAACTGGGCAAGCCTGACGAAAGCCAGGCAAAAGAGTTGCTTGAAGCCATCGCCCCGACTTACCCGGCGGCCTGGGTCAGCCTGGCTCGACTGCTGTACGACTACCCGGCGCTAGGCGACAGCGAAACCATGATGACCTACCTCGACAAGGGCCGGGAAGCTTCTCTGCCGCGCGCCGAGTTGCTGCTGGGTCGCCTGTACTACGAAGGCAAGATGGTCCCGCAAGACCCGAAAAAAGCTGAAGAGCACCTGCGCAAGGCAGCTCCCAGCGAGCCGACGGCCAACTACCTGCTGGGGCAAATCTACCTGCGCGGCTACTTGGGCGATATCTACCCGCAGCAGGCACTCGACCACCTGTTGAGCGCTGCACGGAGCGGCCAGATCAATGCCGACTACGCCCTGGCGCAAATGTACTCGCAAGGCAAAGGCATAGTGCCAAACCTGAGCAACGCCTATGTCTTCAGCCAGCTGGCACTCCCCAAAAACACGCAGGCAAGCACCGACCTGGCCAACGAGGTTGCGCAAAAGCTAACGCCAGCCCAACGCAGTGAAGCCGAGCAAAAGCTCCGTGAGGAACGCGAACTGCGTGGCACCGCCTTGCAAAACCAAACTCAGCTACAGGCACAGCTTCAATGAATAAGAACCCGACGACAAAACTCAACAGCATCGCAGCGAGCCTCGGTCTGGGCCTGACCCTTTTATCCAGCGCCAGCGCATTTGCGGCGAACAGCCCGGACCAGAACTTCGGCCTCACCGCCAAGATTACCGCGCAATCGGAAGACGACCGCGACCTGGGCACCCGCAGTGGCGGCGACGTCAACGGTATCGGTCTGGACCTGCGCCCCTGGTTATACGGCGAGCGCGGCAACTGGAGTGCGTTTGCCATGGGCCAGGCGGTGACCGCCACGGACATCATTGAAACCGACACCCTGCAAAACAATGCAGACGACAGCGACAGCAGCAGCGCCAACAGCAATGACGGACGCGAACCAGACAAGAGCTACCTGGCCATGCGCGAGTTCTGGGTCGACTACGCCGGCTTGACCGCTTATCCCGGCGAGCACCTGCGCCTCGGTCGTCAGCGCGTTCGCAGCGACGAAGGCACCTGGTGGGACACCAATATCGAAGCGCTGAACTGGGAATTCGATACCACCCTGCTGCGCGCCAACCTGGGCGTGGCCGAGCGGTTCTCCGACTACCGGACCGACCTGGATGACCTGGCCCCGGAAGATGAAGATCGCCAGCATTACTTTGGTGGCATCTCCACTCAGTGGAAACCCGGCCACTGGGTTGGCCTCAAGGCGCACCACAGTCGCGACAACGGCAGCCTGCCCAATATCGGTGAAGAAGTGGATGAATTGAGCAAACGCTACACCGGTGACCTGACGTGGCTGGGCATCAGCGCCGACGGTGATTTCTACAACCGTCGCTCGACCCAACCGCTCAACTACTGGGCACAGGCCACCTGGCTGACCGGTGACATCAACGAACTGGAACTCGCCAATGTCGGCGACCAAAAACTCGCGAACGGCTCGCGCAATGTGGATGTCGATGCCTGGGCCATGGACCTTGGCCTGCGCTGGAACATCGACCAGAACTGGAAAGTCGGTGGTGCTTACGCCCGAGGTAGTGGCGGCGGCGATGACGACAGCTCGGAACAGTTCCGCCAGACCGGCATGGAAAGCAATCGCTCCAACTTCACCGGGACCAATGCTCGCCTGCACCGCTTTGGCGAGGCCTTCCGCGGTGAGCTGAGCAACCTGCAAGCGGCGACCCTGTTTGGCTCCTGGCAGTTGCAAGACGAGTACGACGCCAGCCTGGTTTATCACAAGTTCTGGCGGGTCGATGACAAGCAGGACATTGGTGACAGCGGGATTATCGCCAACCTTGAAAACGGTGAAAAAGACGTAGGCCAGGAGGTTGACCTGGTTGTCACGCGCTATTTCAAGCAGGGCTTGTTGCCCGCTGCATTGGCTGAACAGGTCGATGAAGGTGCCGCCCTGGTGCGCTTGCGCGGTGGCGTCTTTCTACCGGGCGATGCCTACGCCAAAGGCACTGACTCTGTCATGCACCGTGCATTTGTCGACGTCATCTGGCGCTTCTGAGGACTGCTCATGTATCCACAACCTGACAAACTCAGGATCACTGCGGGGATCAACCTGCTGCTCCTGAGCACCTTGTTGCTCAGCGCGCCGTTGGCGTTGGCGCTGGACAGCCAAGGCACTCCGAACAGCGCCGTGAGGCATGCGCCTGACTCGACAAAAGTGCTGAACGAAACCAACAACTACACCGTCAGCAGCGCGCCAATCGAACCCTTGCTGATGGACAAGCCCAAGCTGCCCGATCTCTCCGGCTATACCGCTGAGGCGGTCGCCGCCAAGATCGAGCACAAACCCGGCGGCAAGGTTGTGGTGCGGCGCATGCTTCAACAGGTCGAGTTGCAAGACTTCATCGGCGGTAACGAGCGGTTGCGCGAATGGGTTAAACGCCAGAAAGGCATGCCCCACGCCATCTTTATCGAAGGTGGCTACGTAACCCCGGCGGATATCGCCAAGGCCCTGCCCGATAGCCAGTTTGCCGAAACCTCTCCCGGCGTCTATTTGGCGCGCTTGCCCATCGTGGTGTCACAGGGTGCAACCCTGCAGGTTGGCAAGGACACCAAGGACCTGCGCCTGTCGCAAGAGCGCGGCGCCTTCATGGTCAATGACGGCATGCTGTTTATCACCGATTCCAGGCTCACCGCCTGGCGTGAGGCTGATAACGGACCGGCGACCTTCCGCACGCCGAATGAGTTCCGCCCGTTCCTGGTGTCCTGGGGCGGCAGTGAGCTGTACATCTCCAACAGCGAGATAACCAGCCTGGGCTACAACCAGAGTAAGTCTTACGGCATCAGTGTTACCCAGTACTCACCCGGCATGGATAAGCGCCTCAAGCGCCCTCGCCCGACCGGTTGGCTGATTAACTCGACCTTTGTCGATCACTGGTATGGCTTTTATTGCTACGAGGCTGACGATGTGGTGCTCAAGGGCAATACCTACCGCGACAACATCGTCTACGGGATTGACCCGCACGACCGCTCACGCCGCTTGATCATTGCCGAGAATACCGTTCATGGCACCAAGAAAAAGCACGGCATCATCATCTCCCGTGAGGTTGATGACAGCTGGATCATCAACAACAAGAGCTATGACAACAAGCTCTCCGGCATCGTAATCGACCGTAACAGCATCAATAACCTGATTGCCTACAACGAGGTTTACCAGAACCACTCGGACGGCATCACCCTGTATGAAAGCAGCCACAACCTGCTGTGGGGCAACAAGGTACTGAACAACTCCCGCCACGGTATCCGGGTGCGTAACAGCGTCAACATTCGCATCTACGAAAACCTTTCGGCCGGCAACAAGTTGACCGGTCTGTACGGCCACATCAAGGACCTGTCGGACACCGATCGCGACATTGACCTCGACCCCTTCGACACCAAGGTGTCGATGATTCTGGTCGGCGGCACGCTGGCAGCGAACGGCTCCGGCCCCCTGTCCATCGACTCACCGCTAAGCCTTGAGCTGTACCGCGTGAACATGATTGCCCCCACCAAAAGCACCGGCATCAGTTTCTCGGGTGTGCTCGGCAAGCGCCAGGAAGAGATTCTCGACCTCTTGGTACGGCGCAAGTTGGCGGTGCTGATCGACCCAGTCGAAAGCCAGGCAGAACTGCAGAATTGAGGGCAAATAACGTGAGTAAGAAGATTTTTAAACTGCGCCAACTTGCTGTAGCCGGTGTCTTGCTCGGCACCGCCAGCGCAGCCATGGCTGAACCCAGCTATAGCGTGCAGCGGGTTGGTCCATTGTGCCCGGCCGCGCAAAACCCGGCGAACTACAACACCAAGTACCTGAGCTTTTTTACCGCGCTGGTACAGGGCAAAGGCGACTGGCTGTTTCGTAGCCGTAATGACCTGCGTACCGACTTTGGCACCACGGCGCACGGCTACCAACAGTTCAAGCGCCTGCGTGATGCACTCAAGCGCAAGGGCATCGAACTGATGATCGTCTATCAACCCACCCGGGGCCTGGTCAATCGCGAGCAACTGACGGACGCCGAAAAGTCACGTTTCAACTACGCACTGGCAAAAAAGAACTACTTGCAAGCCGTCGCGGATTTACGCAAGACCGGTATCTGGGTGACCGACCTTTCGCCCTTGTTCGATGAGAAGGACGTCAAGACGCCTTATTACTTCGAAGCCGACCATCACTGGACGCCAGCAGGTGCCTCACGCACAGCCAAACTGGTCGCCCAGACGCTAAAGCAAATCCCCGGCTTCGATGACATTCCTAAGAAGGAATTTGAAAGCAACGTTGTCGGCCTGCTGCCCAAGGCGGGCACCTTGCACAAAACCGCAGCCGAATTCTGCGGCGTCAGCTACGCCACTCAATATGTGCCTCGATATGAAACCGAGCCAGTTGGTGCTGCGGACGCCGACAGCTTGTTTGGTGATGAATCGGTTCCGCAAATCGCCATTGTCGGCACCAGTAACAGCGGCCCGGCGTACAACTTCCCCGGGTTCCTGCAGCAGTACAGCGGTGCCGAAGTGCTGAACATGGCGGTCAGTGGCGGTGGTTTCGACAGCGCGCTGCTGCAATACATGGCCAGCGAGGAGTTTCGCACCAATCCGCCAAAGATCCTGATCTGGGAGTTCGCCACCCACTACGACCTGGCGCAAGACAGTTTCTACCGCCAGGCCCTGCCCATGGTCGACAACGGCTGCGAAGGCCGCCCGGCGGTGATGCATAACAAAATCAAGATGAAACCCGGTAACAACCAGGTCCTGGTCAACGGTGAAGACACCGCGTTGCGCGATATACGCGGGGGCGACTACCAGGTTGACCTGACCTTCAGCGATCCCAGTGTGCATGAGTCCAAAGCCACCCTGTGGTACCTCAATGGCCGCCGGGAAAAATTCAAAATTGAGCAAAGCGATCGCGTCGATACCGGCGGCCGCTATGTCTTTGAACTGAGGAACGACCCTGACTGGCGTGATCTCAACCTGCTCGCCCTTGAAATCCAAAGCCCGGAACAAATGCCCGCGGGCCTGAGCGTTGAAGCAACGCTGTGCAAGCGACCATCGACTTCCGGCAAAAACCTCACGGCGAAAGCCGACTGAGGATGGAGTCAACCATGCAAGCGAAGAAATGGCTACTTACCCCCTGTTTACTGGCCAGTGCGATATTTGCCCAGGCCAGCTTTGCCAGTGACTTGGTGCCGCCGGCTGGCTACTACGCACCGGTAATCAGCACCGAGAAGAAGCCGCAGTCCTGTGACCCAGCGCCAAAGCCCTACACCGGCAGCCTGGTGTTTCGCAGTAAATATGAGGGTTCGGACAAGGCCCGCTCGACACTCAATAAAGTCGCCGAGAAAGCCTTTCGCGACAGCACCGCCGACATCACCACCATGGAGCGTGGCAGCAACCGCTACATCATGCGCTACATGCAAAACGGTGACCCCAAGCAACTTGAATGCGCGCTGCAGTGGATGGACAGCTGGGCGCAAGCGGGCGCCCTGCTCAGCACGGATTACAACCACACCGGCAAATCAATGCGCAAATGGGCCTTGGGCAGCATGTCTTCAGCCTACTTGCGCTTGAAGTTCTCCGAGAGCCAACCGCTCAAGGCTTACCCCCAGCAGGCGCAGGAAATCGAGCAGTGGTTCGTCAAGCTGGCCGAGTTGACCGTCCACGACTGGAGCGACCTGCCGCAACGCAAGATCAACAACCACAGCTACTGGGCGGCCTGGTCAGTGATGGCCACGGCAGTCGCAACCAACAGGCGCGACTTGTTCGACTGGTCGATCAAGCAGTTTCAGGTAGCCGCCAACCAGGTCGACGACGAGGGGTATCTGCCTAACGAGCTAAGGCGCAAGCAGCGCGCGCTGGCGTACCACAACTACAGCCTGCCGCCTTTGACCATGATTGCTGCATTTGCCCAGGCCAATGGCGTGGATGTCCGCCCGGAAAACCAGCAAGCGCTCAAGCGCCTTGCCGAGCGGGTCATGGAGGGGGTGTCCGAGCCCGATGAGTTCAAGGACAAGACCGGAGACAAGCAGGACATGACCGATCTCAGGAAACGCGCCAAGTTTTCCTGGCTCGCGCCCTATTGCACGCTTTACAGCTGCTCGGCGGACTTCGAGAAAGGCATTGAGAAGTTTGGCCCGTTCAAGACATTCCGCCTCGGCGGTGATGTCAGCAGCGTATTCAACCCTAGGCATCAGGGCGGCTAAACCACGTTCTACCCCATCCCCGCCAAGTGGTTTGGCGGGGCGACGAGCTCAAGAGCTCTGTTATTGACCTGTTAATGGAGAAGCACGGATGGTCTTTTCATCCAACGTGTTCCTGTTTTTGTTCTTGCCGATCTTCCTCGGCTTGTACTACCTCAGTGGCGCACGCTACCGCAACTTGTTGATCCTGATTGGCAGCTACAGCTTCTATGCCTGGTGGCGAGTCGATTTCCTGCTGTTATTCGTGGCTGTCACATTGTGGAACTACGGCTTTGGCCTGCGCATATACCGCGCGGGAGTCCGTACCAAGGCCGCACAACGCTGGGTGCTCTGGGGCGTGGCCGGTAACCTGGCGACCCTGGGTTACTTCAAGTACGCCAACTTCGGTGTGGCCAATATCAACAAGGTGATGGAGGCAGCAGGCTTCGAGCCCTTTGTACTGACCCATGTAATCTTGCCGATTGGGATTTCCTTCTACATTTTCCAGTCGCTGAGCTACCTGATTGACGTTTACCGTGGCGATACCGAACCCACGGAAAACCTGATCAACTTCGCAGCCTTTATCGCCCTGTTCCCGCAACTGATTGCAGGCCCGGTGCTGCGCTACAAAGACCTGGCCGACCAGTTCACTGATCGCACCCATAGCATCGACAAATTCTCCGAAGGCGCCACGCGCTTTATGCAGGGTTTCGTCAAGAAGGTGTTTATCGCCGACACCCTGGCACCGCTGGTCGATCACTGTTTTGCCCTGAGCAACCCAAGTACCGGTGATGCCTGGCTGGGCATGCTGGCCTATACCGCGCAGCTGTATTTCGACTTCTCCGGCTACAGCGACATGGCCATCGGCCTTGGCTTGATGATGGGTTTCCGCTTTATGGAAAACTTCAATCAACCCTATATCAGCCAGTCGATCACCGAGTTCTGGCGCCGTTGGCACATCAGCCTGTCGACCTGGCTGCGCGACTACCTCTATGTACCCCTGGGCGGCAACCGCCATGGCACATTCAACACCTATCGCAACCTGTTCCTGACCATGCTGCTCGGTGGTTTCTGGCATGGCGCCAACTGGACGTTCCTGATCTGGGGCGCGTGGCACGGCACCTGGCTTGCCATTGAACGCGCCTTGGGTGTCAAGGCTGCGCCCAGGGTACTCAACCCCTTCAAATGGGCCTTTACCTTCTTGCTGGTCATGCTTGGCTGGGTGATTTTTCGCGCGGAAAACCTCGACATCGCCTGGCGCATGTACAGCGCGATGTTCAGCTTCAACGGCTGGCAGCTCAGCGAATTGAACAGCGCCAATATCAATGATCTGCAAATCGCAACGCTGGTCATCGCCTACCTGGTGCTGGCGGTCTGTGGCGTGCGCGAGTTCAACCGTCACCGCTCCAGCAAGCGTCCCGAGAAAGACGCCACGCTGGGTAGCGACCCGGTCATCAGCTCCACTACCGCGACAGCAAGCGTAATGGCACAGCAAAACCCGGCCATGGCGCAAACCCTGGTGCGTACGGCGCTGTTCCTGCTGTTTTGCGCCTCGCTGTTGAAGCTCTCGGCGCAGAGCTACTCGCCCTTCCTTTACTTCCAGTTCTGAGTGAGGCCGACCATGAAAAGAACCGCAGAAAAAATCTATATCGCCTCGTTTATTACTGTGTTGTCGCTGGGCTTCATTTCTTCGATGAGCGGCGTACTCGACTACAAGCAACCCAAGACCTACAGCGTGCTTGATGGCAACCTGGCGCAAAGCTTCGAACATCATTACGACAAGGAATTGCCGCTCAAGGACATTGGCACCAATGTCTGGGCAGCCCTTGATTACCTACTGTTCAACGAAGGCCGCCAGGGCGTGAAGATTGGTGTCGAAGGCTGGCTCTACTCGGATGAAGAGTTCAAGCCCGACGCCAAGGGCCCGCAAAACCTGCGTGACAACCTCAATACAGTTGAAGGCGTACGCAATCTGCTGGCCGAGCATGACGTCAAGCTGGTGATGGCAGTTGTGCCCGCCAAGGCGCGCTTGTATCCCGAATACACGGGGAACAACCACGCCAGCGCGATCCATGCAGATCTGTACCAACGCTTTCGCACCGCGTTGCGGCGTGCCGGAATCACTGCGCCAGACCTGCTGGCCGTGCTTAAACCGGCCAAAGCGCAAGGCCAGGTATTCCTGCGTACCGATACCCACTGGACGCCACTGGGCGCCGACATTGCCGCCAAGCGCTTGAGCGAGACAGTACACAACAACTTCAAGTTACCAGGCGAGCCACAGGAGTACGTCACTTCGGCGCGTAAAACCGAGCCATACCATGGCGACCTGACCCGGTTTATCCCGCTCGATCCGCTGTTCAAAAGCCTTATGCCACGTCCTGATCAACTGCAGAAACGCAGCACCGAAGCTGTCTCGCAAACCGAAGGCGCTGATGCCCTGTTTGCTGACAACGAAATACCGGTGGCATTGGTGGGCACCAGCTATAGCGCCAACCCCAACTGGAATTTCGAGGGTGCGCTACGCGAACACTTGCAACATGACTTGAGCAACTACGCCGAAGACGGTCGTGGCCCGATTCTGCCGATGCTCAAGTACCTACAGAGTGACGACTTCAAGAACTCACCGCCCGAGGTGGTGATCTGGGAGTTCCCCGAGCGTTACCTGCCCATGCCCAACGACCTTAGTGAATTCGACCCGCAATGGATCGCAAAGCTTAAAGCACTTGGCAATGAGCAAAACCTGGCGCTTACCGGCAGCCGCTGATGCGCCAACCCGCGCGCCGGCATCGCTTGCCAGCGCGTAACAGTAATAGAGAGGCATGACACCTCGCTTAATTAACGGCTGCAATGCCGTTGTGTGAAACGAAGATGGAGAAATACCGATGGCCTTACTGACAAATCGCAACTTGACCACTTTCGCTTGCGCAGTAGCGCTGAGCCTTGGCAGCTTCCATGCGAGTGCCGGAGAAGGTGGTTTGTATGCACCTATCGCTCCCAAGGGATCGACCTTCGTTCGCGCCTACAACGCTGGCAATACGGAACTGAGTGTCAGTGTGGGCAACACCTCGCTCAATGAAGTTTCGCCGCTTGGTTCAAGTGATTTCAGCTTTATGCCCGCGGGCAGCTACAGCGCCCAGGTGGGCGACAAGACCATCCCGGTGAAACTCGATGCCGACCATTACTACACCTTGGTCAGCCAGCCGGGCGTTGAGCCAAAGCTGGTTGAGGATCCAGCGTTCAAGAACAAGCAAAAGGCCTTGCTACGGGTCCAGAACCTCTCTGACAGCAACGTCACCCTGAAGACGGCCGACGGCAAGACCAAGGTAGTCGACAGCGTTGCCCCTGCAAGCCACGGCGAGCGCGAAGTCAACCCGGTCAAGATCAAGCTGGCACTGTTCAAGGGTGACAACAAGATCAGCGACCTCAAGCCAGTTGCCCTGGCCCGCGGCGAAGTGGTCAGCCTGTACGTTACGGGCAGCGGTTCAAAGATCTCGCCGAACTGGGTCAAGCGCCCCGCCAAAACCGATTGATAGAACCCACAATACAAAGACCGCAAATCAGGTCGCTAAAAGATAGCGCCGCCAAGGCAGGCGCTACGGAGAAGTCCTCTACGGCTCATATGAGCTTGCTAACGGGTGTTCTCGCAATAACGCGTGATACCAGCCAAATCTATGAACGTTTCAGGAGTTGAACACATGATCCCAGTAATTCTTTCCGGTGGCAGCGGTTCGCGACTCTGGCCTCTTTCGCGTAAACAGTATCCCAAACAGTTCCTGGCGCTGACAGGCAGCGATAGCATGTTTCAACAGACCATCAAGCGTCTGTCATTTGCAGGTATGGAAGCCCCCGTATTGGTGTGCAACAAAGAGCATCGCTTTATCATCCAGGAACAACTGAGCACACAGAACCTCAGTGCGCAGTCGATCCTGCTCGAGCCATTTGGCCGTAACACCGCGCCAGCGGTTGCAATTGCAGCGATGAAACTGGTTGCCGAAGGGCGCGATGAACTGTTGCTGGTCCTACCGGCCGATCACGTACTGGACGACCAGGCATCATTCGAGGCGGCACTGACCATTGCAAGGTCGGCCGCCGAAAAAGGTGAAATGGTGCTCTTCGGCGTACCGGCCAACAGCCCTGAAACCGGTTACGGCTACATTCGCTCGACAGCTGATCAGAGCTTGCCGCAAGGCGTGGTGCGGGTCGAGAGCTTCGTCGAAAAACCGGATGCCGCACGCGCCGTTGAGTTTGTGGCTTCCGGCGATTACTTCTGGAACAGCGGCATGTTTATGTTCCGTGCCAGCCGCTACCTCGAAGAGCTCAAGCGTCACGATGCCGACATTTATGACACCTGCCTGCTGGCCCTGGAGCGCAGCAACGAGACCGACCATGTGGTCAATATCGACGAAGCGACCTTCGCCTGCTGCCCGGACAACTCGATCGACTACACCGTCATGGAAAAAACCGATCGCGCCTGCGTAGTGCCACTCGATGCGGGCTGGAATGACGTCGGCAGCTGGTCGTCGATCTGGGATGTGCACGACAAGGATGTACACGGCAATGTCGTCAAGGGCGATGTCATGGTTCACGACAGCCGCAACTGCCTGGTACAGGGCAACGGCAAGCTGGTATCGATCATTGGCCTGGACGACATCGTTGTGGTCGAGACCAAGGATGCGACCATGATCTCCCACCGCAACAGCGTGCAAGACGTCAAGCACGTGGTCAACGAACTCAACGCCAAGAACCGCTGCGAAGCGCAAAACCACTGCGAGGTATACCGTCCGTGGGGGTCGTACGACTCGGTCGACATGGGTGGCCGTTTCCAGGTCAAGCACATCACGGTCAAGCCGGGCGCGCAGTTATCGCTGCAGATGCATCACCACCGTGCCGAGCACTGGATTGTGGTGGCCGGTACCGCTGAGGTGACCTGTGATGACCGCACCTTCTTGCTGACGGAAAACCAGTCGACCTACATCCCGATGACCGCCGTTCACCGCCTGAGCAATCCAGGCAAAATCCCCCTTGAGCTGATTGAAGTGCAATCGGGAACCTACCTGGGCGAGGACGACATCGAACGCTTTGAAGATGTCTACGGCCGCAGCCACGATGAGGCTGCACGCATAGAAGTACGCTAAAGCCAATGCGGGCTCTGCAACGGAGCCCGCGTTTCTGCCTGGTTTTTTGCTGTTTAGAGGCGTTCGCTAGAACAGCCTCGAACCGGGGGTGAAAAGTTCAATATGGATTGTCGCGCTCTGTGCTTCGGGATGCCGGGGGTTGAACAGGTAGTTGACTGTGCTCGGTATGATCGCGCTCGGCACTGGTAGCAGTGCGCTGCACTCGTCAAGGAACTGGTTGCCTATTCCTCGGGTGAGCTCGGGGATCTGTCGACCAACCAACAGGTAGAGTGGGCATCTGGGCTTGCGATGCAGAGTCAGGCATCTCGATACGCAGTAGCAGCATGGTCGCTGGACATTCCTCAGGATCAATTCCCAGATGAGCAAGTACCTCGAGCCTTGCTCCCGACGGGCTGGCCGCGCTCAATCGTGCACGGTAAGCCCAATACCCGTGATCGCGTAGGACTTCGGCAAGCATGACGGCTTGAGGTACGCCTTTGTTGCGCTGGTCTACTGGCCGGCCTGGCATGCTTATGTGACAAATCGCTGGAGCTTCATCCATGCGGACCTATTGCTGGTCAGCTGCGATTCGTCGCGAGATGCGGGCCCACAGCCGGTACCGCTGCCGTTCGCTGCACTACAGCAAAGCAGAAGACGGCTCGAGGGTGACTCAAGCGACTTCAGCACTTTGCCGGTTACATTTTTTAACCCCTCCTCCTTTCCCACCGCGCCAGCTTGTGTAGGATGAACAGATGTTCGCCGCCCAAGGTCATCACCATGTTATTCGGTGCAATCCTGATTCTCAGCTGGTTTATCCTGCTGATTCGCTACCCGAGCAAAGCCCTGCCCGTGACGCTGGTTGCCGTTGTCGGCTTGTTTATTGTCGCCTCGATCGTGATCTGGCAAGAAAACCGTGAGAAAAGTCACCTGGCAGAACTGGAAATGCGCTTTACCTACGACCCGCAGAATTGCCCGGCAGACCAGCCACTGGCATTGAGCCTGAAAAACGCCAGCCCCAAGCCCTTGCTCGACCTGCAATGGCAAATGGCAGCCTTCCGTCCTGGGGACAGTGTCAACCTGGTGGAAAACAACTATGACTCGCCCCGCTACACCGGCCCCGGCGATTTGCTGCCTGGTTCGACCTGGGAAAGCTGCCTGCCTTTACCTCCGCTGCGCAGCGGATATCGGGCCAGCAGCCTTGAGTTTCGGGCGCAGCGCATACAAGGCAGCTTTGCCGACTGACTGGACGGGCATGACAGGATATTCACGCTAGGTTTGCGAACCGCCATTGGCTTATTCTGAACCCATTCCAATTCAGCTCAGGATAACGCTATGACGACCCAGTTCACTGCATTGATCACTGGATGCTCCAGCGGTATTGGTCGCGCCCTGGCCGAGGTGTTCCAGGCCGCCGGATATAAGGTCTGGGCCACGGCCCGGAAGGAGTCTGACCTGGCGGCCCTCAGTGCTGCCGGGTTCAATGCGGTACAGCTCGACGTCAACGATGCATCCGCCGTTGAGCAGCTGGGCGCCCGTCTTGCCGAAGAGATTGGCGGCCTTGATGTACTGATCAATAATGCCGGCTATGGCGCCATGGGCCCGCTATTGGACGGCGGGGTTGAAGGCATGCGCAAGCAATTCGAGACCAACGTCTTTGCCCTCGTCGGCATTACCCGCGCCCTGTTCCCCTTGCTGCGCCGCAATAAAGGCCTGGTGGTCAATATCGGCAGTGTTTCAGGGGTGCTTGTAACGCCCTTTGCCGGCGCCTATTGCGCCTCAAAAGCCGCGGTGCATGCGCTGACCGATGCGCTGCGCCTGGAGCTTGCGCCCTTCTCAATTGATGTGATGGAGGTTCAGCCGGGCGCGATTGCATCAAGTTTCGGCAGCAATGCCAGCCAGCAGGCAGAGCAGTTAATCGACGAAAAATCACCTTGGTGGCCCCTCCGCGAGGGTATTCGCGCCCGAGCCAATGCATCGCAAGACAACCCGACCCCCGCCCTGCACTTTGCGCGCAACCTGCTGGCAGCCGTGCAACGCGACAAGCGTCCTCGGCTTATCCGCCTGGGCAACGGCAGCCATATGCTGCCGCTGCTGGCCAACCTACTGCCCAAGGCACTGCTCGAAAAAGGGCTGATGAAACGCTTTGGCCTCAACCGGACCCTCTGATGAAGCAACCCAGATTGCATTACTACGCATTCGGCGCGGTTGTGGCTGTGGCCGTACTCAACCTGATGGTGCGCGCCTGGGTAAAACTCGGTGGCTTGCCCGCCACCTTGCTGGTCGCCGTGGCTGTCGGCCTTGCCGTGCGCGGAGTATTTCAGTGGCGCAACCAACGGTTTCCCGAACGCCGGGAACGCTGGGTGATGGTCGCTATCTATGCGGCGGTGCTTGGAGTCTTGTACCTGGGTCTGCTCGCCATGATGTACCTCAAGGATGAGCCCGGCAGGGCTGGCCACATCCTGTTCTGGCTGCATTACCTGTGCTACCCGGTACTGCTCGCAGTGTGCCTGATTCCCCGCCAAAGCGCTCACCCGCAGTAGCCTGAAGCATTCACCCAAGCACCTGCATTGCAGGCGCTTGGCAACACGCAGAGCTAGCGCGCAACGACCACTGCTGCTGCGGGCGCCTTGGGCTTGCGAAACACCAGGATATTGCCCAGCATCACCAACACCAGGCCCAATAGCGCAGGTGCGGTCCATTGGTAGCCCTCGGCAAATACCGAGATATTCAATGCCACCACCGGGAACAACACAGTGCAATAAGCTGCCCGCTCCGGGCCCATGCGTCCAACCAGGGTCAGGTAAGCGGTAAAGCCGATAACCGAGCCCGGGATCGCCAGATACAACAAGGTGCCGATATAGCGGCTATTGGCCTCAAAGGTAAACGGCGTGCCTGTAACCAGGCAGATCACCAGCAACATCAAGGCGCCATAAAGCATGCCCCAGGCGTTGGTCGTAAGCGGTTTGAGGCCCGCTTTTTGTTGCAAGCTCGAGAGCATGTTGCCTGCGGAGAAGCACAGCGTACCGATAACTGCCAGGCCAATACCCAGCAACGTCTCGGGGCTTGCCTCATGCCCTGCCAGCTCGGGCCAGAACAACAAGCCCAGGCCGCACAACCCCAGCGCACCGCCGGCCAATACGTTGGCTGCAATTCGCTGCTTGAAGAACAGCCTGGCATTAAGCGCATTCCACAGCGTGGCGGTTGAAAATATAACCGCGACCAGGCCACTGGGAATCCACTGGCTGGCCGTGTAGAAACACATGAAGTTGATACAGAACAGACAGAGCCCCTGTACCAGGCATATCATTTGTCCGCGCCGATCCATTTTCTGCAAGCGCCCGCTGAGCAGCAGGATCGCAAACAGCACCGCAGCCGCCAGGCCAAATCGATAGGCAATAGAGAGGGGAATAGCCACCACGCCCAATTGCAATTTCAAGGCGATCCAGGTGGTGCCCCAGATCAGTACGGTCATCAAATACAACGACAGGTTCATCGCACAACTCCCAGTAGATAAAGCGAGTCTGCGCCTGCCGCTACCGGCGTGCTTGCACAAAATTGCGCTTTTCACTGCATGGCGCCCACGCGCCGGCCCCGCGCGACTTACACAATCTTGCGCTTTTTTCACGCCGGGGGCTGGCAGCAGCCCCACGGCGGAGTAGCATGTTCGGGCTAGAGGACAGGTATGTATGGCGCAACTCGAAGAAAGCCAGGTATTCCAAGCAATGGGCCAATCGCCCAACGCACGCTTGCACCACAGTGCCGAGCTAGGCGACGGCCTGGCCGCTGCATTGTGGAGCAACAGCCATGATGTACGCGACTACGAAGCGCCGACCCATCACACCTTGTCGTGCTATCTGGCGGGCGGCACCGGCACATTTCGCCGCGAGCGACCCGACAACAAGGGCGCGCCCGGCAAACTCTGCGTAATGCCAGCCGGGCATCACTCAAAGTGGATCATCAACGGTGAAATCAACCTGGCCCACCTGTATATCAGCGAGGAACACTTTGCCTTGGCGGCTGTGCGCTTGCTCGACCGCGAGCCGCGCGAGTTGCAATTGCGCGAAGGCACCTTTCTTGATGACGCCGAGCAAGCCCAGCGCTTTCGCCAGCTCAGCCTGATGAACTGGCATGAACCCGGCGAGCACCTGCTGATCAACAGCATCGCTCACCAACTGCTCGACCACGCCCTGCTCTCGCAGGTGGGCAAGCGTGATGGCCTGAAAGTCAGTGGCGGTCTGGCGCCAGCCCAGCGTAGGCGATTACGTGAGTTTATCGACAGTCACCTCGACCAACCGCTGAGCCTTGGCCAGTTGGCGGGTATGTGCGCACTGTCGGAGTACCACTTCGCTCGCATGTTTACCCAGAGTTTTGGTTTGCCGCCGCACCGTTATGTGCTCAAGCAGCGCCTGCACCTGGCCTCGCAGCTACTGCGCAACGGCCAAGGCTCACTGGTTGAGATCGCCCTGGCCTGTGGCTTTGCCAGCGCCAGTCACTTCAGCAACCGTTTCCGCCAGGCATATCACGCAACGCCCAGCCAGTACCGCGCCGTGTTTGCAAGCTAATCGGCCAGTGCATCACCCCGGTCGGTGACGACGCAGGCAATCAAAATATTTGCCCCAACGGTCTGCATCAGGCCGCTTAACTGTGCAAGAATCATCGGCTTTGCTTAATTTCACGGCGCAGCGATGACCCACCCAGCAGACCTCCAACGATGGCCCTGAATATCCTGCAGTTGAGTCAGGATAACTGGCGCTCTACATTCGATGCCGGGCATTTTCGCCGGGGGCTTGGCTACGCCGAAGAAACACGCAGCACCCTCCTTAACCTGACGGACAACAATCTGCTTGCCAGTTGCAAAGGCTCGTCGGGGCAAATCTACCAGCAGCGCATCAAGCTGTTCCCAACCGCGCACGGCTGGAGCATTAATGGTCACTGCAGTTGCCCGGTGGGCTATAACTGCAAGCATGTAGCCGCAGCCCTGCTAACCCTTGAGCGCCAACAAAAGTCTGCCGTGGATCACAGCGCCCTGATAACACCCAGCCAGAAAGTCGCCGAACAGCGCCTCGAAGGCATCATGCCGAAACCCATATTGAGCCTGGGCAGTCACGCGCGGGTGCATTTTGACGCTCGCAAAGGCCGTATGCAGGAGCAAACGCAACACCGTGCCGCACTTGCATTCGACTACCAAGGGCACCTGGCCTACGGTCGCCAGGGCAAGGATTTGTTGATCCGCCAACAACCCGACCTGAACCTGCGCGTCATCCGTGACGCCAGTGCGGAAAGCCTGCTGCGCAAGCGCTTGACCGACATGGGCCTGAGTATTGCCCTGCGCCAGAGCGAAGCCTTGGGCGAACACCCGGGTGAGCACTTTGAATTGCCCAATGAAGCCACCTGGCTGCGCTTTGTCGATAACCACCTGCCCACGCTACGCGCCGAAGGCTGGAAAATCGAGATGCAACCCGGTTTTCACTACAATCTGGCGCAGATTGACCACTGGTACGCCGACATTGAAGAGTCGGCCGAACATGACTGGTTCGACCTTGAATTGGGCATCACCATCGAGGGTCAACGCGTCAGCCTGTTACCTGTGTTGCTCCAGGCCATCCGCCGCACGCCCTGGTTGCTCAATGGCGAAGCCGTAGCCCAGCGCCAGGACGAAGAGATGCTGCTGGTCAGCCTGACGCAAACCGATCAGCGCGTGGCCTTGCCCTTTGCCCGCCTCAAGCCAATGCTTGCCACGCTTGGCGAGCTGTTCTTCCGCGAACCTGGCGAGGTCAACAACAAGATTCGCCTGCCACGGGCTGATGCACCGCGCCTGAACCGCCTAGGCGACGGCCCACCGCTTGAATGGAACGGCGGCGAGCCCATACGCAGCTTCGCCCATCGCCTGCAGGCCTTGCCGGAGTTCAAGGCCAAGGTCCCCCGGGACCTCAACGCAAAGTTGCGCCCCTATCAAGTTCAGGGGCTGGCGTGGATGCAAGCCTTGAGCGAGCTGGAAATGGGCGGGCTGCTGGCAGACGACATGGGCTTGGGGAAAACCCTGCAAACCCTTGCTCACATTCTCGGCGAAAAACAAGCAGGTCGCTTGCAGCAGCCAGCCTTGATCGTGATGCCAACCAGCCTGATACCCAATTGGCAGGATGAAGCCGCACGCTTTGCCCCGAGCTTGCGTGTGCTTGCACTGCATGGCAGCAAACGCCGCAGCCTGTTCAAGCTGATTGATCAGCACGACGTGGTGTTGACCACCTATGCGCTCTTGCCCAGGGACTTGAAAGCCTTGAGCGCGCACAACTATCGCCTGATGATTCTTGATGAGGCACAGAACATCAAGAACCCTCGCAGCAAGACCGCCATCGCCGCCGGACAGATTCGTGCACGCCAACGCCTGTGCCTGACCGGAACGCCGCTTGAGAATCACTTGGGCGAGTTATGGTCACTGTTCAACTTCCTGATGCCCGACTGGCTCGGTGACGCCAAAAGCTTCAGCCGCGACTACCGCACGCCAATCGAAAAACAAGGCAACGAGCAACGCCTGGCGCACCTACACGGCCGGATCAAACCCTTTGTCCTGCGCCGTAAAAAACAGGATGTGACCCGTGAGTTACCACCCAAGACCGAAATGACCTACTGGGTCGACCTGAGCGCGGCGCAACGTGATCGTTATGAAGCCTTGCGCCTGGCCATGGATAAAAAGGTGCGTGCCGAAATCAGCCGCCAGGGCTTGGCCCGCAGCCAGATCGTCATCCTTGAGGCCCTGCTGCGCTTGCGCCAGGCCTGCTGCGACCTGCGTTTGCTCGACGAGAGCGACCCATCATTGAAAAGCAGTGATTCAGGCAAACTCAGTGCGCTGCTCAGCATGCTCGAGCAATTGTTCGCCGAGGGTCGCAAGGTGCTGCTGTTTTCGCAGTTCACCTCGATGCTGGCCTTGATCGAAACCGAGCTGATCGCACGCAATATCAGCTACGTAAAACTAACTGGCAGCACCCAGGACCGGCGCACCCCGGTCGAGCAGTTCCAGGCTGGCGATCACTCGATCTTCCTGATCAGCCTCAAGGCCGGAGGCGCAGGCTTGAACCTGACTGCCGCCGACACTGTGATTCACTTCGACCCATGGTGGAATCCGGCAAGCGAAGCGCAAGCCAGTGATCGCGCCTATCGCATTGGCCAGGACAAACCCGTGTTTGTATACAAGATGATCACCCGTGGCAGCGTCGAGGAAAAAATCCAGCACCTGCAACAGGCCAAGGCCAACCTCGCCCGTGGTGTTCTCGACGGTGGCAGCCAGGCCAAGTGGCAACTCACTGAAGAAGACCTGCAGGCATTGCTTGAGCCGTTGGCGCCCTGAGCCGAGTAGCCCTTATTGACCGGTGTTTTTGCCAATGACCTCGCCGGTTGAGTCAATTGGCTTGCTCGAGGGAAACCTGTACGAGGCAAACCTGACCGCGACAACCGACAGGGCCAACAGGAAAATACCGGCACAGGAATATACCAGCCCAATATCCGGTGGCCGGTGGTGCGAAACATCACCAATGAGGTAACGCGTCAGTGCAGTGATAGCCACATACAACAGAAAACGTATCGGCAAATGATTGGTCTTGAAGTAGATGCCGACCATCGCCCCCAATTCCAGGTAGATGAACAGCAGCAGGATATCGTCAATGCTGGCCTGGCCTTTCTCGAGCATGGCCATGAACGCCATGACTGACGCCCATGCAGTGACTGCACCAATGGCGAACAGCCCCAGGTAATGGAAGCCTTCTACCAACAGGTTTCCCACCGAATTGGCACTTTTGTGCATTTGCTCGCGGCTGCGATCGACCCACTTCATCACGAATTCCCCTAAAAATGCTTAGCCACAGCGCCAGCAACGACAAAAGTATGCTGGATCGGTTTCTGATCGCAAGCAAAGCACAATCTGCCAGCCTGTAACACAACAAGATGCAATTGCACTGGACAAACCTTGGCAAGGGGGTCTAACACTTGATGCACGGATTAAACCTTTACCAGACCAGGATTTAGCATGACCACTATTCAATCCTTTACTCGCCGTGCGCTGCTAACACTGACTGTTGCGACCAGCACACTGTTGGCGGCCAGCACCAGTGCCGAGCCAGTTGCCAAGCAAAACAACCAGGTTCCCGGTTACTACCGCATGATGGTGGGTGACTTTGAAGTCACCGCACTCTATGACGGCTATGTCGATATCGGTACGCAACTGCTCAAGGGCGCCAGCGCCGACGATATTCAAAGCTTGCTGGCCAAGATGTTCCTGGACTCAAGTAACGGCGTGCAAACAGCGGTAAACGCCTTTCTGATCAACACCGGAAACAACCTGGTGCTGGTCGATACCGGGGCCGCCAAGTGCTTTGGCCCTGCACTGGGCAACATCCAGGACAATCTCAAGGCAGCAGGCTACACACCAGAACAGGTCGATACCGTATTGCTGACCCACCTGCATCCTGACCATGCATGCGGCTTGCTGAGCGCCGATGGCAAAAGCGCTTATCCGAATGCGACCATATACATCCCCAAGGGCGATGCCGACTATTGGCTGAGCAGCGCCGAACAAGCCAAGGCGCCAGAAGCCACTCGTGGCCGGTTCGCCATGAGCCAGAAGGCTGTCGCACCCTATGCAGCGGCCGACAAGATGCAGACCTTCAAGCCCGATAGCAAGCTACCCGAAGGCGTCGCTGTGGTACCTAGCAACGGCCATACGCCAGGCCACACATCCTATATGTTCAGCTCAAAAGGCCAGGACCTGCTGGTGTGGGGCGATATAGTGCACAGCCATTCGGTGCAATTCAGCCATCCGGAAGTGACAATCGAGTTCGATAGCGACAGCGCCAAGGCCGTGCAAGCGCGTAAGAAGCTGTTTGCCGAAGCAGCCGAGGATAAACTCTGGGTCGCGGGCGCACACTTGCCTTTCCCGGGTATCGGACATGTACGCAAGGAAGGTGACGCCTATGCATGGGTGCCAACCGAGTTTGGCCCGATTCGCAGTGATCGCTAGCCAGGGCAAGCAATTCGCGGCGCTCTGATGATTGGCGCACGGATTGCTGCTGTTCAAATGCCTGCAAGTTCTTTATCCTTGCAGGCACTGTATGAATAACCAGCTATATTAATCAGCGTGAAGGCGTAGAGGTGATGAATGGCCGTCGAAGTGGTGTACCGCAGCAGTCGAGATCTGGAGCGTTTGTTCATGGATAAAGCCGAAGCTGATCGTCATGACAAAATGCTTGAGCTGGCTGAATTGCTCACCGATGTATTGCAAAAGGCAGTGCCCAGCCTGAACGAGACCCAAGGTGAAGAACTGGGTATTTATATGGCCAAGAACCGCGATATTTTTGCCAAGGCCTTTAAAAACCAGCCCGACGCATTGCAGGACCTGAACCAGGAGCCTGCCGAGTAGAGGCTGATACAAGCGCCAAACCGGCCCAAGGCGCACTCGCTCGCCTTGGGTCAGGCTGAAGCCATCAGAACGCCCGGCAAGGCATCCCGGATCAAGCCTCCCCCTGCCAATAGCAAGAGGCAAAAGACCAGCCAACGCACGGCACGCAGCGAAAGCCTGGGCGGGTAGCGTCGCATCAGGACAGTCACCACAAGCACCAACGGAAAGGCTTCCAGGCTCAACCAGATCACGTGCCAGGTCATCTGACCTTGAGCGATGACCAGGCCCAGGCGAGTGACTGAGTTTGCCGCGAACACGGTAATCAAGGTGTTGCGGATCACCTCGTAACCCAGTGGCTGACGATAGAGGTGGTACACCAGGGGTGGCCCGCCGCTGGAGAACAAGCCATTGAGCAGCCCACACAAGCCGCCCGACAACCAGAAGGCTGGTTGCCGCGAAAGGCGCTCCCGTGGCTTGCTCTGCACGACCAGCAGCAGGCTGCCGATCACAATCACGCAACCAAGCAGGAGCCGCAGCCAGGTCATCTGCGACTCATTCAACGCACCCAGGCCCCACATCCCGATGCTCACGCCGATCAGGCTGCTGAGCAACACCGGCATCAAGACGCTACGGTCCAGTTCAGGCCTGGGCCCGCCCAGGTTCACCAGCGCATTACCCACGGTCAGCAGGCTGATGATAATTGCCACCTCGGCCAGTGGAATCAGGTTCATGGAGGCAACCATGCCCAGCAGGATCAGGCCGAAGGCGAATCCTGTGAGATTCTGGGCCAGGGTGGCAAGTAGCACGCAGCCCAGGAACATCAGGTGCAGTTGCAGGGTCATGAAGCCATAGACCTTATCCCATCCAGTGAACGCAGATCAGAATCAGGGTCGCGAGAAACAGCGTCTCACTGACCAACAGGGTCGCTGGCCGCCAACCCACTTCGAGCAGGGATTTGAGCGAAGTCTTCATCCCCAGTGCGGCAATCGCAGTGACCAGGCACCAACTCGATACGCTCACGGCGAAATCACGAATGACCGGCGTGGCAATACCGCTGCTGTTAATGGCAACAAAGACCACAAAGAAGATGATAAACAAGGGCAGCGGCAACGCGGCGCGAGGTCCGTCACTGCGCTTGCGCAGCAGCAGCGACAGGCTAAACACGATAGGCACCAGCATGGCTACACGCAGCAGCTTGACCACTGTGGCGGTATCGCCGGTTTCATCGGACATGCTGTAGCCCGCCCCCACCACTTGCGCCACATCGTGGATTGTCGCGCCGAGGAAAACCCCGGCCTGGCGGGCATCAAGCCCGAGCCACTGGGCAATGGGCGGATAAATGATCATGGCGATGGTGCTCAGCGCGGTGACGCTGATCACGGTGAAGATGATATTGCGCTCGCTGTTTTTGTCCTGGGGCAACACGGCGGAGATTGCCAGTGCCGCAGAAGCACCGCATATGCCGACGCTGCCACCGCTCAAGATACCGAAATCCCGCGACTGGCCAAGTATCCGCGCCAGCACCACGCCAAAGGTCATGGTCAGCAATACCCCGCCAATCACCACTGCCAGCAAGGTGCCCCCCAACGACATGATTTGCTCAAGGGTGATGCGCATGCCCAGCAGCGCGACGCCAATGCGCAAAATGGTGCTGGAGGTGAAACGAATCCCGGCAACCGCCCGGCCTTCCTCCGAAAGAAAACCCAAGGCCATGCCCAATAGCAACGCCATCAGCATCACAGGCGCACCGTAGTGCTCGGAAAGAAATGAAGCACTGACCCCAACCACTGCCGAGGTGACCAGGCCGGGCAATATGAGTTTGCATTTCTGAGTACGGCGGCTTAACCATGACTCAGAGGCGCCATCCTGGGCACCGACCTGCATCGCTACCGGAGGAATCGTGTGGTGTTGTTTTGTTGCCATTATTTTCACCTACACCCTTGGTTCATAACTGACCACCGATGCTAGTGAAAGCTGGCCCCACTCATTAGGGCCACTGCGGAACCTTGTTAGGGGCCAGCCCAACTGGCCCAATGCAAGCCCACAGCTGGTGCTAGCCGGGTAGCTTGCAGCGCGCTAGTTTGCAGCTTGCTATGTATCTATCTGACAGGATTGAGCGTGTTTAAAAGTGACGAGACCACAGCGGCAACAGCGTTGATGGACAATCCTGGACTGATCCATACAAGTGAGCGTCTATGCGTAGGCTGGCAACAGCCAAACCCTCTGTTCGCAGGCGGTAACGATCAACGCTCCAGCGAAAACGGCTTGCTGTTGCTGTTCTATGGCAACCTGCAAAAGGCTGCCGGTTATGAGTGGCAAAACGCCGGGCGCGCGCTGATCGACAAGACCTATTTGCGCATTGTCGGGCAGTGCACCGGGTTGGACATGCAGGGCTTGAGTGCCGATGAGCTGGCTACGCGGCTGGACGGGTTCATACGCCGCGAGCTGGCGCCCCGCTGGGACCTGATCCGTCGAAGTCATGGCAACGCTGGCATAGAGCTGACGCGGGAGCTGCTCGACAAGGCCAGTCAGGTGCTGTTCGAAGCGCCGGTCATGCATGCTCAAACCGGCCCGATATTATTTTATCTTTGCCCGCACTTGCCCCTGTTGATCGGCGAACACCCCTTGGCCGATCAGGAACAGCTCAACAGCTTGCCAGTTCTACCCCGCCCCCAAGTATTTACAGGAAGCGCGCAGCAGCAGGCATTGATTCGCCAGTTGATCGAAGGCAGTGACTGGTGGCGTCGGCGCGTTTTCAGCGCCTGGCAATCCCAAGCAACAAACAAAGCTGCCGGGGAGTAAATATTCAGGATGCTACCGACTGCAAGCGCTGACGATCTTCGGCGCTGTACTGGACAGCACCCAGCGGGATCTTGTCGCCGAGCGCCAGTCGGATCTGCGCCACTTCATCTGCGCTAAATGCACCGCACAACTCGATCAATTCCACATGCCGTGTCAGCAGCTCAAGCGCCACCATCACCGCCTGTTCGACATCGGCGACGCCACACAGGGTTGCCGCAAAGCGGTCTGACTCGAGCTGACCGTTATGGGTCATAAAATCCATACCCGGTGCCTTGAAGATAAAGCCGTAGCGTTGCACAGCCATCAGTAATGCCCCTTGCTCAATGATTAAACCGCGACGGCCCGTTCAGGACCTTGCGCACAGTACTCGACAAAAATGGAAGACAGGGCACATGAGGCCAGACGGGCTTCCAGTGGGTCTGCGCGTGAGGTGAGAATGATAGGTACAGCTGCGCCCAGGACCAGGCCGGCCGCAGTTGCACTCATAAAATAAACCATCTGCTTGAACAGGAAGTTACCCGACTCAAGATTCGGCACCAGCAAGATGTCCGCATTGCCGCTGACCTGGCCACTGATGCCCTTGATACGTGCTGCCTCTGAGGAAATGGCGTTATCGAACCCCAGCGGGCCTTCGACGCGCGCGCCGCTGATTGCGCCGATTGCCGCCAGTTTGGCCAACTCGGCGGCATCCTGGCTCGACGGCATGCTGCTGCTCACTTCCTCGGTACCGGAGAGTATGGCCATGCGCGGCGAGTCATAACCCAGTGCATGCATCAGTTGAATGGCGTTACGTGCAATATGCACCTTGTCGATGATCGACGGCTGGACATTGATCACCGCGTCTGTAATGCACAGGGCTTTATCACTGCCCGGCAGCGTCATATGAAATACATGGCTGAGCCGACTTGCAGTGCGTAATCCGGCATCGCGCTTGAGCACAGCACGCAGCAAGGTGTCGGTATGCAGATGCCCCTTCATCAGGGCGCCCGCCTCACCCTTGCCCGCCAAGGCACAACTGAGCGCGGCGCTGTGCGCCTCATCAGCGGCCGGGACGATTCGCAGTCCGTGCAGGTCCCAATCCAGCTGTTCTGCCAGTTGTTGAATCTGACCGACATCGCCAACCAGGATTGGCTCGATCAAGCCTTCATCGCAGGCCTGCCTGGCGCTGCTCAAACTCAGGGTATTGACCGGATTGACCACCGCAGTGACAACTCGCGGCAGGGTCTTGGCCTGGTTGAGCAGAAACGCTGGGCACTCATGCGCAATGGTGCTCAACATAATTTATCTCCGTTACAGGTGATGGGCAGCGACGCCCAAAGGCGCCGCTACGGGGGTTACCGCAGGTTGCAGTCGCGACTTACACGTAGTCCTTGTACTTCTCGAGGAAACGCACAGGCTTGGACAAGGCATCGCGACGGAACGGATCACCCAATTCACGGGTACACATGATTTCAATCACCGTGGTCTTGCCGGCTTTTTGCGCGTCACAGGCCGCCTTCAACGCCGGGCCCACATCTTCCAGCCGATCCACAGTCACACCTTCAGCCCCCATGGATCGCGCAATCCCGGCAAAGCTCTGATTCTCGAGATCGCCCGCCACGAAACGACGGTTGTAGAAGTCGACCTGGTTTTTCTTTTCGGCGCCCCACTGGCGATTGTGGAAGACAATCGAGGTCACCGGGATGTTCTCGCGAACACAGGTCATGATCTCCATCATCGACATGCCCCAGGCGCCATCACCGGCATAGGAAATCGCCGTGCGGTGCGGCGCAGCCACCTTGGCACCGATGATGGTTGGCAAGGCATAGCCACAGTTGCCAAAGCTCATGGCGGCAAAGAAGGAACGCGGTTGTTCAAAACGCAGGTAGCTATTGGAGACCGAGTTGATGTTGCCAATATCGGTCGAAACCATGGCGTCGGCCGGCATGGCTTTTTCCAACTCACGCAATACCTGACGCGGGTGCAGGTAGTTGCCATCCTCGCCTTTCTGCTCGTTGATCATATCCAGCGAGTATTCATCCTTCTCGTGAATCCAGGCGCTCAGCTCAGCTTCCCAATTGGCTTTCTCCATGGCAATTTCTTCAGCGCGGGCGCCCTTGTTTTCAAGGCACAGCACATCCAGGTTTTGCAAGCGAGCGAGCAGGTTTTGCGCTGCGGCCTTGGCATCGCCACAGATGCCCACCGAGATTTTTTTAACCAGGCCAAGCATCTTCGGATCGCAATCAATCTGGATCACCTTGGCCTGCTTTGGCCAGTAATCCATGCCGTGCTGCGGCAGCGTACCGAATGGGCCGAGACGCGTGCCCAGGGCCAAGACCACATCAGCGCGCGACAGCAGCTTCATACCGGCTTTCGAACCCTGGTAGCCCAGCGGACCGCACCACAGTTGGTGGCTCGCCGGGAAGGAGTCGTTGTGCAGGTAGCTGTTCACCACCGGCGCGCCGAGGTATTCAGCCAGCGCCTTACAGGCATCAACGGCATCGCCCATCACCACGCCACCACCGGAAATGATCACCGGGTTCTTGGCAGAGGCCAGCAACTGCGCGGCCTCGTTGAGGCTGTTCTCACCACCCGCGCTACGTTCGATGCGCATGGGGGTTGGAATATCAACATTGATATCGCCATAGAAGAAGTCGCGCGGAATATTCAGCTGGGTCGGGCCATTTTCCTGCATGGCACGGTCAAAGCAACGCGCGGTCAATTCAGCCATCCGCGCAGGGTTGGCCACGTGCCCCTGGTATTTGGTGATGGTTTCAAAGAACGGCAGTTGCTGAGCTTCCTGGAAACCGCCCAGGCCCTGGCTCATGGAGCCGGTTTCCGGGGTGATCACCACCACCGGGCTGTGCGCCCAATAAGCTGCGGCGATAGCCGTTACAAAATTGGTGATGCCGGGGCCGTTCTGCGCGATACATACGCCATGGCGGCCACTCACTCGCGAGTAACCGTCAGCCATGTGACCGGCGCCTTGCTCGTGCACCACCGGGATAAAACGAATGCCAGCCGGGGCAAAAATATCCATCGCATCCATAAAGGCCGAGCCCATGATCCCGAAAATATCGGTTACGCCATTGGCGACCATGGTTTCAACAAGCGCTTCGCTGGGTGTCATGCGTGCCATATCGACTTTCCTCTCAGTACTTAGGGTACGACGGCCAAGCCGCCGGTTAATCGGGGCTTAGCCGCAGAGCGGCATCGGCGCACAGGGATAGCCGAGAAACTCGGCAACTTCAGAACAGCTCTGCTGCCCTGTTTGAGTATTCAGCTGCTGCGTCACAAGTGCTGTAACTGGCCCCATATCAAGCCAGTTGGTCATGTTCGAGATGCCATTAGGCATGTAGCGCTCTCCTCTTATTCTTGTGACGAAGCCTTGTCAGCCCAGTCAAACCCGGCACTCGCCATCGAATGCCAGTTCGTCTGGACTGGACCTAGAGTAGGAGCGTCAGAGAGCAGCCCGATAGAACCAGTTGCGGGCCAGTTGTTGCGCCAGTGCATATCCAGTGTTTATTGGCGCGCACGACAACTCACCACAGGCAAGGACTGCGGTGAGTTGTGTATTGATGCTGTTGTTCAGATGATGCCGCGATCACCGCCAGCGCAAGGCACTAGCAGAAAACCAAAGAACCAGCAGCGCCCTGCCGGTTAGTGGAGTCGCGGTTCAGTTGCCCCTCCACTGAGCTGCTCGATCAGCCCGGCCAATAGCTTGATGCCGGGACGGATATGCTCCGCGGCAATTGAGGAATAGCCCAGGCGAAAATAGTTCAAGGGCGGCTGCTCAGCGTAGAAGTGAATATCGCCCGGCTCAATCAGGATGCCGTGCTTGGCAGTCTGTTTTTGCAGTTCGCGTGCATCCAGCCCTTCAGGACCCTTGACCCAGTAACAGGACCCACCAAAGCTCGGTTCGCGCGATGAGTCCGGCAGGTACTCGCGCAAGGCATCGCCCATTTGCTGGTGCCGGTCCTGGTAGGCTCGCATCAGGCTCATGATCAATGCATCGTGATATCCGCGCTCGAGAAACAGGGCAACCGAGCGCTGATTGTTCGCGGCTGGATGGCGCACCATCAACCGGCGCAAGGCGCGTGCCTCGCGAATCAGGGGTTCGGGGCCGACCAGATAACCCACGCGCAGGCCTGGCGCCAAGGTCTTGGAAAGACTGCCGACATAAAGCACCCGGTCGTTTTTATCCAGGCTCTTGAGCGCCGGGATCGGATTGGCCTTGAAGTTGGTTTCGCTTTCGTAGTCGTCTTCAATAATCAGGAAGTTGTGCTCATTGGCACGGCGCAGCAATTCATAGCGTCTTTCCAGCGGCATGGTCACTGTTGTCGGGCACTGATGGCTCGGTGTGGTGTAGACCAGGTCGCAGGCATTGAGCTGATCACTGAGCACCAGCCCTTGTGCATCGACCGCCAGCGGTTGCACCCGCGACGGATTGAGCATGGCAATGTTGCGGATATCCATATAGCCAGGGTCTTCGATACCCATCAGGCTGTCGGGGCGCAATAACAGGCGGGCCAACATATAGAGCGCATGCTGGGCGCCGACCGTGACCAGGATCTGCTCGGGCGATGCCCACACGCCCCGGCGCGGCAGCAAGCGCGTGCGAATCTGCTCCATCAACAAGGGATCGTCATTATCGAAACGATCGGACGCCCAATCACGAATGGCCGGAATACTCACTGCGTCGCGACAACATTCACGCCAGTTGGCAGTGGGAAACAATACGGGATCGAACTGGCCATAAATAAAGGGGTACTGGTATTTCTGCCAGTCTCGCGGCTTGCTCATATTGCGTTGTTCGCTGGGCTTTACCACCAGCCGGCTGGACCAGTCGGGCGTGCCATCGAAGGAGGATTCGACAGGCGCCTTAACCGGCTCGACCTTGCGCGCAAGAATGTCGGGATTAACGTAGTAGCCACTGCGTTCACGGGCGACCAGATAGCCGTCATCGAGCAAATGTTCGTACGCCAGCACTACAGTATTACGTGCGATATTCAGTTGCTTGGCGAGTTTGCGACTGGAGGGCAATGGGCTGTCGAGGGGGATATTGCCATTGAGGATGACCTGGGCAATCTGTTCACGTAACTGCTGTTGCAAGCCAGTTGGCTTATCAGTCGACAAATGAAATAGATGAAACATATCGCGGCCTCAGTTGTAGTAACTGCACATGCTGGAATCCCTATGGTTCAACCCAGCAACTCCACTTTGCAATGCGCCAAAAGTGCGGTGGCTGCGGGGCAGACTAGCACCAAGAGTCAGACAAGACTATCCAACCAAAAACCCCATCAAGACCCAGGCCCCAGGCAGGATTTAAAACAATTTTTTGGGAGAACGCCAAAGCCGGGCTGATCACCAGCCCGGCTTGGTAGGCGCCTGCCCGCTACTTAGGCAACCCGCCCAAGGGCGTTATCCAGGGCATCGATAATCTGATCCAGGTCGGCCCGGGTCGCAATCAATGCCGGGCTGAAACACAGGGTATTGTTGAACTGCTCGAAGCTGCGGTTGGTGCGGCCAATGATTACGCCTTGACGCATGCAGTCAGCGGCGATAGCGATGGCAACACTCTCGGCAACCGGCTCCTTGCTCTGGCGGTCCTTGACCAGCTCAATACCGCAAAACAGGCCTTTGCCCCGCACATCGCCAATCAGTGGATACTTGTCTTGCAATTCACGCAGGCGAGCCATGAAGTACTCCCCCATTTGCGTAACGTTTTCGAGCAGGCCTTCCTCCTCGATTATCTGCATATTGGCCAGGGCTGCAGCCGGTCCTGCAGTGCAACCGCCAAAGGTGCTGATATCCCGGAAGTACCCCATGCGATCATCCGCATCATCCTTGAATGCCTCGAACACGGCTTCGGTGGTTACCGTGCAGGAGATCGCGGCGTAACCGCTGGCAACGCCCTTGGCCATGGTCACGATATCCGGCTGGATACCATAGTGCTGGTAACCAAACCATTTGCCGGTGCGGCCCAGCCCGCAAACAACCTCGTCAATATGCAAAAGGATGTCGTATTTTTTGCAAATCGCCTGGATGGTTTCCCAATAGCCAACTGGCGGTGTGATCACCCCACCACCCGCCGTGATCGGCTCAAGCACAACGGCGCCAACAGTGTCCGGACCTTCGGCAAGTATGACTTTCTCCATCTCCAGCGCTGCGCGCACACCGTAGTCGGCCACATCACCAAATTGTGATCGGTATTCGCAGCAGTGGGCAAACTCCACAAAGCCGGGCGTAAAAGGGCCGTATTGATTTTTACGTTCAAACTGGCCGGTAGAACTCAGCGCCGTGATGGTGGTGCCGTGGTAGTCACGCTCGCGAAACAGAATCTTGTGCTTCTTGCCGCCGTATTTCTTGTGGGCAATCTGGCGAACGATTTTATAGGCCTTTTCGTTGGCCTCCGAACCCGAGTTGGAGTAATACACCCGGCTCAGGCCAGGCATTTTCTCGATCAGCTTCTTGGCAAACAACGCCCCGGGAATGTTGCCGGCAGAACCGGCAAAGTAGTTGAGTTTGACCAACTGATCGCGCACCGCGTCGGCAATGCGCTCACGGCCATATCCCACGTTCACTGTCCACACACCACCAGAAACCGCATCCAGGTATTCGTTGCCCTTGATGTCCCGGACGCGCATGCCCTTGCCTTCGACAATCACCATAGGGTCATTGTGCTCCAGCGGCTTGTGCTGGGTGAGGTGGTGCCAAACGTGGCTACGATCACTGGCAAGCACTTCAGCTGCATCAAATTCATTCGTCATGTTGTTCATGCCAACCTCCTGCGTGGAACCTTGTTATTGTCAGCGGCCAGCCTGCTCATGCAGGCGGCGCGGTCATCCAGCAATAGGCTGTGCTGGGCAAAAAACCTGGGCCAGCCTCTGATGACGAAACTAAGAGCATGGCGCCAACGCAGATAGAACCAGTTGTTACCCAACTGAGGTGCCAGGGCCGCAACCCGGTACTTGCGCCGCCCCGGGCTGGACCAATAAGGCTGGCACCATTGGCTCTTCAGGCACGTCGGGATCAGGACAAACATGACGCATGGCAAGCCACGCTATTCTTTATGGAGCCGCAATGATTGAAGTCACGATTAACGGCGAGGTTCAGCAACTGCCTGCCAACCTGAGCCTTGGCCAGTGGCTTGCGGACCAAGGCCTCGGAAATCGACGCCTGGCCGTTGAGCTCAACCGGCAGGTGATTCCACGTAGCCAGTTCCCGGCCTTGTACCTGCAAAGCGGCGATAACCTTGAAATCGTGCATGCCATCGGCGGCGGCTGATCAGGCGCCATCCATTACTATATCTGGGAGTCGATATGACGCTTGCGACGCCATTGGATGATCCACTGATCATCGCCGGACAATCCTTCAAATCACGTTTACTGGTCGGTACTGGGCACTATGCCGATCTCGCCGAAACCCAGGCTGCGGTCACTGCCAGCGCTGCGCAAATAGTCACCTTTGCCGTGCGTCGCAGCAACATCGGCCAGGATGCCCAGGCGCCTAACTTGCTCGACGCAATTGCACCGCAGCACTTCACACTGCTGCCCAACACCGCCGGCTGCTACACCGCCAGGGATGCGGTGCGGACCTGCCTTTTGGCACGCGAGCTGTTGGATGGTCATGACCTGGTCAAACTTGAAGTACTGGGCGACAGCCAGACACTCTATCCCGACATTACCGAAACGCTGGCAGCAGCACGGCAACTGGTTGAGCTGGGTTTCAAAGTGATGGTTTACACCAGTGATGACCCGCTTATTGCACGCCGCCTGGAGGAGCTGGGCTGCGTGGCAATCATGCCCCTTGGGGCGCCTATTGGCTCGGGCCTGGGCATTCGTAACCCGTATAACATCCGGCTGATCGTTGAAAACGCCAAGGTTCCAGTGATTGTCGACGCAGGTGTCGGCACCGCCTCGGACGCAGCAATTGCCATGGAACTGGGCTGCGATGGGGTATTGATGAACACCGCCATTGCCCGCGCCCGGGAGCCGATCCGCATGGCCTCGGCCATGCGCCAAGCCGTTTGCGCCGGTCGCGAGGCCTACCTGGCCGGACGTATGCCGCGCCGCCTAGATGGGGACGCCTCTTCCCCCCTGGGCGGGTTGTTTCTCTAGCCCGCCTGCCCGCTAACACCCATGTCTAGAGGTTGGGGTTGAACATGGCTGCCAACTGCGCAGCCGCATCCCGCATCGACTCAATCCCATCGATCAGGTCATTCAGGCTTTTACGAGCCGTAGGCGCATGACAGGCCAGGGCCGCCACGCAATGGCCATGCACATCTCGAATAGGCACCGCCACCGCCACCATCCCAGCGACAAACTCCTCGCTGTCGATACCCACGCCACGGCTGCCAATGCGTTCAAGCTCAGCCTGCAACAGCCCCATGTCGGTGATGGTGCGCGGGGTTTGCGCAGTCAACTGCAGGCATTGCAATAACTGCTGACGCGCATCGGCAGCCATCTCGGCCAGGAATAACTTGCCACTGGCCGTGCAATGCAAGGGCACATGCGTGCCGGGCTCCACATGCAGCCGCAAAGGCTCGGAGGTTTCTACCCGGTCGATATAGATCACCCGATTTCCATCCAGCGCGGTCAGGTTGCAGGTCTCGCCCAGCGTACGCACCAAGGACTCGAGAATCAGCCGATGACGCTGCATGACCACATCGTTGCGCAATAAGCGCAAGCCCAGTTGAGTGGCGCGAGGGCCAAGCAAATAGGTCTTTTCATCCACTTCGCGCAACAGAAAACCCAAGCGTTCCAGCGCCTGGACCATACGCAGCAGCGTGGCCTTGGGCGTGGCCAGGCGGTGGCTCAGCTGGGCCAATGACATGGGGGCATCAGCCAGGGCAATGGCTTCGAGCACTAACAACGCCCGCAGGCTCCGGTCAGGATTTGCAGACGAATCCAGACCAGCCGACAAAACCTCTAATTTCGACACGTTTTGTTCCACTTTATTAATCACTTGAAAAATTCATCCCTAAATTAACTGCATGATTATAAAACAAATATCGCCACAGACCAGTTATAGCAAGCCCTTGGACTCAAGCGAAACACATTTCTGGCCCAACATTAATGAACCATTTTGTTCTAATTTGATTTCGAACTTCGGTTTCACACTAATAAAAACAAAGAGGATTTCGAATGTCGCTCACCTATGACTTCGTCGTAGTGGGTGCTGGTTCAGCAGGCTGCGTGCTAGCAAACCGGCTCAGCGAGAACGGGCGCTACAGCGTCTGCTTGCTGGAAGCGGGCCCACCCGATCGCTATCCGTGGATCCACATCCCCATTGGCTACGCCAAGACCATGTTCCACCCGGTCTATAACTGGGGCTTCTACACTGACCCTGACCCCGGCATGAACAACCGCCGCATCTACTGGCCCCGCGGGAGAGTCTGGGGCGGTTGCAGCTCAATCAACGGACTTATCTACATTCGCGGCCAGCAAGCTGATTACGATGCCTGGGCCGAGTCAGGCAACCAGGGCTGGGGCTGGAAGGATGTTCTGCCTTACTTCCGCCGTGCTGAAAACAACGATCTTGGATCCGGTCCGACCCATGGCACCGAAGGCCCGCTATGCGCCTCCAGCATCAAGGCACGCCACCCGCTCACCGAGGGCTTTATCGACGCCGCCAAGGCACTGGGCGTACCGCGCACCAATGACTTTAATACAGGTAACCAGGAAGGGGTCGGTTATTACCAGCTGACCACTCGCAAGGGCCTGCGTTGCAGCACGGCAGTGGCTTATCTGCACCCGGCGCGCAAGCGCAGCAACCTGAGCATCATTTCCCTGGCCAAGGTGCAAAAGATACTGTTCGAAGCCAAGCGCGCAACAGCCGTGGTGTTCGAAAAAGACGGTCATCTGCAGACCATCCATGCCAGACGCGAAGTGATACTCAGCGCCGGTGCCTTGCAGTCACCACAGGTGTTGCAGCTTTCAGGCGTTGGCCCAGCCGAGTTGCTCAAGCAATTCTCGATACCACTGGTTCACGAGCTGCCTGGGGTCGGTGAAAACCTGCAGGATCATTTGCAGATCCGCATGATCTACGAGTGCACCCGGCCCATTACCACCAACGATGAGCTGCGCTCGCCCTGGCGCAAACTGCGCATGGGTTTGCAATGGCTCTTCACCCGCAGTGGGCCGCTGGCCATTGGTATCAACCAGGGCGGCTTGTTTACCCGGGTCATGGCGCAAAGCAAAACGCCCGACATCCAGTATCACTTCGGCACGCTCAGCGCTGATTCCGCGGGCGGCAAGGTGCATCCGTTTTCCGGGTTCACCATGTCGGTCTGTCAGTTACGGCCAGAGAGCCGTGGCTATGTGCGAATCGTCTCGAGTGACCCAAACCAGCCACCTTCGATGCAGCCCAACTACCTGTCCACCGAACTGGACCGGCAAACCGTGATTGCCGGAGTGCGTTACACGCGCAAGCTGGCCGAAACAGGGCCGCTCAAGGAGCTGATCAAGCGTGAGCACCTGCCGGGAATCGAGCAGCAGAGTGACGAGCAGATTCTTGAATTCTGTCGCCAGTACGGCGCGACCATTTTCCACCCCTCGGGCACTTGCAAAATGGGGCACGACCCCATGGCAGTGGTTGATTCACGTTTGCGTGTCCATGGCATCCAGGGCTTGCGGGTGGTTGATTGCTCGATCATGCCGACCCTGGTTTCCGGTAACACCAATGTGCCGGTGGTCATGATCGCCGAGAAAGCCGCAACCATGATTCTCGAAGACGCCGTCAAACCCAGGTCTGTTGTACCCAATGCTATTGCAGCACAGTCCTCGGAAGCGCTTTCCCACGCGCTCTGAGCAACCGACAGCAGTGAAGCCAGCGCTGCGCGTCGGCTAGCTGCAAGCAGGCTTTATTGCCCAGCCAAACACATAGGAATACTGACATGTCCACGTCCAACCCCGTGCGCAAAGTCGTAGTCGCAAGTGTCATAGGCGCCACCATTGAGTGGTACGACTTCTTTCTCTACGGTGTCGTTGCCGGCATCGTGTTCAACCATCTGTATTTCCCAAGCGACGACCCGCTTATTTCAACCATGCTGGCCTACGGTACCTTTGCCGTTGGCTTTCTGAGCAGGCCAATCGGCGGCGTGATTTTCGGCCATTTCGGCGACAAGATCGGCCGCAAGAGCATGCTGGTCATGACCATGATGATCATGGGCGTTGCCACCTTCCTGATTGGCCTGGTGCCCACCTATGACAGCATTGGCATCTGGGCGCCGCTTATCTTGCTGCTGTTACGCATCTTCCAGGGCATCGGCCTGGGCGGCGAATGGGGCGGCGCAGTGCTGATGGCCTTTGAATATGCGCCAAAACACAAACGCGGTTTCTACGCCAGCCTGCCACAAATCGGCCTGGCCATCGGCTTGTGCCTGGCCTCAGGTGTTGTCGGGCTGTTGTCATATTTCCTCACGGATACGCAATTCCTTGAGTGGGGCTGGAGAATTGCCTTCCTGCTCAGCGCGGGACTGGTATTTGTCGGTACCTGGATTCGTCTCAATGTCATGGAGAGCCCGGAGTTTGCCAAGGTCAAGGCTGCAAACGCCGAAGCGGCCATCCCCTTTGTCGACATGATGAAACGCTACCCGAAAAATGTCCTGGCCGGCATGGGTGCACGCTATATCGACGGCGTGTTCTTCAATGTTTTCGGGGTGTTCTCGCTCAGCTACCTGACGCAAACACTCAACTTGCCACGCTCGGAGGCTCTGATTGGCGTCATGGTTGCCGCTGTTGTCATGTGTTTTAGCATTCCCATGTTTGGCGCGTTGTCCGACCGCATTGGCCGTACCCGGGTCTATTTCTGGGGATCACTGATTACCGCCATTTCAGCCTTTCCGGCGTTCTGGCTGATGATGACCAGCGGCGGCAATATGTTCATCATTTGGCTGGCCATTGTGGTGCCGCTCGGTATTTTCTATGCAGCGGTTTATGGGCCTGAGGCAGCGCTGTTCTGCGAGCTGTTTGACGCCAAGGTGCGCTACACGGGGATCTCGTTTGTCTATCAATTCTCCGGAATCTTCGCCAGCGGCCTGACCCCGATGATTGCCACCGCGCTGATGCGCAGCAACGACGGTCAGCCCTGGACGACCTGCCTGTATGTGTTGTTCGCCGGTGCGGTGAGCGCTTACTCCGCCTGGTGGATTGGCAACCGCAACAAGCGCTCAGCCAGTGAGTCACTGCTGAATACGGCCCCCGCCGCCAGTCGCTAGGCAATTGGAAAACAGCCGCCCCGCTTAGACGTTGATCCAAGCGGGGCGGCTGGTCGTAACTGGCCCCATAAAGCTGCCAGTCCTGGCTCTTGGCCAAAGTCAGTGACGCACTAGACTTTAGCCACCTCTCCAAAGGAGAGTCGCCTCCCTTCCCGCTTGTAACATCGCGCCTTGCACCCAGGCTGCAGATCGGGAAACACCAAAACAATAACAATGCGCCAAGCTTGCGACTGCTGAATAAGCCAGTTGGATTCTTTGCTGTGCGTATGAAATGGAGCCGAATATTACTGACACTTGAGAACCACTGCCATGAACGACTATCCGACCCTGAAAGAGCTGGGCATCCACGCTACCGCAACCATCAAGCGCTTCAGCCTGCGCCGCGAGAGTGACCGCGATGTGTTGAAGATTCACTTTTATCGCCCGGCCAAGGCACTGCGCTCGCCCAGCCAGAAGTTCACCTTTGCCCATCCGCGCAAGGCCATTCCCGGGCAAAGTCGGCTTAGCCAGTCCTTCGCTGAGTTAGCTCCAAGCAGCCCGGTATTGCGCAGCGCGCTGGTCGAGCTCGAGCAGCTCACAGCGCAACAACGGCCGGCACCACAGGCAGAGCCGCTTGCCATTGTGAACCCGGCCGCACCAAACCGGCTAGCTGAAGCTCGTCCAGCAGCCGAGTGCCTCGGCTGAAGCGGTTTTAGCTCTGAACTGGCTCAGCAGCAGTGCTCATCTGCGCCATCTTGCTGGCAAAAAGCTGAGCCAGTGCATTCGCGTCGCCTCCCGATTCATCCAGGGCATCGACCACCGCCTGCAACGTTGGCTGGGTTTTCTCCAGAAGCGCCTCTATATATTGCTCGGGCGTCACCTGGGTATGCGCCTCATAGCGCTTGAACAGGTCGAGCAACTGCTTGTTGACCGGGAGTATCAGGGTATCTGTGGGCATGGGTAAACCTCTCGCTAGCCTGGCCCCATCCTTAGTGGGTTCAGCTCCAGACAATAGAGCCAGTTCGCTACCAGGGGTGGCGCCAGCAATACCGATCAGCTGTTTACCACTCACCGTTGGCCGTATAAGCCACAGCCAACTGGCCCCTTCGCCACGGTATGGGCGTCTTTAGAATCAGGTCATTGTCCTGTTATCGAGGCACCATCCATGACCGACCTGAAGCTTGAACCTGCCAGCCGCCTGGTGCCTGCTCGCGAACTCTTTGGCATAGACAGCAAGATGCGCGTGCCAGTATTGCTCAAGCAGGATGATCAAGTACCCGAGATCGACAGCGCCTACCGCTTTAACCCGGAGGTCACCCAGGCGGTGCTCGCCGGCTTCACCCGCAACCGCCGCGTCATGCTGCAAGGTTTGCACGGCACGGGTAAATCCACCCATATCGAACAGATCGCCGCACGGCTCAACTGGCCCTGTGTGCGGGTCAACCTGGATGGTCATATCAGCCGCCTGGACCTGATCGGCAAGGACGCAATAGTGTTGCGCGAGGGCAAGCAGGTCACCGAGTTTCAGGAAGGCATTCTACCCTGGGCGCTGCGCCGTCCGGTGGCGCTGATCTTCGACGAGTACGATGCCGGGCGCCCAGATGTGATGTTCGTTATCCAGCGTATTCTCGAGCGCGACGGCAAGCTTAACCTGCTCGATCAGAACCAGCTCATTACCCCGCATCCGCTGTTTCGCCTGTTCGCCACCTCCAATACCGTGGGCCTGGGCAACCTCAACGGCTTGTACAACGGCACGCAAGTGCTCAACCAGGCGCAGCTTGATCGCTGGAATATCGTCGCCACCCTCAATTACTTGCCACCCGAGGAGGAGCAAGCCATTGTCGCCGCCCGCGTGCCACAGTTGCTTGGGCTTTATGACTCAAGCCTGCTGGCCGCGATGGTTGCCGTTGCCGGGCTGACCCGCGAAGGCTTTGCCTGCGGCGACCTTTCGACCCTGATGTCGCCACGCTGCGTTATTTCATGGGCGGAAAACACGGAGATCTTCGCGGACACCGCGTTGGCGTTTCGCTTGTCCTTCCTCAACAAGTGCGACGAGGCAGAACGCAGCATAGTTGCCGAGTATTACCAGCGCTGCTTCGATCATGAGCTTGAAGAATCCGCCCTGCCCAAGCTGGCACTGGCTTGAGCATTCAAATGCAGCCGCCTCGGCGTGAAAAGCACCAGCAACAACTCGAGGAACTATGCGCGGCGACCTTGCGCGCACTCTCGGGAGAACGCCGCCTGCGTTATCGTGGCGCCCGCCTGGAGGTCAATGGGCAACGAATAGCAGTACGCGCCCCCCATCTGCACCCCAACCCGGAACATGATGATTTTTCGGCCTATCGTGGCGTTGCCGACAGCCTGGCACTGCGCCTCAAGCACAGCGACAGAGCATTGCTGCAAACGCAATTGCCAGACCAGCCGATCGCCCGCCTGGTCTTCGAGCTGCTCGAACAGCTACGGGTTGAGTCGCTGGTCAGCGACAGTCATCCGGGCGTACGCCGTAACCTGATGCAGCGCTTTGCGCAGTGGAGCCAGCAGTTTCTCGATTCAGGTCAAGCCGAGGGCCATGTAGGGCTGATGCTCTACACCCTGGCGCAAATGAGTTGGTTCTTGCTGTGCGGCGGGCGGGCCAGCGAGCAGACTGAGATGTTGATCGAGGCCCCCAGGCTGAGCCTGCTTGGACATTTCGGCCCACACTTTGGTCTGTTGCGCCGTTGCCGCCATCAACAATCGATATACGGCCTGCATGCGCGGTTTATCGCCGAAAAAATCGTCGAACTGCTCGATCAACTTGATGTGCAAAAGGATGAGCGCAACGCATCCCAAGCCACCGAAAAGGTACAGCTCGCCTTTGCCCTGCTGCTTGACGACGCTGAAGGCGACGGCGAAGAGCAAGACAGCAGTCATGCCAACACCCAGGGCAACTCACGCAATAGCCAGCAGACGTTCAGCTATCAGGTGTTTAGCCGCGAATATGACCGCGAAGTACTGGCCCACAACCTGGTTCGCGCAGACCTGCTTAGACAACTACGCCAGCGCCTGGACCAACGCATGGCGGCTCAGGGCCTCAACCTGCCACGCCTGGCCAAACGCCTGAGCGCATTGCTTGCCCGCCCCCAACGCGATGGCTGGGCCTTTGCCCAACAGGACGGCCAGATCGATGCTAGCAGGCTCAGTCGCCTGATCATCAGCCCGCAACAGCAGGAAATTTTCCGTCAAGAACGCCTGCGCCCGAAATGCGATTGCGCAGTCAGCCTGCTGATTGATAACTCTGGCTCCATGCGTAACCACATCGACGCCATCGCCTTGCTGGTCGACAGCCTGACCCGCGCCTTGGAGCTGGCGGGAGCCCAGACAGAAATACTCGGTTTCACAACCGGACAGTGGAATGGTGGGCGCCCGTTAAAGCACTGGCGTGCCAGCGGCCAGCCCGCCGAACCTGGCCGCTTGAATGAACTGGAGCATCGCATCTACAAAGACGCCAGCACCTCTTGGCGTAAGGCGCGACCTAGCATCGCCGCACTACTCAAATCCGACCTGTTCCGCGAAAGCATTGACGGAGAAGCCCTGCTTTGGGCCCAGCGCAGGCTGCTGAAGCTGCAAGCCACGCGGCGCATATTGATCATCGTCAGCGATGGTTGCCCAATGGACGGCGCGACGCACCAGGCCAACACCAGCGATATCCTCGATCTGCACCTGAAACAAGTTGCCCGGCAGATCGAGCAGCAATCTGCGGTACAACTCTATGCACTTGGGGTTGGCCTGGACCTAAGCAACTACTACCACAACAGCCTTGAGCTAGACCTTGCAAGCAGCTTCGACAACCGCATATTCGATGAAATCCTGCAGCTACTGCAACGGCGTCTCTGAGCATGCAGATCCGCTATTATCTGGCACCTTCCAGCACTGCCAAACACCCCTGAAACCTGCGCTGTCTTTTGGTGCAAGCACCTGATTTATCGCGTTTTTCCGCCCCTCATTCGAGCATGGAAAACTGGCCCTAGACAGGCCACAAATGTGGCCCTAAACAGCCCGGCAACACAGGCGGATTATTGATCAGGTCAAATGTAATTGACGGGTTATAACCGGCTGCACTTGCAGCAATACTGCACCTGGAGCGCCCGTTAAGCCTTACTCGAGCCTTGCTTACACAGCAGTCGCTCGATCTGCACTTTCGTAATCCAAAACAACTAGAACGGAGTACGCAGTTATGACAACCAGCAAAGGATTCACCCGACCGATTGTCCTCGCCCTATGCTTACTGGCGGCAGTCATGGGCAGCAGCATTACCCAAGCGAAAACCTTCCGCGTTGCCGTAGGCGATGGTGCCGGTGGCACCCAACATGAGCTGGGCCTAAAGTTTGCTGAAGAACTGAAAGCCCGGACCGGTGGCAAGGATGACGCCAAGCTCTTCTTAAATGGCCAGCTCGGCAGCGAAGAAGACACCGTCAGCAACGCGGCCATGGGTACGCTGGACTTCTCGATCCTGGCCATCAACAACGTCACGCCATTCTCGCCCTCGGTTGGCATCCTGACGATGCCCTACATGATCCAAAGCCTCGATGACGCCGTAACCCTGACCCAGAGCGATATCGGCAAGACCCTGATCGACAACACTGTGCGCGATGCCGGTGTGCGCATTATCGGCTGGGCCTACTCAGGCTTCAGGGTCCTGACCAACTCGAAGAAGCCGGTCAAGACAGTGGAAGACCTGGCAGGCCTGCAGATTCGCGTACCCAAGAACGAAATCATGATCGACACCTACCGCGCCTGGGGCATCAACCCAACGCCAATGGCCTGGTCCGAAACCTTTACCGGCTTGCAGCTGAAGGTGGTTGACGGTCAGGACAACCCTTACCTGACCGTCAATGCCATGAAGTTTGACGAGGTGCAAAAATATGTCACCAACCTGCGCTACCTGTTCTCTATCGAACCACTGATTGTCAGTGAATCGATGTTCCAGGAACAAAGCCCGCAAATGCAGCAAATCATCCTCGATGCGGGCAAGGCGGCAACGCTGCACAGCGCCAAGTGGCTGGTTGAGCAGGAAGACAGGATCAAGCAAGAGCTGGTCACAAAGGGCATGGAAATCAGCGATCCGGCCAACGGTGAGAAAGAATGGATTGATCTGGCCGTGTCGAAGGTCTGGCCCAAGTACTACGAGCAGCTCGGCGGCAAGGAGCAAGTCAATGTGGTGCTCAAGGCCTTGGGTCGCGAGACCATCTAAGCCAGCACCTGAACGTTGAAACCGCCATCGGTGCAACCCCCGCCGATGGCTGACCGCTCACGCTGTAGAGCGCAAAGCCCGATTGCCGGGTACGCGTTCGGGAAAGCGCTATGAAATCTTCCAGCCGTTTATTCAACATTATCGACAACCTTGAAAATTACATTTGCCGGGTACTCCTGGCGCTGTTTGTAATTATCCTGTTTGCCCAGATTCTCAGCCGCAACCTGTTCAATCACTCGCTCTCCTGGACAGAAGAGCTGGTGACCTACATGTTTGTCTGGTTCGCCTTCTTTGGTGCCAGCTACGCCGCCAAACTGGCCGCCCATAACCGCGTGACGTTCCAGTTCAAGCTGATGCCGCGCAAGGTTGCAGTTGCACTTGAAGCACTCTCGGACCTGATCTGGATCTGCTTCAACTGCTACTTCGTCTACCTCAGCGTGATGTTCTTCATGAAGGCCAATGTCTTCTGGAAATCACAGACTCTGGGCGTACCCATGAAATACCTCTACCTGATCTTGCCTATCGCCTTCAGCTTGATGACCCTGCGCGTGCTCCAGGTCAACTACTACAAACTGGTCAAGGGCATCGATATCCGTGATCCGGAAGCTCAGGAACTGGACAAGATCATCCACGACGCTCAAGCCCAGACAGCCGGGCAACCCCCAAGTACGCGCCAGGTAACTCATCTACAGGAGCGGGTTCATGGTTGATACCACTGTTGTTTATATCCTGTTTGGCTCCTTTATCCTGTTGTTGCTGATTGGCACGCCGATCAGTATTTCATTGGCGGTTTCGGCCCTGGCCTCTTTTCTCTACCTTGGCGAAAACCCGATCAAGTTCGTTCAGATCGCCTTTACCTCGGTGGGATCGTTTCCCTTGATGGCGCTGCCGGCATTTATTCTGGCAGGCGCATTAATGGAGGCAGCGGGCATTTCCAGGCGCCTGGTAGCGCTGGCCGAAAGTTTTGCAGGCCCCATAACCGGTGGCATCTCGGCCGCTGCGGTACTGGCCTGCCTGTTCTTCGGCGCCATCTCAGGGTCGGGCCCCGCGACCACGGCTGCCGTGGGCATGCTGATGATCCCGGCGATGGTCAAGCGCGGTTACGCCAAGGGCTATGCCTCGGCGGTTACGGCGTCTTCTGGCGGCTTGGGGATCATCATTCCGCCGTCGATTCCGATGGTCATCTTCGGCATTTCAGCCATGGGCATGCTGCCGCCGCCTGCCGCTATCGAGAAATACGGTGCATTCGATACGGTGTCGATTCCGAAACTCTTCATCGCGGGCGTGGTGCCTGGCCTGATGCTGGCCGGAGGCCTGTTGGCCATGAACTACATTCGCTGCAAAAAGCTGGGCTACACCGGCAGTAGCGAAGGTTGGTCATCCAGCAGGATACGCAAGGCCATGCGTGAAGGATTCTGGTCGATGCTCGCCCCATTCGTGATTCTCGGCGGCATCTATACCGGCCTGTTCACTCCGACCGAATCGGCCATAGTCGCGATCTTCTATACCTTGTTTGTCGGCTTGTTTATCCACAGGGAGCTGAGTTTCAAGGAGATCTTCAAGTCACTTGAGACAACCACATGGATCACTGGCCGGGTGCTGGTCATCCTGTTCACCGCCACGGTATTTGGCCGGTTGCTGGTAGAGAATCAGATTCCTGCGGTAGTGGCCGACTCGATGCTCAGCCTGACCGACAACATCTACCTGATCTGGATACTGATTATCGGCTTCCTGCTGTTTGTCGGCATGTTCATGGAAACCCTGGCCGCGATCATGATCCTGACCCCGGTGATTCTGCCGATCACCTACACCCTGGGAATTGATCCCGTGCATTTCGGGATAGTACTGATCTGCTGCCTGAGCATTGGTTTCATGACGCCGCCCATGGGCGAAAACCTGTTTATTGCCTCGGGCATATCCGGCACCGCTATCGAAGATATATCCAAGCGTGCCCTGCCATTCGTGGCGATACTGACCATTGCGACCTTTATCATTGCCTGCGTGCCGGCAATCAGCCTGACGCTCCCCAGGTTGCTCGGTTACTGACCGGGCCCGGCGGACACCATAATGGCCCGGTACAGCGGGCCATTTATATTTGACTTGGCATCTGGCTGGCCGATCCCAGGCCTTTCAGGGGTATAGCAAGCGCTCTGCCAGCGCATCGGCCACTCGCGCCGGAGGTCGCTTGTCCGCCTGGGCATGGGCAAATATCTCGGTCAGCCGAGAAGATATCCTGGCCAAATGCGCAGTGATCGACGGCAGGCTTTCGCCACGGTGATTGAGGGCGACGTAAATCAACCCGCCAGCGTTGATCACATAATCCGGGGCGTAGAGAATCCCCCGGGCTTGCAGCGCATCAGAGATATCAGGACTGGCCAATTGATTATTGGCAGCGCCAGCAACCGCTGAGCACCGCAGGCGAGACACCGCCAACTCATCAAACACGCTGCCCACCCCACAAGGCGCCAGGATGTCACAGGGAACGCTGAGAATCTCGTGATTGGGCACCGGATGCGCGCCAAACTGCTCGATCGCCAATTCCACCTTGCCCAGATCCAGATCGCTGACCAACAGTTCCGCGCCCGCTGCGTGCAACTGTTCCGCCAGCGCGTAACCAACGTTACCCAAGCCCTGGATCGCCACCCGCAAGTCTTCCAGGTCATCGGAACCCAAGCGCGCGTAGGCCGTGGCCCTGATACCGGCAAACACGCCCATGGCGGTATGGGGTGATGGATCACCTGCCTGGGTGGTGCTGGTGACATGCTGGGTGGCCTGGGCGATGCAGTCCATATCAACGCTGGAAGTCCCGCTGTCCATGGCAGTGATATAGCGGCCATCGAGGCTCTCGATAAACCGGCCAAATGCTTCAAACAACGCGGCGCGGTCATTGATATGTGGAGGGCGCATGATCACCGCCTTGCCACCGCCCTGGTCCAAACCGGCCAGCGCCGCTTTATAGCTCATGCCCTGGGCAAGACGAATCGCATCCTGCACCGCAAGCTGTGTATTGGCGTAGGGTAAAAATCGACAGCCACCCAACGCAGGCCCCAGTTGGGTGTTGTGTATTGCAATGATTGCCTTGAGACCTGTCTGCGGATCCTGCGCGAGATGGAGCGTCTCAAACCGGGCGGCGTCCATGATGTCGAACATGATAAGGCTCCCTAGGGTCTGCCGCCCTTTCATCACCAGCCGCGCTGCGGTGAAACGGTGGCAGCCCCCAATGCGGATTGATGCAATTATAGCTTGCCCCTTAAAAAGCAACTGACTGGCTCAGCATAAGCCAGTACAGCGGCCTACGCTGTGTGCATAAGCAGGCGCCTGCAAGCCGCTGGATAAACCGACAAATTGCCATATTGGATTTAACTTTCGGCTATGGACGCCAGGTCGCAAGAGGGTTACAAATGGCAGACCAGAGGTATCGCCATGAGCCCACGCCAACGCTGCTTTGCCTGTCTAGACCAGAACCCACCCGCCTTGCTTGAAGCGGCGCTGTGGCTTGCGGCTGAACATGATCCGGCCCTGCAGCCGACCGAAACGCTTGCGGCGTTTGATGAGTTGCTGCACCAGGTACGGACGCGACTGCCGGTGCTGCCAGCCGCTCAACTGGCAATGCCACTGCTACGCTGCTTGGGCGACCTGGATTTTCACGAGGATGACAGCGCGCCCCTGCGCCCCCAGGCAAGCTTGCTGCACCTGGTAATGCGACGCCGTCGCGGGCAACCCCTGGCGCTGGCGATAATTGCCCTGGAACTGGCGCAACGCCTGGACATACCGCTGCAGGGGGTGAATTTTCCCGGCCACTTTCTAGTCCGGGTGCCTGGCGCCGATCATATGCTTGACCCTTGCAGTGGCCGTCGCCTGTACACCCAGGATTGCCGTGCCTTGTTGATCCGCCACTTTGGCAGCAACAGGGAGTTGCATGCAGACAACTTCACAGCCTGCGATCCTCCGAGCATGCTCCAGCGCATGTCGCGCAACCTGCGACACCTGCATGTGCAGGATGATGATTACCTTGCAGCCCTCAAGGATGCCGAACGCGTGCTCCTGCTTGGCCCTCCCAGCGTAGCGGACCACCTGGCGCGTGCCGATATCTATCAACAATTGGCCTGCCCGCAAGCCGAGCGTTTCGATGTTGAGCGGGCCTTGATGCTCAGCGAAGACGGCGTGACCCAGTTAGCCCTTGGCGAACGCCTGCGTAGACTGGGTCACGCCCAACCCTTGCACTGACAGCCCCGGCGACTACAGCAAACCCTGTGCCTTGGCACGGGCAACGGCTTGAGTACGTCGCGCCACCCCAAGCTTGCCATTAATGCGCCGCGCGTGGGTCTTGACCGTATGCAGCGAGATAAACAGCTGGTCGGCGACTTCCTGGTTGGAGCAACCCTGGGCAATCAACCTCAACACTGCAAGTTCGCGGCAACTGAGCAGGGTATCGACGTTATCCGCGGCAACAGGTGCCTCCATGCCGCGCTGGGCCCACAAACGCTTATAGTTCAAGCGCGCAGCCAGCTCATGCAACTGGCTACGGGCATTGGCCTCACCCGCCCTGTCGCCCATCGTCTCGCACGCGCGGGCCAACAATGCCCAAAGCTCGCACGCCACCACCAGCCGCCCCTGCTCGATGACCTCTTCAAGCATCTGTAACACGGGCCCACGCACATCCTTGCCCTGGTCAAGATCAATACTCAAGAGTGAATAGCGCAGGCGTACGATGAGTTCGGGATAATATTGTGGCGGCAACATGGCATGCTCGCGCCGGTGATAGGCAAGCACTTGAGTCAGCGCCTCGCGCGCGCGCTCATGATGACCCTGGCCTATCCACAACTGGCTGCTGGCCAACAGCAACACGCCGCGATACAAGGTATCGGCCACGCGGTGACGCTGCATAAGGCGCTCGGCCTCCGCAAGCAAGGCAAAGGCACCAGCGATATCACCCTCATAAGCGGCCAACTCGGCCATGGCCAGATAACTGTAGAAAGCGCCCGGATCACCATAATCGAGCGCGTCGTTCAAGGCCGTGCGCAGTAAACAGCGGGCATCCTCGAACTGGCCCTGACGAATTGCCAGGCGCCCCAGACGCAGATAAATACGCCCCAGAATTGGCGTTTTGCGCAATGCCTGATGCTGGTATTGGTCGCGTACCCGTTCCAGCAACGCCTGCGCACGAATAAACTCGCCCCGCACTTCAAGCAATAGCGCGTGGTCAAGTTCCAATAGCGCCTCGAACACCGCACTGCCATGACTTCGCGCGACCCTGAGCGCTTCGTGGGCCAGGCGCTGGGCCTCATCCAGACGGCCCTCACCAATCGCCATCTGGGTCAGCACGGAGCGGCAGATCAGCGCCTGTGCCCAGGCACTTTCAGGCAGGTATTGAAGCGCCTGCTGCAGATGCTCAATGGCCTCATCGCTGCGCACTCGCGAACAGGCCTCGACGCCTTTCAAAGCCTGCCACTGGGCGAACATTTCACGGGTACGGGCCGGATCAGGCCGAGGCTGAAATCGCCCCAGCGCCGCCGCGCAATGGCTTGCCTCGTCCAGGCGCCCGGCCAATAGCATGATCCAGCCATTCAAGGCCACCAGCCGCGGCGTGCTCATCAATAGGTCTTCAGGCAAATCCGCACGCCAGCGCAATATCAGGCCTATGTCTTTGCCCTGCAGCAAGTTCTCTTCGGTAAAGCGCTCGAGAAAACTTGCCGCCACCTCTGGCTGGCCAGCCTTGAGCGCATGCTCGACCGCTGCGGGAATATCGCCATTGCTGGCAAACCACTGGCTGGCATGCAAATGGATAGCGGTTACGGACGTATTGGGCGCGCAATGCCGAAGCTGTGTCGCCAGGGGCTCAAACAGCTGGAACCAATCACTCTGGTCATCGATCGGCTGGATAAACAGACCGCGTGCACGTAGCGCCTGCAACCAATTGGCGCCCTCACCCACCCCCAGAACATGCTCACAAAGCTCGGCGTTGAAGCGCGGCAACTGTGCCAGTTGCAAAAGGGCCTGGCGCAATTCCGGCGCCAGCCCGCAGAACACTTCATGCTCAATGTAATCGAGCAACACACTGCTGCTGCCACTGAGCTCATGATGGCTTTCATAGCGTGAATGGCTGGCAGCCAGGTGCAGCAGGCGCATGGCTGCCGGCCAGCCAGCGCAGTAATCGAATAACTGTTCCGCATGCGGCAAGTGGGCGACATCTGTATTACCCAACCACTGGCAGAGCTCGTCGTAGCTGAAAGCCAGTTCGTTGCTGCCCAGTTCGAACAACTCGCCCTCAAGCAACAACCGTGGGAAATTACACTGTGGACGTCGGCGACTGCCCAGCCACCAATTGATACTGTCGGCCGCGCTACTGATCAGGCGATCAAGGCAACTGTCGAGCTGCTCATTGGGCTCACGCGAATAATCGTTAAGCACGATCCACAGCTTGCGCGTCTCGGCGCCAATTGCCAGTAACAACGAGTTCTCTGAAAGCGCCTGCGAATAACCCAAGGCGCTGGACAGTTGCTGGCACAGCTCGGCACTGCTCCAGTTCGCCCCGGCACAATTGAGCCAGACCACTGTAAGGTCGGCTGGACACTGGCGCATGCAATCAGCCAGCAACACCGATTTGCCGAAGCCGGCCGGTGCAACCAAAAGGCGCAGGCGACAGTTTTCAGCCAGCAAACGTTGTTGTAGCTGTGAACGGACAACGTGCCCAGGCGGCACTCTGGGCAATGTGGTTTTGGCGCAGACGGGAAGTGCCACGCCAGCTGAAAGTGCGTAAGCGCTCATAGCCACTCATAATTATTGTTGTGGAGCAGATAGCATAGGACGCTAACCCCTATCCCGCCCAGGATGAAGCTCCATAAGCCCGACTGATGCCGGCCAATAAAAAAAGCGGCCCGAAGGCCGCTCTAAACATGGAGTGTCAGTCTGCCCTAGGCTCGAATCAACGCACCCCGGATGCGCGCAGAGCCGCTGGCGTGTAGTCGGCAACACTGGCCTTGAAACCGAACTCATAGGCAGTGCTTTCTTCGTTTTTCAGGCCCAGCGCAATGTAGCGACCCGCGATTATGTCGTAGAGGGTTTCCACGGTATAACCGGTCATCTGCCGCGGGTAGTAGTACTGGGCATGGCCTTCGGCAACGCGCCAGAGTTGGCCACGACCGTCGTAGTGATCAGCCAGAACGATCTCCCAGCTGTCTTCATCCACGAAGTAGTGACGCTTGGCGTAGATGTGACGCTCGCCCGGCTTCAGCGTTGCCTCGACCTCCCACACCCGGTGCAGCTCATAGCGAGCAAGATCCTGATTGATATGACCGGCCTTGATGATCTCGTCGTACTTGAGCTTCGGCGAATCCAGCTTGTAGGCGTTATAGGGAATATACATTTCCTTCTTGCCGATCAGCTTCCAGTCATAACGGTCTGGAGCACCCGAGAACACATCAAAGTTATCGGCGGTACGCATGCCGTCAGACGCGGTACCTGGACCGTCATAGGCCACTTGCGGTGCGCGACGAACACGACGCTGGCCGGCGTTGTAGATCCACGCCAGGCGTGGCTCCTTGACCTGGTCAATGGTCTCGTGCACCAGCAACACGTTACCGGCCAACCGCGACGGCGCCGTTACCCGCTGCTTGAAGTACAGCAGGATATTGCTGGTCTTGGCTGGATCAGCACCTTCAAGCTCGGTCGGGAATGCCACTTCGTCGTCAAACTTGACCAGGCTGTATGAGCCATTTACCTGCGGCGTGGCCTGGACGATATGCCGGCGCACGTTGCCACCGCGATACCGGGTGATATGGTTCCAGATCACCTCCACCCCGGTCTTGGGGATCGGGAAGGCATAGTAACGACTGTCGCTGAAGTTCTGCAGGCCGTTACCACCATCGACACCTACGGTATTGAGCGCACTTCTCTTCGCGGCCTCATAGATTTCAGGCGGAGCTCCGGCTGTACGGTGAGTGGGGTAAACCGGCATCTTGTAGGTCTGTGGATAACGCTTGAACATCGCCAACTGGCCAGCGGAAAGCTTGTCCTTGTACTGGTCGACATTGCTCGCGGTAATCACGAACAGGGGCTTCTCGTCGGCAAAGGGGTCGGTGACAAAACCGGCCGCGTCGACCGCCCCGGCCGTTTTCGGCAGGCCGCCATCCCACGCAGGAATAGTGCCATCGGCGTTTCCGGCTTTTTCAGCGCCAAGCGGCGTCAAGCTTGTTCCTAGCTTGGCAGCTTCCTGCTCAGACACGGCAGCCATCACACTGCTTGCCAGCAATGTCAGGAGCAACGCGCCTGCCGATAGGATTCTTTTGTTTTTCATCGATTACGGATCCTTTGGTTATCGTTGATCAGAAGTTGACGCCGAGGCTCAGTGCAACGAAATCACGGTCTGTAATCACGTTGTAGTCACCACCAAAGAAATCGGTGTAGCTGAGGCTGGCGTTGTAGGTGTTCTGGTATTCGGCACTCAAGCCAATGCTGATAGCCTTGCTGCCTTCGGTGAAGTTAGGCCCATAACCGCTGACGTCATGCGACCACGCCAGGCTTGGAGTCAGGTTCACACCGGCGAAAACGTTGTTGTAGTCGGCGCTGGCACGCAACCTGTAGCCCCAGGAGCTTGAAGTGTAGAAACCATCGTCATTACATTCGTCAGGATTAGCGGCGTTGAACGCCTCGCAAACACCGGGAGCGGTAAACTCACCAGCACCAAAGATTGGATCGCGGCCAAAGCGCACCTCTCCAACGTCATCGCTGATCCCACTGATGTAGTTATAGCCCACCTCGCCGAGTAAGGTCAGGCGACTGGCCCCCAATACCCGATCGATGAATTGCACAGCTGTGATCTGCGCCTGGGTCACTTCACGGCGCTCGTAGCCATGCAGGTCAGCCGCTGACGTGTTTTGCGAGTCACCGGAAACAAAGATCGGTGAGAACGGCAGGCCCAACGCGGCAAATGACATGTCGGTCGAGTTGATCTGCAGCGGCATATTCGGCCGGTAGCTCAATTCACCGGAAAGCGCGGTGCCATTGACGTTGGTGGCGAAGCTCAAACCGTACAGACGGATGTCTTCGGGGTACTCGATAAAGTAGCGTGCATCTGGTGCACCCGGAATGAACGCAGCGCTTGGCGAGGTGGTGCGGATGGTACTGAACACCGGCCCACGGCTGTGGTAGTTCATGGTGTACAGGCCAAACTCGGTATCGTTGAGCGACTCTGCATACCAGCGCAGGGCCAGGCCATACTGGCCGCTGTCCCGTGCATCTCGGTCACCGGCACGCGGAATGTAGGCGTTATCGACAAAGGAGTTGGTCGACTCGCCAGGCGGCAGGTCCGGGCCAGCCACCACCAGGCGGTCTTCGCAGCCATCGGCGACCACGTCCGAGGTGGAGAAAAAGGTGCCGCAGTTATCCGCGACAGTCTGGTCCCACTCCAATTGGTAGAAGGCCTCCATACTCACACTGTCGGTGAGGCTTTGCGAGACATAGAGCATGTTGACCGGGATCAGGCCTTCCTTGATTTCCGCACCTGGGCGACGGAAAGCAGCGGCGTCGATCGGGTTGATCGAGTTGATCGAGTTCTGGATGAAAGTACTTTCCCCCCAACTGACGACCTGCTTACCAACCCGCACACTGCCGGGCAGATCGCCAATGGCGTAGTTGTGGTAGATGAAGGCATCGAGAATCTCGCCGCCGGAGGATTGCGCCGCTTCTTTGCGGTTGTGGTCGTCGATGTCGTAGAACAGACGGCTTTCATCCTTGGTTTCGAAGTCGTACCAGTACTTGCCGCGGACAAACACGCCAGTATCCCCATACTTCAACTCGAGGTCGTGGATACCCTTGAAGATCTTCGAGAAGGTTTCCCCTTTCTTGAAGTTGAGCCGGCCGTCGTCCGAGGTGCGCGACGAGGCAGTCCCGCCACTGGCAGTCGAGATAAAGTCCTTGTCGCCGTCACGGGTAGCCCAACTCGCCCCCACGGAAAGCGAGGAGTCGAACTGAGCCTCGATTGGGCCAATGTTGAAGTTCACAGCCTGGGCTTGTGTTGTACAGCCGAGCGCGACCGCAGCAGCCAGCGCACAAGGCTGAAAGAATGCATGTCTTGTTTTTGTTGTCATGCGACGCTCCTGAAAGCGATGTGTTGAGTGTTGCCGCCAACCTACCCAGAGCGACCTCGGGCGATAAGCGCCCGAAAGAGGTATTTTGGATGTCAGCCGAAAGAGTGAATCCCCCCGCCAACACGGGGTTTCAGGACGTCAATCGGCATGCACAATGGTGCATTATTGAGTGACTGAATAATGAGCCAACAGCCTGCCAACCCGCGCCCAGCCTGGCTATGACAGCCACTTGCCCCTTGAGCTAGACTGCTTGCGCGATAAAAGCCCGGGCCTGCACAGGCTCTCGTTCCACCATGTATTCAAATCAATACATCGTATATAAATCAATACAGACTCGATAACTTGCGGTTCCAGTGGCTTCGCTCTGGTTACTCGAAGATGGCTGTCTCAAGCCGTATTGATTTCGATACACAGCAGAACAAATCCACATCCCAAAAATCGCCTCAATCCTTTGATTTTTCTCGATATTTTAACGATGGCACCCAGTTTGCAGACAAACTGGGCAAGACGCCCGTCCATGGCGGGCACCTGAATCATCGTCTGCAACAGAAACAGGCGAGACTGTCACTTGAGGAGTTCACATGAGCGAATTGCGTTTTACCGTCGAGCACGAATGGCTGCGCCTGGAAGAAGATGGCCTGGTAACCGTTGGCATCACTGCCTTTGCCCAAGAAGCACTGGGTGACGTGGTATTCGTGCAATTGCCGGAAGCGCAAAGCTACAGCGCTGAAGCCGAAGTCGCCGTGCTGGAGTCGGTCAAGGCTGCCAGCAACATCACCATGCCGCTCGATGGCGAAGTGGTTGAAGTCAACACCGACCTCGAAGCCAGCCCTGAACTGGTCAATGAAGATCCGCTGGGCCAGGGTTGGTTCTTCCGCTTCCGCCCTGCCAATCCAAGTGCCATCAATGATCTGCTCGACCAGGCTGCTTACGATCGCCTGCTAAACGCTAACGCTGACGCCTGAGGCTAGCTGATGACTGACCTGACGACCGAAAACGAATTTATTGCGCGCCACATCGGCCCGCGTGACGCTGACATCAACGCCATGCTCCAGCAGCTGGGCTTTGACTCGCTCGAGGCACTCAGCGCCAGCGTTATTCCCGAGAGCATCAAGGGCACCAGCGTACTGGGCCAGACTCCGGGCCTGAGCGAAGCCGCTGCATTGGCCAAGATCAAGGCGATCGCCGCCAAGAACCAGCAGTTCAAGACCTTTATTGGCCAGGGCTATTACGGTACCCACACGCCGTCGCCGATTCTGCGCAACCTGCTGGAAAATCCAGCCTGGTACACCGCCTACACCCCTTATCAGCCTGAAATTTCCCAGGGTCGCCTGGAAGCGCTGCTCAACTTCCAGACCCTGGTCAGCGATCTTTCTGGCCTGCCTATCGCCAACGCGTCCTTGCTCGACGAGGCCACCGCTGCCGCCGAAGCAATGACCTTCTGCAAGCGCTTGTCGAAGAACAAGGCCAGCAACAGCTTCTTTGCCTCCAAGCATTGCCACCCGCAAACCCTCGACGTGCTGCGCACCCGTGCCGAGCCGCTGGGCATTGACGTTGTAATCGGCGATGAAGCCGAAATCACTGACGCCAGTACCTACTTCGGCGCCCTGCTGCAATACCCGACCAGCAACGGTGACATCTTCGACTACCGCGCACTGGTCGAGCAGTTCCACGCGGCCAATGCGCTGGTTGCGGTTGCAGCCGACTTGCTGGCCCTGACCTTGCTGACGCCTCCGGGTGAGTTCGGTGCCGACGTGGCTCTGGGCAGTGCCCAACGCTTCGGTGTGCCACTGGGTTTTGGTGGCCCGCACGCCGCCTACTTCGCCACCCGTGATGCGTTCAAGCGCGACATGCCTGGCCGACTGGTCGGTGTCTCGGTTGACCGTTTCGGCAAGCCTGCCCTGCGCCTGGCCATGCAAACCCGCGAGCAGCATATCCGCCGCGAAAAGGCCACCAGCAACATCTGTACCGCACAGGTCCTACTGGCCAATATCGCCAGCATGTATGCGGTCTACCACGGCCCACAAGGCCTGACCCGCATTGCCAAGCGCGTACATCAGATGACCGCAATCTTTGCCCAAGGCCTGGCCAAGCTGGGCTTTGCGGTTGAGCAGGACAACTTCTTCGACACCCTGACCATTGCCACCGGTGAGCGCACCGCGACCTTGCACAAGCAGGCCCGTGAACTGTCGATCAACCTGCGCGTGGTGGATGCACAGCGGGTTGGTGTGTCGTTTGACGAAACCACCGATCAGGCTGCAATCGAAAGCCTGTGGGAAGTCTTTGCCGAGCCAGGCAACAGCCTGCCAAGCTTCACTGAACTGGCCAAGGCCGTTGCCACTCGCCTGCCGCAGGCATTGCTGCGTCAATCAGCCATTCTCAGCCACCCGGTATTCAACCGCTATCACTCCGAAACCGAGTTGATGCGCTACCTGCGCAAGCTGGCTGACAAGGACCTGGCGCTGGATCGCAGCATGATCCCGCTGGGTTCCTGCACCATGAAGCTCAATGCCGCCAGTGAAATGATCCCGGTGACCTGGGCTGAGTTCGGCAACCTGCATCCATTTGCCCCAGCCGAACAAAGCCAGGGTTACCAGCAACTCACCGACGAACTGGAAGCGATGCTCTGCGCCGCGACGGGTTATGACGGTGTATCGCTGCAGCCTAATGCCGGTTCGCAGGGCGAGTACGCAGGCCTGCTGGCCATTCGTGCCTACCACATCAGCCGTGGCGACGATCAGCGCGACATCTGCCTGATCCCGCAGTCGGCCCATGGCACCAACCCGGCGACCGCCAGCATGGTTGGCATGCGCGTGGTGGTTACCGCCTGCGACGCCCGTGGCAACGTGGATATCGAAGATCTGCGCGCCAAGGCTGTGGAGCACAAGGATCGCCTCGCCGCACTGATGATCACCTATCCATCGACCCACGGTGTGTTTGAGGAGGGCATCCGCGAGATCGCCCAGATCATTCACGACAACGGCGGCCAGGTGTACATCGACGGCGCCAACATGAACGCCATGGTCGGGCTCTGCGCCCCAGGCCAGTTCGGCGGCGACGTTTCGCACCTCAACCTGCACAAGACCTTCTGCATCCCGCACGGCGGTGGCGGCCCGGGTGTTGGCCCAATCGGCGTCAAGGAACACCTGATCCCGTTCCTGCCGGGCCACGCCAATATGACGCGCAAGGAAGGTGCTGTCAGCGCAGCGCCATTTGGTAGCGCGAGCATTCTGCCGATCACCTGGATGTACATCACCATGATGGGTGGCGAAGGCCTCAAGCGTGCCTCGCAGCTGGCTATTCTCAACGCCAACTACATTGCCCGCCGCCTTGAGGAACACTACCCGGTGCTCTACAGCGGCACCAATGGCCTGGTTGCCCACGAGTGCATTCTCGATATTCGCCCGATCAAAGACGCCAGCGGCATCAGCGTTGATGACGTGGCCAAGCGCCTGATCGACTTCGGCTTCCACGCGCCGACCATGTCGTTCCCGGTTGCCGGCACCCTGATGATCGAGCCGACCGAAAGTGAGTCCAAAGAAGAACTGGATCGCTTCTGCGACGCGATGATTGCCATCCGTGACGAAATTCGCGCGGTTGAACGCGGTGATCTCGACAAAGAGAACAACCCACTGAAAAACGCACCGCACACTGCCCTTGAGCTGGTTGGTGAGTGGACGCACAGCTACAGCCGTGAGCAGGCGGTCTATCCGGTCGCCTCGCTGATCGACGGCAAGTACTGGCCACCAGTGGGTCGTGTCGACAACGTGTTTGGCGATCGCAACCTGATCTGCGCCTGCCCGTCTATCGAAGCGTACCAAGACGCCTGATGCAGCACCCGGCAAACGCCCGTACTGCTTGCGGGCGTTTGTCGCGGGCCTAGGTGGCCCGATTATTCAACAACTGGCTGCATGACTGCAGTCAGCCACTGCGCAAAACCAGCAAGCTACAGTAAGACCACTGCTAACAGCCCCTATCGAGCGCAGGCTCCTCCTGACGCTAACAACAACAAAAAGGTGCGTTCCATGGAATTTATCAACACTTTGGTTAACTCAATAAACGGACTTGTCTGGGGCCCACCGATGCTGGTGGCGATTCTCGGTACAGGCCTGTTCCTGATGCTGCGCCTGAAGTTCATGCCGCTGAGCAAGATTGGCGCGGGCTTCAGCCTGATGTGGAAAGGTCGCAAGAAAGACGATGATGCCAGCGGCGAAATCAGCCCATTCCAGGCGTTGATGACCTGCCTGGCGGCAACCGTGGGCACCGGCAACATTGCCGGTGTGGCGACCGCTATCTTCCTTGGCGGGCCTGGCGCGCTATTCTGGATGTGGTGTACCGCGCTGGTCGGGATGGCGACCAAGTACTGCGAAGTGGTTCTGGCAGTTCATTACCGTGAGAAAGATGACCGCGGCGAGCATGTCGGCGGGCCCATGTATGCAATCAAGAATGGCCTGGGCCAGAAGTGGCTCTGGCTTGGCACTGCCTTCGCCATCTTCGGCGGCCTGGCTGGCTTTGGCATCGGCAACATGGTCCAGGTCAACAGCATGGCCCATGCCCTTGAAAGCACCTTCAATGTTCCGCTGTGGGTAACTGGCGTCGTCAGCATGGTTGCCGTTGGCCTGGTTATCCTTGGCGGCATCAAGCGTATTGGCGTGGTCGCCGCAGCCTTGGTGCCCTTCATGTGCGTTGCCTACATCGTCGCCTCTATCGTGGTGCTGGTGGTGTTTGCCGACCAGATCCCCAATGCGTTCGGCATGATCTTCACCTATGCCTTCAGCCCTGCAGCCGCCACCGGTGGTTTTGCTGGCGCAGCAGTCATGGCAGCGATCCGCTTTGGTGTGGCGCGCGGTATTTTCTCAAACGAAGCAGGTCTCGGTACGGCCGGTATCGCCCAGGCGGCCGGCACCACCAATAGTCCGGTACGCTCGGGCATGATCGGCATGCTCGGAACCTTTATCGACACCCTGGTGATCTGCACCATGACCGGCCTGGCCATCATCTGCTCAGGCGTCTGGACCAGCGGCGTCAGTGGCGCAGCCCTTTCAGCCTCGGCCTTCGAGTCGGCAATGCCCGGTTTCGGCGGCGCATTCCTGAGTATTGCGCTGGTGGTATTTGCCTTCACCACTATTCTTGGCTGGAGCTATTTTGGCGAAAAATGCTGGGAGTTCATGGTCGGCACCAAGGCGATCCTGCCGTTTCGCATTATCTGGGTACTGGCCGTGCCGTTTGGCGCTATTGCCCAGCTCGACTTTGCCTGGCTGCTGGCCGACACCCTCAACGGCTTGATGGCCCTGCCCAACCTGCTCTCGCTGCTGCTGTTGAGCCCGGTCGTGGTCAAGCTGACCCGCGATCATTTCAACCCTGACATCGTCAAGCGCAGTGTTGAATCACTGCAACGCTAACTCAACATGGCGCGAGCGATAACCGCTCGCGCCCGACTTTAAGGACAGCCGCAATGTTCTACAAAAGCCTGACTTTGAACGAATACGATCCTGCCCTGGCCCGCGCCCTGCAAGCAGAAGACCGCCGCCAGGAAGACCACATCGAGCTGATCGCCTCGGAAAACTACACCAGCCCAGCGGTGATGGAAGCCCAGGGCAGCGGCTTGACCAACAAGTACGCCGAAGGCTATCCGGGCAAGCGCTATTACGGCGGCTGCGAGCACGTTGATGTGGTCGAAAGCCTGGCCATCGAGCGCGCCAAGCAGCTGTTCGGTGCCGACTACGCCAACGTCCAGCCACACTCGGGTTCGTCCGCCAACTCCGCGGTCTACCTGGCGCTGCTGCAGGCTGGCGACACCATCCTCGGCATGAGCCTGGCCCATGGCGGCCACCTGACCCACGGCGCCCACGTCAGCTCATCCGGCAAGCTCTACAACGCTATCCAGTACGGCATCGACGAGCAAGGCCTGATTGACTACGCCGAAGTCGAGCGCCTGGCCCTTGAGCACAAGCCCAAGATGATAGTGGCGGGCTTCTCTGCCTATTCGCGCACCCTGGACTTCGCCCGTTTCCGCGAAATCGCCGACAAGGTTGGCGCTTACCTGTTCGTCGACATGGCCCACGTTGCCGGTCTGGTCGCCGCAGGCCTGTACCCCAACCCTCTGCCCTATGCTGACGTGGTCACCACCACCACGCACAAGACCCTGCGCGGCCCACGCGGCGGCCTGATTCTGGCCAAGGCCAACGAAGCGATCGAGAAGAAACTCAACTCGGCAGTTTTCCCCGGCAGCCAGGGCGGCCCGCTGATGCACGTTATTGCCGGTAAAGCGGTGTGCTTCAAGGAAGCCATGGAGCCAAGCTTCAAGGCCTATCAACTGCAGGTCATCAACAACGCCCAGGCCATGGCCGAAGTCTTTGTCGGACGCGGCTATGAAGTGGTTTCCGGGGGCACCGATAACCATCTGTTCCTGCTGAGCCTGATCAAGCAAGGCCTGACCGGAAAGGCTGCCGATGCAGCGTTGGGCGCGGCGCATATCACCGTGAACAAAAACGCAGTGCCAAACGACCCGCAGTCACCTTTCGTCACCTCGGGCATCCGCATTGGCACCCCGGCCGTGACCACCCGTGGCTTCAAGGAAGGTGAATGCCGTGAGCTGGCGGGCTGGATCTGCGACATTCTCGATGAACTGGACAACCCTGCAGTTATCGAACGTGTACGTGGTCAGGTCAGCGAGTTCTGCAAGACCTTCCCGGTCTACGCTGAATAAGCAAGGCTCGCCAGCCGCTCACAAGGCGACTGGCGCACCTGGCCTCACAAGCCATTATTGATGCGGCTCGCGCTACAGGCGCAGCCCCACGAGGTTATATGTCACTCAGTGTTTTTGACTTGTTCAAAATTGGTATCGGCCCCTCCAGCTCGCACACGGTCGGGCCGATGCGAGCGGCTGCACGTTTTGTCGAAGGTTTGCGCCGCGATGACCTGCTGGCAGCTACCGAGCAGGTCAAGGTCGAGCTCTATGGCTCGCTGGGCGCCACCGGCAAGGGCCACGGCAGCGACAAAGCGGTCTTGCTCGGTTTGCTCGGCGAACAACCCGACAGCGTCGACACCAGCACCATTGATGAGCGCCTCAAGGCGATTCGAGCCGCTGGCGAACTGGATCTACTCGGCGAAAAAACCATTCGTTTTGTCGAAAAAGAACACCTGGCGATGATCCGCAAACCCTTGGCGTTCCATCCCAATGGCATGATCTTCCGCGCCTTTGATCAAGCCGGCCTGCAAGTGCGCAGCCGCGAGTACTACTCGGTTGGCGGTGGTTTTGTGGTGGACGATGAAGCCGCAGGCGCCGACCGTATCGTGGAGGATCAAACCCAGCTGGCCTACCCCTTCACCACCGGCAAACAGCTGCTGGCCCATTGTGCCGAGCATAATCTGTCGATCAGCCAAGTGATGCTGGCCAACGAAGCGGCCTGGCGTCCCGAAGCGGAAACCCGTGAACGTCTGCTGAACATCTGGCAGGTGATGCAAGATTGCGTCACGGCGGGCTGCAACAACGAAGGCATCATGCCCGGCGGCCTGAAAGTGAAACGGCGCGCAGCGGCGTTGTATCGCCAACTGTGCAAGAACCCCGAAGCCAATATGCGCGATGCATTGAGCGTGCTTGACTGGGTCAACCTCTATGCCCTGGCGGTCAATGAAGAAAATGCCAGCGGCGGCCGCGTCGTGACTGCACCAACCAATGGCGCAGCCGGGATCATTCCGGCGGTCTTGCATTACTACACACGCTTTATCAGCGGTGCCAACGACGATGGCGTGGTGCGCTTTTTGTTGACGGCGGCGGCCATCGGCATCCTCTACAAGGAGAATGCCTCGATCTCCGGTGCCGAAGTCGGCTGCCAGGGCGAAGTAGGCGTTGCTTGTTCAATGGCGGCGGGCGCCTTGTGCGAAGTGCTTGGCGGCAGCGTGCAACAGGTCGAAAACGCGGCGGAAATCGGCATGGAGCACAACCTTGGCCTGACTTGTGACCCCGTTGGTGGCCTGGTCCAGGTGCCCTGCATCGAACGCAATGCAATGGGTTCGGTCAAGGCCATCAATGCAGTGCGCATGGCACTGCGCGGCGACGGCCAGCACTTTATCTCGCTGGACAAGGTGATTCGCACCATGCGCCAGACCGGCGCCGACATGAAAAGCAAGTACAAGGAAACCGCTCGCGGCGGCCTGGCTGTCAATATTATCGAATGCTGATTGAGCGCTGCGTTCCGCACAGGAGCACAGTGAACAGAATACCAAGGAGACCTGCATGACTACCGAAACACTCGCAAAAACCCCACTGCACGCACTGCACCTTGAACTGGGCGCACGCATGGTGCCATTCGCAGGCTATGACATGCCGGTGCAGTATCCGCTCGGCGTCATGAAGGAACACTTGCAGACTCGCGACCAAGCTGGCTTGTTCGATGTCTCGCACATGGGCCAGTTGGTGCTGCGCGGCGCCAATGCAGCCAAGGCGCTGGAAACCCTGGTACCGGTCGACATAATCGACCTGCCAGTTGGCATGCAGCGCTATGCAATGTTCACCGATGAAAACGGCGGCATTCTCGACGACCTGATGGTCGCCAACCTCGGCGACGACACCCTGTTCCTGGTGGTCAACGCGGCCTGCAAGGACCAGGACCTGGCGCACATGCGCAAGCACATTGGCGAGCAGTGCGAGATCGAGAGCCTGTTTGAAACGCGGGCCCTGCTGGCCCTGCAAGGCCCTAAAGCCGTTGATGTACTCAGCCGCCTCGCACCAGAAGTGGCGAAGATGACCTTTATGCAATTCGCCCAGGTTCGCCTGCTCGGTGTTGATTGCTACGTGAGCCGTTCGGGCTATACCGGCGAAGACGGCTACGAAATTTCAGTGCCTAACGAAAGCGCTGAAACCCTGGCCCGCAGCCTGCTGGCCGAGCCAGAAGTCGAAGCCATTGGCCTTGGTGCCCGTGACTCACTTCGCCTGGAAGCTGGCCTATGCCTGTATGGCCATGACATGAGCACCAGCACCACGCCAATCGAGGCCAGCCTGCTCTGGGCCATGTCCAAGCCACGTCGCGCCGATGGTGCCCGTGCTGGCGGCTTCCCCGGCGCAGAGCAGATCTTCGCCCAACAACAAGCCGGCGTTGCCAGCAAGCGCGTGGGCCTGTTGCCGCAAGAGCGCGTACCAGTACGCGAGGGGGCTGAAATCGTCGATGCCGATGGCAACATCATAGGCGCAGTCACCAGCGGCGGTTTCGGCCCTACTCTGGGCGCGCCGGTTGCCATGGGCTACGTTCAGGCGAGTCATGTGCCGGTTGGCAGTGATGTCTGGGCAATAGTGCGGGGCAAGCGTGTGCCGATGAAAGTGGCCAAGACACCTTTCGTTGAGCAGCGCTACTACCGCGGCTGATCAGCTGGCAGCAATGGCGGACAAGCAAGCCTTGTCTGCCATTGTGTGTTTCCTAGGATGCGGCAACGCGAAGCTTGCCCACCAGAGTCCAGTTATTTGCGATAGACCTTAACTTGCGATAAATGGCGGACAGAAAAGCGCTGTCCGCCCTACATCCCTACTCACCCATGATCGCTTTCAAGGCATCTGGACGCGGCGCACCTTGTTGCTGCTGCAGGCGCCAGTCTTTATCCAGATAGAAAATCGCCGGGGTCGCCTGGCCACCCAGCTCGTTCATCAGCTCAAGATTGCTATCAAGCTGCTTCTGGATGTGTGGCGGAATGGTTTTTAGCGGCGCCAGCGTACTGGATTGCCCAGCAGACTCATGCTCGTTAAGCGCTTGCTCTGGCGATTTGGCCGCAAGAATGGTGGCCGCCTTGGCCTCGCTGTCCTCGCGAATGATACCCACCATGATATGGCGCAACTGCACCTTGCCTGCCTCGACCCAGGGCCGCGACTGCTTCCAGAACAGGGTGCAGTACGGGCAGTTGGGGTCGCTGAATACGTACACGACACGCGGTGCATCGTCCTTACCATCGCCAACCCAGTGGCTTTTCTCCATTCGCGCCCACATTTGCTTGGCCATCGGCTGGTAGACCAGTTGCTCCAGCGGCGCTTCGCTGAGATCGGCACCCTGCTCGTCGAGCAATGTACCGAGCAGCACGTGCTTGCCGTCCGGCATCAGGTACAGCGCCATGCCTTGGCCATTGTATTTGGCGGCAAACCCCTGCATGCCACCCGGGGCATCGAAACGGCCGACAATTTCAGCGCCGCGCGCCTCGACGGCCTTGATTGGCGCAGGCCATTGCTCGGCATGCAGGCTCGTCGCAGCAGCGCTCAACAGCGCCAGCGTCAACCAGCGAGAAGGCTCAAGTATCAACTTGGTCATTGTTTATCATCCTTTTTAAACAGGTCTAATACCTGCAGCAGACTGGCTTCAGACAACTCACCCAAGTGGCTGCCAAGCTGTCGCCCCTGGGCGTCGTAGAACACGGTGGTGGGTAATGCACGCGAGCCAAGCATTGGCCCCAGGCGCGCATGGCTATCAAGCAGTACATTATCCATATTGAGTTGGCCGGCATTGAGAAACCGCTTGATTTCATCCTCGGTCTCGCCCTGGTTGACGAACAGGAAAGTTACATCGGCATGACGTTCCTGCGCTGCGGCCAATACGGGCATCTCACGTCGGCACGGCGGACACCAGGTTGCCCAGAGATTGACCACCAACGGCTTGCCAACATAGTCGCTCAGCTCAACCGCCTTGCCATCCTGCGTGGTCAATGCAACATCCGGCAAACGGGTGCCCTGCTCCAGCGCGCGCATAACTGCCGAGCCCGATCCCCAGGCCAATAACCCGGCCACCAATGCCATCGCCAACGGACGGCGCATCGGCGGTTGCCTGACCAACCAGTACAGCCCCAGTAACAGCGCCAGCAGGATGCCAGGCCAGGCAATAAAGCCACCATCGCGCAGATCGATCACTTGCCACGGGTCACTCTTGAACTGTTCGAAGTAACGCACGACGAATGCGCAACGGGCACCGAGCACCCCGGCCAAGAACATCAGGAACAGGCGGTTTTCGGGATTGCTCCCGGCATTGCGCCCAACCCACCAGCCAACCAGCGTAGCCACCAACAAACTGCCTAATAACAACAAATGAGCGACCGACATGGTCAAGGGGCCAAGGTTAACGCTGAGCATTCACTGTCCTTGAGAACGGTTACACCTGAACATCATTATCCAGGCAGACAACTGCGACCTATAGATTCAATCAAGGGTTCAGTAAAACCAACGCCTCAAGCGTTACAAACCATGTTCAGAGCCCTGCCCCCGCCTGGCCGACTGCTCAGCGCAATTGCTCGACCATATCGGCGATGACGCCAAGTACATCCTTGCCCAATTGCGCCGAACGCTGCCCGTTCCAGCCCGTGCGTGGGCACGGCGTGTCATTGTGATCCTTGAATGGCATCTCGATGGTGAACGCCAGGCAGTCGAACTCCATACCAACCGAGTTGCACGCCAAGGTGGTATTGGCTTTGCCAGGCGCACTGCGCGGATAACCAAAGCGTGTCTGGAACTCAGCACCACTGGCAACCAGTCGGCTGCGGAACTCGTTGTCGAGCGCCTCCAGGCGCGCGTCAAAACCCGGGTTGCCCTCGCAACCGGCCGCAAACACATGGGGAATTTCTTCATCGCCATGAATGTCCAGAAACATGTCGACGCCGACCTTGCGCATCTGCTGCTGGACGAAGTACACCTCAGGACTCTGTTCCGGACTTGCCGATTGCCAAGCCCGGTTAAGGTCCTGACCGGCGGCATTGGTGCGCAGGTGCCCACGAAAGGCGCCGTCTGGATTCATGTTCGGCACCAGGTACAGATCAGCTTGCTCAAGCAAGTGGTTGAGCTGTGCGTCATCACGATTTTTAAGTCGCTCGATCACACCTTCCATGTACCACTCGGCCATGTGTTCGCCTGGATGCTGCTGAGCGATGATCCAGACCTTGCGTTGCGCCTTGGGGTTGCGGCTGACTTTCAGCAACTGGATATCACGCCCTTCAATACTCTTGCCGGTGGCGAAAAGCTGCGCGCCGGCATCGGCAATCGCGCTGGCAATCAACTGGTCATGACGAGCGCGACTATAGGGTTCGAAATAGGCAAACCAGATCTGCGTCTGGTGCGGTGCCAACTCAAAATCCAGCGCCCCATCCTGAAAGCGACTTGGCACCCTGAACCACTTTTTCTGGTCATATGAGGCAGCGGTGTCGTACCCGCTCCAGGCGTGACTGTACGCAGAATTGTGGGCATTGGTCAGGCTGAAGCCAATCGGGCGACCCGGCGTCAGGCCATCCACCTTGAAGTGAAACCACTGGAAATGATGGCTGCGCAGATCAGGTCGTATCGCCAGCAGGACCCGTTGAGGATTACTGTCATCAATGACCTCAATATTGCCACTGTCGAAATCACAACTGATCTGCATACCCACCTCGAAAACATTAAATTCAGAAAACCATCTAAAGCATCGCAGCTCCAGCCCCAGTTGCAAACGCCAAACACGACAAAATAATTGCGATTAATGGGGCCGCGCAGGCCAGCCTACCTGAAGACCCAAAGCACGCGCGTCATTTGCTGGCTGAGGTTCGCATAGCGAAACTGGCTGTGTGGCGGCAACTGAAAACCATCGTTGGCGCGCAAGGTCACCGGACTGGCCTGCTCATCGCCAGCATCCCCAATCCAGATGGTCAGTTCGCCCTCGAGCACAAACCCGCCTTGCTCGGAGCTGTCATCCAAATGCCCTTCACCACTGGTGGCGCCAGGCGCCAGATGACTTTCCAGCATAGAGAAACCGGCCGACATGCTTGGTGAAACGAGCACGTCGGTAATCCCGCCAGCGTAATACAGGGTCCGGCGTTCATCGGGACGGGTCACCCAAGCCACCTCACGGGGTTTGCTGAGGTTATAGAAATAACTGGTAGAGACGCCCAACGCCTCCGAGATAGCGGTCAGGTCAGCTACCGTAGGCTTTGAAATCGCCCGTTCAACCTGCGACAGAAAGCCCACTGAACGCCCCACCTGTCCAGCCAGGGCCTCGAGGCTGACCTTTTTGTGCTTGCGCAGGTCACGAATCAGTATCGCCAGTCCTTCGACTTCGTCTTGCATATCCATATCGAATCCTCAAACAGCATGAACTAAAGCGCATCGCGCAGGCGGTACCAGGCCTTGCCCAGGGCCTCGATGGGCGCTGCAAGACGGGAACCACCGGGGAAAGCCGGGTTGTGCATCCCTTGGTAGAGAGCCAGCAACTCGCTATCGCCAAGAATCGCATCGCTCACCGCCCGAGCTCCGGCCAGGGTGGGTAAAACGCCATGGCCGGAAAACCCTTGCAACCAGTAACGCAGGCCTTCGCAACCAATATCCGGAGTGCGCTTCATGGTGCAGTCGATATGACCGCCCCACCCATAGTCCAGCGCAACTCCGCGCAGTTGAGGAAATACCCGTTCGAGATAAGGCCGGGTTGCGGCCGCAACGTCCTTGGGAATTCCACCTAGGTAAGTGCAGCCACCGCCGAACAACAGGCGGTTATCGGGGGTCAAGCGGAAGTAGTCCGGGACGAACTGGTTATCGATGACACAACTGTTTTTCGGCAGCAACGATTGGGCTAGTTCCGCCTCCAACGGCTCGGTTGCAACTTGATAGGAGCCCACGGGCAATATGCGCCGGCTCAATGTCGGTTCCAGACGATCAATATAAGCATTGCAGGCCAGGACCAGCACATCAGCACGCACCTCACCGTTGGCTGTTCGCGCGCGGTAACCTTCAGCCGTCTGCCGGTAATCCAATACCTGACTCTGTTCGAAAATCTGCCCGCCCAGTTGCTCAATTGCAGTAGCTAGGCCCTGGGCGAGTTTCAGCGGATTGATGTGCGCTCCCTGCGGGTCATAGAGCGCCGCCTGATAACGATCACTGCCTATCCAGTCGCGCAATTCATCCCCGGCAATAAAGCGCACGCCCGGGCTGTTCCATTTTTCATGCGCTTCGCGTTCGGCGTCCTGCAACTGGGTCACTCGCCGCGCCAATACCGCAGTGTAGAGGCTGCCCGGACGGTAATCGATATCAAAACCATAACGCCTGGGCAACTCACGTATTTCATCTGCGGCCCATTGCATGCTGCGCCACAATTGTTGCGCACCACTCAAACCCAGCGCCGCTTCGAACGGCGGCATATCGCATGACCAACCGAGCAGCGCCTGGCCGCCATTACGCCCCGATGCCGCCCATGCCAACCGACTGGCTTCGAGAACCACCACGCGCTTGCCTGCCTGTAACAATCGCAACGCACAATGCAGCCCGCTAAAGCCACCACCAATGATCAGCACCTCGGTACTCAGCGACGCCTCAAGGGTATCGCGCAAACGCAAAGGTTCTGGATAGGTTGCGGCATAATAACTCTGAACGTGCTGGGCGGACTGTTTGAACATGGCTGCCTCATGAAATATTCAACTCTTAATTTCATGAAAATTTACTATATAAATTTCAATCCACCAAGAAATCCATGGCTTTGCCAACTTATTCCCGTCACTGTTGTCTTTGTTGAGGCTTCTTTAGTCATGCCGCCTTATGCACCATGCTCTCGTCAAATCAGGAATCAACCATGATCAAAACCAATCTACTGGCGCGCCCAACCCTACCAGCCGTGCTGTTTACCCTGCTTGTCCTCGGCGGTTGCGCCAGCAAAGATGCGGGCACTGATACAAGCGCTCCTGCCACCTCACCCGAAACCACCCAGGAACAAACTGCCAACCCCGAGTTTGATCAATTGCGAAAAGCGGCCGAAAGCGGCGACGTGGAAAGTCAATTCAAGCTTGGCAGCGCCTACTTCGTCGGCCGTCCGGTCAAGGATCTCAAGCAAGCCGAATTCTGGTGGAAAAAAGCCGCTGACAAGGGCCACTCCATGGCAGCCGTTAGCCTGGCCTACCTCTACACTGGCCGTGATGACGCATCCTTTGCCAATCGCGATGCCATGCTCAAGTATTTGAACCAGTCAGCAGCTGGGGGCAACCCAATGGCCCAGCATATTCTCGGCAACCTCTACTTCACCGGCGAACACGGCGTAACCCGCGACCCCAATCAGGCCAAGGCGCTCTACAGCGCAGCCTGCAAAGCAAACTATGCGGTTAGCTGCGAAGCATTGAAGAAACTGCAAACGCCTTAGTCAGCAAAATCGGAGTGGCTATACAATCTGCATAACAAGACTCCCGCAATTGCGGGAGTTTTAGTTTCAATAGTGCCTGTAACCGCACCTGCATAGAGCAAACCCCACCTATCCCTTGAAACTAGGCTAGTCTCATTTTTTTATTCTCGGGGATGCTTGCATGGAATTTGCCGAAAAGCTGAAGAGTCTGTCCGTCAAAATTCGCCAACAGGGCGCATCCATACAGACAGAAGAAGCAACCAAGAACGCATTTGTAATGCCATTTATCCATGCCGTTCTAGGTTATGACGTATTTGATCCAAGCGAGGTGATACCAGAATACGTGTGCGACGTAGGTACCAAAAAGGGAGAAAAAATCGATTACGCAATCCTAAAGGCAGGTGAAATCCAGATACTAATGGAATGCAAAAAAATTGGTGAGCTACTAACACTCAACAACGCTAGCCAATTATTTCGCTATTTTCACGTAACCAATGCTCGCATCGCCATCCTAACCAACGGTCAAATTTATAAATTCTTTACCGACTTAGATGCTCCAAACAAGATGGATGAGAAGCCCTTCTTGGAGCTTGACCTATTGAACATCGATGAGCATGCCGTGCCCGAACTATTGAAGCTGACCAAAACTGCTTTTGATATCGAGTCAATCGTGAATGCCGCTGGAGAGCTGAAATACGTAAGCCAAATTAAGCGGTTTCTATCAGGATTGATGAGCAACCCTGACGAAGATTTCATAAAGTTTGTGGCATCACGTGTCTATGACGGTGCGGTGACCCAAAAAGTACGTGAGCTGTTTGCTGAGCTCACCCGCAAAGCCTCCGTGCAGTTTCTCAACGACCAAGCGAATGACCGCTTGAAGTCCGCGATTAGCGGGAGCACTCCCGCTACATATGAAGCAAAAGATTCAACCTCCAGCTCTTCAGAACCTCAAGACGATATTGATAACAGGATTGAAACCACGGAAGAGGAAATCGAGGGGTTCATGATTGTAAAGGCAATTGTTCGTCACGCGACCGACGTCAAGCGTATAGCAATGCGGGATAACCAGAGCTATTGCGGAGTCCTGCTAGACGATAACAATCGCAAACCAATCTGCCGCCTTCACTTCAATCGTAGCCAAAAATATCTGGGGGTTTTCGACCAAAACAAAAATGAAACACGCCACCCAATACAGAGCGTAGATGACATCTACAATCACTCCGAACAGCTCATTGAAACAGCTAAATTCTACTTGTGAGCTACCATGCAAGCTCTGGCCGATGAGAACATTCGGCTAGAGCTGCGCTCGAACCGAGACTTGCGATTCAAATATCCAACTCCCTGACCGGGCGAACTTCCACACACCCCACTCGTGCGGCTGGAATATCACCGGCCAATTGAATTGCTTCATTCAAGTCACGTGCATCAATCAAATAGAACCCGGCCAGCTGTTCCTTGGTTTCGGCAAAAGGGCCGTCGGTGATTGAGAGCTGGCCACCACGCTTACGCACGGTCGTTGCACTGTGCACCGGCTGCAACGCTTCGGCGGCAATCATTCGGCCACTTCGTTGCACCGCTTCTGCATAGGCCCAGCATTCCTCGTCTTTCGGGCTGTCCGGTGAGGTGTGTAATTGTTGTTCATTGCTGTAAACCAGGCATAAATACTTCATCACGGCCTCCTTCGCGGCGCTGTGTAGGTGATGCTTATGATCTAGTCGTTTGAGGATATTAGCATTCGACACAGCCCGTTCCATTTAGCTCAAGCCAAAGTTCCCTGACAGCTGGAAACCCTCGTCCTAGAGGGCAAAAACCGGTAATTAAAAAATTCAAAAAAAATACACAGCGCTTAATTTTTCTTAAAGCCAGGCTGCCAATCTGTAATCTTTTAACCCTGGGCAAGTCATACACAACGCATGACGGCCTCGCGCCTGTAGCCAACAGTCAGGGCCATGCTCCCATTACCAACTAACGAGGCAACAAATGACGATCTGAATACTGAACCAAGTGGTGCAAGGGCTGGACATTTTTCAACTGATCGCGATAATTGCTTCAGATCGACAGTGAAAGTCGGCGTCTATACCCAGCAAGCGTTATTTTCATTGACTGTATTTAAAGCCGCCCAGTCGGCGTGTTTTATTGCCAATTGAAAACTGACAGTACGCTTCCACATTAATAGTGACCGTAACAACGAGCCCAACCCGCTCGCGTTGTCACTTCAATAGATAACTCAGACCTTGGGATTTAACGTGACCAAAGACGAACTGCGCGCCGAACTTGAGCGCCAGGCGCAGCGTTACAAGGATGTCTACGGCGGGGAAGTACTGACCTACGCCGCCCAGCCGGAACCGGAACGCAAGCCTTGGCGTAAAAGAGCCTCTCTTCTCGATCAAGCCTTTGATAAAGAGATACAGAAAATCGAAAAAGAGCTGGAAGAAAAAACCGGACCTTGAGTCATCGACTGCCAGACAGAGCTATTGGACCTCCATCTGGCTGACTCGACCTGATGTTTTCAGCGTTTTTTACTGCCTAGCAAAGACCCCAGCAAACCACGCACCAACTGTCGGCCAAACTGGTTAGCGGCTTGGCGTACGGCGGTTTTCATGGCCTGGCTGGCAAAGCCTCCCAGCATATCAGTGGCCATATCCACCAAGCTTTCGTCTTGCTTGACGGATTTGTTCTTGCCTGTGGTCTTAGCGGGTGCCTGGGCCTCTTGCTCAACCTCGGCGGCGGCCGCTCGCGCAGTCAGTAACTCATAGGCGGATTCACGGTCGATTGGCTTGTCATAGCGTCCAGCCAGCGGCGACTGCTTGATCAAGGTGCTGCGCTCGGCCTCGGTCAATGGCCCGACACGCGACTGCGGCGGGGCGATTGACACACGCCGGACCATGCCTGGAGTGCCCTTCTCTTCCATGGTACTGACCAGCGCCTCGCCAATACCAAGCTCGGTGAGCACGCTGAGCGTGTCGAACGCGGGATTGGGACGAAAACCCTCGGCGACCGCGCGTAGGGACTTCTGTTCTTTCGCGGTAAATGCGCGCAAGCCATGTTGAATGCGCAAGCCCAGCTGCGCCAGCACATCGTCGGGCAAGTCGCTTGGCGACTGTGTGACGAAATACACCCCGACGCCTTTGGAGCGAATCAGGCGCACCACCTGTTCCAGGCGCTCCTGCAAAGCCCTGGGCGTATCGGCAAATAACAGATGCGCTTCATCGAAAAACAACGCCAGCACTGGCTTATCTGCATCGCCGCGCTCCGGCAGTTGCTCGAAGAGTTCGGCCAGCAACCACAACAGGAAGGTGGCGTAGACTTTCGGTGCCTCATGCACCAGGCGACTGGCGTCTAGCAAATGCACGCGACCCTGGCCGTTTGGATCGGGCTGAAGAATATCTTCGAGCTGCAAGGCCGGCTCACCAAACAAGGCCTCGGCACCTTGCTGCTCAAGACTGGAAAGCCGGCGCAGCAAAGCCTGGCCTGATGTTTTGGTAAATAGGGCGCCGTCCTCACCGAGCACTTCGGGATGATCCTTCAGATGCCCGAGCAAGGCTTTCAGATCTTTGAGGTCGAGCAACAACAAGCCTTCCCGATCCGCCACTTTAAATGCAGCATAGAGTGCTGCTTGCTGGCTGTCGCTGAGCTCCAGCAGCGAACCGAGGAGCAAAGGCCCCATTTCACTCAAGGTGGTGCGCAGCGGATGGCCACTTTCGCCGTTGATGTCCCAGAGTGAAACCGGGTAGGCCCTGGGCACATGGTTAAGCCAGGGCATGCTGGCAATACGCTCGGCAATCTTGCCTTGAGGATTGCCCTGGGCGCCGACACCGCATAGATCGCCTTTCACATCCGCAGCGAACACCGCGACTCCGGCATCGCTAAAGCTTTCAATCAAACGCTGCAGCGTCACTGTTTTCCCGGTGCCGGTTGCGCCTGCAATCAAACCGTGGCGATTGGCCAGACGCAAGGATTGACCGACCGGCTGTCCTTCAAGATCAGCCCCTAGGATTATTTGCTTTGCTACAGCCATATTTACCGTCCTCTGGATTAAAGCTTCTGGGCCCGACTGCCGACATATCCGACTGTGGAGCCACTGAAAAATGTGATGCAGGCGTTTTTTGCAGGTTCCTTAAGGCCGCTAGTTTGCGTTGCCGCGTATATATCCTTCTCAAAGACTGGCTTCAGTACCCTAGGGGCGCAAGCGTGTATGAACACAAATTTGAAATTCAGTCACAAGATACTGCTGGCTGCTGCCTTGGTGGTAGTTGCAGCATTCTCGATTTTCACACTCTATAACGATTATCTGCAACGCAATGCCATTGCCGAGGACCTCGAAAGTTACCTGCATGAAATGGGCGACATAACCGCCAGCAACATCCAAAACTGGCTATCCGGCCGAATCCTGCTGGTTGAGAGCGCTGCCCAGTCAATATCGAAGAACCCGGATAACGCAGCGGCTGTCGGCCTGCTTGAACAGAAAGCCCTGACTTCAACCTTCGATTTTACTTACCTGGGCGGCACCGACGGCAGCTTTGCCATGCGCCCGGACGACAAGATGCCAGATGGCTACGACCCACGCACCCGGCCCTGGTACAAAGAAGCGCTGGCCACAGCAGGCACCACGCTGACCGAGCCCTATGTTGACGCGGCAACAGGCGGTTTGATTATCACTATCGCCACACCCGCTCCGAATGCGGGCGTGGTTGGCGGCGACTTGAGCATGAAAACCCTGGTCGAGACCATCAACTCCCTGGATTTTGGTGGCATCGGCTTTGCCTTCCTGGTCAATTCGTCCGGTCAAATATTGGTTCATCCGGACAAGTCGCTGGTCATGAAATCACTCAAGGATGTCTACGCTGCCAATGCGCCAACCATCAGCGACACTATCAGCGAGGCTGAGATCAACGGCAGCAAGCGCATCATAAGTTTCACCCCGGTAAAGGGCTTGCCGTCGGTTAACTGGTACCTGGGCCTTTCAATCGACAAGGACAAAGCCTATGCGATGCTCAGTGAATTCCGTACATCAGCCATTGTTGCGACCATCATTGCCGTGGTCCTGATCATGCTGTTGCTAAGTGCCCTGATGCGTGTACTTATGCAGCCGCTGCATACGATGGGCCAGGCCATGCGGGATATCGCCATGGGTGAAGGCGACCTGACACAACGCCTGGCCACAACCAGCAACGATGAATTCGGAGAAATGGCCAAGTCGTTCAATCAGTTCGTTGAACGGATTCACAGCTCGATTCGAGAAGTGTCCTCGGCCACCATCCAGGTGAATGAAGTTGCCAAACTGGTGGTAAACGCCTCGAACTCCTCGATGCTCAACTCTGATGAGCAAGCCAGCCGGACCAACAGTGTCGCCGCCGCAATCAATGAACTTGGCGCCGCAGCCCAGGAAATCGCGCGCAATGCTGCAGACGCATCAACCCAGGCCTCGGATGCGCGTGAGCAAGCAGAGGACGGTCGATCGGTGGTTGAGCGCACAATCGCGGCGATGAATGACCTGTCCGGAAAAATCAGCACCTCTTGCAGCAACATCGAAGCGCTGAACAGCAAGACCGTAAACATCGGCCAGATCCTTGAAGTGATCAAAAGCATCTCGCAACAGACCAACCTGCTGGCACTCAACGCAGCGATTGAAGCCGCACGGGCCGGCGAAGCAGGACGCGGCTTTGCCGTGGTCGCCGATGAAGTGCGCAACCTTGCACACCGCACACAAGAGTCGGCGCAGGAAATCGAAAGCATGATCGAAGAGTTGCAGGTCGGCTCACGCGAATCGGTGACGACCATGACCGAAAGTCAACGTTACAGCGAGGAAAGCGTCGCCATTGCCAACCAGGCCGGCGAACGCCTTGGCAGTGTTACCCAACGTATTGGCGAGATCGACGGCATGAACCAGTCGGTGGCCACTGCAACCGAGGAGCAAACTTCGGTAATCGAATCACTGAACATGGACATCATCGAGATCAACACCCTGAACCAGGAAGGGGTCGAAAACCTGCAGGCCACACTTCGCGCCTGTAGCGATCTGGAGCGCCAGGCAACCCGTCTCAATCAATTGGTGGGCAGCTTCCGTATCTAGCGCGACAAGGGCTTCAAACAGGGCGCCATCATGGCGCCCTGTTTAATTGTGGGGTTGGTCATGCGGCTCCTGGCGAGGATCGTCCCGCTCATCCTCTTGATCAATATTCTGCGTTTGCTTGAGCAGCGCCTGCGCAGCAGAGAAGTCTGCACCGTCCTCGGGGCTTAATTGATCAATGTCGTAACGACTCAGGCAACCCTCGCCAACCGTATCCGGCGCCTTGGACACCGCACGATCAAATGGGTCAGACATGGGTTATCTCCTTGTGCGAAATGACCAGTGGCTTGGCAAACAGCTTAATCAATCCGCCTGCGACCTGCCCTGTTCATGCTGGGCAAACTCCTTGGCGGCACGCAGCACATCACTGCGGCTTATCTGCCCGACCAGCCGACCATCGGCAATCACCGGCATACGTCCCAGCTTGCCTTGCAAAAAGCGCTCGGAGACTTCGATTACGCTGGTTTCCGGGGTAATGGTTTCGATATTGCGACTCATGTAGTCACCAACCGTACCGCCAATCGACTCGTAATAGGCTCCAGACAGGGTTGCCCGCAAACAATCCCCCTCCGATATCAGGCCCACCAGACGCCCCTGTGAATCAACCACCGGAGCCCCGGCAATCCGATGCTCAAGCAATCGATTGATTGCTGTGAATAAATCGGTCTCGGCGCGAAATGTCACCAAGTGGGTGGTCATGTAGTCACGAACCTTGATTGACTTGAGCATAATCGAATTCCTCTAAGCGTCGCCCGGCTGGCGTCTACAAGGCGGTCAATCGAATACAACCGTCTTGTTGTCGTGCACTAGAACACGATCTCCTAAGTGATAGCGTAGCCCACGTGAGAGCACCATTTTTTCAACGTCCTTACCAAGACGCACCATCTCCTCGATGCTTTCACGGTGGCTCACACGTACCACGTCCTGCTCGATGATCGGACCTGCATCCAGTTCCTCGGTGACATAGTGCGAGGTCGCGCCGATCAGCTTGACGCCTCGTAACGACGCCTGGTGATAGGGCTTGGCACCGACGAAGGATGGCAAGAAGCTGTGATGGATATTGATCACGCGTTGCGCGTAATCACGACACAACTGCGGCGGTAATATCTGCATGTAGCGTGCAAGTACAATCACGTCCGCCTGATGCATCTCGATCAAACGTGCCACTTCATCGAAGGCCGGCTGCTTGTCTTGTGGATCAACAGGAACATGGAAGAAAGCAATGCCATGCCACTCCACCATGCTGCGCAAGTCATCGTGGTTGGATATCACGCAAGGTATTTCGCAATCCAGTTCGCCACTGTGCCAGCGATGCAGCAAGTCAGCCAGGCAATGGGACTCACGACTCGCCATCAGCACGACACGCTTCTTGTGATCCGAATCGGTAACTCGCCACTCCATCGAAAACTCACGGGCAATCGGACCGAAGGCCTGCTTGAAGCCGTCTATATCAAAGGGTAGCGAGTCAGCACGAATTTCATGACGCATAAAAAACCAGCCAGTCTGATTATCCGAGTGATGGCTGGCCTCGGTAATCCAACCGTTATAAGTAGCCAGAAAATTACTGACCTTGGCCACAATACCAACACGGTCTGGGCAGGCAATTACCAGCCGAAAAGTGCGCATGAAAAGCTCCTGCTGAATTCACAAAGGCGCCATTCTAGACAGTGCGAGAAAAAACCGCATTAATCCTGACAGTATGGGGCATACAAAAATGCTTAACCCCCACCCAATCAGCAGCCCCAGACAATAGACACAGCAAATAAGGGGCATTGTTTTTTCACACACTCCGTTGTTAGCCCAGGGTAAAACAACCTATTACTTGCAAGAGTGTGACTTTTCTTTATAAACCTGTTTACTTGTGAAAAGTGCATGTCTATTATTTGTTATACGTAGACACCTCAGAATGAATCAAGGTACACAATATGTCGCTGATCAACGAATACCGCGCTACAGAAGAAGCCATCAAAGAACTGCAAGAACGCCTGAAGAATATGTCACAAGATGACAAGCTGCAGAAAGAACTGGAGTTTGAAGGCAAACTGCGCAAACTGATGGGCGAATACCAAAAATCCCTGCGCGACATTATCGCGCTGCTCGATCCAGATGCAAAAGTCAGCAAGAACGCCCGCGCCGGCAAGGCCACCGGCACCAAACGTGCTCGCAAGGTCAAGCAGTACAAGAACCCGCACAATGGTGAAGTCATCGAAACCAAAGGTGGCAACCACAAGACGCTGAAAGAGTGGAAAGCCAAGTGGGGTGGTGACGTGGTTGAAAGCTGGGCTACTTTGCTGGGCTAATCGTCCGCAAGTTGTTCACTGTTTCAACAAAACGCCGGTTAAACCGGCGTTTTTTATGCCAAAAAATCATTGCCAACTATAGTTTGGCCCCTGCCGCCCCAGAAAAATATTAACCCTGTTATTAATGCCTACCGAGCACGGCCCGCAGTCCTACACTAACAGGCGAAAATAATCGACTAAGAAAGCCCGTAGCGCACAGCCAACTGCTCAACATAGGCTTGCCATTCACGCAAAATTAGTTGTTGAGAAGCTGTTGCAGTTAAAAGCGCCTGGTTCATGGCCTCGGCAAACTGGCTTATTGTATTGGGCGCACCATATTCGGGCAGCGTTAAACGGTGCTGGCAAAAAACTTGCCAACGCACTTGCTCTTCCGCACTCAAACTTGATGGCAGGTTGCGGGCCCGATAACGAAACAGCAGCTCGGGTAGCCGCCCATCATCGAACGGCCAACTTTCTGTGGCCAGCTGTTCAGGTTCACAGCTGCGCACTCGCTCGCACAAGTTACGGTCGCGATTACCAATAAAGCCGTCGTAGAGTTGTTGTTCCGGATCATCGCTACCGGCAAATGCTTCATCGCGGTAGATCTCGGGCATTTTCGCCTGCCACTGGGACTGTGCAGCGATTAGCTGATCGGCGCGCCCCTGGAGTTTTGACAAATCGAGCTGCAAACGCTGGATATCAGTGTCTCGCAGCACACTCAATGGCGCGACCACCGGACAACGGTTGATATGCAGCAACTTCAAGGGCACCGGCAACTGGCCTTCGCCCAGTGCATCATGGCGGGTGTATAAACGCTCGCGCAGTGAATCGGCGGTTTCGTCGAGAAGCACGCTGGGGTCACGTTGCAAGTCACACACAATCAGCGCATTGCGGTTACGCGGATGCCAGGCCAGTGGCAGCACTACCGAAAGATAGTGGTTGTCCCCGGCAAAGCGGCCGGAAACATGCACCATCGGCTGCAGTAACTTGACCTGATCCAATACCCGTGACTTGCTACGCAGCTCATACAAATAAGAATAAAGTTTGGGTTGTTTGTCGCGCAGCAGCCGTGCCAGGGCGATAGTTGCGCGCACATCGGACAAGGCATCATGCGCCTGACCATGCTCAATACCGTTGGCCGCGGTCAGCAACTCCAGCTTGAGACTGACCCGCCCCTCCAGCTCGGGCCAGACAATACCTTCGGGGCGCAACGCATAAGCCGTGCGCACCAGATCAATCAAGTCCCAACGGCTATTGCCGCCTTGCCATTCACGCGCATAAGGGTCAAAGAAGTTGCGATACAAGCTGTAGCGCGTGACCTCATCATCAAACCGGATACTGTTGTAGCCCGCACCGCAAGTACCAGGCTGCGATAGCTGTGCATGGACCTGAGCCATGAACTGGGCTTCATCGAGCCCCCACTCCGCCAATACCTGGGGCGTTATGCCGGTAATCATGCAAGCAGCGGGATGCGGCAGAATATCGTCGCTGGGCTTGCAGTAGATATTGAGCGGCTCGCCAATCTCGTTCAGTTGTTCATCGGTACGAATACCGGCCACCTGCAAAGGGCGATCGCGGCGCGGGTCGATACCGGTCGTCTCGTAGTCGTACCAGAAGATACTTGAAGTCACTGTCATGTCCTGAGCAAATGGCTTGTGCAGTCTAACATCGCTTATGGGTCCAATCTTTTGACCAATCAAAAGATTGAGTTGCGGCTTTAATCCACAGATTGTGCCGAGACAGGTTGCCTCGGCGCCTCGCGCTGGCTAGCATCGGGCTTTATTCATCGCAGTCAGCCGATGCCGCATATCGAAAACAGCCCAGAACACGCCACCAGCCAGACCTCGGCCCAGCCCAGTGCCGGGCTGCTGGATACGCGCTACCAAGTCGAAACACCAGAAGGTATCGATCTCACCCTGCGTCCAGCGGGACTTGTCCCTCGCGCGCTGGCGTACAGCATCGACTTGATTATTCGTGGCGTCGTCATGGGCCTGATGTACCTGTTGCTGGGCATGCTCGGCAAACTGGGCATGGGCCTGGGCACTATTTTGCTGTTCCTGGTGACCTGGTGGTACATGGTTCTGTTTGAGGTGCTCAACCAGGGCCGCTCACCTGGCAAGCAATGGATGGGGCTGCGCGTGGTGCACGACGACGGCACGCCGGTTGGCTGGCCGGCCTCGCTGACCCGCAACCTGTTGCGCTTTGTCGATATCCTGCCGATGGGCTACACCTTTGGCATTCTCAGTTGCCTCAACAGCCCGACATTCAAGCGTTTGGGCGATATCGCCGCCGGTACCCTGGTAGTTTACCGCGAGGAAAAACCGCAGCCCCCGATCCTGCCTGAAGCGGAGGCCATACGCGCTCCCTTCGCGCTCAGCCTGAAAGAACAACGCGCAATTCTTGGCTTCGCTGAACGCGCCAATGGTCTGTCGAAAGAACGCCGTATCGAACTGGCAGGCATCATCGCGCAACAGCTGCAGGTACCTGCCGAACAAGCCGAGCACAGGCTCAATGGGATTGCCCATAGCCTGGTGGGGCCAAGATGAAGCAGAGCCAATTCGAAAGCCATTACCAAGCCAGCTGGAAAGACTTTGCCAGCAAGCTGGATGGCCTGGAAAAAACCGGCAAGACCGATGCAGCTCACAGCAAAGGCTTCGCAGCCGATTACCGGCGCATTTGCCAGCACCTCTCGCTGGCCCAGGCCCGCGGTTACAGCAACTACTTGATTGAGCATCTGCAACAACTGGCTTTGCGTGGCCATCAGCAGCTCTACCGGCATCGCAGCACCATTGGTGCGCAACTTGTGGGCTTCTTGCTCAGTGGCTTCCCCCGTCTGGTTCGAGCCCAGTGGCGCTTTGTAGCCGCTGCCAGCCTGCTGTTCTTTGGCAGCCTGATCACCATGGGCTTGCTGGTCTATTTGTTCCCTCACCTGGTCTACAGCGTGGTCGACCCGCAACAGGTGGCCAGCATGGAAAGCATGTACGACCCGGAAGCAAGTCGCCTCGGCCGCTTCAGTGAGCGTGGCGCCGGCGACGACTGGATGATGTTCGGCTTCTACATCATGAACAACATCGGCATTGCCTTCCAGACATTCGCCAGCGGCTTGCTACTGGGCCTGGGCAGCTTGTTCTTCCTTCTGTTCAACGGCGTGATGATAGGTGCGGTGGCCGGCCACCTGACACAAATAGGCTACAGCGAAACATTCTGGTCGTTCGTCATCGGTCATGGTGCTTTCGAGCTAACCGCCATCGCCCTTGCTGGTGCTGCGGGTTTGAAACTTGGCTGGGCATTACTCGCTCCCGGCCGCTTGCCGCGCATGGAGGCCTTGCGCCTGGCCGCGGCAGTCAGCATTCGCCTGGTTGCCGGGGCTGCAGTGTTTCTGTTGCTCGCCGCGTTTATCGAGGCCTATTGGTCATCCATGACCTTTGCCACACCGCATGTTAAATACGCGGTAGGCGCCGCGCTCTGGGCATTGGTCTTGAGTTACCTGACCCTTGCAGGCCGAGGTGTACATGCGCCTGACTGAAGCCAGCGTAGCAATTCGGCCACGCAGCAACTGGGAAGCAATGGACCTGGGAGTGCTGCTTGCGCGGCGACATGCCGGGTTACTGATGGCCAGCTGGGCACTGGTCACCCTGCCGATATTCGCCCTGCTTTGCCTGGTATTCTGGGATTCGCCGGGCATTGCCATGTTCGTATTCTGGTGGCTCAAGCCAGCCTATGAACGATTACCGCTATACATTTTATCCAACTGCTTGTTTGGCAATACGCCGACACTAAAACAAGCCCTCAAAGCCTATCCCCGCCTGCTCAAGCCGCAACTACTGGCCAGCTTGACCTGGCGCCGCCTGAGCACAACGCGCAGCTTTGACATGCCGGTCATGCAGCTCGAAGGCCTATCCGGAACAGCCCGCAGCCAGCGCCTGGCAGTGCTCGGCCACAAGAATACCGGGACCGCAACCTGGCTGACAGTCGTCGGCGTCCACCTTGAAATGGCCCTGAGCCTTGGCCTGGCCACCCTGTTCTACCTGATGCTGCCCCAGCAACTCGAACTGGACTGGAGCTGGCAAAGCCTGATTGCCCCTGGCCAGAACGACTGGATGTGGCTCGAACACCTGTCCAACGGACTCTATGCCTTGCTCCTGATTGTCTGGGAGCCGGTCTATGTAGCCTGCGGCTTTTGCCTGTACCTGAATCGCCGCACCGCGCTGGAAGCCTGGGATATCGAACTGGTATTTCGCCAACTGCAGCAACGCCTCAAAGGCATAGCCTATGCCCTGCTACTGGGCGCTGGCCTGCTCTTCAGCCAGTTACCCGGCACCGCCATGGCCAACCCGGAACTAAAGGCCTCCAGTACCAGCGCTGAATTGACAAGCGGGCCACATCTCACCCCCGACCCTCTTGGACCGCACGCCGAGCGTTTGCAGAAGCAGGCCCTTAGCAGCCAGGCAGCGCAGCAGAGCATTACCCAGCTTCTCGATAAACCACCGTTTAAAAACCCGGAAACAGTCACGCGCTGGCGCTTGCGGGACGAGGCCGACGCCAACAAGGAAGAGTTCACGCCGGACCCAGACTTTCTAGAGTCACTGTTTTCAGGTTTGAAGACCTTGGGAAAACTGTGGGAGTCAATGGAAACCCTGGCCAGAGTATTCTCAGTTCTGCTCTGGGCTGGGCTGCTAGCCCTTATCGCATGGGTACTGTGGCGTTATCGAGACTGGTTAAGCACTTTCACCGGCCGTTTTGGCTTGCCCCAGCGCCCCCACAAACTACCGCCGAGCCAGATGTTTGGCCTGGAGGTCACGCCTGAAAGCCTGCCCGATGATATTTGCCGTGAAGTCAGCCAACTCTGGGAGCATGAGCCACGCGCAGCGTTGAGCCTGCTCTACCGCGCCTTGCTCAGCCGTTTGCTGCATGACTATAAACTCGCCCTGAAAAGCGCCCACACCGAGTCAGAAGTGCTGCAACTGGTTGCAAGCCTGCAACAGCCTTCGCTTGAGCAATTCAGCTCAAGCCTGACCCTGCATTGGCAAAACCTGGCCTACGGACACCGCCTGCCGCCAGCCACGGCCAAGCAATCACTGTGCAACAGTTGGCGCCAGCTGTTTGAGCCTGGAGTCGAGGCATGAACCGTCGTACCGGTTTTCTCCTCGGCGCCCTGCTGATTCTTGCCCTTGGCTGGCTTGCCAGCTATTTGCTGGGTCGGGCTGAATCCTATGAAAGGGTAATCGACCATGGCGCGGCGCCTGAAGTTAAAGCCAACCCCTACTTTGCCGCGCAGTCCTTTTTACGCGCCCAAGGTGTCAAGGTTGAGACCGCCGACAGCCTGGCCAAGCTGAGCCAACTGCCCAGTGCCGGACACAGCCTGTTACTGCTGGGGGATCGCGAGAAAGTCACGCCACAGCAAACCCAGCGGCTGCTCGACTGGGCAGCCAAAGGCGGACATCTGATATTTGTCGCGGAACGCTTGTGGGATGACAAGAAAGGCAAGAGTGGTGATTTACTTCTCGACAGCCTGGGCATCCAGCAACTTGAAAGCGATGACCTCGACAAGCCCGAAGACGCCAAGGGCGCAGCCGAGCAACCTGCCGCTGCAACCCAGGGCGAAACTGATGAGGCAGAACAACATGGCCTTTCACAATTGGAGCAGTTGTCGCAAAGCGATCCCGATGAAGCGCAGGCCGCAGCCCCGGCACCTGACAAAGAGCAAGATGCCTATCCCAAGCTGACCAAGCTCTATCTTGAAAACGAGCAAGCGCCGGCCTACATCGGCTTCGACACCGACTTTCATCTTTATGACGCCAAGAACCTTGCCACAGCCTGGGCCAATAGCGCGCAATCAACCCACATGCTCCAGCTCTATCATGGCGACGGCTTGATCACGGTATTGACCGATAGCTGGATCTGGCAAAACAATAAAATCGCCAAGTACGACAATGCCTGGCTACTTTGGTACCTGACCCAGGAAAGCGACGTCACCATGCTCTTTCGCGCCGACCATGATGGCCTGCTGAGCTTGCTCTGGGAGTACTTCCCACAAGCGCTATTGGCCCTTGGCTTGCTCCTGGCACTTACGCTTTGGAGCGTCGGCATGCGCCAGGGCCCGCTGCAACTACCGGCAAGCTTCAGCCGCAGACAGCTGCAAGAACATATCCGCGCCAGCGCCGACTTCAGCCTCAGGCGCAGCGGCCAACAGACTCTGCTCCAAGGCTTGCAACTGGATATCCAACGTCGCGCACGCAAGCGCCACCCTGGGTTTGAACGTTTGCCAGTGGCAGACCAATGGTTGGTTCTCAGCCGGCTGACACGCCTTTCCACCAGCACAATTGGTAAAGCCATGCGGCCACTGCCTCAGCAACGGCTAACCGCCACCGACTTCACCCGCCAGGTTGCCAACCTGCAAACCCTCAGGAATGCCCTATGAGCGAACATACTCCGGACCAGCCCAGCGCCAGCCCTGCAACCAGCCCAGCACCGGCCAGTTCGGCTGCCAATACGGCACAACAGCGCCAGCGCGCCAGCCAACTCGCCCAAGCGCTGCGCCTGGAACTGCAAAAGGCCCTGATCGGCCAGGCCCAGGTCATTGACGATGTACTGACCGCATTGATTGCAGGCGGCCATGTATTGATTGAAGGCGTCCCCGGCCTGGGCAAGACCTTGCTGGTACGCGCCCTGGCCAAATGCTTTGGCGGTGAGTTCTCGCGAATCCAGTTCACCCCGGACCTGATGCCCAGCGATGTCACAGGGCATGCGGTCTACGACCTGCAAAGCGAGCAATTCAAACTGCGTAAAGGCCCGGTATTCACCAACCTGCTGCTGGCGGATGAAATCAACCGCGCCCCAGCCAAGACCCAGGCGGCACTGCTTGAGGTGATGCAGGAGCGCCAAGTCACCCTTGAAGGCCGAGCGCTGGTCGTGCCGCTGCCCTTTATGGTTTTGGCCACGCAAAACCCCATCGAACAGGAAGGCACCTACCCGTTGCCAGAAGCCGAGCTCGACCGTTTCATGCTCAAGCTGCGCATGGATTATCCGCAGCAAGACGAAGAAATGCTCATGGTTCGCCAGGTGACCCGCTCCAGCAAGGCCGACATGCTTGAAGTCGCCCCGCTACGGACTCTGCTGCAAGGCAAAGACGTGCAAGCCTTGCAGAAGATCGCCAGCGACTTGCCAGTTGACGAGCAGGTTCTTGACTATGCCGTACGCCTGGCCCGCGCCACGCGCAGCTGGCCTGGATTTGCAATCGGCGCCGGTCCCCGCGCCTCGATTGCACTGGTACGCGGCAGCCGGGCCCGTGCGCTATTACGCGGCGGGGATTTCGTTATCCCGGACGACATCAAAGGCTGTGCATTGGCGATTCTGCGCCATCGCGTAAGGCTGTCACCCGAGCTGGATATTGAAGGTTTGTCGGTTGACCAGGTCCTGCAACAGCTACTCGACCAGGTACCGGCGCCACGTCTATGACAACTGTCATCACTTGCTATTGGCTGGCTGCGCGATGAAACCGGCACCTCGCCTGCTTATCGCCATGGCGATCCTGCTGCTCTGCGCCTTGCTGCTCGGGGCCTTGGATGCATTGGCAATAGAGCTGCCCGCGATCATCAACTCGCTCTGGTGGACACTGCTGATTTTACTCGGCGTGGCAGCACTGATTGATGCCTGGCTATTGCACAAAGCGCCCTCGCCGAGCCTCGAACGTAACTTGCCCGGGCAACTGCCGCTGGGACGCTGGAGCGATGTGCAACTGACCCTGCACCATGGCTACAACCAACAGACGCAAGTGCAGTTATTCGACCACTCGCCCCAGGACATGGCCACCGAGCATCTACCCCAAGACGTGGTATTGAGACCCGGTGAACAAACCCGCACCAGCTACCGGGTGCGACCATTGGTACGTGGCCACTTCCGCTTCCCACGGGCTGAGATCAGCTTGCCTAGCCGCCTGGGCTTGTGGAACGGCCGGCGACGGCTTGAACTGGCTGGGGAAACCCGGGTTTACCCTGACTTTGCGCGCCTGCACGGCGCACAGCTGCTGGCGGTCGACGACTGGTTGAGCCAGATCGGTGTCCGCCAGCATCAACGGCGTGGCTTGGGCATGGAGTTCCACCAACTACGTGAATTTCGCGATGGCGACTCCCTACGCCAGATCGACTGGAAAGCCACTGCTCGCAAGCGCACGCCAATCGCCCGCGAATATCAGGACGAACGCGACCAGCAGCTTGTGTTTATGCTCGACTGCGGCCGACGCATGCGCAGCCAGGACGGCGAGCTTTCACATTTCGACCATGCCCTCAACGCCAGCCTGCTCTTGAGCTACATAGCGCTGCGCCAGGGAGACGCAGTGGGCCTGAGCACCTTTGCCAGCGACCAGCACCGCTACCTCGCACCTGTCAAAGGCGTTGCCCAGCTCAATGTATTGCTCAACGCAGTCTATGACCTCAAGAGCACTCAACTGCCGGCCGACTATAGCGCGGCGACTGATGCGCTACTGAGCCGCCAGCGTCGCCGGGCACTGGTGGTGATAGTCACCAACCTGCGCGATGAGGATGACCAGGAGCTGCTTAATGCGGTTAAACGCCTGGGCCGCCAGCATCGCGTATTGGTCGCCAGCTTGCGCGAAGAGGTGCTGGATGCGTTGCGTCAGACACCCGTGCAGAACCTCGATTCAGCACTGGCTTACTGCGGCACGGTCGACTATCTCAACGCCCGCGACAAACTGCACGAGCGGCTACTGGCCAACAATGTCCCGGTGCTTGATGCCCGCCCAAGCGAGTTGGGGCCGGAATTGGTCAGCCGTTATCTAGCCTGGAAGAAAGCAGGCGTTATCTAGCCACAAACAAAAAAACCGCTGTTATAAGCTGCTGCCAAAGTCAGAGCAGCTTATAAAGCGGTTTCGGCCTGCGCGATGATGATCAGGCGATGGACTTGATCAACTCGATGTAAGGCTGGGCATTGCGTTGATCTTCAATCAAGGCAACAAAGTCCTTGCCGTCGGCGTCCTTGGCATTGACGTCATAGCCGGCTGCCACGAAAAAGCCGAGGAAACGCTCGAAATCATCGATGCGCAGCCCGCGATAGGCTTTTACCAGCTTGTGCAGCGAAGGTGGCGTGTCATCAGCGGGTTCGACATCGAGGAACAACTTGATCGGCTCGTCACCAATCTCTTCACCAATCACTTGTTTCTTGTCTTTACGCATCACAGACTCCAGCTAAACCGGGCTTCACGGGGCGGCAAGTGTACCCCGCAGACCCATTGCGCTCAACGCTCAGTCGAGCGACTCGAATTGGGCGCGCATCCAACCCAGGTACTGCGCCACCTCTAGGCTGCCTTCGCGCGGCGCCCAACTGGCATGCTCGCCCTCACCTATCGGCAGGTAGGGACCGGCCTTGCATTCAAACAGAATGCTGTCGGCCTCAAGCACGACCAAGGCATGGAAGATCCCCGGTGGCAGATCAACCCCCACGCAATCAGAACCCGCCGCCAGAATTCGCTTATCCTGCACGGCCCCGTCCTGGTCGAATATCAACAGGCCCAGGCGTCCCTTTACCACCAGCAGCGCTTCAGCCTTGTCCGCACGAAGGTGGCGGTGAGGCGGGATGTAGGTGTCTGGCTGCAAACCAATAGCCATGCGATGACAGGGTTCCTGCATTTCATGGAAATTGTGATGCTGGCGCTGGCGCGGATTCTGCTCAGCCTTGCGCGCTAGATCGGCAAACAAGGCCTGGTCGAGAAATGCAGGGCTGCGCACGGGCTTACATGCCTTTGACGGCAAAGATACCCGCGGCGTTGCGCCAGTAACCCTTGTAGTCCATGCCATAGCCAAAGATGTAGCGATCAATGCAGGGCAAGCCAACGTAGTCGGCTTTCAGGTCCGGACGCGCCTTGCGGTCATGATCTTTATCAACCAGCACCGCAGTATGCACAGCGCGAGCGCCTGCATGGTGGCAAAAGTCGATAATAGCGCCGAGGGTGTGGCCTTCATCGAGGATGTCATCAATGATCAGGACATCGCGATCAATAAACGAGACCTCGGGCTTGGCCTTCCAGAACAGGTCGCCGCCGCTGGTCTCGTTGCGATAACGGGTCGCGTGCAGGTAGGACAGTTCCAGCGGGAAGTTGAGCTTGGGCAGCAACTTGCCGGAGAAGATCAGCCCACCGTTCATGACACAGAAAACCACTGGATTGGTCTCAGCCATCTCGGCATTGATAACTTCAGCCATTTTTGCGATGGCCGCTTCGACCTGCTCGTCGGTATACAGACAATCAGCCTCAGCCATTACCTGGCGGATGTGCGCGAGATCAGCAGACATGGTCGTTCCTCTTGGGGTTAGCGCAACACGAAAACCTGATCGGTGCGTCAAAATAAAAGTCGGCAAAGGTACGCATCTGTCTGCCTTCGAGCAAGCCTTCGCAGACAAACGTAGCGTTATTTGTGCAAGGTATTCTGGCTTTTTTGAGGATAATTGCCACAAATCAACCAAACCCACCTTAATTCAGGTGACATCGAAGTAGAACAGTGCCGCCCTTTATTGCACTTAATGCTTTAATCTAAGCCAGTTTTTTTTGCCAGCCCAGTCGGAGAGCTCCAACACATGCCAATCCAAGAGATTCGTCACCCGCTGATTCGCCACAAAATCGGCCTGATGCGTCGCGCTGATATCAGCACCAAGAACTTCCGTGAACTGGCCCAGGAAGTCGGCGCCCTGCTGACCTATGAAGCAACCAAGGACCTGCCGCTGGAAACCTACGAGATTGCCGGGTGGTGCGGTCCGGTTCAAGTGGAAAAGATCTCTGGCAAGAAAATCACGGTCGTACCTATTTTGCGCGCCGGGATTGGCATGCTCGAAGGCGTACTGAGCTTGATCCCGGGCGCCAAGGTCAGTGCCGTTGGTGTCGCGCGCAATGAGGAAACCCTGCAAGCACACACTTACCTGGAAAAACTGGTCCCGGAAATCGATGAGCGCCTGGCAATGATTATCGACCCGATGCTGGCGACCGGCGGCTCGATGGTTGCAACTATCGACCTGCTGAAGAAAGCTGGCTGCAAGGAAATCCGCGCCATGGTGCTGGTTGCGGCGCCTGAAGGGATCAAGGCAGTCATGGACGCTCACCCGGACGTTTCGATCTACACCGCGTCTATCGACGAACGCCTCAACGAAAATGGCTACATCATTCCTGGGCTGGGTGATGCGGGCGATAAAATTTTCGGCACCAAGCAAAAGGACGCCTAAGCATGCAAGACCAGATGCAAGACGCCACGTGGCGTCAGGCGTTGGCCGGTTCACAAATGCTATTCGTGGCATTCGGCGCGCTGGTGCTGATGCCACTGATCACCGGCATGGACCCCAATGTCGCGCTGTTTACAGCAGGTCTTGGCACACTGATTTTCCAGCTGGTCACCAAGAACCAGGTCCCGGTATTTCTCGCCTCGTCTTTCGCCTTCATTGCCCCCATCCTGGCGGCTAAAGCTGACTTTGGCCTACCCGCCACGCTCGGCGGCCTGGTTGCTGCGGGCCTGGTCTACATGCTTCTGGCCGGGGCGGTCAGAATCAAGGGCACCGGTTTTATCGACCGTTTACTGCCTCCGGTGGTCATTGGCCCTGTCATCATGTCCATTGGCCTGGGCCTGGCGCCCGTCGCCGCCAATATGGCCATGGGTAAAGCCGGTGATGGCAGCGCCCAATTGGTGCCTTATGACACGGCCCTGATGATCTCGCTTCCGGCGCTGATTACGACCCTGATAGTCGCGGTGGTCGGCAAGGGCATCTTCAAGCTTATTCCCATCCTGCTTGGCGTGGCGGTCGGTTATAGCCTGGCCTGGGTGCTTGGCGTAATCGAGTTCGCCCCGATTGCCGCAGCGCCCTGGCTGGCAGTGCCCAACTTTGTGGCCCCCGAGCTGAACTGGAGCGCAATACTCTTCATGCTACCGGTGGCCATAGCCCCAGCCATCGAGCACATAGGCGATGTGTTGGCAATTGGCACTGTCACGGGCAAGAACTACCTGAAGAAGCCAGGCCTGCATCGCACCTTGCTCGGTGATGGCCTGGCAACATCGGCCGCCGGCCTGCTCGGCGGCCCGCCTAATACAACCTATTCGGAAGTCACTGGCGCGGTAATGCTGACCAAGAACTTCAACCCCAAGGTAATGGTCTGGGCAGCACTCATTGCCATGATCCTGGCATTCATTGGTAAGTTCGGTGCCGTCCTGCAAAGCATCCCTGTGCCCGTGATGGGCGGGATTCTATGCCTGCTGTTCGGCTCCATCGCGGTGGTCGGGCTAAATACCCTGATCCGCCATCAGGTGGATCTCTCCGAGGCGCGTAACCTGGTTGTGGTTGCTGTCACCCTGGTGTTTGGTATTGGCGGCATGGTCATTGGTGCTGGCGATGTCAGCCTCAAGGGCATCTCGCTCTGCGGTATAGTCGCGATCTTGCTTAACCTGGTGCTGCCGGGTGGCGATGGCTGGCACAACAAGCGCCTCAGCGACGATAGCTGACAGCTCGCGACTCAAGGCCCGAGTCACCGGCTAAAAAGCGCGCCCAACAGTTCATTGATCTGTTGCGCGCGCGGCCGCAGCGGTTTTTGATGCCTAGCGCTGACTGTTCAAGCGGCGCACTTCACGCTGGACCATGCTCGCGTATTCAGGCGGCGTGAGTTGCGCAACCTGCTCACGCACCCACTCGTCCCACTTGCCCTTGCGCTTGCTCTTCTCACCAAACAGGCGCGCGGCATCGACCTTCGAGCGCTGCAGGTTTTGTTGCCACAACTCGAACAAACGCGCTTTCTCAGCCTCTCCAGCATTACGCTCTTCAGCGGATTTGTTCGCCAGATTAAAACTCATTGAGCACTCCTGTCGCAGAAAAAGGGGCGGATTCTACGCACTTTTCGCTTCACATTCAGGTTTATTCAGCCAACAAAACCCAGGATCAATTCCGGGCTGGCTTAGTCTTGCAACTCACTTAGGCGTCGCTCGATCATCAGGCGATCGGGGCTTGAACCAGCCATCTCCAGGGCGTTGCGATAGGCGTTTCGTGCTGCCGCTCGATCGCCCAGACGCCTTAAGCAATCGGCCCTGGCCATCTGCGCCAGGTGATAGCGTCCAAGCTCACCACGTACAAGCAACGCCTCGATCAGGGCAAGCCCTGCGCCTGGCCCGTCACACATGGATACCGCCACCGCCCGGTTAAGCTCCACCACCGGCGAGGGCTGCACGCGCAACAACACGTCATAAAGGCCCACAATCTGCTGCCAGTCGGTATCTGCCGCCGTCGCAGCCTCTGCATGCACCGCAGCAATCGCAGCTTGCAGGTTGTAGCCGTCGTACCCGCCTTGTTGCAGTGCTTGCAGGACCAGCGCCTGGCCTTCGGCAATATAGGCTGGCGACCATAGACTGCGGTCCTGCTCTTCGAGCAACACCGCCTGTCCGTCCAGGGAAACCCGTGCCGGGCGGCGTGACTCGTGCAATAACATCAATGCCAGCAAGCCTTTTACTGGAGGCTCTGGCAAAAGCTCGTGCAGTAATCGCCCCAGCCGAATGGCTTCTGTCGACAGCTGGCTACGGATGACCGACTCGCCCGAACTGGCAAAATAGCCTTCGTTGAATACCAGATAGATCACCCGCAATACCGCAGCCAGGCGCTGCGGCAATTCACTGTGCCCAGGGACTTCGTAGGGAATACGGGCATCACGGATTTTCGCTTTGGCACGCACGATTCGCTGGGCGATATTACTGGCGGTGGTGAGATAGGCCCTGGCGATATCCTCGGTTGTCAGGTCGCAGACTTCACGCAAGGTCAGGGCAACCTGGGCGTCATCTGCCAGCGCCGGGTGGCAGCAGGTAAAGATCAGGCGCAGGCGATCGTCTTCAACACTGTCAAAATCCTCCACGCCTGGCCCATCACCAGCCACTTGATCATGGCTATCCAACGACTCAAAACGGGCATTGCGGCGCAAACCGTCAATGGCCTTGAAGCGCCCGGCAGACACCAGCCAGGCACGAGGGTTGGCTGGCACGCCCTGGCTTTGCCATTGTTCCAGCGCCGCACGGAACGCCTCGTGCAAGGCTTCCTCGGCAAGGTCGAAGTCACCCAGCAAGCGAATCAGGGTCGCCAGGACGCGCCGCGACTCAGTGCGATAAAGCGCTTCCAGTTGCTGGTTCAACGCCTGAGGCGTACTCAACTGCACCTCCCTTGAGCAGCGCTCTAATTTTTCAGCCGATATCCGCTCTTGAATATCCAGGCCACAGCACCAATGCACAGTGCCAGAAAGCCCAGGATCATGGCCAGGCTAATGCCGACGCTGACATCGGAAACGCCGTAAAAACTCCAACGAAATGCACTGATCAAGTAAACCACCGGGTTAAACAGAGTGACCGTCTGCCAGACCGGCGGCAGCATGTTGATCGAGTAAAAGCTGCCACCAAGGAAGGTCAGGGGCGTAACGATCAGCGCGGGGACGATTTGCAGCTTTTCCCAGCCATCGGCCCAGACCCCGATAATGAAGCCGAACAGGCTGAAGGTAACGGCGGTAAGAATCAGAAATGCCACCATCCAGAACGGATGAAGAATCTCGAAATCCACGAACAGGCGCGCAGTCAGCAGGATAATCAAACCCAGGATAATGGATTTGGTCGCCGCGGCGCCCACATAGCCAATAAGGATTTCAAGGTAGGAAACCGGTGCGGAAAGTATCTCGTAGATGGTGCCTGAATACTTAGGCATATAGATGCCGAACGAGGCGTTGGAGATGCTTTCGGTCAACAGCGCCAGCATGATCAGGCCTGGAATGATAAAGGCCCCGTAACTGACGCCATGCACCTGGGTCATGCTCGAGCCAATCGCCGACCCAAACACCACGAAATATAGGGAAGTGGTGATTACCGGCGTGGCGATACTTTGCAACAAGGTGCGCCAGGTGCGCGCAAGCTCAAACAGGTAAATGGCGCGAATCGCGTAGAAATTCATGCGCGGCTCCTCACCAGGTTCACGAAAATATCCTCCAGCGAGCTCTGGCTCGATTGCAGGTCCTTGAAGTCGATCCCCTGCTGCGCCAGGTCCTTGAGCAGTTCGGCGATGCCGGTGTGCTCACGCTGCACATCAAAGGTAAATACCAACGCGTGGCCTGAGTCGGCCAACTCCAGTGGATAGTTATTGGCGAGCGCCTCTGGAATATGGGTCAAGGGCTGTTGCAGGTGCAGGGTCAGTTGTTTCTTGCCAAGCTTGTGCATCAGCGCAGCCTTGTCCTCGACCAGAATGATTTCGCCCTTGCTGATCACGCCAATGCGATCGGCCATTTCCTCGGCTTCTTCAATGTAGTGAGTGGTCAAGATGATAGTAACGCCGCGCTCGCGCAGGCCCCGCACCATATTCCACATGTCACGGCGCAGTTCGACGTCGACACCCGCCGTTGGTTCGTCGAGAAACAGGATCTGCGGTTCGTGGGACAAGGCTTTGGCGATCATCACGCGGCGCTTCATGCCGCCGGACAACTCAAAGATGCGCGCGTCTTTTTTGTCCCAGAGCGATAAATCGCGAAGCAGTTGCTCGATATAAGCCGGGTTGGCCGGCTTACCAAACAAGCCGCGGGTGAACTTGACGGTGGCCAGCACGCTTTCAAAGCCTTCGTTGAACAACTCCTGGGGCACCAGGCCAATCCTGGCTCGCGCCGCGCGGTAGTCCGAAATAATGTCGTGACCGTCAACCAGGACCTTGCCGGTGCCCGGATTGACAATGCCGCAGATGATGCTGATCAGGGTTGTCTTGCCGGCACCATTAGGTCCGAGCAGCGCAAAAATCTCGCCTTTGTGAATGTCCAGATTGATGGTTTGCAGCGCCGTATGGCCCGAGGCATAAACCTTGCTCAACTGCTGTATCGAGATAACCGGTTGCACACAACCACCTTGTCTGAGGGGCAATTAGGGAACCTCTGAAAAACGACTGTGCTCGATATCGGGCTGTTAAAAGCTGCTCACAGCCTTCAGGTTGAACGAACTTTAGTTGGGCAGCCCTTGGCTGTTACTCCCGTGAGTCGTTGCGCCCTGTACTATCGTCGCCCACTACCTTTTTCAGCGTTTTCTAGCCGCATGTTAGATTGCCACAGTCTACCTAACTGGATGTTCGACCTCAAAACAGCCAGCGGGTTTATTGCAGGCCGTCGATATGGGCGAAGAGCTGCAACATCAGGCACGACACACAACTTGCTGGCCGGCCCTTCGGACTTTGCAAGCGACTGCCGGCACATACCGGTCTATCCCGGGCTTGGTCGTAATCACCGAGATGGTTATGCTGGGCGACGACCGACAGCCTTGGATCGTCGCTTTGCGCTTGCCAAGCACGTCAATTTTGCACAGGCTGTGCCGCTACCACACGATCAGAGGATATCTTCATGCAACTTAAACATCTCGCTGGCCTGGCCCTAATCGTATCGCTGAGCGCCTGCAGCTCGGTGGATAACAGCAGCTCCAGCGCCGAGACGGCGACCACTGATCGTTTCAAGGACAAGTGCAATGCCGATGTCGTTCAGGACATGCTCGGTAAACGTGTTACCCCAGAACTGCGCAAGCAGATCAAAGAAAAATCCGGCGCCAAAAGCGTTCGTGTACTTGGCCCAGCCGACCCAATGACCATGGATTACAAGTCATCTCGCCTGAACATCGACACCGATGAAGCAGATGTGATTGACCGCATCACCTGCGGCTGATATTGCAGGCCATCGACCCCTCCAGGCACTGACGCATGCAGATTGACGACGAGTTCACACTGAAGAAACTTGAGACATTTCTGGCGTTCATGCGCAGTGGCAACCTCAGTCGTGCAGCTGCCGAGCTTGAGACCAGCAACGTAAGCGTACATCGCGCGATTCATTCACTTGAGAGTGCGCTGCGTTGCCCGCTGTTCAAGCACGAAGGACGCAACCTCATCCCGCTGGAGAGCGCCTACCTGCTCGAGGATCGCGCCCAGAAGCTGATCCAGGATGTGCTCGATACCATACGGCTGACCCGGGAAGCGGCAGGTTTCTCGGCTGAACGCTTCAAGCTCGGCTCGCTGTATTCGCTGACGGTGAAGACGGTTCCGCAATTGATCATGGGCCTGAAGCTGCGGCGCAGCGAGCTGAATATCGACCTGATTCTAGGTTCCAATGTCGACTTGATGTTCAAGCTCAAGAACCTCGAAGTCGATGCAATCCTGGTGGCGCTGAACGAACATATTAATGATCAGGACTGCGAGCAATTACCGTTGTTCTCTGATGATATTTTTCTTGCGGTGCCAACGGACTCGCCCTTCGCCGAGCAAACCGATGTGGATCTGGCAGCGCTCAGGGAATCCACCTTTATTACCCTGACCCATGGCTTTGCCACCCACCAGGACGGTGCGCAGGTGTTTCGTCATGCGGGGTTTGAACCTAAGGTCGCGATGCAGGTGAACGATATATTCACCCTGCTGAGCATGGTCAGCTCAGGCGTTGGCTATGCCCTGCTTCCGGGCCGGATTGCTGCTGTGTATGAAAACCGCGTCAAGCTGATTTCCCTGCAGGCCAAATACCGCATGCAACAACACATTGGCGTGGTGTTCCTCAAGGCCAAGGAGCGCGATCCCAATCTGTTGGCGCTGCTGGCAGAGTGCCGGATGTACAGCATCAACAATCCAGCCTGAGCATACTAATGCCCAGGCTGGATAAGACGCACTTTAAGGTTCGATCAGTTTCAGCCCATCAGGCCACGCATGATCAAGAACAGCAGCGACGGGCCAAGCAGGCAGCCCAGGGCCGTGTAGAAGGCAGCCGTCAGACAACCGTAAGGCACCAGCTTCGGATCAGTCGCCGCCAAGCCTCCAGCCACGCCGCTCGAAGTCCCGATCAAACCACCAAAGATCACGGCACTGCGTGGATTGTTCAGGCCGATGTAGGGCGCCACAAACGGGGTTGCGATCATGACCAGGATCGCCTTGACCAGACCGGCGCCAATGGACAACGCCATGACCTCGGAGCTTGCCCCAATTGCCGCGCCAGTTACTGGTCCGACGATATAGGTCACGGCGCCTGTACCAATGGTGGTCAGGCTCACCGAATCGGTATAGCCAAACGCCATGGCCACACCGACACCGGCGACAAATGAAGAGGCAATGCCGACGAACAGCGCCAATACGCCCACCATTCCGGCACGTTTCAATTCATCAACATTGACCCCGTAGCCAGTCGCGACAATGGCAAAGTCCCGCAGCATCGCGCCGCCCAAAATACCGATCCCGGATAACAGCGGTATATCGACCAGGCCTTTGCTGCCTCCCGTGTAGGCACCGCCGATATAAGCAAAGAGCAACCCAAAGAGAATGGCAATGGCCGAGCCATGCAAGCGCCCATGGGTCAGTTTGTCGGAGAGCCAGTAAGACAGCCACATGGTGATGCCGATAATGGCGAAGCCTGCGACCAGGCTGTAGGCGCTGAATACTTTTAGAATACTGTCGTACATGGCTATCACCGTGGCAGTTTAGGCAAGGGGGATACTTCTGAATCATCCTGTTGCTCTGGTTTTTTTTGACCCATCCGATCCAGAACCGGAACCAGGACAAACGCCAGAACCACAGCCGCCACACCCGCAAGAATCGCCATTGGCCCGCCACTAAGCGCACCATAAACGTTTTGCTGGGCAGCCATTGCCACCACGATAGGAATATAGACGGCGCTCCAGAACTCGATGCCCTGCTCTGACTTGAGGTTCAGGTAACCGCGCTTTTGTAGATAGCCGCCAAGAAAAATCAACATCATCATGGCGATACCGACACCGCCGACGTTGGCCGGAACACCAATCAATTTCCCCAGCAGCTCACCGACGGTGATGCCGACCAGGGTGCAGAACGCAAGAAACGCGACACCATAAATAATCATTATTTTTATCCTCATGAACCCGTGCGAAGTTGTTGTTTTTGTCTTCGTAACGATCAAGCGGTACAGCTCAGTTCAAAAGTCGCGGCTCGCCTCCTGACGCAACATGGCGTCCAATGTATCCAGACGAGCCCCTTCGAACGCGATGGCCTGACCCGGTTCGAATAGCCGCCGGGCCAAGCCTGTAAGTACATTTCCCGGAGGCAATTCGAGGTGCAACCTGACACCACGCTCATAAGCCGTGCGCAGCGTGCTATGCCAGTCGACAACGCGGCACATGTTGTTTGCCAGGTCATCACGTAGTTGGTCGGGTTTGCTCAGCAGGCGCGCATTACTACTGCTCAGGTAGCGAGTCGTAGGCGGCTCGACCTTAACCCCGGCAAATGCATTGCCCAGCTCTGTTGCTGGCGCCTCAAGCAATGGGCAGTGCGAAGGTACACTGACTGCCAGTTGTTTTGCACACCCGGCGCCGGCCTTTCTCGCCAGCGCAGCGACTTGTTGCATGGCGCTGTGACTGCCCGCGATGACCTGCTGCGCCTGGGCGTTGATATTGGCCAGGTACACCGGCTGCTCAGGGCTGTTTACCTGCACCAGTAACTCTTCAACAGTGCCAAGTTCCAGGCCCAGGATTGCGGTCATGCCAAAGCCTTGCGGATAAGCCTGCTGCATCAGCTCGCCGCGCAAGCTGACCAAGCGCAGGGCATCGGCGAAACTGACGGAGCCTGCGATCACCGCAGCAGCGTAGGCGCCAATCGACAAGCCCGAGACAAAATCAGGACGATGGCCCCGGCGCATCAAGATACGAGCACCTGCAACCCCACTAATCAGCAAGCACAGCTGCACCGCACGGGTACTGGCGAGCGCAGCGGCGCTGTCCAGTGCCAAGGCATCCTGCCCCAGGACCGCACTGGCTTGCTCCAGGCACTCGCGCCCCTCAGACGAGTCCACCAGCGCATGCAACATCCCCGGCTGCTGCGCGCCTTGACCGGGGAAAGCCCACAGGCTGCTCATGGGGCTACATGCTCCACAGCCCAGGGATCATCCACCAGTAGCGGCTCCACCTGGGTTTTAAGCAACACCTGGGATCTACTCGTTGCCCACTCAGCTAGCGCAACGGCACCCGCCGGACACTGCAACTGCACATCGACCCTTGCCGGCGCTTGGGCAATCAACTCCAGCCAGGCCTTTGCTTGTTCGCGGGATATCGGCTGGGGGGTTCGCAGCAGTAAATCAAGATCGCTGGCAGGATGAATCACCTCGATACCGCTGGCCAGCTGGAATCCAAGACTGCCGGTCACACCCCAGCGCAAGCCACTCTGGTCAAGTGGTTCCGCCAACAGTGCGAGTGCCTTGAACAAAGGCCAATCGCGATGCGCTTGAGCAAGCCCAGGTTCAATCAACTGTTCCGGCTGCACGCTGTGGCTGACCGCCGAGCGCGGCATCCAGCAGGCAAACCTTTGATCACGGGTTTTGCCGCGCACGCCCACGGCGATAGTGCCCGCGGTGCCTTGTGCCCGCCTGACCACAACCGGCGGCTCGACCTGCAATGCCTCAACCACCCAGGCAGGTGCATTCAGCGGCAGATGCTCAGGGGCGAACCCCCAGAGCAGATCATGCGCCTGATAGTGCTGTTGCCTGGTTTGATCGAGGCGATCGTTCACTGGTTAGACTCCTGTTGCCCTAGGGGAAACTCACCACTGCGCCCGGAGCAGTTCACGCACCCGGGACGATGCCTCGCGATTACTGGCACCGAGTCGGCTGCTCAGGTCGAGGGGGCCATTGGCGATATCCTTTAGCGCATTACCCAGGCAGTCCTGCACCTTGGCTACGTCATCGGCCTGCGGCTGAGCGGCATTACTCACACTCAGGGTTTCCCAAAGCAGGCCAAGGCTGGCGTAGTTTTCAATGTCATAAGCCATTGGCGCAACGGTCGCAGCCAATGCCTCCAACTCATCAACACTGCGCAAGGTCACTCGTGCGGCAGATTCCTTGCCCATGGCATGCACCATCACATTGGGGTCGCGCAGGGCAATCAACCGATTGGCTTGATAACCGTGGGCCAGAAACGCCCCGGACATGGCTTTGCCAACCAGCAAGGCAACCACCGCATGACCTGCCAGCCGCGCACGGGCATAACTGTCGACCGCACCGGCCAACGCCTGGTGAATACCCAGCGCCTCTTCACGGCGGCCGTATGCCTGGCTCGGCACATCGACGATGGCAATCAGCGCGCGTTTATCTTTACGCTCGCGATCCAGCTCTATTACCTGGTCAATCGCCTGGGCCAACCCCCAGCCCTCAAGCAACCCGACCTCGCCATTGCGCGCACGCACAAAGGGGTTGTGGCTGTCGGCAACCACGGCCAGATAGCGCACTGGCTGGCCATCGAGACTGCCGTCAGCAACCAGCAGGGAGTCCGGCAAGCCTGCAACGGCAACTGCGTCGCCAGCCAACAGCTGGAACCAATGACGGCCGCGCTGTTCGGTAGCTGTATTCATGGCTGCTCTCCTTGATAAAGACTGCGGACCTGGGCTGCATCGAGTTGCGACGTGGCATCAAGCGCTGTCAGGCGCTCGAGAAACCAGGCATGTCGGCGGCTGCGCTCAAGTACCGGCACGCCCTGCTTGAACAAGGACCTGACCTGCTCGCTGATAACCTCGAGATCATCGACCACATAGGCATCGACCAAGCCGCTGGCATTGCGCTGCTCACCGCCGGTCAGGCTCCAGATAAAAGGTCGATCCCTTGAATCGTATTCATCAATACCGGCTTCCTGCTCAATGACCTGCGGCCCGTTGAGACCGAGTCGGGCTTCCTGTGTCACCAGCAGATAACTGCAAAGACCCGCTGCGATAGACATGCCACCGAAGCAGCCAACCGGGCCGGCAATCAGGCCAATGACCGGCTGATATTGGCGCAGGTCGACAATCGCCGACTGGATTTCCGCGATGGCCGCCAGCCCAAGATTGGCCTCTTGCAAGCGAACCCCGCCGGTCTCCAGCAACAGTAAGGCGCGAGTAGGAATACCCTTGCGGTTATCTTCAGCGGCAAGTTCCAGCGCACCGGCAATTTTCGCCCCACCCACTTCGCCCAGGCTGCCGCCCTGAAAAGCGCCCTCGATTGCCGCAACCACTGCAGGCTCACCATCGATTGTGCCTTTGGCGACAATCACACCATCATCAGCCTGCACCACGATGCCTTGCTTGGGCAGCCAGGGCGAGGTCACCCTGGCGAATGGATCTATCAGTTCGCGAAAGCTGCCGGCGTCGAGCAATGCGCGTGCACGCTGGCGTGCGCCGAGCTCGATAAAACTGCGCTGCTGCAGCAAGCGCGCAATGTTGTCTGTATTTGCATCAGTCATCAGCCAGGGCCTCCATTGCTTGTTCCAAACGCAAACGCACCACACCCGGCGTCGCGCCAAAGTCATGGATCGAAATGTTCAGCGCAGGCATCTGCTGCTCACTGAACATGCGCTGAAACAGCTGCTGCCAACGGGCATCGCTGCCATTGACCGAAGTCACGACCTCAATCGCCAAGGTGCCGCTGGTACCGGGTTCAAGCATCACCTCAAGATCGCCCGAGCCGACGCATCCGACCAGCGCGCGGCCTTGGGCGGGCTGCCCGGCACTGAATTGAAAAGACAGGGTTTGCATAATCAGACGCTCCCTATTGGCGCGTGCAAGGCAGGCGCAAGGCGGTCGAGGAATAAAGTCGCGGCGAGTAAATCAGCTGCCCCGCCGGGTGAGGCACGCAGCCTCAACATGTCGTTATCGAGATCGCGCAGCAATCGGCGCCCTTCGAGGCTGACACAACCACCCGCCTCGATAACCGCTCGTGCCCCGCCCTGCATGCAATCGAGCCCGCTCAGGCCAGCGCGATACAGCACACAGGTATCAGTCAGTTGGCTCATGATCGCCAGCAGCGCATCGAGCCTTGCATTCTGCTCACCCGCCCGCTCCGAACGGCTGCGCAGCAGTTGCGGCAACCCATGCTGGATGATTGCCGGGAAACCCAGCTGGGCCTGCTCGCGCGCGCCGGGCAAGCCAAAGGTCCGGCAAACTTGCTGGCCATGGCTTTCAGTCGTGACGGGTAAGGCCCGGTCGTCAAGCATGGCAATTCGCGCGGCGCGCAAGGTGACTTGGCCGGCATCCAGCGCTTGATCATCCAGCGCTGCGGCTGCACACAGCAAACCCAGCGCCCAGATGGCGCCTCGGTGCGTGTTGACGCCGCCAGTAACGCGCAGCATTTCAACCTCGCCTTCACGACCGATGCGTCCCAGCGTCTCTCGCAATGCCTGATTGACTTCGCCGTGCTCGCACGCCGCCTCGGCCATTTCCTTGAAGGCCGGCCACAGCGACAACGCCGAAGAATGCATCAGGCCCAGGTGCAGGTCGTCGTGGGCGCCATTGCCCCGGCGATCAACCAGTCCTGGCTTGGGCGACAGATCGGCTTCATCAATCAGCACTTCAACCGCCAGGTCGGCCAGGCACTCCGCCAGGCTCAGTTGCGTATGTTTAACCTGTAAGGCTGTCATCACCAGCTCCTGAACTTGGCGGGCGGGTTGTACAGGCCGCCCGACCACTCAACCAGCTCGGCGATGCTCTTGGCCGCGAGCAACTCACGGCTGGCGTCCGCGCGACGAATGCCCAGGTCTTCGGGCAAGGCAATCAAGCCTTCCTTGCGCATGCGCAGGGTATCTTTGGGGTCATGGCGCAATCCGATACTGGTCACGCCTGCCACTGCGGCGATCATTGCCTGGCGCTCCTCAAGCGAGCGCGCCTTGTACAGGTAGGCAATGCCTTCCTCGGTCAGCAGGTGGGTCACGTCGTCGCCATAGATCATGATCGGCGCCAGCGGCATGCCACTTTTACGCGCCACCTCAACTGCATCGAGGGTGTCGACAAAGGTGGGCTTACCACCTTCCTGGAAGGTTTCGACCATCTGCACTACCAGCTTTTTACCGCGCTCAAGCAGGGTCACCGGAGCGCCGGTATCGGAACACATATCCAGCCATGCAGGTGTCGCGTGGCGACGTCCACGAGGGTCGTGCCCCATATTTGGCGCGCCGCCAAAACCTGCCAGGCGCCCACGCGTTACAGTGGATGAGTGGCCATCGCCATCGACTTGCAAGGTGGCGCCAATAAACAGATCGACTGCGTATTGACCGGCCAACTGGCACATCATCCGATTTGAACGCATCGAACCGTCACGGCCAGTGAAGAACACATCGGGCCGCATGGCGATGTAGTTTTCCATGCCCAGCTCGGTGCCGAAGCAGTGCACGCTTTCGACCCAACCCGTCTCAATCGCCGGGATCAGGGTCGGGTGGGGGTTAAGTGTCCAGTTGCGGCAGATCTTGCCCTTGAGCCCAAGCTTTTCACCGTAGGTTGGCAAGATAAGTTCGATGGCTGCAGTGTTGAAACCAATGCCATGGTTAAGCGACTGCACATTGTGTTTTTCATAGATGCCGCGAATGGCCATCATCGCCATCAACACATGCACCGGCTTGATGTGGCGTGGGTCACGGGTGAACAACGGCTCGATGTAGAAGGGTTTGTCAGCCACCACGACAAAGTCGACCCAGGAGCCCGGGATATCAACACGCGGCAACTCGCTCGCATCATCGACCAGCTCATTGACCTGAACGATAACGATGCCATCGCTGAATGCGGTCGGCTCAACCAGTGCGGGGGTGTCTTCGGTACTTGGCCCGGTGTAGATATTACCTTCCCGATCCGCCTTGAATCCGGCCACCAGGGCAACGTTGGGGATCAGGTCAACCAACAATCGCGAGTAGAGTTCGATGTAGGTGTGAATCGCCCCTACTTCGAGCAGACCGTCCTCGAGCAACTGGCTGATGCGCAGGCTTTGTGGCCCTGCAAAGGAGAAATCCAGCTTGCGCGCAATACCGCGCTCGAACAGGTCAAGGTGCTCAGCGCGGCTGACACTCGGCATGATCATATGCAAGTCATGCAGGCGCTCAGGGCTGGCTTTTGCCAGTGAGCGGGAAAGGAAATCGGCCTGTTTCTGGTTATTGCCTTCAAGCACCACGCGATCACCCGGGGCAATCAATGCTTCAAGCGCCGCTACGATTTTATCGCTGGGCAAAACCACACCGTCGGCAAGGGCGCGGACTGTCTCGAGACGCCGTTGTTTCTCGGCTCGACGACGTGACCACTGCGGCGGTGGGGATATTATTGTTGTCATGCTAACTCCAGGTGTGCGCTGTCGTGATGCCACATTAGGAGCCAGTGCCAATGGCCATCAATCAACCACTGGATGCAAACGTTACGATAATCGTAACGTTTGTTTTGTCGTCACACAGTCAGCAGCAACAGTTAACCTCTGCGCGCAGACCGGGCATACTTGGCCATTCACCCTTGGCCAGTAGACAGCATGCGTATCCACGTCACCTTCATCGACCGTGTAGGCATCACCCAGGAAGTGCTTGCGCTGCTGGGCGGGCGCAACCTGAACCTGGATGCGGTCGAGATGGTGCCGCCAAACGTCTATATCGACGCGCCCACACTCAGCTCCGAAGTGCTGGATGAATTGCGCGAGGCCTTGTTCAAGGTTCAGGGGGTACAGGCCGTTACCATCGTCGATATTCTCCCTGGCCAACGCCGACGCCTGCAGCTCGATGCCTTGCTCGCGGCAATGACAGACCCGGTGCTTGCCGTTGATGCTCAAGGCCGGGTGCTGCTGGCCAATCCCGCCTTGATTGCCCTGTGCGAACAGGAGCCGGAAGGCTTGGCCCTGGGCGATTTATTCGCCAACCCATCCTTGCAGCATGAACTGCTGGAACAGCATTTCCGCCTGCCACTTCGCGAAGTCACCCTTCACGGTCAGGCCTTGCTGCTTGATGCCATGCCGATTAGCGAAACCGCGGACGCGGGCCAGCTACAACTCGCGGGCGCCCTGCTGACCCTGTATGAACCCAGCCGAATTGGCGCTCGCCTTTCGGCGTTGCACCATGATCACGCTGAAGGCTTTGACTCACTGCTCGGCGATTCAGTACCGATTCGCACGCTCAAGGCGCGAGCGCAGCGGGTTGCGACCCTGGATGCCCCGCTGTTGATCCAGGGGGAAACAGGAACCGGCAAGGAGCTGGTGGCACGGGCCTGCCATACCAGCAGCACGCGTTGCGACGCTCCTTTCCTGGCACTTAATTGCGCGGCATTACCAGAGAACCTCGCCGAAAGTGAGCTATTTGGCTACGCCCCCGGCGCCTTTACCGGTGCCCAGCGCGGCGGCAAGCCCGGCTTGTTGGAGCTGGCCAACCATGGCACGGTATTTCTCGATGAAATCGCTGAAATGTCGCCCTACCTGCAAGCCAAGCTTTTGCGATTCCTCAATGACGGGACATTTCGCCGGGTAGGCGGTGAACGCGAGGTGAAGGTGGATGTTCGCATCCTGAGCGCCACCCACCGTGACCTGGAAAAAATGGTCAGCGAAGGCAGCTTCCGAGAAGACCTGTACTACCGCCTCAACGTACTCAATCTTGAGGTCCCGCCATTGCGCGCCCGTGGCCAGGATATCCTGCTACTGGCTCGCCATTTTATGCGCCAGGCTTGCGCACAGATCCAACGACCGCCCTGCCGCCTTGCGCCGGATACCTATCCGGCCCTGCTGAGCAATCGCTGGCCGGGCAACGTACGCCAATTGCAAAACGTCATTTTCCGGGCAGCAGCCATCAGTGAAAGCAACCTGGTACAGATCGACGACCTGGATATTGCAAGTACCGCGATCGCAGCCCACTCATCGAGTGATGAGGTCGAAAGCCTGGAGTCGGCGGTTGCTGGCTTTGAAAAAGCACTGCTCGAAAAGCTTTACGCCAGCCACCCCTCCAGCCGTCAGTTGGCAAGCCGGTTGCGCACCTCGCACAGCGCTATTGCAGTGCGGCTGCGCAAATATGGCATCCCCGGCAAGAACTAGGTCTTGCTGCCATGACGCCCAAGACCGCTTTTGAAGCGCTTGGCTCCAGCCTGGGTTTCACCGCTGTTAATCACAGCCATGCCGCGTTCAAACTCGTTATCAAGGGCCTGAGTGAAACCCAGGTCCCATTGTTCATAGCTGCTTGCCCTATCACTGAGCATGCAGCCTTGCGGTAAACCGGCGATTTCAAGCGCCAAGGCCTGCGCCGCCGCCAAAGCAGTGCCTGTTGGCACAACCCGATTGACCAAGCCCATTTGCAAGGCTTCGTCGGCCAGTACAGGACGACCAGTGAGAATCAAGTCCAGCGCTCGTCCCTGACCAATAATCCGTGGCAAACGCACAGTCCCGCCATCAATCAAAGGCACGCCAAAGCGTCGACAAAACACTCCAAGCACGGCACTTTGGGCGGCCACGCGCAGATCGGCCAGGAGCGCCAACTCCAGGCCGCCTGCAACCGCATGACCTTCAATGGCTGCAATCAAGGGTTTACTTAGCTGCATGCGGCTCGGCCCCATTGGCCCATCCCCGTCCCGCTCAAGTCGGTTGGCGCGCAATGCATCATCGGCAACGGCTGAAAGGTCTGCGCCAGCACAAAAGCCATCACCGGCCCCGGTCAGTATCGCAACCCTGGCATTCTCATCGGCTTCAAATGCACGCAAGGCGTCCGCCAGCGCCTTTGCGGTAGGCCGATCAACAGCATTGCGTACCTGCGCCCGATTGATGGTCAAGGTGGTAACAGGTCCGGCCTTGTCGATAAGGATGTTCATGGCTGCCTCGTTTCCAGCAATATGTCCGTTAGCATGCCGCACAATAAAGGCCAGCACATGGCTGGCCCCTACTTTAAATGGTCACAGGCAACAACTTGAATCAGATGGCAAATTTTTGCAGGTTGGCCATCATCTCTTTCAATGCCTCGACGTTATCGGCTGGGTGCGCTGCGTTTTCAAAGTCGCAGATCTGGGCCCAGTGCGCGGCAACATCTTCAGGGCTGAAACCGGCACGCGGATCAAAGCCCGCACCGAGGCTTCGCTCCCAGCGCACTTTGCCCATCCAGCCGCCACCCACTTCGAACAGGCCGGACGTTTCTTCGCAGCTGTTGCTGGCCAGGTAAACCACCAGCGGGCTGACCAGCTCTGGCTTGAGTTGCTCGAATACCTGCGGCGGTATCAGGCCTTCGGTCATACGTGTGCCGCCAGTCGGCGCAATCGCGTTAACCAGGATATTGTGCTTGCGCCCCTCGATCGCCAGGGTACGCGTCAGCCCGTACAAGCCCAGCTTGGCCATGCCGTAGTTTGACTGCCCAAAGTTGCCGTAGATGCCGGAAGTCGACGAAGTAAAGATCACCCGGCCATAGCCTTGCTCACGCATGTGCGGCCAGGCTGCGCGTGTGATTTTAAACGCACCTTCAACGTGTACTTGATAGACCTGGTCCCAGTCGACCTGCTCCATCTTGTGGAAGGTTTTATCACGCAGGATGCCAGCATTGTTGACCACTACATCAATACGTCCGAAGGCATCCAAGGCATGCTCGACGATTTTATCGCCATCGGTTACCGAGTCGTGGTTGGCCACAGCAGTGCCACCCGCAGCGCGGATTTCCTCGACAACCCTGTCGGCTGCCGAAGCATTGGCGCCTTCGCCGTGGGTGCTGCCACCCAAATCGTTGACTACCACTTTGGCGCCATGCTTGGCGAACAGCAACGCATGGGCACGACCGAGGCCGCCACCGGCGCCGGTAACAATTACAACTTGGTCCTGGAAACGAATGGCTTCACTCATCGAAAGGCTCCTGGCAGTGTTAATGATTGGGCTGAGTGTCGACCAGGGCCATAATAGTCACAACTATGACGGGTGGCCCTGAATGGTGCCCGATAAGACAAGGAGATAAGCCATGGCGACCTTGATCAGGCAGATCAATCGGCCGCCACCCAAGCAAGGCTAATCCGCTGCTTGTGCCACTGCCTGGCGAAATTCCAGGTAATGCGCCAGCACTGCTTCGGGCGCTTCAGTTTGCGGGTAATGGCCAATGCCATCGAGCACCACTGTGTCGGCCTGGGGAATCAGCACCCTGTAACGCTCAACCATGTGCAACCCGGAAATAGGATCAACAGCACCATCAATAAGTCGCATAGGCACCTGGGTTGCCTGCATCGCCGCCACCCAGCGGTCGCGTTGCTGGCGCCGCTCGGGCATGTAGCGAATCAATCGGTGCATGATTGCCGGGCCATTGTCATGACTGATCAATGTCCAGAAATCATCAAGCTCAGCGCTGCCAGGCAAGGTATCGGGCCCGAACACCTTGGCGAAACTTGCCTCGAGTTTTTTCCGATTGAACAGGCGGCCGATCAAGGGCCCAACAGGACTCAGCAACAGTTTTTGCACTAACACCGGGTGATGGGTTTCAGGAAACAGCCCGCCATTGAGAAACACACAACTCGCCAGCTTGATACGTCCTTCCTGATGGCGCGCCAGCAATTCCTGGGCAACGCTGTCACCATAGTCATGCGCCAGCAGATGCACACCGTCGGTAATCCTAAGCTGTGCCAATAACGCCTGATGCAAATCCGCCTGTTCAAGCAGGCTGTAGGCGTGACCGGCAGGCTTGGCCGAATAGCCAAAGCCGAGCATGTCACAGGCGATCAACCGATAATGCTCGGCCAGCGGCCGCCAGAGATAATGCCAATCCCAACTGGCGGTGGGAAAGCCGTGGATCAACAACAATGGCGGCGCATCCTCAGGCCCGGCGGTCCAGTAGCAAAGCTGATGTCCCTTGAACTCGAAGTGCTGGCATTGGGCGCGCCACTGATCCAGTGCGATGCCTGGCAGCGCCATCAGTTGGCGTAGCCTGGCATTTGCTGATCGAGTTTGCGCAACAGGGCTGGCCATGCCAGGGAGCCGCCCATGCCTTGCGGACTCTTCATTACACCAGCGACCATGGCCTTGGCGCCATCGAGAATCTGCTGGGGAATATGTATCAACTCTGCGCCGCCGCTCTGGGCCATGACCTGGGCTTCGCATGCGCGTTGCAAGGTGAACATCATCAAAAAGGTGTCAGCAATGCTTGAGGAGGCGGTCAACAAGCCGTGGTTGGGCAGAATCATAAAGTTCTTGTCGCCCAGGTCAGCCTGCAAACGCGCTTTCTCGTCGTGGTTCAGTGCAACACCTTCATAACCGTGGTAAGCCAAGCTAGAAAGCACAAACAAGGACTGCTGCGACAAGGGCAGCAAGCCCTGTTTCTGTGCTGAAACGGCAATACCCGCCGGTGTGTGGATATGGACGACACAGGCGACGTCGTGACGAACCTCATGCACCGCGCTATGGATGGTGTAGCCCGCCGGATTGATCTCATACGGGCTGTCCATCAGCTTATTGCCGGCAAGGTCGATCTTGACCAGGCTGGAGGCCGTGATTTCGTGGAACATCAACCCGAATGGATTGATCAGGAACTCATCAACACCGGGGATCTTGGCCGAGATATGAGTAAAAATCAGGTCATCCCATCCGTGCAGCGCGATCAGCCGATAGCAAGCGGCCAGATCGACACGGGTTTGCCATTCAGCAGCAGACACCTGGTCTTTGAGACTTACAGGGGGCAGTTCTTGGGCAGCACTCATCCTCGACACCTCTACAGTTATTGTTATGACCTGTATTGAGTCTAGCGAGTGCCTGGCCCTTGCCTAGTTGCCCTGGCAGCCAGCTTAGTGGCCCAGCGAGTCAGGACGGTGGGTTAACAGCTGATATTCAGCCACTGAATAAGAGCGGTCAGGCCTTGAGCGCCGCAATAAAGCGGGCCACCCAGGGCTCTGCATCGGTTTCCGGGGTCACGCTTTCGCTGGAGTCAAGCCGCAGCATGTCCTGGACTTCACGAATACCCAGTTCGGCATATAACTCACGCACTAGTTCGCCCCCACCACAAAAGGTATCGCCATAACTGGAATCACCCAGCGCAATAACGCCACCCGGCAGCCCGCTCCAGGCAGGCAGATGATCTCGAATGGCGTAATACAGCGGCTGCAGGTTATCCGGCAGTTCGCCCATCCCGGTGGTTGAAGTCACCGCAAGAAAAGCCTCGGGGGCAAAAGCCTGGACATCGGACAAGCTAGCTCGCGGATCATAGAAGGTTTCGAACCCCGCGGCCTTCAATAGCCCCTGCACATGACGAGCGACTTCTTCAGCGGTGCCATAAACCGAGCCAGAAAAGATCGCGACTTTCATAAAACTGCTCCAAAAACTATCGAATTTGGGCGCTATTATGCCGTAACTGGACAGCCTCAACGGATGTTTTAGAATGCCTTAACCTAGACTTGGAATTCTGTGCATGATCAGCGCCAAACTGCTACAGCTGGTAATAGACGCCTCCCATGATGGCATTGTGGTTGCCGAGCAGGAAGGTGATGACAATATCCTGATCTACGCCAACGCGGCTTTTGAGAGGTTAACCGGCTACGCCAGGGAAGACATCCTGTATCAGGACTGTCGATTCCTCCAGGGCGGAGACCGCGACCAAGAGGGGCTGCAGCTCATTCGCGACGCCCTCAAACAGGGTAAACCCTGCCGACAAGTCCTCAGAAATTTCCGAAAAGACGGCTCACCTTTCTGGAACGAGCTATCAATTACGCCGATTTATAACGAAAGTGATAACCTCGTCTACTTTATAGGCATCCAGAAAAATGTTACGGAGCAGGTTCAAGCACAGGAGCGTATCAAACAGTTGGAGGATGAAGTTGCACGACTCAAAGCCCAACTCGCAGCTACACCCCTGCCGCCTGAATGCTAGGTTGTTTTTCTCTGGTGATTGAATATCTGACGTAAGAGTTGCTCATGGACGAACCGGCACTACTCACGGATGAAGAAGTAGCATTTATTCAGCAGCTTTATAACCAGCCTGAGAGTGAGCAGCCCGAAACGTTGCCCGACCAAGTTGATCTCGTAGAATCAATAAACGACCTGATCAGTGGCTATAGCAACCTTGAAAAAATCACCGTTGACGTACGAGTTGTTAATCAACAAGGCCATGTGCAATCAATTATTCCTGTCTACACTGAATTCGGGCAACTTGGCTGCGAACTTGGTATCCAGCCAAACACAGCGATGCACTCAAAAGCTCAGGAACGCGTCAAACAACTGGAAGCTGAAGTTGCACAGCTGAAAATCCGACTAACGGACGCTATTACCTAATCCAGGCGTAAAACTAAACCTATTCTGAACTGTCATATCACAATAACGCTTGGCGTAGAGTTCGATATGCAAGACCCAGTGCTCCTGACAGACGATGAGCTGGAGTTTATCCAGCACCTATACAACAGACCTGCTGCCAAGCAGCCTGGGGCTTTGTCTGTTCAAATTGACCTAGAAGAATCGCTGAAAGACCTGCTAAGCAATTATGCAAACGTCGAAAAGCTGACCATTGACGCTCGTTTTGCCAACCAACGGATGATCTTTACCCCGTTCGTCTCCGAAGATGCCCAGCACAATCAGCATCTTGAGCTAGGCACCCCGCAGATATTCGACGAGTCCGGCACTGACAGGCGCGCGTGGCGGCTGCCTTTGACCCCGCCAATCGAACTGCGCAACCTCAACGGCAGTGCAACGGGTTTGCTGGTACATGAACTGTCGCTCAACGGCCTGCTGATTGAGCAACCCGCCAACCGCAAGGCCCCGACCCAGTTCAGCTTGTTATTGCCGCTTGGCGAGCAAAAGCCCATTTCGGTCAAGGGCCAGTTCGTGCGCAGAGCGACCAAAAGGCATCTTGCCTATCAACTGGAGGCAATGGACAGCCTCAGTAGCGAACGCTTGCAGCAGTTTCTCTATCTGCAGCACCGCGCCCTGTATCCACAGGCGCATCCGGAATAGATCGCCAGGCTGCTTTGGCTATGTATCCAAATGCCCGGCCAGAAACTGCCGCAGGCGACGGGACATCAAGCGCCCTTCATTACCCAGGCACGCGATAGCTGAATCACTCAGCGCATCCTCGATCAAATCGGCACAGGCCCCCGTCAGGCTGACCGGACAATTGACCGACAAGGCCAGGCGCTTGAGCGTCTGCGCCAACTGCTCGCTGGGTGGTTGGTTGGAAAACAGCACCAGCCCCGAGGGTTTGATGCGCTCGCACAGATACGCCAATTCACCCAGTGGCTGGCCAACACCCAGAACGCTCACCGACACACTGGAGTCGGTGAGCAACAAACCTGCCACCAATAGTTCAAGCTCACGACAATGGCCAGGCAGCGCTGCCAATAGCACACGCGACTCAGCCTGGCTGCGGGCCAGATGCAGGCGCTGCATGACCCGACCACGCAGGAAACTATCGTAGAACAGCCACTCACTGGCTTGGCTCACATCATCATGGCGGACAAGCAAGTCCTGCCAGAGCGGCATCAGGATTTCCTGGAAGACAACTGGCAACGGGTAACTGGAAAAAACCTGGCCGTACAGGCGATCAAGCTGGATGTCATCAAAGCCGCTTATGGCATTGCGTACCTGGTCTTGCCACTGCTGCCACTCTGATGAAGTAACCACCTCATAGACAGGTGCTTTAGCCGCCCTGACCGCGTCGCGCTTGGCGAGAATCTTGCCCACCTTGCTAACCGAAACGCCCCGTTCGATCCAGGCCAGGATGCTGCGTACCGACTCGACATCCTCCTGAGAATACAAGCGATGCCCACTCTCAGTGCGCGTCGGCTGTACAAGCCCGTAGCGCCGTTCCCACGCACGCAAGGTGATGGGGTTGACGCCCGTCAAACGTGAAACCTCACGAATTGGGATTAGCTCGTCCTGCTTAGGAGCATCGGAACCAGAGGGCATTGCAGCAACGGGATCTGGCATAGCAGGTGATTTCTGCAAGATGAAGTCACGGCATTGTAACTCAGCTGGCTGAATCGCATATTGGTTGAAAACTGCACAAACATACGCATGCGACTTTAGTTCCGCTTGTGCTCGCCCCTCCCGCCCGCGACCTGAACATTCAGGCGAATACTGCACTGGAGCGGTGCATGTCCGCCACTTTCCAGCTTGCCGCAACAGCAACCAAGTCTGGACTGGCTTATTTGTGAAAAACCGGAATAATCCTTGCTTATATTTAGCGCGGCTCAACACCCCGAGCCACCTACTGCCTGCATTCATACCCTGGATACAGGCCTGGTTTAATGGAGATACACAATGTCTGCACATCCCGTCACCCTGATGGTGGCGCGCCGCGTTGCCAGCGGACGCTATCACGACCTCATCGCCTGGCTGCATGAAGGAGAACACCTGGCCACCGACTTTCCAGGCTACCTGGGTTCGGGCGTGCTTGCTCCGCCCCCTGGCGACGATGAGTTCCAGATTATTTTCCGCTTCGCCGACGAGCAAACCCTGGCCTCATGGGAACATTCGGCTTCCCGCACCGCCTGGCTTGCACGCGGCACCGGCTTGTTTGCCCAGCCACAGGAGCAACGGGCAGTCGGTATTGACAGCTGGTTTGGTGCCACCAACCGTCAACCACCACGCTGGAAACAAAGCGTGGCGATCTGGTTGGCGTTCTTCCCGGTGTCCCTGTGTTTCAACCTTATATTCGGCCACTGGCTGAGCGACTTCTCACTGGTCAGCCGCGTGCTGCTCTCGACCTTGGCGCTCACACCACTGATGACCTATTTGTTTATCCCGCTGTCTACTCGCCTGCTGGCGCCCTGGCTGCATGGCCGCAGACGCTCCACACTGCGCCCCCTTGAAGCCGCAAGCCCTCGATAAGCACATCGGAGGCCGTTTAGCTCAATACTTTGCGCGTTGAGCTAAACCTCGGCAGCCCTGACCTGCCTTGGTAGTTTGGGGTTACAAAATCCAGGAAAGCACGCCAAAAAGCTCCTATAGACTGTTCACAAGCCGCTGACTTTTAGCCTACGAACTTGTAGGCAAGTGGCACTGCCAGCAACGCACAACCTTCTTCGTAGCTCTGCTTTACAGCCTGAGCTGAACCTTGCGCGCAAATGGACTGTTTCTATATGACCCGCTATTTTTCGAGCAATTTAATTGCCACGGCTGCTGCCTTTATCAGCCTGAGCCTGGCCTCTCTCCCCGCCAATGCTGCAACCACCAGCGAACCAGCCAAAACGAGCGCCTCGACAACGTCGCGACCGGCTTACGACATCGACCTGAGCAATTACCAATATCCGTATCCCGTCAGCTTCTTTGAGCTGAACAGCCAACAACACGCGGGAACAACCGAACCGCTGAAAATGGCTTATATGGACGTTGCGCCCACGTCAGGCAAAAGTAACGGCAAGACCGTCGTGCTCATGCACGGCAAAAACTTCAACAGTGCCTATTGGCGCGACACCATCAAGGCACTGACAAGCGCTGGATATCGCGTGATCGCCCCGGACCAGATCAGCTTTGGTAAATCGACCAAACCCATCGCCTACCAATACAGCTTCCAGCAACTGGCCAATAACACCAAGCAGTTGCTCGACTCCCTTGGAATCGAAAAAGCTAGCATTCTGGGGCATTCCATGGGCGGGATGCTCGCCACTCGCTTCAGCCTGATGTTCAGTGACTTCACGCAACAGCTGATCCTGGTCAACCCGATCGGCCTTGAAGACTGGAAAACCAAGGTTCCTTACGCCTCAATCGATGCTATCTACAAATCCACACTTGCCACCAACTATGAGCAGGTCAAGCAGTACCAGCTCACAAGCTACTACGATAACAAGTGGCAACCTGGCTATGACGAATGGGTCAACCTCCTGGCTGGAATCACCAAGGATAAAGACTACCCGCGCTTCGCCTGGAATGCGGCGTTGACCGCAGACATGATCTTCACCCAGCCGGTGGTCTACGAGTTCGGACAAGTGAGCATGCCGACCTTGCTGATCATTGGCACTCGTGATCGCTCAGCACTGGGCAAGGACCGTGTCAGCGGTGAAGTAAAAGCCTCACTGGGTCGCTACGACCGACTGGGCAAGCAAACAGCTGAAGCGATTCCCAACGCCAAGTTGGTTGAACTCGACAACGTCGGTCATATGCCGCATATCGAGACCTTCGATCGATTTATCGAGCCACTTGTAAGCTTTTTGGACGAATCAAAGTAAGTGACCACATGTTGGCCTGCCGCCCGGCAGGCCAACCACCTTTTGTCCCCGGCAAGGCGCCACCTCCATGCTGGCCAGGAGGCATATGCCCGCATGGTTGTACAACACCCACTGCTGGTATAGCTTTAGGCAGGGTTCGGCACGCGCTCGCACCTGACTGAACAGCCTCCACCTTCAACCCGAGTAAAGCATGAGCCCCAACCCAGCCCCGATCCTGATTACCGGAGCCAGTCAACGCATTGGCCTGTACTGCGCCGAGCGCCTGCTGGAAGAGGGCCATGCGGTTATCGTCACCTATCGGACCGAACGCGAAAGCATTCAGCATCTACGTGAACGTGGAGCAAGGGCGATACAGGCCGACTTCAATTCAGAGGCCAGTATTCTCGAGTTTATCGAGACACTGAAAAAGCAGACCCAAAGCCTGCGGGCCATTATTCACAATGCCTCCAGCTGGCGGGCCGAACAACCGGGCCACGAAGCCGAAACCTTCCAGCAAATGAGCAACGTGCACATGTTGGCGCCCTACCTGATCAACCTGCACTGTGCCTCGTTGCTGGAGCAGTCGTCCTGCGCCGATATCATCCACATTACCGATGATGTGGCGCGCAAGGGCAGCGCCAAACATATAGCCTATTGCGCGAGCAAGGCAGGCCTGGAAAGCCTGAACCTGTCCTTTGCCGCCAAATATGCACCACGCATCAAGGTCAACAGCATTGCCCCCGCGCTGATCATGTTCAACCCGGATGACGACCAAGACTACCGCAACAAAGCCTTGAACAAATCAGCATTGGGCATTGAGCCCGGTCCAGCTGTGATCTACCAGTCCGTACGCTATCTGCTCGACTCGCCATACACCACGGGCACCACGCTTACCGTAAATGGCGGCCGCCACCTCAAGTGAGGCGGACCCCGAGGGTTTCAATATGAACGACCAACTGTCCGAGCACTACCGTGAAATATTGATCGCAGTGGGCGAAAACCCCGAGCGAGAAGGCTTGCTGGACACGCCAAAGCGTGCGGCCAAAGCCATGCAATACCTGTGTCATGGTTACGACAAGAGCCTTGAGGAAGTGGTAAACGGTGCTCTTTTTGCCAGCGATAACGATGAAATGGTCATCGTCAAGGATATCGAGCTCTACTCCTTGTGCGAGCATCACTTGCTGCCCTTTATTGGCAAGGCGCATGTTGCCTATATCCCGACCGGCAAAGTGCTGGGCCTGTCAAAAATAGCCCGAATAGTCGATATGTACGCCCGTCGCCTGCAAATTCAGGAAAACCTGACGCGGCAAATTGCCGACTCGATCCAGGCAGTGACCCAGGCAGCGGGTGTTGCAGTGGTTATTGAGGCCCAGCACATGTGCATGATGATGCGCGGTGTCGAAAAGCAGAACTCGATCATGAATACATCGGTGATGCTGGGTGCCTTTCGTGAGTCGTACAATACCCGCCACGAATTTTTGCAACTGATCGGACGGAGTAAATAACCATGCCGCGACTGGAACCGGGAATGGCGCGCATCCGCGTCAAGGATCTACGCCTGCGCACCTTTATCGGGATCAAGGAGGAAGAGATTAACAACAAGCAGGATGTGTTGATCAACCTGACTATTCTGTACCCGGCAGTGGAAGCTGTGCGCGACAACGATATCGACCACGCATTGAACTACCGCACCATCACCAAGGCTATCATCCAGCATGTTGAAGACAACCGCTTCGCCCTGCTCGAGCGCCTGACCCAGGAAATTCTCGATTTGGTCATGCGCAACGAGGCCGTACGCTACGCTGAAGTAGAGGTCGACAAGCCACATGCCCTGCGCTTTGCCGAATCGGTATCCATCACCCTGGCCGGACATCGCTAGGCAGGATTGCCGCCCGCCTGCTGGCCTTTTATTATCGGCGCATTATTGCCCTGCCCACCCGGAGCATTGCCATGACTGACCAAGAACGTCTCGAACTCGAAGCTGCGGCTTTCCGTAGCCTGGTGCAACACCTGCGCAGCCGGCCTGATGTGCAGAACATCGACATGATGAACCTGGCCGGTTTCTGCCGGAACTGTTTGTCAAAATGGTTCAAGGCAGCCGCTGATGACAGTGGTGTAGCCATTACGCCAGACCAGGCACGCGAAGAAATCTACGGCATGCCGTACGCCGACTGGAAAGCCAAATACCAGAAAGAAGCCACAGCCGAACAATTGGCTGCGATGAACAATAAAACCAGCAAAGGATAAGTTGCATGAGTGCCCTGCACGCGTTTCGTACACGTCTCAATAGCGACACATTCACCTTTGCCGAAACCCTGGATTTTATTGCCAAGCATTATGTCTACCAGCCCAGCGCCTTTACCAATGGCGGCGTTGAAAACCCAGCCGGGCAAAATGAAGGCTCGTGCAAGACCCTGGGCCTTGCGTTACTCGAACAACTGAGCAACGAAGAAGCCTTGCGCTGCTTTGGCGAACACTATCGCAGCGTGTTGGCGACCCCTGAAGGGTCGGATCACGCCAACATCCGTGCGCTGATGGTGCATGGCTTGAGCGCAGTCAAATTTGCCCAGCAGCCGCTTTCCCGCGCTGCATAAGCACGCTACAGCCCAAACCAGAAGCCCCGCATGATGCGGGGCTTTTGTTAACTGACCTGATCCTTACTGGCCATCAAGGTAGCGCTCGGCATCCAGCGCGGCCATGCAGCCTGCACCCGCTGAGGTGATCGCCTGGCGGTAGACATGATCGGCCACATCACCTGCGGCAAACACACCCGGCACACTGGTCGCAGTGGCATTGCCATCACGACCGCCATTCACCACAAGATAGCCATCCTTTAGCGCAAGCTGGCCCTCGAACAATGTGGTATTCGGGGTATGGCCGATGGCGACGAACAGCCCGTCGACCTTCAACTCCGCGTGGCTGCCGTCATTATTGAGCAGGCGCACACCGGTAACCCCCATGTTATCGCCCAGCACCTGGTCAACCTGGGCGTTGAGCTTGAGCTCGATCTTGCCCTCGGCAACCCGCGCCTGCAGCTTGTCTTGCAGGATCTTCTCGGCGCGGAAGGTTTCACGACGGTGGATCAAGGTCACCTTACTGGCGATATTGGCCAGGTACAAGGCTTCCTCAACAGCGGTATTACCCCCGCCAACCACCGCGACCTCGCGATTGCGGTAGAAAAAACCGTCACAAGTGGCGCAGGCTGAAACGCCTTTGCCCATAAAGGCTTCCTCACTCGGCAACCCCAAATAGCGCGCACTGGCGCCGGTCGCGATGATCAGCGCGTCGCAGCTATAGGTGGCGTTGTCGCCCACCAAGGTAAACAGCTTACCGGCCAGATCGACGGCATTAATGTGGTCGAAAACGATCTCGGTTTCAAAGCGCTCGGCATGTTCCTGCATACGCTGCATCAAGGCCGGGCCGGTCAAACCGTGCACATCACCTGGCCAGTTATCGACTTCAGTGGTGGTTGTGAGCTGGCCGCCCGCCTGCATGCCGGTAATCAGCAGCGGCTTGAGGTTGGCGCGTGCGGCATAGACCGCAGCACTGTAACCGGCAGGCCCGGAACCGAGAATAATGACGCGTGCATGGCGTGTAGCCGACATAGTTGACTCCTACAGGCGCTGAGCCTGACAAATAAAGCGGGACTACCCGGACACCTAGGGGAAGGTCATGGTCAAAGCAGTAGCCCCAAAATTTAACTGGGGCCAAGAGTATCGAGGCACTTTGAGTGTTGGAAATTTGCTTTAACAATTCAACGCATAGAGCGCGACTATAAGCCTCTAAAGTCGGCCTACCAGCGTTAGCGCAGACTTTCCCCAGGGCGCCAAAGCCGGTAAGGTCGGCACAACTTGTTATTCACGGAAATCTCCATGCCTGCTCCCGTACTGTCTGGACCGCAATACCTCAGCGAAGGCCTGAAACTGGTGCTTAGCCCTGGATTGCGCCTGTTCGTACTCTTGCCTCTGCTGATCAACCTGTTGTTGTTTGGCGCCCTGGTAGGCGTTGCCACCCAGCAATTCAGTAGTTGGGTCGACACTTTCATGCCCAACCTGCCCAGTTGGCTGAGCTTTCTGGAGTACATCATCTGGCCGCTGTTTGTGGTCCTGGTGTTGCTGATGATCTTCTTCACATTCACCATGCTCGCCAATATTGTCGCAGCCCCTTTCAACGGCTTTCTTGCCGAGAAAGTCGAAGTAGTCGTACGCGGGGAAGACAACTTCCCACCCTTCAGCTGGGGCGAACTGGTGGCAATGATCCCGCGCACGCTGAGCCGCGAGATGCGCAAGCTGGGTTACTTTTTGCCGCGGGCCATTGGCTTGTTCATCCTGTCGTTTATCCCGGTGGTCAACATTATTGCTGCGCCTTTGTGGCTGTTGTTCGGCGTCTGGATGATGGCGATCCAGTACATCGACTACCCCGCCGACAACAACAAGATGAGCTGGCAGGACATGCTTGCCTGGCTACGCGAAAAGCGCTGGCAGAGCCTTGGTTTCGGCGGCATTACCTACGCCGCGCTGCTGATACCCTTTGTCAACATCCTGATGATGCCCGCAGCCGTGGCGGGCGCAACCCTGTTCTGGGTGCGTGAGCGCGGGGACACTCGCGCCACCAAGGCGCCCGGCCAAGCAGCGTCATAATTTCACAATAAAAGCGTCACACTCGCTACATGACGGCAGTCGAGACTGCTGTCATGAGCACATCATCCTTGTATATCGCGCTAGTCACCGAAACCTTCACGCCTGAAATCAACGGCGTGGCCAATACTCTTGAGCGACTGGTCAACGGGCTACGCGCGCGCGGCCATCAGTTGCAATTGGTCAGGCCTCGGCAAAGCAGCGACCAAACGCGCAAAAGCGACGAACACCTGCTACTCACACGCGGTTGGCCACTGCCCGGTTATCCTGGGCTACAGTGGGGACAGTCGGCGCGGCACAAGCTGCTCAGCCGCTGGCGCAAGGAGCGGCCCGATGTTGTATATATCGCCACCGAAGGGCCGCTTGGCTGGTCGGCATTGAGTGCCGCCAGGCGTTTGAATATCCCGGTTGTAAGCGGCTTTCATACCAATTTCCAGCAATATAGCGGGCACTATGGTGCGGCCATACTGACGCGCTTGATCACCAATTACCTGCGCTGGTTCCACAATGCTTCACGCATGACCCTCGCGCCCAGTGTCAGCCAGCAAATTGAACTGGAGCGTCGCGGCTTCGAGCGCGTGGAACTGCTTGCGCGCGGCGTGGACAGCCAACTGTTTAATCCGGCCAAGCGCTCCAGCGAGCTGCGTAAACAGTGGGGGCTAGAAGAATCCGACACGGCGGTCATTCACGTTGGCAGATTGGCTGCCGAGAAAAACCTGAAGCTGTTGGCCGAAACCTTCAGGACGCTGCAACAACGCTACCCGCAACACAACCTGAAGCTGATTCTGGTTGGCGATGGCCCGCAACGCGCGCAACTGCAGGCACAACTACCCGAGGCAGTATTTTGTGGCGTGCAGCGCGGTGAGCAATTGGCCGCACACTATGCCTCAGGCGACCTGTTCGTCTTTCCCAGCCTGTCCGAGACCTTCGGCAATGTGTTACTTGAAGCACTGGCCTCTGGCCTTGGCGTGGTCGCTTACGATCAAGCTGCCGCCAGCCAGCATATTCGCCATGGGCACAATGGCGCCTTGGCAATGCCCCAGGATCACCAGGCTTTTATCGAGGCGGCGTGCTGGCTGCTCGAAACACCGGAAAGCCTGCGCAGGGTGCGTCTCAATGGCCGCCAGCACGCTGCTCGCCAAGGCTGGTCGACTATCATTGACCTGTTTGAGCAACATCTGCGCAACGCACTTATCCCCATCGCCGACCTGCCAACAGCCCGTACTCAACCCTGAGGCCCAAACAAGACAACGGCCTCAAATCCCAGGCCTAAAAAAGCCCCGATGTGCCGGGGCCAAGGAGTGTGCCTAACCAGTATGCGGTCAAGCAAACCTAACGCTTAAACCAGGCTCATCAGGGCTTCGCGACTAAATGGCAAGATCTGTTCCTCGCGGCCCTCACGGACTTTCAATGCCCAGTCCGGGTCGACCAGCAGGGCGCGGCCAACTGCAACCAAATCAAACTCCTGGTTATTCAAACGCTCAAGCAGGCCTTCGAGCTTGGCCGGCTGCGCAACCTTGTCTGTGTTGACCATGAACTGCAGGAACTCGCCATCAAGCCCCACACTGCCGACAGTGATGGTTGGCTTGCCAGTCAGCTTGCGGGTCCAACCAGCCAGGTTCAGTTCCGAGCCTTCAAACTCCGGTTCCCAGAAGCGCCGGGTCGAGCAGTGGAAGATATCCACGCCGGCCTCAGATAACGGCTTGAGGAAGGCTTCAAGCGCTTGTGGGGTTTGCACCAGGCGAGCGCTGTAGTCTTGCTGCTTCCACTGTGAGAAACGCAGGATAATTGGAAAGTCCGGCCCGACAGCGGCGCGTACGGCCTTGATCAATTCAATCGCGAAGCGTGAGCGCTGGGCCAGGTCACCACCATACTCATCGCTTCGTTGGTTGCTGCCTTTCCAGAAAAACTGGTCGATCAGGTAACCGTGCGCACCGTGCAACTCAACCCCATCCATTCCGATGCGCTTGGCATCAGCCGCGGCCTGGGCAAATGCTGCGATCACTTCGCGGATATCTTCATGGCTCATGCCGTGGACAACCACTTCACCGTTCTTCTGTTTCTCGCTCGGGCCATAGCCGGGCACAGTCGCGTCAGGTTCGGTTCCGAGCTTGCGCACATTTCCGACGTGCCAGAGCTGGGGCACGATCTTGCCGCCTTCGGCATGCACCGCATCAACCACTTTTTTCCAGCCGGCCAATGCATCCTCGCCATAGAAGCGCGGCACATTCGGATACCCGTTGGCAGCCTTGTGGCCAACGGTCGTGCCCTCGGTAATGATCAAGCCAACCCCGGCCGCAGACCGGCGCCGGTAATACTCGACTACCTTGCTGTTAGGCACCCCGCCTGGCGAGAACGACCGCGTCATGGGCGCCATCACCACGCGACTCGAAAGGCTCAACTGGCCCAGGTTAAATGGCTGAAACAGGGCTTGTGCGGTCATGTGTTCTCCAACAGCGCAGGCACGATCAAACTCGACGGAGTGATGCGCGCACAGACAAAACAGATTCAATGATGATCAATGCAAGTCCGACGATAGAGCAGTACCGCGCTATCGAGGTGCAATTCGCCACAGGGGCAGCATTAATGTGTTGAGCGCGACAATAGAACCGGGCAAGCGCCAAGCCCAGCACTATTGATGTCAGTGATTATGCCTACAACAGCGCTGAAGGGTCATATGCCTTGTGGGCAGCACAACCATCGTGCTGCCTGCGGGAGACATGAATGGGTCCATTACTTGGCAGAGAGGGCTGGCTCGGAAATACCCAGGCTACTTTCAATGGCCTGAATCAATGCAGGATCTTCCGGCGTCATGCGAGGCGAAAAGCGCGCCAGTACGCGCCCATCGGGGCCGACCAGGAACTTCTCGAAATTCCAGGTGATATCGCCGGGAAACTCAGCCCCCTCACCCGCCAGCAAGCGATACAGGGGATGGCGCTCGGCACCATTGACCTCGATCTTGCTGGCCAATGGGAAGCTCACCCCATAGTTGCGAGTACAGAATGCTCCAATAGCCTCTTCGCTGTCCGGTTCCTGTCCGGCGAACTGGTTGCAAGGCAAACCGAGCACGCTGAATCCGTGGTCGCGATATTCCTGGTAGAGCTTTTCCAAACCGGCGTATTGCGGGGTCAGACCACATTTGGAAGCCACGTTCACCACCAGAACGACCCTGCCCTTAAGTGGCGCCAGCGGTAGCTCCTGGCCATCAAGAGCCCGCAAAGTTATATCGTGAAAGGCACTCATGGCTTGCTCCTTGAGCTTGCAGCACATTCCCCATGGGACAAAAAGGGCGCCCTTGAGGCGCCCCTTTCTGACTCACTTGTAGCTTAGCAGTCAGCCACACTTATAACAGGACCATAAGTCGTATTGTGTGACCAAAGGGCACGCAGCAATCAGTGCTGGTGACCGCCTTCGCCATGGATGTGGCCGTGAGCAACTTCTTCTTCGCTGGCGTCGCGAATATCAACGACCTTCACTTTGAAGTTCAGGCGCTGACCCGCCAGAGGATGGTTGCCATCGACTATCACATCGTCGCCGTCCAGCTCGCGAATGGTCACGATCTGCATGCTGCCGTCTGGACCGGAAGCGTGGAACTGCATGCCCACTTCCAGCTCATCAACACCTTCAAACATCGAACGATTCAGGGTTGCCAGCAGTTCAGCGCTGTATTCGCCGTAGGCGTCTTCAGGCTCAACGGAAACTTCCAGCTCATCGCCAACTTTCTTGTCCAGCAGTGCTTTTTCAAGGCCGGCAATGATGTTGCCAGCGCCGTGCAGGTAAACCAGCGGTGCGCCGCCAGCGGAACTATCTATCACCTCACCAGCGTCGTTGGTCAGGGTATAGTCGATGGATACGGCCTTATTGGCAGCGATCAGCATGGGGCGGAACCTTTTGCTTATGAATGAAGAACGGACAAGTTTAACCAAGCCATCGCCCGAAAGCGAACCCGCCCCGGACGGACGGACTGGCAGTATGCCCGTACGCTTGCTTGACTTGCGTCAGGACGAAGACGGTCATTGGGTGGCAGTATTGTCATGCGGCCATACCCAACACTTGCGCCATGAGCCTCCGTGGCAAAACCGCCCATGGGTGCAAAACCCGGAACTGCGCCGTGCGCAGCTGGGTAAGCCCTTTGACTGCGGATGGTGCGCAGCCGCCTCCAAGCAAGCTACAAACACAGCTCCAGAGTGCTAAGGAACGCTATATGCAGCCAAGCAATATATTGGTGATTAATTGCGGCAGTTCATCGATCAAATTTGCCTTGGTCAACCCATCAGAGTCCGACTTCACCCTCAGTGGACTGGCCGAACGCCTGGGTAGTGCCGATGCTGTATTGCATTGGCAGCATCGTGGCAGCAAAGACTCAAAACCCATCGCCAATGCCGACCACCGCCTGGCACTTGCCGAGCTCCTGCCGCTGGTCGAGCATGCCACCCAAGGTAAGTTGCTGGGCATTGGCCATCGCGTTGTGCATGGCGGGGAACACTTTACTGCTGCCAGCCGCATCGACAGCAAAGCCTTGCAACAAATCAAATCCCTTGAGCCGCTCGCACCGCTGCATATCCCGGTAAACCTGCAAGGAATCGAGGCGGCTATAAAGCTGTTTCCCGAACTGCCCCAGGTTGCAGTATTCGATACCGCCTTCCATCAAAGCCTGCCGGAACATGCATTTCGCTACGCACTGCCTGAGGCGCTCTACCGTCAGCACGGCGTGCGCCGCTATGGTTTCCACGGCACCAGTCATCGCTATGTAAGCGCGCAGGCAGCCTCATTCAGTGGCCTTGCCTATGGCGACAGCAGTTGGCTGATCGCTCACCTGGGCAACGGTTGCTCAACCTGCGCCGTGGTCAATGGTCAAAGCCGCGACACCAGCATGGGCCTGACCCCTCTGGAAGGATTGGTGATGGGTACGCGCAGTGGTGATGTCGACCCTAACCTGCATAGTCATCTCGCCAAAACACTGGGTTGGAGCCTCGATGAAATCGACCGTGTCCTCAACCAGGAAAGCGGTGTGCTCGGTCTATCCGGACTGTCCAATGATATGCGCACCCTCGAACAGGCGCGTGAGCAGGGACATGTCGGCGCCACACTGGCCATCGAAGTATTTTGCTATCGCCTGGCCAAATCACTGGCGTCGATGAGCTGCGCACTGACGCGCCTCGACGGCCTGGTCTTTACCGGCGGTATTGGCGAGAACTCACCGCTGATCCGCAATAAAACCGTGGAGCACCTCAAACTGCTCAATATACAACTCGACCGCGAAGCCAACGCCCTGTGTGTTCGTGGCGTGGCCGGCCCGATTCACACCCAGGGTCACCCTCGCGTACTGGTCATCCCCACCAACGAGGAGCGGCAAATTGCGCTCGATACACTAGGGTTGTTGAAACAACACACCTCATGATCACGCCAGCCCGCTGCGCCATACTTGCACACCTGCCCCATGGGTTTAACGACAGGACCTAGCATGCATACTTTCTTCATCTCTCCCACCGGTTTCGGCGTTGGCCTGACATCCATCAGCCTCGGCATGGTCGGCGCCCTGGAGCGTGCGGGGCTCAAGGTCGGCTTCTTCAAACCCATAGCACAGCCGCATCAGGGTGACTTGGGACCCGAACGTTCCAGCGAGCTGATTGCCCGCACCCACGGCCTGAACTCCCCCAAACCGCTTGACCTTGCCCATGTTGAACGCATGCTCGGCGATGGTCAGCTCGATGAGTTGCTCGAAGAAATCATCAGCTACTACCAAATCGCTGCCGCTGATAAAGATGTGGTCATAGTCGAAGGCATGGTGCCAACCCGCCAGGCCAGCTATGCCGCGCGGGTCAACTTCCACCTTGCCAAAAGCCTCGACGCCGACGTGATCCTGGTTTCGGCACCGGAGGAGGAAAGCCTGAGCGAACTATGTGATCGGGTTGAAATCCAGGCACAGATGTTCGGCGGCCCCCAAGACCCCAAGGTACTGGGTGCCATCCTCAACAAGGTGCGCTGCGACGAGGGCATGGAGGCATTTGCCGCGCGCCTAGCAGAGCAGTCACCACTGTTCAGGCGCGATGATTTCCTGCTCCTCGGCTGTATTCCATGGGAAGAGGAACTCAATGCCCCGCGCACCCGCGACATTGCCGATCTACTCGGCGCCCGGGTACTCAACGCAGGTGATTACGAACAGCGGCGCATGCTCAAGATCGTGCTTTGTGCTCGTGCCGTGGCCAACACAGTGCAATTGCTCAAGCCCGGCACCCTGGTGGTGACGCCAGGTGACCGGGACGACATTATCCTCGCCGCCAGCCTGGCCGCCATGAACGGCATGCCGCTGGCCGGTTTGCTCCTGTGCAGCGACTTCGCGCCGGACCCACGTATTGTCGAACTCTGTCGTGGTGCCCTGCAAAGCGGCTTGCCCGTCATGGCGGTGAGCACCGGTTCATATGACACCGCCACTAACCTCAATCGTCTCAACCGCGAGATTCCGGTGGACGATAAGGAGCGCGCGGAAAAGGTCGCCGACTTTATCGCCAACCACATCAACCATGAATGGCTGGGCAAACGCTGTGGCACCCTGCGTGAATTGCGCATGTCGCCGCCGGCCTTCCGCTACCAGTTGGTGCAACGTGCCAAGGCGGCAAACAAGCGTATCGTGCTACCAGAAGGTAACGAGCCCAGAACCATCCAGGCTGCTGCGATCTGCCATGAGCGCGGCATTGCTCGCTGCGTGTTGCTGGCCAAGCCAGAAGAGGTCATGAGCGTGGCGAAAGCCCAAGGCATTGAGCTGCCGCAAGGGCTCGAGATCCTGGATCCTGACTTGATCCGCGAGCGCTACGTCGACCCCATGGTCGAGCTGCGTAAAGGCAAAGGCCTGAATGCTCCCATGGCCAGCGCCCAACTCGAAGACAGTGTGGTTCTCGGGACCATGATGCTGGCCCTTGATGAAGTCGATGGCCTGGTTTCCGGCGCCGTTCACACCACCGCCAACACCATCCGCCCCGCGCTGCAGCTGATCAAAACCGCACCCGGCTACAAGCTGGTGTCCTCGGTATTCTTCATGCTCTTGCCGGACCAGGTCGTGGTGTATGGCGACTGTGCGGTGAACCCTGACCCGAGTGCGTCAGAGCTTGCCGAAATAGCCCTGCAAAGCGCAGCCTCGGCAACCGCATTCGGTATTCCACCGCGCGTGGCCATGCTCAGCTACTCCACTGGAGACTCAGGAACCGGCGAGGAGGTCGAGAAGGTGCGCGAAGCAACCCGCCTGGCCAAGTTGAGTGAGCCCGGTTTGCTCGTCGACGGCCCCTTGCAATACGACGCCGCGGCAATCGAGTCCGTTGGCCGCCAAAAAGCGCCCAACAGCCCCGTAGCAGGGCGTGCAACTGTCTTCGTATTCCCCGACCTGAACACCGGCAACACCACCTACAAAGCAGTCCAGCGCAGCGCCGACTGCATCAGCGTCGGCCCCATGCTGCAGGGTCTGCGCAAACCGGTAAACGACCTCTCTCGCGGGGCGCTGGTGGACGACATCGTCTACACAATTGCCCTCACCGCGATCCAGGCCGCCAACCTGCCAAGCTAGGCAACGGGGTCAATCATATCGCCGGGCGGCTTGGCATGCCTGGCCCGGCGATATCAATCGACAACCTTGCAATTCCGTTTTTTTGCAACTACCCGCCCCGGCAGTAGTTGAACTTCATACAGTTCAAGTTAACCTGTGCGCCAAACCGATCTGCGGTAAAAAACTGCAGACTTTGACTGAATCGGCGCACGCGCCCACTTGTTGGAGGCATTTGCCCCCATGTTGAGTTTCCTTCCTGCTTTTTTGCGCGGCATCATTGGTGTGTGCTGCCTGGCGCTAAACACACTGTTTTGCTGCATACCGCTGTTTGCCGTCACGCTCCTGAAAATATGCTTGCCGTTTGCTGCGGCACAGCGGGTGTGTAATTGGCTGATGAACTTCATCCATGAGTTCTGGATAAGCTGCAACAAACTATGGATGGACTTGGTCTGCAGCACTCGCTGGCAGGTCGAGGGCCTCAAGGATCTGGATTACCAGCACTCTTACCTGGTCACCAGCAATCACCAGAGCTGGGTCGATATTCTGGTACTGCAATACCTGCTCAACCGGCGCATTCGCCCGCTGAAATTCTTCCTGAAACAAGAATTGATCTGGGTGCCGGTGATTGGCCTCTGTTGGTGGGCGCTGGGTTTTCCATTTATGAAGCGCTACTCCAAGGCCTATCTGGAAAAGCACCCGGAGAAGAAAGGCAAGGACCTCGAGACAACACGGCGCACCTGCGACAAATTCCGCGCAAACCCGGTAGGCATTTTCAACTTTCTCGAAGGCACGCGTTACACCCCGAGCAAGCATGCGGCGCAGCAATCTCCTTACAAATACCTGCTCAAGCCCAAGGCAGGCGGTATTGCTTTTGTGCTCGATGCAATGGGTGAGCAACTGCATAGCATCGTCAATGTGACCATCTACTACCCGCAAGGCATCCCGGGCTTCTGGAACCTGCTAAGTGGCGAAGTCAAGGAGGTGGTGGTCAATTTCAGGGAGTTGAAAATCCCACGTGAGTTTATTGGCAAGAACTATGACCAGGATGCCGAATACCGCCAGGCGTTCCAGCAGTGGGTCAATGTGCTGTGGCAAGAAAAAGACGACGAGCTCGCTCGCCTGCATCACTAGCCACGCACACAGTGCAGTCGGCTAGCCTGCCGGCTGCAGCTCAATCGAACGATTGGCCCAGCTCAGCCTGATTTCCTCGGGTCTGAGTTCGGCCGCAATCAAGTAGCCTTGCAGCGCATCGCATTGGTGGAGCACCAGCCAGTCGCGCTGTGCCTTGCTCTCGACACCAGTGGCAATCACCTCAAGCCCGAGATTGTGCCCCAGCTCGATGATCGACTTGACCATTGCCGCATCAGCCTGCGACTCGAGCATAGCACTGATGAACTGGCGATCGATCTTCAGGCAGTCCAACTCCAGATAACGCAAATCCGCGAGCGAAAACTGCCCGCGGCCAAAGCCATCAAACGCGGTTTTAACCCCCAAGGCACGCAAGCGCTTGAGTTGCTCACGGCTGTGGGTAAGGTTTTGCATCAGCGCAGCTTCCGAGACTTCCAATTCGATCTGGCCGGGCTTGAGCCCAAACTCGCGCAGTGCAAGGTTCAGCTCATCGACCAATCCCTTTAAACCAAACTGCAGTGCGCTGATATTGATGCTCACCCGCACCTGATCCGCCACCTTGCCGACCAGTGACCGGCGCAGCTCAGCCGCCTGGCGGAAAATCCACAAGCTCAACTCATTGATCAGGCGCGTATCTTCCAGCACCTGGATGAACTCGGCGGCAGGTCTGCTGCTGTTGTCAGCTTGCCCCAGGCGCAACAAGGCCTCAAAGCCGCGAACCTCCCCTGTTGCCAGGTCAACCTGTGGCTGATAGCAGAGCGCGAATTGCTGCCGGCTCACGGCGCTGCGCAACTGATCCTCGAATGCACGCTTCGAGTTCTCGCGACCGCGCATTTCCTCGGTATAGATACGGTACTGGCGACGTCCGCCACGCTTGGCCTCGTACATCGCCATATCTGCCGCACCCAGCAATGCCTCGATGCTCATGCCCTCTTCAGGCAAATAGGCAATGCCGATACTGACGCCCAGATTAAAATCAAATCCATTGAGATTGCGTCGCCCGGATACAACACCAATCAACTTGGTGGCGACACTCTCTGCATCCTCTGGCCGGCTCAGGCTGTCCAGCAGCAAGGTAAACTCATCGCCCCCCATTCGCCCAAGTGTGTCGTACGAGCGAATACATTCGCGCAACTGTTGGGCGACCTGACACAAAAGTGCGTCGCCCGCATCGTGACCAAGCAAGTCATTGACCCGCTTGAACCCATCCAGGTCCATGTACAACACCGCCAGATCCTTGCCACTGCGATCACGGCGTGACAAGGCGCCCGCCATGGCCTGAAGAAAGCCACGACGATTCAATAATCCCGTCAAGGCATCTGACAGGGCCAGCGATTCAAGTTGCTCATGCAAGCTATTGGTGACGGACATATCCAGCGCCATGAAAACCATCGCCCGCTGCGCGGGGATCGGCGAACACGACAATGCCACGGGCAGGGTCTGAGCATTGGCAGCAAACAGCATTGCATCATGCACGCAGTATGTTTCCCCGTTCATCCAGCGCTGGTAATAGTCTGATGCTTGCCATGTTCCGGCAACAGGCTCGGCCTGCAGAAAATCCAGGACCTGGCTGCCCATAACCTCATCAATCGAGCGCTGCAACATATTTGCAATTGCCGGGTTGGCGTAGCGCACCTCGCCCTGCTCGGACACCACCATAATGCCTTCGGCAGCATTCTCCAGGATGGAGGCATTGAATGCGCGGGCACTTTCGAGTTGCATGGTCAAGGCACTCAGCTCCCGGCGTTGCCGCTCGAGTGCAAGCAACACCCTGACCTTGTGGTTGAGCACGGCCGGATCAAATGGCTTCTTGATAAAATCAATCGCCCCGGAGGCATAGCCGCGAGCCAATACGGCATCAGTCTGATCCAGCCCGGAGAGAAAGATGATCGGGGTCAAAAGCGTTTTGGGTTGCTCGCGCAAACGCCTGGCGAACTCAAAGCCGTCCATGTCCGGCATCTGCACATCAAGCAAGATAAGATCGACGTCATGGCACTGCAGGAAAGCCAAGGCGGCGATGGCATTATCAACGCAATGTATCGCTCGACTCGGTTCCTCGAGTAGCTCCTGCATGGCATCCAGGTTGTCTTGCAGGTCATCGACCACCAATACCACCGATACAGCCGGGGCCTGATCCAATTGCGGCTCTAACATGCATCCCCCAAACCCTGCGCCCGTGTTTTTCAGCCTTGGCCTATAACACTGCTGTCGACTCTGGCACGGATTTCTTGAATCTCAGTTCTACCCAAGTCTAGCTAGCCGTCGAAAAATAGCACTATGCCAGCACCGCTAAATTACAGGCACAAAAAAGCCCTCGATTCGAGGGCTTAGTGTTTCGCCTGAATTATAGCTGGCGAAGGGTGATCTCTACGCGACGGTTCTGTGCACGACCTGCTTCGGTTGCGTTGCTGGCAATCGGCTGGTTCGGGCCGGCACCAAAGGCTGATATGCGATTGCTCGCCACGCCGTTTGCAGCCAGGTATGAGGCGACGCTTTGTGCACGCGCATTGGACAGGTTCTGGTTCAGCGCCAGCGAACCGGTGCTGTCGGTATGGCCGGTGATATCGATACCGTTCTTGTCGAATTCCTTGAATACGGTTACCAGTGAGTTCAGCGTTGGGTAAAAGCTGCTGGAAATATCGGAAGAGTTGCTGGCAAAGGTGATATTGCCCGGCATGATCAAGGTCAACTGGTCGCCATTACGCTGGACTTGAACCCCGGTTCCCACCAGCTTCTGGCGCAGTTGAGCTTCTTGCTTGTCAACGTAGTAGCCATAGCCACCACCGGCAGCACCGCCAACGGCAGCACCGATCAATGCACCCTTGCCGCGGTCCTTCTTGCTTGAGGTCGCGGCACCAATGACAGCACCTGTAACGGCGCCAATACCGCCATAAATACCAGCCTTGCCCGCCTCGCTTTCCCCGGTGTACGGGTTGTTCGTACATGCTGCAAGAAAAGTGGAAGCTGCAACTATCAGTGCAAAATTACGCACATTACTCATAAAGATTCCTTTGTTTCATAGGTTAAACAGGCATGTACCTGTGCCCTCAGGCTGACGACAATACCAACTCTTACTCGCCCGCTGCTAGTCGTTCGATGCTCAGGCTTTGATAAATGGGTTCTCGCGCATCTCATCACCCAGCAAGGTGTCGGAACCGTGTCCAGTCACCACTGTCGCGTCTTCATCAAGGCGATACAGGCGCTGCTTGATCGAGCGCTCGATGGTTGCGTAATCCCCACCCCACAAGTCCGTACGACCAATACCACGTCGAAATAAGGTGTCGCCGGCAATCAACAGCTTCGCCTGCGGAAACCAGAAGCTCATCGACCCTGGTGTATGCCCGGGCGTATGCAATGCAACCCCGCAACCGCAATCCAGGGCCTGGTCATCGGCCAGCCACTGATCGGGGGATGGCACTGGAACATAGGGAACACCAAACATCTTGCATTGCATTTCAAGGTTATCCCACAGGAATTGGTCTTCCTTGTGCAGATGCAGCGTCGCGCCGGTTTTCTCCTTCATCTGCCCAGAGGCCAGAAAGTGATCCAGATGCGCGTGGGTGTGAATGATGCTGACGACTTTCAATCCATGTCTATCAAGCCGAGCCATGATCTCATCGGGATTGCCACCTGGATCAACCACAATTGCCTTCTTGCTGATGGGATCACCAATGATGGTGCAGTTGCATTGCAAAGGCCCGACAGGGAATGTTTCGCGGATTAATGCTGAGTTGATGGGGTCCATGAGAGTTCCTGCTGGGTAGACCCTGCGATTCTGGCACAGAAGTTTATTTCGCCGCGAACAGAACACAGCCGGTACTTAATCGCAACAAAGTGCTTTAACGAACGAAAATCAATCAACCATAACCAACAGTGACCCAGACATAACCTTTAGTCATGGTTTGCCCCGCAAGTACTGGCACTTAAGAATCAATCACCCTCTCGGTAGGAAAAACCTTACATAAAACCCATAGTATTTTATCCACCATAGCAATAGCCCCGGTGCGAGCTGGTGGTCATCCGCTTGAGTTGAATTACATAGAATCAAAGTATGCAGACCCAAGGCTTTTTAATAAGCGTTCAGCGTGCACCACACGAAGGTTAAATCGACGGTTTGGACTATGAAACAAGTCCAATGAGCACTGAAGTTTGCTTTCCAGTTCACGGAACAAATACAGCAATGAGAAGCCTTGGAGTAAGCAGAACGCTAATAATTATTTTTGACTCACGCCCATTGCGTTGTCAGTCAACCCAATGGAGAAGCTAAAACTTACGAGCCTGTAAAGACTGCTGCTTAAGCTAGACTCTTGACTGTGCTTGGCCAAAAGTCACCGAGAAGTGCAACTACATGTATAGGTGCGCAATCTATCTCCATGGCGATCGGAAACAGAAACCGGATTCGCCCAAAGATACGATGTGTTGATTCAGCTGACTTCGATGTACGTGCCAACTCCAAGGATGAGGACTGTGGCTGATGACCAGCAGTGGAGACTCCGATCCCATCTCAATGGAAGATCAACTTGAAGGTCCCCACAGCCGTGCAACGCCGTTACTGGAAAAGATCCTGAACATGAAGTCTTAATAGTTATTAAAGTATTTAGGAAACTTATGCGCAAAATCCTGATTGTTGATGATCATCCAGTAATACGTCTAGCCGTGCGGGTACTGCTCGAACAGGAAGGCTATGAAATCGTAGGTGAAGCTGACAACGGTGTCGATGCCCTGCAATTGACCAAGGACAAGAATCCCGATGTTGTAATCCTCGACATCGGCATTCCCAGGCTGGACGGGCTACAGGTCATTTCCCGCCTGAAGGCGACAGGCGGCTCAACTCGTGTCCTGGTGCTAACCTCTCAACCCGCCAGCACCCTGGCGAACAGATGCATGCAGGTTGGCGCCGCAGGCTTTGTCAGTAAAGACCAGGATCTGGCCGGGCTCTGTAGCGCAGTCAATGCGATTTTGTCCGGCTATACCTATTTCCCCTACGGGATCTTTGGCTCGACACATGACAGCGAGCAACCCGAAAGCCAGTTACTGGAAAGCCTGTCCGACAGGGAGCTGATGGTGCTGCAATACTTAGCCAAGGGCATGACCAATAAACAGATTGCCGACATCATGTTGCTGAGTAACAAAACGGTGAGCACCTACAAGACACGCTTGCTGCAAAAGCTCGGAGCAACGTCTTTGGTTGAGTTGCTCGAATTTGCCAAGCGCAATAACGTTGCCTGAATCCGATGGCTAATTTCCTGCGCATTACCTGTGTGTTCTTGTTAAGCCTGTGCGCCCTCTCAGATGCGCATGCAGCTGAAACGACTGGAGAGTTTACGCGCCTGGAACTACTGGGCCTCTCGCAGCCAGTCTTGCATCGCACACAATTAAGCGAGGACGACTGGAACTGGCTACGCAAGAAAGAAACATTGGTACTCGGCACCTATGGCACAGACTACCCGCCTTTCAGGCTCGGCGCCGACAGTAACGAGTTTTCAGGTGTAACAGCCGATATTCTCGCGCTTATCAGCCGGGAGCTTGGAATAAAGGTCGAGGCCCATCTCTACAAAAGTCGCCAAGCTGCAGTGGAGGCACTCCAAAACGGCGAGCTGGACATGCTCAGCTCATTGGGCCCGATAGAAAGTGCGCCCGACCTCCTTAAAACCAAGCGCTACGTTAATTTAACACCCGCGTTGGTCCAGGGCACCGAAAAAGGCTGGCAGGCAACGGAGAAGAACTTATCAGGCAGCAAGATTGCCTACAATTACCTGGACATAAGTCGCTCGCAAGCTCAGGCCTTGGCACCTGGAGCAATACTCACCCCTTTTTCAAGCGACCTGGAATCCTTCTCCTCGGTTGCATTCGGCTCACAGGACGCCGTGCTCAGTAATGTTGTGTCCGCCAATTACCTGGTCAATACCTTCTACGCAAACGAGTTGAAAGTTATCCATGCCTTTTGGGGAGAGCCCCCGGATGGCGCCCGGTTTGTATTACGCAGTGATAATCAACGCCTTCTGAATATTCTCAATAATGTTATCCGCAACGGTATTTCACCCGAGCAGCGCAAGCTGATCATAAAACGCTGGAACGGTGGCGGCCTCTCGAATATCAAGATGCCAGAATTAACCCGGCTACAGAAACGCTGGGTTGCGACGCACCCGACCTTGCGCGTTGGTGTAGCTGAGAATTTTCCACCCTACTCGTATATCGGCAATGACGACCACTACTACGGGATCACGTCCGATCTACTCACACTGATCCAGACACAAACCGATCTGGAAATAGAGATCATTCGCTTTGCCAAGCTCGATGACATGATCGAAGCATTGATCAATGGCAAAGTCGACATGCTTGCCGATATCTCTCCATCGGATCAAAGGCGCGACTGGATGACATTCAGCCGATCCTACCTACCGACGCCCTACGCGCTTGTCAGCCCGGTAAGCCAACAAAGGATTCTGTCCCTCGATAAAACAAGCAATAAACGTATCGCAATCGCCGATGAGCATGCATTGATACCCTTCTTGCGCGAGCAGTACCCAAATCTGAAGCTGGTCGAAGCCACCGACACACCAGATGCCTTTGCCATGGTGGCTGCCGGCGAAGCGGATTTCACCATCCAGCCCTTGTTTGTTGCCCGCTACTACCTCGCGCGGTTCTATCAAAAACAGCTGCACATCAGCATGACGTTAACCAAGCCATTATCGGCTGCATCCTTTGCCTTGCGCCGCGGAGACCGACAGCTCCAAGAGATCATCAACAGTGCGCTGGTCGAAATCTCGCCAGATGAATATGGCGCGCTGATCAATCGCTGGCGCAGCCGAGTCGTGTTGTCCCCTCCTTCTTGGCGCAACTACAAACCCCTGATCTATCAAGCAATAACCGCTGCGGTTATCGTGCTGATGATTTTTCTCGGCTGGAATTTCTATCTACGTAATCAGATACGCAAGCGCAAGGCGGCTGAGCGCGAGCTCAGTGAACAGATACAGTTCATGGAGCTGCTTATCAACGGTACGCCTCACCCGATCTATGTCCGGGACCTGGACATGAGCGTTCGCATCTGTAACGACAGCTATCTGCAAGCATTGGGCGCCTCCAGAGAAGACGTTATTGGCCATGCAGACCTCAGGCACTTTTCCCCCGAAGATGCCCAGGCCATTATGCGCGATCATCACCAGGTCATCACTGAGCGTGAACCGGTAATTGTTGACCGAAAGATCACACTCAATGGCGAGCCCAGGGTTATTTATCACTGGAAACTCCCCTACGTTGACCGCAAGGGAGTCGTGCGGGGAATCATCGGTGGTTGGGTCGATATCAGTGACCGACGCGCCTTGATCGAGCAGCTACGTGCGGCCAAGGACCAGGCAGATAAAGCGAATCGAACCAAAACCACCTTCCTGGCCACCATGAGCCACGAGATTCGCACCCCGCTCAATGCCGTGATCGGCATGCTCGAACTGGCCTTGAAACGTGAAACCAATGCACCAGCAGATCATGCATCACTGGAGGTGGCCTATAACTCAGCCCGAGGCTTGCTGGAGCTGATTGGAGACATCCTGGATGTGGCCCACATTGAGTCCGGACACCTGAGTATTCACCCGGAACGCGCCGACCTCAGACAAATAGCCGAAGGTGTGGTCAGGGTCTTCGAAGGGTTGGCAAGACAAAAATCGCTTGAGCTGCGCCTCGAACTAGAGGGCGCCCTCGATGAACAAGTACTGCTTGACCCGCTGCGCTTCAGGCAGGTGTTGTCAAACCTTGTCAGCAACGCAATCAAGTTCACTGCGCGAGGCCATGTCTTACTCAAGCTGGTCGGTACCGCACTGGATGACGACTACTTGCAATTGCGGGTCGAAGTATCAGATACAGGGATAGGTATCTCCCCCAAAAATCAGAAAACCTTGTTCCAACCCTTCGTTCAGGTACATGAAACCTCAGGCGGCAGCGGCTTGGGATTGATGATTTGTCGAAATCTTGTCGAGATGATGGGAGGCAGCCTTGAGTTGGAAAGCCAGGAAGGCATGGGAACCTGCGTCAGCGTGTCACTAAAGCTCTTGTGCTTGGAGCCGGTGCAATCCAGCGTTACTTTATCCCCACCCGAGCATGCCCCCAGACAGGCGCTGCCCAAGCTCAAGATATTGGTGGTCGATGACCATCCGGCCAACCGCATGCTCCTGGCCCAGCAAATGGAGTTTCTCGGGCAGCAGGTAGAGTGCGCCGTGGATGGTGAAAACGCCTTTGCGCTTTGGCAGTCGCAACACTTCGACCTTGTTATCACCGACTGCAACATGCCTGTCATGAACGGCTATACCCTGAGCCGGACCATTCGCAGCAAGGAGCAGATGCAAGGTGCAACCCCCTGCACGATCCTGGGCTTCACGGCCAATGCACAACCTGAAATGCTTCAGCTTTGCATCGACGCCGGCATGAACGGCTGCCTGTTCAAACCGGTCGAACTTGATGACCTGGTCAATGCGCTGACTGAAGTAACACCTACCGAGCCTGTGGCCCGGGAAGTGCCATTTGACCAGGAGGCTCTCGAGCGCATATCCGGAGGCAACAAGGCCGTCAGCATCCGACTGCTTGATCAGATAAAGATCACTGTCGCAGAGGATCTTTCCAAGCTCGAGCATCTGTTAGAAAGCGCAGATCTGAATGCACTTTCGGAACTCGCGCATCGCATCAAGGGTGCGGCGGCAATCATCCGGGCAAATGAGCTAATCAACAGCTGTGTGGCCGTGGAACAGGCATGCAATGATGGCGATACACTCCAGGCCCAGGAACAGGCGCAACGAATGGCCAGCGCCTTGCGAGCGCTGGAGCAAGCCATTGAACAAACGAACCTTGGGCATGAAGCCACTTAGATAAACAGCACAGAGGTCACGCCATGCGGGCGCAACCTCTGTGTCGGGTTAGTGATCGGACTCAATAACAGGCAGGGCATAAAGCTTGAGCAGAGACTCATCGGCAGCACTTGGAGCACCAAGGTACTTGCGATAGGTCTTGAGCAAGTCACCTGACTCACTCATCTCGCTGATCACCGTATCAACCAGCAACCGGAAGTCCTCATCACCGCGCTCAAGCACCATGCTCACCGGCGCTCGCTCGTAGATATTGCCCAGCACCCGGACACTGTTGCTGTGCGCAGATTTATGAGCGTAGCTGGTGAGCAGGATCCGGTCGGAGATGAACGCCGAAGCTTCGCCATCAGCCACGGCCTGGATGCCCTGCTCATGATTGTCGACGGTAACCAATTTGGCGACCAATCCCAATTTGTTCATTTGCTGGCGAATCCAATCGAGGGTGACCCCGCCTTTGATCACCGCGAAGGTATGGGTTGCAATACCGCGATTTATGGTCGCCCGCCAGGTAGGTCCGGTGTGTCCTTCCTTGCCTTGGAGAATTCTCACCAAGCGTTCTGGTGCATCATCACGGACCAGCGCAGCAAGGCCAGCGGTGTAGATCGGCAACGAATAACTGATCTGTTTACGCCGGGCAAGTGTTTGCGGCAGCGGCGTGCATAGAATATCGACATCACCTGTGCTGACTGCCTTGACGGCATGATCATCGCCAACAGCCTGGAAGTTTAATCGCAGTTCGGGAAGCTCAAGTTGTTGCTTGACCCGCGCTGCAATATTGCGACAAATATCTATGGCGTAGCCGTCCACCTTGTCGCCTTGCTTGCTGCTAAAGGGCTCGACATCCGGCAAATAGCCCATCGTTATCTCACCACTACTGCGCACCCGATCGAGCGTTGCAGCAGTTGCCGACACGGGCAAGCTGATAGCCAGAGCAAACGCACAACCGAGTAGTCTTTTGGTATGTTTCATATTCATTTCCTAATCCCTTGATTCCTGATGTCCGAAGCGTTGCAGGCAGCACGACTATGGGCTGGTGGGCTGGCTTGCAGGTTCATCGACAAACCGCTTGGCAATAAAGCCGTACATCAGGTAACCAATCGCCATGACAATCATGGCACCAAATACCGCGTCTTTACCGGAGGCGTAGAGGGCGTAGAAGGAATAAAGCATTGCAACCAGCAAGATCACCACATTGCGCCTAAATACCCCGACACTCACCTTGGCCTTGTACATGATGACCAATAAGGCAGAAAGCGAGGTGACGTAGGGAATCAGGTTGGTGACGGCCGCCAGATTAACCAGTTTGCTGAACTGCTCGCTGGCATTTGGCGAAATGGTTGATACCGCCATCAGGGTTTGCAGGATGCCGCACACGACCATGCCGATCACCGGCGCATTGTGCTTGGTCACGCGGGAAAACAGCTTGGGAAACATACGTTGGTCTGCCGTAACCTTTGCCGTCTGGGCCAAAGTAAACTGCCAACCCAAGAGCGAACCCACGCAGGCCATCACAGCGAGCCCCATGATGACCTGCCCTACCAGAGGGTTGAACATCTGGGCATAAACGGCGGCGAATGGCGCACTGGAGTTTGCCAACTCAGCATTGGGCACAATGCCCTGAATCACCGTGGTCGACAGGATATACACCACGGCCGCGCCCAAGGTACCAAACAGGCACGCCAAGGGTACGTTGCGCTTGGGATCTTCAACTGCGTCGGAGTTCTGGGCCGCGGACTCCATCCCCAGGAACGCCCACAGGGTCAGGGGAATGCTCTGGCCAATCGCATCACTCAAGGCCAGGTTGTGCGGATTCCATGCAGCCACCAGTACATCTGGCTTGAACCAGAACCAACCAATGACACTGAGTCCTGCTACGGGAATGATCACACCCCACACGGTGATGGCGCCAATTTTCCCAGTGATCTGCGGCCCACCGAAGTTTGCCGCAGTGGTCAACCAGATCAAACCCACGGTACCGATGAACAGCGGGATCGCACCGCTACCCAGCCATGGGAAAAACGGTGTCAGGTAACCCACAGCCGAGATGCCAATGGCCACGTTACCAATTGCCAACGAGAGGAAGTATAAAAACGAGCAAAGGAAAAATGCCGACTTGCCATGGGCCTCCTCACTGTAGGCAGACATCCCCCCGGAACGGTGACAAAAGATGCCACACTGGGCAAAGCAGTAAGCAATGGCCATCGACCCGACAGCGGTAATAATCCATGACAACAATGACACTGCACCCAACTGGGCCATACTCGAAGGCAGCATGATGATGCCCGAGCCCATCATATTGACCGAGACCAGGGTGGTAAGCCCCATCAGGCCCATTTTCTTTGTTTGCGCCATAAAAGGCTCCTTGTACTAGACGGCAATATATTTCACGAACCCCGTGCAGAATTAGGTCTTGACCACGTACACCATGTAGGTGAGATCACCGTCAGCGCTTCGCTCTATCTCAACCCCGTGGTTATCATGCTCGAACCCCGGGAAATGGCCGTCGAAAAGCTCCATCGCCAGCAGATAATCGATGATTGCGCGCTTATCCGCCCCTGCTTTTTCTCCCGGCATCATCAGCGGAATACCTGGCGGATAAGGCACGATCTGCACCGCCACGGTACGCCCAAGCAAATCGCGTACAGGAATCTGCTCGATTTGCCCTTTTACCAACTGGCTGTAGGTCGCCCGTGGAGAACTGACCTGATCCGGTAGCAGGGTGAACGCAGCATCCATGTTGTGCAGCAGCTTCGAAGCGAGCATCTCGGCATGCATTTGATCGGCCAGGTCTTTAAGGCCCATGCCGCTGTAACGCTCGGGATAGCTATCGAGCAAGTCAGGCATGACCTGCTCCAACGTCGTGTTGCGGTCATAATGCTTTTTAAATTCCATGAGGCCTGCGACCAACGAGCCCCACTTGCCCTTGGTGATGCCAATGCTGAACAGCAAGAGAATTGAATAAGGTTCTGTTTTCTCGACCACGATGCCGCGACTGGAGAGAAAGGACGAAACCAGCGGTGCCGGAATACCGGCCTCTTGCATCTCCCCCTCAAGGCTTTGCCCAGGCGTAAGGATGGTGACCTTGATTGGATCAAGCATGCAGTAATCGGCACCCAAATCACCAAAGCCATGCCAGCTATCCTCCGGTTTGAGCACCCAGGATTGGCCTTTGCGCAACTGCTCGACGGGCACATCGACAAAGGGCACGCCGCCAATCTGGTCAGGCTGCCAGACACCGAACCACCAGTCGCCTGAATCGCGCTGGTTGATTTCATTGCCAAGCCTGACCATCGCCTGGCGAAAGGCAATTGCCTCGCCAATCGACTCATCGGTCAGGTACTCGCCGGAATCATCCATCATTTTCGCCGACACATCGGTCGAGGCGATGATGCTGTATTGCGGCGAGGTGGAGGTATGCATCATGAAAGCTTCGTTGAACAGTTCAGGCCTGACTGGCACCTTGCCGGAACGAATATGAATCATGGATGCCTGGGACAATGCCGCCAGCAACTTGTGCGTCGAATGGGTGACAGTCACAGTGGCGTCATCGGCGTGGCGCTGCCCCCGATGCATGCCGTAGCGGCCTTCGTACAAGGGGTTGAAACGCGCGTAAGCGTACCATGCCTCGTCATAATGGATGCGGTCAACGCTCTTGCTCAACTCGCGCGTGGTGGTTTGCACGTTGTAACAAAGGCCGTCATAGGTCGAGTTAGTGAGTACCGCCAATACCGGCTTGAGTTTCTTGTCGGCGAGCAAAGGGCTGTCTGCAATTTTTGTTGCGATGACTTGCGGGCTCATTTCCGACTGCGGAACAGGTCCGATCAGACCTCGTGCATTACGCCGTGGGCGCAAGTACAAGGGCACCGCACCAGTCATGTTCAACGCATAGTTGAGAGACTTGTGACAGTTGCGGTCGACCAGCACCGGATCTGAATCAGTCACAGCAGAATGCAGCACAATCTCGTTACTGGCCGAACTCCCGCCGACCGAAAAGAAACTGTAGTCCGAACCGAAAATTCGCGCGGCATTGCGCTCGGCCTCAAGCACAGGGCCAGAATGATCATTCAATGACCCCAGCTCGCCCACCGACACACTGAGGTCTGAACGGAGCATTTCCTCACCATAAAAGTCGAGAAAGCTACGCCCTACCGCAGTTTTCATAAAAGCAGTTCCCCCTGTGTGACCAGGGGTATGCCAGGAGTATTCATGGGTGCCGGAGAAGTTGACCAAGGCCCCGAAAAACGGCGGCAATATGCTGTCGAGATACCGCTTGGAAGCGGCAGCAATACGCCCGGCAATAAATGCGGGGCTGTCTTCCGGATGCCAGATGAAGCCGTCGATCTGCTCAAAAAACTCTAGCGGCGCCTGCTTATGCTTGGACTTGCTCATGGCAACAATAATCGGCAACTGCGCAGTGCGTTTGCGGATTAACTCAATGATGTCCATGGCCTTGGCCATGTCTTGCTCGCACAACCCCCAACCGAGAATGACGCAGCTGTAGGCCGGGCTTGCAAGCAAGGCAACTTCACCATCCTCAAGGCTGGTTGCGGTCTCAAAACCCAGGTCATAGGCACCTAATGCCTCGCCGATTTCCAAAGCGCTGCGCAGCATTGCACTGCCCGCTTGCTCCTGTATCTGAGAAATAATCAACACGGGATACTGCTCTGCAAGTTGTCCTGGCAGAGGCTGTTTACGATTGGCCATTTACGCTCACTCCATTAGGCGTGTTAAAGACAGCTAGAGGCTTACTTGAGGCACCAGAAGTGGTAGTCACCGTCCTTGTGCACTGCGCCCTCGACTTCTTTCTCAAAGCCGGGAAAATGATTTCCCCAGTCTTGCAGTGCCTGGATATAACGAATCCAAGGACCATCGAGCGGGCCCAGGTTTTCCCCCGGCATCACAATTGGAATACCCGGTGGATAAGGCATGATGCCAACACCAGTCACCCGATTGGCAGCCTGGGCCAGAGGCAACAATTCCGCCTCACCGGCCTGCAGCGCCTGAAACGCAGCACGCGGCGTGGTTTCAATCTTGGGCAAGGAACCAAATGCTGAGGCCTGCAGGTCGTCCATGCGGCTGTTGCGCATAAACTCAAACATCTCTTGACTCAGGTCGCGCAGCCCCATGCCGCTATAGCGCTCAGGTGCCTGAGCAACCAGCTCTGGCAACACTTGCGCCAAGGGAAGGTTGTTATCGTAATCACGCTTGAATGCCAGTAATACGCTGATCAAGGTGCCCCACTTTCCCTTGGTCACACCAATGCTGAACAGGCACAGCACCATAAAGTCGGTAATGCGCGAAGGCACGATATTCTTACGATAGAAATAGGCCCCTAGAACGGGAGCCGGAATCCCTTCGGCCAATAACCTGCCATCGGTGCCCATACCCGGAACCATGATTCCGACCTTTATCGGATCGAGCATGCACCAGCTATCTTCAAGCCCTTCAAAACCGTGCCACTGCGCACCAGGCTCCAGGGTCCAGCAACTCTGATCCGTGGCCAATTGCTCGGCGTCGGCATCGGCAAAGTCAACCAGTTCACCGGTCTTGGCATCTTTGACCTGTGGGGCATTCCAGGGCTCGAAAAACCAATCGCCACGCTCGGCAAATTCACGGTGGGTGCGGGCAAGCGCCTGCCGGAAATCAACCGCTTCGCGAATGGTGTCCTGGGTCAGTGAATAACCGCCATTGCCGTCCATCATCGCCGCCCCGACTTCATTAGAAGCGAACAATGCGTACATCGGCGAAGTAGTGGCCTGGATTACGAAGGACTCATTGAACCGGCTGTGCTCAATCGGGTTGCGGCCATTGCGAACATGGATGAAAGACGACTGAGATAATGCTGCAAGCAGCTTGTGGGTTGAATGGGTTGCGAATACTGTCGGCTGATCTGGCTGATGGTCTTTGGCCTCGCCCCGCATGGCAAAGCGACCTTCGTACATGGGGTTAAAGCGTGCGTACCCGTACCAGGCTTCGTCAAAGTGAATACGATCCACATTCTGCGCCAACATGTCTTCGGCCTTTTCGACGTTCAGGCACATGCCGTCGTAAGTACAGTTAGTGACCACCGCATACACCGCCTTACTACCTTTGGCCTGCGCTGCCAGAGGATGGCAGGCAATCGCAGCATTGATTCGCTCGGGCTCAAATTGCGCAGGCAATAGCGGACCTATGATGCCGTAGCGGTTACGTGTAGGCGTCATGTAAATCGGCAAGCCACCGGTCAGAACCAGGCCCTGTTCAATTGATTTATGGCAGTTGCGATCACACAACGCATATTGGTTCTCACCTACGCACGCCATGAAGATGGTGCGGTTTGAACCTGATGTACCGTTAAGCACAGCGTAGCTGGCATGGGCCCCAAACACCCGCGCGCAATAGGCTTCAGACTCCCCGACCGGACCGCTGTGATCCAGCACTGAACCCAGGTTGCCGCGCTCGATACCACTGTCGGCACGAAACAGGTTTTCACCAAAGAAGTCGAAAAACACCCGGCCAATTGGTGACTTGGTAAAAGCAATGCCGCCCTGATGACCGGGCGCCGCCCAGGAATGCTCGTCCTTGACCGTGTAGCGCAGCAATGCATCAGTGAACGGCGGCAGCAGATGTTCAAGATAACGATTGATCGCGGCTACCACTCGGCCGGCGATAAAGGGTGCGGTGTCTTCAAGCATCCAGACAAACTCATCGGCCAACTCCATCGCCTCGACGGTAATACTTTTCTTGGCATCGCGATCAGCCATCAAGAAAACCGGGGCACGCTCGTGACGCTGGCGAACAGCGCGCAGTAATTCCAAAGCTTGGATGTGGCTGGCGGTATCGTTTTGTCCCAGGGTCCAGTCGACACAAAAGCAGTGCAAGGCAGCATCAGATGTAACGCAGGCCAAGCCGTCCTCATAAGACGTTGCCAATACCAGTTCGGCATTACGACCACTGAGTTCTTCTTCAAGCTCGGTCAATACCCGACCGCGGGCGCTGTTTGGATTGCCCAAATCATCATCGACGACCAAGACACGCATCATCAATTTTTTATTGGTTCTTCCAATCATTCTGGCCATCCTTGTCTGTATCTGTTCAGTTTGAAAGCAACGATTCAATCATCAAAACGCCCAGTCTCGACTGATAAAAATCAAAACTTTCGGCTAGTTGAAAAAAACAGCGTAGGACAAGTTTCTAATACTTGCTGAATAACTCTTATTCGTTATTGACCGACTAAATATGCACCAGCAAAAGCCACTGCCACAGATGCCAGCAATTGCGCCGTACAGGCCGATATCGCCAAGTGACACTGCTTTTAGATGAAAGAACAAACGCGCTAGAAAACCGACAAACGGTATAGATGGTTATCCATCCCAGCATTGGATATTGAGCATAAAATGTACGCACAACACGTCAAGAACAGTGTTTTCAGCGATAGGCACTGGGCAGTTTTCCGGTCCATTTCTTGAAGGCCCGGCGAAAATTTGAAGGATCATTGAAACCCAATAAATATGCGATTTCGTATAGCGGCAGGTGCGTAGATGTCAGGTACTGGAGCGCCAAGCCACGGCGCACATCATCAAGTACTTGTTGGTAGCTGGTGCCCATATTGGAGAGGTGCCGACGCAAGGTTCGAGTGCTGGTGTTCAAGGCTTTGGCAGCGCTTGCCAGATCCGGAAAATCACCAGGACGGGCGAGCAATAAACGCCGCACCCGAGTCAGCAATCGATCTTCAACAGCCAGGGTAGAAAGCAATACTTCACATTGCTGCTCGCACATCTGAACCGTAGCAGGATTAGCCAAGGCCATCGGTTTATCCAGGTAGGCCATAGGCATGCTCAGGGAGTGGTAGGGTTGCTCGAATTTTGCGCCCACACCAAACACCTGCTCATAGCGATCCGCATAATCCGGCGCGCCATAACTGAAGCCCACTTCAATATGCTTTAGCGGCTCACCGACTAGAAAAGCTGCAATGGTGAACAAGCTGGCGAGCAGACCTTCTGCCGCAAAACGATTGAGATTACCCAGCGGCATGCTTTCCCTGGCTCGCAGCTCAACCCGGTCAGCCAACTCGATAAGCTCAAGTTCGAAACTGATGCCGAGCACCCGGTAATACTTCAACGCAAATTGAATCGCCTTATCGAGATTGGCACTGGCCAGCACGGCGTAGCCCAGGATTCCATGTGTCGAGACATTCAAGCGCTGGCCAAGCAATAACCCCAATGCAGGCTCATTGCAGAGCTCTAATGCACTGATTGCAAGCAGGTTGAAATCAACAAGGGACAAGCGCCCGTTAGGGTTATCCAGAACCTGCGGGCGAACATTGGCATGGGCATAAACCTGCTCCCGGTTGACGCCTAGCTCGTTCAATAACTCAAGCAGCGCCTCTGCATAGGCGACAGGCACCAGTTCTGCATTGAAGTTCAAGGTTGGCCCTTCCCTTTCTTTTTGTGTTTGGCCAGATATGACCACAGACCAAATCAGCTTTTCAATGCATTGTTGACCAGGGCACAGCAAGTCCGCAATGGCCATATATGACCTGAATATTGGCAGTTGATAACCTTTTCTAATAGTCATCGGCCACTCATAGTGATGCTCTAGAAGAATTAAAAAGAAGGAGACAGCATGGTTAGCACAACGCCTGCAGGATTGAAGATTCAGCCCAGACATATGGACTTTGACTTCCCCAATCCCCTGCCTCGCCACTGGCATAGCGGTGATGCGTTCAAGAGCCATCTGTTTGACGCCATGTCGGTGTTGTTTCCCGACGGCGAACGCTTTTTTATCGATTCGGTTCGCAACTTTCGCGAACAAATAACAGACCCGGAACTGCTGGCACAGATTCGCGGTTTCATTGGCCAGGAAGGCCACCATAGCCGCGAGCACCTGGTCTACAGCGACCGGTTGAGAGACCTGGGCTATGACGTTACGCGCATGGAAAATCGCGCCAAAAAACGTATTCATTACACGCAAAAAAAATTCTCGGCAAAACGTCAGCTAGCCGCAACCGCAGCCATGGAACACATTACTGCGATCATGGCAGACGAACTGTTGCGTAACGACAAACAAATGAAGGGCGCCCATCCGATGATGCGCCAATTGTGGCGCTGGCATGCACTGGAAGAGACCGAGCATAAGGCGGTAGCTTTCGACGTTTACAATCAGGTTGGCGGCAATAGAAAAATCCTTCACCGGGCGATGCGCATAGGCACGTTTTTTTTCATCAAGGACACATTTCTTGGCCTGGCCCACATGCTCAAAGAAGACGGCTTGCTGTGGAATTGGCGGGTCTGGCGTGACGGGTTGCGCTGGATGTGGGGCAAGGAAGGTGCGTTCCGGCCGATGATCAAAACCTATAAAGACTTCTTCAAAGAAGACTTTCATCCATGGCAGCACAACAACATTGAACTGCTGTATGCCACTCGCCTTGAGTTTGATAAGGCACAGGAGCCAGCCGCTGCCTAGCTAACCAACAATGCTCTCGGGCCAGAGCAGCGAGCAGCCAGGCCTTGCACTGTTCGCGCACTGCCCTGACAAGAGGCTTCGCTCACAATCTATAGCCAACTCATGGCTTAGGCAGTGCAATCGCCGGCCTGTAAGAACTGCAGGGCATCGGCTGCACTTTGCCAAGGAATTTCCTCCATGGGCAAGTGCCCCACGCCCGGATAAGTCTTGACTTGGATGCTTGGTAAATCACGCTGCCATAACCGCACCTGCGCTGGCGGAATCCAACGATCAACCTCGCCCCATAACAGCAAGGTAGGCACTTCAAGCCTGGCAACTGCAGCAGGTGTTTGCAGTAGCTGGGTACGGTTGGTCAACACCAGTTGCCTGAATATCTGCATCATGGCCCTACGATTTCCAGGGCGACGGCTCAGTCGATAGTAGCGTTCAACAACACTCGCCTTGATTCTTTTCCTGTCGCCATAGACTTCTTTGACCCCCTGGGCGATTAATGTCCTGGGCATCCAGATTGGCATCAATATGGTTGAGCCGGGCAATTGAGAGGCGGCGATCATCCATGGAAGTTTATCCATGGCATAGCCGGCCGGATCGATCAACACCAGTTTTTCAACACGGTTTGGTTGGCTCAGAGCAAAGTTCCAGGCCAGGTAACCTCCAAGAGAACTACCCGCGAAACTGGCCCTCTCAACATGCAGATGGTCCATCAACAAACCTAGTATCCTGAGCATGCGCTCAACCGTATAGACACCGTCCTTGCTAGGTCCCGTCAAGCCGAAACCCGGAAGATCGAAACGAATGACTCGGTAATGCGGATTGAATTCGAAAAACCAGTCATCCCATGTGTGCAGTGATGAGACCACACCGTGAATCATGATGATTACAGGCAGCTCACGGTCACCTTGATCACGATAGTGCACATTGCAACCATCGAGTTCGACAAAGGCTGAGCCACTGCCGGCCGGGGCATAGATGGATGTGAGGTCATTCAAGGTCAGGGAGCCAATCCCCATAGAGGTGAACAACCTAGTCACAGGCGAGAACAACGCGGTACCGGGCAGCGACATTGAAAGCCCCTCTATTGTTTTAGCTAGGATATGGATGCAGCCGCCGGTTGGCACTGACGCATGCCAATGAACCAGCACATACAAAGTCTTCTGGGATAACAGCACATGGAAATCTGGCGCGGAACCTTACCTAGGTGCAGCCGAAGCGCTTGGCCACCCCGAGTGCTACTGCCTGACTCGGTGGCGGTAACACCCTCGTCTTGTCGACACCTAGATCACTCCATACTTTCCTTCGGCTGACGTAAGCAGCTCCGGCACGCTAGCCTCACTTGATGAGCGCCAAAACAGAACCCGGGGTAAAACTGAAGTCCCCATGCCGATCAATCAGGTTTCTACTGGTCGTATTGCTATTGCTATGGCTAAACATCGCCGAGGCCAGGCAACTGTTTTATCTGGGACAAGCAATCCCGGACATACAGCGTCCCTGGAGCAGCGGGGATTACCAGCACTTGATAGAAGCGCTGCAACAGGTAAATAAAACCCAGGCCAATGCACTGCCCAAACGCAGCGGTGAATTTACCGGCCCCATTTATCGACGCATGGTGAGCACTGAGAATCTGCAAGCGCAATTGAATATCTACCGGCCACTAGAGTCACGCCAGCACGAGGCTCGGGAGGCATTGTTTCAACTCAAAGAATTGATGCGCCTGTACTTTGACTTCACAGCAACCAAACAGCCCTATGCGGCTGAGGCACTGGGGTTGATGAGCTACTCACTCAATCAACAAGCGGTGCTGTTTACCTTGACGACAGAGTTTTGGATGAGCCTTTCGCCTAGCGAACAGCGTAATCCCGTGCGCCTGAACGGCTTGACCGAAACCAAGGCTGGCGCTGCGTTACTGACTAAAAGCGCACTGGATTACCTAGGGCTCACCCAGCAATTCGCCCGTGCTGACCTGGTCCTGTATAGCGCAGAACTCAGCAAGCAACTGCCGAGCCTGTTTGTGCACCTTTCCAACGATACCCGCCAGCAACTGCTGCAAAGAATCAACCTTATTGCCAAGTCTCACACCTACCCGGCAGTACGCTCCAACTTTGCCTCACTACAGCCGGTGCTGGTGGCGCTTCAAGATGATATGCAAAAGCAGATCAGCGCCAGTAATCGCAGACCCGATGGACACAAGCGCAAACAACAGCTGAGTCTGGATTTATCCACATCCGACCTGCCTTTCTAGGTGCGCCTCGGGCAGTTCGCATTTCAGAGCAAGCCCAGGCTATTGGCTCGCGCGACCGCCTGGGTTCGCCGCTCAACACCCAACTTGCTGTTGATATGCCGGGCGTGGGTTTTAACGGTATGCAGCGAGATAAATAATCGTTCGCTGATTTCCTGGTTAGAGCAGCCCTTGGCAATCAACTCCAGTACCGCCCGCTCCCGGCCGCTCAATGGCTCCGTGAGGCTGGCATGGTCGCTTGAAACTTCCGGCAGAGGCTCCAAGACAGGCAACAATGCCAATAAGGCCGTGGTAACAGGGGTTGTAGTTCGCGCCACAAGTTGTTCGCGTAGCCACTTGGGCTTATGCACCAAGAGCTCGTCGAACTGTAGCAAGCCCCCGCCAACGGCCATGTCCAGTGCACTGTTAAGATGTTGCTGTGCCTCGCTCTCACGCCCACTGTGGAGTACCAGCATAGCCAGCTGCACTTGCGCAAACGAGCCAATAAATTGCCCACCGGTTGTTTGCGCACGCTGGACCAAAGCCTTCAAGCGGCGCTCAGCTTCACTGGTACGGCCTTTGATCCGCTCAAGAACGGCCAGGTGAAAGTCAATGTGCAGTGCCAATTGCGGGTGATACTCAGGCGCTGTCGCAGCCTGAGCAGTCCCGTAGGTTTCATCCAGACGCTCAAGCCATGCCTCAGCAAGGTCAACCTGACCTTGCCGCAACCACAACTCACATTTGATCAGGGTGATCATGGCCAGATAATAAACAGCTGGCACGTCCCAGATATGCATGAGTCGCTCGGCATCACTGAGCAATGCGAAAGCCTCAGACAAGTGCCCTTCACGCCCTTCCTGACTGGCTAGAACGCAGTAGCCTATCAACACGCTGATATCGCGACAGGCACGGGCTTCTTTAATCCCTGCGCGTAGATGCGAGGCGGCCTTGTGGGGCTGCATACGGAATGAAAGCAGGGTCCCTTCATACAGCGTAAGCCTGGCCCTGGCAGCATAAAAACGGTGCGTTGGGAAATCACGCAACAGCTCCAGGCCTTGACGCGTCTCAACCAAGGCCCGGCAGATTTCACCCCGCGCCTGTAGCACGCGGGCGCGATCATAGTATGCAAGCGCCTCAAAAAGCGGATTGCCAATGCGCTGGGCAAGCTCTAGTGCGTCGCGGTTGAGGCCGCGCGCACGCCATAAATCGCCCTGCACTATTGCCAGGTTCGCCAATACAGACAGACAGGTAAGCCTTGGTCCATAACGCTCATGGGATAACCCAGCCAGTGCTGCCGTGCAGAATTCGATTGCTCGCGGACTATCGCCACGCCCCCGGGCAATCACCCCACTGATCGCCAGCCACTGCGCCACCAACTCCTGTTGATCCTGGGCAGAAGGTGCAGGCAGGAAACGGCTTAGCTGCGCGGCCAGCTCCTCAGCGGCATCGAGTTGGCAGGCCAGGGCCAAAGCCCAGCTGTAAAGCAGAATCAGCCTGGAAGTACTGCTGAGCAGGTAATCGGGCAGATCCATCTTCCAGCGCAGTAAGGCCGATACATTTTGCTCCGCCAATAATTGCTCTTCTGAAAGGCTTTGCACCAGGTTTGCCGCGACATCGGGTTGGCCAGCCTGCAGGGCCTGTTCAATGGCCTCATCCAGAAGACCATGAGAGGTAAACCAACGACATGCCCGTAAATGCATATGGGCAACCTTTGTTTCCGAATCCTGCACAGGTCTTGCGCGTAACAAATCAGAAAACAGGTGATGGTAACGAAACCACTTGCCCTGCTCATCGAGTGGAACCAGGAACACCTGATGTGTCTGCAAGTAATCGAGAATACTGGCACTGTCACGGCTATCACGAATCACATCGCATAGCTCTGCGCAGAAACGATCCATGCTTGCGGTGTCATACAGGAACGCCTGAACGTCTGTGGGCTGACGCTCAATGACCTCCTCCAGCAAGTACTCGCGTATCAGCCCTTGCGCACCATGGGGTACCGCCATGACATGCTGCAAGTCAGCTAACTGCCCTGCATCGGCCGCCGCCAGCAACCATAGGCGCAGACCCGCAATCCACCCCTCGCTGCGAACACATAGTTCGGCCAGAGCTTCAGCCGGCAAGCTTGCGCCTTGGCGGCCCAACAGCTGGCTTATTTCATCCTGCGTAAGGCGCAAGTCCTGTTCGTTGAGCTCAAGTAACTGCTGGGATAAGCGCAGCCGGGCAAGGTGCCAGTCAGGACGCTGGCGACTCGTTACCAAGAGCAACATCCCACTCGGCAGATGATTCAGCAGAAATTGCAGGCAGCGATCAAGAACTGCTCCCTGGGCCAGATGATAATCATCCAGCACCAGCAATAAAGGCTGCCGTGGGTCCAGTGCTTGGCTCAAGTCATCAAGAAAGGCATCGAGCCACTCTTCGAATGCAAAGGGCTGATGACGCTGGCGCATCTTCAACAAACCGAGCGCCTCATCTCCAACACTGGGGTAATGTTGCTGTAGCCCCAGTAGCAGGCGCTCAAGACACTTGCCTGGGTCACTGTCCCGCTCACTCAGGCCCAGCCACAGGTTTTGCCAATTACTCGGCAGCTGTTCGCAAAACTCGATGGCCAGGGAGCTTTTCCCAAAACCGGCAGGTGCCGACACAAGCAATAGACGACCTTGCAATCCATGCTGCAATCGCTGGCAAAGGCGGGACCGGGGAATATGCCCCTCAGGCAGCGGTGGCCTGTAGAAACGTAATTCCCCCTGGGCGGTGATCCGCGAGGTGCCGGGCAGGTTGGATAAATCGGTCATTTGCCAGTTCTTGGATTAGTTGGGAGAGCAATCTACATGACTTAATCCCAGACTAACGTTTAGATCAAGCCATTTGAAGCCCTCAGGTGTTACCACACATATAAGCCCGCCTTGCAACCGCAAAATCCTACGCAGTCCAAGACCCAGGCAATTTATAGCGCCAGATGGTATTCCAATGCGCCGTTATGACTCTTGCAGTATTAAGACGGCAATAAAAAAACCGGCACTAGGCCGGTTTTTCTAACAGCAACTGAATACGCTTAGCGTACGCCAGCCTGACGCAGTGCAGCTGGAGTGAAATCACTCTCAGTGGCCTTGAAGTTGAAGTCGTAAGCTTGTTTCTCTTCGTTCTTCATGCCCAGAGCCAAATAACGGCCCGACAACAGGTCATACAGGGTTTCCACGGTGTACCACGGCACCTGATAGTTGTAGTAGTACTGCGAATGCGCTTCCGCTACACGCCACAGGGTGCCACGGCCATCGTAATGGTCGATTTCAGCCGCTTGCCAGGTATCTTCATCAATGAAGAAGTCACGCTTGGCGTAGATATGGCGCTCGCCTTTTTTCAGGGTTGCAGTCACATGCCATACGCGGTGTAGCTCGTAGCGGGTCAAGTCCTGATTGATGTGGCCTGGCTTGAGGATTTCCGAATACTTCAGCTTTGGAGAGTCCAGGTCATAGCTGTTGTAAGGGATGTACTTCTCTTCCTTGCCCACCAACTTCCAGTCATAACGATCTGGAGCACCGTTATACAGGTCGTAGTTGTCCGAGGTACGCAGGCCGTCTGATGCGGTACCTGGACCGTCATAGGATACCTGTGGCGCACGACGCACACGACGCTGACCGGCGTTGTAGAGCCAGGCCAAACGAGGCTCTTTCACCTGGTTAAGCGTTTCGTGTACCAGCAATACGTTACCTGCCAGACGCGATGGTGCTGTTACCCGTTGCTTGAAGTAGAACAGTACGTTGCTTTCTTTGCTCGGGTCGAAGTCAGTCAAGGAGTTACGGAAGGTAAACTCATCCTGGAAATACACCAGTGAGTAGGAACCATTTGGCTGCGGCGTGGCTTGTGCCACCACTCGCTTGATGCTGCCACCACGGTAGCGGGTGATGTGGTTCCAGATAACTTCCAGGCCATCCTTGGGGATTGGGAAAGGGTTGGCGGTGTCGAAGTTTTCCATGCCGTTACCACCCTCGATCAACTTGGTGTTGAGGGCATTTTTCTTGGTCGCCTCGATAATCTTGGCGGGCACGGTTGCCGAACGATGCGTGGTGTAGACCGGCATCTTGTAGGTGGTTGGATAACGCTTGAACATCGCAATCTGACCTGGGGTCAGGTTAGCTTTGTACTGCTCCATGTTTTCCGCAGTGATGGTGAACAATGGCTTTTCGTTGGCGTACGGATTGGACAGGAACCCGCCTGAGTCAACCGTACCGGCGTTGGTTGGCAAGCCTCCAGTCCAGGCAGGAATGGTGCCAGCGGCGTTACCCGCCATTTCAGCACCAATTGGAGTCAAGCTAGTTCCCAGCTTGGCGGCTTCTTCAGCAGAAACAGCAGCCAGTACGCTGGTGGAAAGTAAACTCAAGGCAAAAATCATTGCACTCGATTTGAGCAGACTTCTTGTTGTTTTCATAAATACAGTCTCTTCCTTTAAATCTGGATGCCTTAGAAGTTCATACCGAAACTAAGCGCAGCAAAGTCGCGATCCGACTGAGTGCTGTAGTCGCCGCCGAAGAAGTTGGTATACGACAGGCTTGCGGTGTAGGTGTTCTGGTACTCGGCATCAAGTCCCAGGCTTATACCTTTGCGGCCCTCTTCGAAGTTGGCGCCAGGGCCTGGGGAATAACCATCAACGTCATGCGACCAGGAAACGCTTGGCTTGAGGTTGACCCCTGCCATGGCGTCCGGGTATTCCCAGATTGCCCGAGCACGATAACCCCAGGAATCAGCAGTGGTGAAACCATCGTTGTTGCAATAACGGCTGACGTTCTTGGCAGTCGGGCTGCCCAAAGTACCAGCGTTCAGTGCCTCACAAGACGGAGCGCCACCAATCTGGCCCGGCAAAGCACCTGGACCGAAGACAGGGTCACGGCCATAGCGGACGTCACTAGTGCTTTCAAGACCGCCTACATGGGTCCAGCCAATTTCACCCACCAAGGTGAGTCGGCTAGCGCCCATCACCTGATCGATAAAGTGAGTGAAGGTGGTTTGCAGTTGGGTGATTTCTTTACGGCGATAACCTGACAAGTCCTGGCCTGCCTGACCGTCCAGCAACGAAGCGTTGTCGTATACCGCGTTGCCGCCAATGCTGATCGGGTTCAAGCCGGCATACAGGATATCGGTGGTATTAAGCTGAACGGGCGCATTCGGCCGGTAGCTCACTTCACCACTCCAGGCGGTACCGGTAGGCAAGGTGGTCGAGAAGCTCAAGCCATACAGGCGAATATCTTCAGGGTATTCGATGTAGTAGCTACCGTTGCCCGCAGTGGCGGCTGCCGCCAGGCGTGCAGCAGTTGAGGCCCCGACCAAGCCAGCAGCGCCAGTTGCCACCGAGTTGATAGTATTGGTTGCGTCTACCGAAGCCCCCTTGCCACTGAAAATCGGCAGACGGCTGTGGTAGTTCATGAAATAAGCGCCGAACTCGGTGTCGAGCTGGTCGGCGAAGTAACGGAACGCCACACCGAACTGGCCACTGTCCCTGGCGTCACGGTCGCCATCACGCTTCACAACGAGGCCTTCATCCCAAGGCGATGGAGTGACGCCCAAGCCAGCACCACCGAGGATGCTGTTGATCAGATTGACCGCAGCCGGGTCATTGGAGAGCACGGCCAGGTTTTGATCACAACCATCGGCGACTACGTCAGGCTGGGAAAAGAAGGTGCCGCAGTTATCGACAACAGTCTGGTCCCACTCCAGCTGATAGAACGCCTCCATCGAGAGGTTGTCGGTCAGACTCTGGGAAACGTAGAACATATTGACGGGGATCAGGCCTTCCTTGATCTCCGCACCTGGGCGTCGGAAAGCGGAAACGTCAACCGGGTTGATCGAGTTGATCGAGTTCTGGATGAAGGTACTTTCACCCCAGCTGACCACCTGCTTACCCAAACGCACGGTGCCCGGCTGATTGCCGATGGCATAGTTGTGATAAACGAAGGCGTCGAGGATTTCAGCACCCGATGCCTGCGCCGCGGTTTTACGGTTGTGATCGTCGATGTCTTTGAATAGACGGTCTTCATCCTTCAGTTCGAAGTCATACCAATACTTGCCACGCACGAATACGCCGGTATCGCCATACTTCAATTCAAGGTCGTGAATACCCTTGAATATCTTCGAGAATGTCTCGCCGCTCTTGAAGTTAAGACGCGAATCGTCAGAGGTTTGCGAGAGGCCCCGACCGCCGTTATTGACGCCGATCAGGTCTTTGTCAGGGCTTTCGGTAGACCAACTGGCACCCACGGAAAGTGATGAGTCGAATTGACCCTCAATTTCACCGATGTTGAAGGTCACACCAAATGCAGGTGTTGCAAGAGTAGAGGCGAGGCCGACTGCCAAAGGCAATTTCGCCAAACGCCACTGTGGACTTATTTTTATTGTCATCGACACAACTCCATGGTGTTTTATTTTTATTTATGGCTCGACTATATCCAGCAGGTAGTACGGATAGATCCCTCGAAAGTGTGATTTGTAGATCAGCAACCACTCTGGCTCAACGGTTTCAATGTCCATGACAATGTGCCGTCAGAGCAAGAATGGCTGTAAAACAGCAATTAGCAAGCCAAACGCTTGTTTGACTGATCAGTCACATTCAATCCTTCGACTGACACTGGCTAAAGCGTCGACAAAAACTCACTTCCGGCCTCCTGCCATTGAGCGATATCCACGCGAATTCGTTTCTTATCCAGCTTGCCGACACTGGTCTTGGGAATTTCAGTAACAAGCGCAATTTGCGTTGGGATTGCCCACTTATTTATGTGGCCTTGCTCAACATAGGGTTTGAGATGTTCCTTGAGCCCCTTGGCATCCAACTGCTGGCCTTCATGCAACACCAACAATGCAAAGGGCCGCTCTCCCCACTGCGGATCAGCCACGCCCACCACGGCCACTTCACGCACTGCGCTACAGCGGCTGATGAGGTCTTCTAGCGCCAGTGAAGACAACCACTCGCCGCCGGTTTTAATCACATCCTTGATGCGGTCGCGGATATCAATAACCCCCATGCCATCGATAGTGGCAACGTCCCCGGTGTGCATCCAGCCGTGCTCCCACAACTCCTCCCCCTTCTCCGGCTCACGGAAATAACCTTGGGTCAGCCAGGGTGAGCGCAACACCAGCTCGCCCTGGGTTTCGCCATCAGATGGGAGAATCTTGCCTGCGCCATCCATGATGACCGCTTCCACCATGGGCACTGGAACGCCGGCCTTGATACGGTAGGTGATGCGCTCGTCTTCGCTGCCCGCTTGCAATTCGGCATTGAGATAGCCGCAGGAAATCAGCGGGCAGGTCTCCGACATACCGTATGCAGCAGTCAACTGGATACCTGTCGCTTTGGCAGCATCATAGACCGCGCGATTGAGCGAACTGCCGCCGATGATCATCTTCATACCGCCAAAATCATGGCCCTTGGCGCCAGGACTGTTGAGCAGCATTTGCAAAATGGTCGGAACACAGTGGGAGAAGGTGACCTTTTCCTCACGAATCAACTTGCACAACAACTCAGGTTCGTAACGACCTGGGTAAACCTGCTTGATCCCGAGCATGGTCGCCACATAGGGAATACCCCATGCGTGTACGTGAAACATCGGGGTGATGGGCATGTACACATCACTGTTACCGAGCAGGCGGATACTGTCGAGGGAGCCAACCGTGGTGCCCAATGCCAGGGTGTGCAGCACCAGTTGGCGGTGGGTGAAGTACACCCCTTTTGGATTCCCCGTGGTGCCCGTCGTATAGAAGGTGGTCGCCACCGAGTTTTCATCAAAGTCGGCAAAATCGTAATGCGCGCTGGCGTTGGCGAGCAATTGCTCGTATTCACCGACACAACCAGGAAGATTGGAGGTTTTAGTCTCGGTATCCGTCAGCAACAGCGTCTTTTCAACCGTAGTGAGCTGACTTGCCAGGCCGTTATAAAGCTCGACGAACTCGGTATTGACCAGAACAAACTTATCCTCGGCGTGGTTCATGGTGTAGAGGATTTGCTCGGCGGACAGGCGGATATTAATGGTATGCAGTACAGCCCCGATCATCGGCACCGCAAACATGCATTCCAGGTAACGATGGCTGTCCCAATCCATCACCGCGACCGTATCACCGGCCTTGACCCCGGCCTCGCTCAGCACATTGGCAAGGCGTGCGATACGTTCGTTGAGTGTCTTGTAGTCGTAGCGAAACTTGTCGCGATAAACGATTTCTCGGGTCTTCTCATAGCGACCGCCTGAAAGCAACAAGCGCTTGATCAATAACGGCGATTGATGAGCGTTAGCCGCGGGGGGAATTATCCGGGTTTGCAACATTTGGCACCTGTCTACAGTCGGTCGTTAAAGTTGATACGACTCTAGATACCTGCTGCTGGCAGCAAATCAGCCAAAAGAATGATTTGCGACGTGACTCTTTGGTCGATATTGGTCACCGGATACAATCCTTCCACAAACCGGTCACTATTAGTCACCGAAACAGCTTGCAGTTCTTACATTAGAGGTAACCACCATGCCTGACATCGTTATCGTGAGCGGCGCTCGCACCCCAATGGGCGGCTTTCAGGGCAGCCTGGCGAGTATTAGTGCGGTCGAACTTGGCGCAACCGCTATTCGTGAAGCGGTCAACCGTGCGGGCATTGCCCCGGCCGATGTGGAAGAAGTGATCATGGGTTGCGTGCTCCCTGCCGGTCTCAAGCAAGGCCCTGCCCGCCAAGCATCGTTGAATGCCGGGCTGCCGAGTGCAACCGGCTGCACCACTATCAACAAGCTCTGTGGCTCGGGCATGAAGGCAGTGATGCTCGCCCATGACTTGCTCAAAGCGGGTACGAATAAAGTCATGGTCGCTGGCGGAATGGAGAGCATGTCCAACGCACCCTATGTCCTTGAAAAAGCCCGCAACGGCTTGCGCATGGGCCACGGGGAGATCAAGGACCATATGTTCCTCGATGGACTGGAAGATGCAACCACGGGCCGGCTGATGGGTTCTTTTGCCCAGGAAACCGCAGATACCCACGCCATTACCCGTGAAGAAATGGATGCCTACGCCATTGAGTCGCTCAAGCGCGCCCAGGCGGCCATCAATAATGGCTCGCTCGATGCAGAAATAGTCCCGGTGACCGTCAGCAGCCGCAAAGGCGATATCGTGGTAAAAGATGATGAGCAGCCGCATAACGCCAACCTGGATAAGATCCCCGGCCTGCGTCCTGCATTCAGAAAAGACGGCACCATCACCGCCGCCAATGCCAGTTCCATCTCCGACGGAGCCTCTGCACTGGTCATGATGACGGCGGAAGAAGCAGCCGGGCGTGGCCTCAAGCCGCTGGCTAAAATCGTCGGCCATGCCACGCAAAGCCAAGCGCCAAGCGAGTTCACCCTGGCGCCGGTTGGTGCAATGACCAACCTGTTCAATAAAACCGGCTGGACCAAGGATCAGGTTGACCTGTTTGAGATCAACGAAGCCTTTGCCATGGTCACCATGCTGGCAATGCGTGAACACAATCTCGATCACGCCAAGGTCAATATCTATGGCGGTGCTTGCGCCCAGGGCCATCCCGTGGGTTCTACCGGTTCGCGGATTATCCTGACACTGATCAATGCACTGAAGAACACGGGCGGCAAGCGTGGCGTTGCGGCACTCTGTATTGGTGGTGGCGAGGCCACGGCTGTTGCGGTTGAACTGCTGTAACCCCAATCGCAGCCAGGTGGACAGTGCTGTGCTGTCTACCTGGCAATAAACGCAATCCAACTGTCCGCAACAGGCCAATACGCCTGTGCAACCAGCCTCTCAGCTGGGCTGGCTAGCACCTAGCGCAGCGAAGTAAACGCCAGCTTGATTCCCAGGCCCACCAGAACCACGCCCATCAGGCGGTCAAACCAGTGCCCCAATCGGGCGAAGCCGGCCCGCACAAGCTGCTGGCTGAAAAGCATGGCCACCAAACAGAACCATAATGCAGTTGCAGCCGCCAGGTACACGCCGTAGCCAGCCTGCACCAGCAGCGGTGTATGCGGGTTGATCACGACGGTAAACAGCGACAGGAAGAACAAGGTGGCTTTCGGGTTGAGTCCGTTGGTCACAAACCCTGTTACGAAGGCACCGCGCGCGCTGCGCTCACCAGCCGGTTTATCCAGATCGAGGCTCGCCGGATCTGCCGGTTTAGCACGCAGTGCCTTGATGCCGATATACAGCAGATAAGCTGCCGCCAGCCACTTCAAGGCGTTAAAGAGTACGATCGATTGCGATACGATCAGGCCAATGCCGAGCAATGAATAAGCTACGTGGACAAAAATACCAACGCCCACACCCAAGGCAGTGTAAATCCCTGCTCGCCGCCCAAAGCCAACGCTCTCGCGCACAACAATTGCAAAATCCGGCCCCGGGCTGGCAACGGCCAGTAGATGAATCAGTGCTACGGTAAAAAACTCGGCCCAATACATGGCAGTCTTAGTTCCCATGAGTCTGTTAATCTCGCAAGACTACGCCCTTTCCACCCGCCAGATAAAGGTATAGCTGATGAGCAACAGTCACCTCGCAGTATTTCTCGACCACAGTTCTCTTGACCTCGGTGACCTCGATATGGCGCCTTTGCAACAGGCCTTTGGCGAGCTCCGCGTGCATGATCGCACTACGCCGCAACAGATCATTGAACGCTTGCAGGGTGCCCAGGTCGCCATCATCAACAAGACCGTCATCAACGCTGAAACATTGGCTGCCTGCCCTGACCTCAAGTTAATTCTGATCTCTGCCACCGGTACCAATAACGTCGACCTGAAGGCCGCGCGCGAGCACGGAGTCACCGTGTGCAACTGCCAAGGCTACGGCACGCCTTCAGTCGCGCAACACGCCCTGATGCTCTTACTGGCCATGGCGACTCGACTTCCCGACTATCAACGCGATGTTGCGGCAGGCCTGTGGCAGAAATCTTCACAGTTCTGCCTGCTGGACTATCCGATCGTCGAACTCGAAGGCAAGACCCTTGGCGTACTCGGCCACGGCGAACTGGGCGGTGCCGTGGCCAAACTGGCAGAGGCCTTTGGCATGCGTATTCTGATTGGGCAGATTCCTGGTCGCCCGGCCCGCCCTGATCGCCTGCCACTGGCCGAACTGCTGCCCCAGGTTGATGCGCTGACCCTGCACTGCCCGCTCAATGCCGATACTGAAAACATGCTCGGCGCCGAACAACTCAAATTGATGAAGCCAACCGCTTATATCATCAACACCGCACGTGGCGGCCTGATCAATGAACAAGCCCTGGCTGACACCTTGCGCAGCGGTCACCTGGGTGGCGCGGCCACCGATGTCCTGACCCAGGAGCCGCCCAGCGGCGATAACCCATTACTGGCAGGAGACATTCCACGCCTGATTATCACCCCGCACAGCGCCTGGGGCAGCATAGAGGCACGCCAGCGTATCGTGGTACAGATGGCAGAAAATGCTCAGGCATTTTTCAGCGGTGCAGCGCGACGCGTAGTCAGCTAAGCTGCGCGCCTTTTACACCGAGGAGCGACCATGGACCCGCGAAGTGAAGTATTGCTGCGACAGGCACAATTGTTTGCTGGCCCACTGCTCTTGGCGGGACTGCCCAGCGATGACCTGCTCGGGCATTTACCCAATGCCCGGAGTTGGAGTTGGCACGCAGGTGACCATGGTTTGCTTGAATCACGTTTTGCCGGGCGCAATCACTTTGGCGTCACCCCTGCGCCAGTAGCAGCACCAGCAGCGGTGCTGTTCCTGCCCAAATCCCGTGACCTAACCGAATACCTGCTCAGTGCCCTGGCGGCTCAACTGGCTGGCGGCGATTTATTTCTGGTCGGCGAAAAGCGTGCCGGCATTGAACGCGCAGCCAAGCAAATGGCGGCGTTCGGCAAACCACGAAAACTCGACAGCGCGCGTCATTGCCAGCTCTGGCAAGTCCGAGTCGATAACGTGCCACCCGCCCCCGACCTGGAGGCACTGGCGCAGTACTACAGCCTGCAACTGGCAGATGGCCCATTAACAGTCGTCAGCTTGCCCGGCGTGTTCAGCCACGGCCGCCTGGATGTGGGCAGCCAGTTGCTACTCCAACACCTGGATGGCCTGCAACCGGGGCATATGCTCGATTTTGGCTGTGGCGCCGGGGTACTCGGCTCAGCCCTGAAACGCCGTTATCCAGACAGCCGGATCAGCATGCTGGATGTCGATGCCTTTGCCGTTGCCAGTAGCCGCCTGACCCTGGCGCACAACAACCTGGAGGCCGAGGTTATTTGCGGCGACGGAATCGATGCCGCCCCCCTTGGGTTGAGCACCATCCTCAGTAATCCGCCATTTCACCAAGGTGTGCACACCCATTACCAGGCCAGTGAAAACCTGCTGCGCCAGGCTGCCAGACACCTTGACGCCAATGGTCAGCTACGCCTGGTCGCGAACAGTTTCCTGAAGTACCCACCCCTGATCGAACAACACCTGGGCGCTTGCACAATCCTGGATGAAGCCAAGGGGTTTCGTATCTACGACGCACGAAAAAAATGACGCGCGGCCTCCCCGAGGCCCATCCATTGCCAGTTGTGAATCGGCTTTACGAGCGACAGAAACAGCTCCGCTAAAGTCGGGCACGCCAAACCGATAGGTCCCATAAGCGTCTTTAGCAGTGCTTCGGCAGGCGCCGTTGTTTTTCACATCCTTCTCTGGCAGAATCCCCGCCGTCCTAGGGGAGTAGTCTCCCGCAAGCCCTGCCCAGCAGCGCGTTTGCCCGGCGCTCGTCAACATACTTGGCCAACAGGCCATGGCGAGTGCGACCCAGGCCCAAGCGGCCAGCGGTTTGACAAGACCTATGACACGCACACCTTACCCGGGGCGGGGAGGTCGTACGTGTCATAGCCGTTTTGACCCGCCCCTTAGGAAGCTTGATGCTTGAATCCCTAACCGTACCTACCCTGATCGTCGCCCTGGCTGAAATCGGCGATAAGACACAACTGCTCGCGCTATTGCTGGCGGCACGTTTTCGTAAACCCTGGCCAATTATCGCAGGCATCATAGTCGCCACCCTGGCCAATCACTTTGTCGCCGGAGCCGTAGGCAACTGGGTGGCCGGGCTTTTCTCCCCCGCGACGCTCAGTTGGGTGCTTACCATCTCGTTTATCGCCGTAGCCTTGTGGACCCTGGTGCCGGACAAGCTCGATGACGACGAAGCCTCTAGCCTCAAGCGCTATGGTCCTTTCCTGACGACCCTGATCGCTTTTTTCCTGGCCGAAATGGGTGACAAGACCCAAGTCGCGACCGTGATGCTGGCAGCGCAGTACCCTCATTTGATCCTGGTGGTGATCGGCACCACATTGGGCATGTTGGTGGCTAACGTACCCGTGGTATTGGTGGGTAACTTTGCCGCTGAACGCCTGCCTCTGACCTTGATTCGTCGCCTGGCGGCAAGCGCCTTTGCGGTTCTGGCGCTGTACGCGGCCTACCAGGCACTGAAACTCAGCGGCTATCTATAAATCGCAATAGATCCGGGTGGTGCAGCTACCGAAGACAGCCAGCCGCACCACCTGAACCAGCGCAGTTATTTATCGATATAGCCATTGTCTCGAAACCACTGGATAGCGCGCAGCAACGTCTTATCCAGTGACTGCTCGGCGACAAAACCCAGCTCTTCACGGGCCTTGGTGCCATCGAGAAACTGTCCCCCAGCCATCACCGCGATTGTGGTGTCATTGAGTAACGGCAGCCTACCCGTCAGCCGATATCCAACGCGCCCCAAGGCAGCAATAACCCGCACAACTCTCAACGACACAGGCTTGGGTTCCGGTACGTCCAATTGCCGGGCAATTTTCGCGCTGAGCTCGGACAGCATGATGTTTTCGCCGGTCAACAGATAACGCTCGCCAAAGCGCCCCTTCTCCAGCGCCAGCAAAAGCCCGCGCCCAGCCTCGGCCGCATCGATCACATTGCGCGCACCTTGCACATAGCGCGTCATTTGCCCCTTGGCGATGGCGGTGATCATGCGGCCCGTGCTTGGACCATAATCGTATTCGCCCAAGGTCATGGCCGGAATCGCCGTTATCACCGGCAGTCCGCTGCGAGCCTGCTCACGGGCTTGTTCATCAAGCGCCCATTTACTCAGTAGATAGCCGTTGCGCCAGCTCGGCATGGATGAGTAGAACAAGCCCTCATGTCCAGGCTCACCCTGAGGATGACGCGGCAAGGCGATTGCCGCGCCCGTGTAGACAATACGTGGCACCTCGGCAGCCAGGCACGCCGCATAGAAGTGACTGTTGAGGTCGAGTGCGCTCGATACGTCGTCCTGCCAGCGCCTGGGCCGAGTCGGATAATAGCCCGCACTAAAGATGACGCCGTCAATGCCCCTTAACGCCTGAGCCAGTGCCTCATGATCAAACAGATCGGCAACTCGATATTCGGGGTTCAGATAGGCAAGTCGCTCGATACGTGATGACGGCCGATGAATCAGCACCAACTCATGCCCAGCCGCACGAATGGCTCGTGCGGCGTGGTGGCCCAGTAAACCTGTAGAGCCAATGACTGCGTACTTCACAACATCACCTTCGCCGATAGAAAGCCCTGAGAAGCTAAGCGCTCGCAGGGCAATTTACCTCACTGGGTTAGTGCTTGGCCTGCTGATACAGCGGCATAACCTTCGGAATAGCAGCCTTCAGCGAGGCAATACGGCTATCTGATGAAGGGTGAGTACTCATGAACTCCGGTGGAGCGCCCTCACTGGCCTTGGCCATCTTGTTCCACAGGCTGACGGCTGCGTTCGGGTCGTAACCGGCCCGCGCGGCCAGTTCCAGACCAATCAAGTCCGCTTCGTTTTCATTTGAACGGCTATTGGGCAGCGTCATGCCATATTGCACGGCGTAGTCGGTAAGCCCCATGACATCCTGGCTCAGCCCCAGTAATGCACCTGCCCCCTGCTTGGCGATCTCTATGCCGTAGGCCTTGGACATGGCTTCACGCCCGTGCTCACGCAGGGCATGGGCAATTTCATGGCCCATGACAGCAGCAATTTCGTCGTCGCTCAGCTTTAATGTTTCGATCAGGCCACTGTAGAAAATAATCTTGCCGCCTGGGCCGCAATTCGCGTTCAGTTCTGGGCTATCGATCAAGTTGACTTCCCATTGCCACTGCGCAGAGTCAGGGCGAAAGTTCGGCGCTTGCTTGATCAAACGATTGGCGATGGCTTGCAAGCGCTTGGCATCGGCAGTGTTCTTTTCCAGCTTGCCCTTGCTTGAAGCTGCAGTCACTGTCTCTTTATAGGTCTGTGCGTAAGACTGATTGACTTCCTCGCTCGAGAGCATGCTGAACATGTACTGCTTGCGATCGACGCCCACGGCACCACCGCTGGTGGTGTTCACAGCTTGGCATCCTGCCAGCAGCAGGGCCGCAGCGAGCGCCGTTACGGACAACGACTTCTTCATCCTGAATCTCCTTTGAGTAAGGCCGATATGCTAGGCCGCACCGCGCCGCCGAGCAACTGTAAAAACATCAGGCAGGCAGCGGTTGCAGCGCAATTACGCCGGGGTCAGGCATTCGGGGGCATCGAGCTTTGGATCATTGACCAGATTCGCCAGGACCCGCTCACGCAATTGCGGTTGCGGGCTGTTGAGTATGTCCAACAGCACATCCAGGGGCGTCTGTTCATCAAGCCAGAGTTGCTGCTGGGCCTCATTCAAAATCAGTGGTCGACGCTGGTTGGCCGCAGCCTGGGTAATCACAGCAGCGCTTAGATAAACTGCCCCATCGACTGGATACGCCTCCCAAAGTGCAGCGAAATACAAGGTCGGCGCATCACCCGCCAGCCAGTATGGACGCTTGCGAGTGGTACCACGCCATTCGTAAAACCCATTGGCGGGCAGCAATCCTCGACGTTGACGAAATGCATCACGAAACATCGGCTGGTCGGCGACGGTTTCGGCACGCGCCTGGGCAGGCGTTTTACTGAGATCGGTCAACCAGGCTGGGGTCAGGCCCCAACGCACGCGACTAAGCCTTGACTCGCCGGCTTCACGATGCAGCAAAAGCACTTGGGAGTTGGGCGAAATACTCCAATGTGGTTGTTGGTCCGATGGAAAACCGGGCAACCCGGAAAACGCCGGCGACCAACGGAAAAAGGCATAACGTCCACACATGGTTTGACTCAATTGAGCAGCAGGGCATGCAATGCTGCGCATGGCATGCCGGGTTTGACGAGCTTCTCTAACAGACCAGTTCGCCCAGATAACTCTCGGGCTCATCACCCGGTAGCGGTTGTGCGCCATTGTACGCAGTGATCAGCTCGCGTGCCTTCCCGGCTTGCCGGTCATTGACCATCAGCCCGAGCAAACCGCTGGCTGGCAACTCGCCAACAGCCCCGGCCAGGTGTTGCCCTGAAATAAAGGCTTCGATCCCTTCGCTGGCGAGCATGCCGAGCAACAGCTCAGCCTCGATCAGGTCCTGCGGTTCATAGATCCGTTGCATCAGTCATTCTCCCCTCTGACGTCCAATGTCCAGTCCTCGCCATTAGTCGAGAGGTCAAAGACAATCGGCCGACAACACACTTCGCAGTCTTCAATATACTGTTGATCCCCCGCGGACAGGTCGAGCAAGGCCTCAACGGTCTCACCGCAATACGGGCATTGATACATCTGACTTTCGAGCATCTAAGCCTCCTTGTGACTTGAGCGTATAATGGCGGGTCTATTGCAAGCCCATGCACTTACTGTTGATATGCGCCTCGATGCAGATTCGCAGTACTTGCAGGACCTTTACTTCAAAGCCTGGCAGCAGGTTGCCAGCTAATCACATGAGATCATGATGGGCGAATTCGATTCCATACGGCCCTACGCCGACGCAGAAGTTCCCGCCGTTCTGGCGCGCTTGCTTGCGGACGACGTATTTCTCGGCATCCTCACCCAGTTCCGTTTCCCGCGCTTGGCCAAGTCATTCGGTTGGTTGCTTAAACCACTTATAGCCTATCGGCTGCGCAAAGAGTTTATTGGCGTCAATTCTGTCTCTGCGCTGCAGGACAAAGTTGAGCCCTATGTCGACCGCTCGATTGAAGATGCCACCGACGGCGTCACCTATTCAGGTGTTGAAGGGCTCAAGCGCGGCAGTGCCTATTTACTGCTTGCCAACCACCGCGACATCGTCATGGATCCGGCGTTCGTCAACTACGCCGTATACCACGCAGGCCTGCCGACACCACGAATCGCGATTGGCGACAACCTGCTGCAAAAGCCTTTCGTCAGCGACCTGATGCGCCTCAATAAGAGTTTTATCGTGCACCGCACGATCAGTGGCCGCCGCGAGAAAATGGCAGCCTACCAATTGCTCTCGGCCTATATCAGCCACTCGATTGTCAATGACTGCGAATCGATCTGGATCGCCCAGGCCGAAGGCCGTGCCAAGGACGGTGACGACAGAACTGACTCGGCAATCCTCAAGATGTTTCATATGAGTCGCAAAACCGAGCCGTTCGGTGACGTGATCCGCTCACTGAAGCTGACCCCGGTATCGATCAGCTATGAATACGACCCCTGCGATCTGGCGAAAGCACGCGAGTTGTATATCCGCGCAACCACCGGCAGCTATGAAAAGGCCGCGGGCGAAGATGACCTGAGCATCGCACTGGGCATCACAGGCTACAAAGGTCGCGTGCATATCCACTTTGGCAAGCCGATAGAAGACGAGTGCGAAGACAGCAAGCAACTGGCGCTAAAAATGGATCAATGCATCCTCGGCGACTACCGCTTGTTCCCGGTCCACTACCTGGCTTACGAAATGTGGGCCCAACGTGACCCACAACTAGAGGTGCCGACAGCTGCTGAACTGTTCGGCAAGGATGAGCTTGATACTGCCAAAGAGCAGTGGCAAAAGCGCTTGGCCGCTTGCCCGGCTGAACAGCAGCCGTACCTGATCCTGCAATACGCCAACCCGGTACGCAACCAATACCGGGTCAAGGCGGGGCTGGCCTTATAAGCCAGTGCGCTTAATCAAAAAAGGCAGCCTGATGGCTGCCTTTTTGACTCTGGAAACACCAAAGGAGCCCCTTGAATAGCGAGCTCACGAAAACCGGACAAGGCACGACAAGCAACGGGATGGATCAACATTGGCCCGCGCGGTTGTTTTCAGAGATGTCCTAAAATCGTGTGCTCAACTCGGACAAAAGCAAGCCGAGCACCAGCGCCGCACTGGCGAAGCTGTAAAAAAACGGATTCAAACGCTGGGTCGGCAGCTCAATCATTGCCGCACCATCAGCTTGCTCCTCTGCATCGCAGCCGGCCATACGCGCCAACGCACGCTGCTCACGGAAACGGGTCATGAGTAGCAACGCAGCGCCAGCCAGGGCAAAGAACAACGCCAAGCTATTAAGCGTTCGCCCTGGATATGCCAAAAACAACGACCATAACGCCTGCAAGAACATCCACATCTCCACATCTAAGTTGGTGCAACTTGCAATCGCCTGCACCAGCAAGGGGACAAATCACCCCGAAACTGCCGAAAAAGCCTGGACCAGGTCACGCCATTTACGCTTGAGACCATTGGATCGAACTGCCTGCAGCCCTGTTTCAGCGGGGCTTGAACATCGGCATCAAAGCCCTCGATGCCCTGAAAGGCCCGCAATAAAGCGCTGCAGTTTACGCGAACCCGTCGCTTAGATGATTCACTTCCGACGAATGAAAATTTCAGATCAAAGCTGTCTGAAAATCGTCATATAACTGGCCTAATGTTTGAATCCTCCATGCTACGCACTCACGCAATACTGCGCGGCGCGCCTCCTAGGTTAGAGAAGAGGAAACTGTCATGCTCAACCCACAACCTGTTGACCACGATTACATGATCGAATCGCTGGACGAAGTGGACGATGTGATCGACGAGCTTTCTTTCAACGTCCAGGACAATCACTGGCTGGTGTACTGCTCAATGGGCGGTCATGAACATTACGACCTGCCCGATATCGACATGCACACAGGCTTCAGCCTGCCCGAACTCTATGACGACGCCGCATGAAAACGGTTAAACACCCAGCAAAAAGCCCGCGAATGCGGGCTTTTTGCTGTTACTCGACCAAGAACCTCTAGCACAACGATTTGCAGAGGTTTCCATGCCTACTGAGCCAGGATCTGGCCAATAGTCGGATCTTTGAAACTGCGCGTCAGCGCATCGCTCAGTACATCGCTGACCAACTTGGTGTTGGTTTCCTGATTCGGCGCAGTTCCGGAACGCTGGTTCAGCGAAGCGCCGTAACGCCCGGTGTAGCGACGGGTGCTGTTCTGCACTTCAGCACGAATGGTTGCACTGATGTCAGACTCATTGACGAACATGTTGTCCTTGGGCGACTGGAACTTCAGATCAGCCAGGGTCAGGGTCAGGGTCGGTGCATTGACGGCATTGGCCGTTGGTGTGAAGCCAAGCAGGCGCACGGCGGCCTCAGCCTGGGCCTGGAGCTTGGGAACTATGCTGTTGGACGAAACGGAGATCGAACTGGTTTCCGGGTACAAGCCACCACGCGTACCCAGCACCGGGGACGGCCGACCATCAACCACACGGACCACAACCGGCTGGCCGCGACCAACGGCTGTCAGCGGGCCGGTCAGCTTAGGATCGGGATTAAGTTGTTGAGGGCTGAGTGCGCAGCCAGCCAATGTCAGGCTCGCTACAGCTAACAGACCAATAAACAGGCGGTGCAGCATGCTCGTTTCTCCCTAATTTGAGACGCAAAAAGTTGCCGGCAGTATACCCAGCCAGCGGGGGCGCTAACAGCGTCAAGCACTAAGACTGCAAAAGGCCACCACCGGTTCCTGTAATCGCCTTGTAATGCGCTTGTGGGATAAAACCTTCAAGGTCTTCAGAAGGCGCAACAAGCGCTACTGGTACAAGCCTCTACGACCATCATCCACGGTCGCCTGGCATGAACTGTCCCAGTGATAGCCACCACAGCAGTTTTCCGAGGAACCTTAGTCTTTGTGAAAGCGAGGTATTAGCCATGTCATTATTGCGTTCGCTGTTCGCACCACACCGCCCAGTCCGTACCTTTGCGCTGCTCGATAGCTATGGCCTGTGCCGAGCCTTCAGGCAGTCAACCCAGGCCCCGTCTGGCGTTGGCTGGGTTGAGATTGCCGAGCTACACCTCAACTGGCTCAATCAACCATTGCCGCCATACGCCAGAATCGCACCGGTCGTCACATACTCAAATCGCAAAAAACCGTTGGCTGCCTGACCGGCGGAAGAATAAAAGTCACACGAGACGATCAATTTTTCCGCTTTCGCCTTATAATCGCGCCCCGATTATAAGGACGCCTCCTGATCGGCCTCGCCGTCCCGCTGATGCACAAGCCATCGGCAATGCCCCAGAGAGTCGCCCACTTCGCACCCTGCTTTGGCTGCAATCAATTGCTTGGTCGTGCAACAATGCTGGCATCTTGTGCCGCATCGGTTGAGCCAACGGCTGACATATGCCAAACAGCGGCGCGAACTTTTGAGGTTCACGACTCCAAAAGAGCGTGAAAAAAACGGTTTTAACAACTTCACAAGAGTGTGGCGAGAATATGAACAGCATTGCGTATGGTAAACGCTCTGTTATCACTCAACCCCAAGCCAGCGGAGACCTCGGCTACAGCTGACCTGCGAAGTTTCACGCGAAGGCTATAAGCCGAGATTTGGGTGCTGATTTTGGAGAAGTGGTAATGGCGCAAAACGATTACGAAGCAGTAGATATGGTGCTTGTCGGTGCCGGTATCATGAGTGCGACCTTGGCCGTGCTTTTGAAAGAACTCGACCCGAGCATCAAGCTTGAAATTGTTGAACTGATGGACTCCGGAGCCGTTGAAAGCTCCAATCCCTGGAACAACGCAGGCACCGGCCACGCTGGGCTGTGTGAACTGAACTACACGCCTGAGGCGGCGGATGGTTCGATCGACATCAAAAAATCGGTCACCATCAATACTCAATTCGAGGAATCCAAGCAATTCTGGGCCTACCTGCTTGAGCAAGGCAGCCTTGGCTCTCCGAAAAGCTTTATCAATCCGGTGCCGCACTTGAGTTTCGTGCGCGGCGAGAAGGGTATTGCATTTCTCAAGACCCGCTTCGAAGCGTTGAGCAAGCATCACGCCTTCGAGCAGATGGAATACACCGAAGATCGCGAAACCATGGCACAGTGGATGCCGCTGATGATGCCTGGCCGCGACCCGAACGAGCGCAATGCAGCCACCCGTGTGATGGCCGGTACCGACGTCAACTTCGGGGCTTTGACCAAGCATCTGCTCGACCACCTGAGCAAGCAGCCTGATGCGCTGATCAAGTGCAACCAGAAAGTCACCGGGCTTGAGCGTAGCGGTGATGGCTGGCGCGTAACCATCAAGCACACCAAGGATGGCAGCACCCGCCAGCTACAGAGCAAGTTCGTCTTCCTGGGCGCAGGCGGCGCGGCTCTGCCATTGCTGCAGAAATCAGGCATTCCTGAAGGTGAAGGCTTTGGCGGTTTCCCGGTCAGCGGCCAATGGCTGCGCTGCGACAACCCTGAAGTGGTCAAGCACCATCAAGCCAAGGTCTACAGCCAGGCAGCGGTTGGCTCCCCGCCAATGTCAGTGCCTCACCTGGACACCCGCGTTGTCGATGGCAAGAAATCCCTGCTGTTCGGACCCTACGCAGGTTTCTCGACCAAATTCCTGCGTCATGGCTCGTTGATGGACCTGCCGCTGTCGGTACGGCCAAACAACATCGGCCCGATGCTCGCCGTTGCCCGCGATAACTTCGACCTGACCCGCTACCTGATCAAGGAAGTGCTGCAGTCGGAAGAGAAACGCATTGAAACCCTGCGCGGCTTCTACCCTGAACTGAACCCGGCTGACTGGCGCCTCGAAGTTGCCGGCCAGCGTGTGCAGATCATCAAGAAAGACCCCAAGCGTGGCGGTATCCTGCAATTTGGTACTGAACTCGTGGCTGCGGCTGATGGCTCTCTGGCGGCCCTTCTGGGTGCCTCACCAGGCGCATCGGTGACGGTTTCGATCATGCTTGATCTCATCCGTCGCTGTTTCCCTGAGCAGGCCAAGTCCGAGCAGTGGAGCAACAAGCTCAACACCATCTTCCCGGCAATGAGTGATGTGCTGGCGACAGATGCCGAGCGCTACCGCGAGGTCCAGGCGCGCTGCGACCGACTTCTGCAACTCACCGAGCCAGAAATGGCCCAGGCCGAGTTAAGCTAACTGCATCAAGGCCGCCGGCAACGGCGGCACGCGCCATCCCGACACCCTGCAGGCTATGCTTGCAGGGTGGCGAACTGCGAGCCACCCTTAGCTGTGTGCAAGGCTCAGAGCAGTTGTGTGGCTTGTGTGATAGTGATTCAGGCAGACGCCGAAAGCGGGTGAAAGCTGAAGTAGACGCGAAGTGCTTCAACCATCTCGATGTACTCGGTGGGTGGTGCAACCAGGGAAAACCCCGAGTCATAGCAACCTGGCGTCACATCCTCGCGGGACCATTGGCAGGTCGCAGTAAAGTCGATAAAGCATTGTGCCGACTGGCCCGGAATCTTGATCCGCATGTCAAAGCGACCACCCACCAGCATCGGTAGTTGACTGACCAGTAACATGCCGTCAACCGATACGTTGCCTATATACCCCATAGGTTTATCAGTGACGCGATTGTATACCTTCAAGTAGTAAGGTAGTTGGTGGCGCTCAATGTGTCGCTGCATTGGCATGATGGCATATCGCTATTTTTGTCAGTTAGTATGGCTGCACTTGGGTATTTAGACCAGCTCATTGACAATCACTGGCTATCTGTTTGCGCAATTGTGCGCGCGCCTTATCCAGTTGCTCATCACTGTAGTACGTTCGCTCGCCATTAGCCTCAACCCGGTAATAACGACGACCTTCCGGCATTTGCGCCAGGTTATTGCGTAACGCCTGGCATTTCGCAGCCCGCTCATTGCGCCGTTGGGCAGAAGCCGCGTTTGCCTCGGCCTGTTCCTGGCGGCGCGCATCATAAAATCGCTCAGAGCGCTGCTCACTGTTGCGGGTGGCCTGGTCACGCTCGATGACCTGCGGCTTGACCTCGACAACCTCGGCGCCCTGCCCGACTGGCCTCTGGTCAAAATGCACCTGGCCATTAGCGTCGGTCCATCGATAAATCTCTGCAGTTGCCAATCCCGGCAACAGCAACAGCCATACAAACAACCGCATACATTCCTCACCGCAGCAAATTGAGAACCTTGCCAACCGAGCGCATGCGGCTCCCTTCACTAGAGCGAAGTACCAGTTGTTTTCAGCCTGGCCGGCGTGACTTTATGCCCCAGCTCACTCAGCGTTTGCAACCGGGCTTGCGCACGATATGCATACTCGCTAGCCGGATAGCGACTGATTATGAATTGATAGGTCTGCGCGGCATCGACAAACAGGTTCTGACGCTCGAGACACTGCCCACGCAGCAATGAGATCTCCGGCTGTATATAGCGCCTGGAACGGCTATACCGCTCCGCCTGGGACAATTCCAGCATCACCGCCTCACAATTGCCTTTGTCATAGGCCTGATAGGCACTGTTCAGATGGCGATCAAGCGCCCAGCGCGTACAGCCCGACACGGCGATCAGCAGTGCGATCAACAATAGGGTTCGCATATATTCTCTCCTTCAATGAAGAGGCTATCGGCACGCTCGCAAAAAGCTTCAGCACAAAGCGCTGACGAACATTAGCTGCAACCTAAAAGGCCTAAACTCTTATCGCGAGAACCCTTGCCTTGGCTGGAAATAGGCAAGGTAGCACTGGCGGTATTGGGTGCTACTAAGCCCGTCATGGCGGGCAATAACATGCCCGGTTTGCATTCGTGTAACCAAGGCAATCTGTAAAAAGGTTAGCGCAGTAGTTTTTCCGTGGTTTCCAGGCCGCGACGGATTAAATAAGCCGGTAGTGCAGATGAACAATGACTACAGCCTTACAGCGTAGTAGCCTCCCAGCCAGCTTCAACTAAGGAGTCTGTGCATGACCTTTCGTCGTACCAAAATCGTTGCCACACTTGGCCCGTCCAGCAACTCGCCCGAGGTGCTTGAACAACTGATTCTCGCTGGCCTTGATGTCGCTCGCCTGAACTTTTCCCACGGAACACCCGACGAGCATAAAGCACGGGCCAAACTGGTTCGTGACCTGGCAGCCAAGCATGGCCGCCACGTAGCACTACTCGGAGACTTGCAAGGCCCTAAGATTCGTATCGCTAAATTCACCAACAAGCGTATCGAGCTTGCGGTTGGCGACACCTTTACCTTCTCAACCAGCCACCCGCTGACAGAAGGTACGCAACAAATCGTGGGAATCGACTACCCGGACCTGGTGAAAGACTGCGGCGTGGGTGACGAGTTGCTGCTCGACGACGGCCGCGTGGTCATGCGCGTTGAGTCCGCCACGGGTGATGCCCTGCATTGCTCGGTACTGATTGGCGGCCCGCTCTCGGACCACAAGGGTATCAACCGTCGCGGTGGCGGCCTGACCGCGCCAGCGCTGACCGAAAAAGACAAGGCAGACATCAAGCTCGCCGCAGAAATGGACCTGGACTACCTTGCAGTCTCGTTCCCGCGCGATGCCTCTGATATGGAATACGCACGCCAACTGCGCGATGAGTCGGGCGGTACTGCCTGGCTGGTCGCCAAGATTGAACGTGCCGAAGCGGTTGCCGACGACGAAACCCTCGATGGCCTGATCCGCGCCAGCGATGCCGTGATGGTTGCCCGCGGCGACCTTGGCGTTGAAATTGGAGACGCTGAGCTGGTCGGCATTCAAAAGAAAATCATCCAGCATGCGCGAACGCACAACAAGGCTGTAATCACTGCCACGCAGATGATGGAGTCGATGATTCAAAACCCGATGCCAACTCGCGCCGAGGTTTCCGACGTTGCCAACGCCGTGCTCGACTACACCGACGCCGTCATGCTTTCGGCAGAAAGCGCCGCTGGCGCCTACCCGCTCGAAGCGGTACAGGCTATGGCCCGTATTTGTGCCGGTGCCGAGAAACACCCAACCAGCAAGACCTCAAAGCACCGCATGGGCGAGCGTTTCCAGCGCTGTGACGAGAGCATTGCACTGGCGGCGATGTACACCGCCAACCACTTCCCGGGCGTTAAAGCGATTATTGCCCTGACCGAAAGCGGCTACACGCCACTGATCATGTCGCGGATTCGCTCCTCGGTGCCTATCTATGCATTCTCACCGCACCGTGGCACACAGGCACGCGCAGCCATGTTCCGCGGCGTTTACCCAGTGCCCTTCGACCCAGCTGAACTGCCCCCCGAGCAAGTCAGCCAGGCCGCGGTGGACGAACTGCTCAAGCGCGGCGTTGTTGAGCCAGGCGACTGGGTCATCCTGACCAAGGGCGACAGCTACCACACCATCGGTGGCACCAACGGCATGAAGATCCTGCATGTCGGCGAGGCGTTGATCTAAGCCTCGGCAAAGCTCGCCCGGTGCATGCATCGGGCGAGCTTTACATTCTGGGCGTGATCCTGTGTTGCCGCGCCTGGTCACTCAAAGGTGCAACAGGTGCGCCTACAAATTAGAAAAGTCAGGCTTACGCCGCTGCATAAAGGCGGTCATGGCTTCGCGTGCTTCCGGCGAGTGCAGGCGCTGGCTGAACAACTCGCCTTCCTCAACAATCACCTTGCGCAATTGCTCGCGATTGGGCGCTCGCATCAATCGTTTACTGTCCGCCAGTGCCGTAGGCGGTAGCGAGCCAAAACGCTGGGCCATATCAAAGGCCTTGGCGGTTGTCGCCGCGCCATCATGTAGCGCTTGATTGGCAATGCCCCAGGCAGCCGCCTGCTCGCCGCTGAACGCGCTGCCCAACAGCAATAGCTCGGTAGCCTTTGCCTGACCGACCAACTGCGGCAGAATCATGCTGGAACCGTACTCAGGACAAAGCCCCAGGCTCACGAATGGCATCTTCAGGGTTGCATCGCGGCTGGCATAAACCAGGTCACAATGCAGGAGCAGGGTCGTCCCGATACCCACGGCTGGGCCACAAACAGCCGCGACTACAGGTTTGGTGAAGTCAAACAGGGCTTGCATAAACATGAACACTTCACTGTTCAGTCCATTCGGCGGAGCCTGTAGAAAGTCGGCAACGTCATTGCCGCTGGTGAAGCAGTCATGCCCGCCAGTGATCAATACACTGCGAACGCTGGCATCCTGATCGGCCCGGGTCAGCACCTCGGCCATGGTTTTGTACATCGCCCGGGTCAGCGCATTCTTTTTCTCCGGGCGATTCATACGCACAATCATCACCGCGCCTTCGCGCTCAGTCAGTATGTGCTCACTCATGCGAACTCCTGGTAACAGCCCGCAAGCACATGAAAGGACTAAGCGTGCGGCAAGAAAATATCTGAAAAGGTCTGGTTACGCGGCACGCCTGCCATATACAGGCTGCGCGCAAACAACTCGACGTTGTCGGGTTGACCGCAGATTAAGGCCAGTGTTTGCCGGGAAACAAGCCGCAGTTGCGCCAAAGCCGCGGGCAACTCAGCCGTGCTGACTTGCTGGATCTCCAGCTGAGAAGCCTTTGCCAGCAAAGCGTTCAAAGGCTCGCGCAGATACAGCCCCTGCGTATCATGGGCACTGTGAATAAGCCGAATCCTGCCTTGATGATTATGCGCCAGGGCATCGCGCAGCACGCCATAAAGAGGGGCCAGTCCAGTACCTGCGGCCAGTAGAAGCAAGGGGCGTTCCTGCCAATCCTGCTCGTAGTGCAAGGCGCCACCACTCACCACGCCGACATGCAAGTCTTCACCGACCTTGAACATGCGCGCCGCATTGGAAAACGCCCCGCTACGCCGACAATCGATATGAAACTCCAGAAAAGGATCGACCCCGGGCAAGCTGGCAAATGAATATGGCCGCGCAATGCCATCGGCCGTCCACAGCAAGACATGCTGGCCGGCACGGTAAGCCACGGGCTGCTCGGGGATCAGGCGCAGCCGCAATACATCAGTGCTGAGCCAATCGCATGCTGAAATGGTTGCACGCCTTGCCTGCTTATTCGGGTCATAAAGCTCAATGCTCAGGTCAGTGACAATCTGGCATTGGCAAGCCAGCCGCCAACCTTGGGCCCGACTTTGGGCATCCAGCGCCTGCGGTTGGTTGTCATGCAGTTCGCCAGCCACACAACGCACGATGCAGGCATGGCAACTGCCTGCCCGACAGCTGTAGGGCACCTTCAAGCCGTTATTGAGCAAGGTATCGAGCAGGTTTGCAGCCGGTGCAACGTCGAATACCTGCCCTGCCGCACGCAGCTCAGGCATCCGCGCTGGCCCAGGCTGCCGCGCAGCGGTTGCGGCCAGTACGCTTGGCCTGGTACAGCGCTTGATCGGCTCGGTGCAGCGCTTCGTCGAGGTCGTCGCCCATTTCCAACAAGGTCATTCCAATCGATAGACTGAGGTTGTCCACCTTTATACCTAAAGGCTCCGCCCGACTAAAGGCCTCGCGCAAGCGCTCGCAACAGGCGACGAAGTGGTCAGGCTCGGTGTCGGGCAAAAGCAGCACAAATTCTTCGCCGCCATAACGCGCAACTACATCGCCATCACGCAGGCAGGTTTGTGCCACGCTGGCGAATGTCTGCAGCACCCTATCGCCAGACGCGTGGCCATGGATATCGTTGATCCGCTTGAAATGATCCAGGTCAATCAGCGCCAGGCCATGCTTGTGCCCACGGCGCAGGCTGGATAATTCACGCGAGGCAATATTGAGGAAATGCCGACGATTGAACAGACCTGTGAGTTCATCGGTTGAGGCCAGGTCTTCAAGCTGGCGCATCATCCCGCGCAAGGTGTCTTGGTGAGCCTGCAGCGCGAAGCGGCGTTGACGCATGCGCTGGCGCATACTGTGCACATAACTGGCGAACAGACTCAGCCAGGCCAGTGCCACGCTGAGCACACAAACCTCCAGTACCGCCAGTTCCGGCCGGGATAGCTTGAGATTGTAGGCCTCAACAATATTCAAACCGGCAAAGCCGATAAACGCCACTATGGCACAGCGCACGAACACCTTTGGCCTTAGTTGGAAAACCCCGAACATCAGGATCAGTACATACATGATCAGCATCGGGCCACGGGCGTCATCGAGCATTGACAGGCTCAGGGTCTGCAGGACCAAGCCAACCAGCACCTGCGGCTCGGTCAGGCTGGGGTCCTGGAACAGCAGGTTCCTACCCGAAAGAAACAGGCCCAGAAACACCAACTGGCTGATTACGACACCAGCGTTGAGCAATAGAAAATTGCTCAACGGTATCTCCAGGTGATTGTAGATAAAGGCGACAGTGCCCAGAGCCATCGCTAGAAAATAGGTAAAGACTGCCATACCAAAGCGCTTCAGCATGAGGCTTTGCAGGGTGCGGCTAGCAAGGGCTTGAGCACTTTTACTCATGGACTCCATCCCATAAAGGCATCTTGCCACTACTGTACCTTTAACTCTGTCAACTAACTAGCCGCGGATGTACAGAATCTAAACCGCATCAGGCGGGTGCCCGCCAGCCTGGCTGCGCGCTATACTACGCGCCCTTTTTTACCGTACGCACACCGGATAGCCCTATCGGTGCACCCATCAAGTTCCTGCCCAAATAAAGGAGCGCCAAGCATGACCGTGATCAAGCAAGACGATCTGATCCAGAGCGTTGCAGACGCCCTGCAGTTCATCTCCTACTACCATCCCGTTGACTTCATTCAGGCGATGCACGAAGCCTACCTGCGTGAAGAGTCGCCGGCTGCACGCGACTCCATGGCCCAGATCCTGATCAACTCGCGCATGTGCGCGACGGGGCATCGCCCGATCTGCCAGGACACCGGCATCGTCACTGTCTTTATCCGCGTGGGTATGGATGTTCGCTGGGATGGTGCGACCATGGGCGTTGACGACATGATCAACGAAGGTGTGCGCCGCGCCTATAACTTGCCTGAAAACGTGTTGCGCGCCTCAATCCTGGCGGACCCGGCAGGCGCTCGCAAGAACACCAAGGACAACACGCCAGCGGTTATCCACTTCTCCATCGTGCCTGGCGACAAGGTAGAAGTTGACGTCGCAGCCAAAGGCGGCGGCTCCGAGAACAAGTCGAAGATGGCCATGCTCAACCCGTCCGACTCAATCGTCGACTGGGTCCTCAAGACCGTACCGACCATGGGTGCGGGCTGGTGCCCACCAGGTATGCTTGGCATTGGCATTGGCGGCACGGCTGAAAAAGCGGCAGTGATGGCCAAGGAAGTGTTGATGGAGTCGATCGACATTCACGAGCTCAAGGCCCGCGGCCCGCAGAACCGCCTTGAAGAATTGCGCCTTGAGCTGTTTGAAAAGGTCAATCAGCTGGGTATCGGTGCCCAGGGCCTTGGTGGCCTGACCACAGTGCTCGACGTCAAGATCATGGACTACCCGACCCATGCCGCCTCGCTGCCGGTGTGCATGATTCCCAACTGCGCGGCCACGCGTCACGCTCACTTCGTACTCGACGGTTCCGGCCCTGCTGAGCTTGAAGCTCCATCGCTGGACGCCTACCCGGAAATCGTCTGGGAAGCCGGTCCATCGGCGCGCCGGGTCAATCTCGACACCCTGACCCCGGAAGACGTACAAAGCTGGAAGCCAGGCGAAACAGTCTTGCTCAACGGCAAGATGCTGACCGGTCGCGATGCCGCGCACAAGCGCATGGTTGAAATGCTTAACCGTGGTGAAGAACTGCCCGTCGACCTCAAAGGTCGCTTCATCTACTACGTGGGCCCGGTTGATCCCGTGGGTGACGAAGTCGTAGGTCCGGCAGGCCCGACCACTGCGACGCGGATGGACAAGTTCACCCGCCAGATCCTCGAAAGCACAGGCTTGCTGGGCATGATCGGTAAATCCGAACGCGGCCCAATCGCCATCGAAGCGATCAAGGACAACAAAGCGGTGTACCTCATGGCTGTCGGCGGCGCAGCCTACCTGGTGTCGCAGGCGATCAAAAAGTCCAAAGTGCTGGCATTCGCCGAACTGGGCATGGAGGCGATCTACGAGTTCGAGGTCAAGGACATGCCGGTTACTGTCGCAGTCGACACCCAGGGCGAGTCCGTGCACATCACAGGCCCGGCGATCTGGAACAAGAAGATTACCGAAAGCCTGGCGGTAGAAGTCAAGTAAAGGCAGGTTCCGCGAGCTGAATGCGCGCGGCTTGCAAAACACAAAACGCCCCGACTGGTTCGGGGCGTTTTGCATTGTGCTGCCTGGATCCAAAGCGGCAAAGGATTAAGCCAGTAATACATTGATACATACCAGGCAAGCCAAGTGAATAGGCCGTTTAACTTGGTTCCATGCCCCTCGTCGGCGATTGATCCAGCCCGGCGTGTAACTTAATAATCCGTTAAGACTCTTTAAGCACGATGCACATCAAGCCCCCCGCGTTGAGAGTACTACCATGGATTTACCCTGGACCGACCAAGATCAGGTAATCGCCAAGATCGGCCGTGATAAGCCACTCAACTTGATTATCGCCCACCCAGGCAGTGCTCATCGCCTGCAGGTCGAGGCGTTTATCCGGCACCGGTTTGCTCAACAATACGCAGCCAATGTGCATCACTTCATGCCCTGTCTATTCGGACTCGAAAGTGAAAACGGGGAGCTTCTGGGTGCTGTCGGACTGCGCAGCGCCGCGCAGGGCCCTTTATTCCTTGAGCGCTACCTGGGGCAACAAACCGAGATCGTCATTGCACAATCCATTGGCACACTTGCGCCAACCCGCGAGCAACTGGTCGAAGTCGGTAATCTAGCCGCGAATAGCGCCGGTGCAGCGCGCCTGCTGATTGTTGCCATTACCGACTTGTTGGTAGCCATGGGGTTTCGCTGGGTAACATTTACCAGCACGCCTGCCCTGCTCAACAGCTTCCAACGCCTGGGGCTGACCCCGCTGGCATTAGGCCCTGCTGACCCCAAATGCATGGGCGATGAGTTAGTCGACTGGGGCAGCTACTACGAAAGTAATCCGCAGGTGATGGCTGGCGATATCTTCAATGGCCACCAGCGCTTGATGCAACTCGGTGCCTATCCACGCCTTGGTCACAAAGCACTCTACGCACTTGAGGAAATGCCTAATGTGGCCTGTAGCTGAGCGCTTTTTCCAGCAACTGCGCAGCCGCAATGACTCAGTCGCGTTGCGCCAAGGCACTGACACCCTGAGCTACTGCCAACTGGTCGACGAAGTCAGTGCACGCAGCGAAAGACTCCTAGCACAGGGTGTAACCCGCGTCGCGCTGGCACTGGACAATGGCATCGAATGGGTGCTGTGGGACTTGGCCATTTTGCACGCGGGGCTGGTATGCATCCCCTTGCCTGGATTTTTTTCGGCAGCCCAGCAAAAGCATGTCATGGACAGCGCTGGCGTCGATTGCCTGATCGGCCTCCCAAATGAAACAAGCCAATCACTGGGGTTCAGTGAAAATGCTGAAGGCTGGTTACAGCGCAAGCAAGGGCACTACCCTGAACTGCCTGCCGGGACCTGCAAAATCACCTACACCTCAGGAACCACTGGCAACCCTAAAGGCGTGTGCCTGGACATTGCCACGCAGCTTGAGGTAGCCAACAGTCTTTACCTCGCCAGCTTGTCGTGCTCGGTTGAGCGGCACCTGTGCATTCTTCCCCTGGCGACGCTGCTGGAAAACCTGGCAGGTGTTTACGCACCGCTGATAGCGGGCGCACAGGTTGAACTGATTCCGATGGCTAAATCTGGGTTGCAAGGTGCCAGTCAGTTCAACCTCATGCAATTTCTAACCAGTTTGAATGAGCTGCAACCCCATAGCCTGATTCTGCTGCCACAACTGCTGCTGGCACTTGTTACAGCAGCTGAGCGTGGCCTACCGCTGCCTTCATCCCTGCGCTTTATCGCCGTCGGCGGTGGTCGAGTCGCGCCCCAGCTACTGGATCGGTGCGGTGAACTCGGCTTGCCTGTTTTTGAAGGCTACGGCTTATCGGAATGTGCCTCGGTCGTGTGCTTGAACACTCCTGAAGCCCGCAAGGTTGGCACTGTTGGCAAACCGCTTGGGCATTTACAGATCCGCCTGGCCAGTGACGGCGAGGTGATGATCAAAGGGCCGCACATGCTCGGCTATGTCGGCGAGGCTGAAGCGCAGGACGAATGGCTTGCCAGCGGCGATCTTGGCCACTTTGACGGCGATTACCTGGTACTGCATGGCCGCAAGAAGCACCAATTCATTACCGCATACGGGCGCAACGTAAACCCTGAATGGGTGGAAGCCGAACTCACCCAGCGACTTCCCATCGCTCAGGCATGGGTTCAAGGCGAAGCCATGGCGCAGAACGTAGCGGTACTGGTCCCACGATTTCCCGACACCACAGATGAAGACCTGGCGGCTGCGGTGCAGGAAGTTAATCAGCAACTGCCGGACTACGCCCAAGTTCATCACTGGTTACGCGCCGAACAGCCCTTCAGCGTTACCAATGACATGACCACAGCCAATGGCCGGCTACGCCGCAATGCGGTGCAGCAGCATTATCAAGAGGCGATTACCCATTTAATCGCCGATGTACCGATGACCGGAGCCCTCCCATGAACTTTTATGACTCGCTACTCGAGCAAACCACTGAGGAACGTGACTACCTACTCAGTGCACCTATCATCCAGCAGGCCATGTCAGGCATCGTCAGTCTGAACAGCTACATTGGCTTTCTCACCGAGGCATACCACCACGTCAAGCACACGGTTCCATTACTGATGGCATGCGGCTCACGCTTGCCTGAGCGGTTGGAATGGCTACGCGCTGCGGTGGCTGAATACGTTGAAGAGGAATACGGCCACCAGGAGTGGGTACTCAATGATATCGCGGCCTGCGGCGGCGACCCTGAAGCCGTACGCAACGGGACACCCAAGCTGCCGACAGAGTTGATGGTCAGCTATGTCTACGACCGTATCGCTCGCAGCAACCCGGTGAGTTTCTTTGGCATGGTCAACGTGCTCGAAGGCACCAGCATCACCCTGGCCACACAAGCAGCCGGGGTGATCCAAGACAAGCTGCAACTGCCCAACAACGCCTTTAGCTATCTGAGCTCGCACGGCAGTTTGGACATCGAACATATCGAATTCTACAAAAAGCTGATGAACCGTCTCGATAACACAGATGACCAAGCGGCCGTGGTCCATACCGCCAAAGTGGTTTATCGCCTGTACGGCGATATGTTTCGCAGCCTGCCGCTCTCAGCCTAGGAAATCATGATGAATCTCTCGCAATGCCGTGCCCTGTTAACCGGCGCAAGTGGTGGGATTGGCCAAGCCATTGTTGAACAACTCGCCACCCGAGGCGCCCGACTGCTGCTGGTCGGTCGACAAACGGATGCGCTGCAGGCATTGGCCCGGCGCTATCCGAATAACCTAGAGATCGTGCAGGCCGATATCAGCCAGCGTAATGGCCGTGAAGCGGTGGTTGCTGCGGCCCAGCGTTTCGGCGGTATAAATACATTGATCAACGGCGCTGGCCTCAATCACTTCAGCCTGCTTGAGCAGCATGATGAAGACCAGTTAGCCCAGATGATCGAGCTGAATGTCACCTCGACCCTGCAACTGACTCATCGTCTGCTGCCTATTCTGCGCCAGCAAGGCCGCTCTCTGGTCATTAACCTGGGCTCAACATTTGGCTCTATAGGCTATCCAGGCTTCACCGCCTATTGCGCCAGTAAATTCGCCTTGCGCGGCTTCTCTGAAGCACTGCGCCGCGAGCTCGCCGATACTCAAATCAAGGTGCTGTACTTTGCCCCACGAGCCACCCAAACCCGCATGAACTCCGATACTGTCGTTGCGATGAACAACGAGCTCAAGGTCGCCATGGATGCTCCTGAAACAGTCGCCGCACAATTGGCTAACGCCATAGACAAGGAAACCGAAGAGTCTTACCTCGGTTGGCCCGAGAAACTGTTTGTTCGTCTCAACAGCTTGCTGCCGCGTGTCGTTGACCAGGCTCTACGCAAGCAACTACCCACAATCCAACGCTTTGTACGTCACAACGACTAGGAGGCTCCAGCCATGCCCACATTTATTCGTAACGCTGCCTGTATCCTGCTCTGCCTGGCGAGCCTGCCTGCATTGGCACTCAGTAGCGAAGGACAAGACAACCTCAAGCAACTGCAACAACGCTGGGCTGAAATCAATTACAGCCTGCCAGCTGACCAGCGTGAAGCAGCCTTTGAAAAGCTCAGTGTCAGCGCCGAACAAGCTGTGAAGTCCGAACCGGACTCAGCAGAACTGTTGATCTGGAATGGCATTATCCTAAGCACCTATGCGGGTGCAAAAGGTGGGCTCGGAGCACTGGGCTTGGTCAAAGACGCTAAAGCCAAGCTCGAACAAGCGCTGCAAATAGACCCGCGCGCGCTAAGCGGATCGGCCTACACCAGCCTGGGCAGCTTGTACTACCAGGTACCCGGTTGGCCCATTGGCTTTGGTGACGACAGCAAAGCAGAGACTATGCTCAAACAAGCGCTGGCAATTAACCCGAGTGGCATCGATCCAAACTACTTCTACGCCGACTTTCTGTTTCGCCAGAAACACTACCAAGACGCGAGAAAATTTGCGCTTAAAGCTCAGCAGGCAGCGCCACGCCCAGGTCGGGAAACAGCCGACAAAGGTCGTATGCAAGACATCAGTTTACTGCTAAAAAAGATCGACGCAGAGCTTAAGTAATAAACTTGGGACAGGCTTGAATAGCAAGAAAGGAGTTACAAATGCGTATTCTGCTTGTCGAAGACGATCAAGCCTTGGGCGAAGGTATCCGTACGGCACTCAAGCCCGAGGGGTATACCGTTGATTGGCTGCAAGATGGTAAAAGTGCCCTGCATGCCCTGAGCGAAGAAGCCTTCGACCTGGCAGTGCTCGACCTGGGTTTGCCGCGCATGGATGGCCTGCAAGTGCTCAAGCATCTGCGGGCGGCGGCCAATCCGGTGCCTGTTTTAGTGCTGACGGCTCGCGACTCCACGGCTGATCGCATCAAGGGCCTGGACGCAGGTGCAGATGACTACCTTATCAAGCCCTTTGATGTGGCCGAACTCAAAGCCCGGTTACGCGCGCTGTTGCGCCGCAGTTTCAATCGCCCGCAACCGGCACTGGAGTATCGCGGAATCAGCCTCGACCCGGTCAGCCATGAGGTCAACTACCAAGGCCAGACGATCACCCTGCAACGCAAAGAGTATTTGTTGCTGCATGAATTACTTGCTCAACCTGGCCGCGTCATGAGCCGAGACAAATTGCAGCAAGCACTCTATGGCTGGGGTGAAGAAATTGAAAGCAATGCACTTGAAGTCCATGTGCACCATTTGCGTAAAAAGTTTTTCCCTGAGTTAATTCGCACTATCCGTGGCGTAGGTTATTTGGTCGATAAAGCATGATGCGTTCGATTCGTTCACGGACACTGGCGCTGGTTCTCGGCTTGTTAAGCGTGACCATGACGGTTATTTCCTTCAAGAGCTACCATGACGCCAGGCATGAAACCGAAGAACTGTTTGACGCGCAACTTGCACAAACCGCCCGCTTGCTGGCGGGCTTCGTCGGCGCCGATATGCCCGACGGCTCGCGAGCCCTGCTCCAGAATGCACTCAATCAAGCGCTGGCCGACAGCCGTAGCGACGAGAAAATGCTCGGTGGCCATCCTTACGAAGGCAAGTTGGCCTTCCAGGTGATTGATGACCAGGGCAAAGTATTACTGCATTCGGCCAGTGCCCCCGAACCTGCGCTGCAACGTATTCTCGCGAAACTGCATATGCAGAACCTTCCCGCGCACAATCACACAGAAGGCGAACCTCTTTCGGCGCTCGAACGCAGCCTGATTGGCTATCACGACATCAAAATGGACCAGAACCAATGGCGGCTATTCATGCTCAGGGACCTCCAGGATGACCACTGGATCATGGTCGGTGAGCGAGGAGATGTACGAGGAGAACTGGTCAGTAAAATAGCCAAGCGCAGCCTGATACCCGATCTATTCGGCCTGCCCTTGCTCGCACTGCTGGTGTGGGGCGCTGTAGGTTGGGGTCTACGTCCGTTACAAACCATGGCAAACAACATCAAGCGGCGGGCCCCGGACAATCTCTCCCCCATGATCGTGGGTCCGTTACCCTCGGAACTGGAACCAATGAATGCGGCGCTCAACCGATTGCTGATGCAGGTCAACCAATTGCTCAATCAGGAAAAGCGCTTTATCGCCGATGCCGCGCATGAGTTGCGTACTCCGCTTGCGGTGCTACGCATCCATGCGCAGAACGCGCTGCAAACCACCGACCCGAGCGACCGCGATGAAGCCCTGAGGCAGCTTGGCGTTGGCGTCGAGCGGGCAACCCGGGTGGTGGCTCAGTTGTTGACGCTCGCCCGGCTTGATCCCCACGTTGTGCAACTGGCGATGGTTGACTTCGACCTGCTGGCCTACAGCCGGAATGAGCTGGCGGAGCTGACTCCCCTTGCCCTCGAAAAAAATCAGGAATTGACCCTCGATGCGGATGAGAATGCCGACTTCAACCTGCATGGCGATAGCCCGAGCATCGGTACGTTACTGCAAAACCTGATCAGTAATGCGGTGCAATACACACCGGCAGGTGGCCATGTACAGGTTTGCATAGAGTCAAGTGCCGATAGCTTGCGGATTCGAGTTCAAGACAGTGGCCCAGGCATCGATAAGAACCAGCGCGCAAAGGTTTTTGAACGCTTTTACCGTCAAGGTGACGGCCAAGGTGCCGGGCTTGGCCTTTCAATTGTAATGAGGGTAATAGAGTTGCATGGCGGTACCATTGCATTGACTGACTCCCCCTTGGGGGGCCTTGAAGTCAGCGTTGAGTTACCCAGGGCATGCGTTCCTGGCAGGCGCTCAACCAGCACGCCCAACCAGGCTTAACTCGGCCACGGCACCACGCCGCTGAGCCAGGTAACGACTGCAACTCACCCGCAAAAAGGAAGCGAAGTTGACCACCTCGCCGCGATAGTCCATGACCTCGTCGTAGAGTTTGCTGATCAACTGGTTGGTGGTCATGCCATCTGCCTCGGCAATCTCGCGGAGGATGTCCCAGAATTGATTCTCCAGGCGCAAGGTCGTGACCACGCCGCGAATTCGCAGAGAGCGCGAACGCGACTCGTACAGAATCGGGTCGGCTTTTACATAAAGCTCACACACGGGCTCATCCTCCTTCACATGCCAGGCAAAGCCATAAAGACATGGCTTCGATGGCTTTAGCCTACAGGGAAATCTTGGCTCCCAGCAGCATCAGAAAACCTGCCAACCAGTTCGGATGCGCCGGCCATGCAGGGGCGGTCACCAGGTTACCCTCAACGTGGGCATGGTCAACGGCGATCTCAACAAAAGTACCTCCAGACAGGGTCACTTCCGGCGCACAAGCGGGATAAGCACTGCATTCACGCCCCTTGAGCACGCCAGCTGCAGCAAGCAATTGCGCGCCGTGGCAAACAGCCGCAATCGGTTTATCGGCCTTGGCGAAGGCTTGTACCAACTTGAGCACATCGGCATTGAGGCGCAAGTACTCGGGCGAACGTCCGCCAGGTACGACCAGGCCCTGATAATCCTTGGCTTTGACATCGGCAAAACTGAAGTTCAGAGCAAAATTGTGCCCAGGCTTCTCGCTGTAGGTCTGATCACCTTCAAAGTCGTGAATGGCCGTGCGCACAGACTGCCCGGCGGTTTTATCCGGGCAGACCGCGTGAACGGTATAGCCAACCATCTGCAACGCTTGAAACGGCACCATTACTTCGTAATCTTCGACGTAGTCACCAACCAACATCAGAATTTTCTTCGCAGCCATGTTTGCATTCCTCGCTCGGTGGTTAATCTCGGCAGGCAGTATCTGCCCATTGCAGGATAGACAGGTAATAGCCGGTAACTACTTCAAGCAGATGTGCAAATTGACTGAATCAGAGCCCGAGATAGCGTGCAGGCTCGCTCCAGAAATCAGGTTCATGAGCAGTTGGCGTGACAGCGCGCAAGGGTTGGAGCTGGCGCGTATGAATGATCTCGGTCTCGGCCACGGCAGCTGGGACTTGTTGCACCGGCCCATCACCAACGGCGGGTACAGGGCTCTTCCCCAGTGGCGGATTAAGCTCGTCATAGCGAAAGAAGTAGCGACTCCCCGCCTCACTGACCAGAGTCAATTTGGCGATGCTGACAAAGTCGAACGAGCTATCAGCGAGCCAGGTCCAGTAACTGCCCAGCAATGGGCGGCGCAGCTCGATCTGGTAGTGCGCAGGATCGATCTCGAATGCCAGGTAGCCATTACTTGGCAAGCTGCCTTGAAGCTGGTTATTCACAAACAGCCCAGGAGCCTCAAGCTCCTGATCAGCCCAAGTGCTCTTGGGCCGGTATAGATAGACAATTGCCCGCTGAGGGGCCGTAGGCTGCTGCGCAGTATATGCCGCGCCTTGTGTATCGCCAAAAAATCCACCTAGGGTTGAACAGGCGCCAAGCCCGAAACACATCGGCATGAGCAGTATGAGCAAGGGATGAAGGCAGCGCATAACCATTCCTTTTGTTGTTATGGGCCGAGCATAGCCCTGGGCTGCAGCAACGACGCCCCGACAAAAGTGCAGCACTTGAAGCCGACCCTGGGAACCTTCGCAAAAGGTAGCAAGCGACGGAAGAACAAGGCGCAACGCAACAGCCAAAGACTGGTCCGAAGCCTGAGCACCAAGAGCGGCCCCAGCAATACCTGGCGCATTAGTTTTTCAGGAGCTGCCTAGCGGCGCCGGTCCAGCAGATTGACCGCAATGCGATCAATCCAGCCCCAAAGCCGCTGTTGCAGACGCTTCCACAGTGGCCGGGCAAGCCATAGATCCAGGTCAACCTGACGACTGTCAGCAAAGTCAGCCGTAAGACGATCGACTATGGCTTGGGTGAAGGGTTTATCCAGCGCCTCAAGGTTGGCATCAAGGTTAAACCGCAGATTCCAGTGGTCAAAATTGCATGAACCGATGCTCACCCACTGATCGACCAGCACTATTTTTTGATGCGAAAAACGTGGCTGGTACTCGAAGATCTGCACGCCTGCACGCAGCAGGCGCGGGTAGTAACGGTGACCGGCCAGGCGCACGGGTTGGTGATCCGTGCGTCGCCCACTGAGCAACAGACGCACATCGACACCCCGGGCCGCCGCCTTGCGCAAGGCCCGACGCACCTTCCATGTCGGCAAGAAATAAGGCGTTGCAAACCAGATGCGGCCCTCGGCAGACTGCAGTGCGCGCACCATCGATTGCAATATGTCGCGGTGCTGCTTGGCGTCCGCATAGGCAACACGACCAAGGCCGACACCTACTGGCGGCGATACCGGCAGACGATTAAGCCCGGCAGTTGCCGAGGGCCGCCATGAAAGGCGCGTATTGCACGCCTGCCACTGGCGCTCGAAGAGTTGTTGCCAATCCTCGACCAGCGGACCATCGATCTCGACCATGGTCTCGTGCCAGGCGCTTTCTGGGTTGTCCGTACACCAGAAGTCGTCTGTTACCCCGGCGCCACCGACAAACGCCAGCCGCCCATCGGTCAATAGCAGCTTGCGGTGATCACGATAGAAATTGCGTATACCCCGGCGCCAGCGTATCGGGTTGTACCAGCGCATCTCAACACCGGCATTGCTTAGCAGTGCACGATCAGCTTTGGTCAACGCCTGGGCGCCATAGGCGTCAAACAGACAGCGCACGGTAACGCCGCGCTGGGCCGCATCACACAAGGCACGCAACACCTGATCGGCGCAGGTACCGCTTTCAATCAGGTAAAGCTCGAACTCGACTTGCTGCCGCGCACTGTCGATGGCATCAATCATGCGCGGGAAGAATTCAGGTCCGTCGCTGAGCAAGGTAAAACGATTACCCTGGCGCCAGTTGAAAATCAGGCCGGCCATCAGCGGTGTGTAAAGATCAGGACAGCGCCAACCGGCACTGAGCGACTAATTGCCGATAACCCAGCCACTTTGCGCAAGGCATCAAGCCCCTTGAGCAGGTCGAAGTCGGCGGCGTTGAGCACCAATGGCGCAAGCGTGACAACCTGGAAGCGGTGGTCGTCAAGGCGCGTGGCCAATAGCTCCACCCTATAACTGTGGCTTTGACCGTGCAGCGTCAGGGTCAAGGGCAGGCTCAATTCAAGTTGCGCGCCCGCCGCAAGCGTACTGATTGGCCGGATATCCAACTGCGCGGACACCCTGGCCTGGGGAAACTTGGCGATATCGAATAAAAGTGAACGCATTCGCTCATCACGCAAGGATATCCCGGTGCTGACTGATTCCAGCTCGACCCGCAAACTGGCTTCGCCACTGTCGCTCACAGTGCCGTGCAAGGTCAGGAAGCGATGGACTTCGGAGGTATCGAGGTTCTTGGTCGAGATAAATGACAGGCGTGAAGACTCGTTGTCTAGATACCATTTGGCCTGAGCCGGCAGCACAATGCCCAGGCTCAGCAGTATGGCGAACAACAGGCGCATAAATCTCCGAAATCAGCAGGTTGCTTGGCAATTGAGCGCAGCGGCTCATGCGCAACGATAGCTGCATGAGCACGCCTTGCAAACCCCTGCTGAAATCGACCTCGGTCTAGCCCGCCTTACTCAGGCAAGTCCGCAGCCTGCGGCAACAACTGGCAACCTTGACGCGGCCCGAGCCATTGCGCCGACTGGCTACTGCCCAGGGCGCGCGCCGTCACGCGCTTGTTGGCCACGTCATCGAAGAATCCGCTGAGCGGCAGATACTGCTTGGCGTAGCCCACACAATACTGCTCCGGGTTATCCATTACATAGCGGCAAGAGCAATACTCCTTGGCAGTGTAGGCGCCAAGGATGCCGGGGAATGCCTGCAAGTGCTCGCGATTCAACCATGTCCAGACTGCCAGCAGCGCCAGCAATATGATTAACAACCGGATAAGCAAGCGACGGATCATGGTTGCACCCTGGCAAAGGCTGCCTGCGCAAGTTTCAGCAGCTGGTTGTGGTTATAACTGCCGTCGCGGTCGTCGGCATAGCGCACGATGATCAGTTTTTTGCTGGGGATCACATACAGGCTCTGCCCCCAGTGGCCGAGTGCGGCAAAGCTGTCCTGCGGTGCATCCGGCCAGGGCTTGCCAGAGCCATTCACGCCCTGGTTCAACCACCACTGGCCACCCGGAACCGCAGCATTGGGTTGTTGCGGATCGGGCTGATAGTTGGCAAAGGCTGTCAGGTTGAAATCCACCCAGGCCTTGGGCAGTAACTGCTGCTCGCCCCAACGGCCGTCACGCTGCATCAGCAAGCCAACCCTGGCCAGGTCGCGGGCGCTCATATACGCATAGGATGAACCGACAAAGGTACCGGTCGGGTCGGTTTCCCAGACCGCGGACTTGATACCCAGCGGTTCGAACAAGGCTGTCCACGGATAGTTCTTGTATTGCTCGGCATCAAGCATGCCCTTGAGCGCTGCGGCGAGCATGGTGCTGTCACCGCTGGAGTAACGGAAGCGCTGGCCCGGTTCGGCATCGCTTGGATGATTGGCAACAAAGGCGGCCATGTCATCTCGGCCACGGGTGTAAAGCATGGCCACCACCGATGATTTCAGCGGTGCATACTCGTAATCTTCCTCCCAATCGAGCCCCGACGCCCAGTTGAGCAAGTGACCCATCTTGATGTCGGGATGCGCCGCCATTGGCGGGTAATAATCAGCCACCGGCGCATCCAGTTTGAAACGTCCCTGGCCGTAGGCGACACCCAGCACCGCGGCAAAGATGCTCTTGCTCACGGACCAGGTCAGGTGTGGTGTGTCGACCTTGGTTGGTCCGGCATAGCGTTCATAAACAATCTGGCCATCACGCACCACAAGCAATGCATCGGTACGCACTCCCTTGCGGCTCTGGTCATCACGCGCAGCAAAGGCGTAATCCTCCAGTGCCGCCAGCGCCGATTGTTGCGCGGCGTCATGGCTGCTGGTTTGCGTCGACCAATCAGGTATCGGCCAGTGCTCGGCGTGGGCCGTGATGCTGGCAAAGCAGAGCAACAGTGCAAAGCTCAGCCTGGATAAAATTGGAGCGGGCATTGATACGCCTCTTGTCAGTTTCGAGGCAGCACCCTAGCACGGCCAATATGACCGAAATAGTACCGAACGCGCCGGATTACATGGCAATTAGGCACATCTTTTAATCACGCGGCTCGCGAAAGTCATCCTGGCTGAGCAGATCCAAGCCGCACTCGAGGTTTTCAACCCACAGCAAAAATGTATTGATCATCTCTTTGCCCACAAAGGGACGCCCGTGCTGGGGCACGATCATCTCGATATCCATTTGCCGAACCATTGCCGCCCACAGCCGACAGACTTTGTTGCTTGCCATGTAGCGCCGGTGGAAACCGAGCATGTTTGGCACATGGTTCATAAAGTCGTTTACCGGGTTGGCATCATCAACCAGCGATGCACCCATATCGCCACTAAACAGGATCTTGCTCAGTGGATCATAGAGCTGGAAGTTACCGACCGAGTGCAGGAAGTGCGCGGGAATGGCTTTCAGTTTGCTGCGCCCCAGGGCAAATGTCTCACCGCGATCAGGCAAGGCAATAATCCGGTCATAGGTCGATATGCCGTGGTTTATGGCCAGGTAATTGGCCGTCAAGTGCGGCAGGAATCGCGCCCACAGTTTTGAGCAGATCACTTTGGCGCGGGTGTGCAACAACCACTTGTCCAGCGAAGCGATAATGTCCGGGTCTTGGTGGGAGGCAAAAATATAGGTAAGGTCCTGGACCTCTATGTACCTCGATAACCCCAGCGAAAGCGGTGTGTAGGTCAGGTCACCGCCCGGATCGAGAAGCAGGTACTGATCATCATTGATAATCAGGAATTGGTTGGACTGTACGCCTTCGCCGCTGACCAGGTCATCAAACATCAGGCATTGATGGCCATCTTTCTCAAACAACACAATTGGCTCGCGGCGCATGGATTTGTTCTCTCCCCAAACCAAGCGACGTTAGCCAGCTTGCACCGACTTGTTACTGACCTGGGTCAACTCAACTCGCGAAAACCTGGCCGGCCAATTGCGCCAGGGCTTTTTGCAAACGCGCCTGGCGCGCACTCCTGGCAATGGACATCAATGCCTTATCACGCTGCCAAAGTGCCGCCCAGTGCTCATCACCGGCCGCCAGCGCATGATCCAGTTCAGGGCCCAATGCCGCGAACTGGGCGAACAGGCCGCCAAGCAACACATGGGTGGTGGGCGCCTTGGCGCTCGCCCTGCTGACCTCGGCACAGCCACTGAGCAGGCCCAGCAAACGCAACTGCAGATCCACGGGCCAGGCAGACTCGTGCCCGATGCCGTATAACCAGGCGCATATCGCAGCCAGCACATGCAGGTCTTCGATACTGCGGAAGGGCTTTACATAATCATCCCAACCATCGCCAGGCAGGCGTTCACAAGCGGCCTGGTCGAGCTGCAACCGGGCGTGGCTGACATCCGGCATAAAGCCCAGCGCAGGCAATTGCTCAACTTGCACGCCTGCAGCGCCGTTGGCCACCACAGTAACCGCGACCTGCGGCGCGAGCCCATCGCCCTCCTCCCGCGCCGCCACCAGCAGCCACTGCGCGGCATCACCAGCGGTGACAAAATCCTTGCGGCCGCTGAGCTGTAACTGACTCAAGCGAGTCTGCATGTCAGCAGGCCGAACGCTTCTGTTCTCGGTGACGCAGAGTGCCCCCAGCGTCCAGGGCGCCGATTGCCAGAGCGCGCGCAAGGCGCCCTGGTATCCAGCCAGGAACGCCAGCCCGGGAGTTGGCGCCAAACGCCCACCCAGCACGGCCAGCTCGAAAGCTGATGGCTCTGCCAGGTGCTCAAGCAAAGCGGTGTACCAATCGTCGAGCGCCTGTCCATCCGCCATCCGCTGGCAGGGTTGCAACAACTTGTCCCAAGGCATGGGTCTGTCCTCTGCAGTATTGCGTTGAGCGGGCGCTGTCACACAAGCATCACCAAAGCTTCACAGTGATGACACCCGCCCTACTTAGCCTGAGCTTGCCTAACAAGACTGATCGACTGCAAGGCATTGAGCCGGTTTTCGAACAACAAGGTTCGACAACAGCACAGGACAGTCGGCTAACGGAGAGAACGTTATGACTCAGGTAGCGCACGACAAAAGCACTGCAACTCGCCGCTTGCAAGCTGAACGACTGATTGGCAGTTCCGCGCTTAAAGAAGCCCAGGCACTGCGCTTTCGCGTATTCAGCAGTGAGTTTGATGCAAAGCTCAAGGGTGCCGAATTCGGCCTGGACATGGATGACTACGACGTTCACTGCAGCCACATCGGCGTGCGCGACCTCAGCACGGGCGAGCTTGTGGCGACCACGCGTCTGCTCGATCATCAAGCGGCTGCCAGCCTGGGGCATTTTTACAGCGAGCAAGAGTTCAGCCTGCACGGCCTGGCGCATTTGCAGGGACCAGTGCTTGAAATCGGTCGCACCTGCGTCGCCCCGGCCTACCGCAATGGGGGCACTATCGCCGTGCTCTGGAGCGAACTGGCGGAAGTCCTCAACCAGGGCAGCTACAGCTACCTGATGGGCTGCGCGAGCATACCCATGCAAGATGGTGGCATTCAGGCCCAGGCCATCATGCAACGCCTGCGCGAGCGTTACCTGTGCACCGAACACCTCCGCGCCGAGCCCAAGACGCCACTGCCAAACCTGGATATCCCCGGCAACATCATTGCCGAGATGCCACCATTGCTCAAAGCCTACATGCGCCTGGGCGCGAAGATCTGCGGTGAGCCCTGCTGGGACCCGGACTTCCATGTGGCCGACGTGTTCATTCTGTTAAAACGCGATGAACTGTGCCCGCGTTATGCCCGTCACTTCAAAGCGGTGGGCTGATGCGCACAGGCGCTTGCAGCCTGTACACTTGGTCGTTTCGCCAGCCATGGGGGCCCAATGATTAAACTGCGCCTGTATTTCCGCCTGTTGCGCCTGCTTGCAGTCATCGGCCTTGGAGCCTTGCTGGCTGGCGTTATCAGCGTTGCCGAACGTATCGTCAAGCATGACCTGATGAGCACCCGCCAACGCCTGACCCGCTGGTTCATGGCACGCCTCAGCGCGGCTTTGCCGTTTCGCGTCAGGGTCAGCGGAAGGCTGCCGGAAACGCCAATGATGTGGGTCAGCAACCACATTTCCTGGACCGATATTCCACTGCTGGGCATGCTTGCTCCGCTTTCGTTCCTGTCCAAAGCCGAAGTGCGCAGCTGGCCAGTGGCTGGCTGGCTGGCGCAAAAAGCCGGCACCTTGTTCATTCGCCGGGGCGCGGGCGATAGCACGGTGCTCAACCAGCAACTGAGTCGCCACTTGCAGCAATCGCGCAACCTGCTGATGTTCCCGGAAGGTACAACCACCGACGGACAGGCAGTACGCACCTTTCATGGCCGCTTGTTGAGCAGTGCGATTGATAGCTCGGTGGCACTGCAACCGGTGGCAATTCGTTACCTACGCAATGGCAAGCGCGATGAAATTGCCCCCTTTATTGGCGATGACGACATGCTCTCGCATCTGTTGCGCCTGTTTCGCAGCGACCGCGCCGAAGTCGAGATCCAGTTGCTGACGCCCATTGCAAGCCACGACCTCAACCGCAACGCCTTGGCACGCCAGGCCCAGACGGCAATCACAGCGGCATTGTTTGGCAGCAACTTAGCGCCGGCTACCAGCGACAGTGAGCTCGAAGCGGCCTAGCCCAAGGCCAACTGCTCGGCGACGTAGGCTTGCAACTGCGGATAGAACAGCTGGAAGTCACCCATCAGCGGCTGATACAGCTGTTTCAGTTCAGCCATTGAACCGGCCAGCCCTTCGGGGCGCGACAAGCGCCGCTGCATGCCGTAAATCACTTGCTCCAACACGGCAAAGTCGGTGTAGCTACCGAGCCAGTCTTGCGCAGCCATGCGTGGTGCAATATATGCCAGCCGTTCAGGCAGTTCAGGCTCATCGTTCAAGACCTGGTAAACCCGGGTCGTGAACCGCTCAAGCGGCTCATCGCTGAACTGCCTCCAGTTCAAGGCCAGGCAATGGTCAAAGAACAGATCCAGCAAAATGCCTGAGTAACGCCTGCGCGCCGCAGGGAACCGAGCCCGAGCTTGCAGTTGCAGCGGGTGGTTGTCGGTGAATACATCAATCCGCCGATGCAGGCGAATTGCCGCCTCGATATCGGACGGCCGCTGACCTGCAAGCGGACCCTTGACGAAGTCACCGTAGAGACTGCCGAGCAACTGGGCCGGCGCATTGCCGCCTAGATGAAGGTGTGCAAGATAGTTCATGGCGACAGCTTACCTGTTCTTGCGCCTGCGCAATATTGGCGAGCCAGCAAAACACGCCCTGAATGGCTGCGACAGCTTTATCAATGATGTCGATAAAGGCTATCGGCACAAACGATCTGTATATCGTGCAAACCCGATATAAAGTTCGTCCCAAGCCGATATAAACCTACCGGCCACAAACAGATCGCGGAGGTAATCCCATGAGCCAGCAACAACTCGACCTTGATGAAATAGTCAAAGCCCTGGCTCATCCGGTTCGCCGTGACATTCTGGCGTGGTTGAAAACCCCTGAGGCGTATTTTGCCGATCAGGATCATCCACTGGAGATCGGTGTTTGTGCCGGCAAGATTGATCAACGCACCGGGCTTTCCCAATCAAGCGTCTCCGCCCACCTGCGCACGTTGCAGAAAGCGGGCCTGATCACCAGCAAGAAAGTTGGCCAGTGGCACTTCTTCAAACGTAACGAACCAACCATTCAAGCCTTTCTGAGCCAGCTCAGCCAACAGCTTTGAGTCTGATTATTCAATCCACATTCTTGATAGCGGAGCCGCGGGTATGCCCATTGCGCTAATAGTTCTTGCTTTATCTGCGTTTGCCATCGGCACCACAGAATTCGTGATCATGGGCCTGTTGCCTGAAGTCGCAACGGACCTGTCCGTTTCAATTCCTGGCGCCGGTTGGCTGGTGACAGGTTATGCCCTGGGCGTCGCGATTGGTGCCCCGATCATGGCCCTGGCGACCTCCAGCTGGCCGCGCAAAGCCGCGCTGATGACCCTGATGAGCATTTTTATCGCCGGCAACCTGTTCTGCGCGCTGGCACCCGATTATCAAATGCTTATGGCCGCTCGCATCGTCACCGCACTCTGTCATGGCGCCTTCTTTGGCATCGGCTCGGTTGTCGCTGCCAGCCTGGTGCCAGCCAACCGCCGCGCCTCTGCAGTTGCCCTGATGTTTACCGGTTTGACCCTGGCCAACGTACTTGGCGTACCGCTGGGAACCGCCCTTGGCCAGGCAGCGGGCTGGCGCTCGACGTTCTGGGCCGTCACCCTGATTGGTGTACTCGCCCTGATTGGTTTGTGGCGTTACCTGCCAAACCGGCATGACGCTGAAAAAGCCGATCTGCGCAGCGAAATTCGTGCACTCAACAACGCAGGCTTATGGTTGGCGCTGAGCACCACCGTGCTGTTCTCTGCCTCGATGTTTGCCTTGTTCACCTACATTGCCCCGCTGCTCGGCGAAGTCACCGGCGTATCGCCCCATGGCATCACCCTGACGCTGCTGCTGATTGGCCTCGGCCTGACCCTGGGCAATGTGCTCGGCGGGCGTTTTGCTGATCGCCAGTTGAAACTCACCCTGATCACAGTATTCGCCTCCATGGCGACTATCTCAACGCTCTTTAGCTGGACCAGCCAGGCACTGATTCCTGCTGAGATCACCTTGTTCCTGTGGGCCGTGGCAGCCTTTGCCGCCGTGCCTGCATTGCAAGTCAACGTCGTGACCTTCGGTAGCGGTGCTCCCAACCTGGTCTCAACCCTGAATATCGGCGCATTTAACGTCGGCAACGCCCTTGGCGCCTGGCTCGGTGGCGTGGTTATCGCCCAGGGCTTCGGCCTCTCAAGTGTGCCTTTTGCCGCCGCTGCCCTGGCTGTTCTGGCGCTGTTTGCCCTTTTACTGACCTACAACACGCGTCGACCTGACGCAGTAACTGCCACTGAACCGACTGCAACTTTTGCACTCAACGAATAATCCTGATGGAGAACCAAGCAATGACGACTCTGTTTGATCCAATCAAAATCGGCGACCTTGAACTCAACAACCGCATCATCATGGCTCCACTCACCCGCGCCCGTGCGGATGAGCGTCGCGTACCCAACGCCCTGATGGCCGAGTATTACGTGCAGCGCGCCAGCGCGGGCCTGATCATCTCGGAAGCCACCGCCGTCACGCCAATGGGCGTCGGTTATGCCAATACACCCGGCATCTGGTCCGATGAGCAGATCCGCGGCTGGAGCAACATTACCCAGGCGGTACACGCCAATGGCGGCAAGATTGTTCTGCAACTGTGGCATGTTGGCCGCATCTCGGATCCAAGCTTCCTTAACGGCGAAGCGCCCGTTGCGCCCAGTGCAATCGCGGCCAAAGGCCATGTAAGCCTGCTGCGACCACTGCGCGATTATCCAGTGCCACGCGCGCTGGAAACCGAAGAGCTCGATGACATTGTCGAAGCCTATCGCCAGGGTGCGGAAAACGCCAAGGCTGCGGGTTTTGACGGGGTGGAAATCCACGGCGCCAACGGCTATCTGCTCGATCAGTTCCTGCAAGACAGCACCAACAAGCGTACCGACCGTTACGGCGGCTCGATTGAAAACCGTGCACGCCTGCTGCTCGAAGTGACTGATGCGGTCATCTCGGTCTGGGGTGCTGGCCGTGTTGGGGTTCACCTGGCTCCTCGCGCCGACTCCCATGACATGGGCGACTCGCAACGCAGCGAAACCTTTACCTACGTAGCCTCCGAGCTTGGCAAGCGCGGTATTGCCTTTATCTGTGCCCGTGAAAAAGCAGCAGACGACAGCCTGGCGCCAAGTCTCAAGCAAGCGTTTGGCGGCGTATTCATCGCCAACGAGCGCTTCACCAAAGAACAGTCCAACGAGTGGCTGGCAACGGGTAAGGCCGATGCCATTGCCTTCGGCGTGCCCTTTATTGCCAACCCGGACTTGCCTGCTCGCCTGCAAGCCGATGCGCCGCTCAATGAACCACAACCAGAGACGTTCTACGGTTCTGGCCCCGTAGGCTACATCGACTATCCTCGCCTGTAATTTGCACAATCAGGTACTAAAAAACCCGCATCAGCGGGTTTTTTAGTTCTACAGCCTGCAGTTATTTGGCGTCGATCTGATCCTGTAGATTACGGATCTGCGCCTGCAAAGTGCTGGTTGTACGGGTTACCTGGGCACGGAAGGCATCAAACTCGGCGGTGTTGTTCTTCGGCGCCGGGCGATTATCCAAAGTGCTCTTGAGCACCAGCAGCTCATCTTGCAGATCATTAATGGCCTGGGTTGGGTTGCCCACCTTCTTCAGCGCCTGCACATCCGTATTGAGATCCTTGAGCTGGCCCGACAGTTTGGCTTGCTCGGCCACTGTGCTTTTCAGCTCCGTCTGGGCCCCGGCCAAGGTCGTTTGTTCAGCAGCCAGCGCCTTCAAGGTCTTGCTCAGCTCAGCGTTAGCCTCCTGCTGCGCCTTCAGCTCGCCGCTGACTTGCTCCAGGCGCTTGTTCAAATCACCTTGCTGCCCGCTGCTGCCTTGCTGTTGCTTGCTCAGTTCGGCCAGCTTGGCTTCCAGTTGCTTGACTTGCAGCTTGAGCGCTTCGCTGCCGGAGGTAACGGATGACTCGGTGGCGACCACCTTGCCGGAAATATCCTTGATTCGCCCGGCGGCTTCCTCGCTGATGCGCGCGAAGCTTTCCTGGGTGGCAACAAGTTGCTGCTCCATCAGGTTGATCTGCTGGAAACTCCACCAGCCAAGACCGGCGAAAGCAATCATCAGGGCGCCCACCAGCGCCCAGAGTGGCCCGGTACTGGCCGTTTTTACCGGTGCGGCGACACGATGTGGCGTCACTTCGGGCGCAGCGGCGCGGCGCGGCGCAACATATTCTTCTTCCTCACGCGTACCGACAGACAAGCTGGGCACATCATCAATTTCATCATTAGCATCGTTACGCATGGTTAAACCTTCAAACAAAAAACACAGAAAGAGCTGCAAAGCCCTGGAGCAAAGCACCAGCCCTATGCTTTGCATGGCAGGGCAGGCAATCAACTGCCTGGCACTGGCTCGAGTGCCATGGGCAAACGACGGTTAGTATAACGACTCGCAGGGCTGTAGGCAGTTTTGCGCCAAGCCAGTGCATGCTGCACTGAAGCCGGTCAAATCCTCAGCAGATCGACCCGCCAGAACCCGCACAGTTCCTCATTATGTGAACTGGTATGCACCTTGCAAAGATTCAAGCACAGCCAAACCGCCATGAATGCGGTGTCTGCCCGTACCAAGTTTCTAATCTAAAAGAATCTGACCGTTACGAGGGTGACCCTATGGAGTTGAATAAAGCTGTGCTCGATTGCATGCAAAGCTTGCGTCGACGTCTGCGCGAGGAAATGTCGATTGATATTCGCCTTAGCCAGCCAGACGCCATTACGGCAATGCTCAGTGCCTGCCTCGACTCCAATAACGAAGAAACCCGCCTGCTGGGTCAAAAACTGGCAGGTTTCAGTGACACATCGCTTCCAGCCCCAGGCAAGGCGTTGCAGTCCGGTATAGTACCAATCCAGCCGAAAGAGCCCACCGGGTCATTGCGCATGTACCGTGGCCAGCGCGTTTACACCTGAGTCATTCCTGCTGATGCTTCCACCACTGGCAAAACTCATCGAGCGCTGTCCACAGGCTAACTTGCGGATCGTAATCCAGTAATTCCCGTGCCCGGCTGATATCCAGTGAGAAATCCTTGGCCATCACCGCAACCCCCAGGCGGAACAACCCCGGTTCTGGCTGGCCAGGAATCAGCTTGCAAATGCCTTCGTTCAAAGTCGCTGCGCTGTAGGCAAGGCCATAGGGTATATGGCGCGTCACCTGGGCCAAGCCCATCTGGCGCAGCACATAGTTGACCACATCCCACAACGGTACCGGCGCGCCGTTACTGATGTTGTAGACCTTGCCCAGCGCAGGCCCAGCGGCCAGCAGGCAACTGAACAAGGCATCATTGAGATTGTGCACGCTGGTAAAGTCGACCTTGTTCAAGCCGTTGCCGATAATCGACAGGCGGCCTTTGCCGTGCATCCTGATCAAACGCGGGAAAATACTGGTGTCACCAGCACCCGTAACGAAGCGTGGCCGCACGGCCAATACTTCAAGACCAAACTCCTGCGCACCAAACACCTGCTGCTCTGCCAGGTATTTGGTCTTGCCGTAATGATCAGAAAAGCGCTTGGGCACTTGCTCTTCGCTGATATTGACATGGGACTGGCCGTCGAAGTAAATCGAAGGAGAGGATAAATGCACCAGGCGCCGCACATGCTTTTTCAAACAGGCTTCAATGATGTTTTCAGTGACAACCACATTGGCCTGGTGGAAGTGCTCGTACTTACCCCAGACGCCCACCGCGCCTGCGCAATGCACCACGGCCTCAACATCATCACAGAGCGCCAGGGCTAATTGAGGATCGCTCAAGTCACCCTGGATAAACTCGGCACCACGCTTGACCAAATGCGCAACGCCCTCGGGCCGGCGTCCATTGACTCTCACCTGCAAACCCTGCTCCAAGGCAAAGCGAGCAAAGCGTCCGCCAATAAAACCGCTTGCGCCGGTCACGAGAATTTTCATTGAGCACCCCGGATTATTATCGACAGATGCTGCACTTTAGCAGCATGGCGTGCCTGATGGCCTGTCGGAACATGCCAGAATCACGTCTTTATAAGCCGTTCAGGTGCAGTAGGAAACCAAGCGCTGGCAAAGGCCAGTCAACGGCACCGGCAAACCTGAGGATAGAACCTGCGCCGCTGTGCTGAGCAGGGCATGGCGTGAGCGGTTTATGCACGCTTGTGAATGCGCGGACGGCTTATTTGCCGGAGGAAGGATATTGCATGAGTCTGCCGCACAGGCATCAGGACGCTGCATGAACAGCGCCCTGACAGGATCGATCTAGGCCAATTTGGCAATCAGATCCTTGCGAGAAGGCGTCCAGACGCTAAGGACGACGCCGGTCGTGTTTGAACTATTGGTAATGTTGTGCAGTTGGTTTGGATCGATGGTGATCGACTGCCCGGCATGCAGAGTGACAGTTTCACCTTCCGACATAAAATCCAAAGAGCCGCTGACCACATAATTCACCTCTTCGTGGGGGTGCTGATGTGGCGTTGCGATAGCGCCGGCCGGAATTTCAAGCTCGGAAACAGTCAGGTCATCACTGTTGCTCAATATTTTGATGGTTACATCGCCAAATTTGATTTCATTGCCTAGATTGGCCATAGATCCCTCTACTCTCGTCAGGTATTAATCGCTGCCTGAGTGTTTCCCCCAGGCAACCTCAAGCACGGTTCAATTGCCGCTCGCGTTGCGACTTGCGGCGAATACTTATTCATGTGCCGCTGTATTCGACGCGCGAAACACTAAACCATTACAAATCCCTCACCCGTAGGAAACGCCCTAAAAACCATCACGCAAGGGCTTATTACAATCATGAAGCGGCTCTTTTGACGCTCGCGCCCACACACACCGGCGTGACCTTATGCCCCCAACCCCCTAGTATCCTTTGTATGAAAGTGCGTGTTTCGGCAAGCCAGCCAAGGCGCCCCACTCAATAATCGACAGAAAGGATGCTCGAATGTCAGATAAATTTGACGTCATTATCATTGGTGGAGGAAACGCCGGGTTTGGCGTTTCCTCGATCCTGGCCAAGGCCAACAAGACCATTGCCTTCATTGAACAGGCCGAGTTTGGAGGCACCTGTCCGAATCGCGGCTGCACGCCGAAAAAGGTTCTGGTCGCAGCGGCCAAGTCACTTGATGAAATTGGTAAAGCGGCTGGGCATGGCATCAGCGTTGGAGAACCAAGTATTGATTGGGCTGCACTGATCGCCCGTAAAGACCGGATGATCGACTTTATTCCGGGGGCCATGAAAAGCCTGGCCGAAAAGCGTGGGCAGGTCTTCACCGGCCAGGGCAAGTTCGTTGGCAAAAACCGGGTTGAAGTGAACGGGCAGGTCCTTGAAGCCGAGCACATCATCATCGCCACCGGTTCGAAAACCCGCCCACTGCCCATCCCAGGCGCCGAGTTGATGATCACCTCTGACGAGGTGCTTTCCAACAGCCAACCGCCCAAGGACGTGGTGTTTATCGGTGGAGGCGTGATCGCGCTGGAGTTCAGCCATGTGTATGCCCGCGCAGGCATTAACGTGACCATTGTTGAAGCTATGCCGCAGCTATTGCCGCGCCTTGATGCCGACGCCGTGGCCGCCCTGCAAGTCGCGACCGAGGCGCTTGGCATTGAGGTCAAAACCAGCGTCACTGTTGAAAAAATCAGCAAGGATGCAACAGGTCTGAACGTGCATATTCAACACCAGGGCAAAGCCTTGGTGCTCAAGGCGGACACAGTGGTCAACGGCGCCGGACGCGTCGCCAATATCGACGGCCTCGACCTCGAAGCGGCCGGGATTAGCCATGACGGCGCGCGTATCGAGGTCAATCCGAACTTCCAGTCGAGCTCCAACCCACATGTCTGGGTGGCTGGCGATGCCCTCGCTACTACGCCGCAGTTGTCGCCAGTGGCCACCTACGAGGGTCAGATTGTCGGCAACAACATTCTCAGCAACGGCTCGACCAGCGACTACCGGGTACTGCCGACAGCCGTGTATACCATTCCGGCACTGAGCAGCGTTGGCCTGACTGAAAAAGAAGCTCGTGACTCGAAGGCCGCGATCGAAGTTGTCAGTAATGACATGGCGAACTGGTTTTCCAGCCAGAACGTGCTGGCCAAGCATGCCTGGGCAAAGGTAATCGTCGATAAAGATACCGACCTGATTCTTGGCGCGCACATGCTCGGCCATCAAGGCGAAGAGTTGATCAACCTGATTGCACTGGCGATGCGCTTCAACATCACCCGCACCCAACTAAAAGAACAGATTTATGCCTACCCGACCTTCAGCTCAGACTTGAAAAACTTGCTATAGCAGGCGCCTATCAACCGTAAAAGCCAGGTCAAGGCCTGGCTTTTTTGTGCAATCTGCTAACCTCAACTAACTGACACCGGCTGTAAGGAGGCTGCTGCGTGACCAAGAACAAATGGATGATCTACGGTGCCAACGGCTATACCGGCCACCTGATTGCGGCGCAAGCTGTGGCCCAGGGAATGACGCCGATACTGGCGGGGCGAGACCCGGCGGCCATTCATGCGCTCGGCACCCTGCACAGTCTCAAATGCAGGGTTTTCGACCCTCAGCAACATGCGCAAGCGGCTCACGCCTTGCTTGATGTGGCGGTAGTCGCCAATTGTGCCGGCCCTTTCTCCGCCACCAGCGCAGCCATGATATCGGCGTGCCTGAGCAGCAAAAGCCATTACCTGGATATCACCGGCGAAATCAGCGTGTTCGAGGCGGCGTATGCCCGCGACCAACAAGCACGGGAAGCCGGCGTGGTACTTTGCCCCGGCGTTGGTTTTGATGTAATACCGACTGACTGCATTGCCGCTTGCCTGCATCAAGCCATGCCTGACGCAACGCAACTGGCACTGGGCTTTGAAACCTCAAGCGGGCTATCACCCGGCACCGCCAAAACCACAATCGAAGGCTTGAGCCTGGGCGGAAAAATCCGCCGTGCCGGGGTTATTACCGATGTACCCCTGGGCTATAAGCGCCGCCAGATCGACTTTGGTCGTGGCACTAAAGCGGCAGTAACCATTCCTTGGGGCGATGTTGCAACCGCCTATTACTCAACGGCAATCAATAATATCGAGGTCTACCTGCCCGCGCCCTCGGCCGTGGCGATTGCCATGTCATTACTCAACCCAGTGCGTAGGCTTTTTGGCCTGAGCGCGGTCCAGAATGGCTTGAAGGGGTTGGTCGAAAAATTCATCAAGGGCCCCAGCGAAGAGCAGCGCAAGCGCCAGCGCACCTGGCTTTGGGGCGAAGTGCGCAACGACGCTGGCGAGATCAAGAGCGCCTCTTTGCAAACCGCCAACGGTTATGATGTGACAGTTCATGGCGTGCTTCATTCGGTGCGACACCTGCTTGACTACCAAGGTGATGGAGGCTATTTCACTCCAACAAAATTGCTTGGTGCTCGCGTAATCGAACAATTGCCAGGCTCAGGCAAGATCACGATCAACTAGCCATACAGGGACTTAAGGCGCAATCAAGCAAGCAGGCGCCGTGCCGAGCAAATGATCTGTAAGTTGGTTGAGCAACTCGCCACCATTGCGCCAATGATGCCAATACAGCGGCACATCAATTGGCTGCTGTGGCCTTAGCTCCACCAGCTCACCACTGGCCAACTCATTGATCACTTGCTGCTCGGGCACCAAGCCCCAACCCAAACCCGCCTGGGCCATGCGCAGAAAACCTTCGGACGATGGACACAGGTGGTGCAAGAAGCCGCCCTCGACACCTTGTGCAGCCAGATACCGATGCTGCAGAAAATCATCTGGCCCAAACACTATAGCCGGCGCTTTGATCAATCCCTCGGCGCTCACCCCGCGGCTGAAATGTCGACGAATAAACGCAGGACTGGCCAAGGCCCGGTAACGCATCGCCCCCAGTGCGACACTGCGCGCTCCAGCCACCGGACGATCGGTGGCGCAAACACAGCCAGCTACATCACCAGCACGCATGCGCTTGAGACCAACATCCTGATCCTCCACGACCAACTCCAGCAGCAAATGCTTGTCCGCACAGAACTGCCCAACCGCCCCCGCCCACCAGGTCGCCAAGCTGTCGGCATTCAAGGCAACCCGCAAACGCTCCGGCGTGCTGTTGTCATTCAGGCCTGGCACCTGCCCCTGCAAGTCACGCTCAAGCAGGCGCACTTGCTGAACATGATTGAGCAAGCGTCGGCCAACCTCCGTGGGTGTTGGCGGCGTTGCGCGCACCAATACCGGTTGACCGACACGAGCCTCCAGCAACTTGACCCGCTGCGACACCGCAGACTGCGACAAGCCCAGCACTTGAGCGGCGCGCTCAAAGCCTGCCTGTTCAACCACCGCCGCCAAGGCCGCGAGTAATTTGTAATCGAACAAATCAGTTTTCCTAATGACGCATGAGCAAGATTGTTTTTCCTTATACAGCCAAAGCTATCAAACTGGCTATCCCAATCAAGAGGTAGCCGCTCATGTCCGGCGAAACATCCTTGCCAACCTTGCTACGCAGCATGACACCCCGGTTAAACCCAGGCGTCTATGTGTTTTGCAGTATCGAGTCGCTGAAGCAGTTGGGTGACATCGAACCGCTAGGCAGCTTTCGTGAACGCGAAGGCCTCACGGTGATTATTTCCCAGGCCCAGGCGCAACAGCTCTCGCTCAAGACCGACTACATAGCAGCATGGCTGACCCTCGAGGTTCATTCCGCCTTGAGTGCCGTGGGCCTCACTGCCGCATTTGCCAATGCACTGGCTGAACACGGCATCAGTTGCAATGTGATTGCCGGTTATTACCACGACCACATTTTTGTCGATGCCAGCCAAGGTCAACAGGCCTTGGCGGTCTTGCAACAACTGAGTCGACAAGCCGCTACACAGGAGTAATCGCATGTGGCAAAGCTATTCCAACGGACTGCTGGTGGCGATCGGCCTGATCATGGCCATTGGCGCGCAGAACGCCTTTATCCTCGCTCAAAGCCTGCGCCGTGAGCATCACCTGCCTGCCGCACTGTTATGCATTGCCTGTGATGCCGTTCTGGTTGCAGCCGGGGTATTTGGCCTGGCTGCAATTCTCAGCCAGAGCCCAACCTTGATGGGGATTGCCCGCTGGGGCGGTGCAGCCTTTCTACTTTGGTATGGCAGCCAGGCATTGCGTCGCGCCTGGCGACCACAGGCGCTGGACCAACAGGGATCGCCCTTGCCGCGCTCGCTCAAGGCGGTGATTCTGGCAACACTCGCAGTCACCCTCCTCAACCCCCATGTGTACCTCGATACAGTGCTGCTGATTGGCTCACTCGGTGCGCAACAAAGCATGCCCGGTGCCTATGTGATGGGGGCGACAAGCGCTTCACTGCTGTGGTTCCTGAGCCTTGCACTTGGTGCCGCCTGGTTGGCGCCCTGGTTGGCCCGTCCCATTACCTGGCGCCTGATTGACCTGGGTGTTGCCCTGATGATGTTCAGTATTGCCTGGCAGCTGTTAAGCGAAGTGGTCTGAAGCCTGATCCAGCCGAAAGCTCCGGTGCAGATGCTTTCCCACACAGTTGTTGCGTGGTTATGGCGCAGCGCCGGTGCTATCATCATGGGCCTGCGTCGTTGTGAGCCTGCCCATACGGTGAACAGGTTCTAAAAACAGTTATCATCGACGCGAGCAGCCTTAATGTGAAAATGTAGAGAGCGCAGCGAACACTGGCAGGCTGGGCTGACAGCACGTCACCCTGTAGTTTCTGTCGGGTTATATCGACCTTGCGCCGAACGCAGTCTTTTTCACACAGTCTGTATTGTATGGCCGCCCGTGATCGGCCTTGCGCTCACCGCACATGACCTGAGTAGGAGATTAACCATGGCTTTTGAATTGCCACCGCTGCCGTACGAGAAAAACGCCCTCGAGCCGCACATTTCCGCCGAGACTCTGGATTACCACTACGGTAAGCATCACAACACCTACGTTGTGAACCTGAACAACATGGTGCCTGGCACCGAGTTTGAAGGCAAAACCCTGGAAGAAATCATCAAGACTTCTTCGGGTGGTGTTTTCAACAACGCTGCTCAAATCTGGAACCACACCTTTTACTGGAACTGCCTGAGCCCTAACGGCGGCGGCGAACCAACTGGCGCACTGGCCGACGCGATCAACTCCGCATTCGGTTCGTTCGACAAGTTCAAGGAAGAGTTCAGCAAGACTTCGATCGGTACCTTCGGTTCTGGTTGGGGCTGGCTGGTCAAGAAAGCTGATGGTTCCCTTGCCCTGGCCAGCACCATTGGCGCTGGCTGCCCGCTGACCAGCGGCGACACTCCACTGCTGACCTGCGACGTCTGGGAGCACGCTTACTACATCGACTACCGCAATGCGCGTCCGAAGTACGTAGAAGCTTTCTGGAACCTGGTGAACTGGGATTTCGTTGCGAAAAACTTCGCGGCCTGATCCAGCGTCACAACAAGCCTCGTGCTTGTTTGAAAAACCCGGCAAACGCCGGGTTTTTTTTGCACTATTTTGTAGATATCGGTAGCGTACTAAAAATACTATGGCCCAACGCCATCCTGGTCAGAAGTACTACACTAGAAAGTCTGCTTGATGGATTAAAGCCAGAGCAATTAACACCGATATACCAGTATCGCCCCAACAAGCCTAGCAAGCGTGACATCGATTTCAGTAGCCGTGAAGCACTCAACCAGCAATGGCTTTTTGACTGCAACCCTGAGTTTGCCAATACTCTTAGCGCCTTACGGCAACCGGCATCACAAGGATCTATCTTTTGAAGTTGGAACTGAAAAACAGACTGTCACTGAGATTACTCCGGGTCGTACTGCTGTCGGCATTGATAGTCGGCGTTGTCCTGAGTTGTGCGCAGATTGTCTTTGATGCGTATAAGACCAAACAGTCTGTTGCAAACGATGCCCACCGAATCCTGGGAATGTTTCGCGACCCCTCGACCCAGGCGGTGTACAGCCTCGACCGAGAAATGGGCATGCAGGTTATCGAAGGTCTGTTCCAGCACGAGTCGGTACAAATGGCTTCGATCGGCCACCCGAATGAGCCGATGCTCGCCGAGCGTGAGCGGCCACCGGCAGAAATTGCAACACGCTGGCTGACCGACCCTATCCTTGGCAAAGCACAGAAATACTCGACCCAATTGGTGGGTAAGGGCCCTTACAGCGAGTATTACGGCGACCTCAACATCACCCTCGACACTGCGGCCTATGGTGAAAACTTCATCACCAACTCGGTGATTATCTTTATCTCCGGGGTACTGCGCGCGCTGGCAATGGGCTTGGTGCTGTATCTGGTTTACCACTGGCTGCTGACCAAGCCGCTGGCAAAAATCATTGAACACCTGAGTGACATCAACCCGGATCGCCCCAGCGCACACAAGCTGCCGATGATAAAAGGCAACGAGCACAATGAGCTGGGCGTGTGGGTCAATACCGCCAATCAACTGCTCGAATCCATAGAGCGCAATACCAGCCTTCGTCACGAAGCAGAGAACAGCCTGCAACGCATGGCCCAGTATGATTTCCTTACCGGCCTGCCCAACCGCCAGCAACTGCAGCATCAACTTGATCAGATCCTGAATGACGCAGGCCGCCTGCAACGCCGTGTCGCAGTGCTTTGCGTGGGCCTGGATGACTTCAAGGGCGTCAATGAACAGTACAGCTACCAGGCGGGCGACCAGTTACTGCTGGCCTTGTCTGACCGCCTGCGTGGCCATGGGGGACGGCTCGGCGTCCTGGCGCGGCTGGGTGGTGATCAGTTCGCCCTGGTGCAAGCCGACATAGAACAGCCCTACGAAGCTGCCGAGCTGGCGCAGAGCGTTCTCGATGACATAAGCAACCCCTTCACCCTCGATGACCATCTGGTACACCTGCGCGCAACCATCGGCATCACATTGTTCCCGGAAGACGGGGACAGCACGGAAAAACTCCTGCAAAAAGCAGAGCAAACCATGACGCTGGCGAAAAGTCGCTCGCGTAACCGTTATCAGTTCTATATCGCCAGCGTAGACAGTGAAATGCGTCGCCTACGGGAGCTGGAAAAAGACCTGCGCATCGCCCTCGAGGGCAACCAGCTGCACCTGGTCTATCAGCCGCAAATCAGTTACCAGGCCAAGCATGTGGTTGGGGTCGAAGCCCTGCTGCGCTGGGAACATCCACAACTTGGCTGGATTCCACCCGACCAGTTCATCCCGCTGGCGGAACAGAACGGCAGCATCATTGCAATTGGCGAGTGGGTGCTCGATCAAGCCTGCCGGCAACTGCGTGACTGGCATGATCAAGGCTTCAACCATTTGCGCATGGCAATCAACCTTTCAACCGTGCAACTGCATCACGCGGAACTGCCGAGAATGGTTAACAACCTGCTGCAAATGTATCGCTTGCCTGCGCGCAGCCTTGAACTGGAAGTCACCGAGACCGGCCTGATGGAAGATATCAGCACCGCAGCCCAGCACTTGCTCAGCCTGCGCCGCGCCGGAGCACTGATCGCGATTGACGACTTCGGTACGGGTTATTCCTCATTGAGCTACCTCAAGAGCCTGCCGCTGGACAAGATCAAGATCGACAAGAGCTTCGTTCAGGACCTGCTCGAAGATGAAGACGACGCAACCATCGTCCGCGCCATCATCCAACTGGGCAAGAGCCTGGGCATGCAGGTTATCGCCGAGGGCGTCGAAACGGCTGCCCAGGAAGCCTACATCATCAGCGAAGGCTGCCACGAAGGTCAGGGCTACTTTTACAGCAAGCCATTGCCGGCCCGCGAACTGACTCTCTACCTCAAGCAAGCGCGGCGCATACATGCAGCCTCAGACTCGGCCGCCTTGTAACCGCCTGCGAATCTACAGCTTGGGCTCAGTGCTGAAGCCCAAGCTGCCATGCAAGACTCAGCGCCCCCACCAGGCACAGGGCCGCGCCGCCCGCAGCCTGCCAGTAGTACCCTCGCGCCAGCTCATCCTCACCCGTGGTTGAAAGCACAAAGGGTTGCGCCTCCCGCGGTTTGGCCATGTGATGCTGAACCGGCCTGAGGCTCTCAAGCCTATGACGATCCTCGGCCTCCAACTGCGCAGCCAAGCGCACACGACTCCACTCCTGCTCATCAAGCTGGCCATTGTTATCGCTATCGAAACGCTGTAACAGGCCAGAAAAGTCGGACTTCCATTCACGAATCACGGCACCTTGCTGCGCGGCCAGATCCAAGCCCTGGCGGCCGCCGCCGGAACTGCGAAAATCACCAATCGCATACAGCGGCTGGCCGACCTGCAAGCGTTCTTCGGTGTAGCGATAGTGTTTACCAATACTGAGAAAACCAAGCATGCCGTTCTTTCTCGGCAGTCGCGGATGGCGCTGATTGCCGCTCCAAACCTCCCGAGTGGTGGTACGCACCTGTGCGCCCTTGGGATTAATCAAACATTCCCCAGTACCATCGCTCAGCGCCAGCAAAGCATCACTGACGCCTGACTCCAGCGAACGCCAGCTGCGTTTGTTGTCTTCTTGCACATGCTCTTCGATCCGAAAGCGCCACCACACACATGGTTTGCCGGTTAGCGGCCCGACCATGGCATCGTCGGGCCGGGCCGTGATAACGCCATAGAACTCAACATAACCTTGCGCGGCAGAGCGGATCTTGGAGGTTGGCGTATCCAGTAAGTGCCGGGCTTGTGAAATGCAGCGCAGGCACCACCACATCCCTACCACTGCCGCACCGGCACTCAGCAGCAAACTCAGCCAATACGCTTGCATGACCAGAACTCAGTTGAACAACGATTTGATATCCACATCGGCTTTTTCAGCCTCACTGAACTGCAACAGCTCACCGGACTTGAAGCCCATTGCCCGGGCCACCAGCACATCCGGAAATTGCTCGATGCGTACATTGTTCAGGTTGACCGCCTCGTTATACAGCTCACGGCGATCCGCAATACCGCTCTCCAGACCACTAATGCGTTGTTGCAGGTGCTGGAAGCTCTCATTGGCTTTGAGTTCGGGGTAGTTCTCGGCCAAGGCAAACAACTGCCCCAGGCCTGAACGCAGACCGGTTTCGGCCTTGCCCAGGGCGCTGACATCGCCCCGCTCGCGCGCGCTGGAGACCGCCTGGCGGGCAGCGACGACTCGCTCGAGCGTGGTGCGCTCGTGCTGCATGTATTGCTTGCAGGTATCGACCAGCTTGGGCAGTTCCTCATGACGCTGCTTGAGCATCACGTCGATATTGGCCCAGGCTTTACTGATGCTGTGTTTCAGGCGCACCAAGGCGTTGTACAAGATCACTGCGTAACCCGCGAGCAGCACTAGGATAACAATCAACACAACACTGGTGATGCTCATAAAGGATTCTCCGGAACACCGCAAAGGCGCGAGTAATGGCATTCTAGCGGCATCGAGTTACCAACACAGTGACTCAGTGCATGGGTTTTTTATAAGAATTAATCGCAACGCTCTTTACACGGAATGCAAATCTTTCGCATTATGTTATGAATTTAGAAGTGCCAACACTCATTATTTCTAACCAACTGCAAAGGATTTTGTCATGATTCGTATGCCCCTGGCCTCCGCCAGCCTACTGGCCATCGCTATCTCTCTCGCTGGCTGTGGCGAAGAAAAGGCGCCTACCACCCAGGCAGCCGCCCCTGCTGCTGAATCTAAACAAGCCACTCCAACGGCTGCTGCAGAGAAAGCCGACAACACCAATGCCTATGATGAAGCGGCTGCCAAAGCTGTTGTATCTCACTATGCAGACATCGCCTTTGCAGTGTTCAGCGACGCTGCCAGCACCGGCAAGGCACTGCACGAGGCAATCGACACCTTTCTCGCCACGCCAAACGACGCCAACCTGAAGGCTGCTCGCGAAGCCTGGGTCGCCGCACGCGTCCCTTACATGCAAAGCGAAGTCTTCCGCTTTGGTAACGCTGTGGTCGACGACTGGGAAGGCCAGCTCAATGCCTGGCCCCTGGACGAGGGCCTGATCGACTACGTTGCCAAGGACTACCAGCATGCGCTGGGCAACCCAGGTGCAACGGCCAATATCGTGGCCAACACTGAAATCCAGGTTGGTGAAGATAAAGTCGACGTCAGCAAAATCACCCCGGAAGTACTGGCCAGCCTGAATGAGCTTGGCGGCTCCGAAGCCAACGTTGCCACCGGCTACCACGCCATCGAGTTCCTGCTTTGGGGCCAAGACCTCAACGGCACCAACCCTGGCGCGGGTGATCGCCCGGCCACTGATTTCGTTGTGGGCGAAGGTGCAACGGGCGGCCATAACGAGCGTCGCCGTGAATACCTCAAAGCCGCTGCCGACCTGCTGGTCAGCGATCTCGATGAAATGGTTGGCCAATGGCAAGCCGGTGTTGCCGATAACTATCGCGCCAGCCTTGAAAAAGACAACGCCAAGAACGGCATGCGTAAAATGCTGTTCGGCATGGGCAGCTTGTCGCTGGGCGAGCTGGCTGGCGAGCGCATGAAGGTTTCCCTGGAAGCCAACTCGACTGAAGACGAGCAGGATTGCTTCAGCGACAACACCCACAATGCACACTTCTACGATGCCAAAGGTGTTCGCAACATCTACCTGGGCGAGTACAAGAAAGTTGATGGCACCATGCTGACCGGCCCAAGCCTGTCTTCGCTGGTTGCCAAGGCCGACGCAAAAACCGACGAGACTCTCAAGGCCGACCTGGCTGACACCGAAGCCAAATTGCAGGTCATGGTCGACAGCGCCAACAATGGCGAGCACTACGACCAATTGATCGCTGCTGACAACGCCAAAGGCAACCAGATCGTTCGCGATGCGATCGCGGCACTGGTCAAGCAAACTGGCGCTATCGAGCAAGCTGCTGGCAAGCTCGGCATCAGCGACCTCAACCCAGACAACGCCGATCACGAGTTCTAAGCGAAAGGCTTGTCGACAAAACCGGTGCGTTAACAGCGTACCGGTTTTTTTATGCCTGTACAGCAGCGCTTGTAACCGAATGGCCACCTTCCACCCTGCGACCGAGTGGCGCAGGCGCGGCTAAATCTTGCTGATAACGCAAATCGCTCTTATTTAAACCTCGTTGTACTGGTACTATTGCGCGCAGTTTTTCTTGGATTGATGCTGATGCCCGCGCTGCTACAACGCCCTCTCCTGCTGGCCGGCCTGGTTTTAGCCTTGGCCTTGAGCGGCTGTGAAAAGCCTGTGCAGTTCACCCAGGCCGAGCCTGGTGAAGCGCTCTCCGGTGGCAGCACCAGCGTGTCCAAGGCAGATCACAATGCCTTTTCCCAACCCTCGGCAAACCTGTCGCCGCTGCGGCGTCTGGATTTCAGTGTTGGCAACAGCTTCTTCCGAAATCCATGGGTCATTGCACCGGCCACCACAATTGCTCGTGACGGACTTGGCCCGCTGTTCAATACCAACGCCTGCCAAAACTGTCACATCAAGGACGGTCGCGGACATCCGCCCGAGCCGAATGCCGTTACCGCCACTTCAATGCTGGTGCGGTTGTCGATCCCGGCAACCACGGCTGAACAAGCGAAAATCATTGAAAAACTCGGCGTAGTTCCCGAACCGACCTACAGTGGCCAGCTGCAGGATATGGCCAACCCCGGCGTTGCTCCCGAAGGCAAGGTACGCATGGGCTATACCTTGAGCAGTGTCGAGCTAGCAGATGGCAGCAAGATTGAGCTGCGCAAACCGACATTGGCAATCACCCAGCTCGGCTACGGCCCGATGCATCCAGACACCATGTTCTCGGCACGCATCGCACCGCCGATGATTGGCCTGGGATTGCTCGAGGCCATTGCCGAGCCTGACATACTTGCCAACGCCGACCCGGACGACAGCAATGGTGACGGTATATCAGGCAGGCCCAATCAGGTTTGGGACGATGTGCGCGGCAAGACCGTACTCGGGCGTTTTGGCTGGAAAGCGGGACAACCCAACCTCAATCAACAAAACGCCCATGCCTTTGCCGGCGACATGGGCCTCACCACCAGCCTGTTGCAACACGACGATTGCACGGCGGCACAGGTCGATTGCCTGGCCGCACCCAATGGTGGCGAACCCGAAGTCAGCGACAAGTTGCTTGGCAGCATCCTGTTCTACAGCCGTAACCTGGCAGTGCCGGTTCGCCGTGACGTCGACAGCCCGCAAGTGCTCAAGGGCAAGAACCTGTTTTACCAGGCGCAGTGCAATGCCTGTCATGTGGAGAAGTTCACCACCGCTGCCGATGCAGCCGAACCTGAGCTGGCGAACCAGGCGGTCCGCCCTTTCACCGACCTGCTGCTACATGACATGGGCCCAGGTTTGTCTGACAATCGACCTGAGTTTGCCGCCACGGCACAAGAATGGCGTACTCCGCCGCTGTGGGGCATCGGCCTGACCCAAGCGGTCAATGGCCACACCCAGTTTTTGCACGACGGTCGCGCACGCAACCTGCTTGAAGCTATTGCCTGGCACGGAGGCGAGGCCGAAGCGGCCAAACAACGCGTTTTTGCCTTTAACGCCGAGGAGCGCAAGGCGCTGCTGGCCTTTCTGAATTCGCTATAGGAGCTGCACATGAATCGCTCACCTTTAACCCTCGCACTGTTGAGCGTTTTACTCGGCGCTTGCACGCCTGCTGATCCACAACAGAAAGTCACCTCTGCCCTAGCCGATGGCGTGATCCTGCCCGCCTACAGCTCCTGGGCGGAAGCCGACCAAAAGCTGGCTGCAAGTGGCCAGGCGTTTTGTGCAGGCCAGCAAGACCTGCCGCAAGCACGTGAAGCGTTTCGGGCCGCGCAAAGCGCCTGGGCGGGCCTGCAAACCGTTCTGGTCGGACCGATCACTGAAGGCAACCGAGCCTGGCAGGTACAGTTCTGGCCAGACAAAAAGAACCTTGTCGCCCGGCAAGTACAAGGTCTGCTGAAGAAATATCCACAACTCAGCGCTGCCGACCTGGAGAAATCCAGCGTTGTCGTTCAGGGCCTGACCGCCTATGAGTACATCCTCTACGACGAATCAATCGACCTGACCGATGCGCAACAGAAAAACAGCTATTGCCCCTTGATTACGGCAATCGGCAAGCACCAGCAAAAACTCTCGGCCGAGATACTGGCTGACTGGCAGGCTAAAGATGGCGTTGCCAGCCAGTTCAAGGAGTTCCCTAACCCACGCTACGCTGAAGCACCTGAGGCCTTGGCCGACGTGCTGCGCAGCCAGGTGACAGCCATTGATGTACTGAAGAAGAAACTCGGTACACCACTGGGTCGCCAAAGCAAAGGCCAGCCGCAACCCTACCAGGCAGAAGCCTGGCGCAGTAACGCAAGCCTGGCCAACATCGCCGCGACCCTGGCCAGCGCCGAACGCCTGTGGCACGGCGCCAATCAGGATGGCATGCAAAGCTTACTCGGCAGCGATCAAGACGCACTGAAAAAACGCATCGACGCCGCTTATCTCGACACTCGTCAACGTCTGGCAGCACTGCAACGCCCACTGTCCGAATTACTCAAGGAAGAAGACGGCCGCGCCGTTCTCAATGAATTCTACGACAGTCTCAATGTGCTGCACCGTTTGCACGAAGGTGAGCTGGCAAGAACCCTGGGCATCCAACTCGGTTTTAATGCCAATGACGGAGACTGAATGAAACGCAGAGCATTCCTCGGCCTAGCCGGCACCGCACTTGCAGCTAGCGCCTTCGGCGGCTGGACACTGGTCAACAACCATTCGCAACCCTTGCTGGTCTCGGCCCGTGACGGCAGCGATGGCCAGCACTACGCAGTCGGTTACCATCTCGATGGCAGCCAGGCATTCGCGACTCAGGTCAAAGAGCGCTGCCACGACGTCGTGCCGCACCCGAGCTTGCCAATGGCCCTGTTCGTTGGCCGTCGCCCAAGCACCGAGAGCTACCTGATCGACACCCGCGACGGCAAGCTGCTGCAAACCCTGACTTCGCCTGCCGACCGTCACTTCTATGGTCATGGCGCATTCCACAAGGATGGCGACTGGCTTTATGCGACGGAAAACGACACATCCGAACCCGGTCGTGGCGTCATCAGCGTGTATCGTGTGCAAGGCTCAAGGCTTGAGCGCGACCACGAACTGTCGACCCATGGTGTAGGGCCACACCAATTGCTGTGGCTGCCTGACGGAGAGACGCTGGTTGTCGCCAACGGTGGTATTCGGACCGAGGCCGAAAGCCGTGTCGACATGAACCTCGACGCCATGGAACCGAGCCTGGTCCTGCTCAGGCGCGACGGCAGTCTGATCAGCAAGGAACAGCTCCCCGAACGCATGAACAGCGTTCGCCACCTGGCAATTGCCAGCGACGGCACCATTGTCAGCGGCCAGCAGTACATGGGCGATATGGCGGATAAAGTACCCTTGCTGGCGATCAAACGCCCAGGGCAGCCATTCGAACATTTTCCCCTGGCCGAAGAACAACGCCAGGCCATGCGCCAGTACACCGCAAGCGTTGCAATCAACAGCGAGCTACGCCTGCTGGCCATGACCGCGCCACGCGGCAACCGGGTATTTATCTGGGACCTTGATAGCGGCGCGGTAAGACTCGACGCCCCGCTGCCCGATTGCGCAGGCGTTGGTGCTGTCGAGCAGGGCTTTGTGGTCAGCTCCGGTCAGGGCCGCTGCCGACTGTACGATTGCCGGGAAGAAAAAATAGCCATGCAGCCCCTGCAATTGCCCGCTGGCTTATGGGACAACCACCTGCGTATCGCCTGAACCTCGCAGCCAGGTATGGCCGTCATCACGACGGTCGTACCGCGGGACAAACACCTCAATGGCTGCGGGTATGAGCCCGATCACAGCTAGAAATCATTTGTTAATTGCAGTCTTTGACTTGCCCACGCAAGGGCACTAATGTTCGTCTTTGGCCAAAATTTAGGCCTTCCTTTATCTGCCAAGGATATGCAACATGTTGCTTCGCCGGATGCTAATAATGATAGGCGTGGTTGTGCTTGTGGTGCTCGCGCTGGGCGGCTACAAGGGCTACACCATCTACCAGCAAATACAAATGTTCTCAGCACCCAAGCCGGCGATCAGTGTCAGCGCCAGCCCTGTGGAAGAACTCCCCTGGCAGCAGCGGATTCCCGCGATTGGCACGCTCAAGGCAATTCAAGGCGTCGACCTGACCGTCGAAGTCAGCGGCATTGTCCAGGACCTGCTGTTCAATTCAGGCGAGCAGGTCAAGCAGGGCCAGGCACTGGTACAAATGAATAGCGATGTCGAGACTGCAAATCTGGCGACCGCCAAAGCAGACCTTGATCTTGCGCGCGTGGAATTTGCGCGCGGTAAAAAACTGGTCGCGCAACAGAACCTGTCGAAAAGTGAATACGACCGACTCGCGGCAGAGAACGCCAAGGCCAATGCCAGCGTTGCCCAGCTCGAAGCCTTGTTGGCGAAAAAGCGCATCCTTGCCCCCTTTAGCGGAACCATAGGTATCCGCCAGGTGGATGTGGGCGACTTCCTCTCATCAGGTACTTATATCGCCACCTTGCAGAACACCTCGCAACTGTATCTGGACTTCTTCCTGCCTGAGCAGGACGTACCCGAGATTGCGCTTGGGCAGGCTATCGACTTCAAGGTCGCGGCATATCCAGAGCAGGATTTCAGTGCAACCATTTCCGCCATCAACCCTAAAGTAGAGGACAGCACACGCAACGTTCAGGTCCGGGCGACCCTGAACAATCCGGACAACAAACTGTTGCCGGGCATGTTCGCCAACCTGCAGCTGCTGCTGGCTGACAACAGCGCGCAAAAAATCGTGCCTGAAACAGCGGTGACCTACACCCTCTACGGCAATTCGGTATACGTGGTCGCCGAAAAGAAAGACGAACAGGGCAATTTGGTCAAGGAAGAGGATGGCAAGCCTCAACTGGTTGCCCAGCGCCGCGTGGTTGAAACCGGCGAGCGACGCGATGGCAAGGTCATCATTCTCAAAGGCCTGCAGGCCGGGGAGCAAGTGGTGACCTCAGGCCAGCTCAAGCTCGATAACGACGCGCACATAAAGATCGTCGACCCATCTCCAGCTGCGGCCAGCACGCCTGGCGCCGAACAATAAGCGGCGCCTAGCCCAAGGAATAGACATGGCTTTTACTGACCCCTTTATCCGGCGCCCAGTGTTGGCGACCGTGGTCAGTTTGTTGATCATCCTGCTTGGTTTGCAGGCGTTCAATAAACTGACTATCCGTGAATACCCGCAACTCGAAAACGCGCTGATCACAGTCACCACCTCCTACCCCGGGGCGAATGCCGAGACGATCCAGGGCTACATTACCCAGCCCTTGCAGCAGAGCCTGGCCAGCGCCGAGGGTATTGACTACATGACCTCGGTGAGTCGCCAGAACTTCTCGGTAATTTCGATTTACGCGCGTATTGGGTCTGACAGCGACCGCCTGTTTACCGAACTGCTGGCCAAGGCCAACGAGGTCAAGAACCAGTTGCCACAAGAAGCCGAGGACCCGGTGCTGTCGAAGGAGGCGGCTGACGCCTCGGCGCTGATGTACGTGAGTTTCTACAGTGATGAACTGACCAACCCGCAAATCACCGATTACCTGTCACGCGTCATCCAGCCGAAACTGGCGACGCTGCCGGGCATGGCCGAAGCCGAAATCCTTGGCAACCAGGTGTTTGCCATGCGCTTGTGGCTCGACCCGGTAAAAATGGCGGCTTATGGCATCACCGCCGGTGATGTGAACAGCGCAGTGCGCAAGTACAACTTCCTGTCCGCCGCTGGCGAGGTCAAAGGCGAGTACGTGGTCACCAGCATTAATGCCGAGACCGACCTGAAAACGGTTGAAGGCTTTTCTAAAATCCCCCTGAAAACCGTTGGCGATAGCCGGGTCCTGATCGGTGATGTTGCACGTGTCGAGATGGGCGCTGAAAACTACGACTCAATCAGCTCATTCGATGGCATTCCCTCGGTCTACATCGGCATCAAAGGCACGCCAAGCGCTAACCCGCTGGACGTGATCAAGGAAGTGCGCAAGATCATGCCGTCGCTTGAGGCGCAGTTGCCCCCCAACCTCAAGGTCTCGATCGCCTACGACGCCACGCTGTTTATCCAGGCGTCGATTGACGAAGTGGTAAAGACCCTTGGCGAAGCCATCCTGATCGTCATCATCGTGGTATTCCTGTTCCTCGGCGCGCTGCGTTCGGTGTTGATTCCGGTGATCACCATCCCGCTGTCGATGATTGGCGTGTTGTTTTTCATGCAGATCATGGGCTACTCGATCAACCTGCTGACGCTACTGGCGATGGTGCTCGCGATTGGCCTGGTGGTCGACGATGCGATTGTCGTGGTGGAAAACATCCACAGGCATATCGAGGAAGGTAAAACCCCGTTTGATGCAGCGATTGAAGGCGCGCGCGAAATTGCCGTGCCAGTGGTCTCAATGACCATCACCCTGGCTGCGGTCTATGCCCCTATCGGCTTCCTCACAGGCCTCACGGGAGCGCTATTTAAAGAGTTTGCCCTGACCCTGGCAGGCGCGGTGATCATCTCCGGCATCGTCGCCCTGACGCTGTCGCCGATGATGTGCTCTAAACTGCTGCGTCACGAAGAAAAGCCCAGCGGCCTGACCCACAAGCTGGACAGGATCTTCGATGCCCTGAAGAACCGTTACCAGCGCAGCTTGCACAGCACCCTCGAGACCCGCGCTGTAGTACTGGTCTTTGCGATCATCGTCATGTGCCTGATTCCGGTGCTGCTCAAGTTCACCAAAAACGAACTGGCGCCCGAAGAGGATCAAAGCATCATCTTCATGTTTTCCAATGCTCCACAACCGACCAACCTTGATTACCTGAACAAATACACCGATCAGTTCCTGCCGATCTTCAAGGACATTCCGGAGTACAACTCCTGGTTCCAGATCAACGGTTTCAATGGTGTGCAGTCGGGTATTGGCGGCTTCCAGTTGACGCCCTGGGACCAACGCTCACGCACTCAAATGGAGTTGCTGCCCGAAGTACAGGCCAAGCTCGACCAGATCCCGGGCTTGCAGGTATTCGCCTTCAACCTGCCTTCCTTGCCAGGCACAGGCGATGGCTTGCCCTTCCAGTTCGTAGTCAACACGCCAAATGATTACGAGTCGCTGCTGGCGGTGACCGACAAGATCAAAAAGCGTGCAGAGGAATCCGGCAAATTTGCCTTTCTCGATGTTGACCTGGCCTTCGACAAGCCAGAAGTTGTGGTCGATATCGACCGCGAAAAAGCCGCGCAGATGGGCGTATCGATGGAGGACATCGGCACTGCCCTTTCCAGCCTGCTCGGCGAAGGCGAGATCAACCGCTTTACCATCGAGGGTCGCAGCTACAAGGTTATTGCACAAGTCGAGCGGGCTTACCGCGATAACGCCAACTGGCTGAGCAGTTACTACGTCAAAAGTGAAAGTGGCGAGCTGTTACCCTTGTCCACGCTGATCAAAGTCAGTGATCGCGCACGACCAACCCAGCTCAACCAGTTCCAGCAGCTCAACTCGGCCATCATCCAGGGCTTTCCGATTGTCAGCATGGGCGAGGCCATCGACACGGTGCGCCAGATCGCCGAGGAAGAAGCCCCGGCAGGCTACTCATTCGACTATGCCGGCTCTGCACGACAGTACATTCAGGAAGGCACTGCGCTCTATGCAACCTTCGGCATCGCCCTGGCGCTGATCTTCCTGGTACTGGCGGCACAATTCGAGAGTTTCCGCGACCCGCTGGTGATCATGGTCACGGTTCCGCTGTCGATCTGTGGCGCATTAGTACCGTTGTTTCTCGGGCTATCGAGTATGAACATCTACACCCAGGTGGGTTTGGTGACCTTGATCGGATTGATCACCAAGCACGGCATCTTGATCGTAGAGTTTGCCAACCAGTTGCGCCGCGAAAAAGGCATGTCGCGCCGCCAGGCCATTGAAGAGGCGGCCTCGATTCGCCTACGGCCAGTGTTGATGACCACCGCTGCCATGGTCTTCGGCATGGTGCCACTGATTCTGGCAACAGGTGCAGGCGCCGTGAGCCGGTTTGATATCGGCCTGGTGATTGCCACGGGCATGACCGTAGGCACCCTGTTCACCCTGTTCGTGCTGCCTTGCGTATATACGCTCATTGCTCACCCTGACACGAAAGCTGATACCACTGGTGAGCAAGCGCCAGTCACAACCTGAGCCAAACCTTAGGCCCAAGCCCGCAAAAGCCCTGCATTCGCAGGGCTTTTTGTTTGCCACGGACCTGGTATCAAGCCGGTCTAGCGCATGCCTTGTGACATGCCAAACATAAATAGCAGCAAGTCGCCGTCAGGCTTTTCCGGCGTGTCCGCCCGCTGGCTGGCCGGCAATGGGCAATAGCCCTGGCTGAAGCCGGTAATGACTTGCGGGCTGCTTTCATTCCAGGCGGCAAATGCCACGGACGTGACCCCCAAGGCACCGGCCAGGAACAAACCTCGAGCAAATTCTAACTTCATTACTGCAACCTCTTGATAGCGCTGCCAAACGCTGTTTTCTTACCCTAGAACAGCTAGCGAAATCTTGTCAGCTTATGCGACAAGCGGTCGGCGCAAGATTGCAGCAGCCAGATGCTGACTCAAGCCAGGGTTCGAACCTTGTCGCCCGTGATTGGTTCCATCACCTGGTTGATATTCACCTTTAGCTTGTGAAAAACCTGTCAATTTCGAATCCAAGGAAAGCATTTCCTCAGTTTATCGATCAATGGTTAAGGAATTTCAGGCAAAAAAAACCCCGCGACAAGCGCGGGGTTTTCGGTAGGGAGCTGGATTACATCATGCCGCCCATGCCACCCATACCACCCATGCCGCCCATATCAGGCATTGCAGGGGCTTTGTCGTCAGCTACTTCAGCGATCATCGCTTCGGTAGTGATCATCAGGCTGCCGATAGAGGAAGCCGCTTGCAGCGCCGAACGAGTCACCTTGGCTGGATCGAGGATACCCATTTCGATCATGTCGCCGTACACGCCAGTCGCAGCGTTGTAACCGTAGTTACCTTCGCCTTGCTTGACCTTGTCGACTACAACGCTTGGCTCGTCACCGGCGTTGGCAACGATCTGACGCAGTGGCGCTTCAACCGCGCGACGCAGCAGAGCGATACCAACGTTCTGGTCATCGTTGTCGCCTTTGAGGTCAACGATAGCCTGCAGAGCGCGAACCAGTGCCACGCCACCGCCAGGAACCACGCCTTCTTCAACCGCAGCACGGGTAGCGTGCAGGGCGTCTTCAACGCGGGCCTTCTTCTCTTTCATTTCAACTTCGGTACCAGCGCCGACCTTGATTACCGCAACACCGCCAGCCAGTTTGGCCAGACGCTCTTGCAACTTCTCTTTGTCGTAGTCCGAAGAAGTGTCTTCAACCTGCTTGCGGATCTGAGCAACGCGGGCTTCGATATCAACCTGCTGGCCAGCACCGTCGATGATGGTGGTGTTTTCTTTGCTCAGGATTACGCGCTTGGCGTTACCCAGGTGCTCAAGGGTAGTGCCTTCAAGGCTCAGGCCCACTTCTTCGGAGATCACAGTACCGCCAGTCAGGATCGCGATGTCCTGCAGCATGGCTTTACGACGGTCACCGAAGCCTGGTGCCTTGACAGCTGCAACCTTCACGATACCGCGCATGTTGTTCACAACCAGAGTCGCCAGGGCTTCGCCTTCAACGTCTTCGGCAACGATCAGCAGCGGACGACCTGCCTTGGCAACAGCTTCCAGCACCGGCAGCATTTCGCGGATGTTGGAGATCTTCTTGTCGACCAGCAGGATCAGTGGGGTTTCAAGCTCAGCTACCATGGTGTCTGGCTTGTTGATGAAGTATGGCGACAGGTAGCCACGGTCGAACTGCATGCCTTCTACAACAGACAGTTCGTTTTCCAGGCCCGAGCCTTCTTCAACAGTGATCACGCCTTCTTTACCGACTTTTTCCATGGCTTCGGCAATGATGTCGCCGATGGAGTTGTCGGAGTTGGCCGAAATAGTACCAACCTGGGCAATGGCTTTGGTGTCAGCGCAAGGCTTGGACAGGCTCTTCAGCTCTTTGACAATGGCGATGGTCGCCTTGTCGATGCCGCGCTTGAGGTCCATTGGGTTCATGCCAGCAGCGACAGCCTTGAGGCCTTCGTTGACGATGGCTTGAGCCAGTACAGTTGCAGTGGTTGTACCGTCGCCTGCAGCGTCGTTCGCTTTGGAGGCTACGTCTTTAACCAGCTGAGCGCCCATGTTTTCGAAGCGATCTTTAAGCTCGATTTCTTTGGCAACGGACACGCCGTCCTTGGTGATGGTTGGAGCGCCAAAGCTCTTTTCCAGAACCACGTTACGGCCTTTAGGGCCCAGTGTTGCTTTAACAGCGTCAGCCAGGACGTTTACACCGGCGAGCATTTTTTTACGAGCGGAGTCGCCGAACTTAACTTCTTTAGCAGCCATGGAAATGCTTCCTCAATTCTTGACGGTTAAACGGAGATTCGTGGAAATCAGGCTTCAACAACAGCCAGGATTTCGCTTTCACCCATTACCAACAGGTCTTCGCCATCAACTTTGACGGTGTTGCTACCGGAGTAAGGGCCGAACACAACCTTGTCACCAACCTTGACGGCCAGTGCACGAACTTCGCCGTTGTCCAGTACGCGACCAGTGCCTACGGCAACGATCTCGCCTTGATTAGGCTTTTCTGCAGCGGAACCTGGCAGCACGATACCGCCAGCGGTTTTGGTTTCTTCTTCGCTGCGGCGAATCACTACGCGGTCATGCAGAGGACGAAGCTTCATTGTCGATCTCTCCCAATAGATTGTTTTATCAGCCGGTGTCGTCACCGACGGTTAGCAAAGTCCGGCGTTGCCGGTAGCGCTGCGCGATGCGCAACGCTGAAGTCTGTTCTGTCTGTAATGACAGAAAACCTTGCGGTGTCTGGTACATGTGGGCGTAAAAGAGGATTTCAAGGGCGCCAAGTAATTTTTTTTACAATAAACCCGGCACTTACAGGCCTCGGCGGGCGCCTGCTGTCGCCTTGAATAGCCTGGATCGACAACTGATACCAGCAAGTAAAAGCCCGCGCTGAGCGCGGGCCGGTTTTCATACAGACGACGCTGGCACTGGATTAGTCGCGACGCTCATATTCGCCTTCAAGCACATTGGGACGCGAGCCACCTGGACGTTGTGCCGCAGCCAGGTCATCAGCAAATGCACGCTGGCGCGCGGCTTGTTCAGCTGCCCGAGCGCGGATTTTTCCAACGAAGATGCGGCGCGTGAACGGAACCAAGCAAAGCAGGCCAAAAATATCGCTGATAAAACCTGGCAGCAGCAGCAAGCCACCACCGACGGCAATCATCAAGCCTTCAAGGACTTCCTGCTCCGGCAGCTCACCACGGGCCAGTCGTTCGCGGGCGCGAAATGCCGTGGCAATCCCGGCGACACGAAGAAGAATGCTACCCAGTACGGCAGAGCCGACTACCAGCAAAATGGTCGGTATCGCACCAATGGCGCCACCCACCTTGATCAATACGGCCAGCTCTATGAGCGGGAATAAAAGAAATAGAAACAAAAAAGCACGCATCGGAGTTTCCTTAACGGAAGAACAGCTTCCTGTAGGGATGAAGTATGGGTTGGCGCACTTAATTCAAGCTTAAGCAGGATTTTTTCCCGGCCATTCATCGGCATGAGCCAGTGCCACCAAGGCCTGGCGCACCGCTCCAGCAGTGTTACAAATTGTTGGAAAGGCCAACCAATAGATACTTTTGCCGATACGCAGGTGAAAACCCTCGCTATCAATCCCCACCAACTGGGCCGGGGTGCTGGTCGGCAAACCCGCGAGTTCGACATAGTGCGCAATGGCTTTGCTGTGATCGGCATTCATATGCTCGAGCATGCCCTGCTCTGCTTCCCCGGCAAAGGCGTTGTCTAGGGTCACTTGGTCAATCCAGTGGATCGCACCAAAACCGCCAATGTAGCGGCTCCTTAGCGGCTCAAGGCGCCAAAAGTCAAAGTCATGGGCACGATGATAATCCGCAGAATCGGGGAAATAGCGATAATAGCGCGCAGCAGCGACCTCAATTGACCGTGGATCTTCCAACTTGCGGGCCTCGGCCAAGAGCGTCAGTCGCCCGGCGGCCTGAACATCGTCAGCCTCGCGCTCGCCAACCAGTAGCGAACATTTTGGATCACGCTGCAGATTGTGGGTGTGCTGGGCAATCCGGCTGATCAGGATCAGGGGATAACCCTGCGCATCCAGGCAATAAGGCACCACGGAGCCGAAAGGAAAACCAGGCATGCTCTTGGAATGCGTCGAGATTACGCCCCGGTATTCCTTGAGCAGCAATTCTCGGGCATGCTTAGCCGCGCTCACGCTCATTAAATGACTCCCTGCTGATAATTCGTCAAAAACAGCACTGACCAAGCAGCCACTCGCCCTTAGGCGCGAGCCAGCCTGTTTCAACCAGTGCTAGATATCCGCTGAATCGGACAGTTTACGCGCTGCCGCCCAGGTTATTCAGTAGATTTCATAGGTCGAACACTCCAGTCGCCTGTGTCTAAAGCTAACAAGCGACGCCAGCAGGGGTCTACAGAACACTTTTCAAGAGGGTAATCCATGCAACTGCAAGACAAAGTCATCATCATCACCGGCGGCTGCCAGGGCCTGGGACGCGCCATGGGTGAATACCTGGCAAGCAAGGGCGCCAAACTGGCATTGGTCGACCTCAACCAAGAACGCCTCGATGAGGCCGTCGCGGCATGCAAGGCACTGGGCACAGAGGCTCGCTCGTACCTGTGCAACGTCGCTAATGAAGAACAGGTCACGCACATGGTCAGCCAGGTGGCTGAAGACTTTGGCGCCATCAATGGTTTGGTTAACAACGCCGGAATCCTGCGCGACGGCCTGACCGTCAAAGTCAAAGACGGCGAGATGAGCAAAATGAGCCTGGCGCAGTGGCAAGCCGTTATCGACGTCAACCTCACGGGCGTGTTCCTCTGCACCCGTGAAGTTGCAGCCAAGATGATCGAGTTCAAGAATCAAGGCGCGATCATCAACATCTCGTCGATTTCACGCGCAGGCAACATGGGCCAGGCCAACTACTCGGCCGCCAAGGCTGGTGTGGCTGCTGACACCGTGGTCTGGGCCAAAGAACTGGCGCGCTACGGCATTCGTGTGGCGGGCGTTGCGCCTGGCTTTATTGAAACCGAGATGGTTGCCAGCATGAAGCCTGAAGCACTGGAGAAGATGACCTCGGGCATTCCGCTACGCCGCCTGGGCAAGCCGGATGAAATCGCCCACTCAGTGGCCTACATTCTCGAAAACGATTACTACACAGGTCGAATTCTCGAGCTTGATGGCGGCCTGCGCCTCTGATCGCAAGCAAGCCCACTGGCGTTATGGAAAAGCCCCGCATGCGGGGCTTTTTACTTGCATCGAGGATAATTACCAGCCGACGCCAAACCCCAGGCTGTAACGGGTTTCATCCAGTTCGCTCTCGGAGTCGCCACCACTGACCAGGTCCTTCTCGGCCTTCATATTGAGCGAGGCCCAGTCAGTCACCTTGTAGCGCAGCCCCACTTCGGCATCGAAGGTGTATTCCGCTACGTTATCAAGCGGTTTGCCGACCTCGCCCGTAGTAAAGAACTCGACCGCTTTACCCAGTAAATAACGGTTGTAGTCCCACTTGCCGCTGATGGCGTAGAAATTAGACTCGTCGCCGTTGGCATACTCGTAATCGGTACGGTTGACCAAGCCGGCAACCGAGAACGCGCCCAACTCGTCATCCCAGAACTGGTAACCGGGACCGGTACCGACGGTGCGCTGACGCTCCAGGTCTTCGACCTTGTCACGCTTGTACTCAAGTCGCCCCTGCCAGAACCAGTGCTCATCAAGGAAGCGGTCGAGTGCATACTCGGCATCCCAGTTGTCGGTTGTCACTACATGATCCGACAGTTCCCGGTTATAGCCGGCAGTCGCATTGTGTCGCCAGCGACCGTGGCGGGCCTGGGTTTTCAGGTCCAGGTCGTAATCGTCGGTGTCGCTCTCTGAGCGCTTGAAATCGAAGGCTGCATCGATATTACCCCGCCACGTCAAGTCTTCGACAACCGGCTTGGGTTTCATTATCTGACTGATGCTCGCCAACTCAACGGTGCGAGGTGCCTCACCATTGACCAGCACTACTTGCCCCTCCTCGCCAGCACGCAATGACTTTGCGCGTTCGCCAGTGGTGTCGTCTTCCTTGACCAGCAGCTCACGATCGCTTTCCAGCGTCTTGACCTTGCTCCAGGCCAACGGAATAGCTCCGCCATAATCGGTTTGCAGGAGTAGTTTGTTGCCGTCAAAGAATTTGATTGTCCCGGTTAGGCGATCACCGTTTTTTAGCCAGACGGTATCGGCCAAAAGTGGGGATGCGACCAATGACAAGCTGAGGCTCAATAAGGTACGAAAAACGCTTTGTGAAAACATAGTTGGACTATGACTGCTCGGATTCTAGAAAAGTCGCGCATTATCTACATCCACGACACCTGAACAAGCACTGACCGGGCTTTTACAGCCAAGTTCAGGATTTTCCGATCAAATGACTCGGGTATTGCCTACCAACCCACGCCCACGCCTATGAGAAAACTCTCGTCACTGTTATCACCCGCCTGCGCTTCAATTCGGTCAAGCTCATACAAAATCGACAACCGTGCCCAGTCATTGAGGCGATAGCGCAGACCCACCTCGCCTTCCGATACATAGTCAATTTCACTGATTTCAGGGAAATGGATTTCTGCGTTGGTGTAGAACTCCAGCCGGGTCCCCCACAACAGGCGTTTGTAATCCCAAACCACTGAGTAGGTGCGAAAGCTCAAGTCGCCACCCGGATAATCGAACTTGATGCGATTGACCTGCCCAATCAAATCAAAGCGCCCCAGGGAATCATCCCAGAACCGGTAGCCTGGACCGGTGCCAATGATTTGCTGCTTTTCGACAAACTCAATGTGGTCGACCTGCTGTTCACCACCAATACGCCAAAACCAATGCTCGGTCAGAAAACGGTCGATGTCGTATTCAAGATCCCAGTTGTCATCGGTTACCCGGCCATTTTTCGTCTCGCGCTGAAACTCGCCATTCATGACCTGCCGCCAGCGACCTTGCTCGATCCGGGTATCGCCCTTGAGTTTGAACTCATCGGAATTATCGTCCTTGCGCTGCAGGTCGAGCTTGGCGTCCAGATTACCTTCCCAGGTAAAGTCTTCGAGGAACTCACGGGGCGGAACCAAGCGCGTGACACTGGCCAGCGGCACGGTTTCAGTGGTGCCATCAGTGATGCGCACCATCCCCTTGCCAGCTGCGGCAAGGCGTTCGCTGTGCTTGCTGTCCAGGCCATGGCGTCGGATTAACAGTGGCTGCTCGGCGCTTAGTGTTTCGATATCAGACCAGTTGATTAATACTTGGCCTGCATACTTGGTCTTTAACGACAATTTCCCGCCCTCGAGCAGAATAATTTTGCCGCTGATGCGGTCACCATTATTCAGCCAGACCGTATCGGCCATAAGCGGCGTAGCAACCCCCAATGAGATTAAGAGCAAACAGGTACGCAGCCACATGATTGATCACCCAGACATTGGACAGGTTAAATCAGCCAAGGATGCCGCCTTGCCATCATCCAAGGCAAGCCAACAAGAGCGGCGAACGGCGCTGTATACCGTCTTGGCGCAAATTCCCGAGGGCTGCGTGGTCAGCTATGGCCAGTTGGCCGAGCTCGCCGGCTTGGGGCGGGCCGCGCGCTGGGTTGGCAGCACCCTGAGCAAACTGCCCGACGGCAGCACCTTGCCCTGGCATCGCGTGGTGGCAGCCGGGGGCAGACTGAGCTTGAGTGCAGGCAGCCATAGTGGAGCGGAGCAACGTGCCAGATTGCGTGCAGAAGGCATAACAATTCGAGGAGAAAAGGTGGATATCCGACGGCACGGCTGGCGTCCAATGGAGCACAGCGGTTAGAGTGCGCCCTTTGTTATGTATTTCTCTAGGCTGAAACCTGCCCAATGCCTCAAAAAAGCTGGCGCGAAGCACTCGCCGCCTACTCTAGCCCCTCGACCCTGGTACTGCTGCTGCTTGGCTTCGCTGCCGGCATGCCCTACATGCTGGTATTTTCCACGCTCTCGGTATGGCTGCGTGAAGCTGGTGTCGCTCGTGAAACCATCGGTTTTGCCAGCCTGATAGGCTTGGCGTACGCCTTCAAATGGGTCTGGTCCCCTTTGCTCGACCAGTGGAGCCTTCCGCTGCTTGGAAGACTTGGGCGTCGCCGCTCGTGGCTGGTGCTCTCACAGTTGTTGATCGTGGTCGGCATGGCCGGCATGGCCATGTGCGACCCGCAAACCCGCCTGACCTGGTTGATTGCGCTGGCGGTACTGGTCGCGTTCGCCTCAGCCACCCAGGATATTGCAGTCGACGCCTACCGCCTGGAGATCGTCGACGACAGCCGCCAGGCTGCCCTGGCCGCCAGTTACATGGCTGGCTACCGCGTGGCATCACTGCTGGCAACTGCTGGCGCCCTGTATTTTGCAGAAGGCTTCGGCTCAACCACACAGCTTTACCAGTTCAGCGCCTGGTCGAGCACTTACCTCGTGTTTGCCCTGCTGATGGTGCCTGCGCTTATTACCAGCCTGTGGATGCGCGAACCTGATGTGCCGATCCGCACACAGATGGCTGCCGCACGTTATGGTTTTAGCCATCAGATTGCCTCGGTACTGGTGCTGATTGTGCTGCTTGTTTCAGTACCGGCAATGTTCACCCAGCTCTATAACACCGACTTCGCCAGCGTTATATCGGGCCAGATGAGCATGCTTGACTTGCTGCTCACCGACCGGGCATTTCTACGGGCCCTGCTCTATACCATCCTCACCACCCTGTGCCTGTCGACCATGGGCCGTCGCAGCCTGGCGCCGGTACTGACCCCAATCAACGACTTTGCCATGCGCTACCGCTGGCAGGCCTTTGTCTTGCTTGGCCTGATTGCCACCTATCGCATGTCCGACACCGTGATGGGCGTGATGGCTAACGTGTTCTATATCGACCAGGGCTTCACCAAGGACCAGATCGCCGGTGTCAGCAAATTGTTCGGCTTGGTCATGACCCTGCTGGGCGCCGGCTTTGGCGGGTTGCTGATCGTACGCTTCGGGATTCTACCTATCCTGTTTATCGGCGGAGCCGCCTCGGCAGCCACCAACCTGCTGTTTCTCATGCTTGCAGGCATGGGCGCGAACCTGAACATGCTGATCATTACCATATCAGCCGATAACTTCAGTGCCGGGCTCGCCACGGCGGCATTCGTTGCCTATTTATCCAGCCTGACCAACCTCAAGTTCTCGGCGACCCAATATGCCTTGCTCAGCTCCATCATGCTGCTCTTGCCGCGACTGATCGGTGGCTACTCCGGGGTTATGGTCGAAAAATTTGGCTACCCGCACTTCTTCCTGATTACCTCGTTAATGGGTGTGCCAACGCTATTTCTGATCCTCATCCAATGGCGCCGTGATGGCTCACAACCCCATGGCGACTCGCACGCACCTGCCCAAACGCCCCAGGCGCCTGGTTCGACCAAGCAAGCCTGACGCCCACCCCAAAGCCGCGTCTGCCGACAACAGCAAACGCACTTTAGTAACAAATTAAGGGTTAACTACGGCGATATCACCTAAAAGTGGTGGTATCGTTGGGGGCTTGCTTGAAATTTTTACCAGGGCTACCAAGCCCTAATAATAATGAAACCAGCACCTTACTTGACGAAGCCGCAGCAATGCTGATTTTGCTGCATGGCAAAAGTGACTGGTTTTCGCTACGGAGCACATATGCATTCAGTGCAACATTCAGCCTCCAGCGCCGAAGACAATATGTTTGAAGCCTGGTGGGCAAAACAAGGTGAATGGGTTGAAGAACCCAATGTCAGGCGCGGCGGCGAAAGCGGTGTCCAGCGTATTCATGACGACAATGGCAACCTGCTCTATGCCAAGCGCCAGACCGGGCATATACACCGCAGTTGGCTGCACCCATTTGGCCGGCTGACGGTTCTGCGCGAACGTGACGCGCTTACTGGCGCAAGCCAGGCTGGGGTCAATGTACCAAAGATAGTCTACTGCGCCACCAGCGGTGAGCGCGGCCTGTTGGTTACGGCTGCACTGGAAGGCTATCAGACCATTGAAGACTGGTACGCTGGCGGCGGACGCGAGAAATATGGCGAAGAACTGCATAGCCAGTTGCTGCAGACCGTAGGCGTAAACATCGCCCGTCTGAACCGCGCGCGCTGGCAGCATGGCTGCATCTACGCCAAGCACGTGTTTGTTTATGTCGAAGGAAAAGGCGCTTCGGCCAAGGCCCATGCAGCGCTATTGGATCTGGAAAAATGCCGCCAACGCCTGACCAGCAAACAAGCCGCATTGCACGACATGAAACAGTTGCGCCGCCACTCCAACTGGAGTGCAGTCGACTGGAAAATCCTTAAAGACGCTTACGAACAGGAATTTGGTCGCACGTTGAGCGAGCTGCCCGACTGATCAAAGCTTAACGACCCCGCCAGGCGGCCTGGCGGGGGCTGTATCCGTAACACTTGCAGCCTTAGGCTGTGGGCGCCTGGACCATATGCATGACACGCTGTGGGAACGGAATGCCAATCCCGGCTTCAGTCAACTCCACCTTGGTTCTTTCAGTGAAATCGAACGTCACTGGCCAGTAATCCCCCGTCGCAACCCAAACGCGCAGCACCAGGTTGACCGAGCTTTCACCCAACCCCGTCACATACACCACAGGCTCTGGCGAAGTATGTACCCGAGGGTCCTGGGCGATTTTGAGCAGCACTTCACGGGCTTTCTTGATATCGCTGGAATAATCGATACCCACTGCGATATCTGCACGCCGCTTGGGCTCACGCGAGTAATTGGTGATATTGCCGTTCGACAGGCTGCCGTTCGGTACGATGATGACCTTGTTGTCGGCCGTTTTCAGTGTGGTGTGGAAGATCTGAATGGTATCAACCGTACCGCCTACGCCCTGACCTTCGATCCAGTCACCGACGCGAAACGGGCGGAACATCATGATGAGAACACCACCGGCAAAGTTGGCCAGGCTACCTTGCAGGGCCAGGCCAATCGCCAGGCCAGCGGCACCAATCACGGCGATGAATGAAGTGGTTTCAACACCAATCATTGACGCAACGCTGATGACCAGCAGTATTTTCAGGATGATATTGGCCAGGCTGCCAATAAAGCCATTGAGCGCAGGGTCAAACTTGCGCGCGCTGAGCATGTTCGAAACGCGGCGAGTCAATGAATTGATCAACCACCAGCCGATGCATAGGGTCAATAAAGCCAAACCGAACTTCAAGCTGTAACTCACGATAATCGGCAACCATGCCTCGGACATCGTGAGAATTTGATCGACAGTTATATCCATGGAGCACTCCCTTTTAAACGACTACGCACCCAACCAGATACGCAAAACGAAATCGCCACGGCATGCCATGGCGATTGAATTACAACTACACCTTTTTGCGACGGCAAAGCGCCAGCAAGGTTCAATCCTCTTGGACTTAATCGCGAAAATTGTTGAATTGCAACGGCATGCCAAACTCCTTGGCACGCAGCACGGCGATTGCTTCCTGCAAGTCATCACGTTTCTTGCCGGTTACGCGCACTTGCTCGCCTTGAATAGCAGCCTGCACCTTAAGCTTGGCATCCTTGATGTGAGCGACAATTTTTTTCGCCAACTCCTTATCAATACCTTCACGCAGGATGACTTCCTGCTTCATGGACTTGCCGGACGCGTAGGCATCCTTGAACTCAAGGCACTGCACGTCAATCTTGCGCTTGACCAGGCTGAGCTTGAGAATCTCAGCCATTTGCTCAAGCTGGAAGTCTGCATCAGCAGTCATGGTCACCGTTAAATCCTTGGCCTCGAAGCTGCCTTTACCACGAAGGTCATAACGACGCTCCAGCTCTTTCATGGCATTGTCGATGGCATTGGTCACTTCGTGCTTATCCAGCTCGGACACCACGTCGAACGAAGGCATGGGTTTCCTCCTGTATTTGGCGCGACCCACATCACGAATGGACCGCAGATTGCTTGACGATTAAAAAACTTAGCCATTATATATCGCCAGCGGCATCGAGTGCCCAGCGGTGTCCCCGTTCACGCCACCTTTTGTGAGTTTCAAATGCCCAACCCACACCTCAGTATCATGGTGGTGGACGATGCCAAGTTCTCCAGTGCAATCATCGGTCGCACGTTGAGCCAGGCCGGATACATCGATATCCGCTACGCCAACAGCGCCAGCGAGGCGCTCAGACAGCTCGAGGCACGCCCCGCGAGTGTGGTCCTGGCCGACTGGCTGATGCCTGAAACAGATGGCCTGATGCTCACCTCCCAGATTCGCCAACTGGATGAAACCTCGGACCACTACACCTATGTGATCTTGCTCACGGGCAAGGAAGGCGACAACATCCTGAGCGAAGCCTTTGACAGCGGCGTGGACGACTTCATCAACAAATCAGCCATGAATGAGCAACTGGTGCCGCGTGTGTTCGCCGCCGACCGACTCTGCAACACGCTGCAGCGTCTGCTGATCGAGAATCGCCTGCTGACCGACAATATCGCCAGCCTTGAGCAGCGCAACCTGGTCGACTCCCTTACCGGGCTAGGCAACTCGCGCTACCTGGAGCGCAAGCTTGAAACAGGCCTGCGCAACGTTGAATCACGCGGTGGAGCCTTGGGTTACCTGCTGATTGGCCTGCAAGAAGCCAACGAGCTGCGCAGCCAGCACGGGGAAACACTCTATAACGAGCTGTTGCACAGTGTAGGCAGGCGCCTGCAACAACTGGTGCGCCCACTGGATGTGCTGACCCGCCTGGATGACAATCACTTTGGCCTGATTACCCTGCTGTCCAACCTGCAAGAGTGTTCGCCGAGTAGCTTCAAGCGCCTGCATGAGGGCCTCAACCTCAAGGCCTTCAAAACCAGCGAAGGCTTTATCAGCCTCAAGGCTGGGGTTTGCCTGATCGGCCTGGATAATCGCAATTTGCCGGTCAGCCCTGCAGACCTGATCAACAGCGCCAAGCGTCTTCTGCCCGAAGCCTATGCCAGTGGCCGCGTTGCAGCGATGCGCTTGCCCGAGGCAGTGTGAACAGGCGCTGGCATGTGCTCGGCGCTGGCTCGCTGGGCAGCCTGTGGGCCGCGCGGCTGTATCGCAGCGGTTGCGATGTAGAGTTGATTCTGCGCAGCCCGCAACGCCTTGCGCAATACCAGCAAGCCGGTGGGTTGACCCTGACCGAAAACGGACAGGTCCATTGCTACCCGGTACCCGCAACCAGCATCGACAACTGTGGCCCGGTGTCACTATTGCTGCTGGCCTGCAAGGCCTACGATGCTTCAGCGGCCATCAGCCAGCTAGCCCCCCTGCTCACCGCCGATGCCGAGGTTATCCTGCTGCAAAACGGCCTGGGCAGCCAGGACCAAGTAGCAAGGCTCATCCCAAAGGCTCGCTGCATCTTGGCTTCGAGCACTGAAGGCGCATTTCGTCAGGCAGATTTTTCCACGGTGTTTGCCGGACAGGGCCATACCTGGCTTGGCGATCCGCAGCAATCCAGCAGCCCAAGCTGGCTTGAAGATCTACAGCGCGCCCAGATCAATCATGACTGGACAGAGGATATCGCCAGTCGCCTGTGGCGCAAACTGGCACTCAACTGCGCAATTAACCCGCTCACGGTGTTGTATGACTGCCGTAACGGCGGGCTGCTGGAGCATCAGGCTGAAGTGGCCAGCCTGTGCAACGAACTCAGCCTGTTACTCCATGCCTACACGACTCCATCGACAGCAGCCGGATTGCATGAAGAGGTGCTGCGCGTTATCACCGCTACGGCGGCAAACTATTCGTCGATGCACCAGGACGTTGCGCAGAAACGCCGCACCGAGGTCGCCTACCTGATTGGCTACGCTTGTGCGGGTGCCGAACGCAAGCAACTACAGTTGCCGAAGTTAAGTGCCCTGAACAGCAGGCTTGGCAACTACCTTGCTGCACACGGATTGCCCCGCCACTAGCACCACGCTACCCTCATAGCACTTTAGCCATTGCGATCTGTGCCGCCATGTCCCTGCGCCAACATCTAGAAGACCTGCCAGTTGGCCGGAAAATGCTCGCAGCGCTGTTGGTGCTCGTCATCGCCGTGTTGCTGGTTGCCAACCTGGCCTTTATCAGCGCCGCTTACTGGATTTCCCAGCAAAGCATGGCGCCACAGGCCATGCACACCCTTGGCCGGATTATCGCCAGCCCGGCGCTGAGTCAGCAGGCCCTGAGTTCCGCCGATCAAGCGCAAGCCTTGCTCAAGCGACTGGATGACTACCCTCCGCTACGCGGCGCGGTGATCTACGGCAGTGACGGGCGCAGCCTCGCGCAGTTACAGCGCGGAGAAAAACTCGATATGCCCGAGCGCCTGGACGAGCTTGATTCCTGGCGCGTGACCGAATTTCGCAGCAACCAGCTGATTGAACTGCCCCAGCCCAACGGCCAGCCAGGGCACCTGCTGCTGGTGGCGTCCAGCGAGCTTCCGGGAGCCTTCTATACCGGCACCTGGACCGCCAGCCTGGTCATCCTGATCATCAGCGCCATGCTCTGGTTCCTGGTCGCACGCCAGATCCGGCGCCTGGTCACCAAGCCGATTCGCAAGCTTGAGGAACTGTCCCGCCAGGTAACCCGCGAAGAAAACTACTCACTGCGCGCCAAACGTGGCAATAAAGACGAAATTGGCAGCCTGGCGGATGCGTTCAACACCATGCTGATGCGCATCGAGGCCCGTGAACAACAGCTAAAACGCGCCCGCGACGAATCACAAACAGCGTTTGGCCAGGCCCAGCAGCTGGCTGAAGAAACCCGCCACTCGAACCGCAAGCTTGAGCTGGAAGTACAATTTCGCAGCAAGATAGAAAAGAAGCTTACCGGCTTCCAGAACTACCTCAACAGCATCATCGACTCGATGCCCTCCGCGCTCATTGCCCTGGATGACGAGCTCTACGTCACCCAATGGAACCAGGAAGCGAGCGCACTATCGGGTACCACCCTGGATGAGGCGCTGAATCAGCCCGTATTTCTGGCCTTCCCGCACCTGAAGCTCTATCTCAACCAACTCAAGCGCACGATCGACAGGCATCAGGTAGAAAAGATCGAGCGCATTACCTGGAGTCGGGATGGCCAGCCGCACCACTTTGCCCTCACCTTCTATCCTCTGACCGGCGTTAGCGGACGCGGCGTGGTAATCCGAATTGACGACATCACCCAGCGCCTCAATCTTGAGGAAGTCATGGTGCAATCCGAAAAAATGCTTTCCGTCGGCGGTTTGGCGGCCGGCATGGCCCATGAAATCAACAACCCGCTCGGCGCCATCTTGCATAACGTGCAAAACATTCGTCGGCGCTTATCTCCCGAGCTTGAGCGAAACCGCGAGATAGCCACTCAAGAAGATATTTCACTGGAAGCCATCGACCGCTACTTGCAAGCCAGGGATATTCCCCAACTGCTCGGAGGAATCCAGCAAGCGGGCACCCGGGCCGCCAAGATCGTCAGCCACATGCTCAACTTCAGCCGCCTGAGCAACCGCCAGTTGATCCCGTGCAACCTGCCCGGGCTCATCGACCAGGCGCTGGAAATCGCCAGCAATGACTTCGACCTGACCGAGCGTTTCGACTTCAAGAGCCTGATTATCGAGCGCGAGTTCGACCCAATGCTCGGCCCGGTTCCGGCAACCGCGAATGAGCTGGAGCAGGTTCTGCTCAATCTGCTGAAGAATGCAGCGCAGGCCATCCACCAGCGCGATGATCAACGTACGCCTGGACAGATCAGCTTACGTACCCGACTGAGCCCGCCATGGGCAATCATCGAGGTTGAAGACAATGGCGTTGGCATGCCTGAATCCGTGCGCAAACGCATATTCGAACCCTTCTTCACCACCAAGGAAGTCGGCCAGGGCACCGGCCTTGGTCTATCGGTGTCCTACTTCATTATCACCAACAACCACAAAGGCCAGATGGAGGTGCAAGCCAACAAGCATAAAGGCACCTGCTTTATCCTGCGCTTGCCCCTGACAGCGCCAGCTCAGACTACAGGTTTATAGATATGGGATTTCGACTCTCGAAAATTTACACACGCACTGGCGACACTGGCGAAACCGGCCTGGCCGATGGGCGCCGAGTGGCTAAAGACCACCCCCGTGTTGAAGCCATGGGCGAAGTAGACACGCTAAATAGCCACATCGGCCTGTTGATTGCAGAGTTACAGGCGCTGGCAGACCGGCATCCTGGGTTCGGCGATGTGATTGCGGTTCTCGAACCCTGCCAGCATCGCTTGTTTGACCTGGGTGGTGAGTTGGCAATGCCCGACTACCAAGCCCTTCAGGTCGCCGAGATCGAGCGCTTGGAGCAGGCAATTGATCGTTGGAATGAGGTGCTGGGACCGCTGGAGAACTTTATCCTTCCCGGCGGCTCGAAACTCGTCGCCCAAGCCCATATCTGTCGGAGCCTGGCCCGTAGTGCCGAACGGCGTTGCCAGCAGTTGAACGCTGAGGAGCCCGTGCGCAAGGTCGGCCTGGCTTATATCAACCGCATGTCCGACCTGCTGTTTGTCGCGGCAAGAGTCATCGCACGGCATCAAAATGTCAGCGAAGTGCTCTGGCAGGCCGCGCCCAAACAGGCTGAGTAAGTAGCAGGCCTGGCGCTGCCGCGCCTATTGCCTAGAGCAAGCTCAGCTGACTTTGAAAACAGCGCTCCTCGCCACTCACTGGGTCAGTGAAGCCCAGGCCTTGCGCCAATAGTTTCAGCGGCTTGCTGTAGTCATCAGGTACATCTGGGGTATCAATCACATCGGGATAGAAAGGGTCATTGCAGATTGGCGCACCCAAGGAAGCGAGGTGCACCCGCAACTGATGCTTTTTACCGGTCAGGGGATACAAGGCATACAGCCAATGCTCCCCCAGCTTCTGGGCAACTTCGATACGCGTCTCGGTGTTGGGCACGCCCTCGATTTCCTGCATGCGAAAGAACGGCTCGCCAGGAGCAAAGCGAGTTCTGCGCAGCAAGGGGAAAGTTAACTCAGGCAATGCCTTGGCGAGCGCTTCATAGCGCTTGAACATTTTTCGCTCACGAAACAGGGCTTGATACAAACCACGGGTTTGCACGTTGGTCGAAAACAGCACCAGCCCTGCCGTATGCCGGTCGATACGGTGCAGCGGCACGATATCGGGGTTGGCAAAAGCCTTGGTCAGCCGTGCCTGCAGGGTCTGTTCGACATAACCACCAGAAGGCATGACCGGCAGGAAATGCGGTTTATCGACCACCATCAAATGCTCATCAATGTGCAGCACGACTTCTTCGAAGGGAATCGGCAGCTCAACCGGTACTTCTCGAAAGTAATGCACTCGCAAGCCGGCCTTGTAGGGATGCTGCAAACCCAGCGCCGCACCGTCGGCGTCCAATACGCGTCCACGCTGAAAACGATCGATCCAGACATCCCGGGCGATGCCCGAAAAGTGCGCGCACAAGCAATCCAGCACCGTTGACCATTGGCCTTGCGGCAAGTGGACGGTGCTCGGACGCATATTTGACGGGGAGCGGGCTTGAACAGGCATTCAGACTCTCGGTGACGAACTACAGAAGCAATAGCCTATTAGGCCGCAGTCGCGCCGAGCACCGCAACTGCTAGAGCAAAATCACCGCCCAGACGACAGCAATCATGCTCAACACCACAAACTGCGCGGCACTGCCCATATCCTTGGCCTGCTTGGAAAGCGGGTGCAGTGACAAGGAGATACGGTCGACAGTGGCTTCGATTGCCGAGTTAAGCAACTCGACGATTAGCGCCAGCAGACATACGGCGATCATCAGCGCACGCTCGACCTTGCTCACATCAAGCATCAATGCAATCGGGATCAACAGCAGGTTAAGCAAGACCAATTGGCGAAATGCAGCTTCGCCCTTGAATGCTGCAAGCAGGCCAGCCTGGGAGTACCCGGCTGCCTGAAGAATACGACGTATCCCGGTGCGTCCCTTCAAACCGCTCGCATCAGGGGTGTCAGCTGTCGCTGATTCAACCTTCATAAACCAAACCTATAAACTGAGCCGCGTGAACCAGGCAAGCCGGCCAAATCAATGACGGCCCTCACCCGCGTTGATATTCAGAGCTTGCGCAGGACGTATATGCGCCACAGGGCATAGCCTGGAATGAAATCCTTGTGGCCAACGATTTTAAAACCGGCCTGCTTGAATTCTGACTCAATTGTCTCGCGTGGAATCACAAAGCGGTTTTGCAACAAGGGGTCGCGTTGCGCGGCTGGGCGGCGAGCTTCGCTGCGCTTGCGTTTCCAGGCCTTGTAATTACCGTCCACCCACAAAGAAATCACCAGGGTATCGCGGGTTACGCGCCTGAATTCCTTGAGCATGGCCTGGCGATGATCAGCCTTGCCGATGTGGTGCATCAGCCGCATCGAGAAGATGCAGTCCACAGCATTTTCACCCAGGTCGATAGCAAAAGCCGAGGTTTGAAACGGCTTGACCCGGGCGGTAACCTCAGGTGCCTGCCCGCTCATACCAGCATCGAGCATGTCTTGCGAATTATCGGCAGCCAGGATCATGCGATTGGGTTGCTCACAAAGCATCGGCCAAAAGCGCCCTGCACCCGATGGCAAATCAAGCACCAGATTCGGGTCACCCGCCATTTTCAATGCGGCCCGGGCAATTTGTACTTCACGCCAATGAGACAGGCGCCGAGACAAACCTGTCTTGTGCTTGTTCAGGTACATGTTGGCGTGCTCGCGATCGTACTTGCCGGAGAACTCGAGCTCAATTGGAGGGTTTTTAGACATTGCCTGATCTCAGTAGATAACCTGAACTCAAGCTAACCAGCCAGTCATCAGCCTGGCGTCAAGACAATGTGAAAAAACCGTGAAACCGACTCAAGCCCCGTTATACGGGGCCTTTAAGTGATGCAGGATATTACCTGAGCGGTTTTAAACCGCTTTTAAAATGACCCTGAACTCACTGCCACCAGTCGCCAGGCTTTTCACGTTCACAGTCCAACCTTCATGGGCGCAAATACGCTTGACCAAGGACAAACCGAGCCCCAAACCTTCGCCACGTGCCTGCTGGCCCCGTACAAAAGGCTGGAACATTTTCTCATGTTGCTCGGGCGGAATACCCACGCCACTGTCCTCGACACAAAAGCCATCAGCCGTTAACACCAGGCGCACAGTTCCCTCTTCCGTGTAGTGCAAGGCATTGCGCAACAAGTTGGACATGACGGTACGCAGCAATGTCAGGTTGTAGCTCGTATCGTCGGCACCTTGATCAACCACCTCAAAGTGCAAGCCCTTTGCCTTGATCATCTCCCCCCAACGCGCGCCCTGCTCCTGCGCCAAGGCCCCTAATGTGGAGGTTCCGCCTTCAATGGACCAATTGTTGGTAGAACGTGCCAAGAGCAAAAATGTTTGTACCAGCTCGCCCATTTCATCAGTTGCGCGCTTGATCCGCTGGAGCGTTACCCGTTGTCTTGGCTCAAGATTAGGCGCCACCTCAAGCAACTCGCACGATGAGTTGATCACCATCAACGGGGTGCGCAATTCATGGCTTACGTCACTGGTAAAAAGCTGCTCACGCTCCAGCGACTTACGCAACTGCCCAAGCGTGCTGTCAAAAGCCTGGGCCAGATGCCCCACCTCATCATCGGCGTAATCAGGCGCGATATTCGGTGCAAGGTGATGCAGCTGGTCGCGGTGGCGTACCTGGCCCGCCAAACGCACAACCGGCGCGACTATCCTGCGAGCCAGCCATAAGCCCAATACCCAGGCCAGGATCACACTGAAGACAAAACCTGCCAGTACAGCACGATAAAGCGCCACTTCACGCTCTTCAAACTCATGCTGTTCCTGCACCAGAAGGTAGCTCTGGCCATTAATGTTTCGCTTGAATATATATACGGCATTTGTGTCGTCTACCGACTCGGAGTAGCCTTCGGGGGCTTTTGCATACTGCTCAGGCACTGCATAGCGCGGTATGTCCGAAGCAAAAAAGCGCGTTCGCGAATCAAGCCTTGGCGGCAGGCCATTGGCAAGATCATGCTGTAAAACCCCCAGCAGCTCCTCATCCAGCTCTTGTGAAACCAGGTTCGCCTCGATGAAGTGAACAACCGCCACGATGCTTAACGAAAAGAGCCCACTGACACAAAACGTCATCAGCACAAAAGCAATGACAATGCGCCGCAGCAGCGGCTGCTTAGACACCATCGGCAGACTCCGCCAGGCGGTATCCAACACCGTGAATGGTGTGCAGCAAGGGCCTGTCGAATGGCTTGTCCAGCACTTGGCGCAACTGATGGATATGACTACGCAAGCTGTCGCTGTCCGGGCAGTTGTCCCCCCACAGGGTTTCTTCCAAGACTTCTCGACGAACCACGGCCGGGCTTTTTTGCATCAACACAGCAAGCAGCTTCAGCCCCAGCGGATTGAGCTTCAATGGCTGGTCGGCACGCGTGATAAACAGCGTATCGAGATCATAAACCAGGTCGCCAACCTGCATCTTGCGTTGACGGCTACCCTGGCTGCGACGCAATACAGCCTCAATCCGCGCGACCAGTTCAGAAAGTGCAAATGGTTTTAGCAGGTAATCATCAGCCCCTACACCCAAGCCCTGCAGACGATCATCCAGGGCATCGCGGGCCGTGAGCATGATGACCGGCGTTTCACTGCGGGCATCCTCGCGCAGGCGCTTGCATAACTGGTAGCCATCCATGCCTGGCAGCATGATATCGAGCACGATCAGGTCGTAATGCTCGGTGACGGCCAGGTGCAAACCACTGACCCCGTCCTGTGCACAGTCAACCGTGTAGCCTTTCAGTGCCAGGTAATCCATGACATTGGCCAGGATATCCCGATTGTCTTCAACCACCAGAATACGCATCTTGATCATGCCCCCGGACAATGCTGTGGTAATACGATGTCCTGGTATTAAACACCAATCCCCTTGCAGCGGTCGATGTATCGGCTCGACTGCTGCCCCGAGCCCCAATCACCTTAACGTTTCTTTCACAGACTTATGACACCGGGCTCACAACAGGTCGGTAAGACTGCGCACCTTATTGATACAGGATCAACTCCATGAGCGCTGCTAGCCTGCCCGTTTCAAGGCCATTCAATCTTTATCTAGGCTTTGGTGTGCCCTTGTTGATCATGGCCGTGCTGCTGATTGCAGACCCAACACAACTCGATTTTGCACTCGAGAGACTCGCTTACGTGCCCGGCCAGGGATTTATTGGCAAACACAGCTTTTTTCTCGAGGATATCCTGCATGACCGGGCCAAGCAGGCAGTTATCCTGGTTGGCGTGCTTACCGTCATTGGATTTATCAGCAGCCTGGCACTCAAGCCATTTCACCACTTGCGCAAACCGCTGGGCTACATGGTGCTGGCACTGGGGCTGTCCACCAGCTTTGTGACGCCGCTAAAGGCCCTTACGGGAGTGCATTGCCCATGGAGCCTGACTGAGTTCGGCGGCAATGAAATTTACACCCCGCTACTCAGCGAACGCGCACCAACCGAGAAACCTGGCCGCTGCTGGCCAGGTGGTCATGCCACTGCCGGCTTCGCCTGGTTTGCATTGTTTTTCGTGCTGCGCGACCGTCGGCCCAAGCTGGCGAAAGCCGCATTGCTTTTCACTCTCGCCCTCGGCACGGTATTTTCTGTCGGGCGGATGTTGCAGGGGGCGCACTTCTTTTCGCACAACCTGTGGACGGCATTGTTTTGCTGGCTGATCAGCCTGGGCAGCTATTGCCTGGTGCTTTACAGGCCTTCGGCAGCTACATCCCAGACGCCTGGCGTATCGTTTCAATCCAGTACAAGCACAGCGACAGAGTGATCAGCGAGCCTACCGTCGACAACAGGATACTGCTTGAGACCACAGCGGCGTCACGTCGATAGAACTCCGCAAGCATAAAGGGCCCGGTCCCGGTCGGCAGCGCAGCCAACAACACCGCCGACATTGCCCATAAGGGTGGAAGCTGAAATATCCAGAATGCCAGGACCCAGACCAGCAGCGGGTGCAAAAACAGTTTCAACAAGACCAATGCAACACTGCCCTGACTTTGCCCGGACTGCTTGTGCGCCAGGAACAAGCCAAGGGATATCAGCGCACAGGGCGCAGTGGCATTGCTCAACAAGGTCAAAAAAGAATGCACGGATTCGGGCAGCGGTGCTCCTGAAACGGCCCAGAAACCACCCAGGACCGGGGATATCACCAAAGGATTCTTAGCCAGTGCCAGGGCCACCTTGCGCACTGCCCGCAACATGTTCTTTTCACCCTGCAGCGCCACCTCGATGCACACCACTGACAGTGCGAACAGCACGCAAATAACGATCAAGCTGGCGATAAGCGCGGGCTCCAAGCCATCGTCCCCAAATACCAGCAGGCACAGGGGAATCCCCATATACCCGGTGTTGGCGTATGAAGCGCTCAGCCCCTGAATGCTGGCATCCGCCAAATCCCCGGACTTGCGCAAGCGCCAAATCAAGGTGCCAATGAACACCAGCAGGGTGCCGAGGATATAGACCCAAATGAATCCAGGCTGCCAGATATGCGACCACACAGCAGTAGCCGTGGCCTCAAACAACATGGCTGGCAGGCACAGCCAGACGACCATCCGGTTGATTTCAGAGGCTGCCTCGGGCCCTAACAGCTTTAACTTCCGGCATGCGAAGCCCGCCAGGATGAGTGCAAAAATCGGCAGGATGATACTCAGCACTGACGCCATAAAAAAACAGATCCCTTACAAAAATAAACTGCCGGATGCAGAGCCCAAGGCTGCCAACCGGCGCTACAGCCTGCCAGACAAAACCTTAGCCACGGGTCTCAAGTGCGGTTCGATACAACGCCGCGACAAGGTCGGTCTGGGTGACGATACCCAGCAAGACTTTATCCTCTCCCAGAACCGGCATCCGGTGCTCAGGCGAAGATCCAAGGCTTTCGAGCAAATAGGACACCGGCCATTCGCCTTTGCAGGTCAGTACATTGCGCTGCATGATGTGCTCACACTCGCCATGGGCATCGGCTGTAGCCAAGAGATCATGCAAGTTCAACATCCCTTGCAATTGTCGGTTTTGATTGACCACCGGCAGCGCATTCAGGCGGTGCTCAAGCAAAAGCGTCCAGGCCTCGCTGACAGGTGTTTGCGGACTCACACTGAGAACATCCGTCGACATGATATCGCCGCAGCGTATCTCGCCAAACCGGCGGCGGTAGGCGCGCTCCTCGGTTTGTCGAAGGATCTCTTCAAGGTCATCGCGGGCAATGTCCAACAACTCACCGCGAGCATTGAGCACCGCATCAAGATCATCAGGCGTGAACCCCACTCGGTCACGTGGTACCGCATCAGCGGTTTTATGCGGGTTGTGATGGTCAGCCGGACGATGTGGATAACGCCGCTTCAGCAGGTTGTTGAACAATAGCGCGATCAACAACATCATCGCGGCATTTATCGCCACCGGGAAAACCACAAAGTGATAACCCAGCCGAGCGACAGGCTCACCCGCCAAGACGGCCGACAAGGCCACGGCACCACCAGGCGGATGCAGGCAACGCAGGGCGAACATCACGCCTATTGCCAGGCCTCCCGCCAAACCTGCAACCCAGCCGGCATGCCCCAGCCAGCGCGCACAACTGACACCGACCAGGGCCGAGACAATACAGCCTCCGAGAATCGACCAAGGCTGCGCCAGAGGACTTGAAGGCACGGCAAACAACAAGACTGCTGAGGCCCCCATGGGAGCGATCAGCCATAAACTGGCCTGACCGAGGACTGAATGGCAAAACCAGGCGGTGAAGGACAAGCCGCAAAAAGCACCGAGACAACTCACGGCCTGCTGGCTCTTGCTGATTGCCATTGGTGCGGGCCAGAAAGATCGCAGCCACATTCTTGTACGACTCAACTCAAGATTCCCCAGCGATGAAAGCTCTTTGACTGGCGCTGCATCGGCAGGAAAACCTGCTAATGGCTTGATACAGTTACTTGGCTACTGCGGCCAAAATGCCCGAATCCCCGCCACGCCCTGGGCGCCAAGCTGGCGCGCTCGGGATGCGTCTTGCGGACCTACACCGCCGAGCAGATAGACCGGCAGTTGCGCCCCCTCGAGCAGCGCTTCGGCCTGCTGCCAGCCCAATGGCTGCGCATCTGGATGGGTTTTGGTTGCGAGAAGCGGGGACAAAGTGACGAAATCGACCTTCAGTTGTTGGGCCAGCAACAGCTCTTGCGCCGAATGACAGGATGCGGCCAGCCAGCGCTCCGCCGGGATAGGCCGCTCACCAGAAGCCAACTGATGCAGTTGTTTGGAGGTTAGGTGCCAGCCTGCGGCTGGAAAATCACTGAGCCACTCCAGGGGGCCTTTGAGCATCAACTGAGCACGGCCAGCGCACAAGCCCACCGCGTCGAGGGCCAGGTCACGATACTGTGGGTCAAACATGGCAGGCGCCCGCAACTGCAGCAGGCGAACACCACTATCGACAGCGCGCTTGATTCCCCGCAAAAGGTCCCCTGCATCGAGGTCTTGCGGGGTAATCAAATATTGCTCGGGCAAGCGCGCGGCAGCCACAATGGGCCGGTTCGCTGCCGGAAACTCATATTCCAGCAGTTGGCGGTTATTGACCCACTTCAAGGGCTGGCCTTCCGCGCCGTGCGGTTGGCCCTCAAAGGCAGTCACGTCCCAGACGTCGAGCAGGATTTGCTTGTCCGGGTAGTCGTGACGGATCTGGATCAGCGGCCGAGCGGCGGTTGGAACTATGCCCAGCTCTTCGCTCAACTCGCGTGCGAGCGCTGTTTCAACAGCCTCGCCCGCCTCCACCTTGCCGCCGGGAAACTCCCATAAACCGCCCTGATGTTGATCATCCGCGCGCTTGGCAATAAGAATCCGACCATCGTCTCCACGGATGACTGCAGCTACAACATGTACTCGTTTCAACCCAACTGTTCCTCTTGTGCGGCCTTGTACCAGCGCTGAAAAGCAGGCCAGTTGTAGATGGCCTCGACATAGGCGCTGGCTTCGGGCGGCAGTTCCACCTGATAACTACGCAGACGGCTGGCCACCGGCGCATAAAAGGCATCGGCAGCGCTTGGCTGGCCAAACAGGAACGGACCTTGTTGACCGAACCCGGCGCGACACTCGGCCCACAAACGACACACCTGCTCTATGTCGCCAGTAACGTCCGCCGCTACATTGGCCAGCGGCTGGGCACGCTGCAGATCCATCGGCATATGTGTACGCAAGCTCGCGAAACCGCTGTGCATTTGCGCGCAAACACTGCGCGCCACCGCACGGGCATATACGTCCTTTGGCCAGAGTGAGGGACACTGCTCGGCAAGGTACTCGACGATCGCCAAGGAATCCCAAACCGGACCATCGGCTGTTTTCAGCAGTGGCACCTTACCGCTTGGCGAGTGCTGGGCGATGAGTTGGGCAGTATCGGGCTTGTTCAGCGCGATCAAGACCTCGTCGTAATCGACGCCAGCGATTTCCAGTGCCAGCGCCGCCCGTAAAGACCAGGATGAATAGCGTTTATCACCGATGACGAGTTGCAGGGTCATTGCAGTTCTCCGGTAATTCATTGAATGACCTAGTAACCGAGGAGCAGCCGACTACCCCTCAGTCGAGCCAGGACGTTGTATCAAGTGCGATATTCGGCATTGATCTTGACGTACTCGTGCGACAAGTCAGTGGTCCAGATCGTCTCGCTGGTCGCGCCACGGCCCAGTTCAATGCGAATGGTGATTTCCTCTTCAGCCATCACCGCCGCGCCCTGCTCTTCGGTGTAAGTTTCAGCCCGACAGCCTTTACTGGCGATGCAGATATCGCCGAGAAACACGTCGATCTTGCTCACATCCAACTGGGCAACGCCTGCACGGCCAACAGCCGCGAGAATGCGTCCCCAATTAGGGTCGGACGCAAACAGTGCGGTCTTGATCAGTGGTGAATGTGCAACCGCGTAGCCAACATCCAGGCATTCTTGATGGGTCGCGCCGCCGTTTACAACGACAGTGACGAACTTGGTCGCACCTTCACCATCACGGACGATGGCCTGCGCGACCTCCATGCATACCTCGAACACGGCCTGCTTCAAGGCTGCAAAATAAGCACCGCTGGCCTGGGTGATCTCGTCCAACTCGACCTTGCCCGTTGCTACCAGCATGCAGCAATCATTGGTCGAGGTATCTCCATCAATGGTGATGCGGTTGAACGACTTATTGGCGGCATCACGCAACAAGTCCTGGAGCACGCCTTGGGCGACCTTGGCATCCGTGGCGATATAGCCGAGCATGGTCGCCATGTTTGGCTTGATCATGCCCGCGCCCTTACTGATGCCGGTGACGGTAACTGTGACACCTTCATGCACGAACTGGCGACTGGCGCCTTTGGGCAAGGTGTCAGTGGTCATGATGCCGGTTGCAGCATCGGCCCAGTTATTCTCTGACAGGTTATCCAGCGCCGCTTGCAGGGCGCCCTCGATCTTCTCGACCGGTAGCGGCTCACCAATCACACCGGTCGAAAATGGCAACACCGACTGCTCATCGACGCCCGCAAGCTCGGCCAGCCTGGCGCAGGTGCGCGCAGCATTCTCAAGCCCGGACTCGCCAGTGCCCGCATTGGCATTACCTGTATTGGTAAGCAGGTAACGCACAGGCCCCAGCACGCGCTTTTTTGCAAGAGTTACAGGGGCTGCACAAAATGAGTTCAGGGTGAATACACCCGCAACGCTTGAGCCTTCGGCGCAACGCATGACGACAACATCCTTTCGCCCTGGTCGCTTGATACCAGCGCTCGCGATTCCCAGTTCAAAGCCTGCAACCGGATGCAGGGCAGACAGCGGGCCAAGACCTACAGCCATGAATAAACTCCTTGAGATGTTGCGGCGTCACGCCATTAAGTGGATGGTAAAACGCCGCGATCGGTTCAACCGGTCGCGGCGTTCACGGGTCAGTCGAGCCTGGCTACTTGCAATAAACCTGGACAGCCAGCGGCTGACCAGGGTCACATCAACTAGCCCAACTGCCCGTGGCAATGCTTGTACTTCTTGCCCGAACCGCAAGGGCAAGGCTCGTTGCGCCCGATCTTCTGCTCCGCTCGCACGGGCGCGGTTGCCACAGCCGTGTCGTCTTGCGGTTCAGCCTCTGGCTGCTCCAGGGCGGAAGCATCCGCATGCTGGAACTGCATGCGCGCAGCCATGGCTTCAGCTTCCCGGCGCAGGCGCTCTTCTTCTTCGGCTGGGTCCTCACGACGAACCTGAACATGCGAAAGCACGCGAATGGTGTCGCGCTTGATCGAATCAAGCAGCTCCTGGAATAGGGTGAACGACTCGCGCTTGTATTCTTGCTTCGGGTTCTTCTGCGCATAACCACGCAGGTGAATACCGTGGCGCAGGTGATCCATGGTCGAGAGGTGATCTTTCCACAGGTCATCAAGCACACGCAGCAGAATCTGCTTCTCGAAGGTGCGCAGCGCTTCAGCACTGGCCTCCTCTTCTTTCTCGTTGTATGCCTCGACCAACGCCTGAAGAATCCGCTCGCGCAGGGTTTCCTCATAGAGCTTGTGGTCATCATCCAGCCATTGCTGAATCGGCAGGTTGATGCCGAAACCGGTGTAGATCGCCGACTCAAGACCGGTGATATCCCACTGTTCAGGCAGCGACTGCGGCGGAATATGCTCGTTGATGGTGCTTTCGACAACTTCCTTGCGGAACTCCTCGATGGTTTCACCAATTTCTTCCGAGGCCAGCAAGGTGTTGCGCATGTGATAAATCACTTTACGCTGCTCGTTGGCCACGTCATCGAACTCGAGCAATTGCTTACGCATGTCGAAGTTACGACCTTCAACCTTGCGCTGCGCCTTTTCAATAGCGTTGCTCACCATACGGTGCTCAATCGCCTCGCCTTGCTGCATGCCCAACGCCTTCATAAAGTTCTTCACCCGGTCAGAGGCAAAGATGCGCATCAGGCTGTCTTCCAGCGACAGGTAGAAACGGCTGGAGCCTGGGTCGCCCTGGCGCCCGGCACGACCGCGCAACTGGTTGTCGATACGACGTGACTCGTGGCGTTCGGAGGCAATTACATGCAAACCGCCCGACTCGATCACCGCCTGATGGCGCTTCTGCCAGTCGGCTTTGACCTGGGCAACCTGCTCATCGGTAGGGTTTTCGAGGGCCGCGACTTCGACCTCCCAGTTGCCGCCCAACAGAATGTCGGTACCACGACCCGCCATGTTGGTGGCGATAGTCAGCGCGCCCGGACGACCCGCCTGGGCAATGATTTCAGCTTCCTTTTCGTGGAACTTGGCGTTGAGCACCTTGTGCTCGATACCTTGCTTGTTGAGCAGGGCCGACATGTACTCGGAGGTTTCGATCGAAGCCGTGCCCACCAGGACCGGACGACCTTGCGCCTGGCATTCCTGGATATCCGCAACGATGGCCGCGTACTTCTCTTCCTGGGTCAGGTAGACCAGGTCATTGAAGTCCTTGCGCGCCAGTGCACGGTTGGTCGGGATCACCATGACCTCAAGACCGTAGATCTGGTGGAACTCGAATGCTTCGGTGTCGGCCGTACCGGTCATGCCGGACAACTTGCTGTACAGGCGGAAATAGTTCTGGAAGGTGGTCGATGCAAGCGTCTGGCTTTCAGCCTGGATGTTCAGGCCTTCCTTCGCCTCGATCGCCTGGTGCAAGCCTTCGGACAAGCGACGACCCGGCATGGTACGACCCGTGTGCTCATCGATGAGCAGCACTTGATCGTTCTGCACTATGTATTCGACATTGCGATGGAACAGGGTGTGCGCACGCAGACCGGCATAGACGTGAGTCAGCAGGCCAAGGTTATGTGCCGAGTAAAGACTCTCGCCTTCAGCGAGCAAGCCCGCCTGGGTCAGAAGATCCTCAATGAACTGGTGACCCTGCTCATTAAGCTCAACCTGGCGCGTTTTCTCATCAACACTGTAGTGACCTTCTTTGGTCACAACGCCTTCTTCTTCCTCGACGTGCAGCTCAAGTCGCGGGATCAGGTTGTTGATCTCAACGTACATCTTCGAGCTGTCTTCAGCCTGACCCGAGATGATCAACGGGGTACGGGCTTCGTCGATCAGGATCGAGTCGACTTCGTCGATTACGGCAAAGTTAAGTTCACGCTGGAACTTATCCTCAAGGCTAAACGCCATGTTATCGCGCAGGTAATCGAAACCGAACTCGTTGTTGGTGCCGTAGGTGATGTCGGCAGCATAGGCCGCGCGTTTTTCTTCGGGCGGCATGAAGGGAGTGACGATGCCGACGCTCATACCGAGGAATTCGTACAGCGGACGCATCCAGTTGGCGTCACGGCGGGCCAGGTAATCGTTGACCGTAACCACGTGCACGCCTTTACCGGCCAATGCATTGAGGTAAACAGCAAGGGTTGCAACCAGGGTCTTACCCTCACCGGTGCGCATTTCGGCGATCTTGCCTTCATGCAGGGTCATGCCACCGATCAGCTGTACATCGAAGTGGCGCATGCCCATTACCCGCTTGCCGGCCTCACGAGCCACGGCAAAGGCTTCAGGCAATAGTTGGTCGAGGGTTTCACCCTTGGCTAAACGAGCCTTGAACTCATCGGTTTTGGCACGCAGTTGCTCATCCGTGAGAGCAAGCATCTGCTCCTCAAAACCATTAACGGACTGAACCGCCTTGAGCATGCGCTTAACCTCACGCTCATTCTTGCTTCCAAAGAGTTTTTTCAACAAAGGCGCAAACATATCGACAGGTTCTTCCCACACGTATGGATGGAGGGCGGCCCAAGAGTCGCCCATGCAGCCCTAATGGCTGCGTGCGAAGGGGGCATTCTACCCGGAAATGAAGATGATGAAAGCGACGTTATTTTTCGTCGCTTACACGAGCTATGTAGCTGGAAGGGTTTACCACTCGACCAAGCTTGGTTACTTCAAAGTGCACATGGTAACCGGTAGAGCGTCCCGTGCTGCCAACCAGAGCAATTGTTTGCCCACGCTTGACCAGATCACCGACCTGTACCTCGTTACGCTTATTGTGCCCGTAGAGGGTTACATAGCCATCTGCATGACTTATTTCTACTACATTACCATAACCATTCTTACGCCCGGAAAAGGTCACGACACCTGCGGCCACCGATACCACAGGGCTACCTGCCTTGGCGGCGAAGTCCACCCCCTTGTGCACACTGGCACGACCGGTCAGTGGATCGGTACGCCGGCCAAAGGGAGAAGAAACATAGCCCTGCAAAACCGGACGCCCCGCAAGGTACTCAGCTTCATTGAGGCGGCGCTCGGCCAGTAACTGCTCAAGCACCTCCAACTGCTGCTCTCGACTATCAAGTTGCAAGGCCAGCTCATCGAGGGTGCTCATGAACGCCGGAGGCGCATAGGCGGCGGTGCCGTATGGCTCTTCTGGACCGCCCTGACCCACATTAAGCGAGAAATCGAACTCGCTTGAGTCGATATCAGCCAATTCGGTCAGGCGTTCGCCCAAAGCATCAAGGCGCGTCAGGCGTGCCTGCAAGTCGGCCACATGGGCCGCGAATGCATCCAGTTGGCGCTGCGCATCTACCCGCACGGCCCCCACTTCTGCGCGCTGCTCATCCAGTGCCTGAGTAATTATTTGCGTGTCATCGTGGTCGACCACCTGGGCATCAGGTGACATCCACACGCCGACAACAGTACCGAGGCTAAGCGAGCCGGCCACCAGGATGAACAATCCCGCCACCAGCCATCTTAAATCGAAGCTCAAGGTACGAGCGGCGCCATGACGCCGACTTAATAGAATTATTTGCACGACTTCCCCTTTTGGTGGTGCCCAAGTTGGCAGCAGCATTTCTGCTACCATGGCGGCTCCACAATCGTAGGCGTCCAGCCATGTCTTTTCGTCCTTTGCCAGCTAAAGCACCTGCCGCGCTATTGCGCGAAGCAAAGCCCCTGCAAGCCTTGTTTAATGAGGCCCAAAGGCTTGAAAAACTGCAGCGCTTGCTTGAAAGCCAGCTTCAGCCTGCTGCCAGAGAACACTGTCATGTTGCGACCTGGCGTGCCGGTTGTTTGCTTCTTATTGTCACTGATGGCCATTGGGCCACCCGCCTGCGTTATCAGCAAAAGCGCCTGCTCAAACAGCTGCAGGCACTCGAAGCGTTCGCGACATTAACCAAGATCCACTTCAAGGTGCAACCATCAACAGCTGAAAGGCGTGCGGGAGGTCGCACAATTATCCTTTCGGACAGTGCGGCAGAAAATATTCAAGCCACAGCTGAAGGTATAAGCGACCCGACGCTGCGCGCGGCCCTGGAGCGACTGGCCAAGCACACCAAGCCAGCCGACTGATTCGCACGACCGCTACAAAGTCAGAACTTTCCGAGACCAGAAACTGAAACGTCGCTCAAGATCTGAAGACCAATAAAAAAGGCCACCATGAGGTGGCCTTAAGCGTAAAGCGGAGAGTGTTCGGTTTAACCCGCAGCCACTGGACGCATGTAGGAAATCGGCGCGTTCTTGGGGTCGTCAAAGGTCACGGTTTCCCAGGCATCCGGCTGCGCGATCAGCTCACGCAACAAACGGTTGTTCAGGGCGTGTCCGGATTTGAAACCACGGAACTCACCAATCAAGCTGTTACCCAGCAAATAAAGATCACCGATCGCATCGAGAATCTTGTGCTTAACGAATTCGTCTTCATAACGCAGACCATCTTCGTTCAACACGCGATTTTCATCCACCACGATCGCGTTATCTACACTGCCGCCGAGTGCCAGGTTCTGTGAACGCAGGAACTCGATGTCGCGCATAAAACCAAATGTGCGCGCTCGACTGACTTCCTTGACAAAGGAGGTACTGGAGAAGTCAACGCTTGCCATTTGCGTACGGTCACGGAAAACAGGGTGATCGAAATCGATCTCGAAACTCACCTTGAATCCTTCGAAAGGCACGAAGGTGGCGCGCTTGTCGCCCTCCTCCACAGTTACTTCACGAATGATCCGGATGAATTTCTTGGCCGCTTCCTGCTCTTGCAGGCCAGCGGATTGAATCAGGAATACAAAAGGTCCCGCACTGCCGTCCATGATCGGTACTTCGGATGCAGAGAGTTCGACGTAGGCGTTATCGATGCCCAGGCCTGCCATGGCCGAAAGCAAGTGCTCTACCGTATCCACCTTGACGTCACCATTAACCAAGGTGGTTGACATGGTGGTTTCACCGACGTTGCTCGCCCGCGCAGCAATTTCCACGACGGGGTCCAAATCGGTACGTCTGAACACGATACCGGTGTCCACAGGTGCCGGCTTCAGGGTCAGGTAAACCTTTTCCCCCGAATGCAGGCCGACGCCAGTGGCGCGGATAATGTTCTTTAAGGTGCGTTGTCTGATCATGTCTCTGGCCGCTATAGCGCTAGTTGCGAATTGTTTTCAACAATGGCCGGCGATAATAGCAGAACCGGCCTTTGCTGAATACCAATCACCCTAATGCTCCTGATACATTTCATTAATCGGCCTGACGGCGCAGAAAAGCAGGGATGTCCAGGTAATCCAGATCGTCCTGCGGATTCATTTTTGCTGCAGTCGCAGCGCCGGCGTGGCTCTGACGCTGAACGGTTGGACGCTCATAGTCTTTGTAGTTGACGCTTTGCTCGCTACGCGGTGCTGCAGAGGCAGCAGGCGCCTGTTGAGCGGTCGACGGAGCCGAAACCGGCGCTGAGCTGACCTGTACAGTGTTGTCGATAACCTTGACCGGCTTCTCGATTTTCGCACCCAGACCAGTTGCAACAACGGTGACGTGCAGTTCATCGCGCATATCCGGGTCAATCACTGTGCCTACCTTGACAGTGGCGTGCTCGGAAGCAAATTGCTCGATGATGTTACCGACATCGGAGTACTCACCCAGCGACAGGTCAGGACCGGCTGTGATGTTAACCAGGATGCCACGCGCGCCCTGCAGGTTTACATCTTCCAGCAGTGGGTTGCGGATAGCCGCTTCGGTCGCTTCACGGGCGCGGTTCGGACCACTGGCGCAACCAGTGCCCATCATCGCCATGCCCATTTCGCTCATCACGGTTTTAACGTCGGCAAAGTCGACGTTGATCATGCCTGGACGCTTGATGATGTCGGAAATACCGCGCACCGCACCGGCCAGAACATCGTCAGCCTTGGCGAAGGCCGACAGCAGGCTGGCGTCCTTGCCGAGGATGGTCAGCAGTTTTTCGTTAGGGATGGTGATCAACGAGTCAACGCTTTGCGACAGAGCACGGATGCCTTCTTCGGCGATCTGCATGCGCTTGCGGCCTTCGAATGGGAACGGACGCGTGACCACTGCAACGGTCAGAATCCCCATTTCCTTGGCGACTTCAGCAATCACGGGGGCAGCGCCGGTGCCGGTACCGCCACCCATGCCCGTGGTGATGAAGACCATATCAGTGCCCTGCAGCACTTCGGCGATGCGCTCGCGGTCTTCCATGGCCGCCTGACGGCCAACTTCGGGATTGGCACCAGCACCCAGGCCCTTGGTCACGCCGGTACCGAGCTGCAGCACGGTGCGTGCACCAATGTTCTTCAACGCCTGGGCATCGGTGTTGGCGCAAATAAATTCAACGCCTTCAATGTTACTGACGCACATGTGGTTCACGGCATTGCCGCCACCGCCACCGACGCCGATAACTTTGATAACTGCGCTTTGCGGGATGTTATCTACGAGTTCGAACATTTTCCCTCTCCTATATTTCTAGTTTTGTAACGCCTACTGCACACGCTTAAACAACCACTGATCAATCAGAAGTTGCCCTGTACCCAGCGCTTCAAGCGCTCGAGTACCGGTTCTTTTTTGTCTTCGCTGAAGCCATTGCTGCCAACTGAAGACATCGAAATTCCATCGGCCTGCTTTTGCAGTCCGTAGAGCAACAGGCCAACGCCTGTCGAATAAATCGGGTTGCGCACCACGTCACCAAGGCCTTTAACGCCCTGAGCGACGCCAAGGCGCACCGGCATGTGGAAAATTTCCTCTGCCAGCTCTACCGCCCCTTCCATCTTCGCGGTACCGCCAGTCAGCACCACGCCTGCCGGAATCAGGTCTTCATAACCGCTGCGGCGCAGCTCGGCCTGAATCAGGGTGAACAGTTCGTCATAACGCGGTTCAACCACCTCGGCCAGGGTTTGGCGAGACAGGTCACGCGGCGCACGATCGCCCACGCTCGGCACCTTGATGGTTTCACCAGGACCGGCCAGCTTGGCCAGGGCGCAGGCATAACGAATCTTGATTTCTTCGGCGTACTGGGTTGGGGTACGCAGTGCCATGGCGATATCGTTGGTGACTTGATCCCCCGCAATAGGGATCACGGCGGTATGACGGATAGCGCCTTCGGTGAAGATGCAGATGTCAGTGGTACCGCCGCCGATATCGACCAGGCACACGCCCAGCTCTTTCTCGTCGTCGGTCAGCACGGCATAGGCCGAAGCCAGTTGTTCGAGGATGATGTCGTCGACTTCAAGGCCGCAGCGACGCACGCACTTCTCGATGTTCTGCGCGGCATTGACGGCACAGGTGACCACATGGACCTTGGCTTCCAGGCGCACGCCAGACATGCCCAGCGGCTCACGAACGCCTTCCTGGTTATCGATCACGTAGTCCTGGGGCAAGGTGTGCAGCACACGTTGATCCGCAGGAATGGCAACCGCCTGGGCAGCGTCAAGCACACGCTCTAGGTCGGCACGACTGACTTCGCGATCGCGGATCGCAACAATCCCGTGGGAGTTGAGGCTACGGATGTGATTCCCCGCCACGCCGACGAAAGCCGAGTGAATCCGGCAACCCGCCATCAGCTGTGCTTCCTCGACGGCCCGCTGGATCGACAACACCGTTGACTCGATATTCACCACCACGCCCTTCTTCAGGCCACGCGACGGATGTGTACCGATGCCGACGATCTCCAATTGACCATCTGGCGTAACTTCGCCCACGAGCGCCACCACCTTGGATGTGCCAATGTCGAGGCCAACGATCATCTTGCCACTCTCAACGTTTGCCATGTGTCTTGCCTTCTCCTGATTCACTGCACAGCAGCGGTTTCAGCCGCCGTGGGCGCTACCGGCTGACGCCACGCAACGGCCAGGCCGTTGGAGTAACGCAGATCGATACGCGCGATATTCGCGATTTGCTCTTTCAATTCTTTGTCGTAAATGGCAATGAAACGGCGCATTTTTTCGACCAGGTGATCGCGCCCCAACAGCAGCTCGACCCCCTGTGATGTCACTAAAAACCAGCTTCCGCGCTCACGCAGTTCAAGTCGTGCGATCGAGAAACCCATTGGCCGCAACATCTGGCTAAGCACCTGGTATTGCTGCATCACCCGCTGTTGCGCACGCTTAGGACCATACAACTGCGGTAAATGTTCGTAATGAGCCAACTCTTCTGGCGCAAATGCCTGGCCCTGGTTATTCAGCAGCGAACCATCGCCCCAGCGGGCGATTGGCATCTGCTCTTCCAGGCTGACCACAATCTGGTCAGGCCACACACGACGCACTGCTGCACTGGCAATCCAGGGCATTTGCTCAAGCTCGTGGCGCATGCCGGTCAAGTCGACACTGAAGAACTTCGACTTGATAAATGGCGCGATCCGCTGCTGCACCGCTTGCTGGCTGACATAGCTCAAGTCACCTTCAACACTGACCTTGGCAATCGGCCGGTCGACGTAGGGCATCAGGCGCACTGACAGCTCATAAGCACCAAAACCCAATGCCAGCAACAGCAGCGGCCACGCCAGACGCTTGAGGAACTTAAGGTCGGGTTTGCGCAAGCGCGAACCAAGCGGCTCCTTATCCACCAAACGACTGGCGCCACGCGGCACAGGCTTACCGCGTACTGGGGTACGGGTCGCTCCTGGCTGATGGCGGGCAATGGCGTTCATGACTTAACCCCGAGCCTCGATACTGTCGGCCAAAATCGCCAACACCAACTGTTGAAAGTCCAGGCCTGCAGCCTTGGCAGCCATTGGCACCAGGCTGTGGTCGGTCATCCCCGGAACAGTGTTGACCTCCAGCAGCCAGAAAGCCCCATTGGCATCCTGCATCACATCGGCCCGCGCCCAGCCCTGCACACCGACTGCATCGCAGGCACGCTCGGTCAGCGCCTTGAGTTCTTGCTCCTTGGCCGCATCCAGGCCGCTGGGAATACGGTACTGGGTGTCATCAGCCAGGTACTTGGCGTCGTAGTCATAGAAGCTGTGCGGTGTGCCCAGGCCAATCGGCGGAAGCACTTGGCCACGCAAGGTCGCCACGGTGTACTCAGGGCCGTGAATCCACTGCTCGACCAACACCTGGCTGTCGTATTTGCTCGCGTCTTGCCAGGCGGCAATCAACTCTTCGGCACTGTTGACCTTGGCCATGCCGATGCTTGAACCCTCATGTGCCGGCTTGACGATCAGCGGAAAGCCCAGGTCGTCAGCCGCAGCCCGGCAGTCTTCGACACTGGCCAACACGGCATGGCGTGGTGTCGGCAAGCCAAGGCTCTGCCAAACCTGCTTGGTGCGCAATTTGTCCATGGCCAGGGCCGAGGCCAGGATGCCGCTACCGGTGTAAGGAATACCGGCGCACTCGAGCAAGCCCTGCATGCTGCCGTCTTCACCGCCACGGCCGTGCAGGACGATAAAAGCCCGATCAATTTTTTCGTTGAGCAAAGATTGCAGCAGGTCGTCACCGACATCGATACCGAAGGCATCGACACCGGCGGCTTGCAGCGCGCTAAGCACTGCATTGCCTGATTTCAGGGAAACCTCGCGCTCGGCGCTCTTGCCGCCGAACAACACGGCCACGCGCCCGAACGCACTGACGGGCAGCTCTGACTTCAAACCGGAAAACAGTTGATCACTCATTTCGACTTACCTGCCGGCGCTTTAAACAGCGGGCTTTGCAACAGTTGTGGGGCCAAACCACCGATATCGCCGGCGCCCTGGCACAGAAGAATGTCACCGGCACGCAACAGCGGCTTGATCAGCGGCGCCAGGTCGACGCCGCGTTCGATATAAATAGGGTCGAGCTGACCGCGCTGGCGAATGCTGTGGCACAGCTGGCGGCTATCGGCGCCCGGAATGGGTTCCTCACCCGCCGGATACACTTCCATCAACAACAGCACGTTGGTTTCACCCAGCACCTGCACGAAATCGTCGTACAGGTCGCGGGTACGACTGAAGCGATGCGGCTGGTAAACCATGACCAGACGGCGCTCAGGCCAGCCGCCACGAACCGCCTTGATGACCGCAGCCACCTCACGCGGGTGATGGCCATAGTCGTCGACCAACATCACTTCACCGCCTTCAACTGGCAGCTCGCCATAGACCTGGAAGCGACGACCCACACCCTGGAAACCCGACAAGCCCTGGACGATGGCTTCGTCGGAGATGCCTTCGTCCGTTGCAATGGCGATAGTCGCCAGGGCATTGAGAACGTTGTGGTTGCCGGGCATGTTGACCGAGACATCAAGTGGCTCGCTGTCGCGGCGCAACACAGTGAAGAAGGTTTGCATGCCTTGCTGACGAACATTGATCGCGCGCACGTCTGCACCTTCGTCAAAACCGTAGGTCATGGTCGGACGTGCCACTTGCGGCAGGATTTCACGCACCACCGGGTCATCGACGCACATCACCGCCAGGCCATAGAACGGCAGGTTGTGAAGGAATTCGATGAAGGTCTTCTTCAAGCGATTGAAGTCCCCCTCGTAGGTGCTCATGTGGTCCATGTCGATATTGGTAACCACCGCAACCATGGGCTGCAGGTGCAAGAAGCTGGCGTCGCTTTCATCCGCTTCGGCAATCAGGTAGCGGCTGGTGCCCAGCTGGGCATTGGTACCTGCTGCATTGAGGCGTCCGCCGATGACAAAGGTCGGATCAAGACCGCCTGCGGCAAATACCGAGGCCAGCAAGCTGGTGGTAGTGGTTTTGCCGTGGGTACCGGCAACCGCGACGCCATGCCGGTAGCGCATCAACTCGGCGAGCATCTCGGCGCGAGGCACCACTGGAATGCGTCGCTCAAGGGCAACTGCAACTTCCGGGTTCGAGGTATTGATTGCACTCGACACCACCAGCACATCGGCGCTCTCGGCGTTTTCAGCGCGGTGGCCGATAAATATCTGCGCACCGAAGCTTTTCAGGCGCTCGGTTACTGCTGAATCCTTGAGGTCCGAGCCAGAAACCTGATAGCCCAGGTTCAGCAGCACCTCGGCAATACCGCACATACCCGCGCCACCAATACCAACGAAGTGGATACGGCGAATGCGGCGCATCTCAGGCTGCGGGTAAGCTTTTTGATTCTCAACCATGGGCCACCTCCAGGCAGATATCGACGACAGTGCGAGTTGCATCAGGTTTCGCCAGTTGGCGTGCCTTGGCGGCCATAGCGGTCAGTTGTTCGGAATGCATCAAAACCTCGGTCAGCTGTGCAGCGAGCGAGGCTGCATCAGTGGAGCGTTGTGGCAGGAGGACGGCGGCGCCCTCGCTCACCAGATAATCGGCATTGCGGCTTTGGTGATCGTCAATGGCGTGGGGCAGCGGAACCAGGAAGGCAGCCAGCCCGGCAGCCGCCAGCTCACTGATGGTCAGCGCACCAGCACGGCAAATCACTAAATCAGCCCAGGCATAGGCTTGCGCCATGTCCTTGATGAATGGGGCGACCTGCGCTTCGACGCCCGCTTCGCGATAACGTTCGCCGGTAATTTCAGCGTGTTGCTTGCCCGCCTGATGGAACACTTCAGGACGCAGCTCGACAGCCACTTGGGCCAACGCCGCCGGCAATAATTTATTAAGGGGTTCGGCGCCCAGGCTGCCGCCCATCACCAACAACCGTGGTTTACGGCCCTGCAAGCTGTCACGCGGGGTTTCGAGAAACAGTTCCTCACGCACAGGGTTACCGGTTGTGCGGCGCTTAGCCGAGGCCGCAAAGGTATTGGGGAAGGCTTCGCACACGCGGCTGGCAAAAGGCACCAGGCTGCGATTGGCCGTACCCGCAACGGCATTCTGCTCGTGGATGATCAAGGGCGCACCAGACAGCCTGGCAGCCAAGCCGCCGGGCCCCGTGACATAACCGCCCATGCCCAGTACACATACAGGCTTCAGCTCGCGCATCACCTTGCGTGCCTGTAACAAGGCCTTGATCAGCTGGAAAGGTGCCTTGAGCAACGACAGCTTGCCCTTGCCGCGCAAACCCGACACATCAATGAGGTGCAGCGGCAGGCCGGCAGCAGGTACCAATTCGTTTTCGATACCGCGCGGCGTGCCCAGCCAGTGCACGCTGTAGCCACGCGCCTTGAACTCAGCCGCACAGGCCAATGCCGGGAAGACGTGCCCGCCGGTACCGCCGGCCATGATCAGCACATTACCGCGCATGAGTGGCCTCCTTGGCAGAACCGGGCTTGAGCGGCAGCTCCTCTGCAAAGTCCGACTCATCAAAGTCGGCGTCTTCACTGCCGAGTTGATTGCGACATTCCCACTCGATTCGCAGCAACAACGCCAGGCTGATGCAACAGATCACCAGCGAGCTGCCGCCATAGCTGAGGAATGGCAAGGTCAAGCCTTTGGTCGGCAATAGACCGATGTTTACTCCGATATTGATCAGGAATTGACCAATCCACAGGAATGCCAGGCCGTAGGCGGTGTAAGCGGCAAAGAACTGTTTCGCGCGCTCAGCCCACAAGCCAATGTATAGCGCACGCACGCAGACAAATACGAACAGGCCGACAGTGACCAGCGCACCAACCATGCCCAGCTCTTCGGCAAGCACTGAAAACACGAAGTCGGTGTGGGCTTCAGGCAGGTAGAACTGCTTCTGGATACTGTTGCCCAGGCCAACGCCGAACCATTCGCCACGGCCGAAGGCAATCAAGGCCTGGCTAAGCTGGTAGCCGGCACCGAACTGATCGGCCCATGGGTCGGCAAAGTTGGTCATACGCGCCCAGCGATAGGGGTCCTGTACCAGCACCACGACCGCACCAACGGCCAGCAATACCATAAGGCCAAAGCGGAACAGGCCAACGCCCCCCAGAAACAGCATGGCCGCGGCCGCGCCGAACATCACGACAGTGGCACCAAAATCAGGCTCGGCCAGCAGTAAAGCGGCCATAGGCAACAGCACGACAAAGGGCTTGAAGAAGCCGGCCCAGCTTTCGCGTACTTCTTCCTGCCGGCGAACCAGGTAGCCCGCCAGATAGATCACTGCAAAGACCTTGGCGATTTCAGAGGGCTGCACGTTGAAAGCACCAAAGCCGATCCAGCGCATCGAACCATTGACCTCGCGCCCTACACCCGGGATGAGCACCATGACCAGCAGCCCTATCGCGGCAATCAGCAAGACCCAGCCACAACGCTGCCAGGTGGCCAGCGGAATCATCACCACGACAGCTGCAGCGCCAAGCCCGATCAACAGGTACACCAAATGACGAATCATGTAGTACAGCGGATTGCCGGTATTGACCGCAGCCACTTCGGTTGAAGCCGATGAAATCATCACCAGGCCCAGCCCAAGCAATGCCAGGCAACCGGCAAGCATGGCGAAATCCATGTCAAAGCCGCGACGACTGAACAGTGGCGAAGGATAAGGACGCAGGAAGGACAACATCAGTTGAGTGCCTCCACTGCCTGGCTGAACAAACGTCCGCGCTCTTCAAAGTTCTTGAACATGTCGAGACTGGCACAGGCCGGCGACAGCAATACCGCATCGCCTGGCTCGGCCAACTCGGCACTTCGCTGTACGGCTTGTGCAAGGGTTTTAACCTGGATCAATGGCACAGCATCACCCAAGGCCTGCGCCAAACGCTCGGCATCGCGCCCCAGCAGCACGACGGCACGGCAGAAACGGGCAACAGGTTGGCGCAGGGCGGAGAAATCAGCCCCTTTGCCATCACCACCGGCGATCAACACCAGCTTGCCCTGGATATCAGCGCCCAAACCCTCAATTGCCGCTAACGCAGCGCCGACGTTGGTTGCCTTGGAGTCATCGTAGTAACCCACCTCATTGCGCTCACCCACCCATTGGCAGCGATGGGCCAGGCCAGGGAATTCCTTCAGAGTGTCCAGCATTACCTGCATCGGCAAGCCTGCAGCATGGCCCAGGGCCAGTGCCGCCAATGCATTTGACTGGTTGTGTGCGCCGCGAATCTTCAATTCGCGAACAGGCATCAGGCGATCGAACTTGAAGCCCAGGTATTTTTCACCTTGCTCTTCGATCAGGCCAAAGCGCTGGAAGTCCGGCTTACCCAAGCCAAAGCTCCAGCAAGGCACTTGATCGGCAATGAGCGGCCGCGACAAGGCATCATCACGATTGACCACGACCTGCTTGGCGCCACGGAAGATCCGGTGCTTGGCCAAGTGGTATGCCGGCAAACCGCTGTAGCGATCCATGTGGTCTTCGCTGATGTTCAGGCATGTCGCCACTTGCGCATTGAGCTGGTCGGTTGTTTCCAGCTGGAAGCTCGACAATTCCATGACGTACAGCTCAACGTCGTCGCTGAGCAGATCCAGCGCCGGCGTTCCCAGGTTGCCGCCGACCGCCACTTTCTTGCCCGCTGCCTGAGCCATCTCACCGACCAGGGTGGTTACCGTGCTTTTCGCGTTGGAACCGGTGATCGCGATGATTGGCGCCTTCGCATTACGCGCGAACAGCTCGATATCGCCGGAAAGTTTCACCCCGCGGCTCGCCGCCTCCTGCAATGCAGGGGTCGCCAGCGCGATGCCTGGGCTCACCAACAGTTCACTGGCGCGGCAAAGGAATTCAACGTCCAGATCGCCACAACGCACTTCAACCTGCGGGAACTGTTCACGCAAGGTGCCCAGCTCCGGCGGATTCGCACGCGTATCGACCACGGCAAAGCGCACACCCTGGCGCGCAAGGAAGCGCACCAGGGACATGCCGCTCTTGCCGAGGCCGACAATAATGCGGAAGTGGTCAGAAGCAATCAGACTCATCTCGTCCTCAGCGCAGTTTGAGAGTGGCAAGGCCGATCAACACCAGAATCACGGTGATGATCCAGAAACGAACGATGACCCGTGGTTCAGGCCAGCCCTTGAGTTCAAAATGGTGATGGATCGGCGCCATGCGGAACACCCGCTTGCCGGTCAACTTGAAGGATGCGACCTGGATAATCACCGACAGGGTTTCCATCACGAACACACCGCCCATGATGAACAGCACCACTTCCTGGCGCACGATCACCGCTATGGTGCCCAGCGCTGCACCCAGCGCCAGCGCGCCAACATCGCCCATGAACACCTGGGCCGGATAGGTGTTGAACCAGAGAAAGCCCAGGCCTGCACCGACCAATGCGGCACAGAATACGATCAGCTCGCCAGCGCCTGGTACATAGGGAATCAACAGGTAATCGGCAAACTTGATGTTGCCCGACAGGTAGCAAAAGATGCCAAGGGCACCGCCGACCATAACGGTTGGCAAAATGGCCAGGCCATCGAGACCATCGGTCAGGTTGACCGCGTTGCTTGAGCCGACGATAACCAGATAGGTCAGGATCACGAAACCAGCACCCAGCGGAATGCTCACATCCTTGAGCAACGGCAGGATCAGCGTGGTTTCAACTGGCGTTTGCGCAGTGACAAACAGAAACAGCGCCGCACCGAGGCCAAACACGGACTGCCAGAAATACTTCCAGCGGCTCGGCAAGCCACGGGAGTTCTTCTCGATCACCTTGCGATAGTCATCGACCCAACCAATGGCGCCGAACAGCAGGGTCACGGCCAACACCACCCACACATAGCGATTGCTCAGATCCGCCCAAAGCAAGGTGCTGACGGCAATCGCAGAGAGAATCAGCGCGCCACCCATGGTTGGCGTGCCTTTCTTCGACAGGTGCGACTGCGGGCCATCATTGCGCACCGACTGGCCAATCTGGCGGATTTGCAGGGTGCGGATCATCCACGGCCCCAGGCACAGCGACAACGCCAGCGCCGTGAGCACACCAAGAATCCCGCGCAGTGTCAGGTATTGGAACACCGCGAAACCAGTGTGGAACTGTTGCAGGTACTCAGCCAGCAGCAGCAGCATTAGTGTTTCTCCCCGGATATGCCACAAAGCGCCGCCACGATGTTTTCCATCGCGGCGCTGCGTGAGCCTTTAATTAGAATTGTGGTGTCGTTGCTTTCGGCCTTTAAGGCTTCGATCAAGCTGGCTTGATCGGCAAAGTGCCGGCCATTGCTGGCAAACTCTTCTACGGCATACGCCATGAGCGGGCCGACGGCGAACAGCGCATCAACCTTGCCCTTGGCATATTTGCCTACATCGCGATGGCTCTGCTCGGCCCAAGTGCCAAGCTCGCCCATGTCGCCCAGGACCAGCACCTTGCGCCCTGAAAACCCCTTGAGGATGTCAATCGCCGCGCAAATTGAAGCCGGGTTGGCGTTGTAGCTGTCATCGATGACGCGCATGCCATTGGCGGTCAACTGTGCGACCGCACGGCCCTTGACCGGAAGCAGCGCTTCAAGACCGGTCTTGATATCGACCAGCGGTACTGACAATGCGCTTGCCGCAGCAGCTGCAGCCAAGGCGTTGCCGACATTATGCTCACCCAGCACATTGAGCTGGATACGTGCTTGTCCTTGCTCGCTGTGCAGGTGGAAGTTCGGGCAACCACGGCTGTCGCGGCCGATCTCGCTGGCGAAGAAGTCAGCCGCGCTGTTGCCCATCGAGAAACTCAGCAACTGCTTGCCTTTGACCTTTTCAGCCCATGTATCGAAGGCTTTGTCATCTCGATTGAGCACCGCCACGCCGTCATCACCGAGACCTTGCAGAATTTCGCCCTTGGCCTCGACAATTTTTTCAGGCCCGCCAAACTCGCCCACATGCGCGGTGCCAGCATTGGTAATAATCGCAACCTGCGGCTGGGCCAGGGAGACTGTATAGGCAATCTCGCCGACCCCGGACGCACCCAGCTCGATCACTGCGGCCTTGTGCTCGGGTCCCAGTTCAAGCAGGGTTAGCGGCGCGCCCAACTCATTGTTCAGGTTACCGCGCGTGGCCAATACCGCAGAGCCATGCTCGACAAAGGCTTCACGCAGGATGCTGGCGAGCATTTCCTTGACAGTGGTTTTACCGCTGGAGCCGGTCACCGCCACCAATGGACCGCCAAACGCCTGGCGATTAAGTGCGCCTAACTGGCCCAGGGCGCGGCGCGTATTGGCAACGAGCAACTGTGGCAGCGGCGCATTTGCCACTTCACGCTCAACCAGCGCGGCAACGGCGCCCTTTTCACTCACTTGGGCCAAATAGTCATGGCCATCGAAATTCGGCCCGCTCAGGGCGATAAACAGCTGCCCGGGCTTGATCGAGCGGCTATCGGTACTCACGGCAGAAAATGCGCAGTCTTCGCCAATCAGGCGTGCATTCAAGGCATCGGCAATTTCACTTAGTCGCAGAGCCTTAAGCATGAGCCACCTCCCATGCGGACAAAGCCTTGGCCGCTTCCTGCAAGTCGGAGAATGGTTGACGCACACCGTTGATTTCCTGGTAATCCTCGTGGCCCTTACCGGCGAGCACTATCACGTCGTCAGCACTGGCAGCGCCTATCGCCTGGGCGATGGCAACGCCGCGCCCGGCAATAAACTGTGCGTTATCGGCATTCACCAAACCGTCACGAATATCGGCGAAGATTTGCTCAGGTTTCTCGCTACGCGGATTGTCATCGGTGACTATGACTTGATCCGCCAAGCGCTCGACAACGGCAGCCATTAGTGGACGCTTGCCGCGATCACGATCACCGCCGCAGCCAAACACGCAGAGCAGCTTGCCCTTGACGTGCGGACGCAATGCTTCAAGGACTTTTTCCAGGGCATCCGGCGTGTGGGCATAATCGACTACAACCAGTGGCTGCTTGACGCCAGCAACTTCGACCCCGCCGAGACGCTGCATGCGACCAATAGGCCCCTGCAGGCCTGGCAACACCTTGAGAATCTCATCCAAGGCATAATCCAGCCCAAGCAAGGCACCTACCACGGCTAGCAGGTTGCTCAGGTTGAAGCGACCGAGCAACGCGCTGCGCAGGTTGCCTTCGCCACGGGGCGTAACCAGTGTCGCGCGCACGCCATGATCGTCAAACTGCACGTCACGGCAATGCAGGTAGGCCTCGGCGTTATCCAGGCTATAGCTGATCAGGCGCGACTCATGACCCTGCACGGCCAACTGCCTGCCGAATGCATCATCAAGGTTAATCACCCGGCAACGCAGGTTTGGCCAAGCAAAGAGCTTGGCCTTGGCCGCGGCATAGTTTTCCATGGTGCCGTGGTAATCGAGATGATCACGGGACAGGTTGGTAAAGACCGCAACGTTGAAATCAAGTGCAGCAACCCGGCCTTGGTCCAGACCATGCGACGAGACCTCCATCGCCAGCGCGCGGGCGCCGGATTTTTTCAGGTCAGCCAGCACCGCCTGTACGCCAATGGGATCAGGTGTGGTGTGCAGCCCCTGGGCCAGGCCGTTATAAAAACCATTGCCCAGGGTGCCGACAATCCCACAAGGCTCGCCGAGCTTGTCCAACGCCTGGGCCAGCAACTGGCTGACACTGGTTTTGCCGTTGGTGCCAGTGATGCCGACCATATGCAGGCCGCGGCTTGGTTCGCCATAAAAGCGCCCGGCGATCGCCGACAGTTGACCGGCCAAGTCCTTGATTGCAACCAGTTCGGCCTTGTCGACACTCATGTCGAAGGCGCCGCCCGCTTCATATGCAACGGCAGCAGCACCACGCTCAAGCGCATCGGCGATGTGCTCGCGACCGTCCTGGCTCAGGCCCGGCACTGCCAAAAACAGATCGCCCGGACGCACCTTGCGGCTGTCGAGTGTCAGCTCGCGAATCAAAACACTGCTGCTCGCTTTAGGTAACAGCTGATTAAGAGGCATTGGCATCAGCCGCGCCCTCCTTTATTCGATGTTGCATCAACTGTTTTCACATCTTCTTCAGATGGCAAATTGTCAGGTGTCACGTTCATCAAGCGCAGGCCACCAGCCATGACACGGCTGTACACCGGCGCCGAAACCAGACCGCCGTAGTAGCCGTCCTTGGTTGGCTCATCAATCACCACGGCCAAGGCAATGCGCGGGTTATGCGAAGGAGCAAATCCGGCGAACAGCGAGCGGTAGGAGTGCGGCGTATAGCCCTTGGTACCTGCGGTGGTCTTACGCGCCGTGCCGCTTTTGCCAGCTACGTGATAGCCGGGCACCTTGGCGCGATAAACACCGCCCGGCGCTTCAATCACTTGCTGCAACATGCCCTGCACGGTCTTGGCGATGTCTTCAGGAATAACCTGGACGCTATCGGGTGTTTTGTCGACGCGGATCAGCGACAAGGGCACCGAGCGGCCGTTGTTGGCCAGCACCGAATAGGCATGGGCAAGCTGTACAGCGGTAACAGACAGGCCATAGCCATAAGCCAGGGTGGCTGTCTCGGCTTGTCCCCACTTGCGATGGTTCGGCAGGTTACCGACTCGCTCGCCTGGGAAGCTCAGGCCCGTATCCTGGCCAAAACCCACTTGCTGCATAACGCTGTAGATGGCTTCAGCACCGATGTCGAAGGCGACCTTGCTGACCCCGACGTTGCTCGACTTGATCAGGATGCCGGTCAGGTCGAGCACACCGCTGTTACGTGATACATCGCGAATGGTGTACTTGCCGATACGCAACCAGCCTGGCGCTACGTTTACCGTGTCGGTTGGCTTCCAGCGCCCTGTTTCCAAGGCAGCGCTGATCGAGAACGGCTTAACTGTCGAGCCCGGTTCGAATACATCGGTCATTGCCCGGTTGCGCATGGCTGCCGGATGAATGGTGCGACGGTTATTGGGGTTATAGGTAGGCTGGTTGACCATGGCCAGGATTTCCCCGGTCTTGACATCAACCATCACCAGGCTGCCTGCCTTGGCACCGAACTCAACCAGTGCATTGCGCAGTTCGCGGTGTGCCAGGTATTGCAGGCGCAGATCAATGGACAACGCCAATGCCTTGCCGGCCTTGGCGTTCTGGGTGACCTGCACATCCTTGATCAAGCGGCCGCGCCTATCCTTCAGCACCTGACGCTTGCCTGGCACACCCGCCAGCCATTCATCGAACGCCAGCTCCATGCCTTCACGCCCGCGATCGTCGACGTCGGTGAAACCAACTACGTGGGCAGCCACTTCGCCGGCAGGATAGAAACGACGGAATTCTTCGATCGAATAAACCCCAGGCACCTTGAGGTCGAGGATTTTTTGACCTTGCTCCGGGGTCAGGCCACGCACCAAGTACATAAACTCGCGATTGGCGTTAGCTTGCAGGCGCCTGGCGAAATCATCCGGCTTTTGCCCCAGGGCTTCAGCCAGGGTCGGCCACATAGCCTTGGCGGCTTGCAACTCCTTGCCATTGGCCCAAAGGGTGGTCACCGGCGTGCTCACCGCCAGCGGCTCGCCATTGCGATCAGTCATCAGGCCACGATGGGCAGGAATTGGGATATGGCGAACGCTGCGCGCATCACCGTGCGCCTGCAGGAAGTCGTGGTCAAAAATCTGCAGGTCAATGATTCGCCAAACGATTGCACCGACCATCACGGCCAAAAGCAGCAGCACAAGACGGAAACGCCATGGATAAAGCGCGCCTTCGAGCTTGATCATGGCTTCACCATGCGCACTTCTGCGGCGTCCGGGATGCGCATATTCAGCTGTTCGCTGGCCAGGGTCTCGATACGGTTGTGTGCAGTCCAGGTACTTTGCTCAAGGATCAAACGCCCCCACTCGGCCTGGGCCTTGTCGCGCACACTCAGCTCAGCGTAAAGCTCATTGAGCAGTTGGCGATTCCAATGCGCGCAATAGGAGACAGCCAGCGATGAACCCAGCACTGCAATAAACAGCACCAGCATCAGCACGCTGCCGCGCGGAAAGGATTTCGCCATGCGCAGGTTCATCGCAACTTCTCCGCGATGCGCATGACCGCGCTGCGTGAGCGCGGATTGGCCTTGAGTTCGGCTTCAGATGCAAAAACCGGCTTACCGATCAGCTTCAGGCGTGGCTCGAAGGCTTTTGGAATAATCGGCAGATCACGCGGCAGCTTGTCCTGCTCGCCCTTGGCGTGCTTACGCATGAACTGCTTAACAATCCGGTCTTCCAGCGAATGGAAGCTGATGACCACCAAGCGCCCACCAACTTCCAGGGTCTCCATGGCAGCGTCAAGCCCGGCTTCCAGATCACCCAGTTCGTTATTGATATAAATACGCAAGCCCTGGAATGCACGGGTAGCTGGGTTTTTACCTTTCTCCCACGCAGGGTTGGCAACGGTCAGTACTTGCGCCAAATCGGCCGTGCGCTCGAAAGGTTGCTCCGCGCGGCGCGCGACCACGGCACGCGCCATCCGCTTGGCGAACCGCTCTTCGCCATACTCCTTGAAAACGCGGGCAATCTCTTCTTCGCTGGCACTGGCAATCCACTGCGCCGCACTGACGCCACGCGATGGATCCATGCGCATATCCAGCGGGCCATCATTGAGGAAGCTGAAGCCACGAGTGGCATCGTCCAACTGGGGCGAGGAAACACCGAGGTCAAGGAGAATGCCGCTGACCTTACCCGAAAGGTCGCGGACAGCCGCCTCGGCAGAAAGTTCCGCAAAACTTCTCTGTACAACGACAAAGCGGCCGTCTTCGGCCGCTAGCGCTTTCCCTGTGGCTATTGCCAGGGGATCTTTGTCGAACCCTAGCAATTGGCCGTCAGGGCCGAGCGAGTCAAGGATAAGCCGGCTATGCCCACCCCTGCCGAAGGTGCCATCTATATAGCGACCACCCGCGCGCACAGCCAGCCCTTCGACAGCCTCGTCGAGTAGCACGGTTATATGGCGAAAATCGCTATTCATAGTCACAGGATCAAGTCACGTAGATCGTCAGACAAAGCACCCGGTTGCTTGATAGCTGCCAAATCGGCATCTGCCACTGCATTCCAGGAATCTTCGTCCCACAATTGAAATTTATTGAGTTGGCCGACCAGCATGGCGCGCTTGTCCAGCTTGGCGTATTCGCGCAAGCGTGGCGGCACCAGGAAGCGACCGCTGGCATCGAGCTCAAGGTCAACCGCATTACCGATCAACAGGCGTTGCAAACGACGGTTTTCTTCACGAAAGGAGGCCAATTCACGGAGCTTGGCTTCGATAAGTTCCCACTCGGTCAGGGGATACACACATAAGCAAGGGTCGATCGCATCAATCGTGATGATCAGTTGGCCAGCACAGCGCGACACGAGCTCGTCGCGATACCGGCTGGGCATCGCGAGTCGACCTTTTGCGTCGAGACTTATGGTGTTGGCTCCACGAAACACGATTGCGTTTCCCCTTGTTATTTAGCTATCCATGCCCAAAAAACCCACTTTTCGCCACTTCTTACCACCTGCGCACACTATAGGAACGCGCATACCCCACAGTCAAGGTGCTTAAACAGGGAAAAACCCTTATAGAACGGAGATTTAGCGAATTTTACGAAGGTGGGAGAACAGCTCAAGTCGACATTCAAAGATTAAATGCCAGCATACACACGCAACTGCGCTTCAAACTTAAAGTAGTTTGTTAAGAGTAAGATTATTTAGGTATTAGAATCGCAAGGAAGGACACCAAGCGTACTACCAAGTAGAAAGGTGGAGAGTCGATCTGTAAGCCGGGTTCTGTCGAGGACAGTCATTCCTCTACGACGTACATCACTGCACGCCTTTAGCAACCTACCCGGTTTCAGCGCGGGCCACGCCAATGAAACCCTATTTGGTCTTGCTCCGAGTGGGGTTTGCCTAGCCACGGACTGTTACCAGCCGTGCGGTGCGCTCTTACCGCACCTTTTCACCCTTACCGGCACCGAAGCGCTTAGGCGGTTATTTTCTGTGGCACTTTCCGTAGGCTCACGCCTCCCAGGCATTACCTGGCACTCCGCCCTATGGAGCCCGGACTTTCCTCCCCCGTACCTTGTAAACAAAGCACGGCAGCGACTGTCCGATCGACTCTCCGCCGACTAGGGTAATTGCACTTGGACATTAGAACAAGCGCAACCGAGCATTGGCGCGGCAAAAACCCGATATCAACCACCTGACCAACAGGCAAGACACGTCACAAAAAAACGCACACAAAGCACGAAACCAGTGGGCTTCAGCAGTTACTTCGTCGACTGACGCTCCAGCGCCAACTGATAGAGCAAGTTTTTGCGCACACCCGTGATTTCCGCCGCCAAAGCCGCTGCACGCTTCAACGGCATCTCCTTTAACAGCAAATCGAGCACACGCAGCGCCTCGGCACTGACTGCGGTATCTCCTTCCGGGGCTTGCCAGCCCGCGACCAGCACGACACATTCACCGCGTTGCTGGTTACTGTCAGCCGCCACCCATGCACTCAACTCACCCAGCGGCAGGCCCTTGAGGGTTTCGAAAGTCTTGGTCAGTTCACGCGCCAGCAATGCCGGGCGCTCATCACCAAAGATCGAACGCATATCCTCAAGGCACTCGGCAATACGATGCGGCGCCTCATAAAAGATCAGCGTGCGCGGCTCTTCCTTGACCTGTTCCAATCGCGAGCGACGCCCCACCGACTTAGCCGGCAAGAAGCCCTCGAAGATAAAACGATCAGACGGCAAGCCTGCAGCCGACAGTGCGGCGATCAATGCACAGGCACCGGGCACAGGCACCACGGCGACACCCGCGGCCCGCGCCTGGCGCACCAGGTGATAACCGGGATCGGAAATCAACGGCGTACCCGCATCGGAAATCAACGCAACATCTTCACCCGCCTGCAAGCGCTGCAAAAATTTGCCACCATGATCACGCTCATTGTGCTCATGGCAGGCAGCCAGAGGCGTAGATAGACCAAAGTGCTGCATCAGGCGCGCAGAATGCCGGGTATCCTCTGCAGCAATAAGGGCCACATCTGCCAGCACCTTCAAGGCACGGGCACTCATGTCATCGAGGTTGCCAATGGGCGTGGCAACCACATAAAGCGTGCCCAAAGCTGAACTCAACGCATCTGTAGAAGTCACTGCACACGCCTCATTTATCACTAAAACGCGCATTGTAGCCCGTTTAAGGAATCTTCTGAAAAAAGTAGCGAGTGCCGGTAGCACAAGGCGAAAAGGTGCGAAAAAGCGCAGTTTAGTTAGCCTAAATGAGCATTTTGAGCACTTTTCCCACGCAGCAATACCTGGCGCAGTCGTTTTTAAGAGGTTCCTTAGCGCCGCCGACATCGCACCTTCGGCATAGCTTGGGTACAATTCACCCCTCATTTGATCAAGTATCAGGAACGCTTACATGATCGCCCGCCTGCGCCCGCTTCTCCTCCTTTGCCTTGTCGGCTTGCTTGCCGCCTGTGCCAGCTCATCAAACTCTGTCGGTGAACTACCGCGCACACCTCAAGCCAGCATTGAGCAATTGCTCCAGCAGGCTGGAGATGCGCAGACCGAGGAAGCCAACTTATTGCGCCTGTCCGCTGCAGACCAGGCCTACAAACAAAAGGATATTGGCCGCTCCAGCAGCATTCTCGAACAAGTCCAGCTTGAAACACTCAAGCCTGCCCAACAGATATTCGCCAGCACCCTTGCTGCCGAGCTGGCATTGGCACGGAAAAACCCCAAGGCCGCCCTTCAAGCGCTTAGCCACCCAAGCTTCGAGCGCCTCGGCGAGCTACCGGTCGAGCAACAGATCCGCAGCCAGCTGACCCGCGCCAAGGCATTGGAGCAAGACGGCCAACTGCTCGCCGCAGCCCGCGAACGCATCTACATTGCGCCCTTGCTCAGCGATGCGACGGCCGCGAGCAACCACGAAGCCATCTGGGCTCTGGTTTCACGCCTGCCCGCCAATCAGCTGCAAACCACCGGCGATGCCGACCTTACAGGCTGGCTGGCACTTGCCAGCGCATCAAAGAGCGCAGCAACCCTCGAACAGCAGCAAGCTGCCATTGATAACTGGGTTGCAACGCACCCAGCCCACCCGGCAGCCGTGCAATTACCCAAGCCCCTGCAAGACCTGAAGCAACTGTCGAGCGAACCGATTGGCCAAATTGCCCTGCTCTTGCCGCAAGAAGGCAAGCTTTCCAGTGTTGGTCGCGCCCTGCGTGATGGGTTCATGGCGGCGTACTACCAAGCCCAGCAAGCGGGTGAAACCCTGCCCGACGTACAGATTTACGACAGCTCGCGCATCCGCTCCATGGACAGCTTCTACCAGCAAGCGCAGAGCGCCGGCACACAACTGGTGATTGGCCCGCTGGAAAAAGAATTGGTAACCCAACTCAGCAGCCGCGAACAACTGCCCATCACTACCCTGGCCCTTAACTACAGCCAGAACGAACAGGAAGCGCCTCCCCAACTGTTCCAGTTTGGCCTCGCCGCCGAAGATGAAGCACGCGAAGCAGCACGCCGCGCCTGGTCTGACGGCATGCGCCGCGCCATCGCGCTAGCGCCGAGCGGCGACTGGGGCAATCGCGTCCTCGCCGCATTCCGCCAGAGCTGGGAGGCCCAGGGCGGCGAACTGCTTGCAGCCCAGAGCATCGCCCAACCCGTTGAACTGGCCCAGCAAATCGGCAAGCTACTGCAACTGCGCCAAAGTGAAGCGCGCAGCAAAAGCATCGAGGAAAAACTTGGCACCGAAGTCGCCGCACAGCCTTCGCGTCGCCAGGATGTCGATTTCATGTTCCTCGCCGCTACACCGCAGCAGGCACAACAAATAAAGCCAACGCTGGTGTTCCAGTACGCAGGCGATATGCCGGTCTACGCCACATCAACCCTCAATAGCGGCGTATACAACCAGGCCCAGTATCTGGACATGGAAGGCATTGAGTTCTCCGAAACCCCGTGGATGCTCAACACCGACGACCCAACTCGCCAACTCATAATCAACCAGTGGCCTCAAGCAGGCGGCAGCCTTGGTCGTCTCTACGCGATGGGCGCTGACGCCTTTATCCTGGCACCACGCCTGGATCAGCTGAAGGCACTGCCAAGCACGCGCATCGACGGACTTACCGGCAGCCTGAGCCTGGACGCCCAGCAACGAGTTGTACGCCAGCTGCCCTGGGCACAATTCACTGGCGGCCAGATCCAGCGCCTGCCAGACACCCCGCTTGATTGATCGCACCAGCAGCCAGAGCAGCGGCAACGCTGCCGAGGCGATGGCCTGCCAACATCTCGAGCAACACCACCTGCGCCTCATCGCAAAAAACTGGAGGTGCAGGAGCGGCGAGCTTGATCTGGTCATGCTCGACATCGATACAGTAGTATTTGTTGAAGTTCGCTATCGCCACCACAACGCCTGGGGCGGCGCGACAGAAAGCGTTGATAGGCGCAAGCGCGGTAAACTCACGCAAGCGGCCATGACCTTTTTGCAACAAGAGTCACGCTGGAACCAACACCCCTGCCGCTTTGATGTCGTCGCCATAAACCCCGACAGCAAAGGCAAGTTGCAATTGAATTGGATTAAAAATGCGTTTGATACATGAACGACCTCGCCATTCATTGTCACAACAAGGCAGCTCCAACTCGCTTAAACCTCAGCACCCGCAAAACTTAAGGTGACATCTTCGATGGATATGCAAGCCCGTATTCACCAGTTATTCCAAGCCAGCATCGACACTAAACAGCAGGCAATGGAAGTCCTTGCACCACTCATCGAGCAAGGCAGCATGGCGATGGTCAACGCCCTGCTGAACGAGGGCAAGATTCTCGCATGTGGTAATGGCGGCTCGGCTGGCGATGCCCAGCATTTCTCCTCGGAACTGCTCAATCGCTTCGAGCGTGAGCGTCCAAGCCTGCCGGCCATCGCGCTGACCACCGACAGCTCGACAATCACCTCGATTGCCAATGACTACAGCTACAACGAGATTTTTTCCAAGCAAATACGCGCACTGGGCCAACCTGGTGACGTACTCCTGGCAATTTCCACCAGCGGCAACTCAGCCAACGTCATTCAAGCCATCCAGGCCGCACACGATCGTGAAATGACCGTGGTTGCGCTTACCGGCCGTGACGGCGGTAACATGGCCTCGCTGCTGCTGCCCGAGGACGTGGAAATCCGCGTTCCAGCAAAATCCACCGCACGCATACAAGAAGTTCACCTTCTGACCATTCACTGCTTGTGCGACCTAATCGACAGCCTACTATTTGGGAGTGAAGAATGATCCGTTCACCACTGGCTATTGCAGCACTCGCACTAACCCTGCTGGTTAGTGGCTGCAGCAACCGCAGCATCGGCAACTCGATTGACGACAAGCTGCTCGACCCGGACGTACGCAGCGCCGTGCAAAAGGCAAGCCCGGACCTGACCAGTCCGACCTCGCATATAGTGGTAAGCAGCTATAACGGCATCGTACTGCTGGCCGGGCAAACCCCGCGCGAAGAACTCAAGCAAACCGCCGAAAAAGCGGCCAATAGCGTTCAAGGCGTGAAGAAGGTCTACAACGAACTGCAAATCCTGCCGCCGACCTCACTGATCGCTCGCAGCAATGATTCGCTGCTTACCGCGCAAATCAAGGCTGAAATGCTTGCCAACAGCAATGTTCCGAGCACCAATATCAAGGTTATAACCGAGAACGGCATCGTCTACATGCTGGGCCTGGTAACGCGCCAGGAGGCCCAGAGCGCCGCGCAGGTAGTACAGGGCGTGTCTGGTGTGCAGAAGATCATAAAGCTGTTCCAGTACATCAACTAGCAGCTTGCAGGCACAAAAAAGGCGATCCTCGGATCGCCTTTTTTGTCGATTGCCTTGTAGCTACTTCACGACCTTCAAGCTTGGCCGACCACTTGGACGTGGCGGATCGGTCTCGGGCGGGCCCTGATCATCAGGAGCTTGCACTGCATCTTCATCAACAGCAGGCGGCTCCAGGTCAAAGACCATGCCCTGGCCGTTTTCACGGGCGTAAACCGCAAGTATCGAGGGCCCCGGCACGTACAGCGTATGCGCCACACCACCAAAGCGCCCCTCGAAACTCACCGCCTCGTTATCCATATGCAAGTGACGCACAGCACTGGGTGACACATTGAGCACTATCTGCCCGTCGTTGGCGAAGCCGGCAGGCACTTGCACACCCGGATACTCGGCGTTGACCAACAAGTGTGGCGTGCAATCGTTATCAACAATCCACTCATACAGAGCACGAACCAGGTAGGGACGACTCGAGTTCATAGGTCTCTCCTCGCGCGTTAACGCATATCACGTTCAACCGTGGACAGGCTGGCCTGGAAGGCCTCACGGGCGAACTGCCGCTCCATGTAGTCGAGCAGCGGTTTAGCGGGTTTTGGCAACTCGATACCCAAGACTGGCAAACGCCAGAGAATTGGCAACAAGCAGCAGTCTACCAAGCTCAGCTCCTCACTGAGGAAGTAGGGCATGTCGACAAATAGTGGAGATACGCCAGTCAGGCTCTCACGCAGTTCCTTGCGCGCCTGCACGCGAGCGGGCTCTTTACTGCGCGGATCGAGAATCAGGTCGACCAAGGCACACCAGTCACGCTGGATACGGTGAATCAACAAACGACTGTTTGCACGAGCCACCGGATAAACCGGCAAGAGCGGTGGGTGTGGATAACGCTCATCCAAGTATTCCATCACCACAGTCGACTCATACAACGCCAAGTCACGATCAACCAGCGTCGGCAAGCTGGCATAAGGATTTACCTCAAGCAGCTTTGGCGGGTAACGACCCGGCTCGACAGTGATGATCTCGGCGCTGACACCCTTCTCGGCGAGCACAATACGTACGCGGTGGGAATAGTGGTCGGCGGGGTCGGAGTAACAGGCCAACCGATTGGTCACGCCCATGGCGGTCCTCCTCGCTTATAAAGTTATATGAAGCAGAAAAACCTGCGCGCCCAGTAGGGCGCGCAGGTCAACAACAGAGAATTACAGATTAATGCACGTCCTTCCAGTATTCACGCTTCAACAAGTAGGCAAATACAAAGAAGAAGGCAAGGTACAGCAGAACGTAGGTACCAATACGCTGGCTTTCCAGTTTCACCGGGTTAGCCGAGTAAGCGAGGAAGGTCACCAGATTCTTGATCTTCTCATCAAACTCTTCTTCCGACAGCGAGCCTGTCTTAGGCTCGACAACCAATTGGTCGCAGGCCTTGTGGGTAATAGGTGTACCCGTCAGCGGATCGTATTGCTTCTTGCCATCCTCAACCACCTGGACCTGCTTGCAGCCCATGTATTGACGACCCTGCAACCCAACCAGAACGTTAGGCATGCCCACGTTATGGAAAACAGTGTTGTTCGCACCCAGTGGGCGGGATGGATCTTCGTAGAAGCTACGCAAGTAGCTGTACAGCCAGTCATTACCGCGCACACGCGCAACCAGAGTCAGGTCCGGCGGCGCAGCACCGAACCAGCCCTTGGCGTCTTCAGAGCGCATGCTGCTCTGCATGTGATCACCGATCTTACCGCCAGTGAAAACGAGGTTTTCGAGCATGACTTCGTGCGGAACACCAAGGTCATCGGCAACACGCTCATAACGCTGGAACTTGGCGCCATGGCAACCCATGCAATAGTTGGCAAAGGTGCGTGCACCATCTTGCATAGCAGCTTTGTCCGTCAGGTCGATATCGACCTTGTCCAAGTGAACACCCGCAGTATTCGCGAATGCGAATACCGGCAGACACGCCACGATCATTGCAGCAAATAGTTTTTTCATCAGCCAGTCACCCTTTCCGGAACCGGTTTGGTTTTTTCCATCCTGGTATAGAACGGCATCAGGATGAAGTACGCGAAATACAGGAAAGTACAGATCTGCGAGATCAACGTACGCGTTGGGGTCGGCGCCAACACACCCAGAATGCCGAGGATGACGAAGGAGATGCAGAATACCAGCAACCAGATTTTGCTCAGCCAGCCTTTGTAACGCATCGATTTGACCGGGCTGCGATCCAACCAAGGCAACACAAACAACACGGCAATAGCTGCACCCATGGCAATTACGCCCAGGAGCTTATCGGGAACCGCACGGAGAATTGCGTAGAACGGCGTGAAGTACCAGACCGGGGCAATGTGCTCTGGGGTCTTGAACGCGTTTGCAACTTCGAAGTTAGGCTTCTCGAGGAAGTAACCACCCATCTCAGGGAAGAAGAAGATGATCGCGCAGAAGACAAACAGGAACACCACCACACCCACGATATCTTTTACGGTGTAGTACGGATGGAACGGGATGCCATCGAGCGGAACGCCGTTTTCATCTTTCTTTTTCTTGATGTCAACGCCATCCGGGTTGTTCGAGCCCACTTCGTGCAGCGCCAGGATATGCAGCACAACCAGGCCGAGAATGACAATCGGCAGGGCCACGACATGCAAGGCGAAGAAACGGTTCAGGGTAATCCCGGAAATCAGGTAGTCACCACGAATCCACTGAGTCAGGTCATCGCCGATAACCGGGATGGCACCGAACAGCGAGATAATAACCTGGGCACCCCAGTAGGACATCTGGCCCCAAGGCAGCAGGTAGCCCATGAAAGCTTCAGCCATCAGCGCCAGGTAAATCAGCATGCCGAAGACCCAGACCAGCTCACGAGGCTTCTGGTACGAGCCGTACAGCAGGCCGCGGAACATGTGCATATAGACTACAACGAAGAATGCCGAAGCACCGGTTGAATGCATCAGACGGATGATCCAACCATAGTCGACATCACGCATGATGTATTCGACCGAAGCAAACGCCTCTTCAGCCGACGGCGTGTAGCTCATGGTCAGCCAGACACCCGTCAGGATCTGGTTTACCAGAACCAACAGGGCAAGCGAGCCAAAGAAATAAAAGAAATTGAAGTTCTTGGGTGCGTAGTACTTGCTGAGGTGGTCTTCCCACATTTTTGTGGCGGGAAAACGGGCATCAACCCATTCCATGAATTTGCTCATCAAGCTTTCTCCTGATCCACGCCAACGGTGACAATGTCATCCGAGTCATATGAATATGGCGGCACTGGCAGATTCAACGGAGCAGGCTGCGCTTTGAATACGCGGCCAGCCAAGTCGTAGTGCGAACCATGGCAAGGACAGAAATAACCGCCCAGCCAATCTGGCCCCAAATCTGCCGGAGCAACTTCTGGACGGAAAGTCGGCGAGCAACCCAAGTGCGTGCAAATACCTACGAGAATAAGTATTTCCGGCTTGATCGAACGCGTTACCGGGTCCACATATTCAGGTTGTACCGAGGCCTTGGACTCAGGGTCCGCTACACGGTCATTGAGTTTGGTCAGGTTACTGAGAATTTCCTCAGTGCGGCGCACGATAAATACCGGCTGCCCCCGCCATTCAGCAACCATCTGCTGCCCCGGCTCGACCTTGCTAACGTTCACCTTCACAGGTGCACCGGCAGCCTTGGCCTTAGCGCTTGGGAACCATGACCCCACGAACGGGACCGCGGCACCCACCGCTCCTGCAGCACCCACCACAGAGGTGGCCGCTACGAGGAAGCGACGCCGGCCTGCATTCACGCCGTCATTGCTCATTCAGTCGTCTCCCATCAGCTTTGTGGCCTGTTATTCAGACCTATACTAAGTAAAATTCTGGTCGCGCAAAAAATTCGCCAAATGGTAAAGAAAAGCCCCTTTTGTGACAAGGTTAATTACCCCAGCAAAAGCTCTAAATACCTTAGCACGCGCGCAATTCAAGTATGCGTCACGATGTCGCAGACTAGTTTAGCACCCATAAAAAACGCCCAGCTCCGAAAGGAAACTGGGCGCTTTTGAACGCAGGTAGCGAATTAACGCTTCGAGTACTGCGGACGCTTACGCGCTTTACGCAGACCAACCTTCTTACGTTCAACTTCACGAGCATCACGAGTCACGTAGCCTGCTTTGCGCAGAGCCGGACGCAGAGTTTCGTCATAATCCATCAACGCACGAGTGATACCGTGGCGGATTGCGCCAGCCTGACCACTTACACCACCGCCAACAACGGTAACGAAGATATCAAACTTTTCGGTCATCTCGGTCAGTTCCAGCGGCTGACGAACTACCATGCGGGCAGTTTCGCGACCGAAGAACACGTCCAGAGTGCGGTTATTGATAGAGATACTGCCATTGCCCGGACGCAGGAAAACGCGTGCGGTTGCAGTTTTGCGACGGCCAGTGCCGTAGTTTTGAGTCGCCGACATAATGAACTATTCCGTTAAATCTTCAGTTCTTGGGGCTGCTGAGCAGTATGAGGGTGAGCAGCGCCCGCATAGACTTTCAGCTTACGGTACATGTCGCGACCCAGCGGATTCTTCGGCAACATGCCTTTAACCGCGGTCTCGATCACGCGCTCTGGCGCCTTGGCGATCAGTTTTTCGAAATTGATCGACTTGATGCCACCCGGGAAACCGGAGTGAGAGTAATACATTTTATCGGTAGTCTTGGCACCGGTAACACGTACCTGCTCAGCATTGATTACGACGATGTAGTCGCCAGTATCAACGTGCGGAGTGTATTCAGGCTTATGCTTGCCACGCAGACGGGTAGCGATTTCGGTAGCCAGACGACCCAGGGTCTGACCAGCAGCGTCGACGACAAACCAGTCGCGCTTTACTGTTTCTGGTTTAGCAGTAAAAGTTTTCATTCTTTATAGCCTCAGGGGCCGCCCTGATAAATAAGACGGCGGATCTTACTGAATAGTGCGTACTTTGACAAGGTCAAAGGCAGCCGGAGACAGACGCTATCGGGGGCTCGGGTCAGCGCGTCCGTTACACGGCAAGATTTCTTCGGCAGACGGCGCATCACTTCCACTGCAGAAAGAGCTGCGCAATTATGCAGATTGCGAAAAAATTAGCAACCTGATTGTATAACTCTTTTTCCAGAGGACGAAGTAATGGATTTTCGCAAACTAGGTAAAACCGATATCTCAGTTAGCGCCATATGCCTGGGAACCATGACATGGGGCGAACAGAACACTCGCGAGGAAGGTTTCGCCCAGATTGAGCGAGCCAAGGCTTACGGCATCAACTTTATCGACACCGCGGAAATGTACCCCGTGCCGCCGCGCGCAGAAACCTACACCAAGACCGAGCAGATCATTGGTGAATACTTCGCCAGGAGCGGTGACCGCGCCGACTGGGTGCTGGCAAGCAAGATCGCCGGCCCAGGCAACGGCATCGACTACATTCGCGACGGCAGGCTCAAACACAACCGAGCACATATCACTGCCGCACTCGACGCCAGCCTCAAGCGCCTGAAGACCGACTGGATCGACCTCTATCAACTGCACTGGCCCGAACGCCCGACCAACTTCTTCGGCCAGCTTGACTACAAGCATCAAGACAGCGACTTCACTCCAATCGAGGAGGTGCTTGAAGCGCTCGACGAACAGGTCAAGGCCGGCAAGATTCGCCACATTGGCCTATCCAACGAAACGCCATGGGGCACCATGAAGTTTCTCGAACTGGCGCAAAGCCGGGGCTGGCCGCGCAGCGTGTCGATCCAAAACCCCTACAACCTGCTCAACCGCAGCTTTGAAGTAGGCTTGGCCGAAATTGCAATTCGCGAACAATGCGGCCTGCTGGCCTACTCGCCACTGGCCTTTGGCATGCTTTCAGGCAAATACGCCAACGGCGCACGCCCTGAAGGGGCACGCCTGAGCCTGTTCAGTCGCTTCGCGCGCTACAGCAACCCTGAATCGGAGTCGGCTTGCGCACGCTACGTCGCCCTGGCCCAGGAGCACGGCCTGGACCCCGCGCAAATGGCCCTGGCATTTGTAACCTCCCGACCATTCGTCACCAGCAACATCATAGGCGCGACTACGCTTGAGCAACTTGAAAGTAACCTCAAAAGCAGCGAACTGAAGCTAACAAGCGAAGTACTCGTAGCAATTGACGCTATCCACAAGACACAGCCCAACCCAGCTCCCTAAGCACCAGCCGTCTACAAAAAATCCCGGCACGAGCCGGGATTTTTTGTGTATTGGCGCACCCTGCTTAAAGCGAACGCGCAATAATCTCCTTCATGATTTCATTGGTGCCCGCGTAAATCCGCTGCACCCGCGCATCAGCCCAGGCCCGCGCGACCGGGTATTCCCACATGAACCCGTAACCGCCATGCAACTGCACACATTCATCAAGCACCTTGCACTGCAGGTCCGTGCCCCAGTACTTGAGCATGGCCGCCGTAGGCACATCGAGTTTTCCTTGCAGATGCAGTTCCAGGCAGCGATCAACAAACACCTTGCCGATCTGGATTTCGGTGGCCATTTCCGCCAACTTGAAACGCGTATTCTGAAAATCAGCCACAGCCTTGCCGAATGCCTTGCGTTCACGGGTGTACTCGAGCGTCCACTGCAAGGCCGCCTCAGCCGAAGCCAGGGCACCAATACCGACAGTCAAGCGCTCCTGCGGCAGCTCCTGCATCAGGTAGGCAAAGCCCATACCCGCCTGCCCCAAAAGGTTTTCCCTGGGCACACGTACATCCTGGAAGAACAGCTCGGAGGTGTCCTGCGCTTTCATCCCGACTTTTTCCAGGCGCTTGCCCTTGGAAAAACCAGGTGTGTTGGCCTCAACCAGGAACAAGCTGGTGCCCTTGGCGCCCGCCGCAGGATCGGTCTTGGCCACCACAATTACCAAATCTGCCAGAAAGCCGTTGGTGATAAAGGTTTTCGAACCATTGATAACGTATTCGTCCCCATCGAGCACAGCAGTCGTTTTCACACCCTGCAAATCCGAGCCCGCACCGGGCTCTGTCATGGCGATAGCCGTGACCATCTCGCCACTGACCATCTTCGGCAGGTACTTTTGCTTAAGCTCCTGGGAGCCGTAATGCAGGATATAGGGTGCAACTATGTCCGAATGCAGTGAAAACCCGATCCCGGTTAACCCCAGGCGGCCTACTTCCTCAATCACCACTGTGCTGTAAAGGAAGTCAGCGCCTATGCCGCCATACTCCTCGGGAATGTGCGAGCAGAGCATTCCAGCCTCACCGGCCTTGTTCCACAGCGCTCTATCGATGTGACCCTCTTTTTCCCACTGCCCATGGAAAGGTACGGCGTGCTGCTCAAGAAACTTGCGCACGCTGTCGCGAAAAAGTTCATGGTCAGAGCTGAATATTGTTCTTGGAATCATGCCTTCACCTGGAATCGTCAGTTTTCAAACCTGGTGTGACTTTAGGGCAGTAGCCTGGATAGTCACACTGGACACAAGCGCCAAAAAATAAGACGATCAGGCCGTACCTTGACCAAATCGCCCCTGCCCATGGATTAATGCTCGGCCAGAGGCACCGACTCAATAAGAAATACACGGCTTGAAGCCCTGCAACCGCAACCATTGCAGCCTTGATCAAACGCCGCACTCAATAAGAATAAATAGATCATGATCATCCCTCATTCGACCCCGCTCAAGCGCGTATGCATTTTGGCAACCACTGGTGTGTTTGCCTCAACCGTCCTGCAAGCCAAAGACTTCTTCCACATGGCCAGCTTGCGCCACGGCAAGCAGCAAGGCCTGGGCCTGACCCCAACCATTGAAATCAATATAGTCAGCCCTGACGGGATGCCTGTGCGCAGCTTCAGCGATGTGGTGATTCCCGTCGACAGCGACCTGGAACCGGCGGATGTGATCATCCTGCCGGCGTTCTGGGATGACTTCGATACCCTGTGCCACCGCCATCCCAACGTACTCACCTGGCTGCAAGAGTGCCACGCGGCAGGCAGCGCTATTTGTGGAGAAGCCACCGGGGTTTTCTGGATGGCCCAGGCCGGGCTGCTGGACGGCAAGGAGGCCACCACCTACTGGCGCTTTTTTAACGAGTTCAGCGAGCGATTCCCCAAGGTAATACTCAACCAGGACAAACATCTGTCGGATGCGGACAACCTGTACTGCGCAGGTGGCGTTACATCGACATGCGACCTGTTCATCTACCTGATCGAGCAATTCTGCGGCGCCAGCGTCGCCCAGGGCGTGGCCCGCGACATCCTGTTTGAGGTGCAACGCAACTATACCCCTGGACGTATTGGCTTTGGCGGCCAGAAGCTGCATCACGACCTGACGATCCTGCAAATCCAGCAGTGGCTTGAAGAGCACTACGCCGACAAATTTCGTTTTGAAGACGTCGCTCGCGAACACGGCATGAGCATTCGCAATTTCATGCGCCGCTTCCAGAGCGCCACCGGCGACAAACCGCTGCATTACCTGCAAAGGTTACGCATCGAAACAGCCAAGAGCCTGCTCAGCGCCACCCGAAAAAGCATCAAGACCATCAGCTATGAAGTGGGCTACGACGACGCCAGTTTTTTTGCCCGCCTGTTTCGCCAGCACACCGAACTGTCACCCAACCTTTACCGTCGCCAGTTCCAGCACAAGAACGGCCCTGTCTAGGCAAAAGGCAAATACAACGCAAACCCTTGGATAGGTAGGCGTTAAAACCCAGCGTCCTATGATCGGAGACAGCCTTTGCAAGGCCTCCAATAACAACCATAGGACGCTCCCATGCGCAGCCTGCTTTTCGCCCTGCTTGCCACCCTATGTTTCTGCGCCAGCGCGCAGGATGCATGGAAACCCTTCCCATACGACCAATCGGCTTTCGACTACTCCGGCGACAAACTGCGCCAGGCGTGGCCCCAGCTTACTCGCGGCTTCGGCACGGACTACCCCTACCCTGACGAAGCCTGGGTATTGAAGATGGCCAAACTGCATCCGCAAATTCTCGGCGCCCCCATTATTGCCTCGCAGGCCCAAGGCACGCCGGAGGAACTTGCCAGCGCTTATGCCGCAAAGCTCCAGGATGCATGGCGCAGCATGTTCAGGGGTGATTTTGCCCAAGCCAAGGAACAAGGCATGGCCCTGGGTTTTGGCGGGCAAATACCGGCGATGTTCTCGCAAGTCATCTATGCAATGTTTCTCGAGGCCGATCAAGACGAGAAACATCGCCTGCTAGAGCAAGTGATTGAGCTGACAGATGAAGCCGGCGAACTGATCAAGCTGGACATAGTGGCGCAATTCGGCCGAACCTACGCTAAGGCACGTCTGGGCGAAGAATTGCCAATTCCCGTATCACTCAAGCGTGGCTATTCCTCACAGATTCCCGATGAACTCGACGCCATGCTCAGCAAGAAACCACTGCAACCTTATGCCCTGACCCTGTACGGTGGCTATCAGGCTGGAGTGATTCGCAAGGTCGGCTCCATGCTTGGCGGCCTCACTTACGGCGTCAGCGCAGAAAAAATGGAAGCCTATTTCGCACGCGCCTTTGCCGTTAGCGACGACCTTCCCATTGGCCATTATGAATATGCCAATGCGCTGACCTACGTCTACGGTGACGATCAAGCCAGCAAAGCCCTGCAGCATCTTCAGCAAGCAGCGTCATTCACACCAATAAGCGCCATGGAATCACTGGAGATTGCCCAGGCCAAGCAGTTGCTGGCGGGCTTCAAGGAGCGCTTCGCGAACAATTGAGTGCAAGGCACATATAAAAAAGGCTGCCCATTGGCAGCCTTTTGAACGGCAGTTTACGGTTTATGCGCTCGCGCCAGGAACTCATGGGACTGCATTTCCAGCAAGCGACTGAGCGTACGCTGGAACTCAAAGGTCAAGCGCCCACCCGTGTATAGATCCTTGAGCTCAACTTCTGCCGAAATGATCAACTTGACGTTACGGTCGTAGAACTCATCAACAAGGTTGATAAAGCGCCGCGCCATATCGTCAGTGGCAACGCCCATCTGCTCGACATTCGCCAACAGTACCGCATGGAACACCTTGCCCAGCTCAATGTAGTCGTTCTGGCTACGCGGGCCATCACACAACTCACGAAACTCGAACCAGGCCACGTCCTCACAGACTCGCACCGCGGTGATCTGCCGGTTCTCGATACTGATCGACTCGTTCTCAACCGCATGCGTGCAATCGGGCAGCAAACTCTTGAAGCTCTTGTGCAGGCTGGCATCGGCCTCAGCACCTAGCGGCCAATGAAACAACTCCGCCTGCTCAAGGGCACGCAAGCGATAATCAACACCACTGTCGACGTTCACGATGTCGGTATGCTCTTTAAGTAAAGCAATGGCCGGCAAGAAGCGCGCACGCTGCAAGCCATCCTTGTACAGGCCATCGGGCACGATGTTCGAAGTGGCAACCAGGCTGACGCCGTTTTTGAACAACTCTTCGAGCAAGGTCGCCAAAATCATTGCATCGGTAATATCCGAAACAAAGAACTCATCGAAGCAGATAACCCGCGCCTCTTCGGCAAACTTCTTACCGATAATGGTCAGTGGGTTTTTCTCGCCCTTGAAGCCGCGCATCTCTTCGTGCACACGCTTCATGAAGCGGTGGAAGTGAGTACGCACCTTCTGCTCGAAAGGCAGAGCATCGAAAAAGGTATCGACCAGGTAGGTCTTGCCGCGGCCTACCCCCCCCCAAAAATACAGACCCTTGATCGGCGCCTGGCTTTTCTTGGCGAATAGTTTGCCGAACAAACCCGGCTTGCTGTTTTGCACGTCCGCGACCAAGTCGTCATACAGGCGCTGCAGATGGCGCACAGCCACTTCCTGCGCCGCATCATGAAAGAAGTCTGGACGTTTGAGATCGGCTTGATAGCGTTCTAGCGGAGTCATATTCGTTAGCTGAGCAACAAAAACGGGGCAGGTACTTTAGGCCCTGCCCCGCAGATAATCAATCAGCTATCAGCGCAAAACGCCGAGTTATTAGGCTTGCTCAGGCGCCAAAGCCTCGCGCAAGCGCTCAACGGCAGCCTTCATGGCCCCTGCATCCGCAAATTCAGGGCTGGTTGCCACGCTCTCACCATCGAGCCAAACAGCAAAACCATTGCCCTGCTCACGCACATCAAGTGGCTCACCGGACTGCAGATGCTTATTGACCATGCCCGCCGACTTGCCATCAGTAAAGGACTTCGAGAGCAGCAATTGTTCTCCAGAAGCATCGAGCAGACGAAAGCGGAAGCTGCCGTCGTCGTCACGGAAGCTGACAAAACGTGCACGCTTGCTGGCTTTCTTCTTCGACGACTCGGTGCTGGTGGTAACCGAGCGAAACGAGCGTAGGCCAACGGCTTCACGCAGCTGGATCAGGAACGGAGTGGCGATCTTGCGTGCTTTGGCTGCGCCGTCCAGAAGAATGTCTTCCAGGTCCGCGGGGCGTTCAATCAAGGCCTGGTATTTCTCCCGGGGCTCGCCCAACTCAGCATTCAACAGATCATTAAGCCGTTGCTTGGCATCCCCCCAACCCATGCCATCAATCAACTCGGCGCGGAACTGGGCTTGCTGTTCAGGCGTAGCGAATGCCTGGTAGAGAGTGAACAGGTGCGAGCTATCGGGGTCCTTGGCTTCGCCCGGCAGCTTGGAGTCGGTCACTATGCGCGCCACCGCGTCACTCATTTGCTTGGCGCCACTAAACAATGGAATGGTGTTGTCGTAGCTTTTCGACATTTTGCGACCATCAAGGCCAGGCAAAGTCGCCACATCTTCTTCGATCACCGCCTCAGGCAAGGTAAAGAGCTCCTTACCCTGGCCAAACAGGTGATTAAAGCGCTGGGCAATGTCTCGCGCCATTTCAACATGCTGTATCTGGTCGCGCCCCACTGGCACCTTGTGCGCGTTGAACATCAAGATATCAGCGGCCATCAACACCGGATAGCTGAACAGGCCCATGGTCACACCCGCATCCGGGTCTTCACCTAGCTCGATATTCCGGTCAACAGAGGCTTTGTAGGCGTGCGCACGATTGAGCAGGCCCTTGCCCGCTACGCAGGTCAGCAACCAGCAAAGCTCAGGAATTTCCGGAATATCCGACTGGCGATAAAAGGTCGCCTTGTTGACGTCAAGGCCACAGGCCAACCAGGTTGCAGCGATTTCCAGGCGAGAACGCTGAATGCGTAGCGGATCATCGCACTTGATCAGCGCATGGTAGTCAGCCAAGAAATAAAACGAATCCACATCGGCATTGCGGCTGGCAACAATCGCGGGTCGGATTGCCCCAGCGTAATTGCCCAGGTGCGGCGTGCCTGTGGTGGTAATACCGGTAAGAATACGAGTGGTCATGTGCGTTCGCTTACTAATTAGAGGCGCGGCAGTAACAAATCTTTTAGATCGGTCAGTTTGCCATGAAAAAAGTGCCCACATTCTGCCACGGTCAACAACTCATGTGGGCGCTCTAGCGCACTTGACCAGTCATAAACCAGCTGTGGCTCGACCACCTCATCAGCCTCAGGTTGTATAACGGTCATCTTGCAGCGCTGCGCCAGGGGTGTTTTTTCCAGGCGCATGACCGCCGGCGCGATCATGAACAGCTGTTGCACCTCGATGCCTTGCGCTTCCAGTCGCCCGGCGAGAGAGGCCGCAACAAAACCACCAAACGAAAAGCCCATCAAGGTCAGCGGCATATTCGGGTATTGTTCACCCAGCCACTGTGCTACAGCCTCGGCATCATCGACTTCGCCGGCGCCCATGTCATGCGTACCCTCGCTATTGCCGACACCGCGATAGTTAAAGCGTAGAGTGTGCAGGCCTGAGTCCCGCGCAGTACGCTGCAAAGTCGAGACCACCTTGTTGAGCATAGTGCCGCCCTGCACAGGATTGGGGTGACATACAAGCGCAACGCCGCGTGCATCGGGCACTTCAAGAGAAAGGGCTTCAAGCTGGCCGCTCGGACCTTGAATAAATAAAGCAGTTTCACGGGTAAGCAAAAGTGAACTCCGTGACCCATCGCAGGGTCGATTCGTCTAGGCTGTCAGCCTGCGCCAAAAACATATCGGCTCGCATTACGCTATACAGCGCAGGCGCCAACCGCTAACGTAAAGCAAAGCCGTTTAGAGAGGAAGGACTCGTGGAACAGACGCTAACAGCCTGGCTGATACCGGCCATAGCCCTGGTTGCAGGTATCGCAATAGGATTTCTAGTTGCGCGCTTGGCGCCCAATGCAGTTCCTGGCCGGACTCAACGCCAGCTGGACGACCTGCAAGAACGTTTTGACAACTATCAGAGTGATGTCGTCACCCATTTCAACACCACTGCAAATCTGGTTAAGAAACTGACCCAGAGCTATCAGGACGTCCAAGAGCACCTTACCGAGGGCACCAGCAAACTGGCCCTCGACGAGCTGACTCGGCAACGCCTGATGGCTGCACTGCATGCAGACGAAGGTGGTGATAAACGCGACAAGCGCGAACGCCTGACACCGCCACGCGATCACGAAACACCCAAGGACTACGCGCCGAAAATGGAGAACATTCCCGGCATGCTCGACGAAAACTACGGTCTGAAGAGCAAGCGCTAAAGCGCTTTGTTCATAGGCATAAAAAACCCGCATTAAGCGGGTTTTTTATGCCTTGCGGTTAGATCACACCACGCTCGCGCAACGCAGCCAGGACCATTTTCACGCCCTCATCAACCGAGACGGTCTGCGTGTCGATAACCACGTCGGCATCGAGAGGCACATCGTAGGGGAATGACTCACCCGGGATGTTGTCGCCATTAGCCGCATATAACCCCTGCGGATCACGCTCACGGCAAGCCTGCGGCGAAGCCTGGACATAGACAGTGATCAGGCGCTCGGCACCAATCAGTGTCCTGGCCTGTTCACGGCCTTCTGCATCCGGCGCCACGAAAGCAGCCAGGGTCAACAAGCCAGCCTCATTGAATTGACGCGCCACATGAGCGGCACGGCGCCAGTTTTCGGTGCGCCCCGAACGATCCTGTGCCAGACCCTTGTTGAGGTCATGACGCAGGTTCTGGCCATCCAGTACATAGACTCCACGGCCCATGTCGAACAGCTTGCGCTCTACCGCGTATGCCAAGGTACTTTTGCCTGCACCCGACAAACCACTGAACAACACGGTGGCGGGCTTCTGCCCCAGCCTTGCCGCACGCTCCTCTACCGAGACATGTGCCAGCTTGCCGTGATGCCCCGTACCTTGAGAACCAACAGCTTCAGCAATGATCATGCCCGCGCCAACAGTGCCGTTGGTCAGGCGATCAATCACGATAAACGAGCCTGTAGTGCGGTTGTGTGCGTAGCCATCCAACGCGATAGGGGAATCCAGTGCGATACGCACCTTGCCGATCTCGTTGAGCTGCAAGCTGCTCGCAGCCCCCTCTTCCAGGGTATTAACATCAACCCGGTGAGCAATACTGGCAATAGAGCCAGGCACATAGCTGGTAGCGCGCTTGATGTCATATTTCTTGCCCGGCAGCATGGGCTCATCGGCCATCCATACCAGCATCGCATCAAAGCTATCGGTCACCTGCGGCTTGCTGTCGGCGTGAACCAGCATGTCACCACGGGACACATCGATCTCGTCTTCAAGGGTCAGGGTTATCGCCTGACCCGGCCCCGCCTGCTCCAACTCACCTTCATAGGTCACGATCGATTTGACACGGCTGCCCTTGCCAGACGGCAGGACAACCACCTCGTCGCCCTTGTGCACGATGCCACTGGCAAGCGTACCGGCAAAGCCACGGAAGTTCAGGTTCGGACGGTTGACGTATTGCACCGGGAAACGCAAGTCATTGAAGTTGCGGTCACCAGAAATCTCAACAGTCTCAAGAATCTCCATAAGCGACTGGCCGTCATACCACGGCGAGCGCTCGCTCTTGCTGACGACATTGTCGCCCTTGAGCGCCGACATAGGTACGAAATGCAGCGAAGTCGGCTTCAGCGCAATACCTTCAGCGAACTTCAGGTAGTCGGCCTTGATCTGCTCGAAGACGCCCTGATCGAAGTCTTTCAAGTCCATCTTGTTGATGGCGACAACGATGTGCTTGATGCCAAGCAGGGAGGTGATGAAACTGTGGCGCTTGGTCTGCGTCTGCACGCCGTAGCGCGCGTCAATCAGGATGATCGCCAGATCACAGGTAGAAGCACCAGTTGCCATATTGCGGGTGTACTGCTCATGACCCGGTGTATCGGCGATGATGAACTTGCGCTTGGCAGTCGAGAAATAACGGTACGCCACATCAATGGTAATACCTTGCTCACGCTCGGCTTGCAGGCCATCGACCAGCAGGGCCAGGTCGACCTCCTCGCCAGTGGTGCCACTTTTCTTCGAGTCCCGGGTAATGGCTTCGAGGTGGTCTTCGTAGATCATCTTCGAGTCGTGCAGCAGGCGCCCGATCAGGGTGCTCTTGCCGTCATCGACATTGCCACAGGTCAGGAACCGCAGCAGTTCCTTGCGTTCATGCTGGGCCAGGTAAGCGAGAATGTCCTCGCTGATCAATTCAGATTGGTGCGACATCTTAAAAGTACCCCTGACGTTTTTTCTCTTCCATCGAACCTGCACCATCATGGTCAATTACACGACCTTGGCGCTCGGAGGTACGTGTCAGCAGCATTTCCTGAATGATGTCGGCCAGCGTAGTCGCCTGCGACTCAACCGCGCCTGTCAGCGGGTAGTCGCCCAGCGTACGGAAGCGCACCATCTTCTTCTGGATACGTGATTTTTCTTCGTCGGACATGTGCTCGAGAATGCGCTCATCATCGATCATGATCAGGGTGCCATTCTTCTCAATCACCTCGCGCTCGGCTGCAAAGTACAGCGGCACAATTGGAATCTGCTCCAGGTAGATGTACTGCCAGATATCCAACTCGGTCCAGTTTGACAGGGGGAAGACGCGAATCGACTCGCCCTTCTTCACCTTGCCGTTGTAGACATTCCAAAGCTCGGGGCGCTGGTTCTTCGGGTCCCAGCGGTGCTTGCTGTCACGGAAGGAGTACACGCGCTCCTTGGCACGGGACTTCTCCTCATCGCGACGGGCACCACCGAAGGCCGCATCGAAACCATGCTTGTCGAGCGCCTGCTTGAGGCTCTCGGTCTTCATGATATCGGTATGCTTGGCACTACCATGGGTCAGCGGGTTGATGCCCTGGGCAACACCTTCCTGATTGACATGGACAATCAGATCCAGGCCCATCTCAGCCTTCATCTTGTCGCGGAAGCTATACATCTCCTGAAACTTCCAGCGGGTGTCGACGTGCATAACCGGGAACGGCAGCTTGCCAGGAAAGAACGCCTTGCGTGCCAGATGCAGCATCACGGCGGAATCTTTACCAATGGAATAGAGCATTACCGGATTGTCGAATTCGGCGGCCACTTCACGAATGATGTGGATACTCTCCGCCTCGAGCTCTTTCAGGTGGGTCATTTTGTCGAGCATAGCTACTCACGATTTGCTTTGTAATGGGGCCAGCGGGCCGTGGACATGGGCGCACTCTAGCACAGCGCTAGCTTCTATTCAGGCCGCCTGCTAGATCAAAACGATCTAACTTTATGCTCAGTATTTTGCTCAGGAATCGCTCAGCCGAACCGCCCAAAGCAGCGCAACATGCTTAATCAAGCCTCAAATCGGGTTGGCGCAATCAATGAATATATGTTCGATAGCGAAGCGTTTTGCCAGGTACTCACCGAGCGCCTGGACGCCGTAGCGCTCGGTGGCGTGATGCCCGGCGGCAATAAAGCTGATGCCGTTCTCCTGGGCGCTGTGGAAGGTCTGCTCCGAAGCCTCGCCCGTCAGGTACAGATCCACACCGGCCGCTACGGCCTCATCGATATACCCCTGGCCACCGCCCGTGCACCAACCAATCCGGCGAATCATCTGCTGCCCTTCCACCAGCAGCGGCTCACGACCCAGGACCTGGTGCACGCGTCGCGCAAAGTCACGAGCGCTCTGCGGTTCATCCAAAGAGCCAACCAAGCCAACAGTGCGTGGATTATCCGGGTTGAGCGGCCCCTCGACGGTGATTCCCAACTGCGCGGCAAGCTGAACGTTATTGCCCACGTCAGGATGCACATCGAGGGGTAAATGATAGGCAAGCACGCTTATATCATTGGCCAGCAAGGCCTTTAGACGACGCTGCTTCATGCCGGTAACGCATGGATCCTCGCCCTTCCAGAAATAGCCATGGTGAACCAGGATTACGTCCGCCTCGGCCTCAATCGCAGCATCGATCAGCGCCTGGCTGGCCGTGACGCCCGTTACCAGTCGCTGCACATTGGGCCGACCCTCGACCTGCAAGCCGTTGGGGCAATAGTCGCTGATGCTGTCCGCATTCAAATATCGCTGAGCCTCTGCAACCAGAGTGGTCAGGGCAATTGCCATTTTGTTTCCTCTTTGATTGATACTTGCCAATGCAATGTTCGCGCAGGGGCCTTTATAATGATCCACCTTAAGGGGCTCAGTTGCCCCTCGCAACTCTCAGGACTTCTTTGATGCTCAAAGCAGTGCGTTACTTTGGCTGGCCCTTGCTCGTTGGCATATTGGTCGCCTTGCTGTTTATCCAGCAATTTCCAGAATGGGTTGGCCTGCCTAGCCATGATGTAGAAGTTCGCCAGACGCCAAACAACAGGCGCAGCCAATCTGTTGGCCCGGCTTCCTATGCAAATGCAGTGAACCTGGCATCGCCTGCAGTCGCCAACCTGTACACCACCAAATACGTCAACAAGCCCGCGTTGCCACTGTTTGAAGACCCTCAATTCAAGAAATTCTTTGGCGACAACCTGCCAAGACAGCGCCGCATGGAGTCAAGCCTGGGCTCGGCGGTGATCATGAGTTCGGAAGGTTATCTGCTGACCAACAATCACGTGACCGCAGGTGCCGACCAAATTGTTGTAGCCCTGAAGGACGGCCGCGAAACATTGGCCCGCGTGATTGGCAGCGACCCGGAAACCGACCTGGCGGTGCTCAAGATTGACCTTGATAACATGCCGGCAATCACCCTGGGCCGCTCGGACAACATCAGGATTGGTGACGTGACCCTGGCCATTGGCAACCCATTCGGGGTCGGCCAGACCGTCACCATGGGCATCATCAGTGCCACAGGCCGCAATCAGCTGGGTCTTAATACCTACGAAGACTTTATCCAGACGGACGCCGCCATCAACCCCGGCAACTCGGGTGGCGCACTGGTGGATGCCGATGGCAACCTGGTTGGTATCAATACCGCGATCTTCTCCAAATCAGGCGGCTCGCAGGGGATCGGCTTTGCGATTCCAGTGAAGCTGGCGCTTGAAGTGATGCAGGCGATTATCGAGCACGGCCAAGTGATCCGTGGCTGGCTTGGCATTGAAGTACAGCCGCTAACCCCGGAGCTGGCTGAGTCATTCGGCCTTGAAGGTCGTCCAGGTATTGTTGTCGCGGGCATTTATCGCGACGGCCCTGCTCAGCGGGCTGGCCTGCAACCCGGTGATTTAATCATGAACATCGACGGCGAACCGGCAGGCGATGGCCGTCGCTCGATGAATCAAGTGGCCCGCACCAAGCCCGGCGACAAGATTCGCATAGAAATTCTACGTAATGGCAAGCCGATGGATCTCACCGCAGAAGTGGGTGTTCGACCACCAGCTTCAATCAGGACTGACGAGAACCAGTAACACCACGGCTGATACGCAGCCGCCCCTCAATCGAGGCGACTGCAGTGCATTGCTCAGCAAATGCCTTGCAAGGCGTCCAGTAATGCTCGGTTTTGTTCTGGCGTGCCGATGCTTATACGCAAGAACTGGGCAATACGCGCCTGCTTGAAGTGACGCACTATGATCCCTTGCTCGCGCAACTGGGCAGCCAGTTGCGCGGCGTCCCGCCCAGCGTGGCGAGCAAAGATGAAGTTGGCGGCGGAAGGAAGCACTTCAAAGCCCAAGCGCTCCAGCCCCACAACCACCTCCTCACGGCTGTTGATAACCGCCTGACAGGTCTGCTCGAAATACGCGGTGTCGGCAAATGCTGCAGCTGCACCGGCAATCGCAATGCGATCCAGCGGATAGGAGTTGAAGCTGTTCTTGATCCGCTCCAATGCCTCGATCAGATCGGCATGCCCCACCGCGAAACCCACACGCAAGCCGGCCAGGGAGCGTGACTTCGACAAGGTCTGGGTCACCAGCAAGTTCGGGTACTTATCCACTAGGCTAATCGCCGACTCACCACCGAAGTCGATATAGGCCTCGTCCACCACCACAACGCTTTCGATGTTGAGTTTCAACAACCGCTCGATAGCCTCAAGCGGCAACAGGCAACCTGTCGGCGCATTAGGGTTGGGAAAGATAATGCCGCCATTGGGGCGGGCATAGTCTTCGATCCGAATCTTGAACTGCTCATCGAGTTCGATAATCCCGGGCTCGATTCCATACAAGCCGCAATAGACGGGATAGAAACTATAGCTGATGTCCGGGAACAGCAGTGGCTTGCCGTGCTGGAACAACCCATGGAATGCATGGGCGAGCACTTCATCCGAGCCGTTACCGACGAACACTTGCGTTGTTTGCACGCCATGGAACTGCGCGATCGCCTGTTTCAGGCGATCGCTGTTCGGATCGGGATACAGGCGCAACTGGTCATTAACCTCAGCCTGCATTGCCGCAATCGCCTGAGGCGACGGCCCATAGGGGTTTTCGTTGGTATTGAGCTTGACCAACTTTGCCAGCTTCGGCTGCTCACCCGGCACATAGGGCACCAACTGCTTGACGAAGGGGCTCCAGAACTTACTCATTGCCCTACTCTCCTAAAATCCGACGGGGTGAAGCCGTCCACCCCAAATTGACTGAATCAGTCTTTAATCCGGTACTCGGCGCTACGTGCATGAGCCGTCAGCGACTCACCGCGCGCCAGAACTGAAGCGGTTTTACCCAGTTCGGAGGCGCCCTCGGCCGAGCAGTAGATAATTGAAGAGCGCTTCTGGAAGTCATAGACCCCAAGTGGCGATGAAAAGCGAGCAGTGCCCGATGTCGGCAACACATGATTCGGCCCCGCGCAGTAGTCGCCTAGGGCCTCAGCCGTGTAGCGACCCATGAAGATCGCGCCCGCATGACGAATCTGCGGCAACCACTGCTCGGGCTCTGCCACGGACAGCTCAAGGTGTTCCGGGGCAATCCGGTTCGCCACCTCAATGGCCTGCTCCATGTCGCTCACCTGAATCAAGGCGCCACGCGCTTGTAGCGAGGTGCGGATAATTTCAGCCCGCTCCATGGTTGGTAGCAGCCTGGCGATAGATGCCGCGACCTTATCGAGGAACTGGGCATCCGGGCTGACCAGTATCGACTGGGCATCTTCATCGTGCTCGGCTTGGGAGAACAGGTCCATGGCGATCCAGTCCGGATCGGTCTGGCCGTCGCACACCACCAGGATTTCGGAAGGGCCGGCAATCATATCGATACCCACCTTGCCGAAGACGTGACGCTTTGCCGTTGCCACATAGATATTGCCCGGGCCGACAATCTTGTCGACCGGCGGCACGCTCTCGGTGCCATAGGCCAGTGCCGCTACTGCCTGGGCACCCCCAATGGTGAAGACCCGATCGACACCCGCAATGGCAGCGGCCGCCAGTACGATCTCATTGATCTCACCGCGCGGGGTCGGCACAACCATGACCACTTCGGCCACTCCGGCAACCTTGGCCGGAATTGCGTTCATCAGCACCGACGACGGGTAGGTTGCCTTGCCGCCCGGGACATACAGGCCCGCACGATCCAGCGGCGTGACCTGCTGGCCAAGGACGGTGCCATCAGCTTCGGTATAACGCCATGAATCCTGCTTTTGCTTCTCGTGATAGCTGCGCACGCGCTGCGCAGCGACTTCCAGTGCTTCACGCTGAGCCGGAGTAATGCGGGTCAGCGCCAGCTCCAGGCGCTCACGGGGCAGGATCAGGTCAGCCATGCTGGCCACTTCAAGGCCATCGAAACGCTGGGTGTACTCGACCAACGCGGCATCACCCCGACTGCGCACAGCGGCGATGATCTCCAGCACCCGCTGGTTTACGCCGTCGTCCGACACACTCTCCCAGCTCAGCAAATGATCAAGGTCATGGGCAAAGCCTTGATCAGTGGCGTTGAGTCGACGTATAGCGATGGGAGCGGTCATATCGGGCCTCTTGAATTAGCAAATGCTCAAGCGCCCGTAGAATACCAGCCGCACCGCGCGGGCACCTGAGAATTCTGGCTATGACACGGATAGGCGGACGCAGCACTGGGCTGCGTAGAGGTATTAATTGGGGTGTCGGGACTCGACGGCCTCGCGCAAGGTGTCGATCAATGCCTGGATACGCCCATGCTGCATTTTCATCGAAGCCTTGTTGACCACCAGGCGTGAGCTGATGGTTGCAATCAGTTCCTGCGCTTCAAGACCATTGGCGCGCAGGGTATTACCGGTATCGACAACATCGATGATCTTGTCTGCCAGGCCGACCAGCGGCGCCAGTTCCATGGAACCGTAAAGCTTGATCACATCAACCTGGCGCCCCTGCTCGGCGTAGTAACGCTTGGCCACATTGACGAACTTGGTTGCCACACGCAGGCGCCCCTTGGGTTCGGCAGCACCCACTGCACCTGCGGTCATCAGTTTGCACTTGGCAATCCGCAAGTCCAGCGGCTCGTACAAGCCCTGACCACCGTACTCCATCAGCACATCTTTACCGGCAACGCCCAAATCGGCGGCACCATGCTCAACATAGGTCGGCACATCGGTCGCCCGGACAATCAGCAAGCGCACATCATCCTGAGTGGTCGGGATAATCAGCTTGCGGCTTTTTTCAGGGTTCTCGGTAGGCACAATCCCAGCAGCAGCAAGCAGCGGCAGAGTGTCATCAAGAATGCGGCCTTTCGACAGCGCGATGGTGAGCATGATGGTTGTAAATCCTTAAAAGCTAAACGTCGCGAACTTGAAGTTCCAAGTTCGCGTTACCCGCAATCTGACTGGCGGGACATGCGTTGCAACTCAGCCCGGAACGCGGCGAATCTTGGCGCCCAACAGTTGCAGTTTCTCTTCAATGCATTCATAACCACGGTCGATGTGGTAGATGCGGTCGATCAAGGTATCGCCCTCAGCCACCAATGCGGCGATAACCAGGCTGGCCGAAGCACGCAGGTCGGTGGCCATTACAGGCGCGCCCTTGAGCTTATCGGTGCCAGTTACAACGGCAGTGTTGCCCTCAACCAGGATTTGCGCGCCCATGCGGATCATCTCGTGGACGTGCATAAAGCGGTTTTCGAAAACGGTTTCGATCACAGCGCCACTGCCTTCGGCAATTGCATTGAGCGCAATGAACTGAGCCTGCATATCGGTTGGGAACGCAGGATAAGGCGCGGTACGCAAGGTCACGGCCTTGGGACGCTTACCCTTCATGTCCAGCTCGATCCAGTCAGGACCCGAGGTAATTTCAGCGCCCGCTTCTTCAAGCTTGGAAATCACCGACTCCAGCGTCGAGGCGTCGGTATCCTTGAGCTTGACCCGACCACCGGTCGCAGCAGCGGCAACCAGGTAAGTACCGGTTTCAATGCGGTCAGGCATTACGCTAAAGCGTGCCCCACCGAGACGCTCAACGCCATCAATGGTAATGGTGTCGGTACCGGCGCCCTGGATCTTGGCGCCCATGGCGATCAGGCAGTTTGCCAAATCAACCACTTCAGGCTCGCGCGCGGCATTTTCAAGTACGCTGCGGCCCTTGGCCAGGGTGGCGGCCATCATGATGTTTTCAGTGCCGGTGACGCTGACGGTATCGAAGAAGAAACGGGCACCGCGCAAACCACCTTCCGGTGCCTTGGCCTTGATGTAGCCGCCTTCAACATCGATCACTGCGCCCATGGCTTCAAGGCCACGAATATGCAGATCGACCGGACGCGAGCCAATGGCACAGCCGCCAGGCAGCGCGACTTCGGCTTCGCCGAAACGTGCAACCATTGGCCCCAGCACCAGAATCGAAGCGCGCATGGTTTTAACCAGCTCGTAAGGCGCCACCAGGGTTTTGATCGCCCGCGCATCCACTTCGACGGAAAGCTTCTCGTCGATAATCGGCTCGATGCCCATGCGCCCGAACAGCTCGATCATCGTCGTGATGTCGTGCAAATGCGGCAAATTGCAGATGGTGACCGGGGCATCACCGAGCAAGGTCGCAGCCAGGATCGGCAGTGCGGAGTTCTTTGCACCAGAAATGCGGATTTCGCCATCAAGACGAACGCCACCGGTAATAATTAATTTATCCATTACTGTCTCGCTGCCTCTAGGAACGCGCGGCCCATGCGGCACGGCTGAAGAATTTCATAGTCACAGCATGAATACTGCCATCGGCAATCCATGGATTCAGGTGTGCATAGACCTGCTGCTGACGCTTAACGGGGCTCAGGGCAGCCATTTCATCGCCGATCACATTCAACTGGAAGTTGCAGCCTTCGCCTTCAACTTCGACTTGTGTATTCGGCAGTTTAGCCTCCAGGAGACTTTTTACTTCTAGGGCCTGCATGATCAACCTCAATCAGCGTATTCATTAGCGACAGCGGAGCCTGAGCTCTCGGGGTCGCGCATCATACAAAAAAAGCCAGGAACCTGCGAATCCACAAGCATCCGCAGGTAAGGGTGCGGCACTACTACTCGACCGAAGGTAGAGTTGGGCTTGTCGCTCCGGGGCTCTGCTGGCCAGACAAAATCTCCAGCAGCTCGGAAACCTTGGCAATTTCCTGCATATCTTTAGGCAGGTTGCGCACTTCCAGGCTTTTACCTTTGCTCTGGGCATCGCGCATAAAGGCCAATAATAGCGAAAGCCCGACACTGCTGGATTTCTCCACTGCACCGCAGTCGATGACGCAGGTGCTGGCATTGCATGCCTTGAGCAGCTTGCCACCCTCTTTACGCAACTGCGGCCCGGAGCTGTAGTCAATCACACCCGAAAGCTGGAATACCCCGGGCGATAGCTCATCGATACTTGCCTGGCTCACGACTCACCCTTGGCCTGGCGTGCTTTGGCAACGGTCTCAGGCCAGGTGTCGATCACCTTGTCCAAATCATTGCCATTTTTCTGCATCGACTGTGAGAACTGGTCGCGGAACAGCTTACCGACGTTGATGCCATTGATGATCATGTTGCGCATCACCCATGAACCGCCTTTGTTGACCATGGTGTAGGCCAACGGATAAATGGTGCCGTTACCGTCCTTGATTTCCATGTTGACCGTAGCCCGCTCTGGATCCTGAGCACCGCTGGGCGGCAGGACACGAATGTCCTGGTTGTTGTACTCAAGCAGCGCATTGCCGTAGAACTGCATCAGGCTTTGCTTGAAGTTGGTCTGGAAGCGCTCCATTTGCGCCGGGGTTGCCTTGCGCGAATAACGCACGGTCATGACCCCACGCGAGATACCATCAACATCGACGACCGGGCCCAGGATCGAGTCCAGAGCGTGATAAAAGGCATCAGGGTCACTGCGATATTGCTCTTTATTGGCTTTCAAGTCATTGAGCAGCTTGGTGGTGGTTTGCTGGACCACCTCGTTTGCGCTTGGCGCAGCAACGGCGAGCAGCGGCAACGCCGCCAGCAATACGACAAGGCTGTTACGAAGTACTTTGAGCATTATCAGTCCCCGTTATTTGGATTCGTCTTTGTTTACGGAATTAAGCAAGAACTTACCAATCAGGTCTTCTAGGACCAACGACGACTGGGTGTCATGAATGGTGCCGCCATCTTTGAGCACCTCTTCTTCTCCCCCCACGCTGATACCGATGTATTTCTCACCCAACAGGCCGGCCGTCAAAATTGAGGCGGTCGAATCTTCTGGCAAATTATTGACCTCCTTGTCGATGGACATGGTGACGCGGCCGGTATAGCTATCACGATCCAGATCTATCGCCACGACCTTGCCTATTGTCACCCCGGCCATGGTCACCTTGGAACGCACGGTCAGGCCCGCAATATTGTCAAAGTAGGCATAGACCTTGTAGGTATCTTCAGAGCTACCCATTGTCAGACCGCTGACGCGCAGAGCCAGTAACATCAATGCCAGCAATCCGGCCAGCAAGAACAGGCCGACACCAACTTCCAGTGTGCGGTTTTGCATCAGAAATCTCCAAACATCAAAGCAGTCAGAATAAAGTCCAGGCCCAATACAGCTAGAGAGGCATAGACCACTGTTCGGGTAGTGGCTTGACTGATGCCTTCCGAGGTCGGCTCACAATCATAGCCCTGAAACACGGCAATCCAGGTCACGACAAATCCAAAAACGATGCTCTTGATCACACCATTGAGCACGTCATCGGTAAAGGACACGCTACTTTGCATGTTCGACCAGAACGATCCTTCATAAACGCCCAGCCAGTCGACCGCGACCATGGCGCCACCCCAGATACCGACCACGCTGAAGATCATCGCCAGCAAGGGCATCGAGATAAAGCCGGCCCACAACCTTGGCGCGACAATATGCTTGAGCGGATCGACACCGATCATGGCCAGGCTTGAAAGTTGCTCGGTGGATTTCATGTTGCCGATCTCGGCCGTTAGCGCGGAACCAGCACGCCCGGCAAATAACAACGCGGCAACAACCGGTCCCAGCTCGCGCAACAGGGTCAGGGCAACCATTTGCCCAACCGCCTGTTCCGAGCCGTAGCTGGACAGAATATTGAAGCCCTGCAACGACAGGACCATGCCGATAAACAGGCCGGACACCACAATGATCGCCAGGGACATGACCCCCACCGAATGCAGTTGCTTGACCAGCAGGTGAAATGAGTTGCCAGAGGTACCGCGCCCTAACAGGGCACGCACCAGGAACATTGATGAGCGCCCCAGGGTTGCGACCACATCAATACCGGCGCGCCCCAGCAATGCCACCCGTTCGATTGGTGTTCTTTTGCGCATTAGCGCGCCCCCAGTAAATCGTCGCGGTAACTAGCCGCCGGAAAGTGAAAGGGTACCGGGCCGTCGGCTGCGCCCTGCATGAATTGCTGAATTCGCGGGCTGTCCGACTTCATCAACTCACTGGGCGTGCCTTGTCCCAACACCTGGGTATTGCCCACGACATAGATGTAGTCAGCAATACTGGCAGTTTCAGCCAGGTCATGGGAAACCACGATACTGGTGATACCCAGTGCGTCATTGAGCAAACGGATCAATCGAACCAGCACCCCCATCGCGATGGGGTCCTGGCCAACAAAAGGCTCATCATAAATCAGAATCTGCGGATCAAGAGCAATGGCCCTCGCCAGCGCCACGCGACGCTTCATGCCCCCCGACAACTCATCCGGCATCAGGTCGATTGCGCCGCGCAGGCCGACAGCCTGCAGCTTCATCAGCACAATATCGCGAATCATTTCGTCTGGAAGCTTGGTATGCACACGCAAGGGAAAGGCCACGTTCTCGAATACATCGAGATCGGTAAACAGCGCGCCACTTTGAAACAGCACGCCCATCTGCTTGCGCATGTCGAACAATTCACTGCGCGACAACGTCGGCAGGTCGACTCCATTGACCCACACCTCCCCGGCAGAGGGCTTAAGCTCAGCGGCTATCAGCCTCAGCAGGGTCGTCTTTCCGCTTCCGGAAGGCCCCATGATGCCGATCACCTTGCCGCGCGGGATGCACACATCGATATTCTTGAAAATATCTCGGTCACCGCGCTTAAAACTGACGTTTTTAAGCTCAACCGCGTAATGACTATCGGCGCCCATCTAAACTCCTTACGAACAACTCCCTTGGTAGACGCATGGCATTAAACCGAAGACACCATGCCAACCATTAGGGCCGAATTGGGGATGCAGCATACCACCACCCCCAGAAGCGCTCCCAATATTAGCAAACACGGCAAAGCACTCATACTCATAACCAGCACACAAGTGCGACACAATTCTAAGATGAGCCAGCAACGCTTTCGGGCTATAATCGCTGGCTTTTACAGAGCACGACCTGGCCGACCGCTATGAACCAGTCAAACGACCTGATCAAATCCGCGCAGCGCACCATTCGCCTAGAGCTCGAAGCAGTTGAAGAACTGCTGCCCCGGATTGATGACAATTTCATCCGCGCCTGCGAGCTGATCCTTTCAAGCAAAGGCCGGGTCGTTGTAGTCGGCATGGGTAAATCAGGTCACGTCGGCAACAAGATCGCCGCTACTTTGGCCAGCACGGGCACCACGGCTTTTTTTGTCCACCCCGCCGAAGCCAGTCACGGCGACATGGGCATGATCACCCGCGACGACGTGGTACTCGCGCTTTCCAACTCGGGCTCGACCGCTGAGATCGTGACCCTATTGCCACTGATCAAGCGCCTGGGCATCAAACTGATCAGCATGACAGGCAACCCCGAGTCGGCTCTGGCCAAGGCCGCCGAAGTCAATCTCGATGCCAGCGTATCGAAAGAGGCTTGCCCGCTTAACCTGGCCCCCACTTCATCGACCACCGCATCGCTGGTGCTGGGCGATGCACTGGCGATCGCCCTGCTTGAGGCTCGCGGCTTTACTGCTGAAGACTTTGCCTTTTCGCATCCGGGTGGTGCCCTCGGCAGGCGTTTGTTGCTGAAAGTGGAAAACGTCATGCATACCGGCGACGGCTTGCCTACAGTCAAGCGAGGCACCTCGCTTCGCGAGGCTTTACTGGTCATGACCCAGAAAGGCCTGGGCATGACAGTCGTGATCGATGAAAACGGCTTACTGGCCGGAATCTTTACAGATGGTGACTTGCGCAGAACTCTGGATCGGGAAATTGATCTACGTGAAGCAACCATCGATCAAGTCATGACCGCCCGTGGCAAAACCGCCCGCGCCGAAATGCTCGCCGCCGAGGCCTTGAAGATCATGGAAGACCATAAAATCAGCTCGCTGGTGGTCGTTGATGACAACGACCGCCCAATTGGCGCGCTGAACATGCACGACCTACTACGTGCCGGAGTAATGTGATGACCCCAGAATTCAAAGAACGAGCCCGTGCGATCAAACTGGCGATTTTTGACGTTGACGGCGTGCTGACGGACGGCAAGTTATACTTCCTGGTCGATGGTAGCGAATTCAAGACGTTCAATACGCTCGACGGCCACGGCATAAAAATGCTGATCAACTCGGGCGTACGCACCGCAATAATCAGCGGACGCAAAACCCCTGTGGTGGAACGTCGTGCACAAAACCTGGGGATTCAACACCTTTACCAAGGCCGAGAAGACAAAATTGCAGTGCTCGACGAGCTCCTTGGCGAACTCGGCCTAGACTATGAACAGGTTGCCTACCTGGGAGATGATTTGCCCGACCTGCCAGTGATTCGCCGGGTGGGACTGGGTGTCGCGGTAGCCAACGCTGATTCTTTTGTGCGTCAACACGCGTTCGCGGTAACCCAAGCCAGGGGCGGAGAAGGCGCAGCACGCGAATTCTGCGAATCAATCATGCTCGCCCAGGGCACCCTTGAAGCTGCTCAAGCAGCCTACCTGTAGAACAGCAAACTATGCGCAAGCCACTGAACATACTGCTCCTCATACTCGGCGTACTGCTCGTGGCAGCTGCCGGGTATTGGAATATCAACCCGGACAGCTTCGCGGACAAACCTGCAAAGACCACGTCGCAAAGTACAATTGACTTTTATGTGGTCAACTCCAAAACCGTGCAATATCAACCCGACGGGAAATTGCATTACGAGCTCACAGCCGACAAAGTCGAGCATGCCAAAGCCTCGGACATCTCCTACCTGACACAACCCGACTTGCTGCTATACCGCGGAACAGAGCTGCCCTGGCATGTCCAAAGTGAAAAAGGCGAAGTCTCCCCGGGCGGTAAGGAGGTCGAGCTGATTGACAAGGTTCGCGTTGAACGCACCGATGCAAAGGGGCGGCCAACACTGCTTACGACCAGTCGCCTGACTGTAATTCCCGATAAGGAATATGCGCAGACGCAGCAAGCCGTTAGAATCGACGCAGCCAATGGGGTGACCACGGCGCAAGGAATGAAAGCGTATTTAAATGACAGCAGGATGCTCTTGCTGTCCAACGTAAGAGGCCAGCATGAGGTTCGTTAAAACCCTCCCCCTTCTGCTCAGCTTGGGTGCATCGCTAGGAAGCGTTCATGCCTGGGCTTTGCCAACTGACCGCGATCAACCGATTCGCGTGCAGGCAGACAGCGCAGAACTTGACGACAAGCAAGGTGTTGCGGTTTATCGCGGCGATGTCGTCATCACTCAAGGCACGATGAAAATCACCGGTGACACGGTCACCATTACCCAGAATGCCAAAGGCGAAATCGACGTTTTCACTTCAGTCGGACGCCCGGCCTACTATGAGCAGAAACCTGCGGTAGACAAAGAAATCGTCAAAGCCTACGGCCTGACCATCCAATATTTTGCAGCCAATGAACGTATTGTCCTGATTGACCAAGCCAAGGTCATTCAAGAGGGCAACACCTTCGAAGGCGAGAAAATCGTCTACGACACGCAGCGCCAAATCGTCAATGCTGGCCGCGCAACAGGCACCAAGGTGACCTCGCCGCGCCCACGCATCGATATGGTGATCCAGCCGAAGAACAAACCCACCCAAGGGCAGTAATTAATGGCTACATTGAAAGCCCAACACCTGGCCAAAAGCTACAAAAGCCGCCAGGTTGTCCGTGACGTTAGCCTGAGCATCGACAGCGGCCAAATCGTCGGCCTGCTTGGCCCTAACGGTGCAGGTAAGACCACCTGCTTCTACATGATCGTGGGCTTAGTGCAGGCTGACCAGGGACGCATCCTGATTGACGACCTCGACGTCAGCCATCAGCCCATGCACGGCCGCGCACGTGCCGGCATTGGCTACCTGCCTCAAGAAGCATCGATTTTCCGCAAGCTCAGCGTTGCCGATAACATCATGGCGATTCTTGAGACTCGCAAAGAACTTGACCGTGCTGGCCGTGAAGCTGAACTGGAAAGCCTCCTTGAGGAGTTCCATATTCACCATATTCGCGACAACCTGGGCATGAGCCTGTCCGGCGGTGAGCGACGCCGGGTTGAAATCGCCCGCGCCCTGGCAACAGCACCGAAATTCATCTTGCTTGATGAGCCATTTGCCGGTGTTGACCCGATCTCGGTTGGCGATATTAAGCAAATCATCCACCACTTGAAAGCCAAGGGTATCGGCGTGCTGATCACCGACCACAATGTGCGCGAAACGCTGGATATTTGCGAAACAGCCTATATCGTCAGCGACGGCCAGCTCATTGCGGAAGGCAACTCGGAAGCGATTCTGGCCAACCAGACGGTAAAAGAAGTCTACCTGGGCCATGAATTCCGCCTTTAACCCGGTTTTTCTCAACCGATTAGCGTCAACTGCTAGGCAAAGCACTGCAATTCGGGCATATAATTTGCTTCCTTGAGGCGCCCATCAGGCGCCCTGTAGTGGATTGCGCAAAGACGCCGGTAAATAAGGTCTGCAATGAAACCATCGCTAGTCCTGAAGATGGGCCAGCAGCTGACGATGACTCCTCAGCTGCAACAAGCCATTCGCTTACTCCAACTGTCGACCCTGGATCTCCAGCAAGAAATCCAAGAGGCACTGGAGTCAAACCCAATGCTCGAACGTCAGGAAGACGGCGAAGACTTCGACAACTCGGACCCCATGGCCGACGGCGCCGAGACCGCCACCGCCGAGCAGCCTGCACAGCAGGACAATTTCCAGGAAACCAGCTTCCAGGATGCTCCGCAAACCGTGGACAACCTCGAGGATGGCGAGTGGAACGAGCGTATCCCCAACGAACTTCCAGTGGATACCGCCTGGGAAGATGTCTACCAAACCAGCGCCAGCAGCCTGCCCAGCAGCAGCGATGACGACGAATGGGACTTCACCACGCGCACTTCGACCGGCGATAGCCTGCAGAGCCACATGCTCTGGCAGCTCAACCTGTCCCCCATGTCCGACAAGGATCGCCTGATTGCGGTTACCCTGATCGACTGCATCAATCCCCAGGGCTACCTCGAAGAAACCCTGCAAGAGATTCTCGAAGCCTTCGACCCGGAACTGGACATCGAACTGGACGAAATAGAAGCCGTCCTGCACCGCATCCAGCAGTTTGAACCCTCAGGCATTGCCGCCCGCGACCTGCGCGAATGCCTGACCCTGCAACTGCGCCAGCTGCCAGCCAAGACCCCCTGGCTTGCCGAAGCGCAACGACTCGCCAATGACTATCTGGATTTGCTGGGCAACCGCGATTACAGCCAGCTGATGCGCCGCATGAAGCTCAAGGAAGACGAGCTACGCCAGGTCATCGAATTGATCCAGAGCCTCAACCCACGACCGGGTTCGCAGATTGAGTCCAGCGAACCCGAATACGTGGTACCCGATGTCATTGTGCGCAAACACAACGAGCGCTGGCTGGTTGAACTCAACCAGGAAGCCATGCCCCGACTCCGCGTCAATGCGCAATACGCGGGTTTTGTGCGCCGCGCTGACTCCAGCGCCGACAACACCTTCATGCGCAACCAGCTTCAAGAAGCCCGCTGGTTTATCAAAAGCCTGCAAAGCCGCAACGAAACGCTGATGAAGGTTGCGACCCAGATCGTTGAACATCAACGGGGCTTTCTCGACTACGGCGACGAGGCGATGAAACCACTGGTGCTGCACGATATCGCCGAAGCGGTGGGCATGCACGAGTCGACCATTTCCCGGGTCACCACCCAGAAATTCATGCACACCCCCCGTGGCATTTACGAGTTGAAATACTTCTTCTCCAGCCACGTCAGCACCTCCGAAGGCGGAGAATGCTCGTCTACAGCGATCCGCGCGATCATCAAAAAACTGGTTGCAGCGGAAAATGCAAAAAAGCCGTTGAGTGACAGCAAGATCGCTGGTTTACTGGAGACACAAGGCATTCAAGTAGCTCGACGCACAGTTGCTAAATACCGGGAATCACTCGGTATCGCGCCTTCAAGTGAACGCAAGCGATTGATGTAACAGCTGATGAACAGGAAGATCGTCTCAATCACTATCGAACTGACCCGCTCTTAGCTAAAAGCAGCCATACTAAGGGCGTAAAGGTGTCAGGCTCGGTTACTGGGGGTCTTACGCGCCACAGTGTTCCGGCGGCAGGCAACTCGGCCTGTCTCTTACACACGGCAACAAGGAGAAAGCGGTATGCAAGTCAACATCAGTGGACACCAACTGGATGTGACCGACGCCCTGCGCGAGTACATCGACGAAAAATTCAGTCGACTAGAGCGCCACTTCGACAAGATCACGAACGTACAAGTCATTATGGAGGTCGAGAAGCTCAAGCAGAAGATCGAAGCCACCTTACACATTGCAGGCGGCGAGATAGTCGCCAACGCCGAACATGATGACATGTATGCAGCAATCGATTTACTGACCGACAAACTCGATAGACAACTTATCAAGCACAAGGAAAAGCAGCTCGACCGTCAACAGGGCGCAATGGCCCGTTGATATCGCCCTACTCCTATGATCCGACTTGAAAATATCCTGACCCCCGGCCGTTCCCTGGTGAACGTGCCGGGCGGCAGTAAAAAACGCGTTCTCGAACAGATTGCCAACCTGGTTGCGCGCGAATTGCCCGACCTCGATGGACAAGACATTTTCGAAAGCCTGATCGCCCGCGAAAAACTCGGGTCCACTGGTTTTGGTAATGGCATTGCCATTCCACACTGCCGTTTGCCTGCATGCAATGCCCCCATCAGCGCCTTGCTCAAGCTCGACTCAGCTGTCGACTTCGACGCGATTGATGGCGCTCCGGTTGACTTGCTGTTCGTGCTACTGGTTCCTGAAGCCGCTACGGATGAACACCTAGAGCTGCTTCGTCAAATAGCGAGCATGCTTGACCGCAGCGACGTCCGTGAGCGACTGCGCCAGGCACAAAGCAATGAAGCCCTGTACCAGGTTGTTGTCGACGTACAGAACAACAGCTAAACGACAGAGAACCTACATGCGCTTGATAATAGTCAGCGGGCGTTCAGGATCAGGTAAAAGCACCGCCCTTGATGTACTTGAGGACAACGGTTTCTACTGCATAGACAACCTGCCGGCCAGCTTGCTTCCCCAGCTAGCTGAACGAGCGTTTCAGCAGAAAGATTCAGCTCACCCCAATGTCGCGGTGTCGATCGATGCCCGCAACCTGCCAAGCGACTTGAACATGTTTCCCGAGTTGCTTGAGCAAGTCCGTGCGCGCAATGTTCAGTGCGACCTGCTGTACCTGGACGCCAACGAAGAAACGCTGCTCAAACGCTTCTCTGAAACGCGCCGGCGCCATCCGCTGACCAACGACAATCGGTCATTGGCGGAAGCCATTACCGATGAAACCCTGCTGCTTGAGCCAATCATTGATCTGGCCGACCTGAAGATAGACACCACCCACCTGAATCTCTACCAACTGCGCGACACCTTGGCCTTGCGCCTGCTGAACAAGCCGGATCCGGGCACTGCATTTCTGGTTGAATCCTTTGGTTTCAAGCGAGGCATGCCGGTTGACGCAGATGTGGTATTTGATGTGCGTTGCCTGCCAAACCCGTATTGGCGCGCTGAACTACGCGATTTCTCGGGGCTTGAGAAACCCGTTATTGACTATCTTGACAGCCAGGCGGATGTCCAGGAGATGTATCAGGACATCCATGCCTACCTGAGCAAATGGTTGCCACGCTTCGCGGCCAGCAATCGCGCCTATGTGACGATCGCCATTGGCTGCACGGGTGGGCATCACCGCTCGGTGTATATCGCCAACCGCCTGGGCAAAGCGCTCAAGGCCCAGCTCAAAAACGTCCAGACTCGCCACCGCGACCTCAGTTAAGGAATTGCCGCGATGCCCGCCTGCGAAGTAACCATTATCAACAAGCTCGGTTTGCACGCACGGGCTGCCGCCAAATTTGTCGGCGTTGCCACACAGTATCCTTGCAGCATCAAGATTGGCCGTACATCACAGAGCCTGGTCGACGGCAAAAGCATCATGTCGGTGATGATGCTGGCGGCAGGCAAAGGCACCTCGGTACACCTGCTAACCGAAGGCGAGCAGGATGAACAGGCGCTCGATGCCCTGCTCGAGTTGATCAACAACTACTTCGATGAAGGCGAATAGTGCGCGATTGCCGCAAACCAATGGGCGGATGACAAATCATCCGCCCTGCTTGATCAGCTACCTGCAACTGTCATGCGCTCGATCAGCACGGAACCGGTGCGGATGCTGCTGCGCAACTCCAGATCATTCCCTACCGCAACGATTTGCTTGAACATATCCCGCATATTGCCGGCGATGGTTACTTCCTGGACCGGGAATTGGATCTCGCCGTTTTCGACCCAGTAACCGCCGGCACCGCGTGAGTAATCACCCGTCACCATATTCAGGCCGTGGCCCATCAACTCGGTCACCAGCAGGCCACGTCCCATGCGCTTGATCAGTGCTTGCTGGTCTTCATCGCCATGGGTGACAAACAGGTTATGCACGCCACCGGCGTTGGCGGTGCTTGGCATTCCCAGCTTGCGCCCGGAATAAGTACTGAGCACATAGGACAGCAACTCACCGTTCTCGACAAAGGACTTGGCATAAGTCGCCAGGCCGTCGCCGTCAAACGACGCGCTGCCCATTGCCCGCGGAATATGCGGACGCTCATCAAGACTCAGCCACTGCGGGAAAAGCTGCTGGCCAATAGCCCCTTCCAAGAACGAAGACTTGCGATAGATACTGCCGCCCGAAATAGCCCCCAGAAAGCTGCTGAACAAGCCCGTGGCCAACTCAGCGGCGAACAACACCGGTACTTCACAGGTTGGCACCGGCCGTGCACCAAGACGGCTGACAGCACGCATGGCCGCGCGCGCACCAATGGCTTCCGGACTGGCCAGCAGTTCGCCCTGGCGATTGACGTCATACCAGTAATCGCGCTGCATCAGCCCCTTGTCTTCGGCGATCATCACGCAGCTCAAGCTGTGCCGGGTGCTTGCGTAACCGCCGATGAAACCATTGCTGTTGCCATAGACACGACAGCCCTGATGCGTACTCAAGGAGGTGCCATCGGCGTTCTTGATTCGCTTGTCGGCGTCGAATGCTGCGCCTTCGCAGCGCAAGGCATGTTCGATCGACTGCTCGGGAGTAATCGACCAGCCATGGTATAAATCCAGATCCGGTAGATCCCGCGCCATCAACGCTGCATCTGCAAGGCCCGCGCATTCATCTTCAGAGGCGTGCTTGGCAATCGCCAGCGCAGCCGCTACCGTCTCCCGAATAGCCGCATCACCCGTGGCCGAGGTACTTGCAGAACCTTTGCGCTGCCCCAGGTACAGGGTGATGCCGAAGCCCTGGTCACGATTGAACTCAACGGTCTCGACCTCACGCTGGCGCACCGTGGTCGACAAGCCCTGCTCAACAGAAACCGCAACCTCACAGGCACTTGCGCCCTGCTTCCTGGCTTCGGCGATGATCTGCTCCACCTGAGCCTGTAACTGCGGCACCGCTTGTGGGCCAACGACGTCTACTGAACTCATACCTACTCCTGAAATTATTTTCGTTGTGAGCCGCACCCTGTCGGGCCCAACCGCTTACAACTCGGAACTAACTGCTATCATGACGGGGTTTTCCACTGGATCGCCCCCATGTCTGAATACCTTGACGACTTCTCCACAGAGAAGAGTAAAACCCAGGTCAAACGCGAACTGCATGCCTTGCAAGAGCTCGGTCAACGCCTGGCGGCCCTCAAGCCTGACCTGCTAAACAAACTCCCTCTCACCGAAGAGCTGCGTACCGCGCTGGCAGAAGCGCCCAAACACACGGCTAATTCGGCGAAAAAACGCCATAGCCAGTTTATCGGCCGGTTGATGCGCGATCAGGACACTGACGCGATCCTGACCCTGCTCGATCAACTGGACGCCTCGACCCGCCAGTACAACGAACGCTTTCACAACCTTGAGCGCTGGCGCGACCGCTTGCTCAACGGCAACGACGAAACCCTTGAAAGCTTCGTCGGCGAATACCCCGAGGCCGATCGTCAGCACCTGCGCCAACTCATCCGCCAGGGCCAGCATGAAACCGCACAAAACAAGGCGCCTACGGCCTCGCGTAAAATCTTCAAATACATCCGCGAACTGGACGAGAGCAAGCGCGGCCTGCGCTGATCTGTCCAACACCACTGCACGGGGTCCCTCCCGCGCCTGAAAGCTGCAACGGCTCGCCCTGCAGCTTTTTGCATTAAAGATTGCAGCCTTTTAATCTTAAGCGCCGGTACCACCGACGGTAATAGCATCAATTTTCAAGGTAGGCTGGCCCACCCCGACCGGGACAGACTGGCCATCTTTACCGCATGTGCCTACGCCGCTGTCCAGCGCGAGATCATTCCCTACCATCGAAACCCGGCTCATGGCTTCAGGGCCGTTACCGATCAGGGTTGCGCCCTTGACGGGGGCGGTGATCTTGCCATCTTCGATCAGATAGGCTTCGCTGGTTGAAAAAACGAACTTGCCGCTGGTGATATCGACCTGCCCGCCACCCAGATTGGCGCAGTAAAGGCCCTTCTTCACCGAACGGATAATCTCTTGCGGATCGCTTTCGCCTGCCAGCATGTAAGTGTTGGTCATACGTGGCATGGGCAAGTGCGCATAGGACTCACGCCGCCCGTTACCCGTGGCACGAACGCCCATCAGGCGAGCATTGAGCTTGTCCTGCATATAGCCCTTGAGCACGCCGTTTTCGATCAGCGTGGTGCACTGCGTAGGCGTTCCTTCGTCGTCCATGCTCAGGGAACCACGCCGCTCAGCCAAGGTGCCATCATCGACGATGGTGCACAGGCTCGATGCGACTTTTTCGCCCATGCGGCCGCTGTAAGCAGAACTGCCTTTGCGATTGAAATCACCTTCCAGACCGTGGCCAACGGCCTCATGCAACAGCACACCCGACCAGCCTGCCCCCATCACCACCGGCATGCTGCCAGCCGGTGCAGCGATGGCTTCAAGATTGACCAAGGCCTGACGCAAGGCTTCGCGGGCGTAGCCCATGGCGCGATCCTCGTTGAGGAAGTAGCGATAATCGGTGCGTCCGCCGCCGCCATGCCCGCCGCGTTCACGGCGTCCATTTTGCTCAACGATAACGCTGACGTTAAAACGCACCAAGGGGCGAATATCAGCACCGAGCGCGCCATCGGTCGAGGCGACCATGACACGATCCCACACGCCAGCCAGGCTTACGGTGACTTGCTTGATCCTCGAATCGAGCGCTCGGGTTGCCTGGTCAACCTGTTTTAGCAGCTCAACCTTCTCGGCACGACTCATGACATCAAGCGGGTTGTTTGGCGCATACAGCGCAGTAACATCTGTGGCACTAAAGGCGCGAACGCAGCCGTTTTGGCCGCTACGAGCAATAGAGCGCGCAGCCAAAGCGGCCTGACTCAAGGCCTCGGCGGTGATCGCATTGCTATAGGCAAAGCCGGTTTTCTCGCCGGATTGGGCACGTACACCAACACCTTGATCAAGATTGAAACTGCCCTCTTTGACGATACCGTCTTCCAGCACCCAGGTTTCAGATACCTGGCTTTGAAAGTACAAATCAGCCGCATCAATTCCAGGCCCGGCCAGTTCGCCCAGAACGCCCGGCAAACTATCGATAGTCAGGCCACCCGGACTTAACAGGTGATCGCTCACCGACACCAACATCTCGCTCATAACTACTCCAAACCTGGCAGCCGCGGTTCGGCCGCTGCAAAAAATCGTTTATGCCCCATCACGGGCATGCGTTGACGAATCGAAGCCTGCTCGACAGCGTCTCGCGGTGCAACCAGGACACCTTCGCCTTGTGCCTGGCTTATACAAATGCGGCCCCATGGATCCACAATGGCTGAATGACCATAGGTTTCTCGACCGCCAGGGTGAACACCGCCCTGCCCGGCAGCCAGCAGGTAACATTGCGTCTCAATGGCACGCGCACGTATCAGCACCTGCCAATGTGCAGCGCCGGTCACTGCGGTAAATGCGGACGGCGCTGTTATCAACTCGGCACCGGCTTCACGCAGGGCGCCATAAAGCTCAGGAAACCGCAGATCGTAGCAGACCGTCAATCCAAGACGCCCGACGGGGGTATCGGCGACCACCACATGGGCGCCAAACTCATAGTCATCCGACTCTCGGTAGCGACCACGATTATCTGCGACATCAACATCAAACAAGTGCAATTTGTCATAGCGCGCAACGCGCTCGCCATCCGCATCAATCAACAAAGAGCAGGCATTGGGCTTGGCGTCTGGCTTGCCATCAGCCGGCAATGGAATAGTGCCGGCCACTATCCATAACCTGAGGTCGCGAGCGGCCTGTTTCAACCATGGCAAAATCGGCCCCTGCCCCAGCGCCTCTTGACGACCAATCTGGTTGTAGTCACGACGCCCCATTGCGGCAAAGTTTTCCGGCAGTACAGCAAGGCGGGCACCTTGCTCGGCAGCATTTTCAAGCAGCCTGCGCGCTTGCTGCAGGTTAGCCGGAATATCATCCTGGCTAACCATCTGAATAACTGAGAGGCTCATGATCTCTCCCCGACGAGACAGCTGTTTCCCGTCAGTCTACGCCCCTGGCAATATTCTGGCAGGCCGGGCGAGCCGCTCATTTGGGTTTTTCAAAGGGTTTATCGAAGTCGATCTTCGGTGACTGGATCGGCCCTTTGACATCGTACTGCACACTGGCAAAGCGCGCGAAATGATCGCCAAGCAGTTTATCGACGACAAACAATGCCCCCCCGATTGCCGGTGCGCCAACGATCAGCGCGGCAATCGGCAAGTTATTGGTAACGGGTAGCGTCACCAGTAACTTGGCATCGATCGACTCGTCAACCATGTTCAGCGTGCCATTGAGTTCCAGGTCGCTTGATGGCCCCTTGAGGGTGATCGGCCGACTGGTCACATACACGCCATTGGTCGCCTGCAGATCACCCTTGACCCGGTCGTAACTCAAGCCTTCACCCAGCAAATCGGAAAAATCCAAACGCAGGCGCCTGCCGATCGAGTTGAAGTTGAGCAAACCAAAGACCCGTAATGCCGATGCCGAGCCTTGCACTTCGACGAACTGGCCCTTGCGCAGCGAGGCGTTCATAGCGCCACTGAACCGCGCCAGACTAAGATTCAAGGGCGAGCCGGGCCAGTTGCCATCCACGTCGAGGCGGAAATGCTCACTGGTTGCAGTCGGAGCAAAGCCCCAGGCCTTCAAGACATCTTGCAGCTTTTCGCCTTCAAAGCGGCCCTTGTACCAGCTTCTGGCGCCACTGCCTTCACCTTGCCAACCTGCTGTGCCGTTAACCCTCAACCCCGCGAGGTTGATATTCAGGTCACTGAACTGGACACCGTTGGCCGCCGGACGAGCTTTCAAGGACGACGCCCCCAACGACTGCTTACCCAGTTTGACTTCAGCCACCTTGAGGTCAATCGAAGGAATCTTGCGCGGATCTACATCCGCCAGCGGATCGGGTCCCTCTTCTTTAGCCGTGGTGCCTGGCTTATCTTCGGGTAGGTGGATATAGGCAAGGTCCGCGCTGATTGGCCGGGATGACGCATCTGGAAATATCACATTGCCCTTGGCCAGCGTACTGTCGACTGACAAGGCCCAGGCCGCCCCCGAACGACGCACGCCCAAGCCAAGGTTGTTGACCGTTTTACCAAAACCGACAAAGCGTCCGATATCCAACTGCGCATCGCTGAATGCCTGCAACGCCGAACCCTTGGATGAGTTCATGTAGGGTTCGATTGCCCGCTGCCAATCGGACAAGTCCAGCTCTGCGACCGAGCCGCGTAAGCGATACCCCTTCTGCGATGGCAGTTGCGCCAAACCGCCACCCAAGCGCAACTCGCCACGGCCTTGCAGAAAATCACTGGCGGGAGCGACACCATTGAAGCTCAGCAGGTTTGCATAACGCAGCTTGTAGCTCCGCTGGTCCCCGCCAAGCCCCAGTTCCAGTGTCGCATTGCGTTGATCCTCGGCAGACTTGCCAAAGGGCGCTGGCAGGTCGATTGCCAGACCTTTAAGCCCGGAATCTATCTGCAGGCCGGTTTGCTCACCATCGATGTTCAAGCGCAATCGGTAGGGCAAATTGCCATTGGCAGGGATAGGCTGGGTAACCGCCAGCCACTGGGTCAGCCTCTGCAACGGGACTTGCCCGCTCACATCAATCAAACTGGTTGCCCGGCCGTTAACCGCTTGCGCAACGGCCTTGCCCCTGGCTTTATGGCCCAGCAACTGGGCCTCGATGCTCGGCGCGCTCAGGCCTTTTGCCGTGTCATAACGGAACGCACCAGAGACATGGCTGAGATCAAGCTTGGGATTGCCGATTTTGACCTCGGCATCCTTCGCCGTGAAATCCACGATCACCTTGGGGGGCGCACCCTTGTGCAGAGGAATATCCAAGTCCAGAGCACCGGTTAAATCACCTTTGCCCTGCCAGCCGGCAAAGATGTCGGAGGTGCCAATCGGCGCTTCCTTAAGAATCTTCAGGGCATCGACCACACTGCTTTCCAGGTCGGCGGTCAACAGCAGGTTTGGTGGTGTATCCGGACGTTCAAGTGGAATGCTGACCTGGACGTTCTTCGCCGTGCTGTTCAACACCTGGCCTTGTGGAACACGTATGCGCACCTGATCGTCTTCAATCAGCACTTCACCCCGGGCATTCTTGAGCTCTGGCCAGCCCGGCTGATAGGCCAACTCGGCGTCATGCACGGCAAAGTACAGGCTGATGCTGTGGGATGCCTTGCTCGACCCCTTGTTGAGCGAGCCCTGAAACTGGAAATAGCCTTGATCGACAGCGCCGGCCTTGATCGAGGTTTTCAACCAATTGGCCAGTTCCGGACTGAACTCCGGAACCCGTGTGGGCAGGTATTTTTCTGTGAAACGCGCATCGCCTTCGGTAATGCCGACACGCAGATCCATGTAATCCTCGACCTCGGGATCACCGGTCAAGCGAATAAGAAAGTCAGCCGCAGCCTTGCCTTCATCGCCCGTGGCCTGGACATAGGGGCTGCGCAACGTCAGGCCTTGCTCGTTGATCCGCCAGTCAACCTGGCCACGGGCGGTGTGATACAGCCAGGCCTTGGGGAACAAGGTCGCCAGGTCGAGCGAGAACTCCTTGGCGTCGAGCAGAATAGTGCCCGAACCCAGGTCGCCGGTGACGCTGCCAGTGATATTTTCAATGCCCGGCACATGATCATAGGCCGAAAAGCTGATTGCATCGGTATTGGTTGCGAACTGCACCCTCTTATCACCCTCTGCATCAGGGTGAAAACCAACCGTGGCGTTGGTCAGGGCGCCACGAGGATTAAGCGTGGCCAGTGCCGACAACCCTTTGTCTGGTATTGGCGCCAGTGACTCCACCAGCGGCAGCAAGGGCGCAACCTCCAGGCGATCAAAACTGAGCGTCCAGAACTCGGTAGCATCTCCCTGCTTGGCATGCTGTCGCAGGGTAAGGTTCATGGGGCCGATTTGTTGCTCACCTGCGCGCGCCGAAAAATTCGCCAACTGGGCTTGCAAGCCTTCGGCATCACGCCCGAAGTAGCTGTTGAGTTGCATGTCCGTCAGGCTTGCCGGCTTGCGCTCAGCGTACTGGCCTTCAAGCCTGGCCACTTTGACTTGCGTGACCGCCCGCTGCAGGGCTCCGTCGGCCCAGGACAGCCAGAATTGCCCGCCAAGCTGCAAATGACTCAAGGACCACTCTTGCGTCAGACCTTGTGGCAACCAGCTGGCCCAGTCGGTCTCGGGTAATTGCAGGTAAACCTCAGCTTGCAGGTCGCGCCACTTCTTGACGTCCATCTGCGTGCGCACCTGCAACTCCATGGGCTTGCCATCCGGCAACTGCAAACGTCCGTCCAGGCGCTGATGACCGCCAGCAAAGCCCAATGTCAGGTTCACATAACGCAAGCTATGTGCGGGCTGGCCTGCGGCCGCCAGGGTCACCTGGCTGTTGAGCAGCGACAGGTGTCGCACCATTTTCAACTGGGCCAGCAGTTTTTCGACATCAATCGCTGTATCGTCTTGCGGCCTGGGTAGGCCTTCGACCTGCCATTGGCCGCTGTCGCCCTGCACCACACTCAACTGCAGCCCATCGATCGCCAGTAATTCGGCGCGAGGCTGCATGGCCATTGCACTGGCGACCAGATCGGGAATCAGGCGAATCTGATCAAGGCGTACGGCATTTGCGCCTTTGCCCAGGGTCACGTCGTGGGCCACAAATACCGGGGCCAGGCCGTGCCAGCTACCTACCAGCGAGCCTATGGACACAGGCAGGCCCAAGACTGCCTGCGCCTTGTCTTCGACCTGGATGCGGTATTCGGCAACCATCGGGGTGAACAGCCGGCCAAGACTGACCAGCAGCGCCGTGGTAATTAACACCAGCGCACAGAGCCCGAGGCTCCAACGCAGAACCCTTGCCAGCCAGCCTCCTGAGCGTGCCAACTAACTCAAACCTGTTTAGCGGGCAAGTACGTCACAACAGCACCACATCGTATTGTTCCTGGGAGTACATGGTTTCCACTTGGAACTTGATGGTGCGACCGATGAACGCCTCTAGATCTGCAACGTTGCCTGACTCTTCGTCGAGCAGACGGTCTACAACTTTTTGATTGGCCAACACCCTGTATCCCTCTGGCTGATAGGCTCTTGCTTCACGCAATATTTCCCGGAAAATCTCATAGCAGGTGGTTTCCGGGGTTTTTAACTTGCCGCGTCCCTGACAACAAGCGCAAGGTTCACAGAGCACCTGCTCAAGACTCTCGCGCGTGCGCTTGCGGGTCATCTGCACCAGACCCAACTCGGTAATCCCAATGATATTGGTCTTTGCGTGATCGCGCTCTAATTGTTTTTCCAGGGTCCGCAGAACCTGGCGCTGGTGCTCTTCATCTTCCATGTCGATGAAGTCGATGATGATGATCCCACCCAGGTTGCGCAAACGCAGTTGCCGGGCAATGGCCGTGGCGGCTTCCAGATTGGTCTTGAAAATGGTTTCTTCTAGCGTGCGATGCCCGACAAAAGCGCCGGTATTGACGTCAATGGTGCTCATCGCCTCAGCCGGGTCGACCACCAGGTAGCCTCCGGACTTCAGCGGTACCTTGCGGTCGAGGGCTTTCTGGATCTCGTCCTCAACACCATAGAGATCGAAAATCGGTCGCTCGCCCGGGTAATGCTCAAGGCGGTCGGAAATCTCCGGCATCAACTCGCTGACAAAGTGGGTGATCTTCTGGAAGGTTTCACGCGAATCAATGCGGATTTTCTCGGTGCGCGGGCTGACCAGGTCACGCAATGTACGCAAGGCCAGGCTCAGGTCTTCATAGATCACCGAGGGCGACGGCGCGGACTTCATCTGCCCGGCGATTTGTCCCCACAACCGGCGTACGTAACGGATATCCACCAGAATTTCATCGGCACCCGCACCTTCGGCGGCAGTGCGCAGGATAAAGCCACCGGCCTCTTCACTGCCCTCGGCACCGACACAATCGGCGACCACTTGCTTGAGGCGTTCACGCTCGGCCTCGTCTTCGATCTTCAGGGAAATGCCAACGTGGCTGGTGCGCGGCATGTAGACAAGGTAGCGCGAGGGCAAGGATAGCTGCGTGGTCAGCCGCGCCCCCTTGCTGGCAATCGGGTCCTTGGTGACCTGCACCACAAGGCTCTGCCCCTCATGCACAAGGGCGCTGATGGATTCGACGGCAGCGCCTTCGCGGCTGGAAATTTCAGACGCATGGATAAAGGCGGCACGCTCAAGGCCAATGTCGACAAACGCTGCCTGCATCCCTGGCAGCACGCGAACCACCTTGCCCTTGTAGATGTTGCCGACAATCCCGCGGCGCTGTGTACGCTCGACATGGACTTCCTGCAACACACCGTTTTCGACTACTGCCACGCGCGATTCCATCGGCGTGATGTTGATCAGGATTTCTTCACTCATGCGTCCATCTCTTTTGAGATGAAGCTGCAAACTCGGGGAGCCCGCTCGCCCGTGACCTACAACTTCCTTAAGTGTGGACTGGCAAGGTTTGCCAGCACGGAACTGCAAATTCTGCGAGTAACTCAGCTGTTTCACACAGGGGCAGGCCAACCACTGCCGAATAACTGCCCTGCAATTGGCTGACGAACACGGCCGCCAACCCCTGGATGCCATAGCTGCCCGCTTTATCTTGCGGTTCACCGCTGGCCCAGTATGCCTGTGCTTCAGCCTCTGAAATACATCTAAAGGTTACCTGACTTGTCACCACCAAGGCTTTGGTTTTATCGCGCGCGACCAGCGCGACCGCAGTCAATACTTGATGTTCGCGCCCCGACAACGCCTGCAGGGTCGCCAGCGCCTCACTCCGGTCGGCTGGCTTGCCGAGGATTTTGCCGTCGAGAACGACCGCCGTATCCGACCCGAGCACGACAGCGTCGGCCGGTGAATCAAGGGATTCGAAGACTGCCTGTGCCTTTGCCCGGGCCAGGCGCTCTACATAAGTACCTGGCTGCTCATCGGGCAGTACGGCTTCATCTATCGAGCTCACTTGGGTGATGAAGGGTACGCCAATCTGGGTGAGCAACTCACGCCGACGCGACGAACCTGACGCCAGATACAACGTGGCCATGCAGAATTCTCCTTGTCGAATTTGAAAGTGCCAGCTTAATTGACGCCCAAGCGCTGCTGGATACTGCGCAGGATAACGCTGACCCACGGCCAAAGCAGCACACTGATCACCGCCGGAAGGATAAAGGCAAGGGTCGGCGGCCGACTGCCGGTTAGTGCGTTAAGCCACAACTGTACCAACTGCGCCAGGCCAAATACGACCATCAACACCAGGCACTGTTGCCACATCGGGAACATCCGCAAACGCTGGTGCAGGCTCAACACCAGGAAGGTGATCAGACTGAGGATCAGCGCGTTCTGGCCGAGCAGGGAGCCATTGAGCACATCCGCCAACAAGCCGAATACCCAGGCGGTTGCCATGCCAACCCGGTGCGGTAGCGCCAGCACCCAATAGGTCAGAAATAGCGCAAGCCACAGCGGCCGACCAATTTCCATGAACGCAGGCAGGCTCGAAACACTGAGCAACAGCGCAAACATCAAGCTCAGCCAGACGACCCAGGTATTGCGTGCACGCACACTGCTCATTGCTGCGTCCCTTCTGGTTGCGCGGGTACTGGCGGCGCCGGAGCCGGACTGGAAGACGCTGGCGCGGCGGCCGGAGCCTGTTCGCCTGCAGGTGGCGCAGTGCGCGCCCCTGGCTCGGTTGCCTGGCGATCCTCGGCTTCCTGCGCTTCGGCAGACTCAGTGGCCCGTTGCTCTGGCGAACGCGGGTCGGTGAACACCAGCAACATGTAGCGGCTGCGGTTGAGATTGGCGGTTGGAATGGCCCTGACAATAGCAAAAGGCTGGCCCGAGTCGTGAATCACCTGCGACACAGTCGCCACCGGATAGCCCGCCGGAAAACGCTGGCCCAGGCCAGAGCTCACCAACAGGTCGCCTTCCTTGATGTCCGCTGTATCGGCCACATGGCGCAACTCAAGCCGCTCGGGGTTACCGGTGCCGCTGGCAATCGCTCGCAAACCGTTACGATTCACCTGAACAGGAATACTGTGGTTGGTATCGGTGAGCAGCAAGACCCGCGCCGAATAAGGCATGACTTCGACCACTTGCCCCATCAGCCCTCGCGCATCAAGCACCGGCTGGCCAATGACCACGCCGTCCTTGGAGCCTTTATCAATCAGGATGCGATGGGTAAACGGGTTCGGGTCAATACCGATCAGCTCGGTCGCAAGCACATCGTCATCAACCAGTGCCGCCGAATTGAGCAACTCGCGCAAGCGCACATTCTGCTCGGTCAGCGCCGCCAGCTTTTGCAGGCGCCGCTGCATCAACAGGCGTTCGGTCTTGAGCTTTTCATTCTCGGCCACCAACTCGGTGCGCGAACTCAGCTCCTGGGTGGTGTTCTCCCACAGCGTCACAGGCAAGCTACCCAGCCAATACACCGGCTCGACAATCACGCCCAACTGGCTGCGCACAGGCTTGAGCACATCAAAACGCGCATCCACCACCATCAAGGCAGCCGAAAGCACGGCCAGCACCAGCAGGCGCACACCGAGCGAAGGTCCTTTGGCAAATAGCGGTTTGATAGGCGGGTCCTCGTAGCATCAGACATTAACAAAAAGCTGCAAGTGAGCCTGGGGCCCGCCTTGCAGCTTTTGTTTAGGGAGACTCTGAGAAACTACTGCGCTCGATATTACGGCGTTAAAAAACTGTTCAAAATGCTCATTTAGGCCGCTAAACGCCACTTTTTCGCATTTTCTGCCTTGTACTATCTACGCTCGCTACCTTTTTCAGAGAATCCCTAAAACGGAAGGCTTTACTCCGTGGACAGCAAGTCCATGGTGTGGCGATCCATCATATCTAGCGCCTTACCGCCGCCACGTGCAACACAGGTGAGCGGATCTTCGGCAACAATCACCGGAAGACCGGTTTCCTGGGCAAGCAGCTTGTCGAGGTCACGCAGCAGCGCACCGCCACCGGTCAGCACCAGGCCACGCTCGGCGATATCGGAAGCCAACTCTGGGGGGGATTGCTCCAGCGCGCTCTTGACTGCCTGGACAATAGTCGCCAGCGACTCTTGCAGCGCTTCGAGCACCTCATTGGAATTGAGCGTGAAGCTACGCGGCACGCCTTCAGCCAGGTTGCGGCCACGGACATCAACTTCGCGTACTTCGCCACCCGCATAGGCAGTACCGATTTCCTGCTTGATGCGCTCAGCCGTCGACTCACCGATCAGGCTGCCGTAGTTACGACGCACGTAGGTAATGATGGCTTCGTCGAAACGGTCACCGCCGACACGTACGGATTCAGCGTAAACCACACCGTTGAGGGAGATCAGGGCGATTTCAGTGGTACCACCACCGATATCCACGACCATGGAGCCACGCGCTTCTTCAACCGGCAGGCCGGCACCGATCGCCGCTGCCATTGGCTCTTCGATCAGAAACACTTCGCGGGCACCGGCACCGATTGCAGATTCGCGGATGGCGCGACGTTCAACCTGGGTCGACTTGCATGGCACACAGATCAGAACCCGTGGGCTGGGTTGCAGAAAGCTGTTCTCGTGAACCTTGTTGATAAAGTACTGCAGCATCTTTTCACAGACACTAAAGTCGGCGATAACGCCGTCTTTCATCGGGCGAATTGCGGCAATGTTGCCCGGTGTACGACCCAGCATGCGCTTGGCCTCTGTACCGACAGCAACGACGCTCTTCTGGTTACCGTGGGTACGGATAGCAACGACGGAAGGCTCATTGAGAACAATTCCGCGCTCGCGAACATAAATAAGGGTATTGGCAGTGCCCAGGTCAATAGAGAGATCGCTGGAAAACATGCCACGCAGTTTTTTGAACATGGGATATAGGACCCTAGGAAACGCGTGGGTAAAAAAAGTGCGGCAAACTCTAACAATGGAAGGGATTTTGAGCAAGGCACCAATGTGTTAGATTGCCTGTTTTTCCGGGCTTGTGCCCCACCATCGCGGCCTTTGACCGCAGGTTTGCGAAATACGTTCCCTGCATATCGCATGCATGACGACTCAATCACACTTTAAGGCGGCCTTTTTACAGGCGGCTTAACACAGGGAAATCCAATGGCGCTTGAACGCTCCGAAGTGGAAAAAATCGCCCATTTGGCACGACTGGGCCTTAATGACAGCGAAATCCCACAAACTACCGAGACCCTCAACAACATTCTCGGCCTAATTGACCACATGCAGTCGGTCGACACCAACGGTATAGAACCTTTGGCTCATCCCTTGGAGGCGACACAACGCCTGCGAGCCGACGAAGTGACTGAAACAAATCATCGCGACGACTACCAGGCAATTGCCCCGGCGGTCGAAAGCGGACTCTATCTTGTTCCAAAAGTTATCGAGTAAGGGAAAGAGCCTAGCATGCATCCACTGACTCTGGCCGAGATCGCCCGCGGACTCGCCGACAAGACATTCTCATCCGAAGAACTGACCCGCACCCTGCTGGCGCGTATTCAGCAACTCGATCCGCAACTCAATAGCTTTATCAGCGTCACTGAAGACCTCGCGATCCAACAAGCCAAAGCCGCTGACACACGTCGAGCCGCAGGCGAGACTGGCGCCCTGCTCGGCGCCCCCATCGGTCATAAAGACCTGTTTTGCACCCTCGACATTCGCACCAGCTGCGGCTCGAAGATGCTCGACAACTTCAAAGCCCCCTATAACGCCACCGTGGTTGAAAAACTGGCGGCGGCTGGCGCGGTAACCCTGGGCAAGCTGAACATGGACGAATTCGCCATGGGTTCGGCCAACGAGTCCAGCCACTATGGCGCGGTCAAGAACCCGTGGAACCTCGAGCGCGTCCCGGGCGGCTCCTCTGGCGGCTCGGCAGCGGCCGTAGCTGCGCGCCTGCTGCCTGCAGCTACAGGCACCGACACCGGCGGCTCGATTCGTCAACCGGCCGCGCTGACCAACCTCACCGGGATCAAGCCGACCTATGGCCGCGTCTCCCGCTGGGGCATGATTGCCTATGCATCCAGCCTCGATCAGGGTGGCCCACTGGCCCGCACGGCAGAAGACTGCGCACTGATGCTGCAGGCCATGGCCGGTTTCGACCCCAAAGACTCCACCAGTGTCGATCAGCCGGTTGATGATTACCTTGCCGCATTGACCAAGCCGCTGACAGGCTTGCGCATTGGCTTGCCGAAGGAATACTTCAGCGCTGGCCTCGACAGCCGTATCGCAGACGCGGTAATGGCCGTGGTTGAGCAATTGAAAGCCCTGGGTGCCACAGTCAAAGACATCAGCCTGCCCAACACCCAGAACGCGATTGCGGCCTACTACGTCATTGCCCCTGCCGAAGCATCGTCCAACCTGTCGCGCTTCGATGGCGTGCGCTTTGGCTATCGCTGCGAGAACCCGGCCAACCTTGAAGACCTTTACAAGCGCTCGCGCGGTGAAGGCTTCGGTGCCGAGGTCAAGCGCCGGATCATGGTGGGGGCCTATGCCCTGTCTGCCGGTTATTACGATGCCTACTACATCAAGGCGCAGCAGATCCGCCGCTTGATCAAGAACGACTTCGTGGCTGCATTCAACGATGTCGATCTGATTCTTGGCCCGACCACGCCCAACCCGGCCTGGAAACTTGGCGAGAAGAGCAACGACCCGGTCGCGGCCTACCTTGAAGACATCTACACCATCACCGCCAACCTGGCCGGCATTCCCGGTTTGTCGATGCCTGCCGGTTTCATCGACGGCTTGCCGGTCGGCGTGCAGTTGCTGGCACCGTATTTCGAGGAGGGTCGCCTGCTTAACGTGGCGCACCAATATCAACAAGTCACTGATTGGCACACTCGCGTGCCAGCCGGATTTTAAGGATCACTCAGATGCAATGGGAAACCGTGATCGGGCTGGAAATTCACGCACAGCTCGCGACTCAGTCGAAGATTTTCTCGGCCAGCGCCACCACATTCGGCGCCGAGCCTAATACCCAGGCCAGCCTGGTTGACCTGGGCATGCCCGGCACACTGCCGGTGCTCAATGCCGAAGCCGTGCGCATGGCATGCATGTTCGGCCTGGCAATTGATGCCCATATCGCCCCGCGCAATATTTTTGCGCGTAAAAACTACTTCTACCCGGACCTGCCAAAAGGCTACCAGACCAGCCAGATGGACGACCCAATCGTCGGCATCGGCCATTTGGACATTACCCTGGAAGACGGCACCGTCAAGCGCATCGGCATCACCCGTGCCCACCTTGAAGAAGATGCTGGCAAAAGCCTGCACGAAGACTTCCAGGGCATGAGTGGTATCGACCTCAACCGCGCTGGCACGCCGCTGCTGGAAATCGTCTCGGAACCGGATATCCGCAGCGCCAAGGAAGCCGTGGCCTACGTCAAGGCGATCCATGCACTGGTGCGTTACCTGGGCATTTGCGACGGCAACATGGCCGAAGGCTCGCTGCGCTGCGACTGCAACGTATCGGTACGCCCCAAGGGCCAGGCTGAATTTGGCACCCGCGCCGAGATCAAGAACGTCAACTCGTTCCGCTTCATTGAAAAAGCCATCAACCATGAAGTACAGCGTCAAATCGAGTTGATCGAGGATGGCGGCAAAGTTGTTCAGGAAACCCGCCTGTACGACCCGAACAAAGACCAGACCCGCTCGATGCGCAGCAAAGAGGAAGCCAACGACTACCGTTACTTCCCCTGCCCGGACCTGCTGCCTGTGGTTATCGAACCGAGCTACCTCGAGCACTTGCGCGCCACCCTGCCGGAACTGCCCGTGCAGAAACGCGAGCGCTTCGAGGCGCAATTTGGCTTGTCGGCCTACGACGCCAACGTGCTGGCAGCCAGCCGTGAAATGGCCGACTACTTCGAGGCGGTGGAAAAAACCTGCGGTGACGCCAAGCTGGCCGCTAACTGGGTAATGGGCGAGCTTTCCAGCCTGCTCAACAAGGACAACCTCGATATCGAGCAGTCCCCGGTCAGCGCCGAGCAACTGGGCGGCATGATCCTGCGCATCAAGGACAACACCATCTCCGGCAAGATCGCCAAGATGGTCTTTGAAGCCATGGCCGCCGGCGAAGGCTCTGCTGATCAGGTCATCGAAGCCAAAGGCCTCAAGCAAGTGACTGACAGCGGTGCAATCGAGGCCATGCTTGATGAGGTGCTCGCCGCCAATGCCGAACAGGTTGAACAATACCGCGCAGCAGAAGAAGCCAAGCGCGGCAAGATGTTCGGTTTCTTCGTCGGCCAGGCCATGAAAGCCTCCAAAGGCAAAGCCAACCCGCAACAAGTGAACGAACTGCTCAAGAAGAAACTCGAAGGCTAACAAGTCATCGCGCGACAAACGAGCTGACTGTTTCAAGATCAGCTTCGCGCCGCCGCCCTGCAAGCTGGAGCCTCTGGCTTGCAGGGCTGATGACGAATGCCACCAGAGGTGGCTAGTCGTAAGCAAGAATTTGAGCTGTGCAGGGCAGGCAAGCTACGCATTGCAACAGCTCAGGATTTTTTTCGGAGCCTGTATGCGACCTACGCTGTTGATCCTCGGACTGTTCAGCCTACTGGCCGGTTGCGCCAGCAACACCATCGACAGCCCTCGCACTTCGACTACTGGCGCGGGCTATAGCGCAACGGGCAACGCCTCCTATTACGGCGCCCAGCATCATGGCAAGAAAACCGCCAATGGCGAACGCTTCGACCAGAACGCGCTCACCGCGGCGCACCGCAGCCTGCCCTTCGGCAGCCGTGTACAGGTGACCAACCTGCGCAATGATAAAACCGTGATAGTGCGCATAAATGACCGAGGCCCATTTGCTCGCGGACGAATAATCGACGTGTCAAAAAAAGCCGCCGAACAACTCGACATGCTGCGCGATGGCGTCGTACCGGTCAGCATCAAGCTACTGGAACCCTAGCCATCAGCTGTAAAGACTGGTTACCAATCGCCTTATTTACCTCTAGCGCCGAATCTGCGACTGGCTAAACTAGCCGCATCTTTCTGGAGCCCTGTATGACGTTACTGACATTTGTATACCTGATCGCCGGCCTGGTGCTCTTGGTGGCTGGCGCTGAAGTATTGGTACGTGGCGCAGCCAAGCTGGCAGCCCAATTCGGCATACCACCGCTGGTGATCGGCCTGACGGTGGTTGCCTTCGGCACCAGCGCCCCGGAAACCGCCGTCAGCGTGCAGTCGGCAATGAGCGGCAGTGGCGACCTGGCCATTGGCAACGTGGTGGGCAGCAACATCGCCAACGTATTGCTGGTACTGGGTGCCACCGCGCTGGTTGCACCGCTGGTTGTCTCGCGCCAGTTGATCCGCATGGATGTGCCCCTGATGATCGGCGCCAGCCTGCTCACCTTTGGCCTCGCCTATGACGGCGACCTGAGCCGCATTGATGGCGCAATATTGTTCACGGGCATCGTCGCCTACACCTTCTTTCTGGTGCGCAGCAGCCGTAAGCAAGGCGCTGATCAAGACAACGATGAGTTTGCCGAAGAGTTCGGGCTCGACCAGCCAGCCAAACCCAATGCATGGCTGATCAACCTGATACTGATCATCATTGGCCTGGCACTGCTGGTCGGCGGCTCGCACTTCCTGGTTGAAGGCGCAGTGACACTGGCCCGCGCCCTGGGTCTGTCTGAACTGGTCATCGGCTTGACGGTAATCGCCATCGGTACCTCCCTGCCAGAACTGGCCACCTCGATCCTGGCCGCCTTCAAGGGCGAGCGCGATATCGCCGTGGGCAATATCGTCGGCAGCAACCTGTTCAACCTGCTCAGCGTACTTGGGCTGGCGGCACTGGTTTCGCCAAACCCTATTTCGGTATCGCCCAATGCACTGGCGTTCGACTTCCCGGTGATGATTGCCGTGGCAGTGGCTTGCCTGCCGATTTTCTTCACCGGCTACCGAATCAATCGCTGGGAAGGCTTGCTGTTTTTGGCCTATTACGGTGCCTACACCCTGTACCTGGTGCTGTTCGCCACTGGCCGACCGATTGTTGAAACCTTTGGCCACGCCATGATCGGCTATGTCATTCCACTTACAGTGGTCACCTTGATTATTATCAGCGTGCGTAGCTGGCAGAAACAGCGACTGACTTGATACTCAAATCACGGGAGCAGGCGAATATGAGTAATAAACCCCTAGACGGCGAACAGGTGCGCCGCGAAGTCATGGGCGATGCTTTCGTCGATCGCGCCCTGGGCAACGCCACGGACTTCACCCAGCCACTGCAGGACTACGTCAACAACCATGCCTGGGGTGCCGTCTGGAACCGTGAAGGGCTGGAGCGCAAAACCCGCAGCCTGATTACCCTTGCTGCACTCACCGCGCTCAAGTGCCCGCAGGAACTAAAAGGCCACGTGCGCGGCGCCTTGAACAATGGCTGCAGCGTCGAGGAAATCCGCGAAACGCTGCTCCATTGCGCAGCTTACGCCGGTGCCCCCGCTGCAATCGATGCATTCCGCGCCGCACAGGAAATCATTGACGAGCATCAGCAAAAAAACTGATGCCCAGGCAAGAAAAATCCGGACGAACTGCCCCGTTTACTGGTTCGCGGAGCCGTTTACAATAGCGCCTTGCCTGAACCTTTTATTGGTCTGTCACGCATCAAACTTCAAACAGCGACAGAAATCACCAACATCACACTACCGTAATATTTGTATTAGCTAGCGGATAGCTTCGATCCTATGGATGGGATACATATGAAATGCTTAACCAAGCTGCTTAAACGCAGCGCCAGAAAGTATATTCAAAACTCGCCAAGGCTCTATCGAGGAGCGCTGAAACTGCGTCAGCGTTACCCAGAATACAGCTTCGGCGACGGGACCTACGGCAAGCCCACAGTCCATGACTGGAATGAAGGCACCAAACTGCATGTGGGTGCCTACACCTCAATTGCGGGTGACGTAAATATCTACCTGGGTGGTCATCACCGCACCGACTGGATAACCAGCTATCCATTCCCACTGCAGATGGAAGAACTCGCTCATATCGTGGATGCGCACGGCAGCAATGGTGACGTCATCATCGGCAATGATTGCTGGATCTGCTCAAAGGCCATGATTCTTTCTGGCGTGACCATTGGCGATGGTGCAATAGTCGCTGCGGGTGCCGTTGTCACCAAAGATGTTCCGGCCTACGCAGTGGTGGGGGGCAATCCTGCACGCCTGATCCGCTGGCGCTTCGATGAACCAACCCGGCAGATGCTGCAAGAGTCCGCCTGGTGGGACTGGCCTGCCGAAGAAATCAGGGCCATCGCCCCGCTCCTCTGTACCAGTGATTTCGATGCCTTCAACCGCTATGTGGCCGAGCGCAAACAAACCAGGGCGGTATCAGGGCCTAGATCCAGCCAAGAGCTTGCAATATCAGCAAGCCAATATTGATGGAAACCACAGAGCCTAGCGTGGTGATCACGATAATCGCCGCTGCCAGTTCATGGTTACCATTGGCCGCGCGAGCCATGACATAGCTCGCCGCCGCAGTTGGGCTGGCGAAGTAGAGAAACAAAACAGCCAGATCAGCATCGCGAAAGCCCGCCAGCCATGCGCCAAGCGTGGCTAGCAGCGGCAACCAGACCAGCTTCATCATACTTGAGCCGATTGCAATATCGCTGCTCTGGCGCATGGAGGCCAGGGACAGTGTGCCGCCAATGCAGATCAGCGCCAAAGGCAGCGTCATGTGTGCGAAGTATTCGGCCGACGCCAGCAGCCATTGCGGCAGCTCTATCTGCCAATAGGCGAAGGGGACCGCCAGTGCCACGCCGATAATGAGCGGGTTGGTCAGGATGCTTTTGCACAATGTGCCCGGATCAGTCTTGGCACCGGGACTATATATCGCCAGCACCAGCACGGAGAGGATGTTGTAGCAAAAGATCACCACTCCGGCGAGCACGCTGCCTATCGCCAGGCCATAGTCACCGTACATGCTGGTCGCCAGGGCCAGGCCAACGACGCCATTGTTTCCACGAAATGCACCTTGGGTATAGATGCCGCGCTCAATCTCCGGGCAACGCAGCACCGCCCAGCCCCAGGCCACGGCGAAGGTGACCAGGGTGGCAAGCACAAAATAGATTATCAGTCCCGGCTTGAAGGCCTGGCTCATGTCGGCGTTGACGATACCGAGAAACAGCAAGGTCGGCATGGTGCCGCGAAATACCAGCTCCGAAGCCGTGCCGATAAAGTTGTCATCAATCCAGCGCAAGCGCTTGAGCACCACGCCAAGGAACAGCATGGCGAATACAGGTGCGGTAATGCTGACGGTTTGCAGAACGATTTCGAACACAGCTGCCTCAGTCCAATTCCAGGCGTCCAGGTATCTAGGCACGTTTTGATCTGGAGAACAGGACAAGTCCGTAGCCTGCTAACAATAATAGCAAGCTTGCCAATGAAAAGATTTGGCTAATCGGGTCGATGCGGCTTTTTTCATCCGCCGCCGTCGCGGCTAGATGCTCAAGCTATTTGCACACAGCGGATGGGCTGGCCCGGTAAAGCCTAGCCCGGTAGTTTTTCGCAGATGCCTTAGCGACGCACCGGTCGCTTTTGCAACTTGCGCTGCAAGGTCCGTCGATGCATGCCCAGGGCACGGGCAGTCGCAGAGATATTGCCTTCGTGCTCAGCCAATACGCGTTGAATGTGCTCCCACTGCAGGCGATCGACCGACATCGGATTTTCCGGGACCAGGCTGTCGAGGTCGGCATGTTGCGTCAGCAGGGCCGCCAGCACGTCATCGGCATCCGCCGGCTTGCACAGGTAATTGCAGGCACCGCGCTTGATCGCCTCGACAGCAGTGGCAATGCTCGAATATCCGGTAAGTATGACCACCCGCATCTCGGCATCGAGCTCAAGCAGTTTAGGCAAAAGTACCAGGCCTGAATCACCATCCATCTTCAGGTCGACAACTGCGTACTCCGGCATATCCTGCTCGGCCAATAGCAAGCCTTCTTCGGCAGAACCTGCGGTTGATACACGCAGGCCACGACGACTCATCGCCCGCGCCATGACCCGGGTAAAGGTTGGGTCATCGTCGACCAACAACAGATGCGGCTGCTCGTCACCTTCAAATAGTGCCTCTTCAGACATGCTTAACTCCTTGGAAACCGCTGAAAAACTACTGTGTTCGGTATTACTGGGGCAGCCCATGCTGGGGCAGCCCGTGCTAGGGCAGTCCTTGCTACAGCCCTCAAGAGGGGGCGAGCAATCGGCTCCCTTGCAGGTCGCATTTATGCGCGGCCATAGGCACGCGGCAGTTTCAACTCGGTAAGCGTGCCACCCTCTTCATGGTTATACAGTTTAACCGTACCGCCTGCCCGCGTAACGCTGGCCTGGCTTAAAAACAAGCCCAGGCCAAATCCCTTGCCCTTGGTGGTGAAGAAGGGGCGCCCCAGTTGCTCGGCAATCGCCAGCGGCACACCGGCTCCAAAATCGCGGATGGTCAGGTACAGCCACTGGTGGTCCCAGTTCAGGCGGATATCCAGTTTGTCTGGGTGGGCATCGGCAGCGTTATTCAACAGGTTAAGCAAGGCCTGGGTCAGATCTGCTGGCGGCATCAGCCGCGGCGGCGTACCACGGCCCAGACACTGGTAACGATAGCTCGCTTCAGGGCGCATCAGGTGCCAACGATTGAGCGTGACCTCCAGCCACTCAACACTCGACTGTTCGACAACGGCCTGGCGGCGGTCGGCTTCGGCGGCGCGAACCAACTGCTGCAGCGTGTCTTTGCACAGCTTCACCTGTTCCTGCAGCACAGCCAGATCTTCTTGCAGCAATGGCTCGGGATGCTCACGGCGCAACTCTTTGATCAACACGCTCATGGTCGCCAGTGGCGTACCCAGTTCATGTGCAGCTCCGGCCGCCTGGGTGGCAACCGCCAACAATTGCTGGTCACGCAGGTTCTCTTCGCGCCGCTCTGCGCGCTGTTGATCCTGGCCACGCAGTTCTTCGGCCATTTTCGCAACGAAAAAGGTAATCAGCCCGGCGGCCATGGCAAAACTCAGCCACATGCCGTAGATCAGCAGGCTCTGGCGCTGTTCCTGGGGCACGGCAATCGAATGCGACCAGACCAACAGCAAGGTATAACCGGTTAGCGCCAGTCCTGACAAAGTCACGGTGTAGAGCCAGGGCAAGGTCGCGGCTGCAATGGTCAAGGGCACCAGGTAATAAGACACGAAGGGGTTGCTGGAGCCGCCAGAGTAGAACAGCAAGACGCTGTGGATAATCAAGTCGAAACTCAGCTGCAGCGCATATTCCTGCTCGGTCACCGGCCACGGCCCTCGCAAACGCAGGGCCGTAAGCAAGCACAGGACCAGAGACAGGCCCAGGGTAATACTCAGTTCAAACCAGGGCAGCACCAGCAAACCCGATTTATAGACCAGCCCCACCGCGCCCGCCTGGGCGGCGAGCACCAAAAAGCGAATCAGGATCAAACGCCTGAGATTTTGCCGACTGGCCGACAACAACTGCACCGGTGCGAGCATAAGCTCTCCAAGAACGCCTGTAACAAGTCTGGCGAGTATAACCAAGCCACCAAACGGCTTAGTGCGTCAACACGCCGCAGCCGACGCTTTTTGCAACAGCTGTCGGCTGAACAACATCGGGCCAGAGCACTCGAAGTCATTTCAGATAGCCAGGCGAGCAATTCCTGCTCCTGGTTAAACAGGCCAATAAACAGACTGCCGCCCGGTCGATTTATTTTTTTAATTTTGTTTAACCCCAATCGACAATAAACGCCGTCTACTCTTTTGAACCCAGTGCGCATGTGCGCCAACTCGACAACTAAGGAAGTCTCCATGCAACCAATTTCACGCCTCCCACGCTTTGCCACTGCCCTGTTGCTGACAGCCGGCAGCCTGCTGAGCTTCTCGGTACATGCCGATGAAGCCCACTACAACCAAGTGGCGCTGCGCGCTGAAGTCAGTCAAGAAATCGCCCATGATCTGATGCACGTGACCTTCTATACCGAGTCGCAAAATACTGACCCCGCAGCGCTCGCTGCAGAAACCACCCAAACCCTCAATGCGGCCCTGAAACAAGCGCGCGCCGTGGAGGGTGTCAGCGTGGCAACCGGCAGCCGCAACAGTTATCCGGTGTATGACGACAAAGGCAAGAAGATCATCGCCTGGCGCGAGCGCGCCGAAGTGCGCCTTGAGAGTGCAGACTTTGCCAAGCTATCCAAGCTAACCGGTGAGATGCTGAAAACCATGCAGATGGGCTCAATGAGTTTCAGCATTGCCGACAACACGCGCAAGAGCAAGGAAGACGCCATGCTCAAGGATGCAGTCGAAGCCTTCAAAGCCCGCGCAGACCTGGCCACCCAAGCCCTGGGCGGCAAAGGCTATAAGCTGGTGAGCCTGAACATCAACAGCGGGGGGTTCCAGCCACCAATGCCCATTCGCATGGCGCGCGGCTCAAGCATGAAAATGATGATGGACTCGGCGCCACCGGAAGTTGAGGCTGGCACCAGCCAGGTCACGGTTAATGCCGATGGCGTCATCGAAGTGCAGATGCCCTAAAAGGTAACACTTCACAGCACCATAATCGCTCAGCGCCGCTATGCTTCTATAGCGGCGTTTCGCCATGTTCTGGCCTAAATTTTGTCTAAATGCGACAGCAAGTTACACCACACCTACTGATAGCCCTGTTTATGACTTGGCGCACTTGTCTCCGGCATGTGCCCTGCATAGTTTGATCCAAGGTCTCCACAAGGGGCCCCTCAACATAACCACAACAACCATGAGGTTTCTATGCGTAAGAATGCCGTCATCCAGGCAATGCTCGTAGCTGGACTACTCGCCAGCGCGCCATTTGCCCAGGCCGCAAGCAATCTAGTGTTTTGTTCAGAAGGCAGTCCTGCAGGCTTCGACCCTGCGCTCTACACCACGGGCACCGACTTTGATGCGGCCGCAGAGACCGTATTCAATCGCCTGACTCAATTTGAACGGGGTGGTACCACAGTCATTCCTGGCCTTGCCGAAAAGTGGGATATCTCCGATGACGGCCTGACCTACACCTTCCACCTGCGCCCTGGCGTCAAGTTCCATACCACCGACTACTTCAAGCCAAGCCGCGACTTTGATGCGGATGACGTGCTGTTCACCTTCCACCGCATGCTCAACAAAGACGATCCATTTCGCAAAGCCTATCCAACAGAGTTTCCTTACTTCACCGACATGGGCATGGATCAAAACATCGCCAAAATCGACAAGGTCGATGACATGACGGTGCGCTTCACCCTCAACAGCGTCGATGCGGCATTTATCCAGAACCTGGCCATGAGCTTCGCCTCCATCCAGTCCGCCGAGTATGCGGCTCAGCTGTTGAAAGAAGGCAAAGCCAGCGACATCAACCAAAAGCCAATCGGCACTGGCCCGTTCGTGTTCAAGCGCTACCAGAAAGATGCGCAGATTCGCTTCACCGGCAACAAGCAATACTGGAACCCGGACGATGTGAAGATCGACAACCTGATCTTCGCCATCAACACCGACGCCTCGGTGCGCATGCAAAAGCTCAAGGCTGGTGAATGCCAGGTCAGCGTGTTCCCACGTCCTGCGGACATCGAATCGCTCAAGGCCGATGCCAAGCTGCAACTGCCGGACCAGGCAGGCTTCAACCTTGGCTATATCGCCTACAACATCGAGCACCCGCCATTCGACAAACTCGAAGTGCGCCAGGCGCTGGATATGGCGGTCAACAAAAAAGCCATTATCAACGCGGTCTACCAAGGTGCGGGCCAGCTGGCCGTCAACAGCTTGCCGCCGACCCAATGGTCTTATGACGACAGCATCAAGGATGCCCCTTTCGATCCTGAAAAAGCCAAGCAGATGCTCAAGGACGCGGGTGTCAAAGAAGGTACAGAAATCACCCTATGGGCCATGCCGGTGCAACGCCCCTACAACCCGAATGCCAAGCTGATGGCTGAAATGCTGCAGGCAGACTGGGCCAAGATCGGGATCAAGGCCAGGATCGTCAGCTATGAGTGGGGCGAGTACAACAAGCGCGCCAAGGCAGGTGAACACGATGCGCTCCTTATCGGCTGGACTGGCGACAATGGGGACCCGGACAACTGGCTGGGTGTGCTCTACGGTTGCGATGCCATCGGCGGCAACAACTACAGCCGCTGGTGCAACAAGGACTTCGACGGCCTGGTCAAGAAAGCCAAAACCCTCAACGACAAGGATGAGCGCAGCAAGCTCTACATGCAGGCGCAGCACATCCTGAAGGACAACGTGCCTATCACTCCGGTCGCCCACTCAACCGTATTCCAGCCAATGAGCAAATCGGTCAAGGGCTTCAAAATCAGTCCATTCGGCCTTAACTCGTTCTACGGTGTAAGCGTGGAGAAATAACCCTGGCAGCTGTTATCCAGCCGAGCAATCCTCGGCTGGATAACCGGGCGCCGGCACCCTACACGGCTGCTGCTCGCATTCCGCATACGCATCAGGGATTACTCAATGCCCAAACCCAAATCACTCGTATTGTTCAGCCTGCTGTTGCTCGCCACCGGCCTTGATACCGCTGCCGCTGAAGCCGCGAACGAAGACAGCTTGATTGTCTGCACCGAAGCCAGCCCCGAAGGTTTTGATGTAGTGCAATACAGCGCGGCGGTCACTGCCGATGCTTCGGCAGAAACAGTGCTTGAACGACTGGTCCGGTTCGTCCCGGGCACCACCGACCTGGAACCGGCGCTCGCCGAACGCTGGGATATTTCCGAGGACGGCCTGAGCTACACCTTCCACCTGCGCCAGAACGTCAAGTTCCACCACTCCAAGACATTTACCCCAACCCGTGACTTCAATGCCGACGATGTACTCTGGAGCTTCAACCGCCAGCTCGATCCCAAGCACCCATGGCACGACCAGGCGCTGCGCGGCTATCCCTACGCAGAATCAATGGGCATGGCCAGCATCATTGAGCGCATCGACAAGCTCGACGACCACACAGTGCGCTTCACCCTGAATCACCCTGAGTCACCCTTTCTGGCCGATATGGCGATGGGCTTTGCCTCTATCTATTCTGCCGAGTACGCCGACCAGCTACTGGCCCAAAACAACAGCAAGCAGCTCAACAGCCATCCGATTGGCACCGGCCCCTTTGTGTTTGACCGCTACAGCAAGGATTCGCAAATACGCTTTCACGCCAACCCGGACTACTGGGACGGCACGCCAGCCATCAAGAAGCTGCTGTTCGCCATCACCCCTGATCCGAATGTGCGCATTCAGCAACTCAAGGCCAACGCCTGCCAGATAGCGCTCTATCCACGGCCCACTGACATTGCGGCGCTCAAGACCAGCAACGGGATCAAGGTCCAGGCGCTGGACTCGCTGCTGACAGCCTACATCGCGATCAACACCCGCCGACCACCGCTGGACGATGTGCGTGTACGCCGGGCGCTGAACATGGCATTCGACAAGGCCGCCTATGTACGCGCGCAATATGGCGAGGAAGGTGCAACGCCTGCCGTTGCGCCTTATCCACCGACGCTCTGGGGCCATGACGCACAATTGCTTGGCTGGCCCAATGATGTAAAGCGCGCGCGGCAATTGCTTGAAGAGTCGGGGCACGCCGATGGCTTCAAGCTGTCGATCTGGACGCGCCCAGGTGGCGGCCCGACCAACCCCAACCCCGGCATTGGCGCGCAAATGCTTCAGGCAGACCTCGCCGCCATCGGTATCACAGCAGATATCCGCGTCTATGAATGGGGCGAGTTGATCAAGCGTGCCAAAAACGGCGAACACGACTTGGTGTTTATGGGCTGGGCTGGCGACAACGGCGACCCAGACAATTTCCTCACGCCAAACCTGTCATGCGCTGCGGCAAAGTCCGGTGAAAACATGTCAGGTTGGTGTAACAAAGACTTCAACGCCCTACTCAATGAAGCACGCCGGGTAAACCAACGCTCGCAACGTGCTGCGCTCTATCGCGAGGCGTTGTCGATATTTCAGGACCAGGCACCCTGGATTGCCCTTGCCTATCCAAAACAGTTCACCGCCCTGCGCACCAATGTGCAGGGCTTTGTGCAGAGTCCCCTGGGCTCAAATAACTACGCGCGCGTGAGCATCAAGCCTTAATAGCCGAGGCTGACCGAATGCAAACACTGTATTGGGTCATGTTGCGCACTCGTTATAACAACATCGCCAGGCCACGCAGCCAGGTGAACCGAAAATTGCTGGAGTGTTAAAACCCTATGTTGTCTTTTATTGCCAGGCGTTTGGGACTACTGATCCCGACTTTCTTCGGCGTGACCCTACTGACCTTCGCATTGATCCGGATGATTCCCGGTGACCCGGTGGAAGTGATGATGGGCGAGCGCCGTGTCGACCCAGCCATGCACGCCGAGGCACTGCATCGCCTGGGCCTGGACAAACCGCTGTATGCCCAGTATTTCGACTACATCGGCAACCTTGCCCACGGCGACCTGGGCGAGTCACTACGTACCCGCGAAAGTGTCTGGCATGAGTTCATCACTCTCTTCCCTGCGACCCTTGAGCTGTCGCTGGCCGCCTTGTTGTTTGCAGGAACCGTCGGCTTGATTGCCGGCGTGATTGCAGCGCTCAAGCGGGGATCATTGTTCGATCACGGCGTCATGGGCATATCACTGGCCGGTTACTCCATGCCGATTTTCTGGTGGGGCCTGCTGCTGATCATGTTCTTCTCGGTCTGGCTTGGCTGGACCCCCGTATCAGGACGCATTGACCTGCTCTACGACATAGAGCCGCGCACCGGCTTTATGCTGATCGACACCCTGCTTTCGGATGAAGAAGGCGCCTTTGTCGACGCCCTGCAACACCTGATCTTGCCGGCAGTCGTGCTTGGCACCATTCCACTGGCCGTCATCGCCCGCATGACCCGCTCGGCCATGCTCGAAGTGCTGCGCGAAGACTATGTGCGTACCGCGCGCGCCAAAGGCCTGTCGCCAGCGCGGGTGGTTTTCGTTCATGGCCTGCGCAATGCGCTGATCCCGGTGCTCACGGTGATCGGTCTACAGGTCGGCACGCTGCTCGCAGGCGCGGTGCTGACTGAAACTATTTTCTCCTGGCCCGGGGTGGGCAAATGGCTGATCGAGTCCATTGGCGCACGTGATTATCCGGTGGTGCAAAACGGCATCCTGCTGATCGCCTGCCTGGTCATCATGGTCAACTTCGTCGTCGATATCTTGTACGGCCTGGCCAACCCACGCATTCGCCATCAGCGCTAAGGAGGCCTGAAATGACTACAGCTAACTCCCTCCCGGCGGTTGATCAGAGCTTGCTCTACCCCTCACCGCTAAAAGAATTCTGGCAAGCCTTCGCCCATAACAAAGGCGCAGTGGCAGGCCTGATGTTCATGATCCTGATCGTGTTCTGTGCGCTGTTTGCCCCCTGGGTAGCACCCTACAATCCGAGCGAGCAGTTTCGCGACTTCCTGCTGACGCCACCGGCATGGCTCGAAGGTGGCCAATGGCAATTCTTGCTGGGCACCGATGAACTCGGCCGCGACCTGCTGTCACGATTGATTCACGGTGCGCGCCTGTCGCTGATGATCGGCATGGCATCGGTACTGATGTCACTGATCCCCGGCATTTTCCTCGGGCTGGTTGCAGGCTTCTTTCCACGGGTCATGGGCCCGGGGATCATGCGCTTGATGGACGTGATGCTGGCCTTGCCATCGCTACTGCTGGCGGTGGCGATTGTGGCCATTCTCGGCCCTGGCCTGATCAATACCGTAATCGCCATCGCCATCGTCTCGCTGCCATCCTATGTGCGCCTGACCCGTGCAGCCGTCATGGGCGAACTCAACCGCGACTACGTAACAGCGGCACGCCTGGCTGGCGCCAGCCTGCCCCGCCTGATGTTTATTACGGTGCTGCCCAACTGCATGGCGCCCCTGATCGTGCAGGCAACCCTGAGCTTCTCATCTGCCATTCTCGATGCCGCGGCACTGGGCTTCCTGGGGCTTGGGGTGCAACCACCAACACCTGAGTGGGGCACCATGCTGGCATCGGCACGCGACTACATTGAGCGCGCGTGGTGGGTAGTAACCCTGCCCGGCTTGACCATTTTGCTCAGCGTTCTGGCAATCAACCTGATGGGTGACGGTTTGCGCGATGCGCTAGACCCGAAACTCAAGAACGCAGTGTGAGGAGCCCACAATGAGTTTGCTTGATATTAAAAACCTCAGCGTACGCTTCGGCGACGCGAATGCCGTTCCGGTTGTGGATGGCCTCGACATAAGTGTCGACAAAGGTGAAGTGCTGGCGATTGTTGGCGAATCGGGTTCAGGTAAATCAGTCACCATGATGGCGCTGATGGGTTTGATCGAAGCACCGGGCAGAGTTAACGCTGACAGCCTGCAGTTTGACGGCACCGACATGCTGCGCCTCAAGGGCAAGCAACGTCGAAACATCATCGGCAAGGACCTGTCGATGATCTTCCAGGACCCGATGACCGCACTCAACCCGAGCTTCACCGTTGGTTTCCAGATCGAAGAAGTGCTGCGCCAGCACATGGGCCTCAAAGGCAAAGCCGCGCGACAACGGGCGCTGGAATTACTGGAGAAAGTCGAAATACCGGGAGCATCCAGCCGGCTCGAAGCCTATCCGCATCAGCTCTCTGGCGGTATGAGCCAGCGTGTTGCGATTGCCATGGCCATTGCCGCCGAACCTAAATTGCTGATCGCCGACGAACCGACCACCGCCCTCGATGTAACCATTCAAGCGCAGATCATGGAACTGCTGGTCAACCTGCAGCGTGAGCAGGACATGGCGCTGGTACTGATCACCCACGACCTTGCGGTGGTTGCCGAAACCGCGCAGCGCGTATGCGTCATGTACGCAGGCCAGGCAGTGGAAGTCGGCTCGGTGCCTGAGCTGTTCAACAACCCAACCCATCCTTACACCGAGGCGTTGCTCAAGGCGATCCCCGAACACTCTCTCGGCGCCGAACGTTTATCGACATTGCCGGGCATCGTTCCCGGCCGCTACGACCGGCCACAGGGTTGCCTGCTGTCGCCACGCTGCCCTTACGTGCAGGAGCAATGTCGCCAGCAACGGCCGGCCCTTGAGGCGCATGAGCGAGGCGCCGTGCGCTGCTTCTTCCCGCTTAACCTGACTTCGGAGGTGGCTTGATGAGCACGCCTACAACTAACAGCGTGTTGTCTGCCCGCGACCTCACCCGACACTATTCGGTATCAACCGGTTTGTTCCAGCCCAACGCCACGGTGCAGGCACTCAATGGCGTCTCGTTCGAACTGGCCGCAGGCAAGACCCTGGCGGTGGTTGGTGAATCCGGCTGCGGCAAATCTACCCTGGCGCGAGCACTGACCTTGATTGAGGAGCCCAGCTCGGGCTCGCTGCAAATTGCCGGGCAGGAAGTCACAGGTGCCAACAAGGCCCAGCGCAAGCAGCTGCGCCGCGATGTGCAGATGGTCTTCCAGAACCCTTATGCATCGCTCAATCCCCGGCAAAAAATTGGTGACCAATTGGCCGAGCCACTGTTGATCAACACAGGGCTGTCGAAAAGCGAGCGGCGCGAAAAGGTCCAGGCCATGATGCAGCAAGTCGGTTTGCGACCAGAACATTACCAGCGTTATCCACATATGTTTTCCGGTGGCCAACGTCAGCGTATCGCCCTGGCCCGCGCCATGATGCTGACGCCCAAGGTTTTGGTTGCGGATGAGCCGACCTCGGCGCTGGACGTATCGATCCAGGCCCAGGTGCTCAACCTGTTCATGGACCTGCAAGAAGAACTCAATACCGGTTATGTCTTTATCTCGCACAACCTTTCGGTGGTGCGTCACGTAGCCGACGACGTGCTGGTGATGTACCTGGGCCGGCCAGCGGAGATGGGGCCAAGCGAGCAGATTTACCAACGCCCGCTGCACCCGTACACCAAGGCGCTACTGTCTGCGACGCCCGCCATTCATCCAGACCCTAGCAAACCCAAGATCAAGATCAGTGGCGAGCTGCCAAACCCGCTCGACCCGCCAACAGGTTGCGCCTTCCACAAGCGCTGCCCCTATGCGACCGAACAATGTGAAGTCGAACGCCCGGAACTGCGCCTGATCGATTCACGGCAAGTGGCTTGCCATCACGCCGAAACCATCAACAGCTAAGCGGCCTAGCACTCGTCGGTGCGCATAAACGCCATTGACGATTCCACAACACCAAAAACGCAAAAGCCCGCCAATTGGCGGGCTTTTGCATTGCTCTATCGCTTAGAGGTAAAAGGCTTTGAGCGGTGGAAAACCATTGAATTCCACGGCGCTGTAGCTGGTGGTGTAGGCGCCGGTCGAGAGCCAGTACAGGCGATCGCCACTGGCCAGATTCAGTGGCAGGCCGTACTTGTAGTTTTCGTACATGATGTCGGCGCTATCACAGGTTGGACCGGCAATGACCACTTCTTCCATCTCGCCATTCTTCTCGGTCCAGATCGGGAACTTGATTGCCTCGTCCATGGTTTCGATCAGGCCCGAGAACTTGCCGACGTCAGTGAACACCCAGCGCTCGACCGCAGTGCGCGACTTACGTGAAACCAGTACCACTTCGCTGACCAGGATACCGGCGTTGGAAATCAACGAACGACCCGGCTCAAGAATGATTTCCGGCAGGTCATCACCGAAATCGTCCTTGAGAAAACGGATGATTTCTTCAGCGTAGGTTTCCAGGCTGTTGGTGCGTTGAATGTAGTTGGCCGGAAAACCGCCGCCCATGTTGATCATGCGCAGGACAATGCCGTCTTCTTCTTTCAAACGCTCGAAAATCACCTTGACCTTGGCGATTGCCGCATCCCAGACGTCGATATCGCGCTGCTGCGAACCCACATGGAACGAGATGCCGTACGGATCCAGGCCCAGTTGCTTGGCCAGGATCAACAAGTCCAGCGCCATGTCGGTCTGGCAACCGAACTTGCGCGACAGTGGCCAGTCAGCCGAGGTCGAACCTTCGGTGAGGATACGCACATAAACCTTCGAGCCAGGTGCGGCCTTGGCAATATTGCGCAGGTCCGCCTCGGAGTCGGTGGAGTACATGCGCACGCCCTTCTCGTAGAAGTAGCGGATGTCCTTGGCTTTCTTGATGGTGTTGCCGTAGCTGATACGGTCGGCGCTCACGCCACAGGCCATCACCTTGTCCAGTTCATAGATGGAGGCGATGTCGAAGTTCGAGCCTTTATCCTTGAGCAGTTGGATGATTTCCACGGCCGGGTTGGCCTTGACCGCGTAATAAATCTTGGCGAACTCAAAGCCTGCGCTCAAGTCATCGTATGCCTTGCTGATGATTTGGGTATCAATCACCACGAATGGCGTTTCTTGCTTATCGGCAAACGCCTTCATCTTCTGGAAAGTGGCGGGTGCGTAGTAATCATCAACATTGATCGACATGCGTGGACTCCATTTGGCTAAACCGGAATACATAAATTTCGAGTAACTGAGTCCGCTAGGGTTCAATTATTCGGCGGGGCCGGTTGTTTCGATTGAAAGCGCCTTGGCAACAGTCAGTCGAAACAACGCAAATTGAGGCAGTAACCAAGGTTTACGGCGCCTGCATCAACTTTGAACGTCTGATCAGTCTCCCCACTTTGGTCGCCTACTTCCCAAGGCATTTCGCCGAGAATCACCCTTGTGCTGTTTTCACAAAAGAGCGACCTCTCGTCGTCTGTACTTGAGCCGGATGGATCGTTGCCAGCATGGACGTTCGGGGCGGAACTTTAGGGCCATGCGCCCTGTATATCAATCACCAATAAGCGCTTTTTTAGCCCTATTTGACCCATAAGCAGCTGATCGTTTTAGATTCAAAACAAAACGTGTTTTATGCTGCACGAATTGAGCATTGAGGCCACTATCGGCCCAGAATGTGAATCCAGGATGACAACCTTTGCAGCCAGTTGAGTGGTCGATCTGAGCCGCCCATTGCGGCCCCCCGGCAATACAAATTGGCACATGCCTGACTGCTGATCGGCTGATTCACCAAATGTAGCTGCTTTTCACGTTATAATTGGCGGTTTTACGGGTCGGCTGTCGTTCGCCCGCCCGCAACCGTATTCAGTCAGGCAATCACCCATGACCACTCAGGCCGCCGAAGTCGCGAAACGTCGCACGTTCGCCATTATTTCCCACCCCGACGCCGGTAAGACCACCATTACCGAAAAACTGCTGCTGATGGGTAAAGCCATTGCAGTGGCGGGTACCGTCAAATCGCGAAAATCCGACCGCCATGCGACCTCCGACTGGATGGAAATGGAAAAGCAGCGTGGTATCTCGATTACCACCTCGGTGATGCAGTTCCCCTATCGCGAGCACATGATCAACCTGCTCGACACCCCCGGCCACGAAGACTTCTCGGAAGATACCTACCGCACACTGACCGCTGTGGACAGTGCGCTGATGGTGCTCGACGGCGGTAAAGGGGTTGAGCCACGGACCATCGCCCTGATGGATGTTTGCCGCCTGCGCGACACGCCGATTGTCAGCTTCGTCAACAAACTCGACCGCGACATACGTGACCCGATCGAACTGCTTGACGAGATTGAGGCCGTACTCAAGATCAAAGCCGCGCCTATCACCTGGCCGATTGGCTGCTACCGCGACTTCAAGGGTGTTTACCACCTCAGCGAAGACTACATCATCGTCTACACCGCAGGTCACGGCCACGAGCGCACTGAAACCAAGATCATCAAGCACCTCGATTCTGACGAAGCCCGTGCGCACCTTGGCGATGAATACGAGCGTTTTGTAGAGCAACTCGAACTGGTGCAAGGCGCCTGCCACGAATTCGATCAGGACGAGTTCCTAAGCGGTCAGTTGACCCCGGTCTTCTTCGGCACCGCATTGGGCAACTTTGGAGTTGATCACGTTCTCGATGCCGTCGTTGACTGGGCACCGCGACCATTGCCTCGGGCTGCCCATGAGCGGCTGGTTGAACCAACCGAGGAAAAATTCAGCGGTTTCGTGTTCAAGATCCAGGCAAACATGGACCCCAAGCACCGCGACCGTATCGCCTTCATGCGCATATGCTCGGGCAAGTACGAAAAAGGCATGAAGATGCGTCACGCACGCCTGGGCAAGGATGTACGCGTACCCGATGCGCTGACCTTCTTCTCATCCGAGCGTGAACAGCTGGAAGAAGCCTACGCCGGCGACATCATCGGCCTGCACAACCACGGCACCATCCAGATTGGCGACACCTTCACCGAAGGTGAAAGCCTCGGTTTTACCGGCATCCCGCACTTCGCCCCAGAGTTGTTCCGTCGCGTTCGCCTGAAAGACCCGCTCAAGTCCAAGCAACTGCGCCAAGGTTTGCAGGAGCTTGCCGAAGAAGGCGCAACACAGGTGTTCTTCCCGGAGCGCAGCAACGACATCATCCTGGGGGCGGTTGGTGTACTGCAGTTTGATGTGGTTGCCAGCCGCTTGAAGGGCGAGTACAAGGTCGAATGCGCTTACGAGCCGATCACCGTATGGTCGGCGCGCTGGATCGAATGCAGCGACAAGAAAAAGCTCGAAGACTTCAAGAACAAGGCCCATGAGAACCTGGCCATTGATGGTGGCGGACACCTGACCTACCTGGCGCCAACCCGCGTCAACCTGGCGCTGATGGAAGAACGCTGGCCGGATATCAAGTTCCGCGCCACTCGCGAGCACCATTAAACGAGCGGATCGCCAATGGTGGATGACGCTTTCTTCATCCACCATTGGCGCCTCTGCAGATGCCCGAACTCCAGCATGCTCGCAGTTTGATCCGGGCGGACAAGCTTAGCGTTGCTGCAGTGCCTAGGCTTCTACCGGCTGGGCGAAGATAATCACGCATAGCCCAATCAACACCGCGCACGCAAAAAACACCGCCCGCAGTTTGTGACCTTTACGCCAGGACATCAGCATCGCCTGCAGCGACTGCAAGGTGTAATAGGCCACAAACATTTTCGAGGCGTAGGTGATGATCTCGTAGATATTGGCAAACCAGGTGATGCCGATTGCCACCAAGGCCGTTAGCAGATTGCCAATGCGTACAGGAAAGCGTCGCCCCGAGGCTTCTGCCAACAGGCCGCCTGCGCCATTCATGTCAGCGACCGCAGCTGACAGTTGCGACGACAATGCCGTGAGAATCAATAATGGCCCGAGCAAGCTACCAATGGGCTTGAGCAAATCAATAATTGCGGTTTCACCGCCCTGCTTTGGCAGGCCGCCACTGAACTGGCTGGTAATCAGCAACAGGAAAGCAATGTAGATCGCGGTGGCAATCCACTGTGCCCAGCGCATGCTGCGCACCCTGACTTCGGCACTGTATTTCGAGCCTAGGTAGCGTGACGTCTCGAAGCCCTGCACCAGGATCACCAGCCCCAGCAACACCGTGAGTGACTGCATGCCCTGATCGTGATGCTTGACCGCCCAAACCAGTTCACCCGCTTGCCACTCATGAAAATTAGCCAAGGCCAGCGCGACCAGAAGGCCACCAATCAACGTCATTTTCAGTGAAACAACCCACACCTCGAGTCGCTCCAGACCCGCCAGGCCGCGCAATGTGCCCAAAAGACCAATAGCCGCGATGACTGCCGTCGACACAATGCGGATCCACAAGGTGTCAAGCACCTCGCCAATGCGCAGGCCAAACGCGGCAAACAGGTTGAGGTAGTACGCGACCGAAACGAAATAGGCCAGAGCTAGAGCCAATTCAGAAAGTCGCTCAAGCCAGGCATGGTAAGGCGCCGGATTATCATCCAGGTGCTTTTCAAGATGGGTGATGTTGTAGCGAATCGCAGCGCCGAACCAATATGCCAACAGACATAGCGCCAGCATCGCCAGCCAAGCCCAGGCACCTGCGGCGTGGGCAAGGATCGGCCCAGCTACCAAAAAGCCCGAACCAATGATCGAAGCCAGTGGCGTAACAGTCGCCCGCCAAAGGTTTGCCCGGATCAGGCGCGGATAAAAGAATACGGCTGCAAAGACCAGGCAGGCGATGACCAGCACAATATTCGGCGTCAGCACATTCATAGGCTTACTCGAATTACTACAGAACTGAAATCAACCCAGGGCGCTATGCATATGGTGCCGATCTACCCCGGTTGGCCTGGCAATATCACCTGCAGGGAACGGTTATCAGCCTAGACCATGGGGCATCATACGGCGATATGTGGCAAGATATTACAACAAGCCCGCCATGGGCTTGCCTGACCTCTTCCTTATGCGGTCCAGTGCCTTATGCCCAGCAATTCTGAAGCCCAGAAAACCCCAACTGCGCGCCAACGTTTTCGCGCCCGGCGTCGCTACCTGCGCGTTTTGCGACAGCGCCTTGCATTCTGGGTTGGGGCGCTGCTGGTTGGTTTGGTTGCACTTGCTTTTGCCTGGCTGGCGGATGAGGCAAATATCTATTTCCAACGGATGCTCAACCATAGCAATTACTGGCCGTGGCTGGTCACCCCGTTAGGGTTCGCTGCTCTGGCATGGGCCACTCAAGGCTGGTTCAGAAACGCCAAGGGCAGTGGTATCCCGCAGGTGATTGCCACACTTGAGCGCCCATCCAGCCGCTTCCGCAACCGGGTGCTGTCGCTGCCTATTGCTGCGGTAAAAATGGTCCTTTCAGTCGCGGGCCTGCTGGTGGGCGCCTCGATTGGGCGTGAAGGCCCGACCGTGCATGTTGGCGCGGCATTGATGTACACATTCGGCAGGCGCCTGGGTTTGCAGGCACGCAGCGCGGGCTCCGGGTTGATCATCGCGGGCGGCGCGGCGGGTATCGCCGCGGCATTCAATACACCACTGGCCGGGGTTGTTTTCGCGATTGAGGAACTCAGCCACCGCTTTGAGCAAAGTCTCAATGGCCTGGTGCTGACTGCGGTCTTGATCGGCGGCATGGTCACCCTTGGCTTGATGGGCCACTACAGCTACTTCGGCCAACTCAGTGCCGAGCTACCGCTGAGTCGCGACTGGCTTGCAGTGTTGGTTTGCGGGGCGGCAGGCGGTCTGGCAGGTGGTTTGTACTGTCGCCTGGTATTGCCGGCCAAACTAGGCCCGTTGGCGCTGATGGCAGCCTGGCGGGCAAGGCGTCCGGTGATCTTCGCGGGTATTTGTGGTTTGGTCATGGCATTGCTTGGATTGATCTCCGGACAGCATGTTTTCGGCACCGGCTATGCCGAAACCCGGGCAATTCTTGAAGGCCAGCCGGTCACCGATGCCAGTTTTGTCATCTGGAAGTTCCTCGCCAATGTCGTCTCCTACCTGGCCGGTATTCCCGGCGGGCTGTTTTCTCCCTCTTTGGCGGTGGGCGCCAGCTTTGCCCCCTGGGTGACCGACTGGATACCCGGTATCAGCTTGCAGGCGGCAGGCTTGATTGGCATGGCTGCGTACCTTGCCGGCGTCACCCGAACACCGCTGACCGCCACGGTCATCACCATCGAGCTATCGCACAGCCAGGACATGGCATTGCCCATCCTGGCCGCAAGCCTGCTGGCCAGTGCTATTTCTGGACGCATCTCCCCCGTACCGCTTTACCGCGCATTGGCCACGCAGCTATTGGACGTCGAGCGTGAATCCATTGCCAAGCGGCGCAGCAAAAGACAGCAGGACAGCGCAGCTGCAGCCGCCCAAGCGCAGACAAAACAGGCGCCGGAGCCAGGCAACCCTGAACAGGGCCAGCCTTAGAACTGGCGATTCTGGGTTAAATCGTCGATGCTAGGCAGACGTCCCAAGACATCCCTGCCTTTATGCGCCTGATCGATACACACACTCATCTCGACTTTCCCGACTTCGATGCCGACCGCACTGATGTGCTGGCGCGCAGCCGCGAGCTGGGAGTTGAACGCCTGGTGATCCTGGGCGTGCATCAGGCCAACTGGCAACGTGTCTGGCAATTGGTTGAGGGCGACAAGAACCTGTACGCCGCCTTGGGACTACACCCGATCTACCTGGCAGAACATCAGCCCCATCACCTGCAGGAGCTGCGCGAGTGGCTGCAACGCCTTGAAGGTCACCCGCAACTCTGCGCCGTGGGTGAAATTGGTCTCGACTATTTTATTGAGACACTCGACCGGCAACAGCAACAAACCTGGTTCGAAGCACAATTGCAGCTCGCAGCTGAGTTCGAACTTCCGGCATTGATTCATGTGCGTCGTACCCATGCCAAGGTTATCGCCACACTCAAGCGCATAAGGCTAAAGCGTGGCGGCATTATCCATGCGTTTTCCGGCAGCTATGAGGAAGCTCGCGAATACATCAAGCTCGGTTTCAAGCTCGGCCTTGGCGGCGCACCGACCTGGCCACAAGCATTGCGCATGCACCGCGTACTGCCGCAACTTCCCCTCGACGCGATAGTGCTCGAAACAGACTCGCCGGATATGCCGCCGGCCATGTATCCGCAGCAACGCAACAGCCCTGAACACTTGCCGGATATCTGCCATGCGCTGGCCCTACACTTCAAGCTCGACGCCGAACAGCTTGCATCAATCACCAGCGCCAATGCCGCAGCGCTATTCGGCTGGTCGAGCTAAATAGCCTCGACCAGCGCACGCACTGCACTGGCGCTGTCTTGCCCAAGCGCCTGTTGTGCAAGTTGCTGGCAAAGCCCCCAGTCAAGCTCTCGCACCCGCGCCTTGACTCGCGCAACCGAACGCGCAGAAACACTCAACTCATCAACCCCAAGCCCAACCAGCAGAGGCACCGCCACCCTGTCAGTGGCCAGCTCGCCGCAAACGCCCACCCATTTGCCATGCGCATGAGCAGCGCTGACCGTCTGGTGGATCAGGCCTAGCACCGCCGGATGCAAGCCATCGGCCTGCGCCGACAACCTTGGATGGTCACGATCAATGGCCAGGGTGTACTGCGTCAAGTCGTTGGTGCCAATGCTAAAGAAATCCGCTTCCCGGGCCAAAACCTGCGCCAGCAGGGCAGCGCTTGGCACTTCAATCATGATGCCCAATTGCAAATCTTTAACCGGAACCTGGGCGCGGACATCTAGCGCTATATCCCGCGCGGCACGCCACTCTTCAACCCCACCAACCATCGGGAACATCACCCGCAACGGACGCTCACCGGCACAGCTGAACAATGCCCGTAACTGGGTTTCGAGAAGCTCAGGGCGCAACAGGCTCATGCGGATCCCACGCACGCCAAGAAAGGGGTTGGTTTCTGCTGGCATAGGCCAGTAGGCAAGTGGCTTGTCGCCGCCAACATCAAGGGTGCGCACCACCAACGGCAAGCCATCAAGGGTATCAAGCACGCGCCGGTACTCACGCTCCTGGGTCGCTTGATCCGGCGCCTGGGCATGGTTCATGAATATCCACTCGGTGCGCATCAAGCCTATCGCTTCAGCGCCGGACTCGATCGCCAGCCCGGCCTCACTGCTCGAACCTATATTGGCCGCCACTTCGACGCCATGACCGTCGCGCGTGATGGCGGGCTTCGAGCGCTCGGCATAGGCGCGCTCTTGTCGCTGCTGGCTCACCTCGCGCTCTTGCAGCGCTTGCTGCAAGGCCTGCTCGTCGGGCGCGATACGCACCATGCCGTGATCACCATCGACCAACAATTGCGTACCCTGCGACAAGGCCAGCACGCTTTCTCCAGCACCGACGACCGCAGGAATCCCCAACGCCCGGGCGATAATTGCACTGTGCGCCGTGGCGCCACCGCGTGCAGTCAAAATACCGGCAACGCGCTGGCGGTTGAGACTGGCAACATCCGAGGGCGCAACTTCCTCAACGACCAGCACATAAGGCTCATCGGGCTCCTCCAACGGTTTCACGCCGCACAGGCTGGCCAGGACGCGCCGACCGATATCACGCAGGTCGGCTGCACGCTCCGCCAACAGGGCATCGTGCAAGGACTCCTGTTGCCTGGCAGCGGTATCGACTTCGACGCTCCAGGCCGCCTCGGCACTGGCACCGCCTGCCAGCCTTGCTTGAATGTCATCATGCAGCGCCGGGTCACTCAGCATCGCTTGATGCATCAGCAAAATATCGCGCACATCGGTTTCCTGGCACTGATCAACGACCACCTGGATATCGGCGGCCACCGCTTCGAGGGCATCATCAAGCCGCTGACGCTCGTGACGCTCGCCCCGTCCTTCTGCCGCATACTCAAGCACTGGCGGCACTCGCACCAAGGCAGGGCCAATGGCGATCCCCGGAGACGCGGCAACCGCACGCATGCGTGAACCGGCAGTGGGTTGATCAAGCCTTTGCGTCGAGCTCAGCGCATCCTCAATCGCTGCCTGGACGGCAGGCTCGGTATACACAGGCAATGGCTCGACCTGTTCACCCAGGCCCTGTTCAACTGCGGTTTTCAGGGCAGCCAATGCCTGTTCGGCAATACTGGGTTCGGCGCTGAACTCAAGCACCTGGCCACGCCGCGCACCCAGCCCAAGCAGCTTGCTCAAGCTCTTGGCAGACACGCCAAGCCCCGGTTCCTCAGCGAGACGCACGCGAATATCGCCCATGAAACCCTGGGCCAGCTCGCTCAACACCTTGGCTGGCCGGGCATGCAGGCCATGTGAGTTGGCCAGGGTGACACAGACCCGACTCCAGTCAGCCGGTACTTGGCCACCCAATGCCTCGAGCACGGTACGCCTTGATCTAGCCTGGCTGAATCTGTCGGCATGTCCCTCGATCAACAGGTCACACAAACGCTCAAGTACCGGGCGATGCGCTTCTCCCAGACTGGCCAGACAGAAGAGTCCCTTGACCGGCTGTTGATTGAGCTCAACGGCGCGTTTGGGCGAAACAAAAGACAAACCTGGCAATTGCACCGATTGCTCACAACCGAGCCACCACAAGCCATCGCCCAAGGCCAGCGGCTCGGCCTGCATCAGCTTGGCAATAAAAGCGGAGTCAACGCAGCCAGCCTTTTTCAGCAGCCGCGCGCCCTGCCATACCAACTCGTCAAAATCCTCCACCGTGACACCCAGGCGAATCAGCTGGCTGTCGAGCAACAGTTCCTGCGGCGCGCCTTGCAGCAAAGCGACTATGGTTTCGGCTTCAGTGGCTTGGTGCAGGGCCCGGCCCAGGCCTTCATCACTCAGGGCATGGGTGAGCAATTGCAGGAGACGTAAGTGCTCATCAGTCTGCGCAACAATGGCGATAGCCAGATACACCTGCTGGCCATCCCCCCAATCGACGCCCTGCGGGAAGTGGATCAAACGCACACCGGACTTGATGATCAGGTCGTGGCCATCCGCAGTGCCGTGCGGGATCGCCATACCCTGGCCGAGGAAGGTCGAATTCTGCGCTTCACGCGCGCGCATGCTGTCCAGATAACCGGGCATGACTAAACCATCGTCAGCCAACCTTTTAGCCAGCATGCACAGTACTTCGTGCTTATCGCCTGCATTACGACCCATCTGGATCTGCGCAGCCTCTATCTCGAGCATGGAGCGCCTCCTGTATGAGCGTGAATTTAGCGATTGGCAGTGCGCGAATCAGTCATGAACGCGGACAATCCTGAAGCACGGATGACCGTCGCAATGGCGCATCAGCGCAATCCATGGCGGGGGAGAACTGTCGATAACCAATGGCTGGAACATCTACCGCGCGCAAGCACCATCCTACAACAGCTGGCGCGCATTGCCGAACGCCTGCCTGCATGATTGCAGCGCCGAGGTTTAAGGGACGCGGGGTGCGCAGACATGCCCTGCGCACCCCTGCACTCGGGCAAGACCCGCCTGACGGGGGGCTTGCCCGCCGGTTCAGACGCGGAAGGCACCAATCAGTTGCTTGAGCTGCGACACTTGCGCCGACAACTCACGACTGGCTTGTTCGGTATCGCTGGCGCCCTCTGCGGTTCGCTCGCCCGCCTGATTGATCTGCACGATGTTCTGGTCGATGTCATGGGCAACGGCCGTCTGCTGCTCGGCGGCGGCGGCGATTTGTTGGTTCTGGTCAACGATCATGCCCACTGCGCCGAGGATATTTTCCAGCGCGGCCTGCACTTTGCTCGACTCGCTCACCGTGTCATCAGCCATTTTATGGCTCACGCCCATTGTCTTCACTGCCGCGCCCACGCCGCCCTGCAGTTTTGAAATCATCACTTCAATTTCTTCAGTGGATTGCTGCGTGCGCTTGGCCAGGTTACGCACCTCATCTGCAACCACGGCAAAGCCCCGGCCCTGCTCACCGGCGCGTGCAGCTTCAATTGCGGCATTGAGAGCCAGCAGGTTGGTCTGCTCGGCCACGCCCTTGATCACGTCCAGCACCTGGGAAATCGACGCGCTGTCGCTGGCCAACTGATTGATGACCAGAACCGACTGATCTATCTCGCCGGCAAGCCGCTGAATACTGCTGACTTGCGACTCAAGCAAGGCGCGGCCACTGATGGTTTCATCATTGACACTGTTGGCGCTGCCTACCGCAGCCGCAGCGCTACTTGCCACCTCCTGCGCGGTCGCAGACATCTGGTTCATCGCCGTGGCGACCTGCTCGATCTGCCCCAGTTGCCCCGCCACCGCCTGGTTGCTCTGCGCGGACACCGACTCAACCCGCCCAGCCTGGCGCTCAACCTCGACAACCGTTTGCCCCACGCGATTGATCAGCTCGCGGATTTTCACCACGGTGCCGTTGAACACCAGCCCCAGCTCCCCGACCTCGTCCTGGCTGCTGGCCTTGAAGCTAACGGTCATATCACCAGTGGCAACCTGGTTCATGGTCAGGCCAAGCTGCTTGAGGCTGGTACGAACCGACACATAGAAACCGCTGTAAAGATAGAAGATGAGCAGCAAAACCAGCCCCAGCGCTACAGCCATCAGCACCATTCGGTTTTGACTGGCTTGCACCCGCGTTTCAAGACGCTGGTCAAGCAGGCTGACCACGGCATCGCTTAAATCATAGGTCTTGGCGATCAAGGCCGTGGTATCAGTAAAGAAGGCGCGCCATGGCGCATTGAGCGAGTCGGCTACTACCACTCGATCCTCGAACAAACGGATCGCCTCAGGCAGCGATTTCTGGCTGGCATCGGCCAGTCCCGCCAGTGCCGAGCGCACATCCTCGCTAGCGCTCAAGGCCTGCTGGACATCAACAGAATAGGCGCTGCCGAGGGTTTCCAGAAACTCAAGCAAATCCGCGAAGGTGTTGCTGTCGGCCGAATTCAACAGCCCCTGTCCCAGGGTTGCCGCCCCCAATTCGCGCCCCTGGCCCAAGGCCTGGGTCACCTGGGGCATGCTGCTGATCAGCAGGTTCGTCAGTTGGCGTACAGCCCGTTCACTGTCCTGGATCAAGCCAGCCTGGCTGGCGATCAACTTGCTAAACACGCCGGCCCGACTTAGCAGCTCACGGCCCAGGTTGACTTTACTGCGCAGCGATGGCTCTGCCTCAATCGCTTCCAGAGCCGCCTTTACCTGTTCGTACTGGGCGTTGAACTCCGCAAGATCCGCCTCTGAACTGACAGCAGGCTGCATGCCAGCCAGATTATTCTCGATCGAGGATTTAGTCGCGCTCAACTCGTCAGCCAGGCCACTGCCAGTGCTATTACTGCCCAGTTCGGCATCGACACTGAGTAAATTAGCGTAAAGCTCGGCATCTCGACGTAGTTTCAACGAACTCGACAGCAACTCAATGCTGTTGCGCGCAGACTCGCTCACCTGATATTGACGGTAAGCGTCATGCATCAGGAAGTAGTTGGTCACCAGCATGGGCAGGAAAAACAAGATACTGATCAAACCAAACTTCATGCCGAAGCTGAGGCGGTTCATCAGAGCGATGGCCGGATACAACGCAGTCTTCACAAGACGTCTCCAGATCGAATTATTTTTATTAATTGGTAGTTCTCAGACGGACTACCTTTAACTTCTCACGCGCACTTCAACGCAGCAGAACAGGACGATTGGCCAGGCAGCACAATCCATCACACCTGCGAGGGACAATGTATACCTGTTATCGACCTGATTCTCTGTAACTTAAGGTAAGTGACGAACTGAATATCGCCTGATAAACGACCACACACTCAGCGGCGCAACGCTTCGCGATCAAGCGCTCAACCGGCCCTTGGCCTGGCAGGTTGAGACGCTCGGGAAGCTGCAGAGGCTTAGAGGAACAGGGTCCACAACGCAAAGATGGCGTACCAAAGAATTGCGCAGCGCACCAGCAATTGCCAGAGCTCATCGAGGCTATTGACCCCAGCCTCCCCCAGCACGGGCGCAGTCACTTCACTGGCGGCCCTGGCGACATTGGTGACCAGCCGTGCAGCGCTGATATCCCAGCTCAGTAACTCATGCAGCAACGCCCGGCTGACGCCCACAAAGTTACCGACCAGGCCAAAACTGACGCAGAGCAGCCGAGCGGGCAGCCAGTCAAAGGCATGACGCAGCTGGCTGGCTCGCACTTGCAATGCAGGTTGTTGCGAGTGCTCTTCGATCAATGCCAATAGCCGATACGCCAGCGCAACCAGTGGGCCAAGCAAGGCGTACCAGAAAATAACAGCGAAGAAACTTTGATAGGCCTGCCAGACCAGGTATTGCTGCACATCGGACAGCAAGGCTTCGGGAGTCTGCGCATCAATGCCCAGGTCGCGCCGCGCCACAAGATAAGCCGACTCACTGTCACTGCGCCGCCAACTGTCGCGAAAAGGCCCCAGCGCGACCCACAAGTCGCCACGCCCAAGGCTGTAGACCACGACCAGCAAATGAACAGGCAGGGCCAACCATCCATAGGCAACAGTGGACAACACAGCGAGAACCAGCGCCAGGATAACCAGTGGCAAGGCCAGCATGCCAACGAGCGTCAACCAGGGGCTAGCCAATTGCTTTTTGTTGCGTTCAACCTTGGCCAGCAGCCGCAACCAGGGGCCATCTTGCTGGACGGCACTGCGCCAGGACGAAAACTTCTCTACCCAGAGCACCAGCAGTAACACCAGAAAATTCATATCCGCCTCATTGTTCAGTCAAGCCAGAGCGCAAACGTTGCCAATCAAACGCCGGGCCCGGATCGGTTTTACGTCCAGGAGCAATATCACTGTGGCCGCGCATGCGCTCAAGAGTGATCTGCGGATAAGCACGTTGCAAGGCTAAAGTCAGGGTTTTCAATGCATGATATTGCGCATCGCTAAAAGGGAGTTCATCGGTGCCTTCCAGTTCGATCCCCAGGGAAAAATCATTACAGTTTTCGCGACCGTCAAAACACGAAACGCCCGCATGCCAGGCTCGGTCCAGACAGGAGACAAACTGGGTGATGCTGCCATCACGCTCAATCAGGAAGTGCGCGGAAACAGTCAGCGCTGCAATCTCAGCAAAATAGGGATGTTGGTCAACATCGAGCCGGTTCTGGAAAAAAGCCTGTACATGGCCGCCACCGAATTCGCCTGGTGGCAGGCTTATATTGTGTATCACCAACAACGAGATCTCACCCGCCGGGCGCTCATTGCAATTCGGTGACGGACAGTGGCGAACCCCTTGAAACCAACCTGTACGAGAATCCAGTTGCATACAATTTCCTCTAAACAGGCGACTACTCTAGAGCAGCAGCATGACAGGGCCAAGGGGGAAAACCGCTCAAAGCCTTGCGCACCATAAACGGCGGACAGAAAAGCGCTGTCCGCCCTACGAGATAAACATCATCCGTAGGGTGTGACAACGCTTGGCTTGCCCACCACGCCACCACAATAAGCGAGCCCCAGACAGCAAAACGCCCGACACTAGGCCGGGCGTTTATTTGAAGCGCTACTGAGAAATCAGCCGTTCTTCAAGCGACGCAAATTCCCGATCACCGACTCAAGCGCACGATCAAACAACAGCGCATCATCGAGCAAGCGTATGGCATTGCGCCGAAACTCAATGGCCAAGGCCATGCGCGTTTTCTCCAGAACCTTCATGCCGGTACGGTTCACGAAGATGTACTTGCCTGTTGGCTTGATGATCGCCGCCAGCTTGCAACGCAGCTTGTGCTCATCGTCCTCAATAAACTCAACCCAACTGCCCACACGCAGCGCATCAACCTTGGGCAGCATTTCATCATCGTCCGGCAAGGCGACTTCAGGCTGCGGCGCCTCGGTTTCACCAGGAGCCAGGAGCACAATCTCCTCGACCACCTCGACCATGGGCGCTACATCAGGCTCATCAGCGGGTGGCACTTCCAGCAGCGGCACTTCGATCCCGGCATCAAGCAAGGCCTGGTTTTGCTCGCGGGTTTTCTCGGCCACCGGCGCGGCCATGATCCGCTTGAAACGCTGGAAGGCATGAACGTGCAGACTCTCGAGCTGGCTGAAGAACTCGCTGGTGGCAAAGGGATCAAAGGCTGCGCTGGTCATGCCTTCGCGCAACGCCTTGAGCAAGCCCGGCACCAATTCCAGCAAGCGCAGGCGCGCCTCGGGATCGTCATGGGGCTCGACGCTCCAGATCAAATCGTCCATGGTCGCCAGCGCAGCATTCCACTCGTCTGACTCAACCCCGTGCTTGAGGCAAGTCAACGTCAGCACGCTGCTCCAGCCCTCTTGCAGCAAACGCACCACAACTTCGGGCAGCTTCTTGCCCAGCAAACGCTGGTTAAGCGCCTGCTCGACCTGCTTGCGCGCCAACTCGGAACGGGCACTGCCCTCTTCCGCATCCCGGGTGCGTTGTTCAAGCAACTCGCTGCGGCGGCGCTCATCGACGGTGAACGCCATGAAATCGCTAAGCAACTCGGAGAAAATCTGTGGGTCGTCAACAAAGTCATTCAGCAGACGCTGGACAATCTGCTCGATCTTCTGGAACAGGCTGTCGCGCTGCGCGTTGTCCTGATCGCCCCAACCCAGCGAGGCGGCAGCAATTTCGTTGAGCAGGCGGCGGGCCGGGTGACTGCCACGGCTGAAAAATGTCTTGTCGAGTACCGCCACCTTGAGCATCGGAATCTGCAGGCGCGCAATCAGCGCTTTTAGCGAGTCTGGCAAGGTGCGGTCATCAAGGATAAATTCAAACAGCATCGACACCAGGTTGATGACGTCCTCATCGACCTCACCCACAACCCGTGTCTTACCGCTCTTGGCACTGGCCCGGCTGAGCAGTTGCTCGAGCTGGTCACGCAAGTCGAACTCGGCGCTTGCCTGCGCAGGCGCACGCTGCTGCATATGGGACAGCAGGCGCATCAGGTCATTGCTGGTAATAGGCATCGCATCGACCGGCGCCTGGCGCTGGGTGAGCGAGCCGCGAGCCTGTGACAACAACCCCTGGAGTGCGCTGAAAACCTCCTGTACATCTTGTTCGGCAAACTCACCAGCGACGGCCGAGTGCGATACCGCCTCACCGGCAACGCCACGGCTTGCAGCTTGCCCCTGGCTGGGCGAGCGACGAACAGGTGTCGATTTCAACTCAGGCAAAATACCTGCCGCGACCAATTGCTGGTTGGCCTCGGCATAAAGCTGATCAAGATCGGCCAGGACAAATTTTTCGAACAGCTTGAGGATGATCAGCTTGACGCGAATATCCACACCCAAGCTGGCACAAGCGCTCAGGAAGTCCGCGCACAAGGAAGCCGGCCCCAAGGGATTGCTCTTGTCATCGAGCTTGCGGCTGATCACTGCATTCAAGCGTGTAGTCAGGTGGCCCAGCGCCTGGCTGTCACGGCTGAGCACCTTGGCGACCATCGCATCAGTGGCCACCGTCTCCTCAAGCTCATCGTTCTGTACCAGCGACAAGCTGTCGAACGAAACGCTATCGAGGGCTGGCGCTTTGCCAATGGCGTATTGATTGAGGCTGGAGAAAGACTCGAAGATGGCTTGCAGAAACTCGCGCTCGACGTTCTTTCGCTTCAAGCGCAGGTCACGCATGGCCTCGAAAAAGGCATTCTGCTCACCGTTGCTGGTAGCGCGATCGGCCATTTCAAACAGCGTGTCGTCGGCATTATCAAACAGGGCCTGCAAAGCCTGCTTGAGCTGCAGTGCAGCTTTGTCGCGCAACTGAATCAAGGCGGCAGGCAGCCTCGCCGCAGAGGCAGCGTTGTTCTGCTCCGCAGTCAGAGGATTAAGGTGAACCACCTTAGCGTCAGTTGTCATAGTTGTCCGTCTCCTGCAGATCGCCCTCCATGGCTGCTATCTCTGCATGCACTCAATCGCCAGCACTGAACGTCAATACAATGGCGTCAATAATCTATATATGAACGCATTATAGCCATCTAGCACAACTTACCAAGCCTTCAACAGCATCAGGCATGACTCAGGTCACACATGGCAGCCCCAACTGACGAGCGGTACAGATCACCAGCCAGTTAGGTTCTAAGAGCATCAAATCATCAAATGATTCACTCTAAGGCGCCCCTGAAAAACTGCAGCCAACCTGACAGAGCCGGCCAATGCCTGCGCCAAACCGGCATTTATAGCTGCAGAGCAGCGAAATCTGCTTTTATAATCGCGGCTCACCGAAAATGGAGCGCACCATGCCTAACCTGACCCTCGCCGACCTAACCGCCGAAATCGAGGCCAACGTTCGCCGGGCACTGGCAGAAGACATGGGCAGCGGTGACATCACCGCCCAACTGATCCCCGCCGAGCGACTGGCTCACGCGACCGTCATCAGCCGCGATGCAGCGGTGATCTGCGGTACCGCCTGGGTGGATGCGGTATTTCGCCAGGTTGACGACCGCGTGGCAGTGCACTGGCAAGTGGCTGACGGCGATCGCGTCGAACCCAACCAGGCGCTGTTCCATCTTGAAGGCCCGGCACGCGCCCTGCTCACCGGCGAACGCAGTGCACTGAACTTCCTGCAAACCCTCTCTGCCGTGGCCACTCGCTGCCAGCACTACGCCGATATAGTGCAAGGCACCCAGATCAAGATTCTCGACACGCGCAAGACCCTGCCGGGCCTGCGCCTCGCCCAGAAGTACGCCGTCACCTGCGGCGGTTGCCACAACCACCGCATCGGCCTGTTCGACGCCTTCCTTATCAAGGAAAACCATATCGCCGCCTGCGGCAATATCGACGCTGCCGTCAAGGCCGCACACAAGATCGCACCGGGCAAGCCAGTGGAAGTCGAAGTCGAAAACTTGATTGAACTGCAAGAAGCGCTGGACGCCGGCGCCGATATCATCATGCTCGACGAACTGTCACTCGATGACATGCGCCAAGCCGTCGCCATCACCCAAGGCAAAGCCAAACTCGAAGCCTCAGGCGGCGTCAACGAGTCCACACTAAGAGCCATCGCCGAAACCGGCGTGGACTATGTGTCGATTGGTACGCTGACCAAAGATATAAAGGCGGTGGATTTGTCGATGCGGTTGGGGTTGTGAGGCCTATTCCCAGGGAATTTGACCTAAAATCCAAAAGCGTGGCATGTAACCTGCGAAGTGTGAATCGAGATACGCTTGTTGCTTATTCTGCAAATCCGGCACATCAATCATTAGCGTATAACCGATAACTACTAAAAACAGAATACTTAACAGCCTTACACCCATAAGCTTGTAGCGTGTCGCTGAATAACCAAAAGAAGCATTTTGAGTCCAGCGCGCAGTTGCCAGGCCAGCAATAATTGCAAGCCATGTTTCTGTATAAGGCATAACAAATACACCATCAACCTGAGCAAGAACAACTGCAGAAACAAGCGATATAGCAAGCACTGCATCAAAATCCGTAGCTAAGCCCGACCTAATAAATCGCCAACCTGCTCTCGCCGCATAAATCATTAAAAGCAAAACGGCAACAGCCACTCCGCCACCCCATTCAGCTAGAAGTTGCAAAATAAATTGATGAGGGTGAGCTGCAATCGGATTTAATACCGCGGAAAAATTCATTGGACCAACACCCAAAACTGGATTGGCTATAAATAGCTCCCAGGCGATCCCCCAAATCACTTCTCGCCCCGACAATGAAGTCCTTAGGCCGTCTCTTAGGTTTACATCAATATCAAACCAGCTTGGAATTAAAAAGAAAAACACCAAATACAAACCTAGCCCAACACCTGCGACAGCGGCTTGCAAAGCAACGATACGCCAAAATTTAACCGCAACAATTAATAGAGCTATATTCGCCACCATCAAACCAACCAAAACTCCACGCCCAGCCAAACAATAAGCAACTACCCATTGAACGCTCAAAACTCCGAACAAAAAAACTGCCCCTACCTTATTGTCACGCGACCACAACCATCGAAGAGCACAAGTTGCAATCGGCAGGGCAATAACCTGGAATTGGCCATAAAACCGTGGATTAGAAAAACCACCAATCAAAACATTAGACTCAAGCATATATATACCACTTAAGTAAGCAGATATATAAGCTACTAAAAACTGAAACGACAACAACACCAAAACAAAAACAATCATTCCCGGAAACACCACATGCGTACGAAGCGGCAATTCCGAAACATACAAAGCCAAAATAACAAGCCCCCCATAACACGCCCACTCTTTCAAAGACCAGATAACATATTCCGAGTCAGCGCACGAAAAAAGCCCGCAAATAAAAATAAAAACAAAAATGAAAAAGAACTGATGACTAAACCTTTGCGCCCCTGAGAACACAAACCCTATCAAAGCAAAAAACAGCAATATCAACTGGGCGACTCGTTGCTGATCATGCCACTTTAATTCTGATATAAAAATCAACACACAAGATATTGAAAAAAAAGAAAACGCAAAAAAAACTACCACTAAAGCCGAAACTTTCTGAAACTCTAGCCGATTGAAATCCATGGCAAGCCTTCTACAAGAGACTGTATCTCATAAAAAACGCCTCGCATGTGCGAGGCGTTCTAAAGTAAATCAAATATAGAAAACTAGATTAGCTTCTTGGGCAACCAGCGGGAGCAAAGGTATCATCCCAACCTGAGTTCGAAGATGCTGTAAGGCTGCAGGTCCAAGCACCAGCAGCAGTACGACGCAGGTTAACTACTGCACCGTTCACTGCAGAAGCAACACTCCCATTGAGCGTGCCTTGGATAAGAGCAGTTCCAGCAGCAGTATCCATAGTAACAGTTGGCGCAGCATTCATGAGACTTGAAGTCGTGAACCCTAGTTCAGCAGCAGTAGTTGCAGGATCATTACGACTAAACCGCTCTTCTGCTGCAGTCTTGAGTGCAGATAATTCGCCAACGGCACGAGTAACTTGAGTACGAGAAACATAGTTCTGATACTGAGGGATAGCGATAGCAGCCAAGATACCGATGATCGCAACTACGATCATCAATTCAATCAGGGTAAAACCTTTTTGAGCTTTCATGTAACTCTCCTAGAAATGAATAGGCCCAACGACCTGACCAGATCAATGCATTCACTGTGCCAACTTCCAAAATGCCGAAAATCCCCGTCCAAAGATCTCTATACAGCTAAAAGCGATCCTGATTAGCGACATTATGTGACGCATTTTGTCAGTCTTGGAATGTCAATTTGGTTCTGCCCTTCAACTAGGCTATAACGCAGGCATAGTTTCTGGAGCCCGCAATGAACGACGTCGTCTCTCTCACTGGCCTGGCCAAGCAAATGGTTATCGCTGAGCTGCTTGATGAAAAAGCAGCCCAGCAAGCCCAGCAGCAAGCCACGCGCAATAAAATGTCGCTGGTGACCTACCTTGTGCAAAACAAGCTGGTTAAAAGCCGGGCACTGGCCGAGCTGGCTTCCGACCAGTTTGGTGTGTCATTCGTTGATTTGGGTGCCATAGACAAAGAAAGCCAACCACGCGACCTGGTCAGCGAGAAGTTGGTGCGCCAACACCGGGTGATTCCGCTTTGGAAGCGCGGTAACAAGCTGTTTATTGGCGTATCCGACCCGACCAACCATCAAGCGGTCACGGATATCCAGTTCAGCACCGGCCTCAATACCGAAGCCATCCTGGTTGAAGATGACAAGCTTGGCGACGCCATCGAGAAGTTCTTCGACTCAGGCACCAACGGCATGGAAGACCTTGCCGATGTTGACCTGGACGGGCTGGATGTTGAAGCGGTAGATGATGAGCCGCGTGGTGGTGATGGCGGCCAGGAAGCCGATGATGCGCCGGTGGTGCGCTTCGTTAATAAGATGCTGCTGGATGCAATCAAAGGCGGCTCTTCCGACCTGCATTTTGAGCCCTACGAAAAAAGCTATCGCGTACGCCTGCGCACTGACGGCATCCTGCATGAAGTGGCGCGCCCGCCGATTCAGCTTGCGCCACGAATTTCCGCTCGCCTTAAGGTCATGGCCTCCCTGGATATTTCCGAGCGGCGCAAACCGCAGGATGGCCGGATAAAAATGCGTATTTCCAAGACCAAGTCCATCGATTTCCGGGTCAACACCTTGCCCACGCTGTGGGGAGAGAAGATCGTGATGCGGATTCTCGACCCCACCAGCGCACAAATGGGCATTGATGCGCTGGGCTATGAGGAAGATCAAAAAGAGCTGTATATGACGGCCCTCAAACAACCGCAGGGCATGATTCTGGTTACCGGCCCGACCGGTTCAGGCAAAACCGTTTCCCTTTATACAGGCCTGAATATCCTCAATACGCCAGATGTAAACATCTCCACCGCCGAAGACCCGGTCGAGATCAACCTTGAGGGCATCAACCAGGTCAACGTCAACCCCAAGCAGGGCATGGACTTTACCCAGGCACTGCGCGCATTCCTGCGCCAGGACCCGGATATCATCATGGTTGGCGAGATCCGCGACCTCGATACCGCCTCCATTGCGGTAAAAGCCGCGCAAACCGGCCATATGGTGATGTCGACCCTGCACACAAACAGTGCCGCAGAAACCCTGACTCGCCTGCGCAATATGGGCGTGCCGTCGTTTAACATCGCCACCTCGGTCAACCTGATTATTGCCCAGCGCCTGGCGCGCAAGCTGTGCAGCAGTTGCAAAAAAGAAATTGACGTACCGCGCGAGACGCTTTTGGGAGAAGGGTTCCCCGAGGCAAAAATTGGCACATTCAAGATTTTCGGCCCCGTGGGATGTGAAAATTGCAAAGGCGGTTACAAAGGCCGTGTCGGAATATATGAAGTGGTTAAAAACACGCCTAACCTGCAACGGATTATCATGGAGGAAGGCAACTCCATCGACATTTCCGCGCAGATGCGCAAAGACGGCTTTAATGATCTACGCACCTCGGCACTGGTGAAAGCGATGCAAGGCGTCACCAGCCTTGAGGAAGTCAACCGCGTAACCAAGGATTAACCATGGCGGCAAAAGCATTAAAAACCAGCGTATTCGCCTGGGAAGGTAAAGATAAGAAAGGCGCAGTGGTCAAAGGCGAGCTTAACGGCCAAAACCCTGCCTTGGTCAAAGCCCAACTGCGCAAACAAGGTATCAACCCCACCAAGGTACGCAAAAAATCTGCCTCAATCTTCAGTGCAGGCAAAAAGATCAAGCCCATGGACATTGCCTTGTTTACAAGGCAAATGGCGACCATGATGAAAGCTGGGGTGCCGCTACTGCAGTCGTTCGATATTATCAGCGAGGGTTTTGACAACCCTAATATGCGCAAGCTAGTTGATGAGATCAAGCAACAGGTCGCAGCAGGTAATAGTTTTGCTGCCTCCCTACGAACAAAACCCCAGTATTTTGATGAACTCTACTGCAATTTGGTTGAGTCTGGCGAACAGGCGGGAGCTCTTGAAGGTTTATTAGACAGAATTGCAACCTACAAAGAGAAAACCGAGTCTCTCAAGGCAAAAATCAAAAAAGCAATGAACTACCCGATTGCCGTAATTGTGGTAGCAATCATTGTTTCCTCAATCCTTCTGATCAAAGTAGTTCCGCAGTTTCAAGAAGTATTCGATAGCTTCGGCGCAGAGCTACCAGCATTTACATTAATGGTCATCAATATTTCCGAAGGTCTACAAAGGTGGTGGTACGTATTCATCATTGGAGCATTTTTACTCGGCATAATTTTTAAAGAAGCCCATAAACGGTCACAAAAATTCCGAGATTCGATAGACCGAATGTTGCTTAAGATGCCCGTGGTAGGCGACATTATATACAAGTCCGCCATTGCCCGTTTTGCACGAACACTTTCAACTACATTTGCCGCAGGTGTTCCACTTGTGGACGCCCTTGACTCAGTAGCTGGCGCCACGGGCAACATTGTTTTTAAAAATGCAACTAACAAAGTAAAGTCAGATGTATCGACAGGCATGCAGCTGAACTTCTCCATGAGGTCAACAGGAGTGTTTCCTTCAATGGCTATCCAGATGACTGCTATTGGTGAAGAATCTGGCTCACTCGACGACATGCTGAGCAAAGTGGCGAGTTATTACGAAGAAGAAGTCGACAATATGGTCGATGGCCTTACCAGCCTAATGGAGCCAGTCATCATGGCTGTTTTAGGTGTCCTCGTTGGCGGCCTTATTATCGCCATGTACCTACCCATCTTCCAACTGGGCAACGTCGTCTAACCCATGCAAACACTCGACTTTCTGGCCAGCTCTGCGCTGGCCTTTTCTTTATGCGTGCTGGTTATCGGCTTGCTGGTTGGCAGTTTTCTGAATGTTGTGGTGTATCGCCTGCCCATCATGATGCAGCGCGATTGGCAGGCCCAGGCGCGTGAAGCATTGGAGTTGCCTGCCGAAGCCCCTAAACAAAGCTTCAACCTGTTTCTGCCCAATTCAGCATGCCCTTCGTGCAAGCATGAGATTCGCCCTTGGGAGAACATCCCGGTCGTCAGCTACCTGGCACTGCGTGGCAAATGCTCCAGTTGCAAAACCCCGATCAGCAAGCGCTACCCCTTGGTTGAGCTGGCCTGCGGGGCGCTGTCATTCTTTATTGCCTGGCACTTTGGCTTTACCTGGCAAACCGGCTTGATGCTCTTGCTCACATGGGGCTTGCTGGCAATGAGCCTGATTGATGCCGACCACCAATTGCTACCCGATGTACTGGTGCTGCCGCTGCTCTGGCTCGGCTTGATCACCAACTACTTTGGCCTGTTTACCAGCCTTGGCGATGCACTCTGGGGTGCGGTTGCCGGATACCTGAGCCTGTGGACGGTGTTTTGGCTGTTCAAGCTGGTCACGGGCAAGGAAGGCATGGGTTATGGCGACTTCAAGTTACTGGCCATGCTAGGCGCCTGGGGGGGCTGGCAGATCCTGCCGCTGACAATCTTGCTGTCGTCTCTGGTTGGCGCAGTCCTTGGCGTGATCATGTTGCGCATGCGCAATGCCGAAACCAGCACACCAATCCCCTTTGGTCCTTACCTGGCTATCGCGGGCTGGATAGCCCTGATCTGGGGCGAGCAGATCACTTCAACCTACCTGCAATTTGCCGGCATGAAATAGCTCGATCGAGCGCACTGGCCATGCGCTCATCATGCATCTCATCTTCCGGGTCGCCAGCAACAAGCCCCCTGCTCTACAATCTGCAGTCTGTTTGATTGATTAGAGCCACTGCACGCGCATGAAACCTTGGATTTTGGGCCTCACCGGCGGCATCGGCAGCGGTAAAAGCGCGGTTGCGCAATGCTTTATCGACCTTGGCGTGCATCTGGTGGATGCCGACCAGGCGGCGCGCTGGGTGGTTGAGCCTGGTCGCCCTGCCCTACGCCAGATAACCGAGCACTTTGGCGAAGCTATCCTGCAAGCGGATGGCCAGCTTGATCGCGCAGCGCTGCGCAAGCTGATTTTTCAGGATGCCGAACAGCGACGCTGGCTCGAAGCCTTACTGCACCCGCTGATCAATCAAGAGATCATCCAGTATCTGGCCCAGGCAACCTCGCCTTATGCAATTCTGGTCACTCCCTTGCTGGTGGAAACCGGCCAGCACGCATTGACCCAGCGCGTACTGGTGATCGACGCACCCGAAACGCTGCAGATTGAACGCACGCTGATGCGCGACAATACTTCACTCGAACAGGTGCAGGCGATTCTTAACGCCCAGGCTACACGCCAGCAGCGCTTGCAAATAGCCGATGACGTACTGGTAAACGACCGCGATCTCATTTGGCTGCGCAGCGAAGTTGAACGCCTGCATACTTTTTACCTGACTCTAAATAGGGGCCAACCATGACCACACCCACACTCGTCGCCTGCCCGACTTGCGCAGCACCTGTTGAATGGGGCCCACAAAGCCCTAGCCGGCCGTTTTGCTCGGAACGTTGCAAGCTGATCGACCTGGGCGCCTGGGCATCCGAGGAGCATGCGATACCCGGTAATGAACTGGAAGACGATGTGTTTTCCGAGGAAATCCCGCCGCGCACCCACTGACAAAGGGCTCCATACCCTTCGTAGGGTGGGCAACGCGAAGTTTGCCCACCCTAACCCGATCAACAAACAAATCGGCCAGTGTAAATGGTGGATGAAAAAAGCGTCATCCACCCTATGGAACCTCTGAAAAAGGTAGCGAGCGACGATAGTACAAGGCAAAAAACTGCGAAAAAGCGGAGTTTAGTGGCCTAAATGAGCATTTTGAGCAGTTTTTTAACGCCGTAATATCTAGCGCAGTAGTTTTTCAGAGGTTCCCTTACGAATCGGGTGGTTGCTTGTCGTTTTTCCAGGGCGCAGACAAATAGCGGCTGCGATTGAAGGTTTCCAGCCAGTCCGGATAGAACACCACCAGCGCACTCACCACCAAACCATTGATAAAGGCCTCTGGAAATATCACCAACCATAAATAGCCGATGTAGTCTTCAATCCAGGGCGGCATCTCGAACACGCCATCCAGCCACAACAGACCAAATGCCGAGAGTATGACCAGCAAGGTCGCCAACGCCGCCGGGAAAAAGCCGCAAAAGAAGATATACACGAACAAGTTTTCCGGTTGCTCGCGCTCGACACGTAGCGCACACAACTCGGTCACCAGCACCGGCAGCGCCACCAACAACACACCGTTTACACCAAGCGCCGAAAAGTCCTGCAGCCCCAACGCCAGCAACCCAAGTTGCGCCAGCAGGCCAACCAGCACCGCCAGCGGCCAGTCGAGCAGCAAGGTCACAGCTGTCATGCCGATAAAGTGATAGGACAGGCCCGACTCGAAATCTCGCCGCACCAGCCATAACAAAAACAACGCCAAAGCCGTGGCAAACACCAGATGCTGGCGGCGCAGGTCGCTGATCAGCGCCACCCAGGGCGCACGCCAAATCGCCCAGAGCACGACGGGCGCATACAACAGCCAGCCTGCCAGCGTGCTAGTGGTCGTGAGTAACTCGGCACCAATCATCTCGCCACACCTCAGCCAGGACAGATGAGCGACAGTCTACACCGCTGACCAAAGGCTCTAAACCGCCAGCTGATCGTCACGCGTGGCCAAACAATAGAGCTAAGCTAAGTAGATGGATGATTCTGACTACCTGCGCCTGCTCACCGACCATGCCGAGCAAGCCAATACATTCCTGTCGAATGCACGTAAATGGGAGCGTGAGCGCTGGGTTTGCCACCGCTTGCTGCAAGCGTTCAACCTGCGCCACAGGCTTGAAGAGTTCAATGCGCCCGGTAATGAACCGCCCGATGTATTATTTCGCGAGGCCAATTTCGAGGTGTTCTTTGTGCTCGATGAAGGTCGCCGCCTCAATGATGAGTGGCGGGCCGAACTCGAACGCCGTCGGCGGGCATTCTCCCTGAGCCAGCTGGTCCGACGCGAGGCCAAGCCCAAACGCATCCCGGCCAAGGATCTGCTCGCCCACCTTGCCCCCACACTGAGCAAAAAAGCCCACAACTACCGTGAACGCAACCTTGATCTTGGCGAACTGGATCTAGTCGCCTACATCAACCTGAAACGCTCGATACTTGATTTCAACAGCCACTTCCCGCCGCCCACCGACTTCCTTCGTCAAGGCTGGCGCTCGCTTTCGGTGGTTGCCCCGACCTTCGCCCGGGTGATTTTTGCTCACGCCGATGCGCCCGACTTTTTACGCAACAACCTTGGTCGCAGCGTCATTTTCGATGCAGGCATGAGCCTGTAAACGTAATATCTGCCAATAATCGCAGTCAGTATTTCGCAGATAAAACACCCTTGTCCGCCCCAATGAATCGCCCTTCGCAGGGTGCGACAACGCGAAACTTGTCCACCACTCACAAATCAAACTCGGACCATTCAATGAGCCCGCTCAAAGCATTACTCGCAGCAGTTCCGCAACAGGGTCAGGTACGCTGGATTGGTGTACGCCCCGCATCGCGCGCGCCAATGATCATGCTCGATGCCGTGGAAGCGCGACGCGATGAAGGCCTGACCGGCGATCACAGCCGCCCTGGCCCGCGCAATGCTCGCCAAGTCACCTTTATCCAGTGGGAACACCTCGCGGTCGTAAGCGCATTATTGAATCGCCACGCAGACAACCCGATTCGCGCCGAAGACCTGCGCCGCAATATCGCAATCAGCGGTATCAACCTATTCAGCCTCAAGGGCCGACGCTTCAGAATCGGGCAAGCGGTGTTCGAAACCACAGGTTGGTGCCAACCCTGCGCACGCCTGGAAGAACGGCTTGGGTTAGGCACATTCCAGGCGATGAGGGGCCACGGCGGCATTACCGCCAGAGTGCTGCAAAGTGGCATCATTCGTTGCGGCGACAGCTTGACGGTAGAACCCCTGGCAGATACGGACTAAGAGGCAATCCTGCACCAGCTTGTTACAGGCCAGCAGCTGAACATCAATTACGCCCTGTCCGGTTAATTGCGCTAGGCTTGAACGCACAAGAGCCTGTAAGCAATTGGGAATTTTTCTATAATCAGGCCCATGATGCACTCGACCATCGAGGTTTCCATGACCAGCCGCCTTAAGCCTGTCGACCAACAACGTGTTGACCAGTATCTGAGCGCCCCACAACACCAAGTCGAACGCCGCCCTTTTAAGGTCTGGCGCCTGCTATTGGTGGTGCTGTGTATAGTCATCGCCCTCGGGTTCCTCAGCCGATTTCTTGGGAGTTTGGTGCTATGAGCTGCCTAGCGCTCGCCCTACCCCGTGTTAACTCTTCTTTTCAAAGCCTTGCGAGTCTATTAAATGAGCCATCAAATCGTGATCGTCGGCGGTGGCGCCGGCGGCTTGGAGCTTGCTACCCGCCTGGGTAAATCCCTGGGCAAGCGCGGTAAAGCCAAAGTAATTCTGGTCGACGCCAATCTCACCCACATCTGGAAACCATTGCTGCACGAAGTGGCGGCAGGTTCACTCAACTCATCAGGCGACGAGCTGAACTATGTCGCCCAGGCAAAATGGAATCATTTTGAGTTTCAACTCGGGCGCATGTCCGGGCTGGATCGCAACAACAAGACAATCCGCCTGGACGCCACGCTGGATGAGCACGGCCAGGTTTTGGTTCCCCAGCGCGAACTGCACTACGACAGCCTGGTTATCGCAGTGGGTAGCACCACCAATGACTTCGGCACACCGGGCGCTGCGCAACACTGTTTGTTTCTTGACACCCGTGAGCAGGCAGAGCGCTTTCACAACCAACTGCTGAATCACTACCTGCGCGCACATGCCAGCCAAAGCGAAAACATCGAGCAGATCAGCGTGGCGATTGTCGGTGCCGGCGCCACAGGTGTTGAACTGGCAGCCGAACTCCACCATGCCGCGCACGAACTTGCAGCCTACGGCCTTAACCGCATACTGCCGGAAAACATGCGCATCACCTTGATTGAGGCGGGACCGCGCGTGCTTCCCGCGCTGCCTGAGCGTATCAGCCAGCCAGTGCATAAAACCCTGGAAAAACTCGGGGTCAAGGTGCTGACCAATTCAGCGGTCAGCGAAGTGACGGCCGATGCATTGGTTACCGCAAACGGAGAAACCATCACTGCCAGCCTGAAAATCTGGGCAGCCGGCATTCGCGCACCCAAGTTCCTCAAGGAAATCGCTGGCCTGGAGACCAATCGCATCAACCAACTGGTGGTGCGCCCGACCCTGCAAACCACCGAAGATGACGACATCTTCGCTTTTGGTGACTGCGCCGCCTGCCCGCATCCCGGCACCGAAGGGCGCAACGTGCCACCACGCGCTCAAGCCGCCCACCAACAGGCATCGCTACTGGCGAAAACCCTTAAGATCCGCGTGCTGGGCCTGGATAAAGAGTTGCCGCAATACCAGTACCGCGATTACGGCTCGCTGATTTCCTTGTCGAGCTTCTCGGCAGTGGGCAACTTGATGGGCAACCTGACCGGCAGCGTGATGCTCGAAGGCTGGCTGGCACGGATGTTTTATGTATCGCTCTATCGCATGCACCAAATGGCGCTGTACGGCTTCTTTCGCACCGCGCTCTTGATGCTCAGCGACCGCATAGGCCGCAGCACAGAACCAAGGCTCAAGCTGCACTAATCGACACACAGAACCAACAACCATAGGCACAAGTGGCGGACAGAAAGGCACTGTCCGCCCTACGCAGCATCGCAAGCGCACTCCAACCGAACGGTAGGGTGCGACAACGCGAAGCTTGTCCACCATGGCTTAGGTACCTAGCCACTCAAGATTGAGCCGCTGTGCCTAATTACCGCCGCGCCTGTGTTCGGGGTGCTACTTATTTCTTTACCGTTAATCTGCGTGATCGAAAAAGCGATCTGCTGATCCGCGAAATCGACTTATTGCGCGATACAGTCCGCGCAACAAGGGCTCGTCACCCATTTCATATCGATGCCTGGGTGGTGCTGCCCGAGCACATGCACTGCATGTGGACACTGCCACCGAACGACCACGAGTTCGCCCTGCGCTGGAAGGTAATTAAACAGACCTTCAGCAAACGCCTGCCGAAAACCGAACCACGAACAGGCTGCCAACTCAACCGCAGAGAACGCGGTATCTGGCAACGCCGTTATTGGGAGCACTTGATTCGCGACCCAAGGGACTACCAACTGCATTTCGATTACATTCACTACAACCCACTGAAACATAAGCATGCTCAAAGGCTGGCTGACTGGCCCTATTCGAGCTTTCACCGAGCAGTTGCAATGGGTATTTACTCCGAAGACTGGTGCGCCAGCCCTACGCATGAGCAGGGTAGTTTCGGAGAATGAGGCTTGACGAAGCAGCGAGTCGAGGCAATGCCTCCAGCGATCCACAACCGCAAATGGCGGACAGAAAGGCACTGTCCGCCCTACAAGGTACATATCAGTAACTTGGATGTGACACAGGCTCGGCAGCAAATTGCAGGCATAAAAAAAGCGCCTTATCGGCGCTTTTTTAATTGGAACAGAGTGAATGACTCTGTTCCTAAGATTCAACTCTTATCAACAGCAAGAGCGAAAATGGTGGGTCGTGTGGGATTCGAACCTACGACCAATTGGTTAAAAGCCAACTGCTCTACCAACTGAGCTAACGACCCAAAAATGGTCGGGGTAGGGGGATTCGAACTCCCGACATCCTGCTCCCAAAGCAGGCGCGCTACCGGACTGCGCTATACCCCGATATTGAAAGTTTGGCTCCGCGACCAGGACTCGAACCTGGGACCCAATGATTAACAGTCATTTGCTCTACCGACTGAGCTATCGCGGAACTACATACCTTCAAGCCTCAGATATGCGTCTGGACTCAAGTCCTTTCCCGTATCTGAGGCGCGCCATTTTACGGTTTACGGCCGTACTGTCAACCCCCTTTTTTGCTTTTATGACAATGCTTTGCACGGCGCCCAACGCCTGCTATATCTTCTACTAATAAAGCCAGCGCAGGATGCAAAGGCTAGAAGCACTTTTGCTAGGAAAGTACATGAGCAAACCAGGCCCACCGAACGTTCACCCAATATCTGGACGCACACTCGCCAGCCGCGGCATTCAACCGCGCTTTGGTGGGCTGGTACAGCATTGCAGGCAATTAGTGATGAACCGGCTGGCGGAGCACCTGACCGGTGTATTCGGCCAGGTCGACGATACCCTGTTCGAGTGCGCCGAAAAGGCTGAAAACAACCAGGTACAGACGCTTTTTTTTGACAACATGCGCGAGATCCGCAAGCAGCGGCCACAAATTGAGCGCATGTACCACCAGAAAATAGCGCATAACTTTTCTGAATTTCTTGAAGGCAAGCTCAAGCCCGCCGATGCGGTCAGCGAGATCAAGGCTGATGCCCTTAGCCTGATCCAGAACGAAGAGTATGAAGAAAGCCTGCAAGTAACCAATATGGTGAGCCGGGTAAAGGCGCGCTGCGCCCAACCGTTATTTGCCCTGGAACAGCGACTTGCACTGCTTAACAATGGTGTAAAGCTGGTGGAGGACAATAATCCGTTTGGGCCACAGATGATCGCCATGGCATTTCGTGAAGCCCTTGAACCCTGCCCTTTTCCACTGCGCATCAAAGTCATTCTCTACACCTTGTTCGACCAGCATGTCATGAGCAGCCTCGACAGCCTTTATGACGGACTCAACCAGCGCCTGATCGAGGGCGGCATCCTGCCAAACCTGAAATACACGGCGCCGCGCAACAGCAATCCTGCCAGCAAAACGACGCATGAACAGGGCTCGTCCGAACAGCCTGCAGGCGCAGCGCAGCCAGGCACGGGCTGGAGGATGTCGAGCGTCGAACATGGTTACGCGCCACCTCCCGCAGCGGATGCCCCGCTGCCCAGCGATCCCACGGCGCTACTTAACAGCCTGGCCTCACTGCTCAACGAGCATCGGCGGCGCGCTCCGAATACGCCACTGCAAGGCAATACACGCAGTATCAGCAGTTTTGCCCCGGCCGAGGCCACCCGGACCTACAGTGCTAACGAGCTGATTGACGCCTTGAACAGGATGCAACGTCAATCAGCGGATGACTTTGCCCAGCGCCTGCATCAGCCGCAACAGGTCGATGGCCTGAAAGCCGACTTGCAAAGCCAACTCGAAGAACACAGCGAACTGCCGGGACAGCAGAAAGTCTCGGATCAAGAAGCCGATATTATCGACCTGGTCGGCATGTTGTTTGACTTCATCCTTGATGACGACAACCTGCCCGACAACTGCAAAACCGCGCTGTCCCACCTGCATACGCCTTACCTCAAAGTCGCGCTGCTTGATAAAGCCCTGTTCACCCAACATCACCACCCGGCGCGCAAGCTGCTCAACAGCATGGCGCAGGCCGGCGTGCTCTATGGCGGCGAAGGTGATGAACGCGGCCTGCTGGCCAAAATGCATTGGGTAGTCGAGCGTGTCATCCATGGTTTCAGCGGTGATTTGCAGCTATTTGATAATTTACTCGAGGAATTCAATGAGTTCGTCGCAACCCTCAAGCATAAGGTGGACTTGCGTGAGCGTCGCGCAGTAGAGGCCGCCAAGGGCCGCGACAAACTTCTCGGCGCTCGCCAGCAAGCCATCGAAGTCATCAATGCGTCTTTGAGCAATCGCCAGCCTCCCGCGATCATTCGCAACTTCCTTGAACTGACCTGGGCCGATGTATTGGTCTTCGTGCTACTGCGCCACGGTGATACAAGCTCAGAATGGCTGCGCTCCTGCGAGATTGCCGAACAGCTTGCCTGGAGCGGCACAGTGCTTGATGAGGCCGGTGCGAGCCGCTTGCAAAGCATACGAGTGAGCCTGCTTGAAGACTTGAGCAAGGGCCTGCGACTGCTCGGTGGCTATCACGAGGACGGTATCCGTCGCCTGCTCCAGGACCTGGTAACCTGCCAGCATGCCGTGCAGGCCAACCAACCCCAGGTCGCCGCCAAGCTCAGCCCGCAACTACTGGAAAGCCAGCTCGGCGCCATGCTGGGAGAGGATGCAGCGCTGGCCAGCCAGGCACCATCGGTTTCCGGGCTGTCATCTCGGGCTCAAGCCATCGCCAAGGAGCTCAGCCAGATCGATTTTGACACCTGGTTTGAATTTTTCAGCAATGGACAGACCCAGCGCCTCAAGCTTTCGTGGTTTAGCCCGACAACCCGTAACTACATGTTTGTCGATCACAGCGGCCAGCGCGTTGCGATCAAACCTTTAGCGACCCTCGCCACAGAAATGGAGCAAGGACTCGCCCGGGTCGTTCCAGCAGAGCGCAACGTACCACTGGTCGACCGGGCGCTGTCTTCAATTTATCGTGTGCTGCAGCGCTTTACCGGCCGCGCAGCCGAAACAACCTAAGGAGCTCACATGGAGGATCGTCGTCAGCACAATCGGCTAAGCACCGAATTGCAGCTGGAAGTCTTCGACTTACATTCAGGACAACGCTTGGGCCGAGTTGTAGACCTTTCCAACGAAGGATTCATGCTGTTTAGCGATACCCCGCTGGCGGTCGATGCGCTTATTGAGTGCCGGATTGTCAGCGAGCAATTGATTGAGGGGATTGGAGAGGTACAGCTGGGTGCGGATTGCCTGTGGAGCCGCCCCGGTGCGGATGGCCAGCATTGCTGGGCCGGCTTTCATATCATCGATATCGCCGATGACCAGGCAGTATTGCTCGAAACCCTGCTCAAACACCTGTAAGACACGCCCTGCCTCATCTAGCGCTGTCCGCCCTACATCACACGCGCAGGGTGTGACAACGCGAAGCTTGTCAACCAAAATCCCCAGGCCAATAAAAAAGCCCTGCAATAATGCAGGGCTTCAAGGTCATGACTCAGGCTTAGCTGAAGCTGATCTGGTCGTCGACAACAGTACCGGTAACTGTGCTTCCCGGTGCAAACTTGCCCGACAGAATCAGCTGCGCCAATGGGTTCTCGACCCAACGCTGCACCGCACGCTTGAGCGGCCGCGCGCCATAAACCGGGTCGTAGCCCACGGCGATGAGCTTATCCATCGCCTCGTCACTCAACTCAAGGCTCAACTCACGTTCAGCCAAACGCTGATGCAGGCGGCCCAGTTGGATCTTGGCGATACCCGCGATTTGCTCACGCGCCAGAGGTTCAAACACTACAACCTCATCAATACGGTTGATGAACTCCGGACGGAAATGGGTCGTAACGGCGTCCATCACCGCAGCGTGTTGCGCCTCGCGATCTCCCACCAGCTCCTGAATCTGTGCGGAACCCAGGTTCGAGGTCATCACCACGACCGTATTCTTGAAGTCAACGGTACGGCCATGGCTATCGGTCAGGCGCCCATCCTCAAGCACCTGCAGCAGCACGTTGAAGACATCCGGGTGCGCCTTCTCAACTTCGTCGAGCAGGATCACCGAGTACGGCTTGCGACGTACGGCCTCGGTCAAGTAGCCGCCTTCCTCGTAACCCACATAACCTGGCGGCGCACCAATCAGCCGAGCAACCGAGTGCTTCTCCATGAACTCGGACATATCAATGCGCACCAAGGCTTCTTCGGTATCGAACAAGAACTCGGCGAGCGCCTTGCACAATTCGGTCTTGCCCACACCGGTCGGGCCGAGGAACAGGAACGAACCACTTGGCCGGTTCGGGTCGGACAAACCAGCACGCGAACGGCGCACCGCATTGGCGACGGCAACCACAGCTTCGTTCTGGCCGATAACCCGCTGATGCAGCAGATCTTCCATTTTAAGCAGCTTGTCACGCTCGCCTTCGAGCATTTTCGACACTGGAATGCCGGTCCACTTGGACACTACTTCGGCGATTTCCTCCTCGGTCACCTTGCTGCGCAGCAATTGGTTCTCGGTCTTGCCGTGCTGATCGACCATTTGCAGGCTGCGCTCAAGATCAGGAATCACGCTGTATTGCAGCTTGGCCATGGCCTCAAGATCACTCTTGCGGCGGGCCGTTTCCAGCTCTTGGCGTGCCTGTTCAATTTTCTGCTGAATCTGCGCAGAGCCCTGGACCTCGGCTTTTTCCGACTTCCAGATATCTTCCAGATCAGCGTACTCACGCTCCAGGCGCGCAATGTCGTCCTTGAGTTTCTCCAAACGCTTGAGGGTTGCCTCATCGTCCTCTTTCTTCAGGGCTTCGCGCTCAACCTTAAGCTGAATCAAGCGCCGCTCAAGGCGATCAAGCACCTCTGGCTTGGAGTCGATCTCCATACGAATACGGCTCGCCGCCTCGTCGATCAGGTCAATGGCCTTGTCGGGCAACTGCCGGTCGGTAATGTAGCGATGGCTGAGTTTGGCCGCCGCGATAATCGCGCTATCGGTAATGGCGACACGGTGATGCACCTCATAGCGCTCTTTCAAACCGCGCAAGATCGCAATGGTATCTTCCTCGCTCGGCTCATCGACCAGCACTTTCTGGAAGCGCCGTTCAAGGGCGGCATCCTTCTCGATGTACTGGCGATATTCGTCGAGCGTGGTCGCACCGACACAATGCAACTCGCCACGGGCCAGGGACGGCTTGAGCATGTTGCCCGCGTCCATTGCACCTTCGGCTTTACCGGCGCCAACCATGGTGTGCAACTCGTCGATAAACAGGATCACCCGGCCTTCCTGCTTGGACAGTTCGTTAAGCACCGCCTTGAGGCGCTCCTCGAACTCACCACGGAACTTGGCACCAGCAATCAGTGCGCCCATATCCAGCGCCAACAGACGCTTGTCCTTCAGGCCATCCGGCACTTCGCCATTAATAATGCGCTGCGCCAAACCTTCGGCAATGGCGGTTTTACCCACGCCAGGCTCACCAATGAGTACCGGGTTGTTTTTCGTCCGGCGCTGCAGCACCTGGATGGTTCGGCGAATTTCATCGTCACGTCCGATAACCGGGTCAAGCTTGCCTTCTTCGGCACGCTTGGTCAGGTCGACCGTGTATTTATCCAATGCCTGGCGCGCTTCCTCGATATTGGGGTCGTTGACTGCATCGCCGCCACGCAGGTTATTGACGGCGTTTTCCAGCGCCTTCCGGCTCACGCCCTGACCCAGCAACAGCTTGCCAAGCTTGGTGTTGTCGTCTAATGCAGCCAATAACACCAGCTCACTGGAGATGAACTGGTCGCCTTTCTGCTGCGACAGGCGGTCAGCCTGGTTGAGCAGACGTGCCAAGTCCTGCGACATGTTCACATCGCCGGTTGGGTTTTGAATCTTACCGAGATGATCAAGCTCTTTGCTCAGCGCCTGGCGCAAGCTGTTGACATCAAAGCCAACCTGCATCAACAGCGGCTTGATCGAACCACCCTGCTGATCCAGCAGCGCTTGCATCAGGTGCAGCGGCTCGATTGAGGCATGGTCAAGGCCGACGGCCAAAGATTGGGCATCGGACAGCGCGAGTTGTAACTTACTGGTTAAACGGTCTATTCGCATGGCGTCATCCTTCCTTTAAAAAGCAGGCCGCGCTATAGAAATCGCGCTAGTGAGCACTTGATTAGTTTTTAATCAAGGAAGCCTGCCGAGATGGATAATAGATGAGGCTGTCAAGACCGTTTTTCAAGTCTGCCCGATAAATGCTTTTAGTCAGTCAGCCAGACTAAAGAAGCAAAGCGCCCAGTGCGCGATGCCTGGCGGTAGGAATAGAAGCGCGGATCGCTGAATGTGCAAAAACCGCCGCCATAGACCGCGGTCACACCCCGCGCCGCCAGGCGAATTCGCGCCAGCTGGTAGATATCCGCCATAAAGCGTCCGGCATTGCGACTTGGCACGAAAGCCTCGGCGGCTTGCGGGTGCTGGCTGACGAACGCCTCACGCACTTCCGGGCCAACTTCAAAGGCGTCAGGCCCGATGGCCGGACCGAGCCAGACCAGGGTTTCCGCAGGCTCGAAGCCGAGCACATCCAGGGTCGCCTCCAGCACGCCATTGGCCAGCCCGCGCCAACCGGCATGGGCCGCCGCGACACGGCTGCCAGCCCGGTCGCAAAACAACACCGGCAAACAATCGGCAGTCATCACTGCACAGGCTACGCCCGGCGCTTGTGTCCAGCTGGCATCTGCCTCGATCACTCGACGGGTATCCGCCTCGGCGACCACGATACCGTGCACCTGGTTCAGCCACGCGGGCTGGCAGCCAACCTGGCTGATCAGGCGCTGGCGATTTTTAGCCACGGCAACCGGGTCGTCATCAACATGCAGGCCCAGGTTAAGGCTGGCAAAGGGTTCAGGGCTGATGCCTCCGCTGCGGGTGGTGACGCAAGCATTGACTCGCACCGGCGCCGGCCAGTCAGGAATCAACCAATCATGAGCAACGCGTTTCACCCGACGAACGCCTCGCGGTCTTGACGCAGCAAGGTCAGCAACCAAACCAGGTCGTCTGGCAGCGCTGATTCCCACTTCATGCGCTTACCCGTCACCGGATGATCCAACTCCAGGAACCGTGCATGCAGGGCCTGGCGCGGAAATTCCTTCAGGCTTTGCACCAGCGTTGGGCTCGCCGCTGGCGGAATACGGAAGCGCCCGGCATAGACCGGGTCACCGATCAGCGGGAAGCCGACATGGCTCATATGCACACGAATCTGGTGAGTACGCCCTGTTTCCAGCTTGACCCGGGCATGGGTATGAGAGCGGAAACGCTCAAGCACGCGGTAATGGCTGATTGCCTGCTTACCACCGTCTGTCACCGTCATACGCTGGCGCTGCGATGAGCTGCGACCAATAGGCGCATCAATTTTGCCGCCAGCAGTGATAACACCAATCACCACGCATTCATAAATGCGACTAACGGTACGTTTTTGCAACTGATCAACCAATTGCGTCTGCGCCTGGATATTTTTTGCAACCACCATCAAGCCGGTGGTGTCTTTATCCAAACGGTGAACAATCCCGGCGCGCGGCACATTGACGATGTCTGGAACATGGTGCAACAAGGCATTCAGCAAGGTGCCATCGGAATGCCCCGCAGCCGGATGCACCACCAAACCTGCTGGTTTGTTGATCACCAAAATATCATCGTCTTCGTAAACGATATCCAGGGCGATGTCCTGCGCAATCCACTCACCCTGGGCCTCTTGCTCAGCATTTAGCTCAAGCTGGGCGCCGCCGTGAACGATATCGCGCGGACGAATGACCTTGCCATCAACCGTCAGCAAGCCCTCTTTTATCCACGCCGTCAGGCGCGAACGCGAGTGCTCCGCAAAGAGCTGCGCGGCGATTTGGTCTAGCCTTTGACCGCCTAAATCACTCGGTACTTCGGCACTTAATTGTATGGACTGCTTATTTATAGATGACATGCTCTGCAACGGCGGGGGCATAGCCTTTGGTTTCAGCTACGCGCTTGTGGTTAAATACGGCGTCTTTGCCCCGGGAGTGCCAGGGGCGCCCATCATAACAGGACGGCTTTGTTCAAGACAGCCGCCGTCACAGGGACGCAAGCCGCCATGCAAGTGAAACACCTGCTGCTGATCGCCATTCTCGCCGTTACTGCCGCCTGCTCATCCAAGGAAACCGTGGATGACAACCTCAGCGAGTCTGAGCTGTACCAGCAGGCCCAAACGGATCTCGACAATAATAGCTACACCAGCGCGGTGACCAAGCTCAAGACGCTCGAGTCACGCTACCCTTTCGGCCGCTACGCCGAACAGGCACAGCTGGAGCTGATCTACGCCTACTACAAGAACGCCGAGCCAGAAGCCGCGCGCTCTGCCGCCGAGCGTTTTATCCGTCTGCACCCGCAGCACGCCAACGTTGACTATGCCTACTATATGAAAGGCTTAGCATCCTTTGACCAGGATCGTGGCCTGCTTGCACGCTTTCTCCCGCTCGACATGACCAAGCGGGATCCGGGTGCCGCACGCGACTCTTATAACGAGTTCGCCCAGCTGACCAGCCGCTACCCGAACAGCCGTTATTCGCCGGATGCCAAGCAACGCATGATTTACCTGCGCAACCTGCTGGCGGCCTACGAAATTCACGTAGCCCACTATTACATGAGCCGCCAGGCTTACGTCGCAGCCGCCAACCGTGGCCGCTATGTGGTGGAAAACTTCCAGGAAACCCCTTCTGTCGGTGACGGCCTGGCGGTGATGGTCGAGTCCTACCAGCACCTGACGCTCAATGACCTGGCGCAAAGCAGCCTGGAAACCCTCAAGCTCAACTATCCGGACAACGCCAGCCTCGAAGACGGCGAATTCGTACCGCTGCGCCAGGATGACGATGACCGGACCTGGCTGAGTAAAGTCACCCTGGGCCTGATCGAAAACGACGCGCCACTGCCGCCAGGCGAGACACGCGCCAGCCAAGACGTCATCCGCCAGTACGAAGAAGCCGAAGACGAAATTCCGGATGAACTCAAGGATGTTGACCAGCAGCTCGATGAAGCCGAAGGCAAAGACCGCTCATGGTTCAGCTACATGACATTCGGCCTGTTCGACTGAACATAGCCTGCACTCTTGCGTGACCGAAAAGGGGGCCATCACTGGCCTCCTTTTTTATTGCCGGCAAAAGCCATGCGCGTGCGGATGCAGCCAGGCGTCACTCACAACCGGCAAAAACCATGACAATCGCCAAAGCAGATGCTCGTTGCGTGACATAACGACTGTGCCGCGCACGCGTGCTTGGTTAAACTGCCGCTATCAATCAAGAAGAGTCTGTTATGGGCCTATTTCGTCTGTTACTTGTGCTGGCAATCGCCGCAACCCTTTACTGGCTATGGCGCCGCTATATTGGAGCCCGCAGCGCTACCAAGCCAGTAGCGCCTGCTAAGCCAGAACCCATGGTGCGCTGCGCTAATTGCGGCGTGCACCTGCCCCGCGAGCATGCAAAGCAAAATGGACCGCAATGGTTTTGCAGTACAGAGCACCTGAAGCAAGGCCCACAGCAAGGTGACCACTGACATTCTGGCCTTGGGAGGCACCCAGGGCATACGGATTCTCAAGCTGTATCACCTATACAGGCTGATCATTGGCCTGCTGCTTGTGCTACTGATATCAAGCGAAATGGACGTCCAGTTGCTGGAAATGAGCCATGCAACACTGTTTCGCAGCATCAGTTGGTTCTACTTGATATTCAACGTGCTGGTCACGCTTGCAGTCCAGCAACCAAAGCGCTCGATGCAGGTTGTCAGCCTGGCGATGGTCGACGTTATCCTGTTGTCTTGCCTGTTTTATGCAGCGGGCGGCACGCCCAGTGGCATAGGCAACCTGCTGATCGTCGCGGTCGCCATCTCCAACATCCTGCTGCGCGGGCGCATCGGCATCTTTATAGCCGCCACCGCCGCCGTTGGCTTGATCTACCTGACCTTCTACCTGAGCCTCAGTCGCCCCGCCGCTGCCAGCCAATATATCCAGGCTGGTGCCCTTGGCGCCCTTTGTTTCGCGGCGGCGCTGTTTGTCCAGGGCATTACCCGGCGCCTGCATGACAGCGAACAACTGGCCAGCGAGCGTGCCGCGGACGTTGCCAGCCTGGAAACCCTCAACGCCCTGATTATTGAGCGCATGCGTACTGGCATTCTGGTACTGGACAACATGCACCGGGTCCTGCTGGCCAACCAGGGCGCCTTGACCCTGCTCGGCGCTGACGCCCTGGCCGGCAAGATACTTGACCCGCATACACCCGAGCTGGTGAAACGCCTGCAGCAATGGCGACAAAACCCGGCCATGCGCCCGGCCAGCCTGCAAGCGGTTGCGGACGGCCCCATAGTGCAACCCAGCTTTATTGCCCTGCAGCGCGGCCAGCAACGTCATATTCTGGTGTTCCTGGACGACGTCTCGCAGATCGCCCAGCAGGCCCAGCAGCTCAAGCTCGCATCGCTTGGCCGCCTGACAGCCGGCATTGCCCATGAAATTCGCAACCCGCTCGGTGCAATCAGCCATGCCGCGCAATTGCTCCAAGAGTCTGAAGAGCTCAGCCAGCCAGACCAGCGCCTGGCACAAATCATTCACGATCACACAAGACGCATGAACCTGGTGATCGAGAACGTTCTGCAACTTTCACGTCGGCGCCAGGCCGAACCACAGCTTCTCGACCTAAAGTACTGGCTGCACCGTTTTGCCAGCGAATTCCGCAGCAATATGCCCGCCAACCAAACCCTGCACCTAGACACGCAAGTGGGCACGATCCAGACCCGTATGGATCCCAACCAGCTCACTCAAGTGCTGACCAACCTGGTCGAAAACGGCTTGCGCTACAGCTCGCAAAAAAACCCGCGAGGCCAGGTCTGGTTACAGCTGTTCCGCGAGCCTGAGCGCGATTTGCCCGTGCTGGAGATCTTCGATGATGGTCCGGGCGTCTCACCAGAACAGAGCCAAAATATCTTTGAGCCCTTCTTCACCACTGAAGCCAAAGGCACCGGCTTGGGCCTGTATATTTCTCGTGAACTATGCGAGAGCAATCAGGCCCACATTGACTATAAACCCCGCGAAGAGGGCGGTAGTTGCTTTCGCATCACCTTCGCCCACGCCAGCAAACTGAGCTTACAATGACCCGCCAGAGAGCCCTGATCGTCGACGATGAGCCCGATATCCGCGAGCTTCTAGAAATAACCCTAGGCCGGATGAAACTCGACACACGCTGTGCACGCAATGTCAAAGAAGCACGCGAATGGCTGGCCAAAGAGCCCTTCGACCTATGCCTGACCGACATGCGCCTGCCTGACGGGACCGGCATGGACCTGGTGCAATACATCGCCCAGCGTCACCCGCAAATGCCCGTCGCCATGATTACCGCCTACGGCAGCCTCGATACTGCGATTAATGCACTGAAATCAGGCGCCTTCGACTTTCTCACCAAGCCGGTCGACCTGGGGCGTCTGCGCGAACTGGTCACCACTGCCCTGCGCATTCAGGCTGCTGACGGCAAGGAAGTGCCTGTAGACAGTCGTCTGCTCGGTGATTCCCCACCAATGCGCACGCTGCGCAAACAGATCCAAAAGCTTGCGCGAAGCCAGGCGCCGGTCTACATCAGCGGCGAGTCAGGCAGTGGTAAAGAGCTCGTGGCGCGATTGATCCACGAACAAGGTCCGCGCGCAGAACAGCCTTTCGTTCCGGTCAACTGTGGCGCAATCCCGTCCGAGCTGATGGAAAGTGAGTTTTTCGGCCACAAAAAGGGCAGCTTTACTGGCGCAGTGGAAGATAAACAAGGGCTGTTCCAGGCGGCTAATGGCGGCACCCTGTTTCTCGACGAGGTGGCCGACTTGCCACTGGCCATGCAGGTCAAGCTGCTGCGGGCGATCCAGGAAAAAGCCGTGCGCACTGTCGGTGGCCAGCATGAAGTGGTGGTTGATGTGCGCATACTTTGCGCGACCCACAAGGATCTTGCTGCCGAAGTTGCCGCCGAGCGTTTTCGCCAAGACTTGTTCTACCGGCTAAACGTGATCGAACTCAGGGTCCCTGCCCTGCGTGAGCGGCGCGAAGATATTGCCGAACTCGCAGGCATCATGCTCAAGCGCCTGTCCAATGGTGATGGCGCCAACGCTGCAACGCTACAGCCAGATGCGCTGGAAAAGCTCAAGAGCTACCGTTTTCCCGGCAACGTTCGCGAGCTGGAAAACATGCTCGAACGCGCCTACACCCTCTGCGAAAACGACCAGATCACTGCGAGCGACCTGCGCCTTGCAGATACGAGTTCATCGTCCGAGCAAGGTGAAACCAGCCTGGCGCAAATCGATAATCTGGAAGACTACCTGGAAGATATCGAGCGCAAGCTTATCGTCCAGGCACTGGAGGAAACCCGCTGGAATCGCACGGCGGCGGCACAACGCCTCGGCTTGAGCTTTCGCTCGATGCGCTACAGGCTGAAGAAACTCGGAATTGACTGACCACGCCCGGTGGACAAGCTTCACGCCCTCACACCCAAAGCGGCGACTTCATCCTGCAGGGCGGACAACGCTTTTCTGTCCGCCATTTGCCACGCGCAGCTTGGTTATTTGTCGATGACTGCCGAACAAGCTTCACGCCCTCCAACCCCAAGCGACGATTTCATCCTGTAGGGCGGACAACGCTTTTCTGTCCGCCATTTGCCACGCAGATTGTTTGCTTGGCGCTATCTGGCGAACAAGCTACGTGGGGACGCATCCTGCTCGACCACGCGAGTCAAAGCCTGCCTTCTGGCGCATAAGGCGCCGGGTCGATGATAGGTGTGCGGCCTTGTATCAAATCAGCAAGCAACTGGCAGGATGCAGGCGCAAGGACCAGACCGTTGCGGTAATGGCCACAATTGAGCCACAGCCCGTCAAATCCAGGCAGCGGGCCAATAAACGGAATACCTTCAGGCGAACTCGGGCGCAAACCGGCCCAGTGGCCAACCACTTGCGCATCAGCCAACGCAGGCAAAAGCTCCTCGGCCGAGGCTTTCAGGCTTTGCAGCGCGACGTCGGTAGGCGTTTTATCAAAGCCTTCATACTCCAGTGTGCTGCCGATCAGGATATGCCCATCACGGCGCGGGATCGCATAGCGTCCCTTGGCCAACACCATGCTCGGTAAAAAGTCATCAGCGCATTTGTACAGGATCATCTGCCCTTTGACCGGCTCCACCGGAAGCTCAATACCAAGTGGCCGGAGCAGCTCGGCACTCCACGCACCTGCTGCCAACACAACCTGATCGGCCATGATCGCGCCCGAAACCGTTTGCACGCCAACCACTCGCTGGCCATCCCGGATAAAGCCGCTGACCGGACTGTGTTCCTTGATGCTGACATTGGGCAGTTGCAACAAGGCGGCACGCAACGCCTTGACCAACCTGGGATTGCGCACATTGGCCACACCCGGCATATGAATCGCCCGCTGATAGCCCATCCCTAAAGCCGGTACTTGTGCCTGGACATCAGTGATATCCACGGACCTGAGATTTTTTTGCGCAGCGCAGGCCCAAGCCAATGCCTCGGCTTCATCATCCAGATCCAACCAATACAAACCTGTTGAATGCACCTCAGGATCAATGCCCGTGGTCTCAAGCAGTTGCGCCCCCAAACCTGGGTAAAAGTCCTGCGACCACTGCGCCAAGGCTGTTACCGCATCGCTGTATCGCCACGGGTAAAGCGGCGAGACGATGCCACCACCCGCCCAGGACGCCTCAGTACCAACGGCTGTCGAATCAAGCAAAACCACATCGCAGTGTTTTGCCAGATTCAGCGCAGACAAAAGACCAATAACACCACCACCAACGACTACAGCGACCACATCAGACTCCCAGAAGCATCTACCGCAAGATTCCAAGGAAGGGAAATTGCAATATGCATATTAAACAACAGCAAGGACTAAGCTTGCTTGAACTGCTCATAACACTCGTCGTTTTAGCAATTATTCTGAGTATCAGCCTTCCCGGGCTACAACGTATACAGCAGGCCAACGCCCTGTCCTCGTTCAGTGCCGAGCTAGTCAATTTTATACGCTTCACCCGCCACCAGGCATTGGCCAGGGGCAAACGGATAACAATGTGCCCGCTCGATGAGTCACAAAATTGCACCAAGGTTTGGGCAAAACAAATAAGCGTATTCGAAGACCTTGATGGCAATCGTAAACTAGACCCTAAGGACAGGCTGATGAAGGTGCTTGAGATCCCAGATCAGATTGATCTGAATTGGCGCGGAGTCGGCGCAGGTAAATCGCTGCATTTCAACGGTCGAGGAATCACATCAATCAGCAACGGCACATTTCGTCTCGGTGTGAAAAAAAACGAGCAAAGACGCCACGTTATCGTTAGCCGACTCGGCAAAGTAAAAATCAAAAAAGTGACGCAGCCGACAAAATAATTCTGTGCGAAACCACTCATCCCTTTGCAACAGCCAGTCAGTAAACTGCTGATTGTAGCTATGATTGCGACTGATTAAGTTGCAGGCTCGGCAAAGGGGATACTCATGCAACGCGAACGCGGTTTCACCCTCATAGAACTTTTGGTCACGATTGTAGTGCTTGCAATCGTAGTCGCTGTTGCGGCGCCAAACATGAGTACATTCATTGTCTCCCAGAGCGTGAGCAGCCAATCCAGTGAATTACTGAATGCCTTGGCATTCGCTCGTACCGAGGCAACCAAACTTAACGCCAATGTCTCCGTCATACCCGCGACGAACAGCTCATCCGGCTGGAGCAACGGTTGGTGTGTAGGTCCAACCGACATGGCCAACTGCACCAGTGACAACGTCATCCGCAACTTCCAGTCGGCCAGCAGCGGCGTACAGATTACCGCGCCTTATCTGCAGTCGGCCAATCGCTTGACGTTTCGCCGTGACGGCACACTGCTTTCTGGGGTGAGTGCACAGGCATTCAAAATAACCTCTCCGAAACTCGAGGCCACGGGTACAAAAGCACGCTGCATCTATATTGGCGCAATCGGCAAGGCCTCCTACAAAAAGGTAAATCGTGATGATGACTGCTGAGATGCGGCGCTTTCAGAACGGCACATCGCTGATTGAAGCCCTGGTTACGCTCCTGGTATTCACTGTCGGCCTGCTGGGCTTTGCCGCTCTGCAGCTCAGTGCTTTGCAGAGTTCAAGCGACAGTGGCTTTCGCACTCAAGCCACCTGGGTGGTGCAGGAGTTGGCTGAACGCATGCGCGCAAACCCCGATGCCGATGTTGCCGACTACACCGCAGCGGTCGACTGTGCAAGCTTACCCCCGCAGCGATGCAGCGACTATTTTGACCCACTGAGTGGCGCGAAAGTAAACGCCAGCAACTGTTCGGCCGCACAGATGGCCACATTTGATCGCTGGGAAGCCCAGTGCAGCTACGGCGCAACCGCTGCCTATGGAGCTAATGCCACAGCCGCAGACGCGCGCTACACCAGTCGCGACTTTCTGGGACCAGCAGCGGCAGGTGTTGCGCCTTTAGACATTGGCGCGAATGGCAACGTATTTACCATTACCGCGAACTGGCAAAGCAAATCCACGAACACCAGCGGCGCAACCCCAGAAAACATGTCCGGCACTGTGCAGGTTGAACGATGAGAAACCCACTAAAATATGCAGCCAAGAACAGGCAGTCCGGCCTCAGCCTGGTTGAGTTGATGATTGGCATGGCCTTGGGCCTTATCCTGCTGCTGGGCGTGATTCAAGTTTTTCTCTCGAGCCGCCAAACCCTTGCTGTCAATGACGCGATGTCAAAGCTTCAAGAGAATGGGCGCTTTGGCCTGGAGTTCATTTCGCAAAGCGCGCGCATTGCAGGCTATACCTCACCCGGCACGCCCCTGAGCAAACCCTTCCCCATCGAACCTCGCAACTGCGCACTCAACAGTGGCGCCGCCTGTTCGGCAAATGGCGGGGGCAATGTCTCTGACACTGTCAGCTTTACCTTTGAACCCCCTTCTATCGATGGTGCAAAGCGCGACTGCGCTGGCGTGGTTATACCGGATAACCAAATCATCATTAACACCTACTTCATTGCCGCGCCGGATGCCAATAATCCCTCGCCGGCGCTGGCCTGCCGATCCTTCAATCGCACGACAAATCAGCCAGTCAGCCCGACCTCGCGCCTGATTGACGGGGTTGAGAATATGCAGGTGCTATACGGGATAGATGCAGGAGGCGACTCCACCAGCGTCAATCAATTCGTATCAGCGGATCGCGTAACTAACTGGGGCAAGGTCCTTTCGGTGCGTATTGCACTGCTGGCAACCTCCATAGACACAATCAGCCCTCGCCCACCTGTTCGTAACTTTTACCTGCTCGACGCACCACCGATTGCACCTGATGACGGCCTGGCACGACAGATTTTCACTACCACCATCCAGCTGAAAAACATCTAGAGATATCATTATGAAAATCACTCAACACTCTCTAGAGCAGCAGCAAGGTGCAACCCTATTAGTAGCACTTATCTTTCTGGTTGTACTGACAGTTGCCGGTATAACCGCTGCACGCTTCGCCACCAACGAAGAACGAATGGCCAGCAGTAATCAGTTCCGCAATACCGCCTTTCAGTTAGCGCAAACCGAAATAAGATCGCAGATGGCATTTTTCGGCAACCAAGCCAACCGGGGACAATTACAAACGGCAATCGACCTCACTAAAGCTAATGCGGCGGCTGAACCGAATGCGACATTAAGGCAACGCTTCCCGGATCTGAGAGTGTTCACTAATTTAACGGCATTAACCACCGCCCCAGGCCTCACCCAAGCTAATCAGTTGCGCAGCATGGGCAAACTCGACTGCGCAGCATACGGCGAGGGTTATTCTTTCGACGCCTACACCTGTCAGCAATATGAATTGAAAGCACGCTCAACAATAGCCGACAGCGCTTACTCTGATCAGACTCAGGGTTTTGTTTTCTTCAACCTTAAATAAGGACAAGACCCTTAATGAAAAAATTAATTGCACTCATTGGCCTGATCCTTACAACTGCAGCATTAGCCACCAGCTCAAATGCTGATGATAAAGAGCCGCAATATATTGAAAGCGCCGTATTTATTTTAAACATTAAAAACTCAGCACCAGGAAGTATTGACGGCACCGTACTAGCGACACCCTGCACTGGCTGTGCACCACTGACACTGAAGTTAGATAACAACACAGTAGTTTATTTAAACGGCAAGCCCGTGGAATACAATCAACTGGGCCTCAAAATTGACTGGCAAGGCTCTGTGTTTTACACACCGTCTCGCATTCCGGTTGCAACTGAACTTTTTTTGAATCAAAACTGAGGACTCGTCCATGAGCCTGAAACGTAAACTCGCAATTGGCGCCTCAGCCTTTACCTATTTAGCCTTATCACTCAGCACTGCACTGGCGGATGACACCGAAATTTATACCACCCGCGATCTTCCGGCAGATCAGCGGGTCAGGCCAAACATTCTATTTTTGATTGACACTTCAGGCTCAATGCAGAGCGGCGTACCCGGTACTGACTGCGACAGCCTCACACCTATTTACAATGACAGGAATGGTATGCCGCGGGACTGGTGTACCAGCACCGAAGGACGGAGCGACAAGAATAACAATGGCCAACTCACACGTTTACAAGTTGTAAAACAGGTCGTCAACCAATTAGTCGACGAACTCGCGATCACCGATGATTCAAATATCGGACTGGCACGCTTTAGTTCTGACAACGAAGGCGGGTTTATCAATAACCCTGTCAAGCAGGCCAGCACTGCTGCCAACTCGTTCAAATCGAACCTTTCCAGCTACTATGCAAGTGGATCAACGCCTTTACTTGAGAGTTACCATGAAGCCGTACAATATATGCGCGGCAGCAATCTCATTTATGGCAACAGCTCCCGTGGCGTCTATGAGAATGGTACAGGCTCGACTTCACGCAACGAAAACAGTAACAGCGGCTCTCGAAATGGCAACACTTATATATCGCCCATTACAAATTCATGCCAGAAATCCAACATCATTGTACTGACCGACGGCTTGCCCAACGGAGACAGTAGCAGTAACAACACCATCTCCAGCTTGGTAAGAACCGGGGTCGCCAACACCCAGTACACATCATGCAACCGCGGCTACCCGACTGACGGTGAAAGCAATGCGGGTTGCTGGATGCCAGGCTTGGCAGAATGGATGGCCAATAACGATAGCGGCCCTGCCTCATTGACTGGCAAACAGACAGTATCGACCTACACCATTGGCTTCGGCAACATCAGCGACACTCGACTGCTACAAGACACAGCTACATACGGTCAGGGGAAATTCTTTGTCACCTCTGATACATCTGGCCTGGTCAGCTCCTTGAAATCCATCGTTACCGATATTCTGGCCGAAAACACCACCTTCACCACACCAACAGTTTCGGTGAGTGCCTACAGTAACTTTGGTTATCGCAATGATCTTTATTACGCCCTTTTTCGTCCGGCTGAGGGTGCTCGCTGGGTCGGCAACGTCAAGAAATATAAAGCCACCACCGTCAATGGCGACCTGGTCGTCACCGACAGTAGGGGGCAAAATGCGATCGATTCCAGCACAGGCTTTTTTAGCGATAGCGCCCAAAGCTTTTGGAGTCCGTCCGTTGATGGCAAAAACGCCGAAGCGGGTGGTGCAGCCAGCCACTTGAACAACCCATCGACCCGAAATATATACACCTATACGGGCAGTAGCCTCGAGCCCAGTGCAAACCCTTCCCCTGTCAACTTGACCACCAGCGCGAATCTGCTGACGACAAACAACAGCGCTATCACCAAGGCCATGCTCGGTGACAGCGCAATGTCCAATACCCAGAAAACCAACATTCTGACTTGGGCACGGGGAACCAACCCGGCAGATAACTCGGTTCGCTACCAGATCGGCGATATTCTGCATAACACCCCCAAAGTCGTCGCTTACACCAGCGATGAAGACCTGACCCGGGCTAACACCAGTAACAACCAGGATAAACTGGCGCTGTTCTATGGCACCAACGAAGGCTTCATTGGCGCAATCAATCCTGAGACAGGCGCTGAGTATTTTTCATTCGTGCCTAAAGAACTGCTGGGCAACCTAAAGGCCTATTACGAAGACCCACAGGGCAGCGTTAATAAGAAATACGGCATCGATGGCCAGTTCGACCTAAAAGTTAGCTATGGCAATGTTGATCAAACGACCAAGTTGCGCACGGTAACTGCAGTGAACTTATATGCGGGTATGGGCCGTGGTGGTCGTAACTATTATTCCTTGGACGTAACACCCAACACAGCGGGCAACCCATCGTCCATCAGCCCTAAACTGAATTGGGTCATCCGCGGCGGCGCAAGCACAGGCTTTGCTCGCCTGGGCCAAACCTGGTCGACACCTAAAGTTGCCAAGGTCAATTGGAATGGCAATGCGAAAGACGTACTGATTTTCACTGGCGGATATGATCCTATCCAAGACAACGACACCACACCGGACCTCCCAAAAACAGATACTTATGGCAATGCGCTTTATGTGGTTGACGCCGCGACAGGACAAAAACTGTGGATGGCTGGTCCTAGCGGGGATACCGATGCCAACCTGAAGCTAGCAACCATGACCAACAGCATGCCCGCTGACCCAACCCTGGTTGACCTGGGCGGCGATGGTTTGATCGATACCATCTTCACCTCCGATACCCGCGGTCAAATCTTCCGCTTCGATATCAAGTCCAACAACACTGGAGCCGGCAACTTTGCAACCGGTGGTCGAATTGCCAATATTGCTGGCACTGATCAGTTGAACAACCGTCGTTTCTACAACAAACCAGACGTTTCTCTGATCAAAGAGCGCGGCGGAAAAACCTATTTCACCATCAGCATCGGTTCTGGCTATCGCGGCCACCCATTGAGCGAAGCAGCCATTGATCGCTTCTATGTAATCAAAGATACGAACGTATACGCCGCACCATCGACCTACACCTCGATAACAGAAAGCAATCTGACCGACGTTAGTAGCGTTAATTTGTCGACCAGCCAGGCGGCAGATCTGCAGCGCCAAATCGATGTAAAACGTGCTGAAATCGATGCACTTACCGCCAACGAGACATCGGCGCGGGAAAGCTTCAGCAACTATCAAAGCTCTATCGGCTACACCGCCAAGGCAGAGCAGTTGTTGACGACCAATGCCAGCATCAACCAGAAACAAAGTGCAATTGATGCAATTCTAACGAACGATCCATACGTCACAGCGCATGCAGAAGAAGCGGATCAGCAAACGCAGTTGCACAGCCTGACAGTAGTTGCCCAGGATGGCCTGAAACAAATATCCGACCTGCAGCCGACCACTGCCGAAGCCTCGGCATTCAAAGCCGCTCAGTTGCAAAATGATGATGCCACCGACTGGGGCGCCATTCAGGCCAGATTAACGGCTCTAACCACGTCACCTGCGCTGGAAAATGACTACAACGCGATTATTGCCAAGCAACAACAGATCATTGAGACCAGAGCAGTAGACGGCGACACCACAGCACTTGAAGCTGAGTTGGACACTCTGAACGACAATTATCAAAACTCGTCAGATGTTATGGCTCGCGCCGAAGTCGTTGACCAAGCAGCCGCAATCAACGCCGCCATGACTGAGGTCAAGTCGCTACAGCAGGAAGCCTTCAATGCCTACAACTCAAGCGACATAGCCACAGGCGATGCAAAGAAAGCTCAACTAGCGTCCAAGCAAGCAGAACTCGAAGCATTGCTTGCCGGTTTGCCCGCGGCACCAAGCGGTATAGATAACACCGCCTTACTGGCGCAAACGGTAGCAACTGACCAAGCTGCACTTGAAGAGGTCAGTTCTCCCCTGGTGACTCAGGCTCAACTGCTGCAAACGCTGCAAAGCGAGCGCCTGGCGCTAGCTGGTGTGGCCTCCGGACTACAAGCTGATATCCAAGCCCTTGCTGATACCGCCTACGACCCAAGTAGCAATGTGCTTACAGCAACCGAATTGGCCGATGCAACCGCCAATGACGCAGTTGCTCCGTTGACCATGTTTGATGCCTACAACTACTTGATCAACAAGGCCCAGGCGATAGCTGCGGCGCAAATACCGGGCAAACGCACTGAGATCAATGACTTGTATGCTCAGCTCACCCCAGGCGACGACTACACGCCTGATGCAACTACATTAGCCAACAGCAGCGGCTGGTTTATACGCTTCCCGGCAGGTGAGAAAGTATTGGCGAACTCGACGACCTTCGCTGGAGCTGTATTGTTCACCACCTTCCGGCCTAACGGATCGCAAGTGACAACCTGCGGCCCTGACGTTGGTAGCGGTCGCTTCTACGCCTTGAACATTACGGACGCAAGCGCGGTGTTTACCCAGACCATATCTGGAACCAAAACACCCAAGCGCAGCTTTGACCTCACCCACGGCGGTATTCCTTCTGTGCCTGCAACTGTATTAAGCGATGGCAATGCCGTAGGCTTGCTTTGCGGTGCCGAGAGCTGCCTAAAGGACCGTGGCGATGGCGATGAAGAGGGTGATATAGCCTGCGCTGAAGGCGAAAAACTCTGTGAAATCAAGAACCCAATTCGCGGTCTGTATTGGAGAGAGAATTAATGTCTAGGCAAAAGGGTTTTACCCTGATGGAGCTGATGATCGTCGTCGCGATCATCGGAATTTTGAGTGCGATTGCTTACCCGAGCTATCAGAACTATGTCTTGCGCAGCGGCCGCTCAGATGGGCAGGCGTGGCTGATGCGCATCATGCAGGCGCAGGAGCGTTTCTATTCACAAAACCAGACCTACACTACGAATCTGGGCGCAGGTGGACTGGCAATGGCCGGTAACGCAAACGCTGCTGTAATCTCAGAAGACCAGCGCTACAGCATTACAGCTGCAGCCTGCGCCAACGTAACAATAGCCAACTGCGTGATGCTAAGTGCAGCGCCTCGCGGTGCCCAGGCCCAAGATAACGAGTGCGGCACCCTAACCCTCAACAGTCGCGGAACCAAAGGTGAAAGCGGTACCGCCGCCAGCTTCCAAGACTGCTGGTAAGCGCAAAACTACCAATAAAAAACCGCACACTGTGCGGTTTTTTATTGGAGAAATTAGCGGAACAACTAAACCTGCTTCACCCGCAACTCTTTAGGCATCGAGAAGGTTACGTTCTCGGGTCGGCCGAGGAGTTCGCTTTCGCCGGTTGCACCCCAGGCGTGCAACTGGGCGATAACCCCGCGTACCAGGACCTCTGGTGCCGAGGCGCCGGCGGTGATGCCGATGCCATCCACACCCGCAAACCACTCTTGCTTGAGGTCTTCTGCGCCGTCGATCAGGTAGGCTGGCGTGCCCATGCGCTCTGCCAACTCGCGCAAGCGGTTGGAGTTGGAGCTGTTGGGGCTGCCGACGACCAACAACACATCGCATTCGGCAGCCAGCTGTTTTACAGCATCCTGGCGGTTTTGCGTGGCATAGCAGATATCGTCTTTGCGCGGTCCACCGATCGCCGGGAATTTACTGCGCAAGGCGTCGATGACTTTACTGGTGTCGTCCATCGACAGCGTGGTTTGAGTGACGAAAGCCAGGGCATCCGGATTGCGCACTTCAAGCTTTTCGACGTCTTTCTCGTCTTCGACCAGGTAGATAGCCCCGCCATTGCTGTCGTCGTACTGGCCCATGGTGCCTTCGACTTCAGGATGTCCGGCATGACCGATAAGAATGCATTCACGCCCTTCCCGGCTATAGCGCACCACTTCCATATGCACTTTGGTCACCAGCGGGCAGGTCGCATCAAAGACCTTTAGCCCGCGACGGTCTGCTTCGGCACGCACAGCCTGGGATACGCCGTGAGCACTGAAGATAACGATCACATCGTCTGGCACCTGGTCCAGTTCTTCGACAAATACTGCCCCGCGCGCGCGTAAATCCTCGACCACGAACTTGTTATGCACCACTTCATGACGCACATAGATCGGCGGCGAAAAGACTTCCAGGGCACGGTTCACAATCTCAATAGCACGGTCGACACCGGCACAGAAGCCACGTGGGTTAGCGAGTTTGATCTGCATATTGGCCTCGTTGCGCCGTGCGATTGAATTGATACGGAATGCCCAGTTTAACGCCGAGTGACGGCCTGTTTGCAGGCAGGCACCTTACAGATGCCCGCCCCCGATGCCTGATTAGAGCGCCTTGACCTCGATGATTTCAACATCAAAGCTCAGGGTTTTACCGGCTAGGGGATGGTTGAAGTCGATCGTTACCTGGGCATCATCAAACTCTTTGACCACACCCGGCAGCTCGGCGTTGGCTGCATCATTGAAAATAATCAGCAAGCCTGGGGACAAATCCATGCCCTCGAACTGGCTGCGCGGCATCACCTGCAGGTTTTGCGGGTTTGGCTGGCCAAAGCCCTGCTCCGGCAGGATTTCAATGCTGCGCTTGTCGCCAGCCTTGAACCCGAACAGGGCCGCTTCAAAGCCCGGCAGCAGGTTGCCGTCACCCACCTTGAAGGTGGCGGGTTGCTTGTCAAAGGTACTGTCGACCACGTCGCCGTTTTCCAGCTTTATGGCGAAATGCAGAGTCACTTGCCGGTCCGGACCAATACGTACATCAGACATCCGCTTGCTCCTCGGACTTTTTACTTTTGAACATGTCCAGCCCCAACAGGATTGCACCTACAGTGATTGCGCTGTCAGCAAAGTTGAATGCAGGAAAGTGCCAACGGTTTTGCCAGTGCACCAGAATAAAATCGACCACATGGCCCAACACAATACGGTCGAACAGATTGCCGACAGCACCGCCCAAGACCAGCGATAGCGCCACCGCAAGCAGGGTTTCATCGGCTTTGAGGCGCTTCAACCAGACCACCAGAACCACACTCACTACAATCGCAATTGCAGCAAAGAACCAGCGCTGCCAGCCAGACTCAGCAGCAAGAAAGCTAAAGGCCGCGCCCTTGTTGTAGGCCAGCGTCCAACTGAACAAATCAGGAATCACCACGATTTGCTGGTACATGTTCAAGGTGTTGTCGAAATAGAACTTGCTGGCCTGATCGATGACGAACACCAAGAGCGTCAACCACAGCCAGGCAAGCCGCCCAAAGCGGCTTGAGACATTAGGCATAATGACGAACCTCGCCCGCGCCTTCGATGTTATCGACACAGCGACCACAGATCTCCGGATGGGCCGGGTTCACGCCCACGTCTTCGCGGTGGTGCCAGCAGCGACCGCACTTGGCATGAGTCGACTTGACCACTTTCAGCTTCAGGCCAGCCACTTCAGTTTCTACCGCATCGGCTGGCGCAGCGCTGAGTGGAGCCAGGCTTGCCGTCGAGGTGATCAGCACAAAGCGCAGCTCGTTGCCGAGCTTGTTCAAGTCCGCAATCAGGCTGTCTTCACCGTATACAGTCACTTCAGCCTGCAGGTTGCCACCGATGGCTTTTTCCTTGCGCTGGTTTTCCAGCTCTTTATTGACCGCAACCTTGACCGCCATGACCCGTTCCCAGAATTCGCGGTTCATTTCCACGTCTTGCGATTGCTCGGTCAGACCTTGGTACCAGCCGTTGAGCATCACCGACTCGTTACGCTCGCCCGGCAGGTACTGCCAGATTTCATCGGCGGTGAATGCCAGGATTGGTGCAATCCAGCGAACCAGCGCTTCGGCGATGTGGAACAGGGCAGTCTGGCAAGAGCGGCGCGCAACACTATTGGCCGCCGTGGTGTATTGGCGATCCTTGATGATGTCGAGGTAGAAACCGCCCAACTCCTGCACGCAGAAGTTGTGCACCTTCTGGTACACATTCCAGAAACGGTAGCTGTCGTAGGCTTCCTCGATTTCACGCTGCAACAGCAAGGCGCGATCCAGAGCCCAGCGATCCAGCGCAAGCATTTCATCGACTGGCAATGCGTGCTCGGCTGGGTCAAAGCCGCTGAGGTTTGAGAGCAGGAAGCGCGCAGTGTTACGGATACGACGGTAGGAGTCAGCGCTGCGCTGCAGGATGACGTTAGACACCGCCATCTCACCAGAGTAATCGGTCGACGACACCCACAGACGCATGATGTCTGCGCCCAGGCTGTCGTTGACTTGCTGCGGCGCAACCACATTGCCCAGCGACTTGGACATCTTGCGGCCATTTTCATCGACCACAAAGCCGTGCGTCAGCAGTTCCTTGTAAGGCGCATGCCCATCGATTGCACAACCAGTGAGCAACGAAGAATGGAACCAGCCGCGGTGTTGGTCAGAGCCTTCCAGATACAGGTCCGCACGCGGGCCAGAGGTGTGACCCAAGGCATGTGAACCACGCAGCACATGCCTGTGTGTGGTGCCCGAGTCGAACCAGACGTCCAGCGTGTCGCTGATCTTGTCGTACTGCGCTGCTTCATCTCCGAGCAACTCGCTTGCATCGAGCTTGAACCAGGCCTCGATACCTTCGACCTCGATGCGCTTGGCCACTTCTTCCATCAGCTCAGCGGTGCGCGGGTGCAGGTCGCCGCTTTCCTTGTGCAGGAAGAACGGAATCGGCACGCCCCAGTTACGCTGACGCGAGATGCACCAGTCAGGACGGCCGGCAATCATGCTGTGCAGACGCGCCTGGCCCCAGGCTGGCACAAACTCGGTTTGTTCAATTGCCCCCAGCGCGCGCTCACGCAGCGTGCCGCCTTCATTGGGTTGCTTGTCCATACCGACGAACCACTGCGCAGTCGCACGGTAGATCAGCGGTGTCTTGTGGCGCCAGCAATGCATGTAGCTGTGCTGGATTGGCTGGTGCTTGAGCAACGCGCCCACTTCATCGAGCTTGGCGACGATATTCGGGTTGGCCTTCCAGATGAACTGGCCACCGAAGAATGGCAGCGATTCAACATAGACGCCGTTGCTCTGCACAGGGCTGAGGATATCGTCGTTGCTCATGCCGTAGCCTTTGCACGAACGGAAGTCGTCCTCGCCATAGGCCGGAGCGGAGTGAACGATACCGGTACCGGAGCCCATCTCGACGTAATCAGCCAGATACACAGGCGATAAACGCTCGTAGAACGGATGGCGGAAACGAATCAGTTCCAGCGCCTCGCCCTTGGCGGTAGCAATGACGCTGCCCTGCAGGCCGTAACGCTCAAGACTGCTTTGTACCAGTTCTTCACCGAGCAGCAGCAACTTGTCGCCGACATCAACCAGTGCGTAGTTGAACTCGGGATGAACGTTGAGCGCCTGGTTGGCCGGGATGGTCCATGGCGTGGTGGTCCAGATAACAATGCTGGCAGGCTTTGGCAGGCTGCCCAAGCCGAATGCAGCGGCCAGCTTATCGTTGTCTTCACAGGCAAAGGCGACGTCGATGGCGTCGGACTTTTTATCCTGATACTCAACTTCAGCCTCAGCCAGGGCCGAGCCGCAATCGAAACACCAGTTGACTGGTTTGAGGCCTTTGAAGACAAAACCTTGCTTGACCATCTCAGCCAGAGCGCGCACTTCACCGGCTTCATTGGCGAAATCCATGGTGCGGTAAGGCTTTTCCCAGTCACCAAGCACACCGAGGCGGATGAAGTCGGCTTTCTGGCCTTCGATCTGCTCGCCCGCATAGGTGCGGCAACGCTCACGGGTGAGATCGGCGGGCTGGTTCTTGCCGAACGTGGTCTCGACCTTGTGCTCGATCGGCAGGCCGTGGCAATCCCAACCCGGAACGTAAGGCGCATCATAGCCGGCCAGGGTTTTCGAGCGGGTGATGATGTCCTTGAGAATCTTGTTGACCGCATGACCGATGTGAATGCTGCCGTTGGCGTATGGAGGGCCATCGTGCAGCACGAACTTTGGACGGCCCTCGCCCAGCTCGCGCAGTTTCTGATACAGGTTGATATCGTTCCAGCGCTTCAGGGTTTCCGGCTCGCGCGTCGGCAGGCCAGCCTTCATCGGGAACTTGGTATCAGGCAGGTTTAGCGTGGCTTTATAGTCGGTCATCTCGGCTCTTCACTTAAGCGGTTGGCCCTGCCAATGGGCACGGGCGGCGGCAATATCGGCAGCAATTGCCGTCTTCAGCGCCTCAAGAGAGGCAAATCGCTGCTCATCACGCAGCTTGTGGTGGAACGCCACCGTCAAACGCCGGCCATAGACATCACCGGCAAAATCCAAAAGGTGCACCTCAAGGTGGGCGCGACCATCACTGTCCACACTGGGCCGTACGCCGATGTTGGCAACCCCGGGCCAGGTCTTACCGTCAATTTCAGTGCTGACCAGATAAACCCCGGTCAGCGGCACACGACGGCGCTTGAGCTGAATATTCGCGGTTGGCGCATTCAGTTGGCGCCCCAGCTTCTTGCCGTGCAACACGCGCCCCGCGATCTGGAATGGTCGCCCCAGCAAGTGCTCTGCAAGGCTGAAGTCAGCGTTTTGCAGCGCCTCACGAACCCGCGTACTGCTGACACGGATGCCATCGAGCTCAACTGTGGTCGCGGCCTCGACACTGAAGCCTTCGCGCTTGGCGGCGGCGGACAAAAACGCAAAATCACCGGCACGATCGCAACCGAAGCGAAAGTCGTCACCCACTTCCAGGTGACGCACGCCCAGGCCTTCAACCAGCACCTTGTGCACAAACTCTGCGGCGCTCAGCTCACGCAAACGGCGATTGAACGCCAGGCACAATACCCGATCAACCCCTTCAGCCGCCAACAGTGCGAGCTTGTCACGCAAGCGGGTCAGCCGTGCCGGCGCGGTATCCGGACCAAAAAACTCACGGGGTTGTGGTTCAAAAATCACCACGCAGCTGGGTACGCCAAGCTCTGCGGCTCGCTCGCGCAAACGCGCCAAAATAGCCTGATGGCCACGATGGACGCCGTCGAAATTACCAATGGTGGCAACACAGTCCCGATGCTGGGGGCGCAGATTGTGTAGGCCTCGTACCAGCTGCATAACGCGCTTCTTGCTCATAAAGTGGTCGATTATACGCATACCCGACCGCAGACAACAGGCAACAACGTCGCAGCAGATCAGAAATCTGCTACTCAATTAACCCGGTTTCGATTCATCGAACGGACAAGCGTGAGTAAAAAACGCTAGCCGTTCCATCACTGCCAACAAACAACCTTGCTCCGCGCCCTAAGCGGCGGACAGAAAAGCGCTGTCCGCCCTAAATCACCTCTAGAGTGTGACAACCCGAAGCTTGCCCACCAAACACAACCCATTATCCAAATATTTGTGCAGACAGATCGCGGGCAAAAAGCGGTACCCACCCTACTGATTTAGGGCTGAAAAGTTAAGTTGCAAGCTAGGCGATGGCCTTGCGTGAAAAGTCGCGCAACCTGAAGCCCATCAACAGCAAGCTGGCGAAATAGCTGAGCAAGCCCGCCGCCACCAACACGCCCAGGCGCAACAAACGCTCAAGCATTCCGCCGGAGGACCATTGCGGCATGAAATGCATGACGCCAAACAACACCCCGGCCATCACACTTACCGCCACCACCAGCTTGACCAGATACATCGCCCAGCCCGGCTGCGGCTGGAACATATCAGCCTTGCGCAACTGCCAATAGAGCAAGCTTGCATTCAGGCACGCCGCCAAACCGATGGACAAGGCCAGCCCCACATGGGCTAGCGGACCGATAAAGGCCAGGTTCATAAGCTGGGTTGAAAACAAAGTGAAGATTGCGATTTTTACCGGCGTCTTGATGTTCTGCTGCGCATAGAAGCCAGGCGCCAGAATCTTCACCAGGATAATCCCGAGCAACCCCACGGCGTAGGCAATCAACGCCTGCTGCGTCATCAGTGCATCAGTGGCGCTGAATTTGCCGTACTGAAATAAAGATACGGTCAAGGGCTCAGCCAATACCGCCAGGGCTACCGCACTTGGCAGCACCAGGACAAAGCACAGGCGCAACCCCCAGTCGAGCAGACGCGAGTAGTCTTCACGGTTGGCGCTGGCATAGGTTTTCGACAGCGCCGGCAGCAAAATGGTACCCAGCGCAACGCCAAGCACACCAGATGGAAGCTCCATCAGGCGATCAGCGTAATACATCCATGAAACCGAGCCCGCGACCAAAAACGAAGCAAATATGGTGTTGATAATCAGTGAAATCTGACTGACCGACACACCAAAAATCGCTGGTCCCATTTGCTTGAGAACGCGCCATACGCCGCGATCCTTAAGGTTCAGGCGCGGCAACACCAACATTCCCACCTTCTTCAGGTGCGGCAGCTGGTAAAGCAACTGCAATACCCCACCGACCAACACCGCCCAGCCCAGCGCCATGATCGGCGGGTCAAAGTAAGGGGTCAAAAACAAGGCAAACACTATCATGCTGAGGTTAAGCAAGGTCGGCACGAAGGCCGGCACCGAGAAGCGATTCCAGGTGTTGAGCACAGCCCCGGCGAGCGACGACAGGGATATCAGCAATATATAAGGAAAGGTAACCCGCAGAAGATCAGTGGTCAGCGCAAAGCGATCGGGCTCATCGGCAAAGCCCGGCGCGGAAATCCACACGATCCACGGCGCCGCCAGGACGCCAAGCAAGGTCACGAATGCAAGCACCAAGGTCAGCAATCCGCTGACGAATGCAATGAAGGTTCGCGTCGCTTCATCGCCCTGTTGGGTCTTGTACTCAGCCAAAATAGGAACAAAGGCTTGCGAAAATGCCCCTTCGGCAAAAATTCTTCGCAGCAGGTTTGGCAACTTGAAAGCCACCACAAAGGCGTCCGAAGCCACGCCAGCACCGAATGTGCGGGCAATAATGGTATCGCGCACAAAACCTAAAACACGCGAAAGCATGGTCAGGGAACTAACGGCGGCCAGCGACTTGAGCAAATTCATGAGATAATGATTTTTCCGCATGCAAGTGAGCCAGCGGACAATCCACCGGCTCACGAAGGCGTCGAGTGTAGCGGCCTGCCACTTGTCAGGCTATAGCTGGGAAACGTCATTAGTCTTGACAGACGAATACCTTCTAGGCATGATTCGCGGCCTTATTTGTTTGCAACCCCAAATTTTCGAGGAGCTTGACGGTGGCCAATACACCTTCTGCCAAAAAACGCGCAAAACAGGCTGAGAAGCGTCGTAGCCATAACGCCAGCCTGCGCTCGATGGTCCGTACCTACATCAAAAACGTTGTGAAAGCTATCGACGCTAAAGATGCTGGCCTGGCCCAAACTGCTTACACTGCAGCTGTTCCGGTCATCGACCGCATGGCTGACAAAGGCATCCTGCACAAGAACAAAGCAGCTCGTCATAAGAGCCGCCTGAATGCCCACATCAAGGCACTCAGCACTGCTGCTTAATTAGCAGTCAGTTCTTGGCGTAACGCCTTAAAAAACCGGTCTCATGACCGGTTTTTTATTGCCTGCAATTTAAAGGTCAGCCGCCTGAGCCGGACAAGCTTGGAGTTGTCGCGCCCTACTTGGCTGCCGGCCAGGGCATGATTGGAATTGCCGCCATCGAGTTCTGCGGACTGCCCTCGATCACCCTGTCGCTGTACACCAGATAGACAAGCGCATTGCGCTTCTGATCAAAGAAACGCACCACCTGCATGGTCTTGAATACCAGCGAGGTGCGCTGCTTGAACACCTCTTCACCCTCTTTAAGCTTGCCAGTGAAGCTGATCGGCCCGGTCTGGCGACAATCAATCGAGGCATCAGAACGATCCTCAGCCAACCCCAAGCCACCTTTGACACCACCGGTCTTGGCGCGCGACAGATAACAGGTTACGCCCTGGACCTTGGGATCATCGAAAGCCTCAACGACAATCTTGTCATTGGGCCCCATCCACTTGAAAACGGTGGATACCTCGCCGATCTCCTCCGCCGAAGCCAGCACAGGCAATATCAGCAACGCACCCAGCAATCCATTTGCCATACGCATAAAGCGCCCTCCTAGACCAGTATCAAATTATCCCGATGAACCAATTCCGGCTCATCAACATAACCCAGCAAACCCTGAATCGCATCGGAGGACTGACCAATGATCTTTTGCGCCTCAAGCGCACTGTAGTTGGCCAAGCCACGCGCAATCTCCCGACCATCAGCAGCCACACAGACCACCATTTCACCACGGCGAAAGCTGCCTTTTACCGCGCGCACACCAACAGGCAGCAGGCTTTTACGCCCAGTCGACAGCGCCTTGACCGCACCATCATCCAGAACCAATGTCCCGCGGGTCTGCAAGTGCCCGGCAAGCCACTGCTTGCGCGCCGCCAACATACCGCGCTCAGGCGCCAGCAGCGTACCCAGGCGCTCGCCCGACTTGAGCCGCGCCAGAACCTGCTCAATGGCACCGCCGACAATAACCGTATGCGCCCCCGAGCGCGCAGCAAGACGCGCAGCACGCAGCTTGGTCTGCATGCCACCACGGCCCAGAGCACCACCCACACCTCCTGCCACGGCGTCCAGGGCCGGATCATCGGCACGCGCCTCGTGGATCAGCTTGGCATTTGGGTTATTACGCGGATCGGCATCGAACATCCCGTCGCGGTCAGTGAGGATCACCAACAAGTCAGCCTCGACCAGATTGGCCACCAGCGCCGCCAGGGTATCGTTGTCGCCGAAGCGAATCTCATCAGTGACCACGGTGTCGTTTTCATTGATCACCGGCACCACATCGAGCTCGACCAGGGTGCGCAAGGTGCTGCGTGCATTCAGATAGCGCTTGCGATCAGACAGGTCATCATGGGTCAGCAAAATTTGCGCTGTGCGCCGGCCATGCTCGGCAAAGCTCGACTCCCACGCCTGGATCAGCACCATCTGGCCAATGGCGGCCGAGGCCTGCAGCTCATGCATCGCACTTGGCCGCGACGACCAGCCCAGACGGCTCATACCAGCGGCTACGGCACCCGAAGACACCAACACCAGCTCCACACCCTGCTCACGCAGTGCGACCATTTGCTGGACCCACACAGCCATCGCCGCGCGATCCAGGCCACGACCATCTGCAGTCAGCAGCGCGCTGCCGATCTTAACCACCCAGCGCCGTGCGCCAGTTACCTTGTCACGCATGATTCCTCAACCCCAGCCTTGCAGCAAAATGCAAAACATTTACCAGTCACGAAACATACAAAAACGCCGCTATTAAGCGGCGTTGATAATGGCTTAATCCCGGACGTAAAAGATTTCCGGGCCGTCGTCGTCATCTTCATCATCGAAGTCGTCTTCATCGACATCCTCGACGCTCTTGACACCCGAACGACGCAACGCACGCTGATCATCCAAGGCCTGCAGGCGCGCACGCGCCTCATCTTCGATGCGCTGATCCAACTCAGCCAGCTCGGAAGCAAACACAGGGTTTTCAGCGATCTTCTCGGTACGCGCCTCAAGGTAGGTCATGATGTCCTGACACAGGCGTTGGGTGCCTTCGCCAGAAATAGCCGAGATTACATAGACAGGCCCCTTCCAGTCGAGGCTTGCAACAATCTCCGCCACACGCTCATCACGCTCTTCCTCGAGCATTTGATCCGACTTGTTCAACACCAGCCAGCGATCACGCTCAGCCAGCGCCGGACTGAACTTGGTCAGTTCGTCAACGATAGTGACCGCCGACTCGCTCGGATCGGTCAGATCCAGCGGCGCCATATCGACAAGATGCAGCAACAGACGCGTACGCGCCAGATGCTTGAGGAAACGAATACCCAGGCCAGCACCATCGGAGGCACCTTCAATCAAGCCTGGAATATCGGCAACCACGAAACTCTTGTAGCGATCGACACTGACAACGCCCAAATTAGGGATCAGTGTGGTGAAAGGGTAATCTGCAACCTTCGGCTTGGCCGCCGAGACCGCCCGGATAAAGGTGCTCTTACCGGCGTTAGGCAAACCCAGCAGACCGACATCAGCCAACACTTTAAGCTCAAGCTTGAGGTCACGCGACTCACCCGGCTTACCCGGCGTGGTCTGGCGCGGCGCACGGTTGGTACTGGACTTGAACCGGGTATTACCCAGGCCGTGCCAACCACCCTGAGCAACCATCAGGCGCTGACCCGCCTTGGTCAGGTCACCAATCACTTCCTGGGTGCCCGCATCAATCACCGTGGTACCAACCGGCACACGCAGGACCAACTCTTCACCCTTGCGCCCCGTGCAATCGGTGCTGCCACCGTTGGAGCCACGCTCAGCATCGAAACGCCGGGTGTAACGGTAATCGATAAGGGTGTTGAGGTTCTCATCGGCCATCAAGAACACCGAGCCACCATCACCACCATCACCGCCGTTCGGCCCACCATTTTCGATGAACTTTTCACGACGGAAACTCATACAACCGTTTCCACCGTCACCGGCTTTTACAAAAATCGATACTTCATCGACGAATTTCATGAGCACGCCTCCCACCAGTACAGCGGGTCAACAACAATCAAAGAACACAGGTGCTTGCAAAATTGACCTAGCACAAGAGCTTAATCATAAGCCTTTTATCAGGACAGTTTGGCAAGAACCCCAAGAATACAAAAACAAAAAAGCCCCGTCGCAAGGACAGGGCTTTTAACCTTGCCGCGATTAAGCCGCGACAACGCTCACGTAACGGCGACCGAAGGCGCCTTTTACTTCAAACTTGATCACGCCTTCGATTTTAGCGAAGAGAGTGTGATCCTTACCCATGCCAACGCCGTAACCAGCGTGGAATTGGGTGCCGCGCTGACGCACGATGATGTTGCCTGCTTTGATAGCCTGGCCGCCATACATCTTAACGCCTAAGCGTTTGGCTTCTGAGTCGCGACCGTTGCGGGTGGAACCGCCAGCTTTTTTGTGTGCCATGAGTCAATACTCCTATAAAGGGATCAGGCTGAAATGAATCAGGCCGAAATACCGGTGATTTTGATCTCAGTGAACCACTGACGGTGGCCCTGACGCTTCATGTGGTGCTTACGACGACGGAACTTGATGATGCGGATCTTATCGTGACGACCTTGCGCCACAACCTCTGCAACAACTTTAGCGCCATCTACAACCGGTGCACCGATTTGAACGTCGTCACCGTTGCCGACCAACAAAACGCGATCGAAAGTGACGGATTCGCCAGTGCCGATTTCGAGTTTTTCGATCTTCAGGAATTCGCCTTCGGTGACTTTGTATTGCTTGCCACCAGTAACAATTACAGCGTACATGGTATATCTCCGTTAATCCTGCTCACCCAGCTCTTTAGAGGGATAGTTATCGGCTGGCATGGCTGCTCGGGGCCGGAAAAGACGCCCTTGCAATTGCGTAAGGCAGGGAAATGCCCAGGGGGAAGTTCAGGGTGCGCGATTGTACGCAAGCTGGTAACGCCGCGCAAGCCCCACAATCACCAAGCAACAGGAGGCCATGGGACGCTGTGCAGTATATTGATGCAGCGCTGCATTTTATGACAGTAATATAGCTGCGCTCAGCCTTTGTTAAGCTGTCATCCAAACACCTTAATCTGCTCAAGCGACTCTGGCCATTACCTTGACAGCCCTGAGCCTGCCGCCTAGCATGCCGCGCAACCTTAGAGGAGCACCTGCAACTGATGCAACCCCAGGCTTTCTACCGCGTGGTGGCGGACGACTTTACCGCCGTTGATGGCATTATCCGTCAACAACTTGTCTCGCGTGTACCGCTGGTAGAGAAAATCGGCGACTACATTATTTCAGCCGGCGGCAAGCGCCTGCGTCCTCTATTGGTCCTGCTCAGCGGCAAGGCACTTGGACTGCAGGACGAGAACCTGCGCCTGCTCGCGGCGACTATCGAGTTCCTGCACACCGCCACCTTGCTGCATGACGACGTGGTCGACATGTCCGATATGCGCCGCGGGCGCAGCACCGCCAATGCCCAGTGGGGTAATGCCCCCAGCGTACTGGTCGGTGACTTCCTCTATTCGCGCTCCTTCGAGATGATGGTCGAGCTTGGCTCGATGCCGGTCATGAAAATCCTCTCCAAAGCCACTCGCGTGATTGCAGAAGGCGAAGTGCTGCAACTGTCAAAGATTCGCGATGCCAGTACTACTGAAGCGACCTACATGGAAGTCATTCGCGGCAAAACCGCCATGCTTTTCGAGGCCTCGACCCACAGTGCTGCAGCATTGGCCGGTGCCACGGCAGAACAGACCGAAGCCCTGCGCACCTTTGGTGACCACCTTGGCGTTGCCTTCCAACTGGTTGACGATCTGCTCGACTATCGCGGCGACGCGGCCACTTTGGGCAAGAATGTCGGCGACGACCTGGCTGAAGGCAAGCCGACCCTACCGCTGATCTACACCATGCGCGAAGGTACAGCCGAGCAAGCCGCCCTTGTGCGCCAAGCGATCCAGAAAGGCGGCATCGAGAACCTCGAAAGCATTCGCAACGCAGTCGAAGCCGCTGGCGCACTGGACTACACCGCCAGGCAGGCTCGCGACTATGCTGAACGGGCAATCGCCTGCCTGGATGTGCTGCCTGCCAACGAATACCGCGATGCACTGGTCGAATTAAGCCGCTTTGCCGTGGCCCGAACGAACTGAGGCATTGCCTGCTCCCCGTGAAGCCCGTCCAAGTGACGGGCTTTTTGATGCCCGACGAATAACACCAATTGATCCTTGCTATTATGCGAATAAGAATTATTATCATCTAACACTTACAGGGAGATGAGATATGACTTATTTGATTGATGCCTGGCTTGATCGGCCACATCCTTATCTGCGCATCCTCAATCGTGACACAGGTGAAGTCTGCGTAGTGCTTGAGGAAGAAGCATTGGATGAGTTGCGGGACATGGGCGATTTGGATCTACACGAACTGAGTTCGAGCGAACCCCTGGTGCTGAAAGAACTGGTGCGCAACCTGTTCCTGTTCTGCTACGCCCGGGCATTGCGCCTGGACGATCAAACCCTTGCTTTGCGCAAAAAGCGCGCAATCACACTGCGTGAACGCTATGCCAGAACACAGCAATCACGGCACTCAGCGTTTCTGAGCCCGGCATAACCGCTGCCGGACTCAGTACGGACTGGAATTACAGGACTTCGAGCAACTCGACGTCAAACACCAGAACGCTGTGCGGCGGGATGCTGCCAACGCCTTGGGCGCCGTAAGCCAGTTCGCTAGGCACATACAGGCGCCATTTGCTGCCTGCAGTCATCAACTGCAGTGCTTCAGTCCAACCGGCAATCACGCCGCCGACTGGGAATTCAGCAGGCTGGCCGCGATCGTAGGAGCTGTCGAAAACAGTACCGTCGATCAGGGTGCCGTGGTAGTGGGCACGAATGGTGTCTTCGCGAGTCGGGGTTGCGCCGTCACCTGTAGCCAGCACTTCATACTGCAGGCCGGAGGCCAGAACCTGGATGCCGTCACGGTTCGCGTTCTCAGCCAGGAAGGCGATGCCAGCGCCGGCTGCCGCTTCGGCCTTGGCCTGGGCTTCAGCCTGCATGACTTCACGGATCACCTTGAAGCTGGCGTTCATCTCAGCTTCGCTAACGCGGCTTTCTTTGCCGGCAAAAGCATCGGTCAGGCCAGCCAGGATCGCTTCCAAGCTCACGCCCGGTGGCGGGTTGTCACGCAGTTGACCGCCAAGTTGACGGCCAATGCCGTAGCTGACGCGTGTTTCGTCAGTAGAAAGATTAAGTTCGGACATGAACTGCTCCGCTGCGGGTTTAAAAGGCCGGCAAGCCTAGCACAAAGCCAGGCCCAGGCTCTAACCGGCACGCAAGTAAAGGACTGGATCAGTTCTCGTGCTTGGTGAGCTTGTCCAGGTAACCCATGGCAAATGCCGAGAGCACGAAAGTCATGTGGATCAGCACGTACCACATCAACTTGTTGTCCGGAATGTTCTTCGCGTCCATGAACACTTTAAGCAAGTGAATGGAGGAAATGGCCACGATCGACGCCGCGACCTTCATCTTCAATGAACCTGAGTCCATCTTGCCCAGCCAGCTGAGCTTTTCCTTGCCGGCGTCGATATCGAGTTGAGAGACAAAGTTCTCGTAGCCCGAAAGCATCACCATGACCAACAGCCCGCCAACCAGCGCCATATCGATCAGCGAAAGAATAACCAGGACCAGGTCGGCTTCAGCCATCGAAAACACGTTGGGCAGGATATGCAAGACTTCCTGGAAGAACTTGAGCGCCAGGGCCAGCAGCCCCAACGACAAGCCAAAATAGATAGGTGCGAGCAACCAACGCGAGCTGTACATCGCATTTTCAATAAAGCGTTCCATGAAGCCTCACCAGGGATAGATTGGCTCGCGATTATACCTGCGCGGTTGCGCCGTAAAAGCCCTCTGAAACACCTTGAAGACTTATTCGGCCAACTGTGGATAACTCTGTGGAGAGGCTCGGGATTAACCGCGCAAACGCAGAAGATACAAGCCTTGCCGAAAAGCCCTTGGCAATCCTTTGATCAGTTTTCCGGATGGAACTGGTAGTCGCCAAGATTACGGCAGCGATGGCCATTTAACTGACGCAACTCAGACTGTATATGCAAGCGCCAGATGAGCAGATCAGGACAACAGCCATAACCTTGATCAGCCAGGCTTTCGGCGATTCCCGCCAAGACCCCCTCTGCCACAGAAGGCCCGTAGAATGGGCCTTGCGCCTTGATTACAGAAGGTTGAGACCCGGAAATACCGGCGGCGCAGATCAGCGTCCAAAGTCCATTTTCGCCGGCCAGTGGCAACACCACGCATTCGATACGCGTGACCAAGCCCAGGCATTGACGTGTGAGGCAGAGACTACGCGACATCGCGGCGACCCTCTCATGATCAGGTCTACAGCCTACACCCGAAAAGCACTGATAGGGAAGCCACAGGCGCGGTCGCCCGGCCTGTGGGTAAGTGTGTGGATGAACCCGCGCCAGGAGCCTGCCGCGCCGCGCTCGAATACCGGGCAACTTGCCCGGTACCGAACGCTATAGGGGCAATGCCTTACTCAGGCTTTTCCGTCTTGGATACAGCAGGTTTGGCTGGCACAGGCTTTTTGGCAGGCGGCTTTTTATCGGACGGCGTTGGCACCGCCTTGGCGACCTTTTCGGCTAGAGCTTCAGGCTCCTTGTCTTCTTCGCCCATGTCGATTTCAGCGATCTCGCGCAGACGCTCAACCACCCGTGCGTTGACACTGCCCGTCGAAAACTGGCCCTTGTCGTTTGGCGAGCCCACATCTTCGCCAACCAGCAGGCTCAGCGCCTCATCGACATGGCGCACCGCATAAATGTGGAATTGCCCGTCACGAACCGCTTGCAGCACACGATCATCGAGCATCAGGGTCGTGACGTTGGACTGCGGGATAATCGCGCCCTGCTCGCCCGTCAGCCCACGCGCCTCGCAAAGGCGGAAGAAGCCTTCGATTTTCTCGTTCACACCACCAACGGCTTGCACTTCGCCAAACTGGTTGATCGAGCCGGTAATCGCAAAGCACTGTTTTAGCGGTGTGCGCGACAAGGCTGAAATCAGCGTGCAGACCTCGCCAAGCGAGGCGCTGTCACCATCGACATAGCCGTAGGACTGCTCAAGCGCAATGCTCGCGGAGATCTCCAGCGGAAACTCCTGGGCATAACGACTGCCGAGATACCCGGTCAGAATCATCACGCCCTTGGAGTGAATCGGCTGCCCCAGGTTAACTTCACGCTCAATATCGACAATGCCGGAGCCGCCCGGATACACAGTTGCCGAGATTCGCGCAGGCACGCCGAATGCAGAATCACCAACCTGCAAAACGGTCAGGCCGTTGCACTTGCCCACGGCCGCGCCGCTGGTGTCGATAAGGATAATCCCGGCCAGCATGTCATCGATAATCCGCGCAGAAACGCGCCCGGTGCGGGTTGCCTTGGCTTTGAGCGCGCGCTCGATATGGCCGACATCGGTCACGGTTTCACTGGCCAGTTGGCGGATAAAGTCAGCCTCGCTGACCAGTTGAAACAAGTCGCCAATACGCGCCGACAAGCGTCCCTGATGCTCTGCCAGCCGGGCACTGAAGGTGGCCAGGCGCGCTACTGCCGCCGCAGTCAAGGGCGCCATGCCTTCTTCTGAGGTGCGGGTTTTCATCAACTGGGCAAACTGCTCCAGGCTTTCATCGGCCAAGGGAATGTCCTCGTCGAAATCGACCAGCACGCGAAACATTTCCTGGAAGTCTGGATCATGGTCCTGCAATGCGTAATACAGTTGGCGCGCGCCGATGATGATGACCTTGATCTGCAGCGGTATAACCTGGGGATTGAGGCTGACGGTCGCAATCCGGCCGAGATCCCCCAGCGGCGACTCCATCTTCAGTTGCCGCGATTGCAAGGCGCGCTTGAGTGCGTCCCAGACAAAGGGCTCACCGAGCATTTTCTCGGCTTCTAGAATCAGGAAGCCGCCATTGGCGCGGTGCAGCGCCCCTGGACGTAGCTGGCGATAACTGGTGTACAACGCGCCTTGGTCATTATTGTATTCAATACGGCCGAACAGGTTGTCGTAGGTCGGATGCGGCTCGAAAACAACCGGAGCACCGCCGTCGACGTGATGGCCAACCACCAGGCTTGGGCAGTATTGCTCCTCAAGCAATTTGCGGGTTTGGGCGTCAACCTTCTCAACATCAACCAGCTGTTCAACTACGGTTTTCAGCAGATTGACCTGCACTGCCTGGAGATAGGCGCAAATTTCTGCGTTCTCGGCGTACTTCTCCGACAGAGGCGATAACAGCGGCTGCAGGGCAACAGTGATGGTTTCTTCGTTCAGCTGACGTAACTGGTTGCTCGACTCACGTTTCCACTGCGGCAAACTGGCCAGCTCTTCGTTCAGGCGCTCCTCAAGCATTGCAATATCGAGATGAAAGCGCTCGCGATCCGCTTCGGGCAGTTGCGCAAACTCGGCCTCATCCAATGCCTTGCCTTCCAGCATGGGGGTGAAGGCAATGTTGCTGCTGTCGCGATAAAGCGCGATGCCTTTTTCCAATGACAGGCGCTCGATCACATCAAGCGCCTGGTCATAGCGCTTATTGAAGGCGCGGTCGATGGCGCTCTTCTTCTGCTGATACGAGGGGTGCTCGAACACTGCCGGGAATGTCGCCAGCAGGTTGTCGATCAGCAGGTTGATATCGGCAATGAACTCGCCAGCGGAACCCGCGCTTAGTTCAAGCACGCGGGGCTCGCGCGGCTCGTCAAAATGATTGACATAGACATGGTCGGCAGGCGTGTCCATGCGTTTACCTTCGGCCTTGAGGTAACGCTGCACAAACGAGAAGCGGCCGGTTCCGGGCTCACCCATGACAAAAACGTTATAACCGGGACGGGGCATCGCCACGCCGAACTGCAGGGCTTCTACTGCACGTTCCTGGCCCAAAATACCGCGAAATGGCTCCAAGTCATCTGTGGTCGTAAAGTTGAACTGCTCGGGAGCAAAGGGACGGGTTAGAGCATCAGGCGCTAGCCGCAATTGGGTAGCAACAGAATCAGGCATTGGAGATCCTTGTACGGAGGGCACATACGATAGAAATAATCGCCGCTTCGGACGCTGATCACAAGCTAAAGCAGCGGATCAATGCCGACTAATTCCGATCTGGGCCTATTTGCCTTCGGGCTCAGTCGCTGATTGCGCTTTGCTCGGCGCATGCCAGGCAATAAACAGCTGTCGGCAACACTTGCAGTCGAGCCAGCTCAATGGGTGCGGCGCACTTCATGCACTGACCATAGGTTCCTTCAGCCAGGCGAAGCTTGGCCAGGCCGACCGCATGCAGGCCCTCTTCTGCATCTGCCAGCAGGGCCTCGAGCACCTCATCGTTCTGGCGCTGCGCGGCCTGTTCGGTAAAGTCCGGCGAGTGACTGCCGGACAGACTTGCCCGAATAGCCGTCGCCCGCACGTTGTACTCGTGGTGCAAGGCATCGAGTAACGCAGAGGGATCGAAGTCAGTCATGGCTGCTTCCTCGCTGATCATCTGCATACAGTGTGTGTCTTTATTGGGAAACCTGCACCTTCCAAGCCACTAATTTAGATGGATAGCTGAGATCTTGATTCAGAACCTTGACACCAGCGGCCAGCATCGCCAAAGCTCCTGTCTGACTTTTCGTATAAGAATCTAAACATTGAAACGGATTTTGGCAGTCTTGGCGGCGTCTTGCTGCGCAGCGCTACACGCCGCCCCGAATATCCCTGAAGCTCAGCTGCAAGCACTGGCTATGCAACCCTTCTGGATATCCCTGGGCCATTATGAAACCGGCAAGCTTGGCGGCTGGCGCAGTTATATCGATGACGACGACTTCTTTATCGCCAGCAATGGCGACAGCGATCCTGCGGCTGAGCTGAGCGCCACCGTCAAAGCGCTGTATGCACCCGCCACACTCGCCGACCAGCATGCCCAGTGCAAATATCCGGCGCGCACCCGCTGGCTGAACGAGCAGCTTTCGCTGACCGACCTGCCGAAACCGCAGTGCCAGAAATACAGCGAGTGGATGACTGAAGTCTCGCCCAACAGCACCGTACTGGTGTTCCCGGCGGCCTATCTGAACAGCCCGTCCTCGATGTTTGGCCACACATTGCTGCGCATCGACCAGGCTGACGTGGACAGCAACAACACGGCCCTGCTCAGCTACGCGCTCAACTTCGGGGCCTTTATCGAGGGCATGGACAACAGCATGCTCTACGCCTGGAAGGGTCTGATGGGCGGCTACCCCGGCTTTTTTGCAGTGGTGCCCTACCGGGAAAAACTGGCGGAATATCGCAGCCTGGAAAATCGCGACCTGTGGGAGTACCGGCTTAACCTGACCCCGCAGGAAACCCGGCGCATGATGGAGCATGTCTGGGAGCTCAAGGATATCGAGTTCGACTACTTCTTTTTCGATGAAAACTGCTCGTATCGCCTGCTTGAATTACTTGAAATCGCACGGCCCGGCATCGAGCTGACGGACGACTTCCCGATTACAGCCATTCCGACCGACACAGTGCGTGCAGTCAAGGATGCCGGGCTGATCGAACGCATTGACTACCGCCCATCCCGTGAGCGCGAACTGCTCGGCCGCGCCGTTGAGCTCACAGATGACGAGCAACAATGGGTGCTGCGCCTGGCGGCCGATCAGTCCGCACTGGATGACCCGGCATTTGGGCAACTACCCGAAAAGCGCCGGGCATTGATTCAAGACGGTGCATTCCGCTTGCTGCGCTATCAGTCCACCAGTGGCGAACGTGACGCAACAACTGCTGCGCGCAGCTTCAATCTACTCAAGGCCATTAATCAGAACCCGCCGCCGTTGCTCGACCTTGAGCGCCCCGACTTGCCAGAAGAGGGGCACGAGTCACGCACATGGCAACTGGGTGCCGGTAGCCGTGGTGATAAGGCCTTTGCCGAATATGGCTTGCGCATGGCTTATCACGACCTCAACGACAACCTCTACGGCTTCCCCATAGGCGCCCAGATTGAGATCGCCCAGCTCAAACTGCGCCAATATGAAAACAACCACTGGCAGTTGCAGCAACTCGACCTGGCCAAGATTCGCTCGCTGACACCACGCAATGAACTGCTGCAACCCTGGTCATGGCAGGTTTCAGGTGGAGCGGAACGCGTCTCGGGCAAGGATGACGACGAATCCCTGGCGACCTATTTGACTGGCGGCGGTGGCGGCACATGGCAACTGGCTGGCAACACCATCGGCTTTGCGCTGGCCACTGCACGTATTGAAAACAACCGTGACTTTGCCGCCTTTGTCGCCCCAGCAGCCGGGTTCAATAGCGGGCTGTTATGGCGCAACCCTCTGGGCAACCTGCTCCTGGAAGGCAAGGCCGACTATTTCTATAACGGCGAGGTACGTCGCAGCATCAACCTGACCCAGCAATGGGAGATCTCACGCGACCTTGGTGTGCGTTTCAGCGCCGCCCGTGACTTCAGCCACCAGAGCACGCCAGAAAACACCTTGATGCTGGAACTCAAGTGGTACAACTATTGAGAGCTACTCGCGGGTGGATAAAGCACCTCATCCACCCGCGCGGTTGTGTCCATACTCAGGGTGCGGCAAGGCGAAGCTTGCCCACCATCGCTGGGTTCACAATCACATCTCCCAACGCATCGGCTGAAACAACCCGTCCAGCCTGTCACTTACCAATAGCCCAGAACCTTCCACCAGAACGCACCGACTCCACCCCAAACAGCCAGGTTGGCGATACTCATGACCAGCCCGGCAATCCACCAGCGCCCAAGGCTCACATAGCCTGAACCAAAGACAATAGGCGCGGTTCCGGTCGCATAATGGGTCAGTGACATCATCAAGGATGAGGAAAACGCCAGGATCAGGGCCAAGAGTAATGGTGGCGCGCCCAAGGCAATACCCGCTGCCAGAAAAGCTGCGTACATCGCGGTGATATGCGCCGTGGTGCTGGCAAAGAAATAGTGTGAATAGAAGTACACCAGCACCAGCAAGGCGATCACTCCAACCCAGCCCAGTCCGAATGATCCAATCTGCTGCTGGATCACCCCTGAAAACCAGCCAATCAAGCCTAGCTTGCCAAGGAAGCTGGCCATCATGACCAAGGCAGCAAACCAGGTAATGGTGTCCCAGGCGGTCTTTTCTTTAAGAATGTCTTCCCAGGTCAAGACACCCGTTACCAGCAGTATCGAAAGCCCTAAAAGCGCAACAGTGGTGGCATCGAACTTCCAGGCCTCGCCAAAGACCATGGCGGGAACCCCTGCCCAAAGCAACAACAGCAGGGCGAATACAGCCAGCATGATCTTCTCCGGCCCTTTAAAACCACCCAGTTCCTCCAGCTTTTGCTTGGCAAACAGCGTGGCATTCGGGGTTTGCTTTAGCGTTGGCGGGAAGCAGACATAGAGAATCAGCGGCATCAGTACAATCGCCACAAGCCCCGGCAGCAGGGCCGCCAATGCCCACATGGCCCAGGATATCTCGATGTGGCTGCCGGTCCCCTTGGCGATCAAGCTGACAATCAGGGGATTGGGGGCCGTGGCGGTAATAAACATCGCCGAGGTGATAGGATTGGCGTTGTAGTTGACCAGCGCCAGGTACTCGCCGACTTTCTTTTCCGTGCCCTGCTCCGCCGAGGAACCAAAGCTGCTGGCGATGGCGCGCATGATCGGGTGCATGATCGCCCCGCCCCTGGCCGTATTGCTCGGTGTGATTGGCGCCAGGGTCAACTCTGAAAGCGCCAGCGCGTAGCCGATACCCAAAGTGCGCTTGCCGAATATCGAAATAAAGTAATACGCAATACGGTTGCCCAGGCCTGTCTTGATCAGCCCCCGCGAAATCATGATGGCAATACCGATCAACCAGATCAGCGAATTGGAAAACCCGCTCAAGGCATCCTTGATCGCAACACTGGGCTTATCACTGGTCACCCCGGTAATCGCCACCAGCATGATGCCAATCATCGCCAGCGCGCCTATGGGCATTGCCTTGCCGATGATACCGGCGATAGTGCCGATAAAGATCGCCAATAAATGCCAGGCCTCGGGCGTTACGCCTTGAGGGACAGGAATAACAAACCAAATCGACAGAGCAATGGTCAAGGCGATTAACGCCGGGATCGGTTTCATGGTTGCTCCTTAAACGGGTCGGGCATCAACCGGGCATGCGGTTGAAAATATAGCTGCTCATGGCCTGTGCGTGAGAAGGCCGGAGCTCGTTCACACCAGAGCCTGACTGTTATTTATGCAGGTTCTCGCACCTTGCACTGCGAGTAGCACAAACATTATCTGGGCTATTGCTGGTCGCCTTACTGCTCCAGATCAAGGGCTCGGGGATCATGCCCTGCCTGCGAGTACCAACCGATGAAACAGTGGCGGGGCTGACGAAGGCGCCTATGATTAAGGCATATTCATGCTCACTCGAAGGATCGTATGAACAAACACTTAGCTATCAGCTCGCTGCTGACACTGTTTCTGGTAAACCACGCCAGTGCAGTTGAAGTGCCCGAGGCCGCGCAAAGCTGTGTTGTCTGCCATGGCGCGCAAGGGCAAGGCACATCACAAGGTCCCAAGCTCGCCGGGCTTACCAGCCTATATATGAACGCACAGATCGAGCATTTCATTTCTGGCGAGCGAAAAAACGTGGTCATGACATTAATGGCTGAGAGTCTGGTCGACCTCAATGTTCGCCAACAAGCACTGGCCTACTACGCCGAGCAAGGTACTGCGCCTGAGTTGCAAAAACGCGGTGACACCCTGGTTCAGTCAGGTGCTGAAAAGCTCTATTACCAAGGTGACCCGCACCGTTCACTGCCTGCTTGCTACAGCTGCCATGGCCCATCAGCCGTTGGCGGTGGCCCCTTTCCGCGCCTGGCGGGACAACAGAGCAGCTATTTGAAAGACCAGCTAGTCGCCTGGCAAAAAAAACAACGCAGCGGCGACCCGGACAACACCATGGGCCACATCGCCAGCAAACTCAAAGACAGTGAAATCCAGGCTTTGGCCGATTACCTGTCAGCCATCCAATAGAGGAGCGACCTATGCCTATCAACAAAGCGTGGCTGTTCCTGTTACTGGCTGCTAGCGGATTCGCTCGCGCCGAGGTGCCGATGGCCGACATGCAAGATGAAATCCCGGCGCAACCCAAAGCGGCAAACCTGGATTATTTCAAGCCCCGTGAGCTGAGTGAGATTCCTAAAGGCGCCTTTGGCGACAAGATCCGCAAGGGCTACCAACTGTTCGTCAACAGCCAGCAACTGAGCGGCCAATATGTGGGCAATCAACTCAATTGCACCAATTGCCATCTCGACGCAGGCAGCAAGGCCTATGCAGCGCCAATGTGGGCCGCGTATCTCGCGTACCCTGAGTTTCGTAAGAAAAACAATAGGATCAGCAACTTTGCCGAACGCGTCCAGGGTTGTTTCAACTTTTCCATGAACGGCAAGGCCCCGGCAATCGACTCGCCAGAGCTGGTCGCAATATCGGCCTATTCGTACTGGCTGCTGATGGGCGGTTTGCTGGATGCATTCGGCATGCAGGACCAGCCTGTGCCAGAGATGAGCGACAAAGCCCTGCAAGAAGGCGGTAATGTGGCTTCATTCAAACTGCCCGGTCCCTTGACCGACAAGGTCAAGCTCGACGCTCGCGGTCATATGCCGGGGCGCGCCTTCGCTGCACTCGACAAGCCTGCGCAAGCCCCCTCGCCTGCGCGGGGCGCCAAGGTCTATGAGCAACACTGCGCCTTGTGTCACGGCAGCGAAGGCCAAGGCAGGGTAATGGCGGATGTGCCGGTCATTCCGGCCCTTTGGGGAGCGCAGTCCTATAACTGGGGCGCCGGCATGCACCGGGTCAATACTGCAGCGACCTTCATTTTCGAGAACATGCCATTGGGCAAGGCCGTACAGCTCACCCCTCAACAAGCCTGGGATGTAGCCGCCTACATGAACAGTCGCGAACGCCCGCAGGACCCGCGCTTCACCAAGGATGTAGCCACTACGGCCAAGACGTTTCACGCAGATGACAACGGCTATTACGGCAAGGAGCTTGATGGCAGCGTCCTGGGTAGCCAAGCCTTCCCGGCAACCAGGGTGAAATAGACGCCTGTGACAATTGCAAAAATGCCGGGCCAACTGTGGCCCGGCATTTTACTGTCGGCTATCGAGTCGAGCCCGGCTCAACCACGCCGGCTGGAACGCGAGCGCAGCTTGTAACGGTCACCGGGATGTATCAACCGGGCGTAACTGACCAAGTGCTCATCCGACCAGGTGCGACGAACCATGCTCAGGCACGGCGCGGCAGTGTCGATATCCAGCCACTGGGCAGTTTGGCTGTCGACCAACAAGGCTTCGACAACATGCTCGACATCCGAAATCGGGCAGTTGGCGACCAGCACCTCATTGGGTGTTTTTTGCGAAAAGTCGGTTTGCAGGTAATCAGGCACCCAGCGCGGATTGACGAAACGATCTTCGAGCTGGATAGGCACGCCACTTTCACGATGGACCAAAATGGTATGGAACACCTCGGTGCCGAGACGCACACCCAGGCGCAGCGCCACTTCATCATCTGCCTCGATGGCCTCACAGCGGATCACATCATTGCTGTAGGCATGGCCACGACTGATGACCTCGGTGGCGATATTGAGCACCTCATGCAGCGACGACTCAGCCTTGCGGTCGGTAACAAAGGTGCCAAGCCCGGCCTGGCGGATCAGATAACCCTTTTGCACCAAATCGCGAATAGCCTTGTTCGCCGTCATTCGGCTTACGCCAAAATCGCGGGCCAATTGTTCCTCGGGAGGAATTTGGTGATGAACCGGATATGCCCCGCTGCTGATGCGCTCCAGCAGGTGCTCCTCGATAACACGATAACGTGGGGTCTTGCTGGCCACGTAGATTCCTTTGTGTGGGGGCGTCGTCCTAATAATACAGGCCGCGACAGATTAGGACGAGCCACATGCACAGCCCGTTACAACTGTCGCGACCACTCGCCTGCTACGCCTCCACAGGTTGCGATGGCAATAGCCTGGCAGGCATCAGGCCCGACAGCACGCGTTGCTTGAGCAGTTCATCGGCGGCGGCGATATCGGGTGCGAAAAAGCGATCCTCAACATAATAAGGCACAGCATCGCGCAACACCTTGCGCGCCTGTTCCAGGCGTGCGGAACTTGTCAGCCCGGCGCGGAAATCCAGGCCCTGGCAGGCCCCCAGCCACTCAACCGCCAATACCCCACGGGTATTGGTCGCCATTTCCCACAGGCGCTTACCGGCAGCGGGCGCCATGGAAACATGGTCTTCCTGGTTGGCCGAGGTTGGCAAGCTGTCGACACTGTGCGGATGGGCCAATGCCTTGTTCTCGCTGGCGAGCGCCGCAGCCGTCACCTGGGCGATCATGAAACCTGAATTGACGCCGCCATTGGCCACCAGGAATGGCGGCAACTGCGACATATGCTTGTCCATCATCAGCGAGATGCGGCGCTCACTCAACGCACCGATTTCAGCAATGGCCAACGCCAGGTTATCCGCCGCCATGGCCACTGGCTCGGCATGGAAATTACCACCCGAGATGACATCGCCTTCGGCGGCGAACACCAAGGGATTATCCGACACCGCGTTGGCCTCGACCTCAAGCACTTCAGCTGCCTGGCGCAACTGCGTCAGGCAAGCGCCCATGACCTGAGGCTGGCAACGCAGCGAGTAGGGGTCCTGCACTTTGTCGCAGGCTTCGTGGGAGCGGCCAACCTCACTGCTTGATTCCAGCAAATAGCGATATACCGCCGCCGCATCAATCTGCCCACGCTGGCCGCGGGCCTGATGAATCCGAGCATCAAAGGGCGCCCGCGAACCGAGCATGGCTTCAACACTCAAGGCGCCACAGACCGACGCGGCCGCAAACAAGTCCTCGGCCTCAAACAGGCCGCGCAGTGCGTAAGCGGTGGAAACCTGCGTGCCATTGAGCAGCGCCAAGCCCTCTTTGGCAGCCAGCGTCAGAGGCTCCAGCCCAGCGACTGCCAATGCTTCTTTTGCAGGCATCCATTCACTGCGATAACGGGCCTGGCTTTCACCCAGCAATACCAGGGACATATGCGCCAATGGCGCCAAGTCACCGGATGCGCCCACCGACCCCTTGAGCGGGATATGCGGATATACCTCGGCATTGATCAACGCCAGCAAGGCATCGATAACCTTGCGCCGGATACCCGAGAAACCACGCGACAGGCTGTTGACCTTGAGCAGCATGATCAGGCGCACCATGGCGTCATCCAGCGGTTCACCAATACCGGCGGCGTGGGAAAGCACCAGCGAGCGCTGCAGGTTTTCCAAATCTTCAGTCGCAATACGGGTCTGCGCCAACAAACCAAAACCGGTGTTGATCCCGTAGGCCGTGCGGCCCTGGCTAAGAATGCCCTGCACGCAGGCAACACTGTTTTCAATCCCCTGGTCAGCACTCGCATCGAGCACTACCTGTTGTGGATGCTGGTAAAAATTGCGCAACTGGGCAAGATTCAACTGGCCCGGTATCAAGGTCAAAACGGACATAATGGTATCCACTCAGAGATCGAAATTCGGCAGCGCCTGACGCAGGGCGAACAGCGTGTTCACATCGCGCAGCACTTCATAGGTGTGACGAATATCCTGATACAAGGGATGCTCTTCTTCATAGCTGGCCACCAGTTCGCGCAACAAGCCCCAGGCACAACCTGTGCCCTGGCCGAATGGCCGGACCTCAATGAAGTCGAACGCCTGGGCTGCCAGCAGATACTCGATCGCCAGGACGTAAAACGCATTTTCTATGGCTTTGTCCAGCTTCAATGCGGCACTTTCACCCAGGCTCAGATGGTCTTCTTGCAGCCCGGAAGTCAGGAAGTTGTCGGTCACTGCTGGCAATGCCAGGCGCTTGTTATCCGCCACCAGGGAAGCTGCGCTGTATTGCGCGATCATCATCCCGGATTTCACCCCACCACCCTTGGTCAAAAACGGCGGCAGCTTATTGGCCTGCGGCGTGACCAGACGGTAAGCCCGGCGCTCGGAGATACTGCTCCACTCGCACACCGCGATGGTCAACAGGTCGCACGCCATGGCCACCGACTCGCCGTGGGGGTTGGCCTGGGAAATGATCCGATATTCAGCGCCTTCCTTGACCACCAATGGGTTGTCGGTGGCCGAGTTCAGCTCGTCACTGACCTGGCGCGCCGCGTGCTGCAGCTGATCCCGACAAGCTCCATGCACTTGCGGGATGGCACGCAAGCTCAAGGCGTCCTGCAGATGCGCGCCCTGGCTCTTGGCGACCACTTCACTGCCCGCTAGCAACTGATGCAGATTGGCCATGGTCTGCTGCATGCCCGCATGGGTTTTCCGCTGGATGGCTGCAAAACTGATCGCATCCAACTGGCAGCCCAAGGCCTCGAAACTCATCGCCGCGACCACATCGGCGCAGCTCGCCAGGTGATAAGCATCCGCCAGGGTCAAGCAGGCCAGACCGGTCATCGCCGGCGTGCCGTTGACCAGGCACAAGCCGTCCTTGGGACCTAGCTCAACAGGCTGCATGTCGATACTGGCCAAGGCCTGGCTGGCGGTCACAATCTGCCCGGCAAACTCGACATCGCCAATACCCAGTAGCGCCAGGCCAATATGCGCCATGTGCGACAGGTAACCGACCGAGCCCTGCCCGGGCACCACCGGCGTGATGCCTTGGTTAAGCAAGTTCAGCAGACCGTTGACCACATCGGCGCTCACCCCGGAATAACCGTGGCTGTAGTTAACCACCGCGCAGCACATGATGGCCCGCACCTGCTCGCTGCGCAGCGGTGAACTCACACCGCAGGCATGGCTCATCAGGGTGTGTCGCGAAAGCTTGCTCAGCTCGCTGGGGGCAAACACCACATCGCACAAGGCACCGAGGCCAGTGTTGATGCCGTAGTGCGGCTTGCTTGAATGTGCAATCGCCATCACCGCCTCACGGGCTTCATTAACCCGCATCCAGCGATAAGCCGACAGCTCCATGCGCGCGCCATGGCGCGCCACGTTGACGACATCAGACCAGGTAACCGGCGCTTCGCTCAGCAATACATCAGGCAATGGGTTGTTCATTTACCACCCCTAACTGCTCGCGACTGACACGCTCTTGGCTGTCCAGTGTTTCTTTTTTGAACACAAACACCCGAGCTGCCGACGCCGCGATAAGGATAAACAGGAACAATACGGTGAAGCCCCCAGCAGCGGCGAGGTACTTGATGCCATCGACCCCCTGCGCGCCACCACCGAATGCAACCATGATGAAGGCAATCGCACTGATCGAAAGCCCCCAGATAATCTTCTGTGACTTTGGCGACTCCTCGTCCGCACGAATGTTCTTGGTGCAGATCGAGGCAATGGTCGAGGTCATGGAATCCGCCGCCGTGGCGAAGGAGATAATCAAGGTGAAGATTGCCAGCGGCACCAATAGGGCCGACATGGGCAAGTGCTGCAAGAAGCCCCAAAGGCCCGCCACGGCGCCATGATCGGTAATTACCTTGATCAAATCGAGGCTGCCATCAAGCTGCCACTTGATGGCTGAGGCGCCCCAGATCGCAAACCAGACCATGCCGAACACCGAAGGCAGAATCCAGTTGATAATCAGGAACTGGCGCAGCGTGCGACCATAGGAAATACGCGCCAGGAACAAGCCCATCAGCGGCGCATAGGCAATCCAGATCGACCAGTCGTACATGGTCCACCAGGTCACCAGCGCCTCACCTCCAGATTCCTTGGTGTCAAACGACCAGAGGAAGAAGTTATCCAGCCAGTAGCCAATGGAGGTCACCGACAAATTGAAGATGTAGCTCAGTGGCCCGACGATCAGCAGGATGACAACGAAGGCATAGAAGATATAGGCATTGATTGACGACAGGAACTGGATGCCACGCTTGAGTCCGGACAGCGCCGAGGTGACAAATACAGCCGTGATCAACAGCGACAGGATCAGCCAGGTGACGGGGCTTGATTGAATGCCGTACTGCGCCTCGATACCGGAACTGATCAGAGCCAGCCCCGCACCCAGCGACGATGCCAAGCCCAGTGCGATAGCCAGCACCGAAACAATATCGATCAGTGATTTAACCACTGGCCGCTGGTTATGCGCGCCAATCACAGGCGACAGCGTGGCGGAGATCGAAAATTCCTTTTTCCGGTTGTAATGCATGTAGGCGATCATCAAGCCGACAATCGAATACATTGCATAGGGAATGAAACTCCAGTTATGGAAACAGCGCGCCAGGGCAAAAATCGCAGCCTCTGCACTGCCTGGAGCAAAGGACTGATTGGCAGTTTCGCCGTAGATATTGCCCAGATAAATGATTGGCTCATTGACCGAATAGGTCACCACGCCGGTTGCGATCCCGCCCGTCAAGGCCATCGCAAAGTTCGATGCCATTGAAAATGTCGGCTTTGCATTGGCACCGCCAAGACGGATATCCCCGGCCTTGGAGAAGAAGATATAGGCCACGAGGCCCAGCACCGAAATCGCTAACAACTGGTACAGCCAGGCGAAGTCGGAAAGTGAAAAGTAGAAGACGTCCTTGGCCACTCGGACCAACATTTCATTGTTCAACAAACCGATGGTTACGGCGACCAGGACCACCAGGAATGTTGGGATAAATACACTACGGTTCAGGCTTTTTTGACTCTTGGAGTTCATTGTTGTCTGCCTTATGGGATGTTGCATCCATTGCCCAGCCGCTGTCACAAGCGGCTGGGCCCTAACGCCTAGCGGTCGCCGAGCATAGGCAAATCCAGCCCTTGCTCACGCGCACAATCAGCGGCGATCTCGTAGCCGGCATCGGCATGACGCATCACCCCTGTGCCTGGATCGTTGCGCAAGACCCGGCCCAGTCGCGCACGGGCTTCTGGCGTGCCATCGGCCACGATCACCACGCCTGAGTGCTGCGAATACCCCATGCCGACACCACCGCCGTGGTGCAACGAGACCCAGGTCGCGCCACCGGCCGTGTTCAACAGGGCGTTGAGCAGCGGCCAGTCAGAGACAGCATCGGAGCCATCAAGCATGCTTTCGGTTTCACGGTTAGGGCTGGCAACCGAACCTGAATCGAGGTGGTCCCGACCAATTACCACAGGCGCCTTGAGTTCACCGCTTGCCACCATATCATTGAAGGCCTGGGCCAGGCGTGCTCGGTCCTTCAAGCCGACCCAGCAAATCCGGGCAGGCAAGCCCTGGAAGCTGATGCGTTCGCGGGCCATGTCCAGCCAGTTGTGCAGGTGCTTGTCGTCCGGGATCAGCTCTTTGACCTTGGCATCGGTCTTGTAGATGTCTTCCGGATCACCGGAGAGCGCGACCCAACGGAACGGGCCGATGCCCTGGCAGAACAACGGACGAATATAGGCCGGCACGAAACCCGGGAAGTCGAACGCGTTTTCGACGCCCTCTTCCAGCGCCATCTGGCGAATGTTGTTGCCGTAGTCGAAGGTTGGAATCCCCATTTTCTGGAATGCCAGCATGGCACTTACATGCTCGGCCATCGACTGCTTGGCGGCCTTGACCACCGCATCGGCATCGGTCTGGGCACGGTCGCGGTATTCTTCCCAGGTCCAGCCCTTTGGCAGGTAGCCGTTGAGTGGATCGTGGGCACTGGTCTGGTCGGTGACCATGTCCGGACGCACACCACGGCGCACCAGTTCCGGCAGAATTTCAGCCGCATTGCCACACAGCGCAATGGAGATGGCCTTGCCTTCAGCGGTGTATTTGTGGATGCGCGCCAGTGCATCATCGAGATCCGATGCCTGCTCATCGACATAGCGGGTCTTCAAGCGGAAATCGATGCGGCTCTGCTGGCATTCGATGTTCAGCGAGCAAGCCCCCGCCAGCGTTGCCGCCAACGGCTGGGCGCCACCCATGCCGCCCAAGCCGGCGGTGAGTACCCAGCGCCCGCTGAGGTTGCCGTCGTAGTGCTGGCGACCAGCTTCGACGAAGGTTTCGTATGTGCCCTGAACGATGCCTTGCGAGCCGATGTAGATCCAGCTGCCAGCAGTCATCTGGCCATACATGGCCAGGCCCTTGGCATCGAGTTCATTGAAGTGCTTCCAGGTCGCCCAATGTGGTACCAGGTTGGAGTTGGCGAGCAGTACACGCGGTGCATCGGCATGGGTTTCAAATACACCGACCGGCTTGCCCGACTGGATCAGCAACGTCTGGTTGTCCTCAAGGCGGGTCAGCACCTCGACGATCTTGTCGTAGCATTCCCAGTTACGGGCTGCACGGCCAATGCCACCATAGACCACCAGCTCATTGGGATTCTCGGCTACTTCAGGATCGAGGTTATTCATCAGCATACGCAATGGCGCTTCGGTCAGCCAGCTTTTGGCGGTCAGTTTGCTACCGCGTGCAGCGCGGATTTCAGTGTCACGGAAGAGGCTCATAACAGGCTCCTTTGAAGTAGCGTCAAGGCTTAAATAAGGTTGAGTGAGTGCACCAGGTAGGCCAGCGCTATGCTGAATACCAGGCTTAAAACAGTGCGCTGCAGCCAGACCAGCAACAGGTCGCGCAAACGCAGGGGAATCCGCGTGGCAAGCACGCAGGGAATGGATGCGGAAAGAAACAGCACGCTGCTGACCGAGACGATGGCAACGACAAACTTGACCATCACCTCGGCATCCTTAAGCAATATTGCGGGGAGAAACATCTCGGCCAGCCCCGACGCGATGGCTCCGGCCACCTGCATTGGATCACTCACGCCAAGCAGCCAGGTCAGCGGATAGAAAAGCACGCCCAGGGCATCGAAAACGGGGGTGTACTTGGCGGCCAGCAAACCGAGCAGGCCCACAGCCAGGATGCTCGGCAAGATGGCTGCCGTCATGCGCAGGCCATCGACAAAGGTTTCACGCAGCGACAGCCACAGGGCAGGCGCCTGGCTGGCTTGGGTCAGGCCTGCGTTCCAGGCGCTGGCAATACGGCTTTGACCGGCCTTGAGTTCTGGCTCAGGAGCACTTTCGTCGGGCAATTTCGACAGAGGGTAAATACGCGCGCTAACCGCCGTCACGCTGAAGGTGACCAGCATCGCGCTCCAGAAATACAGGTTCCAGCTGTCCATCAGGCCGAGCGTCTTGGCGATAATGACCATAAATGGCGCCGACACTGTGGAAAACCCCGTGGCGATGATCGCCGCTTCGCGCAGGCTGTAATGACCCTGTTGATACATGCGGTCGGTAATCAGCAAACCCACCGAATAGCTGCCCACAAACGAGGCCACCGCATCAATGGCTGACTTGCCCGGCGTACGCCAGATTGGACGCATGACCGGCTGCATCAAAACGCCGATCAGTTCGAGCAGGCCAAAACCGATGAGGAACACCAGCGCCAGCGCGCCCAGCGGAACGATCAGGGCGAGGCTCAACACCAGTTTTTCGAACAGAAATGGCAGCATGCCCGGCGCATACAAGGCTTGCGGGCCAAGCTCCAGCAGATAGGCAACACCGACCAACAGACCAAACACCTTGAGCACACTGAATACCGTAGTCGTCAGGTCTTTGCGCCAGCTACCACTGAGCCAGGGCTGTAGCGCGCCGTAGAGCATAAACAGCAATGCGATGACGATGACCAGTGGCCGGGCATGGGCTTGCAAGGCGCTGGCAGCATGGTCGAGAAGAATGGTCGAACGTCCACCGATGGTGAATGGAACAAAAAAGATCAGCAGGCCGATCAGGCTGTACCCCAGCAGGCGCGCCAAGGCTCGTGACCTGGAGACGCCAGTTGTCAACGACAGTTGCTCACTCATGACAACGCACCTGAAGCAGGCTGCAAAGCAGCTTCGTCCGGGTTAGCGAAAACATTCATCGGGTATTTCCTCACTGTTGTTTTTGTTGGAGAAAAAACGGTGTTGGGGCCTGCGCCTCAGCCCGTCAGTGACAGCAGGTGGATTAAGCGCGCCGCCACCCGAGCGGTGCGGCTGTCGATGTCATGACTTGGGTTCAGCTCGGCCAGGTCCGCCAGGCGCAACTTGCCGCTGTCGCGGATCAATTCCAGCAAGGGCTCGAGCAACGCCAACGACACGCCACGCGCTGCCGGAGCGCTCACACCAGGGGCTTCGCAAGCCGGCAGCACATCGATATCAATGGTCAGGTAGATGGCATCGCAGTCATCAATAAAGCCCTGCACATCTGCTGCAATCTCATCGAGGCTGTCGGCGCGGATTTGGCGGTCCTCGCGCACCAGCACATCCAGGGCCTCGGCCCGCTGGAACAAGGCGCGGGTATTGCTGGCCCGACTCACGCCCAGGCAGGCATAGCGAAATGGCCAATTGCGCTGCGCACATTGCTCGGCGATTTGCGCGAATGGCGTGCCCGATGAACGCACAAAGGCAGGATCACGCAGGTCGAAATGGGCATCGAAATTAATGATGCCAATACGTGGTGCCGCCACACCGGCCAGGTGCCCGGCAATACCTTGCCAGCTACCAAAAGCAACTTCATGACCACCGCCCATGACGATCGGCAAGTGTCCGGCGTCGAGCAACGCCGCGACATTGGCCCCGAGGCGCGCTTGCGCCGCTTCAAGATTGTCATCGGCGCAAACCACATCCCCGGCATCGAATGCCGGGCCATTGCGATGCCAGGCCAGATTCGCCAACGCCTTGCGAATAGCTTCAGGGCCAGCGGCAGCGCCGACGCGACCATGATTGCGGCGCACACCTTCATCACTGGCAAAACCGATCAAGGCAACACCAGGCTGCACATCGGGCGCCAGTGGTTGAATGCGCTGATGCCAGCGTGGGCTGTCTGTTTCAGGATCGGTACGTCCAACCCAGAGCTGCATAGAATGACGATCAACGGTCATGGGTCAGCACTCCTGCAAAAACACGCTGGCGCATACGCCCGGGCTGGACCGCATAAGCCAGTTCGGCAGGCTGCTGCACATCCCAGACACACAGGTTGGCGGGCGCTCCGACCGCGATACGGCCAAGGTCCTTGCGCCCAATCGCGGTGGCCGCATGGGCAGTCGCCCCGGCCAGGGCTTCACGCGGCGTCATGCGAAATAGCGTGCACGCCAGGTTGAGCATCAAGGTGGGGAAACAAATAGGCGAGGTACCCGGATTCGCATCGCTGGCCAGGGCCATTGGCACACCGTGATCGCGCAGTAACTGAATCGGCGGTAATTGGGTTTCACGCAAGGTGTGGAACGCCCCCGGCAGCAATGTGGCAACAGTGCCGGCTTGCGCCATGGCTTTAACACCGGCCTCATCGAGAAACTCGATATGATCTGCAGAGAGCGCCCCGTAGCGAGCGGCCAAGGCGCTGGCGCCCTGGTTGGAGAGTTGTTCGGCATGTACTTTTATCGCCAGGCCATGGGCTTGGGCAGCCATGAAGACGCGCTCGGTTTGCGCAGGGCTGAAGGCGATGTTTTCACAAAACACATCCACCGCATCGGCCAGGCCTTCACGGGCGGCAGCCGGGATCATCTGCTCACAGACCAGGCTTATATAGCCATCGCTGTCGTCAGCAAACTCGGGTGGCAAGGCATGGGCGCCGAGCAATGTTGTGGTGACATGAACCGGAAGTTGTTCGGCCAGGCGCCGAGCGACGTGCAGCATTTTCAGCTCATCGGCGGTAGTCAGACCGTACCCCGACTTGATTTCGACGCTGGTAACACCATCATCAATCAGCGCCTGCAATCGCGGCAGTGTCTGCTCCAGCAGCGCCTCTTCGCTGGCGTCACGCACGGCGCGCACCGAACTGATAATACCGCCGCCAGCACGGGCGATCTCGGCGTAGCTGGCGCCCTCTAGACGCAGCTCAAACTCTGCGGCGCGGTTACCGGCGAAAACTAGGTGGGTATGGCAATCGACCAGGCCAGGGGTCATCACCCCGCCCCGCCCAACTTCTTGAGCCCCCTGGGCGTCCTGCAGCGCAAAAACTGACTCAGGCCACAGCCCTGCAATCACCCCGCCCCTGATTAATACAGCCATGGGTTCAGGCAGCGTCTGCAAGCCATCAAAAACACTGACATCGCGCCAGAGCTTTGCATCTTGACTGGATAAAGGCATAGGGAGCTCCTTAATTCTTATGTATATACATTAAAAGTGATTCAAATAAGGGTCAAGCCCCCTTCCGTCAGTTTTTCGTACCGCTTCTCAGCCTGTTAATTGCAGGAAAGCTATTGCCCAGCCCCCATGATCAGCGCTAAATTGCTGATAAGAGCAGAGGGTTATGCTTCAAGCTACAAAATCCAAGACCCTTTCAGCTCACAATCCTATAAGCCCGCAATATGTATATACATTGAATTGAGCATTAATAATGAGCATCCGTAGAATCGGCCTGGCAACCGCCAAGCACATGCCGTGGAAAAACGGTGCAGGCAGCACTGCAGAACTGGCTATTTTCCCGGTGGATGCGCAACTCAATGATTTTGCCTGGCGTATCAGCAGCGCCAGGGTTGACGCAGACGGGGCCTTCTCCAGTTTTATCGGACTGGATCGCAGCCTGGCGATATTGAGTGGTGCGGGCCTGCGCTTGAGCTGCCAAGGCAGTGCACCAAAGTTGCTGACACTCGCCTCTGAGCCCTGGTCGTTTCGCGGCGAAACCCCGATCTACGCCGAACTGATTGATGGTGAAGTGACCGATTTCAACCTGATCAGCCGCCGCGCCGACTGGACTCACAAGTTGCAGATGCTGGAGATCATCGATGGCCACAGCCTGCCCGCAACAAAGCAGGCAACAGTGCTGATGATCTATTGCCATTCGGGTGGTCCGCTGCGCTGCCAAACCAGCAGCGCTCAGCATCTGTTGGCCCCTGGAGAAGGACTGCTACTCGACGAGGCAGACGCCGGACAAGCCCTCGACATCAGCTCACAAAGCCCCGGCAAACTGTATATCGCTTACCTGAAAAATCTCGCTGAATAAGGAAGTCGCGCCACAGGCTGACTCGCGCGACAACAGCCCCGCTGGACTCATACCTCGCGGGGCCGCCCCAGGCATCAGTCCAGCTGCATCATCGCCAGCAATCGTTCACCATCAATTGCCGGGCAGGTACCTTCAGGCTTTTGCATGGGCGCATCCTCTGCGGCCAACATGGCATTTAACACAGCCTCTTCAGTGGCTTGCACCGCCGCCATGTAGATGGCATCAAAACACTCATCATTGAGGTAGTCGAGGTTCTGTCTGGTCTGCGCCAGCTGTGGCAGTGGTCGCGGGTTGGCGACGCTGAAGGCGAGAAAGATATCCCCGGAGTTATTGCCACCTGGTGTGCCGCCCAGCGCAATACCAAGGCCAGCACGCTGTGCCAGGCGCTTGAGTTGATGAGGCAACAGCGGCGCATCGGTCGCGATAACCACAATAATGGAACCACGCTCACGATCCAGCCCTGCCGGCACAGCCTGAGGCCAACGCTCACCAACCGGCGAACCAAGCACCTTGAGCCAACTGCGCTGACCATGATTGGCCTGGACCAATACACCGAGCATATGATGCTTGCCATCGATCTCCAGACTACGCGAGGCGGTGCCAGTCCCCCCCTTGAAGCCGTAGCAGATCATGCCGTTGCCACCACCTACATTGCCTTCGGCGATGGGCCCACTTGCGGCTGAATCTATAGCGCAAAGCGCATCAGCCTCGGTCACATGCTGGCCATTGATATCGTTGATCACCCCGTCATAGGTTTCGGCAACCACCGGCATGGCCCACAAATGTTCGGCCTGCCAGGCATCTGCGAAGTGGTTGATGGTCCAGCGGGTGGCTGCATGATGCACGATACCGACGCTGTGCGAGTTGGTGATGCACATGGGGCCGACAAAATATCCGCCCTGCTCTATCCAATGCGTGCCGGTCATTTCGCCGTTGCCATTAAGCGCATGAAAGCCCGCCCATACAGGTTGTGGCTCTGGCTGGTAACCACGCGGCAAAATTGCCGTGACCCCGGTTTTCACCCGTTTGCCGTTGGCCGCAACTGCGTCGAGCGTTTGATAACCAACCAGCACACCAGGCACATCGGTAATGGCATTGTTCGGGCCGGTCTTGCCGGGCATAGGCAGACCGAGTTCGCGGGCGCGGAGCTTAGCCATGTGTGTCTTCCTTGGTTGTCGCGGGCTGACGGCTGCGCAGGTACAAACCGACGGCAGCAATAATGAATGAGGCAATCAGCAGCAGTGTGGCGATGGCGTTGATCTCGGGCTTGATGCCCCTGCGGATCATGCCGTAGATGTAGACCGGCAAGGTGGTCGAGTCGACACCGGAGATAAAGTAAGTAATCACCAGGTCGTCCATCGAGATGATGAAGGCCAGGAGCGCGCCACCAATCACACCCGGCAGAATCAGCGGCAAGGTGATACGCCGGAAAGTGTGCATGGGTGATGCGCCAAGATCGGCCGAGGCCTCTTCAAGTCGTGTATCCATGCCCGCCAGACGAGCACTGACGACCAGAAATACATAGCTGATAAGAAAGGTGCAGTGGCCGATGATGATCGATGCCTTGCCCAGCGGCATGCCGATACCGACGAAGAAAATCAGCAAGGCGATGCCCAATACAATGTCGGGCATCAGCATTGGCATAAACATCAACACCCGGTAGAAACCTTGCAGGCGGAAGCGGTAGCGCGCCAAGGCCAAGGCCATGAAGGTTCCGGCAACAGTCGAGATAGCCGTGGTGCTGAGGGCGATGGTCAAGCTGGTACGCAATGCCGCCAACAACTGATCACTGGATTCAACGTACATCTTGCTTGAGCCGAGACTGTTGGACAGGCCAAACAGCGAGCGATACCAGTCGAGCGATGCGCCATTCCAGATCATCATGTTGATCGGATTGGAGTTGAATGAATACACCACGATCAATGCAATAGGCAGGTACAGGAAGATAAAGAATGCCAGGCTGTAGCCGCCCAACAAACCGCGCCCCAGACGCGCAAGAAGTGAGTTCATGAAACACCTGCCTTGTTGCGGTTCTGAGCCAGCACATTGAGAATCAGGCAGATCAGGACCGCGACCATCAGCAACATCGCCAGCGCGGCACCGAAGGGCCAGTTGCGCGCTGCCAGGAACTGCTGCTCAACCAGGCTGCCAATCATCAGGACCTGAGCACCGCCCAGCAACGAAGGCACGATGAAATTGCCCAGGCTGGGAATGAATACGATGATCGACCCGGCGGCAACACCCGGCAGGGTCATGGGGAAAATAATCTTCCAGAAACTCTGCCAGCGGCTTGCACCCAGGTCAGCCGAGGCCTCGAGCAGGCGCCGGTCGAGCTTTTCGACACTGGCGTAAACCGGCATGAACATAAAGGGAATAAAAATGTAGGTCATGCCGATCAGCACCGCCGTTTCGGTGTAAATCAGGTTGATCGGGGTATTGATGCCGAGCGCCAGCAGCGTGGTGTTGATAAAACCACTCGGACGCAGGATCAGCACCCAGGCGTACAGACGTATGATCAGGCTGGTGAAAAACGGCAAGGTGATGAGAAACATGCAGAAATTGCGCATCTTCTCCGGTTGCCGAGCGACCCAGAAGGCTGCGGGATAGCACACCAGCAGCGTCAGGAAAACGGTGATCGCCGCCAGCTTGAATGAGCGCAGGATGATTTCTAAATAGACAGGGTCAAACTCTTCAAGCGTGCCATCAGCCCAGCCCAGTACGCGACCGAAGTTGTCCGGATAGAAGTTCCACTCGACACCACCATACAGGCCAGGCTCAAGCATGCTGTAAGTCGCCATGATCACCAGCGGGGCGATGAAGAACAGGCCGATGACAAATGTCGCTGGACTCAACAAACCTAACAGCTGCAGGCGCTTGCGTCCCTCTAGCGTGCTCATGGCTTGACCTCGGGAATCAGGTGAACAGCGTCAAGCGCGTACCATAATTGCAGGCTGCTGCCCGGCTGCAGGCGATGCAGATCATGACGACCGGTGTCACGGATGACCGCCTTTACCTGGCTGCCATGAACCGTGCGCAGGCTAACCTCGAAGTCCTTGCCAATAAACAGGGTCTGCTCGACCTTGCCTTCCAGCGCCGCCCCCTGGGCTTGCGGCCTGTCGAGTTGAAACTGCTCAGGTCGCAACATGGCCTGCAGCTTCTGCCCGACCTGCAGGTCGCGACGCGGGACCTGCAGCAAGTCGCCTCGTTCGCTGAGCAGGTCGGCGGTATCTGCATTACCTGCGCTGACACTGACCTCGAACAGATTGCTCTCACCGATAAACCCGGCGACAAATGCATTAGCCGGGCGGTCGTAGATCTCGGTTGGCGTGCCGATCTGCTGAATGTGGCCGCCATTGAGCACCACAATCCGATCGGACATGGTCAGCGCTTCTTCCTGGTCATGGGTGACAAAGACAAACGCAATGCCCAGTTCATGCTGCAGCTTCTTCAACTCACGCTGCATGCTTTGGCGCAATTGGCGGTCGAGTGCCGACAGTGGCTCATCCAGCAGCAACAAGGCCGGACGATCAACCAAGGCTCGGGCCAGCGCAACGCGTTGTTGCTGGCCCCCTGAAAGCTGTCCCGGCTTACGCCGCTCAAGGCCGCCAAGCCCAACCAGTTCGAGCGCCTCGGCAATGCGCGTACGGCGCTCAGCCTTACCGACACCCCGCACCTCAAGCGCGTAACCAACATTGTCGCCGACGCTCATGTGTGGAAACAGCGCATAGCTCTGGAATACCGTGTGCACTGGCCGTTGATGGGCCGGCACGCTGTTCATCTGGGTTTGCTGAATCAGCAGTTCGCCGTCGTCCAGTTGCTCGAAACCGCTGATAACACGCAACAGGGTAGTCTTGCCGCAGCCTGAAGGCCCAAGCAAGGTCACAAACTCGTTGGCACCGACACTCAGGTCGATGCCGTCGAGCGCAGGCACCAGGTGGCCTTCGGGTGCACGGTAGTGCTTTACGGCGCCGCGAATCTCGACGACCGGCGCAATACGGGTGTAGACGCTCATGAGTAACTCCGCCCCGGCCTCATTGACCGGGATTCACTGCAGGAGAATTGGCCGCGGGTTCGCGACTCAGTTGGCTGTGCGAACTTTTGTCCAGGTGCGGTCGTACAGCTTCAGCGCCTTGCCGATATCTTCGAAGATCTGCAGCTTGGCCATTACATCCGCCGGAGGATTGATCTGGGGATCGTCACGCAAATCGCTCGGCAGCAGCTTCAACGCAGCCTTGTTCGGCGTGCCATTGGTTTGTTGCGCGGTATTGAGCGCGGCGATTTCAGGATCAAGGAAGAACTCCATAAACCGTTTGGCATTGGCCTTGTTCGGGGCGCTCTTGAGTACGCACATATCTTCCTGGTACATGGTCGCGCCGCCTTTTGGAATCACGTAGGCAAGTTTCTCCGGCTCTTGCTTGACGTACATCTCGGCGCCCACGAAATACTGGGCAGCTACTGCATCGCCAGACTGAACCATAGGCACGCTGTCATAGGTGAATGCTGAGATTAACGGCTTGCGTTGCAGTAGCCAGTCGGCCGCCAGCTTGAGGTCATCGCGGTTGGTGCTGTTGACTGATTTTCCGTTCTCGATCAGCCCTACACCGAGTGTTTCGCGCATGTCATCAAGCATGATGACTTTCTTGCCTGCCTTGGCTTCAGCAAAGAAGTCATCCCAGGTTTCAATAGGCTTGGATACCTTGGTCTTGTTGTAAAAAATACCCACGGTCCCCCAGGCATACGGCATGCAATATTCGCCGTTGGGGTCAGACTTTGCGCGCAGGAACTGCGGGTCGATATTGGCGAAGGCCGGGCTCTGGTTGATATCGGTCTTCTCCAGCAAATCCAGCGCGGCCATGCTGTCGTGCATATGCACTGACGGGAAGACGATGTCATAGCCGCTCGCCCCCGCCTGTAACTTGGCAAGCATTTCCTCGTTACTGCCATAGGTATCAAGCGACACCTTGATACCGGTTTCAGCGGTGAAACGCTTTAGTACTTCGGGGTTGATATAGTCGCCCCAATTGTACAGGTGCAGCTCTTCGGCCGCGGCGGCGCCATTGGCGAAGAGAAAAGCGCCAAGGGCGGCACAGAGCGTGGTTTTACGCAGTGTTAGCATGTTCCTGTTCTCCGTTTGAGGTCGCGCCGATCGAGCACGACCGCTGTAATTGTTGTTGCGGCAGGAATCCGAGACAGCGACGCGGCAGGTTGGCTTTTTTATGCTGAACAAGGCCTGACCCCTGTTGCCTGCGACCGGCATCTCTTTGCGATACAGCTTGAGAGTAGAATATATTTATTCCAAAGATCAACACTTTGATATATTAATTCCAGATCTTTTTATCATTATCAGGGACACGCACATGCTCGACAGCAGGATGGAACGCCTCGAAGGCAAGCTGACACCGGCTGAACGCACGTTGCTGGCCTATATCCAGGCCAACCAGGAAACGCTCGCGTTCGAGACTGGGGCAACGCTTGCGGCCAAAAGCGGTGTCAGCCCGAATACTGTCAGCCGCTTTCTGCGCCGCCTGGGTTACAAAGGCTTGAAAAGCCTCAAGGAAGAGCTGCGTGATGATGTGCGAATGCAGTCGCTACTCAACACCACACTGATTGAACGTATGCAGCAACCCGAAGACCTGGTTGCTCACTTGCATCAGGAAGTGGCCGCGCTCAACGAGTTCGCCGACCAGCTTGGTAGTCAGTATTGGCGCGACATAGTCGCCAAGGTGAGTCAGGCCGAGCGCGTATTTGTCTGCGGTTTCCAAACGATTCGCGGTTTGGCTGAAGACTTTGCCAACCGATTGGCCCTGGTACGCTCCGGTGTCGAATTTCTAGATCTGTACAGCGGCGTGCTCGGCCAATGGATCGACAGTCATGACCAGCGCTGCTGCGTGATCCTGATCGACATTGCACCCTATGCAGACGCTGGGATCTCCTTCGCACAGAACTGCCTGAGGCAAGGCACGGACCTGGTGGTTTTCACCGATGAATATGGGATTGCCAAACACATCGACACGCCCAGCATCATCACCATGAAGACCAAGACCGGCTTGATCCTGGAGTCGACCGGTGGCCTGACCAGTGCGCTCAACGTGCTATTGCACTGCGTGGCCGCGCAGCATAAAGACCAACTCAAGGAACGCCTTAACGCTTATCGAGACCGGGTCGAAAGCCTGCGTCTATATCGCGCGACCAGCAAGTGAAAGTCCCCCAGGCCGGGCACTGATCATAGCCACACAAAAAATCCCGCACACAGCGGGATTTTTTGTGTGGCTGAACCTGGTTAGATCCCGCTTTTTACCTTGCTCCAGATCCGCGTGCGGATGCGGTCAATCTTGAGCGGCATGGCTTCGAGCGTGTAGAGCTTGTCCATGGTTTGTTGCGGTGGATAAATCTTGTGGTCGGCCTTCAGTGTCGGCTCAACCAGGCTGTCGGCAGCGCTGTTGCCGTTGGCGTAATGCACGAAGTTAGTGATATTGGCCATCACTTCGGGTTGCAGCAGATAATTCATAAATGCATAGCCGGCGGCTTCGTTCTTGCTGTCGGCGGGCATGGCAACCATGTCGAACCAGAGCGGCGCGCCCTCTTTGGGTACGACATAGTCAATATGCACGCCGTTGTTGGCGTCTGCGGCACGGGTCGCAGACTGCAGGATGTCGCCCGAAAAACCTACGGCTACGCAGATGTCGCCATTGGCCAGGTCGCTGACATATTTCGATGAGTGAAAATACAAAACGTTTTCACGCATTTGCAGGAGCAGGGCTTCGGCTTTCTTATAGTCGGCCGGGTCCTTGCTGTGATGGGGCAGCCCCAGGTAATGCAAGGCGATAGGCAAGAGTTCGGGACCATTGTCCAGTATCGCAACCCCGCATTTGCTGAGTTTCTTCATGTTCTCTGGCTTGAAAATGATGTCCCAGGAATCAAGTGGAACATCATCGCCAAGCACCGCCCTGACCTTGTCGACGTTGTAGCCAATGCCGGTGGTGCCCCATAGATAGGGAAATCCATACTGGTTACCCGGATCATTGGTCTGCAAGGCCTTGAGCAAGGCAGGATTGAGGTTTTTCCAGTTGGGTAGCTGGCTCTTGTCCAGGATCTTCAGGGCTCCACCCTTGATTTGTCGCGCCATGAAATGGTCCGAAGGAAATACCACGTCATACCCCGAATGCCCGGCCATCAACTTGGCGTCTAGCGTCTCGTTGCTGTCGTAGACGTCGTAGTGATTACCAATTCCCGTGGCATCCTTGAAATTTTCCAGGGTGTCTGGAGCGATATATTCAGACCAGTTATAGATGCGAACCGTCTCCGCCGCATGGCATGTGGATGCCAGCAACAGCATTGGAATGAGTTTCTTGAACATGACGCTAACCTCTGTTTTTTGTTGTTTTGTATTGCTTAAAAAATCAGCACATAGCTTTTGCGCAGGGTTTCCTGGATATCCCAAACCCCCATTGAATTGGCCGGAAGTAGAATTGCATCACCGGCTTCAATCACCACGGGCTCGCCTCCATCCGGGGTGAAGGTGGCGCGACCGGCAATAAAGTGACAAAACTCCTGTTGCACAATCTGCCGCCGCCAGCGCCCTGGCGTGCACTCCCAAACGCCGGTTTCAACGCCGTCGGAACGCTCGACACTGTGGGTCGAAGCAATCGCAACGGGCTCACCGAGCGGTACGGCAACCGGATTGGATTCATCCAGCAAGAGAGTTGCGGTCTGTTTGAATTGAGTGATGCTCATGGTTGTGCCCCGTTGGGTATTGAGGTTGTTCTATTGCTGCCCATGCGCTCAGCGCATCAGGCCTTCCATAAATCCGGCCAGGCGCTGGGCAAGTTGACGCCGCCAAGGCGCCGTTGCCGGGTTGGCCAGCACGCGATCTTCGTGGACAAAGCTTTTGATAATGGCGTTGTAGCCAAGCCAGCGGCAGGGTTCCGGCTCCCAGCCAGACAAGGCGCTTAGCGGTGTATCACCCAGCACCCATGGTTGCTGGGTGAGCAGGTTGTCCTGGCCCAGAATCAATGAAGCCAGGGTTCGGCCGCCCAGGTTGCTGGCACCGACGCCTTCGCCGCCATAACCGCCAGACAAGGCGATACCGGCCTTGCGGTCAATCAGCATGTGCGGGCGGAACCGCCGGGCAACGCCCAGGTTGCCGCCCCACGAATGCGTCAGGCGCACGTTGCGCAACAGCGGGAACAACTCGCCAAACAGGTAGCGGCGCAACTCAAGCTCATGCTCTTTGAGGGTGAAGTCGCTGCGCAAACGACCGCCGAACTGATAACCGCCACGGGCACCAAAAACCAGGCGATCATCTGCACTGCGCTGGCCGTAGGTAACCTGGCGACTGCTCTCGCTAAACGCCTGGCCATGTTCCAGACCGATTTGAGCCCAGGTCTCGGCTGGCAAAGGCTCGGTGGCGACGATCAGGCTTTGCACCGGTAATTGATAGCGCCCGAGCGGTGGCAGAGATGCGGCATAGCCTTCAACCGCCGGCACCAGCCAATCGGCTTTTACCGAGCCTTGAGCGGTGCGCAGAAGCCCCGAATCCCAGTGAGTGACGCGGCTGTGCTCATAGATTTTCACGCCCATGCGCTCGACGCACTCAGCCAGGCCGCGAGCCAGGCGTGCTGGCTGGATGGTCGCGCAATGCGGGCTGTATAACGCGCCATATGGATTGGCGATTCGCAACTGCCCCGCCAACTCGGAAGGCGTCAACCAGCGATAATCCTCCTCGCCCAGCCCTTGCGCGCGAGCGGCCTGCAACTGCGCCCGCAGCGTGGCTTCCTGCTCCGGATAGCGGGCGGCGCAATAAAGCACGCCACCCTTGCGGTAATCACAACCGATGGACTCACGATCCAACACGGCGGCAACTTCGTCGGGGATGCCATGCAACAGTTGGTGTGAAGCCTGTCGCGCCTGAGCACCCAGACCGGCAAGCAGCCGGTCACTGCCGAGCAGGTCACCGATCAACCAGCCGCCATTACGGCCTGATGCGCCGTAGCCTGAAGTTTGCGCCTCGACTATCACAATCTTCAATTGCGGCGCTTGGCGCTTGAGGTAATAAGCGGTCCACAGCCCGGTGTAGCCAGCACCAATGATGGCTACATCCGCCTGCAAGTCCTCGCCCAATGCAGGGCGGGCATGCAGCGGCTGGTCGAGCTGATCCATCCACAGACTGATGTTGCGCCAGTTGTTCACGCTAATGCTCCGCTCAATTTCAGGTTGAGCGCAGACTATTAACTTGGCCCATGGCCTGTCTTGCGTGCGGGTACGCAAGGAAAAATTTGTGCACACCTCGCTTAGGTCGGCCAGCACAAAGCCCTCGGGCCAGGCTCACCATACAAATTCAGGCCAAAAAAAAACCGGCCTCAAGGAGGCCGGCTTCTGACTCAAGCCAGGAAGGCGCTACTGCGCGAGCTTCTTGTGGCGCACACGATGCGGCTGGGCGGCTGCATCGCCGAGGCGTTTCTTGCGATCGGCTTCGTACTCGGTGTAGTTACCCTCGAAGAACTCGATGTGCGAGTCGTCTTCGTACGCTAGGATATGCGTGGCGACGCGGTCAAGGAACCAGCGATCGTGCGAGATCACAATGGCAGCGCCAGGGAAATCGAGCAATGCTTCTTCCAGCGAACGCAGGGTTTCCACGTCGAGGTCGTTGGACGGTTCGTCGAGCAGCAAGACGTTGGCGCCCTCTTTCAAGGTCAGCGCCAGATGCAAGCGACCACGCTCACCACCGGAGAGATCCTTGACGAACTTCTGCTGATCGCCACCCTTGAAGTTGAAGCGGCCGACATAGGTACGCGACGGCACTTCATAATTACCAATCTTGATCATGTCGGAGCCATCGGACACCGCTTCCCACACGGTCTTGCTGCCGTCGAGGTCTTCGCGGCTCTGGTCTACACAGGCCATCTGCACGGTTTCACCGATCTCGATGCTGCCCGAGTCTGGCTGTTCTTTACCCATGAGCATGCGGAACAGGGTCGACTTACCTGCACCGTTACCACCGATCACACCGACGATGGCACCCTTTGGCATGCTGAACGACAGGTTGTCGATCAGGGCGCGGTCGCCGTAACCCTTGCTGACGTTGACGAAGTCGATGACCTTGTCACCCAGGCGCGGACCTGCCGGGATATAGATTTCATTGGTTTCGCTACGCTTCTGGAATTCCTGCGACTGCATTTCCTCGAAACGTTGCAGACGTGCCTTGGACTTGGACTGACGTGCCTTGGCGCCCTTGCGCACCCACTCCAGTTCGTCCTTCATGGCTTTCTCATGGGCCGACTGCTGCTTGGATTCCTGGGCCAGACGCTCAGACTTGGCTTCAAGCCAGCCCGAGTAGTTGCCTTCGTACGGGATACCCGCGCCGCGGTCGAGTTCGAGAATCCAGCCAGCCACGTTGTCGAGGAAGTAGCGATCGTGGGTGATCGCAACCACAGTGCCCGGGAAATCATGCAGGAAGTGCTCGAGCCAGGCGACCGAATCGGCATCCAGGTGGTTGGTAGGCTCGTCGAGCAGCAACATATCCGGGGCCGACAGCAGCAGGCGGCACAGCGCAACACGGCGCTTCTCACCGCCGGACAGGTGTTCGACCTTGGCGTCCCAGGCTGGCAGGCGCAATGCATCGGCCGCGACTTCCAGCTGGCGCTCCAGGTTATGGCCGTCCGAGGTTTGCAGGATGGCTTCGAGCTTGGCCTGCTCAGCGGCCAGCTTGTCGAAATCGGCATCAGGCTCGGCGTAGGCGGCATATACCTGATCAAGGCGCTCCTGTGCATCCTTGATTGCGCTGACGGCCTCTTCAACCACTTCGCGCACGGTCTTGCTTGGGTCGAGAACCGGTTCCTGCGGCAGGTAACCCACGTTCAACTCGGGCATTGGACGCGCTTCGCCGTCAAACTCGGTATCGACACCCGCCATGATTTTCAGCAGCGTGGATTTACCCGAGCCGTTAAGGCCAAGCACGCCAATTTTGGCGCCCGGGAAAAATGACAGGGAGATATTCTTGAGGATTTCCCGCTTCGGTGGCACAACTTTGCTCAGCCGATGCATGGTATAGACGTATTGGGCCATGGATAACCTTGATACTTAGACAGGAAACTGGGACACGGGCATGCCGCCTTACGGACAGAGCGGGGCGATACACTCGCTACGGCTACTGGCTCCGTGAATATTGAGAACGCATAACGATTCCGACGACCGGTTTTAAATACCTAGCAAATAGTTATGGAGGCCAATTTACCTAAGCAAATAAAGGCTTCAAGCTATTCTGACTGGCTTAAACCCTTACACAGAGAATCTGTTTACAGGTTCTTACGAGCATGGATTGCTCGCGCGTGAGTTGCAAAGCTACCGGAATGCAGGCTGTAGGGCAAATTACACTCGTCGGACGGGCTGGCACTTTGCCACAATTGTGGCATTCTTGCGGGCCGTGCGCGATCGACTGTTCGCAGTGTGCAAACTTCCCTGTTGAGCCAAACCTTCAGCGCCATTTGTAGTTGCCAGGTCATATAAGTGCCATCTACCGCTTCAACCAAGACTCCGCTCCCGCCGCCAGAGCCTCAAGCTACGCCAATGCGTAGCTCGCTTAAGCGTAGCCTGGTGGTTCTGGTGCTGGTAATGCTGGCACTGCTGCTTTGGCAACTGATGCTTGAATCGCGCAACCTGTTGCAGACTCAACGCCAGCTGGGGCTGGTGTACAGCAGCCAACTGGCCAACAGCCTGAGCATGAACATGTCGATCAAGGCCCAGTCCGCGCAGACCTTGTTGCGCACCAAAGGGCTGAATCCGGAAAGCGCGGATGAAGCACACAAGCTACTCGAAACCCTTACCGCCATTTACCCGGCCATCGACAGCATCGCCAGCCTCTCCCCCAGCGGCGGGATTATCGTCGACAGCGCTGCCGGCAAGGCTGACGCAGACTTCATTGCCAGCCTTGTCAGTCGCCATCATGACGCGGCCTACCACTATGCATTCACTGCCGAGCCTGACGGCCGTTATTACCTGCTGCTGAACAAGGAAGACGGTTATTGGCTGTTACGCTTTGGCAGTGGCGCCATCGCCAGCTGGCTACGCAACCAGCAACTGGATGCTTACCAGTGGCTCTTGGAAGACCGCCTGACCCAACGCGCCATTGTCGGCCCGCACAGCAATGCCAGGACCGGTAACCGAGTATTTCCACCGGTAACCGCCAGCGACCTGGCGCAGACTATCCATATCTCGCCGATTGAACACAGCGACTGGCAACTGCGCGCCTTATTCGACGAAGACCTGGTCTGGGCCCAGCAACTCCCCACGCTAGCCGGTAAATTCCTGCTGTTCATCCTGTGTTCGGGCCTGACCCTGCTCGCGCTATACAGGCTGCTGCTCGATCAAAGCCGCCTGCACCAGGCCAATGCCGACTCGAAACGCTCGCTACACCAGGCAGCAAGCGCGCTTGGCGCCATCGAGGAACGGGTTCTGGTTACAGACAGCCAAGGCTATATCGAATACTTGAACCCCCAGGCGCAAAGCCTGTTTGGCTTGACCGACAAAGCACGCGGGCAACATATCTTTGAAATGTTGCCGCAGCTTGACCCGCTATTGCTGCAAGGCAACGCGTTCGGCAGTGACATCAGTTCCGAACCGCTGGAAATTGAGCTCAAGGGCCAGAAGCGTTTATTCGATATCAACCGCAGCAACCTGAGCGATGGCGAGAATCGCAATGGCTACGCCTGGGTCCTGCGTGACGTCACAGACGAGCAACACGCCACGCGCGTGCTGCTCAATGCGCGCCGCCGCTATCAGGACATTTTCGACGGCACCAGCACCGCGCTGTGCGTGCTCGACCTTGCAACGCTCATGCAATACCTGGGTGATCAGCAGGTCACCTCAGCCGACGGGCTGGAGCAGTGGCTGCAAGACAACCCTGAACAGCGCCAGCAACTGCCGCGCCTGATGCGCGTGAGCGAAACCAACCATGTCGCCCTGCGCCTGCTCAAGGTCAACACGCCAGGCGAAATCTGGGAGCTGTTGTTCAACCGTGGCGAGCTGGATCTGGCCGACTATCGCGGCGAATTGCTTAACGCCCTGCTGACAGGGAAAAGCCAGTTTGATCAAGAAATCAGCCTGCTCACGCCCGATGATCAAGAGCGCCACCTGTGGTTGCTGATCAACCTGCCCGAGGACGAAGAAGACCTCAACTCGGTAACACTGAGCATCACCGACATTACCAGTCGCAAGCACACCGAACTGTCGCTGATCGAACGCGAGCGCTTCTGGTCAGGCGTGGTCCAGGCCGTGCCCGACACACTCTACGTGCATGACTTGAGCAATAAGTCAGTGCTCTTCAGCAATCACCATCTGGGCCTGCAGCTTGGCTACGACCTGCAGGAGCTGGACGCCTTTGGCGAACGTTTCTGGGAACATCTGCTGCACCCCGACGACAGCGACTACTATCACCGCATCCGCAACCTGCAACACGTGGTCGGCAACGGTATCCTGCTTGAGTCACAGCTGCGCTGGCGCCATCGCAATGGCGACTGGCATTGGTTCAGCATTCGTGAGCAAGCGCTGTCGCGTAACGCAACAGGCCAGGTTGATCGACTGATAGGCGTAGCCAAGGATATTTCGGAGCAGATCGAGCACAGTGAATCCCTGCGCGATAGCGAGCAGCGCTATCGACTGCTGGCTGAAAGCACCTCGGATGTGATTTTCTCGACCGACAGCCTGTTGCAGGTTGACTACATCAGCCCCTCGATCAAGACCCTGCTCGGTCACGAGCCCGAGCAGGTAAAAGCCCAAGGCATGTTCAGCCTGGCCGCCACGCCCGCGCAGCTCAAGGAGCTGAAGGAAATCGTCGATGAGTTGCGCACGGCGCTGGGCGATCCGATGCGCATGGCTGAACTGGCCAGCAAGCTGCAACCACGGCTGTTTATGTTTGACTGCCTGCGCAGTGACGAACGCAAGGTCCCGATGGAAGTGCGTTTAGTCCCCATGTGGGACGAAAACAATCGATTCAAGGGCCTGCACGGCGTGGCCCGCGACGTGACTCAGCACCGTCGCGTTGAGAATGAACTACGCATGGCGGCCACGGTTTTCGAGCACTCGACCGCCGCCATTCTGGTTACCGATCCCGCTGGCTATATAGTGCAGGTCAACGAAGCATTCAGCCGCGTGACGGGCTACCACTCAACCCAGGTGATTGACCAGTTGCCGAGCCGGTTGACGGCCGACCGACAGCAGGCAAACCAGCTGAACTTCATCCTGTCCCAGCTCAACCAACGCGGTAGCTGGGAAGGTGAAGTGTGGCTCAAGCGACGCGACGGCGAAAACTTCCCGGCCTGGGTCGGCATCACCGCAGTCCAGGACGACGAAGGCGATCTCGTCAGCTACGTGTGCTTCTTCAGTGATATCAGCGAGCGTAAAGCCAGCGAGCAACGCATCCATCGCCTGGCCTACTACGACGCCCTGACCCTGCTGCCAAACCGCACCCTGTTCCAGGACCGGCTGCACACCTCATTGCATCAAGCCGAGCGCGATGCCGAGTGGGTGGTGCTGATGTTTCTCGACCTTGACCGCTTCAAACCCATCAATGACTCGTTGGGGCACGCGGCCGGCGACCGTATGCTCAAGGACGTCGCCACGCGCCTGGCAGCCTGCGTCAATGACAAGGACACGGTTGCGCGCATGGGCGGCGATGAGTTCACCTTGCTGTTGAGTTCCAGCCCCAGCCGCGACAACGCACTCAATCGTGCAATCCACGTGGCCGAGCAGATTCTAGCCAGCCTGGCCCGAGCGTTCGTCCTTGAGGGCCGCGAGTTCTTCGTGACCGCCAGTATCGGGATTGCCCTGAGCCCGCAAGATGGCACGGAACTCAGCCAGTTGATGAAGAACGCCGACACCGCGATGTATCACGCCAAGGAACGCGGCAAGAACAACTTCCAGTTCTATCAAAGCGATATGAACGCCCGCGCGCTGGAGCGTATCGAGCTCGAAAGCGACCTGCGCCACGCACTCGAACAGGGCGAGCTGATGCTGTTCTATCAGCCGCAGTTTTCCGCGAACGGCCAGCGCCTGACCGGGGTTGAAGCACTGTTACGCTGGCACCACCCGAAACGTGGCCAGGTTGCACCGTCCGAATTCATCCCGGTGCTGGAAGAGCTTGGCCTGGTCGCGGATATTGGCGACTGGGTGATTGCCGAGGCCTGTCGTCAACTGAAGTCCTGGCAGGAACAGCATGTGCGCGTACCTAAGATATCGGTCAATCTATCGGCCCGCCAATTCGCCGACGGCGACCTGGACAAACGCATCACCCGAATTCTGGGCGAAACCGGCGTCGATGCAGCAAGCCTGGAACTGGAGCTGACCGAAAGTATCCTGATGAATGATGTGGCCAATGCCCTGCAAACCCTGACAAGCCTCAAGCGCCTGGGCTTGAGCATTGCGATTGATGACTTTGGAACCGGCTACTCATCGCTCAATTACCTCAAGCAGTTCCCGATCGACGTACTCAAGATTGACCGCAGCTTCGTCGATGGCCTGCCGCAAGGTGAGCAGGATGCTCAGATAGCCAGGGCGATTATTGCCATGGCCCACAGCCTGAATCTGGCTGTGATTGCCGAAGGTGTGGAAACCCAGGCTCAACTTGATTTCCTGCGCCGCCACAACTGCGATGAAATCCAGGGTTTCCTGCTCGGCCAGCCGATGCGCGCGCACCAGATAAGCGCCCAGTTCAGCGGCACGGCATTATTCATTCTTAATTGATGAGCCCCAAGCCCACGGCAAGGTCATCAAGCTGCCGGCATGAGCCCCACTTGTCAGGCACATGACCGCCATTCATACCCGCACGCCTGCAGTATGGGGTAGAATCCGCACCCTATTTCTTCAGCCCAGCTGTTTTCTCAGGGGATTGCTATGTTCAGCCGTGATTTGAATCTTGCCCGTTTTGACGCCGAATTGTTTGCCGCGATGGAGCAAGAAGCCCAGCGCCAGGAAGAGCACATCGAGCTGATCGCCTCGGAAAACTACACCAGCCCAGCGGTGATGGAAGCCCAGGGCTCGGTACTGACCAACAAGTACGCCGAAGGCTATCCAGGCAAGCGTTACTACGGCGGCTGTGAATACGTGGATATCGTCGAGCAGGTCGCAATCGACCGCGCCAAGCAACTGTTCGGTGCCGACTACGCCAACGTTCAGCCACACTCGGGCTCGCAAGCCAACAGCGCGGTCTACATGGCCCTGCTCAATGCTGGCGACACCGTCCTGGGCATGAGCCTGGCACACGGCGGCCACCTGACCCACGGCGCCAGCGTCAGCTTCTCCGGCAAGATCTACAATGCAGTGCAATACGGCATCAACGACGACGGCCTGATCGATTACGATGAAGTCGAGCGCCTGGCGGTCGAGCACAAGCCCAAAATGATCATCGCTGGTTTCTCGGCCTACTCACAGGTTCTCGACTTCCCGCGTTTTCGCGCCATCGCCGACAAAGTCGGTGCCTACCTGTTCGTGGACATGGCCCACGTTGCCGGCCTGGTTGCAGCAGGTGTCTACCCGAACCCGGTGCCATTTGCTGACGTGGTGACCACCACCACCCACAAAACCCTGCGCGGCCCACGTGGCGGCTTGATTCTGGCGCGCAAGAACGAAGAGCTGGAAAAGAAGTTCAACTCGGCAGTATTCCCAGGCGGCCAAGGCGGCCCGCTGGAGCACGTGATCGCAGCTAAGGCGGTGTGCTTCAAGGAAGCGCTGCTGCCCGAGTTCAAGACCTACCAGCAGCAAGTCATCAAGAACGCCCAGACCATGGCCAAGGTGTTTATGGAAAACGGCTATGACGTGGTTTCCGGCGGCACTGAAAACCACCTGTTCCTGCTCAGCCTGATCAAGCAGGACATCACCGGCAAGGAAGCAGATGCCGCACTGGGCCGTGCCTTTATCACCGTCAACAAGAACTCGGTGCCAAACGACCCGCGCTCACCCTTTGTAACTTCGGGCCTGCGTATCGGCACCCCTGCCGTTACCACTCGTGGTTTCAAGGAAGATGAGTGCCGTCAGTTGGCAGGCTGGATTTGTGAAGTCCTGGCCAACATTGGCAATGACGAAGTGGAAACCAAGGTACGCGAGCAAGTCAAAGACCTGTGCGCACGCTTCCCGGTTTATGGTGCGTAAATCGCCCGGATGGGTAACGCGCTGTTAATCCGTTAAACCTTGGCGCCCAGCGTTTTCGCACAAGGTTGGTTAAACGAAAAAGCCCGCCATTTTGGCGGGCTTTTTCGTAACCAGTGGTTCTTACGCAGGTGTTTTAGCGTAGGCGGCCAGCTTGCTGTCGCGGCTCATGACTTCCATGGTGGAAGCCAGTACTTGCTCGCTGGTGACGTCGGCTGAAGAGAAAATCGTGTTGAAGTTCTCGTGCGTGACCTTGGCAAACTGCGCGCGGTCGCTTGCAGGAATCCCCAGCAGTACAGCGTAGGCATCCAGTGCCTCACCTTGGCCTTGGGCCATGTCTTCAGCGATAGAGTCGAGCATGCCGTTCATTGCAAGCATCGAACGCCCACCATAAGTGAGCTTGCCGCTGGTGCTGCAACCGTTGGTACCGGACGTCATGCCAAAGGTGGCGTTACCGGAGGTGCCGTTGGTTGTACTGGCAAGGAAATGCGGTGCAATGCCACGCTGACCATCAAACAGCATGTTACCCCAACCGCAAGACGGGCCGCCTGGCGCTTCGGCATAAGCCCCAACGCTGGCAACAGTCAGCAAACCGAAAATCAAGCCTTTGCTCAGCAATCGCTTTTCCATTTTTCTTGTGCTCCACCATAATATAAATATAAAACTGCATTAGCAGCTTTGGTTAAAGTAGCAAAACTGTCAAATGAGTTGCGTGAGCCAGCACCACAATTGAGCAGGCCATTGGCCGTGTCGACCAAGTTTTTAAAGGGGTTTTAGCCAAAAACCACAATTAAAATATTTTTCCTGCCAACCGGGGTATTTAGCTCTTCAAGCTTGACTATAGTGTTGAGAACGCAAACAAGGAGTTAAATATGAGCGACCCGGACACGGAGCGTAGACGCTTTCATCGCATCGCCTTTGACGCACCGACAGAAATATCCCAGGGCGCGCAGCGCTGGGAAGTCAAGTTGCATGACGTGTCGCTCAAAGGGCTGATGGTCGAACGCCCTGCTCATTGGCAGGCCGATCCGCAACAGCTTTTCGATGTGCAGATCAACCTGAGCGAGGCTGCCAAGGTACGCATGGAAGTGACCCTGACCCGCGACGACAGCGGCTTGCTGGGGTTTGTTTGCGAACACATTGACCTTGAATCCATAAGCCATCTGCGCCGCCTGGTCGAGCTCAACCTGGGCGACGAATCCATGCTTGAACGCGACCTCAGCGCACTCGGCAAGGACAGCTGAGCCGCACTGGCTCGGCGCGCTCAGTCGAACAAGGCATCCAAGGCTTGCTCAAGCCGCGTGACAGCAATGACCTGCAACCCTTGCGGCGCCTCTTTCGGGGCGTTGCCCTTGGGCACGATTGCACGTTTGAAACCGTGCTTGGCGGCCTCTTTCAAACGTTCCTGGCCGCTTGGTACCGGGCGAATTTCTCCCGATAAACCGACTTCGCCAAATACCAGCAGATCATTGGCCAACGGCCGGTTGCGCAAGCTGGAAATGACCGCAGCCATCAAGGCCAGGTCCGATGCTGTCTCCAGCACCTTGACCCCACCGACGACATTGAGAAAGACATCCTGGTCGTAAGTAGGGATGCCGCCATGGCGATGCAATACCGCCAGCAGCATGGCCAGGCGGTTCTGATCAAGCCCAAGGGTCACACGGCGCGGATTGCCCAAGTGGCTGGTGTCAACCAGCGCCTGGACCTCCACCAGCATTGGCCGTGTGCCCTCCCAAGTTGCCATGACCACACTTCCAGGCACTTCTTCCTGGGCCCGGGTAAGAAAGATGGCAGAGGGATTGGTTACCTCTTTGAGGCCCTTGTCGGTCATGCCGAATACGCCGAGTTCGTTGATCGCGCCAAAGCGATTCTTCACCGCCCGCAACAGGCGCAGGCGCCCGTCCGACTCGCCCTCGAAGTACAGAACCGTATCGACCATATGCTCCAGCACCCGCGGCCCGGCGAGCGCGCCTTCCTTGGTGACATGGCCGACGAGGAAGATCGCCGTGCCGCTTTGCTTGGCAAAGCGCACCAGCAAGGCGGCACTTTCCCGCACCTGCGCCACACCGCCAGGCGCGGATTGCAGCTGTTCAGTGAAGATGGTCTGGATCGAGTCGATCACCATGACCTTGGGCTTTTCCTGGCGCGCCGTGGCAATGATGGTCTCAATGCAGGTTTCAGTCATGACCTTGAGCTTGTCTTCCGGCAAACCCAGGCGCCGAGCGCGCATGGCAACCTGCTGCTGCGACTCCTCGCCCGTGACATACAAGGCTGGGAAGCGCGTGGCGATGTTGCAAAGGGTTTGCAGGAGGATGGTCGACTTACCGATACCCGGATCGCCGCCAATCAGCACTACCGATCCATCTACCAAACCGCCGCCCAGCACACGGTCCAGCTCGCCGGAAGCAGTGGAAAACCGCGGCATCTCTTCAACACTGACTTCAGCCAGGGTTTTTAACGGCGCCTGCTGGCCAGCCCAGCCACTGCGCCCGCCAGGCGCCGTGGCATTGGCCTCGACCATGGTTTCAACCAGCGTATTCCAGGCGCTGCACTCGCCACACTGGCCGGCCCACTTGGGAAAGGTGGCGCCGCACTCAGTGCAGCCATACAGGCGTTTGGCCTTAGCCATCGGCAGACTTCCTCAGAGCAAAGCGCCCATCATAGCCTTTCCTGAGCAAGCAGCGACAATCCGCAAGTGTTGTCCTTTATGCCTGGCGAATCAGTCCTGATGGCTATTGAGCATGGCGGAGATATCGTCCTTGAGCGTAACCCGTTGCATCTTGAGCCCCTGCAGGTTCAAGTCATCCATCGACTCGTGGCCGTCTTCGATCTCATAAATGCGCTTGTCCAGCGCCTCGTACTCTTCAGCTAGCCGGGCAAAACGTTTATTGGACTGGGCCAAGGTGCTGAACTTCGAGGCGAATTGAGGAAACTCGTTCTTCAGTGAGTGATGTTCCAACGGCATGTCTGCACCCTCTTGATGTATGTACTTTCAGACTAGTCGAGCCTGCGGGCTCTGCTTGGCCACGGAACAAACCCCACGCCAAAAACTCGACCAGAGTGTGGCAGCGTCAAGCTTTTTAGCACTGGCGTGCACCAGAAAACCAACAGCCATATTTTTGACAAACCCAGTCTGACGAGTGGCTAAATGTATTTGAGTGTTTAGAATGAATACATCACCCAATATCGCAGGGATAGGAAACATGAGCATTATCAGTGAGTTCAAGGCTTTTGCCGTCAAAGGCAATGTAGTCGACATGGCAGTCGGTATTATCATTGGTGCCGCGTTCGGTAAGATCGTTGCATCCTTTGTCGGTGACCTGATCATGCCCGTGCTGGGCGTCATGATAGGAGGCGTTGATTTCACCGACTTAGTCGTCGTGCTCAAAGCAGCGCAAGGCGATATCCCTGCCGTGACCATGAACTACGGTAAATTCATCCAAACGCTGGTCGACTTCCTGATAGTGGCATTCGCCATCTTCATGGCAATCAAAGTGATGAACAGCCTCAAGCGCAAGGAAGAAGCCGCTCCGGCCGCGCCACCTGCGCCGACTCAGGAGCAAGTATTGCTGACCGAGATCCGCGACCTGCTGAAAAACAAAGCTGAATAAGCTTTCACAGTCAGCGCTGCTGAACAGCTTGGCGTGATCACGCCAAGCCTGGTTGCCCCCGGCGCGGGCGCTTTTTCGTCCGCCGTTTACAACTCCAAACACCCGGACTACTCGCCACTTCGGTGGACAAGCTTCGCGTTGTCACACCCTACCTGGATGGCCTGACCCCATAGGGCGGACGGCGCTTTTTCGTCCGCCGTTTACAACTCCAAATCTCCGGACTATTCGCCACTTCGGTGGACAAGCTTCGCGTTGTCGCACCCTACCTGGATGGCCTGAACCCGTAGGGCGGACGGCGCTTTTTCGTCCGCCGTTTACAACTCCAAACACCCGGACTATTCGCCACTTCGCTGGACAAGCTTCGCGTTGTCACGCCCTGCACCTGTCGTACCCTACCAATAATTCTCCACGGCGACCTGGCCTGGCCTGCGGGTCAGGCTTAGCTGCATGTCGCGCTGCTTCAATAGCTGGCGCAGGTCATCAATCATCTGGGGGTTGCCGCAAAGCATCACCCGTGAGTGTTCGGCGTCCATCGCTACACCTGCAGCGAGTTCCAGCTCACCATTATCAAGTAATGTGGTGATCCGTTGGTTGAGGCAGCCCGGCAGTGTCTCGCGGGTGACCACCGGCACATAAACCAGCTTGTGCGCATGCTCGGCAATGTGCTCCATCGAGCCAAGTTGCTGGATCAGTTGCTGATAAGCCAGCTCCTGCTTGGTCCGGGCGCTGTAAACCAAGATAATCCTTTCAAATCGCTCCCACACCTCCAGGCCTTGCAGTATCGACAGAAATGGCGCCAGGCCCGTGCCGCTGGCCACCAGCCACAAGTCACGGCCATCAATGAAACGATCAAGGGTGAGAAAGCCAAACGCCTGCTTGTCCACCAACAGCGTGTCGCCGACAGACAAACGGCTCAGTTCGCTGGTGAACTCTCCGCCTGGCACAACGATTGAGAAGAATTCGAGAAACTCGTCATGCGGCGCCGAAACCATCGAATAGGCGCGCCAAACAATACTGCCGTCGGGTTTGCAAACGCCTAGACGGGCGAACTGCCCGGCAACAAATCTAAACCCCAGATCACGTGAACAGCGCAAACTGAATAAAGTCGGCGACCAGACATGCACATCGCTAAGCGTTTGCCGGGTAAACTTGTCATCACTTGCGCTCATAGGGCTCCCCAATTGAGTTGGCGGATAGGCTTGAGCAGTTCCCTTGTGTGGCACGGTTACCAAGGTACGACAGCTAAGCAACCGCTCGGCCCATGAACCTGCAGTGTCGCGCACTTTTTCAATGATAAAAACCAGCAGCTTATATGCCTATATTCGTTACGCCTTTTGCACCACTGGAATTGATCCGCCAGCCAGAACAGTCGCACGAGACCCTGCAGGCCTTTGACGCCGCGGATGAATACCTGCTCAACCAGTTTGCCGAACAAGGCGGCGGGACGAATCTGCGCGTGTTGATTCTCAACGACAACTTTGGCGCGCTGGCCTGCGCGCTGGCAGCTATTGAACAGCCCCGCCATCTGATCACCAGCTGTTCTGACTCGCACCTGGGGCACATGGCACTGAAGATCAACCTGCAGCGCAATCAGTTGGCTGCAGATGCGGTCAATTTCGTACCGGCACAACAATCGCCCCAAGGTCCCTTTGATCGCGTACTGATCCGCATCCCCAAGACCCTGGCCCTGCTCGAAGAGCAATTGATTCGCCTACACGGCCAACTGGCACCGGGAGCGCAGGTTGTGGCCGCGGCCATGGTCAAGCATTTACCGCGCGCAGCAGGTGATCTGCTGGAAAAATACATTGGCCCGGTTCAGGCGTCCCTGGCCGTCAAAAAGGCGCGCTTGCTGATTGCATCGCCGGAACCAAGGCCGCAGCCCGTCTCCCCCTACCCTAGCCGCTACAGCCTGGAGAAACCGCCGCTCAACCTGGTCAACCATGCCAATGTGTTCTGCCGCGAAGGCCTCGACATCGGCACGCGGGCCTTCTTGCCGCACCTGCCCAGGGATCAACAGTCTCTTCGAGTTGCAGACCTGGGTTGCGGCAACGGTGTTCTGGCTCTTGCCTACGCTCTGAACAACCCCGAGGCGCAACTGACACTGGTTGATGAGTCGTACATGGCGGTGCAATCGGCGCGGGAGAACTGGCTAGCCGCGTTCGGCGAACGGCCGGTGGATATCCGCGCGGGTGATGGCCTGGCTGAACAACTGCCGGAGTCGTTGGACAGGGTGCTGTGCAACCCACCCTTTCACCAGCAACAAGTGGTGGGCGACTTCCTCGCCTGGCGGATGTTCCAGCAAGCGCATTCAGCCCTGGTGACGGGAGGACAGTTGTGGATTGTCGGCAATCGCCACCTGGGCTACCACCAAAAGCTCAAGCGCCTGTTTCGTGGCGTCGAACAAGTGGCGTCGAACCCCAAGTTCGTGATTCTCAAGGCCATCAAGTAGCTGATAACGACCGACTTCCCTCTAAGCGACCAACTGCCTGCTCCGGACTTTTTCATTCAAGGCTTTACCTGTTATAACAAAGAGCCTTTACAAAAGGCCGATGCCAACAAATAAGAACGCAATAATGCGCTCAAAAAGAATAAGGACTCTCACATGAGAAAATTTTTTACTGGTTTGGCGATTACCGCCAGCCTGCTAGGTGCTTCAATCACAGCTCAAGCGGGTCCAGTTCTTGATGACATTGTTAAATCAGGGGAACTTAAAGTTTGTTTCGACGCCGGCTACATGCCTTTCGAAATGAAGAGCAAGGCAGGCCAGTTCATCGGTTTTGATATAGACATGAGCAAACTGCTGGCCAAGCAGATGGGCGTTAAATACGTCCCGGTCAACACGGCCTGGGATGGCATCATCCCAACCCTGCTGACCGGCAAGTGCCACATGATCAACGGCGGCATGACCATCAACACTCAGCGCAATATGCGCGTGAACTTCGCTGACCCTTATATCGTTATCGGCCAGAGCATTCTGCTGAACCCTAAGCTCAAGGGTAAGATCAACGACTACAAAGACCTCAATGATCCGCAGTACACCATTACCACCAAACTGGGGACTACCGGCGAGCAAGCGGTCAAGCGTCTGCTCAGCAAAGCCAAGATCAATGTCTTTGAAACCCAGTCTGACGCAGTGCTTGAAGTTACCAACGGCAAGGCGGATGCATTCATCTACGACCTGCCATTCAACGCGATCTACTTTGCGCAGAACAAAGACAAGATCGTTCACCTGGACAAGCCATTCACCTTCGAGCCGCTGGGCTGGGCTGTTGCCCAGGGCGACCCGGAAATGCTCAATGTGCTGAACAACTTCCTGCGTCAGATCAAGGGTGAAGGTACCTACGATCGTCTCTATGCCAAGTGGTTCGAAAGCGACGCCTGGCTCGACCAGGTTCAGTAAGCCCATCAGGCCAGACTCAACCTCTGGCCTGATTTCCACTTGCCCCGCGCGTTACCGTAAAACCTAAATTTCCAGGAGGTCACTTTGTTGACCAGTCCCCGACGATGGCTTTGGCACGGCCTATCAGTACTTATCATAGCGGGCCTTATGGGCACGCTGTACATAGCTTCCAAGCAGATCAACTACAGCTGGCAATGGGCACGTGTGCTGCCTTATATCGTCAACACCGCACCACTCGACCTGCGGGCCAGCGGCAATGGCACCATCACTGAAGTCACCCCTGATGCAATAACCCTCACTCTTGATTCCGGCGACAAGCCCCAGGTTTTCAAATCCTATGACCAGGCCGTTGCGGCCCAGGGCGACCTGATATTCGAAGGCGATGTGGTCGCACGCACCGTGCAATGGCGCGCTGGCCCGCTACTCCATGGCTTGTGGGTGACCCTGAAGATATCGGTGATTTCACTGTTCTTCGCCACCCTGCTCGGCCTGGCGGCGGGTTTGATGCGCATTTCCAGCAATCCGGCCTGCCAAAACCTGGCATTTGCCTACGTCGGCTTGATTCGCGGTACGCCACTGCTGGTACAGATATTTATCATGTACTTCTTTGTCGGCACCATGCTCAACCTTGACCGTTTCTCTGCCGGGGTCATGGCGCTGTCGATCTTTACCGGTGCCTACATTGCCGAAATCGTGCGCTCCGGCATCCAGTCGATCTCACCCGGACAAATGGAAGCCGCGCGCTCGCTGGGCATGTCTTACCCCAAGGCAATGACGCACGTTATCTTGCCGCAAGCATTCAAGCGCACGCTGCCGCCCATGGCGGGCCAGTTGATCAACCTGATCAAGGATTCCTCGCTGGTTTCGGTAATTGCAATCACCGACCTGACCAAAGCCGGGCGCGAGGCTATCAGCGGCAACTTCGCGACATTCGAAGTGTGGATTACCGTAGCCGGCCTGTACCTGATTCTGACGACCTTGCTGTCGTGGGTTGTCCGCCGCATTGAAAAGAGGTTAGCCGCCAGTGACTGAAGCCTATACCGGCAAGGACATGATCGTTGCCACCCAAGTTAACAAGATCTACGCCAATGGCTGCCATGCCCTTAAAAACGTCAGTGCCACAATTTCCCGTGGTGAAGTGGTGGTCATCATTGGCCCATCCGGCTCAGGCAAGTCGACTTTTCTGCGCGCACTCAACCAGCTTGAGCAGATCAATAACGGCCAGATCATTATCGATGGCATCAACATGTATGCCCCCGGCACCAATATCAACAAGCTGCGTGAACGCGTCGGCATGGTGTTTCAGTCGTTCAACCTGTTCCCGCACAAGACGGTAAAGGGCAATGTCATGCTCGCACCGATCAAGGTCGCCAAACGCGAGCCGAAAAAGGCCGAGCAAGATGCCGAGCAACTGCTCAGACGCGTGGGGCTGGGGGACAAGCTGGATGTGTACCCGGCGCAGCTTTCCGGGGGCCAACAGCAACGCGTGGCAATTGCCCGTGCGCTGGCGATGAACCCGGACGTAATGCTGTTTGATGAGCCCACATCGGCGCTGGACCCGGAAATGGTCGGCGAGGTGCTGGATGTAATGAAGAGCCTGGCCAACGATGGCATGACCATGGTGGTGGTGACCCACGAGATGGGCTTTGCCCGCGAAGTGGCCGACCGCGTGCTGTTTATGGAAGACGGCGAATTGCTGGTCAGCGACACCCCGGACAATATCTTCAGCAGCACCAAGCACCCGCGGCTAGAGCAGTTCCTATCGAAACTGCTCTAGGGTGAACGGCGCTTGAACACCGCAGATCATTAAGCCTTTAGCTGGTCATGCCTGCTGCGCTCATAAACCAGCGCAGCAGCAATGACACAACCCCCAGCGCCAGAACGCTACCCGCCCAGATTGCCACCAGCCAGCCGATACGCTGGTACAAGGGCTTCTTCTGTTGCGAACCCGTCATGCTGCGATCCTTAATGGTAGCCATGTTCGTGGGTTATCTTGCCGCGGAACACGTAGTAGCTCCACGCGGTGTACATCAGGATAAAGGGGATGATGAACAACGCGCCGACCAGGATAAACGCCTGGCTTTGCGGCGGCGATGCGGCCTCCCAGATAGTCACGCTAGGCGGGATGATATTCGGCCACAGGCTCAGGCCCAAGCCGCTGTAGCCCAGGAAGATCAAGCCAAGGGTCAGCAAAAACGGGGCGTAGTGCTGACGTTTCTGCACAGCCCGCCACAAGGCCCAGGTACAAAGCAGAACCAGTATCGGCACAGGCGAGAGCCAGAAAATATTAGGCAGGCTGAACCAGCGCTCGGCAATCTCGGGATGAGCCAAAGGCGTCCACAGGCTGACGATACCAGTAACCGCCAGGACCACAAGAATCAGCGGCTTGCCCAGGTCATGCATCTGTTCCTGCAAGCGTCCCTCGGTTTTCATGATCAACCAGGTGCAACCCAACAAGGCATAGGCGGCGACCAAGGCCAAACCACAAAACAGCGCGAAAGGTTTTAGCCAGTCCAGCGGACCACCCGCGTAGGTACGGCCAACCACCTCGATGCCATCGATATAGGCGCCAAGGGTAACGCCCTGGAAAAAGGTCGCGGTGATTGAGCCGCCAATAAAGGCCTTGTCCCAGATATGCCGCTTATGGGCTTTGGCCTTGAAGCGAAACTCAAAGGCCACACCGCGGAAAATCAACCCGAGCAGCATGAAGATCAGCGGCAGATAGAGGGCGTCCAGCACCACCGCGTAGGCCAGCGGGAAGGCGCCGAACAGCGCCGCGCCACCCAGTACCAGCCAGGTTTCATTGCCATCCCAAACCGGTGCCACGGAGTTCATCATCAGATCACGTTCGCGATCATCCTTGACGAAGGGAAAAAGGATACCGATACCCAGATCGAACCCATCCATGACTACGTACATCATCACACCGAAAGCGATGATCACCGCCCAGATATGCGAGAGATCTATGCCGACCATGTTCAGCTCCTTTCAGTCTGGGTGTCGTCTTCATCGTCCGGTGCAGCAGACAGCGGACGAGACGGCGTACGTTGTTGGCCTGGGCCACCTTCTTGATGGTTAGTGCCTTCTGCAGGTACTGGCCCTTTGCGCACCAGGCGCATCATGTAGCCGAGACCGGCGCCAAAAAGCGCGAAATAAACCACCACAAACAACACCAGGGTCACACTCATCTGCACGACCGTGTGATTTGAAACCGCGTCCGAGGTGCGCATCAATCCGTACACAACCCAAGGTTGGCGACCGATTTCCGTGGTGAACCAGCCCGCCAGGATTGCGATCAGGCCCGAAGGTCCCATCCATAGCGCCATGTGCAAGAAAGCGCGATTCTCATAAAGCTTGCCGCGCGGTCGCAGCAGCAACGCCCAGGCGCCCATCATAATCATCAACAAGCCAAGGCCGACCATGATCCGGAAGCTCCAGAACACCACGGTCGAGTTTGGCCGGTCTTCCTTGGGAAATTCCTTGAGCGCGGGGACTTGCTTGTCAAGGCTGTGGGTCAGGATCAAGCTGCCCAATTTAGGGATCTCGACCTTGAAGCGGGTTTCCTCGCGCTCCATGTCCGGCCAGCCAAACAGAATCAACGGCGTTGCTTCGCCCGGAGGGTTTTCCCAGTGCCCCTCAATCGCAGCAATTTTGGCAGGTTGATGCTCCAGCGTATTGAGGCCGTGGGCATCGCCAATCACCGCCTGAATGGGTGCAACGATCAGCGCCATCCACATGGCCATGGAAAGCATCTTGCGCACTGCCGGGTTGTCACGACCACGCAGCAGGTGCCAGGCCGCGGATGCACCGACAAAGAAGGCTGTGGCCAGGAATGCAGCCGTTGCCATGTGCATCAGGCGATAAGGGAAGGACGGATTGAACACCACCGCGAACCAGTCTACGGGGATCACCCGACCATCGACGATTTCAAAACCCTGGGGCGTCTGCATCCAGCTGTTGGAGGCAAGGATCCAGAATGTCGAGATCAGCGTACCTATGGCGACCATCAAGGTAGAGAAGAAGTGCAAGCCAGGCCCGACGCGGTTCAAGCCAAACAGCATGACACCGAGAAAACCTGCTTCGAGAAAGAATGCAGTGAGCACTTCGTACGTCAGCAAGGGGCCGGTAACGGCACCGGCAAAGTCAGAGAAGGCACTCCAGTTAGTCCCGAACTGATAAGCCATCACCAGGCCGGAAACCACGCCCATGCCAAAGTTGACGGCAAATATCTTCGACCAGAAGTGATACAAATCCATGTATACGCTTTTGCCGGTTTTCAGCCACAAGCCTTCAAGAACGGCCAGGTAGCTCGCCAAACCGATGGTGATTGCAGGAAAAATAATGTGAAACGAGATGGTGAAAGCAAACTGGATCCGGGCTAACTCCAATGCCTCTAAGCCAAACATGGCGCGTCCTCAATCAGGTGATACAAAACCTCGCTTCATTCGAGGTTCGCTAATAACGTACTGGACTCTGATCATCAAATGACGCCAGCGTTCTTATCGTTAGCACATACAGTGATGCCAGACACATTCCCTTGCCTCTAGTTGCAGTGAAAACCATCCGCCAGCAATAAGCCTGATGTTGATCCATATCAATACCCAACTAAGGATAGCTGCATACCTGGAATTAACCGCTGTGGTTCATTGTCGCGATCAGTTGCGGTTTTCAGCGCAGTGCCTGCGGACAATCAACATCGAGCAAGACTGCCGGGTCTGCAACATCCAGCCCGACGCAGGCATGGGCATGCTCGTGCAATATCGCCCTGGCGCCCTGCTCGCCCTTGAGCCCCTGCAGCTGCGGCCAGTACTTGCGGCCGAATATGACTGGATGACCGCGCTCGCCCTTGTACACAGGAAACACAATACGCGAGCTGCCTGCGGCCTGAACCAGGCGCAGCAATGTCTGGTCCTCGAGCCAGGGCATATCTCCCAACAAGACGGCAATTGCAGACGCCTGGCTGTTCAGCGCTGCGACCTGGGTAATGGCTCCGGCTAAACTGGTGCCCATGCCTTGATCGGCATCGGCGCAGCATATAACCCGGGTGTGCCCTGGCAGCCCCAGCGCCTGTGGCTCGTCATCCTCACGCAGGGCCACATAGAGCTGCGCAAAGTGGGGCTGGGCGCGAGCAACAGTCGTCGCCAGCAGACCCTGGCCATCACCGAGCCGCGCGATGCGCTTGTCGCTGCCAAAACGCCGCCCTCGCCCGGCAGCCAGCACCACGGCGACAACTGCCTTTGACGGACAGCTCAAAGTTGCGCCTTGGCCACGCCATTGCGCAGACGGACGATATCCGCAAGCACAGCCAGGGCAATCTCGGCCGGGGTTTTACTGCCCAGGTTAAGACCAATCGGCGCCTGTATTCGCGCCAGATCAGCCTCGCACAGCCCACCCGAGCGCAACAAACGCTCGAAACGCTTGCTCGTGGTTTGCTGCGACCCCATCACGCCGATATAGAACGCCTCGGTACGCACGGCTTCGATCATCGCCAGGTCATCAATTCGCGGGTCATGGGTCAGGGCCACAACGGCGGTATCGGCATGACAGCCACCTGCCGCGATTACCATTGAAGGCAGCTCACGGCGGATCTCGACGCCCGGCAGTTCGACGCCGTCCAGCACCTCATCGCGTGGATCACAGAGCACCACTTCAAAACCAAGGGTCTTGCCAAACTCGGCGCAGACATGGGCGACGCTGGAGTAGCCGGCCAGCAGTAGACGTTGTGCGGCGCCAACACGGATATGCAAGGTGTCCAGCTCGCGGCGTACCCGAGGCCCGTGATCGGGGTCCGCACTCAGTTGCCATGAACCCTGCGGCACAGTGACTGAACGCAACAAACGCCGCTGTCCGAGCAATGCAGCCTCCAGCTCACGCAAATGCGCCAGCACTTCGCAACTGCAGGCCAGGTTCTCGACCAGCACTTCCAGCACGCCGCCGCAGGGCAAGCTGACATTGGAGTGGCTATCGCTGCCATCGCCATAGCGCACCAGCGTTGCGGGCTCGACAAATGCGCCTTCAGCCACACGCTGAAGAAAATCATCCTCTACACAACCGCCAGACAATGACCCCAACCAATTGCCCTGTTCGTTGACGACCAATAGAGAACCAGGCGCCCTGGGTGCCGAGCCATAGGTAAATAGCACTGTGCACAGCCAAACCCGCTGGCCAGCCTGCGACCACTGCAGTGCCTGGCGAACGACCAGTAAATCTAGATGCTGCATTAACGGCTCCGTCCCTTAGATAGCGCACCACTTTATCAGGACTTTAGGACACAGGCAGGCCTGGGCCCCATAAAGCCATTGTGGTTAATGGTGATTTGCGCAGAAGCAGCCGAAACAATTTGTTTCAGTTAGACTTTGCGCCCGACCACGCCCGAGCTGACGCTGTTATGTCAAACACCACGCCAACCCTGCTGCGCCATCACCGCCCCTTCATAGCCTTCTGGCTGGCGCGCGTTGCAACCGCCAGTGGTTTCCAGATGCTGACCGTGGCCATCGGCTGGCATATCTACAAACTCACTGGCAGCGTGCTCGACCTGGGCCTGGTCGGCCTGGCCGAATTCCTGCCGCGCGTACTCTTTATGCTACATACCGGCCACGTGGCCGATCGCTACAACCGTGCACGCATTGCTGCCGTATGCCAGACAGTTCAGGCGCTGATTGCCCTGGCGCTGGTGATCAGCAGCTACAGCGGTGATATCAGCCGCGAGATGATCTTCCTGCTGGCCTTTAGCCTGGGTGCGGCAAGGGCCTTTGAAATGCCCGCTACGCAAGCACTGCTGCCGCGCCTGGTGCCTCCGTCGTTGTTTCCGGCGGCGGTTGCTGCATCAGCATCGGCCATGCAAACCGCAACCATTGTCGCCCCTGCCCTGGGTGGTTTCCTGTTTGCCTTTGGCAGCATCTGGGTCTATGTACCGACCGCAATCCTGTACGTGCTGGCCTGCGGCTTGATGCTCAGCCTGCCGAAGCATCCGGCGCAGCAAAGCAAGGAAAAAGCATCGCTGAACAACCTGCTGGCTGGCATTCGCTTTATTCGCAGTCGCCCCGATGTGTTTGGGGCAATCTCGCTCGATCTGTTCGCGGTGCTGCTCGGCGGAGCCACAGCCCTGCTACCGGTGTTTGCCAAAGACATCCTGATGACCGGCCCATGGGGGCTTGGCCTGCTGCGTTCAGCGCCCGCGGTAGGCGCCTTGCTGATGTCCTTCTGGTTGGCGCGCTTTCCGATCAATCGCCATGTCGGGCGGACCATGTTCACCGCCGTGGCGATTTTTGGCGTAGCCACCATCGCGTTCGGAATCTCGACGTCTTTCTGGTTCAGCCTGCTGGTACTGGTGGTGCTGGGCGCTGCAGACATGATCAGCATGGTTATCCGTGGTGCCTTTGTGCAATTACAAACCCCTGACGCCATGCGGGGCCGGGTCAGCGCGGTCAACGGCTTGTTTATTGGCGCATCCAACCAACTCGGCGAGTTCGAATCCGGCCTTACCGCACACTGGTTCGGCACTGTGCCCGCAGTGGTGCTCGGTGGCGTCGGCACGCTCCTGGTCACCGGCACCTGGATCAAACTGTTCCCGACACTGGCTCATCGCGACACCCTGGAACAGACCGAGCAAGAACTGGCCGCAACCCAGAAGTCGGGAGTCGGTGCTTAAAGCGACATGGCGCCTATAGCGGCGCCTGTACTACGCTGCCTTGATTCACCGCCAGCGGGCTTACTGCTATGATGCGCGCCTTTTTCACAATCGCCAGCTATACAGTTCAGCCATGGATGGATGTAGTTAGCTATCGATCAGGCCACTTTCGGCGCATTTAGCGTCACGGGGAACTCCAGATGCTGGAAAGACTGTTCCAACTCAAAGCACACAACACCAACATTCGCACAGAGATGCTGGCCGGCCTGACCACCTTCCTGACGATGGCGTACATCCTGTTCGTCAACCCGAGCATTCTCGGGGAAACAGGCATGGACAAGGGCGCGATCTTTGTCGCGACCTGCCTGGCCGCAGCAATCGGCTCGGCGATCATGGGGTTTATTGCCAACTACCCAATCGCCCTGGCTCCGGGCATGGGCCTCAATGCCTTCTTTACCTACACAGTGGTCCTGCATATGGGCCACACCTGGCAAGTCGCCCTGGGCGCGGTGTTCCTCTCGGCGTGCATGTTCTTCCTGTTATCGATTTTCAAGATTCGTGAGTGGATCATCAACAGCATCCCGCTGGAGCTGCGCTCGGCCATTGCCGCGGGCATTGGTCTTTTCCTGGCGCTTATTGCCCTCAAGGAATCAGGCATCGTCGTTTCCAACCCGGCAACCCTGGTGGGCATGGGTGATCTGTCCAAGCCCGAGCCACTGCTGGCAATCCTCGGTTTTTTCGTTATCGTCGCGCTTGAAGCGCGCCGGGTTACAGGTGCGGTGCTGATCGGTATTTTGCTGACCACCGGCATTGGTATTGCCCTGGGTGTCTCGCAGTTCGGCGGCTTTGTATCCATGCCGCCATCATTGGCCCCGACCTTCATGCAGCTCGACATCATGGGCGCGCTGGATATTGGCTTGGTCAGCGTGGTGTTCGCCTTCCTCTTTGTTGACCTGTTCGATAACTCCGGCACCTTGATTGCCGTTGCTAAAAAAGCGGGCCTGATGCGCGCCGACGGTTACATGCCGAAAATGGGCCGGGCACTGATAGCCGACAGCAGCGCGGCCATGGTCGGCTCATTACTGGGCACTTCGACCACCACCAGCTATATCGAGTCAGCCGCAGGTGTCACCGCTGGCGGCCGCACCGGCCTGACCGCCGTAGTAGTCGCCATCCTGTTCCTACTGGCCTTGTTCTTCTCGCCACTGGCAGGCAGTGTTCCGGCATTCGCCACGGCGCCTGCGCTGTTGTTTGTCGCGGTACTGATGACCGCTGGCCTGGCCGAGATTGACTGGAGCGATATCACCCTTGCCGCCCCCGTGGTAATCACCGCACTGGCGATGCCGCTGACCTTCTCGATAGCCAACGGGATTGCCTTCGGCTTTATCGCCTGGGCAGCGATCAAGTTGCTGGCGGGACGCTGGAAAGAGCTGAACCCGGCGCTGGTGATCCTGGCGATTTTGTTTGTGATCAAGTTCGCCTGGTTTAACGCCTGATACGCTGTACTCGGTAACACCCACACCTGATGATCGCGGCAGGTTAACCTGCCGCTTTCCGACCACGCTGAAGAGTTATTCATGAGTGCGCCACAATTCGATCCAGCCAGCTATGACGCTCAGCTGGAAGAAAAAAAGCAACGCCTGATCAGCCTACTTGCGCCGTTCAACGCGCCTGCACCTGATGTGTTCGACTCGCCGCGCGAACATTACCGTTTACGCGCCGAGTTTCGCTTGTGGCGTGAAGGCAATGAACGCTTTTATGCAATGTTTGCCGCAGGCGACAAACGTACCCCGATCCTGATCGAGGATTTTCCGATTGCCAGCCAACGCATCAATGACTTGATGCCGCGTGTCAAAGCCGCCTGGCAAGCCAACGAGGCACTGAATTTCAAGCTGTTCCAGGCTGAGTTCCTGACGACCCTGGCCGGCGATGCGCTGATCACCTTGTGCTATCACCGCCCGCTTGATGAACACTGGCAAAATGCAGCACAACAGCTGGCCAACGAGCTGGGTGTCAGCCTGATCGGACGCTCCCGTGGCCAACGCCTGGTGATAGGCCGCGACCATGTGATTGAAGAGTTGGAGGTAAACGGGCGCAGCTTCAGTTATCGCCAGCCTGAAGGTGCCTTCACCCAGCCCAACGGCCGGGTCAACCAGAAGATGCTCAACTGGGCCTTCGACGCCCTGGGCGAACGGCAAGACGACTTGCTTGAACTCTACTGTGGCAACGGCAACTTCACCCTGCCGCTGGCGACCCGCGTACGTAAGGTGCTGGCCACCGAGATCAGCAAATCGTCAGTCAATGCCGCCCTGGCCAATCTTGCCGACAACCAAGTCGATAACGTCACCCTGGTGCGTTTGTCCGCAGAGGAGTTGACCGAAGCGCTCAATGAGGTGCGTCCGTTCCGCCGTTTGGCTGGCATCGACCTCAAAAGCTATGACTTTGGCACAGTGTTTGTCGACCCGCCACGCGCCGGCATGGACCCTGACACCTGCGAGCTGACCCGACGCTTCGAGCGCATCCTGTATATCTCATGCAACCCGCAGACGCTGGCCGACAACATCGAGCAGCTCAGCGATACGCACCGCATTGAACGCTGCGCTGTCTTCGACCAGTTCCCCTACACCCACCACATGGAGTCGGGTGTCCTGCTGGTACGCAAGTAAGCCCATTGCCTAACTCGCGGCTCAAGCCAATACTCAGCCCTCAGGCACGACTTGAGGCTGAGTAGCGCCTAGCCTCGATTGAGGCAGCGCAAGGCGTAGAAACTCAGCCCACCGGCCACCACTTCTGCCAGCAAGGCGTAGAGGTTGAAGGTTTGCCCCGCGCCACCATCGAGCCACAAGCCGCCCAGCCTGGCCACGGCCAGCGCACTGTAAAGCAGCACCATCAAGGTCAGGGCACTGCGGGTCAGGTCGAGGCGTGTCAGCGCCAACCCCAGAAAAGCTGCCAGGCCAATTTGCAGGCCGCCGTAATAGGCACGCACGTCGGTCACAGCCGCAGCCTCCATCAGCAGCATGCCGGAAACATTGGCCATGGGCTGCGGGTTCACAAAATATGCCAGGCCCAAGCCAAACAAAATAATGACCTGGATCGTCAAAACAACTCTTGCCACTAACATCGCCAACTCCCTTTCAAGCCATTTATAGCTGCCAGCTTAGGCGCCATCCGGGGCCAAGCCCAGCAATATGCATAATTGACCCTGACTGACGACTGGACTGGCGTCTGGCTTATACTGAGCAACACTGATTAACAGCAATATCACAGGGAATCGAGTAATGCGCTGGAGCAAAGGACGACGCAGTGACAACGTGGTGGATGCCCGCGGCAGTAGTGGCGCAGGCAGACGGTTCGGGGGTGGCCGTGGCCTGAGCCTCGGCGGGGTCGCCGTGATCGTGGTGGTCGGGCTGCTAATGGGCCAGGACCCGCTGCAGATCCTTGGCAACATTGCAGGCCAGGCCACGCAAAGCAGCGCGCCAGCTCCTCAGCAACAGCCCAACAACCCGGCTGCCAATGACCAGCAGTCTGAATTCGTACGCTCGATCCTGGGCGACACCGAAGACACCTGGCGCGAAATTTTCAGCAATGCCAATCGCCAATACCAGGATCCAAAGCTGGTGTTGTTCAGTGGCGGGGTCAATTCAGCCTGCGGCTTTGCCGATGCTGCGGTAGGCCCGTTCTATTGCCCGGGCGATCGCCAGGTCTACCTCGACTTGTCGTTTTTCCAGGAACTTGAACAGCGCTTCGGCGCAGCTGGCGACTTTGCCCAGGCTTACGTCATTGCCCATGAGATCGGCCACCATGTACAAACCCTGCTCGGTGTATCGGCAAAAGTGGATGCCGCACGCAGGGCTGGCCAACGCATGGAAGGCAGCAACGGCCTGCTGGTCCGCCAGGAACTGCAAGCCGACTGCCTGGCAGGGGTTTGGGCCAACAGCGCACAACGCCGCCTGAACTGGCTGGAACCTGGCGACCTTGAAGAAGCCTTGAATGCGGCCAATGCCATTGGTGATGATCGCCTGCAAAAGCAGACCCGCGGCCAGGTGATGCCTGACTCCTTCACCCACGGCACCTCGGCGCAACGCGCTCGCTGGTTCAAGGCCGGGTTTGACAGCGGCAAGCTGGGCAGTTGCGACACCTTTGGCGCGGCGAACCTGTAGCCATAACCTGCACGCGAGACACAAAAAAGCCCCTTTACCGGGGCTTTTTGCCTATTGCATCCACGGCGGCGGGGGCTCTTCCCCTGCCGGGGCATCATCCGCGTCGAGTAGCGCCTGGCGCCGCGCTTCCTCCGCCAATGCGGCCTTGATTTCACGCATCACCGCATCAACATCTGCGGCATCTTCAGGATCATCAAACTCACCGGTCAAGGTCGACTCGGGGGTTAACTTGCCCTCCTCGTACAAGGCCCACATTTCCTTGGCGTACTTGGTGTACTTGAGTTCAGGGGCAAACTGCCCGAAATAGGCAGCCATGTTGCCAACGTCGCGCTCAAGCATCTTGAAGGCATGATTATTACCCGCCGCATCGACCGCTTGCGGCAAGTCGATAATCACCGGCCCTTCAGGGCCAAGCAATACGTTGAACTCGGACAAATCGCCGTGCACCAGGCCGGCGCACAGCATCTTGACGATTTCCTCGATCATGAATGCGTGGAACTCGCGGGCATCATCCGGATGCAGGTCAACATCATTGAGGCGAGGAGCAACATCACCCTCGCCGTCATCGACCAGTTCCATCAACAGCACGCCCTCAAGGAAGTCATAGGGCTTGGGCACTCGCACGCCGGCATTGGCCAGCCGGAACAAAGCGCCTACCTCAGCGTTCTGCCAGGCATCTTCCTGGCCTTTGCGACCGTACTTGGAGCCCTTGGCCATGGCCCGTGCGTCGCGACTGTTACGCACCTTGCGGCCTTCCTGATATTCCGCAGCCTGGCGGAACCCCCGCTTGTTAGCCTCCTTATAGACCTTTGCACACCGCAATTCCTGACCACAGCGAACTACATAAACCGCAGCCTCTTTACCACTCATCAGCGGGCGTATCACCTCGTCGATCAGACCATCTTCGACCAAGGGTTCAAGACGTTTTGGAGTCTTCATCAGCTTTAATCACGGGTCCTTTGTGGCTCACTTCACCTGTTGTGCTCGTTATACGGCAATCTTTCGACAGCGCCCAGTCTATACGACCATTACCTTACTGGAACCTGTCAATTGGCCAGCAAGTGGCGACGCAGCGCCTCTATCGCATAACGCACCTTGGCCGGCTGTACATCGCGCCTGGGCGTCACTATATAAATCCCCACTGGCGGCATTTGCCAACCGGGTAACACTGCTCGCAACTGACCTGTCGCCAGCTCATCACGGATCTCATGCTCGGGCTGCAGCGATATGCCCATCCCCGCCAGTGTAAAGTTACGCACCGCAAGCAGGTTGTTGCAACCCACCCGCCCCTCTATGCGAATTTTCTCAACCTGGGAGTCTGGCCCTTGTAGGCTCAGGGTTTCATGCATCTGCATGGTGCTGAGCATCACCCAATCGGCACTGACCAGGTCTTGCGGGCTGTTTATCGGTGGGCGGTTCAATAAATAACTCGGCGCTGCGCAAAATACGAAGACAGCATCGCCAATGTGCCGCGCAACCAGGCTGGAGTCTTGCTGGGGGCCTACGCGAATGGCCAGGTCGATACGCTTGTCAACCAGGTCGATACGCTCATCCTGAAAGAACAACTGCACAGTCAAGCCCTTGTGCGCTTGCAGTAAAGGTGCCAGCGCATCACTCAGATGACGCCCTGAAAAGCCTACAGGCACGGCGATGCGCAACTCGCCGACAGCCGCATCCCGCATCTCGGCCAAGCGCTGTTCAGCCTCTTGGGCCAGCGCCATGACCTGCGCGCTGCTTTGGTAAAAGGCGGCTCCGGCCTCGGTCAGGGTGAGCTTGCGCGTGGTGCGGTGCAGCAGGCTGACCTGGGTGCTTTGTTCCAGCTTGCGAATCTGCTGGCTGACCGCCGGTGCAGTCATTCCAAGCACCTCGGCGGCGGCAACCATTGAGCCACGCTCAACCACAGTGGCAAAGATTGCCATGCGTTTTAACTGCTCCATTATTAAGCCCTGCTTATCAGTAAAAGCGTTTATAGCCTATTTATCCGGGCTTTACCTCTATGAAACCATGTATTCACTGAATCACTTGGATATCCAGCAGATGAAAATCGCCCTGATTGGCGCTACGGGATTTGTCGGCGCAGCCGTTCTGGCCGAAGCATTGAAGCGCGAGCATCAAGTAACCGGCATTGTCCGCTCCCCCGAGAAGCTGCCGGGTGCCCCCTTGCTCAAGGCGTGCAAAGGTGATGCCTACGATGCGGACAATATTGCCCAAGCCGTTGCCGGGCATGATGCTGTGGTGCATGCCTTCAATCCCGGCTGGGGCGAAGCGAATATCCGCCAGCTGTTTGTTCAAGGCAGCCAGGCGATCTATGCCGGGACCAAGCAAGCCGGGGTCACGCATTTGCTGGTTGTTGGCGGCGCAGGCAGCCTGTATGTCGCCCCTGGCGTGCAATTGATCGACACCCCGGGGTTTCCTGCGGCCTACAAGGAAGGGGCTGAAGGTGCGCGCCAGGTGCTGCAACTGCTGCAAGACAAAATTGATCTCGACTGGAGCTTTATCTCGCCGCCTGCCATTCTCGAACCAGGCGAGCGCAAGGGCAGGTTTCGCCTTGGCACCGACCAGCTATTGATGGATGGCCAGGCCCCCGCTCGCATCAGTGTCGCCGACCTGGCCGTGGCAATTATCGATGAGCTGGAAGCACCCGCGCACATCCACCAGCGCTTTACCGTCGCCTATTAGGCCTTTCACAAACCTGCAAAAGGTATTACCCATGACCTTAACTTCATCAGCATTCGTCAGCACCGATAGCCCGGCGCGTTATATCAGTCGGCTGTGCAAACATTTCGCCCACAAGATCCCGGTGAGCTTTGACGAACAACAAGGCCGTATCGAGTTTGAGTTCGGCCTGGCATTGCTCCAGGCCAGCGAAACCGGCCTGCAGCTGAGCGTACAGGCCGAAACCGCAGAACAACTGGAGCGCCTCAAGGGCGTGGTCGCCAGCCACTTTGAGCGCTTTGCCTGGAAAGAAGCATTGACCCTCGACTGGAGTGAGTAACCGGTTTATTCCTCGGTCGGCAAGCTCAACTCTATCGTTTCGCCCATAGAGTCATTAAGGCGCTCAAGCTCGAAGTTGAGGGCATCGGCGTCTTCTTCCAGGGACAGGGCGATCGCAGCGAAAGCATCCGCGGCCTCAATGAAGGCCAGCACCACCGAAGGATCGAACAAGGTGCCGCTGGCAGCATTAATCCGCGCCATGGCAGCGGCGTGGGTGAGCGGCTGGCGATAGGCATGATGGCTGGTCAGTTGCTCATAACACCCAGCCACGGCCATCAGTCGCGCCGAGAGCGGAATTTGCTCGCCCCGCAAACCTTGCGGGTAGCCTGTACCGTCCCAGTTTTCATGTTGGCTGTAGACAATGTCCTTGGCCTCGCTCAAAAAACTATTCGCGCCGTCTAGCTTTTGCTCTGCGGCCTCCAGAGCCACATAGCCAGCCTTGGCGTGACTTCGCATCAGTTCCAGGTCACGGCCTTTGAGGTCGGTCGGGCTCAGCAGGATACGATCAGGCAGCACCAGCTTGCCAATCCCATGCAGCAAGGCGGAGCGTCCAAGCTGGGCGATTCGCTCTTCGTCGAGTTCCGCACTCAAGCCTGGCTGCTGGCGTGCCAATGCCGTGGCCAGTGTGACGATATAGGCTTTAATTCGTGCCAAATGCTGGCTACAGGGATTGTCACGCATGGCAGCCAACCCGGCCATGGCCTCGATTGCGACTTCCTGGTGCTTTTCAATGTCACGGGTGCGCCGGCGAACCTCCAGTTCCAGGTACTCGCTTTTATCACGCAGGAAATCCGCGCCGGCCTTGAGTTGCAGGTGTGACTTGACCCGTGCCATCACAATTGGCGGGCTGATCGGCTTGGTGATGTAGTCAACCGCCCCAAGGTCGAAGCCAAGCTGCTCATCGGCAATCTCGCTCTTGGCGGTCAGGAAGATGACTGGAATAGCCTGGGTCTGGGGGTTTTGCTTTAGCGCACGGCAAACTTCATAGCCATCCATGCCGGGCATCATCACATCGAGCAAAATCAAATCCGGTGGTGTTTCGCTCGCCGCTATTCGCAAGGCATTGATACCGCTGCTGGCCACCTTCACCCGGTAACTGTCGAGCAACAACTCACTCATCAGCTCAAGGTTTTCAGGAATATCATCAACAACAAGCACCAGCGGCTGATCTGAATAATTGAAACTGTCGTCCATCATCCTATCTCCCGAATACTTCGTATCTAGTCGCTGCATCGCTCGCGGATTATGTGTAGCGCACCAGAGAAGTCATAAGCCCGCATGGCACTGGCAAGCACATCGTAATCAGCCTTGAAGAAGATGCGCAGTTGCAGTGCATGTGCATCAAAAAACTTCCCGGCGCGCGGATCATCATCGATCAGTAAGAGTTCAAGCCTGGCGCACAGATCCCGCATCGCCGCCTCGTCTTGCGCTGACTCACTGGCCGCATCAAACTCTGGAAACTGCTTGCGGATCGCGCTCATCAGCTCGTGCAGGCTGTTTTGCACCCGCTGCAGCACCTCCTCCAAATCCTGGTGTTGGGCATCTTTGATTGCAGACTCCAACGCCATCGTTTGCACTTGCAAATCATTGGCGCCCAAATTACCGGCCAGGCCTTTCAGCGTGTGCGCCAATCGTTCGGCAACCTGCAGTTCACCAGCCTGGACGGCTGCCCGGATTTGCTCTGCAGCATCACTTTGACTGCTGGCGAACTTGGTCAACAGGCGTTGGTACAAACCGACCTTGCCAAGCACCCGGCGCAAACCGGTATCGCCATCGATTCCGGGTAGCCGCCAGCCTGCAACCACTGCCTGAGCCGCATTCGGCACCTTGTTCATATCGGCGGTTACGGGCGCCTTGGGAGCCGAGGGCTGGGTCAGTATCCAGCGCGTTAGAGTCGCCCAAAGCTCGCGAGGTTCGATGGGCTTACCAATATAGTCATTCATGCCAGCACGAATGCAGCGTTCGCGATCCTCAGGCAGCGCATTGGCGGTCATTGCTATCACTGGAAGCCTGGCAAAACGCGGCTCCTTACGGAGTGCAAAGGTTGCAGAAATCCCGTCAAGCACGGGCATCTGCATGTCCATCAAGACCAGTGAGTAATAGCCATCCGGATTGGCCCGCAGCTTGGTCAAGGCAATCTCGCCATGTTCGGCCTCGTCGACCTGCAGGCCGCTGCCTTCGGCCAGGCCAATCACTACCTCGCGGTTGAGTTCGTTGTCTTCAACCAGCAACACCCGATGGCCGCTGAAATCGGGCAGTTCCTCGCCACGCTGCGGGCGCACATCAAGATCGGCCAGATCCACATCGAAGCTGCGCAGCACCGCATCACGCAACAGAACGGGATTTACAGGCTTGAACAGCACATCATCAATGCCCACTGAATTGGCGCTGACCAACAGCTCTTCACGGCCATAAGCGGTAACCATCAGGATCTGCGGAGGATTTGGCAGGTCCAGCGCGCGCAGGCGGCGTGTGGTTTCGATGCCATCCATCATCGGCATTTGCCAGTCGATCAGCACCAACTCATAAGGCTCACCCTGGCGAATCGCCTCGGGGATCCGGCTAAGCGCCTGGGCACCTGACTCGACGACATCAACCACCATGCCCATATTGCCGAGCATGCCATCAAGTACCTGGCGAGCGGTGCTGTTGTCATCCACCACCAGGACTCGGCGGCCTTGTAGTTGGGCAGGCGGCTCAAGTGGCGCATCTTGCGCAAGCCCGATGCCAAAGGGTATCGAGCACCAGAACAAACTCCCCTTGCCCTGCTGGCTCTCGACGCCGACCTCCCCGCCCATGGCCTCGACCAGTTTTTTGCAGATGGCCAAGCCAAGCCCGGTGCCGCCGTATTTTCGAGTGGTCGAAGTGTCTGCCTGCTGGAACGACTGAAACAACCTGCCGATTTGTTCCTTGCTCATGCCAATGCCGGTGTCGCGCACCGCAAAGCAGACTTGCAGCTCCTTGGCGCGGCGCTGGTCGAGGCTTATTTGCAGCTCGACTTCGCCAGACTCGGTGAACTTGACCGCGTTGTTGCACAGATTGATCAATACCTGGCCCAAGCGCAGCGGGTCACCAATCAGGAACTGCGGCACTGCCGGATCGAGGTTAAAGACCAGCTCAAGGTTCTTTTCATTGGCTTTGTCGGCGATCAGGTTGGCGACATTTTCCAGCACCTGGCGCAGGTCGAAATCGATATGCTCGACATTCAGCTTGCCGGCTTCAATCTTCGAGAAATCCAGGATGTCGTTGATAATGCCCAACAAGTGCTGGCCGGACTGCTGGATCTTGTTCAGGTAATCGCGCTGCCGTGGAGACGGGTCGGCTCGCAACGCAAGGTGCGACATGCCGATAATGGCATTCATCGGGGTACGAATTTCGTGGCTCATGTTGGCCAGGAAGTCTGACTTCAGCCGCGCAGTATCCTCAGCCATCTCCTTGGCGGCCAAGAGCGCTTCCTCTGCCTGTTTGCGCGAGGTGATGTCACGGCTCACGCCAACCAAGCCGAGCAATGCGCCCTGATCGTCCTGAAAGGTCGTGCGCAAGGTATCGAACACCGCACGACGCCCATCCGGATAGCGCGCCCAGCCTTCGGTTTCAAATGCACCCTGGCGGGTCAGGGCAACCTTGTCGTGGCCGGCGCGGGCACTTGCCCACTCGGCACCGAGCAACTCGAGATCGCTCTTGCCGATGGCCTCTTCGGGTGTAATGCCAAACAATTCGGCGCAGGCCTGGTTAATCCCGCCGTAATGGCCTTTTTCATCCTTGAACCAGATAGGGTCCGGAATTGCATTGATCAAGGCAATCAGCGTGCGCCGCTGTAACTGAGCCTCTGCCTCTGCACGCTCGCGCTCGGAAATTTGCACGCTGAGCCGTCGGTTCCACACCAATACAAAGCCCATCAACAGCATGAGGCCGAGCAAATAGGGCCAGCCAACCACCAACAAACGCTGCCAGTTGAACTCGGTCAGTGCTGGCAACCAGTGGCCTTTGATAGTTGCAGTGTCTTGATCGGTGACTGTCTGCAGCGCCTTATCCAGAACCCGCTGCAGCTGTGGCGCGCTCTTGCGCACGGCGAATCTCAACTCACTGCTGCTTAATCCTGACTCGGCGCGGACCTCGATATTGGTCAGGTTGAGTTCACGAATCAGGTAGGTTGCAACGATCATATCGCCGACATAGGCGTCGACACGTCCGGATGACAATGCCTGCAATGCCTCAGCGGTATTGTCGACCCGCATCAGTCGGATACCCGGGACAGTTTCCTTGAGCCGCGACTCAATCAAATAGCCGCGCTCAACTGCAACTTCGTGCCTTTGCAAATCGGCCAGGGTTTGCAGATGCTCTTCCGAGCGGGTAAACACCAGGCTGCTGCTGACAATGTAGGGTTGGGTGAACAGCATGAAGGTGTCGCGCTCGGGCGAACGCACCACAGAAGGCAACACATCGACCTTATCGGTGCGCAAGGCGACCAGGGCGGCATCCCAGTTATCAAACGGCACCACCTCGACACGCATTCCCAACCGGCGGCTGATCAGTTGCAAGTACTCGCCACTGAGCCCGGTATAGCCACCTTGCTTGTCGATCACATCGAAGGGGGCCCAGCCATCACGCTCGACACCTACACGAATAACCGGGTGAGCCTTGACCCAAGCCCGGTCTTCCTCACTGAGCGGTACTTGCGCGGCCTGTACCGAAACGCACAGCAACCAGCACAGCAGCAACCCACCAATACGCACCATTGTTCGAATCCTTTGCCCAAGCCGTCCTTGAGTTGACTAGTTGCAGCTTAGACTCTGCGAGCGAAAACACCTGCCGCTCGCCAATAAATGCAGCCATAAAAAACGGCGCCATGAAAGGCGCCGCTTTTTGCCTGGAGATAGGTGCGCAGCGCACCCGTCTTATTTTTCCAGAATGGCCGTCACACCTTGTCCGCCAGCGGCGCAAATGGAGATCAAGCCACGGGCCTGGGTTTGCTCGGCAGCCGCCAGCAACTTGGCAAGATTGGCCACAATACGCCCGCCAGTTGCCGCGAATGGATGGCCAGCGGCCAGCGAACTGCCTTTGACGTTCATCTTGCTGCGATCGATCGAACCCAGGGGTTTATCCAGGCCCAGGCGCGTCTTGCAGTACTCGGGATCTTCCCATGCCTTGAGGGTGCACAAGACCTGCGCGGCAAAGGCTTCATGAATCTCGTAGAAGTCGAAGTCTTGCAAGCTCAGGTTGTTACGCGCCAACAGCCGAGGCACGGCGTAGACCGGTGCCATAAGCAGGCCCTCGGCGCCATCGACAAAATCCACCGCAGCGGCTTCACCATCACGCCAATAGGCCAGGATCGGTAGCCCACGAGCCTTCGCCCACTCTTCACTGGCGAGCAGCACCAGGGAAGCGCCGTCGGTCAGGGGGGTTGAGTTTGCCGCAGTCAGGGTACCGCGTGAGCTGCGCTCGAATACGGGCTTAAGGGTTGCGAGCTTTTCGATGTCGATATCGGGACGAAGGTTGTTATCGCGGGTCAGGCTGCGAAATGGCGTCAGCAAATCATCATGCCAACCCTCAGCGTATGCCGCCGCCATTTTCTGATGGCTTGCGACGGCCAGCTGATCCTGCTCATCGCGCGGAATCATCCATGTTTGCGCCATCAACTCACAGTGCTCGCCCATCGACAAGCCGGTGCGTGGCTCGCCATTGCGCGGCAGCGAGGGCGCCAAATGGCGGGGGCGGATTTTCAGCAGGGTCTTGATCTTGTCGGCGGTGGATTTGCTGCGATTGGCCTCGAGCAGAATCTTGCGCAAGCCCTCGTTGACCCCGATGGGCGCATCCGAGGTCGTATCGACACCTCCGGCGATGCCGCACTCGATCTGGCCCAAGGCAATTTTGTTGGCGACCAGTAGCGCTGCTTCAAGCCCAGTGCCACAGGCTTGCTGAATATCATAGGCCGGGGTTTGCGGGGACAGCAAAGAGCCCAGCACGCACTCACGCGTCAGGTTGAAATCCCGTGAATGCTTGAGTACCGCGCCAGCCACCACTTCGCCAAGACGCTCGCCATGCAGGTTGAAGCGCTCGACCAGACCACCCAGCGCGCTGGTGAGCATCTCCTGATTGCTGGCCGTGGCATATGCCGTATTGGAGCGTGCGAACGGGATACGATTGCCGCCGATAATGGCAACGCGACGCAGTTGGGTCATGAGTGACTCCTTGCGAAAATAAAGTTTGAGTGTCGCATAGGCTAGCCGGTAACCGCAGTTTCGCATTGACCAGCGCGCCAGCCCAATAAAGATTCAAGTCAATTGCTGCATACTGTTGTCACAGTAGAGTGAATAACTTCTGATGGCTAAAGAACTGTATCGCATTGCCTTTGCCAGCCGTTTTCAGAAGACCCTTAGCTCACTTCTTTGTTCAGCGTGCAGGAGCCTTTCATGTCTGACCGTTATCTCTCTTTCGCCAACTCAGCCACTGGCCGCCGCGTTGTCAGCGCCTTGGGCCTGCCCGCACCGCTAAGGCTGGAACGCTGGACAGCCGGGCGCAATCGTCCGGTCGATGGCGCCATACTGCTTAGCAGCGGCCCGATGAGCAAGGTTATCAGTGGCTTTGCCAACAAGCTCAGCGATCAAATATTTGCCAACGAAGAAGGCAGCTTCGACCTGCCACGCTGGACGGCAGAGCACTCGCCAAAACTCAAGGCGCTGGTGTTTGATGCCAGCGAGCTGACCCGTTTCGAGCAGCTCGGCGCACTGCGTGAGTTCTTCCAACCTGCCTTCAAGGGGCTGGGCAGTTGCCCCCATGTGGTGGTGATCGGCCGCCCACCGCAAAGTATCAAGGACCCTGTCGCGGCCAGCGTGCAGCGCTCGCTTGAAGGCTTTACCCGCTCACTGGGCAAAGAGATACGTCGCGGCGGCACAGTGCAACTGCTCTATGTCGGCAAAGGTGGAGAAACCCAGCTGGAGGGTGCGCTGCGCTTCTTCCTGTCGCCCAAAAGCGCCTACGTATCAGGCCAGGTGCTGCACCTGGGCGCCTGCAGCGCCGAGGTCAAGGACTGGACACGTCCACTGACGGGCAAGACCGCGCTGGTCACTGGCGCCTCGCGTGGCATTGGGGCGGCAATCGTCGAGACCCTGGCCCGAGACGGGGCCGATGTCGTCCTACTGGATGTTCCCGCCATGCAGGATGACCTTGAGGCCTTGGCGGCGCGCCTGGGCGGGCGCAGCATCGCACTGGATATCTGCGCCGAAAACGCTGCACAGATGCTGCTTGAAGCATTGCCCGAAGGTCTCGACATCCTGGTACATAACGCTGGAATTACCCGCGATAAAACGCTGGCGAAAATGAGCGACGGCTTCTGGAACTCGGTCATCAACGTTAACGTCAACGCCCCCCTGGCTCTCACCCAGGCGCTACTTGATGCGAACAAGCTGCATGAAGAGGCGCGCCTGGTGCTTATTTCCTCGATCAGCGGCATCGCCGGCAACATGGGGCAAACCAACTACGCAACCAGCAAGGCTGGGGTCATTGGCGTGACCCAGTCAATGGCCCCGGTCTTGGGCAAGCAGAACATCAGCATAAATGCAGTGGCGCCTGGTTTTATTGAAACGCAAATGACCGCCGCCATCCCGCTCACCTTGCGCGAAGCGGGCAGGCGCATGAACTCGATGGGCCAGGGAGGTTTGCCACAGGATGTAGCCGAAGCGGTGGCCTGGTTTGCCCAACCCACCTCAGGCGCAGTGACCGGCCAGGTCTTGCGGGTTTGTGGACAAAGCCTGCTGGGCGCCTGAGCCGCCAATGACTGGCGCGAACGCTTCACCTTGCCAGAGGTGAAGCGAGGCCTAGCTGCGCCCCCGGTTCCGAAACTCGACCGGGGTCAGGCCAACCCAGCGCTTGAATGCTCGATAGAAGGTGCTGGGTTCGGAGAAGCCGGTGAGTTCGACTATGACTTCGATACGCTCATCAGTATTGAGCAACAGGTCCTTGGCCAGGCGGCAGCGGTAATCACTGACCAAGTCATTGAAGCGCACACCGGAGGTGGTCAAGCGCTCGCGCAAACGCCGGCTTGTCATGCCCAGGCGCAGCGACACTTGCTCCAGGGTTGCACGGTTGTCAATCACCAGTTCGGCAATCAGCTCGCGCACGTTATTGACCAGGTCAATGCGCTCAATTTCAATCAACTTCCGTTGCGCCAATAGATCATGCATCTGCAGCAGTTCAGGCTGCGCCAGCGCCGATGACCTGTTCAGGATTGAGCTGTCAAACACCAAGGCATAACGCTCGCTTCCCAGGTATGCGGGGCAACCATACACCGCTCGATATTGCTCTGCCGATGCACCCCGTTGATGGGTGAAATGCACTTCGTAAAGGACAAACTCATCTTCTGTCAGGGCGTTGAACAATCGAATGACAGCCCCGGCCAGCACCTCCGCAAAGTGACGCGACAGGTCGCTGGCTGCCGCCAAGGTCAGGACCGCGCGGTCGCCTTCGACATCGAGGCGGGCATTCAAGGTATCGGAAAGCAGGCGTATGTAACGCAAGGCATGGCGCAGCCCTGCGCCGAAGGTTTCACTCGAGAAAAACAAGTACTCCAGCAACAGGCCCTGGTAGACAGGCAGGTGCTGGACAAGAAACAAACCCGCGTGTTCTTCGCCCGTCTCATCAATCACCGCCTGCCAAAACAAGGCTTGAAGCGCGTGAGGAAAACGCTTGGGGGGCAGCTCCCCTGCTTGCAGACCAATGCGTGCCAGGACGTTGGCAGGATCAGTCCCGCTGGCTTGTAATGCGGCGATTACCGGCCGCATCAACGCAATATCATCCGTAAGATCGCGCATGCTCATGACTTCTTATGACTGTGTGATACCAGCGCTGCATCTCGATGCAGCTTTGCCAGGCCGGTTCAAGCAGGCATCTTGCATCATTACCGAACGGTTGAGGCCAAACTATTGTCCAACCACCTGTTGACTGGCATGACAGGCGCTTGAGCGAAGTGGCCAATGCTTGAGGCTTGGCAGCCACTAAGCTGCTGACAACGTTTAAATGAGGCGCATACTAATGACGATCCAATGGCGTGACCTTGATACCGTGTCGGCACATCCGGGGCTGTACCTGCAGGCGGTATTGCACCGCAGCGTCACGGGCAAGACGCTGCCGGATCTCGGCCTGCGCGCACAAATCACCATCGATCCGCGCAACCTGGCGGACTATCGAAAAGTCTGCGGTGTTGTCGAGTCCAGCCTGTTGCCTCCAGCCTACCCGCATGTGCTCGCATTCCCCCTGCAATTGAGACTGCTCACCGACAAGCGTTTCCCCTTCCCCTTGCTCGGCCTGGTTCACCTGGAAAATAGTATCCAGGTATTACGCCCGCTCGCGGGGCTTGGCCCGTTCACCATCAGCGTGCATGCCGAAAACCTCAAGCCCCACGACAAAGGCGCCGTATTCAGCATCATCACCCGCCTGGAAGACCAACTCGGCCTGCTTTGGCAAGGCGACAGCCGGATCCTGTGTCGCGGCGTCAAGCTCGATGCCAGCCCAGAAGCCGCACCGGAGTTGGAGGACATGCAACTGAACGAGATCGCGCACTGGCATGCGCCAAGTGATATTGGCCGACGCTATGCAAAGGTTTCTGGCGACTACAACCCTATCCACATGTCGGCACTGAGCGCCAAGCTGTTTGGTTTCCCGCGGGCAATCGCCCATGGCCTGTGGAACAAGGGCCGCGTGCTGGCCGAGTTGGCCAACCAGCTTCCAGACAGCGGTTACCAGCTTTATGTGCGCTTCAAAAAACCGCTGCTGCTGCCTGGCGACGTTATCCTCAAAGCCAGCGCCAATGCTCCAAGCGGGCAGTTCGTACTCAGCGGGAGCGATGGGGGGCCGCACTTGCAAGGGCAATGGCAGCCCCTAGACGGCTAACCCATGCCGCGCTGTGCAATCACGGCCCATGCCGGTGTTTCCTGAGCGGCGCGCCAAAGCGCGCTTGCACAGTCTCAAGATCCATCACAAGCTACGCGCCTTGAAAGGAGCGCAGCATGAACATCACCGAACTCACCCGCCGCCTGCACGCTATTCGTGATCACAACGACTGGCGCCAATTTCACAGCCCTAAAAACCTGGCGATGGCCGCCAGTGTCGAAATGGCCGAGCTGGTTGAAATTTTCCAGTGGCTGAGCGAACAGCAATCCCGCGAGCTGCCCAGTGATGTACTCGAACACGCCGGGCAGGAAGTGGGCGATATCATTCTGTATCTTGTGCTGCTGTGCAGCGAGTTGGGGTTGGACATGGACCAGGTCGTACGCGCCAAGCTGGCCGACAGCGAGAGGCGGTTCTCGGCATGAAGGACCGGCATTTTGATGAGCTCGCCACCCGCTTTGCCGAGAAAATCTACGGCGGCGCCAAAGGTGCAATTCGCCTTGCTGTCTTGCAGGCCGACCTTGCCGAATCCCTGCCCGAACGCCCATTGCGGGTGCTGGATATTGGCGCGGGGTTGGGCCATATGTCCTTGTGGCTGGCGCAGCGCGGCCATCAGCTGACCTTGGCCGAGCCTGCCGAACCGATGCTGAACGGCGCCCGCGAGCGATTCGCCGAGGCCGGTATCGAGGCCACTTTCATCCAGGCGCCCTGGCAAGACCTGCTTGGCCAGGGTCATCAACCTTATGACCTGGTTATTTGCCACGCAGTGCTGGAATGGCTGGCCGAACCACAAGCCATTCTACCGGTGCTGCATCAGCTCACTGCGCCGGGAGGCTGGTTGTCGCTGGCCTTTTATAACAAGGATGCCTTGATCTACCGCAACCTGCTCAAAGGGCATTTTCGCAAGCTACGCAAAGCCGAGTTTTCCGGTGAAAAACAAAGCCTGACACCACAACGCCCGGTTGACCCGCATGAACTCGCAACGCAACTTAGTCAGGACTGGCAAGTCGAAATACAAAGTGGCGTAAGGGTTTTCCACGACTACATGCCACGGGATTTTCAGCTAAAGGCAGAACTCATCGACCTTTTAGAGATGGAACTCGCTTACCGACGGCACCCGACATTTTCAGGTTTAGGTCGCTACCTGCACTGGATCTGCCGTCCACGTTAAAGGAGTCGCATGATGAAGCATGCAGTAACCTTGATCTTGAGCCTGACAGCGCTGCTTGCCCTGGCTGGTTGCCAGTCCAGCAACCCGTATCAAGCGTCCTCCAAGCCATTGCCGCCTGCGCCGGTGCAAGCAGCCGGGCATGTCGACCTGAGCGCCTATCCCGCCCCTCCACGGGACTACGGACGCTATCGCAGCTGGGCCTGGGCCAATAAGCAGCTCCCCGCCGGCAGCGCTTGGGCGAGCAGTGAAATGATCGGCAGCGCAGTGAGCAATAGCCTCGACCGCGCCGGTCTACGTCCGGTTCAAAGCGGTAAAACCGCTGATTTGTGGGTCACTGCCAGCGTGCGCCTGGAAACCCGCCTGCGCCAGGCCTACGATCAAGGAGGGGTCTACTACGGGACTGGCAGCGGCTATTATGATCGCTATGATCGATACGGCGCTTATGGCAGCGTGCCCATAGTGCGCACCTATCAGGAAGAAGTTGCTGTGGTGCGAATTGATCTTTTCGACAGCCGCGACGGCCAACCCATCTGGAGCGGCTCGGCCACGGCGCTCAGCGGCAACGATGAAAGCGAACGCAGTAAAGCCCTGCGCGAAGCCACGAATAACGCGCTCTCAAGCTATCCGCCAAATTGAACGGCTCAGTTTCAAGACCGACTGTTTCGCCAGGTGGCCAAGGCCAGACTTGCATGCATCAATAAACCTTAAGTTACTGCCGGAGACACGCAATGAAACGCCATTTGTTATTACTCGCCAGTATCTTGCTGCTTGGCGCCTGCCAGAGCATCCAGGTTGATCGCGACTACGACACCAACCGTGACTTTGCCAGCTACCGGAGCTGGTCGTGGAAAACCCCTGCCCTGACCTACTCGCCAGATGATCCACGCATCAAGAGCGACCTGACAGAGCAACGCATCCGTGATGCGCTAAAGGACCAGTTTGAGCAACGAGGCTTACGCGCGGCACCGGCCAACACCCAGGGCGATCTCAGCGTCCAGGTTGCGCTTATCGTAGACGACCGGCAAAACCTGTACACAACCAACTACGGCGGAGGCTGGAATAACGCCTGGGGTGGTGGCTACTGGGGCGGACCGATCTACACCGAAACCCAGACGGTCGACTACAAGGTCGGCACCTTGCAGGTAGACCTCTACGACGGCAAGGACAACAAACTGGTATGGCGCGGCAGCGCACAGCAAGTCATGCCGCGCAATACCCTTAGCCCAACCGAGCGCGAAGCCGCGATCCGCGAAACCGTGGCCAAGGTGCTCAGCCAATACCCTCCGCATTGATGATCACCCCTCATCGACTCAGCCACCGACCTGCCGAGGCGCGTGACCTGCTCATCATTGCCACCTTTATGCAGAGTGCCGAAGAACTGTTCTACAGCTATCCCAAGGCGAGCTGGCCACTCACGCCGGCTCAGGTCGCCGATGCAATCGACAAACGCTGCGGCAGCACGGTTGTCTTGCTCAACGATGAAGTAGTCGGCTTTGCCAACTATTATCAATGGCAGGAAGGCCTCTATTGCGCGCTCGGCAATGTGATGGTGGCGCCCAATGCCCGTGGCAAGGGCATCGCGCGCCACCTGATCATGATCATGGAGGAGCAGGCACGCACCCAGTTGCGCGCCAAGCGTATGCGCCTGTCATGCTTCAACGGCAATACCGCAGGCCTGCTGCTCTACAGCCAACTGGGATATAAGCCCTACGCCATAGTCGAGCGCGAAACCCCAGACGGCATGCGCGCCGCATTAATCCAGATGGACAAAGCCTTATGAGCAACACAACCGCTCAGCGCGTCTTGATAGTAGTCACCAGCGGGCCAAGCACGGCAGCACGTTGCGCCGCGCCGTTCTACACCGCCACCCTGCTGGCCTGCATGGACGCGCAAGTGACTGTCTTCCTCAGCGGCGAGGCGGCACAGCTGGCGCAAGCCGAGGTGGCCGACAACCTTTATGCCGCCGCAGATGGCGAGTCCGTCAGGCACTTTATCCAGCAGGCCAAGAGCGCAGGCGTACGCTTGTTGATGTGCCGGGCGCCGGGCCTTGTGATCGACGAAAGTGGTCTTATCCCCGAGCTGGATGACATCGCCAGCGGCGGCGAGCTGGCCCAGATGATTCTTGAGTACGAAAAAGTCCTGAGCCTATGAAACTGAACACCCTGGAGTTCCCCGATAACCTGCTCTATGCCCCGGACCACAACCTCTGGCTGCGCGAGGAAACCGACGCCACGCTAACCATTGGCCTCAGCGCTTATGGCTGCGCCAGTTACGGCCAGATATTCGCCTTCACCCCCAAGCGGGACGGCCAGGTCATTGAGGCGGACCGCAGCTTTGGTATCGTCGAATTCGCCAAGGCGGCGTCCTCTGCCCGCTCCCCCATCGCCGGCATCCTGATTGCCAGTAATAGCGAAGTAGTGCGTCGCCCGGCGCTAATCAACCAGGACTGCTACGGCGCAGGCTGGATGATTCGCCTGCAACCCAATGATTGGACCAGCGCCCGCCAGCAACTGCTGACCGGCGATGCAGCCCTGGCCGCCTTCGCCGAACGCATGCGCCTGGATGGCTTCAACCCGGATGATAACGGCGTTCAAGCACTGCGCTGAACTGACCCATTGCGTAACCTGCCATTCGACTGATGAATGCTGCTTAGAGCCTGCACCCTCCTCTACTAGCGTGGCGCTTATCGGCAATCGCGAGGACATTGGCATGCAAGCGCAGGACCTGGCAGTAAACGGCATCAACCTGCATCTACACATGGCTGGCCCCGAAAATGGCAGGCCGGTCTGGCTACTGCACGGTTTCCCCGAATGCTGGCATTCATGGCGCGAGCAAATACCGGCGCTGGCTGGCGCGGGTTATCGCGTGTTTATCCCTGAAATGCGCGGTTACGGCCGCAGTGACGCCCCGCAAGACGTCGAGGCCTACGACGTGCTGACAATCTGCGCCGATATCCAGGCCTGCATGAGCGCATTCAACCAGCACGACGCCTGCATCATCGGCCATGACTGGGGCGCGATGATCGCCTGGCACCTCGCCCAACTCGAACCGCAGCGGGTCAACACATTGGTAGCCATGTCCGTGCCCTTCGCCGGACGCGGCAAGCGCCCGGCAATCGAAGTCATGCGCGAACTCTTTGCCGAACGCTTCAACTACATCCTCTACTTTCAGCAACCCGGCGTGGCCGAGCAGGAACTGGATGCCGACATAGCGCGCAGCCTGCGCATCTTTATGCAAGGCGCCAGTTCAAGTGACTTGCTACTGCAAGACCGCCCAGCCAACAGCAGGTTATTCGACGGCATCGAAACACCCAATGAGCTACCTCAATGGTGCAATGAAAACGACTTTCAGGCCTATGTTGAAACCTTCCGCAAACACGGCTTTCACGGCGCCCTCAACTGGTACCGCAACTTCGAGCGCAACTGGCAGAAAACCGAGCACTTGCAGGATGTAAAAATCACCCAACCCACCCTGTTCCTGGTCGGCGACAAAGACCCAGTCGCCACCCTCGAAGCCCACACAATCAGCCGCATGCCAAACCGCGTCAACAACCTGGAACAACACCAGCTAAGCGACTGCGGCCACTGGATACAAAGCGAAAAAGCCAAAGAGGTAAATAAGCTGCTGCTGGGGTTTCTGGCGAAACACTTCCCCGCGTAGGGCGCAACAATTCAAAGACTGTCCCCCCAGGTTCTAACCCCGCGATCACAACCGAGAAATACCCTAGCCACACCAGGCCAATGGTGGATAAAAAAGCGGATAGCAAGACTTCGTAGGGTGCGACAACGCGAAGCTTGTCCACCAAAGCACTAGCCCAAGCTCGAAATTGCTTTACGGAGTGCAGATAAATTGAGAGCGGGAAATAGCGGGAGGCAGTGGGAGTTGAACCCTACAATTTACTATGTAATTGCTGCTCTGACCCGCTCAATGCAGGGGTTTGAGCCTTTTGCACTGCTCGAACTTGTACATAAAATCGCTTTGCTTTCGATACTTTTTCGACGCATAGATTCTTGATCTCTACCCTCCGCATGATTGATATGGCACATTGGTATCAGTTCGTACTGATCTTGGCTGAGAGAAAAACGTGATCTGTCCCCTGTTACCAGTAGGTCTTCTCGGTGCGAATGCTGTAGTGATTCACCCTAATGACGTTACGAAACTGTTCTCGCAGGCGTGGCTTGGCTGGTGTGGTATCCATATCGCATCAGAACTGTATTTTTGCACAGTGTTATTGGTTGCACAAAATTAGGAGGTCAAGCGAATACAGGTCGCATGCAACAGTAATAAGATAACCAATTGTTTTATATAGATATTTTACGCATTGAATCGACCGAGCGAAATCTTGTTATGAAGAAGTCACTAATATGCAATCATAAAGCCGTCGGTCCACTTAACTGTTAAAACTCAAGAGAGAGAGATTAATGGAAGAAGTTGAAGTGACGATAAATTCTGACGGTCGGCCTGTGCCCATCAACCAATTTTCTGAGTATTTTCAACTCTTGAGGGTTTGTTATATTTTGGCACTCGAGGAAGTACGGTTTGAAATGGAGGACGATGGGGATATTGCTGTTAATACGAGCGTGGAGCACCTATCTGGGGCAATTCTCCATCACGCAAGCAGTCTTTCAGCAGCCGGCTTTAATCGATTAACTAAACAGATGCTATCTACCCAAGAAGAGCTGTACATCCAAGATATTATGCGTCGAAATCCTTTTGAAATCGTTTTCCTGGGTATAGGGGTTGCCTTGACAGCCGCCCTCATTGTCTCTGGTGGAAAATTCGAGTTCGGTTTGACTAAACTGAAAATCGAAATTCCACCTCTAGGTGAAGGCATCGCAAAACTCAAAAAGGCATTCAAGCAGAAGTAGATAATGAGCTGTTTTAACAATGTCAATCACAGCGACAGTTTTTTCGTTGCGGCTTCGCCTCCACTACAAAGCTGCGCGTGTTGGCGGCGTTAGAAGGCAATTCGGAGATATGGATGTTTGAACTTGCTCTTACAATTCTTGGTGTTGTTTTGGGTTTCGGCCTAAGCGCAGCTTATGAACGCGCGAAAGGAAAAAGGAGCACCAAGAACATCTCAGCAGTTCTTTTGCGTGAAATCCGTTCAAACATAGAATCTTTAAAGGGTGAGCTTTCTATAATTACGCAAGCTTCAGCAGAAAATATGCCGAGTTTTATTGAGCCACTGGGCATGCAGGAAATCGCTGAGCGCATAAAATCAGCCTTATCAACAGAATCATTCAACATGTGCCGCTTAGAAATACCTTCATTAGGGTCAGCTACAGCAGAAGCCATCTTTAATTTCTATGAGTCTGCGCGCGAGCTACCAAGAACAATCCAAGAAATCGAGCGCTGGGCCGGAAACATACGTCATGGGCTCTTCGAAGATCTAATTAGCCACTTAATAGAAAAAGCAAAAATAGCAGAGAATTGTGTTACCTTCTAACAACTGGTTCAAATCGTTCGTTTCGCTCACTGGGACGGGCTAAAGCCCGTCCCTTAACCAAACGTTAGCAAAAGGGAGTATTAAAATGAGCAATAAATTTATTACGCATCTTTTCACCAAAATCCTTGAGGTTCGTGGTCATACACCTTTATCTGTGTCAGCGGCGAAAGAAGCTCTGGAAAGTTTAGACGCAGAATATGAAGCTATAAGCCAATCAGAAGGCTCTGAAATGGCAGAAAATGCACTTTCCTATAAAACGGTAAAGCGCGCCTTACAGCAATGTCTTTCTTATCATGCAAACTCAAATCCTTCTGTTACGTACGAAGACAATCTAATTAATTATGAATATGCATATTTGAAGTTAGAAAGAGCAGAAAGCTTATTGAAGAGGAGTAGTTGCTAACAAATCGCAGCAACTCGCCACTGCGTGACTAGACAGTTTGTAAGTTGTGCGCGGCGTTAGTCAAAATCTAAAATCGGAGTACTCATGAGCACATACTTCACCAGCCTAGAAATCAGTTCCTGCGAAATTGGCGGACTAGTTGCCCAGTCTCTAATCCACGATTTGCGGGTAAATAATTTCACATTTACAAACTTCCCTGAGGTCATCGTCGAGTGGGACTCAGAGAATTTCTATATAAAACTGCAAGCTCATGGCCAAACGACTCAAGCCGAGTCGCTTCCCTACAAAGCTATGAATGCACTGATTAAAGATTTCAGAAACAACAAAGATCATGACAAAGATTTTTTCAAATCAATTCAAAATCTAGCCATTCAACTTGAGTCTCTAATTGGCAAGGCACGTAATGCCTAATTAATGGCTCAAATCGTTCGCTACGCTCGCTGAGACGGGCTAAAGCCCGCCCCTTAACCGTACGTAAGGCGGAATCGCCGAAGGAGTTTAGAGTAGGGGGTAGAGCACTGTTAAAAAGAAATTTCTCAAAATTTGAGTTGTCACGGTAGCAATAGGGGACAGACCACGTTTTTCTAGCTGGGATTTTGAATTAAACGTGGTCTGTCCCCTATTGTTCTCTTCCCCTATTGTTCGCCAGAATTTCTATATCACGGTACAGCCACTCGTTTTATGGACTCAATCAACGAGAAATGACTGGTTCCTGGCTCTCGTCATCATGTCCATCTTTCCCAAGATGAACAGACCACCATTGAAGTCGGTAAACGTTACGGAAAGCCTGTCGTATTATAAGTTGAAGCCTTGCAGATGCACCAACAAGGCTTCAAGTTCTTTCAGGCGGATAATGGCGTTTGGTTGGCAGACCATATTCTTATAAATCTCATACAGGAAAACAATTAATCTTCTGCTCGCTCCTGCTTGTAGCGAGCAGAATCCATTTTCGCTACTTCCAACCAATCAGAAAAATTAGCTACTCTCCCTCTCTCTTCCCAGCCAGAAGAAGCATAGGCATGAATAAAAAACACTGCCAAATTGTCCGTATCCTCACTCCCATCAAAGCAAGCAAAATCATCTGAATCTTCAAGTTTTGCAAAAGGGACCAAACTTCTAGCCGGATAGAGCCGTTTAAGTTCTTCAAGCCAAAAATCCGCATTAGACTTGTACTTACATAAAAACCACCATGGCTCTAAATCTGGAAGTATTTTTTGACACGTAAACTCTAAAAAACTTATAGGGAATTTAAACCCTTCAGGAAGCATTGCCTCATCAAACAAGTACCAGGAAGACATTACTGTTTACCCGTAATTCTAGGGGCATCAGAAGCCCCATATGGATTTCCTTTTGCAAACCCACCTGACTGGCTATTGATTCTTCCTGTTATAGCTTCTCCCCAAGTTTTTGGATTGAATCCTTTTTCAGGCTTCGCAAATCTTTGCATTTCGGCAGTAGTGAGTGGCTCACTGAATTCACGAACATTCGCTTTGACTTCAATACCAGCTTCTCTTGCCGCAGCAATACGAGTGTTATCCATACTCGTCAGCTTGCCATCCGGCATTTTTATGACGTCAACAGGATCAGCTTTCCCACCATTGGTTTTCATACTTTGAACCAAGTCGTTATAGGCGTAATTCGTTCCTGTTATGCGGTCTGTCTTATAGCAATAGGAGACAGACCACGTTTTTAACCACCTTCGATTCAAGCCCGCTTGCCTCTACGACTCTCGGTTGAGGCAAGAAAATGGCGGAAGGCAGTGGGAGTCGAACCCACCTAGGAACGGCTGCCGTCCCCTACCGGGGTTGAAGCCCGGCCACGCCACCGGGCGTGATTGCCTTCCATATTGCTTTGTCTCAACGCGTCGTTGAATCGTCAAACCGAGCATAACCCATCAATGCAGCTCGATCCGAGCGCAATGCAAGAATCTTGAAAACCATAGCAATCATTTTGCCAATGGGCAGCGTATCCGCAGCTAAGATAAATACCGGACACCCCTGATTTTCCTGACACCAGCCTAGCCACTGCGAGAGCCGCACACTTGAGTAACTTCCCAGTAATCGCAACCATTTTGTCGATGATCCTTGGCCTGTCTGTGACCCGGTTGCTGACGGGGCTTGTCACCTTGTTCCGTATTCGCCATACAGCGCCCATCGATTGGGTGCCGGTTGCTTGGGCGACAGTGCTGTTTTCGACTCAGCTTGAGTTTTGGTGGGCGATCAATCAGTTGCCAAAGCTCGAGGATAGCTTTTCGTTTTTGGAATTTATTTTCTTTGTACTGCTAACGCTGATGCTTTTTATCACGGCGTCTTTGTTGCTGCCCAACCGCAGTGAAGATGAGGTCGATGGGGCGCAAGTATATTTCGAGAAGGACGGTCGCTTCGCCCTGCTTTCACTGTCAGCATTTCTGGTGCTCGGTTTTATCCTCAACGTATTTATTCTGCACAGCCCCATGTTGGCGTATTGGGCGGCGCTGGATGCCTTGATGATCATCTTGCCCACCGTGGCATTCTTGGCAAAGTCACGGAGAATCTACGCCGCAATAACCCTTATTTACCTGCCCTTGTCAGCGATAGACCTACTGGTTTCGCTTACTGATTAAACACGCCCGCCAAGCTGAGAAAATCACTTGGGATGATGGATAGGCTCAGGCTTCTTGCCCATCACCTATCGCCGGTTTACGCGCCGTTATTTTCCGCCTGATCAAAACCCCAAGCAAACCGATTACAAACCCTGGAATAAATATCCAGACAAACTCAGAAGTGATCACCCTCAGGCCTCTTTCGGTGAAGAAGGCGCCAACCCCAATCGGCGACACCTGCACCGGCCTGAACGGGAAAAACACGCGCTCCGTGCTAAACGGCCAATACAAGGCGACCCCTAGCCCGCCGTTGGTTAGCGCATCCAATGCCGCATGGGATGCGCAGGCGATAAAGCTCATGGCGAAGACGACCCAGGGCTTTGATTTAAGTGGCTTGGCGAACAGCATGAAGAAAGCCGCTACGCAGCCTGCGAAAAATAATGAATGGGTAAAACCCCGGTGCCCCCACTCCGAGCTGTAGGCAATGCCGAACTTGAAAGCCAGTACATCCGCATCCGGGGCGATGGCCAGGATTATGGCCAAGACCAGCAGACGCAGGTTCATCGACGGGCTTTTGAAAGCGGCGTAGACAACCAGTGGAACCACTGCGTGGGCGAAGGCTGAAGCCATGATATGTCCTGAAATTTATCCGGTGATTAGCAGGTCTTACTTGATCTCGGCCAGGGCAGAATCCGTCCTGATCCTGCGCTCGCCAACCAGCCTGCGGGTGAAGCCGATGCGGTCGAAATACTCGAGTAGCTGAATACTGCGCTTGCGGCCGATGTTGATGTTGTCACGCCAGATTGCGGGTTTGATCGAGCCGTTTTGCTGTTCGATAGTCACTGCGATTGCAGCGAGCTGGCGCAAGGTCTGCTCGGGGTAGAACAGGTCCTTGACCACTTGGTGAAGCAGGCCGAGCCTGGCCAGTTTGCGCAGCAGCAGACGCACCTCGGCTTCATCCTTTTGCAGGCTGCTGGCAAGATCGCGCACCCAGGGTGGATCAAAGTGACCGGCAATCAGTAAAGGCCAGATCTGTTCGCGCAAGGCTTCATCGGTCTCACCCAGTTGCACCTGATGCTCAGGCAGGTGCAGCCAGGGGCCACTGCTGGCGACAGCGCCAGATGCAAGCTGCTGTTCGAGCAGGCTGATAAACACCGGTCGCTCCAGTGCGGGCAATGCGTAACGTCGCAGGCGATCACGGTCAGGGCCAAGTTCATCCGGGCACTCGTCGTGAAAGCGCTGCAAGCCCTCGAGCAACTGCGCGGTTAATTGCAGCCAGACACTGCTGCTGAATAACCGTGGACCGAGCCGCGTGCTGACTTGCAGCACATCCTCGGGTAATGCCCACAGCGCCCGGGGCTGATTGAACTGACGCTCGAGCAGTGTTGGATCAAGCCCATTGAAGGCGCGTTGCAACAACGCCGGTAGCGCGTCCCCAAGCTCATCGACCAGCAGGCTATTGAGTTGCGCCAGGCGTTGCTCGGAGCGCCGGTTGCGCGCCGGGGCAAAGGGGTCCAGTACTCGGCCACCCGCCACGGTGCGTTGCGCCGACTGGTCGCGTAGGACCAGCCTGTCGTTATGCACGGCATGCACCGGCGCATTTAGCAGGATCTGCGCCAGGGCGGTTTTACCCGGTTCGACCTGGGTGCCTTCCAGCAGCGCCACACGGCCCGTGACATCTTGTGCGGCCAGATGCACATGCACCGGCGTCCAGTGGCTGAAGTCGCGGCTTTCGCCGGGCAGTATTTCGAGCTGAATATCAATGCGCGTAGTCGGTGCGTGCAAGGCCGGTGTCAGCAGCCAGTCACCACGGCGCACATGCTCCAAGGCCAAACGTTCGCCGACGATGTTCAGCGCCACCCGTTGCCCGGCAATGGCCTGCTCGGCCTGTTGGTTTTGCGCATGGATGCCGCGCACGCGTACGCTGCGGCCACTGGGGCTGAGCGTCAGTTCATCGCCCACTGCAACCTGCCCGGCCTTGGCGGTACCCGTGACGACAATGCCGGCACCGGCAACGCTGAATGCGCGGTCGATGGGCAAGCGAAAGTAGCCACTGACACTGCGTTGTTGCACATGCTCCGCGCTGTTCCTGAGGGCTTGGCGCAGCTCAGCGATGCCATCACCTGTAACGCTCGATACGGGATAGATCTCAGTACCCGCAAGCGGCCCGGCACTGAGCAATTGAGTGATTTGCTGCTGCACCTTGACCACTTGCTGGCTATCGACCCGGTCGATTTTGCTCAGCGCCACGATCGCGCGGCGGATGCCCAGTAGTTGCGCAATCGCCAGGTGCTCGCGGGTTTGCGGCATGACGCCATCATCCGCAGCAACCACCAACAGCAGCAGGTCAATGCCGCTGGAACCGGCGAGCATGTTGTGCACAAACCGCTCGTGGCCCGGCATGTCGATAAACCCGGTGAGCTGGCCATCGCCCAGGTCGGCGTAGAGGTAGCCCAGGTCAATGGTGATGCCGCGCTCGCGTTCGGCCGGGCGCTTGTCACCCTGCTGCCCGGTAAGCGCTTGCAGCAATGCAGTCTTGCCGTGGTCGATGTGACCTGCCGTGCCGACAATCAAGCTTCAATCCTCGGCGAGCAGGTGCAGTTGCGCGGTAAATGCAGCTTCGTCATCCAGTTGGCGCAGGTCCAGCCACAAGGCGTCATCATCGATACGACCGAGCACCGGGATCGGCAAGCAGCGCAGGTTTTCTTCCAGGCTGCGCAACGCGCGGCCACGCAGGCGCTTGGACTGCATGGGTCGAATGCAGATGGCCGCGCTGGGCAGGCGCGCAACTGGCTGGGCGCCGCTACCGATCATGCCCAGGGCCGCTTGCACCGAGACTTGCCAGTCTTGGCCAAACTGTTGCGCGACCAGTGGGGCAATGCGCTGCGCCTGGGCCATGATTTGCCCTTGCGGACGACTGAGCAGGCGCAGGCTGGTGAGGCGCTCGGCCAGGCGGTCCGGATCGCGATACAGATTAAGCACGGCCTCAAGCGCGGCCAGGGTCAGCTTATCGACCCGCAAGGCACGCTTGAGCGGGTTCTTCTTGATCTTGTTGATCAGCTCGCGGCTGCCAAGGATCAAGCCTGCCTGCGGGCCGCCCAGGAGCTTGTCGCCGCTGAAGGTGACGATATCCGCGCCATCGCGCAGGGCTTCCTGCACCGTTGGTTCCTTGGGCAAGCCCCAGCGGGTCAGGTCGACCAGAGTGCCGCTGCCCAAATCTTCGAGCAGGGGCAGATTGTTGGCGTGGGCAATGCCGGCCAGTTGCGCCGTCGGCACGCTGGCGGTAAAGCCTTGCACGCTGTAGTTGCTGGTGTGCACGCGCATCAGCAAGCCAGTGCGCGGGTTGATCACCGCTTCGTAGTCGCGGGCGTGGGTGCGATTGGTGGTGCCGACCTCAACCAGTTTCACCCCGGCACGCGACATGATATCGGGAATGCGAAACGCTCCGCCGATCTCGATCAACTCACCACGGGAGATCACCCCTTCCTTGCGGGCGCCCAGGCTGTTGAGAGTCAGCAGTACGGCGGCAGCATTGTTGTTGACCACTGTGACCGCTTCGGCGCCGGTCAGCTCGCGGATCAGGCCGGTGATCAAGTCATCGCGGTCGCCGCGCTTGCCAGTGGCCAGGTCGAATTCAAGATTGAGCGGATAACGCGCGGCGAGGCTGACGGCCTCTATGGCCTCTTCCGGCAACAAGGCGCGGCCGAGATTGGTGTGCAACACGGTGCCAGTGAGGTTGAACACGCGGCGGATTCTACTGGCGTGCTGCGCAGCGAGGCGTTCACCTACGCGTCCGGCCAGCACCGCCTCGCTGAGTTCAATGGCGGCCAAGGCACCCTTTTGCGCAGGCTCACGCAGTTCATCGAGCAAATCGCGAAGGGTCCTGAGCATGGCTTCGCGGCCATAGCGTTGTTGCAATGGGGCAATGGCCGGGCTGCGCAGCAAGCGATCGACCGAAGGTAGACGAACGGGCGTCATCAAGCGTCCTTAACGTATGGGGCACACCTCAGTGTAGGCTCTCACTCAGCGCCGGGGGCAAGCAAGAGATTTGGTGCCCGGCGCATATAGCCTGCGTCCGCAACCATCATATCCAGGTCAAGGCTGGCCAGGTCATCGGCCAGGGCGTCGGCTTCGCTGTCGTATTCAAGGTAGAAGTGCTTCAAGTAGCCCTGGCAATTCGGGCAAACCTCGGCGCGAATGGGCGCAGCCTCGGGCTTCGCATCATCAAGCTGACGCGACAGGTACGCCAACTCCTTGCTTTCTTCACAGTGACTGCATTTGACCCGCACGTAATGCCACTCGCAGGAACACAGCGAGCAGCTCAGGTAACGTAAGCCAATCTGCTTGCCGCGATGGCGAATCATGCCTGCCACAGGTGGCGAACCACAGGCGGGACATTGAGTGCAGCTTTCGCGCTCGGACAAGGTGCCTTCGGGCAATGCCAGCAGCCAATGGCTGAACGCCACCTGCAACCCGGCGCCGAGAAATGGCACCACGGCGGCGGGCAGCAAATCAAACTGGCCACTTAACAGGTTCACCGCCCAGGCCTTGCGCTGGCCGCTGTCCGCTTGCGCCAATTGCTGCAGGGCCGCTGTAACGGCTGGATTGCCTTGCGCATTGAACTGCTCGAGCACTTTATCGAGCGCCTGCAGCCAGTCATCGCCACGCACCAGGGCTTCGAACGCCAGCGGCGGCATGCGGTGTTCGCGGCTCAGCTCCAGCGCACGCTGATCCGGCCCCGGCAAGGCGGGTAGGTTCGCGAGCGCGGCATGTTGCGCGTCACAAAGCTGCGCCATAAGCAGTAGATAGCCGCTCAGTGGATGGTTTTGCGCAAGGGCTCTGAAGCGCTCGGCACGACGCTGGAATAATGCTGGGTTAGAGGGATTGAGAAACGGTGGGATATTTGCCGACGCTTCGATTTCGCCGCGCTCTAATATTCTGTCTGGCACGCAGGACTCCTTTCACAAAACAGCTTGATGAGTGCATATGACAGCGGGCGCCATACAGGTGCAATGCACCCGCATGGCCACCTTGGCTCAATGTTTGTTCTCGCCCTTCTCGACTTCTTTATACCAAAGGCTGTGATGCTTGCGCGCCCAGCCTTTGCTAACCCAGCCGGTAAGCATCGCGCCGACCGAGCCCTTGACCCAGATACCGGCGTAGATATGCACGATGATGCTGACAATCAGTACCAGCGCAGCCAGTGCATGCAGCAGCACGGATAAGCGAATCAGCTCGATACCAAACAGATGGCTGAAGTACTCACGCCAGATGACTATGCCTGTCACCAGCAACAGCAACATGCACACCAGCAGCACCCAGAACAGCAGCTTCTGGCCACCGTTGTAGCGACCGACTTCCGGCATATTGCCTTCGCGATTGGCCATCACATCGCCCGCTTGCTTGAGCCACTGCACGTCCCTTTTATGGATCATGTTATGGCTCATGAAGCGCATCACCAGCCATATGAAAAACAGGAACATGGCAATGCCGATAAAGGGATGCAAAATACGCGTCCAGGGCCCGCCACCGAACAGGTGGCTCAACCAGAACAAGGCCGGGTGAAACAGCGCCAGGCCCGATAACCCCGCAAGGACAAACAGAATCGCGACCGCCCAGTGATTGCTGCGCTCGCCTGCGGTGTAACGTTGGATGTCATGTTTCATCTTGACTCCCTCTAACCTCTGCACCGGGCTGGCCGTTGCAGAGGTTGGTCATTTCACTCAGCGCGGGGCTTTAGGGTCGAACTCATGCACCGCTGGATCAACCTTGTGCACGGCCGCATCGCCAACTGCACCCGGTTCGTCCTCTTCAACCACGTTGCGCCCAACGCGCAGGTAGTGGAAGAAGCCGATCAGAGCAGTCGCCCCCATCGCCAGCAACCCCAGAGGCTTGGCCACGCCCTTCCAGACATGGACCATAGGATCGATGGACGGGTCAGCAGGCAAGCCGGAGTACAGCGCGGGCTTGTCGGCATGATGCAGCACGTACATCACATGGGTGCCACCAACACCAGGCGGGTCATACAAACCGGCATTTTCGTAGCCACGTGACTTGAGGTCGACGATGCGCTCGGCGGCGTGATCCTTCATGTCTTCCTTGCTGCCGAAGACAATCGCGCCAGTCGGGCAGGTTTTGACGCAGGCCGGTTCCTGGCCGACGCCAACACGGTCTGAACAGAGGCTGCACTTGTAGGCTTTGTTATCTTTTTTCGAGATACGCGGCACATCAAATGGGCAACCGGTGATGCAGTAACCGCAACCGATGCAATGGTCTTGGTTGAAATCGACGATACCGTTGGCGTATTGCACGATCGCCCCCGGGCTTGGGCACGCCGTTAGGCAACCCGGTTCGGCGCAGTGCATGCAGCCGTCCTTGCGGATCAGCCATTCGAGTTTGCCTGCTTCGTCTTCGTGCTCGGCAAAACGCATCAGGGTCCAGGAATCAGCGCTGAGGTCTGCCGGGCTTTCGTAGGTGCCGTGGTTATGGCCGACCTCGTCACGCAGGTCGTTCCATTCCGAGCACGCCACCTGGCAAGCCTTGCAGCCGATGCACTTGGACACGTCGATAAGTTTGGCCACCTCGTCAATCTGCCGGATGGACGGCGAATGGGTCGTGGTGGCGGAGCGGGCGATGATGTCTTGAGTAGCCATGCGTCAGCTCCTATGCCTTTTCCACGTTGACGAGGAAGGACTTGAACTCCGGCGTTTGCGTGTTGGCGTCGCCAACGAAGGGGGTCAAGGTATTGGTCAGGTAGCCATTGCGCGCCGTACCGGAGAACCCCCAGTGAATCGGGATTCCGATCTGGTGCACGGTTTTACCATCGACCGTCAATGGCTTGAGGCGCTTGGTGACCACCGCCACCGCCTTGATGTAGCCACGGTTGCTCGACACCTTGACCCAATCGCCTGCGGCTATGCCCAGCTCTTTACCCAGGGCCTCGCTGATTTCCACGAACTGCTCGGGCTGCACAATCGCGTTCAGGCGGCAGTGCTTGGTCCAGAAGTGGAAGTGCTCGGTCAGCCGGTAGGTCGTTGCGGCATAGGGGAAATCCGCCGCGCTACCGAACAGCTCCATGTCACCCTTGAACACCCGAGCAGCGGGGTTGCTGGTGACACGCGGATCGTCAGGATGCAGCGGGTTGCGCCCAATCGGCGTTTCAAAGGGTTCGTAGTGTTCCGGGAACGGGCCCTCGGCCATCTTGTCGACGGCAAAGAATCGTGCCACCCCTTCCGGGTTCATGATGAACGGATTCATCCCCGCCTCCGGCGGTGAATCAGCCTTGAAGTCCGGCACATCGGCGCCGCCCCATGACTTGCCGTTCCAGAACACCAGCGGTTTTTTCAGGTCTTGCCAGGGTTTGCCTGACACATCGGCAGAGGCGCGGTTGTAGAGAATCCGCCGGTTCGCAGGCCAGGACCAGGCCCAGCCAAGGGTTTGGCCGATACCGTAGGGATCTGAGTTGTCACGCCGCGCCATCTGGTTGCCCTGCTGGGTCCAGGAGCCGCAGAACAACCAACAACCGCTGGATGTGCTGCCATCGGCGCGCAATTGCGCAAAGCCCGCCAGTTGGTCACCGCCCTTGACCAACAGGGCGCCAGTTGCAGGGTCGGTCAGGTCGGTTATCGCCTTGCCTGAATACTCCCTGGCGAGTTCTTCCGCCGAGGGCTCATCCGGCTGCAAATACGGCCAGTCCAGATTGAGGATCGGATCCGGGAATTTACCACCGTCCGTGGCATACATATTCCGCAGGCGGTGATACAAGCCGGCCATGATCTGGATATCAGTGCGCGCCTTGCCCGGCGGCTCGGCGCCCTTCCAGTGCCACTGCAGCCAACGGCCACTGTTTACCAGCGAGCCGTCTTCCTCGGCAAAGCATGAGGTTGGCAGGCGGAACACTTCGGTCTGGATATCCGCGGTATTGACGTCGTTGAACTCATCGACGTTGCGCCAGAACTCGGAGGTCTCGGTGGCCAGCGGGTCCATGATGACAAGGTACTTGAGCTTGGCCAGTGCCGCGCCAATCTTGGCCTTGTTCGGGAACGAGGCAATAGGGTTGAAGCCCTGGCAGAAGTAGCCATTGACCTTGCCCTGATACATCATGTCGAAGACTTTAAGTACGTCGTAACCCGGTGCCGGCGCATCGAGCTTGGGCAACCAGTCGTAGCCCCAATTGTTGTCCGCGCTGACGTTCTTGCCGTACCAGGCCTTCATCAGGCTGACGTGGAACTTCTCGTAGTTCTGCCAGTACGACAGTTGCCCCGGACGCAGCGGTTTACTGGCGCGCTTGGCGATGTAGGCCGCATAGTCCTGCTCGGCGTCGCTGGGCAGGGTCAGGTAACCCGGCAGCAAGTTTGAAAGCAAGCCAAGGTCAGTCAGTCCCTGGATATTGGAGTGACCGCGCAAGGCGTTCATGCCGCCGCCCGGCATACCAATATTGCCCAGCAGCAGCTGCAACATGGCGCCAGCACGAATCATCTGCGAGCCAGTGGAATGCTGGGTCCAGCCGAGCGCATACATGATGGTCATGACCTTGCCCGGCGCCGAAGTCTCGGCGATGGTGTCCCACACCTGCATCATCTGGGTTTTCGGCGTGCCGCAAATGCTGCTGACCATGTCCGGCGTATAGCGGCTGTAATGCTTCTTCAGCAGGTTGAACACGCAGCGTGGGTGACTCAGGGTAGGGTCGACCTTGGCAAAACCATCCTCGCCAATCTCGTAGCCCCAGCCGGACTTGTCCGGATAGCCGCGCTTGGCTTCGTCGTAGCCGCTAAAGAAACCGGCCTCGAAGTCATAGCCTTCGCGCACGATAAAACTGACGTCGGTGTAGTTACGCACGTACTCGTGCTGATACTTGTCGTTTTCGATCAGGTAGGAGATCAGGCCGCCGAGGAAGGCGATATCCGAGCCGGTACGAATAGGCGCATACAGGTCCGCCACCGAGGCGGAACGGGTAAAGCGCGGATCAACCACAATCAGCTTGGCGTTGTTATGCGCCTTGGCTTCGGTCACCCATTTGAAGCCGCACGGATGCGCTTCAGCAGCATTGCCGCCCATAATCAAAACCAGATCGGCATTCTTGATGTCGGTCCAGTGATTGGTCATGGCGCCGCGGCCAAACGTCGGGGCAAGACTTGCCACCGTCGGGCCGTGTCAGACACGTGCTTGGTTATCGAATCCTAATATGCCGAGTGAACGCACCACCTTGTGAGTGATGTAGCCCGCTTCGTTGGACGATGCCGACGCCGCGAGAAAGCCTGTGCTCAACCAGCGATTGACCCTTTGGCCCTGCTCGTTGGTTTCGATGAAATTGGCGTCACGATCCGCCTTCATATGCTTGGAGATGCGATCAAGCGCTTCGTCCCAGCCGAGTTCTTTCCACTCGTTGGAACCGGCCTCACGCACCTGCGGGACCTTCAAGCGGCTTTCGCTGTGCACGAAGTCGAGCAGCCCTGCGCCTTTGGGGCAAAGGGTGCCACGGTTGACCGGGTGATCAGAGTCGCCTTCGATATGGATAATATTTTGCGCAACGTTCTTCGCGGCGTCGCCCTGGCTATACATGATCAGGCCGCAACCGACCGAGCAATATGGACAGGTGTTGCGCGTCTCTATCGTACGCGCCAGTTTGAAATGGCGTATCTGGTCGGCATAGGCATTGGGCGGTGCAACTCCCAACGCCGCTAGGCTCGACGTTCCAAGGCCTACAGCGCAGACCTTGAAGAACTGTCGACGATTCATATCCATCGTGATTCTCCTGCATCAGGCAGTTGTCGTCCCGATACATTGCCGGAACGTAGCATCATGAAGACTAGCTTGTGCCTGACTATTTACCAGCAGGAGACAGATCTTTTGTATGGCTAGCCATACTATGGGTTGGGGTTTAAAGCGGGCGGTAAGAGAATGCTGAAACAGGCACCCTCCTCGCGATTAAACGCCCTGAGTTGCCCACCCATTTGCTCGATGATGCCGAAGCTGACCGACAACCCCAAACCCGTGCCTTTGCCCGCCGGTTTAGTGGTAAAGAACGGCTCGAAGATGCGCTCCAGCAAGCGCGGTTCTATGCCCCCCGCGTTGTCCTGCACCTCGATCAGCACCCCTTCGGGCAACAACGTAGCGGACAAGGCAATGCGCGGGGCAAAGTCGGATTCACGCTCCAGGCGCGAGAACAGCGCGTCCCGCGCATTGACCATCAGGTTGATCAACACTTGCTCGAGTTGATCGCCATGACCACTGACCCTGACCCTGAAATCCACCGGCGCAAACTGCAGTTCGACCCCCTTGCCCAATAAACCATCGCGCAGCAGCGACATGGCCCCCTCGATTGCCTGCATGGGGTCAAACAAGGCATGTTCAGCCTCGGAGCGGCGCCCGAACACGCGCATATGATCGACAATCCTCGCCGCGCGCAGCACCTGCGCCTCGATCCGCTTGAGCTTGTCTTCCAGGTATTCGGCAGGCACCTCGCCCGCCGAGATACGCTTGAGGGTATTGGCCACCGCCATGCGCATTACATTCAGCGGCTGGTTCAACTCATGGGCCATGCCGGTCGCCATCTCGCCAAGGGTTGCCATCTTGGCGCCTTGGAACAGTTGCTGCTGGGCCTTGCGGACCTCGGTGTTGTCGCGCCCGACAGCCTGGACTTCAACCAGCTTGCCTTGCTCATCGAAAATGCCGCGATCGGCCCACACCCACCAGGCATGCTCACGCCCCGGTAACTGCATGCATATTTCAGCGGTGCTGATCGGCTGCTCGGGCGTGAGGCCAAGCAGCCGTTGCGCAAAGGCATCACGCTGCTCGCTGGAAAGCCACTCCCCGAGGTTGACACCAATCAGCTGCTCGGTGCTGCGTTCCAGGTAATCCGCCAGTGGCCGGTTGGCGAAATTAAGCGTCAGGTCCGGCAGATAACGGCAAATCATCGCTGGTGAATCCTCGACCAGAATTCGATAGCGCTCTTCACTTTCACGGATACGTTCGGCAGCAAGCGTGGCCTCGGTAATATCCAGCCACAGGCCGACGGCTTCACGGGGGCGACCCAGCTCATCGCGCAGCAGCTTCGACTCATCCAACAACCAATGGTATTGACCTTGGCGATCACGCAAGCGATAGCGGCAACTGACCGCGCCACTGCGCAGCAACTGCCGTGCACGGTCAAAGAAGATTTCGTGGTCATCCGGATGGACTATTTCGGCAAGCAGGCCCGCCTGCAGCTCAGCCAGGCTCCACCCCAGCAAGGGTTGCAAACTGTCGCTGCAGAACTCCAGCAGCAAAGCCCCATCGTCGTGGCGCTGCACATATATCACCGCCGGCGCACTGGCGATCAGGTTGCTCAGCCGCTCATGGGCCTGCGAGGCCTTGGCCTGCTGTTCCTTGATGTCGCTGATATCGATCAGGAAACCATAAATGCGCAGGCTCTTGCCCACGCCCTTGGCCAGGGCTTGCAGGCGATACCAGCTATAGCCAGCGCAAGGCCCGGCGACCTGCAGACGCAGGCACTGGATAAAACTGTGCCCGCCCTCAACCAGGCGATTGAGTCGCACGCGAAACTCATCGCGGTCACTGCCATGGATGTGCTCAAGCCAGGCTGACAACTCAAGCTCGCCAGCGTGCTCGATCCCCAGCGTAGCAGCCAGTTCTGGCGCCAGTTGCAAACGCTGGTCATGACTGTTGAATGTCCACCAACCGGCGCCAAGCAGGCCCTGCAATGCGCTTTGCCGATCTTGTTGATGGGCCTGTTGCAAGGCCTGGATACGCCCGGTCAAGGCGCTGCCGATCTGGTCAAACAATCGCGTCCAGTCGGCAATCTGCAGGGCCGGGGCATGGAGTTGGGCGTCAAACCCTGCACAGAGCAGCCAGGCAGTTGTAACCCCCTGATGCTGGTAAGGCGTAATAAAGCCAAGGCCCTGGGGAAACAGCACCTGAAGCCCAGGATGCTTGGTTAATGTCAGCGCGCTCAGTTGCTGTGGACTGGCCTGCGACATGTCATCGAATACCCGCCCCAAAGCCTGCTCGTCACGCCATGCCTGGCTGTTGTAAGCGTTTTGCTGGGCATAGACCCGCCACTCGCCTGCCTGGTCGCGCAAGGCTATCGCCACACTGGGGATTCGCAATCGTTGGCGCAACTCGCAGAGCACCTCGACAGTTGCGGTCTGCAAGCGCTCGCCTGACTGATAGCCCAGGCGCTGGGCGAAGTCGGCGGCCTCGGCCAGCACATGGCGGCGCAGGTCGCTGCTGCGTGCCTGCTCGACCAGGTCAGACACATCCAATAGCTGCAATAACCAACCCTCGGCATATGCTTGCAACCAGCCCCGCAGGGTTATAACCGAGCCGCCACGACCGTTGAAATCAAGTTCAAGCAATTGCTGTTGATAACTCGGAATATCAGCAGCCAGGGCCGAGCTATTGCAGAGGTAGTCATTGAGCGGGCGCTGTGTTGCCGTGACGGCCAGGCGCGCAGCCAAAGGCCCGGCAATGCGGGTAACCAAGCCTTGAGTGTCCAGATACAAGCTCAACCCCGCCGGACTTGGCGTCATATTCAATGGGGCCTGCGCTCCTGCGTCCCCAGGCGCTTGATTACTGGCTGCCAGATCATTTTTTGGATTGAAGCCGAACCAGCTCGCCATGACCTTTCCTTAATTATTCAGCTTGATGCTAGCAGTTGCGACAAGGTCATCCGGCAAGTTTGGCAATCGTCCAATGCCCGGAATGACAAGAAATGGCACCAGCGGATTTGCGTTGTACGGATAGCTGATCTGCACCGTCATCACACCATCGGCCCCCGGTGGAGTGATGGCGACTGCAACCAGGTCACGACTCGAACTGGGCATCCAGCTCAATTGTTGATCAATCACAGTCATTGCTTCTTGCTGGTAGTCCGCCTGCCCCGGCACCAGGCCCACGGCTTGGCGCACAGCCTCGGCGGAGGCGTTGTTAAATGACTGCATCATCAACAATGGCAGGCTATAACTAACAGTGCCGTAGAAAATGGCGAAGAACAGTACGAATACCAAGGCGAATTCGATCGCGGCGGCACCCTTCTGGTGGTGAGCAAAACTGCCCTTGACGAGGTGCCGCATTTCAAATGCCTCCATCACTAATTCCACAGGTTTTGCAGGGTTGTAAAGCAAGGTTGAATTGCCGAATACTTACAACCATGCACGAACGTACCATTTTGTTGTTTTTACTCACAGGCCCTTAACCTCATGAATACAGCCATATTGCTTCTCTGGCTGGCGATTTGCGCCTTGCAGGATGTCCAGAAAAAGCGCATTTCCAATTGGCTGACATTCGGTGGCATTGCCTTCGCCCTTTTCTATTTGTTGCTACGTGATCAAAGCCTGCTCGGCTACACCGCAGTAGATGCCTTTATCGCCGCGGGCTTCGCCGTATTACTCAGTCTGCCCGGCTACATGCTCAACAAACTGGGCGCGGCAGACCTCAAGCTTTTGCTATTTATTGGCCTTTGCGGCAACAGCCAGATACTGCTGATAACGATTGCCGCCGCGGGCATCTTTCTTCTCGCTTGGGCGGCCGCCGCCCAGAACATCTGGCCGACCCTCAGCCGCACAACCCAGGAGCGACTCAAATATCTGCAACCTCACTCCAAATCGACTTACCCCTACGGGCTATTTCTTTTTGGCGGATTTTTGACATCCCTTATTCTGACTAAAACTTTCTGAATACAGACAAAGTGCTATACCTTAAGTATGGGACGAGCGTACTGACTGTTTGAAACCACCAATCTTGAGCATTCAGCACTTATCGCCCGGGCTTTCGCTGCAAACACAACATCGATACTAAAAAAACTAAAATGACTGGATGAGCTGACATGGAAAGGCATCAACGCTTGATTAAACTCCTCGTTGTGGACGACGAGCCGGATATCGTTGACGAGCTTTGTGAGTTTCTTAGCCACAGCGGCTACACCTGTATTGGCTGTCACAGTGCGCACGAGGCAATAGAGTTGTTCTGCGCTGACCCGCAAATAGGCATTGTGCTGAGCGATTTGCACTTGCCGGGGAAAAGTGGCATCAGCCTGATCAACACCCTGGAGAAAACCTACGACGGTAATCGTCAGTTCGAGGCGATTATTTTCACGGGCCAAACCGAAACCCAGGATGTGGTCGCGGCTATGCGCGCAGGGGTTGCCGACTTCTATCAAAAACCCATCAATATGGATGAAGTTGGCCGGGCGGTCCGACGCCTTGAACGGCACTTGCAGGAACGCCTCGACGATGGCGCCAAGCTCGACCAGATGAACCAGAAGCTGCATTTTTTGGCTGAGTCGATCGGTGAGCTGCACCTGGACCTGCACCAGATGCGCAGCCACTTTGGCCAGACTGAACCCAACCCTGCCACAGAATGTGCTGATGCAATCCCTGCGCACTTCAATCAATTGTCTCCGCGCCAACTGGAAGTCGCACGCCTGATTGGCAAGGGCTTGACCAACTATCAGATTGCTTGCGAGCTGGGGATTACCGAAAACACGGTGAAACTCTATGTGTCGCAAGTACTGCGCCTGACCCACATGCATAACCGCACGCAATTGGCGCTGGCGTTGTCGCCGAATCGAAAGAGTGAAGGCTCTGCGGCGATCGCTCACTAAATGGCTGCTGCGCCGAGCGCGCAGCTGTCCTTTGACCTGCTGATTCGCAGGGCCTGATTTAACTCGAACACAGTGCGCGCCGGGGTTCATAGCAGCAACTCGGCGCGACTGCCGCAGGTCAGGTTGGCGCCCACATCGGCCTTGGCCAACTCAATGCCCAGACCATTGAGCAGGGTATCGACCAAGGGATCAACCAGCGGCGCAAGTACGCCCTGAATCACACCTTCCAAACTACCCAGCAGTGAGCTGATAAGGTTAACTGAAGTCGTTATCAGGCCATCCAGCAAGCCTGGACTGCTGCTGGCATAGGGCTCAAGATCAATACCCGCCAAGGTTGTGGCCAAACTACCCGCCACGTTGTTATTGGCGTTAGCAGACTGGTAATAAGGCGTCTCGCCAACATTTGGCAGTTCATTTGCGCTGGGCGCACTGTAGAGCAAGGGCGGCGCATTAACCCCACTGCCAATCACGCTGGAGTTAAGGGTAAGGCCAAGTCCGGAGCGAACGGTAAATGCAGCTTGCTTGCGGTCTGACACCCAGCTTCCGCTGGTTGTTTGCCACTGAGGATCGAAGCAAATAGTCAGCAGGCATGATGTTGGCCTGACCCTTTGCTCGCCGAGTTTGATCAAAGCCAATGGGGCCGCGACAGGTAGGTTGGGCGAGTTGAATACCTTATCCCGAACATCTGCCGGATCATCGCCCAATTGCCCAACGGCCAGGTTCAAAGCGGATGTCGTCACATCCACTTCAAGGGTCTTATCGGTGCTGCTGGTACAGCTGTAATCGGTAACCCGTGCCTGGGCCTCGGCGACATCCAGCATCACATCAATCCGACCACCAGGCAGTACCTGTGCAGCACTGATGCTTTTACTTGCGCATGGTCCACAAAGAATTCCCTGCACCAGATCACCGACTGCCCCGAGCAAGTTAAGGTTGAGAACGCTATTCAAAAAGCTGCCAACAGATGAGGTAGCACCCGCAGGCTGTAAAAGGCTATCCAAAGCATTGGTCGTCCCACTCAAATCAATACTCAATGCGGTGCGGATTTGCGCCGAGCGCACGGCAATCTGGTTCGGCCCATAGGGATCGGCCTTGGCCAGCTCGGGGTTACCAATCGCCGACAGCTGTGGCGGTTCTATGACCTTGATATTCAGGGTTACATTGCTCAGCCCTGGTACCGTAATGGGCAGGCTGGCAATGGCGGCGCTTTTACTGTTGGCCAGCTCGATCGTGCCCTGGACCAACTGCAGAAGATTGAGCGCGGTATCCAGCCCCGCCTTCTGCGTGGCGCTTTGGACATTGATCAGGTCGCTCAATTGCAGCAGTGGCGAGGCGGCTGGTACCACAGCGGAAAGGGCATTAAGCCCTGCAATCGCCGCATCCAGATCGGCGCTCGTACCCGCCTGCTGCAGCGTGGTGGCGGCCACATCCAACAAGGTGCCAAGCGACAGGTTTTCATCGAGCACGGACTGGTAATCGCCCACGGTAATGCCCTGGTTGATAGCCAGTTGATCGAGGTAATCCACAAGGTTTATCTGGCTCTTGGCCAAACCATCCCAGCCCACAGCCGAGAGATTGACCGAGCCTCCGAGCAAACCACCCACCAGTGCATTGAGCAGCGGCGACTGGGTGGAATCAACCGTTGCCAAGGTCGTGCGCAAGGTCAATGCGGCAAGCGGCTCACGCTTGGCGGCAACCGCTTGGGCGGCAATAGTCACCTGCTCGCCAAATAGTCCGCCCAGAATCAGGCTGGCGGGCACCTCGCGCCGGGCATCGACTTGGATCGCGCTGCCCGTGATATCGGCAAGAAAGCTGCGGCGGCTGCCACTTTCATCGACATTCCCGCAGGTGGCAACCAAGGTGCGCTTGGCATCAAGGGTGAAGCCATTGCGGACTTGCGCGTTCTCGGCCGCATAGCTTTGCGCGGTCGTGGCCCCGGCCCCGGCTTGGCAATTTCCATCACGCAACACCGCTTCCAGCGCCGCCATATCCGCCACCCGCTGAAGGCTGCGCTTTTCCAGATACAGGCGGCCCGTGTCGATTGCCAGCATCAAAAAGGTAAGCGCCATCAGCATCACCAAGGCGGCCATGATGCCGATCGCACCGCGCTGGCGTTGATAGCTCAGTGCATATTGAGGAGAACATCTGCCTGCCATGCTCGTGCTCCTGCGCGTTGATGAAACAACTGCAACCTGTCCACCATCGTTGTATCTATCCACCGTCGAGATGGCGGACAAGAAAGCGTTGTCCGCCCTGCTAGTTGCTGCCTCCCGTTGACATTTTCCCGCCCTGCTCCTGTTCGTAAAACTCGGGGATCGGGTGGCTGTAACTGTCGAGCCAGCGCTGGTAAGCCAGTTCACGCTCGGCGGGGGTCGCGGTTTGTAGTTTCGTGGACGCAGCCCGCCCCTCACGCTGGATAGCCAACCAACTTTCGGTTTTTGAATTCTGGGGTATCGGCCTGGTGGTCGCGGCGTCCCCGGCCTGTGAAGGAACAGGCACAAGCAAGCCCAACACCAGCAAACCGCAAATGGCCAGAGGCTTTATGGATGAGCTATTCATGGTTGGATGTCCTGTTGAATTAGGCTGACGGCCTCACCGATTACACCTACAGATGCGACAGCGGCTGAGCCACCAGTCGAATCACTTGCGCCATCCTGGGTAGCCAGTGGCAGCGGGGTTGCAGCTGATTTCAGCTGTTCGGATCGCTGCAACGCTTCACGAACCTGCGCCGCGCTCAAGTGCAGACGCGAGACCAGGTCAGCGGCTTGCTGCGATTTGTTTTCCACAAACAACAGGGCCAGCAGATTGGTCGTTGGCAAGCTGTCTGACTGACTCAGCTCCACGGCGGTCAGAAACTCGAACCGTGCATCGTCAGTACGCTTTTGTGTGAGATAAACCACGCCAAGGTCATTGCGAATCTTGGCGTCGGTGGGAGCCAACGCTGCGGCGCGTTCGAGCCGTTGCATGGCCTCGACCTGATCACCGCGCGCGGCAGCAAGTTGCCCAAGCCCTTGCTCGCCGGCGGCGCTCAGGCAAGTCCCGATCAGGCTTTGATAAAGCGCTTGCGCCTCTCCGCGACCAATGCTGCGCATGATCCGTGCCTGGCGTAGGCGCACCTCGGGCGAGGATTGCGGCAACCCCTGCAAGTTGGCCAGCGCCGCATACAGGCGTCCCTCGTCCGCCATTTCTTTGGCCAGGTTCAGCGCCAACTCCTGTTCCTGGCTGGGTTTGTTGGCACAGGCTTTACCGCTATCGGCGGCATATCCGGGCATCACCTGGTTCGACGCGCAGCCAGTTAAAACCGCTGCGCACAACGCGCTGCAAAACACTGTTGCCAACTTCATGAAATACCTCCAAGTGCGCGGCCTATTGCGCTCATGCCTGGCCCGGCAAGGACGATCAGCAATGCAGGAAACAGAAACAGCATCATCACCACTGACATCTTTCCTGACAGCTTGGAGATGTACTCCTGCAGGTTGGTCAAGCGGCGTTCATCCAGTAGTTTTTTCAGCGCCAGCAAAGAACTCATTGCGCCGCCGCCCTGGCGAATCAGTTGTTGCAGAATCGCCAGGCTGTCACTCAGCTCATCGACATCCAACTGCTTGCCCATGATGCTAAGTTCGTCGGCCAGTTCCAGGCCTGAGTCAACATGCTTGAGCACCGCATCGAGCTCCGTGGTCAGTACCGGCAGCAATTTTTTACTTTCCAGGCTGATAACCCGCAAAGACTGCTCAACCGTCAAGCCGGCATCGAATAAGATGCGCAACAGCGGAATGAATATGGAGACTTCGTTAACCAGTTGCTGCTGACGCCGGGTCGCGGTCATAGCCAGCACCCGCTTGGGCAACAGAAAACCGCAACCCAGGGCCAGTATCCAGTACACCCAGGCCTTTTCCGGAGGCTGCGCCAGGAATGAAATGACCAGGACTACCAGCCCCAACATAAGAAATGGCAGCAGGAGTTGGCAGGCCATGTAGAACGCCCGCTGATGAGCCCGACGCCAACCGATGCGGTTAAGCAGTAGGTGCGTCTCACCATCCATGCTCAGCAACTTGCGCCCCAGGCCACTGCGACCAAGCTGCTGGATAAGTACATCGCCGCGCCGGTGCTTGTGATCGGCTTGCTCACGGCTACCGCTCAGGCGCTTGGCGACAACAGCCCGCACCCGTTGTTGCTGCACCGCATTGGCAATCAACAAGGCTGCCGCCATGGACAGCAGCAAGACCATCGCAGCCCAGGCCATGTCAGATACTCCTCAGCATGCGCCAGAGCATCAGGGTGCCCAGCACTTGCAGGATAAAGGCACACAGGAGCATTTTCTGGCCGCTGCTATCGAGCCACATGCTCATCAAATAGCTGGGGTTGACCGCCAATATATAGGCGGCCATCGAAATCGGGAGCAAGCCCAGAACCACGGCCGTCAGCCGGGTTTCACCGGTCATTGCACGAAGCTGCCGGGCGATTTGCTCGCGCTCCTGGATCACTTTGATCAGGCCTGCCAACAATTCGCTGGCACTGCCACCAAAGCGATGATTGACCTTGACCCCCAAGGCGAGAATCCGCAGCTCCTCTTGCTCATAGAGTTCGGCGACATCATCCAATGCCTCCGGCAAGCTGACCCCGAGTTTGACGTTGCGCTGCACCCGCGCCAATGCGCCATGCAGGGGCTCCGGAGCGTTATCGATCCCCTTGACCAGGGCATCACCCAGGGTTCGGCCAGTCTGCAGGCTGCGCATGACCTGGTCGAGCATCTGCGGCAACTGATGCACCACCCGCCGCAGGCGCCGACGATAACGCCAACCAAGCAGCATATGCAGGCCCAATGGCGGCAACACCAGCGCAAACAAGGTAAACAGCCAGCCGCCGAGCAACTGGCTCAGCACCAGCAGTACCATCCAGAGGCTGAACAAGAGTCCAAGCCGCTCGCTGGGCAGCTTCAAGCCGGCGCGCAGGAAGGCACGTTCCAGCCAGCCCCAACGACTGTCCTTGATCATTTCCGGCTTGGCTTGACCGAGCCGCTCAATGACCTGCTCGGCACGTGACTGGCGCCAACCGTACTGCATCACCAGCAGGCCCAATGCCGCCAACACCAGGCAGACTGCAGCCAGCAGCAGCGGCGCGCTCATTGCAGTTCCCGCCAGGCATGCTGGAGTTTTTCACTGGCAGGGTTCATGGCTTCGCGGAGGAACTTGCCGGAATGACGTTCGAGCCGGAACAAGGTATTGGTCACGTAGACATCATCCCGAATGCCCACCACCTCGACCACTTCACTGACGCAACGGCGGCCATTGGGCAGGCGGGTGAGCTGGATAACGATGTCGAGCGCAGCACAGATCATCTGGCGCAAGGTACGCTCGGCGACCTGACGGCCAGTGAGCCCGACCAGGGTTTCCAGGCGCAGTAACGCATCCTGCGCGCTGTTGGCATGCACGGTGCTCATTGAGCCGTCATGGCCGGTGTTCATGGCCTGCAGCACGTCGATCACTTCCACGCCGCGAATCTCACCAAGAATGATTCGGTCCGGGCGCATCCGCAAGGCGTTACGAATCAGGTCACTGGCCGCCACCTCACCATGACCTTCGGCATTGGGCGGGCGTGTTTCCAGGCGTACAACGTGCGGGTGGTTAAGCTGCAACTCGGCGGTGTCTTCGATGGTGACAATCCGCTCGTGGTCTGCAACCAACAAGCTCATGACATTGAGCATGGTGGTCTTGCCGGTGCCGGTGCCGCCGCTGACCAGAACATTACAGCGCTGGCTCACGGCCAGCCGGATAAATTGCAGGACGGCTTCATCAACCGACTGGTGCGCGAGCAAATCCGCGCTTTGCAGCAAGTCCTTGCGAAACTTACGCACTGACAGGCAAGGACCATCAAGGGCGATTGGCGGGATAATCGCATTGACCCGGCTGCCATCCGGCATACGTGCATCGACCATTGGGCAAGATTCATCAAGCCGGCGCCCAAGCGGGGCCAGGATTCGCTGAATGACTCGCTGCACATGCTGGTCATCAATAAAACGCAGGTCGCTCTGATGGAGCATGCCGTCGCGCTCGATAAACACGCGATTGGGGCCATTGACCAGAATCTCGGTCACCGAGCTGTCATGCAGCAACACCTCGAGCGGGCCAAAACCGGTGAGTTCATCGACCAGTTCTTCGGCCAGCCGCTCCATTTCGTAACGCGACACGGCCAGATGATGACGGTTGACGTAATCCACCACCCGATCCGTGACAAAACGTGAAACCTGGGGCCTTGGGCTTTCAAGAATATTGACCCCTTCATCGTCGATGGCATCGATGATAAAACGGTGCAGGATCAGCTTCAGGCCCTGGCCGTCATATTGACCTTCCTGGCTGTAGCGAGCGGTGCCACCAAACAGTGTTTCGCCACTCATGCGGACTTCCTCCTCGGCCATGGCCAGCGTGATGCCCGCGCATCTTTACGGCGCTCGGCCAGCAGGCAACCCAACTGGCGCAGCGCCTTGCTGATCCGCTCACGGGGCGCCACATCGAACAAACTACGCCCCAGGTTGCGCGCACTCATTCGCACTTCGGGGCTGGAAGGCAGCACTTCGATCACCGGTAGCGCGAAGGTCTTGCCCAGGGTTTCGCTGTCCGGGGCGACGCTGGGCATGTACCGGTCAACCAGCAAGCTGGCGTTGTGTAGCTTGAGCCCGGCCTCTCGCCAGTTGGCCAGCAGTTCAAGATTGCGCTGACAACCAGAAACCCCTTGATCGGTGCACCACAGCAAGCGTTCGGCGTTACTCACAAACAGGCGTAGCGCCTCGCTGTCGGGCTGGCCTGCAAGATTGACCACAATAAACTGGAAGTGCTGGCGCAGCGCCCCGAGCAGCAGGTACAACTCCGCTGCCGTGGCCGTTTCAAGAGGCTGATCCTTGGCCGCTTGCGAGAGGACACGCATGCCACAAGCGGTTTGGCTGAAGGCACTGTCGATCAGGCTTGCATCCATACGTCGGATATTGCGCATGGCATCGGCAAAATTGAATGACGCCTGCAACCCCAGGGTGGCCAAGCCCTCGCCTGGCGGCAATCCCAAGTCGAGGAGCAAGGTGGTTTGACTGGTCTGGGAGATCGCCAGTGCCAAGTGGCTGGAAATCACACTTGCATCGATATCCTGCTGGCGACAATACAAGGCTATCAGCTTGCCGGCTTGGGGACTCGGTTGCAGGCTCGGCATGCGTCGACTCAGGTGACGCACCAAGCCCGTCACCTCGCTGGTACGCGCGCCGTAGGCAATAAAGTCACGCGCCCCAGCACGCATGGCGCTCAATACCAACTGGTTATCCAGGCCATCGCCCAGCGCCACAATTGCCAGCATCGGCTTGGCTTCAAGCACGCCTTCGATCAGTGAGCTCTGCGCCACCAGGTTTTCCCGATCAAGGCCGACAAATAACAACCCGGCACCGGTCACGTCTGCCAGCGATAGCACTTCGTTCAAGGCACCATGACCGACTTTGAGCACTTCGCCCAACGAGCTCAATGAGCCCCGCAGCCATTCAAGGTCGGCGTCATTACGGGTCAAGGCTAAAAATGTCTGACTCATAATCAACCCCTATTGCGACAAGCCGGAGCGTTTGTCGAAATTGCCGTTCTCGAAGAAGTACATCTTGAAAAAGTTCGGATCGTAAGTACGCAGGTTTTCCCCTGGCAAAGAAGGCATTTGTGCATCGGCCGCAAGCGGCTGGACCAGATGAGGCGTGACGACCATCAGCAGCTCACGGTCTTCGCGGTTGATGTTGGTCGAACGAAAGAAGGCGCCCAGGATCGGGATGTCGCCCAGGCCAGGAAACTTGTCCAGCTGGGCGGTATTGCTGCTGCTGATCAAGCCGCTGATCACAAAGCTCTCACCATCCGCCAGGCTGATGCTGGTGTCTGTGCGTCGTACATTCAGCGCCGGAACCACGGTGCCGGCGATCTCGATACCGGCGGCGAAATTCAACTCGCTCACCTCGGGGGCGACCTTGAGGTTGATCCGGTTGGACCCCACCACTGTCGGCGTCAGGGTCAAGCGCACGCCGTACTCCTTGTATTCGATGCTGATGTTGTCACTGCCGCTGCTTGGCACCGGGACAGGGAATTCGCCACCGGCAAGGAAACTTGCACTCTGGCCACTCAGCGCAACCAGGCTGGGTTTGGCCAGGGTGTAGGCGAAACCGCTGCCCTCCAGGGCATTCAAGATCCCCAGCACTTTGCTGCTGCCGCCGCCGAAGACAACATTGAAGCCGTTGTTCACCAGCGGGATTGCCGGACTGATACCACCCACCTGACCGGGAGAAACAGTTACCCCGCCGACAGTACCTGGCGCGCCGAAGAGAAAGTTGTTGGAGCCGGTGCCAAATATCGAGGTGCTCGCCTGTTTCATCTTGCTGCGGCTGACTTCGACAAAGCGGATGTCCGTCTGCACCTGGCTGATAGGCAGTTGCAGAGGGTCGGGATGAACAGGCCGGGCCAAGGCAGCCGTTGCCACACCTTCGACATAGACCATGCTGCTGCGTGGCTCGGCGCTGCATGAGGTCCAGACCATCAGGCTGGTAGCGCCCGACTTTTTACCGGTCAGCAAAAAACTGTCATTACCGGTCAAACGCACGTCGGCGGTTTCAGGATCACCCACCGCCAGACGCTTGATCGCCATTGGATAACGGATTTGCTGCTGCATGCCTTGCCCTACTTCAATCACCGCGGACACTGCCGCAAGTGATGAGCAAGCCGCCGGTGCAGCCAACAGCAATGAGGGGTGAAGCATGCCGCAGCCAATAAGGCCCAGGGTGAAAGCGATCCGACGACTCATACAGATCATGCTTTGGCTTCCTTGCAGGTCAGGGTGTTTGCCAAGAATTTTCTACGCCGCGAAACACCTGGACTCCAGGGCTGCGGGCAACAGCGCGCGGGCTTGTCACCGCACGCGGTGACGCCCTGCCCTCAAGACTCTTGAGCGGCAGCAGGCTGCGGGTTTTATCATCGAGCGCCGCCAGATTGGTCTCACCTGCGGCGTAACGCTTGTGCAAGTCTTCGTCAGCACTGCGCACGGCCAGGCGCAAAGTACCGGCCTGGCTGGCCAGCATCAGGCGAGTCACCAACTCCTGCGGTACCGCAAGCACGACGCTGCGACCGGCCTTGGGTTGCTTTTTCGCGTCGTCCTTGTCTTTGATCTGCACCGCCTGGCCATTGAGGTTCGGCCCCAGCTCCTGGCCATAACTCAAGAGCCGCACAGCAGGCACTGCAACCTGAGCGGTTTGCTGCTTTTGGCCGTCCTGTTCCTGCATGAATAGCAGCACATCCACATAGTCTCCGGGACGCACATGGCCGCCACCGCTGATAACCTCATCAACCGCAACGGCGACTGCACGCTCCTGTGGACGAATCATCTGCGCCAGCGGACCGCCAGCGGCAAAGCTGTCCTCGCTCAGCCAGGTGCCCGCACCAATGGGGTTCCAGCTGCTGCGCCCGACAACCTGCTCGATACTTGAGAAGCTGCCTTGCGGCGCCACGCGCAGCTGCTCGATGGCAAGATCTTCAGCCTTGATCGGCACAAAGGGGGCTAATGCCTTGACTGCAACCACCACGGCTGAACGCTGTGCGTTATCTGCGGCCTCGTCGATACGCGTGCTCAGGGTTTGAGGTTGTGCAGTGACTGCTGGCGCTACGGCTGCATTATTGCTGGGTGGCGGTTGTTGGCTCAGCGTAATTCCCCAATACCCTGCAACCACTGCTCCCAGCAGTAAAACCCCAGCCAACGCCATGGTTACCCGGCTGTCCATGGTGACTTTCTCCTTTGCCCTGACAACTAGTGAATGCCTTATTGTTTTAAATGCGCGGCATCAATACAGGTGGCAGTAAACAGCTTTCCATCGCGCTCGCCACTCGGGCGTAAAACCCCGCGCCAAAGCGTTTACCGGCTTGTTACAGTGATAGCTGGAATTGCACCATTTCACCACTATGACTTTATAACTATACCCATGGGTCTAATTACTTTTTACAGTTGCGCTGGTGCCAGCTCTGGACAATGCTCAAGGTGCGAGTACGTCTGTATATAAGGAGATTAAGATGTCCCTGATTAATATGATTCGAAAACTGCATATAGCCGCCGTGGTTAAAGCCACCACCTTTCTAAAAGAAGAAAAAGGCGCGGCGGGCATTGAATATGCCATTACCGCAACCTTAGTTGCTGTGGTACTGGTCTCTTTCTCAAGCGATATCAAAACCGGGTTAGATACAGTTTTCGGGCAAATTTGCGACGCACTCGGCTCCGAGTGTGGGATAGCACCTACAGCCACTCCATAGTTCACGCTAACTTCATAAGTTAGTTATCAAACTAGGAGTTAGGCCATGCAGCATCAATCCAGCGAGCGCCACGAGCTGCTGTTGGTCGATGATGAAGAGGATATTCTGCTGGAGCTGGCAGAGCTGTTGGAGCTGGAGGGCTATTGCTGCCACACCGCAATATCGGTGCACAAGGCCCTCGAGCAACTGACCCACCATCCGTACATTGGGCTGGTGATCACCGACTTGCGCATGCCGGAAGAAAACGGTGCACAACTGATTCAGCACATGCGCGAGCATTGTTCGCGCCAACACTTGCCGATTATCGTTACCTCAGGTCACGCCGAAGCAGATGAAGTGGCTGACGTACTGGGGATGAATGTGATCGATTTTTTCAAGAAACCGATTTACCACACCCGACTGCTCGAGATCCTGCACCGACTGCTGCCGCCCATGCCGGTGCAGGCCGCACGCTACTGAGCGTCGGCTCGCTTTAACTCCACGCGCTCCCCGCCCTTAGTGGCCGGGAGCTTTTTTTATGTCTCAGTCGAGCACCTAGCCCGGTCATGGTGGACAAGCTGCGCGTTGTCGCACCCTACGGATGATATTCACCCCGTAGGGCGGACAGCGTTTTTCTGTCCGCCATTTACACCGCGAAACATGACTACCCGCCGACCCGTGGCAGACAAGCTGCGCGTTGTCACACCCTACGGAAGATATTTATCCCGTAGGACGGACAGCGTTTTTCTGTCCGCCATTTACACCACGAAACATGGCTACCCGCCGACCCGTGGCAGACAAGCTGCGCGTTGTCACACCCTACGGAAGATATTTATCCCGTAGGACGGACAGCGTTTTTCTGTCCGCCATTTACACCACGAAACATGGCTACCCGCCGATCCGTGGCGGACAAGCGGCGCACACCCTGCCCAGCGGTGTTCGTCCTGCACTGACTCAAAGTTGGTAGCTAAAACTGAAGGTCAGGCGTGGACGCCGGTTGTTGCTGTCCAGGGCGACGTCAGACATAGGTTTTGCCGCCTCCACAGAGATGTTGTAGTAACGCGCATCACCGAAGCGCAGGCCAAGCGCCGCCGAGGAGAGCTGCGAGGTCGGCAGTGGTGAGTCGTTGTACCAGCTGCGCGCCGCATCGACCGCGATGTAGGGCTGCAACAGCCGCAACCATTCGCTCTCGCGCCGGTAACTGTAGTTGAGCTCGTACGACGCGCCCCACCCCTTGTCGCCGGAAGCCTGGTCACTGGGGTAACCACGACCAAAGTTTTGCGCGCCAAGTACGACGGTTTCGGCATCCGGCAGGTTGTCATCGGTCCAGTACACAGCCGCCGAGATCACGCCCTGCCAGTTCGCCCAATACTGGTCACTTTGCACGCCGGACAAACGCAGTCGCAGGAAGTCCAGGTCATAAAGCGTGTTGTCCGTGTTCGCACCCATGCCATCGATGCCTTGGTAGAGGCCGGCACTGAGGATGCGCAAGCGCTGGCTATCGGCTTGGCGCCAGTCTGTTTCCAGGCCCAGCACCCGGATATCAGTGTCGTTATCGATACTCAGCGGAAACCCCACCACATCGAACTGGCTCTGGTCGTTGACCGCATACAGGCGCGCACCGGCTGTCCATAGCTGATCAGGCGCCGCAATCAACGGATGGGATAAGCCAATTGAGTAGCGGTCGTTCTGGCGCTTGCGGGTCAGCTCTATGCCATTATCCAGGCGCAGACGATCATGGGGCTCGCTCTTGTAGGTCGAGCCATAGAGGCTTAGCTGAGTGCCTTCGCTGCCGAGAAACTGGCTGTAATCGAGGCGGTAGTAGCGCTCTTCGTCCTCTCCAGGCGGAAACAAGCCGCTGACGGTGATTTGCTCGGCCATTGCGGTCTGGGCATTGCTGCTGCCCGACAATATCGCCTGGATATCATCCCGGCTGCTATCGCTCAAGTTCATGCTTGATGTCCATGGCTTACGCGATGCTTGCGCGATCAAGGTGGTGGCGCCATCGGTGGTGCCTGGCGGCGGAACCTGAGCACCGACAGAGACACCCGGGATCATTGTCAACAGCGTGGTGTAGCGCTCAAACGTCTTGCGAGTCAGCGGCCGCTCACCCTGAATCTTATCCAGCAACTTGCGCACGTAGTTGGACACAGCGCCAATGTCGCCACTCAGCTGGTAGTTCTTTACATAGCCCTCGACCAGCACGACACGCACCACGCCTTCGTTGAAAGACTGTGGCGGCAGGTAGGCATAGGACAATAAGTAGCCATCATCCTGATAGCGCTGGGTAATGCTGCGAGTTGCGCTGATCAATTCGCCGATACTGGCTTCACGACCCACCAGGGGTTGAAAGATCGCCGCCACGTCATTCAGGGAATAAACGCTGCCGCCGGCAACCTGGATATTCCTGACCATGACCTTGGAGCCCATCTGCAGCTGCGATGGCTGGGGTTCAGGCACCTGCAGCTCGGGAGTACTCGGTCGATAGGCGTCGACCGGAAGGTTGGGCGTCGGTAAATTTCGTTCGACATCATTGCTATTGAGATAACTTGGCAACTGTTGTGCTGCCAAGGCCAATTGAGAGCACGAAAGGCTCAGTAAAGCAGGGACTAACAAAGCGCGCATAGGACACTCCATGACCAAACTACTGACACGTTTGAAACCACACAAACAAAAATGACGCTGAACCCCAGGGAGAGGGCTCAGCGCCTAAGGCTGTCAACTATTTCCGGTTGAGCAGGCCACCAGTCAGACCACCACTTGCTCCACCGTTAGCAGCGACACCCGCACCTAAACCTCCCAGCAAACCGCCCAGTCCACCGGTTGAACCAGTTCCTGTTGTGGCACCTTTGACCAAGCCTCCCAGGGCGCCAACAGTCTGGCCAACAGTGTTCACGGTATTACCCACTTGCTTGATCACCGGGTTGTTGCTCGCCGCCGCAACCTGGGTTCCAAGACCGCTCACCACGCCACCCACCTGGTTCAGCGCAGCGTTGACCGGAGTATCAAGCTTGGTAGCAGCCCCGACTTGCTGGGTTACGCTGCTGACCCCACCTACCACCGGAGTCACAACCTTGCCCAGCGCCGCACCCGCTACAGTCAATGGTGCGGTCAGGCCAGAATTGGTGTTGGGCTGGCCGGTGCCACCGACCAAGGAACCAAGCGAGGCAACAGTCCCGCCAAGCGCCCCACCGTTACCGGCTGCGCCGCCGACAATGCCGTTGCCGCTGCCGATATTGATGCCCTGGCTAAGCGACTGCACCGCCCCACCTGTGGTTTCGAGCAAGCCGGCAACGGGGCCGCTGAGTTTGGTTTTCTCAGCCAGACCACTGGTTACACCACTTGTGGTTGCCACCAGACTGTTCAGTCCACCAACCGCCAAAGGCAGGCCTGTGGTGCCTTCGCCATCAGGCTTGACGTAGCCACCTGCTGCACCAGCAGTGCCGCCAACCCCTTTCAATACACCACCCACTGTTGTGGTCAATGCGTTACCGCCACCGACGCCACCCGCTTTGTCACCCAGCCCACCGAGGGTATCGCCCACCTTGGCAACCACACCGAATACAGGATCACCCAACCCGGTCGCAGTGCCGAGGGTTTGTGTTGTGCCCTCGACAATGCTCACCACAGGCACCAACACTTTTGAACCAAGCTGATCGGTCACCTGGCCCAAAGGCCCAGTGGTGCTGGCAATACTCAAGGTGTCACCCAGCATGGTCACACGCTCACCCACGCCATCGACAACGCCACCGACTTTACTGACGACGCCACCCACCAGCGGTACTTTCTGGATCGCGGCGCTGTCACCGACAAGCTGCAGCGAGTTCCCCACGCTGGAGACACCTGTGCCGAGATCGCCCACCGCATTGCCCACGCCTGCCACGGTAATACCTACCGAGTTGCTGTCCGTACCGAGTTGGCCCAGGCCATCGCTTAAACCGTCGCTGATGCTGTTGACCGCCGCACCTGTTGATGAAACCAAGCCACCTACGCCCGAGGTCAAGTCCGTGCTGCCTGCAATTGGCGTGTTGGAAATCTGATCACCCAGATCAGTTAAACCATCGCCAACAGCCCCGGTGGTGTTGCCAAGGTTATCCACAACATCGCCAGTCACCAGGGGCGTCTGGCCTGCACCAGGATCGGTGCCCGGATCTGGATCGGGATCTGGATTAGTCACCACCGGTGGATTACCTGTGCCATCGCCACCACCGCCGTTACCTGTTCCGCCACCATTGCCGGTACCTCCGCCATTACCAGTTCCACCGCCGTTGCCTGTGCCGTTGTCAACGGTGGCTGGGTCGGATGCACTGCCATCTACAACACTTTTCGAACCACCACCGCCACTGCTGCAACCCGCAGAGAGCGAAATCATTAGTATCAGCGCGAGTGCACTACTTGTTTTAATTATTGTGGAATTATTCATGATCAAAGTCCCTCTATAAGTGTTGTACATCTCAGGGCTTTAGTACTTCAAACCCCAGACAACCCGTGACTTATAAAAGTCCAATAACCCATTCACAACAACCCGTATCTTGGTATTAACAGTTTATATAACCCTCTCCCAACAGCGAGAAACTACTAACGAACGACTAGTCACAAAGTTATATACATTCGCCCCACAATTAACCACTCGCCTATTAAGCTATAGCCCTTACAACTTTAATTATCCAGCCTTTATTGTTATTGGATTGCCCAATTCATTGCATGTCGGGTCCGGCATGAAACTTTGGGTCTGTAGGCAGTGGCGGGTTTGCGGCATAATACGGCGCCCCTGCCTCACCCAAGGACATCATCCATGCCCGCACCGATCTGGTGGTTACTCGCCCTGCCCTTTATCGCAGGCGCCTGCCTGCCGTTACAGGCGGGTATCAATGGTCAATTAGCCAAACAGGTGTCGAGCGTACTGGCGGCGTCACTGATTTCCTTCGCAGTGGGCACCACGGCGTTGCTGCTGCTTGTATTGGCACAACGCGAAGTCCCCTCGCTTGGCGCACTCAAAGGGCTGACATGGTGGCACTGGTGTGGCGGCATGCTCGGCGTAATGTTTATTGCGACCGCTGCATTTGCAGGGCCAAGGGTAGGCGCCGTGTTGTTCATGGCGCTGGTGATTGCCGGGCAATTGACGATGGCGGTAACCCTGGATCACTTTGGTTGGGCCGGTTTCAAGGAAGCACCTATCAGCGCCGGAAAAATCGGCGGGTTGTTGTTGATTGTTGCCGGAATCTGGCTGATCCGACGCGGCTAGGCCTCCTGCCAGGCTGGAGGAGAGCCCTGATTTTACGAGGCTCCTGTGTTATTTTGCCGGCCAAATCACATCCGGCACCGCACTCGGTGCGCCTTTTCCAGGTGCCTGCAGGGTGCATCAAAAGTTTTAACCTGCACCCATAAGAATGGGTAACCCAGCTTTACTATCAAAAATTCGCGCGCGGCATAACAGCCGGCGGACATTCGCCTTATTGGAAACGCTCATGCTGCAAACACTGAAAAATACCTGGCTGTTCAATCTACGCGGCGACATTCTCGCCGGGTTGGTGGTGGCGCTGGCGCTGATTCCCGAGGCGATTGCCTTCTCGATCATCGCCGGCGTCGACCCCAAGGTCGGCCTGTACGCCTCGTTCTGTATCGCGGTGGTGATTGCTTTTGTCGGCGGTCGTCCAGGCATGATTTCCGCGGCCACTGGCGCCATGGCATTGCTCATGGTCACCCTGGTCAAGGATCACGGCCTGCAATACCTGCTGGCAGCCTCCTTGCTCTGTGGCGTGCTGCAAATCGGAGCGGGGTATCTCAAGCTGGGTTCATTGATGCGTTTTGTCTCGCGCTCGGTGGTGACTGGTTTTGTCAACGCCCTGGCGATCCTGATATTCATGGCGCAGTTGCCCGAACTGACAAACGTCACCTGGCATGTATATGCAATGACCGCAGCGGGCTTGGGCATCATCTACCTGTTTCCCTATGTACCGGTCGTAGGCAAGGTTATTCCTTCCCCGCTGGTGTGCATCTTGTCCTTGACCGCTGTCGCCATTGCCCTGGGCCTGGACATCCGAACCGTGGGTGACATGGGTGAACTGCCCGACACCCTGCCAATCTTCCTCTGGCCCGATGTGCCGCTGAACTTCGACACCTTGGCGATCATTTTCCCTTACTCGGCCGCCATGGCTGTGGTGGGCTTGCTGGAGTCGATGATGACCGCAACCATTGTCGACGACCTGACCGATACCAGCAGCGACAAGAACCGCGAATGCAAGGGCCAGGGCGTGGCCAATATTGCCTCCAGCCTGCTCGGCGGCATGGCCGGCTGCGCAATGATCGGCCAATCGGTGATTAATGTTAAATCCGGTGGGCGCGGACGTTTGTCGACGTTGATTGCCGGTGTGGTGCTGCTGATCATGGTGGTGTTCCTCAGCGACTGGGTGAGCAAGATCCCCATGGCTGCCTTGGTTGCGGTGATGATCATGGTTTCCATAGGCACCTTTAGCTGGGACTCGATTCGCAATCTCAAGCACTACCCGCTGTCGACCAACATCGTCATGCTGGCCACGGTGACCGTTGTGGTCTTCACCCATAACCTCGCCTACGGGGTTCTTGTCGGCGTGCTGCTGGCGGCCATGTTCTTCGCCAACAAGATTGGCCATTTCCTGTACATTGAATCCGAGATGGATGCAGCCGGCACACACCGTACCTACTCAGTCATCGGCCAGGTATTCTTCTCTTCATCGAGCAAGTTCACCGATGCCTTTGACTTCAAGGAAGCGATCGAGAAGGTCACCATTGACCTGACCCGCGCTCACTTCTGGGACATCACTGCGGTGGCGGCGCTGGATAAAGTGGTGCTCAAGCTACGCCGCGAGGGCACTGAGGTCATGGTGCTAGGCTTGAATGAAGCCAGTGCCACTATTGTCGACCGGTTCGGCGTACACGATAAGCCCGAGGCGGCAGACACCTTGATAGGTCACTGAGACACTTCGTATATCGATAAGGAATGCCCATGCCAGAAGTACTCGCCTGCATTGATGGTTCGACCACCGCCCCTGCTGTTTGTGATTACGCTGTGTGGGCAAGCCAGCGCCTGCAAACTTCACTGACCCTGTTGCATGTTCTGGACAAGACCCAGTACCCGCAACGCAGTGACCTGAGCGGCATCATCGGTCTTGGCACTCGCGAGCACTTGCTTGAAGAACTTGCCAGCGTGGATCAGCAACACAGCAAGCGAGCGCTGGAGCAAAGCCAGCAGATGCTCGAGGCGGCGCAACAACGTGCCATTCAGGCGGGTATTGAGTCGCCACTGACCCGCCAGCGACACGGTAGCCTGGTGGAAAGCCTCGTTGCCCTGGAAGAAAGCATTCGCTTGCTGGTCATCGGCCGCCACAGCACCACCAACGACAACATCGCAGAGCATGTAGGCAGCCAGCTGGAACCCGTCATTCGCACGTTGCAATGCCCGGCCCTGGTAACGTGCGGAGACTTCCTTGCACCGCAGAACTACCTGTTCGCCTATGACGGCAGCTTCACTGCGCGCAAGGCCTTGCAGAGAGTCGCAGACAGCCCGCTGCTGCAAGGGCTGCACTGCCATTTATTGATGGTTGGCAGCGACCGCGCTGCCTGCCAGGCCCTGCTCGAAGAGGCCGCCGAGGTCATCAGGCCCTCGGCCAGCGAGGTCAGCATTGCCTGGCGTGAAGCGGACGTAGAGCCTTCAATTCGTACCTACCAGTTGCAGCAGAAAATCGACCTGCTGGTGATGGGCGCTTATGGCCACTCACGCATTCGCCAGTTCCTGCTCGGCAGCACGACCAGCCAGCTGATCGCCTCAAGCCTCTGCCCTCTGTTGATTCTGCGCTGAGGACAGGCTCAACCACCGTAACGCAGGGCAAGCCCATGCTGGATGCGCTCGAAGGTGCTGTCGACGCAAACGGCCAGCAAGCCAATCAGCACAGCGCCCTGCAATACATAAGCTGTATTACCGTTGACCAGGCCGGCAATCACCGGGTTGCCCAGCGTGCTGGCGCCAATGGTCGAGCCAATCGCCGCCGTGGCGATGGTAATGGTTACAGAGGTGCGGATACCGGCCAGGATCACGGGGCTGGCCAGCGCCAGTTCAACCTGGAGCAATACCTGCAATGGCGACATGCCAATCCCCCGAGCCGCTTCCAGGGTAGAACCCGCAACCCCTTGCAACCCCGCCAGGGTATTGCGCAACACCGGCAACAAGCCATAAAGCATCAGCGCGAAAATAGTCGGCAGGTCACCAAAACCAAGTAACGGCACTGACAACGCCAGCACGGCAACCGGCGGAAAGGTTTGGCCAATGGATGCGACCTGGCTGACCAGGGGTAAAAAGTCCCGTCCCCAGCTGCGCGTAACAACTACCCCGGCCAGAACCCCGATAATGATCGCCAGGCATGCGGCCACGGCAACAACCAGCAAGTGGTTGAGGAGCAATTGAGCGAAGCTTTCACGGTGATAAATCACCTCGGCCGCGTCGGGCGTCAACTGGCGGAACAGGAACTCGAACTGGCCCATGCAAAATACGGCGAGTAACAGTAATGCCAACCAGAAAAGCGGCCCCCGCCAATACTTGATGATGGCGATCATGAGCTTTTGCTTTGCAGCAATGCACTGATCGGCAAAATGCCCAGCGGCACCTGTGCCTGATCACGCACACACAACAGATCGGCGCGCTGCCACAGCATCAGCGACAGGGCCTGGCGCAAGCTGCTGCCGGCTTCAATGGACAGGCTTGGCAGGCCTGCTGCGCCAAGGGGCAGCATAAAGTCCTCGACCCGTTCCAGGCTGGCACGCTTGAGACCGCGTTCACCTTGGCCAAGCAGGTCCTCGACAAAGCTGTTGACCGGATTGTTCAGCAGGTTTTCCGGCGTGTCGTGCTGGACAATTCGGCCTTTGTCCATCACCACGATCCGCGTTGCCAGGCGCAAGGCCTCGTCAATGTCGTGGGTGACAAAGACTATGGTCTTGTGGATATGCGACTGGATTCTCAGCAGCTCGTTTTGCAAGGCCTCACGGGTGATGGGATCGAGCGCGCCGAAGGGCTCGTCCATCAACAGGATATCCGGGTCGGCCGCCAACGCGCGAGCAACACCCACACGCTGGGCCTGGCCACCGGAAAGCTGGCTGGGAAACTTATGCACAAAGGTTGCGTAGGGCAGCGAAAGCAACTCAAGCAGCTCTCGAACCCGCGCATCAATCCTGTCAGCCGGCCAACCCAGCAATCGTGGAACAACTCCGATATTGCGCTCCACCGTCCAGTGAGGGAACAAGCCTGTGCTTTGGATCGCGTAGCCCATGCGCCGGCGCAGCAGCTTGCTGTCGAGGCTGGCAACATCCTCACCATCGACCCATATCTCGCCGCTGGAGCAGTCGATCAACTTGTTGAGCAAGCGCAAGGTAGTTGATTTGCCGCAGCCGGAAGTGCCGATAAAAACGCAGATTTCACCTTTTTCAATACGCAGCGACAGTTTGTCGACCGCAGTAATATCGCCAAACTGGCGGCTGACATTGCGTAACTCGATCATGGCAGCATCACTCATCTTTGCACTCCCGCCCTGGCCCATGACGCCAGGCTACTGAACAAGGCATCCGCCAGCAGCGCCAGGACAATGGTCGGCAAAGCGCCGAGCAATACCAGATCCATCGCGCCCTGCCCCAGCCCCTGGAAAATAAAGCTGCCAAAGCCACTGGCCCCGATCAGCGCCGCGACCGCGGTGAGACCAATCGCCTGGATAGTGGTAATGCGAACCCCCTCGATAATCACCGGCAATGCCAGCGGCAGTTGCACCTGGGTGAAGACCTGCCAACCGCTCATGCCCATGCCGCGCGCCGACTCGATCACATCGGCGGCAACGCCTTGCAAGGCCACACAGGTATTACGCACCACAGGTAGCAGGCTGTAGGCAATCAAGGCCAGCAACGCCGGGGCCCAGCCGATACCGCGCACATTGAGCTGCTGCAGCAGGGGCGAATGCGCGGACAAATAGCTCAGTGGCGCGATAAGCAAGCCAAACAAGGCCAGGCTCGGGATGGTTTGAAAAAAATTGAGCAGGGCAAATACCGGACGCTGCAAAGGCTGAACGCGCAGGATCAGCCAGGCCACCAGCAAGCCAATCAACAAACTCGCCAGCAATGCGCCGCCTACCAGGCTCAGGTGCCCGTAAAGCAATTGCCAGAAGGTCGAGCTGCGGCTGCTGTACTCACGCAGCAAGGCCAGAGGTGCCAAGGCGCCCGTGCCAATCAACAGCCAGCTGACACCGAACAACAGCACCAGGATCAACTTGACCCAGTGCCGCCCAGCGACAACGCGCTGCTGCAACTCAACCAGCAACAGCGCACCAATGAACAACAGGCTCCAGCAGCTGGCCGCCAAGCCCACCCGCGCGTATGGCTGCTCGGCACTGATGTGCTGCTGGATAAACCAGGCGAGCGCCACCGGAAGCTGGATCAGCAAGGCGCCACTAAGGCCCAGCATCAGCCCATAGCGCCTGCCTGTCGGCCGCAGGGCCAGGCCCGCCAAGCCGAGCAAGCCGACCACAATCCCTGTCATCCAGGGCCAACCCAGACCGGCCAGCAAGCCCAGCCCCTGCCCCGGGACAATTCGATTGGCCTGTACACTGGCAAAGTCGCCCAGGCAGACGATCAACAGCGCCAGCAACGCCAGGGTCAGGACAACGCGATTGGGCTCACTTGTCATCAATCAGCGAGGCCATCCAGGAAGTTACGCGCCACCGCTTGTGGATCTGCCCCATTGACCGCCACATCGGCGTTGAGCTTTTGCAGGACTTTTTCATCCAGCGCCGCGAATACAGGCGCCAGCAGGGTTTCAATCTGCGGATAATCCTTGAGCACATCGGCACGCACCAAAGGCGCAGGCTGATACACCGGTTGCACACCTTTGCTGTCGGTCAATGCAACCAGATCAAGCGCACTCAAGCCGCCGTCAGTGCCGTAGCTCATGGCGGCATTTACACCGTTGGTTTGCAGCGCGGCGGCCCGTAAGGTGGCGGCAGTATTGCCTCCTGAAAGCACCACGAGCTGATCGGCCTTGAGACTAAAACCATAGGCTTTCTGGAAGGCTGGCAAGGCGGTTGGCGAGTCGACAAACTCGGCACTGGCGGCGAACTTGAAGTCTCCGCCCTGCTTCAGGTACTTGGCCAGGTCATCGAGTGTCACCAGGTTATGTTCGCGGGCCAGGTCACCGCGCACGCTCATCGCCCAGGTGTTATTGGCATTGGCTGGCGGCAACCAAACCAGCTGGTTGGCAGCCAGGTCAAGCTCCTTGACCGTGTTGTAGGCTTTGCTCGGGTCCTTCCAGACATCACTGTCTGCACGATTGAAGAAGAAGGCGCCATTGCCGGTGTATTCGGGGTAGATATCAATTTCGCCGGCGATAAGCGCCTTGCGCACTATGCTGGTGGCACCAAGCTGCAGACGCAGGCTAACCGGCACGCCGCCGCGTTCGAGGGTTTGTGCGATCAACTGCCCAAGGACTGCGCCCTCGGTATCGATCTTCGACGAAACAACCACAGGTTTTGCTGCATATGCCGCCGGGACGCTGAGTACCGAAAACATCAACAGACAATGAAAAAACTGCTTGAAACGCGAAGATAACGACATCTTATGCCCCTGATCCTGGTCAGTTCGACGCCTTTATTCGAGCGCCCAAAATGATGCCAAACGCAATGACTGGGCCGCCATTTATCCCGGTCCAGTCATCTCTGACATCCATGTGATGGCATAAGAGTAAAGCAGTGCGCTCGCCAGCGCCAAGTAAAGGCCGGTCAGAAGACGCAATCGGCAGGTGCGACCTGCTCAGGATTGGGGCGCGACCAGCCGCCCGTATACCCGGCCGCCAAATACATTGATCAGCAATCCGGCCATCACCAGCAGCGCACCCAGCATTTGCAGCTGGCTCAACTGTTCATTGAGCAGCAACGCCGATGAGCTCAAGCCGATAACCGGCACCAGCATCGAGAAGGGCGCGATCTGGCTGGCCGGATAACGGGACATCAAGCGGCTCCACAAGCCGTAGCCAAGGATGGTTGCGATAAACGCCAGGTAGACAATGGCCATGATCGACGACAGGCTGATATTGCGCAGCGATGTCTCGATTTGCGCCGGGCCCTCAAATAGTAGCGACATCGCCAGAAATGGCAGCGGCGGAACCAGGCTGCCCCATACAACCAGGCTGACGAGGTTTATCTGGCCAACCTTCTTGGTGATGATGTTGCCCATGGCCCACATAACCGCGGCGCAAATCGTCAGCCCGAACCCGGCCAAGGTCATACCCGCGCCACTTTGCATGCCAATCAGCAACAAACCTGCTGCCGCCACCACCAACCCCATGATATTGCTGGTCCGCACCCGCTCGCCAAGCACCAGGGCGGCGAACATCAGGGTGAAGAATGCCTGGGACTGCAAGATCAGGGAGGCGAGCCCCGCCGGCATACCGACCGACATGGCAGAAAACAGGAAGGCGAACTGACCGAACGAAATCGTCATGCCGTAGGCAATCAACCAGCGCAGCGGCAAGTTGGGCCGCTTGATAAAGAATATCGCCGGAATGGCCGCCAAGGTGAAACGCAAGGCGCCGAGCAGCATCGGTGGCACACCATGCAAGCCGACCTTGATCACCACAAAGTTGAGCCCCCAGACCAGGATCACCAACAGGGCAAAAAACACGTCTTTGGGCGTCATCGGCGTACTCCGGGCTCGCGCTTGCAAAGCCTCTATCTAAACACTGCCGAGAGCAACAAGAGCAGTACAGTCAGGGAAAATTCAGGCTGTACAGTGCACTGTATCCTCCAGCCCTAGGGTAAAACACTGAAGTGCAGCAACGCCGTCTGCCCGCTCTCATCCAGCACGCTCAACTGGAACTCGCCGGTACGCTTGAAAACATGGACAAAGCGCTCATCGGCTGCGGTTTCAGCAACCTGCCTGCCCTCCAGAAACCACCAGCGCCGACCGTTGCCGCCCAACGCAGTCAGCTCAATACGCAACGCCCGGTCACTGGTTGCCGGCTGGCGCAAACGATCGCCATCACGCACGCCCACAATCGAAAGTGGCGCTGTGTTAGGTGCGGCCTGTGGCGCACATGTCTCGTCCGGCGCGGGCAAGCGTGCGGCTCGACGCTCCCGGCGCGGCAGCCAGGGTTCAAGCGGTGCGGGCCACAGGGCCACATCACGCGCGGTGGCACCGGGGCAACTGGCGTCGACACGCAACTGCTGCGAATTCAGCCATACGCGCTCAAGCAGGCCAAGGCCCAGTGGCTGGTCTTGGGCTTGCAGGGTGGGCGGCGTGGTGCCGTCCAAGGTCCAGGCAAACCGCTGGCGCCTGCAATTATCGCTTTTGCTGTCGAGTGGCTGCCCCAGCGGCCAGCAAATCGCCGCGACGCCAACGCTGGCAGGTTGCCGATCACGTGGCAGGGCAATACCGCGCTGGCTGTCGCGATTGACCAGCAGGTCATGCACCTGCAGCAACAGCGGCGCCGCAGATGCCAATCCAAACTGACCCGCCACGGGCGTACCGTCGGGGCGGCCAATCCATACCCCGATCACATAGCGCGGCGCCACGCCTATTGCCCAGGCATCGCGAAAACCGTAGCTGGTGCCTGTTTTCCACGCCAGGGTTGGCCGTTGCACCAGCTCTGCATGGGGGTCGGTACTGGGCCGCGCCTGACCGCTGAGTATTTTCCGAATGATCCAGGCGGCCCCTGGTGACAACAGGCGCCGCTCATACAAAGGTGCTTGAGGCTGGTAACGCAGCCGCGCGACTTTTCCACCACGGGCAAAAGCACTGTAGCCACTGACCAGCTCTTCAAGCCGACTGCCCGCACCGCCCAAAATCAACGACAGGTTAGGCTCGGCCAATGGCGGCAATGCCAGGGGCACGCCCGCGCTGCGCAGTTCTCCGGCAAAGCGTTTAGGCCCGTAGGCTTCAAGCAGCTGTACTGCTGGCAGATTCAGCGACAGCGCCAGGGCTGAACTGGCCGACACTGGGCCACTGAAGTTAGCGGCGAAATTACCCGGCCGGTAATCACCGTAGCGACGCGGTACATCTTGCAACAACGACTCAGAGTGGATCAGCCCCGCATCCAGGGCCATGCCATACAAAAAGGGCTTAAGCGTAGAGCCCGGTGAACGCGTTGCCCTGACCATGTCCACATGGCCAAAACGCTGGCTGTCCGCCAGGTCGACCGAGCCAAGATAGGCGCGCACCGCCATGTTTGGCAGCTCGGCCACCAGTATCGCCGCCGATGTATGTGCGGGTAACCGGGCCTTCCAACCCACCAGCAGGTCTTCAAGGCGGCGCTGGAGGGCCGCATCGATAGTGGTGTGAATCAACGGTGGGCTGCCCGGCGTATTCAAGCGGCGGGCCAACAGCGGCGCCAGCCGAGGTGCTTGTCTGGGCGCCAGCAATACCGGCTCCTCGAGCGCGTCATTAACCGCCGATTGCGGCCATACATCGAAGGCAGCAAGACGCTGCAGGACTTTGTCTCGCGCGGCTTGCGCCCGCTGCGGATGGCGATCAGGCCGAAGGCGACTCGGCGCCTGGGGCAGCACCGCGAGCAACGCGGCTTCAGCACGGGTCAACTGGCTGGGAGGCTTCCCCAGGTATGCCCAGCTCGCTGCTGCAACCCCCTGCAAGGTGCCGCCAAAAGGCGCACGATTGAGGTACAGCGTGAGGATCTGCGCCTTCGACAAATGCCACTCAAGCTGCACCGTGCGCCAGACTTGCTTGAGCTTGCCCGCCAGGCTGCGCGAGTGCGGATCAAGCAACCGAGCCACTTGCATCGACAAGGTACTGCCGCCTGAAACCACCCGCCCACCGCTAAGATTCTGCCAACCCGCACGCAGCACCGCCAGCGGGTTGATGCCCGGGTGCTGGTAGAACCAACGATCTTCATAGGTCAGCAGCGCTTGCAGGTAATAGGGCGAAACCTGGTCGATGGTGACAGGGTAGCGCCATACACCTTCGGCATCTGCGAAACGCCACAGCGGCGTGCCATCCTCGGCCAACACCACCCGCGCCTGGTCATCACCGGGCATCGGCAAGGGAAACACCCTGTCGAGTATCAATAAACCGGCGACAAGCACCACTGGCATCACAACCAGCAGCCGCCAACGCATGGGCAGCCGCCAACGCCTGGCGAGCATTGGCGCGGTCAAAGCCATCCCCTGTACAGCGAATATTTCACGGCGCAAGGGGAACCCGGCACTGCTCTTTGCAGACCAATACGCCAGCAGCAAAGGCGAATGAATGGCACACTGGCGGTTATTGTGAGCAAGGCAGGCTGCTCAGGCTCGGGTATGATGAGCCCGGAATTGAAGGGAATAACACGATGCAGGTAGCAGGTTTTTTTGAGTCACTCGGCCAGGCATTTGGCGCCGTGGTCAAGTTTATAGTCGATGCCCTCAGCGGCTTTTTCAACGCATTTGGTGGTGCCATTGGAGGCTTTATCAATGGCATGTCGAAAACCCTTGGCATTACCCCGTCCATCCTCAGTGTTCTGGTCCTGATCATTGGTTTGCTAATGCTCTACAAAGCGGTTCGCGCCTTTATGCGGGCTGGCATTATCGCAGGTTTGATCTGGGCTTTCCTGGGCCTGTGGCTGCTGAGCGGCTTGATTACCTGAGCACCGCTGAGCAACTACTGCACCAGCCATATCCTGTCGAAAAGCCGCTCAAATCCTTTAGGCTGAACGCACTTTAGTACGCCAGTCGTTGCTGTGGCAGCCGTTGCTGCGGCAGTCGTTCGTGCGACGGTCGTTGCCGTTGTTGCGCCCCGAAGGGACGAGCCCTCAACGCGCTGTGTTGCAGCCCGCAGCAGCTAGCCACGGGCTGCCAGTCGATCAACGCGGCTTGACCACCATGCGCGCCGGGGCATGCCCCAAAGCCTGCCAGCTGGGTCGATACATCGACTCAACCTGCGGCGGTGGCACACGGTAGCTTCCCGGCGTAACAGCCCGCGCCAGATAGAGCAAATGACTGCTCTGGTAACGGCTTACATTCAATGCAGCCACATAGCGATCGGCACGAAACTCCTGATGCTTGATACCTGCGTTCTGCATCGAATCGCGCCAATCCTTCACCTGGCGGCTGGCGTCATCCAGGCTTGCCGCGCTTTGCGCCAGGTTCTGATTTTCCAGCTCCAGCCCGGCAGGCAGCAGATCCACCACCAGGGCATCCGGCACTCGCTGCTCTGTAGCGCGCACAGTCAGGTGCACCAGCACCAATTCACCACTTTGCAGATCAGTGACATCCAGGGGCCTGCCATCCATGCCCAGGTAATCACGCTCAATGCTCAGGTTCGTACCTCCAGCGGCCGGTGCCTGTGCCGGGTAACCGGAAATACTCAGTTGCTGGTACAACGCATCATCGCCTTGATGACTGATGGTCAATGGCGCGGCAAGCTCAGTGCCATCGAGCTTGATACCGGACTGCTGATTGCTCAGGTCAAAGCTGAAGTCGCCGCTGCGCAAGGCCGCACTCCAGTCAGGCTCGGGTTTGCTCAGCAGGTTGCGCCCGGCCAGATACAACGCATTGCGTTCCTGGGTCGACAACCACTGATGACTTGCCACCTCATCGGCCAACTTGAACAAGCGCTGTTCACGGTTACTCGCCGCCAGGTTGTTCTCCTCCAGCAGCGACAGGATCAAGGCATCATCGCGCAGAGGGCTGCCGTAATCCGCCAGCCAGGTGTTGGCCGCACGCTGCCGTGCCAGGCCTTCGGCCAATGCTGTGTCAGCGCGGGGCTGGTCGCCCATCTTCGCCAAGGCAATCGACAATTGCACCAGTGGCAAGCCAGAGCGCGAATCGCCACGACGCTCATACAGGCTACGCAAGGCGCCCAGGGGAGCTTGCTGGCTGCGCGCAAGCACGTAGCCCGCATAGGCTTGCACGGCAAACCGGCTGTGTTCGACATTCTGGCTGTAATCGACATCAACCAGATTACGTTCCTGTACATAGCGCAACAGCCGCTCATTGGCCTTTTTAAGCGCCTCGGCCGGTACCGCAAAACCTTGTTCGCGGGCACGCAGCAGAAAATCAGTCACATAAGCAGTCAGCCAGTATTCTTCCGGGCTGTCCGCGCCCCACAAGCCGAAACTGCCGTTGTAGCGCTGCATGCTCAGCAAGCGCTCGATCCCCAGTTCGATCGAGCGTTTGCGCTGCTGTGCCGGCTCGCCAGTGATGCCCAGACGCTTGAGTATGCTGGCATCGGCATAGAGCGACGGATACAAGCCGCTGGTGGTTTGTTCCAGGCAACCGTAGGGGTACGCCTTGAGCGCGCGAATCTGCTCACCCAGGTTGAGCGGCGGGCGACTGGAAACCGCCAGCCGCGCCTCAAGCCCAGCCGCCTCAAACACATCCAGCGCACCTTCCGGCAGGCTCCAGGGTTGATCCTTGATCACGCTGCGATACTGCTTGACCTGCGCGGGGTAAGCGGGACGAATCCCCAAGTCCCAATCGCGGGCAAAGGGCCCGAGCACCTCATTGGGTACCTCCAGACCTTGCACGGCCACCTTGATATGGCCCTGGCCATAACCGCCAAGCGCCCTGACCGGGATGTGCAGGGTATTGCGCTGCCCATCCTTGAGTTGCAGCGACTGCTCGCTGTACTCACTGCGTAGCTGGCCACTGGTGGTGACATTGACCTTGAGACTTTGCGCCTGCCCCGAGAGGTTGGTCAGGTCGAGCGCCAAGGTGGTCTGGTCACCCCCAGCCATAAAGCGCGGCGCCGACAGCTCGGCCACCAGCGGCGCGGCAACCAGGGTTTTAGCCTCGGCCATGCCGAAATGATCCGTGCTCCAGGCTTGCGCCATCAACCGCAGCTCGCCGTTGAAATCCGGAATATCCAGACTGACCACGCCTTCGCCCTGCGCATCCAGGCTCAGGGGCTTGGCTTGCAGCGCGACAATGAGCACGCTGGTATCCGGGCGCTTGCCGCCAGCCGCCAACGCCGCGTCGCCACCGAATGCCAGCTTGGCAAGGCGTCCTTGCCCGGCTTCGATCAACTGGCCATACACGTCCAGCTGGTCGGCGCCATAGGCTTTACGACCGAAGAAGTTAGCGAAGGGGTCCGGCGTTGCGTAATCGGTGATACTCAGGATTCCTGAGTCAACGGCCGCCACCAGTACTTTCGCTTGCTTGGGGATACTGCCGTCGGCGTTACGCACCTTGACCTTGATGTTCAAGGGTTGCAACGGGCGCATTTTCGCCGGTGCCTCGAGGCTCAGCTGCAACTTGCGCTCGGCTCGCTGCAGCGGTAGATGCAACAGCCCCACGGCACGCTTGGGCGTGGCATTGCTTGCCCGCTCACCAGGGCGGATCACCAATGCGCTGACATACAGGTCATGGCGTGCCCAGTCCTTGGCGATTGGTATATCGAAGCTCTTGCCCTCGGCTGGGACTTCAACTTCTTGCCACCACAAAGGCCCGTCGCTCGACTCGACCATCAAATAGCCCTTGCCTGCTGCCGGTGCAGTGACTGTTACCCTGGCGGTCTCACCCTCGGCGTACGCCGGTTTGTCCAGGGCCAGCTTGACTTGATCCGGGCGCACAGCGCCGCCATCGGCGTTGTCTTGCCAGCGATAGCCAGCCCAGAAACGCAGGCTGCTCAACATACCGGTTTGCCCATCGATCACTTCAACGCGATATGGCCCCCACTCCACCGGGAAGCTGACTTTGGCGGTGCCATCGGCCGCAACACTGAGGTTTTCCTCACTCAGGTTGAGGTACTTCTCGTTGTAGTGATAGCTCCAGCCGTCGTTGTCGGAGAAGTTCCAGTAGTAATCGCGGCGCTCACGGACCAGGCGTACCGTCAGTTGGTCAGCTGCCAGCTTATTGCCATCGGGGTCAGCCACCAGCACTTCAAACTCAGCCTGGCTATCGGCATCAACCTCGTCACCCTCGAACAGGCCACGCACCGCGGGCAAACGCTCGGCGGGCCATACCGGCTGAATCAGGCGCCGGGTAATGGGCCGCCCGCCAGACTCCTGCAAGCTGGCTTGCAAAATCAATTGCACGGGCGACTTGATGTCCGACCAGCGCGACTCCACATCCAGCGTCGCCTTGCCTTGCGGATCGAGCTTTTGCTCATCCAGTTCGATATCCTGATCGAGCTGTTCTTCGGTCACCGAACCAAACTGGTAACCGGGCAGGTTCTTGACGGCCTCACGCAATGGCCGCACATAGACTTGACCGCTGATGCGATTACCCGCCGCCGGCGCGCCGTAAAGGTAGCGACCTGTCACTGCAAATTGCGCGTCCTGTTGCGGCGCCAGCGGTTGTTCGCTGCCCTTCAGCTCAAGCGCCATGCGCTCAGGCAAAAAGTCTTCGACCGAAAACTCATACAGCTGTGGCGAGCCATCGCCCAAATCCAGCACCAGTTGCCAGCGCCCGGTTGGCGCCTCTTCGGCCAACTGCAGTTGATATTGATAAAAACCTGAGTCGTCGCCAGTCCAGACGAACTTGCGGCTGACCTGCTCATCCGGGCGGCGCACTTCGACATTCACCGGCTGCGACTTAAGCGGCCGACCATCGGCATCACGCAGCAACGCATTGAGCAATACGGTTTCACCCGGGCGATACAGGTCACGCGGGCCAAAGACAAAGAACTGCAACGGGTGCGCCTTGGGCCCGGCAATATCGAACTCGGCCAGATCCAGCGCCGAACTGTTCAAGCGCAACAGGCTGGTTTGTGTCCCCTTGCGCGCCAGCAGCACATCGGCCTTGTTGGTCAGCGGCAGCTGGGCGTGGCCCTTGCTGTCGGTTTTTGCCGTGCTCAGCACCTTGCCTTTTGCATCGAGCAACTCAAGCTCGACTGCGTCCTGCGCTTCCCCACCCTCAAGCGCCTGGGTGAATACATCCAGGCGGTTGTGATAACGGTGTGCTGACAAGCCAATGTCACTGAGCGTGAACAGCGTCGCGGGTTGCGAGTAGCTGTAGCCGCCTGCCGCTCGCATCACGGCCAGATACACCCCGGGTTGCTTGAACGGCTCAAGGCCGGTGATTGGCAGCACCAGTGTTTCACGCGTGTTGCGTGCAGGATTCAAGTCAAACCGCCCGCCGTAGACGAGATCAGCCATGGGCAACAGCGACTGCGCGTCCCAGGTGTCGAGGTTGGCGCTACGCCCCCAGCGGCTGAGAAACGCGGGCAGCGATTCAGGCTTGATGCGAAAGAATTCGACATTGACCTTGTCGACGTTCAGGGCGATCACCGGCAACCCTTCGGCCAGGCGAGTCGGCAGCAACGAACCGCGGCTGGCAAAGCCAACGCTGGCTTGCAGGTCCCGGGTTGTCAGGCGGGTGATGCTTTCATCGCCAAGCGTGGCGCCATTCAAGCCGCGCACACCGGCATCGACCGTCAGCACCAACTTGCGCTTGGGTTCAAGATGGCGCAGGCGCAATTCCATCAAGTTGTCGGCCAGCTCCCATGCACCGTCGATCTTACCGGTCTTGGTGTCGACCAGGTGCAGGCGCTTGGCAAAATCCTGATCGGGATCAAGCGGTACGGAGAAGCTCACCGACAGCGCGCTGGCACCGTCAAGCTGTACTTCGGAGGCGTCGATCACACTGAGCTCACGACCAGCGTAGCGCTCGGCCAGCGCTTCTCGGTCGATTGCCGGCTTGGGCTGCGCGGGGCTGGCGGCAACGGCCGGTGCATCAGGCGCTTGCGCCGTGGCAACCGGGGCTGGGGCTGTTCCCGAAGAAGAATCACAGGCACCGAGCAAACCCAGTACCAAGCCCAGCAATATTCCGTTGTAGCGCATCGCAACCTCCGCTGTCATGGCGAGCGTAAAATTCAGACACTATAGACGAGCACGGTGGGGCGCCGTCACCAGCCCACTACTTTAGACCAATTGCCGCTCAAAAATGATGACCGGCATCAACCTGTATTACCCCCACGCTCGATCAACGGCGCGTGCTGCTGCATCAGCCCAGCCACCCAGTCGATGAACACCCGCAACTTGATGCTGATGTGCCGGTTAGGCGGGAATGCGACATACATCGGCATGGGTTCGAGCTGCCAGTCCTGAAACAAAGGCACCAACTCGCCAGCGGCTACATGATCCCTGGCCATGTAGTCCGGCAACCACAGTACGCCCAGTCCAGCGAGCCCGGCAGCGAGATAGGCATTGCCATCATCCACCGCCAAGACATGGCGTCCCAGAACATGCTGGCGTTCATCTCCACGTGTGAGGGTATAGGCCAACGCTTTGCCGGTGCGCGCCCAAATAAAGCCAACCGTACGCTGGGTAGAATCTTCAAGTTCTCGCGGGTGCGTTGGCGTGCCAAGGCGGTGCAAATAGCTCGGCGCGGCGTAGATGCCCAATTGCAGGTCGCCAATGCGCCTGGCTATCAGTGACTGGTCGGTTATCTCGCCGCCGCGCACCACGCAATCAACATGCTCACCCAGGATATCGACAATGCGGTCGCTGACGCCCATATCAATCTGGATATCCGGGTACTGGGCATGGAAGTCAGGCAAGGCCGGGATCAATATCAGGCGGGCAAAGGGGCTCGGCACATCCACCCGCAAGCGCCCACGGGGCAATGACGCCGCTGCAGACAGGCTGGTTTCGGCATCATCCATATCATTGAGCAGCTTGACCGCCCGCTCGTAGAAGACCGCGCCATCGGCGGTCAGCGCAACCTTGCGGGTGGTGCGGTTGAGCAGCCTGACCCTCAGGCGCGCCTCAAGTTGCTGGATCAGCTGGCTCACGGTGGTCTTGCTCATGTGCAAGGTTTCAGCCGCCTTGGTAAAGCTGCCCGTTTCCACCACCCGGGCAAACGCCTGCATCGCATCAAAACGGTCCATAGCATCCAGCCTTGTTGATTGTTTGGTTTCTACAAACAGTGATGAACAAGGTTGCCGGTTTATCGCCCGAGCACAAGCCCATAAAGTCGTTTTCAAGTTAATTACGGGCCAAACGAGGCCGATTAAGGAGACGGACCATGAACAAGCGCGATGTAGTTTTTCCAGCTGGCCGCCAGGCCTTGTACGAACGCAACCGTTACTCGCCAGCGATTCGTTCCAACGGTTTTCTATTTGTATCCGGCCAGGTGGGCAGCAAGGAAGACGGCTCACCCGAACCGAACCTGGAAGATCAGGTGAGGCTGGCATTCACCAATCTCAATGGGGTTCTGCAAGCCGCTGATTGCAGCTTTGATGATGTGGTTGATGTGACGGTGTTTATCGTCGACCCCGAAAAACAGTTCGAACGAATCTGGCAGGTGGTGCCTGAATTCTGGGGTGATGCGCCCTTTCCCAATATCACCTGCGTGGGCGTGACCTGGCTCTATGGTTTCCAGTTCGAGATCAAAGTCGTGGCTAAACTGCCAGAGCAGGCTTAAGCCTCGGTCAGCGCTGAGGTCTAAAGACTGACCTCAGCGCTTGCGAGTCAAAGCGGCGTCAGCAACTTTCCTGACTCGACGAAAGCCTTGATATTGGCTGTGAGCAGGTCTTCCATCTGTTGCCGGGTCTGCACTGTTGCGCTGCCGACATGGGGCAGCAGCAAGACGTTGTTCATCTCACGCAAGGCCTGTGGCACCTTGGGCTCATGGGCAAATACGTCAAGGGCCGCACCGGCAATCACATGCTGTTGCAGGGCATCGATCAGCGCCGGCTCATCGACCACTGAACCGCGGGCAATATTGATCAAATAACCTTTGTGCCCCAAGGCCTTGAGCACCGGCGCGTTGATCAGGTTACGGGTTGCATCGCCACCTGGGCATGCCAGGACCAGAAAATCCGCCCAGCGCGCCAGTTCCTGCAAGTCGGCTTCATGGGTGTAAGGACTATCCGCCACCGGACGACGGCTGTGGTAGCGCACCGGCATGTCGAAACCGCCAGCACGGCGGGCAATTGCCTGGCCGATACTGCCGAAACCGACAATGCCCATGCGCATGCCGCTCACGCGCATGGCCAGGGGAAACCCACGTTTTTCCCAGTCGCCCGAACGCACGAAACGGTCTGATTCAGCGATGCGACGGGCGATATCAATGAGCATGCCCATGGCCAGGTCGGCCACACAATCGGTGAGCACATCAGGCGTGGTGCTGACAGGAATACCTCGGTCGCGAGCCTGCTCCACCGCGATAGCATCATAGCCAACGCCAAAGCTGCAAATGGCCTTGAGCGAAGGCAACAGTTCCATTTGCCCGGCGCTGAGGCCGAAGCGCGCCGAGGTCGCGACCAGCTCGAACTGTGCGCCCTGCTCACGCAGAAATGCCTGTGGGTCGGCCTGCTGCCAGAGTGCTGTTACCTGGTGTTCAGCGGCCAGTGCCTGGTTGAAATTTTCACTTAAGGGGCCAATCTGGAGAATCTTGCTCATGGGGTTCCTTAGTTGTCTGTATGCGTTTCAGAGCACCTTGCCGGGGTTCATCAACCCAGCAGGGTCAAGCGTGGTTTTGATGGCCTGCATCAGTTGGAGCTCAAGCGGATCTTTGTAGCGCACCGCCGCCTCGCGCTTGGACTGGCCCAGGCCATGCTCGGCGCTGATGCTGCCACTGAATTGCAGCGTCGCATCATAGATAACCTGCATGATCGCCTCGGCCTGCGCCTTGAAGGGTGCATCCTCGCTACCAACGGGCTTGCTGATGTTGTAGTGCAGATTGCCGTCGCCCACATGACCGTAAGCCACAATACGCACACCGGGAAAGACCTCAAGCAGACGTTGGTCAGCCGCCTCGATAAATGCAGGAATACTGCTCACCGGAACACTGATGTCGTGCTTGAGACTCGGACCTTCGTGATTTTGCGCCTCGGAAATCCCTTCGCGGATCGCCCACAAACCGGCCACTTGCGTCTCGTTGCTGGCGATCACTGCGTCGAGCACAATCTCCCGCTCGAAGGCATCCGCCAGCGCAGTTTCAAGCATTTGCGCCAACCCGGCATCGGCAAGGGTATCGCTGACTTCAATCAACACATACCAAGGATAAACCTGGGCAAACAAGTCATTGCAGCCAGCAACATGGTTGACCACAAACTCGACGCTCTGGCGTGACATCATCTCGAAGCCGGTCAGGCGATCACCGCACTGGCCGCGCATCAGGGCGATCAGCTCGATGGCCGCCTCCGTGCTTGGCAGCGCCACCCAGGCCGTAGTGGTACTGCGCGGCGCCGGATAGAGCTTGAGCACCGCCGCAGTGATGATGCCCAAGGTGCCTTCGGCGCCGATGAACAGGTGCTTGAGGTCGTAGCCGGTGTTGTCCTTGCGCAAGCCACGCAAGCCATTCCAGATTTGCCCGTCGGGCAATACCACCTCAAGCCCGAGGGTCAGGTCACGCATGTTGCCATAACGCAAAACAGCGGTGCCGCCAGCATTGGTCGCCAGGATTCCGCCTACCGTACAGCTGCCTTCGGCACCCAGTGACAGCGGGAACAAGCGTCCGACTTCGGCAGCGGCCTCTTGCAGGTTCTGCAAAATGACTCCGGCCTCGACCGTGATGGTTTCATTGCCGGTATCGACCGCCCGGATCGCGTTCATCCGGGTCAGCGACAACACCACTTGGGCGCCACTCTGGTCAGGGATCGAACCGCCGCACAAGCCGGTATTGCCGCCTTGGGGGACAACCGCCACAGCCGCCTGATGGCACAAGCGCACGACCGCCGCGACCTCTTCGGTGCTCGCCGGGCGCACCACCATCGCCGCCTTGCCGCTGTATGCATTGCGCCAGTCACTGAGGTAGCTCTGCATGCGCTCGGCGTCGGTTATAAGCCCGGCCGGGCCGACCACCTGCTCAATGTCGCGAATCAGTTTTTCGTGCAGCACGGTAATCTCCACAATGGGTTGGTTGGCAACGCGTCTTGCCATATTCAACGCGCAGCAAGACAAGCCGTATCGCGCGACAACAGGCCCGGCGAAACCAAACTCAGGTCACCGGGGCCGGGTTGAACAACACCAGATCGTTATGCAGCCGATGACGTTCAGCCCAGGTCTGCGACTTGCCGCTGGCGACATCCAGATACAGCTGGAAAATCGCCCAGCCCATTTCTTCAAGCGTCATGCGCCCGGAGGTGATTTGCCCGGCATCCACGTCAATCAGGTCCGGCCAGCGCTCAGCAAGCTGAGTGCGCGTCGCCACCTTGATTACCGGCACCATGGACAAGCCATAGGGCGTGCCGCGCCCGGTGGTAAAGATATGCAGGTTCATGCCCGCGGCTATTTGCAAGGTGCCGCAGATAAAGTCACTGGCGGGTGTCGCGCAGAACCACAAGCCTTTGCCGCGAATCCGCTCACCCGGCGAAACCACACCGGCAATGGTGCTGGAGCCGGATTTGGCGATCGAGCCCATGGCTTTCTCGACAATATTGTTGAGCCCGCCTTTCTTGTTGCCCGGCGTGGTGTTGGCGCTGCGATCGGCCATGCCGCGCTGCAGGTACTTGTCGTACCAATCCATTTCACGGATTAAGGCATCAGCCACTTCGACCGACGCCGCACGCGGGGTCAGCAAATGGATGCCATCGCGCACCTCGGTATTTTCCGAGAACATCACGGTCGCCCCGGCACGAACCAGCAAGTCAGCGGCGACGCCCAGCGCCGGGTTGGCGGTGATGCCCGAGAATGCATCGCTGCCACCACATTGCATGCCGACCGACAGCTCACTGGCCGGTACGGTTTCACGGCGACGCAGGTTCAGCACCTGCAGGCGCGCATCGATCATCTGCATGATCTGTTCGATCATGCCGCTGAAACCGGTGCCCGAATCCTGCAGACGGAACAGCCAGTCCTCTTCGTCCATGCCATTGGTCAGCGCATCGCCATCCATCAACTGGCTGGCCTGCAGCTTCTCGCAACCGAGGCTGATAACCAGCGCCTGACCGCCCAGGTTAGGGTTGCGACTGATGTTGTACAGCGTGCGAATCGGCACCACGGCATCGGGCGCATTGATCGCCACGCCGCAGCCATAGCTGTGCGACAGCGCGACCACATCATCGACATAGGGGTAGTTGGGCAGCAGCTCTTTGCGCACCCGCTCGACACAATGGTCCAGCACGCCAACCACGCACTGCACAGTGGTGGTCACACCGAGAATATTGCGCGTACCAACCGTGCCGTCCGGGTTGCGGAAACCTTCGAAGCTGTAACCTTCCAACGGCTCAACCCTGGCAGCCGGAATCGTCGCTTTCGGCAAGTTATCCAAGGCAGGCGGCTCGGGCATGCGCAATTGCGCTTCGGTCACCCAGCGCCCGGCGGCAATGGGTTCCAGGGCGTAGCCGATCACCTCGCCATAACGCACCACTTCGCCGTCGAGGGCAATATCTTGCAGTGCGACCTTATGGCTTTGCGGAATACCTTCAACCGCTTCCAGGCCGTCGTCAAAGCGACCGCCCGCTGCCACACCTTGCTCGTTGACCACCACGCCGACGTTATCGGCCGGGTGCAGACGGATGTAGCGCGGCGAATCCTGATGGGGAATCAACTGCATGGACATGCTCTCCTGTGACATAAGGATCAGGATGCGGAGTTAGAAGTGGCGGGGCCAAGCAAAGCGCTATTGGCGCCTGGTCCAGTCTCTTCGCCCAACTCGATCCTGTGAATACGACCAACGATGAACAAATAACTGATCACCGCCAGCAAAGCGTTTGCGCCGACATAAATCAGCGCGGCGTCAAATGAACCGGTGCGGCTGACCAGGTAGCCAACCACAATTGGTGTGGTGATCGCCGCGAGATTGCCGAAGGTATTAAACAGGCCGCCGGACAAACCAATGATCTGCCGGGGCGAGGTATCTGCCACCAGCGTCCAGCCCAGCGAGCCAAAGCCCTTGCCGAAAAACGCCAAAGCCATCAGCGCGACAACGGCGGCATCGCTTTGTGCGTAGAGGCATAGAACGATGCAACTCGACAGCAACATACCGCTGACAATCGGCAATTTACGCGCCAGGGTCAATGAGTAGCCCCGGCGCAGCAGACCATCGGAGAACAACCCGCCCAGTACGCCACCAACAAAGCCACTTATGGCCGGTAATGAAGTAACAAAGCCAGCGGTAAGAATGGTCATGCCACGGGCTTGCACCAGATACACCGGGAACCAGGTCAGAAAGAAATAGGTGATCGCGTTATTGCAATACTGACCAAAATACACCCCGATCAAGGTCCGCTGGGTCAGCAATAACTTGAGGTAGCGCCCTTGCAAGCCGGCAGCACCAGCTGGACGCGGGGCAAGATCAAGCAAGGCACCACCCTTCTCGATATGACGGAACTCCGCCTCGCCAATCCGCGGATGCTCACGGGGGCCGAACATGACACTCAGCCACACCAGGCACAACACCAGGCCAAGGCTGCCCAGCACCACGAACACATGCTGCCAACCCATCGCCTGCACCACCCAGCCCATCAGCGGCGCAAAAACAGCCGTCGCGGCGTACTGCGCCGAACTTGAAATAGCAGTGGCAGTGCCGCGTTCAGCAGTGGGAAACCAGGCTGCAATAATGCGTGCGTTTCCGGGAAAACAAGGCGCACCGGCAAAACCAACCGCCATGCGCAAAAGAAATAAAGTCACCACCGCCCAAGCCAGCGGCAACACGCCAGCAATGCCTTGCAGCAGGGTAAAGACTGACCAACAAAATAAAGTGATCCCATAGACGCGCTTGGCGCCAAAGCGATCAAGCAGCCAGCCACCTGGAATCTGGCCGATAACGTAAGCCCAACCGAATGCCGAGAAGATGTAGCCAAGTGTCAGCGCATCAATACCCAACTCAGCCTGCATCGCGGAACCGGCGATCGACAGGCTTGAACGATCGGCAAAGGTCACCGTGGTGGCGAGAAACAGCATAAGCAGGACGCTGTAGCGCACCCGGCCTTGTTTGACTGCGGACATCTGGCTGACTCAACAAAGATTGAGGATCACGCCAGTGTTGAACTGGCGTGAGTTGCACGCGGTTTAGCGCACCATGCAAGGCTTCTTGTTGTCGAACTTCCAGTTCGGAATCAAGAACTGCATGGCAATCGCATCATCACGCGAGCCCAAGCCCTTGGCCTTGTACAGCTCGTGAGCCTTGGCCAGCGCATCCCAATCCAGCTCAACACCCATGCCAGGCGCCTTGGGAACCTGCACCAGGCCGCCTTCGATTTTCAGCGGGTTGCGGGTCAGGTGTTGACCATCCTGCCAAATCCAATGGGTATCGATGGCCGTGACTTTGCCCGGCGCGGCGGCAGCCACATGGGTAAACATGGCCAGCGAGATGTCGAAGTGGTTATTGGAATGCGAGCCCCAGGTCAGGCCCCACTCGTTGCACATCTGGGCGACACGAACGGAACCGGCCATGGTCCAGAAGTGCGGGTCGGCCAGCGGGATATCCACCGACTGCAGGGAGATGGTGTGGCCCATCTGGCGCCAGTCGGTGGCAATCATGTTGGTGGCTGTTGGCAGGCCAGTGGCGCGGCGGAATTCAGCCATGACTTCACGGCCGGAATAGCCATTTTCAGCGCCACATGGGTCTTCAGCGTAAGCCAGTACACCGTGCAGATCACGGCACAGTGACACCGCTTCGTTCAGCGACCAGGCGCCGTTTGGATCGAGGGTCACGCGGGCATCCGGGAAGCGTTCGGCCAAAGCGCGAATGGCCTCGACTTCGGCGGCGCCCTGCAATACGCCACCCTTGAGTTTGAAGTCCTTGAAGCCGTAGCGCTGGTAGGCAGCCTCGGCCTGGCGCACCACGGTTTCGGGAGTCATTGCGCATTGGTTACGTACCCGGAACCAGGCATCGTCGGCATTGGACTCATCGCGGTATTCCAGGTCAGTCTGCTGTTTGTCGCCGACGTAGAACAGGTAGCCGAGCATTTCCACGGCATCGCGCTGCTGGCCTTCACCGAGCAAGGCGGCAACAGGCACGCCAAGGTGCTGGCCGAGCAGATCGAGCAAAGCGGCTTCAAGCGCCGTCACGGCATGGATGGTGATGCGCAGGTCGAAAGTCTGCAAGCCACGGCCGCCCGAGTCGCGATCGGCAAAGGTCTTGCGCACGCGATTGAGAATGCCGTTGTAATCGCCAATCGATTGGCCAACCAGCAGGGTGCGCGCATCTTCGAGGGTCTGGCGGATAGACTCGCCGCCCGGTACTTCGCCAACGCCAATATGACCGGCGTTGTCTTTGAGAATAAGGATGTTGCGGGTGAAATACGGGCCGTGGGCCCCAGACAGGTTCATCAACATACTGTCTTGGCCAGCAACTGGCACGACAGTCAATTCGGTAATCATTGGCGCGCCGGCGAAGGCCTGGCCATTGCTTGATGTGTTCATAGCTGTTTACCCAAATTATTCTTATGAAGGGCTTGCATATGCTGCTGTATCACTCGACGGCACCTCCCCGCCTGCGAGGAGGTGCCGTACATCTTTCAAGTATCAGCCGATATAGGTTGTCTTGACGGTGGTGTAGAACTCCTGGGCGTAACGACCTTGCTCCCGCGAGCCATAGGAAGAGCCTTTACGACCACCAAATGGTACGTGGTAATCAACACCGGCAGTTGGCAGGTTGAGCATGACCATGCCCGCCTGAGCGTGGCGCTTGAAGTGATTGGCGTACTTCAGCGAGGTGGTGCAAATACCTGCCGACAGGCCGAACTCGGTGTCATTGGCCATCGCCAGCGCTTCCTCGTAGTCAGCCACGCGAATCACGTTGGCAACCGGGCCAAAGATCTCTTCGCGGCTGATACGCATGTCAGCCGTGGAGTCGGCAAACAGGGTTGGCGCCAGGTAATAGCCCTCTTTTTCGCAAGAGACGCGCTCGCCACCACAGACCAGACGCGCACCTTCAGCCTTGCCAATCTCGATGTAGCTCAAGTCTTGATTGAGCTGCGACTCAGAGACCACCGGGCCAATATCCACGCCTTTTTCCAGGGCGTTGCCAACCTTGATCGACTTCATGCGTGCGGCCATGGCTTCGATAAACTTATCGTAGATGCCCGCCGTCACAATCAAGCGGCTCGAGGCCGTGCAGCGCTGGCCCGTTGAGTAGAATGCGCTCTGTACCGCCAGTTCAACTGCAACATTCAGGTCGGCGTCGTCGAGGATGATTTGCGGGTTCTTGCCGCCCATCTCCAACTGCACCTTGGCCTGACGCGCAACACAGGCTGCGGCGATGCTGCGACCAACACCCACGGAACCGGTAAAGCTGATGCCATCCACTTTCGGGCTGTTGACTATCACATCACCGACCACACGGCCGCTGCCCATCACCAGATTGAACACGCCCGCCGGGAAGCCCGCACGGGAAATGATTTCGGCGATTGCCCAGGCGCAGCCCGGCACCAGGTCAGCTGGCTTGATCACGACGCAGTTGCCGTAGGCCAGGGCCGGAGCGATTTTCCAGGCCGGGATTGCGATGGGGAAGTTCCAAGGAGTGATCAAGCCAACCACGCCCAGCCCTTCACGGGTCACCTCGACCGACACGCCTGGGCGCACCGAGTCCAGTACTTCACCGGACTGGCGCAGGCATTCGCCAGCGAAGTACTTGAAGATGTTGCCAGCGCGAGTCACTTCGCCAATGGCTTCAGGCAATGTCTTGCCTTCTTCACGGGCCAGCAATTCGCCAAGTTCTGCGCGGCGTGCAAGAATTTCGCTACCTACTTTATCCAGCGAGTCACTGCGCGCCTGGATTCCGGAGGTCGACCAGGCAGGAAACGCAGCACGTGCAGCAGCAATTGCCTGCTCGACCTGAGCGGCGTCAGCCTGAGCGAATTCGCCGATCACATCACTCAGATCAGAGGGGTTACGGTTAACCGAATAAGTAGCGCCAGCCACCCACTCGCCGCCGATGAAGTTTTCAAAGCGTTTTGTCTCAGCCACAAGAGCCTCCTGGTAACAGGCCGCAGCACGCCACGGCGCGTTGAATGTTTAGCGAGCCCTTGAGGCAAGTCGCGCCAAGGGTTCTAGATGAATTACTGCGCGCCTTGCTTGGCCATCAGTTCGGCGAGTTGCTCGTATTCTTCCGGCAGCAGGTCAGTCAGCGGCGCGCGAACCGGACCGGCGTCGTAGCCTGCGATCTTGGCACCAGCCTTGACGATGCTGACCGCATAACCGGCACGGCGGTTGCGAATCTCCAGGTAAGGCAGGAAGAAGTCATCGATGATCTTGCCAACGGTGGCGTGATCGTCACGGGCAATGGCGTGGTAGAAATCCATCGCGGTTTTCGGAATAAAGTTGAACACCGCCGAGGAATAAACCGGCACGCCCAAGGCTTTATAGGCAGCGGCGTAGACCTCTGCAGTCGGCAAGCCGCCGAGGTAGCTGAAACGATCACCCAGGCGGCGACGGATCGACACCATCAACTCGATATCACCCAGGCCATCCTTGTAGCCGATCAGGTTCGGGCAGCGCTCGGCCAGTTGTTCAAGCAGCGTGGCGTTAAGGCGGCAAACGTTGCGGTTGTACACCACCACGCCGATTTTCACCGACTTGCACACCTGTTCAACGTGCGCGGCAACGCCTTCCTGGCTGGCTTCAGTCAGGTAGTGCGGCAGCAGCAACAAGCCCTTGGCGCCCAGGCGCTCGGCTTCTTGTGCGTATTGAATGGCCAGGCGCGTTGGGCCGCCTACACCGGCAAGGATCGGCACGCCACCATCGCAGGTATCGACTGCAGTCTTGATGACCGATGAATACTCATCAGGCGCCAAGGAGAAAAATTCGCCAGTGCCGCCCGCCGCAAACAGTGCGCTGGCGCCATAGGGAGACAGCCATTCAAGGCGACGGGCATAGGTATCGGCGCGGAAATTGCCGGCAGCATCGAAGTCGGTCACCGGGAAGGACAGCAGACCGGAAGAGAGGATGGACTTCAGTTCTTGTGGATTCATTATGTGAACACCCTGGATGTTGAGTATGTTTGGCAGCCTCGGCTGAAGTGATACGTTATCGTACAACTATAAAAAAGAACACTCCTTTTCATTCGACTTAAGTCTAGCGCAACAGGTTTTGGGCATGCAGCCGTCTGCAATAGGCATAAGCGCCACAAAATAGCGCAGCCAGAAGTTGCCTTGCATCATTTGCGAACAGATGGTCGTTGACAGCCAAGCTTGTGGTTGGTACAAATTCGCCATGTCGTACGACGACGCATAACTACACCAATAAAAACAAATACGAGAATCAATCTATGCCTTCGATTCCAAAGCATTCTCAGGACACACCCTCTTTGAGGGGGCGCCTGGAAACGTCTCGCCAAGGGATCAATCGCCCAAGGGGGACGCTGCAATGAGCCAGCACCAAACCCCCAGCGTAATGAGCATGCAGGTGATCCCCGTTGCCGGCCAGGACAGCATGCTGCTTAACCTTTGCGGAGCCCATGCGCCCTACTTCACGCGTAACCTGGTGCTGCTCAAGGACAACGCCGGCAACATGGGCATCGGCGAAGTGCCGGGCGGTGAAGGTATTCGCCAGGCACTGGAGCGTATCCGCCCCCTGGTCGAAGGCCAGCCAATCGGCGCCTATAACCGTGTGCTGCGCAGCCTGCAACAGGCCCTGTCAGGCAAGGCTGACGGCCCTCAAACCATCGCTCACCAGGTCACCTCGGAAGCTGAAGCCGCCGTACTGCGCCAGCCCCACGAGATCAACCTGCGCCTGGATAACGTCATCACGGCGGTTGAAGCGGCCCTGCTCGATTTGCTTGGCCAGTACCTCAAGGTTCCAGTCGCTGAATTGCTTGGCGCAGGCCAGCAGCGCGACAGCGTACCGATGCTGGCGTATCTGTTTTATATCGGTGACAGCAATAAAACCGACCTGCCCTATGTAAAAGGCACGGGTGATGACTGGTACAAACACCGGCACAGCGTTGCGATGACCCCGCAAGCCATTGCCGACCAGGCTGAGTCTGCCGCCGCCCGTTACGGCTTCAGCGACTTCAAGCTCAAGGGTGGCGTCATGCACGGCAGCGAAGAAATGGCTGCCGTTGCCGCCATCAAGTCGCGCTTCGCGCAGGCCCGCGTCACACTTGATCCGAACGGTGCCTGGTCGCTGGATGAAGCCATTGCCCTGTGCAAGGGTCAAAACCATCTGCTGGCTTACGCCGAAGACCCCTGCGGCCCGGAGAATGGTTACTCCGGCCGGGAAGTCATGGCCGAGTTCAAGCGCGCAACCGGCATTGCGACTGCCACCAACATGATCGCCACCGACTGGCGTCAGATGGGGCACTCACTGCGCCTTGAAGCGGTGGACATCCCGTTGGCCGACCCACACTTCTGGACCATGCAGGGCGCCGTCCGCCTTGGCCAGGTGTGCGCCGAGTTCGGCCTGACCTGGGGCTCGCACTCCAATAACCACTTTGACGTATCGCTGGCCATGTTTACCCATGTTGCCGCCGCCGTACCCGGGCGCATCACGGCCATCGACACCCACTGGATCTGGCAGGAAGGCCAGGAACGACTGACCCGCGAACCGCTGCAAATCATCGGCGGCAAGGTTCAGGTACCACAACGTCCGGGCCTCGGTATCGAACCCGACCTGGATCGTATACACAGCGCCCATGAACTCTATAAGCGCGTCGCCACCGGCGCACGTGACGATGCCATGGCCATGCAGTACCTCGTGGCGGGCTGGCAGTACGACCCGAAACGTCCAAGCTTGGGCCGCACCCGTTAAGGCGCGCCTATTTACAACCACCCGGAGAATTCCAATGAAAAAAACAATCCGTGCCTCCCTAATGTCTGCAATGATCGCCATGGGCGTATTAAGCGGCCCAGCCAGTTCCTTTGCAGCTGATGCAGCCAATTGGCCGACACGCCCGGTGCAAGTGGTGGTAATCGCCAACCCTGGCGGCGACACTGACTTCAACGCCCGCATGATGGCCAAGTACTTCAGCGAAATCACCGGCAAGAACATGGTCGTGACCAACGTCGCTGGCGGCGGTGGCACCCTGGCTGCCGAACAGGTCAAAGGCGCAGCGCCGGATGGCAACACCATACTGTTCACCCACACCGGTCAGTTGATCGTCAACGAAGTGGCTGGCCTGTCCAAAGACAGCTACGACGCCTTCGATATCTCCTGCATCGCAGGCGTGGACAAAGGCGCCATCTTTGTTGCCAGCGAACAAGCCGGCGTGAAAAGCCTCAAAGACCTGATCGAAAAAGCCAAGGCCAACCCAAACACCATCGCCTACGGCACCGAGATCGGCAGTTTCTCGCACATCCAGGGCTTGATGTTTGAACAGCTGGCCGGTGTAAAACTGAAAATGATCGACGCCGGCACAGTGTCCGAGAAAGTGGTTGCCCTGCTGGGTGGACGCATGGACCTGGGCGCGATCAGCTATGGCTCGGTACAGGACTACATCAAAGGCGGCCAGATGGTTGCGCTGGGCCAGCCAAACGCCGAGCGTAACGCGCTGCTGGGCGACGTTAAGACCTTCAAGGAACAAGGTGTCGACTTCACTATCGACAAGCCTTACGTGGTTGCCTTTCCAAAGGGTACTGATCCGGCAATCGTGAAAAAGATGGCCGACATCATGAAGCAGATCACTGAAAACCCTGAGTACGCAGAAGAGCTGAAGAAATCTTTCAAGCAACCTGTTGCCTACTACAACACCGAAGAAGCCATCGCGACCCTGAAAAAGACCCGCGAAGACTTCATGCAGTACAAGGACGCCCTGCGCCAGTCCAAATGATGTAAAGGTCGGGCCGGTCTGCTGACCGGCACGCGCCAAGCGACCATCACCAGAGGTTAAATGATGGCTACAAACAAGAAAACTGAACTGGCCATTGCCGGCTGCATGCTGGCTGTCGGCATTGGCTACCTGCTGATGACGACCCAGTTGCCCCACCATAGCGGTATCGACGCGACCTTCGTCCCTTACCTGCTCTCGGCCCTACTGTGCATGCTTGGCGCATTGCATATGCTGGCGGCGGTAAAAATGCCACAGGCCGTGCAAGCGGCAAGCACACCAGACGAAGCCGCCGGCGAGCCGCTAGACGCCAAGGCAGTTGTCAAAACCCTGGCGTTGATCGTCGCTTACATCGCTCTATTGAAAACGGTCGGCTTTCCGATCATGACCACGATTTACCTCTACCTGCAGTTCATCGTGCTCACCCCCGTCAACCAGAAGGTCAACCACCTGGTCTATGTGCTGATTGCACTGATCACCTCTGCAGTGGTGTACACCCTGTTCCGTGAGGCCTTTGACCTGATGCTGCCATCCGGCCTGTTTGGCTTCTAGGAGAATCGACCATGCTCGACTTATTGCAGCAAGGCTTCGGTGCTGTTTTTTCAATCCATATCATGCTGCTGATGGTCATTGGTGTCGCCGTCGGCATCGTCTTTGGCGCAGTGCCTGGTTTGTCAGCCACAATGGCGGTAGCCCTGTGCCTGCCACTGACCTTCACCATGGGCCCGCACGCCGGCTTGTCACTGCTGGTATCCCTGTTTATCGGCGCCACGTCCGGCGGCTTGATATCGGCCATTCTCTTGAAGATTCCGGGAACCCCCTCCTCCATTGCCACTGTGTTCGACGGTGGCCCGATGATGGAGAAAGGCGAAGGCGTTAAAGCGCTGGGAGTCGGTATTGTCTTCTCCTTTCTGGGCACCATCTTCAGCATCATCGCCCTGATGTTCCTGGCACCGCAGTTGGCCAAGTTCGCCCTGCGCTTTGGCCCGCAGGAATACTTCTCCATCGCCGTATTCTCATTGACCCTGATTGCCACGCTCTCCGCCGGCTCGATGGTCAAGGGCTTGTTCGCCGGAGCGCTGGGCTTTGCCGTTTCCACCGTGGGGATTGCCCCGGTTGAAGCGATTCGCCGCTTTACCTTCGACTTCGCCGAACTCAATGGCGGCTTCGCCATGCTCACAGTGATGATCGGCATGTTCGCAGTGGCCGAGATCATCAAGGTGGCCGAGCGCGGACGCCGCCCTGTGGAAGCCAAGGCTGAACCGGTCAGCATGAAGAACATCAAGGGCTTCGGCTTCTCGATGCGCGAGTTTCGCGAGCAGGTACCCAACGCAACGCGCTCCGGCCTGATCGGCCTGGGTGTCGGGATTCTACCAGGCATCGGGGCTGGCACCTCTAACCTGCTGGCCTACATCATTTCGAAGAAACGCGCGAAAGATCCAGACAGCTACGGCAAGGGCAACATGGGCGGTGTGGTTGCCAGTGAAACCGCTAACAATGCCGGTATCGGCGGTGCCATGCTGCCCCTGATGACCCTGGGTATCCCGGGCGATACGGTAACCGCGATTTTGCTTGGCGGCTTTTTGATTCACGGCATCCAGCCCGGCCCGTTGCTGTTCATCACCCAAGGTCCGCTGGTCTACACCATCTTCGCCGCCTTGCTGGTATCGACCGTACTGATGCTGTTCATGGAATTCTATGGCTTGCGCATCTTTATCAAGCTGCTGGAGATCCCCAAGCACATCTTGCTGCCGATCATCCTGGTTTTGTGCGTGGTCGGTGCATTCGGCCTCAGCAGCCGCCTGTTCGACGTTTGGTCGATCCTGGTATTTGGCGTACTGGGCTACGCCTTCGTCAAAGCGGGTATTCCACCGGCGCCGTTTATCATCGGCTTCATTCTTGGACCAATGGCCGAAACCAATCTGCGCCGTGGCCTGATGATGTCCGATGGCAACTTCGGCACCTTCCTCACCAACCCGATTTCGGCAACCTTCCTCGGTTTGGCGCTGGCCTTTGTAATCTGGCAACTGGTCAGCGCGATTCGCCCAAAGAAGAGCATGATCAACGAAATCATCCGCACCTGATGGATGCTTAACCTTGAAAGGCCAGCTCTTGTAGCTGGCCTTTTTTATTGCCTGGGCGTTGATACAGGCCTGGGCGCGATCCACGGACGGCTTGTTTGAACGCAATTGAGCTCGGCCGCTTGAGGCTTGGGCGTTCATGTCCGGATGCATCGCGCTATCTCGCTGTGCAAATTCTTGAGAAGAAGCATGACGGCACGGATTGGCAAGGTCTATTCTAATTAACCACTCCATTAATACCCGAATTGAATCAATGTTCGAACTTGCCCAACTGCGCTGTTTCACCATGGTTGCCACGGAACTCAACTTCCGGCGAGCAGCTGAACGCCTGCATATGACCCAGCCGCCCTTGAGCCGACAGATCAGGTTATTGGAGCATCAGCTTGGCGTCAGCCTGTTCAAGCGCAGCACCCGCTCTGTTTGCCTGACCGCTGCGGGACGCGCCTTTTTGATTGAGGCCAGCAGCCTGCTTGAGCGTGCCGAACAGGCTACGCAAAGGGCGCGCAGAATCGCCGCTGGTGACCTGGGCTCGGTAGCCTTGAATTTCGTCGCCAACGCGGTCCATGGCTTGCTGCCGCGAGCGCTCAACGACTTACGCGAACGCCTGCCGGATATAGAGGTGAAACTGCAGGAGATGACCAGCTTCGAGCAGATCGAAGCGCTGCGCGAGAGACGCATTGACATAGGCATTGTACGCACGCCAGTGATGCAGCCGGGCATTAGCAGTCTCAGCCTGCTGCATGAGCCGTTCGTACTCGCCGTGCCACGCCAGCATCCGCTGGCCAACCAAACGCTGGTCCGAGTCAGGGACCTCGATGCCCAACCCTTCATCCTGTCGTCCTGGCAACCCTTCAACGAGTTGATCAACGGCTTGCTCCGCACCCATAACATCCAGCCAAGGGTGGTGCAGGAACTGAGCTCGACCCTGACAATCTTGACCCTGGTCAACTCGGGCATGGGGCTGGCACTGGTGCCACTGGGGGCCTCACGCCTGCGCCAGGATAACCTGTGCTTTCGCCCCATAGACTTGCCGGATGGCATGCACAGCACCCTGCATCTGGCCTGGCGCGAAGACGACGACAACCCAGCTTGCGCGGCGGTCAGGCAAGCCCTGCTCAGCGCCGCGCAGCTGGAAAGTCATGTGCTCAACGAGCAGGATCAGGGACGCTGACCGACCTCGGCCTGTTGCACGGTCCAACCTGCTACTTGCTCGCTTAGCGTCAGGCCCAACCCCGGACGGGTCGGCACTAGCATGCGGCCGTCGCGGGTTTCCAGGCGTTCCTCGAACAGCGGCTCCAACCACTCGAAATGCTCCACCCAAGGTTCACGCGTATGGGTTGCAGCCAAGTGCACATGCAACTCCATGGCAAAGTGCGGCGCCAGCGTCATGCCCGCCTGTTCGGCCAATGTTTGCACCCGTAGATACGGGGTGATGCCACCCACACGCGGCGCATCCGGCATCAGGTAGTCCGCTGCGCGTTGTCGAATAAACTCCCAGTGTTCGGCTGGGCTGGTAAGCATTTCACCGGTGGCAATCGGGGTATCGAACTGGCGCACCAACTCGGCATGACCCTCGGCGTCGTAGCAATCGAGCGGCTCCTCGATCCAGACCAACTGGAAGTCCTCCAGGCGGCGGCACATGCGCCGCGCGGTGGTGCGATCCCATTGCTGGTTGGCGTCGACCATCAACGGGAAGGACTCCCCCAGGTGCTTGCGCACCGTAGCCACCCGATGCAGATCCAGCGCGGCATCGGGCTGGCCGACCTTAAGCTTGATTCCACCAATGCCCTGTTCACGGGAGACATCCGTGTTTTTCAGCAATTGCTCCAGAGGGGTATGCAGAAACCCGCCGGAGGTGTTGTAGCAACGTACCGAGTCCCGCTGGGCGCCGAGCAAACGCGCCAGCGACAGGCCCGAGCGGCGCGCCTTGAGGTCCCAGAGCGCCACGTCAAAGGCCCCAATGGCCTGCGTCGCCAGGCCACTGCGTCCAACCGAGGCACCCGCCCAGCACAGCTTGTCCCAGAGCTTGGCGATATCACTGGGGTTTTCACCAATCAGGTTTGGCGCGATTTCCAGCGCGTGGGCAAACTGGCCAGGTCCACCGGCGCGCTTGGAGTAGCTGAACCCCATGCCTTGATGACCATCACGGGTCTGGATTTCAGCAATCAGAATGGCAATTTCAGTCATGGGCTTTTGCCGTCCGGTCAGGACCTTGGCATCACTGATCGGGTTAGCCAGCGGCAACGCCACGGAACGTATACGGAGCCAGGCGATACGGTCTTCGTCTGCGCAAGTCATAGCAGGCTGTTGGTTCATTGGAGTCTCCACCTTGGCGAATCAAATAGCGTCCGTGACCCGGTATTGGAGCCGAATCACAGGACATGGAAAAAACACAGCCCCTTTGATTCTAAAATGATTGCGCAATCATTCAACAGCCAAAAAAAATTATGTAGTGCCCCTTTCGATCACCTCGAAACCCGTGTCGAGACGCAAGGGCTTGCGCGCTAAAGATGGATCGGCAAACCGCGCCAGCAGTGCCTCGGCAATCGACCGGCCGATACGCAGGCCATCAACACGCACCGTTGAGAGTGCTGGATGAGTGTGCGCCGCGCTGGATAAATCACCAAAGCCCATCACCGCCAACTCTGACGGCACTGCGATTTGCCGACTGGCAGCCTCCGCCAACACGCCCTGGGCAATGGTATCGGAGCTGCAAACCACCACTTCACCCGCTTTATCCTGGACCAGCAGACGGCTCAACCCTTCGCGTCCGGTTGCCAGCGTTGCTGGTGCAACTAAACGTTCAATCGCCACAGCGGCAACACCCTGCTGCGCAAGCGCCTGGGCCAGGCTTTCGCTACGCCTGATGCCTCGCGGGTCGTCGAGTGTGATGACCGAGACGCGTCTATAGCCTTTGTTCAGCAGGTAATCCGCCACGGCCTGGCCAACAGCCTCATGGGAAAAGCCCACCAGCATGTCCAGCGGCTGATCGCATAGATCCCAGGCCTCCACCAGCGGAATCCCGACTCGCGCCAGACGTTGTCGGCTCTCCAGCGTGTGCTCGGTGCCCGTTAGAACGATCCCGTCTGGCCGACGCCCCAACAACGCACTGAGCAATGCCTCTTCCTGCTCGGCTTCGTAGCCGGTCAGACCAAGCAAGGTTTGATAACCCGCCTCGGCCAGGCGCTCGGTGAGCGCTTGCACTGTGTCGGAGAAAATCGAATTGGCGATGGTCGGCAGCATGATCGCCACCAGACGGCTTCGGCTCGAAGCCAGTGAGCCAGCAGCAAGATTGGGAACATATCCGGTGGCACGCACAGCTTCGAGCACCCGGCGGCGGGTTTTATCGGCAACCACTTCGGGCCGTCCCAGCGCACGCGACACGGTGATGGGCGAGACACCCGCAACTCGCGCAACATCAATCAGGGTTGGCGTGCTGGAGGAACCGGCTGGCTTGTGGCTCGCCATGATCAAGCTCCTGGCAACTGACTCACCGCTGACTAGATCGCAGTCGTCTGCTGGGCTTCGCTTTCAGCTTGCTCATGAGCCTGACGCAAACGCTCGCGGCTGTTGGTCAGGTGCAGGCGCATCGCCGCTCGTGCAGCCTCAGCATCCTGGCGCTCGATGGCCTCGAATATCTGCTCATGCTCACGCTCAAGGCGAGCCATGTACAAGCCTTTGTCATCATGGGCCAAGGTCGCCGAGTTCACCCGCGTACGCGGAATGATATTGGTGCCCATGTGGCTCATGATGTCGGTGAAATAGCGGTTACCCGTGGCCTCTGAAATGGCAACGTGAAACTGGAAATCGGATGCGACGGCATCACTGGCGTGAGCCACGCTGTCTTTCAACGCATCCAGTGCGGCCCGCATCGCCAACAATTGCTCCGGGCTACGGCGCTGGGCCGCCAAACCGGCTGACTCGACTTCCAGGCTGATGCGCAGCTCCAGGATATTGAGTACATCGCGCAGGGTGACAATGGTGGCTGGGTCAATCCGAAATCCATTGGCGGTGGGCACATCGATGACGAATGTACCGATACCGTGGCGCGTCTCAACCAGACCCGAGGCTTGCAGCCGCGACAGCGCCTCGCGAACAACCGTGCGACTTACCCCCTGCGCCGCCATGATCGCCGACTCGGTCGGCAGCTTTTCACCGCGCTTGATCTCGCCATCGCGAATGCGCTGCGAAAGCTCAGCGACAAGCTCCTGGGCAAGGCTGCGATGCTTACGACGGGGAAGCTGCTGATTGTTTTGATTGAGCATGACTCTTCGGGCCTGTGGGTCAATATGTATACATCATAACCCAATAGTTGTATGACAACAGCGCAATGATGGCAAGTCGGTTGCCATGCTTGATTGTGGAGCTAATCAAAAGTTAGGCACAAGTAGGTTTCGTCCGATTCAGGAGCCGTAAATCCTTTCTGGACAATGAGTTGCCAGCGTATTCGATCCAGCCTTGTCGATTAACCTGCGCATGCAAAACCTTGAGCGGGATATCGAGCAACAAGCGAGGCAGATGCCTGGTCCGATCAGCCCAGCAATATTTATCTTTGTGTTACAGCCTGCCATGCTTGTTTGATTTGCAGTCAGGCGCAGCTAACTTGATCCAGTACTTAACCGAAGCATGGCGTCACCGCCCAACCCATAAACGCGTATGGGCCCTGGCTGCCCCCATGATCCTGTCGAATGTCTCGGTCCCAATGGTCGCCCTGGTCGACAGCGCAGTGGTTGGTCATCTGCCCCACGCCTATCAACTGGCTGCAGTGGCGGTAGGCGGAACCTTATATACCCTGCTGACCTGGGCCATGGGTTTTCTACGCATGGGCACCACAGGTTTTGCCGCCCAGGCCTCTGGTCGGCAAGACGGTGGGGCATTGCGCCAGGTACTCTGCCAGGGCTTGCTACTGGCTTGTACGCTCGCGGTACTGCTGATTGCCCTTGCCGTGCCTTTCAGTCGACTCGCCTTGAGCTTGATGCAACCCTCGGCTGAACTCAATCAACTGGCTCTCGACTACTTCCATATCCGCCTGTTTGGCCTGCCAGCAGCGCTGGCGACCTATGCCCTGATTGGCTGGCTACTGGGCACCCAGAACGCACGCGGCCCACTGGCGATACTACTGACCACCAACATACTGAATGTCGGGCTCGACCTGTTCTTGGTTCTGGGCCTGCAATGGGGCGTCAGTGGCGCGGCATGGGCCTCGGTCGTCGCGGAATGGACTGGTGCCCTGCTCGGCCTGTGGCTGGCACGCAAGGCCCTGCGCCCTTATGTGGGTGAGATCAACTGGCCAGTGCTGCGCCGCTGGACAAGCTGGCGGCCATTGCTGGCCGTCAACCGCGACATATTCATCCGCACCCTCGGACTACAGCTGGTATTTTTCCTGGTCACGGTGCAGGGCACGCGCCTGGGCGATGCAACAGTCGCCGCCAATGCCTTGCTCTTGAACGGCCTGCTGCTCACCGCCCATGCACTGGATGGCCTGGCCCATGCCGTCGAGGCGCTCTGTGGCCATGCGTTGGGCGCCAGGGATCGTAAGGCGCTGCGCCGTAGTTTGATCGTTGCCACCGGCTGGTCGTTAGTCGCAAGCCTGCTGTTTGCCTTGTTCTTTTTCCTGGCAGGAGACTGGTTCATCAGGCTGCAAACCAATATTGAACCCGTGCGTGACATTGCCCACATCTATTTGCCCTACCTGGCACTCTTGCCGTTGATTGCGGTCTGGAGCTATGTGCTGGACGGTCTTTTTATTGGCGCTACCCGAGCCAGGGAGATGCGTAACGCCATGCTCATTGCGGTCTCTATAAGCCTGCCATTGGGCTGGCTGCTGCAAGGATTGGGCAATCACGGCCTGTGGCTCGCATTTCTTGGCTTCATGGCGTTACGCGGTATCAGCCTTGGCGCCTATGCTTATCTTATGAACCGGCATGACAGTTGGTGAAATACCGAAGCGAGCAACCTCATTATGCTAAGTCTCAAACTGCCTGAAAATGAAACACAACGCCAAGCAGCCCTCGACGACCAGGAGTTGCTGGACACGCCGGCCGATCCCTACCTGGACACCATTGTGCGCGTGGTACGCGACCTGTTTTCCGTGCAAACAGTACTGGTGAGCCTGATAGATCGTGATCGCCAATGGTTCAAGTCGCGCCTGGGCCTAGATGTGGCCGAGACGCCGCGCAGCATCTCCTTCTGCGACCAGGCGATCCAGAGCGCAGACACCTTCGTCGTCAACGACGCCCATGTTGATCAGCGTTTTCGCGATAACGAACTGGTCACCGAAAATCCCTATGTGCGCTTTTACGCCGGCCAGCCACTGTTCTCCGAAGAGGGCCAGGCGCTTGGCACACTGTGCATGATTGATCCACAACCGCGAAAACTCAGCCCGCGAGAAAAAGCGCTATTCAAGGACATGGCGACCCTGGCCGAGGGCTACCTGAAATTGCGCCGCGTCAGCCACCAGACCGAGCAACTGCGCGACGCCCTGAGCCGCGAACAACGCAAGGGCATGCTCGATCAACTGACCCAACTGTGGAACCGCGCTGGCCTGGAGCACTTTTTGGCCCATGAGCAACGCACCGCACAAGAGCGTGGCGCCCACCTGGGCATACTGTTTTGTGATCTCGACCGGTTCAAGCAAGTCAACGACACCCACGGTCATGACGCCGGTGATCAGGTCCTGTGGCAAACCGCACGGCGAATATCCAGCGCGGTACGCCCCAATGACATTGTCACCCGTAATGGCGGCGAAGAATTCGTGGTGCTGGCCCATGTCAATGACGTGCGTGAACTGGAGCACATAGCCGAACGCATCCGCAGCAAAATTGGCGACAGCCACTTCACCCTTGAGCAAGCAGAGCTACCATTGACTATCAGCATTGGCTGCACGCTCATCGGCGAAGCCGAGACCGGGGCCAATGCAATGAAACGTGCAGACCGAGCACTCTATCGAGCCAAGCACAATGGTCGCGACCGGGTCGAAACCGCAACGGACTGACGCATAACACTCCAGAAGAGTCTTGATAACCAGCAAGGAAACAACATGGGCGAGGCAATTGCGGCTTACCTGCATTACCTATCGATTTTTGGCTTGTTCGCACTGCTCAGCATCGAGCATGTGAGCTTCAGCAAGGAGCTGGATGTAGCACGCGCGCGGCGCCTTGTTATCACCGACCTGGCCTATGGTGTCTGTGCAGGCCTGGTCCTGCTGACCGGTTTGGTACGGGTCATCTGGTATGGCAAAGGCTGGCAATACTATATTTCCAACAGCCTGTTCCACACCAAAGTCGGGCTGTTTATCCTGGTCGGCCTGCTTTCGGCATACCCCACCTACGTCTACCTGAACTGGCGTAACACCCTAAAGGCAGGACAAGCGCCAGTGATCAGCCGCCGGGAAAAACTCCTGGTAACCATGATCATTCGCCTGGAGTTGCTGCTACTCCTGATCATTCCCCTGCTTGCCACATTGATGGCACGTGGGTTTGGTTCAGGCTGATGACATGCAGGTTCCGCCATCATTTGAGAAAGCCTTACATGTTGAAATTGCTATGCAGCGGCCTAATGGGCTTGCTTGTTTATTTAATGGCATTGAGTTCAGCACATGCATCAATGCGCTGCAGCAACGGCATTATTGACGAAGGCGATCTGACCCTTGTCGTGCTGGAAAAATGCGGCGAACCTAACACTAGACAAATCATCCCTCCCCAGACCGAGAGCAATGGCCAGATCAAGGCCAAGTCAGTCACCGTCGAAAACTGGGTTTATGGGCCAGATAACGGCGCGTATAAATATCTGAAATTCATTGATGGCAAACTGGTGAAAATCGACAGCGGTCGTCTTTAGGTCTGTTGGATAAACAACGGGACTGAGGGATGGCAGGTTGGGTTTTGCTCAAATAGTCAGCCAGATGAACGTGCGGGCTTTTGTGAGCAGTAGAAACGATGGGCATTGATCCCTCCATATTCGTTTACCCTGAGATTCTTTGTCGGGTTGGATGTGACTATGGATTTGCGAGATCTTTATTATTTCGAAATGGTTGCCGTCTACGGAAGTCTCGTACGCGCCGCAGACCGCGTGCACAAGACCCAGCCCGCTCTTTCGAAAAGTATTCAGCGCCTTGAAACTACACTCGATACAGCTCTGTTCAATCGCGAAGGCCGCCGCATGCGTCTTACTCCGGCAGGTGAGTTGTTGCTGCTACGGGCCCGACATTTGCGTTTAGGCGTCGAAGAGACGCAGCGAGAAATTCAGGGTTTCGCCAAGGGAACAGCAGGTGTTGTACGCCTTGGCTGCGGGCCGACAGCTGCTGAGTTTTTACTGCCGCGCCTAGTGGAAATACTCCTTGAGCTGGCGCCTGAACTGACTCTGGATTTGATCACCGGCCAAAATGATCTGCTGGTCAACTCTCTACGTACCGGCCATGTCGACTTGCTGATCAGCCCGTTATCTGCAATTGATTCTGAAGTGTTCGAGACACATGCGTTACTTGAGGATGAGGTGGTAGTGGTCGCCAGCGGCGACCACCCGCTATTGGAAAAGGAGGTATCCCTGATTGACCTTTGCTCCTGTCGCTGGGTCTTACCAGCACCTTCAGTAGCAACACGGCGCTGGTTGGACAATACCTTTTTCAACCACCACTTGGATCTTCCCAAGATCCACATTCAGACCAACTCCCTAAGCGCTATGCCACGCTTGATCACTCACACGAAACTGCTCAGCTTCATTTCCCGACACAATCTCAAACTAGGCCACGCAGGGGCTAATTTGAAAGAAATCGTCCTGAAGCAAACCACCATGAACCGAAGTTTTGGTCTGGTGCGGCGTCGCGAGGCATACCTGTCGCCCCCAGCAGCGTTTGTCGTCGATCTTCTCCAGCGAGAAGGTAAAGCACTGTTCACTGCGCACTGCTCTCAGGATATATAAAACCAATTCATATAAAGATAAAAAACTGGAAATAGATTTATAGATGCGCCCATTGAATGATGAGGTCATTCAAACAAAGACAAAGGGCGCACCTCATGCCTCACACCATTCTTGTCACAGCACCAACGCTGGCAAGTGCGGGCCTTGATTTGCTGTTATCTCAGGACTGCCGTGTTCTGTTCACTCCTTCAGGACAAGCCCCTGAAGATATTGCAAGGATCATGACAAGCGAGCCAGTCGATGCAGTTATTTCTCGCACCCTGGAGCTGAATGCCGCCGCTATTACCAACTGCCCGACCTTGAAAGTGATTTCCAAGCATGGAGTCGGTGTCAGTAACATTGATGTCGCAGCGGCCACTCTTTGCCAGATTCCTGTCTACATCACGCCCGGAGCCAATGCGCAATCGGTCACCGAGATGACACTCGCGCTAATGTTCGCTGCGGCTCGCCGGGTCAACTGGCTGGATCGGGAGATCCGTGAAGGTCGCTGGTCGAGATCCCAGGACGGCCTGGAGCTAAGCGGTCGCACATTGGGTTTGGTTGGTTTCGGCCAGGTGGCCCGACGAGTGTCGAGAGCTTGCCAAGCAATAGGCATGTCGGTCGTTGTGTATGACCCCCTCCTTCCCCATGACAGTGATATGGAAGGCGCAGAGCGCGTCGGTTCGTTAACTGACCTTCTTCCACGCAGCCACATTTTGAGCTTGCATGTTCCCCTCACATCACAGACGCGCAACTTCATTGGAGCAACGCAGTTGGCGATGCTGCCAGAAGACGCAGTATTGATTAATACCGCGCGTGGAGAAGTTGTTGATGAACAAGCCCTGGCACAAGCGCTGAGCGAAGGCCGCTTATATGCCGCTGGCCTGGACACCATGGCCCTTGAGCCACTCCCTGAAAACAGCCCACTACTGATGCTCGAAAACGTAGTGCTTACCCCTCACGTGGGCGGCTCAACGCCTGCCGCACTTTCGGCCATGGCAATGGGTGCTGCACGCAACGTACTGGGTTACCTCAACGGCGAGCCGAGTGCTCGATCCGCCTGCGTTAACCCCAGCGTCCTCAATCACTGATCAGGTTCTCCCATGTCTAGTTGCAGCATTCAAAACTGGCCTACCGGCTATCGTATCAACCCGCGTGTCAACGCACTGAATGAGTCACTTATTGAAGCGTTTCGCGCGATTCCTGTCGCTGTTGCAGGCGACTGCATGGGACGCAGTATTGGCTCTCGCGGCCTGCATATGTATCACGGCGATCTGTCGTTGAAAATGTGCGGCCCGGCCTTCACCCTTCGCATCCGCCCTGGCGACAACCTGATGGTGCACAAAGCATTGATGATGGTTCAACCGGGGGACGTACTCGTTATTGATGGCGGTGGCGATGTCAGCCAAGCAGTCATTGGTGGACTTGTCCGCACTACGGCACTTCGAGTCAAACTCGGGGGCATCGTAATCGATGGTGCCGTGCGTGATCTTGAGGAGCTCGCAGAGGGCATCCTTCCGGTGTTTGCCGCCGGCCATACTCATAGAGGCCCGAGCAAAGACGGCCCAGGTGAAATTAACGTGCCAATCGCCTGTGCTGGATTGTGCGTACTACCGGGCGATCTCGTGCTTGGCGATGCCGATGGCGTGATCTCAATTCCTGCTCTAGACGCCGAACAGCTCTTGCCAAAGACGTTGGCGCATCTTGAACGCGAAGCATCAATTCGTGAAACCAACAGGCTCGGTACCGCTGATCCTGAGCGTTTCGACGCGTTGTTACGCTCAAAAGGACTTCCAGTTTGAATCCTTTCTAACGTAGAACTCGCTCATTTGTCATTAGGGCGAATGCGGCCTACCTGTACAACTATAAAAAACAGGACGACGACATGCTTATGATCCTTAGCTGCGTAATGCTGGCTAGCTTTATCTATTTCTTGATGAGTAAGAAACTGTCTGCGCTCACAGCGCTGATTCTCATCCCGACCCTGTTCGCACTCATTGGAGGATTTCATGCTGAACTGGGTAAATATGTGATAGATGGTTTGCGCTTGGTTGCGCCCAATGGCGTGCTGATGATTTTCGCCATGCTCTACTTCCTGACGATGACCGAAGCTGGAATGTTTGATCCCCTGGTAGCCAGGATCGTAAGAGCCGTACGTGGTGACCCTGTAAGGATATTTATCGGAACCGTATTGCTCGCTTTCATCGTTGCGCTCGATGGCGACGGAGCAACTATTTACATGATTGTGCTTTCTGCGTTCCTGCCCATCTACAAACGCCTCGGCCTCTCACGCCCAATGGTTTGCTGCTTGCTACTGCAGGTATCAGGCCTGGGAAACATGGTGCCTTGGGGCGGGCCGACCGCACGCGCGGCCACCGCGATGCATGTCGATGTGGGCGAAATGTTCGTCCCAATGATTCCAGCAATACTCGCTTCCGTCGCTTGGACATTCGCCCTGGCTTATATGTTTGGGCGTCGCGAGAGAGTTCGCCTAGGGGGAGCCATTGACATCAATGGTGATTTCTCTGAACTGGGTGAGCATCGAGGTGCTGGAGGCTGGCGTTTCAACTTCAACTGGGCCCTTACGAGCCTACTGATCTTGGCGCTATGCCTGGAGCTGTTCCCCCTGAGTTACCTGTTTATGGTCGCGGCGTGCATGGCACTAATCGTTAACTTTCCTAGCCTTAAAGACCAGCAGGATCAACTGGCACTTCATGCACCGCCAATACTGGCAGTTTCCAGCTTGATCTTTGCAGCTGGCGTTTTCACCGGGGTACTCACCGGCACTGGCATGACAAAAACTGTTGCAACTGGATTGCTAGAAATCATTCCAGATAGTTTCGGCCCTTTCATGGCTCTGCTGACAGCGTTACTCAGTATTCCACTGACCTGGCTGGTTTCCAACGATGTGTTCTACTTCGGCATACTGCCTATCCTCGCAGATACAGCACAACATCACGGGATAAGTGCCATCGAGATGGCACGAGCCTCCTTGATCGGGCAGCCCGTGCACATACTCAGTCCGTTGGTGGCTTCGACTTACCTAGTGGTGAGCATGCTCAAGCTGGATTACGCCGAGAACCAGCGTTTTACGCTGAAGTGGTCTGTGGTAAGCAGTCTTATACTTCTCTGCGTTTCCCTCCTGACTGGGATTTTCCCTTTGTATGTTCGGTAAATCTATTGGGCTCAATTAACAACGCCGTAAGCGAAAAGGCTTGGTCTTTTACAGTTTCGGCTAAGAACTCATGGCCTGGAAATTATTTAGCCGACCTCCTCACGCAGATGGTGCAGAGCTCAATGTATCAATAGCAGAACAATAGGGGACAGACCCTGAGGAATCCCCACAAAATTCCCTTTTGCATCAGTTGGATAGCTTGAAAGAGCCTGCATGATTCGGGCAGTTTGGTAGTCGCCAAACAAACCAACTTCCGAGACTCATGCAGGCCGTACGATTTTTACACAAGTCACTTTCTCAAGCACTCCCAACCGTTCACGCTAAACGCCTTACCTCCTTGATGAGTTGTGTCGCATCTTTGCTTCGCGGTCATCGCTTAACGCTGACCAGCCTCGGTAGAAGCTTGCCCGGCAAGGCTTACGTCAAGCACTCGATCAAGCGCGTAGATCGTTTGCTTGGTAATCACCACTTACATCACGAACGGCCGTTGTTCTACTGGATGATGCTCAGGGCCTTGCTTGGCTCACTGCCTCATTCTGTGATCCTGGTGGATTGGTCGCCGATCAATGCTGCCTCTGATCTTTATTTGTTGCGCGCCTCTATTCCGCTCGCCGGGCGGGCGTTTCCAATTTACGAGGCAGTGCATGATCGGGAAGGATGTCCCAAGCGGCAGGGTCAACTGCTCGATGCCTTGGCGCTCATGCTCCCAGAACACTGTGTTCCGATTCTGGTGACTGATGCTGGTTTTCGGCGTCCCTGGTTTCAAGCCGTTGAGAGCAAAGGCTGGTATTACGTGGGCCGTGTGCGTAACAGGGATCTCTATCGCAATGAGTTAGGTCAGTGGCAACCAATCAAGCAGCTATACAAGCAGGCGACATCGGCCGCCCGATCACTCGGCTTGATCGAGATGACGCGCAGAGCCCCGCATCTCTTACCGCTTTATTGCGTGCACCAAACGCCCAAGGGGCGTAAGCATCGGCGGGTGAACGGAAGTATTGCCCGCAACAAAATGAGCCGACAGAACGCTCGACGTGAGCAGGAACCTTGGTTGCTGGCCAGCAACCTGCCACAACCACAATGGACGGCTCGCCAGATCGTTGGTATTTACCGCAAGCGGATGCAAATCGAGGAAGGATTTCGGGACGTGAAAAGCCTACGCTTCGGTTTTGCTTTCGACCTGCACCGCACGCGCTGCCCACGTCGCATTGAGATCCTGTTGCTGATCGTTGCGCTGGCCTGCTACATCTTGTATTTGGTAGGCCTGAGAGCTCGAACAACAGGTCAGGCTCGTCGTTTCCAAAGCAACAGTATCAAGCATAAAACTGTGCTGTCGCTCTGGCGAATCGGGCTCGAATACCTAGGGCGCTCAGAAAGTGATTTTTCCAATTCGGTACTTGCTGAAATGGAGCTACTGCTGCGTGATGAAGTGCGCCGCCAAGCTCTCCAACTGGAGTAGATTTGTGGGGATTCCTCAGGGGCAGACCACGTTTTATTCTAAACATCAGTCAGAAAACCGTGGTATGTCCCCTATTTACTCTTTGTTAGGCATGTGCCCCACAAACGTAGCTTCTACCCTTTTGGATACAAGCATGTACGGAACCCAAACTAAAACGACAAACAATGCTCGTAAAAATTCTTTTTTAGTTTCAGGGTCGAATGCAGGCCCGCTGTCAGGAATAAAAGTGCCAACCCAAACGTCAAGAGGAATAAAAACAACAGCCACGAGTGTTACGGTTATGAAAACCTTGGGGAATAAGTAGTGCTTAGAGAAAAACAAATAAATTAAATAAATATATACCATGACAATTGCAGAGTTATAAATTAGCTCTGCGATTAATAGCGGCCCCCAGAGTGGGTGGTATAGCTCTGTTCCAGGTGTTGTTAAAAAATTAAATGTACCATCTGTGAAAACAGGATAATACGAAGTAGCAAGCGTATGTGCTATGCGAAGAGGTGTAACGATTATGCCTAACCCTATAAGTACGAGCCAACCTTGCAAGCCTTTTAATACTTTGTCCTCTTGCATAACCTCTCCTTAGCTAGATAGATGACTTTATTAACAACGATTAGCTCAAGTTTTGATAGCGTAACGCAGGAACAATAAGAACAACAAGGGACAGACCACGCTTAATTCAAAATATCAGCTAGAAAACGTAGCCAGCCCCCTATTTACTATTTCTTAATACGATGCTCAACGAACTCGTAGTCAGCTTGACAGTCAGCGGAAGGGTCTTTAACCGTATTGACATACTTGATCGTATCGCTATCGATTACGGTGTAGAGATACACCTCTGCGGTTGGCACTCCATCAGTTTTCAACTCATTCTTTCCATCGATTGCTTTCCATCTGCCAACTTCGGTACTTATGGGTTTTGATTTATTTTTGTCAGCGTAAAACGAAATTTCAAATCGCCCGTCGGAAGTGAACTTTGAGTTCCATGCCAGAAACCGGCATTTCCCGCCTTGCTCCCTCATGCCTTCCCACTCACCAACGATCCGCTGATCCTGTAGCTCTTCAGCCTGTACAACGACAGGTGTAAGGCAAACACAAGCCAAAAAAGTAGCTAATACAAACTTGTTCATCGATAACTCCTTGTTATTGGGATTTCCCTGAGTGATGAATAGGGCACAGGCCACTGCTTAATCAAAGCCTCAGCTTGAGTAGCTTAAACGGCTTTTCTTCACTCCCTGCAACCCTAAACCAGAAAAACCGGCACATGGCCGGTTTTTTGTTCAGTTTCAGCTTATGAAGACAAGTACGAGGAGCGTGTCAGGCCCAGACGTAGCGCATCAAGGAAGGTGGTGCGCTCACGGGCTGTGATCTTGGCGCTGGCGACTTTGTCGCGGTAATGGGTCATCAGCTCTTCTGGCGACAAGTGCACGTAGCGCAGCATGTCCTCGATGGTGTCGTGGGTTTCGATCCCAGCGTGGTAAACACTGCCATCCGGGTTCTGGTAGATATTCACCGAATCGGTATCGCCGAACAGGTTGTGCATATCGCCGAGAATTTCCTGATACGCTCCGACCAGGAAGATACCCAGCAGGTAGTCTTCGCCCTCGCGCACTTCATGCACTGGCAAGCTGCTTTCGATGCTCTGCTCATCGACGTATTGACGAATCTTGCCGTCGGAGTCACAGGTCAGGTCCTGCAGCACGGCACGGCGCAGTGGCTCTTCCTCGAGACGATTAAGCGGCAGTATTGGCAATACCTGGCCAATCGCCCAGGTATCGGGCAGGCTCTGGAATACCGAAAAGTTGCAGATGTATTTGTCGGCCAGCTTGTCGTTGAGTTCATCAAGCACCTGGCGATGCGAACGCTGGCGCGCCTTCATCGAGTTGTACAGGCGACGGCACACCGCAAAGTAGCACTGCTCGGCCAGGGCCTTTTCAACCAGGCCAATCTTGCCTTCGGCATACTGGCTGGCGACATCGCTCATGTAATGGGTGGCGCGCCAGTAGGTTTCGGTGGCCATTTCAAAATCAGTCGGCGCCAGCAGGTCCGCGAGGTAACCCACGGTTTCCGGAAGGCTTTGACGGTCTTCGATCACCGGCACTTCATCATTGTGCTTTTCAACGTCGGTCACCTGCACCACCAGCATGGCGTGGTGTGCGGTCAGCGAGCGGCCGCTTTCCGAGAAGATATTGGGATGCGGCAACTCCTGCGCGTCGCAGAACTCCTTGAGCATGCCAACGACAACGCCTGCATAGTCGTCCATGTCGTAGTTGATCGAGCTGGCATTGCGCGAGTGGGTGCCGTCGTAGTCAACGCCCAGGCCTCCGCCAACATCGATGTGATCAACCGGCAAGCCAAGGCCACGCAATTCGCCGTAGTAACGAATCGCTTCCTTGAAGCCGTGTTGGTAGTCGGCCAGGTTGGCGATTTGCGATCCCATATGGAAGTGCAGCAGGCGGATACCCTGGTCCAGCTTGGCCTCACGGAAGCGCTCGACCACAGAGAGCAACTGGGCGGCAGACAAGCCGAACTTGGACTTTTCACCGCCCGTATCGGCCCACTTCGAAGACGCCAGCGAAGACAAGCGCACACGCAGACCAATCTGCGGCGCCACCTTGAGCTCAGCGGCTTCATCGATCACCAGTTGAACTTCGGATTCTTTCTCGATGACGATAAACACATTGTGACCGAGCTTCTGGCCCATCAATGCCAACTTGATGAACTCGCGATCCTTGTAGCCGTTGCAAACGATGGTGCCGCCCTTTGGCGCCAGCGCCAGTACGGCCAATAGCTCAGGCTTGGAGCCGGCTTCAAGGCCAATGGCGACATCCTTGGTGGCGATGATGTTCTCGACCACCGCTTCTTGCTGGTTGACCTTGATCGGGTACAGCGCCATGTACTTGCTCTGGTATTCCAGGCGCGCGATGTTGGCGTCGAATGCACCGGTCAGCTGACGCACACGGTCTTGCAGGATATCCGGGAAGCGCACCAGCAACGGCAGGCTCAGGCCGCTGGCGCGCAGCTCGTCAACCTGCTGATAAAGATCAATCGGCGTGCTGTCGGGGCCATTGGGGCGCACTTCTACGCGGCCGCTGTCATTGATGGCGAAATAACCAGCGCCCCAATGACGAATTCCGTAAACGCTACGGCTGTCGGCAACCGTCCATTGGCTGCCGTCATCTTTACGTGTGCGTCGCGCAGACATTGAAGTCTCCCTTGCTTGCGATAGATAGCCCTGGCTGAGCCAGTGCCTCTACAGGTTAAAATCTGGAAATGACGATTTCTCAGTAGCTGACAAGCAACCTACCGAGCAAGTTTAGAATAGTCGCTTGGCTTAGCCGCCAGACTTCTTCGCTTTGAAACCGCGCTTTGTGAGTTCTTCGAGCAGCAGTTCGACATGATCGCCCTGGATCTCAATCACCCCGTCTTTCAGCGAGCCGCCGCAACCGCAGCGTTTTTTCAGCGCAGAAGCAAGCTCTTTCAGGGGGTCTTCAGGCAGAGGCACACCGCTTACAGTGCTCACGGTTTTACCGCCACGGCCTTTTGTTTCTCGGCGCACGCGGGCAATACCATCGCCTTCAGGGACTCGATTTTTTTTACAGATGCAGGCATCGACTGGCTGACTGCAATCCGGGCAATGCCGGCCTGTGTCAGTGGAATACACCAAACCGCTCAAGGCGGCGAATGACGAGGCTTTCTTGACCACCGGCTATCCTCTTTGGCAGGTCAGAAACGTGCTGGATGACAATCAATCCAACAGGTTTGAAAGCGATAGGCTGACAAGCGTCAACCGCGAAGCCCCACTCTGGCAGGGGCAGCGCACCACAACCCTTGGAATCCCCTGAATAACTACTGCGCTCGATATTAGGGCGTTAAAAACTGTTCAAAATGCTCATTTACAACACCTGAGGTCGAGCGCGACCCCGGTCGCTTTTTCACAGTTTTTGACTCGCTGGCACTCACCCTTCGGGCCAGCCTTTGGCTGTTACTCCCGTTGGTCGTTGCGCCTTGTCCTATCTTTGCTCGCAACCTTCTTCAGAGGTTCCCTTGGGCTGTGGTTTAAAGGGCGCGCAGTGTAACGAGAAAATTGCCGGATGCTAAGCATAAAAACGCGCCATTAATCGCTGATTTAGCGACGCTTACCGGCATGCGTTCAACATCGTGGACAGCCTGCCTGCATATCCTGAACAAAATCAGCCGGTAGCCCGTAAAGGCTCAGCACCCGTTGTCTTGACGCTGCATTTCAAGATAGGCCCGCAAGGCCTGCAATGAGTCTGGGCAGTAGTCCCTGACAACAGATTCGGCCAGAGCCTGCTCCACGCTTATAAACCGCGCCTCAAGTACTTCCTCCGGCTGCAGGATCAGCGGCGCGTCGGACACCGCCGAAAACACGGCGCACCACAATCGGTTGTCAGCCTGGTCAAAAAAGAAGCGCTGGCACTCACGCAATATGACCCCACCGATCCCCAGTTCTTCGTGCAGCTCACGGGCAGCCGATTCAGCGTAGCTTTCATCCGCCATGACCATGCCGCCAGCGGCTACATCCCAGTATCCGGGATACAGTGCCTTGCTCAACGTACGCCGATGCACGCAAAGCAAGCCTGCGGAGTTGAATAACAGGATAAAGGTCGCGCGACCAATCAGGCCGCGCTCTCGCAACTGCGCGCGGGGCAAGGCCCCGAGTTGACGGTCCTGCTCGTCAACCCAGGCGATTCGTTCCGCGTCTGAGGCCGCCCTGTGCGCGGCCTCGGCTTGCGAGATAGGCATCGATCAGCCCTGTGACAGCAGTTGGCGCAGGTCGATGATCCCGGCGTTGGCCCGTGAAATGTAGTTGGCCATGACCAGCGAGTGGTTGGCCAGCAATCCATAGCCGCTACCGTTGAGGATCATCGGGCTCCAAATGGGCTCTTGCGCCGCTTCCAGCTCGCGAATGATCTGACGCACGCTTACCGTGGCGTTCTTCTTGGCCAGCACATCGGCAAAGTCGACTTCCACTGCACGCAGGAACTGGGCAAGCGCCCATGCCTGGCCGCGCGCCTCATAGAACACGTTGTCGATCTGCATCCACGGGGTTTCGTAGGCGCTTTCGTCAACCTTGACCGCAGCTCCGGCGGCGACAAGATCTTGTTTGACGTCAGTGTTCAAACGTACCTGGCCGACACTGGCCGACAGCCGCTGCGACAGCGAACCCAGGCGTGTTGCGGCATCGCCCAGCCAGTTATTGAGGTTATCGGCACGGGTGTAGAACTGCGCGGCAGGCTTGGCGTCGCCCGCCAGGCGTGCGAGGTAGCGGTCCAGGGACTTGATGCCTTCGCGGTATTCAGACTCGGATGCAGGCAGTGCCCAGCTCTTGTTATCGAAGTTGAAGCGTGGCTCAGCCTTGGCCAGGTCAATGTCTTCGGTGGACTGTGATTGTGAGCGAGAAAAATCCTTGCGCATGGCGCGCGACAAGTCACGCACCTGTACCAGCACACCCAGTTCCCAGCTCGGCATGTTGTCCAGCCACAGGCCTGGAGGCGCGAGATCGTTGGACAGGTAGCCACCCGGCTTTTCGAGCAGGGTCGTGGCCACATATTTCAGGGTTTCGACTGTGGTGTAACCGTTGACCATCTGCCGCTGCGCATTTTGTGCGGCTGATTCGGCGTGCTGCTGCACAGGGAACTGTTCAGGCTCCTGGCTCCAGTACCAGCCAATGACCAGTGCCACCAACAGATAGATGCCAAGCAGCGTGCCAAATATCTTGGTCACCCAGCCTCCGCGAAAATAACTGCGTACGTTGCCGACTGAGTCGTCGACACTGTCACGCGCGCCAGTCGTGCGTTTCTTCCAATCCAGCATGGCAATGTCCTTCTTTGTACGGCGTTCGGTAGTTCGACCGCAACCTCAGGCAAGGGTTGCGCGACAGGTTTCCACTATAAGGGAAACGCGCAGCAATGCGCACCGTGAACCACAACCTTAGCATTGCACGCTGCGTTATACCCGCGCTCAATACCCTGAGACGCCAGCACCGGCTCAAAGACTGGTGCGCTGAACTGCAGGCCACTTGGCAATTTCCGACAGCGTCATACTCCTGTAATAAAAACGCAATAACTTCATGGACTTACGGCAGATCGCAGCTGCTCGATTTTGCCCATACCGTTACGTTGTCGGTAGAGTCCTATGCGCCTTAAGTTCCTCACCAATCTCAATACCGCCCTGCTTGTTACTGCCTGCATTGCCTTGGGCGCGACACTCTGGTGGTCGCAACACGCCCTTGAACGCCCCTATGCGCTGATGGAGCGCTACATGAATTTGTCTGAACGTTTCCAAAAAAACGTCAGCCGCAATATTTATGCTTACCTGCAAAGCGGCGATGCATTGCGCCACAGCGAAGCCCTTAAGGCCATTGATGAGCTGCAACCGGAGCTTGACCAGCTACCTGCAGCGCTCGCCGGCAACGTGCGCAACAACCTCGATGCGCTGCGTAACTTCAGTGCTGGCGAGCTGCTGGCCGCTGGCAAGCTGGCCGGTGATCCACAAGGCCTGCTGGTACAGGCCGAACGCGAAATGGCCAGCGCCCTGGAGCAACTCGCACAATATGCCGCCAGCGGTGATCCACAAGCGGCCAGTCGCTACCACGCACCGCTGTTCAATGCCTCGCAACACCTGCTCAAGCTTGCCCACGCCCGAAACAAAATGGTCGCCAGCGCCAACAGCGAACTGGCTGCCGACGTTGAACGCGAACATCTGGCACTGGAGCAACAGGCCCAGATCCTGGGCGAACTTCCCCTGCTGGGCATAAAAGAGAGCAATGAATCGGCCAGTGAGGGCTTTGCGGCCATGCTCGGGCTCGACACCGCCGACCAGCAAGGGCAGACAGAGGATCGTGGCATCGGCCTGAAACGCGAGTTCTCCAGCCTGATCAAACGCTACCCGAACGAGCTCAAGAGAACGCTCAACCTGATCGAGCAACGCAATCAACTGAGCCAGGCCACTCGCACGCAAATCGACAATCTCAGCCAGGCCCTGAACGAACTGGAGCCCCTGGTCCGCGCCGAGCATGGCAAGATCCAGGGCGAAGTCCGGCTCTTGCAGGGGGCGATGATTGGACTGATCCTGTGTATTGCCCTGATCATCGATACCTTGCAGCGACGCCTGACCCGCGTGCTGACCTTGCTGGTTCCAGCGCTGTCGAACTGGGCACAGGGCAACTTTGCCACGCCGATCAAGCTCAACAACAAAACCCGCGAACTGGTGGATATCGAAGACTCGCTGAATCACTTGCGCAGCTACCTGGTCGAACTGGTTGGCACTATTCGCCAGCACGCCGAGCAAGTCGCAGGCTCAAGCCGAACCCTGGCCGACCTGAACGGCGGAATGCACCAGGGTGCCGAACGCCAAGCCGCGGACACCGCCCAGATTCGCGACGCACTGGGCAGCCTGGAGTCGACTATCGTCCAGGTTGCTGGTGACGCCAGCGACGCCGCAGATGCCAGCCGCAATGCCGACAAGGCCCTGGAGCAAGGCCAGCAGGTCATCAGCCAGAGTTTGTCCGGCCTGCATACTTTGGCCGGGGAAGTGCAAAACAACGCCCAGGCCATTGAGCGTCTGGCCGAGGAAACCACCACCATCGGCAATGTACTGACGGTTATCCGCGGCATCGCCGAGCAAACCAATCTGCTGGCCCTCAATGCCGCCATCGAAGCTGCCCGCGCCGGTGAAATGGGCCGTGGCTTCGCAGTGGTCGCCGAAGAGGTTCGCTCACTGTCGCAGCGCACCAGCGGCGCAACCGAACAGATCCAGGAATTGATCGCACGCCTGCAACAAGCGGCCAGGCACTCGGTCGATGCAATGCGCAGTCAACTGGAGCACGCGCAGGTCAGCGCCAACCAGGCGGCACAGGCGGATGGCGCACTGGATGAGATCGTCAGTTCGATTCGCACGATCACTGATATCGCCAACCGCATTGCAGCCGCTACAGCCCAGCAGAGTGGAGCCGTCAGTGAAATCCGCAGTCACAGCGAGCGAATCCACAGCCTCGGCGATGACAATTTGCAACGTATCGGCAAGGGCCGCGACCAGGGTAAACAACTGCTCCAGCTCGGCGCGGAATTACGCACGGCAGTGCAAGCCTTCAATTTATAGCCACTAGCCGCTGGATGCGTATATTTGTCGCACCAGCGCTGCACCTTGCCATCTGGACGTTTTGCGGCATTTCATCGGCCTGACAAAGCCGCTTACAGCTCAGTCGATGCCATCGCTTGCCCGGCTCCGCTATGATGGGCGGATACTTGTTTGTCGAGATTCACATGCGTCGCCTAATCAGTCTGATCCTGCTCATCATCGCAATCCCGGCCAGTGCCAGCCTGCTCGACAGCCGGCCCGCCCTCGCACCCATCGGCGCCGCGCTAAATAACAGCGCCGACTTTTTGCCCGTTCGCGAAGCCTTCAAGCTCAACCTGATCAGCAGCTCGGCCGATGGCGTGAAGCTACGCTTCGTCGCCACCGACGGTTATTACCTGTACAAGCACCGCTTCAAATTCAGCACCGAACCAGCCGATATCGGCCTCGGCGAGGCGCAAATGCCTGCCGGCGAACAGAAAACCGACGAGTACTTTGGCGAGGTCGAGGTTTACCACAACATTGTCGACGTGGACCTGCCGATCAGCCCGCCGACCGACCGTGCCTACACCCTCAATGTCACCTACCAGGGCTGCGCTGACAAAGGCCTGTGCTATCCGCCTGAAACCGAGCAGATCCAGATTGGTGGCGGCGCAGCGGCCAGCAGCGACACCCTCGGCGAAGCCACCGCCAGGTCCAACTGGAAATGGACAGACCTGGCGCTGTTTTTCCTGGCAGGCCTGGGCCTGACCTTCACGCCTTGCGTGCTGCCGATGTTGCCGATCCTTTCTGGCGTGGTCTTGCGCGGCCGCCCAAGCAACCGTCGCGGCCTGGTGCTATCACTGGCCTACGTACTGCCAATGGCTGCCTGCTACGCAGCGCTCGGTGCATTGATGGGCCTGTTCGGCGCAAGCCTCAACCTGCAGGCCATGCTGCAATCGCCTTGGGTGCTGATCCCATTCGCCTTGTTCTTCAGCCTGTTCGCCATTGCCATGTTTGGCATGTTCGAGATTCGCTTGCCGGCATTCATTCGCGAACGACTGGACCGCAAGGCTTCGCAAACCCAGGGCGGTTCGATCGCTGGCGCCGCCACCCTGGGCGTACTGTCCAGCCTGATCGTTTCGCCCTGCGTAACAGCGCCGCTGACCGGCCTGTTGCTCTATATCAGCAGCACCGGCGATGCCCTGGGTGGTGGCTTGCAACTTTTTGCCCTGGGCCTCGGGATGGGTGCGCCACTGGTACTGATTGGCGCTGGCGGCGGGGCATTGTTGCCACGCAGCGGTGCCTGGATGAACGGTGTGCGCAACCTGTTCGGTGTGATGTTGCTGGCTGTTTCCATCTGGCTGCTTGATCGCTTGCTGCCTGGCCCTGTGACCTTGGCGCTGTGGGGCTTGCTGGCAGCGGGTTCGGCCCTATTTCTCGGCGCCCTGGAATTCAATGTCAAAAGCTCCAGAGGCAAGCTCGCGCAACTCGCAGGCCTTGCCCTGTTGGTCTATGCCTTGACTGCCTGGGTGGGCGCACTGCAGGGCCATGATGACCCGCTTCGCCCGCTCGGACGCATGCAACTGGGCAACACACAAATCACCTCAAGCGACCAGGCCCGGCATGGCAGCTGGCAAACCGTCACCAGCGGCGCAGAACTTGATGCCGCCCTGGCCGCCGCCAAAAGCAATGGCAAGCCCCTGCTGCTCGACTGGTATGCGGACTGGTGCATCAGTTGCAAAGTCATCGAGCGAGAAGTGCTCACCGATCCCAATGTCATGACCCGCTTGAACGACTATGCCTTGGTGCGCTTCGACATTACCGACAGCACCCCAGCTCAACGTTCGGTTTTGGATCGCTATTCGTTGTTCGGTCCCCCCGCCATTCTGTTTTTCGATAAAAACAGCGACGAATGGCACGACCTGCGCGTGGTGGGTGAAGTGGACGCCGAAACCTTCTCCGCCCGTCTGGATAAAGCCCGCGAACGCTTTTAGGTATCTCGGTCATAAAACTGGCGCAAACACCGGCTATCGTGCTGGCTACTGCATAGAACTAGACAGTCACGAGCCGACTCCGGCATAGTTCTGCGTGTGAAAACAACAAGGAACACCGAACATGGCGACCTTATTGGTCCTGCACGGCCCGAATCTAAACCTGCTTGGCACCCGCGAGCCGGGCGTCTATGGCGCCACGACACTGGAACAGATCAACCTTGATCTGGAGCGCCGTGCCCGTGAAGCCGGGCATCACTTGCTGTACCTGCAAAGTAATGCCGAGTACGAGTTAATCGAGCGCATTCACGCTGCCAGAGGCGAAGGCGTCGACTTTATCCTGATTAATCCAGCCGCTTTCACACATACAAGCGTCGCATTACGTGACGCATTGCTGGCGGTGAGCATCCCATTCATCGAAGTGCATTTATCAAACGTGCACAAGCGCGAAGCATTCCGCCATCACTCCTACTTTTCGGATGTTGCTGTAGGCGTGATCTGCGGCCTTGGCGCCAGCGGTTATCGGCTGGCCCTGGAGGCTGCACTCGAACAACTTGAACGGCCCTGACCCAACTGGGAGTTGAAAAGCTATGGATATTCGTAAAGTCAAAAAACTGATCGAGCTGCTGGAAGAATCCGGCATCGACGAGCTGGAAATTCACGAAGGTGAAGAGTCGGTTCGCATCAGTCGCAACAGCAAGCAACCTGCTTATGCGCAGCAACCGGTGTACGCACCGGCACAGGCACCTGCCCCGGCTGCAGCACCTGCCGCGCCAGTTGCCGCTGAGGCCGCAGCGCCTGCAGCGCCAAAACTCAACGGCACCGTGGTGCGCTCGCCAATGGTCGGCACCTTCTACCGCGCTTCATCGCCAACCTCGGGCAACTTCGTAGAAGTGGGCCAGAGCGTCAAGAAAGGCGACATCCTCTGCATCGTTGAAGCGATGAAGATGATGAACCACATCGAAGCTGAAACCAGCGGCGTTATCGAATCCATTCTGGGCGAGAACGGCCAGCCGGTTGAATACGACCAGCCTCTGTTCACAATCGTTTGAACCGAGGAGAGCCAGCGATGTTGGAAAAAGTTCTAATCGCCAACCGCGGCGAGATCGCATTGCGCGTCTTGCGCGCGTGCAAAGAATTGGGCATCAAGACAGTTGCCGTGCACTCCACAGCTGACCGTGAATTGATGCACTTGGCTCTGGCTGACGAGTCTGTTTGCATCGGCCCTGCGGCCGGCACGCAGTCCTACCTGAATATCCCGGCGATCATCAGCGCAGCTGAAGTCACCGGCGCTACGGCGATTCACCCGGGGTACGGCTTCCTTGCGGAAAACGCCGACTTCGCGGAACAGGTGGAAAACTCAGGCTTTGCCTTTATCGGCCCCAAAGCCGAAACCATCCGCCTGATGGGCGACAAGGTTTCAGCCAAGGAAGCCATGATCAAGGCGGGCGTGCCTGTGGTACCCGGTTCCGACGGTCCGCTGCCTGAAGATGAAGAAACCGCCTTGGCGATCGCTCGCGAAGTAGGTTATCCGGTCATCATCAAGGCGGCAGGTGGCGGTGGCGGTCGCGGCATGCGCGTGGTCTACAAGGAAGAAGACCTGATCAAGTCAGCACGCCTGACGCGCAGCGAAGCCGGTTCGGTATTTGGCAACCCAATGGTTTACCTGGAGAAATTCCTCGGCAATCCGCGCCATGTGGAAGTCCAGGTACTCTCCGATGGCCAGGGCAACGCCATTCACCTCGGTGATCGCGACTGTTCGTTGCAACGCCGCCACCAGAAAGTGCTTGAAGAAGCACCGGCACCGTACATCAATGAACAAGCCCGTGCCGAAGTGCTCAAGCGTTGCGTCGATGCCTGTATCGAAATTGGCTATCGCGGCGCCGGGACATTCGAGTTCCTCTACGAGAACGACAGGTTCTACTTCATCGAGATGAACACTCGCGTGCAGGTAGAGCATCCGGTGACTGAAATGGTGACCGGCATCGACATCGTCAAGGAGATGCTCAGCATCGCGGCTGGCAACAAGCTCTCGTTTACCCAGGACGACGTAGTGGTTCGCGGCCACGCGCTTGAATGCCGGATCAACGCAGAAGACCCCGATAACTTCATGCCCTGCCCGGGCAAGGTTAAGCACTTCCATGCACCCGGCGGCTTTGGCGTTCGCGTTGACTCGCACCTGTACAGTGGCTACACCGTACCACCGCATTACGACTCGTTGATCGGCAAGCTGATCACCTACGGGGCCACCCGTGACGAAGCCATGGCGCGCATGCGCAACGGCCTCGACGAGATGGTAGTCGATGGCATCAAGACCAATATCCCGCTGCACCGGATGCTGGTTCGCGACAAGGGTTTCAATGAAGGTGGCGTGAACATTCACTACCTTGAGAAGAAACTGGGCATGGACAAGCACTGATACCAGTGCCTGCATGACCGACCAGAACAAGGGCTGCCGTTTGGCGGCCCTTGTTGTTTACGCCGTTCTATATCTGGAAGCGCGCCAGCCCCTACAGTAAGCTTGCCCGCTCAAAAAGTTCACTTCTTTGCGTCTTCGAGGTTCCGCCATGCCCTGGTTACAAGTTCGTCTCGCCATCACTCCGGAACAAGCGCCGACCTATGAAGACGCCCTGCTCGAAGTGGGCGCAGTATCCGTGACCTTTATGGACGCTGAAGACAACCCGATTTTCGAGCCGGAGTTGAACACCACGCCCTTGTGGTCGCACACCCATTTGCTGGCTCTATTCGAAGCCGACACCGACGCCAACGCCCTGCTCGCTCATCTGGAGCTGCTCACAGGCGGCGCACTCCCAGAGCATCAGATCGAAGAGATTGCCGATCAGGATTGGGAGCGCAGCTGGATGGATAGCTTCAAACCCATGCGCTTTGGCCAACGCCTGTGGATTGTTCCGAGCTGGACCGACGCCCCCGAGCCGGACGCAGTGAACCTGCTACTCGACCCCGGCCTGGCATTCGGCACGGGCACGCACCCCACTACCGCCTTGTGCCTTGAATGGCTCGACGGCCAGCCCCTGAAAGACTGCAGTGTTATCGACTTCGGCTGCGGCTCGGGCATTCTGGCAATAGCTGCACTGCTGCTCGGCGCGCCACAAGCCGTGGGCACCGATATCGACCCACAGGCACTTGAGGCCTCGCGCGACAATGCCGGACGCAACGGCATCGACCCGGCGCGTTTCCCACTGTACCTGCCAGCCGATATGCCACAACAGCCAGCCGATGTAGTGGTTGCCAATATTCTTGCCGGCCCCTTGGTGAGCCTGGCCCCGCAAATCACCAGCCTGGTCAAACCCGGTGGTCGCCTGGCATTGTCTGGAATCCTCGCCGAGCAGGCTGAGGAGGTTCGCGCGGCCTATGCCGGTGACTTCGAGCTCGATCCAACCGCGACCAACGACGGCTGGGTACGCATCACAGGCGTGCGCCGTTAAACGCCTCGCCTATATGCAGCGCTATCTGTACTTGCGTTAGACTTGAGCCAAATAGCAGCAGAACCAACCCAATGTTCGACCGGACCGCCGCATGACCGAGAGTTTTGTCACCCAGTGCCCACAATGCCAGACCAGCTTTCGCGTGAACGCCACGCAATTGGCTGCGGCGCACGGTGCGGTGCGTTGCGGCGCCTGCCTGAATGTCTTTAATGCAGCCCAACAGCTGCAGCGCCTGGGTCATATCATTGCACCGGCGACCAGCAAAGCGGTCACTGGCGAAAAAACCACTGCTGCTACCAAACCCGCGCCACCTGAACCGCCCAAGACCAAGGAACCTGAAGACACCCTGTGGATTCATGACGACCTTGACCTTGACGAGCTGGACCTGGACGAAGAACTGGCCAAGCTTGAAGAGCGCGAGCAACAAATCTCGCAAGAGATTCTCAACCTTGAGCGCAGCACCCACTTCAGCTCTGTATTCGCCTCACCGCCGCGTGACACACAGGTGGAGCACGATGAGCGCTGGGCAGAAGAACTGCTGCGTGAAGATGAAGCCAAGGCAGACGAAAAACCTGCACTCGCCTCCCTGGGCCTGAAACAACAAGACACCCGCAACAGCCCGCCGCCAGCGACCCAGCCCTTTGCGCAACAACCTGTGGCGCCACAACCAATAGAGCGCGAACCTGAGCTGAAACTAACCGACGCTGATTTCGGCGCAACCGACAGCGAAGCGGCAGAACCACCGCTCCAGGCCGAACCGCTGCAACGCGATGAGCCGCCCCTGAGCGACATGGATAATGACGCCGACGAACCGCAACCCGCGCCTTTTATCCCCCTGGCGGTTTCTCGCCATGAGCCCAATGTTGGCCACAACAAACTGTTTGAACTTGAAGACGAACCCGTCGAGTTCGAGTGGCAAAAGCCCGGACCGTCCTGGGGCCGGATTATTGGCTGGGCAATCCTGATAGTGCTGGCTGGCGCGGCATTGGCCGGCCAGTATGTTGCCTACCATTTCGAGCAGTTGGCGCGCCAAGACCAGTACCGCCCGTTATTTGAGCAACTGTGCCCGAAAATTGGTTGCGAACTGCCATCAAAAGTCGACATCAGCATGATCAAGAGCAGCAACCTGGTGGTGCGCTCTCACCCCGAGTTCAGCGGTGCGTTGGTGGTCGATGCAATCATCTACAACCGTGCGGCCTTTTCGCAGCCCTTTCCGCTGCTGGAAATTCGCTTCGCCGACATCAACGGCAAACTGCTTGCCAGTCGTCGCTTCACCCCTGGTGAATATTTGGCAGGCGAACTCGCAGGACGCACGGAAATGCCCCCGCAAACGCCGATCCACATATCGCTGGATATCCTTGACCCAGGCAGCCAGGCGGTTAACTACAGCCTGAGTTTCCACTCGCCGCAATAGCTTGACCCCGACCACAAAGGTACGGCTTATCGCCCTCATAACCCTTGGCGATAAGCTGGCAACTGTTCAGATTTTGTTCAAAACAGCCTTTATCCGGTCATCCAGAGCAGGTATGATTCTCCCCCTTTTTCGCCGTCTCCTATTTGTCTCATCAGCTAGTCTCTTGAGCAGGGAACCCTATGTCGACGTTACGCATCGGCCCGTACACACTGCCGAACCAGTTGATCCTGGCGCCTATGGCCGGAGTCACTGACCAACCATTTCGCAAGCTCTGCCAGCGCTTGGGCGCGGGCATGGTGGTATCTGAAATGGTCACCAGCGATGTGCGGTTGTGGAATACGCGTAAATCAAGCCTACGCTTGATCCATCAGGATGATCCCGAGCCACGCTCGGTGCAGATCGCCGGTGGTGACCCGCAGATGCTTGCTGACGCGGCTCAGCGGAACGTCGAATTGGGCGCCCAGATAATTGATATTAATATGGGGTGTCCGGCGAAGAAGGTCTGTAACAAGGCGGCAGGTTCTGCGCTACTGAAAGACCAAGACCTGGTCCGTGAAATCTTGCATGCCGTGGTCGGTGCAGTCGATGTGCCGGTCACCCTGAAGATTCGCACCGGCTGGGATAGAAACAACAAGAACGGCGTAGAGGTGGCAAAGATTGCCGAACAAGCCGGGATTGTCGCGTTAGCGGTACATGGTCGCACCCGTGCGGATCTTTATACCGGTGACGCCGAATACGACACAATTGCAGCGATTAAACAGGCGGTTTCAATTCCGGTGCTGGCCAATGGCGACATCACCAGTCCGGAAAAGGCCAAGGCAGTGCTTGCTGCAACTGGAGCGGATGGACTACTGATAGGCAGGGCAGCTCAAGGGCGACCCTGGATATTTCGCGAGACCGATCATTACTTGCGTACAGGCAAAAAAATGCCGGCACCAAGCCTGGTCGAAGTAGAAAGCATTTTGCTGGAACACCTTGGCGCACTGCATGCCTTCTATGGCGAAGTGATGGGCGCTCGAATCGCCCGCAAGCATGTGGGTTGGTATCTAGCAACTCTGCCGGGCGCCAGAGAGTTTCGCGCCGAGTTCAATCGCCTTGAATGTACGGACGCACAGTGCGCCAACGTTCGCCAGTATTTCCGCGAACGGCAAAATGATGGAGATGGGGTGGCTGCATGACGATGTTGACCGAGACTTTAGGAAGTGGAATTGCACCTGTGAGTGACAACACCAGTTTGAAACAGCACCTCAACACGCCAAGCGAAGAAGGGCAAACCTTACGCGGCAATGTTGAGAAAGCGCTGCATAACTATTTCGCCCACCTTGAGGGCGCGGATGTCTCTGACGTATACAACCTGGTATTGACCGAGGTTGAGGCGCCACTGCTAGAAACAGTGATGAACTACGTCAAAGGCAACCAAACCAAGGCATCCGAACTGCTCGGCCTGAATCGCGGCACCCTGCGCAAGAAGCTCAAGCAGTACGACCTACTCTAATTTCTTCCTCTCAAAAAGGGCGACCTAAACAGTCGCCTTTTTGTTTATATCTCTGCTCTGATGGACTCTGAAATGACCGACCAGACCACCCGCCTCCCCGTTCGCCGCGCCTTGATCAGCGTATCTGACAAGACTGGCATCCTCGAATTCGCTCGCGAGCTCGTCGCCCTCAATGTGGAAATTCTTTCCACGGGTGGCACATACAAGCTGCTCAAGGATAACGGCGTCGCGGCAGTTGAAGTCGCTGATTACACCGGCTTCCCGGAAATGATGGACGGCCGGGTCAAGACCCTGCACCCGAAGATCCACGGCGGCATTCTCGGTCGTCGCGCGATTGACGGCGACGTCATGACCCAGCACGGCATCAAGCCGATTGACCTGGTTGCAGTCAACCTGTACCCCTTCGAAGCCACTGTCGCCAAGCCCGACTGTGATCTTGCCGACGCCATCGAAAATATCGACATTGGCGGCCCGACCATGGTCCGCAGCGCTGCCAAGAACCACAAAGACGTGGCCATTGTGGTCAACACCGGCGACTACGCCAGCATCGTCGAAAGCCTCAAGGCAGGCGGCCTGAGCTACGCACAACGTTTCGACCTGGCCCTCAAGGCCTTTGAGCACACCGCGGCCTACGACGGCATGATCGCCAACTACCTGGGCACTATCGACCAAAGCGCTGAAAAGCTGAGCACCGAAGATCGCGGCGCCTTCCCGCGCACCTTCAACAGCCAGTTCATCAAGACCCAGGAAATGCGTTACGGCGAGAACCCGCATCAGAGCGCCGCGTTCTACGTCGAGGCCAAAAAGGGCGAGGCCAGCATCGCCAGCGCCGTGCAGCTGCAAGGCAAGGAACTGTCTTACAACAATGTTGCCGATACCGATGCCGCGCTTGAGTGCGTCAAGAGCTTCGTCAAGCCTGCCTGCGTAATCGTCAAGCACGCCAACCCATGCGGTGTGGCCGTTGTGCCTGAAGACGAAGGCGGCATTCGCAAAGCCTACGACCTGGCCTATGCCACTGATACCGAGTCGGCATTTGGCGGCATTATTGCCTTCAACCGTGAGCTCGATGGCGAAACCGCCAAGGCCATTGTCGATCGCCAGTTTGTTGAAGTGATCATTGCGCCACGCATCAGCGCCGCCGCCCGCGAAGTGGTCGCCGCCAAAGCCAATGTGCGCCTGCTTGAATGCGGCGAGTGGCCAGCCGAGCGCAGCCCGGGTTGGGACTTCAAACGCGTTAATGGCGGCTTGCTGGTACAAAGTCGCGATATCGGCATGATCACCGCCGACGACCTGAAGATCGTCACCGCTCGCGCGCCAAGCGAGCAAGAAATCCACGACCTGATCTTCGCCTGGAAAGTGGCCAAGTTCGTTAAGTCCAACGCCATCGTCTACGCCAAGAATCGCCAGACCGTGGGTGTTGGCGCCGGCCAGATGAGCCGGGTCAACTCAGCCCGTATTGCCGGGATCAAAGCCGAGCACGCCGGGCTGCCAGTACCGGGCGCTGTAATGGCAAGCGATGCCTTCTTCCCGTTCCGCGACGGCATCGACAACGCGGCCAAAGCTGGCATTACCGCGGTGATTCAACCAGGTGGCTCGATGCGCGATAACGAAGTGATTGCTGCCGCCGACGAAGCCGGCATTGCCATGGTCTTCACTGGGATGCGCCACTTTAGACACTAAAAGACGGTCGCGCTCAAGCATCCGCCTGCGCTGTTGCATGCTGACGCTTGATCGCAACCTCGAAATGTGTTGTCAGTTTTGAACACGGGCAGGGTTAGTTCGTAGGGTGGATGACGCTTTTTTCATCCGCCATGGGCAACACCAAACCTACAGTTTAGTAGGGTGGATAACGCTCAGTTTATCCACCAACAGGGCTAACCGGCCTACCTCCATCAGGGGACAGACATGAATGTTTTGATCATTGGCAGCGGCGGTCGTGAACACGCACTGGCCTGGAAAATCGCGCAAGACCCACGCGTCGAGAAAGTATTTGTCGCACCCGGCAACGCGGGCACTGCGACCGAGGCCAAATGCGAAAACGTAGCGATTGATGTACTGGCGCTCGAGCAGCTGGCTGATTTTGCCGAGAAGAATGTCGAGATCACCATCGTAGGCCCCGAAGCACCGCTGGTTGCTGGCGTGGTTGACCTGTTCAACCAACGCGGCCTGCATTGCTTCGGCCCCACCGCTGGCGCCGCTCAACTGGAAGGCTCGAAAGCCTTTACCAAGGACTTCCTGGCACGGCACAAGATACCCACGGCCGACTACCAGAACTTCACCGAAGTAGAGCCTGCCCTGGCCTACCTGCAAAAGGTTGGCGCTCCCATAGTGATCAAGGCCGATGGCCTGGCGGCCGGTAAAGGCGTGATCGTCGCCATGACCCTGGCCGAGGCCGAAGCAGCCGTGCGCGACATGCTCGCGGGCAATGCATTCGGTGAAGCCGGCTCCCGCGTGGTGATCGAGGAATTCCTCGACGGCGAAGAAGCCAGCTTTATTGTGATGGTCGACGGCGAAAACGTACTGCCGATGGCCACCAGCCAGGACCACAAGCGTGTGGGCGACCAGGACACCGGCCCGAACACTGGCGGCATGGGCGCTTACTCACCAGCGCCGGTTGTCACCGCTGAAGTGCACAAGCGCGTGATGGACGAGGTGATCTGGCCGACCGTCAAGGGCATGGCCGCTGAAGGCAACCTCTACACCGGTTTTCTGTATGCGGGCCTGATGATCGATAAGTCCGGCGCGCCCAAGGTCATTGAATTCAACTGCCGCTTCGGCGACCCGGAAACCCAGCCAATCATGCTGCGCCTGCAATCAAGCTTGTTGCTGCTGATCGAAGCGGCGCAAGCCAAGGCCCTGAACATTGTCGAGGCCCAGTGGGACCCACGCCCAAGCCTTGGCGTGGTCATGGCTGCAAGTGGCTACCCAGCCGACTATGCCAAGGGCGATGTGATCAAGGGGCTTGATAACGCCGCAACAGCCGACGGCAAAATCTTTCACGCCGGAACCGCTCTGAAAGACGGCCAGATTGTCACTTCCGGAGGTCGCGTCCTGTGCGCAACCGCGCTTGGTGAAACAGTCCAGCAAGCGCAACACAATGCCTATGCCCTGGCCGCGAAGGTTGACTGGCAAGGCTGTTTCTATCGTAAAGATATTGGCTACCGCGCAATCGCACGTGAAAACGCCAAAGACTGACCCTTCCCGCGCAACAATTCATGACAAAGGCGTCCAATTGGCCGTCTTTGTCATGTTTGCCCATTAATCTATTACCCTATAATCCTTCAACTAACTTTCGAAGGGAATTCACTGTGCATCGGCTCGGGACTGCCACCAAACTGCTAATCGGCTTACTGCTGACAGTTTTCCTGCACCTGCCTGCCCATGCCGCAGCAAGCGCCAAGTGGTCGATCCTCAACGACTCCAGCGGCGAACTGCAGCTCAGTGACATCCGCTCCCCGCAACACAGTACCCAGTTCGCACCTGTCGATATCAGCGACCTGCTGACCAGCGGCGGCAATACCGCCGCGTGGCTGCATTACCGGCTTGAGCCGAGCAACCAGCAGATCCTGATCAGAATCTTCGCGCCCTATCTCTCTTACCTAGACCTCTATGTAATGGATGGCGAAAAGCTGCTCGACCATGTCCGCACCGGCAACAAGCTACCGCTGTCGAGCCGGCCGTTGAGAAGTCGAGACTTTTTGTTGCCACTGCCTATTGTCGATAAACCTATCGACGTTTACCTGCGCCTGGCCTCTCCCCAGATGCTGCGCCCTGCCATATCGATGGCCAACGCCCAAGACATTGCCGCCAATGAAAACCGGCCCCTGCTGTATGGCATTTTATTGGGCTGTATCTTCATGCTCGCACTGTACAACCTGGTGCGCTATTGGCTGAGCCGCGAGCTCTCCAACCTATGGCTCTTCGCAACCAATCTGTTCCTGTTGTTTGCCGCCTGTACCTTGCTCGGCATCACCAGCGACGGGGTTAATAGCCTGCAGCGCTACCAGGCGCTGGCGGCCAACCTGTCGATGCTGGCCGCGCTGCTCTGTTCGCTGGCTCTGACCTGGAGTTTCTTCCGTGACGGCCCGTCCTATCCTTTCCTCAAGCGCCTGATAGTCACGGAATTCATTGTGGTCGCTGGCCTGTGTGCCGCCACGCTGACCACCACGTTCATGTCGTTTTCCCTGTTGCTCTATATCGCTTCAGGCCTTTGTGGCCTGAGTATTTTGCTGGTTGCACTGCACCAGTGGCGCAGCGGGTATGCACCGGCGCGGTTATTTTTCGTCTCGATTGCCATCCTCTGCGCAGCCTGCATCGCATCACTGCCCATCCACATTGGCATCTGGCCGATGCCCTCGGATTGGCTTGGCTACAGCTTCCTGCTCACCATAATCATCAGCAGCAGCGTGCTGTGCCTTGCCATCAGTGAAAGACAACGACGCATCACCCACGAGCGATTCAGCTCAAGCCGTGAGTTGGCAGCCAGTTCAGCCGAGCTCAAGGCCAAAGGCGAATTTCTGGCCAAGATCAGCCATGAAATTCGCACCCCGATGAATGGGGTCCTGGGCATGACCGAATTGCTACTTGGCACCCCGCTTTCAACCAAGCAACGCGACTATGTGCAAACGATCCACAGCTCTGGCAATGAGCTGCTTAGCTTGATCAACGAGATCCTCGATATCTCCAAGCTCGAGTCCGGGCAAATTGAACTGGACGACGTACAGTTCGACTTGAATGCATTGATCGAAGACTGCCTGGACATATTCCGCGCCAAAGCCGAGCAGCAAAAAGTCGAGCTGATCAGTTTTATCCAACCCCAGGTCCCGCGTGTGATCAGCGGCGATCCGACGCGCATACGCCAGGCCCTGTTGAGCCTGTTGGACAATGCCTTCAAGCAAACCGACGAAGGCGAGATCCTGTTGATCGCAGCGCTTGAGAGCAGCGGCGGCAAACCGCGCCTGCGCCTTGCGGTGCAAGACAGCGGCAAGCCAATGGCCCCGAGCGAACGCAATGCATTGCTGCATGCCGAACTGCACAGCAAGGACTTCCTGGCGGCAACCAAACTTGGCGGGCGCCTGGGACTGATCATCGCCCGGCAACTGATCCGCTTGATGGATGGCGAGTTCGGCATCCAGAACGGCAGCAGCCAGGGCTCGACCTTGTGGTTGAGCGTGCCAATCGACAGCAAGCTTCTTGAGCAGCCTACCGCCGACCTCGACAGCCCGTTGCAAGATGCCCGGCTGTTGATCGTCGATGACAACGAGACCTGCCGCAAGGTACTGCTGCAACAATGCAGTGCATGGGGACTCAATGTCAGCGCTGTACCCTCAGGCAAGGAAGCGCTGGCGTTATTGCGTAGCAAAGTGCATATGGGCGAATACTTTGATGTGGTCTTGCTTGACCAGGAAATGCCCGGCATGAACGGCATGCAGCTGGCGGCGAAAATCAAGGAAGACCCAAGTTTGAATCGCGACATATTGCTGATCATGCTCACCGGGATCAGCAACATGCCGAGCAAGATCATTGCCCGCAACGCCGGGATCAAGCGTATTCTGGCCAAGCCGGTTGCCGGCTACACATTGAAAGCAACCCTGGCGGATGAGTTGACCCACCGCCGCGATGACAAGCCGTTGCAGTCCGCGTCAGGCAAGGCTTCGACCTATAAGCCACCTGCCGACTTCCAGATCCTGGTTGCCGAAGACAACACCATTTCCACCAAGGTCATTCGCGGCATGCTCGGCAAGCTCAACCTGGAGCCAGACACTGCCAGCAATGGCGAGGAAGCCCTGCAGGCGATCAAGTCGAAACGTTATGACCTGGTGCTGATGGATTGCGAGATGCCAGTACTCGATGGTTTTTCAGCCACCGAACTGCTGCGCGCCTGGGAGGCAGCCGGACACCATCCTCGCACCCCTGTGGTTGCGCTCACCGCCCATATTCTCAGCGAGCACAAAGAACGTGCGCGCCAGGCTGGCATGGATGGGCACATGTCCAAACCCGTAGAGCTTTCGCAACTGCGTGAACTGATCAATTACTGGATAGACCAGCGCTCGGCACGCAATAGCACAGCCCCTTGATCCACAATCCAGGGGCTCGCCCCTCATCAAGACTGGAGATCGGCTGCTCGATCGCCGATCATATGCGCCATCACAGGGCAAGACTCTACACCCGGCCTGAGCCAATACGCTCGCCCATCAACCATTTTTGCAGTTAAGAGCCCGATAATGGCGTCCGACTTATTCAGCCTGTACCTCAAGCTCCTTGTGCTCTACAGCCCCTTCTTCGTGTTGTCGTGCTTTATTGGCTTGAGCCGTGGCTACACCATCAAGGAGCGCAAGAAACTGGCGTATAAAGTCGCCACCGGCGTTCTCGTGGCCAGTGTATTGCTGTACCTGTTCGGCAAATACATTTTCACCTTGTTTGGCATCACCATCGATGCATTCCGGATTGGCGCCGGCAGCGTGTTGTTTATTTCGGCGCTGGGCATGGCCCAGGGGAAATCAGCGGTGCAGACCGATAACGTGCAGCAGGACGTGACCATAGTGCCGCTGACCATACCCCTGACTGTCGGCCCCGGAACCATAGGTGCGCTGCTGTTGATGGGCGCCAGCCAACCGCATTGGGCCGACAAGATCATCGCCATCCTGGGCATCGCCCTGGCCAGCGTTACCGTTGGCGTAGTGCTCTACTTGTCCAACCAGTTCGAGCGCTTGCTGGGCGACCAGGGCCTGCAGATAGTCAGCCGCCTGATGGGGCTTTTTGTCTGCGCATTGGCCGCACAAATCATCTTTACCGGGGTCAAGAACTACCTGATGCCCTAATCCGGTGCGCGACCGTCTGTCGAGTGTTTGTCTCGGCCATTCACGCACCATTGCAGCGCAACAACAAAGCTAGCAGTAGTCTAAAACACAAGTAAAACACTTTAAAAACAGCAAGTTACATTGTTTGGCACGGATGCTGCCATTGGAATCAAGACTCAAAGTCTCTTCCAACAGCTGCGCATGGAGCCATAAGAATGAAACGCCGTCCTTTCCTGAAAACAACACTTGCCGCAAGTGCCTTGCTTCTCAGCGGTCTATTCCCGTTCAGTGCACACGCAGCCGATACCATCAAGGTCGGCATTCTCCACTCGCTCTCCGGCACCATGGCCATTTCAGAAACCTCTCTGAAAGACATGGCGCTGATGACCATCGACGAGATCAACGCCAAGGGCGGCGTACTCGGCAAGCAACTGGAACCTGTGGTGGTGGATCCAGCATCGAACTGGCCGCTGTTTGCTGAAAAAGGCCGTCAACTGCTGACCCAGGACAAAGTCGCTGTGACCTTTGGCTGCTGGACCTCGGTCTCGCGCAAATCGGTGCTGCCGGTCTACGAAGAACTCAATGGCTTGCTGTTCTATCCGGTTCAGTACGAGGGTGAAGAGCTCTCGCCCAATGTGTTCTACACCGGCGCAGCGCCAAACCAACAGGCAATTCCAGCTGTTGAATACCTGATGAGCGAAGATGGCGGCAGCGCCAAGCGCTTCTTCCTGCTGGGCACCGACTACGTCTACCCACGCACCACCAACAAGATCCTGCGTGCCTTCCTGCACAGCAAAGGCGTGGCCGACAAAGACATTGAAGAGGTCTACACCCCATTCGGCCACAGCGACTACCAAACCATTGTTGCCAACATCAAGAAGTTCTCGGCTGGCGGTAAAACAGCGGTTATCTCAACGGTCAATGGCGACTCCAACGTGCCTTTCTACAAAGAACTGGCCAACCAGGGCATCGAAGCCACTGACGTCCCGGTCATTGCCTTCTCGGTGGGCGAAGAAGAGCTGCGTGGCATAGACACCAAACCTCTGGTCGGCCAGCTGGCGGCCTGGAACTACTTTGAATCGGTTGAAAACCCGGTCAACGAAGACTTCGTCAAAAAATGGAAAGCCTACGCCAAGGCCAAGAACCTGCCGGGCGCTGACAAAGCCGTCACCAATGACCCAATGGAAGCCACCTACGTGGGCATCAACATGTGGGCCCAGGCGGTTGAAAAAGCCGGAACCACTGATGTGGATAAAGTTCGTGACGCCATGGCCGGGCAAACCTTCGCCGCGCCATCGGGCTTCACCCTGACCATGGATAAAACCAACCATCACCTGCACAAGCCGGTGATGATTGGCGAGATTCAGGACAACGGTCAGTTTGATGTGGTCTGGCAGACCGACAGCCCAATCCGCGCCCAGCCTTGGAGCCCTTATATCGAGGGTAACGACAAGAAGCCGGACTACGCCGTTAAATCCGAGTAGAGGACTGGCGGCTCGCTCCAGGGCCGCCAGCGTTAATACGCCCAGCGCCTGGCTTGCCAGCCAAGCGCTGGTCACGCCAAAACCTCCATCAAGAGAGGTGGTGCTTTAACAGGGAACTGCATGATGACCACTGCCCTTTACCGGCTTTTATTCGCGCTATTGCTCTGCTTTCAATGGTCGAGCAGTTACGCGGGAGACGCTGCTGATTTCAGCGCCGCCAACTCCTCGAAACAGGCCAAGCTGCTGCAAGCCTGGGCGGCTGCACCCGATGCTGCTCGCCTGCCATTGCTTGAATCGCTGCAAAACGGCCGTGTTGAAGCCGATAGCAACAAGACCCCCTTCTACAAGACCGACACAGGCTACCAAGCTGCCGAAGGCGGTGATCTGGAACCCGTCGGCAAGCTGCGCAAACTGCGTTTGAACAACCGCCTGCGCGGCCTGATCGCCATCACCATGGCCAGTCACCAATTATTTTCCACCGACCCGGCCGTTCGCCTGCTAGCCGCACAAGAACTGCAGAAAAGCGCCAAGCCAGCGCAGTTGCAACTGCTCAATGAACGCCTGGCCCAGGAAGATGATGCCGATGTCAGCGAAGCATTGTCACTGGCCCTCGCCAGCCTGCAGTTGATTGACAGCGACCCTCAGGTGCGTCTGGCGGCTGTGCGCCTGTTGGGTGAAACCGGCCAACCGCTGGCCCGTGTACGCCTGGAAAGACTGCTCGCCGACAGCAACGAAACCGATGCTGCGGTGCGCACCGCCGCTGAAACCAGCCTGGCGCAAGTCAAACGGCGCTTGATGATTGGCGAACTGCTCGGCCAGGCTTTCAGTGGCATGAGCCTCGGTTCGATCTTGCTGCTCGCAGCGCTGGGCCTTGCAATCACCTTCGGCCTGCTCGGCGTGATCAATATGGCCCACGGCGAGATGCTGATGCTGGGTGCCTACTCGACCTACATGGTGCAGGTCATGTTCCAGCGCTTCGCCCCTGAAGCAATCGCCCTGTATCCGCTGGTTGCGCTGCCCGTGGCCTTCTTCGTCACCGCCGCAATCGGCATGGCCCTGGAGCGTACGGTCATCCGCCACCTGTACGGGCGGCCACTGGAAACCCTGCTGGCAACCTGGGGGATCAGCCTGATCCTGATTCAATTGGTGCGGGTGCTTTTCGGCGCGCAAAACGTCGAGGTGGCCAACCCTTACTGGCTGTCTGGTGGTATCCAGGTGCTGCCAAACCTGGTGCTGCCCTACAACCGCATCGTGATCATCGCCTTTGCCTTGTTCGTGGTGGTTCTGACCTGGCTGCTGCTGAACAAGACCCGATTGGGCCTCAACGTTCGCGCCGTCACCCAGAACCGCAACATGGCGGCGTGCTGCGGCGTGCCGACCGGACGTGTGGACATGCTCGCCTTTGGCCTCGGCTCGGGCATTGCCGGCCTTGGTGGCGTGGCCCTGAGCCAGATTGGCAACGTCGGCCCTGACCTTGGCCAGAGCTACATCATCGACTCTTTCCTGGTGGTGGTTCTGGGCGGTGTGGGCCAGCTGGCCGGCAGTGTCACGGCGGCGTTTGGCCTGGGCATCGCCAACAAGATTCTTGAACCGCAGATCGGCGCTGTCCTCGGCAAGATCCTCATCCTTGCCTTGATCATCCTGTTTATCCAGAAACGCCCGCAAGGCTTGTTTGCACTTAAAGGACGGGTAATCGATTAATGACTATGCCCCTGAATCAAACCCTGCTGGCACGTACCAGCGCCAAGCTTGGCCCGAGGCTGTCAATTGCCGTGGGCGCTGTCGTCCTGGCCCTGTTGATCGCCCTGCCGCTGCTGCACCTGACGCCCGCCGACAGTGCATTTCATGTCAACGCCTATACCTTGACCCTGGTCGGCAAGATCCTGTGCTACGCCATTGTCGCCCTGGCCCTGGACCTCGTCTGGGGCTATGCCGGATTGCTTTCACTGGGCCACGGTTTGTTCTTTGCGCTGGGTGGCTACGCCATGGGCATGTACCTGATGCGCCAATCCGCCGGTGATGGTTTGCCAGCCTTCATGAGCTTTCTCGCCTGGAAAGAACTGCCTTGGTACTGGGTGGGAACCGATCACTTCATCTGGGCCTTGTGCCTGGTGGTGTTGGCCCCCGGCTTGCTGGCCTTGGTTTTCGGATTCTTCGCCTTCCGTTCGCGGATCAAGGGCGTGTACTTCTCGATCATGACCCAAGCGCTGACCTTCGCCGGCATGCTGCTGTTCTTTCGTAATGAAACCGGCTTTGGTGGCAACAACGGCTTCACCGACTTCAAGCGTATTCTCGGCTTTGATATCACAGCGCCCGCGACCCGCGCCGCGTTGTTTCTAGCCACGGTCATCCTGTTGGTTGCCAGCTTGCTGCTCGGCTGGAAGCTGGCCAGGAGCAAGTTTGGCCGGGTGCTGACAGCCCTGCGCGATGCGGAAAACCGCTTGATGTTCTGCGGCTACGACCCGCGCGGCTACAAGCTGTTTATCTGGGTGCTGTCGGCGGTGTTGTGTGGCTTGGCCGGGGCGCTCTATGTTCCACAGGTCGGCATCATCAACCCCAGCGAAATGTCACCAACCAACTCGATCGAGGCGGCGGTATGGGTGGCCCTGGGCGGTCGCGGCACCCTGATCGGCCCGTTGCTCGGCGCCGGAGTGGTCAATGGCATGAAGAGCTGGTTCACCGTGGCATTCCCCGAGTACTGGCTGTTCGCACTCGGCGCGCTGTTTATCCTGATCACCCTGTACTTGCCGCACGGCATCATCGGCCTGCTCAAAAGAGGGGAAAAACAATGAGAGCCACACCCATCCCTGAGGCCATGCTCGAACCCATCCATGATCCGCTCGGCAGCGCCCGCGATGCAATCGGTGCCGGGCGCCTGGCGGAGAAAGGCCTTAACGTTCGCCACGGCACCATACTGACGCTGGAAGATATCAATGTCAGCTTCGATGGCTTTAAAGCCCTGACCAACCTCAACCTGTACATCGGCGTTGGCGAGTTGCGCTGCATTATCGGCCCCAATGGCGCTGGCAAGACCACCATGATGGATGTCATTACCGGTAAAACCCGCCCGGATAACGGCAGTGCCTACTTCGGTGAAACCCTGGACCTGACCCGCATGAGCGAGGTCGAGATCGCCCAATCCGGCATTGGCCGCAAGTTCCAGAAACCAACAGTATTCGAGGCGCTAAGCGTGTTCGAAAACCTCGAACTGGCGCAGAAGACCAATAAATCGGTATGGGCCAGTTTGCGCGCCAAACTCAGTGGCGAGCAACGCGAGCGGATTGACGAGGTGCTCGAAACCATTCGCCTGGAAGGCTCGCGTGAGCGCCAGGCAGGCTTGCTCTCCCATGGCCAGAAGCAGTTCCTTGAAATCGGCATGCTGCTGGTGCAGGACCCGCAACTGTTGCTGCTTGATGAGCCTGTCGCGGGGATGACCGACGCCGAGACCGAATTCACCGCCGAGTTGTTCAAGTCCCTGGCGCGCAAGCACTCATTGATGGTGGTTGAGCACGACATGGGCTTTGTCGGCTCAATCGCCGATCACGTCACCGTCCTGCATCAAGGCAGCGTGCTTGCCGAAGGTTCGCTTAATGATGTGCAGGCCGATGAGCGCGTGATCGAAGTTTATCTTGGCCGCTAAACCCCATAAGTAATTGTGTCTGGATGAGCGCCTCAGCATCCGCAAATATGCTCAAGCAAGGAATATCCCATGTTGCAAGTTCAACAATTGCACCAGTACTACGGCGGCAGCCACATTCTGCGGGGCTTGTCGTTCGAGGCCAGGATCGGCGAAGTCACCTGCCTGTTGGGGCGCAATGGCGTCGGTAAAACCACCTTGCTCAAATGCCTGATGGGCCTGATCCCCGCCAGGCAGGGCGACATCAACTGGGAAGACCAGGCTATCACCGGCTTCAAGCCGCACCAGCGTGTGCATGCCGGCATTGCCTACGTGCCGCAAGGACGTGAAATATTCGGCCGACTCACCGTAGAAGAAAACCTGTTGATGGGCCTTTCGCGCTTTCCCGGCAGCCAGGCCAAGGAAGTGCCCGGGTTTATTTATGAGCTGTTTCCGGTACTCAAGGAGATGAAGCTGCGCCGCGGTGGCGACCTGTCTGGCGGGCAGCAACAGCAACTGGCTATCGGCCGTGCCCTGGCCAGCCAACCACGCCTGCTGATACTCGATGAGCCGACTGAAGGTATCCAGCCATCGGTGATCAAGGAGATCGGCGTGGTGATCAAGAAACTGGCTGAGCGTGGCGACATGGCGATCCTGTTGGTCGAGCAGTTCTACGACTTTGCCGCTGAGCTGGCCGATCAGTATCTGGTGATGTCGCGGGGCGAAATCATCCAGCAAGGGCGCGGTGAAACCATGGAGGCAGACGGCGTAAGAGGCTTGGTGGCGATTTAAGGTTTCGGGCTTTTAAAAGCCGCGAGCAGCACCCAAACTAGCCCATACGCTTAACTCGAGTCTGAATAGTCAGCGCCTTATGAATGCACCAATTACCCAAGGCATTTTCACGCCCAGCTGGCACGCCGAGCTGGAGCTTGGCTATGCCCACGACACCGACACGACAAGGCCGGTCATGCGCCGCCACAAAGGCCCGTTGCGGGTGCAGAAACACCTGTACGCCGAAGGCCCGAAAGTGTGCCAGCACATTATTGTCCACCCGCCGGGAGGCATCGCCGGAGGCGATCGCCTGGATATCGACATCAACCTCGGCGAGAACGCATGGGCACAATTAACCAGTCCCGGCGCCGCCAAATGGTATCGCGCCGCTGGCCCGGCTTATCAGCAATTGAATATACGGGTTGAAGCCGGTGCGACACTGGAATGGATGCCGCAGGAAACCATCGTATACAGCGCCGCCCAGGCCGAGCTGGTCAGCGACATTGAGCTGATTGGCGATGGCAAACTATTTTACTGGGACATAGTCGCCCTGGGACGCCCGGCCAGTGATGAACGCTTCGATCTTGGCCACTTTCAGGCCGAACTGAATATCCGCCGCGATGGCGAGTTGCTCTGGCATGAGCGTCAACGCGTAGTCGGCGATGACGGCTTGCTCGACTCGCCGATCGGCCTGGATGGCTATCCGGTGTTCGCCACCTTGCTGCTCAGCGCCGAGATTGCCCCTGAGTTGCTTGAGCAATGCCGCGAACTGGCAGCAGACAACAGGCTGGAGCTACGCGGCGACCTCAGCCAGTTGCCAGGCATATTGGTCGCTCGCTGCCTGGCCCGCGAGGCCCTGCATGCTCGTGCCTGGCTGATCCAGCTGTGGCAACTTCTGCGCCCTGCGGTACTTGGCCGTGAAGCCGTACCACCAAGAATCTGGAACACCTAATTTTCGACGCTTTTTCGCGTCCAGCCTGGAGATGCACAGATGGATTTAAGTCCACGGGAAAAAGACAAACTGCTGATTTTCACTGCCGGGCTGGTGGCCGAGCGCCGCTTGGCACGCGGGGTCAAGCTTAACTACCCGGAAGCCATTGCCTTGATTTCCGCAGCGCTGCTCGAAGGCGCGCGCGACGGTCAGACAGTCGCTGAGTTGATGCACTTCGGCACCACCCTGCTCAGCCGCGACCAGGTCATGGAAGGCATACCGGAAATGATCCCGGAGATTCAGGTCGAGGCGACTTTTCCAGATGGGACCAAACTGGTCACCGTGCACCAGCCCATTGCCTGACTGGACGCTGCATCGAGGAGTTTGCCGTGAATATCGACAACGCCACTGAACAAGACCTGCCCGAGTTGCTGGCGATTTATAACGATGCCGTGCTCAACAGCACCGCCATCTGGAATGAAACGATGGTGGACTTGGAAAACCGGCGCCTCTGGCTACGCGAGCGCCTGGCTGCGGGTTTCCCCGTGCTTGCTGCCCGCAACAGCACGGGACGCCTGGTTGGCTACGCCACCTATGGCACCTGGCGCAGTATCGAGGGGTTCAAACACACCGTTGAGCACTCGGTGTACGTTTGCGCCGACCAACGCGGCCTGGGCATAGGTCCGGCGCTGATGAAAGCGCTGATTGAGCGCGCACGCAGCGCCAACCTGCATGTGATGGTCGCGGCGATCGAGAGCGAAAACCGCGCTTCGATTCGCCTGCACAAACAGCTGGGATTCATCACCACCGGGCAGATGCCCCAGGTGGGACGCAAGTTCGACCGCTGGCTAGACCTGACATTCATGCAGCTCAACCTGAACGCGGACGAACAGGACGACGACAAGGAGTAACGCCGAATGAGCAGGGCCCAACTACGTCGCGTACACCCCGAAAGCTTTGCCCACTATCGCCCGGGCCTGGTTGAACTGCTGTTCGATGCCGTCAGGCACGGCGCATCGGTCGGTTTCCTGGCGGACCTGAGCGAAGACCAGGCATGCGACTACATGAGCCTTGTCCAAGCTGGCGTCAATGCTGGCAACCTGCTGCTTTGGGTGGTCGTAGACAACGAACAGGTGCTGGCCAGCGTACAGCTCGAGTTATGCCAAAAGGCCAATGGTCGCAATCGCGCCGAAGTGCAAAAGCTATTGGTTTTGCACCAGGTCCGCCGCCATGGCCTGGGCCAGCAACTGATGCGTGCGGTTGAACAAGAAGCCATCAAGCAAAGGCGCGGCCTGCTCTATCTCGATACCGAGGCAGGCTCGACCGCCGAAGCTTTCTACCGCAGCCAGGGCTACCAGCGGGTCGGTGAGCTGCCCAACTATTGCCAAAGCCCCGACGGTAGTTATTCACCGACGGCCATTTATTTCAAAACCATGGGACAACCCGCATGATTCCAGGTGAATACCAGGTCCTGCCCGGCGACATCGAACTCAACGTAGGCCGGCGCACCATCACCCTTGACGTAGCCAACAGCGGCGACCGCCCGATTCAGGTGGGTTCGCACTATCACTTCTTCGAAGCCAACGATGCTCTGACCTTCGACCGCACGGCAGCCCGAGGCATGCGCCTGAATATTCCGGCTGGCACCGCTGTGCGCTTCGAACCGGGCCAGTCGCGCCAGGTGGAGTTGGTTGACCTGGCTGGAGAGCGCCGCGTGTTCGGTTTTGCCGGACGAATTATGGGTGACCTTTGATACGCCAGCCTGACACAGGACATATTCAATGAAAATCAGCAGACAAGCCTACGCAGACATGTATGGCCCGACCGTTGGCGACAAGGTACGCCTGGCCGATACCGAACTCTGGGTCGAGGTCGAGAAGGATTTCACCCATTACGGTGAGGAAGTAAAGTTCGGCGGCGGCAAGGTCATTCGCGACGGCATGGGCCAGGGTCAACTCTGCGCCAGGGATGTCGTCGATACCCTGATCACCAACGCATTGATCATCGACCACTGGGGCGTGGTCAAGGCCGATGTCGGCATCAAGGACGGACGGATCGCGGCCATCGGTAAAGGTGGCAACGCCGATATCCAGCCGGATGTAACCATCGCCGTCGGCGCGGGCACTGAAGTCATTGCGGGCGAAGGCATGATCCTCACCGCCGGCGGCATCGACACCCATATTCACTTCATCTGCCCACAGCAGATTGAAGAAGCCTTGATGAGCGGCGTGACCACCATGATTGGTGGCGGCACCGGCCCGGCAACCGGCACCAACGCCACGACCTGCACTTCTGGCCCCTGGCACATGGCGCGCATGCTGCAGGCGGCCGATGCCTTCCCGATGAACATGGGTTTCACCGGCAAAGGCAACGCCAGCCTGCCGGAGCCGCTGGTCGAGCAAGTCAAAGCCGGGGCCATTGGCCTCAAGCTGCATGAAGACTGGGGCACCACGCCAGCGGCTATCGACAATTGCCTGAGCGTTGCCGACCAGTACGACGTGCAGGTAGCCATCCATACCGACACACTGAATGAGTCGGGCTTCGTCGAAACCACCCTTGGCGCTTTCAAGGACCGCACCATTCACACCTACCACACCGAAGGCGCCGGTGGCGGCCATGCACCGGACATTATCAAGGCCTGCGGCTTCCCCAACGTGCTGCCCAGCTCGACCAACCCGACCCGGCCCTTCACCATGAACACCATCGATGAACACCTCGATATGCTTATGGTTTGCCATCACCTGGACCCAAGCATTGCCGAGGACGTAGCGTTCGCGGAAAGCCGCATTCGCCGTGAAACCATCGCCGCCGAAGATATCCTGCATGACCTGGGCGCCTTCTCGATGATCAGCTCGGACAGCCAGGCCATGGGCCGCGTCGGCGAGGTCATCACCCGCACCTGGCAGACGGCCGACAAGATGAAACAACAGCGCGGCGCCTTGCCGGGTGACGGCGAGGGCAACGACAACTTCCGTATCAAGCGCTATATCGCCAAGTACACCATCAACCCGGCGATCACCCACGGCATCAGCCATGAAGTCGGCTCGATCGAAGTCGGCAAATGGGCAGACCTGGTGCTTTGGCGCCCGGCGTTCTTCGGCGTCAAACCCAGCTTGATTCTCAAGGGCGGGGCAATTGCCGCCAGCTTGATGGGCGACGCAAACGCCTCGATCCCAACGCCGCAACCCGTTCATTACCGCCCCATGTTCGCCAGTTACGGCGGTTCTCGCCATGCAACCTGCCTGACCTTTATCAGCCAGGCCGCGATGGCGGCCGGGGTCCCCGAGCAGTTGGGCTTAAAGAAACAGATCGCGGTGGTAAAAGGCTGTCGCGAGGTCAAGAAAACCGACCTGATCCACAATGACTACCTGCCAGATATCGAGGTCGATGCGCAGAACTACCAAGTAAAGGCCGACGGCCAGCTGCTCTGGTGTGAGCCTGCGCAAACCCTGCCAATGGCCCAACGGTACTTTCTGTTCTAGGAAGCGCTGCGGCTTGTTTGACGCGACAAAAACAACAAGGCCCGCAATTGCGGGCCTTGTTCCAGGTCATCAACAGGCGTGCTAGCGCAACTGGCTGTCCTTGCTGGCGCGGCGGTTGTAGCCCGCGCCGGCTGCGTTGGCTTTGTCTTCGGCCGCCTGGCAGGCCACGCACAGGCGCACCCCCTTGATGGCCTCACGCCTCGCTTGCGGGATAGGTGCATCGCACTCTTCGCAGTGGTGCAGGCTTTCGCCCCGCGGTAACTGGCTGCGCGCCCGCGCGACGGCATCCTCGATACTGCTGTCGATCTGCTCCTGTACCGCACCATCACTTGCCCAGCCGCCCGCCATGGGAACCTCCGGATAAATACCCCTGGTTCATTAGGATACCAATCCCGAGTAATTGGCAAGGGCAGGTCGTCGCCCGGGTTACTCCTTGACGTCCATGAACTCTTCAGCCCAGACAATGTACTCTTCGGGCAGGGTGTACTTGAGCGCCAGCTCCGAGGCGCTCAGCTCAGAGGCAACGGCCCCACGCTGTTCACGCAGGCAATCGTAGGTAGCCTTGATCGCAGCAAAATAGGCGGCGTGGCCATTCACCACGATACGCACGCCCAGCTTGGCCAGGCGTGCATCATCACGCAGCTTCGGGTTGCCGTAAGTCACCAGCATCAATGGCACGCTCAGGTGCTCGGCAATTTTCTCAAGGTGCTCGAAATCCTCGATACCCACGATGCAGATGCCGTCAGCTCCAGCTTGTTGATAGGCCAGGGTGCGGCTGATCACTTCGTCAATGCTGAGCACGCCAGCATGGGTCCGGGCGATGATCGCCAGGTCGGGGTCAACCCGCGCCTCAAGCGCCGCACGAATCTTGCCGACGCCTTCGGCGACACTGATCAAGTCCGTTGACTTACGCCCGAACTGAGCAGGCAACAAGGTATCCTCGATGGTCAGCGCGGCTATGCCGGCTCGTTCCAGTTCAACCACGGTACGCATGACATTGAGCGCGTTGCCATAACCGTGGTCGGCATCGGCTATGACCGGCAAGCGACTGACACGGCCAATACGGGTGGCCTGCTCGACAAATTCGCTGAGGGTAATCAAGGCAAAATCTGGTGCGGCGATGACCTGCAATGAGGCAACCGAACCGCCGAGGATACCCACTTCAAAACCCAGGTCGGCTGCGATGCGGGCTGACATCGGATCAAAAACCGAAGCAGTATGAAAACAACTCTCTGTGGCGAGCAAAGCGCGAAAAGCGCTGCGCAACTCATGGTGGGAAGCACGTTGCATGATTGGCATAGACTGAATTTTCCAAAAACTGATAGTGAAACGACGCTCGCTTTCGCCACGTTCCGTACTGGGCAGGATCAGGGCTGCACAGGTGGCGCACTTTGCCGAGGATCGGCATCGGGTAACCAGTGCTTCAAAATGGCTGAGAAACTGCCGTCATGGCGCATATCATCAAAGGCCCGTTGCCAGGTCGCGACAATTTTCGGGTCTGTCTTTAACGAAAAGGCAATGTAATAGGCCGATTGCATAAAAGGCACATGGCTCTGCACCTCAGCAACTTTCAGACCACCCGTGGCCAGTTCGTCCTTGAGCGTGACATCCTGAGTGGCAATCAGCTTAACCCGGCCATGTTTCAACATGGTCACCATATTCTTTGGGGTGCTGACGCCGTATAGATTTTCAAAGCCCAACTCACTCAGCGCATCATAGGTGTACCACTTCTTGGGTACAGCCAACGGCCCGCTCGCCTTGGCATCAAGCAGGCTATTGAACGTCAAGTGGCGCGATTTCAGCGAGTAGAAGCTGGTTGTGCCGACCAGGATCGGCCCCACCCATTGGAACAGTTTTTCGCGCTCAGGGGTACGCACCGTTGAGAAAATCGCGGTATTGGGCTCATGCAAGGCTTTATAGTAGCCGCGTGCCCAGGGCCTGATCTTTATCACCGCATCATGGCTGCCAGTACGTGAAATCAACTCGCGCGCAATCTCTACCGACATTCCGCGTAGCTGATTGTCTTCGGTAAAAGCCAGCGGTGCAGCCTCTTCGGTATACAGGCGTATGGCCGCACCGGCGCTGGTCGTTAACAGACTCAGCAGCACGGCGACACATTTCTGCTGCAATGAACGCATCAAGCCCGCCCCCTGTACTCACAATTATGATGGCGGTCATTGACCCCCAACGCTCAAAGCCTCGTCCAGTAGACGCCCAAACAGGCCCGTACATTACATTGATCGCAATGTTATCGGCCAACGCTTGGTGTTTGCTTAGCAAATGCCTCACACAGCGCAGTTTATCAATGCGTGCAAAAAACGATCTATAGACCCTAACACGACTCAATTGGGCACAACTTTCAGCGCAAATCGCACGCTTTGCTAACAGGCGGAACAAAAATCACACACTTGAACCGACAATCGGACTAGCCTCGAAGGCTCAAGCAGGCGATGATCGCCCTTCAACCCAGCACCATGACAGATATGATCGACACTACAGAAGCCACAACGCCTAAACACAAACCTCGCCCGCTCATCGATTTGCTTGTCAGCATCGTCATACCGTCATTGGTACTGATGAAGCTCAGCGGTGAAACACGTCTCGGCCCGGACGGTGCCTTGATGCTGGCATTGGCATTCCCCATTGGCTGGGGCGCGTTCGAGCTGATCAAGTACCGCAAATTCAATTTCATTGCGCTGCTGGGGCTGGTCAGTGTCTTGCTGACTGGCGGCATTGGCCTGTTGCACCTGAACAACCAGTGGCTGGCGATCAAGGAAGCCGCGGTACCCGGCGTAATTGGTATCGCCGTACTCGTGTCGACACGCACACGCTACCCCCTGATTCGTACCATGCTGTTCAACAAGACCATACTCAATGTCGACAAGATTCAGCAGCGGCTCGATGAAGGCGGCAACACCCAGCAGTTTGAAGCCCGCCTGCTCAAGGCCACCTACTTGCTCAGCGCCACCTTCTTTTTCTCATCGGTGATGAACTACATCCTGGCGCGCTGGATCGTTGTCAGCCCGGCAGGCAGCGAAGCCTTCAACGATGAACTGGGCCGTCTGACGCTGCTGAGCTATCCAATGATCGCGATCCCGTCGATGATCATGATGATGGCGATCTTCTATTACCTGTGGCGCACTATCCATGGCCTGACCGGCCTGAAACTGGAAGAAATCATGCACCAGGCTGAGCAAGACAAGCAGCCCTGAGCCCCAACAACGAGCATGACGGCTTGCGCCCTGGCATGGCTGAGCCCGTGCCAGTAAAGCGACGAGTCGCGCCTGCGTGCTGACACTTTCGGTTTACCTGGGGTTATTTCTCTCGGCCCTGGGGGCGGCGACCTTGCTGCCGCTGCAGTCTGAAGCCCTGTTGGTTGGCCTGTTGCTCAGCCATGACTACTCGACAGGACTGCTGCTACTGGCAGCCAGCGTGGGCAATGTTCTCGGTTCGCTGATCAACTGGTGGCTCGGCTGCTACATTGAACACTTCAGCAGGCGTCGCTGGTTTCCGGTCAAGCCACAGCAGCTTGAGCGCGCCCAGGACTTTTATGCACGCTACGGCCGCTGGAGCCTGCTGCTCAGCTGGGCGCCGGTTATTGGCGACCCACTGACCCTGGTCGCCGGGATCATGCGTGAGCCGTTGTGGCGCTTTCTATTGCTGGTCACCCTCGCCAAAGTCGCGCGCTACGGCATTTTGGCCGTAATTACCCTGAACCTCGGCTAGCCCACTTCCCTTCATTTGTCGCAAAGCGCAACACATGGGGAGCATTCGTGCGCCAGCTCGCATAGAATGCGCGGCCGTTTTTCAGGAACAGCGCGCAGCATGTCTTTTTCTACTCCAGCCCGCGCCTGCGGCATCGACTTCGGCACATCCAACTCAACCGTCGGCTGGCAGCGCCCAGGCGTTGACGCCTTGATTGAGCTCGAAGATGGCAAGATCACCCTGCCCTCGGTTATTTTCTTTAACTTCGAGGAACGTCGCCCGGTTTACGGCCGACTGGCCTTGCACGAATACCTGGAAGGTTACGAGGGACGCTTGATGCGCTCCCTGAAAAGCCTGCTGGGCTCAAAGCTCCTGAAGAGTGAAACCACGGTGCTCGGCAGTGCGTTGCCCTTCAAGGACTTGCTGGGTTTCTTTATTGGCGAACTGAAAAGTCGCGCCGAAACCGTTGCTGATCGCCCCTTTGAAGAAGTGGTGCTCGGTCGCCCGGTATTTTTTGTCGACGATGACCCTGTTGCCGACCAGGAAGCACAAAATACCCTGGTCGCCGTTGCCCACAAGCTGGGATTCAAGGACGTTTCCTTCCAGTACGAACCCATTGCCGCCGCGTTCGACTACGAAAGCACCATTGGCAAGGAAGAGCTCGTCTTGATCGTCGACATCGGCGGTGGTACTTCCGACTTCTCACTGGTACGCCTGTCTCCCGAGCGCCGTGCCGTTGCCGAACGCCATGAGGATATTCTGGCCACCGGCGGCGTACACATCGGCGGCACCGACTTCGACAAACAACTGAGCCTGCAAGGCGTCATGCCCCTGTTCGGTTACGGCAGCCGCATGAAAAGCGATGCCTTGATGCCAACCAGCTTTCACCTCAACCTGGCGACCTGGCACACGATCAACGCGGTGTACGCGCAAAAATCCCAGCTTTCGCTGAAAAGCATGCGTTACGACATCGTCGATCCAACGGGTATCGATCGCCTGTTCAAGCTGATCGAACAACGCGCCGGCCATTGGCTAGCCATGCAGGTTGAAGACAGCAAGATCGAGCTGACCGAAAAAGATGTGCGGCCAATTGACCTCAAGCGCGTCGAGCCTGGCTTGGTTGCAGAGCTGAGCCGCGAGCTGTTTGACAGCTCTATCGAGCCGCTGCTTGAACGTATTCGCGCCAGCGTCAGTGAGTTGCTGAGCAGCGCTGGCGTCGGTGTTGCCGATGTCGATACTGTGTTCTTCACTGGCGGCTCCAGCAGCATTCCGGCGCTGCGCCAGAGTGTTGCGGCCATGCTGCCCAACGCACGCCATGTCGAAGGCAATAACTTCGGCAGTATCGGCAATGGACTGGCAATTGAGGCACAGAAGCGTTACGGCTGATGTATTGTGCGAGGCAGGCCTGAGCATGCAAATGCGGGCTTCGCTGGATTTGATAGAGGCCTCGGATAGCTATTCAGAGCCGCTTTTCAAAATAGACGCGCTTGTAGCCGTCTTCTGTGCGACGCCCTACTTGTACATAGCCGAGCCTGGGGTAGATTGACAGGTTATCGCCCATAAGCTCATGGGTATAAAGCTGCACGCTACCAATTGCGAGCTTGCGGCCGGCCTGTTCACAAAAGCCAATCAGCAACTTGCCCGCGCCACGCCCCGCAGCACTGGGCAAGACGGCTACGTTCTCCAGAAGTAGCCGCCCGGCGCTGGCATAGAACACAATAAAGCCAAGCAAATTGTCGCTTGCATCTGTCGCGACGTAGACGACACCCGCGGCAATCTGCGCGGCGTAATCGGCGAGCATGGGTGCGGGCTTGCGCCCGATCACCGGCACATAGCGCGCATAGGCTTGCTCAGCACAGTCTTGAATGCTCGGCAGGTCACTGGCCACAGCCAATCTGATCATGACGACCTCTAGCAACTAACGCCTTGCACGGTTAGCCCAAGAGCCAGGCAGTTGTTGCCTGGCTTGCAGTGCCCCTCGGGTCTGCGCGTCAATCAACGCGGAACCGCAGGCGCCTTGACTGGTTTCTTGCCCTTGCCCTTTTTGGCATTGGCGCGCTCTCTGGCGGCTTCCTGATTCTTGGCAAAGGCTGCGGCCTTGGCTTGCTCGCGCTTGTCCCAAGGTTTGCTACCGTCGCTCGCACGCGGTGGCAAGCCTGTGTGCTGCGTCAACATCGGCTTGCCGATTTTCTTGCTGCCGGCAGGTGTCGAGTTCTTGCGACGCGCACTTTGGTAACCATCAACCGCTGGCTGGAATGCCGGAATCAGCTGGTTCTTGCCATTGCCAATCAGGTCGCTGCGGCCCATACGTTCGAGCGCTTCTCTGAGCATCGGCCAGCCACGCGGATCGTGGTAACGCAAGAAGGCCTTGTGCAAGCGGCGTTGGGCTTCGCTCTTGACAATGCTTACGCCATTGCTCTTGTAGGTCACCTTGCGCAGCGGGTTTTTACCCGAGTGATACATGGCAGTCGCTGTCGCCATTGGCGATGGATAGAAGGCCTGAACCTGGTCGGCACGGAAGCCGTTGCCCTTGAGCCAGAGCGCCAGGTTCATCATGTCTTCATCGGTGGTGCCCGGGTGCGCAGCGATAAAGTAAGGAATCAGGTACTGCTCCTTACCCGCCTCTTTCGAGTACTTCTCGAACATGCGCTTGAACTTGTCATAGCTGCCGATACCCGGCTTCATCATCTGATTGAGCGGGCCTTCCTCGGTGTGCTCCGGCGCGATCTTCAGGTAACCACCGACGTGATGGGTGACCAGTTCCTTAACGTACTCCGGCGACTCGACCGCCAGGTCATAACGCAAGCCGGATGCGATCAGGATCTTCTTCACGCCCGGCAAGGCGCGGGCAGAACGGTACAGCTGAATCAGCGATGAGTGATCGGTATTGAGGTTCTCGCAGATGCCGGGAAACACGCACGATGGCTTGCGGCATGCGGCTTCGATTTCCGGGCTCTTGCAGGCAATGCGATACATATTGGCGGTCGGGCCGCCGAGGTCAGAAATAACCCCGGTGAAGCCTGGAACCTTGTCGCGGATCTCTTCGATCTCGCGAATAATCGACTCTTCGGAGCGGTTCTGGATGATCCGGCCTTCGTGCTCCGTGATCGAGCAGAAGGTGCAGCCACCAAAGCAGCCACGCATGATGTTCACCGAGAAGCGAATCATCTCGTAAGCCGGAATCTTTGCCTTGCCGTAAGCCGGGTGCGGAACACGGGCGTAGGGCATGCCGAAAACGTAATCCATCTCTTCGGTGGTCATCGGGATCGGTGGTGGATTGAACCAGACATCAACATCGCCATGGCGCTGCACCAGCGCACGGGCATTGCCCGGGTTGGTTTCCAGGTGCAGCACGCGATTGGCGTGGGCGTAGAGTACGCTGTCACCGCGAACCTTCTCGAACGACGGCAAGCGGATCACGGTTTTGTCACGCTCAAGGCGCGGGTGCGGCAGCAGTTGGACCACCTTGGCTTCATTGGGGTCTTCAACCGGGCCTTTTTCCTGCTCGATGGCGCAGGCCGCCGTATCCTGGGTATTGACGTAAGGGTTGATGATCTTGTCGATCTTGCCCGGTCGGTCGATACGTGTGGAGTCGATCTCCATCCAGCCTTCAGGCGTGTCACGGCGAATAAAGGCTGTGCCGCGGATGTCATTGATATCTTCGATCTTCTGCCCGTAGGACAGACGCTGGGCGATCTCGACCACGGCGCGCTCGGCGTTGCCGTACAGCAGGATATCGGCGCAGGCATCAATCAGGATCGAGTGGCGAACCTTGTCCTGCCAGTAATCGTAATGGGCAATACGACGCAGCGAGGCTTCAATGCCTCCAAGCACAATCGGCACGTGCTTGTAGGCTTCCTTGCAGCGCTGGCTATACACCAGGCTGGCGCGGTCTGGACGGCTGCCCGCCTGGCCGCCGGGGGTGTAGGCATCGTCCGAGCGGATCTTTTTATCCGCGGTGTAGCGGTTGATCATCGAGTCCATGTTGCCAGCCGCGACGCCGAAGAACAGGTTCGGCTCGCCGAGCTTCATGAAGTCGTCTTTGGACTGCCAGTTGGGCTGGGCGATGATCCCGACACGGAAACCCTGGGCTTCGAGCAGACGGCCAATAATCGCCATGCCGAACGATGGGTGATCAACATAGGCATCGCCGGTGACGATGATGATGTCACAGGAATCCCAGCCAAGCTGATCCATCTCCTCCCTGCTCATCGGCAGGAAAGGCGCTGGTCCGAAACATTCGGCCCAGTATTTTGGATAATCGAAAAGAGGCTTGGCTGCTTGCATGACGGTAACCGAATGGTTCATGGATTTTCACGGGCGCGGATAATAGCACATTTTTTAACCAAACCCGACGCCCACGCTCAGGCTTTAACGCTATAAGAATCGCCAGTACGGCAAAGATGAATGGGCATAGCCTGGCTGCCTCCTGCGCAGTGAACGCGACAAGACACAATCAAACTTTTGTATCGGCCTGCCAAGCCGAGCCAATACGCACCTGAAAATACGCAACAATCAGTTACATTCGCGCAACCAAATTGCCACCACATCATCCCCGGCCAGCGCCAAGTGTTACCGCCCAAAAGCCCAACACAACTTTAGGCCACTACTGGCCTCTTGCCGGAAACCTAAGACTAAAGCCCTCTAAACCGAGCGATTACAGGCATGAGCCTGCTCGTCTCAACCAGATATACCGCTTGGCCAATCGAGCACTCCCGGCGAGTGAACATCATTGAATTGGTCACTGAGGGCTTAATAGTGAAAGGTCTGAACGAACGAATTTACAGCCGTTTTATCGCGTTAAAGAATCTAAAAACAGCCGATACAAATGCGATGTACAGGATTTATTCGAGGTTTTACCAGAACACCACGCACGCTACCTTTCTGGACGACCTCCAGAATAAAACCGGCGCTATCGTTGCCCGCACACGCAGCACAAAACGGATAATCGGGTTTTCTACGCTGACCGTTTTTGACTGCGACATAGACGGCAAGAAAATTCGCGGCATTTTCAGCGGCGACACAATTGTCGAGCCTGAGTTCTGGGGTAGCCGCTGCCTGCATGTCGCGTTCTATCGGCAAATCCTGCTGGCCCGCCTGCGCCACCCCTTTACACCGCTATATTGGTTCCTGATATCCAAGGGCTACAAAACCTACCTGCTACTGACACGCAACTTTTACGATTACTACCCGGACCGCAACCAGCCAGACAGCAAGCTTGGCGACATAGTCCGAGCCTTCAGCAAACAGCAATACCCCAATGCCTTCGACCCTGAACGCATGCTGCTCGATTTTGGCGAAGGTGCTGCCTGCCTTGATGAGAATGTCGCCCAAATAACCCCGGAAATCCGTGCCCAGGAACCTGACATCGCCTATTTCGAGGACTGCAATCCAAGTTGGCGACAAGGAACTGAACTGCCTTGCGCCGGGGAAATCTCGTTCTCGGCGCTGACAAAGTATTGCTACCACCTCAGCCTCAAGGTCATCCGGCTCAAGCTCAAGCAACGTGCAATAGCCAAAACCCAGTCCGTCCCTGATGCTCTCAAAGGCGACGCCGCCGGGCCTGAAATATGACTCGATCACTGGCGAGCCAATTTGGTCACGGGCTGCTTAAAGCCTTCATGCGTCGTGGCTTGCAACGCTTCGAGCAAGAAGCGCCAAAACTGGAGTTGATCCAACGGAGCCTGTTGCAAAAGTGGTTGCATGGCCACGCGCGCGCAGCATCGACTGTGCATTCCAACCTCAAGGCCAGCGACAGCTGGGAGCAATTCGCCAGCAAGCAGCCCTGCACAACCTATGACAACTATCGGGGACTGATAGAGCGGCAGCGCCACCAGCAAGACAAATCGCTTTTCGACAGCCCGATAAGCCGCTACCAACCCACTAGCGGCTCGACCTCGGCGATAAAGTGGATTCCCTATACCCAGGCTTTCCTGGGCGAACTTGATCAGGCGATTACGCCCTGGATTGGCGATCTGTATCGGCAATTTCCAAAGATTGCCCAGGGCAGCCATTACTGGTCGCTTTCCTGGATCCCGACCTCAATGCGGGATGCAAGCAGCACTGAGCTCAATGATGACATGCAGCTTATGTCCCTCGGCAAGCGCCTGGTCGCAGGACTGACCCAGACAGCTCCCGCCTCAATTGCCCTGGCCAAAACAGCTGAAGATTCACTCTTTGCAACCTTGGCCTACCTGGTCGCCGACGAGCAGTTGAGTGTTATATCAATCTGGAGCCCGACGTTCGGGCTTGGCCTTCTCGAACAACTCGGCAACTGCCGTGAAGAGCTGATAGAGGTGCTTCAACAAGGCGCCTGGGGTAAGCGCGCCGCAGCCATGGCCGGGCTTGAGTGTCCAGGGTCCCATAAAGCCGCACAACGCCTGAAGGCATGGGATGGGGTTGCTGATCCTGCCTTCTTTGCAGAGCTGTGGCCGCGCCTGACCCTGCTGAGCGCCTGGGATACCGCTGCGGCTTTGCCCTGGGCACGACAACTGCAAAAGTTGCTGGCACACGCGCAGTTCCAGGGTAAAGGCTTATGGGCAACGGAGGGCGTGGTGAGTATTCCTTTGCGAAACCACTGCCCACTGGCCTACCGCAGCCATGTGTATGAGTTTGAAGACCTCGACAATGGGCAGGTCCTGGCGCCATGGCAATTGCGCAAGGGCCAGCAGGTCATGCCCTTGCTCACGACAGGGAGTGGATTTGCCCGCTACCGAATGAACGATGTCCTGCAGGTTAGCGACCATTGGCGAACCCTGCCTTGCTTTACCTTTCTCGGCCGCAATGATGGTACTGACCTGGTTGGCGAAAAGATCAGCGCGACGCTCGCACAAACAATAATCGCCGGCCTGACCTACAGCGACCTGCTCCCCGTGACCTTGCTCGCCCTCAGCGCCAGCACACCGGACAAACCCGGTTATGTGCTACTGATTGAAGGCCCGGGCGACTCAAACTCGGTGTCCATCACGACCCTTGCCGCTCAACTTGAGCATGCACTTCTAAAGAACTTTCACTACCGCCTGGCACGCGACCTCGGTCAACTGGCCAGGGCACGCTGCATTTGCCTGCCGAACATGCGCCAGATCTACCTGGAGCAATCACGCGCCCGAGGGATGCTTGAAGGCAACATAAAGCTAGAAGCACTGCGGCACTGGTCCGGCCCGCTGCCGTTGGAGCTTCGCCTGGCACTGGAGGCAACCCCGTGAATAAAGAATTCCGCACGCGCCCTGCTACGGCCAAGGACGAAAGCGCCCTGCGGGCACTGCTCAGGCGGGTGCCACAAATGGGTAGCGTTACCCTGATATTTGAACGAGAGCCTGATTTTTTTACCGGGGCGCGAGTGAGCTGCGAGCAAGAGCTTGTGCTGGTTTGCGAAGAACTGGATGCCCCTGGCGTACTTATCGCCATGGTTGATATTGGTGAACGCCGGCAATACATCAATGGCAAATCTGAATCCGTCAGGTACCTGCATGACTTGCGTATAGCCCCCGAATGCCGGGGCGGCAAGGTCTTGAAAGCATTGTTTATGGCGATTGCCGAACACATGGGCAGCGAAAATGACTGGATGGAAGCGGTCATTCTCGAAGAAAACCTGATTCCACTGGGGATTATTGATCGCGGTCGAACCTGGTTGCCTGATTTCTACCCTGGCGGGCGTGTCATCACCAGCCTGCTGCCAGCCCAGTCGCGCAAGACCACCCCGGATAGGAGCCTGACAATCCGCCCTGCAACAAGTGCCGACGCGCCCCAGCTGCAACAGCTGTGGGATAGGGCTAGCCAGCGCCAGGGATTCCCGGTCTATCACGTCAATGACCTACTGGCCGCCACGGCCTACTTCCATGGCATAACCATCAGTGACTACCTCATGGCCTTCATCGAGGGAAGACCCGTTGCTTGCATGGGCCTGTGGAACCAGAAGAACTTCAAGCAGACCCGTGTCAGTGGCTACGCGCCATGGATCGCTGCCTTGCGCATCCCATACAACCTCTACGCAAGGCTCTTCGGCGGAATACATCTCCCCTCGCCCGGTGATTGCTTCAACTACTTGACCCTGCACAGCCTGGTAATCGATCAGGAAAATCCGACGGTATTCAAGGCCCTGCTCGACTACGTACTTGAACATCACCTGCAACCACAGCAATGCCTCGCCTGTGGCTTCTTTGACGACCATCCGCTGGAGGCTGCGCTAGGCGCTTATCGGCGCAAGCGACTTCACAGCCGTCACTTCCTGATCAGCTATCACCAGGATCCTCGCCAGACGCAGGGCTCGACCAACCGCCACATAGAGATAGCCCGCCTGTGAACGCCGGTCCAAGCCGCTCGTATGTCGATTCGGCAGATGTCGCAGAACCGTGGCCTGATGCTTATCAAGGCAATCGCACGACACAGCGGCGACTCATTGTCTTTGCCTGCCTGCTGGCACTGGTGGCTGTGACCTATGCAGGATACTGGCTAGTACATTTGCGCTTTATCGAAAGCACCGACAATGCCTATGTGCGAGCCGATACCCTGGTGATTTCAAGCCAGCTTGCAGGACGTGTCGACCAAGTCATGGTCGATGACAACCAGTGGGTTGCAGCAGGCGAGCCCCTCGCGCACATCGAAGATGCAGACTTCAGGTTCAATGTGGCGCGCAGCGAAACACAAATTGCACATTTGGCGGTACAGCTCGATGACATAGGCAATCAACGCGACCAGCAGCTGGCAAATATTGAAGCGCAAAAAGCGGTAATCCGCGCACATGAAGCCGAGTTGAAGCGTCATCAGCAGGACCTTGAGCGCATCCGCATGATGCGCAATAACGGCTTTGCATCTGAGCAAGCCTTCTCGTCGCTTGCGGCGAATGTCAGCGTGGCAACCGCCCAGCTTGACCAGTCGAAATCAGCACTTAAAGCCCTGCAGATCGCCTTGGCACAACTGGATAACCGTGGCCTACAACTCAAAACGCAAATCGCGGGCCGCGAAAACGAGCTGCACCTGGCCAAGCTCAACTTGTCGCGTACCACAATCAAGGCGCCAGTCGCAGGCTGGGTTGGCAATCGCTCTATCAACCAGGGGGAATATGTACGCCCTGGCGAAGCCTTGTTATCACTGGTGTCGCAAGCCAAGTGGGTTCAGGCCAACTTCAAGGAAACGCAAATTGCGGCGATGCGCAAAGGGTACAAGGCCCAAGTCCGCTTTGATGCCTTGCCCGACCTGGTAATCGAAGGCGTGATCGAGAGCATGCAACCCGCCACCGGTTCCCGCTTCAGCTTGCTGCCACCTGACAACGCAACCGGCAACTTCACCAAGGTGATCCAACGTGTTCCGGTAAAAATATTGCTTCCGGACAAGATCACTGCACTGGAGCAAATACGCCCTGGGCTTTCTGCGGAGGTGGTCCTTGACCGACGCCAATAAGCACGCCACAAATCTAGCCCCCGAGCCCAGCCTGCAGGACTGGATCGCCGTACTAAGCACCATGCTGGGGGCGTTTATGGCGGTTATCGATATATTGATTACCAATGCTTCGCTCAAGGAAATTCAGTCCGCACTGGGCGCGACCCTCAACGAAGGGTCATGGATTTCAACGGCCTACCTGGTTGCAGAAATCATCATTATCCCGCTTACCGTTTGGCTCAATGATTTATTGGGCAAGCGCCGCCTGACGATATGGCTGACCCTTGGTTTTATTGGCTCATCACTACTCTGCTCTTTAGCCTGGTCGCTCAACAGCATGATTGTATTTCGCGCGTTCCAGGGCCTGTGCGGCGGGGCATTTATTCCGTTGGCGTTCAGCATGGTACTCACCCACTTGCCCGAGCATCGGCGCCCAACCGGCATGGCCCTGTTTGCCGTAACCGCTACTTTTGCACCGGCGATAGGTCCGACCATTGGCGGCTGGCTGACAGAAACCCTGGGTTGGCAGTACTTGTTCTACATCAACATACCACCTGGGCTGCTGATGATCGCGGGGCTGATGTACGGCCTCAAGCAGCACCCCATCAACTGGAAACTGCTGGACCAGGCCGATTACGCGGGGATCTGCACCATGGCGATTGGCTTGGCATCTCTGCAGGTGTTTCTCGAGGAAGGCTATCGCAATGACTGGTTCAGCTCACCCATGATCCTGGCCCTGGCCATTGTCGCGTTCATCAGCCTCGGCGCATTCATTATCATCGAGCTGTCCCGCGACAACCCATTGCTCAATCTGCGCATACTCAAAAACCGCAATTTCTTCCTGAGTTGTATCGCAACCGTTGGCCTGGGTATTGGCTTGTATGGTTCGATCTATGCGCTGCCGCTGTATTTGTCACAAGTCCAGGACAACAGCCCACTACAGATTGGCCGGTTGATCATGTGGATGGGGCTGCCCCAATTGGCGATTATTCCTTGCGTGCCACTACTGATGCGCTTTATTGATCCGCGCATACTCTGCGCCTTTGGTTTTGGCCTGTTCGGCTATGCGAGCTTTATCAGCGGTTCGCTAAACCCGGATATGGGCGCAGAGCAATTGCTGCATATTCAATTGATTCGCGCCGCAGGCCAGCCGTTGATCCTCATTACCTCATCACTGATTGCGACAAGCTATATCGAAACCAGGGACGCTGGCGCGGCATCGGCGCTGTTCAACATCATCCGTAATCTCACCGGGGCGATTTTCATTGCCCTATTGGTCACCATGCTGCAGAGCGAAACCCGACGCAATTATGAGTACTTGCGCGAGTCAGTCAGCAGCCTCAACCCGCAGGCATTGAGGCGTCTGGATTTTCTGACCGACAAGCTCGGCAACTCAGAACGCGCCCTCGCCCTTATCGCCGAGCAGGCACGCGAACAGGCCTCCATACTGGCCTATAACGAAGCCTTCCATATCATGGGCGCGGCCCTGATCATCAGTGTACTGGCCATCCTTCTTACCCGGCGTCTCCCCGCGGGGTCAAAGCTAGGCGCGGTGCACTAGATCCGAACCCACCGCATCTGGCGTCCAGCCCGAACACTCCCGGGCTGAAACAGCTGCGCCCGGCCGTTCTGAGCCGATCAATGATTATTCAAGTAACGGCGCGGCACTCTCTCAGTCACCTTGGTCAAAAGTTCATAACCAATGGTTCCAGCAGCCTGGGCCACTTCATCGACGGCTAACTGATTGCCCCACAACTCAACAGCATCACCCACGGCAGGCTGAGCCAGGTCAGTCAGGTCGACCGTGAGCATATCCATCGAAACCCGGCCGACCAAAGGCACACGCTGGCCATTGACCATAACCGGCGTGCCAGCAGGCGCATGGCGCGGATAACCATCGGCGTAGCCGCAGCTCACGGTACCTATCACTGACGCACGCGAGGCAACCCAACTGGCACCGTAACCCACGGACTCACCCTGTGCGACATGACGCACGGCAATCAATTGCGCAGAAAGCGTCATCACTGGCTTTAGACCAAGCTGGGCAACGCTCAAATCTGCGAAAGGCGTGGCGCCGTAGAGCATGATGCCTGGACGCAGCCAATCCATATGCGCAGCAGGGATAGTCAGGATAGCCGCCGAATTGGCCAACGAGCGCTGATCAAAGTCGAGGTCGAGCATATCCAGGAAACACGCTAGCTGGTGCTCGGTGAGCTCATGGCCACGCTCATCAGCACAGGCAAAATGGCTGATCAGGTTCAGCTCATTGCATTGCGCGCTGTTTCGCAATGCCCCATGCGCGGCACGAACGCCATCAGCGTCAAAACCCAGGCGATGCATGCCGCTGTCGAGCTTTAGCCAGATATTCAATGGCGGCCCTGCATGCGCAGCCAAGACCGCATCAAGCTGCTGCTGGCTCTGCACGACAAGGTCCAGGCGTAATTGCTGGGCCAACTGTACTTCGACAGCCTCGAAACAGCCCTCGAGCAACAGTATCCGCGCGTCAGCATGCATCGCCCGGACTTGAGCAGCCTCCTCCAGACAGGCGACCGCAAAACCATCGGCCAGATCATGCAGCGCCGTGACCACCTCGCGCACGCCATGGCCATAGGCATTGGCCTTGACCACGGCAAATGCCTCACGCCCCGGACCACAGCGCTTGGCAACAGCGTAGTTGTGGCAGACGGCAGACAAATCGATGGTGGCAACAAGGGGGCGCATGGCAAGGCTCCACAGCAGATCAAAGCCGAGCATCTTAAACCTCAGCCCTCAACCTGCAAGCCCTGGGTAACCAACTCGCCTGTACGGCTCCACGTTGCACGCAATGGTTGGCGAATCAGCCTTTATCGCTCAGCGGCGAAAACTACTGACACTAAGCTGTCAGTAGCACTGCCCTAGAGTCAGCTTTACAGGCTAACACGCGCTATCAGAGACAGCCGTCGCCTGCCCACTGACCTTCAAGGAAAGAGCACATGAATGCGATCAACTGGTTTGAACTTTTTGTCGGCAACTTCGAGCGCGCACGAGACTTTTATGAACGCGCACTGGCAATGCCTCTGCAAGAAATGGAGAGCGACGGCGGGCGCATGGCCGTGTTCCCCTATGCACAGGACAGCGGTGTTGGTGGCTGCCTGAGCGAATCTGCCGAGCAACAAAGTGGTATTGGCGGCACTCGGGTGTACCTGAATGTCGAAGGCAACCTGGATGAAGTGGTGAGCCGAGTTCCCTCGGCAGGCGGGGTCATTATTCATAGCAAGATGTCCATCGCACCCCACGGCTACATTGCTGTGATAAAAGATAGCGAAGGCAACGAAGTGGGCCTGCACAGCATGACCTGAATGCGCCACGCCAGGCGCGCAGCAGCATGCCTGGCCACCCAAACAGCAGAGGAAACATGAGGCGCGCCGACCGTCTGTTTCAAATCGTTCAGTTCCTGCGTAGCCGCCGTTTGACCACTGCCCAATGGCTGGCTGAACGGCTACAGGTATCTGTGCGCACGATCTACCGAGATATCCAAGACCTCTCACTCTCTGGTGTTCCGCTGGAGGGTGAGGCTGGCGTTGGCTACGTGCTGCGCCAACCTATGGACCTTCCCCCTTTGATGTTCGAAAGCGAGGAAATCGAGGCGCTGCTGGTAGGCGCAAGCATGGTCCAAGCCTGGGCGGACCCTCAACTTCAGCGAGCCGCCGAATCAGCATTGGCGAAGATCCACAACGTACTGCCCAACGAGATGCGCGAGGAGTTCAATCGCAACCAATTGTTTGCCCCCAGAACCAACCCATATCCTGTTCACTGGCTCGGTCAGCTACGCGGGGCTATACGCCAACGCCACAAATTACTGATCAGCTATCGGGATGAGCGCGGGGAAACCAGCGAGCGGTGTATCTGGCCGCTGGGGTTGTTCTTCTGGGGGCAAACCTGGACATTGTGCAGTTGGTGCGAGCTGCGCAACGATTTTCGCAACTTTCGTATCGACCGAGTCGAGCAATTGCACGATCGAGCTGAAACCTTCGAAGCGGTAGAAGGCCAACGCCTGGGGGACTACCTCAAACCCTTTCTAGGCGAACAGGCGACCGCACCGTTGTACAAGAGCTAATGACAGCCCAAGGCACGCCAATCAGTCCTCGTCGAACTGGTAGCTGCCTGGCGCCAGGTTTTCGAAACGCGAATACTTGCCCAGGAACGCCAGACGCGTGGTGCCAATAGGGCCGTTCCGTTGCTTACCGATGATGATTTCGGCAACGCCCTTGTATTCGGTTTCAGGGTGATAGACCTCGTCCCGATAGACGAACATGATGATATCGGCGTCCTGCTCGATCGCTCCCGACTCACGCAAGTCGGAGTTGATTGGGCGTTTGTTCGGGCGCTGTTCAAGGCCCCGGTTAAGCTGCGACAGGGCAACCACCGGGCAATTGAACTCCTTAGCCAGGGCTTTCAACGAGCGCGAGATCTCGGAAATTTCGTTTACCCGGCTTTCACTGCTGGAGCCCGGAATCTGCATAAGCTGCAGGTAGTCGACCATGATCAAGCCGATCTCACCGTGCTCACGAGCCAGACGCCGCGTGCGGGCGCGCATCTCAGAAGGCGAAATACCGGCGGTATCGTCAATAAACAGTTTACGGTCGTTAAGCAGGTTGACCGCTGAGGTCAGGCGCGGCCAATCGTCATCATCCAGGCGGCCGGCACGTACCTTGGTCTGATCAATGCGCCCCAGGGATGCGAGCATACGCATAACGATGGAGTCAGCCGGCATCTCCAGCGAGTAGACGACAATCGCCTTGTCACTGCGCAACACCGCATTCTCGACCAGGTTCATGGCGAAAGTGGTTTTACCCATCGAGGGACGACCCGCGACGATTATCAGGTCGGCCGGTTGCAAGCCACTGGTTTGGGCATCAAGGTCGGTAAAGCCGGTCGAAAGCCCGGTAATATCATCGCCACTGTTGAACAGGGTATCGATACGGTCGATGGCCTTGACCAGAATGTCGTTGATCGCCAACGGCCCGCCAGTCTTGGGCCGTGCCTCGGCGATCTGGAAGATCAGGCGCTCGGCCTCATCGAGGATCTCTTCGCCCGTTCGGCCCTCAGGGGCGTAGGCACTGTCGGCGATCTCGCTGCTGATACCGATAAGCTGGCGTAACGTCGCACGCTCGCGAATGATCTGCGCGTAGGCCTTGATGTTGGCGACCGACGGCGTGTTCTTGGCCAGTTCCCCCAGATAAGCCAAGCCACCGGCGGCAGGCAGCTGGCCTTCTTTGTCCAGCTGCTCGGACAGCGTCACCACGTCAAATGGGTGGTTACGTTCCGCCAGCTTGTAGATGGCGCGAAAGATAAGGCGATGATCGTGACGATAGAAGTCACCATCGGAGACCTGGTCAAGCACGCGCTCCCAGGCATTGTTGTCGAGCATCAAGCCGCCGAGTACCGCTTGCTCCGCCTCGATCGAGTGCGGCGGCACTTTTAGAGCCGAAGTCTGCAAGTCGTATTGTTCAGGAATGCTGATGTCGTTCATAAGCTCTGAGAATAATTCTTTGGGTGCATAAAAACAAAAGGCACGACATCGCTTGCGCAATGCCGTGCCTGATTGTCAGCAGACCCGCACCGAAGTGCAAGGCCTACTATGTCGCATACTGCTTAAGCAGCTACAACAACAACCTTGACGGTTGCTTCAACGTCGCTGTGCAGGTGCACGGCTACGTCGTATTCGCCAATTTGACGAATAGTGCCGTTCGGCAGACGAACTTCAGCTTTAGCCACTTCAACGCCAGAGGCGGTCAGGGCATCAGCGATGTCGTGAGTACCGATCGAGCCGAACAGTTTGCCCTCATCGCCCGCAGTAGCGGTGATGGTGACTTCGAGTTCAGCCAGCTGAGCAGCGCGAGATTCAGCAGAAGCTTTCTTCTCGGCGGCAATTTTTTCCAGCTCGGCGCGACGTGCTTCAAAAGCAGCAACGTTTGCAGCGGTAGCTGCGGTGGCCTTGCCTTTCGGCAGCAGGAAGTTACGGCCGTAACCAGCCTTAACGTTCACTTTATCGCCCAGGTTGCCCAGGTTGGCGATTTTTTCCAGCAGGATCAGTTCCATTTGGTAATAACCTCTTAACTTTTAACCTTCACCGTTCGCGGAGCCAGAGCCTTTTTTACGCTCATGACGCCCACGAAAATCAAACAGACTGTCGACAATGGCGATTACCACCAGTAACGGATAAGTCAGCTGCATAAACAGCAGCAGCGTGATGTATAGCCCCACAAGCCAAAACTTGGACATCCGCCCTTGCGCCACCAGCCCATGAATCAGGGCGATGCCTGCAAACGCCAACGGTACGCTACACAACGGTGTCAGCATGGCCATTTGTGGACCGAGATTCGGCCCTAACAGCATGCCCACCAGCAGCAACATCGCTAACGGCGGCGGCAGCTTCAAGGTGCGAAATTCGCGCCCGAAACCACCCGGGTTATACAACAGCGCCTGCCAATAACGCCCAAGCATCAGGCTCAACAGGCTGACAATCTGCAACAAAGCTGCCAGCAATCCAGTCAAGACCGGTGCAATCAGGCTGTCCAGACGCGCTCGCTCATCTACCGACATTTGCTGGTAGACCCCATCGAGCATTTGCGGCATGAGCTGTTTCAACTCACCCGCCATGGCATCGATAGGTTCGCGGAACACCGCACCCAAAACCAACCCGTACACCAGGCCTAATGCCACGCTGCAAAGCAGCACACGGTTCCAGGACATACTGGAGCGCAACAACAACCCCAGGCCCAGCGCCCCCAGCAACACCAACAAGGTGCGCGGTTCGCCGAAGTACCACCAGCCAATCGCCGGTAGCAATGCCCATGCGAGGATGCCCAGGGCATCACTCAAACCGCGCCGCAGGAGTACCAGACAGCCTGCAGCAGCACTCAACCAGAACAGCAGCGGCAATGCCGCCGATCCGACCACCACGAGAGTGGCCTGCATACGGCCGCGCATAATGAATTCAGCTATGGCGCGCATGCGTTAATCCCTTACTACTTGTCGAACATCCGGTCTTAGCGGCCGTGGCTGTCGGTGTAAGGCAGCAGGGCCAGGAAGCGAGCGCGCTTGATAGCGGTAGCCAGCTGACGCTGATAACGAGCCTTAGTACCGGTGATACGGCTAGGAACGATTTTGCCGGTTTCCGAGATGTAAGCTTTCAGCGTGTTGAGATCTTTGAAATCGATCTCTTTCACGTCTTCAGCGGTGAAACGGCAGAATTTACGACGACGGAAGAAACGTGCCATTTGATAGGCTCCTCAATAGATCCGTGGATTACTCGTCAGCGTTGTCGCTGTCGTTGTTGTCGCTGTCATCGCTGTTCGAGTCATCAGACTCAGCGTTTTCAGGACGGTCACGACGCTCACGGCGCTCACTGCGGTTTTCTTCGGCCTTGAGCATCTCCGACTGTTCAACGACTGCTTCATCGCGACGGATGACCATGTTACGGATCACAGCGTCGTTGTAACGGAAGTTGTCTTCCAGCTCAGCCAAGGCTTTGCCGGTGCACTCAACGTTCAGCATCACGTAGTGAGCCTTGTGAACGTTGTTGATAGCGTACGCCAGCTGGCGACGGCCCCAATCTTCCAGACGGTGGATTTTGCCGCCGTCTTCTTCGATCAGCTTGGTGTAACGCTCAACCATGCCGCCGACTTGCTCGCTCTGGTCCGGGTGAACCAGAAAGATGATTTCGTAATGACGCATAAATGCTCCTTACGGGTTGTAGCCTGCCGCTTAATGCAGTCAGGCAAGGAGTGAATATCACTTGTTTAGTCTTGCTGAACAGAGGGCACAAAAGCGCCTGCCGTCACGGCAAGGGGCGACATTCTAGAGAAGCCCCCGGCGACAAGCAAGGTAAACTGGTGATTATTTGAACAATTGCAGACTGGGTGTGAATCAATGCCGCGAGATGCCGGACAAGATCCGGCACCTCGCGCTGCCCTGTGCGTCAGGCCATGAAATAGCGAGCCTGACAGCGCCACACCATACTATTTTTTGATGCTGCGCCTTTGACGCATGGCTTCAAACAGGCAAACACCGGTGGCTACCGAGACGTTGAGGCTGCTGACACTGCCCGCCATGGGCAGCTTGACCAGGTAATCGCAGTGTTCACGAGTGAGACGGCGCATACCACGCCCCTCCGCGCCCATGACCAGAATGGTCGGGCCAGTCAGGTCTTGATCATAGATCTCTTGCTCGGCTTCACCGGCAGTTCCGACGACCCACAAACCGCGCTGCTGTAGTTTTTCCAGGCTGCGCGCCAGGTTGGTCACCGCCACCAGCGGGATCACTTCAGCAGCGCCACAGGCGACTTTACGCACCGTTGCATTGAGCGTGGCCGACTTGTCCTTCGGGATCAGTACCGCCAGCGCGCCCGCAGCATCAGCGGTGCGCAGGCAGGCGCCAAGATTGTGCGGATCGGTTACGCCATCGAGCACCAGGATCAGCGGCGCGCCCTCGGTACGGTCGAGCAACTCATCAAGCATGGCCTCGCCCCACACCTGGCTCGGACTCACATCAGCAACAACACCCTGATGCACGCCTTCAACCCAGGCATCCATCTCACGTCGCTCACACTGACCAACCGCCACGCGAGCCTCGGCCGCCAAAGCGATCAGGGTTTGCACTCGCGGATCACTGCGCCCTTCGGCCAACCACACCTGCTTTACGCGCTTGGGGTGGTGTCGCAGCAATGCTTCTACGGCGTGCACGCCGTAGATTTTTTCCAACTGACTCATGGTTTCGCCTTACGTTTACGCGGTGCACTGCTCGTGGCTCCACCAGACTTTGGCGGGCCTTTACGGTGTTTAGAAGGCGCAGCAGCCTTGCCATCTGCCTTGGCGCCGGACTTGGATTTAGCCCCAGCCGCCTTCGGCTTCGCCTTGGAGCCAGCCAGCAGCGCACGCTTGACGTCACGGCTTTTCTGCACGTCGGCGCTCGGCGCATCCTTATTGGCCGGTTTACCCTGACGCTCCGTCTTGCTGCTGCGCTCGCCTTTGGCTGGACGCTCGGTGCGCCCCCGCCCGGTATCGCCACGCTTGCGTCCGACGGCGGCATCGATACCGCTTTGCGCCATCTCGAAGTCGATCTTGCGCTCGTCGAGATCAACCCGCATCACCTTCACTTCAACACTGTCACCCAGGCGGAAGTTACGGCCACTGCGCTCACCGGCCAAGCGATGATGAACCGGGTCGAAGTGGTAATAATCCGCCGGTAGCGCGGTGACATGCACCAAACCTTCCACGTAGATATCACTCAGCTCGACGAACAGGCCAAAACCGGTCACCGCGGTGATTACACCCGGAAAGGTCTCGCCAACGCGGTCTTTCATAAACTCGCATTTGAGCCAGTTGACCACATCGCGCGTAGCCTCGTCGGCGCGGCGCTCAGACATAGAGCACTGCTCGCCCAGTTCCTCGAGCATTGCCTCGTCGTACGGATAGATCCGCGCCTTGGGCATGCTGGTGGCGCCGGCACGCTGAACGTGCGGGGTATCCAGCTTGGAGCGAATCACACTGCGGATGGCCCTATGGATCAACAGATCCGGGTAACGGCGAATCGGCGAGGTGAAATGCGCATAAGCATCGTAATTGAGGCCAAAGTGGCCATGGTTGTCGGCGCTGTACACAGCCTGGCTCAATGAACGCAGCATCACGGTCTGAATCAGGTGGTAGTCAGGGCGATCCTTGATGGTTTCAAGCAGCGCCTGGTAATCCTTCGGCGACGGGCCGTCCTTGGCCTTGCCACGGTGCAGGCTCAAGCCCAGCTCACCCAAAAACGCCTTGAGTTTTTCCAGGCGTTCAGGCGGCGGCCCGTCATGCACGCGATACAAAGCCGGAATTTCATGCTTTTGCATAAACGCGGCTGTGGCAACGTTGGCGGCCAGCATGCATTCTTCGATCAGCTTGTGTGCATCGTTGCGCTGGGTCGGGCGAATCTCGGCAATCTTGCGCCCAGCGCCGAAGATGATGCGGGTTTCCTGAGTCTCGAAGTCAATCGCACCGCGCTCATGACGCGCAGCCAAAAGCACGTGATACAGGGAATAGAGCTGCTTGAGATGCGGCAACACTTCTTTGTATTCGCTACACAGGGCCTTGCCATCGGCAGTCTTCGGCTGCTCAAGCATGGTGCTGACCTTGTTGTAGGTCAGGCGCGCATGGGAATGAATAACCGCTTCATAGAACTGGTAGTCAGTCATCTTGCCGGTCTTAGAGATAGTCATCTCGCAAACCATGGCCAGGCGATCAACATGCGGATTCAGCGAACACAGGCCGTTGGACAGTTCCTCCGGCAGCATCGGGATCACCCGCTCCGGGAAATACACCGAGTTGCCGCGCACTTGCGCCTCGGCATCCAGCGCCGAGCCGATTTTGACGTAATGGGAAACGTCAGCGATAGCGACATACAGCTTCCAGCCGCCACCGAACAGTCGCCAGTTACCGCCACCTTTTTCGCAATACACCGCGTCATCGAAGTCACGCGCATCTTCGCCGTCGATGGTGACGAACGGCAGATGACGCAAATCAACCCGCTTTTCCTTGTCCTTTTCTTCGACTTCAGGCTTGAGCTTGCTGGCTTCTTTAACGACAGCATCTGGCCAGACATGGGGGATGTCGTAGCTGCGCAAGGCAACATCGATTTCCATGCCAGGGGCCATGTAATTGCCCACGACCTCGACCACATCACCTTGCGGCTGGAAGCGCTGGGTTGGCCAGTGGGTGATTTTCACCTCAACGAACTGGCCCTGCTTGGCCCCCGCATTGCGACCCTGGGTAACCAGCACTTCCTGCTGGATTTTCGGATTATCAGGAATGACGAAGCCAATGCCGCTTTCTTCGTAATAGCGGCCGACGATGGATTCATGACCGCGGGAGATCACTTCAACCACGGCGCCTTCGCGGCGGCCACGCCGATCAAGACCGGCAACCCGCGCCAATGCACGATCGCCATCGAAAACCAGGCGCATCTGCGCCGGGCTCAGAAACAGGTCGTCGCTGCCATCATCGGGCACCAGGAAGCCAAAGCCGTCGCGGTGACCACTGATCCGCCCCAGCACCAAATCCAGCTTATCGACCGGAGCATAGGTGCCGCGACGCGTGTAAATAAGCTGACCGTCGCGCTCCATTGCACGCAGTCGACGACGCAGTGCTTCCACCTGCTCGTCAGTTGTCAGTCCGAACTCTTCCAGCAGCTGTTCGCGGTTTGCCGGGGAGCCACGCTCATCGAGATGCTTGAGAATAAGCTCACGACTAGGGATGGGATTTTCATACTTTTCCGCTTCACGGGCGGCCTCGGGATCGAGGGATTGCCAATCGGCCATTAGAGAGGATTCACCTTTTCTATATAAATTCGGTTTGTCATACGCCTATTGAAGCGCGAAACAGGTGTCCGGGTCAGCCCGCAACACATAATATTTTTTTTAACGACAGGGGTTTACAAGTAAAAAACCGATCCGTATTATGCGCGCCACAACGACGGCAAACGTTGTTGTAGTTGATAGCAAAAGAGCAATCTTTGCAATCAATGCCCAGGTGGTGAAATTGGTAGACACGCCAGCTTCAGGTGCTGGTGACCTTACGGTCGTGGAAGTTCGAGTCTTCTCCTGGGCACCAAATTCAAAAAAACCGAGCCAAACAGCTCGGTTTTTTTATGCCTGCGTTTCAGCTTAGCAGCTGCCCGGCAAAAGCCACCAAGAAACCCTGGCGGCCTTGCATTCAGCGCGCTAGACCTTGAACTGCCCCAAGCTCAGGCTTAACTGGGAAGCCAGCCCATCCAGCACCCGGCCACTCTTGGCGGTCGCCGCTACAGCCTCAGCCGCACGCTGCGATTCAGCATGAATGACCTCCACTCGCCGACGAACAGCCGCTGCCCCCTCAGCCTGGTGCCGGGCAGCACCCGCCGCGGCATTGATCGCTCCGTGCACCTCTTCCACCGAGACCTGCACCGAACCCTGCAGCCGCTCACTCTCATTCAGCGCCGCCAATCCTTGTGCCGCCTGTCGGCTCGCTTGCTCAATTGCACTCACAGCCTCGCGCGCTCCCTGCTGCAAGGCACCTATATGCGCCTGAATGTCACCAGTCGATTGCTGGGTTTTACTGGCCAAGGCCCGTACCTCGTCCGCAACCACCGCAAAACCACGGCCGCTTTCGCCCGCCCGTGCAGCCTCAATTGCGGCATTGAGCGCCAGCAGGTTAGTTTGCTCGGCGATACCATGTATGACCGTCAGCACCACTTCGATCTGCTCACTTTGCCGCGCCAGGCGCTGAATTACCGCCGCACCGGTATCGACACTGTCAACCAGCTCGGCAATGGAACCACCGACACGCCTGGCGATCGCCGAATTATCCTCGGTGGCCTGGCGAATAGAGCCAACACGCTGCAACGCCTCCTGCATGGACTGGCTTTCGGCCTGCGCTTCGTCGGCCATCTGCGCCAGCGCGTGCAAGCTGCCCGCCACCTCATCACGCTGGCGCGCCGCAGAAACCTCAGCCGCCGCGCTACGCACAGCCAGACTTTCGATTTCGACCCCTGTGCGCACGGCGATATCACCGGCCTCGCGGACAATAGGCTGTAGCTTGCCGACAAAGCGATTGACCACCGCGGCCATGTCACCGATTTCATCCCGACTGTTCATCTGCACCCGACGTGTCAGATCGCCCTCGCCGGCGGCCCAGTCATCCATCACCGCAATCAGGGTGTGCAGCTTGCTCACCACGCGACGCCCCAAAACCAGGGCCAGTACCAGCAAAATGACCAGACCGACCAGCGCCAAGCCAATACTGATATTCCAGCGCAGGCTCTGCGCGGCCGACTCAATCGCCTGCCGACTGTTTTCAGCCATGGCTTGCGCGGTTTGCTGGGCACCTTTGAGCCGTGACGCCAATGCCGCCGCACTGTCACTGGCCGCCGCACTCAAACCATCCGAAACCAGCTGGCCGCTGCTCTGGATCAGTGCAGCAAAGCGTTGGTCAAGCTGGGCAACGACCTTATCGACATCAACGGTCGATACACCAAGGATTACCTTGCCAATCTCCGACCCCATTGGATTGATTGATGCTTCAACCACATAAACCCCGGGATCACTTGCCGCCGCATTGAGCAATTTATCCAGAGAACCGCGCCCCTGCCCCTTGGCGATCAGGGCCTTGACTCGCTCATCCGTACGATTGACATGACGCGTCAGGCGCTCGCCACCGGCATCAACATAGACGGCAAAAAGCACATTTGAGTTGCGATGGGCCATGCGCACCAGCTCGGTCAGGGCTGGCACGTCATTGTCCCAAATGGCTTTTGGGGCGACCGCCGCCAGAAGCTGCGCCAAGTCATCCGCCGACTGCTTGAGATTGCTCTCCAGTATGCCGCGCAGCTGCACCTGCTCCGCGCTCAGGCGCTCCTTCAGCCCAGCCCCAAGGCTTGCCTGGGTTCGACTGGATAGCCCCTCAAGCCCGCCACGCACCTCGGCGCTGGCCGCCTCGAGATCAGTCGACAGTTGCCGGGTGTCGCTGCCCAGACGCGCAGACAGATCCTCAACCAGCGTGCTCACCGTTGTGCGCGTAAGCATCACAGCAACCAGCACTTGCACCAACAACGCCAGCCCCAAGGCAATAAATACCGGGCGCAACAAACGACTGCGTAACAACGAAGCAATGGCAAACACGGGACGACTCCTCAACAACCGTACTTCTATAACGGCGACTTCCGGAATTAGTTGAGCCCAAGCAAGCCTTATGCCTAACTATCCTTGATCACATGCAAGCCAAGCAGAATGCAAAAAGGGCCGCACCAGGCGACCCTTTTTTCAACAACAGGTAATGCTTAGCCGAACGGGTGACGCAGCACGATAGTTTCGTTGCGATCAGGACCGGTCGAGATGATATCGATAGGCGCACCCACCAATTCCTCAACACGCTTGATGTAGTTGCGCGCATTGACTGGCAACTCTTCGAGGGTCTTGACGCCCAGCGTCGACTCACTCCAGCCTGGCACTTCTTCGTACACTGGCTGCAGGCCGATATAGCTGTCCGCATCAGTCGGCGCATCAACCAGAACCTCACCGTTCTGATCTTTGTAGCCTACGCAGATGTTGATGGCTTCCAGGCCGTCGAGCACATCCAGCTTGGTCAGGCACAGGCCCGAGATGCTGTTGATTTCGATAGCGCGACGCAGGATAACCGCATCAAACCAGCCACAACGACGAGCACGACCGGTAGTTGCACCGAACTCGTGACCACGCTTGGCCAGGAACGCACCGGTCTCGTCAAACAACTCGGTCGGGAACGGACCCGAACCCACGCGCGTGGTGTAGGCCTTGGTGATGCCCAGGATGTAGTCGAGATACATGGGACCAAAACCAGAACCAGTGGCGATGCCGCCCGCAGTGGTGTTGGAGCTGGTCACGTATGGGTAGGTGCCGTGGTCGATATCCAGCAATGAGCCCTGCGCACCCTCAAACATGATGTCTTTGGCGTCGCGGCGCATTTCGTGAAGAATCGCAGTCACGTCAGCCATCATTGGCTTGAGCAACTCGGCGTATTCCATGCACTCATCCAGGGTTTTCTGGAAGTCGATCGCAGGCTCCTTGTAGAAGTTCTGCAATACGAAGTTATGGTAGTCGAGCAACTCGCCCAGCTTGGCCGCAAAGCGCTCGCGATGGAACAAATCACCGATGCGCAGGCCACGGCGCGCTACCTTGTCTTCGTAGGCCGGGCCAATACCGCGACCGGTCGTACCGATCTTGGCGTCGCCTCGGGCTTTTTCGCGGGCCTGATCCAGCGCCACGTGATAAGACAGAATCAACGGGCAGGAAGGGCTGATACGCAGGCGCTCACGCACCGGTACGCCTTTTTCTTCGAGCTTGATGATTTCACGCATCAGCGCATCCGGGGCAACCACCACGCCATTACCGATCAAGCACTGCACGCCATCGCGCAGAATGCCTGACGGGATCAGGTGCAGAACGGTTTTCTCGCCGTCGATTACCAGCGTATGGCCAGCGTTGTGACCGCCCTGATAACGAACCACGGCAGCAGCCTGTTCGGTCAGCAGATCGACGATCTTACCCTTGCCCTCGTCGCCCCACTGGGTGCCCAGGACTACGACATTCTTACCCATAACACTTGTCCTCATTCGCGCAAGCTAGATGTCGGCGATAACCGACGGAAACATATCAGGACGCCAGGGGCGTCACTTGCCAACGACCATCACGCAACTGCAACTGACGGTCACAGCCAGCCTCATGCGCATCAGCCAAACCCTGTTCTGGCAGAGCCTGTACCACCCGCGCGCCTTCGCCACGCAGCTTTTGTACCGCTTGCCACAGGTAAACATCGTGGTGATCAGGCGCCCAAATGCCCGCCGGCGCATCCGCCAGTTGCATGTTGCCCAAGCTCACCAGGGTTTTTAAATCCGTCGAGAAGCCTGTTGCCGGGCGCGCGCGACCGAAGTCTGCGCCGATATCATCGTAACGACCACCCTGGGCAATCGACTGGCCGACACCCGGTACAAACGCAGCAAACACCACGCCAGTGTGATAGTGATAGCCGCGCAACTCGCCAAGATCAAAGTACAGCGGTAATTCTGGATAGCGCAGGCTCAGCTCATCGGCAATCGCCAGCAGGTCATCCAGTGCGGCATGCACATCATCCGGCGCCTCGACCAGGCATGCCTGCGCCAGGTCAAGCACCTCACGGCCACCGCACAGCTCAGCCAGCGCACGCAGCATCTTGCCCAGCTCGGCGGGCAATGCGGCGGTCAACTCGGCGATTTCATCAATGGCCTTGCGCTGCAGGGCATCGAACAACTGCTGCTCGGCCGCACCCGACAAGCCAGCTGCCCGCGCCAGACCGCGATAGATGCCGACATGACCGAGATCCATGTGCACATCCGGCACAGCCGCCAGCTCAAGCGTGTTGACCAGCAGGCTGATAACCTCGACATCGCTTGCAGGGCTCGCATCGCCATACAACTCGGCACCCAACTGGATCGGGCTACGCGAGGTGGTCAGCGCACGCGGCTGGGCATGCAGCACACTGCCGGCATAGCACAGCCGGCTCGGCCCTTCCCGCCGCAGCGTATGTGCGTCGATACGGGCAACCTGCGGCGTAATGTCCGCGCGGAACCCCATCTGCCGACCCGATAAAGGATCGATCACCTTGAACGTCCGCAGATCGAGATCCTGACCCGCGCCAGTCAGCAGCGACTCAAGGTATTCGATATGCGGCGTTACTACGAATTCATAGCCCCAACGCTGGAATAGATCCAGCACTTGGCGGCGCGCCACTTCGATGCGCGCAGCCTCTGGAGGTAATACTTCTTCGATGCCATCTGGCAGCAGCCAGCGGTCTACCGTCGCCATTTCGCCATTCCCCTCTTGATCCGGGCGGCACAAGCCATCAGTGAAGCCAATAAAGAAGCGCTGTGCCCAGCAACATGCTGGTCAGCCCCATAAGACGCAGTCCGCGATCCGACAACTGAGCCAGTTGCTCGACCGCACCGCGCCAACGACGCGGATAGAGGAAGGGCAGGACACCTTCGAGCACCAAGACCAAACAAACTGCTATGCCTAATTCCTGCCACATGATTCCCACAGACGCAAAAAAGCCGGGATTTTCCCGGCTGCCGCATCATACCACGTTTTCTTGAACGGTCACCCCGACGGACGACATGCGTCCGTCGGGGCAAGCATCATGGCTGCTTGGATTTCTCCAGATAGCGGAAGAACTCGCTACTTGGATCAAGCACCAACACGTCACGCTTGTCCGCAAAACTCTCACGGTAAGCCTTCAGACTACGGTAGAAGGAGTAGAACTCCTGATCCTGGCCATAAGCCTTGGCGTAGATGGCTGCCGCCTTGGCATCACCCTCACCGCGCAGCTCTTCAGCTTGACGGTAGGCTTCTGCCAACAGAACACGGCGCTGACGATCGGCATCGGCACGGATACCTTCTGCCAGCTCTTTACCCTTGGCCCGGTGCTCGCGTGCTTCACGCTCACGCTCCGATCCCATACGGTCGAACACACTGCGGTTTACTTCCTTAGGCAAGTCGATGCCCTTGACCCGCACGTCGACGACCTCGATGCCCAGCTCGCTTTGCGCCGCCTTGTTCAGCGATGCGGTCACGTCAGCCATCAGCGCATCACGCTCACCCGATACCGACTCGTGCAGGGTGCGCTTACCGAACTGGTCACGCAGCGAAGCTTCGAGACGACGCGACAGACGCTCATCAGCCGTCTGCTTGATACCGGAGGTTGCGGTGTAGTACCGCTCGGCATCACGCACACGCCACTTGGCGTAGGCATCAACCATCAACGCTTTCTTTTCCAGGGTGAGGAAACGTGAGCTGCTTGCATCCAGCGTCATCAAGCGACCGTCGAACAGACGCACCTGGTTGACGTATGGAATCTTCACATGCAGGCCCGGCTTGACGTCCGGATTGACAATACGACCGAACTGCAGCAACACCGCACGCTCAGTCTGAGCGACGATATAGAAGCTGTTCCAGGCAACGATTGCCAGCACCACGGCAACGATCAGAGCAACCAGTGATTTACTACTCATCAGCGGCTCTCCCTTGAACGTAGGTCAACCGGTTGCGGCGTGCGCAGGGAACCGGCATCCGGGTCGCTGGCCGAAGCAGCACCGGAAATTGCGCTTGAGCCATTGCCCTTGCGACCATCAATCATTTTATCCAACGGCAGGTAAAGCAGGTTGTTCTGCCCCTTGTCACCAGTGACCAAAACCTTGCTGGTGTTGCTCATAAGCTCTTGCATGGTGTCGAGATACAAGCGCTCACGGGTAATCTCCGGCGCCTTGCGGTACTCGGCGACCAACGCAGTGAAGCGGTCAGCCTCACCCTGGGCACGAGAAACCACTTCATCGCGGTAACCCATTGCATCCTCGACCAGGCGCTGGGCCTGACCACGTGCTTCTGGAACCACACCATTGGCGTAGGTTTCAGCCTTGTTCTTCTCGCGCTGCTCGTCTTCACGGGCACGAATCACGTCATCGAATGCCTCTTGAACTTCACGCGGCGCAGCAGCGCTTTGCAAGTTCACCTGGGTCACGACGATGCCGGTCTTGTAGTTGTCCATGAAACGCTGCAAACGCTCCTTGACCTCGCTGGCCAACAGTTCACGACCTTCAGTCAGCACCTGATCCATTTCGGTCGAGCCGACCACGTGACGTATCGCGCTGTCAGTTGCTTGCTGCAAGCTGGTTTCAGGCGAGTCCACGTTAAGTACGAAATCCTGCAAATTGCTGATCTTGTACTGCACGGTCAGTGGAACTTCGATGATGTTTTCATCTTCGGTCAACATCTGGCCCTGCTTGCTGTAAGCACGCTCGCGGGTGACGTTTTCCTGGAATTTACGATCAATCGGCGGGAAGTAGATATTCAGGCCCGGCCCTACAGTCTCGTAATATTTACCGAAACGCAGGACAACGGCTTGCTCCTGCTCATCGACAACGTAGATCGCGCTGTAAAGCCAAAAAGCCACGATCACCAGGAAGCCGACCAAGAGCATGCCGTAGCCACCCTTGCTGCCACCACTGTCACCGTCGCCACTACCACGTTTTTTACCGCCACCGAACAACCCGTTAAGGCTTTCCTGTAGCTTGCGGAAGGCCTCGTCGAGATCCGGAGGCCCTTTGCGATCGCCACCGTTGTTACGGCGCCCACCCCACGGATCCTGATTATTCGAGTTGCCACCCGGCTCATTCCAAGCCATAGCGCTCTCCATCTGATAAAGCAAAGACGCGTCCACGACGCGTCGGCCAATGCTACCGAATGCCCAGCCTCAACGGCACAACCGCTGACACAGGCTTTATTGCAAAGTGTGTTGCTCAATAAACTCCAACGGCTGCAGGCCAGCGCGACTCACCAACCGATTGAGCTCCACACGCGGCAAACGTACTGCCAACAAACTACTGCCATCTTCGCTGTGAGCCTCGCTCTGCACGGCGCCCAGCTCAAAAAACTGGGCACGCAAGCGTCCGAGCTTTTGCGGCAACTGTAATGTGCCGACAAAGAGGTCATCACTCAAGAGTTCCGCAATTGCCTGCTTAAGTAAAGGTAGACCACGTCCATCGCGTGCCGACAACCATACACGTTGCGGCTTGCCATCGGCATCACGTTGAATTTGTGGCTCAACCCCCTCAAGCAGGTCAAGCTTGTTATAGACCTCGAGAATCGGCAACTCATGGGCGCCAATTTCGGTCAACACCGCCATCACTTGTTCGATCTGCGCCATGCGCTCGGGCTCATGGGCATCAATCACGTGCAGCAATAAATCTGAGTTGCTCGACTCCTCAAGGGTCGCACGAAAGGCTTCAACCAATTTGTGCGGCAGGTGGCGAATAAAGCCCACGGTGTCGGCCAGCACAATAGGACCAAAGTCGTTCAAGTCGAGACGACGCAAGGTAGGATCTAGCGTTGCGAACAGCTGGTCAGCCGCATAGACCTCGGACTCGGTCACGGCGTTGAACAGCGTCGACTTGCCGGCGTTGGTATAACCGACCAGCGAAACCGAAGGGATATCTGCCCGCTGACGGCCACGACGTGCTTGCTCACGCTGGCTGCGGACTTTATTGAGCTTCTGTTTGATTTGACGAATACGGACCCGCAACAAGCGGCGGTCGGTTTCGAGCTGAGTTTCACCCGGGCCGCGCAGGCCGATACCACCTTTTTGTCGCTCAAGGTGAGTCCAGCCCCGCACCAGTCGAGTACTCAAGTGATCAAGCTGGGCAAGTTCAACCTGCAACTTACCCTCGTGAGTACGCGCGCGCTGGGCGAAGATATCGAGAATCAAACCGGTACGGTCCAATACGCGACACTCAAAGGCACGCTCCAGATTTCGCTCCTGACTGGGTGTCAGGACGTGGTTGAAGATAACCAGGTCGGCCTCTGCAGACTTGACCTGATCGCGCAGCTCTTCAACCTTACCGCTACCGATGAGGTATTTCGCAGTCAGCCGATTGCTCGGCACACTAAGAAAGGCCACCGTGTCAGCACCCGCTGAAATAGCAAGTTCCTGAAACTCTTGCGGATCTTCACTCGCCTCTGAGTTCTGGCCATCCAAATGAACCAGGATGGCCCGCTCACCACCTTCATGGCGTTCGAAGAACAATACAGCCCCCTAAAATCAGGCGTTACCTGGCTCGGACTCGGCCTGCTCCGTTTCGCTAGCGGTTGGCAGACGAACCGGACGGCTCGGCACTACGGTGGAAATTGCGTGTTTGTAGACCATCTGGCTGACAGTGTTTTTCAGCAAAATTACAAACTGGTCGAAAGATTCGATTTGCCCCTGCAACTTAATCCCGTTAACCAGGTAAATAGATACCGGTACGCGTTCCTTACGCAGGGTATTTAAGTAAGGGTCTTGTAGCGAATGCCCTTTTGACATGTGCCGCACTCCTTTAAGGATCAATTTCAATAATTTAAGAATCAATAAACAACTTAGCGCCGCCCTTCTCAAGAATAGACGGCTAACGGCATGGTCTCACTCCAATATGGAGGCCGATGCCAAGTATTTCAAGGCGCGTGACGTATTGTCGCAAGCCAGGCTATCCAACCAGCGCACATCAGACCAACTGCGCAGCCATGTAAACTGTCGCTTGGCCAACTGGCGAGTAGCAATTATCCCCAACTCCTGCATCTTCGAACGACTGACATCGCCGTCGAGGTATTCCCACACTTGGCGGTAACCTACTGATCGTATAGACGGCAAACCTGGATGCAAGTCACTTCTTTGACGCAGAAGTTCGACCTCTTCGATGAAGCCTTGTTCAAGCATCATCTGAAAACGCTGTGAAATTCGTTCGTGAAGCACACTTCGATCAGCCGGCGCGATGGCCATGCAAACGACATTATAGGGTAAATGCCTGCCACTCGCCGGGTTAACGTCAACATTTTGTTGCGCCTGGCGCAGGCGATGTTCAGTCATGGTCAAACCACTGACCTTATAGACTTCAAGCGCCCGGGTTAGGCGCTGTGGATCGTTGGGATGTATCCGCGCGGCCGACTCGGGATCAATGGCGGCCAACTCCTGGTGCAACACACCCCAGCCCTCGGCCAGGGCCCGCGCCTCGATCTCTGCACGCACCTGCGCATCAGCGCCCGGCATATCGGCCAAACCTTCCTGAAGCGCCTTGTAATAAAGCATGGTGCCACCCACCAGAAGCGGGATCCGCCCCCTGGCGGTGATTTCAGCCATTTCAGCCAGTGCATCACTGCGAAACTCTGCAGCCGAATAGCTTTGCGCCGGATCACGAATATCAATCAAACGGTGTGGATATTGCGCCAAAGTGGCTTTGTCGGGTTTGGCCGTACCTATATCCATGCCGGTGTAGATCAGCGCCGAATCAACACTGATCAAGTCACAAGGCAGCGCCCGCGCCAGCTCCAGGGCCAAGTCGGTTTTACCGGCCGCCGTAGGTCCCATCAGGAATATTGCTGGCGGCAGAGGCTCAGACATTGATTGCATCTCTTGAGAACAGCGAGGTTGCGCGACCGATCAACGTCCGCGCAAAAATAATTTATCCAGGTCGTCCATGCCCATTTGCGTCCAGGTTGGACGCCCATGGTTGCACTGCCCACTGCGCTCGGTATGTTCCATGTCGCGCAGCAGGGCATTCATTTCGGGCAAAGTCAGGCGTCGATTGGCCCGCACCGAGCCATGGCAGGCCATGGTGCCGAGCAACTCATTGATATGTGCCTGAATGCGATCACTGGTGCCATATTCCAGCAAGTCGCTGAGTACATCCTGCACCAGGCGCGTGGCCTCTGCCTGCTTGAGCAAAGCCGGGACCTGGCGAATCGCCAGGGATTCTGGCCCCAGGCGCTGCAACTCAAAACCCAGGGTCTGGAACAGCGCCGCATGCTCTTCGGCGCAATCGGCCTCGCGCTGGCTGACAGCAATAGACTCAGGCACCAATAGTGGCTGGCCACGCAGGCCTTCACTGGCCATTGCCACCTTGAGGCGCTCATAGGTAATGCGCTCATGGGCCGCGTGCATATCAACCAGCACCATGCCCTGCACGTTTTCAGCGAGGATATAAATACCCTTGAGCTGCGCGATGGCGTAGCCAAGCGGCGGCACATCGCCCTGCTCTTGCGGCAGTCCGGCAGGAACAGCCGCCTCGGGCATTGGCTTGAAATACTCGCGATAAGCCCCCTGGGCTTCAGCAGCCGGCAACGCCGGGCGCGCACCCTGGAAACCCGCCCCGGGCGAACGCCATACCGAATCCGCCTGCGGGCGCTCCAACACATTGGCCGCCAGCCCCATTTCACCCTGCGGGCCAAACTCGCCAGCAGCCTGGCCCGTCGGACGCACCATGGTGTCGACCGAGGCGGGTGCAGCCAGTTGATCCTCTGGGCGCACATCACCCAAGGCACGATGCAAGGTGCCATACAGGAAATCATGGACCATGCGTCCATCACGAAAACGCACTTCATGCTTGGTCGGGTGCACGTTGACATCGACCACGCCTGGATCGATTTCAAGAAACAGCACAAAAGTCGGATGACGACCATTGAACAGCACGTCGCGATAAGCCTGGCGCACGGCATGGGCGACCAATTTGTCGCGGACCATGCGCCCGTTGACGTAGAAATACTGCAAATCGGCCTGGCTGCGCGAGAATGTCGGCAAACCAACCCAGCCCCACAGCCGCAGGCCATTACGCTCGATTTCTATCGGCAAGGCCTGCTCGAGAAAGCCATTGCTGCACACGGAAGAAACGCGCCGGGCACGACTGGCCTCGTCATGCGCTTCGTGCAGCGACAGAATGGTCTTGCCGTTGTGGCGCAGTTGAAAACCAACATCGAAGCGAGCAAGCGCCAAGCGTTTGATCACCTCTTGCAAATGGTCAAACTCGGTCTTCTCGGCGCGCAGGAACTTACGCCGCGCCGGGGTATTGAAGAACAGATCCCGCACTTCAACCGATGTACCAACCGGGTGTGCGGCTGGCTGCACCCGGGGCTGCATGTCGCGACCTTCGGTTTCGACTTGCCAGGCTTGCTCGGCATCGGCGGTACGGGAAGTCAGGGTCAGGCGCGACACCGAACTGATCGATGCCAGCGCTTCACCACGAAAACCAAGGCTAAGAACCTGTTCAAGATCCTCAAGCTCACGAATCTTGCTGGTAGCGTGGCGGGCAAGCGCCAAAGGCAAGTCGTCGGCAGAGATGCCAGTGCCATCATCACGCACCCGCAGCAGCTTTACACCACCTTGCTCGACATCCACTTCGATGCGCCTGGCGCCGGAGTCCAAGCTGTTTTCCAGCAATTCCTTGATGACCGAGGCAGGCCGTTCCACCACCTCGCCAGCGGCAATCTGGTTAGCCAGCCGCGGGCTGAGCAGCTGGATTCGTGCAGCATCAGTCATGGTTGTGCAGCCAGGGAGGTAGCGGGAATTTTCAGTACTTGGCCGATCTTGACCACATTGGACGACATCGCGTTAGCCCGTTTGATGGATGCCATGCTGACCTGGTAACGCGCAGCAATCAGCGCCAGGCTATCGCCAGAACTGACGCGATGCTCGCGCGGCCCCTGCGCGATCTTGCCGGAGTCACGCATCCAGGCAATATAGGTGCCCGGCGGCGGATTCTGCTCGAAGAACTGCTTGACGCCAGTCATGATCGACCGTGCCAGGGTTCGCTGGTGGCTGGCGGTTACCAGCTTGTTTGACTCATTCAGGTTTGAAATAAACCCTGTTTCGACCAGGATCGATGGAATATCCGGCGACTTGAGCACCATAAAGCCCGCCTGCTCAACCCGGCGCTTGTGCAGCGGTGTCACCTGGCCAATATTGCCCAGCACCTTCTGGCCAACATTCAGGCTCGAGGACAAGGATGCGGTCATCGACAAGTCGAGCAATACGCCTGCCAGCATACGATCCTTGTCGTCGAGGCTGACGTTGCCAGCACCACCGATCAAGTCCGACTGGTTTTCAGAGTCTGCCAGCCAGCGCGCGGTTTCGGAGGTGGCGCCGCGATCAGACAAGGCATACACCGATGCACCAAACGCTGCGCGCGAGGGCGCGGCATCGGCGTGAATCGAAACAAACAGGTCGGCACCTTTCTTGCGCGCGATTTCGGTGCGCTTGCGCAACGGAATAAAGTAATCGCCAGTGCGCACCAGCTCGCCGCGATAGCCTTTCTCGGCATTGACCTGGCGCTGCAACTCCTTGGCAATGGCCAAGGTGACGTTTTTCTCCACCCGCCCCTTGACTGGCGACAGCGCGCCCGGGTCTTCGCCACCGTGACCGGCATCAATGGCAATAACAATGTCACGCTTACCGCTCGGAATTGGCGTTATCTTCGGCGGAGCCTGGGTCGGTGTGACCGGCACCGGCGCTGACGATGACACGGTCGTTGGCGGCAAGTTCGGCGTACTATCGGCGCCCTTATCGTACAAATCGACAACCAAGCGGTCGCCGTATTGCTGGTTGGGGGCCAAGGTGAAGCTCTTTGGCGTGACCGAGTCTTTAAGGTCAATCACCACGCGCAAGTCGTTGGCGGTGCGCTGCGCAGAGCGCACACCAGTAATGGGCGTGTTGCTCAAGGACAAGGTATTGAGCGAAGTCGCCAGCTTGGCGCCGCTGATATCGATTACGATGCGATCAGGCGCGGACAGGGTAAATACGCTGTGCTTAACCGGGCCGGACAAATCAAACACCAGGCGGGTGTTATCCGGCGCTCGCCATAAACGGACCCCGCGCACATCCGAGGCAGCAAAAACCTCTGACGCCAAAGTCGCCAGCACCACCCCTATTAAAACTAAACGCGCGCTCATGCGCATACCCGACCCCATTATTTGATTCGTCTCCCAATGGCCAAGTCGGCACACCAGGCAATACCGCGCGGACTATGCGCCTGAAAGCGCAGCGATCGCCCTGTTCCCTGCACGCTAATGGTAATGTCCATATCGGCCTTTGGCAAAACGCCTGCGCCGCGCTCCGGCCATTCAACCAGGCACAATGCATCACCTTCGAAATAATCGCGTATGCCCAAGAACTCCAGCTCTTCCGGATCGACCAGGCGATACAGGTCAAAGTGATAGACCCGGGCATCATCCAGTTCGTAGGGCTCAACCAGGGTGAAAGTCGGGCTTTTAACCGCCCCCACATGACCAAAGCCACGGATTATCCCACGGGAAAATGTGGTTTTACCGGCACCAAGGTCACCGTGCAGGTAGATTACCCCCACGCCAGCCGTGGCTGCGGCAAGGCGCCCTCCCAGCTCGACCATGGCCTGCTCATCAGCGGCGTACAGCTCTAACTCAGACAACAGACTGCTCCTGTAATAACTGACGAATGGCATCACACAAATCACTGGCAGCCAGCCCTATCCCCTTGCCTGCCAGGCGTTCTCCGGCACAGGCATGCAGCCAGACCGCCAGACTCGCAGCGGCAAAAGGCGTCAGGCCTTGCGCCAACAAGGCGCCGATCAGCCCGGCAAGCACATCACCCAATCCAGCCCCCGCCATCACCGGATGACCGCGATCGCATAGTCGCAGTTGACCACCCGGATCGGCAATCAAACTGCCGGCCCCTTTTAACACGCAAACCGTGCCGAACCGCCTGGCCAGTTGGAGCGCTGCCGCCGGACGATCGGCCTGGACCTGGGCGGTACTGACGCCCAACAAGCGCGCAGCCTCACCCAGGTGCGGGGTTATTACGCAATTTGCGGGCAATGAGACACAACCCGAGGCCAACTGGTTCAGCGCATCGGCATCCCAGACCTGCGGCCCATCACTGGCTGCTGCCGCCGATAACAGGCTGCGTCCCCATGCACCCAGCCCCAAGCCTGGACCAACCACCCAGACCGAGGCAGCTTTCCCAAGCGCCAGCAGTTGATTGGCTGACGCCACCGGGGCAGCCATCACCTCTGGAATTCGCGCCTGAGCAGCTGCCACGTGCTCCGCCCGGGTCGCCAGGGAAACCAGCCCGGCACCGCTACGCAGCGCACTTTGCGCAGCAAGCAAGGCGGCACCGGCAAAATTGCGATCACCTCCCACAACCAGCACATGCCCCAACTGGCCTTTATGCACAGTCGGCAGGCGTACAGGCAACAGTGGCAGGTTACCCGGCGCCAGACGCTCAGCCGTGGCGGCCTGTGCCGCGACAATAGCGGGGTCGGCCTGCAAGGCATCGAACTGCAACTGTCCCACGTAGTCGGGTGCCTGCCCGGTGAACAAGCCGAGCTTCAGGCCAATCAGGCTCAGGGTAATATCGGCCCGCACGGCGCAACCAAGAACCTGTCCAGTATCGGCACTCAAGCCCGAAGGAATATCCACTGCCAGCACCGGCAGACCACTGTCATTGATCTGGGCAATGGCCGCGCTGTACGGCGACCGCACTGCCCCCTTGAGACCGGTACCGAGCATTGCATCAACCAGCACGCCCCGCAGCGACGCCTGGTCGGACCAAGGCTCAATCGACACGCCTGCCGCCTGCGCCTGCCTGAACGCCAGTGCTGCATCGCCAGCCAGCTTTGCCGGATCGCCAACGGCAAGCACCTTGACCTGCCAGCCTGCGCGCAATGCCAACTCGGCAATCAAATAACCATCACCGGCATTGTTGCCGCAGCCGGCCAAGACACTTAGCTCACCGACAGCATCCCAGCGCCGGCGCAAGGCGCGCCAGATTGCATGCGCGGCCCGCCCCATAAGCTCGAAGCCTGGAGTTCCCGCGGCAATCAAGCTGGCGTCAAGCTGCCGCACCTGGGCAGCGCTATAGAGGGCTAAAGGAAAATAGCCTGTAGAATCCGGCATGTGCGTCCTCCGTTGTCTGGCACAATTATACGCACCTCACCTCATGGTTTGCCGCTGAACATGTCTATCGAACTCCTTGACCTCAACCAACTCGCACAGTCGATAAAGGACTGGGGCCGAGAGCTGGGCTTCCAGCAGGTTGGAATCAGCGGGCTCGACCTGGGCGAACACGAAACCCACCTGCAACGCTGGCTGGATGCCGGATACCACGGCGAGATGGATTACATGGCCGCGCACGGCAGCAAGCGCTCGCACCCCGAACAGTTGGTTCCCGGTACGCTGCGGGTGATTTCGCTGCGCATGGACTACCTGCCCGGCGACACACAAATGGCCAAGCGCCTGGCCCAGCCGGAAAAAGCCTATGTCTCCCGCTATGCACTGGGGCGCGACTATCACAAGCTGATTCGCAAGCGCCTGCAGCATCTGGCAGAACGCATCCAGGAAAAAATCGGACCCTTTGGCTTTCGCGCCTTTGTCGACAGCGCGCCAGTGCTCGAAAAGGCAATCGCCGAAAAATCAGGCCTGGGCTGGATTGGCAAAAACACCCTGGTGCTCAACCGCAAGGCTGGCAGCTATTTCTTTTTGGGCGAACTCTTTGTCGATATCGAACTGCCAGTGGATCCCCCGCACGGCAGCGAGCACTGCGGACGCTGCACCGCTTGCATGGATATCTGCCCGACCCAGGCCTTTGTCGGCCCCTATGAGCTGGACGCAAGGCGCTGCATTTCCTACCTGACGATTGAACTCAAGGGCGCAATCCCCGAAGAGCTGCGCGCGCCCATCGGCAACCGCGTATTCGGTTGTGATGACTGCCAGATGGTCTGCCCCTGGAACCGTTTTGCCAGCCCCACAGAGCAAACAGATTTCAAGCCGCGCCACCAACTCGACAATGCCGAGCTTGCCGAGTTGTTTGGCTGGAGCGAGGAACAATTCCTGAGCCGCACCGAAGGGTCGCCACTGCGCAGGGCCGGTTACGAACGCTGGCTACGCAACCTGGCCGTGGGCCTGGGCAACGCCCCCTCGAGCATCCCGGTGATCGAGGCGCTCAAGGCACGCCGCGAACATTCCTCGGCATTGGTACGCGAGCATGTCGAATGGGCGCTCAAGCGCCACAATCAAGCCTGATCAGACCTTGAGGAAGTGCTCGCGGTAGTACTGCAGCTCAGCGATGGACTCGCGAATATCATCCAGCGCCTGATGGGTGCCTTTCTTGACAAAGCCTTCCTTGATTTGCGGCGCCCAACGGTCCGCCAGGATCTTCAGGGTCGAGACATCCAGGTAACGGTAGTGGAAGTACGCCTCCAGCGCAGGCATGTAGCGATACAGGAAACGACGATCCTGGCCAATGCTGTTGCCGCAAATCGGTGACTTGCCTTTCGGTACCCATTGCTCAAGGAAGGCGATGGTTTGTGCTTCGGCCTCAGCCTGGCTGATCTTGCTCTCGCGCACCCGCTGAGTCAGCCCGCTGTCACCATGGGTGCGGGTGTTCCATTCATCCATGCCTGCCAACGCTTCATCGCTCTGGTGCACAGCGATGACCGGCCCCTCGGCCAGGATCTTCAGGTCGCTGTCGGTGACAATTGTGGCCATCTCGATGATGACATCACGCTCAGGATCAAGCCCGGTCATTTCCAGGTCGATCCAAATCAAGTTGTTTGCGTTTTGCATGTATCGCTCCTTTGCGGGTCTGTTGACGCTGCCGGCCCTATGGCTAAGGATGCTCGCGACGAAACATCAATAAACCCTGGCGCCGCAAGTTTAACCAATAAATCAGCCGGGGATACGCCAAAGCAGCAGGCTCGAGTCGCGCCAGTCATGTAAATCCAGCTCTCGGTCCGCCGGCACGCCAGGCACGGCGAAGGTATTGCTCACAAACAATGCACCGGGCTGCATCTCGGCACATACCTTTTGCCAGAGCTGCGGCATGGGCGCTGGTGATAAGAAACAGTACACCACATTGAACTCAGTCAAATCTGTGCGCCAAAGGCTCTGGTAGCGAATGCTGCAATTGCGCTGAAACAATGACCGAAGCCAGGCCAGCAAATAGGATAATGGCGCGGTTTCGACCCCCACAAAGCGCCCTTCAGGAAACTGCCGGGCAAGCGCCAGCAGTGGCCCTGCGGGACCGCAACCCAAATCGACAAAACGCAGCGGCGCAGGTTGCCGGGCGAGGATATCGGCCAGCAACTGCGTGCCCTGCGCACCCGTGAGGTACAGCGGCACCCGCTCACTGAAACTGTTCCAGTTGAGCAACAGCAAAATAAAAAACACCAGCAGGAACACCCAGGACGGCAACGGCGCGCCGCCAAAGGCCAACAACGCAGGAACGAACGCCAGGTTCAGCCACCACCACCAACGCGACAAGCCCAGCCAGCGGCCAATGCTTGCCGCCATCAAACCTTGCAGCAGGCCCGCAGTCAGCAAGGCAAAGCGCCAGTGCGCAATGTAATTGGCAAACAGCACAATGACCGTCAGCAATGCGGTCGCCGTCAACTGTGCAAGCAGCGCCACCAATGCCGGATAACGCTGAGCCAATCCGCGCAGCCCCTCAACCCACCCCATCAAACGCCCCCTCAATAGTGCAGCATCAGGATTTCTTTGCCTGTCTGTCCAGGCCGATGCGCTTCGCAGTTTAGTCGCAGCCGCAGTCTTTGGCGCCGCGCGTGCTAGAATCGCAAGCAAAATAAACGGCTGTAGCTCTGCCACCCTTAAGTACCACACCTTCGGAACCTCCATGGCCAAACGCCAACTCAATCGCCGGCAAAACTGGCGCATCGAAAAAATCCAGGGCGAGCGTGCTGCCCGCGCCGCCAAGCGCGAATCACAAGCACTGCAAACGCTGGAAGGCGGCGACCTTGGCCCAGAGCAAACCGGGCTGGTCATCGCCCACTTTGGCGTTCAAGTCGAGGTCGAAGCGCTCGAAGGGGAAATGGCTGGGCAGGTCTTCCGCTGCCACCTGCGCGCCAACCTGCCAACCATGGTTACCGGTGATCGTGTAGTCTGGCGCCCAGGCAATCAGGGGATTGGCGTAATTGTTGCGCAACTGCCGCGCAACACAGAGCTGTGCCGTCCTGACCCCCGTGGCCAACTTAAACCGGTGGCAGCAAACGTTGACCTGATCGTCATTGTCTTTGCGCCGCTGCCGGAACCCCATGCCAACCTGATCGACCGCTACCTGGTCGCCGCCGAGCATGCAGGCATCCGCCCCTTGCTATTGCTCAACAAGGCAGACCTGATCGATGAGCAAAACGCTGTCGCACTCAATGCCATGCTCGCGGTCTATCGCCAGCTAGGTTATCCACTGCTTGAGGTCTCGGCCCATCAGGGCGACGGCATGGAGCAGCTCATGCAGCAGCTTAACGGCCATGTCAGTGTGTTCGTTGGCCAATCAGGGGTTGGCAAGTCATCGCTGGTCAACAGCTTGCTGCCCGAGGTGGAAACCCGCGTCGGCCCTTTGTCCGAGCTGACCGGAAAAGGCACTCACACCACAACCACGGCGCGCCTGTTCCACTTCCCGGGTGGCGGCGAATTGATCGACTCGCCCGGAATTCGCGAATTTGGCCTGGTCCATGTCAGCCGTGATGACGTTGAAGCCGGGTTTATCGAGTTCCACGAACTGCTCGGCCACTGCCGCTTTCGCGACTGCAAGCATGATCGCGAGCCAGGCTGCGCACTACTCAAGGCCCTTGAAGAAGGCCGTATCCAGCCACAACGCATGGCCAGCTACCGGCATATCCTGGCCAGCCTGCCTGAAGACGAGTATTAAGGAAAAGGGCCGGCAGCGCTGATGCCTGCGCCTAGAGCTCGGGCTTATCGACCTTGAGCGTTCCGTCTTCAAAGATATTCAAGCGCTGCTTGATCTCTTCAGATGGCAAGATATCTGGCGCCGCCGGGGCCGGGGCGTCCGGCTTGGCTGAAGCCCCAGGCTCAGCCGCTTCCCCCGAACCCTGGGCGCCATCGATGGCGCGCTGCGCCCGCTTGGTCAATACGACTATGTCGATACGCCGGTTGACCGGATTAAAGGGGTCCTCCCGGTCGAACAACGCCGAAGACGCATAACCCACCACCCGCGCCACTTTATCGGCGTCATAACCACCCTCGACCAACACCCGACGCGCCGCGTTGGCGCGATTGGCCGACAACTCCCAGTTGCCAAAACCGCCAGTGCCAGCAAAGGGCTTGGCATCGGTATGGCCGCTGATGCTGATTTTGTTCGGCACAGCGTTGATGGTGTCGGTCAGCGCCAGCAGGATATCCTCGAAATAAGGCTGCAGGCGTGCACTACCGATGGCGAACATGGGCCGATTTTCAGCATCCATGATCTGGATACGCAAGCCATCCTGGGTGATTTCGAAGAGAATCTGATCCTTGAAATTACGCAATTGCGGATCTTCGTTGACCTTGTTCTGCAGTTCCTGCAGCAAAAGCTCCAGGCGCTCGCGCTCCATTTGCTCGGCAATGCTTTCGGCCTTTTGCGGATCAACCGAGCTGGAGTCGGCATCCCCCGGCTGCACATCGGTGGCACTTTCCGACTCCTGGGGCTGAATCTCGGGATTCAATGTTCGGTCGGGTGAAGGGGTTGGCGAACCGCCCAGATCAATCACATAAGGGCTGGCGCTTTCAGTAAAGCCGATAGGGTCCTGAAAGTAGCCGGAAATCAATTTTTTCTGTTCAGGCGTGGCCGACGACATCAGCCACATGACCATAAAGAACGCCATCATCGCGATTGCGAAGTCGGCAAAGGCAATTTTCCAGGCACCACCATGCCCGCCGCCAACGACTTTCTTGACGCGTTTTACAATGATTGGCTGATTATTCTCCATGACTCAGCCTTTAGTTCCCGCGCATTGCCTGTTCAAGCTCGATAAAGCTTGGGCGGTGCGCCGGATACAAGACTTTACGTGCGAACTCGACAGCCAGTGACGGTGGCATCCCCGAGGCAGATGCGACCAAACCCGCCTTGATCGCCTCGTAGACATTGACCTCTTCCTTGGCGTCATGCTCAAGGGAACTGGCCAAGGGGCCAAAAAAACCATAGGAGGCCAAGATCCCCATGAAGGTACCTGCCAGTGCGGTACCGACCTTTTCACCAATCTCGGCATTATTGGCTTCGGCCAGAACCGACATGGTAATCACGATCCCCAATACGGCGGCGACGATACCCATTGCCGGCAAGCCATCGGCAATCTTCGCAACAGCATGGCTGGGATGCTCAAGCTCTTCCTTGAGACTGGCGATTTCCATGTCGAACAGGCCTTCAAGCTCATGGGGCGCCATGTTGCCCGACGACATGATGCGCAGGTAGTCACAGATGTACGAAGTCATCCGTTCGTCCTTGAGGATCGCCGGGTACTTGCTGAAGATGGGACTCGCCGCCGGGTCTTCAAGATCGGCCTCAATGGCCATCATGCCTTCACGCCGGCTCTTGTTAAGAATTTCGTAGATCAGCTTCAGCACATCCAGGTAGTAGGCGTGAGTGAAGCGCGAGCTGAACATCTTCAACGATTTCTTGAACACATGCATAAAGGTGCTGCCAGGGTTCGCCTGGAGGAATGCCCCCAAAGCCGCGCCCCCGATAATCAGCACCTCGAAAGGATGCACCAATGCCATGACATGGCCGCCAGACATGATGAAACCACCCAGGACGCTGGCGAACACCACTATGATGCCGATGATTTTTGCCATAATTTAAAAACTTATCTGACCTTGAAGTAAGGGAACGACCGAAAGAGCCAACCTGCCACGAGCAAACACGGTGCCAGGCTCAACCGATAACGCAACCCTTGGCGCGCCTGGTTTTTTCAGCCTGTTACCCGGAATAATTAAAACAGCCCTTCTCTATATCGGAAGATTTGCGCGAGACTATAGTCAGTTAATAATAAAAGCCAGTTTGGCCCACCCGATGCCCAATCAAATTGCTAGACCGCGCACATTGAAAGCATGGCTGGAGCTGTTGGATAAACAGCCACTGCCCGTACAGATCGAAAGCCGACAAAAAGTCCTGGCAGCGCTGACTGACAGTCGCCGCTCCTTGCGCGAGATAGCAGAATTAATTCAAAGCAGCCCCGCCTTGGCAATCAGCGTACTGCGCGAAGCCAATGCCTCGGAAAACAGCCTGGGCGAACCGGCTGAAAGCCTCGAAAACGCACTCAACAGGCTTGGACTGCAGCGCACGCAAACCCTGCTTGAACGCCTACCGGCCCTGAGTAGCGAAGAAATACCGCTCGCATTGCGCCAGATTCAATTGATTAGCCAACATGCATCGCAGCAGGCAAATGGCCTGTTCTCCAGCCGCCTGGCCCGGCTGTGGCAGGAGATTCACTGGGGCAGCCTGTTGTTTCTTGCCCCAGCCTGGGCACTGGTATCGGCCTACCCCGACTTGCTCGATACCTGGGAGCAACGCGTGCTGGTCAAGGCCGAACCCGCGCAAAAGGTCGAAATCGACATGCTCGGCGTGCCCCTGCTCCAGCTTTGCCTGGCCCTGGCCGAACGCTGGAAGCTGCCCGAATGGATCTGCTACAGCTACCGGCTGCTGCTCAATGACCGTCGCTTTCTGGCCAAAGCCCTGCTGATTGCTCGTGACAATGAGCACCCGTTGCACCAACAGCAATGCCTGGATGCCGACCCCGACCTGCAGCGCTGGCTTGGCCAGCCTGCCAACTGCATTCTCCTGGCCAACGGCCTGGCACTTTCAGCGCACCACGCCTGGGATGGCCCGCACAGCCTGCGCTGGCAGCAACTTACCGGTTTGTACCTGCAAGTTCCGGTTGCAGACCTGCAACAGTGGGTCCACCAACAAGCCGCAATCAGTGCGCGCAAACTGGTGACCAACGGCCTTTGGCATCCCGCGCAAGCAATGCTCTGGCCTTGGCATGTCAGCCACCTGCAGCCAGCCAAGCCGCCACCAGCCGGGATCATCGACAAGGACGACTGGCGCCAGCTTTGCCAGCAACTGCTGAGCGAGCCAAGCGCGTTTAACAATGTGTTGCAACTCACTTCCTGCGCCAGCCGCGCCTTGCATGCCTGCGGCATGCAGCGCGTCTTGTTGCTCCTGGCGGATCGCACGCAAAGCAAGCTGGTCGCGCAACACCCCATCGGCCTCAATCAAGCAGCCAACGGGCTGAGTCTTGACCCGCAACACAGCCAGGTGATTCGTACCCTGCTGAGCAAACCCGGACAGCTTCGCCTGACGCCTGAAAACATGGCGCAATTCTCTGCCCGCCTGCCCGGTGCGCTCAAGGAGCTGTTTACTGGCGAACATTGGTTGCTCAGGTCACTGGGCGCCAATGGCCGCGTGGTGATGATTGCGATCACTGATTGCGGCGGCGCAGCCTTTGATGAAAGCCGCCTGCAGCTCTTCGCCAAAACCAGCCAATGCATTGAGCGTGCAATCAGCAACTTTGCCAATCGCGGACGCTGAGCAAACAGCAAAATGCCGAGGACACAACCTGACAAGCCCTTGGGATCATGCTCGTACCGCGACAGGCCGTCTCTCGTACAGCAGTTGTTCGAAGCTTATCCAGCCTTTCCGCTACAATGGCGCCCATCAACCCATCAGCAACCTATTTACTGAGGTCCGGCATGTCCGCCTTCGCTGAACTCCCACTGGTTATTGAGCCTGCCGAGCTGGCCAGCCGCCTTGATGCCCCCGAACTGATACTGGTCGATCTCACCAGTGCCGCGCGCTACGCATCCGGGCACATTCCAGGCGCCTACTTTGTCGATCCGAAGCGTACACAACTAGGCCTGCCACCAGCGCCCGGCCTACTGCCCACCCATGAAAACCTGGAGCAGATGTTTACCGAGCTTGGGCATAATCCCAATGCCGTTTATGTGGTGTATGACGACGAGGGCGGTGGCTGGGCCGGACGCTTCATCTGGTTACTCGACATCATTGGACACAAAAACTATCACTACCTTGATGGCGGCTTGCTCGCCTGGCTCGCGGAACACCGCGAAGTCAGCGTCGCCCAGCCAGCCCTGCACAGCGCCAAGGTCGAACTGCAGCTCGATGACAGCCCGGTCGCCAGCCGCGAATACCTGCAAAGCCGGCTCGGCGCCAGCGACCTGGCAATTTGGGATGCGCGCGGACCGAGTGAATACAGTGGCGAGAAAGTGCTGGCAGCCAAAGGCGGCCATATTCCTGGGGCCATTAACTTTGAGTGGACCGCAGGCATGGACCCGGCCCGCTCGCTGCGCATGCGCCAGGATATGGCCGAGGTGCTGCACAATCTCGGTATCACGCCCGACAAAGAAGTGATTACCCATTGCCAGACGCACCATCGTTCGGGGTTTACCTACCTGGCGGCAAAAGCCCTGGGCTATCCCAATGTCAAAGCCTACGCCGGTTCCTGGGGCGAATGGGGCAACCACCCCGATACCCCGGTAGAATGCTGAGCAATCGCTTGCACACGCATTAGCCCGTGCAGTGCCTGCAACATCGCCGCACTGCACAATCAAGAAAGCCTCTAAGGAATTGCAATGAAACAACGCCTATTCATCATCAGCCAATATTTGCTGCCACATCATTTGTTGTCGCGGCTGATCGGCTACGCTGCTGAGTGCCGCACGGCCTGGTTCAAAAATCGCCTGATCAACTGGTTCATCAAGCGCTACAACGTCGACATGAGCCAGGCGCAGGTCGAAGACCCAACAGCTTTCGAGCATTTCAATGCATTCTTCACCCGTGCCCTCAAAAACGACGCACGCCCACTCGACCTCAGCGATGACGCAGTGCTCTGCCCGGCAGACGGCGCCATCAGCCAACTTGGCAAAATCGAGCACGGCCGGATATTCCAGGCCAAGGGGCACAGTTTCAGCGTGGTCGAATTGCTGGGCGGCGATACCCAGCTGGCTAGCCCGTTCATGGGCGGTGAGTTTGCAACGGTTTATCTCTCGCCCAAAGACTATCATCGCGTGCACATGCCGCTGTCCGGCACACTCAAACAGATGGTCTATGTGCCGGGTCGCCTGTTCTCGGTCAACCAGGCCACAGCTGAGAACGTGCCTGAGTTATTCGCCCGTAACGAACGCGTGGTTTGCCTGTTCGACACCGAGCGTGGCCCGATGGCCGTGGTGCTGGTTGGTGCAATGATAGTTGCCTCGGTCGAAACCGTCTGGGCTGGCCTGGTCACACCGCCTAAGCGCGAGCTGAAAACCTTTGCCTACGATGAAGCTGCACGCGCGCCAATCCATCTTGAAAAAGGCGCCGAAATGGGCCGCTTCAAACTAGGTTCGACCGCCGTTGTATTGTTTGGCCCCGAGCAGGTTAAATGGAGCGAGGCCCTGACCGCAGGCAGCAGCGTCCAGATGGGTCAACTCATGGGTTCCAAAGCGCTGAAGGCTGACGCATAGACACCGCACGACACCCAATAGTGTAGAGTTGCAAAATCGCTCGATCAGGGATTCCGGGCAGGACTGAGTCATAATGAACTGGAGCAATAGCTTTGTGACTCAGCTACCTACGGCGAGCTTTTTATCCAGTGTCACACAGGGATGATGCTAGAGTTTCTAGTATGACCACTAGAATGTTGGCCCTTTGCCGGCATGGAGTATTCAGGTTTGACTGAGACACAAGCACCTCACCTCTTGCTTCGCGTTTCGACGCCGAAAAACCAGAGCCTGTCGTTCTGTGACTCTACGCCGCGTGACCTCAAACGCTGGATAGCCCACCTGCCCAAAGCCAATATTGGCGAGACAGCTCGCCAGCTTTACCAGGCTCTGGTTGAGATCAACCAACTGCTGACCCCTTCCGACAATCGCTTGCAGCTTTTGGAGTTGTTGCGCCCGGAAGTGCACTATGTCTGTCAGCATCTGGAAAAACACTTTCTCAATCAGGCCATCGTCCTTGACGAGCGCCCGCGCAAGGTTGCCAACCTTTGCCAGGCCCTGCAGAACCATCTGGCAAACGGCTACAAGCTGGTTATCTCGCGTAACGTCATCAAAACCACCAAAGAGTCGAAGCAACTGCTGACAATCGCCCTGCAACGTGCGATCCACAGTCTTTGCGGTCCACTGGTGCGAGCCAGCCAACTGTACTGCCCCGTTCCAGAAGGGTTGTGGTTTGAGTTGCATCAGCTGTATTTGATAGCCAAGCAGCGCGGCTTGAAAAACATCGTGGTGCGCGATCCATTGGCCCGGCACAGCCAAGGCCTGAGCGTCGAGCAAAACTATATCGTCGCGGCATTGATCGGCTGCTCGCGCTGTAACCAGATGCGCCAGAGTTCGATTGCCCGTGTCGCCGAAGCGCTTGAGCAATGGAGCACGCTGGTCAATATCGAGGACGGTAACGACCCCGAAAGCTTGTTCGCAATTGCCACCCAGCTCGATGGCCCGCCACGCTACACCTCGTTGTTTCAGAGCAAAGACCTGCAGATTGCGATCGGTATCGACACCCATCCGCTTGTCGATGCACTCAAGGAACACCTGCTCCTTGCACCCGAGGCGGCAGGCAAGTCACGCTTGGTGGTGCCGGAAGGCTTGAGCATCGACCTTTTGCAGCACCTGAGCGCCGCCTGGGGCGATATTTCCGAGCGCACTTTCCAGCGCAGCACAGGCCAGGGCTCGCTAAACCTGTGCATTGGCATGAGTGCACTGCACTATTTCATCGCCAACAAGCGCACATTTGCCGACATCCTCAAGCTACCCGTTGAGGTCAGCAAAGTTGAGTTCAAAGAATCAACGGGCAGGCCGGACATCTGGTCAAACGCCTTCGACGCCCAGAAAAATCCATCCTGGGACCATGGCCTGCCTTTAGAAGAGATCGAATACGAAAAACCGCAAGCGCCAGCCCATGCCAGCGCGCCAAATGAGCCTGCCCGGCAAGACGCCGACAGCTCGCAAGTTTTCCCGACGTTCGAGCTGCCCATTATCAATCTCAGCCCCGGCGGTTATTGCCTGACCTGGCCAAAGGACGTCCCCAGCCAGTTGCAAGCAGGGGAACTGCTCGGCATCCAGGACACCCCGGGCCAGGCCTGGAGCGTGGCGGTGGTTCGCTGGATACGCCAGGCGCGCGGTGGCGGCACCCAGATGGGGATTGAACTGATGGCCCCTCACGCACAGCCTTGCGGCTTGCAGCTGATCCGTAAAAGCGAGCAAAACAGCAGCTATCTACGCGGATTATTGCTACCGGAAATCAGTGCGATATCGCGCCCGGCATCGGTCCTGGTGCCACGTCTTCCGTTCCAGGAAGGCAATAAAGTGATGGTCAATATAGCGGGCGTGGAACACCGCGCCGTGCTGGGTCAGAAACACGCCTCGACTGGCAGTTTCAATCAGTTTGAATACCGCCTCAGCAGCCTTGCAACTGAAGATCCCGGGAAGCCCGTCACACCCGCGGGAAGCCAACGCGCCGGTTCGGAGGAAGACTTTGACTCACTCTGGAAGTCGCTGTAGATTCCGTGCATCTTCACTCATTCAGTGAGCCGCCAGCGTAACTAATCCAGTGTGGCAGCTTTGTTTTGCATCCCTTGGCCCAACGCACCCCGAGTGCGCACAGCACAAGAGCCAAAGCGGCAGGCAGCAACAACCCCACTGACGATTAACCCTTGGCCGAGAGCTCGAATACCTTGGCGCAGATCGAACTAAACAATGGCCATCGAAAAAAAGACAATCCGCCTACTGATACTCGAAGACTCGCAAAATGAGGCCGAACGCCTGGTCAGCCTGTTTCGCAACTCCGGCAGCGCCACACGCGTCCACCGTCTGACCTCCAGCGATGATCTCAATGAAGTGCTGCAACAAACCTGGGACCTGTTGATTTGCGCCCCCAGCAGCGAACAGCTGTCGCCAACCGAGGCCATCAGTACCATTCGGCGACTTGCCAAGGATGTCCCGGCCATACAGTTACTCGCCGATAATGATTCGGACAGCATCACCGAGGCCCTGGCCATGGGCGCGCAGGATGCCTTGCCGCAAAGTGATGACGAACGCCTGATCCTGGTTGCCAAACGGGAGCTGCACAACCTTGAAGAGCGCCGGGCCCGCAGACGCGCGGAAGTTGCCCTGCGTGAAGCCGAAAAGCGCTGCCAACTGCTACTCGAAAGCTCCGTCGACGCCATTACCTACGTCCACGACGGCATGCATATCTACGCCAACCGCGCTTACCTGGAGCTCTTCGACTACGAAGATGCCGATGAACTTGAAGGCATGCCCATGATCGACTTGATCGACAGCGGCGACCAGGGTGAATTCAAGAATTTCCTGAAGAACTACGCAGATAGCGAAAGCACGACCGAACTCAGGTTCTCAGGGGTAAAAGCCGGCGGCAAGCGGTTCAAGGCGCGCATGAGCTTTCTGCCTGCCACCTATGATGGCGAACCTTGCACCCAGGTGGTCATTCGCTCGGATGCCGACAACAGCGAACTGGAAGAAAAGCTGCGTGAAATCAGCAGCCAGGACCTGGTCACCGGCCTGTTTAACCGCACCCACTTCCTGGAACTGATTGATGCCGCCGCTGATCGTGCGGTGAATGCAGGGCAACCCTCCAGCCTGGCCTATATCCGGCTTGATCAGTACGCGACACTGCTGGCCGATATCGGCATTGCTGGTATCGATATGCTGCTGGCCGACCTTGCCAGCCTGCTACGCACCCATTTTGCCGGTGAAGCGCAACTGGCACGCTTTGGCGACGATGTATTTGCAGCCTTGCAACTGGGCTTAACCCCCGAACAAGCAGAGCCCGGCCTCAAGGTTCTGTTGAAAAAAGTTGAAGGCCACCTGTTCGACGTTAACGGCCGTACCGCACAGACCACCTTGTCCATTGGTGTTGCCGGGCTCAATGAGACCACGCCCAAAGCGCAAATCGTTGTTGATCGTGCTCACCGCTGCGCCGATGAACAAGAACAGGGCAACAACCTCAAGCTGTTCAACCCCGCCGATGTCATAGCCGCGGCAGCCAATCGTGGCGATGTGGTGGCCATGATTAAACAGGCCCTGGACAACAACGGCCTGCGCTTATTGTTCCAACCCATTATCAGCCTGCGCGGAGATAACCAGGAGCACTATGAAGTGCTACTGCGCATGCTCAACTCCAAAGGTGAGGAAATCCAGCCGACCGACTTCCTCGCCGATGCGGTTTCGGCTGGACTGGGCGAGAAGCTTGATCGCTGGGTGATTCTCAATGCGATCAAGCAACTCACTGAGCATCGTAGCAACGGCCACAACACGCGCTTGTTTGTGCATTTATCGAGCGCCAGCCTGCAAGACCAGACACTGCTGCCATGGCTTAGCGTTGCCCTCAAGGCCGCGCGTCTGCCTTCGGACGCACTGGCCTTCCAGCTTAGCGAAACCGATGCAGTGACCTACCTCAAGCAGGCCAAAGCCCTGACCCAGGGCCTTAACGAACTGCACTGTAAAGTGGCGCTCAGTCAATTTGGCTGCGCGCTCAATCCATTCAATTCGCTCAAGCACCTGCATATCGACTTCGTCAAGATCGACGGTTCGTTCAGCCAGGATCTCAATCGCCCAGAGAACCAGGAGGCATTGAAAACCCTGCTGGACAGCTTGCACTCACAAGCCAGGCTGACCATCGTCCCCTTTGTGGAGTCGGCCACCATGCTCTCGACCCTCTGGCAAGCCGGCGTCAATTACATTCAAGGCTACTATCTACAAGGGCCGACCCAGTCAATGAACTACGACTTCGCATCAGACGACGAGTAGCTGATATAACGCCCTGGGCCTCCGCGCTCGAGGGCTAGAGTGGCCATTGCGCAAGTGCTCGATAACGGCCCTTGTGCGACTCATACAAAACAAAGTGATCGGTCTTGAGCCAGAATTCTGGAGGCGTAACAGCCTCTGGAACCGCCATTCTGTAATCCCGGGACAGGGTCAGGTGTGCACGAAACTCACGCTTGTCCAGCACCAGGCCAAAAGGCAACAGCGCCTGCTCCAGCGCGTAGACCAAGCGTCCCAGTGCTGGCGGAGGGTCTTGTGGCGCCAACAATAAAATATTGGATTGGCGCCAGACATCCAGGGTGTCCAGGCAAAGACTCATGGATTTATTGCTCACCGGCATATGATCGATTGCAGCGCAGATTGCGCCAATCATGCTGACCGGAACCGCGCCAAGAAACGCCAGGGTCAGATGGAAATTCTCAGCGACAACCGGTCGACCAGAACGCAACTGCAAATGCCGGCGCCACTGTGAAATGGCGCTACGCTGCACGGCCGAGCATGGCAAGGCGAAGAACAGGCGCTTGCTGGGTTCAGCATTCAACAAGGGCATCGCGCCTCCAATCCCGTAACCGCGCCAGCACCTTTTAGTCCAGGCCGTCGCGGTCACGGAAACCGAGCAGGTACAAGATCCCGTCGAGTCCCAAGGTCGAGATCGCCTGCTTGGCTGACTGCTTCACCAGCGGCTTGGCACGAAACGCTACGCCAAGCCCGGCAATCGCCAGCATTGGCAGGTCATTGGCACCATCACCCACGGCAATGGTCTGTTCCAGACGCAAGCCTTCCTTGTCGGCAAGCAAACGCAACAGATCAGCTTTGCGCTGGGCATCGACAATGGGCTCGACCGCAACGCCGGTGACCAGGCCGTCGACAATTTCCAGCTCATTGGCGTAGACGTAGTCGATGCCCAGCTTGGCCTGCAATTGCTTGGCAAAATAGCTGAAGCCACCAGACAGGATCGCCGTTTTGTAACCCAGGCGACGCAGTTCGCTGAACAGGGTTTCGGCGCCTTCGGTCAGGCGCAATGAAGCACCAATTTCGCTTAACACCGACTCCGGCAAGCCTTTAAGCAAGGCCAGGCGCTCCTTGAAACTGGCAGCAAAATCCAGCTCGCCACGCATGGCCCGCTCGGTGATTTCAGAAACCTGGTCACCAACACCCGCCGCCTTTGCCAGCTCATCGATGACCTCGGCCTCGATCAGTGTCGAGTCCATGTCGAACACGGCCAGGCGACGGTTACGGCGAAACAGCGAGTCGCTCTGGAAGGCGATGTCGACATTCAGCTCCTGCGCCACACTGAGGAACTCCGCGCGCAATGCCGCCGGATCAGCAGGCTCGCCTCGTACGGAAAACTCGATGCAACCCTTGCCTTGCTCAGCAGGCATGTCCAGCGGCATACGCCCGGAAAGGCGGTCGATATGATCGATATTCAAGCCGTACTTGGCAGTGATTGCACTGACTCGCTGCAGCTGTTCGGCCGTGACCTTGCGTGTAAGCAAGGTCACTATGTGGCGAGCCTTGCCCTGGCCGTCGACCCAGAGCTGGTAGTCGGCTTCGGAAACTGGGGTGAAGCGCACCTGCTGGTCCAACTCATAGGCACTGAACAATACATCCTTGAGCACTGAAGAGCCGCGCTCGGTATCAGGAATCTCGACCAGAATGCCAAACGACAGGGTGTCGTGAATGACCGCCTGGCCAATATCAAGAATATTGACGCCACCCTGGGCCAATACCCCTGTGATGGCGGCTGTAAGACCGGGACGATCTTCACCGGTAATGTTGATCAGGACGATTTCGCGCAAGGCGCACCCTCCGAGGCTCAGGAAGTTATAAACAGTCGAAAATGACCGTTAAGGCAATTAGTGACGTGCCAAATAGGACGCCAAAAGATAATAGCTAGACGGAAAAAGCATTTTTCCAGCCTATTTCGACACCTGCCCAGCCTGGAAAATAGTTTTTCAACAGGAGGTTATACCCAGCAGGGCCGGTGAAGCGCTCACATTCTACCCACTTTCCCAGCAATTCGGACATGCGCAGTGCTTTGCCGTACGCGGGCCGCTCGCTATACTGCGCGGCATCTTCAGTCGACAAGAACCGAGCGCTGTGAACCGGCCCGCCCCCGTGAAATCCGATAACTTCTTTATCTTGCTTTTCCAGGCACTGCGCCAACGTCGCGTGCCGCTGGTATTGCGCATCGCTAGCCACAGCTTATTGCTCGTCGCCATGGCGTTGGTGATCTATGCCTGGGTGATCGGCATGCAATTCAAGCAGGCCATGCAGCAACAGGCTGAAGCCCTGGGAACCAGCCTGATTACGCAGACCGCATCCTCGGCCACTGAACTGCTGGTCTCCAACGATATTCTCAGCCTCAACGTGCTGCTCAATAACCTGGTGAAAAACCCGCTGGTCGCCCATGCAGCCATCTACAGCGTCGACAACCGCATTCTGGCCGAGGCCGGGTCACGCCCAAGCCAAGGCATGCTGGGCGAGACAGAAGGCCTGTACTCGACCCCCATTACCTTCCAAGAAGTGATCGCTGGACAACTGCGCATCAGCCTGGACATGCGCCAGTTTGAACAACCAATGACCATCAGCCTGCAAAGCATGGGCATTCTCAGCCTTATTTTGCTGGCGCTGGCCCTGACCCTGAGCCTGCGTCTGGGCCGCTATATTTCGACGCCGCTGTTGCAACTGCGCGTGTGGCTACGTGACCCTGATGACCCAGCCCCCGGCGCCGGCCGCCAGGATGAAATTGGCGATCTCGCTCGCCAGTTGCAAGCCCGGCTGGTTCCAGAAAAACCTGAGCCGGAACACGAGTTGGAACCCGAAGACCTGTACGAGGATACGGACTACGACGATGAGCATGACGCCGATGACCAGGCCTATGATGACGACGCCGATGAACCAGGTTTTTCGATGCCCAACCTCAGCGCCAGGGACGATGACCTGCACGACTTTGACGAGCCTGCACCACGCCCAGTAGCGAACCCGTCGCCACATGCGGCGCAGCAGGCCAAGCCAGACCCCTTTGCAGACTTGCACGATATCGACGAGCCAGAAGACAACCCGCTCCCAGAATCTGCGCCCTTTGCCGCTAAAGCCGCCAAGGCATCCCAGCCAAGCGCCGTGCTGGCAATTCAGCTAGGGGCACAGGAACAGCTGCGTCGCCTGCCACGCGCGCGCCTGATGGATTTATTGAAGCGTTATCGCGACTGCCTGGAACGTGCGGCAAACCTCTACCAGGCCGAGTTGCACACACTCAAGGACGGCAGCAGCCTGATGCTGTTCCACCACCAGGATAGCGGCGAAGAGTTCCTGATCCACGCCATTTGCTGCGGCGAACTGATGCGCGCCCTCGGCCACGCCTTGCAAATCGAGGTCGCCGACAGCGGCATCACCTTGCAGTTGCAGCTGGGCATGACCCTGGGCGAAGACCTGATGGACCTTAGCCAGGGTGAGTTGCTCCTGAACGAAACCTCCCAGGATGCGCTGGCATTATCACAACACAGCCGTAATTTACTGCTGGTTGAACGTGGCGTCGCCGACGACGAACTGGTTCGCCAACGCGCCCGCACGCGCGCGATTGCCAGTCCAGAGGGTGCCTATTGCGTCGAAAGGTTGCTTGACCCGTACCCAGCCCTGCTCGAGCGTCAGCTAGGCAAGCTGCGCGACCACTAAGGCTGCTTCTTCGCAGCGTTTAATGCGCTGCGGCTCGCGCTCAAGACCTGCTGTGTACAACTGCCGCTAATGCACCCTTGCAGACACTAAAAAACCCGCAATAGCGGGTTTTTTAGTGTGTTGCTCAGTCGCTCTAGAAACGGAACACTTCAGAATCAATCCGTACTGGCTGAGCCATTGGGATCTTCGGCGGAGCTTCCTTCTTGGGCGTGGTCACCGGCGCCTTTTTAGGTGCGCGCTCGGCAATTGCCGGAATTTCGCCATCATGCGCCTTGACCGCCGAGGCGACTTGCTCGACCAGTTGCCGCATCAGCGTACTCTGGGCATGCACCTGATCAGCAATAGTGCCACTGTGGGCCTGCTCCAGGCGCACCAATCGACCATCGAGCAATTCACCATTCTTGCCCATCAAGCGCCATTGCGCTTCAAGCACGGCAGGCCGGTGCGGGCCTGAATCAAGCCGGGCAATCGACATCAGGATTTGCACCTGCGGCGTAAAGCCAGGTGCTGCAGGCGCCAGCGCCAGACGCTGGCTATTGAGCTGCGAAGACAGTTGCAGGAGCAACTGCTGGTCAATGTCAGCTGCCAGGCTACCAGCCCAACGCGCATCTCTCGAGGCGATCAAGCTGCCGTCTTCCTGGCGCTGCAGCAAGGCTTCGCGCTGCAAGTAGTCGGCAATGGATACCGGGCCCAGCAATACCGCCAGACCCTCTTTAGCGGACGGGACTTCAGCGTCGCCACTATCGAGCTGGTACAAAGGCACTGGCTGGTAACGTGCACATCCAGCCAACCCGAGTAGAGCCACCAACAGAATCGAGGGGAGTCGCATTGCAATCATCAATATCATCCAGCCAGTCACGAGACCGGTCTATATATCCATAAAATTCAAAATATGGCGGAGGTTACAACTATCCATTCTTAGCGAGTTTATAACCCCGAATAGGGCTTACCTGAAATACAAATACCAGCCCTAAGATCAGATATGCTGTGGAAGTTTTTGCAATAGCAATTAGCCATTACAGCGCCCACGGCAACGCCTTGAAAATGAAACCGCCAGAAGCTTCCAGCGGTCATATCATCCTAGAAAGCTGCGCCAGACTCCAGCGCTGATCTGCCAATCAGTATTTCAGGTGTTACCGCGCTACTCAACCAATAGACTATCAACTCGCTGGAAGCCCCGTGGCAGCTTGTTACCACGCCGGCCTCGCTCACCCTTGTAATGTTCAAGGTCTTCGGCCTTGAGTGACAAAGTGCGCTTGCCTGCTTGCAACACCAGGGTCGCTCCGACTGGAAGAACAGCGAGATCTGTCAGGTATTCTTCGCGCGAAGCGACTCGGTCACCAGGGATACCAATAATCTTATTGCCCTTGCCTTTACCCAATTGCGGCAAGTCTGCCACCTTGAACAACAGCAACCGACCCTCGGTTGTCACCGCAGCCAGCCAATCATCTTCGCGACTGACCAAAGGCTTCGGCGGTATCACTTTCGCCCCATTGGGCAGGCTCAACAAGGCTTTACCCGCCTTGTTCTTGGCTTGCAGGTCCTCGCCTTTAACCACGAAACCATACCCCGCATCGGATGCGATCACATACAGCGCCTCATCGTCCGGCAGCATCACGCACTCAAACGTAGCGCCAGGTGGCGGCGTCAAGCGCCCGGTTAGAGGCTCACCCTGCCCGCGCGCCGAAGGCAGAGAGTGGGCGGCCAATGAATAACTGCGCCCGGTCGAGTCGATAAACACGGCAAATTGATTCGAGCGCCCAGGCGCCATGGCCTTGAAACCATCTCCGGCCTTGTACGACAAACCGGTGGCATCCAGGTCGTGGCCTTTACCGCAACGTACCCAGCCCTTCTCGGAAATCACCACAGTGACCGGCTCGGCAGGCATGAGCTCGTTTTCAGACAGCGCCTTGGCTTCGGCACGCGCAACAATCGGCGAGCGTCGATCATCGCCGTAGGTTTCAGCATCCTTGATGATTTCGTCACGCACCAGTTTTTTCAGGCGCGCCTCGCTACCGAGCAACTTGAGCAGTTTTTCACGCTCCTTGGCCAGTTCGTCTTGCTCGCCACGGATTTTCATTTCCTCAAGACGGGCCAACTGACGCAAACGCGTATCGAGGATGTAGTCAGCCTGGATATCGGTCAGAGCAAAGCGCTCGATGAGCACCGCCTTTGGCTGGTCTTCGGTCCGGATGATATGAATGACTTCATCCAGATTGAGGAACGCCACCAACAAACCTTCCAACAGGTGCAAGCGGCGCTCGACCTTGTCCAGACGGAACTGCAGGCGGCGGCGCACGGTATTGACCCGGTACTCCAGCCACTCACGCAGCATCTGGCGCAGGTTTTTCACCTGGGGCTTGCCGTCCAGGCCGATCACGTTGGTGTTGACCCGGTAACTCGACTCCAGGTCCGTGGTGGCAAACAAGTGCTGCATCAGCTCTGCTGCATCAACCCGGTTTGAACGCGGGATGATCACGATACGGCAAGGGTTTTCGTGGTCGGATTCATCACGCAGGTCAGCCACCATTGGTAGTTTCTTGGCCTGCATTTGCCCGGCAATCTGCTCCAGCACTTTGGAACCCGAAACCTGATGCGGTAGCGAAGTGACGACGATATCGCCATCTTCGATCCGGTAGACCGCTCGCATGCGCACCGAGCCACGGCCGGTTTCGTAGATTTTCAGCAAATCCGCGCGCGGGGTAACGATCTCGGCTTCGGTAGGGTAATCCGGGCCGGATACATGCTCGCAAAGCTGCTCGACCGTGGCATTGGGCTCGTCGATCAGGCGCACACACGCTGCCGCGACCTCCCGCAGGTTATGCGGCGGCACGTCAGTCGCCATGCCGACAGCAATGCCGGTGGTGCCATTGAGCAGCAGGTTGGGTAGACGTGCAGGCAAGGTCGCCGGCTCGTTCATGGTGCCGTCAAAGTTTGGCACCCAATCAACTGTGCCCTGCCCCAATTCGGTCAGTAGGACTTCCGAATAGCGCGACAGGCGCGCCTCGGTATAGCGCATGGCCGCAAAGGACTTTGGATCATCCGGCGCACCCCAGTTACCCTGGCCATCAACCAGGGTATAGCGGTAGCTGAACGGTTGCGCCATCAGCACCATCGCCTCGTAGCACGCCGAGTCACCGTGCGGGTGGAACTTGCCCAGCACGTCGCCGACTGTACGCGCCGATTTCTTGTGCTTGGAGTCCGCATCCAGCCCCAGTTCACTCATGGCGTAGATGATGCGGCGCTGAACCGGCTTCAGGCCATCACCAATGTGTGGCAATGCACGGTCCATGATTACGTACATGGAGTAATTGAGGTAAGCCTGCTCGGTAAAATCGGCAAGGGAGCGGCGCTCAACGCCGTCCAGACTCAAATCGAGAGAATCGCTCATGCGTGCCTCATTGCAAGGTTGATTGGCGCAGCAACAACGTGCCGTCGCGCTGGGTAAATTCAAGTTTCTTCAGGGCACTCATGCCCAACAATACTTCATCACCGGCCATGCCGGGAGCAATCAGAGCGGCGACATCCTGCAGCACGATATCGCCTAATTTAAGCTGTTTGAGTCGCGTTCGATGCCCGGTTGTTTGACCATTTGCGGTTCTCAACCGGACCTCGGCTCCTGCAGGCAAACCCAGTCGCCTGGCCAGATCTGCCGGGACAGCGACATCAGTGGCCCCGGTATCCAGTAAAAACTCGACGTTTTCGCCGTTGATTTGCCCATTGGCGTAATAATGCCCCTGTCGGCTGCTGGCCAGGCGAACTTCGACATAGCCGTTGGCATGTATCGATTGTGGATCGCGGTTCGGGTTGCGCTGTTTATCTTCAAGGTTGCCAAAAAAGTGTGTCGCAAGGAACATGCCCGCCCCCCACGCCAGGAACAGCATCACCCGCCCCGCGCGTTTGCCGGCTGGCTGCGAACTCACTTGCCGTGCTCCCAGCCATCTTTCGGCGCGGCAAAGCGCCATACGATTGGGCGTGATTCACCATCGGCACGAACCAGGCCACCGTTATCAACGCCCAGCCAGGCGCCCTGTTCATCAATCTGCAGGGCTTCAACCCGCCCGAAAGTACTCGGGTAGCGTCGCGCATCGGTCAACACTTGATCGGCAAATGACCAGCAACGCTCAACTTCACCATTACTCAAGGTACGCCGGCATATGCGATGGGCCTGGCGTTCAAGGGTGAAGAGCTTTTCTGCGTAATAGCTCACATCAGAAAAGTCCTTGGGTTGCGGTTTGCCGCCAAGCTTCTCGGGCGCAGGTACCTTGCCGCTCTCGCTGAGCAGTACACAGCCGCCGGTACAGCCCCAAACCGAGTTTTTCTTGTGCAGCACCAACAACCCACGGCGCTGGCGTTCGGCGGCCAGCCACATGCGTTCACCTGCCGGGTCAATTGCAATACCTTCAAGCAATGCATTGAAGTGCAGCAGCATGCCACTACCCCGGGCCTGGCGCACCAACGATTCAGGCAACCGGAGCCATTCAGGGTCGGCCGCAACAGGCAACTGCAACACTGCCACCTTGGCTTCGCTGACCAGGTAACGGTTTCCATTGGAGTCGCAGGTCATGCCCTCGAAGTCGAGCGAGCCGCCGCGCACCAGACCTGTCGCCCAGGCACGCATGCGAATCCCCCAGGGCAAGCCTGAATCGGGTGCAGGCGGAGCGGTAAACAGTTCGGGCTCAGCCTGCCAAACGCCCTCGCCACCGCTGAGACGGTAGATGCGACCATCATCCCGGTCCGAAACCGCCCACAGGGCATCACCGCACCAGGCAAAACCTGACAGGTTGCCCGCAGACATACCATCGACCGGGTGTTCACTGACGAGCTTGAGCGACTCTTCAGGCTGAGCCATCGCCTGGGAAGCAGCCGCTACAAGTGGCGAAACAGCAAGCAACAGCAGGGCGTAAAGCGCACGCCTCAAAGCAGAACCTCAGCCAGATCACCTTTGGACTCAAGCCACGCCTTGCGATCGCTCGCGCGTTTTTTCGCCAGCAGCATGTCCATTATTTCCTGGGTCGCGGGGTAATCATCCAGCGTCAACTGCACCAGCCGTCGCGTATTCGGGTCCATGGTGGTCTCACGCAACTGCGGCGGGTTCATCTCACCCAGGCCCTTGAATCGAGTGACCTGAGGTTTGCCGCGACGCTTCTCGGCTACCAGGCGGTCCAGGATACCGTCACGCTCGGCATCATCAAGGGCGTAGAAAATCTCTTTGCCCAAGTCGATCCGGTACAACGGCGGCATTGCGACGAAGATGTGCCCGGCATCGACCAGGGCACGGAAATGCTGGACAAACAATGCACAGAGCAAGGTTGCGATGTGCAGGCCGTCGGAGTCGGCGTCGGCGAGAATGCAGATCTTGCCGTAGCGCAGTTGCGCCAGGTCGCTGGAGCCGGGATCGATACCAATGGCCACAGCAATGTCGTGCACTTCTTGCGAGGCCAAAACTTCGCTGCCGTCGACTTCCCAGGTGTTAAGGATCTTGCCGCGCAACGGCATGATCGCCTGAAACTCCTTGTCGCGTGCTTGCTTGGCCGAACCGCCGGCGGAGTCACCCTCAACCAGAAACAGTTCGGAGCGCATGGGGTCCTGCCCCGCACAATCAGCCAGCTTGCCCGGCAATGCTGGCCCTTGAGTGATTTTCTTGCGCTCGACCTTCTTGCCCGCCTTGAGGCGCCGGTTTGCATTGCTGATCGCAAGCTCGGCCAACTGCTGGCCAAATTCAGGGTGCGCGTTCAGCCACAGGCTGAAGGCATCCTTGACCACACCCGAGACAAAAGCCGCAGCTTCACGCGAAGAAAGGCGTTCCTTGGTCTGTCCACTGAACTGGGCGTCCTGCATCTTCATCGACAAGACGAAAGCAATTCGCTCCCAGATATCTTCCGGAGCCAACTTGACCCCGCGCGGCAGCAAGTTGCGGAACTCGCAAAACTCACGCATGGCATCAAGCAGGCCCTGGCGCAGTCCATTGACGTGCGTACCGCCCTGGGCCGTCGGAATCAGGTTGACGTAGCTTTCCTGGACACTGTCGCCGCCCTCGGGCAACCACAACAGCGCCCAGTCGACGGCTTCCTTGTTACCCGACAAGCTGCCACAGAATGGTTCATCCGGCAGGCGTTGATACTCGCTGACGGCATCGACCAAATAGGAGCGCAAGCCATCTTCAAACAACCATTCGACACGCTCGCCACTGGCCTTGTCTTCGAAGCTGACGCTCAGGCCCGGGCACAGTACCGCCTTGGCCTTGAGCACGTGCTTGAGGCGACTGATGGAAAACTTGGGGGAATCGAAATACTTGCCATCGGGCCAGAAGTGCACGCTGGTACCGGTATTGCGCTTGCCCACGGTGCCGACGACTTCGAGTTCACTGGCCTTGAAGCCGTTTTCGAAGGTCATGCGGTATTCACTGGCGTCGCGCTTGACCCGCACCTCGACCAGGGTCGACAAGGCGTTGACCACGGAAATACCAACTCCGTGCAAACCGCCGGAGAACTGGTAGTTCTTGTTGGAAAACTTACCGCCGGCATGGAGCTTGGTAAAAATCAGCTCGACCCCGGGCACCCCTTCATCGGGGTGGATATCAACCGGCATGCCGCGGCCGTCATCGGTGACTTCGAGGGAATTATCCTCGTGCAGGATCACCTGAATGCTGCGGGCATGCCCGGCGAGCGCCTCATCGACCGAGTTGTCGATGACTTCCTGGGCCAAGTGATTGGGGCGACTGGTATCGGTATACATGCCCGGGCGCTTGCGCACCGGGTCAAGACCGGAAAGGACTTCGATGGCATCGGCGTTATAACTGGCCATAGGGTCTCTTAATCATCAGTTAATCGAGAAATTCACAAAGTCGCTGGCTGCGCTGCCGAAAGTAAAAGGCAACGACGGCCAAGCGGAATCCGAGCCATTCAAAGGCCAGAAAAATCGATATCGCTCCACAATTTGGGCGCAATACCGGCAAAAGCAAAGAGCATGGGCAAGCGCTGGGCAAACCCTTGGAAACCATGGTCGCCACCTGCTTGAATACGCAGCGCACATCCCCGGTAAAAAGCCTGGGCCTGGCGATAATCCAGGGTTTCATCCGCCGTTTGCAACCATACCTGATAACTCTCGGGGTCTTTAGGCGGCGCGACCTCCAACTCAGCCAAGGCGCTGACGTGATCGGCGGTCAGGTCCCAGGTTTCATCGCTGTAAAAGTTCTTTTGCGGTCCGAGGTAACCGTCAAACAGTGTATGCGGGCGAACAGCGGGGTTAATCAGCAGCGCTTTCAAGCCATGACGCTCAGCCAGATGCGTCGCATAGTAGCCGCCCAGAGAGCTGCCGACCAGCAACGGACGACCCAGGGCTGCAATTTCGGACTCAATCTGCACAATGGCTTGGCGCGGATGATGATGCAATGCCGGAACCCGTAATTGCCCAGCCAGCCCCATGCTTGTCATCGCACGGCGCAGCTGACTGGCTTTAAGCGAGTCTGGTGAACTGTTAAGTCCATGCAAATAAAGGATAGTTTCAGTCATGGAGCAGGAGGCTACTCGTTCACGGCCACAGGCTGCAAGGGCCTGGTTCATGGTGCTTGTAGCAAAATACGAAGTGCCTGGCCGAGATGGCGGTCAATAGCCCTTGACGCTGTAATCGACTTCGAAATCGATTCCGGTCACTCGCGATACGCCAGTTTCAATCCGCCCATCTGCAAACAGGCGCAGCCAGCGATAGCCTGGGGCACTGGTATCGACCTGAAACTCTTCACTACCCGGCGCAAACTGCACACAGGTCGAAGGCGAAGCCAGCAGCCGCACCGCGTTGCGCACTTGATCGAACTCTTGATGGATATGCCCCCAGAGTAGGCAGCGCACCTGCGGGAAACGCTCCACAATCGAAAACAGCGCATCGGGGTTGCGCAAGCCAATCGGGTCCATCCAGCGACTACCAATGGGAACTGGATGATGATGCATGCAGATCATATGGTGGCGCTCGGGCGCCTCGCTTAGCGCTCGCTCCAGCAACGCCAATTGGCGATCACAGAGAAAGCCTGGCACCGCCCCGGGAATTGCAGAGTCGAGCAGGATCACTCGCCAATTGCCAACATCAACCAGGGTATCGAGCAAGTTACTGCCGACACAGGCCGCCTGCATGGCTTGAATTTCATCGTGATTACCGGGAAACCAGCGCATCGGTGCACGGATAGCCGAAGTCATTTGCCGGAAACGAGTGTATGAGGCTTCACTGCCGTCTTGCGACAAGTCGCCACTGGCCAACACGAGGTCGATTTGCGGCTGCTCTTCGAGAACCCGATCGATCACGCGCTGCAAGCTGTCCTCGGTATCCATACCTAGCAGCTTGCCATTAGCCTCGGCAAAAAGATGACTATCAGATAGCTGAACCAGCAGTATCGATGAGTCGGCGGTATTAGTTTGCGCGCTCGGCAAGGCCGTCTCCTTGAGCGGAATAGTTTAATTATGGCGGCTTGCATAGCGAGGGGAAACTCGATTTGCGCGGCCTGGTTCACAGAACCTGTGCACAACTGCAGCAAAACCATCGGTTTCAGTGAACCAAACCCAGCAATCCCCCCAAACACTGCCCGCCCTATTCAACGACTTCGTCCTTGCCCAAGCCTTGCAAGTCCCGACGCAAGGCACCGGCCAGTCTGTTAAATCCAGCGTAGCAAATGATGGGAGTTGTACAGGAGCCAAGTCACCCGGGCTGCGAAAAACGGGTTGCAGGGCCTCTCAGGCAGTGAAGGTGTGAAATGCGGCCAGCAGCGCCCTCGGCTTTAGTTGTTCCGAATAGGCATTATTCAGCAGAATCGTGCACGCGCCCAGGCTACAGCTCGTTCAGTCCAATGGCTGTGGGCAGCTTTCGACGCCCTTATATTTAAGAGGCTCCCTAGATCTGCAGCTCGGCTTCATGCCCACACGCCAGGCAATGACTTAGCCACTCACCGAGGAAGAGATTGAGCTGGGTTTTCTCATCGGGCTGGTGCATGTCGGCATTGGGGTAGGGATAGACTCCACGGAAGCGCCGTGAGCTTTCGGCTCCCACCACTTCAGCCATGCGCGCATCGTGGTACACGCGCACCTCCAGCGCCGGGACCGGCAACCAGGGCAAGCTGTGCTCCTGGCGTACGCGGATCGTCGAGGTGTATGGGCAGTTTTCCAATACATCCAGCGCCAGCACCCCCAACAGCTTCTCGCCCTGGCTGACCGCAACACGGCGAGCACTAGGCTCTTCGCGCATCGCCGGGAGCAAACGCATCAACCGCGCATAATTAGCCTCGCAAGCCGTTTGCAGCTCGACCAGGTCAACGCGGTAACGATCACGGATCACATTTACTGCCATAACCCCCTAACCTCGGCGCGGTTAAGCGCCAGCCATTGCAAGGCAATAATGCTTGCGGCGTTATCGATTCGCCCATCTTTTACCGCATCCAATGCGTCTTCAAAAGGCCAGACATGCACCTGGATGTCTTCGCCTTCCTCGGCGAGACCAAAGACTCCGCCGACCCCTTCGCTGTCACAACGGCCAACAAACAAGTGCACACGTTCGTTGGAGCCTCCAGGTGAAGGATAGTACTGAGTGATCGGCCACAGCGCCCCCAACTTCAGCCCTGCTTCTTCCATCGCCTCGCGGTGTGCCACCGCTTCGGGCTCCTCGTCCTTGTCAATCAGCCCGGCAACCAGCTCCAGCAGCCACGGGTTGTCACTCTTGTGCATGGCGCCGACCCTGAACTGCTCGATCAACACCACCCTATCGCGCTGCGGATCATAAGGCAGCACACAGACCGCATCATGGCGCAGAAAGACTTCCCGATTAAGCACCGGCCCCATTTCGCCGGAGAACTGACGATGGCGCAAATGCAGGCGATCAAGGCTGTAAAACCCGCGAAAGCAGGCTTCACGCTCAACAATTTCGACCGCATCCGGCCCCGGTTTGAAGGTATCTGGCATGGAGTCCTCACTCGGCTGTTAACCTGACTTTCACGCATCCTACCCCTGCAACTCGCGCGACGCAGCCTCTTTACATTGGCTCGGCCAGCACTTTGCAGATGCACGTGCGGCTGGAATCATGCAGCATAGATGGGGTCGCCAAGGCTCGAACTCAAGCGCCTGCCTGTAGTCGAAGCCTGCAACCCTTAACAGCCTTCAGCCAAATGTTGGATTACATGTCACTGACCAAAAAGCTCGCAATCGTCGGCATCAGTCTCTTCCTTGGTGCCTGCCAAAGCATGATGACTGGCGAAAAACCCTTGGTTGCCCAGCGTGTCGCCTGGGAACACGTAACGCCAGGTTGTACCGGTGAACCTTGCCCGCTGGTCAATATCGACACACTGCGTTTTGCCCAGGAGCCGCAGCTGAATCCACTGATCGAACGCGCCCTGCTACGCATGACCACCGATGCACCGGACGCGCCGCTGCCTGCCTCACTGGAATCCTATGAAAAGGACTTCCTGGTACGCGCCGAGCCTGGCTGGAAAACCTACCTGCAGGCCAAATTGCGCGAGCAACATGACCAAATGGTGATCATCGAGCTTTCCAGCTACCTGGCGACCGGCGGCGCACATGGCATGCCGGGTCGCGGTTTCATCAACTACGACCGCGACCAGCACAAGGCCCTGACCCTTAAAGACATGCTCAAGCCGGGCACCGAAGACGCCTTTTGGCATCTGGCAGAGCAGGCCCATCAGCGCTGGTTGAAAGCCAACAAGCTCGACCAGGACCCGGAGTATGTAAAAACCTGGCCTTTTGCACGCACCGAAAACATAGCCCTGCTGAAAAAGTCAGTCTTGCTCAAGTATGACGTCTACACCCTGGCGCCATACTCCAGCGGCCACGTGCCCTTGACCATTCCTTACTCGCAACTTGGGGCAATACTCAAGCCGGAGTACATGCCGGCTTCGCAATAGCCCTGCCAAGCACCCATTGCAACCCGCCGGCAATCACCAACGCTGGCAGGGTTGCGCCGACGTCCGGCAGCAAATTGCTCAGCATGTGATAGACCACCACCCCGCACGCCCAGGCCAGCAAGGTATCCCAGCGCAGGCCGACCTTGGGCGCTAGAGCGGCCTGGCGACTGCGCAAGATAAAGTGATCGACCAGCACCACGCCAAACAACGGCGCAAACACCGAGCCGATCAGCAGCAAGAAGTTCTGGTACTCAGCCAAGGGCGCCAACAAGGCGATCAAGGTGCACAAGGCACCTATTGCCAGCGCAAGGTGCTCGACTTTGAACCTGAGCAAGATACCGCCAGACACTGCCGCCGAGTGGATATCGGCAAAGGCGTTTTCTGACTCATCGAGCAGAATCAGCAATAGCGGAATCCCAAGCCCTGCGCCTGCCAATGCCAGCAACAGCGCATTGGCCTCACCGCTCGGTGCGAAGGCCAGGGTGTAAGCCACGCCGAGGCTCATCAGCCAGAAATTACCCAGGAAGAACCCCGCTGCGGTACCGCCGAAAACGTTGCGCGCACGCTTGCCAAACCGTGAATAGTCGGCAATCAGTGGCAGCCAGGACAACGGCATGGCGATGGCAATGTCAAAGCCCAGGGCAAATGGCATGGAACCGTCACCCGCACGCGCCCACAGCACAGACAGATCGGTCTTGTCGAATAGGTTCCAGGTCAGCCACAGGCAAGCGCCCAGCAATAACCAAATCCCCCACTTGCGCAAAATACGCCGGACAAAGGTCAAGGGGCCGGTCACCGCGAGCAAGGTTGCGATCGCCCCAAAAAACAGGGTCCACAACGCGGCATTTGTCAGCACACTGCCCTCACCAAAGGCACGGGCCGAGAGCAGGCTGGCCGCATCACGCATGACAATAATTTCAAACGCGCCCCAACCGACCAGTTGCAGGATATTCAGCAAGGCAGGCACCACAGCGCCTTTAGCGCCCAGGCTGAGCTTTAACGCAGCCATGGCTGACAGGCCGGTATCGACACCTATCACCGCCACGGCACCCAGCAACAACACGCCCACAGCGGTGCCGCAGGCGATTGCCAGCATCGCCCCAGACATGCCCAGGCCCGGCGCCAGCAACGCACCGAGTTGCAGCACCATCAAGCCGATGCCAAGCGAGAACCAGAGTGAAAACAAATCGCGCGCGCCAAAAACCCGCTGATCGGCAGGTACCGCGTGATGTGGTGAATAAGTACTAGGAGTGTTCACACGCAAGACTCTCTAAAATTGGTATTGGAAGCGCAAACGCCCGACTGAGGGCAGCCGGGCGTTTGCAGCCTTGCTCAGCCTTTTGTTCAGACCTGGCGGTAGATCACCGAGCCTTCCTCTTTGAAGCGCTGCGCCTGCTCCTTGAAACCCGCCTCGATGGCCTGGCTCTCCTCGGAAAGGCCATTGACCTTGGCGTACTCACGTACTTCCTGGGTGATTTTCATCGAGCAGAATTTCGGCCCGCACATGGAGCAGAAGTGCGCGACCTTGGCCGAATCCTTAGGCAGGGTTTCATCGTGATAGCTGCGCGCGGTGTCCGGATCAAGACCGAGATTGAACTGGTCCTCCCAACGGAACTCGAAACGCGCCTTGGACAAGGCGTTGTCACGAATCTGCGCCCCGGGATGGCCCTTGGCCAAGTCGGCAGCGTGAGCGGCAATCTTGTAGGTGATGATCCCGGTCTTCACATCATCCTTGTTCGGCAGGCCCAAATGCTCCTTGGGCGTCACGTAGCAAAGCATGGCGCAACCGAACCAGCCAATCATCGCCGCGCCGATGCCCGAAGTGATGTGATCGTAGCCCGGGGCAATATCCGTGGTCAGCGGGCCTAGGGTATAGAACGGCGCCTCGTCACAACACTCAAGCTGCTTGTCCATGTTCTCCTTGATCAGGTGCATCGGCACATGCCCCGGACCTTCGATCATGCACTGCACATCATGCTTCCAGGCAATCTTGGTCAGCTCGCCAAGGGTTTCCAGCTCACCAAACTGCGCGGCATCGTTGGCGTCGGCAATCGAGCCGGGGCGCAGACCATCGCCCAGCGAGAAGCTGACGTCATAGGCCTTCATGATTTCGCAGATTTCTTCGAAATGGGTATAGAGGAAGTTTTCCTGATGATGTGCCAGGCACCACTTGGCCATGATTGAGCCACCGCGCGAGACAATCCCGGTCACCCGCTTTGCCGTCAGGGGCACATAACGCAGCAAGACTCCAGCATGGATGGTGAAATAGTCGACACCCTGCTCGGCCTGCTCGATCAAGGTATCGCGGAACAACTCCCAGGTCAGGTCTTCGGCAACCCCATTAACCTTCTCCAACGCCTGGTAGATTGGCACGGTGCCGATTGGCACTGGCGAGTTGCGAATGATCCACTCGCGGGTTTCGTGAATATGTTTGCCAGTCGACAAGTCCATCACCGTGTCCGAGCCCCAGCGAATGCCCCAGGTCAGCTTGGCGACTTCTTCTTCGATGGATGAGCCAAGCGCCGAGTTGCCGATGTTGCCGTTGATCTTCACCAGGAAGTTGCGCCCGATGATCATCGGCTCAAGCTCGGTGTGGTTGATATTGGCCGGGATAATTGCCCGGCCACGAGCAACTTCCTCGCGCACGAACTCGGCAGTGATCTGCTGAGGAATCGACGCGCCAAAGCTCTGCCCCGGATGCTGCTCTTTCAGCAAGCCAGCGGCGCGGGCCTCTTGCAGCTTGAGGTTTTCGCGGATGGCCACGTATTCCATCTCAGGCGTGATAATGCCCTGGCGCGCGTAGTGCATTTGGCTGACATTACGGCCTTCCTTGGCCCGACGCGGATTACGCACATGGGCAAAACGCATTTTGCCAAGTTCTTCATCAGCCAGGCGAAGTTGCCCGAAATGCGAACTCAAGCCCTCGAGTTGTACGGTGTCGTCACGGTCCAGGATCCACGGCGTGCGCACATCAGCCAAGCCCTTGCGCACATCAATCTGCACCTGCGGGTCGGTATAGGGGCCTGATGTGTCGTAGACCAATACCGGTGCATTGACTTCACCGCCGAAGTCAGTCGGCGTAACGTCCAGGCTGATTTCACGCATTGGCACGCGGATATCGGCGCGCGAGCCCTCAACATAGATTTTGCGCGAGCGGGTAAACGGCTGGACTGATTGCAGGTCAACCTGGGCGGACTCACTGAGGTTCTTGTGGCTACTTTGTTGTTGTACGCTCATCGACGTCTCTCTCCTGAGATAGTTGTCGGAGCGAACATGAACGAGGGAGTGCTGGCGCGGGGCACCGAGACGGTGCACAGAGGACTCGCCGAGGCAATGGCGAGGACATCTTGTTCCCTACGCAGGCCTTAACCTGATCAGGTTCAACGGGATCCGGCGACAGCCAATCTCAGCCCCTCGATTAGGGCACCCCGACAAGAACATCGCCATTCTAATCAGCACGCCCGGGAAATCCAACCCGCCAGTCAAAATAAGCTGACCCACGCGTCGTTTTTCGACCCCGATACTTGCAGCAGCCCTATTTAGCCACTGATCTATTTGCCTGCATCTTTCATTGCCTGCCGATCGATTCGTGACGCGGTAATAAAAGAAGTATTAAGATCCACAACAGTGCCTACACTGAGCTGTGAATTGTTGCGGTCAAGCAACATAGCTTGTTGCAAACTACACCCATGACGCTAATTGTCAGCCTTGACCCTCCCGTCAGCGACGCTTAGCCTTGTCGATTACTGCTAATTCTAGGAACACCCCTAATGTTGCGTAGACTTTCTCTGGCTGTCGCTGTTGCGTCCGCGATGACCGGTCAAGCTTGGGCTGCACAAGCTCCGACCACCGCAATGAATGACCTGATATCGGTATACCGCGAAGCTGCACAGAACAACGCTGATATCGCCGCTGCCCGCGCCGACTACCAGGCACGCCGCGAAGTCGTGCCGCAAGCACGTGCTGGGCTGCTGCCCAACCTGTCTGCTGGCGCCGAGCTCGCCGACACCCGCACCAAGCTTGATTCCCCGTCCTACACGGCGAACCGCAGCGGTACCGTGTACCAGGCCAACCTGAGCCAGCCGCTGTTCCGTGCCGATCGCTGGTTCCAGCTGCAAGCCGCCGAAGCAACAAGCGAACAAGCTGCACTTGATCTCTCGGCCACCGAGCAGAACCTGATTTTGCAAAGCGCCGAGAGCTACTTCAACGTGCTTCGTGCGCAGGACAACCTGGCCTCGACCAAGGCTGAAGAAGCTGCGTTCAAACGTCAGCTGGACCAGTCCAACGAACGTTTTGATGTCGGCCTTTCGGACAAGACCGACGTACTCGAATCACAAGCAGGCTACGACACCGCACGAGCCAACCGGATCATCGCCGAACGCCAGGTTGACGACGCCTTTCAAGCGCTGACCACCCTGACCAACCGCGAATACCCGGCGCTTGAAGGCATGCGCCACACGCTGCCGATCCTGGCGCCAACGCCAAACAATGCCAAGGCCTGGGTCGATACTGCATCAGCACAGAACCTCAATCTGCTGGCCAGCAACTATGCCGTCGACGCAGCCAAGGAAACCCTCAGCCAGCGTAAGTCGGGCCACGCCCCAACGCTCGATGCGGTTGCCAGCTATCAAAAAGGTGACAACGACAGCCTGGGCTTCACCAACAGCGGCTTGAACAGCGGCATCCCGCCCTACAGCGGTGATGTCGAGCAAAGTTCGATTGGCTTGCAGTTGAATATCCCGATCTACAGCGGCGGCCTAACCAGCTCGCAAGTGCGTGAAGCCTACCAGCGCCTGGACCAAACCGAGCAACAGCGCGAAAGCCTGCGTCGCAAGGTGGTACAGGACACGCGCAACCTGCACCGCGCCGTGAACACCGATGTTGAAACGGTCAAGGCACGCAAACAGTCGATCGTCTCCAACCAAAGCGCGTTGGAAGCGACCGAAATCGGTTATCAGGTGGGTACCCGCAACATCGTTGACGTGCTCGATGCCCAGCGCCAGCTATACAGCTCGGTCCGCACCTATAACGATGCGCGCTACGACTACATCCTCAACAACCTGCGCCTGAAGCAGGCGGCAGGCACCTTGAGCCCAGCCGACCTGGAGGCGCTGGACACCTACCTGAAGCCAGACTACAACCCGGACAAGGATTTCCTGCCGCCGGACCTGGCCAAAGCAGCAGAAGCTCAGATGCAAGGCAATCCAAACTACTAAGTTTGGATTGCAGGTATAAAAAACCCGGCATCAGTCGGGTTTTTTATACCTGCAGACAATCATTGAACCTTCATAAGTCGCTGCAAACTTGCCAGCAATCGCTGCAGGGCACCCTGATTCGCCCGCATCACCGACACACCTGCATCGCGCATCGCCTGCGCCTGCTCCGGCGCTTGCCACAACCGGCCAATCTCCCTGGCCAAGCCTGCGGCATCACTTACCTCAACCAGTGCGCCTGCCTGACGCAGTTGGTTGGCGATATCGAGAAAGTTGAACAGGTGCGGCCCGCTTAATACAGGTTTGCCCAACGCCGCCGGCTCCAGCAGATTATGCCCACCATTGGCCACCAGGCTGCCGCCAACGAATGCAACATCAGCCAGGGCATACAGGAAAAGCAACTCGCCCATGGTATCGCCCAGCAAAACCTGATGTTCAGCCGTAACCTGCGCACCAGTCGAGCGCCGCTGAACCTGCAAGCCAGCGGCCTTGAGCTGCTCGTACACCGAATTGAAACGCTCGGGGTGGCGCGGCACTAAAATCAACAACGCATCAGGCCACTGCTGGAGCAGGCTCCGATGCGCCGCGATCATCTGCGCATCCTCGCCTTCATGGGTACTGGCGGCAATCCACAGCGGCCGCTCAAGTGCGCCCCACTCGGCTCGCAATGCCTGGGCCCGCTCCAGCAATGCCGGGTCTATGCTCAGGTCGAACTTGATAGAACCGGTCACCTCGACACAGTCGGGACGCGCACCCAACTGACGGAAACGCTCGGCTTCAACCGCAGTCTGCGTGGCAATCAGGCTCATCTGGGCCAGCATTGGCGCTGTCAGCCTGGAAAACCTTGCATAACCGCGCGCCGAGCGCTCGGACAAGCGCGCGTTGGCCAGCGCAACCGGAATGCCGCGCCTGGCGCATTGGTTAATGTGGTTGGGCCACAACTCGGTTTCCATGATCACTGCAAGTTTGGGCTGCACCCTATCCAGAAACCGCGCCGCGACCCAAGGCAAGTCGTACCCCAAGTAACAGTGCTGAATGCGGCCTTGGTATTCGGCACCAGCGAACAGCGCCTGGATACGCTCCGAGCCGGTTGGCGTCATGCAAGTAATGGTAATCGGCAAGTCGGGGTATCGTGCCAGCAGCTCACGGATCATCGGCGCAGCAGCAATGCTCTCCCCCACAGAGACTGCATGCACCCAAATGCCACCGGGCTTGAGCGCAGGCAAAGCAAAGGAAAAACGCTCGCCGATTCGCAACGCATAGGCAGGAGCCTTGCGTGCCCGCAAGGCCAGACGCACAGCCACCAATGGCAGTCCGAGGTGAAATAACAAGGTATAAAGCAAACGATTCATTGGCGCTCGGCTTAGTCAATTTTGAACGGCGATCAGCTTATCAGAGGCTCAGCCAATTGCGCGCAGGTGCTCGGCGAAGCGATCCGCCAACCAACGCGCCGCCGGCCCCAGGGTTTCATCTCGCCGCCAGACCAACTCAACCACCAGCGGCGGCGGAGTCCAGTCACTGCTCAATTCAACCAAATGATTTTGATAGGTAGGGTACTGCACAACGTGACGCGGCAACCACGCCCAGCCCAGGTTGCGTATCAACAATTCGGCCATGGCGTAAAAGCTGTCGGCACGCCATACGGCTGGACTGATTTGCTCACCGCCGGGGTAACGGCTGTCCTGGAGCGCCATCAATAACTGCCTGTGACGAGCCAGTTCACGCCGGTCAACCCGCTTGAGCCCGGCAAGCGGGTGCCCGGCACCACAGACAGTGACCATCTCCACCGTGCCCAAGCGCTGACGTTCAAGGGTGTCAGGCATTTGTTCATGATGAAACAACAGGCCCAGGTCTGCACGGCGCTCCAGTAATTTGCGCGCAACCTCGCCTTGCGCACCACTCGCCAACTGAACCTCGATCAAGGGATACGCCTGCGAGAGCGCCTCCAGGCTATCAAGCACGGGTTGATAAGGCATGGCCTCGTCTTGCGCCAGGCGCAAACGCAATTCCTCGCCACGCACCAGGCCAAGCGCTCTTCCCTCCAGACGCTGGCATTGGCGCAACACCTCGCGCGCCTCCTCCAGGAGCACCGCGCCCTCTTCGGTCAAGCGTGGTTGTCGACCACTGCTGCGCTCAAACAGCAACACCCCAAGATCCGCTTCAAGCATCGCGATCGAACTACTTACGGCCGACTGGACCCGCTTCATTTGCCGAGCCACGGCAGAGAACGACTGGCCCTCGGCAACACTCACAAATAACCGGATCTGCTCAAGATTCCATTGCACAACCTATCTCCATAACAGGCAGGTAATGACTTTATCCCATCAGCTTAATAACTAGAATAGCGCGCATTGAAGAGGAGACTGGATATGAGCGGATACCTTTACCTGGCAATTGCAGTGACGGCTGAAGTCATAGCGACAACATCAATGAAAGCCATTAGTGGCCTGAGCAAACCGCTGCCGCTGATCCTGGTGATTGTCGGCTATGCAATCTCCTTCTGGATGCTCAGCCTGGTGGTCAAGACCATTCCGGTAGGCATTGCCTATGCCGTTTGGGCAGGGCTGGGAATAGTGTTGGTCAGTATTGCCGCGACCTTTATCTACCAGCAACGCCTCGACCTTCCTGCCATGCTCGGCATGGGCTTGATTATCGCAGGCGTCATGGTGATTCAACTGTTTTCACAGTCCACAGGGCACTGATCCTCACATACGAGCACGTCGAGAACCTTGGGCTGCCCATAGGTTTTCGGCGTAGCCAGGCAAGCTCAATCCGTCAGGCAGGTTATACTGGGCGTCTGATATTTTTGATGAGACGCGAGCATGCCCAGCACTCTAAGCACAGACGTTCTAATCATTGGCGGCGGCATCGCTGGCCTCTGGCTGAATGCACGTTTGCGCAAAGAAGGTTTCGCCACCCTCCTGGTTGAAAAAGACAGCTTGGGAGGCGGCCAAAGCGTTAAATCACAAGGCATCATCCATGGCGGGGCCAAATACGCGCTGCATGGCGCCCTCACTGGGGCATCCGAGGCGATTGCCGATATGCCTAGACGCTGGCGCGAAGCGCTGGCAGGCACTGGCGAGCTGGACCTCAGCGGTGTACGCCTACTCTCCGACGCTCACTATTTATGGTCACCAGGCACAATTGCCGGCAACCTCACCAGTTTTTTTGCCAGCAAGGCCGTGCGCGGACGCGTCGACCAGGTAAAAGGCGATCAACTGCCACCCGCGCTGCAACACCCCAAATTCAAGGGCAAGGTCTACCGCCTCGCCGAGTTGGTGCTGGACGTACCAAGCTTGATCACGCGCCTTGCTGAACTGGCGGGCGACAGCTTGCTTGCAGGCCAGACTATCGAGCCGATACTGGAATCTGGCAAGCTGGTTGGGCTGCGAGTTGATGGTCGCGAAATCCGCGCACAACGGATAGTCCTCAGCGCAGGCAGCGGTAATGAAGCGCTGCTCAAGGCCCTCGATATCAGCCAGCCTGCGCAACAGTTGCGCCCGCTGCACATGGTGCTAGTCAAAGGTCCGATCTTGAAACCACTCTACGCTCACTGCCTCGGCGGCGGCCCCAAACCTCGCGTCACTGTCACCACGCATCCGGCAGCGGACGGTCAGTGGGTCTGGTATTTGGGAGGCGACATTGCCGAAGGCGACGCGATAAACCGCGAAGCTGATGCGCAGATAAAAGCAGCGCAAAAGGAGCTTGGCGACTTACTGCCCTGGATTGATCTCTCTGACGCGCAGTGGTCAACCTTGCGCGTTGATCGTGCCGAGCCCGCGCAATCAGGCCTGGTACGCCCCGACAATGCATTTCTCGCGGAGTCAGCCCCCCTGCTTATTGGCTGGCCGACAAAACTGGCGCTTGCCCCAGACTTTGCTGACCGGGTGCTTGCAACGCTGGAACGCGATGGCATCCGACCGGGCCGCCAACCCGAACTGCCGGAGCTGCCTCGCCCCGCCATCGCCCAGCCCGTATGGGAGACTTTGTTTTGACTCAAACGCTACATGGCCTGCACCGCCCGCTTGGCGCCACAGGCCTGATGGTTTCCCCGCTGGGCCTGGGCACCGTCAAGATCGGGCGCGACCAAGGCGTGAAATACCCTAATGGTTTTACCATTCCCGATGATGCCAGTGTGCGCAACCTGCTTGCCCTCAGCCAGGACCTGGGCATCAACCTGATCGACACGGCCCCCGCTTATGGCACCAGTGAAACGCGCCTGGGTCCCTTATTGCGTGGCCAGCGCCAGGATTGGGTGATTGTCAGCAAGGTCGGTGAAGAGTTTGAAAACGGCCTGTCGTATTTTGACTTCAGCCCGGCGCACACGCGCCTGTCAGTGGAACGCAGCCTGCAACGCCTGGAAACCGACTATATTGATATGCTGCTGGTACATTCTGACGGCAACGACGTCTCGATACTCCGCGACAGCGGTATTTACCTCGCACTTTCAGAGTTGAAGCGTGAGGGCAAGATTCGTGGTTTCGGCTTATCCGGAAAAACCGTTGAAGGCGGCCTATTGGCACTGGCCGATGGCGATTGCGCAATGGTGACCTATAACCTTAACCAGCAAGACGAACGACCTGTACTGGATTACGCCCAGCAACACAGCAAGGGCATTCTGATCAAAAAGGCACTGGCCAGCGGCCATGCATGCCTGGCCCCGGGCGAAGACCCTGTGCGCGCAAGCTTCGAGTTGATATTTGCGCACCCGGCTGTTTCCAGTGCCATTATCGGGACCATTAACCCGCAACATTTGACCGCTAACGTCGCAAGCGCAGCAGCAGTGATTCGAGACATCAACTGAAACACATGCTGCCTAGCTTATCGCTTGGGTAACAGTGAAGTTGTGGCAGTCTCTAGCCTCTAGAGCCGTCACCCACTGCATTGGGGCTAACCGCATAGGAGTTGAGATGTCGCGCACCTTGATCAGCAAAGACCCTGGCAACTTTAAAACCCTGCCATTGCGTGTCGAAGCCACTCCCGACGGACTGACCTACCAGGGTTACGGATGGCCGCTCAACTTCGATGAAATGCTTGAACGCCGAAAAGACGTAGATATCACCGACCCGCAACGTTTTTCGGTGGAACTGGCCAACCTTGGCGTTTCAGTGCGCCTGACACTGAACTGGCAAGGCCGGGAGTACTGGGTCTTGGTCCGCCAACGCCGCCTCGATCGGGGCGATGTCGTGCTCAAGCTGATATCGGGCTATGTTCCGGCTCACGAACTCAACCTGCCGCTGCTCACCGCCATTCAAGAAGTCGCGGAGGAATGCCTGCTGGAAACGCCGGAAGGCTGGCTCAGCGGCCGGTTTGGCGACACCTGGCTACCTGCTCCCTATCAGGGCACCCTGCATTATCGCGAAGCAGTCAACTTTAGTTTAAGCCCGCTCTCCGGCGCTGCTCGCCCGGTGCAGTGCGGCAACCTGAGATTACTGGAGCGCCCTCGCGCGTACGTACACCTGCCGACCGCTTCATTGCAGTTGGTTTACGACCTCAAGCTGGAATTGCCAAGAGAAGCTAAGCACCTGAGCCTGTTCCATGTCGATGAGTGCCTTGAAGACGGCAAGTTGGTTGCACGCTTGCAGCGCACCCGGCCCGACCTGTTCCTGATGCCCCTGGAACAAGGCCGCCCAACCGGCGAGCTGTACACCTTGCGCAAAGGGGTGCTCAAAGCCGCATCGACTCGCGGCATTTGGCTGGCCGAGAGCTTTGCCCCCCAGGACGGCTGGGTGGTACGAGACTCGCACATTCACTGGAAGGACTGGCTGCAGCAGCAAAAGCTGCAAGCAAAAACCAAACACGCGCCTAAAGCCGCAACCAGCGACATCCCCAACAACCCGCCACTCAAGGCAGCAGCTCATGCATAGAATCGTGCAAGCATGCAGCTACTTCAGTTCTGATGAAGTCTTGCCCAGCAAGCGACGGGCGATTATCAATAGCTGAATCTGTTGGGTGCCCTCGAAAATATCCAGGATTTTTGAGTCTCGCGCCCATTTTTCCAGCAACTCATCCTCGCCGTAACCCAGGGCACCGACCAACTCCACGCACGTCAAGGTCACTTCATTGGCCATTCGTCCGGCCTTGGCCTTGGCAATGGAGGCTTCTTTCGAGTTGGCAATCCGGTTGTCTGCCATCCATGCGGCTTTAAGGGTCAGCAATCGGGCAGCTTGCCAGTTGGCTTCGAGCTCGTACAACCTGGCTTCGGCATGACTGACGCTCAGTAGCGGCGCGGAGTAATCAAGCGGACAGCTTTTCCCGAGTAACTGGCGAGTACGATCAAGCGAGGCCTTGGCCACCCCAATGGCCATGCCGGCAACCAACGGCCGGGTGTTGTCAAAGGTTTCCATGACCCCGGCAAAACCCTTCTCGACATCAACTTCAGGCCGCCCCAACATGTTGCTGGCTGGCACCCGACAATCGTTGAAGCTGATGGATGCCGTGTCCGAAGCCTTGATACCGAGTTTTTTCTCCAGCCGCGTCACAGTCATGCCCGGCGTACCCTTCTTAACCACGAAGGATTTGATTGCCGCACGGCCAAGGGCCTTGTCCAGCGTGGCCCAAACCACTACCGCATCGGCGCGCTCGCCCGAGGTGACGAAAATCTTTTCACCATTGAGCACATATTCGTCACCCAGCTTTGTTGCAGTTGTGCGGATGGCAGCGGAATCCGAACCACAGCCTGGCTCAGTGATCGCCATTGCAGCCCAAACGCCCTTGAAGCGCTCAAGCTGCTGAGGGTTTGCCACTGCGGCTATCGCGGCGTTACCCAAGCCTTGGCGTGGCATCGCCAGCAACAAGCCGACGTCCCCCCAGCACAGCTCCATAATGCCCAGCAGGGCAGCCATATTGCCGCCGTTTTGGTTGGCATGATCCTGGCTGTCAACGCTACGCTTGCTGGCCGAGGTGGCCCCCACGGCCTCAGGCGAGCTGGCGTTCATTCCATCAAGCAACCCGGCGAGCAGATCCAGCTCACGCGGATAACTGTGTTCGGCTTTATCGTACTTGCGCGAGATTGGCCGGTAGTAACGCTCGGCGACCTGGTGAGCCTGGCTTACCAGCCCGCTGAATTTCTTCGGGATATCGAGGTTCATTGTCATTCCTCCAGGCAAAGTGGCCGGGACATGGCTGTCACTGGCTAGATCTGCAATCCACCCTTGAGCAGGGAGATGGCGCGAATGTCTCGATACCAGCGCTCTACTGGATGCTCCTTGGTAAACCCGTGCCCACCCAGCAACTGCACCGCGTCGGTAGCAATTTTCATCGATTTTTCGGCGCACAGGAGCTGGCTCAGGTAACTGGCCTGATGAAAAGGCTTGCCACGCTCAGCCCTCGAACAGGCGTTCCACACCATAAGTCGCATGGCGTCGATCTCGATTGCCATGTCGGCGATCATAAATGCCACCCCTTGGCGGTGGCTGATCGGCTCGGCAAAGGCGACCCGCTCGTTGCAGTAGCCAATAACGTAGTCCAGGGCCGCCTGGGCGGTGCCTACCGCCAACGCAGACCATGCCAGGTCGGCATAATCGAGGAAGCCCTCATAATTGAAATCCTGGGCACTCAAGCGTGCCTCAAGCGGTACTTTCACCGCATTTAACTGCACCCTGCAGGTACGGGCTGCCTTCAAGCCCATCGCCGGCTCGGCTTTACGCTGGACGCCCTTGCTAGCTGCCTCGACAATAAACAGCGCAGGCCCGCGCGCGGCCTGCGCAGCAACAATCAAGTGGCTTGCATCAAGGCCAGCAACCACCAGGCACTTCTCGCCCCTGAGCACATAATGCTTGCCCTTGCGGCGGGCTCGGGTCGTCATCTTGCGTGGGTCAAACAAGGGGTAAGGTTCATTGACCGCTATCGCCATACGAGGTCGGTCATTGTTGGCGAGAAAGCGTGGCAACCAGTACCGCTGCTGCTCGGCCGAGCCCCAGCGGCGAATGCAGTTGGCGCTGGACAATGGCACCAGCATAGTCGCGGCTAGGGATAAATCACCCTTGGCGAGTGCTTCGGCCATCAACGCATTGGTCAGTGCCGTACGCTCGCCCGCCATACCGCCGTCAAGCTCAGGCACCGCATAATGAACCAGGCCCAGCTCATCCATTTGCGTGAGTAACTGCGGTGCGACTGCCGCCTGCTCATCAGCCTCATGGGCCGCAGCGCGCAACACCTCGCTGGCGAAGCCTTCAAGCATCTCAACCAGCATTTTCTGCTCATCCGACAAGGACAGGTCAAAGAGTGCGCTCGAAGCCTGCAAGGCCAGACGGGGCTGGATTTTGGTGGAGCGTCGCGCGGCAAGCCTGAAACCTGCTCGCGCACTGCTGTAAACCAAGGTTTCGAAAGGTTTGCGTAACTTCAGGTAGTCGGGCCAGTCAGCCTGGGCGAAGCGATTAAGCAACGCCAGGGCATGGCCATTAACAGTCGATGGCATGGCATCACGCTCCTTGAGCGATGGATGATGCCGAAGATCATGCCGCTAGGCGGATAGCCAGACCATGACCGCACAGCCAGTGGCCAGTGGCGATGGAGCCAGTGGCCAGTATTGCGCAGCTTAACGATTACGAATCTTGTCCACTATTGCGGTGGTGGAGCTGTTCTCGACCAGGCCCAGCACCTTAACTTCACCACCATAGGCGGTGACGATATCAGCGCCGACGACTTTATCAATGGAGTAATCGCCGCCCTTGACCAGGACATCCGGCTGAACCAGCTTGAGCAGGTTTTCAGGGGTGTCTTCTGTAAAGCTCACCACCCAGTCCACAGCACCCAGCCCCGCCAGCACTGCCATGCGTCGATCAACCGAGTTTATCGGCCGGCCCGGCCCTTTGAGTCGGCTGACAGAGGCGTCGTCATTAACTGCCAACACCAGGCGGTCACCCTGGGCCCGCGCTTGCTCCAGATAGGTCACATGCCCGGCATGAAGTATGTCAAAGCAGCCGTTTGTGAAGACTATTTTCTCTCCGTGGGCGCGTGCATCTTCGATTGCAATAAGCAGTTGGTCGGGCCGCATCACGCCACGCTCGGAACCTTGCTCGCGCTGCACCGCACGGCGTAATTCAGGTGCACTGATAGCGGCCGTGCCGAGCTTGCCAACAACGATGCCAGCGGCCAGGTTGGCCAGCGCCACTGCCTGTGGCAACTCTTCGCCAGCTGCAATAGAGGCTGCCAGGGTTGAAATGACAGTGTCGCCCGCGCCGGTGACATCAAATACTTCACGCGCACGAGCGGGAAGGTGCAAGGGAGCAAATTGTGGACGCAACAGCGTCATGCCATGCTCACCGCGAGTAACCAGCAAGGCCCCAAGCTCCAGCTCCTGCATCAGCTTGGCGCCTTTGCTTACCAACTGGGCCTCATCGGTACAGATGCCAACAATCGCCTCGAACTCACTGAGGTTCGGCGTGATCAGGCTGGCACCTCGATAGACTGAAAAATCCTTGCCTTTCGGGTCAGCCAATACTGGAATGCCACGCTTGCGCGCAAGCTGGACCAGGGCTTGATGATTTCTCAGCGCGCCTTTGCCGTAATCGGACAGCACCAGCACCTTGACCCCATCAAGCAGCGCATCGACATCCTTGGCCAATGCATCGGAGTCGGTATTGAACAGCTCTTCGAAATCCATGCGCAGCAATTGCTGGTGTCGGCTCATGACCCGCAGTTTGACTATGGTTGGCTGGTCATGGATACGCTGAAAACGTGTCTTGACACCCACGCAGCTCAAGCTGGCGCTGAGGCTGTCGGCGGCTTCATCTTCGCCAGTGACACCCACCAGTGTGGCAGGCGCGCCCAGCGCGGCAATGTTCAAGGCAACGTTGGCCGCACCGCCCGGGCGGTCTTCAATTTGATCGACCTTGACTACTGGCACCGGCGCTTCGGGAGATATCCGCGAGGTTCCGCCATGCCAATAACGGTCGAGCATGACATCGCCCACAACTAACACCGGGGCTTGTTCAAAACGTGGCATGGACAACTTCATTTGGACTCCGAGGGCCTTCGATGGCGGTCGATAGTTTATCAGGCGTGATCGAGTGGTGCGTTTTCATCCAGACCCAGGGCATGCAAACGGGCGTAATAACCGTTCAATGCCAGGAGTTCGACATGGGTGCCCCGTTCCACAATCTGCCCCTGATCCATAACCAAGATAAGGTCTGCTTTTTCAATCGTCGATAACCGGTGGGCAATCACCAAGGTCGTGCGTCCTTTCATCACACGGTCCAGCGCCGCCTGGATATGTCGCTCCGACTCGGTATCCAGTGCAGAGGTGGCTTCATCAAGCACCAGTACCGGCGAGTCCTTGAGCAAGGCCCGGGCAATAGCCAAACGCTGGCGTTGGCCTCCGGAAAGCAGGACACCATTTTCGCCCACTTCGGTATCGAGCCCCTGGGGAAGCTTGTCGACAAACTCCTTGGCGTACGCCGCTTCCACAGCCTGTTCAATCGCTTCACGCGGTGCGCCAGCCAAATCGCCATAGGCGATGTTGTTGGCAACGGTGTCGTTGAACAATGTGGTCTGCTGGGTCACCAAGCCGATGTGGCGGCGCAGGTTGCGCAGCTTGTAATCCTCGACATCGACGCCGTCGAGCAGGATTTGTCCGCTTTCATGATGATAGAAGCGTGGAATCAGGTTTGCCAGGGTCGATTTACCACTGCCGGAACGTCCGACCAAGGCGACCATTTGCCCGGGCTCGGCAGTGAAATTGATGTTCTGCAGCACCTGTTTCTCGGCACTGGGGTATTTGAAGTTGAGATCCTTGATCTCCAGACGGCCGATGGCTTTGTCGACTTCGTAGGTACCGGTGTCAACCTCGGGCGCCTCATCCAACTGCTCGAAGATACTGTCGGCAGCCGCCAGGCCTTTCTGGATGGTGGCGCTGACCTCTGACAGCTGGCGGATCGGCTTTGGCAACAAGCCGGCAGCCGTGATGTAGGCGACCAAGTCCCCCGCAGTTGCATCACCGCGCAGATATAGAACCAAGAACAACAAAACAGCCATGGCGATGTAGATAACCAACTGCAGCATTGGGGTATAGACCGCTCCGGTCTTGGTCATTCTCAACTGCTTGAGGGTGTTGTCGCGACTTGCAGTCTCAAAACGGGCGGACTCATAGGTTTCCCCACCGAAACTGCGAACCACCCGATAGCCCTGAATGGTTTCCGAGGCCACGTGAGTGACGTCGCCCATTGCAACCTGGATCTTCTTGCTTTGCTTGCGGAATTTTTTGCTGGCACTGCTGACCATCACCGCGATGACCGGCAAGATCGCGAGCATGACCAACGTGAGGTGCCAGTTCATCCACAGCAAATAGCCGAACAGGAACACCACGGTCAGGCCTTCGCGAATCACGACCTTGATCGCATCCGTCGCGGCCCCGGTCACCATGGTTACATTGAAGGTGATCCGTGAAATCAGGTGGCCCGAGTTATGACTGTCAAAATAACGATTGGGCAAGCTCAGCAGGCTGTTGAACAATGAAGTGCGCAGGTCATGGACCAGGCTCAGAGAGACCTTGGCCAGATAGAAGTTACCCAGAAACGAACCCAGGCCCTGCCAGGCGGCAATCAGCACTATCAATAGCGGCACTGCCTGCAACAACTGCAGGTCTTGCAGGTAGGGCACGCTGGGAAAGAGCACCACCTGTGGATTGGACAAGCCATCAACGAAATACTTGAGAATCCCGGCAAGCATGGGCTGAGTCGAGGCAAAAATCACATAGCCAAGGATGCTCAGGCTAAAGTAGCCAATGTAAGGTTTTACATAGCTCAGTAGGCGAAAATATATTTTCAGACTGGTTGAGGCAGGAGTTTTAACGCTCATAGGGCTCGACGCACCGGTAGGATAAAAAAGTATATCACAGGCCCTCTATGTCTCGAGATGCACCTGTACTGCACGCATAAAACTGATCACAAATCAGCACATAAAGCCTACAAAAGCTCCATCTTCTGGGCAGATGAATTATGCTACGCGCCTTTCTAACAACCCCGTCCTGACAATGCAATCTACCTCGACAGCAAAAATAAGTGCAGGTGCACGGCTACATACGCTGCTTGAGCAGTACTGGATACCGCTTGGCTACATGGTGCTGCTGACCGGGCTGATCTGGGTGTCCGACACCAGTCTCTATACCAAGCTGTACTACGGTCTCTTTGCGTTCCCTGCACTGCTGGGGCTGGTATTGAGACCGCACTATATAAAGCAGTTGCTGCGCGAGCCTATCGTTATTTGCTTTGTGCTGTTTTCGGCCTGGCTGCTGATCAGCCTGGGCTGGAGCCTCACCGACTCCAGCCCCTCAAGCGTAGCAAAACGTCCCGTGTACGTACTGATGCTGTTTGTCGGATGCGCAATGATGGCGTGCCGGGATGAACAACTGTTGCTCAAGGCATTACAGTTCAGTGCGATCATCATGGCCATTGGCGCCGTGGTGAACCTGATCCAGTTTTTGCCGAACGCCAGCACTAGTGCCCGCTTGATCGGTACAGGCGCCATGCGCAACCCATTGCTTTCATCCCACGTATTCGGCTTTTTCTGCACCTACTGGCTAGCCTTTTGGGTCACACAACAAGGTCGATTCAACCGCTTTAGCATCCTTCTGGCCTTGCCATTGCTAGCAGTTCTGATCGAAACCGGATCGAGAACCCCCTTGATGGCGCTTTTTGCCGTAACCATCTGGCTGATGCTGATATCGGGTAAGAAAGGCCTTTATCTGTTTCTCGCTGTCTGCCTGGCGGGCGCCGCACTGTACTTTTTCCTACCCGGCACACTGATGTCCCGAGGTTTTTCCTACCGCCCGGAAATCTGGCAGCAAGCCCTGGCCATCGCCCAAGAGAAGCTCTGGCTGGGCCACGGCTATCAAAGTGAGTTCATTTTCAACGCCGGCGGACGCAAGCTGGAAGACCCGCACAATGTCGAACTGGCGGTATTGCTCGATACCGGCCTGATCGGGCTGACACTCTGGTTTGCCATGTATGCCGCGCTGTTACGCAAGACGGTGGAACTGCGGCACGACAAGACCATTCAACTGGTGTCTGCCCTGGCCTGTTATGGGGTGTTCGCCGGACTCACCGAGGGCAGCGCCTTTCTTTCCAGGCCAAACGAGAACTGGTTTCTGACCTGGATTCCGGTTGCGCTTTTTGCTGCCTTGTCTATTCGCCAACGTATGCAGGCCCCAGCATGACCACGCTGACGCAAGCACAACTGAAGGCAAGACTGGAAGGCTCGAAAACCATTGAGGAAGATGGCCATGGCCTGAAGGTCGCAGAACTTGCCGACGGCAGCTTCCTCAAGCTGTTTCGACGCAAGCGCCTGCTCTCCTCGGCACTGTGGGCACCGCCCTCGGTACGTTTCGCCCGTAATGCCGAGCGCTTGATCGCACTGGGTATTCCAGCGCCAGTAACCCTGGAGCTAATCCTGGTTCCGGAGCTGGAACTCAACGGCCTGCGCTACGAGCCCGTTGCCGGTGTCACCCTGCGCAACCACTGGCGCGAACTCAATCCAGAGCAACTGGAAGAGCAACTGTTCAAATTCGGTACCTTTCTCGGCCGCGTGCATCAGTCCGGGATCTACTTCCGCTCCCTGCACCTGGGAAATGTCTTGAGCATGCCCGATGGCCAGTATGCGCTGATTGACGTGTCCGACATGAAGATATTCTCGCGACCGCTCTCGGCGTGGCAGCGCGCGCGCAATGTCCAGCACCTGCTGCGCTATCAGGAAGACGCCACCTGGCTGGCCAATGAGCACCAGGCAACACTGCTACGCGGTTATGCCCAAAGCGCCGGGCCATCTGCTGCCGCACAATTAGCCCAGGCCTTTGCCAGGCATAGACAGCGCGTCAGTTAAGCCGCGCTGCCCAATCGGCAATTCAGGCGGGCATCAGGTAACGGCCAAATGCACGCAGCGTCTTGGTGTTCCAGGCACTGACGGGCAAACGCCTGATAAGCTCCCGGGCCAGTTTTTTATCTGTGCGAGCACACCTGACCAACATGGAGTTGATAAAGCGATTACATACGTCCGGATAGCGCGGGTGATCGCTAAAGCAGGCGTATGTGGCCAGGACGTTATCAATCATGAATCGCAAGTTTTTATAGGTATTGGTGTCGTGCATCCGGTATTGCGCCAAGACTTCCTGCAACACATCGATATAGTAGCCAGCCTGGGTAATCTTCAGCTCGATATACAGGTCTTCAAGACGGATTTCCGGGTTAAAGCCGCCAACCTTCTCCAGCGCTTCACGGCGAAACAGCAAGGTGGGCGCAGGCGCAATCGGTTCGGTCTTGAGAAATACTGCGTCAAAATCCATACGCCTTGCAGCACGAATGCGCTGCCTTTCCCTTACCCGCCCCTGGCTGTCTATTCTTTCGATATTACCCGCGCAGATGCCAGCCTCGGGCGCCGTTGCCATATGGGCGACCTGTAACGCTATGCGCTCGGGAAACATGATGTCATCCGAGCCAAAAGGCGCGATAAGGCTACCCTTGGACAAGGCGATGGCCTGATTCAAGGTTCTTGAGAGCCCCTGGTTCTGTTGTGCCTTGAAATAGAAGCCGTGCTGCTGTTGCAATGCGCTAATGCGCTCGACGCTATCATCGCTTGAGCCGTCATCTATAACCATCAGCTCGATATTTGGATAGGTCTGGGCCAATACACTTTTGATGCTTTCTTCGATGTACTGGGCATGGTTGTACGAGGCGATAATCACCGTAACCAAAGGGGATTCAAGCAACTTATCCATGGGGCAAAGCCTCTGTAATGCTTATCTGTTCGATCAAATCTCGGTAGTGTTGCTGATAGTCAGCGATAGAGTGAGACCGACACACGTAGGCATAGGCACTACTCCCCTTGGCTTGCAACTCCTCGGCGGACAGGGATAACACCTTCTCCATTTGCTCAGCCAACGCCGGGACATCCTTGACCGGGAACAGATAGCCCTGGCTATCTTCAAGAATGGATTTGAGGCTGTCGATATCAGAGCCGATCACCGTCAAATGCCCAGCCATTGCCTCAAGCATCGCCAGTGGCAAGCCCTCGGAAAGCGAAGGCATCATAAAGACGTCAAAGGCCTTAACGTATTGCTGTGCATCGTTGCGGTCACCGACAAGATGCACGCGCCCTTGCAACCCCAGGCGCTCGATGCCGTGCTCCAGTTCAGCCCGCGTGCGACCTTCACCGATAATCACTAGCTGCGCATTCGGGTGGTCATCCTTGATCAGGGCGAACGCTTCTAGCAGATAGATATGCCCCTTGACCGGAACCAGGCGGCCGATGGCACCGAAGATGAACGGCTCTGGCGCAATCCCCAGCGCCTCCCGCGCCTGCTGGCGCGACAACTGGATGCTTTCAGCGCGCTGAATATCAATTGCGTTGTCAATCCTCAGGGTATTGGCCGCTGTAAAGCCGCCACCGCAATTGAGCAGGTATTCATATACGGCGCGGGAAACCGCCACAATCCGCCAGTTTCCAGTCAAGAGCCTGCGCGTTTCCCAGCGCCGGTAGGCGCGGTCGAAATCGCCAACGCCATGCTGGACGCCAATGCAAAGCGAAATGTTCAACCAACGGTTGAGCAGCATCAGCAGGCTTATTGGCTTGAATCGATGGGCAATCACCACATCGAATGACTCGGCACGGCAGAATGCATACAACCGGAACAAGGCCTTGAGACGCAACCCTTTGAGCTGCGACTGGCTGAGATCAAAGTAAACCGTGCGAGATGCGACGCTCTGCACTGGCGCTTCGCTTGGAGCGCTCGACAGAAAGGCATTGACCACTTCGACCCGATCCGTCGGCAGACCCTGAATGATCTGCTCAGCCAAGCCTGAAATACCTATGTTGTAGCTGCCCTGCAATTGTAGAACCTTGAGTCTGCGCGACATTAACGCCCTCTCAGCAAGAGCTTCAGTGCCTTGCGGGTATAAGACCAATTTGTTATTAGACGCCAGTCTGCTTGTAGCGCTTTGCGGTAGAAACCCAGGCTGGCTTGCCGCTCGCCGGCACTGTAGAAGGTGCGGAACAATGAAGCACAACGCTGGGCAGTGAAGCTGCGCTTCAAGTCCTGTAGCTCAGCCGGCATGCGAACCGGATCGAACACTTCGTCGACCAGCGTCAGCCCGGTTTCATACGCAAACTTCAAGTTATGCCTCAAGCTCGTCGGGTGCTTATAGATAAACGCCAGGGGCTGGTCCAAGGCCGTACAGGGAAAGCGCGCCAACACCTGGGCAAATACCGGGATATCCTCGGCACTGCGAAATGTTTCGGGATAGTTGCCTGGCGCAAAGACCTCGCGATGCATGGCGCAGGCACCATTGCTCACAGCAATGGTTTTCTTTATCAGGTAGCCGGAGACACGTTCACGGGCGGTACGGGGAATGACTGGCGCCTGGCGCTGACGATGCTTGCCATCGACAGCCACTGACCAGAACCCGCCAATGACCATGCGCGTCTCGGGATTGTCCTGGATATGCTCGGTCAAGGCCGACAGGGCTCCGGGCGCCATTTCATCATCGGCATCAAGGAAGACCAGGTACTGGCCGGTGGCTTGCTTGATTCCAAGATTACGCGCCGAGGCCGAGCCGCCATTGGCCTTGCTCACAATCCGAAAACGCCCCTGGTTTTGAGCCTGTAACTGTTCGAGCACCTGCAAGGTATGATCAGTGGAACCATCGTTTATCACCAGCAGGTCGGCGGCGGCTTCGCCAAGCTGCGAGACCACCGACTCGACTGCCCGCGATATCTTCTCCGCGTAGTTATACGCGGGGATGATCACGCTGATCAGGGGTTCAGACATCGTCGAACCAGTCCACGCCGTCTTTGACAACCAGGATATCTTCCATGATCAGGTACTGCAGATCCGAACCATAGAACATGTTGAGCGCGTCGGTTGGCGAGCAGATCATGGCCTCGCCGCGCCGGTTCAGCGAGGTGTTCAGTGAAACGCCGTTGCCGGTGAGGTTTTCCAGCTCTTTCATCATGTCGTAGTAACGCGGGTTGTATTCACGCTTGAGCACCTGGGCGCGTGAAGTACCGTCTTCGTGAACCACTTCAGAGACCCGGGTTTTCCACTCTTCATTGACTTCAAAGGTGAAGGTCATGAAGGGCGAAGGATGATCGACCTTGAGCATCTGCGGGCCCACGGTATCCAGCATCGACGGGCAGAACGGGCGCCAGCGCTCACGGAACTTGATCTGTTCGTTAATCCGGTTGGCCACACCGGCAATGCTCGGGCAACCGACAATGGATCGTCCGCCCAATGCACGCGGACCAAACTCCATGCGGCCCTGGAACCAGGCCACTGGATTGCCCGCGACCATGATCTTGGCGATGCGCTGGGGCATGTTGTCGATGTGCTTGAAAACCGGCTTGCTCGGATGACGCGCACAGGCCGCAATGACATCTTCATTGGAGTAAGACGGCCCGAGGTAGACGTGTTCCATCTTCTCGACCGGCACACCGCGCTGGGTCGACACATAAGCCGCAGCGCCAACCGCGGTCCCCGCATCACCAGCTGCTGGCTGCACGAACAGTTCCTTGACCTCAGGACGAGCGATGATTTTCTGATTGAGCTTCACGTTCAAGGCGCTGCCGCCAGCAAAGGCAATCTTGCCGGTTTCCTTGATGATGTCGCCCAGGTAGTAATCCATCATCTGCAGCGCCAGTTTCTCAAACAGTGCCTGAATGCTGGCGGCATAATGGATGTATGGGTCATCCGCGATATCGCCTTCTCGCTTTGGACCAAGCCAGTCGATCAGCTTTTGCGAGAAGTAGAAGCCCTTGCCGTTTTCCTTGTAGCGGCGCAGGCCAATCACGTTGGCGTACTCGGTGTTGATCACCAGTTCGCCGTTTTCAAAGGACGCAAGGCGCGACAAATCGTACTTGGATGCGTCGCCATAAGGCGCCATGCCCATGACCTTGAACTCACCATCGAGCATTTCAAAGCCAAGGAACTCGGTCATGGCGCCATAGAGGCCGCCGAGCGAGTCCGGATCAAAGAATTCTTTGATTTTGTGGATCTTGCCGTTCTCGCCATAACCGAAGAAGGTCGTAGCGTATTCGCCCTTACCATCAATGCCGAGGATCGCCGTTTTCTCGGTGAACCCGGAGCAGTGATAGGCGCTGGAAGCGTGGGCCAAATGGTGCTCCACGGCTTCGATCTTGACCTTCTTCAGGTCAAAGCCAAGCTGTTCCAGACACCATTTGATCTTGTTGCGGTAGCGCTTGTAGCGACGGTTGCCGGTCAGGATCGCATCCAGTGCGCGATCCGGCGCATACCAGTAGCGCTTGGCATAGTGCCAACGTGCCTTGTCAAAAATGCTGATCGGCGCAAAGGGAATGGCGACGACATCGACATCAGACGGCTTGATCCCCGCTTGTTCAAGACAGAACTTTGCCGATTCATAGGGCATGCGGTTTTTTGCATGCTTGTCTCGCACGAAGCGCTCTTCTTCTGCAGCTGCGATCAACTTGCCGTCGATATACAGTGCAGCCGATGGGTCATGGCTCAGTGCGCCAGATAATCCAAGAATCGTCAGTGCCACAGGGTAAACCTCTTGAAATCTGCCGCGCAGAACAAAGCGCGGCGCAAAATTTATTTACATAGCCTTGATGGCTACTTACACCAGCAGGCCTCGACACTCAGTCTTCAGCGGCCTCGCCAGGCTTGGGTAAACGTTGATCAAGTAACTGGTGCAAGCGACTGCCTGCTGGCCAATTACGCAGAAACCGTGCCCGGTCACGGGCAAATGCCGGTGCAAAACTACGCTCAGACCCATGCTGTTGCATCGAATCAAGATCAATCAAGGCCCAGCGATTCTCTTGCCACAGTATGTTGGTGCCCTTGAGGTCACCATGGCTGATCCGCTCGCGCTTGAGCGCTGCAAACAACTCATCCAGGGCGCCAAGCTCGGATTCTGCAGGCATCGACTGCGAATCTGCTGCGGCATGGGGCTCAAAACGGCTGATTATATCCTCACCGGCAAGATGTTCGGTAATCAGATATGCCCGGCGTCGTAACCAAAAGCTGCGCAACTCCAGCATGGCCAGCGGCAGGGGAGTGGCAATGCCCAAAAACGCCAGGCGATTACCTTCACACCAGCTATGCCAGGCCCGACTCGGACGCCAGAAGCGTTTTAGCCAGTGCATGAAGTTCTTGATGTTATAGCGCTTGACTACCAGTTTGCGCTCGCCCAACTGCACTTGGGTGACCGTTGATGAGCCTCCGAGCTTGAGCGCCTTGCCCGCCTCGATTGCCGCATCTGGATTGACCAACAGAGGCTCAAGCCCGGCTTGCTCGTCACGTTTGAAAATACGCAGCAGCGATGCCCCACGCTGCACACTGAACAGGCTGCAGTCGCGCCCGAGCTTGTGCATGTAGTCGCCCAGGCGCCAGCGACGAACCTTGGCTATTTCCTTCTGCAATGCCTCAAGCGGCAAGGCATGTTCGCCATTGACCAGCACATAGTGAACCAGCAGCTCTTCAAGGTGGCCGTCGACACTGGCCGGTAACTGTGCAAAGAAAACACCCAGGTTAGCCAACACCTTGTCGCGACTCAGTGCCTGACCCGGCACTTCAGCACGAACGCCACCGCCATCGACCAGGTAAAGTTGGTCGGCACGGCGCATCAGGTTGTCGAGGTGTAAATCATCCTGCCAAAGGCCACGGCTATGCATTTGCGCAATGACCGCAAGCGCTTCGCCCAAAAGTGCCTGCTGGGCCGCGCTAAGTGCAGCCTGTGCCGGCAGCTGGCGCCATGCATCGGCCAGGCTCTGCGCATTGTCCAGGTATTCAAAGAGCAGCCAGCCACCCTCGGCGCTTGAGCCATGCTCCAGCAACCTGGGGGTCAGCAAGCCTTGCGCCGCGAGCGCCTGGGCACCGTCAAGCTCGCGTTGGAAATGCCGCTGGGCGCTGGCGCCCGTCAGAATCTTCGCCAGTACTGGCTGTTCATTCCACAAAGCCTTGCCGACATAACGCTGGCCGGGAAGCACACGCAACAGACTCTGCAACTGTATTGCCGACTGAGCAACACCTTCAACGAGCAAGGGCAGCTCAGGCGAGCGCCCCGCTCCCTTGAGCTCACCGAGCCTCATGCGCTCACCGCCTTGGCTTTGCGGCGCTTGGTCAAGCGTTCAAGCCAATGATCCATATTTGCCCTGGACCCCAGATAGGCACTGAGGAAACGCTGAATATCAGCGTCTTGCCAGACCTGTGCCCGGCGCAGCAAGGGCTCGATATCCTTGACCCGGTCACGCTCCCCCCACAACACAGGGCGGGTTTTCTCCAGATCAATCAGTTGCGCTGCAAATGCCTCTCCGCGTGGCTGCAAGAAGATATGCTTGGGATAAAAGCAGCCGTGGATCTGGCCGCGCCCATGCAGCCGCCGGGCCAGCAGCCCGCACGCATCAAGCACCGCATTGCGTTGCGCCAGTGGCATTGCAGGCCAGTCTTGCAATACCTGGTCGAGGTCTTGCCAGTTATCCAGGGCGCGGGTCAGCAGCACGGCTCGCTGCTCACCGGCCACTCTACGCTGGGCATAGAACACGGCTTGCAACGCCGGTATGCCAAGCTCGGTATAACGCTGGATATTGCGAAACTCACGCGAAAACGTCGGCTCGCCAAATGGGTGCGACAAGGTATGCGTCAGGTAATTGCTCTGGCGCTTGAGGTAAAAGGCCTTATCTTCCAACTCCAGGCGAAACACTGTGCTCCAACCGCCACGCTCGGTGTTTGGTTCGTCCACGGCCTCGAGCTTGAGCGCCCAAAGCGCATCGAAGCTATCCAGGCCATTGCGCGCAAGGAGTTGCTGTTCCTCGCTGGCGATAAAATCTTTCACTCTCGCCCCTCGAAGAATTTCAGGATTTGGCCAATATTCTTTTTATCACGCATATCCAACCGCTGATGCCCGCTGTATTGCATATAAAAGCGCAAGCGCTGGGTGCGCGACAAGGTGTACTTGGCCACTTTATCGAGGCAGGCCAGGTCTTTGATAATGCGGTACCGCAGGAAAACGCCCCACCAAAAACCACCGGTCGGGCAGTCAATCAGAAAGACCTTGCCCTGGCTGTCGACCAGCACATTGCGCCACTTTAGATCATTGTGCGTGAAGTTATTGTCGTGCATGCGGCGTGTCAGCGTTGCGATCTGCTCGCTGACCTGACGCACCCAGCCACCCTGCTTCAAGCGTGGATCCTGAGCATTGGCCATGGCAGCCAGGTCTTGCGTATTCGGCAGTTCCTGGGTCACCAGGGCTCCACGCACAAAGGCGCCATTGTTACGCTCAAGGCCCGAGGCAACCACTTTCGATGTTGGTATGTCCCACTTGGCGAAACGCTTCAGATTGCGAGATTCAGTGCGCACCCGCGTACGCCCGATATAACGCCTGAAGCCCTTGCCAGCGCTCTTGTAACGCTTGACGTAGTAGCGCACCCCTTCACGCTCAACCCGAATAACCTCGGAGATTGGATCGCGGGTAATCGGGTCGCCTTGCAAAGCAAAAACTGCATCCAAACTGCCAAAATCCTTGGCCAAGCCACTGTAAGCGGCCTCCAGTTTCCAACCCGCCATTACAGTGCGCCCCCATAACGCTCTTTACGCGCATAAAGCTTTGCCACCTGGCGCTCCAGTTGCGCCAGTAAAGGTTGTTCTTCGGCAAGGATCTGCCGCAGCGGCCGCGCACGACCCGCAGCGGCAAAGTAGTCTCGCAGAAAACGATATTTATCACGCTCGGTCAGACCAATCTCCAGCGCCGAATAGTACAAAGCGCTGAGGTCTTTATCACGCCAGCGACGCGGTACTGCGTCACGCAGCTGGGCACGGTGCAGGTCAATCACCGAGAGCTTGAAGTCGTCCGCCACAACCGTTTTTTCAGTGTGCAGCAAGAAATGGCAAATGTAGCAGTCGCGATGATTCACTCCGGCGCGATGCATTTGTCCAACCATCTGCGCCACACGCTTGATCAGCGCGCGCTTGAGACCTGGCTGGGGCGGTTGCGCCGGCCAATCGACAGCGTAGTCTTCAAGGCTGATGGTCGGCGCCAGCTCTTCGGTAATGATGAATGAATGCTGTCGCGCCGGGTTGCTGCCGCGCTCACCAAAAGCCACGCAGGTCATGGTGTCAATGCCTACCCTTTGCAGACGCTCGATCGCATCATGCTCTTGGCGCGCGCCCAGCACGGGCAGCTTGGCCACAAGCAGGTTCTTGACGATCTCACCCCAGCCAATGCCACGATGGATCTTCACAAAAAAACCACGCCCGTCCACCACCGTACGCAGCGTGCGGCGTCCATCCAGCTCGCGGTAAACCTCGCCTTGCAGCTGTTCGACCTCTACAAAGGGGTCCTTGCCGGCCCACAGGGTTTTGAACGGTTCGTTCAATATCACTTGCATGGGCGCTCCGCCAATATCACATCAGCCGCATGTTGCGGCATGCTGTATAGATCCGCGTGATCGGCGTAGGCCAATCCATTTCGCTGCCAGCTTGCCCGCTGCTGGTCATCGGCCAACATCTCGGCCAGCATTGTATTCAAGCGCTGTTGTTCAAAGGGGCTGGGCAATACTCGCCCGGCATCGGCATCACTGATGTAGTGGGCATAGCCGCACACATCGGTTACCAACACCGGCAGCCCGGCAACCAGGGCCTCGAGCAATACCGTGCCAGTGTTTTCGTTATAGGCGGGGTGAATCAATAAATCAGCCCCCAGCAAGAACCGCGGAATATCGCTGCGGCCCTTGAGAATTTGCACCTGATCCGACAAACCCAGGGCTTTGACCTGCAGTAAAAAGGGTGTCGGATCATCCTGGCCAATCGCGATCAGCCGTGTGCGCTTCTTCAGCTCCCGCGGCAGTGCGGCCAGTGCCTTCAAGCTGCGATCAAGGCCCTTGGTCTTGAACCCGGAGCCAATTTGCACCAGCAACAGATCATCATCGGCCAGCTTGAACTCGCGGCGAAACCCGGCACGGATCTCGGCAGCGTTAGCAGGTGCGCGGCGGTCCTGGGCGATACCCGGCGGCAGCAGATGAAAGCGCTCGAGCGGAGTCTGGTAATGCTTGATGAACAGCGGCTGCTGGACCTCGGAGATCATCAGCACCTCGGTCTTTGACTCCGGCGCAAACACCGCGCGCTCGTAATCGGCGAAGTGCTTGTAGCGCCCCCATTTGCGGTAGATCGAGTTGCGCAGGTTTTGCGCCTTGTCCTCAAAGCAGCCGTCGGCGGCATAGTAGACATCAAGCCCTGGCATCTTGTTGAAACCGACCACGCGGTCGACTGGACGTCGTTCCAGGTCCGCCTTGATCCAAGCGGTAAGCTTCTTGTTGCGCCAATGATTGAACAGCGCCTTGACCGGCACCACCACGACCTCGAAACCTTCGGGTATCTCACCCTCCCAAATGGGTGTGTACACGCGAATGCTATGGCCGCGTTGCTGGCATTCAAGGGCGATGCGCATGAAATCGCGCTGCAGGCCGCCGAACGGGAAATATTTATAGAGAACAAAAGCCAGACGCATTACACCGCCCCCCGGTTTGAAAGCAGCGTGTCCAGCTCAGCCGCAACCTGGCTCGCTGGTAGATTTTCAAAACATGGCTTATGCCGGTCACCCGACCCTGCATTCGGGCCTGTGGCGCACAGGTGTACCTGCGAACGACCGTACGCACCTACCCGCCCGGGCAATGTTGGCCCATACAAGGAGATGCTCGGCACATCGAGTGCCGCCGCCAGATGGCCCAGTCCGGTATCGACTGCAACGCAGGCTTGCGCACCGGCGATGACCTTGGCCATGCCCGCCAGGTTCAACTTAGGCAGAACCTGGGCCTTGTCAAAGCCACTGACAATACGTTCGGCGCGAGCCTTCTCGGCCTCATTGCCCCACGGCAGACGTACGGCCCAACCTTGCTGGCTCATCAACCCTACCAGCTCGCGCCAGTTGGCTTCCGGCCAATGCTTACTGGCCCAGGTCGTGCCGTGCAGGAACAACAAGTAAGGCTCGCCCACGTCCCCGGCCATTGCCACGCGATCAAGACCGTAGTCAGCCCCGTGCCCGGCCAACGAATACCCCAGGGCCTGGGCAAAGAGCTGGCGCACTCGCTCCAGGGCATGCTGCTCGCGCGGTACGGCATAGCGCCGGTCGTAAAAGCGACAGGCAATTGGCTCGCGCGCCGAATCACGATCTAGCCCGGCAACCGGCGCGTCGACATAGCGCGTCAACAAGGCGCTTTTCAGCAAGCCCTGGGCATCGATGACCAAGTCGTAGCGGGTTTCGCGCAAGCGTGCCTTGAACCGGCTCCACTCGCCATTTTTCAAGGTTTGCAGCAGGTTTTTCCGCCAGCGACGGATCGCCACGGGAATAACCTGGGCCACGGCGGGATGCCATGCCGGTATCTCGGCAAAGCCTTCCTCGACCACCCAGTCAAACTGGATACCGGGAATTGCCCGCGCAGCATCAGTCAACGCAGGCAAGGTATGCACTACATCGCCAAGCGAAGATGTTTTGACTAGCAGAACTCGCACTATTGCACCTCAGCCGGGTCAGCCACCAAGCGATCCAACGCTTCAATGACTGGACGAGGCTTTAGCTGGCGCAGGCAATTGTAGTGACCAAACCGGCAGGTACGATCAAAGCATGGACTGCACTCGATCCCCAGGCGGACAATTTCCACCTGTTCGGCCAGTGGCGGGGTGAATTGCGGCGAAGTAGAGCCGTACACCGAAACCAGCGGACGCCCCAGCGCTGCGGCAACATGCATCAAGCCAGAGTCGTTGGAGACCACGGCCTGGGCACATGAGAGCAGATCGATCGCTTCGGCCAGGCTGGTATCACCCGACAGGTTGCTGACCTCTTCACGCAAGCCGGGGATCAGGCGACTGCGAATATCTTCGCCAACAGCATGGTCATTCTTCGAGCCAAACAGCCACACTTGCCAGCCCGCGCGAATCTTCAGCTCTGCAACCTTGGCGTAATGCTCACTCGGCCAGCGCTTGGCCTCACCGAACTCAGCACCGGGACAGAGCGCCAGCACCGGACGATCAAGACTCAGTCCAAACTTGGCCAGCGCCGCATCACGGCTGACTGGATCGATCTCCAGCAATGGCTTCGGATACGGCTTTGGCAGCTCAGCGCCCGGTTCGAATGCCAGCGCCATAAAGCGCTCGATCATCAGCGGATAACGCTCTTTGTCCAGCGTGCGCACGTCATTGAGCAGGCCGTAGCGCATCTCGCCTTTCCAGCCCGTGCGCTTGACAATGCCGGCAAAAAACGGCACCAATGCCGACTTCAGCGAATTAGGCAGCAAGATTGCCTGGTCGTACTGGCCCTTGAGCGACTTGCCGATTTTGCGTCGCGTCGCCAACTGCAGTACGCCGTGGCCCAGGGGGAAGCTGAGCGCGCTGCGCACTTCAGGCATGCGTTCAAGGATCGGTCGGCTCCAGTCTGGCGCCAGAACGTCAATTTCGCAGCCGGGATAGCGCACCTTGAGACACTGGAACAGTGTCTGCGCCATCACCATGTCACCCACCCAACTAGGGCCTACGATCAGTATTTTCATGCTCATTCCAGAAACGACCAAGGAGGCAGACCGGCCGGCAAGCGTCACGAACAACGCTTAACCGGCCTGCATGCCTCCCTGTTGCGGTTAACCCCAGGCCTTATTTAACCAGCGTGCGCCACTGTGCGTGAGCACTGGTCTGGCCGGTAACCAGGTCAAAGTAAGCCTTCTGCAGCACTTCGGTTACAGGGCCACGACGACCTTCGCCAATCTGGCGACCGTCAACCTCACGAATTGGCGTGACTTCAGCAGCAGTGCCCGTGAAGAACGCCTCATCGGCAATATAGACTTCATCGCGGGTGATACGCTTCTCGACAACCTTGATACCCTGCTCTTCGGCCAAGGTAAGAATGGTGTCGCGGGTAATGCCATTGAGGCATGAAGTCACTTCCGGCGTGTACACCACGCCATTTTTGACCAGGAAGATGTTCTCGCCCGACCCCTCGGCAACATAGCCTTCCGGATCAAGCAGCATCGCTTCATCAGCACCGCCGGAAATGGCTTCTTGCAGCGCCAGCATCGAGTTGATGTAGTTGCCGTTGGCCTTGGCACGTGTCATCGAGATATTGACGTGATGACGGGTAAAGGAGCTGGTACGCACCTTGATACCCACCTGCAAGGCTTCATCACCCATGTAGGCGCCCCAATTCCAGGCCGCGACTATCACTTGGGTTTTCAGGCCGTGAGCACGCAAGCCCATGGCTTCTGATCCGTAAAACACCATGGGCCGGATGTAGGCACTCTCAAGGTTGTTTTCACGTACTGCGGCACGGGTGGCTTCGTTGATCTGCTCTTTGCTGAACGGAATCTTCATGCCCATGATGTGGGCCGAATCAAACAGGCGGTCGGTGTGCGCTTCCAAACGGAAGATCGCGGTGCCTTCAGGGGTGTTGTAGGCACGGACGCCTTCGAAAACACCCATGCCGTAATGCAGCGTGTGGGTCAGCACATGCGTGGTCGCATTGCGCCACGGAACCAGTTCGCCGTCATACCAAATCACGCCATCACGGTCGGCCATCGACATAGTTGCCAGTCCTCAAGTTTGATTCAAACACACCAGCCCAGAGCGTCTCGCGCCCCACAGCCGAGCTAAATTCAGGTTAGACCCAGTACCTGCCAGATTCGCAGGACGCTGCGTCTTTGTTCATGAAACTGATCACCGCTAACCACCCCCGGCTGCTTCTGTAGCGCCTGACGGTGAGCGGCTGAACGGTAAGCCTTGTAGACATCCTGCAACAACAGAACATCGTCTCCAGCCAGGGCGCCGACCTGCTCCAATCCCTCTAATATGCGGATATTGTCGGTAAACTCAAGGAGTTCAGGGTGTTCGTGCGACCATGCCAGAGCCGCGTATTGCACCATAAATTCAATATCGACGATACCTCCAGCATCCTGCTTGAGGTCAAACACCGAATCCGCGCTGAAGGCATTTTCAGCCGTCCCCGCTGCCGTTTTCCGGGTTCCAAGGTTGTCGCGCATCTTCGCACGCATCTCACTGACTTCTGCGCGCAACTTATCCAGATCACGCTTACGCCCCAGAACAGACGCCCTCACCCGCTCAAATTCTGCTGCAACAAGCTTACAGCCAACCAACATACGGGCCCGCACCAGTGCTTGATGCTCCCATGTCCAGGCTTCGTTTTCCTGATAGCGCTCAAATGCACCGAGCGAACTGACCAACAGGCCGGACGCACCAGATGGACGCAGGCGCATATCGACCTCGTAGAGCTGCCCCGAGTTGGTCTGGGTGGTCAGCAGGTGGATGATGCGCTGACCCAGGCGGGTGAAGAATTGCGCGGTATCGATTGACTTGGGACCGTCGGTCTCGGACTGCGGATCACCGTCGTGGATAAACACCAGGTCAAGGTCCGAGGTATGGCCCATTTCAATCCCGCCGACCTTGCCGTAGCCGACAATAATAAAACCCGGATCACAATCGCTGCCATCCACACGCTTGGGCGTGCCGTATTTGGCGCAAGTATGGCGCCATGACAATGCCAGCACCTGGTCAAGAATGGCCTCGGCCAGCCAGGTCAAATAGTCGCTGACCTTCATCAATGGCAAGGTCCCGGTAATTTCAGAAGCCGCAACCCGCAGGCGATGGGCCAGTTTGAAGTGACGCAGGGCTTCCATTTGCTGCTCGAGATCATCCTCAGGTATCCGCGCCAGCCGCTCACGCAACTCGGCCGCAAGTTCAGGCGCCAACGGCGGGTTGAACAGCCGCCCCTCGTTCAGCAGCTCATCAAGCAACAATGGGAAGCGGGTGATCTGCTCGGCAATCCAGGGGCTGCCCGCACACAGGTTGAGCAACCTTTCAAGCGCCCCCGGGTTTTCGCTGAGCAACACCAAATAGGCAGAGCGCCGCGCCACGGCCTCGATCAGCGGCAGCACCCGCTCCATCACCAAGTCCGGGTTGTCGTGCTCGACCGCCTGTGCCAGCAGCCTGGGGATAAAGGCATCCAGGCGCTCGCGCCCCAAGCGCTGCATGGCGCGAACCTGGTTGCCGGTGCGCAGATCCACCAGGCGTCGCCACGCCGCCTGGGCGTCACTGAAGCCAGCGTCGGTCAGTTGCCGACAGGCCGATTCCTCGTCCTGCACGTCATCCCACAACGGCATCCACTCGCAGCCGACCACTTCAGTGGCGTCGGCGGCATTCTCATCTTCATCGGGGTCAGCGATGACCTGGCGGAAGTGCCAGTCGACCCGGCCCCGCCAGTACATCAACTGCTGGTGGAATGCATCCCAGTCGTCGAAACCCAGCATCAGCGCCACGCGCTGCTTGTCCTGCTGGTTGTCGGGCAGCATCTGCGTCTGCCGGTCGTCAATCGCCTGCAACGCATGTTCGGTGTAGCGCAGGAACTCATAACCCTGGCGCAGTTCATCGGTTACCGCAGCCGGCAGATACCCCTGACCCTCAAGCGTTGCCAGCACGCTGAGCAACGGCCGCTGCTGCAAGCTCAGGTCACGCCCGCCATGAATCAACTGGAACGCCTGGGCAATAAACTCGACTTCACGAATACCGCCGGAACCAAGCTTGATATTTGCCGCCATGCCCTTGCGGCGCACTTCCTGCTGGATCAACTGCTTCATGTTGCGCAGCGCTTCGATCGCCGAAAAATCCAGGTAGCGCCGGTAGACAAAGGGACGCAGCATTTCCAGCAACTCGGCGCCCTTGGCCTGATCACCCCCGACCACCCGCGCCTTGATCATGGCGTAGCGTTCCCAGTCACGCCCCTGATCCTGGTAATACTGCTCCAGCGCATTGAAGCTGAACACCAGCGAACCCGAAGACCCGTAAGGACGCAGGCGCATATCGGTACGAAATACAAAGCCGTCAACGGTGATCACATCCAGGGCCTTGATCAACCGCTGGCCCAGGCGAATGAAGAACTCCTGGTTATCCAGCGGCCGCTTGACGCCTTCTGTCTCGCCGCCTTCGGGATAGCCAAAGATCAGGTCGATATCGGATGACAGATTAAGCTCATGGGCGCCGAGCTTGCCCATGCCGAGAATGACCATGTGTTGCGTCTCGCCCGTTCGTCGCCCGACTGGCGTGCCGAACTGCTCGCAGTGGCGCGGGTACAACCAATGGTAGGCCAGGTCGATGCTGGAATCGGCCAGGTCGGAAAGGTCGCGGCAGGTTTCGCGCAAGTCCGCCAGACGATTGATATCACGCCAGATGATGCGCACCTGCTGACGATTGCGAAAACGCCGCAAGCCGCTCGACATCCCATCTTCGTCGGCGCACTGATCGAGCACGCCAGCCAACTGCCCGCGCAACTCGCCTGGCGCAAGCGCAGCTTGCAACTCGCCACTGGCTTGCAGATCAAGCAGCATCTGCGGATCGCGCAAAGACTGCTGCAATACAAAATCACTGCACGCACAGACACGCAGCAGCGCCTCCTGATATTCAGCCGGCCAGTTGTCGAACTGGGCACGGGCATCGGCAGAGAGTTCGCTCATGGCACTACACAGCGATTGCTTGGCACTGTTTGCCAGGGCTTGCAAGGTGGCGGGTAAAGCAACCAGCATGGGCAGGCTCATGGTCTATCCTTTTGACAGGCTGCAATCGTGTAAAAAGGCTAAACCCTTGATCTAGAGCGCTTTACACAAGCTGCAACCAAAAAAATTGTAGTTTTGCTACGAAAGATTGTATCCAAAGTGCTGAAATAAACGTCCAAATGTAGTAAAACTACACGGCGCCGGTCCTACCTCCGGTACATCCAAGAATTTTAAATGGCCAGTTTACAAAACCGGCTGTGAATCCTGGCCTCCGATTCTGGAAGCCTTTCCGCCCTGGAGCAAGCCATGCAAGACCTCGATCCCGTCGAAACCCAGGAATGGCTGGACGCACTTGAGTCTGTACTCGACAAAGAAGGCGAAGACCGCGCTCACTACCTGATGACTCGCCTAGGTGAGTTGGCCACCCGCAGTGGTGCGCAACTGCCTTACGCAATCACCACGCCCTACCGCAATACTATCCCGGTAACCCACGAAGCACGCATGCCTGGCGACCTGTTCATGGAACGCCGCATTCGCTCGCTGGTACGCTGGAACGCAATGGCGATGGTGATGCGCACCAACTTGTTCGACCCTGACCTGGGCGGCCACATTTCCAGCTTCGCCTCCAGTGCGACCCTGTATGACATCGGCTTCAACTACTTCTTCCAAGCCCCGACCGAAGAGCACGGCGGCGACCTGATTTACTTCCAGGGCCATGTTGCCCCCGGCATCTACGCCCGCGCATTCATGGAAGGCCGCATCAGCGAAGAGCAAATGGTCAACTTCCGCCAGGAAGTCGACGGCAAGGGCTTATCCTCATACCCGCACCCATGGTTGATGCCTGACTTCTGGCAGTTCCCGACTGTATCGATGGGCCTCGGCCCGATCCAGGCGATCTACCAGGCACGTTTCATGAAGTACCTCGAAGATCGCGGCTTTATCCCTGCAGGTAAGCAGAAAGTCTGGTGCTTCCTCGGCGACGGCGAATGTGACGAGCCGGAATCGCTCGGCGCCATCTCCCTGGCTGGCCGCGAGAAGCTCGACAACCTGATCTTTGTCATCAACTGCAACCTGCAGCGCCTCGACGGCCCGGTTCGCGGCAACGGCAAGATCATCCAGGAACTCGAAGGCGTATTCCGTGGCGCCCAGTGGAATGTGAACAAAGTGGTTTGGGGCCGTTTCTGGGACCCGCTGCTGGCCAAGGACACCGACGGCATTCTGCAGCGCCGCATGGATGAAGTGATCGACGGTGAATACCAGAACTACAAGGCCAAAGACGGCGCCTTCGTTCGCGAACACTTCTTCAACTCCCCAGAACTCAAGGCGATGGTCGCTGACCTCTCCGACGACGAGATCTGGAAGCTCAACCGTGGCGGCCACGACCCGTACAAGGTCTATGCCGCGTACCACGATGCGGTCAACCACAAAGGTCAGCCGACCGTGGTTCTGGCCAAGACCATCAAGGGTTACGGCACAGGCGCAGGCGAAGCGAAGAACACAGCGCACAACACCAAGAAAGTGGATGTTGAAAGCCTGAAGAAATTCCGCGATCGCTTTGACATCCCAGTCAATGACGACCAGCTCGAGAACCTGCCGTTCTTCAAACCTGAAGAAGGCAGCGCCGAGGCCAAGTACCTGCACAAGCGCCGCGAAGCACTGGGCGGTTTCGTACCTCAGCGTCGCGCCAACAGCTTCAATATCCCAACACCACCGCTGGATACGCTCAAAGCGATCCTTGACGGCTCGGGTGACCGTGAAATCTCCACCACCATGGCTTTCGTGCGGATTCTCGCGCAACTGGTCAAGGACAAGGAACTCGGCCAGCGCATCGTTCCGATCATCCCCGACGAAGCCCGTACCTTCGGTATGGAAGGCATGTTCCGCCAGCTTGGCATCTACTCATCCGTAGGCCAGCTGTACGAGCCGGTCGATAAAGACCAGGTGATGTTCTATCGCGAAGACAAGAAAGGCCAGATTCTCGAAGAAGGCATTAACGAAGCAGGCGCGATGTCTTCGTTCATCGCCGCCGGCACCAGCTACAGCTGCCACAACCAGCCGATGCTGCCGTTCTATATCTTCTACTCGATGTTTGGCTTCCAGCGCATTGGCGACCTGGCCTGGGCCGCAGGCGACAGCCGCACCCGTGGCTTCCTGATCGGCGGTACCGCTGGGCGCACCACGCTGAACGGCGAAGGCCTGCAGCACGAAGATGGCCACAGCCACATCATGGCGGCGACCATCCCGAACTGCCGCACGTTCGACCCAACCTACGGCTACGAGCTGGCGGTGATCATTCGTGAAGGCACGCGCCTGATGATGGAAGAGCAACAGAACATCTTCTATTACATCACCGTGATGAACGAAGCCTACCAGCAGCCAGCAATGCCTGAAGGTGCCGAAGAAGGCATCATCAAGGGCATGTACCTGCTCGAAGAAGACACCAAGGAAGCCGCCCACCACGTGCAGCTTCTCGGTTCCGGCACCATCTTGCGCGAAGTGCGCGAAGCCGCGAAGATCCTGCGTGACGAATTCAATGTCGCCTCTGACGTGTGGAGCGTTACCAGCTTCAACGAACTGCGCCGCGATGGCCTGGCTGTGGAGCGTCGCAACCGCCTGCACCCAGAACAGAAACCTGAGCAAACCTACGTTGAGCAGTGCCTGAGCGGGCGTAAAGGCCCGGTTATCGCCAGCACCGACTACATGAAGCTGTTTGCTGACCAGATTCGCCAGTGGGTTCCAAGCAAAGAGTACAAAGTCCTGGGCACTGACGGCTTTGGCCGCAGTGACAGCCGCAAGAAGCTGCGTCACTTCTTCGAAGTTGACCGTCACTTCGTCGTGCTGGCCGCGCTTGAAGCCTTGGCTGATCGCGGTGATATCGAACCTAAGGTAGTGGCTGAAGCCATCGCCAAGTTCGGCATCAACCCAGAAAAACTCAACCCACTGGACTGCTAAGGAGCGAAACGATGAGTGAATTGATTCGCGTACCCGACATCGGCAGTGGTGAGGGTGAAGTAATTGAGTTGTTCGTTAAGGTCGGCGACACCATTGAAGCCGAACAAAGCCTGCTGACCCTTGAGTCTGACAAGGCCAGCATGGAGATCCCGGCGCCTAAGGCCGGGGTCGTCAAAAGCATCAAGGTCAAGCTCGGCGACACCCTGAAAGAAGGTGACGAACTGCTTGAACTCGAAGTTGCGGGCGAAAGCGCAGCAGCCGAGCCTGAGAAAAAGCCTGAACCCGAGGCAGAAAAAGCCCCGGCGCCAAAAGCCGAAGCAGCCCCGACGCCAGCCGCCCAAGGTAGCTCAAGCATCGAGGAAGTGCGTATTCCGGACACAGGTTCGGATGCCAAGGGCAAGATCATTGAGATCTTCGTCAAGGCTGGCGACACCATCGAAGTTGATCAATCCTTGATCACCCTCGAATCGGACAAGGCCAGCTTTGAAGTGCCATCCCCTGCAGCGGGCGTGGTTGAAAGCGTCGAAGTCAAACTTGACGACGAGGCCGGCACTGGCGACCTGATCCTCAAGCTCAAGGTTGCTGGCTCTGGCTCGGCACCGGCGGCTAAAGAAGAATCCGCCCCGGCGCCGGCTAAAGCAGCACCTGCAGCGGCCGCACCGGCTCCAGCCAAGGGCGCTTCGATTGAAGAAGTGCGCATCCCTGACACCGGCTCGGATGCCAAAGGCAAAGTCATCGAACTGTTCGTCAAGGCTGGCGACACCATCGAAGTTGATCAGTCCCTGCTCACCCTTGAGTCGGACAAAGCCAGCTTTGAAGTGCCATCTCCCGCAGCTGGCGTGGTTGAAAGCGTCGAGATCAAGCTGGACGACGAAGCCGGTACTGGCGACCTGATCCTCAAGCTCAAGGTTGCTGGCAGCGCCCCTGCCGAAGCCGCACCTGCCCAGGCGCCAGCCAAAGCAGAAGCAGCACCTCAAGCACCGGAAAAAGCTCCAGCTCCGGCTGCAGCAGCCAGCTCGGCCCCAGTGACCAGCGGCAAGGTTCACGCCGGCCCTGCTGTTCGCCAACTGGCGCGCGAGTTTGGCGTTGACCTGGCAGATGTACCGGGCAGCGGCCCGAAAGGCCGGATCCTCAAGGAAGACGTGCAGGTATACGTCAAATCCATGATGAACAAGGCCAAGCAGGCACCAGCAGCCACTGGCGCAACAGGCGGCGCAGGCATTCCTCCGGTTCCGGCTGTTGATTTCAGCAAGTTCGGTGAAATCGAAGAAGTGGCGATGACTCGCCTGATGCAGATAGGCGCCGCCAACCTGCACCGTAGCTGGCTGAACGTGCCACACGTCACTCAGTTCGATTCGGCCGACATCACCGAACTGGAAGCCTTCCGTGTTGCGCAGAAAGCGGTTGCCGAGAAAGCCGGGGTCAAGTTGACCGTGCTGCCATTGCTGCTCAAGGCCTGCGCCTTCCTGCTCAAGGAAATGCCCGATTTCTGCAGTTCGCTGGCGCCTAGCGGTAAAGCCTTCATCCGCAAGAAGTACGTGCACATCGGCTTCGCAGTGGACACCCCGGACGGCTTGCTCGTACCGGTTATCCGCGACGTCGACAAAAAGAGCTTGCTGCAACTGGCTGCTGAAGCGGCTGAACTGGCAGATAAGGCGCGCAACAAAAAGTTGTCCCCAGACGCCATGCAGGGTGCCTGCTTCACCATTTCCAGCCTCGGCCACATTGGCGGCACCGGCTTCACGCCGATCGTCAACGCGCCTGAAGTTGCGATCCTTGGTGTCAGCAAGGCGACCATCCAGCCGGTTTGGGATGGCAAGGCCTTCCAGCCAAAACTGATGCTACCGCTGTCGCTGTCCTACGATCACCGTGTGATCAATGGCGCTTCTGCGGCGCGCTTTACCAAGCGTTTAGGCGATGTACTGGGCGATATCCGCACCATGCTCCTGTAACGACTTAGCGATACGTTTCGAGCACGCCACGCTCGCATCCTCAACCCCGCCATTGGCGGGGTTTTTTTATCCTGCTGCGCTGGTGCGTCAACCTTTTTGCACATTGCGAATCAAAAAGCTCATGGCCTTGGCCAGTTCCGCCGCGCCATTGTTATCGCGCACTATGGTTATCATGGCGCTGCCGCTGTGCGGATTATTCAGGGTGCAGCTGATCCCGCTCGTCGGGCAGTCGTAGCGGATATAAGGATCAACCCCAAACACATCGATACGCTGATTACGCACGGCGATATCAGTGCTGCTTTCACCACGGCTTTCCTCACGCAATAGCAACTCGCCCTTGGCGCTGAGCGCAACACTGTATATGAGGTCGCGGCGATCGGCCTGACCGACCTGGTAACCGGCGCGCAGGGCATAGGTCATGAGCAATTTATTGACATGGGCAAGCAGCGCTTTGCGCTCGTCCTGGGTGTTGTAGAGACGCTTTATCTCATGCAGGTAATTGGCTTGCTCAGGACTGCTCAAGCCCGCGGCTGGGTCGGCCGATACAGTGGATGTAGAAACCAAACCGCTGCTGATCAATAAGGCAAAAATTAGTTTTCTTGTCAGTCGCATTTGCATAATGCACCCTTACTTGACGCTATAGTGAATTGGGCAGACTTTCTCGCCCTGCGCAGCATACTGGAAGCAAGCCATTTAATGAGAAGCCATCCCACCGCCGCCAACCAACTGGCGGCCGAGGTTGTGACGCAGTTGCCAGTACCATCACGACTGGGCATGCTGCGTTTCGAACGGATGAATGAGGCCAGTTGGGCCTTGCTGTTTCTTGACCCTTCTTGTGAGCGTCAACTGGGCATTGCTGCGAGCGATTTATGTGCCCTGGTCGAATCACCCTATGCCAGCCTGATGGAGCCAGAAGCGCGCCACTCACTGCACGACCAGATCCAGCAGCAACTGAGCCAGCAACCCCACTATCTCGTGAATTACACCCTGCATACGCCACTGGGCGCGCTTAACCTCATTGAAATGGGCGAGGCGTTCAAGCAGCGTGGGCATAATCTGCTGCGCGGCTACCTGCTGGTAACGGCAACGCGCCAACCGGAGCTGACAGCAGGCGTTCAACCAGGCCCCGCCCATGCGTTGCCAGAACAACTCATGCCGCAGATCGAGGATCCGCTACAACAGAAAAAGCGCACCCTTGCCCAGCAAAAGCTGATCCTGCGCCTGGCCAGCCACATCTATCAGGAAGACGCGCTACAGGATGCAGCCAGGCTGATTACCCAGGCGGCGTGCGAAACCTATGCACTCAAGCGCGCATCCATTTGGCTGGTCAATGGGGAATATTTGCAGTCGGTGACTGTGTATCAGGCTGACACCCAGCAACATCATCAAGAAACGCACCTGAGCCTCAAGCTCTTCTCGAACTACATGAACTTCATGCGTGCAGGGCGCTCGCTGCATATCGAGGATGCACTCAATGATCCGCGAACCATTGAGCTGCAGCACTACCTAAGGCCGCTGAATATTGGCGCCCTGCTGGACGCAGGCATTCGTGTGGACGGTGAAGTCGTGGGCCTTCTGTGCCTCGAACACCTTGGTGGGCCGCGCCAGTGGAAATCCGACGAGATCGCCTTCTGCGGCGAACTGGCTGACCAGTATGCCCAGGTGTTGTCCAACCAGGAACGACGCACGGCGACCCAAGCGCTCTACCTGTTTCAGCGTGCGGTCGAGCAAAGCGCCAGCGCATTTATATTGCTCAACCGCGATGGCCTTGTTGAGTACGTGAACCCGAGCTTTACCGCGATCACCCTGTACAGCGCTGAAGAAGTACAAGGCCGGCTTATTTCCGAGTTACCGGCGCTGGAGAACCTGAGCGAATTGTTATTCAGCAGCCAGTCGGGCCTATCGGGTCATAATAGCTGGCAAGGTGAATTCAAGAGCCGGCGCAAAAACCTTGAGCCCTACTGGAGCCAGCTGTCGATCTCCAAGGTCCATGCCGATGACGGCGCGCTGACCCACTACATCGGTATCTACGAAGACATCACCGAAAGCAAGAGCGCATTGCAGCGCATTGAACGCCTGGCCTTTCGCGATAACCTGACTGGCCTTGGCAATCGCTATTCCTTTATCCGCGCCCTGGAAAAACGCTTTGCGGTGCCCGACAAGACGGGTATCAGCCTGTTGTTGGTGGACATCGACAACTTCAAGCGGATCAACGATAGCCTGGGTCACCAAACCGGCGACAAACTCCTGTCCAGCCTGGCCAAGCGCCTGCGCAACACCCTGAGCCCAGCGGCGATCCTGGCGCGCTTTGCCAGCAATGAATTTGCCATCTTGCTTGATAAGCACGATCTTGATGCAGGGCAAGCCGTGGCCGCGCAGGTTCTGCAAACCTTGGACAAACCACTGTTTGTCGATAACCAACTGATCAGCATTACCGGCTCAATCGGGCTGGCCTGCGCCCCCGCCCATGGCACCGACCCACAAATACTGACCAAGCACGCCGGGCTGGCGCTGCATAAGGCCAAGGCCAACGGCAAGCATCAGGTCTGCGTGTTCACCGAGGCACTGAATGCCGAGGCCGACCATAAGCTCTTTGTCGAAAACAACCTGCGTCGCGCCCTGACGCAGAACGAGCTTGAAGTGTTCTACCAACCCAAACTGTGCCTGAAGACCGGTGCACTGGTGGGTATTGAGGCGCTGCTACGCTGGAATCATCCACAAAAGGGCATGATCAGCCCGGATCACTTCATTGGCGTTGCCGAAGAGACTGGACTGATCATCCCCATTGGCAAATGGGTATTGCGCCAAGCCTGCCGGATGAGTGTGCAACTCGCGGCGGTGGGCATGGGCGCCATTCAGGTCGCGATCAATGTCTCGCCCAAGCAATTTACCGACCCGGACCTGGTCGGCGCGATTCGTACCATTATCGAGGAAGAACAACTCCCGCCTGACCGAGTTGAGCTTGAGCTGACGGAAAGCTTGCTGCTGGAAGCGACCAGCGACACCCGCAGCCAACTTATCGACTTGAAGAAGCTAGGCCTGAGCCTGGCAATGGACGACTTCGGCACAGGTTATTCATCGCTTAGTTATCTGAAGAAATTCCCGATTGATGTGATCAAGATCGACCGCAGTTTCATCAAGGACATCCCGGAGAACCAGGACGACATGGAGATCACCTCGGCAGTGATCGCCATGGCCCACAACCTGAAAATAAAAGTGGTCGCCGAAGGTATTGAAACCAGCGCCCAGTTGAAATTCCTGCGCCGCCAGCACTGCGATATTGGCCAGGGGTTTCTATTCGACAAGGCAATCGCCGGGCGTAACCTGATTGATAGCCTCAAGCGCTATATTCGCAACTGAGTCGACACAAGTCTTCGCCTGGAATTAATGCCAGATGCTCAATACGGGCTGGCCGATTTTGTAACGTCGTCGCACAATGGCGGTCTACCCAGTACATGAAAATGATGTTGAGGAAATGGCTCATGGCTCTGCGTTCGCAAATCCTTGTAAACAAACTAGAACTCCCAACGGCCGAACAGGCATTGCCGGGCCGTGATGTGCCGATGACAGTTCCAGACGCTCACTTCGTCAACGGCAACCCACTCAAGGGCCCATTCCCGCATGGCCTGGAAACAGCCGTGTTTGGCCTTGGCTGCTTCTGGGGAGCGGAGCGCCGCTTCTGGCAACAGCCAGGTGTCTGGAGCACCGCTGTCGGTTATTCAGGCGGCATCACTCCAAACCCGACCTACGAAGAAACCTGCTCCGGCCTGACCGGGCATGCCGAAGTCGTACTGGTGGTTTTCGACCCTCAGATCACCAGCTTTGAGGCCTTGCTCAAGGTGTTCTGGGAAGCGCACAACCCGACCCAAGGCATGCGCCAGGGCAACGACCAAGGTAGCCAGTATCGCTCCGCGATTTACTGCAACAGCGATGAGCAGCTTGCCAAGGCACTTCAAAGCCAGGAGATGTTCCAGGCTGAACTGGACAAGGCCGGCCTGGGCAGCATCACCACTGAAATCGCCAAGACCGGTGATTTCTATTATGCCGAGGCCTATCACCAGCAATACCTGGCAAAAAATCCAAGCGGCTACTGCGGCCTGGGCGGCACCGGAGTATGCCTGCCAGCGTAATTAAGCGTACACAAAAAGGCGGCCTGGTTTCGACCAGGCCGCCTTTTTCATGGATGGCTCAAGCCGAGGTTTTTTCTTCGATCAGCCAGTCCATGCGCCAGCCACCCTGGCTCAGCCCCAGCCGTTCTGCCAACCAGGGCAACAGTTGCTTGAGTTCGTCTTCCAGTCCCCATGGTGGATTGCTGATCACCAGCCCGGAGCCATTCAAACGCAGCGACTCATCGGTTGGGTGCACATACAGCTCAACGCGCAGCAGCTTGGGTGCGCCGCTTTTTTCCAGGTCGCGGTAAAACTTGCGCAGTTGCCGCAAATCCTTGATTGGGTACCAGATCGCAACTATTGCCTGGCGCATGCGTGCAATCGCATCGCCAAGTGACTCGACACAGCGCTCCAGTTCATCGTCTTGCTCAAAGGGGGGATCAATCAGCATCAGCATGCGTTTTTCCTGGGTCGGCAACAACGCACGGGGCACATGCCAACCCTCTCCCAGGTGCACAGCCACACGCCGATCGCCCTTCATGTTCTCCTTGAGCAAGCGCCCGTCTTCCGGGTGTTTCTCATTGAGCTGCAAACGGTCCTGCTCGCGGGAAAGCCTGCGTGCCAGCTCTGGCGAACCTGGGTAATGGCGCAACTCACCTTCTGGATTCATTGCGCGAATCACGCCCAGATAATCAGCAAACGGCTCAGGCACATCCTCGGCCTGCCAAATCTTGGCAATCCCCTCAAGCCATTCACCTGTACGCGACGCCTGGTCCCCTCGCAGATCATACAAACCCACACCTGCATGACTGTCGAGATAGGCAAATGGCGCCTCCTTTCGCGACAACAGGGCAATTATCCGGCATAAAACCAGGTGTTTAAGAACATCGGCGTGGTTGCCGGCGTGATAGGCGTGGCGGTAATTCATGGCAATAGGCTCCTCGAAGCCTTACAGTTTAACTGCTTGGCTGATTTTCGCAGTTGTTGTTTATTCGCACGCTTTCATCATGTTCTACAATTGCCTGCCCGGCGCACTCTCCAGTTAACCCCTGCCTGCAACCAGTATGATTGCAGGTAGCTAATCATTAAGCCTTTGCATGAACTCTCTGCCGCAGCGCCACGTGATCTTGGCCCTACTCGCTGGCGCAAGCGCGCTGGTGGTCGTCCATGGATTGGGCCGCTTTGCCTACACGCCATTGCTGCCCTACCTGATCAGCGATGGCTTGCTGACGCTTGAACAAGGTGCCAGGGTCGCAACCTGGAATTATATTGGCTACCTGATCGGCGCCTTGCTCGCGCTGGTTCTGCATGCGCCATCACGCATGCGTATCGCCCTGCCCCTGGCACTGCTGGCCAATGCCCTGCTGACGCTGGCACAAGTCTATGCAAGCTCGGTTGAAAGCCTGACCTGGTTGCGCCTGGCCAATGGCATCAGTAACGGCGTAGTGTTTGTCCAGGCCCCGGCCTTGGTCCTCGAATGGCTCGCACAGCACCAGCGTACCCGGCTCAGCGGCCTGATCTACCTGGGCCTGGGTGGCGGCCTGCTGCTTTCAAGCGCAACAGTGACCTGGCCACACGCCTGGCTGAGCGGTCCGGATCGCTGGTGGCCAATGGCAATATTGAGCCTGCCGCTGGCGCTATTGAGCATTGGCTTGCTGAGCCGTCTTAAACTGCACGAGCCCGCAGTAAAGGTCCAACAGCACTCTAGCTCCAGCCTGTTCGACCGGGCGAGCACACCGCTGTTTCTCGCCTATACCGGCGCAGGGCTGGGCTACATCCTGCCAATGACGTTTTTACCCTCCCTGGCCAAGGAACAACTGGCGCCGGGCGATCCACTGGTCAACGGCGCATGGTTGTGGACGGCAAGCGCCAGCCTCATATCTATTGCCTTGTGGAATAGCCTGGGCGCACGCATTGGTGATCGCCGAGCCTTGCTGTGCAACTACGCCGCGCAAGGACTGGGGGCCGCAGCGCCAATGCTCTGGCCTGGCTCTGTGGGCATACTGCTTTGCGCTGTGTTAGTCGGCGGCGGCTTTATCGGTACCGTCTTCCTGACCCAACGCCTGGCCCGGCAGCTTCACCCGCACCAGGGGCCTCGCTTGTCTGCAGCGCTTATTGCCTTGTATGGCGCCAGCCAGTTACTTGGTCCCTGGCTGGCAGAGCAAGCGTTGCAGATGGGCGCCACGCTCACCCAATGCTTTGCCATTGGCGCGGCTGCTCTGTTCTGGGGGCTGTGCTGGACATTTGCGATTCCAGGCCGCCAAACAGCCTAGGCAAACGCGAAGGCAACAAGCGATCTAGATTGCCATATGCCCGAACAATCAAGCATGTAGAGCTTTATCACGCCAATGGATAATGCTGGGCAGTGCCGTGGCGCCTGCCTAGACTCGGCGCGACAAACAGGAGGCCTACCATGTCCGAGACTCTGCTTAACGCCCGCAACCTTGCGTTCGAACTTTACGAAGTGCTCGATGCCCAGGCATTGACCCAACGCGAGCGCTTTGCCGAGCACAGCCGTGAAACATTCGACGCGGCAATCGATACGGCCCGCAGCATCGCAGAAAACCTGTTTGCTCCGCATAACCGCAAGAATGATGAGAATGAGCCTGAATACATAGATGGCGCAGCCAAGCTGATCCCGGAAATCAAACCGGCGGTCGATGCCTTCCTTGAGGCTGGATTTCTCAACGCCACCCGCGAGTTTGACGTCGGTGGCATGCAGTTGCCCAACCTGCTATCCCAGGCCTGCTTTGCCCATTTCCAGTCTGCCAATATCGCCACATCGTCCTACGCGATGCTGACCATGGGTGCTGCCAACCTGATCGAAGCCTTCGGCGACGAGGCGCAGAAGAAGCGTTTCCTAGCCCCCATGATTGAAGGGCGCTTTTTCGGCACCATGGCCCTGACCGAGCCCCATGCCGGCTCCTCGCTTTCAGACATCCGCACCCGTGCCGAACCGGCCGCAGATGGCAGCTACCGGCTCAAGGGCAACAAGATATTCATTTCTGGCGGCGATCATCCCTTGTCAGAAAATATCGTGCACATGGTGTTGGCCAAGCTTCCCGACGCGCCCCCCGGCGTGAAAGGGATTTCACTGTTTATCGTGCCCAAGTTCCTGGTTAACGACGACGGCTCGCTCGGCAAGCGCAATGATGTATTGCTGGCAGGGTTGTTCCACAAGATGGGCTGGCGCGGCACCACCTCAACTGCACTCAACTTCGGCGATAATGGCGACTGTGTCGGCTATTTGGTGGGCAAGCCACACCATGGCCTTAGCTACATGTTCCAAATGATGAATGAGGCGCGGATTGGCGTCGGCATGGGCGCGGTCATGCTCGGCTACGCGGGGTATCTGTACTCGCTGGAGTATGCCCGGCAACGCCCGCAAGGGCGCCTGCCGGATGGCAAGGACCCCGCCTCATCACAGGTCGCAATCATTGAGCATGCAGACGTACGCCGCATGCTGCTGACCCAAAAAGCTTACGTCGAGGGTGCTTTCGACCTGGGCCTGTACGCTGCCCGGCTATTCGATGACACCCAGACGCTGGAAACCGAAGAGCAACGCGGCGCCGCCCTGGAGCTGCTGGACCTGCTGACGCCGATTGTCAAGTCATGGCCATCGCAGTATTGCCTCAAGGCCAACGAGCTGGCGATCCAGATCCTCGGCGGCCACGGTTACACCCGTGAATATCCGGTGGAACAGTATTACCGTGACAATCGCCTCAATCCGATTCACGAAGGCACCCATGGCATTCAGTCACTCGACCTGCTGGGCCGCAAGGTCTCGATGAATCAGGGCGCAGCGCTCAAACAGTTGGTCAAGCTGATCCAGCAATGTTGTGAGCGCGCCAGCGCCTACGAGTCGCTGAACAGCCTACGCCTGCCCCTCGAGCAATTGCTGGCAAGGCTGTCCAAGGTGACCCTGGGGCTGCTCGGCGACCTGATGACCGGCAAGGTTAACCAAGGCCTGGCAAACTCGGCCCTGTACCTGAACGTATTCGGCCATGCAGTCATCGGCTGGCGCTGGCTTGAGCAAGCCATACGCGCCGAGCAAGGGCTGGCAAAAGGCAATAGCGCGGACCAGGACTTCTATCAGGGCAAGCTGCAAGCCGCCCGCTACTTCCTCACCTGGGAAGTGCCGAGTTGCCAGCATGAACTGGACATACTCGAAAGCCGCGACGATACCTGCCTGAAGATGCAAGACAACTGGTTCTGACCGACCCCACCTTGCACATGCAATGTGTGCAAGGGGATCTTTTCTTCACCGCGCGCGTCACAGATACCTGGCTGGCCCAGGTAAATCCCCCTGCCAAGCCTCACACATATAACGCCATGTGTTTTTTTAACCACGCGTCAAACTCACAGGTTATTATCTGTGGCACGTGCCATGCATAGGCGCCCAGCCAGTCGATAAAGGAGAGTGCCGCTTTGGATGCCAGTACCATCAACAGTCTGTTCTTGATCGGTGCGTTGCTGGTAGCCATGAGCATCCTGGTGAGTGCGTTTGGCTCGCGTTTCGGCATCCCGATTCTGGTTATATTCCTCGCCGTGGGCATGCTTGCAGGCGTCGACGGTCCTGGCGGCATAAGCTTCTCCAATTACCCGCTGGCCTATCTGGTCGGCAACCTCGCGCTGGCCATTATTTTGCTCGATGGCGGAATGCGAACCCGGGTTTCAAGCTTTCGTGTAGCCCTTTGGCCATCACTCTCGATGGCCACGGTCGGCGTCATGATTACCGCCGGGCTCACCGGCGTGGCAGCTGCATGGCTATTCAAGCTGAGCTGGATGGAAGGCCTGCTTATTGGCGCGATCGTCGGTTCAACCGATGCCGCCGCCGTATTCAGCTTGCTGGGCGGGCGAGGCTTGAACGAACGGGTAAGCTCGACCCTGGAGATTGAGTCGGGCAGCAACGACCCGATGGCGGTATTCCTGACCGTGACCCTGATTGCCATGCTGCAAGCAGGACAAACCGGGTTCAGCTGGGACCTGCTGATCCATCTCGGACTGCAGTTTGGCCTTGGGGCATTTCTCGGCCTGGTCGGGGGCTGGCTGCTGTTGAACCTGATCAACCGCATCACCCTGGCCAATGGCCTGTATCCGTTGCTGGTGGTCAGCGGCGGTCTGATCATCTTTGCCATCACCAACGCCCTGGGCGGCAGCGGTATCCTTGCGGTCTACCTCTGCGGCCTGTTGCTAGGCAACAAGGCTATCCGCTCGCGCCACGGCATCCTGCATATGCTCGACGGCCTGACATGGCTCGCGCAAATCGGCATGTTTCTGGTCCTTGGCTTGCTGGTAACACCCCACGAGCTGCTGAAAATCGCACTCCCTGCACTGGGCTTGGCGCTGTGGATGATTTTTATCGCACGGCCACTTTCGGTCTACCTGGGATTATTGCCCTTCCAGGCCTTCCATGACCGGGAACGCGCATTTATTGCCTGGGTCGGCCTGCGCGGCGCGGTACCCATCATTCTTGCAGTATTCCCACTGATGGCCGGTCTGGAGAATGCCCAGCTGTTCTTCAACGTTGCATTCTTTATCGTCATCGTCTCGCTACTGCTCCAGGGCACCAGCTTGCCACTCGCGGCCAAGTTTCTCCGGGTTACGGTACCGCCCGAGCCAGCGCCCTTTTCACGCTCGGGCCTGGAAATCCACCCGACCAGCCAGTGGGAACTGTTCGTCTACCGCCTCGGTGCCGAGAAATGGTGCATCGGCTCACCGCTGCGTGACCTGAAAATGCCTGAAGGCACCCGGGTTGCGGCACTGTTTCGCGGCAACGAACTACTCCATCCGTCGGGCAGCACCAAGCTGGATGCCGGTGACCTACTCTGCGTCATCGGCCACGCGCACGACCTGGAAGCACTAGGCAAACTGTTCAGCCAAGCCCCAAAACGCGGCCAGGACCTTCGTTTCTTCGGCGATTTTGTCCTCGAAGGCGACGCCGAGGTTGGCGCTGTTGCTGCTCTTTACGGCCTCAAGCTCAATGATTCCGAGGGCGATATGCTGCTCGGTCGTTTCATCGCCCATAAAATCGGCGGTGAACCAGTTATTGGCGATCAGGTCGAATGGCAAGGTTTAACCTGGACAGTCGCTGCTATGGAAGGCAACAAAATCCGTAAGGTTGGCGTTAAATTCCCTGAAGGCAGCCGCCCCGGCCCCGGTCTATTCCTCTAAACTCATTTAACTTCGAGCCGCCCGAACGCGACCATGCCCCCATTTCGTCATTTCATCGCCATCACTTTGTTCAGCCTTTTGCTGGGAAACTCCCTGGCATTCGCCGCTGCGCCGCCATCCTATGACGACGTACAAAGCCAGCTGTCCTCACTGGCCGACAGCAAGCTGCCTGAAGCTGAACAAACCCAGCTAAAGCAAACCCTTGAGAAAACCCTCAGCCTGCTGCGCCTCAAAGCGCAAAGCGAGAAAAGCCTTGAGGATCTCAACAAGCAACTGGACGCAGCGCCCCGCTTGATCGGTGAGGCCCAGCGAGAGCTGGCACGTCTCAAGGCGAGCCAGCCGACACCGGTTGCCGAGCGTTATGGCAACAGAAAGGTGTCGGAACTTGAGCAAATGCTCAGCGACCGCAACAACCAGCTCAGCGATTGGCAAAAACAGATCATTGACGCCAACAGCCTGATCATCACCGCCCAGACACGCCCCGAACGAGCACAGGCGGAAATCAGCAGCAACCAGACCCGCACCCGCGAAATCAGTGAAGCACTCAAGGCCGGCAAGCTGGCCGGCTCGCCACTGACCAGCGAAACCCGTGACCAGCTCAACGCCGAACTGGCTCAATTGAATGCACAGACCCTGCTGCGCCGCCAGGAGCTGAGCGGCAACAGCCTGTTGCAAGACCTGGGCACCAGCCAACGTGCACTGCTGGATGAACGCATCAAGCGTCTTGAGCAGGAACTGATCAATCTCCAGCAACTGATCAACCAAAAACGACGCGAACAGTCCGAGATGACTGTTGCCGAGCAAGCCCAAAGCGCCGAAAAACTGGGCAACAGCGGGCTGTTGAGCCGCGAAAGTGCGCTGAACGTCAAATACTCTGACTATTTGCTCAAGGCCACCAATCGCCTCAACCAGATCACCCAGAAAAACCTGCAGACCAAACAGCAACTGGACGCCCTGAACCAAAGCGATCAAGCACTGGATCAGCAGATCAGCGTGCTGCAGGGCAGTATTTTATTGTCGAAGATTCTCTACCAGCAAAAGCAGGCCCTGCCGCAGCTGGATATCGACAAAGACTTGTCCAATGATATAGCCGACATTCGCCTCTACCAGTTTGAGCTCAACCAACAACGCGAGCTGGTGAGCAATCCCGAAACCTATATCGACAACCTGCTGCAAGCCCAGCCTGAAGACGAGGTGAGCCCGCAACTGCGCAAGGCCCTGCAGAATATCCTCGAAAGCCGCCGCGAATTGCTCGACCGGGTAAGTACCGAACTGGGTGCGCTACTCAATGAATCAATTACCCTGCAGCTCACCCAAAAGCAGCTGCAGAGCACTGCCAAGGCGCTGAGTGAAACACTCGACGAGCAGATGTTCTGGATCCCCAGCAATAAACCACTCAACCTGGAGTGGTTTAAAAGCGTCCCGGCCAAGCTCCAGCGCCAAATGGCCAACATGCCTTGGCTATCAAGCACCCGGGACTTCGGCGCCGGGTTGATAGGCGCACCCCTGCTGTTCTTGCCATTGCTGCTCCTGATTACCTTGCTGTTATGGCAACGTAATGCAATTACTCGCAAGCTGTCAGCCATTCACCTGGATATCGGCCACTACAAAAACGACAACCAGTTGCATACGCCGATGGCGATCTTGCTGAATATCCTGCTGGCATTACCAGGCGGATTATTCCTGACGCTCTGCGGCTTCGCGCTGCAAATAGATGCCCGTGGACAGAACGCCAGCCTCAGCTCAGCGTTCTTCAGCATGGCGCAAGCCTGGATGGTGCTGTACACCTGCTACCGAATTTTATCGCCCAGCGGTGTCGCTGAGCTGCATTTTCGCTGGTCACGCCCCCATGTCGCCTACTTGCGCCGCTACGTTCGGTATCTGGGCCTGATCGTTCTGACCCTGGTCGCCGTGGTAACCATTGCCGGGCATCAACCCGCAGAGCTGGCCGACGACGTACTGGGCATAGCCACGTCCGTCACCTGCTATGCACTGATGGCCTGGCTGCTCAGTCGCGTGCTGTTGACCGGCCCTACCCGTGAAAACAGCTCCCTGTTCCGAACGGTCATGGCGGTTGCGATCTGCCTCTTGCCACTGGCACTGATCGTGATGGTCGCCATGGGCTACTTCTACACCGCGATCAAGCTCACCGACCGTTTACTCTTTACCCTCGGCCTGATGATGATCGGCTTGATCGTCGAGGCGACCTTTGTTCGCGGCCTTTCGGTTGCGGCGCGCCGCCTCGCCTACCAGCGTGCCATCGCCAAACGCCAAGCGGCTCAGGCTGCCGAAGGGTCCGACACTGGCGAGGCGGTGATCGAAGAACCGACCCTGGATATCGATCAGGTTAACCAGCAGTCGCTGAGATTAGTGCGCCTGGCCTTGCTGGGCGTGTTTATCAGCCTGCTCTGGTTGATCTGGGCCGACCTGATCTCGGTGTTTTCCTACCTCGATAACGTCACGCTGTACGAATATGTCAGTGGTACCGGAGCGATGGCCAGCATGGTGCCCATCAGCCTCAGTGACGTGCTCGGCGCATTGGTGATCGTCGGTATTACCATTGCCCTGGGGCGCAACCTGCCCGGTCTGCTTGAAGTATTGGTGCTGTCGCGCATGAAGCTCGCCCAGGGCAGCTCATACGCAACCACAACCCTGTTGTCCTACGCCATCGTCGCCATAGGTACTGTGACAACCCTCTCGACCCTGGGTGTGAGCTGGGACAAGTTGCAATGGCTGGTTGCAGCGTTGTCTGTAGGCCTGGGTTTTGGCTTGCAGGAGATTTTCGCCAACTTTATTTCCGGCCTGATCATCCTGTTCGAGCGTCCGGTACGCATCGGCGATGTCGTGACCATAGGCAACCTCTCCGGCACGGTGAGCAAAATCCGCATTCGGGCAACCACCATTACCGATTTTGATCGTAAAGAAATCATTGTGCCGAACAAGACCTTCGTCACCGACCAGTTGGTCAACTGGTCGCTCAACGACACCATTACCCGCATCACCATCATGATCGGCCTGGCCTATGAGTCCGACCTTGAGCTGGCGCGCAAGCTGATGATGCAGGCGGCCATGGAAAACCCGCGCGTATTGCGTGACCCCGAGCCGCTGCTGTTTTTCCTGACGATTGGCGCAAGCACCTTCAATTATGAATTGCGGGTGCACGTGCGTGATCTCGGTGACCGCAACGCCGCGACCGACGAGCTACTGACCCGCATTGCCATGAGCTTCCGCGAAAACAACATCGAGATGGCCTTCAACCAGCTGGATGTGATGGTCAAGAACCTCAACGGCGCCGAGCTGAACCTGAAGACCACCAGCCCGATCGTGGTGCAAAACAGCCCCCAGGCCGAACCGGAGGTAGAGTCTGAATCGGAAGATAAGACTCAGGTGACTCTGGCCAAGCCGACACCGCCTGCGGTCGACCCGAACTAAGCATCGCGTTATTGTAGTGCTTCAATTCGACGGCTGAGCTAACCCCTCAGCCGTCTTTGCTTGGCCGGAGTAGCGCCTTGAAACAACTCAGCGAACTGACTTTTGACAACCGCTTTGCACGCCTGGGGGATGCATTCTCAACCCATGTGCTGCCCGAGCCGATTGCCGAGCCACGCTTGGTCGTTACCAGCCAGGCGGCCATGGAACTGCTCGACCTGGACCCGGAAGAGGCCAACACCGAGGTTTTCGCGCAGATATTCGCCGGCCACAAGCTATGGAGTGATGCCGAGCCACGGGCAATGGTCTACTCCGGCCATCAGTTTGGCGGCTACACCCCACGCCTGGGTGATGGCCGTGGCCTACTGCTCGGCGAAGTGGTCAATCAAGCTGGCGAGCACTGGGACCTGCACCTCAAGGGCGCCGGTGCCACACCCTACTCGCGCATGGGCGATGGCCGTGCCGTACTGCGCAGCTCAATCCGCGAATTTCTTGCCAGCGAACACCTGCATGCGCTGGGTATCGCCAGCTCACGCGCACTCTGCGTGACGGGCTCAAGCACGCCCGTCTGGCGCGAAAAACAAGAAACCGCCGCCATGGTCCTGCGCCTTGCCCAGAGCCACATTCGCTTCGGCCACTTCGAGTACTTCTATTACACCCAGCAACATAAGTTGCTGGAGCAACTGGCTGAGCATGTGCTGCACAACCACTTCGAGGCCTGCTTGCAAGAGCAGGCCCCCTACTCGGCGATGTTCCGCCAGATCGTTGAGCGCACGGCTGAAATGATTGCCTACTGGCAAGCCTATGGCTTTTGCCACGGCGTAATGAACACCGACAACATGTCGATCCTGGGCATCACCTTCGACTACGGCCCCTACGCCTTTCTCGACGACTTTGATGCCAAGCACATCTGTAATCACTCCGACGATACCGGCCGCTATAGCTTTAGCAATCAAGTGCCTATCGCACAGTGGAACCTTGCGGCACTCGGCCAGGCGTTAACACCACTGGCTGGTGTCGATGAACTACGCGCCAGTCTTGAACTATTTCTACCGCTGTATCAAAGCCACTATCTGGATCTGATGCGTCGTCGTTTGGGCTTTACCAGCGCCAAGGACGACGACCAAGCCCTGGTCCAGGAGCTTCTGCAATTGATGCAGAACAGCGCCATTGACTACAGCCTGTTCTTCCGCGAGTTGGGTGAAAGTGAACCACAGGCAGCCCTGGCACGCTTGCGCGATGACTTTACTGATTTAGCCGGGTTCGATGCCTGGAGCCAGCGATATATGGATCGCGATCCATTACAGGGCCAATCACAACAACAGCGGCGCGAACGCATGCATGGGGTCAATCCCAAGTTCATCCTGCGCAATTATCTGGCCCAGCAAGCCATCGAGGCTGCGGAAAAAGGCGACTACAGTGTCGTGCGCGAGTTGCACCAAGTGCTCAGCCACCCCTTTGCCGAGCAACCGGGTAAAGAACGTTTCGCCCAGCGCCCGCCAGATTGGGGCAAGCACCTGGAGATCAGCTGCTCGTCTTGAACCAATGCGCCAGCCTACTCGCCAAGCAGCCAGTCGAGGCCCATCTCGACATGCAGCTCGGTACTGTCGAGCATCTCCAGCGTGGCCTGGCTGCCGTCAAGCAACAAACCGATCTCAGTGCAGCCCAGTATTGCGACCTCGGCGCCACGCTCACGCAATTGCGCCATGCATTTGAGGTAGTAGTCACGCGAGGCGGTCTCGAAGCGTCCCTGGCACAACTCGGCAAAAATCACCCGATCCACTTCTTCCACCTGGTCTTCAAGCGGGATCAGCACTTCGATAGCAAAACGCTCAGCCAGGCGTTGACGATAAAAATCCTCAAGCATGGTAAAGCGCGTCCCGAGCAAGGCAGCACGCTTGATGCCACGCTGTTGCAGGGCTTGCCCCACAGCATCGCCTATATGCAACAGCGGGATATCCACAGCCGCCTCAATCGCGGGTGCAACCTTGTGCATGGTGTTGGTAGCAAGTAGCAAGGCAGTTGCGCCGGCGCCCTCCAAACGCTGGGCGATTTCAGCCAGAACCTGGCCCGCCGCATCCCAGTCGCCCTGCTGTTGCAGCGCTGCAATCTGCGCAAAATCAACCGAGTGAAGCAGCAGTGGCGCCGAATGCAGGCCGCCCAGGCGCTGGCGCACACCTTGATTAAGCAAACGGTAATAACTGCTGGTCGACTCCCAGCTCATCCCTCCCAAAATACCCAGCTGACGCATTGCCTGCTCCTTATTAACTCAACTTGTAGGTGCCCTGCCGCCAGTGAACCAAGGCAGCGATCAGCAACTCGAAGCGCTGCAGGCTTACAGACTGCTTGCCGCTCTGCTCCCTACATTGCCCCGGATAATCGTTTTATCAGGAGCTTCGAGCCTACCGTGCATCAAGCGCAGCGCACAGTAACAGTGCTGAATGCGCTTAGCGGTACAGCTTATCTGTTAAACCGAAAAGGCATATAAACCTTCTCAAACATTCTTAGACTCTCTAAGCAAACCCAACTATCTTGGCGACCTAGCGCAATCGGCAACATAACGCTTGATGCCTCACACGAGATTCAACGCTTAAAGGACACCCATGTTCGGGGACTCACTACCACTGTTATTTGTTGGCGCACTGCTTATATGGGTGCTGGTTGCCTTCATCAGGGAAAAGTGGAGCCCGGATATCGTTGCCGCGATTGCGGTGGCCGCGCTATTGGTCACGCAGCTACTGACCCCGGCAGAAGTACTCAGCGTGCTATCCAACTCGGCCCCTGTGACTATTGCCTGCATGTTCGTGCTCTCGGCAGCACTTGAACGCACCGGATGCATCGACGCACTGGGCAACTGGCTTGGTAATCTGGTCGGCACCAACCCGGTTCGCGTGCTGACCGGATTGACAGTCACTGCGCTGGTTATCTCGGCCTGCCTGAACAACACGCCAGTCGTTGCGATTCTGACGCCGGTTGCCATATCACTGGCGCGCCGTGCCGGGACCATGCCCTCCAAGCTGCTTATCCCGCTGTCATACGCCACCATTCTTGGCGGCACGCTGACCATGATTGGGACCTCGACCAATATCCTGGTTGACGGCGTTGCCCGTAAAGCTGGCCTGGCCCCCTTTGGCATCTTCGAGATAACCGGCGCGGGCCTGATCCTGGCGACGGCGGGCATGGTTTACTTGCTGCTGGTTGGCCGCCACCTGCTACCCAATCGCGACACACTATCGCGACAGTTGCGCCCAGATCTCGACCGCACCTTCATGACCGAACTGCTGGTGCCCCATGACTCGCCAGTGATAGGCAAAACCCTGAGCGAAGCCAATCTCAATGGCGGCAGCGGCCTGCAAGTGCTCAAACTGTTTCGAGCCGACCAGGAGTTCACCGAGCCCGCGCACGATACCCTGCTCGCCAACGGCGATCGCCTGGTGCTGCACGGCCAGGTCAAAAATGTGGTCGAACTGCGCGAGAGCGGGCATTTGTCGTTCAATCGCACCGACGCCTTTGAAACCATCAGCAGCCATGATGTGATCCTTGCCGAAGCCATAGTCGGCCGCAACTCACGCTACAGCCACCGGCCAATGCGCGACCTCGACCTGACCGCACGTTACGGTATCGCCGTGCTTGCCGTGCATCGCCAGGATGAAAATGTACAAGGCAACCTGGACGACTTCGAACTGCAATTTGGCGATGTGATGCTGGTCGAAGGCACCCCAGCGCAGATCAAGCGCTTCGCTGACAACGGCGAACTGATCAGCCTCAACGCCGTGCAAGAACGCGCATTCCGCCGTGACAAAGCGCCGATAGCCATCATTGCCACACTGGCCGTGATGATCCTGGCAGCCTTCGGCGTAATGCCAATTGAAGGGCTGGCCATCATCGGTGCGGTCACCGTTCTGGCCACCCGCTGCCTGGATGTCGAGGACGCCTACAAAGCGGTCGACTGGAAAATTCTCAGCCTGATTTTCGGCATGCTGGCCATCAGCATCGCCATGGACAAAGTCGGGCTGGTCAAGATACTGGTCGAGAACATGATGAGCTGGCTGCCATGGGCGGGTCCACTGCTCATGCTTTCAATGCTCTACCTGTTCACCTCGATACTGACCGAGATGCTCTCGAATAATGCGGTCGCCGTATTGGTGACGCCTATTGCAATCGGCTTGGCGCAACATCTTGGTGTCGACCCGCGCGGCTTTGTGGTCGCGGTCATGTTCGCCGCCAGCGCCAGCTTCGCCACGCCGATCGGCTACCAGACCAACACCTTTGTCTATAACGCCGGGGGTTATCGCTTTACCGATTTCATGAAAGTCGGTATTCCGCTCAACCTATTGCTCTGGGTGGTGGCAACCCTGGTCATTCCGCTGTTCTGGCCATTGGTTCCAGTCTAATGACCTGCACCTTGAAAAGGCCCAACGCAGACCGCAGATAGCAGCCATAGCCCTGGAGTTAATCATGTCCGAACCATTGCTTATTCCCTGCCCCAGCTGCAATGCACTGAATCGCATTCCAAGCCAGCGCATGGCAGACAAGCCAAGCTGTGGCCGCTGCAAGCAAGCAGTGCTGAGACACACGCCAATTGAACTGACCCAGGCCAACTTTGCCAGCCAGACCAAAGGCGACCTGCCATTGCTGGTCGATGTGTGGGCCAGTTGGTGCGGTCCATGCCAGGCATTTGCCCCCACGTTCAACCAGGCTGCCGCACAACTGCAAGGGCAGTACCGCTTGGGCAAACTCGACAGCGAGGCCCATCAGCAGCTAGCGGGACAATTGGGTATCCGCTCCATTCCGAGCTTGATCCTGTTTCGCCAGGGTAAAGAAGTCGCTCGCCAGGCCGGAGCAATGGCACTGCCGCAACTGATGGCCTGGCTGCAAAGCCACTAAGGAACCACTGAAAAAGACTGTGTGAGCGAGCACTGCGGTCAAGCCCAACGACAGATTTGGTCAATTGCACGCAGGCAGCCAGAGGTTAGGCTTGGGAAACCTCTGAAATGCTGCTTTTCAGCAGCTTGTTCGTGCAACCAAGGGTCTACCTATGTCACTGCCGTTTGAAATAGCCCGCCAACTGACCGAAGAGCAAATTGCCTTTGTAAAGCGCAGCGGCCTCAAAGCCCTGGTCCTCGAGCCTGGTTTTATCCGGCTGTGCATGCCCATGGCAGGCAATGAAAACCATATCGGCAGCATGTACGCCGGCGCGCTGTTCACCCTTGCGGAAATCCCCGGTGGCGCGCTATTTCTCACGAGCTTTGATGTAAAGCGCTTCTATCCAATCGTCAAAGAAATGAACCTGCGCTTTCGACGCCCGGCCAAAGGTGATATCACTGTCGAGGCCCGTTTAAGTTCAAGCGAAATACAACAGCTGCAAGATGAAGCCCAACGCCAGGGAAAAGCCGAGTACCGGCTGGAACTCCAGCTAAAGGACTCAAGCGGGGAAGTGGTCGCCGAAAGTTGTGGTCATTACCAGTTACGCATGCACTGACACATGACCTTGCTAAAGCTCGCAAGACCAGCTAATTGATGGGTAACAATAAAGGAATCTCTGGAAAACGACTGCGCTTGATAGTACTGGGGTAGCCCGTGCAGGGGCAGGCCATGCTGCGATAAATACGGCTCACAATCCTTGGGCTGGCTGAACTTCAGTTCGGCAGTCATTGGTCGTTGCGCCTCGTTCTATCTTCGTTCGTTACCTTTTCCAGAGAGTCCAAGGCGTGTCGACCGGAGAAATCTTTAATGACTGCACATATTCTCATTGCCCACGATTTAAGAGAAACCGCCGATCTCGCTTTGAGTAGGGCCGCTCAACTGGCCACGCAACATAACGCCCGGCTTACCGTCCTGCACGTCCTTGATCCCGCACAAAGCAAGCAGCAACATGAAGCGGCCAAGCGCGCCCTGGATCACAGCCTGAGTACACTCGCTCCGAAAACGGCGGCGCTGCGCATACTCAGCGGCAAGCCCTCGGAAATAGTCTTGCAGCAAATCAACGAACTTGGCTGCGATCTACTGGTTCTCGGTGCCCACCACTCGCGCCATGATTATTTTTCCGGCACCAGCCTCGACCGCATAGCCCGGCGCAGCAATGTCCCAATGCTGATTGTGGCGCGTAATGATTTCAAGCCTTACAAGCGCGCGCTGGCCGCCATCGACTTCTCGGTTTGTGCCTGCTGTGCCCTCAGCAAAGCCTATGACCTGCTGCCCGACTCGGCAGAGCTGCATGCCCTGCATGTGTTCGAGCCAGACAAGGGCAACGCCAAACAAAACGAGCTGCAACTGCAGACCCAGAGCGCATTGATCGATCAGTTAATGGAAGACGAAGCGCTCAAACTGCCACCAAATGGCCCAAAACTGAGCCATTCGGTGCAACAAGGAGGCATATTGAGAGCGCTGCAGGAACAGCTCAATAGCCGCCGAACAGAGCTGATGGTACTTGGCAGCCATGGACGCAGTGCGTTATCCCAAGCGCTGCTTGGTAGCCTTGCCCAGCATTTTCTGCATAAGGCACCCTGCGATATTTTTGTCGTGCGTTAGGCCTTTCCTAGCCATAAAAAAGCGCCTTCGAGGCGCTTTTGTTTAGCCGTCAACTTAACCAGCGCTCTCAAGCAAATCGTGCAACTCGATAAACTGCTGAGTCAGCTTGTGCCGGGGTTCAAGGTAGACCAGCGGCATGCAGGCTTGATGCGACTCGCGCATTTTCACCGAACTCATCAGGTTAATGGGGAGCACGGGCAGCCCCTCGGCAATCAATTCATCAAGCAATTGTTGGGGCAAGGTCGCGCGCGGCTGGAACTGATTGACCACGATGCCCTCGACTTCCAGGCCCTCGTTGTGATCTTCCTTCAGCTCTTCAATCTCCTGCAACAAGCCATAAAGGGCATTACGGGAAAAGCTGTCGCAATCAAACGGAATAAGCACGCGATCCGCCGCGATAAGTGCCGAAACCGTATAGAAATTCAAGGCCGGCGGAGTGTCGAGGTAGATCCGTTCGTAATCTTCGGACAGGTCCTCGAGCAGCTTTCGCAGCTTGTTGATCTTGTGCTTGGCCTCAAGCTTGGGCTGCAGGTCCGCAAGCTCAGCCGTGGCGGTGATTACATGCAGGTTGTCATATGGAGTTTCATAGATATCGACCTTACCTTTCTTGGCGAAAGGTCCCCCCGACAATGTTTGATTGAAGAACTCCGAGATACCCAATGGGATCTCTTCGCCAGTCAAACCCGTTAGGTAATGGGTCGAGTTGGCTTGCGAGTCAAGGTCAATCAGCAGTGTCCGATAGCCTTGCGAAGCGCTCACAGCCGCCAAATTGCAGGCAATGCTGGATTTACCGACACCACCCTTCTGGTTAAAGACCACACGCCGCATGTTAATTGCTCCCAATCCCTGAATAATCGTGAACACTAGCAAAAGTACATGACAAGGCTGATGTAACCTAGCACTTCAGCCTGCTGGCACAAAAGCACTAGTTTAGATATTAGTCAGCAAAATGTGAGGACTGGACTGATCACGGCCAAGAAAACCGTAACAAAGAATCAGCAAGGAATACTTAACGAATGCCACGCAGGCGCGTTCGTCGCGGGCGTTGCACTCAAGGGCAAACTCGCGAAGATCAAGTAAGTGGCGGCGCCAAGTTGCTGCGCGGCCAGGCCGCGCAGCAATACAGCTTATTGGTGGTACTGCGCCGACAACTCGTGCACAGCTTCCAGAAAGGCGCCTGCGTGGGCAGGGTCGACTTCCGGAGTGATGCCATGACCAAGGTTGAAAACATGGCCTGTGCCGCTGCCGTAGCTGGCGAGAATACGTGCGACCTCTTTACGGATCGCGTCAGGTTTGGCGTACAGCACGGTCGGGTCCATGTTGCCCTGTAGCGCAACCTGATGGCCCACACGATTGCGCGCCTCGCCAAGATCGCAACTCCAGTCCAGGCCCAGCGCATCAGCACCAGTTGCAGCCATAGACTCCAGCCACAGGCCACCGTTCTTGGTGAACAGGATGACCGGGATCTTGCGCCCTTCATGCTCACGAATCAGACCGCTGACGATCTTGCGCATATAGGCCAGCGAAAATTCCTGATAGGCCGCAGATGACAGGTTGCCGCCCCAGGTATCAAAGATCTGCACCGCCTGGGCACCCGCCAGAATCTGCCCGTTGAGGTAAGCCGTGACGGACTGCGCCAGCTTATCCAGCAAGCTGTGCATGGCCTGCGGGTTGTCATACAGCATGGCCTTGGACTTGCGGAAATCCTTCGAGGAGCCGCCTTCAACCATATAGGTGGCCAAGGTCCAGGGGCTGCCCGAGAAGCCAATCAACGGCACGCGACCATTAAGCTCGCGGCGGATGGTACGCACGGCATCCATCACATAACCCAGGTCTTTCTCCGGATCAGTTACCTGCAAGGCATCGACATCGGCGGCGCAGCTGATGACTTTCTTGAAGCGCGGGCCTTCGCCGGTTTCAAAGTACAGGCCCTGGCCCATCGCGTGCGGGATGGTCAGGATGTCAGAGAACAGGATGGCGGCGTCCAGCTGTGGATAACGATCCAGCGGCTGCAAGGTGACTTCGCAGGCGAACTCGGGGTTCATCATCAAGCTCATGAAATCACCGGCCTTGGCCCGGCTTGCCCGGTATTCGGGCAAGTAGCGGCCAGCCTGGCGCATCATCCACACAGGGGTGACATCCACAGGCTGCTTGAGCAGGGCGCGCAGGAAACGGTCGTTTTTCAAGGCAGTCATGTTCAGAGTTCTCGGTAATTCATCAAATTCATTAGCTTTCACAGCCTGCGCGGGGACATTCACAACAGCCCGCAATCGCCAGCAAGAGAAAAAAGTGCGGGTATTTTCGCAGACCGCAATGCAAAAGGCACGGCGAGTGCCGTGCCTTTTGTCAATCGTGACGATTTGCCGCGTCTGGCCGGGCCTGCAATGACCTGATCAGACGCCCAGATAGTCGAGAATGCCTTCTGCGGCGTTGCGACCTTCGAAGATCGCCGTCACCACCAGGTCGGAACCGCGAACCATATCGCCACCGGCGAAGATCTTCGGGTTGCTGGTCTGGTGCTTGAAGGTGCTCTGCTCTGGCGCAACCACACGGCCCTGGCTGTCGGTTTCGATTTCAAACTGAGCAAACCAAGGCGCCGGGCTTGGACGGAAGCCGAATGCGATCAACACCGACTCAGCCGGGATGATTTCTTCCGAACCCGGAATAGGCTCTGGGCTACGACGGCCACGGGCGTCTGGCTCGCCAAGGCGGGTTTCAACCACCTTGACGCCCTCGACCTTGTCTTCACCGACAATGGCGATTGGCTGGCGGTTGAAGAGGAACTTGACCCCTTCTTCCTTGGCGTTCTTCACTTCCTTGCGCGAGCCCGGCATGTTCTCTTCGTCACGGCGGTAGGCACAGGTCACGGACTTGGCGCCCTGGCGGATCGAGGTACGGTTACAGTCCATGGCCGTGTCACCACCGCCAAGCACGACAATGCGCTTGCCCTTCATGTCGATAAAGTCTTCAGGCGACTTTTCGAAACCGAGGTTGCGATTGACGTTGGCAACCAGGAAGTCCAGCGCATCGTGCACACCCGGCAAGTCTTCGCCCGGGAAACCACCTTTCATGTAGGTGTAGGTGCCCATGCCCATGAACACAGCATCGTACTCGGCGAGTAGCTGTTCCATGCTGATGTCTTTACCGATCTCGGTATTGAGGCGGAACTCGATACCCATGCCAGTGAAGACTTCGCGGCGATGGCTGAGCACGGTCTTTTCCAGCTTGAACTCTGGGATACCAAAGGTCAGCAGCCCGCCAATTTCCGGATTCTTGTCAAATACCACCGGGGTCACGCCGCTGCGTACCAAAACGTCGGCGCAACCCAGGCCAGCAGGGCCGGCACCAATCACGGCAACTCGCTTGCCAGTCGGCTTGACACCGGACATATCCGGGCGCCAGCCCATGGCGAAAGCGGTGTCAGTGATGTACTTCTCGACCGAGCCAATGGTCACCGCGCCGAAACCATCGTTAAGGGTGCAAGCCCCTTCGCAAAGACGGTCTTGCGGGCACACACGGCCGCAAACTTCCGGCAGGGTGTTGGTTTGGTGGGACAGTTCGGCAGCGGCCAGGATGTTGCCTTCGGAAACCAGCTTCAACCAGTTGGGGATGAAGTTGTGCACCGGGCACTTCCACTCGCAATAGGGGTTGCCGCAGCCCAGGCAACGGTGCGCCTGATCAGCAGCAACAGCCGGCTTGAAGCTGTCATAGATTTCGACAAACTCTTTTTTGCGTTGACGCAACAGCTTCTTCTTTGGGTCTTTACGCCCAACTTCGATGAACTGGAAGTCGTTATTCAGACGTTCAGTCATTTCAAAACCTCTCAACAGCATGCGCTCGTTTTGAAGCGGCGCAGCAAGACAATCACGGTGAGCGCCTGGCCTGCATATTCAGGTCAGGCGCTTGAAGCTGTGTTATTGCGGGTTAGCGCGCATGCTCGACAGCAAGGACTTGAGGCTCGCCGCCTTCGGCTTGACCAACCAGAACTTACGCAAGTAATCGTCCAGGTTTTCAAGCAGGTTAGCGCCCCACTCGCTGGCCGTTTCAGCCACGTACTCGGCCAGCACAGCTTGCAGATGGCTGCGATACGCCTCCATCGCTTCACTGTTGATGCGCTGGATTTCAACCAGCTCATGGTTGACCTTGTCGTAGAAGCTGTTGTCCAGGTCGAGCACATAGGCGAAACCGCCGGTCATGCCTGAGCCGAAGTTATAGCCCGTCTTGCCCAGCACACAGACGAAACCGCCGGTCATGTACTCGCAGCAATGGTCGCCCGTGCCCTCGACAACGGCATGGGCACCGGAGTTACGTACACCGAAACGCTCGCCGGCAGTGCCTGCGGCGAACAGCTTGCCGCCGGTTGCGCCGTACAAGCAGGTGTTACCGATGATGGCGCTTTCCTGGGTTGCAAACGGACTGCCTTGCGGCGGCGTGATCACCAGCTTGCCGGCCGTCATGCCTTTACCGACGTAGTCGTTGGCATCGCCTTGCAGGTACATGTTCAAGCCGCCTGCGTTCCACACCCCGAAGCTCTGGCCAGCAGTGCCTTTGAAGCGGAAAGTGATAGGCGTCTTGACCATGCCCTGATTGCCATGCTTACGGGCAATCTCACCGGAAACACGGGCACCGATGGAGCGGTCGCAGTTGCAGATGTCGAGCTCGAACTCACCGCCACTGGCCGATTCGATAGCCGCCGAGGCCAACTCGACCATTTTCTCGGCAAGCAGGCCCTGGTCAAACGGCGGGTTGCGATCCACAGTGCAGAATTGCGGCTTGTCTGCCGGAATCAGGTCACTGCCCAGCAGCGGGCTGATATCCAGGTTGTTCTGCTTGGCCGTTTCGCCCGGCAGGATATCCAGCAAGTCGGTGCGACCGATCAGTTCTTCCAGACTGGCCACACCAACCAACGCCAACCACTCACGGGTTTCTTCAGCGATGAACTTGAAGAAGTTCATGACCATTTCAACCGTGCCGATGAAGTGATCCTTGCGCAGCTTGTCGTTCTGGGTTGCCACGCCTGTAGCGCAGTTGTTGAGGTGGCAAATACGCAGGTATTTACAGCCCAGCGCAACCATTGGCGCCGTACCAAAGCCGAAGCTTTCAGCGCCGAGAATTGCTGCCTTGATCACGTCGAGACCGGTTTTCAAGCCGCCGTCGGTCTGCACCCGAACCTTGCCGCGCAGATCGTTGCCGCGCAGGGTTTGGTGAGTTTCAGCCAGCCCCAGTTCCCAGGGTGCCCCGGCATACTTGATCGAAGTCAGTGGCGAGGCACCGGTACCGCCGTCGTAGCCGGAAATGGTGATCAGGTCTGCATAAGCCTTGGCCACACCCGCCGCGATAGTACCAACGCCAGCCTCGGCCACCAGCTTGACCGAAACCAATGCCGATGGATTGACCTGCTTGAGGTCATAGATCAGCTGGGCCAAATCCTCGATCGAGTAGATATCGTGGTGCGGAGGTGGCGAAATCAGGGTGACGCCCGGCACTGCATAGCGCAGCCGTGCAATCAGGCCATTGACCTTGCCGCCCGGCAGTTGTCCGCCCTCGCCCGGCTTGGCGCCTTGGGCGACCTTGATCTGCAGCACTTCGGCATTGACCAGGTATTCCGGGGTAACCCCGAAGCGGCCGGTAGCCACCTGCTTGATCTTCGAGGTACGGATGGTGCCGTAACGCGCCGGATCTTCACCGCCCTCACCCGAGTTGGAGCGCGCACCCAGGCGGTTCATCGCCTCGGCGATGGCTTCATGAGCTTCTGGCGACAATGCGCCCAGCGAAATCCCCGCCGAGTCAAAGCGCTTGAAGATCGATTCCAGCGGTTCAACCTGGTCAAGGCTCAATGGCTTGTCGGCCATTTTCAGCTTGAGCAGGTCGCGGATCATCGACACCGGACGCGTATCAACCAGTGCGCTGTATTCCTTGTACTTCTCGTAGCTGCCCTGCTGCACTGCAACCTGGAGGGTATTGACCACATCTGGGTTATAGGCATGGTATTCGCCACCGTGCACAAACTTCAGCAAGCCACCCTGCTGGATCGGCTTGCGGTTGCTCCAGGCTTCCTGGGCCAACAGCTTCTGTTCGGCCTCGATATCGACAAAGCGCGCGCCCTTGATGCGACTGGCAACGCCGCGGAAGCTGAGGTTGACCACTTCATCGGACAAGCCAACCGCCTCAAACAACTGAGCACCGCGGTACGAGGCAATGGTCGAGATCCCCATCTTGGAGAGAATCTTCAACAGGCCTTTGGAAATGCCTTTGCGGTAATGCTTGAACACTTCGTAAAGATCGCCCAGCACTTCACCGGTGCGGATCAGGTCACCCAGCACTTCGTAGGCCAGGAACGGATAGACCGCCGAGGCACCGAAGCCGAGCAATACGGCGTAGTGATGCGGGTCACGCGCGGTGGCCGTTTCGACCAGGATATTACAATCGCAACGCAGGCCTTTCTCGGTCAGGCGGTGATGCACCGCGCCAACCACCAAAGAGGCATGCGCCGGCAATTTGCCTGGCTCGATGTTACGGTCGCTGAGCACCAGCAAGACCTTGCCACCACGCACCGCCTCTTCTGCCTGGTCAGCCATATTGCTGACTGCAGCCTGCAAGCCGATGCTTTCGTCATAGTTCATGTCGATGAAGTGACGTTCGAAGCCCGGGCTGTCCAGGTTCATCAGCGTCCGCCACTTGGCTGGCGAGATCACTGGCGAGCTCAGGATCACGCGGGTTGCGTGCTCTGGCGACTCTTCGAAGATGTTGCGCTCGGCACCGAGGCAAATCTCCAGCGACATGACAATAGCTTCACGCAGCGGGTCGATCGGCGGGTTTGTCACCTGCGCGAACTGCTGGCGGAAATAGTCATAGGTCGAACGAACGCGCTGCGACAATACCGCCATTGGCGTGTCATCGCCCATGGAGCCGACGGCTTCCTGGCCTTGTTCGCCGAGCGGGCGCAGGACCTGGTCACGCTCCTCGAAAGTCACCTGGTACATCTTCATGTACTGCTTCAGGCGCTCTGGTGAGTAGAAATCCGAACCATGGTCGTGGTCGTCCATGGTCGCCTGCACACGCACGCCACTCTTACGCAACCATTGCTTGTATGGGTGACGTGACTTCAGGCGATTGTCGATGTCGTCGGCATTGAGCACCTGGCCGGTTTCGGTATCGACAGCCAGCACCTGGCCAGGGCCGACACGTCCTTTGGCGATCACATCTTCAGGTTTGTAATCCCAGACGCCAATTTCCGAGGCGAGGGTGATATAGCCATTGCTGGTGGTTACCCAGCGAGCTGGGCGCAGACCGTTACGGTCAAGCAGGCACACCGCATAGCGGCCATCGGTCAGCACAACGCCGGCCGGACCATCCCAAGGCTCCATATGCATGGAGTTGTACTCATAGAACGCGCGCAAATCGGCGTCCATGGTCTCAACGTTTTGCCAGGCAGGCGGAATGATCATGCGCACGCCACGGAACAGGTCGATACCACCGGTGACCATCAACTCGAGCATGTTATCCATGCTCGATGAGTCCGAACCCACGCGATTGACCAATGGGCCCAGCTCGTCGAGGTCGGGAATCAGGCCATTGGCAAACTTGGTGCGACGCGCTTGCGCCCAGTTACGGTTGCCGGTAATGGTGTTGATTTCACCGTTATGCGCCAGGAAGCGGAACGGCTGCGCCAGAGGCCACTTTGGCAGGGTGTTGGTCGAGAAGCGCTGGTGGAAGACGCAAATGGCCGTCTGCAAGCGTTCATCACCCAGGTCCGGGTAGAACTGTTGCAAGTCAGCCGGCATCATCAGGCCTTTATAGATGATGGTCTTGTGCGAGAAGCTGCAGATGTAGTGCTCAGTGTCGTCGGCATTGGCGACCGAGGAGCGGCGGCGGGCACAGAACAGCTTGATCGCGAACTGCTGATCGCTAAGACCTTCACCACCAATGAACACCTGCTCGATCTGCGGCAAGCGCTCAAGCGCCAGTCGGCCCAGCACGCTGGTGTCGACCGGAACCTTGCGCCAGCCGATCAGACTCAGGCCTGCGGCCAGAATCTCTTTGTTCATGTTCTCGCGAGCAGCATCTGCCTTGGCCGGGTCCTGGTTTAAAAAAACCATGCCAACGGCATATTGCCCAGGCAACTCAACCGACAATTGCTCCTGGGCAATTGCCCGCAGGAACGCATCAGGCTTCTGCATCAGCAGACCACAGCCATCGCCAGTCTTACCGTCAGCGTTGATCCCACCACGGTGGGTCATGCATGTCAGGGCTTCGATAGCGGTCTGCAGCAGGTGATGGCTAGCCTCGCCCTGCATATGGGCAATCAGGCCGAAGCCGCAGTTATCCTTGAACTCATCAGGACGGTACAAACCTGCTTTCATAGGGACTCTCACCAGGCTGCCTCCTTTTTTAGGGAGGTAATTACTTTCTAATTCAACAACTTACCACGCACGCAGGGCACAGCCCCAACTTTGCGCAGGCAAAAGGGTGGTCATTGTACATAGCAGATCGGATCGTCACAAATTTTAGTGACGACCTAATGCAATCATATGTCGCGAAAACGATGTTTTAGACCAGACAGTCGTGCTAACGACCATCTGGTCATTTCAACCCAAGCCTTGGAATTAACGTGCCTGAGCGATCTCCAGCTTGATGCTGGCAAAGGTACGCGGCCAGGGCTTTCCTGCCTGCACCTTGGCCGGCATTTTAGCGATAGCGGCCTTGGCAGCTTCGGCAGTTGCAAAACTACCATGGGTTACGACGTACAAGGGCTTTCCATTGTAGAGTTTCTTGAAGTAGTGATAGTCGCCGCCATTTTCACTGATAAATGCCTTGGCATTGCTTTCCGAACTGGTACCCACAACTTGCAAGGTGTAGCGCGACCCGGCCTGATCAGCATACCAGCCGGTGATATTTGCCGGCTTGGCCGCGGGCGCTGTGCTTTCCGGCTTAGCCGCTGGCTTTGTTGCGGGGGCAGTGGCGGGCGTTGTTTTCACTGGTGTAACCGGAACCTCGGCAGGCACCTGTTTACGGGTGTCGACGAGCAAGCGCGGGTTGGTGTCTGGAGCGGGTTTGGCAACGGGCTCAGGCTCTACTGCCTCTTGCGCCTGGTTGTTGCTCACTTCAGGATCACGAATAACCGGCTGCGCCTTGCCCACGAGAGGCAGCGGCATTGGCTCGCCGGAGCCCGCAAACTCGATGGCCGGAGCATCCGGATTGCTGTTTTGGGCAACGCTACCAGAGGCGGGCTCTGCCGTCGGTTGCTGCTGAGGCTGGGCATTTTCTGTCGGTGCCTGAACCTGCTGTTCAGGCACCGCTGGCTGCTCGCGCCCCTGCATCATCCAGGCAACCAATACGCCGACCACTACCACGGCCAATGCGAGCATATGCTTGCGCGGGATATTCAAAGAGAACCCCGCGCTTTTACCCGCAGCACGCTTGGCCTGCATGGCGTCTACCAGCACCTCGCGTGCAGCCTGGTTAATCGCGCCCGGCCAGCCTTCGGATTGCTCATAAATAGTCGCGAGTTGCTCCTCGGAAAAGACTTCCAAGCCTTGCGCGGCACCTTCAAGACGCTGCGCAAGGTACTCGCGCGTATCCTCTTCGGTATAAGGCTGCAGCTCGATTACATGGAAGTGCTCTTCGCCGTCAGATACCTGGTCAAACCGTGGCAGCATTGCTGTATCGGCAAACAGAAAGACATGGGGGCGCCCCTCCGGACCACCAGCGGACAATGTCACCAGGTTACGCAAGTCACTGTCGCTGAGCTGCTCGGCGTCATCCACCAGGACATAAACTTCCTGGCCGGTTATGGCCAACTGCCCGACTTGGGCCAGGATGGACTGCATGTCCGGTTGCGCGACCTGCAGGCCTTGAGCCACCTGACGTAAAACGCCCATGCCCTCGCCGGCATTCTGGGTAACCACAACGCTCAGCACCGCCTGCTTATTTGTGCTGGCGACCAGAGCCTGGCGCAACAGCGTCTTGCCGCTACCTTGCGGCCCAGTTACGGCAAGCAATAACTGGCTGTAACGCGCCAGGTGATGCAGTTGCCCCAACACCGGCTTGCGTTGTGCAGGGAAGAACTTGAAGCCTGGCACCCGCGCAGCAAATGGGTCATGGCTAAATTGGTAATGGTCGAGGAACGCCTCGTCAGCGTGCAAACTAGTCATGGGACACTCTTTAATTTTTTAGCTGTTCAGCCATCGCTGCATAATCGGCGTTTAGCGTGGCACTTAAAATCTCGCGTGGATACTCACTGGTGACCACTGCGTCGCCCATCTGACGAAGCAACACCAACCTTAACTGACCATCGAGCACTTTCTTATCGACAGCCATATGCTCAAGAAAGTGCGCCGGCGTCATAACTTTCGGCGGAACGACTGGCAAGCCGGCAGCCTGGAACAGACGGATGGCACGATCGCGCTCAGCTGGCTCGATCCAACCCAGGCGCGTCGACATCTCCAGCGCCATGACAGTTCCGGCGGCAACCGCTTCACCATGCAGCCATACGCCATAACCCATGTGCGTCTCGATCGCATGGCCGAAGGTATGCCCCAGGTTGAGCGTTGCCCGCACCCCGGACTCCCGCTCATCGGCCGCGACTATACGCGCCTTTGCCGCACAAGAGCGCTCAATTGCCTGGGTCAAGGCTGCTTGATCCAACTCACGCAGCGCGGGCATATTCGCTTCGAGCCACTGCAAAAAAGGCTCATCGCAAATCAGGCCATATTTAATCACCTCAGCCAAGCCAGCGGATAGCTCTCGCTGCGGCAAGGTCATCAGGCTCTTGGTGTCGATCAGTACCGCTTGTGGCTGATAAAAGGCTCCAACCATGTTCTTGCCAAGCGGATGGTTGATCCCGGTCTTGCCTCCCACCGAGGAATCCACCTGCGACAGCAGTGTCGTTGGGATTTGCACAAAGTTGACGCCGCGCTGGTAACAGGCAGCGGCAAAGCCTGCCATGTCGCCCACAACACCACCACCCAGAGCAATAATTGTGGTGCGCCGGTCATGCCGGGCGGTCAACAGCCCGTCAAAGATCTGCTGCAGCACTTCCCAGGTCTTGAACTCCTCGCCATCGGGCAATACGACCGAGGTCAGGCTATAACCACTCAGCGCGGTTTCCAAAGCCTGCAAATACAAGGGGGCAACGGTTTCATTGGTAACAATAGCCACCTGGCGGCCAGCAATATGCTGGGCAAGCAATTGTGGCTGCGCAAGCAGATCGGCACCGATATAAATAGGGTAACTACGCTCACCTAGCTCGACTTGAAGAATTTGCATGCCGCCCCCTGTCAGAAAAGGGCTCTAGGATAGCGCAGTTCTGGCTGCGCTTTAACGGGGAGGAAGCGCTTCTAGTCGTTCAAGTATCTCTTGCACGACCATTCGCGGCGGGCGTTCATCGGTTTCGATGACAACATCGGCGATTTCACGGTACAGCGGGTCACGCAGAGCCAGTAGGTCACGCAGGACTTTGCCTGGATCATGGGCACGCAGCAGGGGGCGATTACGGTCTCGCGCAGTGCGGTTGATCTGCTGCTCGACCGAGGCATGCAAATAGACCACCCTGCCGCCACGATACAAAGCTGCACGGTTCTCCGGGCGCATCACCGCACCACCACCGGTGGCCAGCACTATGCCCTGAGACTCGCACAGTTCAACGATTACCGACTGTTCACGCTCACGAAAGCCTTGTTCACCTTCAACATCAAAGATCCAGGGAATATCGGCACCGGTACGGTGTTCGATTTCCTTATCGGAATCCTTGAAGGGTAAACGCAACTCTTTGGCTAACAAACGCCCGATGGTGCTTTTTCCAGCGCCCATCGGGCCAACAAGTATCAGATTTTGCACTTAATCAACGGCTCACCGCGACAGCTTGGGTGTTCATGATGCGCGGGGTGAGGAAGATCAGCAACTCAGATTTTGAGTCCTCGACGATATCGCGTCTAAACATGCGGCCAAGGTATGGCAGGTCACCCAAAAACGGCACCTTATCAACCCCTTTGCGCTGCTCGTTGGAGAACACGCCACCGATCACGATAGTCTCGCCATCGTTGACCAGCACCTTGGCATTGACCTCATTCTTACGAATGGTTGGCGTGCCGTTGACCTGGTTGGCGAAGTCCGGCTCATCCTTGTTCACTTTGACTTCCATGATGATCCGGTTGTCAGGTGTGATCTGCGGAGTCACTTCGAGCGACAGAGCGGCCTCAACGAAGGTTGTGGAAGTCGCACCGCTTGATGAAGCTTCCTGGTAGGGAATATCCGCACCCTTGAGGATCTTCGCGGTTTCTTTATCCGAGGTCACAACCTTAGGCTGCGATACAACCTCGCCGTTACCGGTCTTTTCCATCGCCGACAATTCAAGGTCGAGAATGGTGTTGTCGGTTACAAAGCCAATACCAAGCGATGAAGTGGCGTTGGTAACCCCCATATCGACGAAGTTACCCAATGCAGTCGCCGGGTTGCCGCCGGAACCGGTACGGTTACCACCGCTGCCGCCGACAATGAAGTTGCCATTGCCGACCTGCGCACCGCGCCAGTTAACGCCCAGGGACTTGTCATAGTCGACGTTGGCTTCAACAATTCGCGCCTCGATCATGACCTGGCGTACAGCAACGTCAAGCTGGGCAACAACACGACGCAACTCATCAAGACGCTCTTGGGTCTGGTAGGCAATGATGCTGTTGGTGCGGTCGTCGACCGTGATCGAACCACGATCATCTGCACTGCCGTTGGCACTGGTCACCGACTGGAACAGCTTCGCCATGTCGGAGGCTTTGGCGTAGTTGACCTGGATCAACTCACGACGCAGTGGCGCCAACTCGGCGATTTGCTTTTGCGACTCGAGTTCTTGACGCTCGCGCGCTGCGATCTCATCTGCCGGAGCGACCAGCAGGACGTTGCCCACCTTGCGCTTATCCAGGCCTTTGGTTTTCAGTACCAGGTCCAGCGCCTGGTCCCAAGGCACGTTTTGCAACCGCAGGGTGATGTTACCGGCAACGGTATCACTGGCGACCAGGTTGAGATCGGTAAAGTCAGCGATCAACTGCAGCACCGAACGCACGTCGATGTCCTGAAAGTTAAGCGAGAGCTTTTCACCGCTGTAGGCAAAGCGCTCGGTCTTGCGTTTTTCAGCATCATCCTTGGTCAGCGGCTTGATGCTCAGCGTCAGCTTGTTGTCGGTCTGGAAGGCCAGGTAGTCATAAAAGCCGGTTGGCTCAATGACGATGCTGGCTTTATCCGCCGAACCAGTGGCGCTAACAAACTGCACAGGCGTGGCGAAGTCCTTGACATCCAGGCGTACGCGCAACGCTTCAGGCAATTGGGTCTTGGCAAAGTCCAGGCGGATCTTGCCGCCCTGCTCTTGAATATCCGGGCTTACCGAAGGATCGGACAAGGTGATGACAACATTACCCTCGCCCTGATCGCCACGCTGGAAATCAATGTTGCTGATCGCCTTAGTCTGAGCGACATAACTTCTGGTTCGTGGCTTCTTATAAGTAGTGGCCGCCTGGGCCGGAGCCGCCGAAGCGGTTGCCGCACCTGCACCAACCAGAACGAACAGGTTGTTGCCCTCGACACGGGTGCTGTACGGGGCCAGGTCCGACAGGTTAATGATCAAACGCGTGCGATCCTTGGCCTCGACAACCGTCACGCTGCGCGCATTACCGACGCCCAGCTCGCGATTTTTGGTGCCCAGCTTGTTGGACACGCCAGGCAGGTCGAGCGCAATGCGCGCCGGTTGCTCGATAGTGTATCCACGTGGCGCCGCCACAGGTTCGTCGAACGACATCTTCAACTCAACGCGATCACCTGGCAACGCAGCGACATCAAGCGCCTCTAGATTAGCTGCCAACAGCACAGGCGAAAGCAGAACTCCCAACAAGGAGATACTTAGACGTGTAAGGGAGCTATTCATTCTCAGGTTCCGTTTGGCAAACAGATTATTTTTTTTCATGTTCTCTCCGCTCATTTAAGAGCGCTCCTTGAGGGAGAGGCTTCGCGGACGTTCCAGCCAGCCACCTTCACCATCGGGAACGATTTCAATCACATCGATTTGTGATTCGCTGATAGCAGTGATGCGCCCATTATTACGACCAAGGTAATCCCCAACCTTGACCCGGTGAACGCCTCCTGCACCGCTAACCAGGGCATAGGTCCCACGATCGTTGGCCAAAGTGCCGACCATCTCGAAAACCTCGATATTGAAGCCTTCAAGGAACTGCTTCACCCGCGTTTCGTCGGGCTTGATTTCCTTCGAGCCCTTGGCTCGCTGCATCATTTCGATCTTCACTGGCGGCTGGAATGGGCTCCTCAGCGACGCGGCGCTGTAGGTAAAGCTTTCATAAGGCTGGAACTTCGGCAGCGGTTCGATGGAACCCTTTGGCCGAGCTCGTACCTCATCCATATAGGCCTGCAAATCAGCAAAATCACTGCTCGAACCACAGCCGCTAAGCGTCAATACCGTTAGGAAAGTTGCTAAATGGGCGCGCTTCATTTCTGCACCCCCTTATCGTTATAACGGTAGGTTTTAGCAAGAATCGACATACGCAGCTTGCTCGTTGTGTCTTTACTGGCCGGCACAAGATCAAAGTCATGCAGCGTTACAATACGCGGCAGGCTGGCGACCCCGCTGACGAAGGTAGCCAGGTCGTGATAAGTACCAACCACCTTGATCTGTATCGGCAGCTCGATATAAAACTGTTGCGTCACTTCCGGCAGGAGCTTGATCTCTTCAAACTCGAGACCACTGCCCAGACCGGTGCGCGTAATGTCTTCGAGCAGGCCAGGCACCTCGGTGTCACTCGGCAGTTGCTTGAGCAGCGCGCCGAAGGAAACTTCCATTTCCTTCATTTGCTCTTTATAAGCCTCCAGGTTTGCAGCCTGAAAAGCCTTGGACGAGAACTGCTCCTTGAGCGTGACCTCTTCCTGCTGCTTGCCCGAGAGCTGGGTTTGCAAATCTTCCAAGTGGAATTTATAGCCCAGTGCCAGCACCAGAACTAACAGCAGTGCACCCGCAATCACCTTGACCGCTGCAGGCCAGGAGCCAACATTATTCAAATCAAGGTCGTTTAGATCGACCTGCTTCAAACTTTCCAGCGATTCTCTCAGGCTCATTTTTTAACTTCCTCGCCATCAAGCTTCGGCTGGGTTTGCTGCACCGTCAGCTGAAACACGTTTGCCTGATCAACCGCTCCAGCAGTCACCGCCTTAACTTCGGTCAAGTTAGGTTCGGTCAACCATGGTGATGAGTCGAGATTGCGCATTAAATTGGATACACGGTTATTGGATTCAGCGGCACCGACAATCGCGATGTTCTTACCGGTCATTTTAAGCCCGGTGAAGTAAACGCCATCGGGCAGAGTTCTCACTAACTGATCAAAAACCCGGCCAATAATCGGCCGATTGCCCTGCAAGTCCTGAATGATTTTCATCCGCTCAAGCAATTGCTCACGGCGTTTTTTCAGCTCGCTGATTTCCTTGATCCGGGTGTCGAGCACAGCAATTTCTTTACGCACAAATTCATTACGCGCATTTTGCTGTTCAATCGCACTGCTTAAGTACTGATCGCCCAAAAACACCAGGCCAGCAGATACCGCCAGCACGCCGCCGAGAGCAACCAGGAAACGCTGCTTGCGCTCCTCGCGTAACTGCTCTCGCCACGGAAGTAAGTTGATCCGTGCCATTAGTCGAAACTCCTCATCGCCAGACCACAAGCAATCATCAGTGCCGGCGCATCACTGGCGAGCGCCCCCGCATTGACCTTGCTACTTAACGCCATGTCAGCGAACGGATTAGCGACCAATGTCTGCGTGCCGATCTTCTGTTGAATCAGGCGATCGAGATCAGGGATAGAAGCCGTGCCTCCAGCCAACAGGATGTAATCGACATCGTTGTACTGGCCAGCTGCAAAGAAGAATTGCAACGAACGCGAGACCTGCTGCACAACCGCCTGCTTGAACGGCTGCAAAACCTCGCTGTCGTAGTCATCTGGCAATCCGCCTTGTTTTTTCGCAAGGCCAGCTTCCTCGACAGACAAGCCATAGCGACGCTGGATTTCTTCAGTCAGCTGCTTGCCACCGAACATCTGCTCACGCGTATAGATGGTCTTGCCGTTATGCAAGACACTCAAGGTGGTCATGGTTGCACCGATATCGACAACCGCCACGGTCAAGTCATCATCACCGGAGCCCAGTTGCTCTGCGAGCAGGGCGAAGGAGCGCTCGAGCGCATAGGCCTCAACGTCCACCACCTTGGCAGTCAGGCCAGCGAGGGCCAAGGCGGCTTCGCGAACCTCGACATTCTCTTTGCGACATGCCGCGAGCAACACCTCAACTCGTTCAGCATTGCGCGGCGACAACCCCTGGACTTCAAAGTCGATAGCAACTTCTTCCAGTGGATAAGGAATGTATTGATCCGCCTCGATCTTCAATTGATTCTCAAGATCATCATCGGAAAGCCCGGCTTCCATTTCGATGGTCTTGGTAATCACCGCAGAACCCGCAACTGCAACCGCGACAGTCTTGACTCCGGTTTTGGCTTTAGCGAGCACGCGCGTCAGTGCCTGGCCGACCCCCTCCATCTCGGCGATATTCTTTTCAACTACAGCATTAGGTGGGAGTGGCTCAACAGCATAGGCCTCTACTTTGTAGCGGCCTCCTGAGCAACTCAACTCGAGGAGCTTTACCGAGGTCGAACTGATATCAATCCCCAGCAGCGTATTCGCTTTCTTATTGAAGAGCCCTAGCACGACCGATTTCCTATTGGCATCCGTTACTTACGGACTATTTATGTTTTTCTACATTAAATAACAGTCTTGACAGAAGCGCAAATGGCTCCCAGTGGAAAAAAACGCTTATAATGTGATCGATTTTTTCCTTTTAGCTTTGTCTTGTTCTTAACTCATTCTTTTATCTGGAAATCCAAAAATCTTGATGCGTTTGCTGAAATTCTTTGCTTGGTCCTGTGTCGCCATTTTTTGTGGCCTGCTACTCAGTTTAAGTGGTGCGTTCCTCTACCTAAGCCCGAGCCTGCCCTCTGTCGACTCATTGCGTAGTATCCAGCTGCAAATACCCTTGAGAGTATTTAGCAGCGACGGAAAACTGATCGCCGAATTTGGTGAGATGCGACGCTCCCCCATCGAATTCAAAGATATCCCGCCTGACTTCATCAACGCATTACTGGCTGCCGAAGACGATAACTTCGAGCACCATTATGGCGTCGACCCGAGTAGTTTGATGCGCGCTGCCACGCAAATTTTAAAAAGCGGCCAAATTCAAACCGGCGGTAGCACTATTACCATGCAGGTCGCCAAAAACTACTTCCTGACCAACGAGCGCAGTTTTTCCCGGAAAATCAACGAAATCCTGCTGGCCCTGCAAATAGAACGCGAACTCAGCAAGAACGAAATTCTCGAGCTGTACGTCAATAAGATCTACCTCGGCCAACGCGCATACGGTATAGAAGCAGCATCACAGGTTTATTACGGCAAACCCATCGGTGAGTTGACGCTCTCCCAACTGGCAATGATTGCCGGGCTCCCCAAGGCACCATCGCGCTATAACCCACTGGTAAACCCGACCCGTGCCAAAGAACGTCGCGACTGGATTCTGGGCCGTCTTCACCTGCTCGGAAAAATTGACGAACAACGCTATCAGGAAGCACTCGCCGAGCCAGTCAACGCCAGCTACCACGTCGCCGCCCCGGAACTCGCTGCACCCTATATCGCCGAGATGGCCCGCGCCGAAATGGTCGGCCGTTACGGCAGCGATGCCTATACCGAAGGCTTCAATGTCTACACCACTGTACCCAGCAACCTGCAAGAAACGGCCAACAGTGCGCTGCGCAGCGGCTTGCTGTCTTATGACCAACGCCACGGCTATCGCGGCCCTGAAAGCCGCCTGCCGGGCATGACCAAGGAAACCTGGCTGGCTGAGCTGGCCAAGAAATCCCAGCTTGGCGGCCTTGAACCCGCAATTGTCACCCAGGTTGAGAAGAGCGGTATTCTGGTCCTGACCCGCGACGGCAAAGAAGAAGCCGTCAACTGGGAAAGCATGAAATGGGCACGCCCCTTCCTCAATACCAACAGCATGGGCCCTCGCCCCAAACAGCCGAGTGACGTAGCCCAGGTCGGCGACCTTATCCGCGTGCAACGCCAGGAAGATGGCAGCCTTAACTTTGTACAAATGCCGGCCGCCCAAGGCGCGCTGGTTTCGCTTGACCCCAAGAACGGTGCAATTCTCGCGCTGGTTGGCGGCTTCTCGTTCGAGCAAAGCAACTATAACCGCGCAATTCAGGCCAAGCGCCAGCCAGGATCAAGCTTCAAACCTTTCGTTTACAGCGCCGCCCTCGACAAAGGCTACACCGCTGCGACCCTGGTTAACGACGCCCCGATCGTCTTTGCCAGCAGCAACACCGATGAAGTCTGGCGCCCCAAGAATGACAACAACACCTTCCTGGGCCCGATCCGCTTGCGCGTCGCCCTGTACAAGTCGCGCAACCTGGTTTCGATCCGACTGCTACAGGCGATTGGCGTTGAATACGCCCGCAACTATGCGACCAAGTTCGGCTTCAATAAACAAGACCTGCCGCCAAACTTGTCCCTGGCCCTCGGCACCGCCGACCTGACGCCGATGGAAGTTGCAGGAGGCTGGTCGGTATTCGCCAATGGCGGCTACAAGACCGAACCCTACTTGATCCAGAAAATTGACGATCGTCACGGCAAAACCGTATTCACCGCCAACCCGCCGACGGTGCCCAGCGTAGAGCAAACTGAAGACGAGCAATTGCAAGAACTGGCCCAAGACAGCGCCGGCCAGGCAGCACCTGAAGCACCGGCACTGGAAACCGACGTTGCAGCACCAACCGAAGCTACAGATCCACAAGCCCCGGTAGAACCCGCTGTTGCCAAGCGCATCATTGACGCGCGCACCGCCTATATCATGACCAGCATGCTTCAAGACGTGATCAAACGCGGCACCGGACGGCGCGCGCTGGCACTTGGTCGCGACGATCTTTCCGGCAAAACCGGCACCACCAACGAGTCGAAGGACAGCTGGTTCTCAGGCTACAACGCCGACTACGTCACCACCGTATGGACCGGTTTCGACCAACCGGAAAGCCTCGGTCGGCACGAGTTTGGCGGCACCGTCGCCCTGCCAATCTGGATGAAGTACATGGGCGCCGCACTCAAGGACAAACCCAGCAATCCACCGAAAGAGCCACCTGGAATACTGACGCTGCGCATCGATCCTTTCAGTGGGCGCACCGCATCGCCCGGCACGCCTGGCGCCTATTTCGAACTGTTCAAGAACGAAGATACGCCACCTTCGATGGGAGAGATCGATCCCAACCTCGGCGTACCCGGCAGCCCATTGCCAGCCGATGACTCGGCCCCGATCGACCTGTTCTGAGGCGCCGGGCTCACAACATGCGTGAGCCCGAACAGCGCGCATAAAAAAACCGCCGAAGCGGTTTTTTTATGCGTCAGGCTTAACCCTTGAACACATCATCCACCGATTGCAGCGGATAGTGCGCAGGGTATGGCAGCGTGGCCACGCCGCTCTCGATTGCCGCCTTGGCAACAGCATCAGAGATCAGGGTGATCAAGCGGGCATCCATCGGCTTCGGAATGATGTACTCGCGGCCAAAGGACAGCTCAATGCCACCGTAGGCGTCGCACACTTCCTTGGGCACTGGCAGCTTGGCCAGGTCACGCAGCGCAATTGCAGCAGCGATTTTCATCTCTTCGTTGATGCGCGTAGCACGAACGTCAAGGGCGCCACGGAAGATGAACGGGAAGCCGAGTACGTTGTTGACCTGGTTTGGATAGTCGGAACGACCCGTCGCCATGATCACGTCGCTGCGTGTGGCGTGCGCCAGTTCTGGCTTGATTTCCGGGTCCGGGTTGGAGCAGGCAAAGACGATTGGGTTTGCCGCCATCCGCAGCAGACCTTCAGGGCTGAGCAGGTTTGCACCGGACAAACCTACAAATACGTCAGCACCGTCAAGCGCGTCATCCAGGGTGCGCTTGTCAGTTTCGCTGGCAAAGACAGCCTTGTACTGGTTGAGGTCATCACGGCCAGCGTGGATAACACCCTTGCGGTCGATCATGTAGATGTTTTCGACCTTGGCGCCCATGCTCACCAGCAACTTCATGCATGAGATGGCTGCAGCGCCGCCACCGAGGCAAACAATCTTGGCTTCTTCGACAGTCTTGCCGGCGATTTCCAGCGCATTGAGCATGCCTGCGGCTGTCACGATCGCGGTGCCATGCTGGTCATCATGGAACACCGGAATATCGCACTGTTCGATCAGCGCGCGCTCGATTTCAAAGCATTCAGGGGCCTTGATGTCTTCAAGGTTGATGCCGCCGAAGGTGATGGAGATACGCTTTACGGTGTCGATAAAGGCCTGCGGGCTTTCAGAATCGACTTCGATATCGAACACATCGATACCTGCGAAACGCTTGAACAGAACACCTTTACCTTCCATAACAGGCTTGGAAGCCAATGGACCCAGGTTACCCAACCCCAGAATCGCGGTGCCGTCAGAGATCACCGCAACCAGGTTACCTTTGCCGGTGTACTGGTAGGCCAACTCAGGATCTCGGGCAATTTCACGCACAGGCTCGGCAACGCCTGGGCTGTAGGCCAAAGACAAATCACGAGCAGTTGCAGTTGGCTTGGTCAGCTCTACGCTAAGCTTACCCGGACGTGGCTGGGCATGATATTCGAGAGCGGCAGTTTTCAAATCAGACATATTGGCGTTCCGCTTTTTTGGGCTGTTAATGCAGACCGTCGAGGATACGCAAATTGTATACAGCTGCACAAGACTGTTCGGTCAGCCTTAGCACTAAACACCCCGGCCTTGCCTACTGCGAAGGTTCTTAAATCCAGCTAAATCCGAACCTTGGTTGTGCATAATTACGGCGTCAAGGCAGCACCTGCATCATTGACTGATGCCCCAGGGTCAACATCCAGCGTGCCTGCTTTTTCGTTTTGGCTGAACGCCGGGTTCGGTCGACCACCCAGCCGCGCGCCTCGATTGATCGCCCAGTCAAGGCGCTGCCATGCACCCTGATAAAGTCATCAACCTGCTCTACCGGAACACGCAACACCAGCGAGCCCCCCATCTCCAGCCAAAGGCCACCACGGTTACGCTGCACTTGCCTGACCTTGCCGCGCACCATGGCGAAACCACCTGAGCGCAGCGATTCAGGTTCAACCACCGGGGATTTGCGCCATAACCCAAGCCCGGCCTCCCGGGCAGATTGTTCTGCGCCTTGCAAGCACTGCCACTGTCCAAGATTGGGTGCTAGCGCCACCCAATAGCCAAGTCCCTCGACAAGCAACTGCGCCTCAAGGCTGCGTCCCTGAACATCAAATACATGGGCAAGCGTGCGCCCATAGCGATCCTTGGGCTCAACCCCAAGCTGCAGGGTTACCTGCCCGCCACTGGCAGCGACCAATGCACTGAGGCGGCGCCGTGCCTGCACCGCATAGGGTTCGACGCTTCGCCCTTTGCGGGCCATCTCGGGCGCATTGATACCGATCAAGCGCACGCTTCGCCCATCGACCAGACGCAGCGTGTCACCATCGACTACCCGACTGACTTCCACCGGCGCCCCAACAATCGTTGCAGGGCAAAGCGCCAGGGCAGGAGAAAGGTAAAGCCCGGAAACAAAAAAGGCGCCCACCAGGGACGCCTTTTTCAGTTTCGAGAAGAGCACCATCGGGCGACTCTTGACGATTCGGCTGCTTACTTGGCGCCGAACACACCGAAACGCTGCTTGAAGCGGTCGATACGGCCGCCAGCGTCCAGGACTTTCTGCTTACCGGTGTAGAACGGGTGGCACTCAGAGCAAACGTCGAGGCTCAGTGGCTTGGCCAGAGTCGAACGCGTGTGGATAACGTTACCGCAGCTGCAAGTAGCTTCGATAGCGACGTATTCTGGATGGATATCGGCTTTCATCGGGTATTCCTCAATAATGTGTGCCGCCACCTAACCGGATGTCAGGTACCGCACGGAACGGGTTGCGGACTATACCAGACCCACAAACCCACGCAAGCAGTGTAAAGCACCGGCTGTCGCTTGATCACATGCTAATATTTGGCTCCTTCTCACCGGGAGCCTGTGTGTGACCGACGCCATCTTGCGCCTCGCATTGCCTTCGCCACTGCGCCGACTATTCGACTACCTGCCGCCCGCGGGCGTCGCGCTTGAGGCTTTGCAGCCAGGCAGCCGGCTGCGCGTGCCGTTTGGCCGCCGAGAGATGGTCGGCATTCTGGTCGAGGTCTGCACACATAGCGACATACCGGCCGACAAGCTGAAGCCGGCGCTGGAACTGCTCGACCCGCAATCACCGCTGCCAAGCGCATTCTTCAAGTTCTGCCTGTGGACGGCGCAGTATTACCAACACAGCCTGGGTGACACTTTCAGTTGGGCGCTGCCAATCCTGCTACGCCAAGGCGAACCGGCGCAGGCACGCCAGGAGCGCTTCTGGCTGGCCAATGATGGTGCCAGCATCGACGACCCACGCCTGAGCCGAGCCCCGCGCCAGCGAGACGCCTTGAAAACCATCGCCCAACACCCGCACGGCGTGGCACACGGCCTGCTCAGCCAGTTGCAGCTTAATAAAGACAGCCTTGAGTTACTTCGCGAAAAGGATCTGGTACGCATCGAGGTGCGACGCCATGCAGCCCATCCACGGCCGACCAACTGGCTGGCGCAACCCGAGCTGACCCTGAACCCCGAACAAAGCGCAGCCGCCACAGCGATCCGCTCAGGGCTTGGTAGCTTCAATACCTACCTGCTCGCAGGCGTGACCGGCAGCGGCAAGACCGAAGTCTATTTGCAACTCATCCGCGAAACACTGGAGGCTGGCAAGCAGGCGCTGATTTTGATCCCGGAAATCAATCTTGGCCCCCAAACCCTGGAGCGCTTCGAACGGCGCTTTAATGCCCGCATCGCCTTACTGCATTCTGCCGTCAATGATCGCGACCGGCTCGATGCCTGGCTGGCGGCACGCGACGGCGAGGCCGATATTATTATCGGCACCCGCTCAGCACTGTTTACGCCGATGAAAAATCCGGGGCTGATCATCATCGATGAAGAACACGACGCCTCCTATAAACAGCAGGAAGGCCTGCGCTACCACGCCCGCGACCTGGCCATTGTCCGCGCCCACCAAGAGAACATCCCGATTGTGCTCGGCTCGGCCACGCCATCCCTGGAAAGCCTGCACAACGCCAACATAGGCCGCTATGCCCTGTTGCGCCTCAATCAGCGCGCGGGAAGCGCCAAGGCGCCCAAGTTTCTGCGGCTTGATGTAAAGAGCCTGCCGCTCGACTCCGGGATTTCCGGCCCCATGCAGCAAGCCATACGCAAGACATTGGAGGCAGGCCAACAAGTCTTGGTATTTCTCAACCGGCGCGGCTTTGCGCCAACTTTGCTATGCCATGATTGTGGCTGGCTGTCGGAGTGTCCGCGCTGCGATGCCAGGATGACTGTACACCAGCGCTCTCGCGAACTGCGTTGCCACCACTGCGGCCACGCTGAACGCCAGCCACACAACTGCCCGAAATGCCAAAGCGTCGACCTGCGACCAGTTGGTGCAGGCACCGAGCGTGCCGAGGAGCGCCTGGAAATACTCTTTCCGGATATCCCGGTACTGCGCGTCGACCGTGACAGCACTTCACGCAAGGACGCGATGACCAAGCTGTTTAACACCATCCAGAAAGGCGAGCCCTGCATCTTGGTCGGCACGCAAATGCTCGCCAAGGGGCATCACTTCCCCCGCGTGACACTGGTGGCCATTCTTGATGCCGACGGCGGCCTGTTCTCCGCGGACTTCCGCGCCAGCGAGCGTATGGCCCAGTTGATTGTGCAAGTCGCCGGGCGCGCAGGACGGGCTGAAGAACCAGGCAAGGTCATCATTCAAAGTCATTTAGCTGATCATCCGCTGCTGGTACAGCTCACCGAGCAAGGCTACTTCGCATTCGCCGAACAAGCCCTCAGCGAGCGCCGCAGTGCAGGCTTGCCGCCATTCACTCACTTGGCCCTGCTCCGTGCAGAGGCGCACAAGCCAGGCCAGGCTGAAGGTTTTCTCGATCAGGCCTGCACCGAGGCCGAGTTACAACTTGAAGAGCTGCAACTGAGCGGCATCGAATTACTGGGGCCTGTCCCCGCACCAATGGAGCGTCGAGCTGGACGTTACCGTGCGCAACTTCTAATCCAAAGCAATGCCCGGGCACCCCTGCACCGTTTGCTTCACAGTTGGCTCAACGCGCTGGAACAAATGCCCAGCGGCCGAGCCGTGCGCTGGTCACTGGATGTCGATCCAATTGACTTGTTCTAACCCATTGCAGGCGCCAACAGGCTAGGCTTGATAAGCAATCAATCAGGGTTTTAGCCACCACTGAGAGCTTTGCCCTTGATGCGAGCCCCCCAAGCTGCCGATAATGTGCAGTTTTCAACCAGTGCCCCACGCGCAGCCGCGCCAGATCGGCCGACAGAGCAGACCATGAAAGACAGCATTCGCCACCTGATCCAACAAGCCCTGACCGTCCTGACCGCTGACGGCGTGCTGCCAGAAGGCTTGACCCCGACGATCCAGGTGGAGAACACCAAAGACAAGAGCAACGGGGACTTCGCCAGCAATATCGCCATGATGCTGGCCAAGCCCGCCGGGATGAAACCACGCGACCTGGCTGAAAAACTGGTTGCCGCGCTACCGGCCGACCCGCAAATCAACAAGGTCGAAATTGCCGGCCCAGGCTTTCTCAACTTCTATCAAAACAGCGCAGCGCTGGCCCAGCGCCTTGAAGCCGCGCTGGCTGATCCACAGCTGAATGTGCGCAAGGCTGGCGCGGCGCAACGGGTTGTTATCGACCTGTCGTCACCCAACCTGGCCAAGGAGATGCACGTCGGCCACCTGCGTTCGACCATCATTGGTGACGCCGTGGCGCGCGTGCTCGAATTCCTTGGTGATGAAGTCATCCGCCAAAACCATGTTGGCGACTGGGGCACCCAGTTCGGCATGCTGCTGGCCTATATGGAAGAGAATCCCGAGGCGGCAAAGAGCGAGCTGTCCGACCTCGAAGTGTTCTACCGGGCCGCGAAAAAGCGCTTTGATGAATCCGAAGACTTCGCCAACCGCGCCCGCGAGCTGGTGGTCCAACTGCAGGCCGGTGAACCCGAATGCATGCGCCTGTGGCACCGCTTCAATGAAATCTCCCTGAGCCACTGCCAGAAAGCCTACGACCGCCTCAACGTCAAACTGACCCCAGCCGATGTTCGCGGCGAGAGCGCCTACAACGACGACCTGGCCAACATAGTCGCAGACCTGCAAAGCAAAGGCCTGCTCAGCGAAAGCGAAGGCGCCAAGTGCGTATTCCTCGATGAGTTCAAGAACGCCGAAGGCAATCCCTTGCCAGTGATAGTGCAGAAAGCCGGCGGCGGTTACCTGTATTCGACCACCGACCTTGCCGCCATGCGTTATCGCAGCCAGACGCTCAAGGCTGACCGCGCTTTGTATTTTGTCGACCAGCGCCAGGCGCTGCATTTCCAGATGGCATTTGAAGTGGCGCGCCGCGCCGAGTTTGTCGCACCACACATGCAGCTTGAACACATGGGCTTTGGCACCATGAATGGCGCAGACGGTCGCCCCTTCAAGACCCGCGATGGCGGCACGGTAAAGCTGATCGACCTGCTCGACGAGGCCGAAGAGCGCGCCTATCAGTTGGTCAAAGCGAAAAACCCCGATATCGCCGAAGACGAGCTGCGCACCATTGCCCACGCCGTTGGCATTGGCGCCGTTAAATACGCCGACCTGTCGAAGCATCGCACCAGCGACTACAGCTTCAACTTCGAGCTGATGCTCAGTTTTGAAGGCAACACCGCGCCCTATCTGCTCTACGCCTATACCCGTGTCGCCAGCGTGCTGCGCAAGCTCGGCAAGTCATTTGACGAGATCAACGGCCCGCTCGACCTGCAGGCCCCGCAAGAAATCGACCTGGCAGGCAAGCTTGCCCAGTTCGGCGAAGTACTCAACAGTGTCGCCGACAAAGGCACGCCGCATATCCTGTGCAGCTACCTTTACGATGTGGCTGGCTTGTTCTCAAGCTTCTACGAGCACTGCCCGATCATCACCGCCGAAAGTCCGGAAACTCAACAAAGCCGCCTGCGCCTTGCAGCTCTGAGCGGCCGAACACTCAAACAAGGTCTGCAATTACTCGGCCTGGAAACCTTGGAGCGCATGTAAGTGGCAGCCCGCAAAAAACCGGCCCCCAAGCGCGGAGCCAGTCGCTATAAAGCACCCGCAAAGAAACCCATTCCCGGGTGGATCTGGCTCGCCTGTGGCTTGGCTATCGGCGTGTTTGTCATGCTCCTGATGAACCTCAAGCCTGGCAGCGGCGAGGTGCAACGCGATCGCACGGAACATGCGCGCAACGCAAAACCGGCCAAACCTGTGGCCAAGCCTGAAGCAAGCAAGCCCAAGTATGACTTCTATACCTTGTTGCCCGAGTCGGAAGTCATAGTACCGCCTGAAGCGGTTCCGCCAAGCAAGCCAGCGCAGAAACCGGTAACCCCTGCGGAAGCCGCAAAGATCGATGCTGCACGGGCTGAAGCTGCGCTCAAGGGTGAAACGCCACCACCGCCACCGGTTATCGCCCAGGTCGCACCGGTGACGACCCAGTTTTTCCTGCAGGCCGGTTCGTTCCGGCGCAAGGACGACGCCGAAAGCGTGCGTGCGCAAATCACCCTGCTCGGGCAAAACGTACGAGTGGAAGCCGGCACCGTAAAAGACGAAACCTGGCACCGCGTTTTAGTCGGGCCGTTCTCGTCGCGCGAGCAACTGTCGCAGTCGCAAAAAACCTTGGCCGCCAACGGTTTCAGCAATCTGTTACTGCAACAGCGCCAGGCCAACTAGGCAACGGCAAGCCCTGTATATGACCGGCTGATCATAGCCGGTCAGCAATTTTCTGTTACGCCCTCAAGCTCCGTTCAAGCAAAAATCCCCCTGCCCCGGTTGAAAAGCCGCCATCGCCCCCCCATTTGTTTCTACATTGGGCATTTTCGCCCCGCAGCGTGGAGACTCTCCCCTTGACCACAATCGTATCAGTGCGCCGCCACGGCAAAGTCGTCATGGGCGGCGACGGCCAGGTTTCCTTGGGTAATACCGTGATGAAAGGCAACGCGAAAAAAGTTCGCCGCCTTTACCACGGCCAGGTCCTTGCAGGTTTCGCAGGCGCAACTGCAGACGCCTTCACCTTGTTTGAACGTTTTGAAGGCAAGCTGGAAAAACATCAGGGGCATTTGATCCGTGCCGCTGTCGAGCTGGCAAAGGACTGGCGAACCGACCGTTCACTGAGCCGCCTCGAGGCCATGCTCGCGGTCGCCAACAAGGACGCATCGCTGATCATCACCGGCAATGGCGATGTGGTTGAACCTGAACACGGCTTGATCGCCATGGGCTCTGGCGGCGGATTCGCCCAGGCCGCGGCAATCGCCCTGCTGCAAAATACCGAAGATATGTCGGCGCGCGAAGTGGCTGAAAGCGCCCTCAACATTGCCGCTTCTATTTGTGTGTTCACCAATCAGAATCTGACTATCGAGGAACTGGACTCGGCGGTTTAACCCGCCTGAGCGCCGTTTGGAGCCTATTACCCATGTCCATGACACCCCGTGAAATTGTCCACGAACTCAACCGTCACATCATTGGCCAGGATGATGCCAAGCGTGCCGTCGCGATTGCCCTGCGCAATCGCTGGAGACGCATGCAGCTGCCCGCCGAATTGCGCGCGGAAGTCACCCCCAAGAACATCCTGATGATTGGCCCGACAGGGGTCGGTAAAACCGAAATCGCCCGACGTCTTGCCAAGCTTGCCAATGCGCCTTTCCTCAAGGTTGAAGCGACCAAATTCACCGAGGTCGGTTATGTCGGCCGCGATGTCGAGTCGATCATTCGCGACCTGGCCGATGCGGCACTGAAAATGCTCCGCGAGCAAGAAATCATCCGCGTGCGTCACCGCGCCGAAGATGCCGCGGAAGATCGCATCCTCGACGCCCTCTTGCCGCCTGCACGCACTGGCTTCCAGGAAGAAGCAGCGCCGAGCACCGACTCCAACACCCGCCAGCTGTTCCGCAAGCGCTTGCGTGAAGGCGAGCTGGATGACAAGGAAATCGAAATCGAAGTCGCCGACAGCCCAGCCGGTATTGAAATCATGACCCCGCCGGGCATGGAAGAAATGACCAGCCAGCTGCAAAACCTGTTCTCGAACATGGGCAAGGGCAAGACCAAGAGCCGCAAGCTCAAGGTCAAGGACGCCCTGAAGATGGTCCGCGACGAGGAAGCTGCGCGCCTGGTCAATGAGGAAGAACTCAAGACCCGTGCCCTGGAAGCCGTTGAGCAGCACGGCATTGTCTTTATCGACGAAATCGACAAGGTCGCCAAGCGCGGTAACACCGGCGGCGCCGATGTATCGCGCGAAGGTGTCCAGCGCGACCTGCTGCCACTGATCGAAGGCTGCACAGTCAATACCAAGCTGGGCATGGTCAAGACCGACCATATCCTGTTTATTGCCTCTGGCGCCTTCCATCTCAGCAAGCCAAGCGACCTGGTGCCGGAACTGCAGGGCCGCCTGCCGATCCGGGTCGAACTCAAGGCCCTGAGCCCGGAAGATTTCGAGCGCATCCTCACCGAGCCCCACGCCTCGCTCACCGAGCAATATGCAGCGCTGCTCAACACCGAAGGGCTGGGTATAGAGTTTCTCGGTGACGGCATCAAGCGCATCGCCGAGATTGCCTGGCAGGTCAACGAAAAGACCGAGAACATCGGTGCGCGACGCCTGCACACCCTGCTTGAACGCCTGCTCGAGGAAGTATCCTTCAGCGCTGGCGACCTGGCAGCCGAACACACTGGCAAGCCGATCCAGATCGACGCAGCCTACGTCAACAGCCACCTGGGTGACCTGGCTGAAGACGAAGACCTGTCGCGCTACATTCTCTAGTCGAGCGCTTGCCTTTGGCGTAGCGTAGGGTGGATGACGCTTTTGTCATCCACCATCGCACCTTCAGACAGCTAAGCTATTTGCTAACTATTGAAAGTTTTGGTGTATGCACAATGGTGGGCAAGCTTCGCGTTGCCACACCCTACGCAAGACCAACGACTGTTTTTATTCATCAGCACGGCGTAAGCACTCTCCATGGCGAAGATCCCCAGCGCAATCGAACTGCATAAAGCTTCAAAGACCCTGACGCTGAAATACGCCGAGGACAGCTATACCTTGTCCGCCGAGTTCTTGCGCGTGCACTCCCCCTCTGCCGAGGTCCAGGGCCATGGCAACCCAATACTGCAAACCGGCAAGATCAACGTTGGCTTGAGTCGCATCGAACCCGCTGGCAATTACGCACTAAAACTGTGCTTCGACGACGGCCATGACAGCGGCCTGTACAGCTGGGACTACCTGTACCAGCTAGCCACTCGTCAGGAACAGCTCTGGGCAGACTACCTTGCCGAACTGCGAGCCGCCGGAAAGTCGCGCGATCCCAACGAGTCAATTGTCCGGCTCATGCAGTAACAACCGCAGTCCGCCGCGCAGAAAGACGCGCACCAAAGCGGCCATTTCAGCGCTCGCGATCAAGACCAGGCGCACAGTTAGAACGCATTTTCTAATATCTGAAGGCATACTGCTGCCAAGCAGAAACTGCGCACGCCTTGCGTAAAGTTAAAAACTCGGGTAACCAAGTAACTGGCAAGTTACCTGCATCTGGTGCTCCGGATGCATGCAGTAGTGATATTAATTACACAGGGTAACCCGAGTCATACCGAGCCTTGCATTATGTCCATGCGCATAATGCATTTGCGGTAGCTGTCTCTGGACAATGGAGCGTCAAATGGCTGATAAAAATAATGATGCTCTGAAGCAACAAGCTTCAGAACACACCCTAGGCCTTAATCCCGTTGTTGGGATCCGTGGCAAAGACCTGCTCACAACGGCGCGGATGGTTCTGTCCCTCGCGCTGAAACAACCTTTGCACAGTGCCAAGCACGCCGCTCATTTTGGCCTTGAGCTCAAGAACGTCATGTTTGGCCAGTCTGACCTGGAGGTTGACCCGACTGACCGGCGCTTCAGTGACCCGGCCTGGAGCCAGAACCCGCTCTATCGACGCTACCTGCAAACCTACTTGGCCTGGCGCAAGGAACTGCACCAGTGGATCGACGAAAGCACCTTGTCACCCCAGGACGCCAGCCGTGGCCATTTCGTGGTCAACCTCATGACCGAAGCCATGGCGCCAAGCAACTCCCTGGCCAACCCTATGGCGGTCAAGCGGTTCTTTGAAACGGGCGGCAAAAGCCTGCTCGACGGTCTCTCCCACCTTGCCAAGGACCTCGTCAACAACGGCGGCATGCCAAGCCAGGTCAATATGTCGGCCTTCGAGGTTGGCAAGAACCTGGCGACCACCGAAGGCGCCGTGGTCTTTCGCAATGACCTGCTCGAACTGATTCAGTACGCCCCGGTCACCGAGCAAGTGCACCAGCGGCCACTGCTGGTGGTGCCACCGCAGATCAACAAATTCTATGTATTCGACTTGTCGGCGGAAAAAAGCGTCGCCCGCTTTCTCCTGCGCAGCAGCATACAGACCTTTGTCGTCAGTTGGCGCAACCCGACCAAAGCCCAGCGCGAGTGGGGCCTGAGCACTTACATCGAAGCCCTTAAAGAGGCAATTGATGTGGTCTGCGCCATCACCGGCAGCAAAGATGTCAACATGCTCGGCGCCTGTTCCGGCGGCTTGACCACAACATCCTTGCTTGGCCATTACGCTGCGCTGGGCGAGCAGAAAGTCCATGCATTGACCCTGCTGGTGAGTGTGCTCGATACCCAGATGGATACCCAGGTCGCACTGTTTGCCGATGAGAAAACCCTTGAAGCGGCCAAGCGCCGTTCCTATCAAGCGGGCGTGCTCGAAGGCAGCGACATGGCCAAGGTATTTGCCTGGATGCGACCCAATGACCTGATCTGGAATTACTGGGTCAACAACTATCTGTTGGGTAACGAGCCACCTGTTTTCGATATCCTGTACTGGAACAACGACACCACGCGCTTGCCGGCGGCCTTGCATGGCGAGTTCATTGACATGTTCGTGACCAACCCATTGACACGCTCGGGCGCGCTGGAAGTCTGCGGCACCCCGATCGACCTTAAGCAGGTTAAAAGCGATCTGTTCTGCGTCGCGGGCAATACCGACCACATCACGCCTTGGGAATCCTGCTACAAGTCAGCCAAGTTATTTGGTGGCGAATGTGAGTTTGTTCTGTCCAACAGCGGTCATATCCAGAGCATTCTCAATCCGCCGGGCAACCCAAAGTCACGCTACATGACCAATAGCGAAATGCCCGATGACGCCAAAGACTGGCAGGCAAGCGCTACCAAGCACACCGACTCCTGGTGGCTGCACTGGCAACAGTGGCTCGCGCAGCGCTCAGGTGAAACCAAACCGGCGAAAGCCCAGCTTGGAAATAAGAAATACCCGGCCGGTGAAGCCGCACCGGGCACTTATGTACACGAACGTTAACACTGGGAACTCTGGAGAATGTAGCGCGCGACGATAGAGCAAGGTGCAACGGCCAGCGGGAGTAGCCGAAGGGCGAACGCAACCTCCTTCACATTATCGAGCGCAGTAGTTTTTCAATGGTTGCCTAATTGCGCACTGCGCACCCATGCCTGCAGCGCTACCAAGCGCTGCTCGCTGAAACTCAGCGGAACAGGATTCTCTGGTGGCTATAGCCGGGACCGTCCACTCCAACGGTTTAACTGATAGGGTTATGCGTATGTCGCTACCATTTGTATTTCGCACCATCGAGCTGGATGGCCAGACAATCCGGACTGCGGTTCGGCCCGGAAACAGCAAGATAGCGCCGCTGCTGATCTTCAATGGCATAGGCGCCAACCTTGAGCTGGTCATGCCGTTCGTTAAAGCACTCGACCCCGAGCTTGAAGTCATTGCCTTCGATGTGCCCGGGGTGGGCGGCTCATCCACGCCCAGTACGCCGTATCGTTTCCCCGGGTTGGCCAAGCTCGCGGCGCGGATGCTCGACTACCTCGACTACGGCCAGGTCAATGTAATCGGCGTATCCTGGGGCGGAGCACTGGCCCAGCAATTCGCTTACGACTACCCTGAACGCTGTAAAAAGCTGGTATTGGCGGCAACCTCAGCCGGTGCATTTATGGTTCCGGGAAAACCCAAGGTCTTGCTGCGTATGGCCAGCCCGCGGCGCTATATCCAGCCGTCCTATGGGGTGCAAATCGCGCCAACCATCTATGGCGGTGCCTTCCGTCGTGATCCAAAGCTGGCCATGGCCCATGCCAGTAAAGTGCGCTCATCCGGTAAAGTCGGCTACTACTGGCAGCTGTTCGCAGGGCTTGGCTGGACCAGCATCCATTGGCTGCACAAGATTCACCAACCCACCTTGGTGCTGGCCGGCGATGACGACCCGATCATCCCCTTGATCAACATGCGCATGCTGGCCTGGCGTATTCCCAATGCTGAACTGCATGTGATCGATGACGGCCATCTGTTTCTCGTAACCCGGGCTGAAACGGTTGCGCCACTGATCATGAAGTTCCTCGATGAAGAACGCCAACGGGCGGTCATGCACCCAGTTCCCGTTGCCGCCTCGGCCCACTAGCCGTATCGGACCGTCTGCAGAGTGCGCCGTCATCTGACTGTCGCACTCTTGTAGTGCTTGCCCCCTATAGTTGACTCATTTAAGGGCTCGGCATTTTCAGCCTCAAAGCCCCGCAGGCTCTGCAACGCAGCTTTGCCTACATTGGTACAAGCCTTGCTGCTCAAACAAAACAACGAGTCCTGGCACCCTGGTATGCATTCGCCTTTTGCTTGACGCTGTAGATCGCCAAGGAGATGCATACAAGGATTCGCAGCGTAATAACGACGGAGTGTTATTTCATGCCTGATAAAATTAACAAAAGCGTCTTGCCACGTTCAGCAAGAGCCATGAATGCTCAAAACGCCATTTCCGGCCTTCGCGGGCGCGATGTCATTTCCACATTCCGCGTCCTGGCGCTACAGGGACTCAAGCAGCCGGTGCACAGCGCCAAGCACCTGCTGGCTTTTGGCAGTCAACTAGGCCGCGTGCTGGTGGGCGACACTCCGCACAAGGTCAACCCGCAAGACAGTCGCTTCAGCGATCCGACCTGGCATCACAATCCCTTCTACCGTCGCAGCCTGCAAGCCTATCTGGCATGGCAAAAACAGCTCAACAGCTGGATAGATGAAAGCACCTTGTCAGCCGATGACCGCACGCGCGCGCGTTTTGTTTCGTCGCTGTTGAGCGATGCGCTGTCACCGTCCAACAGCCTGCTCAATCCACTGGCCTTGAAAGAACTTTTCAACAGTGGCGGCAGCAGCGTATTCAAGGGGCTTAACCACTTGCTGGATGACCTGCTGAACAACGGCGGCATGCCCAGCCAGGTCAGCAAGCATGCATTCGAGGTCGGCAGGAACCTGGCGACAACACCCGGCTCGGTGGTGTTTCGCAATGAAATGCTGGAACTGATCCAATACAAGCCGATGAGCGAAAAGCAATACGCCAAACCGCTATTGATCGTGCCGCCGCAAATCAACAAGTACTACATTTTCGACCTCTCGCCCGAGAAAAGCTTTATCCAGTACGCCCTGAAAAACAACCTGCAAACCTTTGTTGTCAGTTGGCGCAACCCAGACCCGCAGCATCGCGAATGGGGCCTTTCCAGCTATGTACAAGCCCTTGAAGAGGCGCTCGACACCTGCCGCGCCATTACCGGCAGCAAAGACGTCAACCTGCTCGGTGCCTGTGCTGGCGGACTGACCATTGCAGCCCTACAAGGCCACCTGCAGGCCAAGCGACAACTGCGCAAAGTTTCTAGCGCGACCTACATGGTCAGCCTGCTCGACAGCCAGATCGAAAGCCCGGCCATGTTATTCGCCGACGAGAAAACACTTGAAGCCGCCAAGCGGCGCTCCTATCAACAAGGCGTGCTCGATGGGCGCGATATGGCCAAGGTGTTTGCCTGGATGCGGCCCAACGACTTGATCTGGAACTACTGGGTCAACAACTACCTGATGGGCAAGCTACCGCCAGCATTCGACATCCTGTACTGGAATAACGACAACACGCGCCTGCCGGCAGCGTTGCATGGCGACCTGATCGAGTTTTTCAAGTACAACCCCCTGACCCGTGCTGGCGCCCTGGAAATTTGCGGCACGCCGATAGACATGCAGAAGGTCAATGTCGACAGTTTCAACATCGCTGGGATCAATGACCACATCACACCCTGGGATGCGGTCTATCGCTCAACCCTGCTCCTGGGCGGCAACCGGCGCTTTATCTTGTCCAACAGCGGGCATATTCAAAGTATTCTCAACCCACCGGGCAACCCCAAGGCCAACTTCTTCGAAAATCCCAAGCTCACCTCTGACCCACGCGCCTGGTACCACGACGCGAAGAATCAGCAAGGCAGTTGGTGGCCGCAATGGCTGGAATGGATCCAGGCACGCTCGGGCACTGAACGCGAAACCATCATGGCCATCGGCGACCAAAACCATCCGCAGCTGACTGATGCGCCCGGTAACTATGTGCATGTGCGCTAAGCCCATCAATTGCCGGCATTGCAGGCGCTAAACGCTTGCCAATACAGCGCGGACACAATTCGCTACTGTTCCAAATCCCGTGGCACGGTTATCTTCAAGCCATGAGCATCAACCATAAGAAATCAGCATGAAAACTCGTGAACGGATTCTCGAATGTGCCCTGATGTTGTTCAATCAGGAGGGTGAGCCTAACGTCTCAACCCTTGAAATTGCCAACGAGCTGGGCATCAGCCCGGGCAATCTCTATTACCACTTCCATGGCAAGGAGCCCTTGATCACTGGACTGTTTGAGCGTTTTCAAGCCGAGCTTGCGCCCTTGCTCGACCCGCCTGAAGACGCGCACCTGGATGTTGAAGATTACTGGCTGTTCCTGCACCTGATTGCCGAACGAATGGCCCACTACCGCTTTCTCTTTCAGGACCTGTCGAACCTGACTGGGCGCCTGCCCAAGATTGCCCGGGGCATGCGCCACTGGTTGAATGCGCTAAAGCGTACACTGGCTGCTCTGCTGGCGCGGCTCAAGGCCGAAAACCAGCTGCTTAGTGATACCCAGTCACTTGGCCAGCTCGTTGAGCAGATAACCCTGACGCTGCTGTTCTCGCTCGACTATCAGCGCATTATTGGCAGTGAAGGCGAAAGCCGCTTGGTGGTTTATCAGGTCATGATGCTGGTCGCGCCACACCTGAGCGCCGAATCGCGCTTTGCCGCCGAGCATCTGGCTCAACGCTACCTCGAAAGCTAATTCACAGAAAACAAAAAGCCCGGCACTGATGCCGGGCTTTTTGTTTTACCGCCAAACGCTTACGACTGGGTAGGCGTTACTGGCGTTACTGGCGTTGCCGTTGGTGTAGCTGCTGGTGCAGCCGGTGTAGACGGTGTAGCCGGGGCCGCTGGCGTGGCTGAAGCGGCAGGCTTGGCCACAGCGGGCTTGGCTGCAGGTTTAGCCGCTGGCTTGCGCACTGCCGGTTTCTTTGCCGCCGGTTTGGCAGCTGGCTTGGCCGCAGTTTTCACCGCTGGTTTTACAGCCGCCTTGGATGCAGGTTTAGCTGCGGGTTTGGCGGCAGGCTTGGCTGCGGCCTTGGGCGCGGCTTTTGCTGCTGGTTTTGCGGCAGGCTTGGCGGCTGGTTTAGCCGCGGCCTTGGCCACCGGCTTTTTCGCTGCTGGCTTGGCCGCAGGCTTGGCCGCCGCCTTCGGTGCTGGCTTGGCTGCAGCTTTAGGGGCCGGCTTGACTGACTTTACCGAGACGCCAGTGAGCTTCTCGATTTGTTTGGTCAGGCTTTCAACTTTGGCGTTCAGCGCTTTGACTTCGTTGCGGCTTGGAACACCAAGACGCGAAATCGCATTGTTCAAACGCTTGTCAAAAGCTTCTTCGAGCTCGCCCCACTTGCCGATTGCCTTGCCACGTACTTCTTCGACTCGCGACCTGGCAGAGCCCACGCGTGCGTCAACCGATGATTTAGCTGCGCCAACCTGTTTATCAACTTCAGCCTTGGCTTGCTTCTCAGCTTTCTCGCCATCCTTGACCAGCGTATCGAACAGCTTGGTGCCATCCTTGCTGACTTTGGAGTAGGCGCCCAAACCGGCAAGCCAAATTTGGCGTGAATATTTTTCTACGCCGCCGATCCACGAACTAGCTTCTTTTTCGACTTTCTTCTTAACAGCCATCCGACTCTCCTTATTTGGTACGCGAGACGTGATCAAGCAATGCACTCAACTCATCCAGCTTAGCAGAGAGAACATCGATATCCTGCTTCGACGGAATACCAATACGGTTCAGAGCAGAGGCAACACGAGTGTCGAATGCCTTCTCGATTTTGTCGAGTTGCAATTCGACTTTGCCTTTGACGCTGCTGACATTACTGCGCACGCTGCTCTTGGCGCTGTCGATCTGGCTATTGGCCGCATCGACTTGTTGATCAACGATTTTCTTGCCTTTTTGCTCAACGGTCTCGCCGGCCTTGATCAGGTCCTTGAGGTACTCGGCGCCTTCCTGACCGGCTTTGGCATATGCGCCCAAACCTGCCAGCCAGATTTTCCGCGCATAGACTTTGGCGTCGCTCAGCACTGAGGCTTTGTCTTCGACCACAACTTTCTTTTTGATAGCAACTTTGGACATGGTGCACCTCACTCAGAAATTAAGAGGAAACGCCCACAAAGTGCAGGCTTGAGACACACCATATCGATGAAAATTAGAAACCACATACTAAGCACGAAAAATGCGATGTTTTTGCCGCGCCACCTAAATGGACCTGCCGGACCAACCCGGTAAAAAGCGCTAGCCAGCGGGTGCTATGCCTTGAGGTGCTTATCCAGGACCTGCTCGATCTCACGCTTGATAGTCCCGCTCAATGCCGAAAGCATTAACCCAAGGTTTAGCTGAACACGAACCTGATCCTCGCCCACCTCAATTCGACCATCCGCGCCGCTGCGCTTGAACTCAAGCACATCATCCTGCCACTGATAACGCACGCCATACTCGTTGGCCAGGCGCTGTGCCAGATACTCAGCTTTCTCGCGGGCGGCTTCACGGCCCAGTGAATGGGGGCGTTGAATGTCAATTTTGGCCATTGGATTCCTCGGGGCTGCGACCTTGTTTGGCCAGACTATAGCAGGCCTGTTGGTCGCTCTGCTCGCGGCCATGCAGCGCATGCCAAGACATAAGCCTCGTCGCAGGTTTAGAATGTAGCCCACTATGATTCAAGTGAGCGCAACATGAACGATCCGCGCAAGAACAGCGACAGCGAACCGACCACACACTTTGGCTTTAAAGACGTACCGGAAAGCCAAAAAGCTGAAAAAGTCGCAGAAGTGTTCCACTCGGTGGCTGCAAAATACGATGTCATGAATGACCTGCTTTCCGGCGGTATGCACCGTCTGTGGAAGCGTTTCACCATTGAACTGTCCGGTGTTCGGGTCGGTAACAAGGTGCTCGACATCGCCGGCGGCACTGGCGACCTCACTCGCCAGTTCTCACGCCTGGTGGGGCCTACCGGCGAAGTGGTGCTGGCTGACATCAATGACTCCATGCTCAAGGTCGGCCGCGACCGCCTGCTTGATCGCGGAGTTGCCAATAACGTCCAGTTTGTCCAGGCAGATGCTGAAAAGCTGCCATTCCCGGACAATCACTTTGACTGCGTGACCATCGCCTTTGGCCTGCGCAACGTGACCCACAAAGAAGATGCAATCCGCTCCATGCTGCGGGTACTCAAGCCCGGCGGGCGCCTGCTGATTCTTGAGTTTTCCAAGCCATCTAGCGCCCTGCTGTCGAAAATTTACGACCGCTACTCGTTCACCGTCATGCCGCTGATGGGCAAGCTGATCACCAATGACTCAGAAAGCTACCGCTATCTGGCCGAGTCAATCCGCATGCATCCCGATCAGGACACGCTCAAGGCGATGATGGTCGATGCGGGTTTTGAGCGCACCACCTACCACAACATGACGGGCGGTATCGTCGCACTGCACCGGGGTATCAAGCCCTGATGCTGCTGAGCGGGCTACTGGCCGGGGTTGAAACCGGCCTCAACCAGGTGTTGAAACTGGACAGCACAGCCTTGCCACGCCTTGAGCATTTGGCAGGCAAGGTGATTGCCGTGGACTGCCAGTCGCCGGCAACGAGCCTGTTTATCATGCCCGATGGCGAAGGCCTGATGCTCGCCGCACGCTGGGAAGGCGAGGTTGACTGCCGCCTGCGCGCCCCCGCATCCAGCTTGATTCGCCTGGCCACCAGCCGCGACAAGACTGCAGTGCTGCACAGCCCGGATGTCGAGCTTGAGGGTGACAGCGCCGTATTGCTCGACCTTGCCGCCGTACTCCAGGACCTGGAGCTGGACTGGGAATACGAACTGTCGCGCTGGCTGGGTCCGGTCGGCAGCCAATTGCTCGGCAGCCACCTGCGCAGCCGCGTCAACTGGACTACCCAAACACTCGACACCTTGCGCTTGAACCTCGCCGACTATCTCAGCGAGGAGTCACGCACCTTGGTTGGCCAGCGTGAAGCCAATGCGCGCTTCGCCGAACTGGATGACCTGAAGTTAGCCCTCGACCGTCTCGATGCACGCATCGAACGTCTCGCCCAACGTAATAAGCCCAACGAATGAAGCTGCTCGCCGCACGTCGCTTGTTCCGAATCCTGCGTGTAATCATCCGCTATCAACTGGATGACTTACTCTTTGCCTTGCCGTTGCCGCTGTGGCTGCGCATCCTCAGCTATGCCCTGCCGTGGCGCTGGCTGCCGCGCCAGGACCTGGGCCTGAGTCGCGGCGAACGATTGCGCCTGGCCCTTGAAGAACTCGGGCCAATTTTCATCAAGTTTGGCCAACTGCTCTCAACCCGCCGCGATTTAATGCCGCTCGACGTCGCCGATGAGCTGAGCAAGCTGCAAGATCAGGTGCCGCCGTTCGATCCTGCCCACTCACTGGCGCTTATCGAAGAGCAGCTCGGCGCCAAGGTCGCGGACACCTTTGCCCGTTTTGATCCACAACCTCTGGCCTCCGCGTCGGTTGCCCAGGTTCATGCAGCCCGGCTGAAAACTGGCGAAGAAGTGGTGATCAAGGTCATCCGCCCCGGCCTCAAGCCGGTAATTCGCCAGGATATCGCCTGGCTGTTCATCATCGCCAAGGTTGCTGAAAAAGCCTCGGCAGATGCCCGGCGCCTGCGACCTGTCGAAGTGGTAAGCGACTACGAGAAGACCATTTACGACGAACTGGACCTGCTACGCGAAGCGGCCAATGCCAGTCAGCTGCGGCGCAACTTCGAAGGCTCGCCACTGCTCTACGTACCGCAAATCTACTGGGATTATTGCCGCCCTAAAGTGCTGGTCATGGAGCGCATCTACGGCATTCCGGTAACTGACCTTGCGACCCTGGCGGATCAGCGCACCGACATGAAGTTGCTGGCCGAGCGCGGCGTCGAGATTTTCTTTACCCAGGTCTTCGACCACAGCTTTTTCCACGCCGACATGCACCCCGGCAATATCTTCGTCAGCACCAGCCAACCCTGGAACCCGAAGTACATTGCCATCGATTGCGGCATCATCGGCAGCCTGACGCCAGAGGATCAGGATTATCTGGCGCGTAACCTGCTGGCATTCTTCAAGCGCGACTACCGCCGCGTCGCCCAATTGCACATCGACTCCGGCTGGGTGCCAGCGCAAACCAAGGTCAATGATTTCGAGGCAGCGATTCGTACTGTCTGCGAGCCTATCTTCGAGCGTCCACTCAAGGATATCTCCTTCGGCCAATTGCTGATGCGCCTGTTCCAGACAGCGCGACGCTTCAATATGGAGGTCCAGCCGCAGTTGGTGCTGCTGCAAAAGACCTTGCTCAATATTGAAGGCCTGGGCCGCCAGCTTTATCCCGATCTTGACCTGTGGAGCACAGCCCAGCCATTTCTGGAACGCTGGATGCGCGAGCGTATCAGCCCGCTGCATTTGCTACGCAACCTGCAGCAGCAGGCCGAGCAGGTGCCGCATCTGTCGCAAATTGCCCGCGACACCCTGGAAAAGCTCAATCAGCAGCAGCTAACGGTCAAGACCGTTGAGCAAAGTTATTCTATCTGGCCGGCTCGCCTGCTCGGCGGAGCCTTGATCGCAGGTGCGGTCAGCCAGGGGCTATCGCTTGAACTAATGGCCTGGCCGAGCTGGACAATGCTCGTCGCGGGCATTTATCTGGTACTGCGCCGATAGCCACACCCGAGCCGTACTGGCAAACTAGAGACTCGAAGAGCCCGAACTGGGCGGAACCCGTAATGAACGATTGGCTTGATGAAATAAACTGGGACAGCGATGGCTTGGTTCCAGCAATTGCCCAGGACCACCAAACTGGCCGTGTGCTGATGATGGCGTGGATGAACCGGGATGCACTGGCGTTGACGGCCAGTGAAAACCGCGCAATCTACTGGTCGCGCTCGCGCGGCAAGCTGTGGCGCAAAGGCGAAGAATCCGGACATGTGCAAAAGCTCCATGAACTGCGCCTGGATTGCGACGCCGACGTGATCATTCTCAAAGTCGAGCAACTGGGTGGAATCGCTTGCCACACCGGACGTGAAAGCTGCTTCTATCGCGTCTTCGAAAACGGCGCCTGGAAAACAGTAGACGCGGTGATCAAGGACCCAAAAGCAATATATGCCGAAGGACACAGCCATGACTGATACCCTGACCCGCCTGGCTGAAGTACTTGAAGCACGCAAAGGCGCAGCGGCAGATTCCTCCTACGTGGCAAGCCTGTATCATAAGGGCTTGAACAAGATTCTGGAGAAAGTCGGTGAAGAATCGGTTGAAACCATCATCGCCGCGAAGGATGCTGCAACCAGTGGTGATTGCAGCAACGTGATTTATGAAACAGCCGACCTGTGGTTTCACAGCATGGTTATGCTGGCCGCCCTTGGGCAACATCCCCAAGCCGTGCTGGACGAGCTGGATCGACGCTTTGGACTGTCCGGGCATGCAGAAAAAGCTGCACGTCCTGAGTCCTGAACCTTATTTAAATCGGAGAACACATCATGGGTTTCGGTGGAATTAGCATTTGGCAGCTTTTGATCATCCTGCTGATCGTGATCATGTTATTTGGCACCAAGCGTTTGAAAGGTGTCGGTTCCGACCTCGGCGACGCGATCAAGGGTTTCCGCAAGTCGATGGGTAACGAAGACGCAGACAAGCCGCCAGTCGAAGACGAAAAAGGCCAGACCTTTGACGCCCAGGCGCGCAAGGTCGAAGACCCGGCAAAGAAAGACTAGGCCAGCGCCAGACGCTCGCTTCAGCCAAATGGCCGCCTGATGCTACGCTCGCTCAACGCGTAGCACTTGCTGGCTGTTTACCCGTTTTCAGCAGGTCCTGTTGTACAGGTCCAAAGAGTCGGCCTCATGTTTGATATCGGTTTCACTGAACTGCTTTTGTGCGGGCTTGTGGCGCTCGTGGTGCTCGGTCCTGAGCGCTTGCCGGGCGCAGTACGGACAGCGGGCTTATGGATTGGCCGGATTAAACGTAGCTTCAACGCGATCAAGGCTGATGTCGAGCGTGAGATTGGCGCAGATGAAATTCGTCGCCAATTGCACAACGAGCAGATTCTCGACCTTGAGCGCGAAATGAAGTCAATGCGCAACGACATTCTCGCCCCAGGCAAAAGCGCAGAAAAACCGGCAGCAGCAACGCCGCCAGCAGTACCAGGCGTAGAGCCAGACAACGTGGCCCAAGCCCCATTTGGTGAGTCGCCCGCTGCAAACTCGCCAGACGAAACGGCACCTGCTGCAACAACGCCAGCCCCAGAGCCCAGCACCGCTGCCAGCCAGGATAAAACCCGACAACCATGAGCCGTTTACCTGAACACGACGACGAAATGCCGCTCGTCTCGCACCTGACCGAACTGCGCACTCGCCTGTTGCGTTGTGTGTTGGCCATATTTGTCCTGTTTGCCGGGCTGTTTTACTTCTCGCAAGACATCTACGCGCTGGTAGCGGCGCCACTTCGCACCTATTTGCCAGCGGGCGCGACAATGATCGCGACAGGCGTGGCGTCGCCGTTCCTGACGCCCTTCAAGCTGACCATGATGGTGGCGCTGTTCCTGGCGATTCCGGTGATCCTGCATCAGATCTGGGGCTTTATCGCACCTGGCCTGTACAAGCACGAAAAGCGCATTGCCGTGCCCCTGCTGATCTCCAGCATCCTGCTGTTCTACGGCGGCATGGCGTTCGCCTACTTCGTGGTCTTCCCGATCATGTTCGGCTTCTTCGCCAGCGTCACCCCGGAAGGGGTCGAGATGATGACGGACATCGGCCAATACCTCGACTTTGTATTGACCTTGTTCTTCGCCTTCGGCGTAGCCTTCGAGATTCCGGTGGCCACCTTCCTGCTGATCTGGGTCGGTATCGTGGACGTGCAGACCCTGCGCAAAGGTCGCCCCTATGTCGTGGTCGGCTGCTTTGCCATTGGCATGGTGCTGACACCACCCGATATTTTCTCGCAAACCCTGCTCGCCGTGCCTATGTGGATGCTGTTTGAAGCAGGCCTGCTCTGCGGGGCCATGGTCAAGCGCCGCGAAGAACAGGAAGCCGAGACAGCTGAAGCCGACGATAAAACCGATCAGCCGCCTGCTACCAAACCGTGAACCTGCTGCTGCTCGAAGACAGCGATTGCATTAGCGCCGACCAAGCCATACTCAGTGGACGGCGCCTAAAGCACATGCAGGACGTGCATCGCGCAGAGGCCGGAGACAGCCTGCGTGTCGGTCGCATCAACGGACTAATGGGCAACGCTCAGATCCTGCACATGGACGCACAGCAGGCGCATATTCGCTTCGAGCTTGATCAAGCACCGCCAGCCAAACTACCGCTAACCTTGCTGCTGGCACTGCCCCGCCCGAAAATGCTCCGTCGCGTTCTGCAAAGCATCAGCTCAATGGGCGTTGCCCGCGTGGTGCTGCTCAACAGCTACCGGGTTGAAAAAAGCTTCTGGCAGACTCCCTTCCTGCAACCAGAGGCCATTCGTGAGCAACTGATCCTGGGGCTGGAACAGGCTCGCGATACGGTACTGCCTGAGATCAGTATCGAAAAACGCTTCAAGCCCTTCGTTGAAGATCATCTGGGGCAGATGGTTGGCGATAGCCTGGGCCTGATCGCTCACCCTGGAGACTATCCATCTTGCCCTCGTGCAGTGGAGCGCCCGGTGACACTCGCCATCGGTCCGGAAGGCGGCTGGATTCCTTATGAAGTGGAAAAACTGCAGCAAGCCGGTCTAGATCCGGTTCAACTCGGCGATCGTATCCTGCGCGTCGAAACGGCGGTTACCGCCCTGCTCGCCCGCCTCTTTTAACAACGCTTAATCGCCAAGCGCACGCACCGACCAATGCGCAGGCAGCAGCTTGCCGCGATACTGTGGCGACTCCTCTAATTGCACCTCTTGCGGCACCAATGGCTCGGCACAGTGAGAACAAACCATTAGCCCGTGCATCTGCTCGCCGCATGTCACATGACGATGGCGAATTGGCGCCTCGCCCGCCTCGCTCATATGCACATCCCCCCAATGCACCAGCGCCATGATTGCTGGATACAGATCGCGCCCCTTGGCGGTGAGGCGATACTCCTCGCGAACAGGTCGCTGTTGATAGGCCTGCTTGCTCAACACCTGCGCCTCGACCAGCTTCTTCAAGCGATCAGACAACAGGTGCCGGGTCACGCCGAGGCGCTGTTCGAAGTCATCGAACCGGCGAATCCCCATGAAACACTCGCGCAGTACCAGCAATGTCCAGCGATCGCCGACCACCGATAAGGTACGCGCCAAGGAACAAGGCTGTTGATCAAGTTCTTCCCAGCGCATAGGCCGCCTCCACAAATTCCCGGACAAGAATAGCTTGACAGGTTCCAAAATGGAACTGACTATTCATATTAGTTCCAAAAAAGAACCTACAATCGGAGCAGCCATGACAACTCAACGCAAAGCAGTCTTAGTAGTAGGCGCGGGTGACGCAACCGGTGGCGAGATCGCCAAACGGTTTGCCCGTGAGGGTTTTGTTGCCTGCGTAGCCCGGCGCAACGCGGAAAAACTGAAGCCCCTGGTCGATAGCATTGAACAAGCTGGCGGCAGCGCCCGGGCCTTTGGTTGTGACGCCCGTATTGAAGAACAGGTGATTGAGATGTTCGCCACCATTGAGCGTGAAGTCGGTCCCTTGCATGCGGTGATCTTCAATATTGGCGCCAACGTGAACTTCTCCATCACCGAAACCACCGAGCGGGTATACCGCAAGGTGTGGGAAATGGCGACGCTGGCCGGTTTCCTCACCGGCCGCGAAGCTGCCAAAGTGATGCTGCCACGCGGCCAGGGCACCATCATCTTTACTGGCGCAACGGCGTCACTGCGCGGCGGCAAAGGTTTTAGCGCCTTTGCCGGGGCCAAGTTTGCCTTGCGCGCACTGGCCCAAAGCATGGCCCGCGAACTAGGCCCGCAGGGCATCCATGTGGCCCACCCGATCATCGACGGCGCCATCGACACTGCCTTTATCCGCGACAACTTCCCGGAGCGTTACGCCCAGAAAGAACAAGACGGTATTCTCAATCCGGAACACATCGCCGACAGCTACTGGCAATTGCATTGCCAGCCGCGCGACAGCTGGACCCATGAGCTGGACCTGCGTCCCTGGATGGAAACCTTTTAAAGCCGCGCGCCCTAAATACCAGGAGTTACCCAATGAGCAAACAGGTCGAGTTTTTCTTTGATTTCGGCAGCCCAGCCAGCTACCTGGCTTGGACCCAATTGCCAAAGATTGCAGCCAATGCGGGCGCACAAATCAACTGGCGCCCCATGTTGCTGGGCGGCGTATTCAAAGCCACTGGCAACAGCTCTCCCGTGCAAGTCCCAGCCAAGGGTCGTTACATGCTGCATGACCTTGATCGCTTCGCCAAACGCTACAAGGTGCCCTTGCGGTTCAACCCAAACTTCCCGATCAACACCCTGACCTTGATGCGCGGCGCAGCCGGATATCTCGATGACGAGCGCTTCGAGTTGTTTGTCAGAACCATATTCCAGGCGATGTGGGTAGACGGCAAGAACCTGGCCGACCCACAGCAGGTTGCACAGGTGCTTACAGCCGCTGGCTTCGAGCCCGAAGAATTCGTGCGACTGGTCGCGGACGAGACGGTCAAGGAACGCTTGAAAGCCAATACCGAGGAAGCCATCGGGCGCGGTGTATTTGGGGCGCCAAGCTTTTTTGTCGACGGCGAACTGCACTTCGGCCAGGATCGCCTCGACTTTGTCGCCGAGGCGCTGGCCCGCTAGCCGCTTAAACAGCGTTGCTCGAGGCTGGGCAACGCAGCGCTTTTACACCCGCAAGCAGGGCAGTCTTTTGGGTATTCGTTGGACAAGCTATGCGCTGTGATACCCGAGTCGCTATCACTCAGGTCTCGAGCAGGAAGGTTACGGGTCCATCGTTGGTCAACTGTACCTGCATGTCCGCGGCAAAACGGCCCGTGGCAACAACCGGGTGCTGACTGCGCGCTTGCTGCACCAGCAAGTCAAACAACTCAGTGGCCAGTGCAGGTGGTGCGGCCGTCGAGAAGCTTGGCCGCAGCCCGCTTTTGGTATCCGCCGCCAAAGTGAACTGCGACACCAGCAACAAGCCGCCAGCTACATCGCTCAATGAACAGTTCATCTTGCCGTCGGCATCACTGAACACGCGGTACTTGAGCAGCTTGTGCAACATCTTGCTGACACTGGCCGGGGTATCGTGCGGCTCGACGCCGACAAGCGCCAGCAAACCTTGTTCAATCGCACCAACCACTTCGCTTTCAACTGTGACTTGCGCGCTGCTCACGCGCTGGATCAGTGCCTTCATGCTTCATCCGGCGCCAAATTGAGGATACGCCGGGCGATTTGATCCGCTGCACGCACCAGGGCATCGGTAATGCCGACTTCAGCCGCCGCATGGCCAGCATCGCGAATAATCTGCAGTTCACTGTTTGGCCAGTTCTGATGCAGCTCCCAGGCATTGTCCAGCGGACAGATCACATCATAGCGGCCGTGCACGATAATGCCGGGCAGATGGGCAATCTTGTGCATGTCGCGAATGAGCTGGTCAGGTTCAAGGAAACCATTGTTGACAAAGTAATGGCTCTCGATTCGCGCAATGGACAAGGCCCGGTGCGAATCAGAAAAGCGGTCAACCACCTGCGGATTGGGTCGAAGTGTCGCGGTGCGCCCCTCCCAGGTAGACCATGCCTTGGCGGCATGCATCTGGGCAATCTGGTCGCTTCCGGTCAGGCGCTTGTGAAACGCGCGCATAAGGTCGCCACGCTCTTCCTGCGGAATCGGCGCAATGTAGTCTTGCCAGTAATCAGGAAACAGGCGGCTGGCACCTTCTTGATAAAACCACTGCAGTTCTTGTGGCCGACAGAGGAATATCCCGCGCAAGATCAAGCCGTGGACCCGTTCGGGATGCGCCTGGGCGTAGGCCAGGCCAAGGGTCGAGCCCCAGGAGCCGCCGAACACCACCCACTTGTCGATCCCCAGGTGCTGGCGAATGGTCTCGAGGTCTGCGACCAGATCCTGGGTGGTGTTGTTCTCAACGCTTGCATGGGGGGTCGAGCGCCCGCAACCGCGCTGGTCAAAAGTGACAATGCGATACAGGTTCGGATCAAAAAAACGCCTGCTCAGCGCATCACAGCCAGCCCCAGGGCCGCCATGGATAAACACCACGGGCAAACCATCCGGCGATCCGCTTTCGTCCACATAAAGCACATGCGGCGCCTCCACTGCCAGCTCATGGCGGGCGTAGGGCTTAATCTCCGGATACAAGCTTTGCATGGTCAGCTCCTTTAATTTTTTTATACAGTGTCGCGCATTGTGCCGGCCACCATGGAGTAGGATTCGAGTATGCCTGTAAAACCAATCGCCTTGACGCTATTGATGAGTTTCACCCTACTCTGCGGCTGCGGTGCCAAGGAATCTCCACAGGCTGCACTAGACAGAGCGGTACAGCAACTCCAGGACAACCTTGAAGCGAAAAAGACCAACGCGGTGCTCGAACAGTTGCACCCGGACTTCGCAGCGCAGCAGCAGTTTGACTCTGATTGGGCCAGGCGCACCATGACCTTAATGTTCTTAGGTTACAAAAAGGTCAACATCATCGCCTTGAGTAAAGACAGTCGAATCGACTCAACCTACAACAGCAAAGCCTATACCGATGCCCAGGTTGCCCTCACCGGAGGGGAGGGCCTGATCCCCGATAGCGCCCGGCACTATTCGGTCAAGCTTGAGTGGTGGCTTGAAGATGATACCTGGAAGCTCGCACGGCTCGGCTGGCAATAATACGCCCGGCAGTGCATTGAATGCCGGGCGCATCCGGTTATTGCTTAGGCATTTCTGCGTCCGGCGTACGCCAGATCAGGTTTTCGGTGTCATAACCGCGGTCATGGGCTACTTCAAGCAATTTAGCGCGCTGCTCCGGGTTTAACTCAGTGCTACGCGACAGCACCCACAGGTACTTGTGGTTAGGGCTGCCGACCAGCGCATGCTGGTAGTCGTCATCCAGGTACAGCACCCAGTAATCACCCTTGGCCACACCGGGCAACAGATCGCTGAACCAGTTGTCGAAGCTCACCCAGAGCTTGTCGGTCTTGCCCTCGACCTGGGGCACTGCCTGGCCCACGGCCTCCTGCCATTTTCCTTCAGCGTCCCGGCACTTGTTGACCACGCTGATGCTGCCGTCAGCCTGCAGCGCGTAATGCGCCTCGGACTGCTTACAGTTGCGCTGGAAGAACATCGGCAAGCGTGCCTGTTCGTACCAAGTGCCCTGGTAACGTTCCAGGTCAACCTTGTCTACCGTTCTTGGCGGCACGGCTCCGGTGCCGGAATTGGCGCAGCCAGCCAGCATTGCAGCCGCGCATACCCCTAAAAGAATGCGTTTCATAGTTTCCTCAGTTCAGGCCTTCACCCGAAAACATCATGACTTTGTCGCCGGCGTATTGAACGCTGATAAATTGCTTTTTATCGCCCCAGGTACAGCTCGACAGCCCCATGGCGCCCGCGCAATCAGTTGGATCACCGAGCAATGCTTCCACCTCGGCTTTAGTCATTCCGGTTTTGAGTTTGGAATAGTTTTCCTGTGTGACTTTGCTGCATGCAGCCAGCACAACACAAAAACATAGCAACGCGAAATTACGCAGCGACATAACTAAAGCTCCCTGTTTATTAGTTAATCTAGCTTGGCATAGTCCATCATCTGCCGCATAGGACGTCAGAAACCCGAGCCGGGTTCCTGCAAAAATAACTGTTCTTGTTCAGTCGAGGGACGACCTAGAACCTTGTTGCGATGCGGGAAGCGTTGAAAGCGCGCGATAATTCGATGATGGCGCTCGGCGTAATCCAGGTAGTCCGCAAACAGTGCTTGTTCAGCCTGTGGGGCCTGGTCAAAAAGCCCGACGAAGGCAGCAACCGCCTGATCCTGCAGGCGCAGGTCTTCGGCGTGTTCCAGCACCAAATAGATAAACACCCGCTGGATAGGTGCCAGTTGCAGGTCGAGGCCTTGCGCGACTCCTGCTTGAACATACTGCTGGGCCAAGGCATCGCCGCTGTAGCCACGTGGATCATCACGGTAGATCATGCGTGGCAACTGATCGAGCAAGAGCGTCAGTGCGAGCCAGCCCTCAGGATGCTCGCGCCACTCAAGCAATTGCCCCGCCAACGCCTGCTCGACCCAGCCACCGAAGCGCTCGCGCGCCTCGGCATCCTGGCTGTCACGCTTGCCAAACCAGAGCTTGGAGCGTGCTCCAGCAGCCTCGACAGCAATTGTCGATGGACCAAACCACCACTCAAGCAATTCGTGCCAAGGCTGATTCACGGCTTACTTCTTATGGTAAGAGGTAACGCGCTCGACTTCTTCCTTGGAACCCAGGTACACCGCGACACGCTGGTGCAAAGAAGTCGGCTGGATATCCATGATGCGCTGTTCGCCGTTGGTCGAAGCACCGCCAGCCTGCTCGATGATGAAGGACATCGGGTTCGCTTCGTACATCAAGCGCAGCTTGCCTGGCTTTTCGGGTTCACGGCCATCACGCGGATACATGAACAAGCCACCACGGGTGAGAATACGATGCACGTCGGCCACCATGGCGGCGATCCAGCGCATGTTGTAGTTCTTCTTCAGCGGGCCTTCTTCACCGGCCAGCAATTCGCCCACGTAGCGCTTGACCGGCTCTTCCCAGTGGCGCTGGTTGGACATGTTGATAGCAAATTCCTGGGTCGTTTCAGGCACTTTGATATTGTCGTGGGTCAGCACAAAGCTACCCAGCTCGCGGTCCAGGGTGAAGCCTTTGACGCCGTTACCCAGCGTCAGCATCAACATGGTCTGCGGACCGTAGATTGCATAACCGGCGGCAACCTGCTCGGTGCCAGGCTGAAGGAAGGCGTCTTCGCCCAAATCACCTTCGTCACCCTTGCGGTCAGGACAACGCAGAACCGAGAAAATGGTTCCCACAGAAACGTTTACATCGATATTCGAGCTGCCATCAAGCGGGTCAAAGACCAGCAGGTATGCGCCTTTTGGGTAACGACCCGGGATCTGGTAGGCGTTGTCCATTTCTTCCGACGCCATGCCAGCCAGGTGTCCGCCCCACTCGTTGGCTTCAAGCAGAATCTCGTTGGAAATAACATCGAGCTTCTTTTGCACTTCACCCTGGACGTTCTCGGTTTCCATGCTGCCTAGCACGCCGCCAAGCGCACCCTTGGACACTTGATGGCTGATCGCCTTACAGGCCCGTGCAACAACTTCAATCAGGAAGCGAAGATCAGCCGGGGTGTTGTGGCTGCGGGTTTGCTCGATCAGATAGCGACTCAGGGTAACGCGGGACATGTGAGGCTCCGGAGATAAGAAATCGCGCGCAGTTTAACCGGTTATGGGCGCCAGCGTCTTGTGCTGCCGCCCATCGGTACTTACCAGTCCCAGGCCAGCGACAGCGCAACACCTTGCTGCTTGTTGTCGTCACTCTTACTCAAGCTGTAAACCCCACGCAATGCAAGGTCGCTAGCCAGTTGCTGGCTAAAGCCGAGACTGGCGCGGTCGAGGTTGTCATCCGGGGTGTAGCCATCCAGCTTGTAGTCAATGCCCGGCAGGCTATTGAGCGAAACCCGAACGTCGGTGCTGTCGTCATCGTATTCGGTTTCATGGGCGACTTCGGCGAAAACCTGAGTGGCCTGGGTGATAGCCCAACGCCCTTGCATACCAATACCAAGGCGCTTCGAGGTGCGATCCTGATCACCGAAATTGAGGGCCGTTGAACTTGCACCGCGTTCATCGTAGCCATCGACCTCGACTTTCGCGTAGTCGGCGCTGACAAACGGGCTCAGGTGCCATTCGCTGCCAGGTTGCGCGATGTCGTAGCCAACCCGCCCGGAAAATGCCCACAAGGTGCCATCAGTATCGCCTTTCTCCGAGCGGGTGACCCGACCGAGCTCGAGCTTGCGTTTGAGGTCATGGTAGTCAAGATAGCCAGCAGTCACGGACGCATCCGCCCACCAGCGATTGTGTTGATACTGGGCGAATGCGCTGCCCAGATAGCTACGCATGTCGTAGTCTGAGTCCGCACTGCCGACTTCAAGGTTTTGCTCGTATAGCCCCATCACCACGCCAAAGCGCCAGCTGTCATCGACACGATAGCTACCACCCACATTGAGGCTGTAGCCATCGCCATCACCACTTGGCGATGCGGCCTGGCTGTCAAAGTCCAAGTGCTGACCGGCGCCCGATACTATTGCTCGCCATTGGCCAACAGGCTGCCAGGATTCCCAATCGGCAACATACTGGTTACGCAGTTGGTCCTGATGCGCGCGCAAGGTGCCATGGGCCATTTCAGGCAACAGGCTGGCTTCCCAAGGCGCCGCCAGCAGCGAGTAGGCGTAATCGGCGAAAATCTCTTGCACGGCGGTGGTCGGGTGCACGCTGTCGTTATAAATCAGCTTGCTTGGGTCCGGCGTCGCACTATTGATGCCCCAGGTCGCGTTCACGTCGCCGCAATCGGCAAAGCAGCTGCCGGTCAGGTTTTGCGTGGTGTCAAAGCCAAAAGCCGCCGCATTTTCAAGCACTTCACTGAACAGTACCGGAACGTTGAGCGGAATGATTTGCGCATCGATCTGCGACAACTGGCTAACCAGCTCAGTATTGAAATCTCGGCCAATCGAGGTAATGGTCGGCGCTAAGGCAGTGCCTGAAATTGCGGGTGTGGTACCGACATCCGGCAGCAGCGAGACCATGATGTAGCGAGCACCCGCACCCTGCAGCGCGCGCACGCTATCGGCCAGTTGCGTTGCCGCCGCTTGCGGGCCCGAGCTGAAGATGGTGCCTTGCAGGAAGTCGTTACCGCCGCCATTGACGTAGAACAGCGCATCGCGGTCGAGACTCAAACCACGATTTGCCAGATCGACCAGGTAGCCATCGCGCGTGCGCGTACCTGCAACCGAACCACCGGCCTGGGTGATTGAGTCGTAGATTTGATCAGTGCGGTAACCGCCGACTGCCCAGTTATTGCCATCAGGCAAGCCCTGGTCGGCATATACCTGCGAAGTCGAAGGCGCTTGCGGCCCCAATCCAAGCGCCTCACCGAGCAGCATGGGTGAGGTTGAACCGTAGATTTCACCGCTGCCATTCTGATAGGTCGGACCGACCCGGTTGGTAAAGCGGCGCGTTGCACCAGCGGGACCGTCTGCATCGGCAAACTGTCCGGCGTCACTTAGGCTATCGCCAAAGACAATCAGGCTACTGAAGGGACCAGCACTGGAAAAAGTCGAATAGCTGGCAAGCATGCACGCCAAGGCGAGCGGAGTTAGGGTACGTTTCACTGGGTCGTCCTTATTTTATTGTTATAGGCAGTACCAACAGCTCAAATCTAGCCAGTTTTGCGCTTGATTGCACGAGCTTATATGACTCAATAACCCACAGCAGTCATTACCGGGACGTTACTCAGCCAAATGTGACCACTTGGTTACGCCCCGCGCGCTTGGCCTGGTAGAGCGCGGCATCGGCAACATCCAGCAGCTCGTCAAGGTTGAGGCCTTGGGTTGGCCAGCAGGCGATACCAGCAGACAGGGTCACCTGGCGCAGGCCTCCACGGGTTTCCAATGGCTGCTGCGCCAGCTGTTTACAGATGATATTCAAGCGCTTAGATGCTTCCTCAAGATCCGCTCCCGGCAACACAAGGAGAAACTCCTCGCCACCAATGCGGAAGGCAGCATCGGAACTGCGCACATTGCGGCGCAACTTATCAGCCAGTGCCTTGAGCACATCGTCACCCTCAAGATGACCATGCTTGTCGTTGAGCAGCTTGAAGTGATCGAGGTCTATCAGAGCCAGTGATAGTGGTTTTTGCTCGCGTTGCACGCGGTCTATTTCCCGCGCGAAAAACTCTTCCAGATAACGCCGGTTATAGAGCCCGGTCAGGGGGTCGCAGAGCGCCTGCTCACGCAGTTGCTCATGCAGCTCAAGGATGGTCTGCAACCGTTGCTCGCTGACCGCCAGGGCATCAGCCAGCTGCAACTCGCTGATATGCCTTTGCGAGACATCCCGCAGATAAAGCATTTGCCCCAGCAGTGTCACCTCATGGCGCGTGGTGCGCTCAACCGCGCGGATATTCAACTCGAAGTACCGATCAAGGGAGGGTAATGACAGCAATTGGTTCGGCTCGCACCCATCGGCTTGACTCATAAGCTCGTGGAGCTTTGCCCCCAGCACGGGCCAATCCTGCAGGCGCCGCCCCTGCCAGCCGCGCTCAAGCCCTGAAAGCTTCAGCGCTGAAGGGTTCACCTCGACCACTCGCATCTGCGAATCAACCACCAGGACCGGGTCAAACAGCGCCTCGAGCAATAGATTGCGGGCCACTGGCAACAAGTCGAACAGGCGCACCCCGACAATCAGCCAGGCAAAGGCCATCAGGGTGAATGCGAAACTGAACGGAGTCGGATCAAAACCAAAAAGCGACATGCCGAGGAACACATGGCTGGCGTTAACCGCCCAGGGCACCAATGTGAGCAACAAAAAAACCAGGTAGTGGCGGCGATATAGGCCGCTGCTTTGCAGCACCGCACGGATCACAATACCGGAGCAGAACAGCATGCAAATGTAGCCATAGGCTGTTGCGACGTAATAGGCACTGCCGTGGACATACTTGATCGGCGAGCCGTAGTCGCCACTCAGCGGCGCTGTTTGCTCGGTGTACATCAGGTGGTGCCAGGGATTGGTCAGCGCCAGGAGCCAGCATAGTGCGGGCGCGAGCATCAGCATCGCCAGGACGGGACTGCTCAGGCGTTGATGCTTGCCATAGATATATTGCCAGAGAAACACCGCCCAGAATGTGGGCGTCAGGAGAATCCCGGGCCAGGCCATGCTCGCCCAGAACACTTTGCACTCGGCGCCTTGCGCAGCCATTTCGACGCTCGCCGCGAGCATCCACCAAAGACAGGCCAGGTGCAGCCAGATAAAGTTGCTCTGCCCTGGAAAATAACGTTGCTGCGAAACCCAGCGCGATAACAGCAGCACCCCGAAACAAACCACCCCGGTGATCAACAGCTGTACCGGGAAGTCCCAGCCAGACTGACTGCAAGAACTGAGAAGACTCAACACACTGCACTCGAGCGCAGCGGCACGACACTCAGACACAGACAGGGACTGCGACTAAAACCCGAGTTTGACCACGCCCCACAAGCCACGATGTGCAAACGATCACCCTGATCTAAACCAGAAGAAAATGTAGGCCTAAATAGCCGTAAACTACTGCCTATCGCCTAGTTCAAAATCGCGCAACCAACCGCTGAAGCGCAATGCCTTGGCAGTTTACCACCTCGTATAAACACCAGCATCCCGCGCACTGCTAAACTTGCCGGCTACAACCGGTCGGCAGATATCTCTTCACAAAGCGCCTGACATCGCTATCATCGCCCGCCGCGCCCCCTCCTACACTTAGCAGACCCATGAAAAACAACCTGATTGCCGCCGCAGAAATCGACCGCCTGGACACCTGGGCAAAATTTACTCGCGACATGTGCCACAGCTGCAATTCCAGTTGCTGCCAGTTGCCTGTGGAAGTGCGCATCAGCGACCTGATTCGCATGGGCGTGGCCGATGAGTTTGAAAGAGGCGACCCACCGAGAAATGTGGCCAAGCGCTTGCAAAAAGAAGGCATTATCGAGCGTTTCAACCAGAAGTCCGGCATCTTCACCCTGACACGCCTGTCGAATAATGACTGCCTTTACCTGGACCGCAAATCACGCCTGTGCACCATCTACGACGTGCGCCCGGAAACCTGCCGCAACCACCCCAAGATCGGCCCGCGCCCCGGCTACTGCGCCTATATTCCCAAGCCGACCCGCTGAAGCGGAACTGGCACCTGTTGCAGAAATAAAAAGCCCCGCAAAATTTGCAGGGCTTTTTCTCTGGCCAGTTCAGGGTCGACTGGCCGCTAAATCATCCTTGTTCAGCTGGATCTTCTTGGGTTTGATCAAACTGAAGTCAATCAACGACTTAGGCTCATAGGGATCACCAATGATCTGTGGGCGTACGATGAACCTGTTACTGACCAGGCTCTTGCTCCGGTCCAGCTCACTGAAGCTCAGCCCAGCCAAATCAGCCCAGGTATGAATCAGGTTCGAGCTGCTGTAAGGCCGCTCAAGCATGCTGCTGAAGTCAAAGGAGGCGTGGGTTTTCCACTTATCCGAGGCCCAGACTATAAATGGAATGGTGTACATCGGTGAGGTTGGCTTGCCTTCGTTACGCCCGATCACGCCACCTTTTGGGCTATCGAACACCGCCTCGCCATGGTCCGACAGGTACAACAGGAAACCATCCGGCTTGCTTGCCGAGAAACGCTTGATCAGGCTGGACACAACGAAATCGTTATACAGCACCGCATTGTCATAGCTGTTGTAGGTCGCCAACTGGTCCTCGGTCACCCACTTGGGCGCGCCCTTGTTATCGGTGAATTTCTCGAAGCTTTCCGGATAACGGTACTTGTAGCGCATGTGCGTACCAAGCAGGTGCACCACAATCAGCTTGCGCGGGGCTTTGTCAGCCAGCACCTTGGCAAAGGGTTCAAGCACATCACCGTCGTATTGGCGTGCATTCTGATTCAGGTTGTTATTCAGGTAATACTGTTCATCGGCCTGTTCAGAAAAGGTGGTGAGCATGGTGTTGCGCTTGGTCATGGTCTGCTGGTTGGTGATCCAGAAGGTCTTGTAACCCGCCTGCTTCATCATGTTGACCAGTGACGGTGTGGTCAGGTAGCCGTCCGGGTTCTTCTCATCGGCAAAGGTCAGCACCTGCTGCAATGCCTCGATCGTGTAGGGCCGCGGAGTAACGACGTTGTCGAACACCTGCAGTTGATCACGCAGCTTGTCCAGCTCGGGCGTGGTCTCGCGCGGGTAGCCATACAGACTCATGCGTTGACGGTTGGTTGACTCACCAATAACCAGCACCAGGGTTGTCGGCTTGCCGGCGCGGGAGTCCTTCATAGCATCGAGCGGCGCAAGCTTGGCGTTTTCAGCCAGGAGCTTCTCCATGCTATCGAGTTGCTGGCGATATTTACGAAAGCCCACGACCAGTTGCCAAGGTACTGCTGGCTCAATGCGCTCTTCAAACTTCTCCAGGGCCACGCCCAGCGTTGGACGTTTGCTGACTTCCCTGGCCAGCGGATAACCAATCAAGCCAAGCAGCAGCACGACGCTCAGCACCCGCGCCTGGGTAACGCCGAACTCCAAGGGTCGAATCTTGCGCCACAGCAGCCAGGCGACAAAGGTATAGCCGAGGTAGACCGGAATCATCCACCACACAAAATAGTGGCCAAAATACTCCATGCTTTCGGCCATGTTCGATTCGAACATGATGAAAATAACGCTTTGTGAGAATTGCTGGCCGTAGATGCAGAAATAGCCCAGCCCGACCAAGGAGCACGCCCATAAAATCACGCCGACAACAGCGGCGATGGTTTTGGTGCGCCGGGGAAACAGCAAGACCGGAACCAGCCATATAGCACTGACCAGAAACGCCTGACGGAAACTGACGAAACCCGTGGTATCAGTCAGTTGAATCAATAACTGGGTAACGCCGGAAAAATACCAGAAGAACAGAAATAACCAGCCAAGCCCTGCCCAATCCCAGCGTTTATGCCCCTTGGCCTGTGCCGATGCCTGCATACTCAACTCCCAACTCACTCTCGATACACTCAACCGCCCCGCATGACTGCGTTTAATACGGGGCCCAGCAATAAAGCCGGCCACCGTATCAGACACATTGTGAAAAGAATGTTGTTTGCCGGCGTGCTGGCCTGCGGTCGCTAAACCAAAAAGCAACAGGCACAAAAAAGCCCCTGGCAGCCAAGCTGCCAGGGGCTTTCAGATGCCGCGAAAACTAATGCTTAGCTCTTGCTGGCACGCTTACGGTCTGTCTCAAGCAGGAACTTCTTACGCAGACGGATCGACTTAGGCGTGATTTCAGCCAGCTCGTCGTCTTCGATGAACTCCAGGGCCTGCTCCAGGGTGTAACGGATTGGCGGAACCAAAGCGATGGTTTCGTCCTTGCCGGAAGCACGCATGTTATCGAGCTTCTTGCCCTTGGTTGGGTTAACAACCAGGTCGTTGTCACGGCTGTTGATACCAACCAACATACCTTCGTAAACGTCGTCACCGTGGCCCAGGAACAGCTTGCCGCGAGCCTGCAGGGTTTCCAGCGAGTAGGTCAAAGCCTTGCCAGTTGCACTGGAAACCAGAACGCCCTGAATACGACCGCCCATATCGCCCGACTTCATCGGACCATAGTGGCTGAAGATGCTGGTCAGGATGCCCGAGCCCGAAGTCAGGGTCAGGAACTGGTTACGGAAACCGATCAGGCCGCGCGCAGGAATGGTGTACTCAAGGCGTACACGGCCCTTGCCGTCTGGAACCATGTTGGTCAGGTCACCTTTACGGTTACCCATCTGCTCCATCATCGGGCCCTGATGTTGCTCTTCCAGGTCGATGGTGACGTTTTCGAATGGTTCGTGCTTAACGCCGTCAACCATGCGGATGATCACTTCAGGACGGCCTACAGCCAGTTCGAAGCCTTCGCGACGCATGGTCTCGATCAGTACCGAGAGGTGCAACTCACCACGGCCGGAAACCTTGAACTTGTCAGCGCTATCGCCTTCTTCAACGCGCAGGGCAACGTTGTACAGCAACTCTTTGTCGAGACGCTCTTTGATATTACGGCTGGTGACGAACTTGCCTTCCTTGCCGCAGAACGGCGAGTCGTTGACCTGGAAAGTCATGCTCACGGTTGGCTCGTCAACGGTCAACGGCTCAAGGGCTTCAACATTCGTCGGATCGCAAAGGGTGTCGGAGATGAACAGCTCGTCCATACCGCTGACACAAACGATGTCGCCGGCTTGCGCTTCGTTGACTTCAACGCGCTGCAGACCCGAGTGCCCCATGATCTTGAGGATACGGCCGTTACGCTTCTTGCCGTCAGTGCCAATAGCGGTCACCGGGGTGTTGGTCTTGACCTTGCCGCGAGCGATACGACCGATGCCGATAACACCCAGGAAGCTGTTGTAGTCCAGTTGCGAGATTTGCATCTGGAACGGGCCATCGACGTCTACGGCTGGAGCCGGTACGTGGTCGATGATCGCCTGGAATAGCGGATCCATGTTTTCTTCGAGCTTATCGTGCTCAAGACCTGCAATACCGTTCAGGGCGCTGCAGTACACGATTGGGAAATCGAGCTGCTCTTCGGTTGCACCCAGGTTATCGAACAGGTCGAAAATCTGGTCGACAACCCAGTCAGGACGCGCGCCCGGACGGTCGATCTTGTTGATTACAACGATAGGACGCAGGCCAGCCTTGAACGCCTTCTGGGTTACGAAGCGAGTCTGTGGCATTGGGCCGTCTTGGGCGTCAACCACCAGCAGCACGGAGTCAACCATGCTCATTACGCGCTCTACTTCACCACCGAAGTCGGCGTGGCCGGGGGTGTCTACGATGTTGATGTCGTAGTCGTGCCATTTCAGAGCGGTGTTTTTCGCCAGGATGGTAATACCACGTTCTTTTTCCTGGTCGTTGCTGTCCATCACGCGCTCGTTTTCAAGCTCTTTACGGTCAAGCGTGCCGGACTGGCGCAGGAGTTTGTCTACCAGGGTGGTCTTACCATGGTCAACGTGGGCAATGATTGCGATGTTACGTAGATTATCGATCACTTGTGTATCTCGATCAGAGGATTCAGTTTGCCGCATAGTGTAGACGGCGAGTATTAAGGTTGTGCTAGACGACGTAAAAGCACATTGAGCCGCTCGCGACTCAGAAGCTTTTACGCCGCCTGTATGTCGGGAGGGCGATGGCGGATGCTGCCGCCATTCAACCCGGGCGTCTTATGTCGGACGATAAACGCGCACATTCGCATGCCCCTCGTTTAGCAGGTGGTGGGCATGCAGGCGACTCATGACACCCTTGTCGCAATACAGCAAATACTGGCGACTCGGATCCAACTCTTTAAAGCGACTGTTGAGTGCATAGAACGGCAGTTCCTGCACTTCGGTGCCAGGCAGCCGCAGCGGCTCGTCCTCGGCACTATCCGGATGACGGATATCAATGATGACGTGACCGGCGAGGACTTCGCTGACTTCCTCAACCTGAATATCCTTGCCCAACTCGTCGATAACCTTATCGATCGGCAACTGGGTTGCGCTCTGTACTGCTCGCTCAAGCACCGCCATGTCGAACTGCTTTTCTTCATAGGCAATCCGGTCGGGCTTGGCTTTGGTGGTCGGATTCACCGAAATCACACCGCAGTATTCGGGCATATGCTTGGCAAAGTCGGCAGTGCCGATCTGCGTCGCGGTATTGATGATGTCCTGCTTGTGGCTGGCCAGGAGCGGACGCAACACCAGTTTCTCAGTGGCGGCATCGATGACCGACAGGTTCGGCAGCGTTTGGCTCGACACCTGCGAAATAGCCTCGCCCGTCACCAATGCATCAATTTGCAGGCGGTCGCTGATCTGGGTGGCGGCGCGCAACATCATGCGCTTCAACACCACGCCCATCTGGCTGTTATCGACCTTGCCGAGGATCTCACCGAGTACTTCTTCAAAAGGCACGCTAATAAAGAGTACGCGCTGCGAGCTGCCGAACTTCTTCCACAAATAATGCGCGACTTCCATCACGCCCAGTTCATGGGCGCGGCCACCTAGATTGAAGAAGCAGAAGTGAGTCACCAAGCCGCGGCGCATCATCTGGTAGGCGGCGACGGTTGAATCAAAGCCACCCGACATCAATACCAGCGTCTGCTCCAGTGAACCCAGTGGATAACCGCCGAGCCCGTCATGCTGGTTGTGAATGACAAACAGGCGCTGGTCACGGATTTCCATGCGCACAACAACATCCGGATCTTTAAGCGAGATCCCGGCAGCGCCGCACTGCTGGCGCAACTGGCTGCCCACATAACGCTCAACGTCCATCGAGCTGAACGGATGCTTGCCCGCACGCTTGCAGCGCACAGAGAAAATCTTGCCCGGTAATTGGTCGGCGAAATGCAGCTTGCACTTTTCCAGCACATCGTCGAAATCGCCTAGGGGATACTCATTCACTTCAAGGAAATGAGTAATGCCCGGCGTACAGCGAAGACGCTCAGTCAGTTCGCCCAGCAGCTTGGCATCGGTCAGGGTTGTTTCAACTTCCAGATTATCCCAGACACCGGTAACCGAGAGCTGCGGATCAAGATCGCGCAACACCGAGCGGATATTCTTCGCCAACTGCCGGATAAAGTTCTTGCGAACAGGCCGACTCTTGATGGTGATTTCTGGGAAAACTTTTACGATCAGTTTCATGGAAGCAACGCGCGCCAAGCTCGCGAAAAAACAGGGGCGCGGATTATAGCGGAAATTGTGCAAGGTTTGATCAAAAACCTTAGTTAAACATTTAGTCGCACCATCATGGTGCCTTGTCGTTTTATTTGGCACCGGCTTGGTGCAGCAATATCAGCACAACTGGGAATAATCCCCCGGTGCGCCTGCGTTTGCGGGCTTTAGTCCATCACAGTGCACTGGCATGCAAATTGCTCCCTTGTGAGGCAGGTAGTACTGGCGGAGTATCCGCCGAGCTTTTCCGAATTTTGTGGGCTCAACAGATTGAGCCTTATCCGCCTGGAGGACAGCATGTCGAAGTCGATTCAACTTATTAAAGAACACGACGTGAAGTGGGTTGACCTGCGCTTCACTGATACCAAGGGTAAGCAGCACCACGTAACCATGCCAGCCCGCGACGCGCTGGACGAAGACTTCTTCGAGCACGGCAAGATGTTCGACGGCTCCTCCATTCATGGCTGGAAAGGCATCGAAGCTTCCGACATGATCCTGATGCCGGTTGACGAAACCGCCGTGCTGGATCCATTCACCGAAGAGCCAACCCTGATTCTGGTTTGCGACATCGTTGAGCCAAGCACCATGCAAGGCTACGACCGCGACCCACGCTCCATCGCCAAGCGCGCTGAAGAGTTCCTCAAGTCGACCGGCATCGGTGACACTGTATTTGTTGGCCCGGAGCCAGAATTCTTCATCTTCGACGAAGTGAAGTTCAAGTCGGACATCTCCGGCTCGATGTTCAAGATCTACTCCGAGCAAGGCTCCTGGAACACTGACGGCGACATCGAAGGCGGCAACAAGGGCCACCGTCCAGCCGTCAAAGGTGGTTACTTCCCAGTTCCGCCGTGCGACCACGACCACGAAATCCGTACTGCCATGTGTAATGCCATGGAAGATATGGGCCTGGTGATCGAAGTTCACCACCACGAAGTGGCGACTGCTGGCCAGAACGAAATCGGCGTCAAGTTCAACACCCTGGTAAACAAGGCTGACGAAGTTCAGACCCTGAAGTACTGCGTACACAACGTAGCCGATGCCTACGGTAAAACCGCTACCTTCATGCCTAAGCCACTGTACGGCGACAACGGCTCGGGCATGCACGTTCACATGTCGATCTCCAAAGACGGCAAGAACACCTTCTCCGGCGAAGGCTATGCCGGCCTGTCTGACATCGCCCTGTACTTCATCGGCGGTATCATCAAGCACGGTAAGGCACTGAACGGCTTCACCAACCCATCGACCAACTCCTACAAGCGTCTGGTCCCTGGCTTCGAAGCTCCAGTAATGCTGGCCTACTCGGCTCGCAACCGTTCGGCCTCGATCCGTATTCCTTACGTTGCCAGCCCTAAAGCTCGTCGTATCGAAGCACGCTTCCCGGATCCAGCAGCCAACCCATACCTGGCTTTCGCAGCATTGCTGATGGCCGGTATCGACGGTATCCAGAACAAGATCCACCCTGGCGATGCAGCTGACAAGAACCTGTATGACCTGCCACCAGAAGAAGGCAAGTTGATCCCACAGGTTTGCGGCAGCCTGAAAGAAGCCCTGGAAGAGCTCGACAAAGGTCGTGCGTTCCTGACCAAGGGCGGCGTGTTCAGCGACGACTTCATCGATGCTTACCTCGAACTCAAGCACGAAGAAGAAATCAAAGTTCGCACCTTCGTACACCCACTGGAATACGACCTGTACTACAGCGTCTAATCCAGCCGGTATGACAAAAGGCCACCTTCGGGTGGCCTTTTGTTTTTGCCAATGCACCGCTCAGCCCATTGTTTTATGCGCCCGCACACACTGCAACATGCCGACACTTGCCAGTAACGCCGCGCAGTGCAATCTTAATCAACAAGCCACGTTGAGGGATCGCTCATGCGCACACTAGTTGCCTGCCTTATACTCGCCGCCGCCCTGCCGGCCAGCGCGCAAATCTATAAATACACCGACGCCAACGGCAATACCGTTTTCACTAACGAACCGCCACAGGGCGTAGACACCGAAACCATCGAGCTGCCTAAAACCAATACGGTGGAGATGCAAACCCCGAAACAACCGACAAGTGAAGCAAGCGATAATGCTCCCGCGCAAGTCCAGGCCTCCTATCAAGTACTGGAGCTGACCGGCCTGCCAGATGAAGCCGCGTTGCGCGCCAACAACGGCACCTTCAGCGTCGGGGTTAACATTCAGCCACGCCTGTCACCGGCGCACCGCTTGCAGCTGCTGCTCGACGGCCAACCTTATGGCGAACCCAGCAACGTGCCGCGACTCCAGCTCAATAATGTTGATCGTGGCGAACACTCGCTCGCGGTACAGGTAATCAGCACCAGCGGCACGGTGCAGCAAAGCGAGACCAGCACATTCACCGTACAAAGGGTCAACACCAATAACAGTCCCGCATTCACCCCTAAACCCAAACCCACCCCAAGACCTAAGCCAGCCCCTTGATGCGCGCACTTTTAACCTGTTTATTGCTACTGAGCAGCCTGTCCGCGTCGGCACAGGTCTACACCTATATAGATGCAGAAGGAAACCGGGTATTTACCGACCGACCCAGGGGCGGTAATGCCAAGCCGGTGCAGATAGCACCTACCAATCGGATCACCCCGACCATCAAGCTCAAGCCAGAAGTCGTAGACGAGCAACCCCTGGTGCTGTCCTACCAGATGCTACGCATCCTGGTGCCGCAACCTGATGCAACGATCCGCGATAACGCCGGTAACCTGATTGTCAGCGCCACCAGCGAACCCGAGCTGCTGCCCGGGCATCGCTTTCGCCTGATTCTCGACGGTAATGCAATTGGCGAGGCCGGTCGCAGCCCGGTTTTCCCGCTGGAAAATATCGACAGGGGAACGCACCAGTTGGCGGTTGAGATCATCGATGAGCATGAGCGCATCATTGAACGAACACCCAGCCAGCCATTTCACCTGCTGCGCACCTCGCTTGCGCAAAAACGCCAGGTCAATCCCTGCAAGCGGAAAGACTTCGGCGTGCGCCCTGAATGCCCACTCAAAGACAAGCCTGAAGAAGAAAGAGACATCCCCTTCGTTCCCTTTATGTAGCAAACGCACCATTTAGGCGCACATAAAGGCAGTCACTTCTATACTCTCCCTGTTTTGGGTCGCCCTGCACGTGGCGGCCTACATCTATTTGTGGGCGTTGTCGCTATTTACACAGGGAAAACGCTACTTTTCAGGGCTTTGGTTTGCTTCTTGCATTTTTATAACCACTGCCGGAAGCCGATGCCTATGATCATTAACGACGCACTGCACCGCCTGCTACTCGACAACCTGACAACCGCCACATTATTGCTCGATGCGGAACTGCGCCTTGAGTACATGAACCCAGCCGCCGAAATGCTTTTGGCCATTAGCGGCCAACGCAGCCATGGCCAGTTCATCAGCGAGCTCTTTACTGAATCCGCTGAAGCCGTGAGTTCTTTGCGCCAAGCCGTTGAGGAAGCCCATCCGTTCAATAAGCGCGAAGCGGTATTGACCTCCATAACCGGGCAAAACCTGACCGTAGACTACGCCGTCACCCCAGTAATCAGCCGCGGCGCAACCCTGTTGCTCCTCGAAGTGTTCCCACGTGACCGCATGTTGCGCATCACCAAGGAAGAGGCCCAGCTGTCTAAGCAAGAGACCACCAAACTCCTGGTGCGCGGCCTGGCTCACGAAATCAAGAACCCTTTGGGCGGCATCCGTGGCGCCGCTCAGTTGCTGGCCCGTGAACTCCCCGAGGAAAACCTCAAGGACTACACCAACGTAATCATTGAAGAGGCTGATCGCTTGCGTAATCTGGTTGATCGCATGCTTGGTTCAAACAAGCTGCCACTGCTATCGATGACCAACGTACATGAAGTGCTCGAACGCGTCAGCAGCCTGGTTGAAGCCGAAAGCCAAGGTTGCATTACTTTGGTGCGCGACTACGACCCAAGCATCCCGGACGTGTTGATCGACCGCGAACAAATGATCCAGGCCGTGCTGAATATAGTGCGCAACGCCATGCAGGCGCTTTCCCCGCTCAGTGATATGCGCCTGGGCCGCATCACCCTGCGCACACGGGCGCTGCGCCAATTCACCATTGGCCATGTCCGTCATCGCCTGGTGACCAAAATTGAAATCATCGATAACGGCCCAGGCATTCCTCCGGACCTGCAAGAAACCATTTTCTTCCCCATGGTCAGTGGCCGCGCCGACGGCACCGGCCTTGGCCTTGCAATCACCCAGAACATTATTAGTCAGCACCAAGGGCTGATCGAATGCGAAAGCCATCCGGGCCATACCGTATTTACGATCTTCCTGCCGCTGGAACAAGGAGCAACTCAGCCATGAGCCGTAGTGAAACCGTCTGGATTGTCGACGACGACCGTTCTATCCGCTGGGTACTGGAAAAAGCCTTGCAGCAAGAAGGCATGGCCACGCAAACCTTCGACAATGCCGACGGCCTGCTTAACCGCCTGGCCCGGCAACAGCCCGATGTGATTATTTCCGACATCCGCATGCCTGGCGTCAGTGGGCTTGACTTGCTGGCGCGTATCCAAGAGCTGCACCCGCGCCTGCCCGTCATCATCATGACCGCACATTCGGACCTCGACAGCGCCGTTGCCTCTTATCAGGGCGGGGCATTCGAGTATTTGCCCAAGCCGTTTGACGTTGATGAAGCCGTGTCACTGGTCAAGCGTGCCAACCAGCACGCCCAGGAACAGCAAAACCTCAGCGTGCCCGTTGCTGAAGCGCAAACACCGGAAATCATCGGTGAAGCACCAGCAATGCAGGAAGTGTTTCGCGCCATCGGCCGCTTGTCACATTCCAACATCACGGTTTTGATCAATGGTGAATCGGGCACGGGCAAGGAACTGGTTGCCCACGCCCTGCATCGCCACAGCCCGCGCGCGGCCTCGCCCTTTATTGCCTTGAACATGGCGGCAATTCCAAAGGACTTGATGGAATCCGAGCTCTTTGGCCATGAAAAAGGCGCCTTTACCGGTGCAGCCAACCAGCGCCGCGGTCGCTTCGAGCAAGCCGATGGCGGCACCCTGTTTCTCGATGAAATCGGCGACATGCCGGCCGACACCCAGACTCGCCTGCTGCGGGTACTGGCTGATGGCGAATTCTACCGCGTGGGCGGTCATACACCGGTCAAGGTTGATGTACGGATCATTGCCGCCACTCACCAAAACCTTGAGGGCCTGGTGCATGCCGGTAAATTCCGTGAAGACTTGTTCCATCGCCTCAACGTTATTCGTATTCATATTCCGCGCTTGTCAGACCGCCGCGAAGACATTCCAACACTGGCCCGCCATTTCCTCAGCCGCGCGGCGCTTGAACTGTCGGTCGAACCAAAGCTGCTGAAAAACGAAACCGAAGATTATCTTCAACAGCTGTCATGGCCGGGCAATGTGCGCCAGCTGGAGAACACCTGTCGCTGGATCACCGTCATGGCTTCTGGCCGCGAGGTGCACATCGACGACCTGCCACCCGAACTGCTGTCGCAGCCGCAAGACAGTGCCCCGGTCAGTAATTGGGAGCAGGCGCTGCGCCAGTGGGCCGACCAGTCGCTGGCACGCGGCCAGTCAAACCTGCTCGATACAGCCGTACCGGCATTTGAGCGGATCATGATTGAAACGGCCCTCAAGCACACCGCAGGCCGACGCCGCGACGCCTCTATCCTGCTGGGCTGGGGCCGAAATACCCTGACCCGCAAGATCAAAGAGCTGGGCATGAACATCGACGGTGGCGATGACGACGACAGCGATGACAACTAAACCAGTCATCAACATTTAAGCAGCACAAAAACGGGCCTTGGCCCGTTTTTTTATGCACAGGGATCAATTCGATACATTGGGTTTGGACTAGGCTGATGAATGCTGCCTTTGACGGCGATCCAATCGCAGGAGAACCCCATGCCTGACAAGACCGGTACAGTCCGCTTACACCGCGTGCTTCGTGCACCGCCTGAATCCATCTACAAGGCCTTTACCGATAAGGGCGCCCTGGAACGCTGGCTGCCTCCCTATGGTTTTATCGGGACGGTCCATGAAATGGATGCCCGCGTGGGAGGAGGCTATCGAATGTCTTTCACCCACTTTGCCAGCGCAAGCAGCCATTCTTTTAGTGCTGAATATACCGAGCTTGTACCCCACGAGCGGATCCAGCATAGAGACTGCTTCGACAGCGAGCACCTGCCCGGTGAAATGCTGGTATCGATCGACCTGAAAGCCGTTAGCTGCGGAACCGATGTTCATATTGTTCAAACAGGCATTCCCTCTGCCATCCCAGAGGAAATGTGCTATTTGGGTTGGCAAGAGTCCCTGAGCCAACTGGCACGGCTTGTGGAAGCGAATATTGCCGAGCATGACTGACAACAACGGGCCATGGCTCAGCAGCATTGGCAATAAACCAGCCGCCATCCATTACGCGGCCGACTAAGCGATGCCCAATAACAGCGCTCAAAACAGTGCGCATGCACTCATCAGAGACACTTTCAGTGACCAAAGGCGCGGATCAATAGGCTTTGAATGGCGCAAACAGCCTGTTTTTACTGACATCAAGCGACAATGCAAAAGTTGGCACACTGCCTGCATATACCTAAGTAACTCCAGTTTCGGGGGCCTTGGTACAGGCAGGCCGGGGATTCCCCTCTTTTATTACATTTGCTTCACCCTAAATAGACAAAAGCCCGGCCCATGAAATGCATGGACCGGGCTTTTGTCTATTTGTAGTAGAACTTAGTTGCTCTTATAAGGAATAGTCACGATCCCGTAAGAGTGAGTCAGGGCACTGCCAGGATAACCATCAACGACTGTCAACTCTCCCGTCTCGTGGTTAATCTTAAACACCCAGGTTTTTCCTGTGTTTCCGCTGATAACGTTTACATAGTTACCGTCTGCGCTCAGATCCATATCGAGAAAGTATTCATCGTACTTACTGTCCTGATACGCAATCTCTTGCTTAAGCTTGATGCTGCCGTCTTTATTGATGGCGTAGGTGGAAATGCTTGAAGTCAAAGGGTTGGTTGTCCAAGCGTATTTCCCATCACGCGAGATAGTTACCCAGCATACTGCCTGCTGGCCACCCCAATAGCCTTTGCCGGCAATAACGTCAGGGGAAATAACGCTGAGCTTGCCGTTTTTGTCGATGTTGTATGAAGTGACAGAACCTGATTGCCCTTCAAACAAGCGCAGGAAGGGGTACTTCTTTTTATGCTCGGCAGACGAGTTGTAAAATTTGTGATCGCTGGTGATGAAGCGGGTCTCGGTAACCAGAAGCGTGTAATTGTCATCTTCACCTTTTACGATTTTCGTGCCGATCGGCAAGGCGAAGAAACGGTCTTTCGAAGCCTGTGGAGAATCGATGCTTGATACCGGCTTTTCAGACAGCAAGCCATTTTCGTCAACAGCATAGGCGTGAGTAACGCCAGTCGTGATCTCAACCACAATCAGATACTTGCCATCACCTGTGAACTCGACACTTGCCGGGCGACCGGTAAGCGGGCGAATGGAGTTGGGAATTTCTTTAAGAAAGCCATTGTCATCAATGGTGAAGCCCTTGATATTGCCGTCACTAGGGTCTTCAAGCTTCTTGCCCATGCTGACGACGTAGACAAGGTTCTTGTAGGACGCAATGCCGTTGGGCTTGATATCGCCAGCCTTGACGACGTTAGTCAGTTTCAGAGACAGGTCGTCCTGAACACGTAATGACGAAAGCGTGCCATTACCAGCGTTTACAACCAGAACATTCTTGTTATCCGCAGAGCGCCATAGGCCATAGGCTGCGGCCAAAGGGTCGATACCATCGGTAAAGGTATGGCCGGTTGTAGGGTCATAAGGCAGGCCGAATAGCTCAACAAAGCCCGTGCCCTTGCCACCTGTTTTGTACTCACCGACCTGCGCTAGCGTCCCGTCAGCGAATTGCTTGTAACCAACAACGGAATTTTCATCTGCATTATTGGTCGCTACATAGACGCCGCCTGTTATCTCATTGGCGAACGCCGGTAACGAACAGGCAAACAGTAAACAACATAATATTTTTTTCATGCGGTCTCGTCCTTGAAGGTATTTTGCAAAAAGTACAGCTACTGACATCTAATCCGGTAATGTCTTGTCTGAAGTTAAGCATAAATTTAATTGGGAGAACAAAACCTCCCCCTCCATCCTGTTTCTCCGTAGGACTGATCTCGCAAAAAGTAATTGGATTATTTTTCCTGCAGACTGACCGTTAGCCGCCATTGCCCGTCTACCTGATCAGCGCGCCATTCGCCGCGCAAGGGACGGGCCGCAATAACGGTCAACTGCATATCCCGCCCATCTCTTTGCAGCCGCCAGTTAACCGCTCGTCCATTGAGCTGCAACTGGCCTTGCTGCTCACGCCCCAGCGTTCGCAAACGCAGCACATAAGCGCCGTCGTATTCACCGCTTTGCGGGGTTGGTTGCTCGTTGAACCACAGCTGCAGCCCAGCATCGCGCACCTCGATTCGATCAAGGCGCAGTGCATCCGGGCGAAACAAATCACCAAACATCAAGCCGATCAAAAAGCCAAAAATGGCCAGAGAGCCAATCACTCGCAACCAAGGACGAGGCCGATCGCCTATATCAGGAGTAGAATATTGCCCGCCTTCACGCTCGGAGCCGCGCATGTTTCACGTCATCCTTTTTCAACCAGAAATACCACCCAATACCGGCAACATTATCAGGCTCTGTGCCAATAGCGGTTGCAACCTGCATTTGATCGAGCCAATTGGCTTTGAATTGGATGATAAACGCTTGCGTCGCGCAGGGCTGGACTACCACGAATACGCCACACTGCAGCGTCATGCAGACCTTCAGAGCTGCCTCGCCAGCATTGGCCAGCCTCGGGTGTTCGCCTTCACTACCAAGGGTACGCAAGGCTTCCACGAGGTGAGCTACCAATCCGGCGACGCCTTTCTATTTGGCCCGGAGAGCCGTGGACTGCCACAAGAGGTGCGTGATGCCCTGCCAGTTGAGCAATGCGTACGCCTGCCAATGCGCGAAGGCTGCCGCAGCCTGAACCTGTCGAATACCGTTGCAATAGCCGTTTACGAAGCATGGCGACAGCAGGGCTTTGCCATGCCGCCAGCTAATCGCTAACACCATTCAGCCGTTGATCTACAGCCACAAAAAAACGCCAGTGAAGGCGTTTTTTTGCAAGTCATCCCTGGCGGGAAGAGCTTAGTGGGTAGCGTTTTCCGGTGCAGCCTGCTGCAGACGTTGCAGCTCTTGTGCATAGAGCGCGTCGAAGTTCACCGGCGCGAGCATCAATGCTGGGAACGAGCCGCGAACCACCAGGCTGTCGAGGGTTTCACGGGCATAGGGGAACAGGATGTTCGGGCAGAAAGCGCCAAGGGTGTGGCTCATCGACGCCGCATCCAGCCCCTTGATCAAGAAGATACCGGCCTGCTGAACTTCAGCGATGAAGGCCACTTCGTCACCGTTCTTGACCGTCACCGACAAGGTCAGCACGATCTCGTGGAAGTCACCATCCAGCGGTTTCTGACGGGTATTGAGGTCCATCTCGACTGCTGGGGTCCATTCCTTGCGGAAAATCTCTGGGCTCTTGGGTGCTTCGAAAGAAAGGTCACGTACGTAGATACGCTGCAACGAGAATTGCGGGGTTTGCTCTTCAGTTGCGCCAGCGCCAGTGTTTGCTTGTTCAGTCATACCAAAGCCTTATTGTTAGTTAAACCAAGTTGAAGAGACCCCAGAGCAGCGGTTTGCAGCCTTGTGCGCCTGTCGCTCGCTGTTCTTGCTGAGATCCCGCGGATATCAGGATTATGCCTTGAGCAATGCGTCGAGCTTACCGGCGCGCTCCAGGGCATAAAGTTCGTCGCAGCCACCCACATGGACTTCGCCGATCCAAATCTGTGGGACCGAGGTTCTTCCAGCCTTGCGGGTCATCTCTGCACGCAATGCAGCGTTGCCATCGACTCGCATTTCGGTGAATGCGACCCCTTTATGAGCGAGCAACTGCTTTGCCCGTATACAGAAGGGGCAATAATCGCTTGAGTAGATCACGACCTCCATATCACTTCACCACCGGGAGGTTATCACCGCGCCAGGTAGCCATCCCACCTGAGAGCTTTGCAGCGCTGAAACCTGCTTTTTGCAGTTCACGAGCAGCGGTACCGGCGTGCTGGCCGGCGGCGTCCACCACCACAATGGTCTTGGCCTTGTGCTTATCCAGCTCTGCGATACGGGTCGCCAGTTTTTCATAAGGGATATGCAGCGAGCCAACAATGTGGCCGGCAGAAAAATCTTTTTGCGAACGCACATCCAATGCTACGCCCTGCTCGCTATTAAGCAGCGCTGTCAGCTCACGGCTGCTCAAGCTCTTACCGCCTTTTTGCAACTCAGTGACCAGCAGCAGCACAAGCAGAATGACGAAAGCACCGGCTAGCAAATAGTGGTTAGTAACAAATTCAATCGCGTGAGCAAGCATCAGGGATATTCCAGGACGGTAAAATGCCGGCCAGTATACACAGCCCCACAAGTCGGCCAAACCCCGTCCGGCGGTGACTTGATAGCGTCTAGGCCTTAAAATGGTCAATCTTTATGCCTACAGCAGAGCGAGCCAGCTTTATGAGCGTCACGCCAAAACCTTTGGTTCTGATCATTCTTGATGGTTTCGGCCACAGCGAAAGCCCCGAATACAACGCCATTTTTGCCGCCAACACGCCGGTTTATGATCACCTGCGCGCCACGCAGCCCAATGGGTTGATTTCGGGTAGTGGCATGGATGTCGGCCTGCCAGACGGCCAGATGGGCAACTCGGAAGTGGGCCATATGAACCTGGGCGCGGGTCGTGTGGTGTACCAAGACTTCACCCGCGTGACCAAGGCCATTCGCGATGGCGAGTTTTTCGACAACCCAGCCATCACCCAGGCGGTCGATAGTGCCGTGAGCAACGCCAAAGCCGTGCATATCCTCGGCCTGCTATCTGACGGCGGCGTGCACAGTCATCAGGATCACATTGCCGCCATGGTCGAACTGGCAGCCAGGCGTGGCGCTGAAAAAATTTACCTACATGCGTTCCTGGATGGTCGCGATACGCCACCAAAAAGCGCGCAATCGTCGATCGACCTGCTGGACAATACCTTCGCCAAACTTGGCAAAGGCCGCATCGCCAGCCTGATTGGCCGCTACTTCGCCATGGACCGTGACAATCGCTGGGACCGTGTCGAGCAGGCCTACAACCTGATCGTCAATGGCCAGGGCCAATACAACGCAGCCAACGCCAGCGCCGGCCTGGAAGCCGCCTATGCGCGGGGCGAAAGCGATGAATTCGTGAAAGCCACCACCCTGGGTGACGCGGTGTCAGTCGCAGACGGTGACGCCGTGATCTTCATGAACTTCCGCGCCGACCGGGCTCGCGAACTGACGCGCAGCTTCGTCGAACCGGACTTCAATGAGTTCGAGCGCACGCGCTCACCGCAACTGGCTGGCTTCATCATGCTCACCCAATACGCCGCGAGCATTGATACGCCAAGCGCATTCAAGCCAACACCACTGACCAACGTACTTGGCGAGTACCTGGCCAACAACGGCAAGACCCAACTGCGCATTGCCGAAACCGAAAAATACGCCCACGTGACCTTCTTCTTCTCCGGCGGTCGCGAAGAACCATTCACAGGCGAGGAACGCATCCTGATCCCATCGCCCAACGTCGCCACCTATGACTTGCAGCCAGAAATGAGCGCGCCGCAAGTGACCGACAAGATAGTCGACGCCATCGAAAACCAGCGTTACGACGTGATTGTGGTCAACTACGCCAACGGCGACATGGTCGGCCACACCGGCGTCTTCGAGGCCGCAGTGGCTGCGGTTGAATGCCTGGACAGCTGTGTCGGCCGTATTGTCAGCGCGCTCGACAAAGTCGGTGGTGAGGCTCTGATTACCGCCGACCACGGCAACGTTGAGCAAATGGAAGATGAATGCACCGGGCAGGCACACACTGCCCACACCTGCGAGCCAGTGCCATTTATCTACGTTGGCAAGCGCGACGCCCAGGTCCGTGATGGCGCTGTACTGGCAGATATTGCCCCAACCATGCTCACGCTGCTGGGCCTGCCTGTGCCAGAAGAGATGACCGGCACCAGCATTCTCACCTTCAACAAGTGAGTATTGGTTAATAAAAAGCATAAATGCCTCAGCCCGCTGGTCTGGGGCATTTTTTTTGCTCCGGACCACGGGCATACTAGGGTCACTTTATGCACAGGTATGCCTTCGCCCAATGTTCCGCGCCCTAGTTCTGATATTGATGACGTGCTTGCTCTCCCCTGCGTTTGCAGATGAGAAAGCTGACGCGCAAAAACAGCTTAATGCCGCCCAGTCTGACGTTGTCGAGCTGAAAAAACTGCTGCAGAAAATCCAGCAGGAAAAATCTGGCGTACAGAAATCGCTGAAGCAGACCGAAACCGAGATGGGCCAGCTGGAAAAGCAGGTCAAGGACCTACAAGAGCAGCTCAACGACGGCGAAGAAGAGATCAAGCGCCTCGAAACAGAGAAAAAAAAACTCCAGAGCGCGCAAATTGAACAGCAACGCCTGATCGCCATTCAAGCCCGGGCTGCTTACCAAAGCGGGCGCCAGGAGTACATCAAGCTGCTGCTCAATCAGCAGAACCCCGAAAAATTCTCACGCACCATGACCTATTACGACTATGTAAGTAAGGCGCGCATGGAGCAATTGAACACCTTCAACGAAACACTGCGTCAACTGGCAAACGTCGAGAACGAGATCACCGCCCAGCAGCACCAGCTGCTTGAACGCAAAAGCACCCTCGACACCCAGACCGAAAAGCTGGCGCAAGTGCGCAAGCAACGCCAACTTGCGCTGGCCAAGCTGAACAGCGACTATTCGGCACGAGACAAGAAGCTCAAAGCCCGCCAGCGCGATCAGGCGCAACTGGCCAAAGTCATTAAAACCATCGATGAAACCCTTGCAAGGCAAGCCCGCGAAGCTGCCGCAGCACGGCAACGGGCGCTCGCCGCGGCCAACCAGGCCAAACGCCAGAACGCTGCGTCACCCTCCAGCAACAGCGGGCCCATAGTCAGCTCTGGTGCGGTCTACGGTGGTCAATTCGCCAATGCACGGGGCAAGTTGCCTTGGCCAGTTAATGGCCGTCTGCTGGCACGTTATGGAACCCCGCGCGGCGAAGACGCTCGAACCAAGTGGGATGGCGTACTGATCAGTGCAGCCGCCGGCAGCCAGGTACGCGCAGTGCATGGTGGCCGGGTTGTTTTTGCCGACTGGTTGCGCGGCGCCGGACTTCTGGTCATTCTCGATCATGGTAATGGTTATTTGAGCCTGTATGGGCACAACCAGAGCCTGCTCAAGGACGCGGGCGACGTGGTTAAAGCTGGGGATCCAATCGCAACAGTGGGCACCAGCGGCGGGCAGAATACGCCTGCATTGTATTTTGCAATCCGCCAAAAGGGTCGCCCAAGCGATCCGGCACAATGGTGCCGCGCGCAAGGATAAGCGCTTATTTATTCCGTAGGAGTTTGTTCGACATGCCGCATTTGCCCCGCCTTACCTCTCTGGCTTTAGCGATCGCCCTGTTCAGTGGCGTGTCAATGATGTCCCATGCAGCAGAGATCATCGCACCAGCAGCCGCTCCAGCCAGTGACAAGGCGCCATTGCCACTTGATGAGCTACGCACCTTCGTTGAGGTGATGGATCGCATCAAGAGCTCGTACGTCGAGCCGGTTACCGACAAGGAACTGTTGGAGAATGCCATTAAAGGCATGATCAGCAATCTTGACCCCCACTCTGCTTACCTGGGGCCAGAGGACTTCGCTGACCTGCAAGAAAGCACCAGCGGCGAGTTCGGCGGCCTCGGCATTGAAGTAGGCATGGAGGATGGCTTCGTAAAAGTCGTCTCGCCGATTGATGACACCCCGGCTTCAAAGGCTGGTATTCAACCGGGTGACCTGATCATCAAGATTGACGACCAACCAACCAAAGGCATGTCGATGCTCGACGCCGTCGACAAGATGCGCGGCAAGGCTGGCAGCAAGATCAAGTTGACCATAGTCCGCGACGGCGGCAAGCCTTTTGTAGTCAACTTGACTCGCGCCGCGATCAAGGTCAAGAGCGTCAAAAGCCAGATGCTCGAAGCGAACTACGGCTACATCCGCATCTCGCAGTTCCAGGTCAATACCGGCGAGGAAGTCGGAAAAGCCCTGAACACCCTGCGCAAAGAGAACGGCAAGAAGCTCAGCGGCCTGGTTCTCGACCTGCGCAACAATCCGGGCGGCGTGCTGCAGGCAGCGGTTGAGGTCACCGATCACTTCCTCAAGAAAGGCTTGATCGTCTACACCAAGGGCCGAATCGCCAACTCCGAGCTGCGCTTCTCCGCAGATCCGGCCGACGCCAGCGAAGGTGTACCGCTGGTGGTGTTGATCAACGGCGGCAGCGCTTCGGCCTCTGAAATTGTTGCCGGCGCCCTGCAAGACCACAAGCGCGGCGTGTTGATGGGCACTGACAGCTTTGGCAAGGGCTCGGTGCAAACCGTACTGCCACTGAGCAGCGACCGTGCGTTGAAACTGACCACAGCCCTTTACTTCACCCCCAATGGCCGTTCGATCCAGGCGCAGGGCATTGTCCCTGACATTGAAGTGACGCGCGCCAAGCTCACTCGCGAAGGTCCCGCGTCAAGCCTCAACTATAAAGAAGCTGACCTGCAAGGCCACCTGGGCAATGGCAATGGCGGCGCCGACAGGCCAACCAGCAGCGCCAAAGCCGCTCAGGCGCGCCCGCAGGATGATGACTACCAACTGAGCCAGGCTCTGAACCTGCTCAAAGGCCTGAATATCACTCGTAACTGAACATCAACGCATTGCTGTTTGAAGCTTGGCGTTGTCACACCGGCCTGAACGGCGCCCACAAAAAAACCGGTCTGGTGCTAAGCCAGACCGGTTTTTTATGCTGCGCTATTACAGGTAACTGTTGGTTATGTCGTCAATAAAGCCTTCTGCGCGCAGTTCATCCAGCGCTTTTTGCAGACGCTGCACCACTTCATCCGGGGTATCTTTGTTCAATGCCAAATACAGCTCGGCTTCCTTGAAGCGCAGCACTGTATTAAGGCCACTGACGCCCTCCTGCTTGGCGATATAACGCCCAACCGGATCAGTCGTTGCCCAGAGATCAATCTTGCCGGAGGTCAGCTTCTTGACGTTTTCCTGGTCACGCAAGGCGTTGATTGGTTTCAGGCCCTCACTTTCCAGGGCCTGGCTGACCGCGTCATTCTTGTAGGCACCAACGTTGTACTTCGCCGAATCCTTGAGATTGGTAATCTTGATATCGCTACCTGGCGCCGCCAGCAATACCCAGCCGGTCTTGGCCAGTGGGCCGACCCACTTGAACAGCGGTTTACGCTCTTCGGTATAGGTGGTCGAGAATAGTGCGTAGCTAGGCTTATCCAGGGTCAGGCGATACAGGCGATCCCACGGGAAGCGCAGGGTCAGGGTGTACTTGATGCCAGCACGCTTGAACATCTCCCGTACGATGTCGGCACTGATACCGTCGATACCGTCATCGCGAGCGAAGTTCTTGTCGTCCACCGCCATGTTAAAGGGTGGAAAGTTCTCAGTCAGTAACACTACCTTGTAGTCTTCGGGTAACTCGGCATGCGCCACGCTCGCCATCAGCGCCAGCCCCAGCAACAGACCACTCTTTACTTTCTTCAACATCTTGCTTACCCCGCCCGCATATATTGTGATTATTTGGTTAGCGACGTCCGTATCCGCGTGACCTGTGGCTCACTTTCATAAACTCCTGTTAGACAAACGGGCCTGAAAAGGCCCGTTTGGTATCACAGATAGCTGTTGAGGGTGTCGTCGACAAAGCCCTCTTTGCGCATCTTGTCCAACTCAGCCTGCAGCTTCTGTACCACCTCGTCCGGCACCTCCTTGTTGAGCGCCAGATAAAGCTCGGCAGTATCGAAACGCAGGATTGTCTTCAAACCAGAAATGCCTTCTTGTTTCGCCAGGTAACGCCCGGCTGGATCGCCGGTTGCCCAGAGATCGATTTGTCCAGACACCAACTTAGTGGCATTGAGCTGGTCGCGCAATGCGGTGATCGGCGTCAGGCCCTGCTGCTGGAGATGCTCAGCAATCGCATCCCCCTTATAAGCGCCAACCTTGTACTGCTTGGCGTCTTCAAGGTTGTTCAGGCTGATGTTGCTATCACTGCGCCCTAACAAAACCCAGTCGTCCGGACCTATTGGCCCTACCCACTTGAACAGTTCCTCACGCTCAGGCAGGCGCGCGGTCACGAAGACGCCGTAGTTCGGCTTCTCCAGGGCTAATTTATAGATGCGGTCCCACGGAAAGCGCAGTGTCAGGTTGTACTGAATCCCCGCCCGCTTGAACATTTCGCGCACGATATCCACGGCAATGCCGTCGAGGTTATCTTCCTGCGCAAAATTCTTGCCGTTGATTGCCATGTTGTATGGCGGGAAGTTTTCGGTCAGCAAGACCATGCGGTAGTTTTCGTCGATTTCGGCTCGCGCCACCCCAGACATCAATAGCAGTGCCCCAGCACTTGCCAACAACAGACGCTTCAACATCAATCACAACCCTAGTTCAGAACGCATATTTTTAATCGGGCAAGACTAGCCCTGTTTTTGTGCAGACAACAATCCGATATTCATAGCTGCGACCCAGATCACCCTCCATGACCCGAGTTGGAGCATTGACCAATGCTAACGCACAACAATGCCGCGACTGGCCATGTAGGCTTTGGCCTCGGGCACCGTGTATTCACCGAAGTGAAAAATGCTGGCAGCCAGGACCGCGGCCGCCTTGCCTTCGATAATGCCGTCAGCCAAGTGATCGAGATTGCCCACGCCACCGGATGCGATCACCGGGATACCCACGCTTTCGCTGATCGCCCGGGTAACGCCAAGATCAAAGCCGCTCTTCATGCCGTCTTGGTCCATGCTGGTCAGGAGAATTTCACCTGCTCCCAGGTCTTCCATCTTCTTCGCCCACAACACCGCATCCAGGCCGGTTGGCTTACGCCCGCCATGGGTGAAGATTTCCCAACGCGGCGTCTCGCCAGGCGCGGAAACCCGCTTGGCATCGATCGCCACGACAATGCATTGCGAACCGAAGCGTTGCGCTGCCTCGCCGACAAACTCGGGGTTGAACACCGCAGCGGTATTGATCGAGACTTTGTCGGCCCCCGCATTGAGCAGGTTGCGAATGTCCATCACCGTACGTACCCCGCCGCCAACAGTCAGCGGAATAAACACCTGGCTGGCCATGCGCTCGACGGTATGCAAGGTGGTGTCGCGGCCATCAACGCTTGCAGTGATATCGAGAAAGGTGATCTCGTCAGCACCTTGCTCGTCGTAGCGACGGGCAATTTCTACCGGGTCACCGGCATCGCGGATGTTCTCGAATTTAACGCCCTTGACCACGCGGCCATTGTCGACGTCGAGGCAGGGAATAATACGTTTAGCCAGTGCCATGATGGAGTCCTGTTTGGGGCGGGCAATCCAGGGATTGCCCACCTACTGAAGCAAGTCGATCAACCCGTGTAGCTGTCGCAAAATGCCTGGGCTTCAGCAACATCCAAGGTGCCTTCGTAAATCGCCCGGCCGGTGATTGCACCGATAATGCCCGGGGCCTTGGCGGCCAACAGGCTTTTGATATCACCCAGGTTATGGATACCGCCAGAGGCGATGACCGGAATCGAAGTCGCTGCGGCCAATGCGGCGGTGAACGGCACATTGCAGCCTTGCATCATGCCGTCTTTGGCGATGTCGGTATAAACGATGGCCGAGACGCCGTCGGCTTCAAAGCGCTTGGCCAGGTCGATAACCTGCACGCTGCTGACTTCAGCCCAGCCGTCGGTGGCGACGAAACCGTCCTTGGCATCCAGACCGACAATGACCTTGCCCGGAAAAGCCTTGCAGGCCTCAGCCACGAACTCTGGCTGCTTGACCGCCTTGGTGCCGATAATCACGTAGCTTACGCCTGCCTTGACGTAATGCTCGATGGTTTCCAGCGAGCGAATACCGCCACCGATCTGGATCGGCAAATTTGGATAACGCTTGGCGATTGCAGTAACCACCTCGCCATTGACTGGCTGGCCTTCGAATGCACCATTGAGATCGACCAGATGCAGACGACGGCAGCCACCGTCGACCCACTTGGCAGCCATGCTCACCGGGTCATCGGAGAACACCGTGGAATCTTCCATGCGGCCCTGGCGCAGACGCACACAGGCGCCGTCTTTGAGGTCGATTGCGGGGATAATCAGCATCGGTTGAACCTATTCAAGTCTTAGCATTAATCACAGCGAGCCGTTGAAGCCTCCCACCTGCACGAGGCGATCCAGCGGTTCATTAACTTTTTTCCAGCGCCCACAAGTCGCTTTCGATGCTCTCGAACCTGTCTCTAAGCAGGCTTTGCACATCATCAACAGCCTTGTTGTAGTAAAGCGGCGCGATCTCGCGGTTGAACAGTTCGAGAATCTCCTGCACTTCAAACGAGCCCAGCTCAAGTTCGAAACGCTGGTCGAGAAACTTCTGCAGGCTGGCAACCGCAGCCGCTTCCTGGGCCGGTTCGAGGCTCAGGACTGGGCTTTTATCCTTGCCCCGGGCCATTTACCAGCGACCGTCCCACGCAGCGAAGTTCTGCAGCAATTGCAGTCCATGGGTGTGGCTTTTTTCCGGATGGAACTGCACGGCAAAACGCGAACCGTCAGCCAGCGCTGCGGCAAAATCGTTGCCGTAATGCCCACGACCGACCACCTGCTTGGGGTTGCCCGCTTCGACGTAGTAGCTGTGCACAAAGTAGAAACGCGCCATGTCCGGAATGTTGTGCCACAGCGGATGCTTGACCGTTTGCGCGACTTCATTCCAACCCATGTGCGGGACCTTCAGCGCCTCGCCATCTTCAACCTGGCCCTTGCCAAAGAAACGCACGGAACCCGGGAACTGGCCGATGCACTCGACGCCGCCATTTTCTTCGCTGCGATCCATCAAGGCCTGCATACCCACGCAGATACCGAGGAACGGGCGATCCTGACTGACCTCACGCACCAATTGGTCAAAGCCCAAACGGCGGATTTCGGCCATGCAATCGCGAATCGCACCGACACCCGGGAACACCACGCGATCAGCTTCGCGAATCACCTGGGCATCGCTGGTCACCAGAACACGGCCGGCGCCCACATGTTCGAGCGCCTTGGACACCGAGTGCAGGTTGCCCATGCCGTAGTCGATAACGGCTACCGTCTGCATCAGAGCACGCCCTTGGTCGATGGCATCTGCCCGGCCATGCGCGGATCAAGCTCAACCGCCATGCGCAGCGCGCGACCAAATGCCTTGAACACGGTTTCGATCTGGTGGTGGGTGTTGGTGCCACGCAGGTTGTCGATGTGCAGGCTCACCAGTGCATGGTTGACGAAGCCCTGGAAGAATTCCTGGAACAGGTCAACGTCAAAGCCACCCACCACCGCACGGGTGAAAGGCACATGCATCTGCAAGCCGGGGCGCCCCGAGAAGTCGATGACCACGCGCGACAGCGCCTCGTCCAACGGCACATAGGAGTGGCCGTAACGGGTCATGCCTTTCTTGTCGCCAATGGCTTTGGTGAAGGCCTGACCGAGGGTAATGCCAACATCTTCGACTGTGTGGTGGTCGTCGATGTGCAAGTCACCCTTACACTCGATATCAAGGTCAATCAGGCCGTGGCGAGCGATCTGGTCAAGCATGTGCTCAAGAAATGGCACGCCGATGTCGAATCGTGCCTTGCCAGTACCATCCAGGTTGATCGAGACCTTGATTTGGGTCTCCAGTGTGTTGCGCTCGACGAATGCCGTACGTTCGGCCATCACCTGCTCCACTCAATCGTTATGCAAAAGGGTAGCCATTATAGGCAGCCTTATCCTAGGCGGCTACCGGGGATAACCATTGCGCACGTCCAGCCAATTACCGTTAGTAGGAAATTGTCCGAAACCCAGTGCCTATGCAGGCATCGCAGCCCTTGCCTGTCGCGCGACACGGGACAGCAACAGGCGCTGCTAAAACAGCAATAGGCCCAAGCCATCGTTTTGCGGCACTATTTCTCCATGACCCCAGCAGACTTAGACGAACCAGCATGGACACAATTGACCGTTTGATCATCGGCGCCGGCGCACTCGGCCTGGCCTGCGCCGCCCGCCTTGCCAAGCCTGGCGAAAGCACCCTGATTGTCGAGCGTGAAAAACTCATCGGCAGCCACACTTCCAGCCGCAACTCCGAGGTCATTCACGCAGGCGTTTATTACGCAGCCAATTCCCTCAAGGCGCAGCTGTGCCTTGAAGGTCGCGAACGGCTGTATGCCTGGTGTGTCGAGCATCAGGTGCCGCATCAACGCATCGGCAAGCTTTTGGTGGCGGTCAACGATGACGAACGCAGCCAGCTCACAGCCATCGCCGAGAATGCCAGCGCCTGCGGCGTTGATGAGCTGCAAGCCATAAGCCAGCAACAACTGCACGACCTCGAACCTGCAGTTCACGGGGTAGAGGCCTTGCTGTCGCCAAACACCGGGATCATCGACAGTCATGTCTATTTGCAATCGCTGCTCGCCAGCGCTGAACGCAAGGACGCGCAACTGGTGCTCGACACACGCATTGAGCAACTCGAGCCCTCGGCCAGCGGCTGGATTGTCCAGGGTGTCAGCTGCGGCGAGCCCTTTAGCCTCAAGGCTCAGCAGGTAATAAACGCGGGCGGGCTGTTTGCCCAGCAACTGGCACAGAACACCGTTGGACTCAATGCGGGCTCGATACCTAAGCTGCACCTGTGCCAGGGTCGCTACTTCAGCTACAGCGCACGTTCGCCATTTAGTCGCTTGATCTACCCCATGCCAGAGGCCAATGCGACTGGACTGGGTGTCCATGCCACGCTGGACTTGGGTGGCCAACTGCGTTTCGGCCCCGACACCCGCTACGTCGAACACATTGACTACAGCCTGGATGCCACTTTGCTCGAACCCTTCGCCCAGGCAATCCGCCGATATTTTCCGAAACTCGACAGCTCTCGCCTCGTGCCGGGTTACAGTGGCGTCCGTCCAAAGCTGTCAGGGCCAGGGGAACCGGCTGCCGACTTCGTCATCCAAACCCCTGCCGACCACGGTTTGGACGGGTTGATCAACCTGTTTGGCATAGAGTCGCCGGGCCTTACTGCCAGCCTGGCAATTGCCGAACGCGTTGCAGGCGTTAATTTGTAACCCACGCAACGCTATACTTATCCGTTTATATTCAAGCTAATGCATACAAGGAATCGGTCATGAAATCGCTCGGCAAAATCCTGGGCCTATTTTTCCTCGGACTGCTGCTGATCATTGTGGCACTGGGCTTTGCCCTGACCCACTTGTTCGATCCCAACGACTATAAAGACGAGATCCGCGACCTCGCCCGCGAAAAAGCCAACCTTGAACTGACCCTCAATGGCGATATCGGCTGGAGCCTGTTCCCCTGGCTGGGCCTTGAGTTGACCGACGCCACCCTGGCCAGCGCCGATACCCCGGACAAACCTTTTGCAGACTTGCGCCTGCTTGGCTTATCCGTGCGTGTGTTGCCGCTGCTGCGCAAGGAAGTGCAGATGAGCGATATCCGCGTTGATGGCCTCAACCTGAATCTCGAAATCGACGACAAGGGCCACAGCAACTGGGAAAACGTCGGCCATCCAAGAAAGACCGCCAGCGCAACTGATGCCCCAGACTCCGCTGACAAAACCGCAGAAGCCGCCCCCCAGGCCCCAAGCAAACCCAGCGACCCGATCAAGCTGGATATCGACAGCCTGATCGTCAATAGCGCACGAGTTGACTACCACAACGCCCAAAAGGGCCAGCAATTCAGCGCTGAAAGTATCCAGCTGACCACCGGCGCCATTCATGAAGGCGCCAGCGTACCGGTCAAGCTCAGCGCTTTCTTTGGCATCAACAAGCCGGTGATGCGCGCCCGTACCGAACTGCAAGGCGACCTGCGCTTTGACCGGGTACTGAAACGCTACGAACTTGAAAACGCCAAGGTTTCCGGTGAAGCATCCGGCGAGCCCCTTAACGGCCAAACCCTGACCTATGCCCTGCAAGGTCAATTGAGTGTCGATATGGCCGCCAATATTGCCCAATGGAGTAGCCTCAAACTGTCTGCCAACCAAATGCGGGCAATTGGCGAGCTCAAGGTTACCGACTTGCGCGACAAGCCAAAGCTCAGCGGTGGCTTCTCGGTTGCCGAAGTCAACCTGCGCCAGTTCCTCAAGGGCATTGGCCAGGAAATCCCAGCCATGGCCGACGAAAACACACTGAACAAGTTTGAACTGGTGACGCGCCTCAGCGGCAGCCCAAGCAGCATCAAATTCAATGAGATGACACTCAAGCTCGACGACAGCACGTTCAACGGCGAGTTGGCGGTGGACGATTTCTCCAGGCAGGCACTGCGCGTCAAGCTCAAGGGCGACAAGCTCGACCTTGATCGCTACCTGCCACCAAAGTCGAAAGAGGCCAGTGCTCGTGATGCCGAGGTCAAGCAAAGTGTGGCCAAGGCAGGCAAGGCCGGTACTTCAGAGCTACCAAATGCACCGACCCAGCAGGCATGGAGCTCCGCCCAGGTGCTGCCGATCGACCGCCTGCGCAAACTCGACATGCAGGTTGCGCTGAACCTTGATCAATTGACAGCAGACAAACAGAACTTCAGCAATGTCGACCTGCAAGCAAAAAGCGCAGGCGGCCTGCTCACGCTCGACAATGCCAGCGGTAGCCTTGGCAGCGGCAGTTTCGTCGCCAAGGCACGGGTGGATGTGCGTCCAGCGACCCCGGTACTCAGCTTGCAAAGCACCCTCAAGCGCCTGCCAGTCGAACCCTTCCTGACCACCGCCGAAAACAAGGCACCGGTCAGGGGGCTGCTCGACCTGCAAGCGAACCTGACCACCAGCGGCAACAGTCAAAAAGCCTGGGTTGAAGCCCTCAACGGCACCAGCAGCTTTGCCCTGGAAAACGGCGTACTGGTCGGCGCCAATCTCGAGCAGCAAATCTGCCAGGGCATCGCCACACTCAATCGCAAGCAGCTGACCCGTGAAATCAACGGCACGGACACGCCATTCAAAACCCTGAATGGCAACCTGACATTTCGCAATGGCGTGGCCAGCAATCCAGACTTGAAAGTCGAAGTACCGGGCCTGAATGTAACCGGCGATGGCGACCTCGACCTGCGCGTGCTGGGCCTGGACTACCGCATTGGCGTCACCCTGCTCGGCGACACCCGTGCAATGCCCGATCCGGCCTGCCAGGTTAACGAACGCTATGTGGGCCTTGAGTGGCCGATTCGCTGCCGTGGCCCACTCGAACTTGGCGCCAAGGCTTGCCGCCTGGATAAAGACGGCCTAGGCAAGGTTGCGGCCAAGCTAGCGGGCGACAAGCTCACCGAGAAACTTGAGGAAAAACTCGGCGACAAAGTCAGCCCGGAACTGAAGGACGCGCTCAAGGGCCTGTTCAAGCGATGAGTCCCGAGCAGTTTTCAAGCGCGGTTCTGCAATGGTATGACCTGCATGGTCGCAAGGACCTGCCTTGGCAACAGGACATAACCCCCTATCGCGTCTGGGTTTCTGAAATCATGCTCCAGCAAACCCAGGTCGGCACTGTCCTGGGTTACTTCGACCGATTCATGGCTGCGCTGCCAACGGTGCGCGACCTGGCCGAAGCCCCGGAAGATGAGGTGCTGCATTTATGGACCGGGCTGGGCTACTACACCCGCGCCCGCAACCTGCAAAAAACCGCCAGGTTGATAATGAGCGAACACGCTGGCGAGTTTCCACGGGATCTCGAAGCACTGATCGCCCTGCCCGGCATTGGTCGCTCAACCGCAGGCGCCATCGCCAGCCTGAGCATGAACCTGCGCGCCCCAATTCTCGACGGCAACGTCAAACGTGTACTGGCTCGTTATGTCGCGCAGGAGGGTTATCCCGGCGAGCCCAAAGTCGCCCAGCAGCTTTGGGACGTCGCGGAACGCTTCACCCCGCAGCAGCGGGTAAATAACTACACCCAGGCGATGATGGACCTTGGCGCCACCCTCTGTACGCGCAGCAAGCCAAGCTGCCTGTTGTGCCCGCTCAAGACTGGCTGCCAGGCCCACTTGCTGGGCCTTGAAATTCGCTACCCAGTCCCAAAGCCGCGCAAGACGCTGCCACAAAAGCGCACGCTGATGCCAATCTTGGCTAATCACGCAGGTGATATCCTGCTTTACCGCAGGCCTTCAAGCGGCCTTTGGGGCGGCTTATGGAGCCTGCCAGAGCTGACTGACCTGCAAGAACTGGAATCACTCGCCAACAGTCATCAACTGGATATCGGCCCGCGCCAGCAACTCGCCGAACTGACCCATACCTTCAGTCATTTCCAACTGGCCATCGATCCATGGCTGGTCAGGGTCACCACGGCCCCGGCTAGCGTGGCCGAAGCCGACTGGCTCTGGTATAACCTCGCCCAACCGCCGCGCCTAGGCCTGGCAGCCCCTGTCAAAAAGTTGCTCAAGCGCGCGGCAGATGCCTTGAATGCAGGAGAATTGTCATGACCCGCACCGTAATGTGCCGTAAGCACAAGCAAGAACTTCCAGGCCTTGAGCGCCCGCCGTACCCAGGCGCCAAAGGTGAAGACATCTTCAACAATGTCTCAAAGCAAGCCTGGGATGAGTGGCAGAAACACCAAACCCTGCTGATCAACGAGCGCCGCCTGAACATGATGAACGCCGAGGACCGCAAATTCCTCCAGGTTGAGATGGATAAATTCCTGTCTGGCGAAGATTACGCGCAGGCTGAAGGTTACGTGCCGCCCAGCGAGTAAATTCGAGCGAGGGTGAAACTGATCAAAACTTGATCGATTTCACCCGAATTCATCGTAAGCGCCCGTTATCTTTAAATATTTTTCAAACCTTCGCTTGACATGCCTTCGTCAAATCCGTCTAATACGCCCCGTTGCCCAGATAGCTCAGTCGGTAGAGCAGGGGATTGAAAATCCCCGTGTCGGCGGTTCGATTCCGTCTCTGGGCACCACTAATTCATTTCAGGTGGTGCCAAAACCACCCGAAAGCCCACAAGAAACCCGCCTAGTGCGGGTTTTTTGTTGCCTGTAATTTTCCATCCGTGCTTTGCCATGCAAGTCTGTCGCTTCTCGCTGGCATTGAGCGCTATTGCTCGGGCATAATTTGCCGGATTTTGCTGCGTATTCAGTTCCTTAGCGCACATTTACGCGCAGTACCCAGCAAATTGATTTAGCCTAGACTCGAACACCCTGTTTTAACCAGGTGGATAAAATGCCGGGCATGCTTGGTGTTTTTGTATCTGCGCGACAGGCAACTGCAGTGATGCGACACCCTTGCACACTCAGCCCCGTTACCGGCTCCAGCCTGCTTGGCGCTCCACAAGACGCTGTGCTAGCTTGGCGCTTTACTAGGATGGCCAATTGATACTTGGCGCTAATCCAATAACAAGAGGACAACCCATGGCCGATGCAGCTGCCGCGCTGGAAATCCGCAACCTGCACAAGCGCTACGGCGACCTCGAAGTGCTCAAGGGCATTTCACTCACCGCCCACGATGGCGATGTGATCTCAATTCTTGGTTCTTCCGGCTCTGGCAAATCAACCTTCCTGCGCTGCATCAACCTGCTGGAAAACCCGCACCAGGGGCAAATTATCGTCTCCGGTGAAGAGCTCAAGCTCAAATCCGCAAAAAATGGCGGACTGGTTGCTGCCGATGGCAAGCAGATCAACCGCCTGCGCAGCGAAATCGGTTTTGTATTCCAGAATTTCAATTTGTGGCCGCACATGAGCGTGCTCGATAACATCATCGAAGCGCCGCGCCGCGTACTGGGTCAAAGCAAGGCCGAGGCGATTGAAACCGCCGAAGCATTGCTGGCAAAAGTGGGTATTGCCGACAAGCGCCACGTCTACCCCAACCAGCTTTCTGGCGGTCAGCAACAGCGTGCAGCCATTGCTCGCACACTGGCAATGCAGCCAAAAGTGATTCTTTTCGACGAACCTACTTCGGCGCTCGACCCGGAGATGGTACAAGAAGTGCTTAATGTGATCCGCGCACTCGCAGATGAAGGCCGCACCATGTTACTGGTCACCCACGAGATGAATTTTGCTCGTCAGGTTTCCAGTGAAGTGGTTTTCCTGCATCAGGGCCTGGTAGAAGAACAAGGAACGCCCGAGCAGGTGTTTAACAACCCTGACTCGGCGCGTTGCAAACAATTCATGTCAAGCAATCGCTAACACGGAGCAACATTGAATGCAGAACTACAAAAAAATCTTATTGGCTGCAGCCGCCACTCTGGCTTTTGGCACCAGCGCAGTCGCCGCTGACAAACTAAAACTCGGTACTGAAGGCGCTTACCCTCCCTTCAACCTGATTGACGCAAGCGGCAAAGTCGGCGGCTTCGACGTCGAAATCGGCCAGGCACTGTGCGCCAAGATGAAAACCGAATGCGAAGTCGTGACTTCCGACTGGGACGGCATCATCCCGGCCCTGAACGCCAAGAAGTTCGACTTCCTGATCGCATCCATGTCGATCACCGAAGAGCGTAAGCAAGCGGTCGACTTCACCGACCCGTACTACACCAACAAGCTGCAATTCATTGCACCAAAAGACAAAACCTTCACCACCGACAAAGCCAGCCTCAAGGGCAAGGTGATCGGTGCTCAGCGCGCAACCATCGCCGGCACCTGGCTGGAAGACAACATGCGCGATGTTGTCGACATCAAGCTGTACGACACCCAGGAAAACGCTTACCTGGACCTTGCCTCTGGCCGTCTTGATGGCGTACTGGCTGACACCTTCGTCAACTGGGAATGGCTCAAGAGCGATGCTGGCAAGAACTTCGAGTTCAAAGGCGACCCAGTATTCGACAACGACAAGATCGGTATTGCCGTGCGCAAGAACGACCCTCTGCGCGAGAAGCTCAACGCTGCTCTGAAAGAGATCGTCGCTGACGGCACCTACAAGAAGATCAACGACAAGTACTTCCCTTTCAGCATTTACTAAGCTGCTAGCTTTGCGCCGCCACTCACCTGGCGGCGCAAGCATCTGAGCCCCCATGAATTTTGACCTCTACGGATTCGGCCCCGCACTCGCTGCCGGTACCTTGATGACCATTAAGCTGGCGCTTTCTGCGCTGGTGTTGGGCCTGGTACTTGGACTGCTTGGCGCGCTGGCCAAAACATCGCCTTACAAGCCTGTGCAATGGTTGGGCGGTACTTATTCAACCATTGTGCGTGGCATACCCGAATTGCTTTGGGTGCTGCTGATTTACTTCGGCACCGTCAATATGATGCGCACCTTGGCCGACGTCCTTGGGCTTGAAAGCCTCGAACTCAGCCCTTTCGCTGCCGGTGTTATCGCCCTGGGCATTTGTTTTGGTGCCTATGCCACTGAAGTCTTTCGTGGCGCTATCCTGGCCATTCCCAAAGGCCACCGTGAAGCGGGCCAGGCGCTGGGCATGTCCAAGGCACGTATCTTCTGGCGCTTGATTCTGCCGCAAATGTGGCGCATCGCCCTGCCCGGCCTGGGCAACCTGTTTATGATCCTGATGAAAGACACAGCCCTGGTTTCGGTGATCGGCCTCAATGAAATCATGCGCCGCTCGCAAATCGCCGTCACCGCCAGCAAAGAACCCTTCACCTTCTTCCTGGTTGCAGCCTTTATCTATCTTGGCCTGACGATCATTGCCATGACAGGCATGTACTTCCTTGAGAAGCGCGCAGGTCGCGGGTTTAGCAGGAGCGCCGCATGAACTGGGAAGTGATCATCAAGTGGCTACCACGCCTGGCAGAAGGCGCGGTACTGACCCTGGAACTGGTTGCAATCGCGGTCATTGCCGGGTTGATCCTGGCAATACCAATGGGCATCGCCCGCTCCTCAAAGAACCTGCTGGTCCGTGGCCTTCCCTACGGCTATATCTTTTTCTTTCGCGGTACACCGCTGCTGGTCCAGCTGTTCCTGGTCTATTACGGCCTGGCTCAATTCGATGCGGTGCGCAATGGTCCGTTCTGGCCTATCCTGCGCGACCCATTCTGGTGCGCCGTGATTACCATGACGTTGCACACCACCGCCTATATTGCCGAGATTCTGCGCGGTGCGATTCAGTCAGTCCCGCAGGGTGAAATCGAAGCAGCGCGTGCACTTGGCATGTCACGCAGCCAAGCCATGCTGCGCATTATCCTGCCACGCGCGGCCCGCATAGGCCTGCCCGCCTACAGCAACGAAGTCATCCTGATGCTCAAGGCCAGCGCCCTGGCCAGCACAGTGACCTTGCTCGAACTGACCGGCATGGCGCGCACCATCATCGCCAGAACCTACCTGCCCGTAGAGATATTCTTTGCAGCAGGCATGTTCTACCTGGTGATTGCCTACGTCCTCGTCCAGGCATTCAGGTTGCTTGAGCGTTGGCTACGGGTAGACGCCTGCCAAGGTCGCTAAAACACTGCAGGCCGCAACGGCCTGCAGCCTGACGAAGACACGCCCATGCCAACCAAGGACCTAGCCGAGCACTTTGAGGCGCTAAATCGCTTCCTTGGCGATCACCAGGCGCTCTGGCGCCCGCGCCCATTCAGTGACCGGCCCATGGCCTGGGAACACACCTACCCGCAATTGGCGAACTGGCTGAAATCGCGCAGCCTGGCCCAGGCCGAGCAGGCCCAGGCTGAACCGCACACACTAGAAGCGCCTGAGCCCTTTGCGAGCCTGGCCAAGCAAGCCCGGGCGCTGTGCCATATCGCCCCGCTGCCACAGGTTGACAGTCCTCGATGGCCTAATCGCCTGAGCACCGACATTCCTGGTCGTAAATGGCTGCAAATCCAGGCATTCGCCAGCAGCCTGAACTTTGACCAGCCAACACGGCACTGGCTCGACTGGTGCTCGGGCAAAGGCCACCTGGGACGATTGTTAGCCCGACAAGGCCAAGCCCTGAGCTGTTTGGAACATGATCCCGAGCTTGTGGATAAAGGTGCGCGGCTCAGTCTAAAGCAGGGCATTAATGCCGAGCATATTGAACAGGATGTGCTGGCCCCAAACGCAATAGAACGACTCAAAAGCGAGCACACGGCAGTAGCGTTGCACGCTTGTGGCGACCTGCACGTGCGGTTGATGAAACTGGCGAGCGAGGTCGGTTGCCAGCAACTGGCAATCGCGCCTTGTTGCTATAACCGGATCGGCTCCCGCCACTATCAACCGCTGTCCCAACCGGCCAAGGCAGCAGGGCTTGAACTGTCCATACAAGACCTCGGCTTGCCCTTGAGCGAAACGGTAACTGCCGGTGCTCGCGTGCAAAAGCAGCGCGATATTTCCATGGCCCGGCGCCTGGCCTTCGACTGTCTACAGCGCGAAATACGTGGGCTCGACGAATATTTGCCCACACCACCGCTTGCCTCAGCCTGGCTCAACAAACCCTTCGCCGAGTTCTGTATCGACCTCGCCAAGCTCAAAGATATTGCATCCCCGCCGGCCACCACCGACTGGATAAAACTCGAAGCAAAAGGCTGGGAGTTACTGGCTCAGGTGCGCAATTTGGAGTTGCTGCGCAGTCTGTTTCGTCGACCGCTGGAAGTCTGGCTACTGCTTGACCGCGCCCTGTATTTACGCGAGCAAGGCTACGCCGTCCAGCTTGGTACCTTCTGCTCACGGGAGCTCACTCCGCGCAACCTGATGCTGGTCGCCGAACGTATCGCTTTTGCCCGATAAGGCTGTGGATAACTTTGTTGATAGATTCTGCAAAAGTCGTCCCAAAGCCGCTGAAATCCACCTTGCAAAAAACCGACCCAGTTTGACCAATAGCGAATTAGTAACAAAAACATAAGCTTGCATAGCAATGTGATGGCAAGCACATTTACCCCATACCAATTGATTAAATACCTAGCCATTGTGCATAAGGATTTTGCTGCTCATAGCCAAGCGTACAAAAAAACGCGCCTAAAGCCCTTGTCAGCCAGAAACTTATCTATATAATGCGCCCCACAAATGCCGGTATAGCTCAGTTGGTAGAGCAACTGACTTGTAATCAGTAGGTCCCGAGTTCGACTCTTGGTGCCGGCACCATATACAGAAAGGCCCACAGTGATGTGGGCCTTTTTTTGTGCCTGAAATACTTAGAATCCGACATAAAAACCCAATGTACAGCCTTCACACAGCTCATTGGGCTTGCATGTTAGGCCGGCAGTCCCACTTCCTAGACACCAAGACCTCGCCGTCCAGTTACTGCCGTTCTGCATTTTGCCGAACGCTGGGTCTGGCTCAACAGGAAAACCGCTCAGCCAGGTTCTGCGATTCGAAGTGCTCGACGAGACAGTCCACAAAGGCGCGAGTTTTCGCCGGAAGCAATTTATGCGCGGAGAAATACACCGCTATATGCCCCGCATCCACATACCAGTTGGGCAGCACCCGCAACAGGCTGCCTTGATCCAGATAAGGAAGGGCGTGGGGCAAACTGACCAGAGCGATGCCCAAGCCCATTTCCGCTGTGCGGCAAGCCGCATCCGGGTCGGTCATAGTGATGCGTGCCGGCAGTTCGATAGCCACTTCTGCGTTACTGAGATTGCGTAGCGTCCATGGGCGGACTCGCCCCGTTTGCGGAGAGCGAATCAGGATGCCGGTATGTTGCGCCAAGTCGCCTGGCACTGACACAGGAGAACGAGTGTCCAGGTAGCGAGCCGATGCCACCAGAACACGGCGGGCCGGTGCCAACTTACGAGCCACTACCCCAGGCGATAGATCCATCGCCCCACTGATGGCGGCATCGAAGCCTTGAGCGATCAGGTCGACCGGGCTGTTATCAAAATGCCAATCAGGCGTGATCGCCGGATAGCGCTGAAGAAATGTATCCAGCATCGGCAGGACGTAATCGCGCCCAAAGGTAACGCCCATGCTGACCTTAAGTGTACCCGCTGGCTGCCCGGCTGAGCTGGCCAGGTTGGCGACGGCGTGTTGAATGCTGCTCAGTCCACCGCGGACTTCGAGCAGAAATCGCTCTCCGGCTTCCGTCAAGGTCAGGCTACGGGTACTTCGCTGGAACAGGCGCACACCGACACTGGCCTCCAATTTGGCCACGTTCTTACCCACTGCGGCGGGTGTTATGCCCAGGCGGCGTGCGGCTTCGGCAAAACTTCCGGCCTCCGCGCTGCGCACAAAACAGTCGAGCCCCATGAGCGTTTCCATATCATCTCCGTAAACCAAATGGATCGAGTGAATAGAGTGATTGATGGCTTATCAATATGCAATCGGCGGCAGATACTCGTTTCATCCGGGCAAGTCGCCCGTTCAATCGGAGCAACGAGCATGTCTAGCATCACCTCTTCCAGCAGTAACAACCTCACTGGCAAAGTCGCCCTAATCCAGGGTGGCTCACGGGGCATCGGTGCCGCTATCGCCAAGCGCCTGGCCCACGAAGGCGCGGCAGTGGTCATTACCTATATAAGCGCGGCAGAAAAAGCTGCCGAGTTGGTACGAGACATCGAGGCGGCTGGTGGCCGTGCCCTTGCCATCAAGGCTGACAGCGCCGACGCCGACGCAGTTCGTAGCGCCGTCAGCCAGACGTTAAGCCACTTCGAGCGTATCGATATTCTAGTGAACAATGCCGGAGTACTGGCGATTGCACCGATTGAAGATTTCAGCCTGGACGATTTCGACCGGACCCTGGCCATCAACGTACGTAGCGTGTTCGTTGCCAGCCAGGAAGCCGCACGGCACATGACCGAAGGTGGTCGCATCATCACCATCGGCAGCACCAATGCAGACCGCATGCCATTCGCTGGTGGCAGTGTCTACGCCATGAGCAAGTCGGCCATTGTTGGGCTGACACGCGGTATGGCGCGTGATCTGGGGCCTCGCGGCATCACAGTGAACAATGTGCAACCAGGGCCGGTGGACACCGATATGAATCCGCAGAACAGTGACTTCGCGGAAACCTTGAAGGGCCTGATGGCAATTGATCGCTACGGGCGCGCCGAAGAAATCGCTGCATTCGTTGCCTACCTGGCCGGTCCTGAAGCCGGTTATATCACCGGGGCCAGCCTCTCGATTGATGGTGGCTTCTCCGCATAAGCCACAGGCATTCCCATAAGCCCCGCAGAGCCTCACCTGCGGGGCTTATGGCGACGTAATGATTACCAGTAGCTCCGGGTATCGCAGTGTCTCTGGCTAGCAACACAAGGCGGGTATATGCAGCGCCCGACCGCCTGGAGCGATACGGCCTGCCACGCGAACCATGTGAGCAGACGAGCCACCCTATCGAGGTCAAAAACATGATCAACAGCCTTGTGCACTAGACTATGTAACTCATGGATTTGCACTCAATAACCCGCAGTTGATTGTCATCGTCTGACCCTCGACTGCATCAGAAGGGAGGTTGTGTCATGTCTCGACCACTGCCAAAGGTTGTGTCCCAACAAGACTGGCAAGCAGCGCTCGACCAACTGCTTGTAAAAGAAAAAGAGCTCACCCGCGCCCGCGATGCCCTGAATGCCGAGCGCAGAAAGCTGCCAATGGTAAAAATTGAACAGCACTACTCGTTTGAAGGACCGAAGGGAACCGCATCCCTGCTTGATCTATTCCAGGGACGGCGCCAGCTCATTGTCTATCACTTCATGTTTGGCCCCGATTGGAATGCCGGGTGTGACGGCTGTTCATGGGTTGCGGATGCGATGACTCACCCGGCCCACCTGCTTGCCCGTGATACATCATTGGTGATGGTTTCTCGTGCGCCCCTGGAAAAGCTCGAAAAGTATAGAACCCGCATGGGCTGGTCCGATGCTATCCCTTGGTATTCGTCATACCGGAGCGAGTTCAACTACGACTTCGGCGCTACCACCCAGGCAGGTGAAAAGCATGGTGCCAGCGTATTTATCCGTGACGGCGACACTGTTTATCGAACCTATTACACGGGCGCACGCGGTGTTGAATACCTTGGCACGCACTGGAGCTACCTGGATTTGACTCCTTATGGGCGTCAGGAGAACTGGGAGCAGTCCCCGCCAGGCTGGCCGCAGACCGAACCCTATGGCTGGAATCGGCGCCACGACGAATACGAGCTGTAATAGCCGATCACGCAAAATGGAAAGCGCGCTTTACATGCAATACAGACCAGGCTAATGTAAAGCAGCCTTTCCACAGAGCAAACGGCATGACCAAGTACTATTACGAACTCGGTGGCGCAATCGCCCTCTACATGCTGGTTCTGGCAGTATCGCTCCTGTTACTTAGCCAGTACCAGGACGCCCCGTTGGCGTTACGCATATTGATCACCCTGGCGCCGATGATTCCGGCTGGCTTGCTCTGCTGGGCCATTGTTCGGCAACTGCATCGCCTTGATGAAATGCAGCTGCGCATTCAGTTTGAGGCGCTAGGTTTTGCATTTGCAGCGTCAGCTTTACTGACCTTCAGCTATGGCTTCCTGGAAAATGTAGGCGCCCCTCACCTGTCATGGCTTTGCGTGTGGCCGGTAATGGGGGCGACTTGGATAATTGGACTGATGATCGCCAAGCACCGCTATCAATGAAAAACAGACTCAGGGCGCTTCGCGCCGAACGCAAATGGTCTCAGCAAGATCTGGCCTCAATGCTGGGCGTCTCACGCCAGACAATCAATGCGATTGAAAACGGTCGATATGATCCCAGCTTGCCGCTGGCATTCCAGATCGGACGGGTTTTCCAGCAACCCATCGAAAGCATTTTCGATGATGAAGCGCCAACGTCTTGCTGAGTTGATTCGGACCAGATGGCCTCCCCACAACCACCGCCCAGCTCTAGACAGGGCCAAGCGGTGCGAGGATGCCATCTCAAATCTTGAATTGCTTGGTCAGTTGGTTCAGGCCCGTGGCCAGGGTCGATAGTTCAGCCGTTGCCAGCGCTGTCTGGCTGGCGCCCTCGGATGTCTCCCCTGAGAAATCACGAATACTGACCAGGTTCCGATCAACTTCACGGGCGACCTGAGCCTGTTCTTCTGCCGCCGTCGCTATCATAAAGTTGCGTTCGTTTATCTGAGTCAGGGATTCAGTGATATCAACAAGGGCCCTGCCTGCGCTATGCGCCATTTCAAGGGTTTTCTGAGCCTGCGCATTGGTTTGCGACATGGACAACACGGCATTTGAGGTTCCGGTCTGGATCGAACTCACCATCTGCTCGATTTCATGGGTCGATTGCTGGGTCCGGTGTGCAAGCGCCCTGACTTCATCCGCGACGACGGCAAAACCTCGACCGGCCTCGCCAGCTCTTGCCGCCTCAATCGCAGCATTCAGCGCCAGTAGATTGGTTTGCTCGGCAATGGCCCGTATCACATCCAGCACCTTGCTGATGTCGGTCGCCATCACCACCAGTGACTGCACCTCGCTGGAAGTTGCCTCGACATTGGAGACCACGAGGTTGATCGCACTAACCGTTTCATCGACCTGAGCCTTGCCCGCTGCAGCCGCATCACTCGATTGCGAAGTCATCTGCGATGTCGAGGACGCATTACTGGCAACTTCCTCGACAGCAGCACTCATCTCATTGACGGCGGTCGCTGCCATTTCAATTTCATGGCCTTGGCGTTGAATTGTCTGTGCAGCTCCTTCGGTGACTGCATGCATTTCCTCCGAGGTTGCTGCCAATTGGGTTGATGAGTCGCTAATCGTTGCCAGGGCCTCACGCAGCTTGGCCTGCATGGTGGCTAATGCTGCAATCAACCGCGCCGGTTCATCCGAGCCATCAACGGTGATCTGCTGACTCAAATCATTGGCGGCAATACGTTCAGCGATTACCAATGAGTAACCGATGGGCACCGTTAGGCTGCGGGTGTAGAGCAAGGCGAGAATCACAGTAGCGGCAAAACCAATGGCGATCGAGACCCAAACCATTATCTGGGCTTGCAGGTAAATGACATCGGCCTCGATACCTGCCTGCCTCGCCTTTTCTTGATTGACCTTGGTCAACCCATCCAGGGCAGACTGGACCTTCTGCGCGGCCTGCCGCATCTCGCTGCTTGATAGATCGACAGCAGCCTCTAGCTGCCCAGCCTCGATTGTCGCCAAGTATCTATCTTGCACAACTGTGTAGGCGTCGCGTGTTTTGACAAACGCATCATATGCTTCGCGCCCGCCTGCAGTGGTCACGAATGGCAGTAGCGACTTCATAAGACCGCTTATCCGCACCCTGGCTTGCTTGATATCATTGAGCGCCTTGGTGGTACGTGCTTTAGGTTCGATAGGGTTGCGCAGGCGAGCATTATTGGCTCGGATCCTCGCGAACTCTTCACCCACCTCGCCGACGATTCTGATACTGCTAAGGACGTTGACCTCAACGTACATTTCAAAGTCGTTAAGCTTGTTTGCCTGGTATAAGGACAGCAGTCCAATCGCCACGATAATCAGACAAAAAAAGCCAAAGCAAATAACCGAACGGGGAGCCAATTTCAGTCTTCGTAAAATCATCACAGTACCCTCCTTGGTTGGTAACTAACCTATCGTTACCCCCGGAGAAAAACTTTACTTAGATAACAACGAAGCCACTGACTGCTAGGCAAAAGTTCTGCATGATCGAATATCCAGGCATCAGGAACGGCCCTCGGATTATTCGTTATCCAGCTTCATTAACGGCTCCTGGACATCGAGCGCTTGCGGTATTGGCTGCTTAACTGCTGGGCCAGTTCTATGAAATGGGTGATCGGCGGCGATTGGTTAAAACTGCGGCACAGCAATGTGACAGGCGCGGTCAATCGGGGCTTGGCATCGCGTATACGACAATAGACGACGCTCCCCTCATGAAAGCCCTGCATGGAAGCCGGCACCACCGAGATGCCTGCACCCGCGGCCACCAAACTGACGTTGGTCAACATGCGTTCAACCTCAAAGGCAATCGTCGGTTCAAAACCGGAGTTGCGGCAAGCCTGCACGAGGTTGGCATACATGCCGGGTGCCCCAGGGCGACGAACCAGGATAAAGCGCTCATCCACCAGATCGGCCAACGACACACTCATTTCAATGGCGGACGATTGCCCTTTGAGCAACGGGTGACCTGAAGGCAGGACCAGCAATAATTCTTCATTCAACAAGTGCTGGTACTGAGCAGCCTTGGGGTGCGCGACAGGCGCGCGAAGAATGCCGATATCGGTACGCTCGGCCATGACGTTTTCGGTCAGCTCGCTGGCATTGCCCTCATGCAAACTGATATCCACCCCTGCATAGCGCTCACGATAGTTGCGGATAATCTGCGGAATCAGCGGGTGTGAAGCTGCCGAACTGGTGAAGCCGACGCTCAATGTGCCTTCTATGCCCTGAGCGGCTCGCGCCGCCTTGAGTGAACCGAGTTCGACCCTACGCAGAATATCCTTGGCCTCGCCCAGGAACACCTTGCCACCCGCAGTCAGCACCACACCCTTGGGGTGGCGTACAAAGAGATCAAAACCAAGCTCCTGCTCCAATGCACGAACCTGTTGACTCAAGGGTGGCTGCTGCATGTTGAGCCGGGCAGCGGCACGGGTGAAATGTTGCTCCTCGGCGACCATGACGAAGTAACGAAGATGACGCAATTCCATGACCAGTTCACCATGTGTCGAATGAGTAACTGCGCTGCACGATACCGAATCCACGAGTGATGGGATAGGATGTCAGGCCCCAGTCTGCGCAGGGGGTCAAACCAATAATAATTAAGAACTGCTGATGTTCAGAGTTGTACGATCAGGCCTTGCTCAGTTAGTGCTGGCGGTAGTGCTTGGTAGCCTCCTGGGTGTCTGGAAGCCCTCGCTGGCGATCGAGATGAAAGCCTTCAGTGACCTGTTTATTGCAGTGGTGCGCTTGATCACACCGATTGTGATGTTCGTACTTATTGCTTCAAGCGTCGCCGGCTTGCGAGGTTACGGCGCGAGCTTGAAGCTTGGCCTGAGCACGGTTGGCTTTTGGCAATTAATGTCGCTGTTGTCCTTGCTTTGTGGCTTGTCGGTTACCTTGTTCCTGCAACCGGGTGTGGATATGCCCATGGCTGAGCAAGGCTTCATATACAGGCCTGCAACTGTTGATCTTGTCTCTATCGAGCACATTCCCTCCTTGCTCGCCACTGCATTTGGCCACAGCATTATTTTCAAGGTGCTGCTCGCGGCGCTGGTTGCCGGACTCTTGCTCGGCCTTTTAGGTAACAAGGCAATCCGACTCAGGCAGATGCTTGATGATTCTGTCGGGCTGGTGTTTCGGGTAATGCGATTTATTATTCGCTTCGCCCCGCTGGCGGCTTTTGGCGCCATCGCCTTTACCATCAGTGCCTACGGCACCGCCGCGACCATTCCCCTGGCCAAATTCATTGCCACCGCCTACACCGCAAGCCTGCTCTATATTCTTGTGGTGCTCGCATTTGCGCTGGGCTTGAGTGGCGTCAGCCTGTGGCGGCTGCTTGGCTACATCAAGGAAGAACTCTTTCTGGTCGCTTCCACTGGCTCATCGGTGGCTGCATTGCCTCGCCTGATCGACAAGCTGGAAGCCGCAGGCTGCAACAGCAAGCTTGCACGCCTGACGCTGACTACCGGCTATAGCTTCAACCTCAATGGTTCCAATATCTACTTGATGGTCGCGGTGATATTTCTCGCCCAGTCGGTTCATATCGAGCTCACCCCACAGTTGCTCCTGAGCATTTTCCTAGTCTGCTTGCTGACTTCGCTGAGTGCTACCTCTGTCGCCGGTTCGGCGTTTATTACCCTGACCGCTACCCTGAGCGTGCTGCAAATATTGCCGCTGGAAAGCATTGGCATCCTTATCGGCGTTGAACGCATGATGAAGTGCCGCTCACTGACCAATGTACTGGGCAACTGCGTTGCCTGCTTGACGCTCGCCAGTTGGAATAACGAACTGGATAGACAGAAGCTGGCCCAGGCTCTGGGCTGAAGACTGGAGTCGATCGCGGCTAGACCTTCCATATCCCAGGCACAAGAAAACGACCGGCATTGTGCCGGTCGCTTGCTGGTCGCAGTGGCAGCCTGGGTAATCGCTAGTTAGCGGCCTTGACCAGTTTGCCAAATGCCTTGTCCAGTTCAGCATCGGCATCCAGCAAGTGCTGACGGTGCCTGGTCATCCAGTTGCGGTCAGATTTCAGGTTTTTCTGCGCTTCTGCCAGCATGCGTTTTACCTCTGCTGGCTGTGGACCGCCCGTGCCCTTGCGTGACTCCACCATGGCGCGCGGCGATAAAGTCGCCCGGAAAGCGGCCTCATCCAAAGGCAACTTCTCCAACTCCCACTTGTATTTCCTGGCCGCCTGGGTGAAGAGCTTTTGCGCATCGGCATAGGGGAAGTTTTTCGGGAAATAACCTTCCTTGCGCGCTTCGCTCACAATCAGCGAAGCAAAGCTGTGGCCAATACGAAACGGCACCTTGTATTCACGCTCCAAGGTATCGGCAAGCTCCATGGATGTGGTCCAGTCGGAATCCAGCTCCTCCATTGCACGCTCAGGGTTGATCACCAATGCGGCCAATACCTTGTCCAATCGCTTGAACATCTGAGTCGCCGAAGTGAACAGGCCAAGTGAATCGAAAGCGGCTTTATAGTCGGTCATGCCGGTGGTTACGTTGTGAGCACGAATAGTGGTTGCATTCGCCAACCCAACCACATCGGATGCAGATTCACGGGTGCGCATCAGCAAGCCAGGGTTACGCTTCTGGGGCATGGCGCTGCTGGTGTAGGTCGAACCTTCCTCTAGCAGCAACCAAGGGCGCGTCTGATGATATTGGGTGTGGATATCACCAATCATGGCGCCCACCCGGATAGCGGAGGATGAAGCAATACCAGCCGCTTCCAACGGAATATCAAAGGTCGAAACCTGCCCCGCATCAAGGGAGTTTTCGCGCAGGCCATCAAAGCCCAATAACTCAGCCAGGCGCTCACGATTCAAGGGCCAGCCAGAATTAGCCAACACAGCAGTGCCCATCGGGCTTAGATTCAAGCGCGCATAAAGCTCGTGGATACGTTGTGCGTCCCGCTCGAATGAAGCTGAAAATGCCAGCAAGTAATGTGCATAGCTGATCGGCATGGCCTGCACGCCATTGGTGTACGCCGGGACCAGCGTATCGACATTTTTCTCAGCGATCTTGAGCATGCGTTCGCGCACCTTGTTCAAGGCATCGCTGTAATCCAGAACCTGGGCGCGCAGCACCGCCAGACGATAGGTTGCGTACATATCCTGGCGGCTGCGCCCTGAGTGAATCAGGGAGGCCTGCGGACCAATTTTATCGACCATGATTTTCTCAACCTGCAGCACATCGCTGGGCCGCTTGCCGCCAGGTTGCCTGGCCTGGTCGATCACATGCTGCACGCCACCGGCAATCAGATGGCCAAGTTTGGGCGTGACCACGCCCTCTTCGGTGAGCATTACGATAGAAGCCTTGTTGATGCGGTTCATCCAACTGAACTGTTCCTCGTAGGCGCCCCCCTTGCCGCTGTGCTTGTCCACTGTTGCGCCGATTTTCTCGGCTTGGGCGGCGCACTCAGCTGTGGTCCGGCAAGGCAGCTCTGCCGTGTTGGCAGCCTGGACACCATAGGAGAAAAAAATCGAGTAGGCGACAGCAAGGTGGATCAGGTTCTTTCTGAAGTTCATGTTGCGTTCCTTCCGTACAGTTCGGATTGGTCATGCCCAGCACTTGGGCGATGACTAAAAAAACAGGGGCAGTCCAACCGGGCCTAGAGCAGCGCGAGGGTATAGCTGAAGATCAAACGGTTCTGATCGATATCGTTGCCACCATTGCTGCGGTAGGTGCCGTTGCGCCACTTGATCCCGAAATCCTTGAACGGGCCACTCTGCACGACATAGGCAATATCGGTGTTGCGCTCCCACTCCTTGCCCTCGCGGCCAGGCGAACGGACAAAGTTGTCACCGCTGGTGTAGCGAGTCATAAAGGTCAGGCCGGGCAGGCCAACCGCCGCAAAGTTATAGTCATAACGTGCCTGCCAGGAACGCTCCTCCGGGCTGGCAAAGTCAGCGGAAATCATTACGTAGTTGACCAGGTAAGAGTTGGTGCCTTCGATGTGCGGAAAGCCAGTCTTGCCATTCATTTCCTGGTAATTGACCCCGAAGGAGTGACCGCCAAGGTTGTAGATCAACTTGGCGCCAAAGGCCTTGTTGTCGATATTGGTCTTGCCGTCATTACTGGAGTAGGCATAGCGGATGTCCGTCTCGAAAGACTGCTCATCACCCAGCGGATATTTGTATTTGATATTGGCGATGTGCTGGCGGTAGTTCTTGTCCAGATGGGCGTAGTTGTAGCCCGTCGTGAGGTTTTTACCCCACTTGTAATTCGCCCCGGCAAAGTTGAATTCATCACTCTCCTGCCCGCCCTGAATCCCCTTGCCAGCAACGGCCATGTCATCGTTAGAGCTAGAGTTACGCAGACTGTTCTGGGTCAGGCGACCAAGATCCACAGTCAGGTTGTCGATATCCTTTGACTGCAACTGCGCGCCCTGGAATGTCTGCGGCAGCAGTCGCGAATCATTAGGTAGCACAGTTGGCAACTTGGGTATCAGAGTGCCAACACGCAACACGCTCTTGGATATACGCGCCTTGGCCGCTGCGCCTAATTGGCTGTACTCATCGGGCGCTTTGTCGTCACCCACTGGCAGCAAACCGGTGTTTTGCCGGTCGGGGCCGGAATCAAGCTTAACGCCGAGCAAACCTATGGCATCGACCCCGAAACCCAGCGTGCCTTCGGTAAATCCCGAGCGGTAGTCGAGGATGAAACCTTGCGCCCACTCGTCGCGCAGCGACTGCCTGGCACCTGGCTGGTGATAATCGCTGTTGAGGTAAAAGTTACGTAGCTCGACTGAGGCTTTGCTGTCTTCAAAGAAAGCTGCATTGGCAGTAAGGGGAATAGCTAAAACCGAACTGGCGGCGAGCACAGTTTGGACACGCAAGTGGCATCTCGTCATGATTGTTGCCTCGTTTAATTGTTTTTATTTGAGCTGTCAGGCAAGTGGCAGCAAACGAGATGCTAGAGACAAAAAATCAAGATTTAAAATATATGTAAAATATCTAATCGATACTTAAAAAATATTTATATAGCCAGGCACTTGCCTGGAAACGCCCATAGCGTCAGGCCTGCTGCTTGAATTGGACGAAGGCGGGAAGTAATACTCAGGCGTGCCTGTAGGCATCAATCATATTGACCATGTCATCGGCCAACGCCTCAATCTGAGCATTGGGGATATCGCGCTCGGCAAATACCCGCAAGCCGATCATTTGCGCCTGAAGCAAACGTGCCAGCCTTGGGCAATCAACCTCTGGGCGCAATTCGCCCGCAAGCCGGGCCTGCTCCAGGGCCATGCAGATGCGTTGTTCTACCTGTGCCAGAACAGCGTCGGCCTTGGCCAGCAGTTGCGCATCTTCCGGATTGATTTCGAGCAGGGTCTTGACCAGCATGCAGGCTTGCGCCGGCGCCTGGGCATTGCGCACACAGGCGAATGAACGCAGGTAGCCCTTCAATCCGTCAATGACAGTGGGCGCCTGGTCGAGCATCAAACGGAAGTTCTCCCCCGTGCGTTCCACATAGGCATCCAGCGCTTCGATGAACAAGCCGCTCTTGCTGCCGAAAGTCGCATAGAGACTACCGGGACGCATATCCAGCGCCTGCTCGATATGCTTCATGGAGGATGCGTAATAACCCCTGGACCAAAACAGTTCGACAGCGCGTTCCAGCGCGACTTGGCGATCAAAGCGGGCGGCACGGGGCATGGCGATCCTTGGGAAGCAGTGACTTGTTTTTGAGTGATCGCTCAATTATAGCTTGATCGACCGCAAACTCTCAATTAACGTGGAGCCATATTTGAACGATCCTTCAAAAATGCCCCGGCAAGAGGATTTCCCGATGCCCACACGCAAGCCACTGCCAATCATAGTTTTTGATGTGAACGAAACCCTGCTCGACATCACCGCGCTGAACCCCGTGTTTGAACGCATATTTGCAGACTCAACGGTGCTGCGCGAGTGGTTCGCACAGCTGGTCCTTTACTCACAAACCATGACCCTGAGCGGCCTTTATCGTCCGTTCGGCGAGCTTGGCGCTGGCGCATTGGAGATGCTCGCCACGATTTACGGCAAAACCATCAGCCATGCAGATCTCGACGAACTCAAGCAGCGCATGAGTACCATGCCCGCCCATGCCGACGCAGAGCCAGCACTGAGGCTATTGCGCGACGCGGGTTTTCGCCTGGTGACGCTGACCAACTCGGCCAGCAGCCCTGCCCCAAGCGCACTTGAACGGGCTGGCTTAAGCGAGTTCTTTGAACGCTCATTCAGCGTGGAATCGGTAAAGAAGTTCAAACCCGCCCCACAAACCTACCAACTGGTGGCCGAGCAGATGAAGGTGCAGCCAAGCGAGCTGATCATGGTTGCCTGCCATCTGTGGGACACCATCGGCGCACAAGCTGCCGGATGCAAGGGCGCCCTGCTGACACGACCACACAACGCAATACTGCCAGCAACCGGCGTGCCTGTACCTGACTACGTTGCGAGCCAATTCAGTGAGTTGGCGCAACTGATCATCGCCGACGCACACCCAGCTGGCACTCATTAAGCCGCTAGGCTCAGATCCACTATCGCTCAATAGAGGAACGCACAATGCAAGATGACTCCACCTACACCCCACCCGCCGTCTGGACCTGGGACAAAGAAAGTGGCGGCAAGTTTGCGAGTATCAACCGCCCGATTGCCGGCCCGACTCACGAAAAAGCCCTGCCCGTCGGCAAGCACCCGCTGCAACTCTACTCACTGGCAACGCCCAACGGGGTCAAGGTCACGGTGATGCTTGAAGAGTTGCTGGAGCTGGGGCATTCAGGGGCGGAATACGATGCCTGGTTGATTGATATTTCAGAAGGTGACCAGTTCTCCAGCGGCTTTGTCGAGGTCAATCCCAACTCGAAGATTCCCGCGCTGATGGATCACAGTGGCGCCAGCCCGGTACGGCTGTTCGAGTCCGGTTCGATCCTGCTGCACCTGGCCGAAAAGTTTGGTGCACTGCTGCCAAGCGAGCCCAAAGCCCGGACTGAAGCCCTCAACTGGTTGTTCTGGCAGATGGGCAGCGCGCCATACCTGGGTGGCGGCTTTGGGCATTTCTATGCCTATGCGCCAAGCAAGTTCGAGTACCCGATCGACCGCTTCACCATGGAAACCAAACGCCAGCTCGACGTGCTGGATCGCCAACTGGCCAACAACCGCTACATCGCCGGCGATCAATACAGCATTGCGGACATCGCCATTTGGCCCTGGTACGGCGTGCTCGCCCTGGGCGGTTTGTACGATGCCGCCGAGTTCCTGCAAGTGCAAGGTTATGAGAATCTGCAGCGTTGGGCCAAGGACATTGCCAGTCGTCCTGCGGTAAAACGCGGGCGTATGGTCAATCGCACCTGGGGCGAGCCGCACGAGCAACTGCGCGAACGCCATGATGCCAGCGACTTCGACAATATCGCCTAGCTGCGTGCGGAGTTAGTCTCACTCGGACAGGTTTTGCCCGAGTGAGAACTCAATGCTCAGGCAAGCGCTTTTATTACGCTCTGTGCATAATGCGCAGCATGAGTCGAGCAACCACCCATTCAACTGTCCCCCGTCGCCTGCGCTGGCGCAGCTTGCTGCTGCTAGGGCTTGTGCTCGCGCCACTGTTGTGGCCGCTGCAAATTGTTATCGAGCGTTACTACCGCGAACAGTTGGCTGAGCAGAGGCAGCAGATTCTCGACCTCTATGTTGCCAACCTGCTTGGCACCCTCAATCGCTATGAGGTTTTACCGCCGATTCTGGGTCAACTGCCAACCTTGCGCCAACTATTGGGCCAACCCGACTCGGGAGCTAAGCGCGATAACGCAAACCGCTTGCTCAATGACTTAAAAGAACAAACCGGTGCCGATGTTATTTACTTGATGGCGCCCAATGGACAAACCCTGGCGGCCTCCAACTGGCAGCAGGACGACTCCTTTGTCGGGCGCAATTTCTCTTACCGCCCCTATTTTCGCGAAGCGCTGCAGGGTCGTCCCGGCCGCTTCTTCGGACTGGGAACCACATCGGGCAAGCGCGGTTACTTCTTTGCCGCCGCCGTGCGCGACACAAGCGGGGTCATTGGCGTGCTGGTGGTCAAGGTCGATCTCGACCACACCGAAACCCTGTGGGGTGAACGCCCGGAACGCTTGCTGGTGACCGACAATTACGGCGTAGTAATTCTGACCTCGCATCCGGGCTGGCGCTTCCACGCAACCCGAGCGCTGGACAATGCCGAACGCGCAGCGATTACCGACACACAGCCCTATCAAATTCAATCACCGCCACCGTTGAAGCTTCAGCCCGATGCGTGGATGCAGCAATCGCGCAAACTCGACAACATCGGTTGGACGGTAAGCATCGTTGCGCCCCGTGCGCTGCTTGATCGCCCAGTGCGCAGCGCAGTCGCTGTCGGCGGCGCGGCCTTATTGATGCTGATACTGCTGCTCGGTTTGCTGATGCAGCGGCGGCGCCACTATCTTGAACGTATTGCCCTCGACGCCCAGGCACGCCTGCAACTTGAGCAGCGGGTACTGGAGCGCACCCAGGACCTTGAGCAACTCAACAGTCGCCTGCGCCTTGAAGTGCTTGAACGAGAAAACGCCCAGCAAGAGCTGGTTCGAGCACAGGATGAGCTAGTCCAGGCCAGCAAGTTGTCGGCGCTCGGCACCATGTCTGCAAGCATCAGCCACGAACTCAATCAACCGCTCGCGGCCATCCGCAGCTATGCAGAAAATGCCGGGGTGCTGCTCGACCACCAACGCAATGACGATGCCCGCCACAACCTCAAGCTGATCAGCCAGCTGACCGAACGCATGGCATCGATCATCTCGCATCTGCGCGCCTTCGCCCGCCGCGACCGGCATGCCCCGGAAACCGTCGCCCTGCAACCCGCCATTGATGATGCCCTGGCCCTGCTGGCCAAGCGTCGCCGCGCCATGGACGTAGAGTTGATTCGCGACCTTCCAGATGCAACCCTGTGGGTCCAGGCTGGCGAAACGCGCCTGCGCCAATTGCTCGGCAATTTATTGGCCAACGCGCTGGATGCACTCAGTGAATGCCCGCAGCCGCGTCGGATCTGGATCAGCGCAGAACTGACCGAAACCACCCTGGACCTGCATCTGCGTGATAATGGCCCGGGTTTCAGCGCCGAAGCCCTGCAGCGCGCACTGGAACCCTTTTACACCACAAAAACCAGCGCCCAGGGCCTGGGCTTGGGTTTGGCCATTTGCGAAGCCTTGATGCGAGCCCTGGGCGGCGAACTGCGCTTTGCCAATCATAAAGATGGCGGCGCCGTGCTGACCCTGCACTTGCTGCGCAGCGACAACACCATGAACAAAGACCATTACAACGAAAGCTGAGCCGCCACTGGAAAACCCTTGAACCAGATCAATTCCTGCACTGCTCAGACTGGCTTAATCTAGGTGGCTGCACCCGCTCCATGGTGCCAGCCATCAGGTGAGCGGTTGCAAAGACTCTAGAATTGCCACAACCGACATTTACCTGCCCATTAACATGGATTGTTGATGCTCAACCCTGAGGTTTTGCTCCATGACCACCCTCGACGCCCGTACTCAGGTTTTGCTGATTGATGATGATCCACACCTACGCCAGGCACTCAGCCAGACGCTTGACCTGGCAGGCTTGCAGGTCACCAGCCTGGCCAATGCCCAGGACATCGCCACGCATATTGCCCGCGATTGGCCAGGCGTGGTGGTCAGTGATATCCGCATGCCGGGCATTGATGGGCTGCAACTGCTCAAGCAATTGCAGGAACAAGACCCCGAGCTACCCATTCTGTTGATTACCGGCCATGGAGACGTACCGCTCGCCGTACAAGCCATGCGCGCCGGGGCTTATGACTTCCTTGAGAAACCCTTTGCCAGCGAAGATCTGCTCGACAGCGTGCGCCGTGCGCTGGCCTTGCGCCGCCTGGTCCTGGACAATCGCAGCCTGCGCCTGGCCCTGACCGACCAGCACCAACTGACCGCGCGCCTGGTTGGTCAATCAATCCCCATGCAGCGCTTGCGTGAGCAAATCGGTGCGCTCGCCAGCATCAGCACCGATGTATTGATCTTGGGAGAAACCGGCTCCGGCAAAGAGGTGGTCGCACGTGCCTTGCATGACCTGTCCAGCCGCCGCGACGGGCCATTTGTTGCGATCAACGCCGGAGCACTGGCTGAGTCAGTGGTTGAAAGCGAGCTGTTCGGCCACGAGCCTGGCGCCTTTACGGGCGCGCAGAAGCGCCGCATCGGCAAGTTTGAGTTTGCCAATGGCGGCACGCTGTTTCTCGATGAAATCGAAAGCATGAGCCTGGACGTGCAGGTCAAGCTGCTGCGCCTGCTGCAAGAACGGGTGGTCGAGCGCTTGGGTGGCAACCAATTGATACCTCTGGATATCCGTATCATTGCCGCAACCAAGGAGGACTTGCGCCAAGCGGCGGACCAAGGCCGTTTCCGAGCTGACCTTTATTACCGCCTGAATGTGGCGCCGCTCAGTATTCCATCGCTGCGCGAGCGCGGTGACGACATCCTGCTGCTGTTCCAGCACTTTGCCGACAATGCCAGTGCACGCCACTCGCTGGCCACTCGCGCCCTGCAACCTGCGCAATCGGCGCAATTGCTCCGTCATAGTTGGCCAGGCAACGTGCGCGAGCTGCAAAATGCCGCCGAGCGATTTGCATTGGGGCTTGGCCTGGGCCTTGAACAGGTGATTGATGAGCCGCCGGTACAGAACCCCCAAGGCGAATCACTGAGTGAGCAGGTTGAACGCTTTGAACGCTCGATCATCGCCGCCGAACTCAATCGCTCGCACAGTTCGATGCGCAGCCTGGCCGAAGCCTTGGGCGTGCCCCGCAAGACCCTGCACGACAAATTGCGCAAACATGGCCTCAGTTTCGCTGACACTGGCGAAAGCTCGCCAGATAGCGCGGACTAACTGGCGAAAAACCGCCACCTCTAATAGCCAACCAACTATTGCTATGCGAATCTCGCATAGCAATAAAATATCATCGTCAACCTCAACATAGATAAAAGCCAGTAACAACGGGTGTTATTGGAATTACCCACTGAAATTGCTAACTGTTTTTCGCACAAGCAATACACTGGCATGGCCGTTGCTCTACCCTTTGCAGGCGATACAACAAATACAAGCCAGGTAATCTCTGCCATGCGCCCGTCATTTTCTGACAAGCAGCCTAGACTTGTTGTTGTTCGCCCGGTTTTCGCGCTACGGCGCTCAACGCTATAAACACAACAAGAGGAAGTATTCGCATGTTCAAAATGACTGCCAAGGCACTCGCATGTGCCCTGTCGCTGAGCATCGCCGGTATGGCCCAGGCGGCCGACCCGATCGTGATCAAATTCTCCCACGTCGTAGCCGACAACACCCCTAAAGGCCAAGGCGCAAACCTGTTCAAGAAACTGGTTGAAGAACGCCTGCCAGGCAAAGTAAAGGTAGAGGTTTACCCGAACTCGTCGCTGTTCGGTGACGGTAAAGAAATGGAAGCCCTGCTGCTCGGCGACGTGCAACTGATCGCTCCATCGCTGGCCAAGTTCGAGCAATACACCAAAAAACTGCAGATTTTCGACCTGCCGTTCCTGTTCAACGATATTCACGCCGTCGACAAATTCCAGCAAAGCCCACAAGGCCAGGAACTGCTGACTTCGATGGAATCGAAGAACATCACAGGCCTCGGCTACTGGCACAACGGCATGAAGCAACTGTCGGCCAACAAGCCACTGCACGAACCTAAAGACGCTCGCGGCTTGAAGTTCCGTGTACAGGCTTCTGCAGTACTTGAAGAGCAATTCAAGGCAGTGCGCGCCAACCCACGCAAGATGAGCTTTGCCGAGGTTTACCAAGGCCTGCAAACTGGCGTTGTAAACGGTGCGGAAAACCCGTACTCGAACATCTACAGCCAGAAGTTCAACGAAGTTCAGAAGTACATCACCGAATCCAACCACGGTGTACTGGACTACATGCTGATCACCAACACCAAGTTCTGGAACGGCCTGCCTGAAGATGTACGCACCGAACTGGACAAGATCCTGATTGAAGTGACCGCTGAAGTGAACAAGCAAGCCGAGATCCTCAACGAAGGTGACAAGCAGCGCATCATCGACGCTAAAACCAGCGAGATCATCACCCTGACGCCAGAGCAGCGTGCTGAGTGGCGCGATGCCATGAAGCCAGTCTGGAAGAAGTTTGAAGGCGACATCGGTGCTGACCTGATCAAGGCCGCTGAAGCTTCGAACAACTAAGGTGACCTGGCCGCAATTGCGGCTCGAAACCCGGTAGCGCGCGCCTCCAGGGCACGCGCTACCGGGCCCCAAGCAAGATCGCGGGTTACCACGGTCTTCGCCCCTCACCTTTGGAGATCTTATTGATGAACGCCTTGCGGCGCGTTTGGGACCACTTCGAAGAAGGCTTTATTGCCTTTTTATTAGGGTCGATGACGCTAGTAACCTTTACCTACGTAATCCTCAACAATCTC
>NZ_FZOG01000005.1 GCF_900188155.1 Pseudomonas segetis
CTGGAGCTGCGCTGGGAGGGCGTGCCATCACTGGCCGATGCCTTGCGCATGCTCAAGGCTCAAGCCGAGGTTACCCCCGCACCACAATGGGTGCGAGTGGTTGGCGGCTGGAATGAATTCCAGTTCGCCGAGAAGCGCATGCCAACACTTGATGAGCTCAACCAGGCGGCGCCGGACACACCTGTATTTGTTCTGCATCTGTACGACCGTGCGCTGCTTAATCGTGCGGCGCTGCGAGTGGTGGGGTACGACCGCAATACGCCAAACCCTCCGGGCGGGGAAATCCAGCGTGATGCCAATGGCGATCCAACCGGAATGCTGGTGGCCAAGCCCAATGCCATGATTCTCTACTCGACGCTGGCCAAGGGGCCGAAGTTGCCGCTGGAATACCAGGTCAACTCGACGCGTCAATTCATGCGTGAACTCAATCGTCTTGGCGTCACCAGCGCGATTGACGCCGGTGGCGGATTCCAGAACTACCCTGACGATTATGCCGTCATCGAGGAACTGGCCAAGGCCAAGCAGTTGACCGTACGCATCGCCTACAACCTGTTTACCCAGCGGCCCAAGGAAGAACTGACGGATTTCAAGAACTGGACGGGTTCGGTGAAGCTGCACCAGGGTGACGATTTTCTGCGGCACAACGGTGCCGGTGAGATGCTGGTGTTCTCCGCGGCTGACTTCGAGGATTTCGTCGAGCCGCGTCCAGATCTGGCGCCCGACATGGAGGCTGAACTGGAGCCGGTTGTGCGTCATCTGGTCGAGCAGCGCTGGCCGTTCCGTTTGCATGCAACCTATGACGAATCCATCTCGCGCATGCTGGATGTGTTCGAGAAGGTTAACCAGGATATTCCCTTTGATGGCTTGCCCTGGTTCTTTGATCACGCCGAGACCATCACGCCAAGGAATATCGAGCGGGTCCGAGCCCTGGGCGGGGGAATCGCCATTCAGGACCGCATGGCATTCCAGGGCGAGTACTTTGTCGACCGCTACGGCAAGCAGGCCGCAGAACAGACGCCGCCGATCCAGCGCATGCTCGCCGAGGGCGTGCCCGTGGGTGCGGGCACCGATGCAACCCGTGTTTCCAGCTACAACCCCTGGACTTCTCTTTATTGGTTGGTGAGCGGTAAGACGGTTGGCGGCATGGCGCTGTACCCCGAAGGTTTGTCGCGGGCAACGGCCTTGCAACTGTTTACCCATGGCAGTGCCTGGTTTTCGTCGGAGCAGGGCAAGAAAGGCCAGATCAAAGTAGGGCAACTGGCAGACGTGATTGCCTTGTCGGCGGATTACTTCTCGGTCGATGAAGAGGCGGTCAAATGGATTGAGTCGGTGTTGACGGTCGTCGGTGGCGAAGTGGTGTATGCCAGCGAAGAGTTCAGCAAATTATCACCGCCTTCGGTACCGGTCATGCCGGACTGGTCGCCAGTGATCAATGTGCCAGGGCATTGGCGGCTGAATGCGCCCATGGCGCAACAGGTCCATCAATGTGTTGGTGCCTGCGCGGTGCATGCACATAGCCATGAAAAAGCACGACTATCATCGGCTCCAGTCAGCGACTTCCAGGGGTTCTGGGGCGCATTCGGGTGTTCCTGTTTTGCCTTCTGATACTGCTGTGAAATCGTCGGCCTGGAGCCCCTTGGGTTACAAGACCTTCCGTTGGCTGTGGCTGGCCAGTATTGCCTCGAACATCGGCACCTGGATGCATGAGGTGGGAGCGGGTTGGTTGATGACATCGCTGTCCGCCAGCCCGATGAATGTGGCGCTGGTGCAGGTTGCGGGTTCGGCGCCGATGTTCTTCCTGGCGCTGCCGGCAGGGGCGATGGCCGACATTGTTGACCGGCGACGCTATTTGCTTGGTGTGCAATTGTGGATGGCGGCGGTGGCAATGGCGTTGGCCTTGCTGACCCTGAGCGGCCAGATGACTGTGACCCTGTTGTTACTGTTGACCCTGAGCATGGGGATTGGCACCGCCTTGATGATGCCGGCATGGTCGGCCCTGACCCCCGAGCTGGTGGGTAAGGCCGACCTGCCAGCGGCAATTGCGCTGTCCAGTGTCGGAGTCAATGTGGCGCGCGCGATTGGTCCAGCCATTGCGGGTGTTTTGGTCAGTTTGAGTGGACCCTGGGCGACATTTGCCCTTAATTCCCTGTCGTTCTTCGCCGTTATAGTGGTGTTGCTATTTTGGCGCCGCGAAGTGGCTCCAGCGGTACTGCCGGCTGAGCGTTTGTGGGGCGCCATTCGTGCAGGCTGGCGCTACAGCCGGGCATCAAAGCCCCTGCAGGCGGTGTTGCTCAGGGCCTTGGCGTTCTTCCTCGGGGCCAGCGGTGCCATGTCGTTATTGCCACTGATTGTCCGCCAGGAACTACAGGGTAGCGCTGCGGACTTTGGCCTGCTGCTGGGCAGCGTCGGTGTCGGCGCTGTGACCGGCGCAACCTTGTTGCCCAAGGTGCGCGAGCGCGTCCAGGCCGATGCCTTGGTTGCCGGGGCCAGCGTGCTCTATGCCCTTGTTATTCTGGCCTTGGCCTTTATCCGTGATCTCCCCCTGCTGATTGCAGTGATGTTTATCAGTGGTGCCGCCTGGATCGCGGTGCTCTCAACCTTGCAAGTGGCGGCACAGACGGCGGTTCCCAGCTGGGTTCGTGCGCGCGCCTTGTCGGTTTATATCCTGGTTTTCTTCGGCAGCATGGCCAGCGGCGGCCTGCTATGGGGTTTTGTTGCCAGCCACAGTTCAATCACCACTGCCTTGTGTTTTGCAGCACTCGCCTTGCTGTTGGGGATTGGCGCGACCTTCCACTTCAGGTTGCCAGTGACCGATGCCGAAGACCTGGCGCCTTCACTGCATTGGCCTGTACCGGTGCTGCTGGAGCCGCAAGACACTGATCGGGGTCCGGTCATGATCACCGTGGAATATCAAGTCGCTGCCCAGGACTGGTTGGCATTTCAACAGGCGATGAATGATGTGCGACGCATGCGTCGGCGCAATGGTGCGTTCTCCTGGACATTGGTCCAGGACACCGAAAATCAGCAGCGTTGGCTTGAGGTGTTCTTTGATGAGTCCTGGCTTGAACACTTGCGTCACCACAATCGCGTTACCCGTGCCGAGCAACGTATCGAAGCCAAGGCCCGGCGCCTCCAGGTTGACGGCGTGCCGGTGCAGATACGCCATCTGCTTGCCGGGCAGGGCCAGCGGCCATGATTTTTCTGCTATTGGCGACACAGGTGCGTGCTGGAACGCCCGTCAATAGATATACCCCCAACCAGCAATCCAAGGAGAGTCTCCCATGAGTACAGTAATGCCCTATTCGCGCCTCAATAAAGACGACGCAGTTGTGCTGTTGGTCGACCATCAAACCGGTTTGATTTCTCTGGTACAGGATTTCTCGCCCAATGAGTTCAAGAACAACGTACTGGCCCTGGCTGATCTGGCCAAGTTCTTTGAATTGCCAACCATTCTGACCACCAGCTTCGAAAGTGGCCCGAACGGTCCCATCGTTCCCGAGCTGAAAGCCATGTTCCCGGATGCGCCCTACATTCCACGCCCAGGACAGATCAATGCCTGGGACAACGAGGATTTCGTCAAGGCGATCAAGGCAACTGGCCGTAAGCAGTTGATCATTGCTGGGGTGGTCACCGATGTCTGCGTGGCGTTCCCAACCTTGTCGGCATTGGCTGAGGGTTTTGAAGTCTTTGTGGTGACCGATGCATCTGGCACCTTCAACGAAACCGTTCAGCAGGCCGCCTGGAACCGTATGAGTGCAGCGGGCGCCCAGATGATGAACTGGTTCGCCGTGGCCTGTGAACTGCATCGCGACTGGCGCAACGACATTGAAGGCTTGGGCAACTTGCTTTCCGAGCGTATCCCGAACTACCGTAACCTGATGAACAGTTACTCGGCGCTGACCAAGTAAGGCACCGGCGCCAGCCTGCGGGCTGGCGCCATTTATCCTGAGAGACCCGACGGGGTGTGGGACAAGGCGATGAATCGCAATGACATGCGCAAGGTTGACCTGCATCTGCTGATTATTTTTGAAGTATTGATGCTTGAACGCAATTTGACCCGTGCCGCCGAGAAGCTGTTTCTCGGCCAGCCTGCTATCAGCCATGCGCTGTCCAGGTTGCGGGATTTTTTCAACGACCAACTGCTTATTCGTACCGGTCGCACCATGGAGCCAACCAAGCGCGCACTGGAAATATTCGAACAACTGCGTCCGGCGCTGGATGCAATGTCCAATGCCTTGAGTTACGCGCAGGAGTTTGATCCCGCCACCAGCAAGCTGACGATGCGCATTGGCCTTTCCGATGATGTCGAATGCGGTCTGCTGCCGCCGCTTTTGAACAATCTGCGCCAGCAGGCACCCAACCTAGTGCTGGTTATTCGACGCACCAATTTCCTGTTAATGCCCAGCCAGCTTGAGTCGGGTGAGATATCGGTGGGTGTCAGCTATGTGATGGATTTACCGGCCAATGCAAAGTGCCGGACCTTGCGGCTGATCGATACCAAGGTGCTGCGCGCGGATGACCGTCCTGGCGCTCTGACCCTGGATGAATATTGTTGTCGCCCGCATGCGCTGGTATCGTTTTCTGGCGATCTCAACGGCAACATCGATCGCGATTTCGAGCGTATTGGACGCTCGCGCAATGTGGTCCTGGCCGTGCCGCAGTTTAATGGCTTGCGCTCCTTGCTGGCAGGCACTGAGCTGCTGGCGACCGTGCCCGACTACGCGGCTGCGGAACTGGTGTCCGGTGGTGGCTTGCGTGCCGAACCTGCGCCTTTTGCAATCTCGCAATCGAAGCTGTCGATGGTCTGGAGCAGTGCCCAGGACAACGACTGCGCAGAGCGTTGGCTGCGTTCAAAAATCGTTGAATTCATGGGCAGCGAGAACCATTAGATTCATGGCGACGCTTGGTCAGTTGGTTGCTCTGCACTATAGTTAGCAACCTATTCATCCTTTGTGGGCCTTGACCTGCATTTACTGACGAGGCGTGCATGAGTGCCAGCAGCGCAACGCTGTCGAACCCCAGTCATCCAATCAAGGGGATCCTGCTTATCCTGTTGGCGACATTTTTGTTCGCCAGCCATGATGCGCTGTCCAAGTACTTGTCGGGCTTCTATCCGATCGTGATGGTGGTGTGGGCCCGGTATGTGGTGCATACCCTGCTTATGGCCGCGATCTTCCTGCCGCAGTCGGGGTTACGTGTACTGCGCACCAGGCGCCCGGGGCTTCAGGCCCTGCGTGCCAGTTGCCTGCTGGGTACCAGCCTGTTCTTTACCAGCAGCTTGCTGTTCATCCCCTTGGCAGAAGCGACGGCGGTAAACTTCCTGGCCCCGCTGTTGGTGACGGCCTTGTCCGTGCCCTTGCTGGGTGAGTCGGTAACCCGGCGCCAGTGGGCGGCTGTGCTGGTGGGCTTTGCCGGGGTGCTGGTGATAGTGCATCCGGGCGGTGAAATGTTTACCCCGGCTATCATATTGCCGTTCTGTTCAGCGATGTGCTTTAGCTGTTACCAGATACTTACCCGCAAACTTAGCGAGGTTGATTCCCCGACCACCAGTAATTTCTTCGCCGGATTGTTCAATACCTTGCTGGTCAGTGCGCTGGTGCCTTTTTTCTGGGAAATCCCAAGTTTGACTCATGGCCTGCTGATGCTCGCGCTGGGTACCTGCGGCATGTCTGCCCACCTGTTCCTGACCCAGGCATTTCGCCGTGCGCCACCTGCATTGCTGGCACCATTTGGCTACTGCCAGATTGTCTTTGCCGGGTTGCTGGGGTTCCTGGTCTTTTCCCACGTACCTGATCTGAGCACCTTGGTCGGTATTGTGGTCATTTGCTTGAGCGGTCTGGCTGCGGCCTGGCAGCAAGGACGCCGTTAAATAACCTCTGCGCCTGATATTGCTGGGGCAGCCCGCGCTGGGGCAGCCCGTACTGGAGCGCCTTTGGCTGTTACTCCTGTTGCTCGCCATTTTCTTTGAGAGGCATCATCAGGCCTGGCTTCAGGCGCCTGTCGGTGCGTATAGGCCTATGCAAATTGCCTCTTGCGAATATTTATGCGCCTGCACTTAAGAAAAAATGAATAGCGCCGATTATTTGGACATGCCCCATCAATCTGAGTGAGTAGCGCCGCAATGTTCAATCGCAAGATGAAGCAGGAATTGGCAGAGTTGCGGGAGGCCTACTCTCGGACTCGGCAGATTAAAGAGTCTATTTACCAGGAGATGCTGGTGCTCGAACTCGATGCCCAATGCCGCATCCTGTTCGTCAATGAGCTGTTTCTCGAGGAAATGAACTACCGTCGCGAAGACCTGATAGGGCATGACCTTGAAGAGTTGATCCCCGGTTTTTTCCGCAGTGATGTCAACTATAAATCATTGAAAAAGGCCCTGGCCCAGGGTGAGCACATCAGTGGTGCTTATCGCTTGCTTTGCGGTAACGGCGACGATGCCTGGCTACGCGCAATCTGGCAGCCACTGCGCAATGGTAGCGGTATAGTTGAAGGCTTTACCATGTGCGCCAACAACCTGACCCGCACCATAGAAACCTCCAAGGAACATGAAGGCCTGATCAATGCACTGTTGCGCTCAACTGCGGTTATTGAGTTCAACCTCAAGGGCGAAGTGCTGACGGCCAACGAGCGCTTTCTCGGGGCCATGGGGTATCGTCTCGATCAGATCCAGGGTAAGCACCACCGCACTTTCTGTGAACCCGAGGAATACAACTCGTCTGCATACCAGGAATTCTGGGAGCAGCTCAATCGCGGGAAATTTATCGCCGACCGCTTCAAACGCGTGGATGCCCATGGCCGCGTGGTGTGGCTTGAGGCCTCCTACAATCCGGTGCATGACGCCCACGACGTACTCTATAAAGTGGTCAAGTTCGCAACCGTTATTACCGATCAGGTCAATCGCGAGGATGAAGTCGCTCAGGCGGCAAATATCGCCTACAGCACCTCGCAGCAGACCGACACCACGGCGAAGAAGGGCGCTTCAGTCGTAAGCCAGACCGTGGCGGTGATGCACCGGATTGCCGAGCAAGTGCAGGAAGCTGCCGAAGGTATCGAAGCACTGGACAAGCAGTCGCAACTGATCAGCTCAATCATCAAGACCATCAGCGGCATCGCCGATCAAACCAATCTATTGGCACTCAACGCCGCCATCGAGGCAGCCAGGGCAGGTGAGCAGGGACGCGGTTTTGCTGTGGTGGCCGATGAGGTGCGCCAGCTGGCGGGTCGAACCAGTCAGGCAGCCGAGGAAATTGTCGAGGTGGTGCAGAAAAACCAAACCCTGGCCAAGACCGCGGTGGGTAGCATGGCGAGCAGTCGTGAGCTGGCGGAGCAGGGGCTGGGCCTGGCCAATGAGGCGGGCGCGGTGATTGTCGACATCCAGGATGGGGCACAGCATGTGGTCAGTGCGGTTGGCCAGTTTGCAAACCAACTAAAGACCTGAGGTTGACGGGCTGAGCGGCGTGAGTCGACCCGCTTGGCCCGCACAAGCCCGCAGCCCGGCTGGTTGACTGGCGCTAATACCATGGTCGAATGGCCTGCAATGGGTCTGATGATCACACAATGGGGCATAAGAATAACCAACCCATTGTGTCGCAGGAGTTGTTGATGAGTGCTGTGAACCTGTATCCCGTTAGCCCAGAGGCGGCGGCCAAGTCGCTGACCGACGAGGCAACCTACAAGGCCATGTACCAGCAGTCCGTGGTGAACCCGGATGGTTTCTGGCGTGAGCAAGCGCAACGTCTTGACTGGATCAAGCCGTTTACCAAGGTCAAGCAAACCTCATTCGACGACCATCATGTCGATATCAAGTGGTTTGCCGATGGCACCCTCAATGTTTCCCATAACTGCCTTGATCGCCACCTTGAAGAGCGTGGCGACCAGGTGGCGATTATCTGGGAAGGGGACGATCCTTCGGAGCACCGCAACATCACCTACCGCGAACTGCATGAGGATGTCTGCAAGTTCGCCAACGCATTGCGCGGCCAGGATATCCATCGCGGCGATGTAGTGACTATCTACATGCCAATGATCCCCGAGGCGGTCGTGGCCATGCTTGCCTGTACCCGCATCGGCGCAATCCACTCGGTAGTGTTCGGTGGCTTCTCGCCCGAGGCGCTGGCGGGCCGGATTATCGACTGCAACTCGAAAGTGGTGATCACTGCCGATGAAGGACTGCGCGGTGGTAAGCGCATTGCCCTCAAGGCCAACGTCGACGACGCCTTGACCAACCCTGAAACCTCCAGCGTGACGAAAATCATCGTCTGCAAGCGCACCGGTGGCGACATCAAGTGGAACCAGCACCGTGACGTCTGGTACGAAGACCTGATGAAAGTTGCGGGTAGTTACTGCGCGCCGAAAGAGATGGGCGCCGAGGAAGCGTTGTTCATCCTCTACACCTCGGGCTCAACGGGCAAGCCAAAAGGCGTGCAGCACACCACTGGTGGATATCTGCTTTACGCGGCGCTGACCCATGAGCGTGTGTTCGACTACAAGCCGGGCGATGTCTATTGGTGTACCGCCGACGTCGGTTGGGTGACCGGACACAGCTACATTGTCTACGGCCCCCTGGCCAATGGTGCGACTACCTTGCTGTTTGAAGGCGTGCCTAATTACCCGGATATCACCCGGGTGTCGAAGATCATCGACAAGCACAAGGTCAATATCCTGTACACGGCGCCAACCGCAATCCGCGCGATGATGGCTGAAGGCGAAGCTGCCATCAAGGACGCCGATGGCTCCAGCCTGCGCTTGCTAGGCTCTGTCGGTGAGCCGATCAACCCGGAAGCCTGGAACTGGTACTACAAGACCATCGGTAAAGAGAAATGCCCGATTGTCGATACCTGGTGGCAAACCGAGACAGGCGGCATTCTGATCAGCCCGTTACCGGGTGCGACAGCACTCAAGCCTGGCTCGGCGACCCGTCCGTTCTTCGGCGTCCAGCCAGCCCTGGTTGATAACCTGGGCAACCTGCTTGAAGGCGCTGTAGAAGGCAACCTGGTGATCATCGATTCATGGCCAGGCCAGGCGCGCACGCTGTATGGCGATCATGACCGCTTTGTCGATACCTACTTCAAGACCTTCCGTGGCATGTACTTCACCGGTGACGGTGCCCGCCGCGACGAAGATGGTTACTTCTGGATTACCGGGCGTGTCGATGATGTACTCAACGTCTCCGGTCACCGCATGGGTACCGCCGAGATCGAAAGCGCCATGGTTGCCCACCCGAAAGTGGCCGAGGCGGCCGTCGTCGGTGTGCCGCACGACATCAAGGGGCAGGGGATCTATGTCTATGTCACCCTGACTGGCGGCGTGGAGAGCTCTGAGCAGTTGCGCCAGGAGTTGAAAAACTGGGTGCGCAAGGAGATCGGTCCAATCGCTTCTCCTGACGTCATCCAGTGGGCACCGGGCCTGCCGAAAACACGCTCGGGCAAGATCATGCGCCGTATCCTGCGCAAAATCGCTACCGCCGAGTACGAAGGTCTGGGTGATATCTCGACCCTGGCTGACCCAAGCGTGGTGCAGCACCTTATTGATACGCACAAGGCCATGCAGAGCGCTTGCGCCTGAAGTATCTCTAGCGCGTCACCTGCAGTAAGCGAAACGCCCGGCTCCTTGGAGTCGGGCGTTTTTTTGTATGGTCGCGCAGATTGTCGGATGAGGCTGACGGCCCTGTGACCCGCCTTGAATCCCCCAGGGTTGGGGTAACAATGCCGCTCCTAAATGGGGCGCAGGGAAACACTTTGCGCTTTTAAAGGGCTGAAAATACTTGGCTTTTGAAATAAAATTGACGGCTTGGCCCCGTGAATAAAGGGGTTTGAAAACTTGGCGTCGATATTGCTTTGATAATTGGTTACACTTCAATTCTTTCCATGCACTTTTTGCGTGGGATGTCAATCGCCAGGCCAGGTGCCTCAGGTGCATTTGTAATTACTTGTCGCATTGAAGAAATATAGAGTTTCAGCCTCTCGTTAGAATGCCGCTCACTCAGCCGAAGCCTTACATTGCCTGCGCTCTGCGTAGTCTTGATGGCGAGTTAACTATAATTCATGCATAGCTGAATGCATTTACTCACTGCCATCCGTTGCCATTCCCTTTCGAAGGAGTCACAAGATGAAGAAGATTGCACTTCTCGGCGCACTGGCGCTATCCGTTCTGTCGCCGCTGGCCATGGCTGATGATGCAAAACCGCTACGTATCGGCATTGAAGCTGCTTACCCACCCTTTGCCTTCAAGACTCCGGACGGCAATATCACCGGCTTCGACTACGACATCGGCAACGCCTTGTGCGAGCAGATGCAGGTCAAGTGCACCTGGATCGAGCAGGAGTTCGACGGTCTGATCCCGGCTCTGAAAGTCCGCAAGTTCGACGCGGTCCTGTCTTCGATGACCATCACCGAAGACCGTTTGAAGTCGGTGGACTTTTCCAAGAAGTACTACCACACCCCAGCCAAGCTCGCCATGAAAGCCGGTACTGTGATCAAGGATCCGCTGGTTGACCTCAAGGGCAAGAAAGTGGGTGTGCAGCGCGCTTCCATCTACGACCGCTATGCAACCGATGTATTGGCGCCTGCCGGTGTTGAAGTGGTGCGCTACAGCTCGCAGAACGAGATCTTCCTTGACCTGACCGCAGGTCGTGTCGATGCCACCCTGGCCGATGCCGTCAACATTGACGATGGCTTCCTCAAGACCGACGCCGGTAAAGGCTTTGAGCTGGTAGGTCCAGACTTTAACGAGAAGAAGTACTTCGGCGAAGGTGCAGGCATTGCCGTGCGCAAGGGCGACACCGCGCTGGCTGACAAGATCAGCGCCGCCATCCAGGATATTCGCGCCAACGGCAAGTACAAGGAAGTTCAGGACAAGTACTTCGACTTCAACGTCTACGGTGATTAATCGCCTCAACTGAAAGTGGCGCACACGGATCTCGTGCACATCTCAATCCGTTGGTGAACGTACACCGTGCAGGACCCTGGCTTGCACGGTATGCGCCACTTTTCGATGCACTCTTCGGCACCATCCGGTGCCTGCATGAGGACACTAGAGCATGCTGAATGGCTATGGTTCGACCATTCTTGACGGTGCCTGGCTAACCGTAATTCTGGCCCTGACCTCAATGGCGGTGGCGACTGTGCTTGGCTTGTTGGGCGCGGCCTTTCGCCTGTCGCCGATCAAGTGGCTGGCAGTTCTGGGTGAAACCTATGCCACTGTCGTTCGCGGTATTCCCGATTTGGTACTGATCCTGCTGATTTTTTATGGCGGCCAGGACATGGTCAATCGTGTCGCCCCGATGCTCGGTTATGACGACTATATCGACATCAACCCCTTTGTGGCGGGTGTCTTCACCATGGGCTTTATCTTCGGCGCCTACCTGTCGGAAACCTTTCGTGGCGCTTTTATGGCGATCCCTAAAGGCCAGGCCGAAGCTGGCGTGGCTTATGGCATGAGCAATACCAAGGTGTTTTTCCGCATTCTTGTGCCGCAGATGATCCGCTTTGCCATTCCAGGCTTTACCAACAACTGGCTGGTACTGACCAAGGCCACGGCGCTGATTTCAGTCGTGGGCCTGCAGGACATGATGTTCAAGGCCAAGAGCGCGGCAGATGCCACGCGTGAGCCTTTTACCTTTTATCTCGCCGTTGCCGCGCTCTATCTGGTGCTGACCAGCGTTTCGCTGCTGGCTCTGCGTTATCTCGAAAAACGTTACTCGGTCGGCACCAAAGCCGCTGAACTCTGAGTAGGGGAACGCACGCATGATTTTTGACTACAACGTTATCTGGGACAGCCTGCCGCTGTATTTCGGCGGCGTGTTGGTGACACTAAAGCTACTGCTGATCTCCCTCTTCATTGGCCTGCTGCTGGCCATTCCACTGGCCTTGATGCGGGTGTCAAAGTCGGTATTCATCAACTTCCCGGCGTGGCTCTACACCTACGTGATCCGCGGCACGCCGATGCTGGTACAGCTGTTTTTGATCTACTACGGCCTGGCTCAGTTCGAGCTGGTGCGTGAAAGCGCATTGTGGCCGTATTTCTCCAATGCATCCTTCTGTGCCTGCATGGCCTTTGCGATCAATACCAGCGCCTATACCGCTGAAATCCTCGCCGGCAGCCTCAAGGCGACGCCCCATGGCGAGATCGAGGCAGCCAAGGCCATGGGCATGTCGCGGATCAAGCTCTATCGCCGGATTCTGCTGCCATCGGCTATTCGCCGGGCGCTGCCGCAATACAGCAATGAAGTGATCATGATGCTGCACACCACGAGCCTGGCCTCGATCGTGACCCTGATCGACATCACCGGCGCCGCACGCACGGTCAGTTCCCAGTATTACTTGCCGTTTGAAGCATTTATTACCGCTGGCGCTTTCTACCTGTGCCTGACTTTTATTCTGGTGCGCCTGTTCAAGCTTGCCGAGCGCCGTTGGTTGGCGTATCTGGCGCCACGCAAGCACTGAGGAGAGGTTGATGCAACGTATTGATCATCTATTGCCCTGGAGCACACCGGGCACCGAACGCCGACTGTCGGTGTTTCGCTTTGGCAGTGGCGAACGCAAGGTTTATATCCAGGCTTCGTTGCATGCTGATGAACTGCCGGGTATGCGTGTTGCGGTAGAGTTGAAGCGCCGCTTGCTTGAGCTTGAGCAGCAAGGCCAGCTCAATGCCGTGATCGAATTGGTGCCCGTGGCCAACCCCATTGGGCTTGGGCAGATGGTGCAAGGTCAGCACCAGGGCCGCTATGAATTGTGCAGTGGGCAAAACTTCAATCGTGATTTTGTCGATCTGGCAGATGCGATCGCCCCTCAACTTGAAGGCAAGCTGGGCGCCGATGTGGCGGCCAATACACAGGTGATTCGTGTGGCCATGGTGGCTGCGCTCAAGGCCTTGGCCCCAGCGCAGTCGCAGCTCGAAGCCATGCAGCGCCTGCTGTTGCAGCATGCCTGTGATGCCGATGTGGTGCTCGACCTGCATTGTGACTTTGAGGCTGCGGTGCATCTTTATGCAATTCCCCAGCACTGGCCCCAGTTGCGCTCGCTGGCGGCTCGCCTGCAGGCGGGAACCGTACTGCTGGCTGAAGATTCGGGTGGCTCATCCTTTGACGAGGCGTGTTCGGGTCCATGGCTACGCCTGGCCCAGCGTTTTTCGCAGGCTGCAATTGAACCCGCATGCCTGGCCTCGACCGTGGAACTGGGTGGCATGGAGCGCACCGGGCGCGAGCAGGCCAATGCTGATGCGGAATCGATTCTGGCTTTTCTTGCCGAGCAAGGCTTGATCAGCGGCCGCTGGCCTGCAGCACCAGAAGATTGCTGCGATGCGGTGCCTTTTGCAGGTACGGAAATGCTTTATCCGCCGCATGCGGGCGTGGTGAGCTTCCTGCAGCCTGCTGGCGTTTATGTTGAGGCAGGGACACCCGTATTTGAAGTGATAGATCCGCTCGACGACCAGCACAGCGTGGTTTGCGCGGGTACATCAGGTGTGATCTTTGCGATTGAACGCACGCGTTTTGCCCAGCCAGGGCGCTGGCTGGCGAAGGTGGCCGGTCATCAATCCATACGTCAGGGCCGCTTACTCAGCGACTGATTCCACTGCATTCGAGAGTCGACACCATGTACAAACTTGAAGTCCAGGACTTGCACAAGCGCTACGGCAGCCACGAAGTGCTGAAGGGTGTTTCACTGGCAGCCAAGGCCGGTGATGTGATCAGTATCATTGGCTCCAGTGGTTCCGGTAAAAGTACCTTCCTGCGCTGCATCAACATGCTTGAGCAGCCCCATGGCGGCAAGATTTTGCTCAACAATGAAGAGCTCAAGCTGGTCGCCGGCAAAGATGGCGCTCTCAAGGCAGCCGATCCCAAGCAATTGCAGCGCATGCGTTCACGCCTGGCCATGGTGTTTCAGCACTTCAACCTGTGGTCGCACATGAGCGCCCTGGAGAATGTGATCGAGGCTCCCGTGCATGTGCTGGGCGTGTCGAAGAAAGAGGCGCTTGAGAAGGCCGAGTATTACTTGAACAAAGTAGGTGTCGCCCATCGCAAAGAGGCGTATCCCGCGCATATGTCCGGCGGTGAGCAGCAGCGCGTGGCTATCGCCCGGGCGCTGGCGATGGAGCCTGAAGTCATGCTGTTTGACGAGCCAACCTCGGCGCTCGATCCGGAATTGGTCGGTGAAGTGCTCAAGGTGATGCAGGACCTTGCCCAGGAGGGGCGTACCATGGTGGTTGTCACGCATGAAATGGGCTTTGCCCGTGAAGTGTCGAACCAACTGGTGTTTTTGCACAAAGGTGTTGTCGAAGAGCGTGGTTGTCCACGTGAAGTGCTGGCGAATCCTCAGTCCGATCGCCTCAAGCAGTTTCTCTCCGGTAGCCTAAAATAAGCACCTTAATCGAGTGGGGTCACTGGCGAGTCTTGCTCAGTGGTCGCATAACAGAGCTAAACTGCCCCGAATGAATGCCCACCGAATTGGCTTCCTGATCTGGCCCTCCACCAAGCCGTTAACCCTGGCAATGGCTGAGGAAGCGTTGCGCGTTGCCCAGCGTGTCCACCCGGAAGTGGTCTACGAACTTACCTTCCTGCAAGCCGAACCCCAGGCGGAAGCCGGTGGCTGGACGTTGCCGAGTGAGCCTTGGCCGGGCAAGCTTGAAGGGCTGCAACGCCTTTTCCTGCTGGCTGACGAGCCACCCGCAAACATTGCGCTGGGGTTGTCGAGTGCGATCAAGCAACTGGTGCGCAGCGGATGCGTGATAGGCGCCATTTCAGCCGGGGTGTATCCGTTGGCGCAGATGGGGTTGCTCGATGGTTATCGCGCCTCGGTGCATTGGCGCTGGCAGGATGATTTCGCCGAGCGCTTCCCCAAGGTGATTGCCACCAGTCATTTGTTTGATTGGGATCGCGACCGCTTGACTGCCTGTGGTGGCATGGCGGTGATGGACTTGCTGTTGGCACTGTTGGCGCGCGATCACGGTGCTGAGCTTGCCGGTGCGGTAAGTGAAGAGTTGGTGGTCGAGCGTATTCGCGAGGGTGGTGAGCGCCAGCGCATTCCGCTGCAAAATCGCCTGGGCTCGAGTCATCCGAAGCTGACGCAGGCGGTGTTGCTGATGGAGGCCAATATCGAGGAACCGCTGACAACTGATGAAATCGCCCAGCACGTTTGCGTGTCGCGCCGTCAGTTGGAGCGTATCTTCAAGCAATATCTCAATCGCGTGCCGAGTCAGTATTATCTTGAGCTGCGCCTGAACAAGGCGCGCCAACTGCTGATGCAGACCAGCAAGTCGATTATCCAGATTGGCTTGTCGTGCGGCTTTTCGTCCGGCCCGCATTTCTCCAGCGCCTACCGCAATTTCTTTGGCGCCACCCCGCGTGAAGACCGCAACCAGCGGCGTAGCAACAGTCCTTTCGAACTGACTTCGACGCCGATCGAGCGTGGCTGAGGTGGCAGGAACAACCCTTTTGGGTTGAGCCCTGCCGAGGTGTTAGCGACTCGTATCGCTTAACTGGCAACCACTTGGTTACGGCGTTTTTTGCGGCGCTTTAGGCTAACGACTACATACAGCACCGCTAGGCCAAGCAGGCTGAAGAAAATGGTGTTGAACCAAGGGAAGGGCTGCGCCCGGCTGTTGGTCGCTTCGATATGGGTGATGTTGGGAAAGATCGAGAGTATCTGTATCCGCCAGCCGTAATAGCGGATAAGCGCCAGTTGCTCGGCATCACGAGAATAACCCTGGGCCTTGGCCTGCTCGTCCGCGGAGTCGAACTTGAAGTACCAGGGAAAGCTCCAGCCAGTATCTTCATTGCGGTAGACCATGACCTTCTTGCTGTCCGGATCTTCGGTGTTGATAAAGTAAACATCGCGGGTCGGGCCGTCCGCCGGGTTCTCGGCATTGATCACCCCGTCATGATCGACGCGTTTGACTTCGACACCCGTGACTAGGACGACCTCGTGCCGGGGTAGTACGTAAAACAGACCCAGCGCACTGGCGGCAATCGCCAGGATAACTGCGCCCAGTGCCAGTCCTTTCAACCACTTCATGTGCAGACTCCATTGGTTATTAATCGAATATTGCCTGATTTTACCGGTCAAGGTCAGAGGTTCGGTCGGGAATAAGCCCAATATAGGGTTATAGACATTGGATGAAACAACTTTACTGCGCTGCCAGTGTTTGAATGGCCTTTGGTTGCGCGTCAATACGACTCATTGGCAGCTGCAAGGCAGCTGTTGCAAGCTGTTGATGCTCTCAGGATTGGTCGATTGACTCGCTGTAACAGTCAATTGATACAAGGTTTTGCTAGTCGTTTTACTCAACAGGCAAGCTGATATTATGGGTGCGCACACTAACCAGACGGACACCTATGCACGAGCACTGGCTCACCAGGCACACTTCGCTGAGCCGAAGGTTCTTCTAGCGAATTCAACTGCTAGTCATGCAGGCAATTCCTTGTTCCCCATGGAGATCAGCAGTTACAGCCTCAGGCAGGCCAGTTGCTGCGAACGTGCGCATTTATAGGAGCTCCAGATGATCTGGTTACTCGAAGGGCAGTCCAGCCAGCGTGACATCATTGCAGGTGTACGCGATGCATTGCCCGAAGGTGTGAAGATTTTTGCTTCTCATCGCCAGTCACGTCCCGAAATTACCGGGCTCGCTGATGTCGCCCTGATAGAACCTGCAGATAACCAGGAACGTATCGAGTGGATCCTTGATACCGCCCGGGAGAACGCTGTGCGCGTCATAGTCGCTGGGCGTGAAGGTCATCTGCTTGAGTCGGCCCGGGCGCGCTTTGACGCCGCTGGCCTGACGCTTGTGACCGGCGCGCTGTCGATTGATGCACTCAACATGGTCGACGACAAAAGCCTGTTCACGGCGCAAGCCGAACGTGCGGGTTTGGATTGTGTACCAGCCATTACCGTAACGGATGCCCGCCAAATGAGCGATGCCTATGCAAGGCTTGCGGCGCAGGGCGAGGTTTGCATCAAGCCGGTTGTCGGGATCTATGGCGAGGGCTTCTGGCGCTTCAAGCAAGATGCCGATCCATTTCGCTGCTTTGCCAAGACGGGCATGCGCGAAGTGAATTTCGACATGTACCTGCAGGCATACGCTGGCGCTGAAAACCGCCCCCCAATGCTGGTCATGCCTTATATGACCGGGAGCGAGTGCTCGGTCGATATCGTATGCGAGGCGGGGCAAGCTGTTGCTTTTGTCGGACGGCGCAAGTCTGGCCTGTACCAGAGCTTCGAGCGCGAAGGCGCTGCGGTTGAACTGGCGTTAAAGGCTGTGCAGCATTTTGCCTGTGACGGGATAGTCAATGTGCAGACTCGGGACGACTCCAACCACAAGCCCCATTTGCTGGAAATCAATCCGCGTTATTCCGGTGGGATCGGCTATACCCGGGCCACTGGCGTCAATTTGCCTGGAATCTTTGCTACTCGCCGTCTGGGCTTGGCGGAGCCAGAAACGGCTTGGCGAGCGGATGTCAGAGTAAAGGCGCTTACCATTGCTGTTCCGGTGGCGGCTTGATCTTGGATGATGATCGGATACTGCGTCTTGATTGCGCTTGTCTGCGTGATTACCGGACGAAGTTCATGAGTGCTCAGGGAGAGCCTGGACAATGATGCTGCTGACGCCTGGCGCGAATGCTCCGATTTCGGCTAAGCGCAGCGAGTGGACGCTGGAGTGCGCCGATGCCGGTGCTTTTGGCGAATATGCGGCTGTTGCACTTTTGCCGCTTGACGAGAAACGCCAGCCAAAAGGCCCGGCTGCACTGTTCCAGACCGAGCGCGAATGGATGCAGTGGAGTGGCGGGCCGGAAAAGGTCGGTTGTGCGCTCGATTTGGCGGCACTGCCCGCTGGCGCTGACCGGGTGCTTCTGGTCGTCTACAGCTACGCTGCAGCCGGGCCGGTCAGCACGCTCAAAACCCTGCACCTGCAAATTGATGGGCAAATCGAGTGCAGGCTTGATCTTGGCGAGAACGGCGAGTCTGCGATCATCATCGGCGAATACTACATTCGCAATGAGCACTGGAAATTCCGCGCTCTGGCCGAAGGCTCGGCCTACGGTTTGGCGGCGATGGGGCGCAGGCTTGGACTTGATGTTGATGATGCCCATCCAAAAGGGCGCACCATGCCCTCGGATTCTGGCCGAGTCGCAGGCAGTGCAACGGGCACCGGCTTTGCTGTTTCAGCCAACCATATATTGACCTGCGCCCACGTTATCGAGGGGATGCAGGAAATCCACATTGCCTCTTTCGAGGGGCGTTATCGGGCCGAGCCCGTGGTGGTCGACCGCAACAATGATTTCGCCCTGCTCAGGGTCCTGGAATGTCCGGGGCTGAAACCGGTCGTATTCAAGGATGGGGCCGGTTGTGACCTTGGTGCCCCGGTCGTTGCCCTGGGATTCCCGCTCGCTGGCCTGGCCGGTGGAGGCGTGCATGTCACTCAGGGCGGTGTGTCGGCCCTGTTTGGGCTGCACAACGACTCGAGCCTTCTGCAGTTTACTGCCCCCATCCAGCCGGGCTCGAGTGGTAGCCCGCTGTTCGATTCCAGCGGCGCTGTAGTCGCTATGGTGACTTCAACCTGCCCGGACACGCAAAACATGAACTTTGCGGTCAAGGGCGCCTTGGTACTTTCTTTTCTTGAGGCTTGTCGTATCGATGCAGACAAAACGCCAAACGCAAGAGCCCTGAATACAGCTGAGTTGGCGCGTGAAGCCCAGCCTGCTTTATGGCGAATCGAGGCGCGAAACCTGTAGTTGCATCAAGCCCATGGAACCGGCGTTGGGTGATCTGCCCCAAGCCAATCTAGGAACATTGTCAATGGCTGGTAACACCGCAACACACATGCTTAGTGCGCAACTGATGCGCGGCCTGCTCGAAGTCAACGTCGAGGGTTGCGTCGGTGCGCCTGATGAATTGTTCGGCTTTGCCGAGCGGCACAATCCCAAGCGTGCATTTTTGTTCGTCTCCAAGGTATTAGGGCGCCATATTCCAGTGCGCCCCTCGGTGATGAATGCAAGTTTTGAGCATTTGGCTGCCAAGATCCCGGCTGACTTACCCGGTCCGGTCGTGGTGATCGGCATGGCCGAGACCGCTGTCGGTCTCGGCGCGGGTGTACATCGTGCCTACAGCCGCACCCGGCCGGACACGCTTTACATGGTCAGTACCCGTCATCCGACCGGCACCGAGCTCTTCACCCGGTTCGAAGAAGAGCACAGCCATGCCAGTGCTCACTTGATCCACATGCCGCTTGAGCCTGAAGCGCTGTTGAACGCACGTTCGCTGGTGCTTGTCGACGACGAAGCCTCCACTGGAAAGACATTTATCAACCTGCATCGCGCCCTGGTCGATGCGGGTATGAACCAGCTTGAGCGTGTTGTCACATGCGTACTCACCGACTGGTCGGGCAATGCCGTTCGCAACAGCATCGGAGCCTCTACGCAGCAAGTATCCTTGCTCCAGGGTTGCTATCAGTTCAACGAAGATCTTGAGGCGCCACTGCCGCAGATGCCTGCCGTGGGAACCGTCGAAGCAGGCAACTGGCCGCTGTCCGCACGTAACAATTGGGGTCGCCTGGGAGTGCGTGAAGTACACGACAGCTTGGCGCCTGGCCTGCAGGTCAAGCCTGGTGATCGCGTACTGGTGGTTGGCACCAGTGAGTTTGTCTGGCGGCCATTCCTGTTGGCCGAGCGCTTGGAGCGGGCGGGCGCCGATGTTCACTTCAGCTCGACCAGTCGTTCGCCCATCGCCCTTGGCCATGCCATCGGCCATGCGCTGTCATTTTCCGATAACTACGGCCTTGGGATTCCCAACTTCCTCTACAACGTCAGTCCGGGCCAGTTCGATCGCGTGCTGATTTGTTCGGAAACACCGGCGCAAGCCGTCTCGGCACAACTGCTGGAAATCCTTGGCGCCGAGGTGATTGTCGATGAGCAGTAATCGTCCGTTGGTCTTGATCGACCTTGATGACACCCTGTTCCAAACCGCGCGCAAGATGGCTGAAGGAACGCCCAGGCATACGGCAACGCTCGATATCGAAGGCCAGCCAAATGGCTACATGAGCCCCGTGCAGAAGTCGTTTGTCGAGTGGTTGCTCGCCAGTGCCGATGTGGTGCCTGTGACTGCGCGCAGTATTGAAGCCTACAGCCGCGTACAACTGCCTTTCAGCCAGGGCGCAATCTGTGCCCATGGCGGCATCATGCTCGATGCCACAAGGTCCCTGGACCTTGATTGGCAGGCGCACATGACCGAGGTTCTGGCCGATTACCAAGAGCGCCTGCCGAACTTGAGCCAAGCGACGCTTGAGATCGGCAAGGCGCTTGGCATTTCCTTACGTGGCTGGGTGGTTGCAGAGCACGGCCTGCAGCATTACGTGGTCACCAAACACAATGAATCCAGTGATGAAGTGCTGAATACGGTCCTGGCTGAAGTCCAGGCGCGCGGCTTGCTCGATGGCATGCATATCCACGCCAACAGCAATAACCTGGCGTTTTTGCCGGTTGGCCTGTCCAAGCGTCTGGCCGTCGAGGAATGGTTGCGCCGTGACCGCCAAATCAATGGTGAACGGCCGGTATTGGGCTTCGGTGACAGCATTACCGACCTCGGGTTTATGGACGCCTGCCATATGTGGGCAACCCCGGCTCGCAGCCAGCTCGCCAAGCTTGTGGAGCGCTGCCTATGACGCTGTCTCTTGCTGGGCTGGACACCGTCGGCAGCGGTAGCTATGCAGCTGATGATGTGCACTTCTTACTGCAAGCGGTGCAGATCGAAGTGACCGATGTCGAGGAAAAGGAGCGCCTGATCCAAACCAGGCAAAAGCATTATTCCGAGATGATCAGCCAGGAGCACGCGCCGACACCGGTACACAAGGCGTTGTACCAGCAGGCACTGCAGCAGAGCGGCGAGCGCATGGCTGCGGATGTGCAATCCCTGGCCCTTGCATTGAACCAAGCCTGCACTGGACCGTCGATAATATTGGTGTCCTTCGTGCGTGCGGGGCTGCCATTGGGGGTGTTGTTGCGTCGCGCCTTGATCGAACTGGGCCGCGATTGCCATCACTATGGAATCAGTATTGTTCGCGACCGCGGCATAGACAATCTAGCGCTTGAGGCCATTATTCAGGCCCATGGCGCCGAGAACATCGTGTTTGTCGATGGATGGACAGGTAAAGGTGCTATATCGGCTGAAATTAGGCGTAGTCTCAAGGACGACCCGCGTTTTGCGGCCGAGCCGCGCCTGGTGGTGCTTGCAGACCCTTGTGGCCGTGCCTGGCTATCGGCTTCGGCAGAGGACTGGATCATTCCCTCGGGGATCCTGGGCGCCACCGTTTCGGGTTTGGTGTCGCGCTCCATCTGGCCCGCTAATGGCGGGCTGCATGGATGCGTTGTGTACGATCATTTGACCGAGCATGACGTGACACGCGAGTTCATCGAGCACATCGAAGCCCAGCGCCGAGCTTTGGCTTCCGTCGCCCCGGCATCACCCTGGAGCGAGGATCAACGAACAGCGCTGCAGGCGGCAGCGCGGTCCGTCGTCGAGTCCCTGGCTGAACGGTTTGACATCAGCAATCTGAACCGGGTCAAGCCAGGGATTGCCGAAGCGACTCGCGCAGTGCTGCGCCGGGTACCCGACCATGTGTTGGTGCGTGACCGCAATGACAGTGATGTCCAGTTGCTGATGCACCTTACCGCGTCCGTTGGTGTTACGGTGGAAGAAGTCGGCAGCGCGCTGGGCCCCTACAGGGCGGTGACCATCATTCGGAGTCTTAGCTAATGGATAAGCTGTCGCCATACGCACTCGGGGCCACGCTTTACATGCCAGCTACGCGCAGTGACCTGCTGGATGTGGTGTTTGGCTCAAAGCTGCCTGAACTGCGCTCCCTTGTCGTGTGCCTGGAAGATGCAGTGGCCGAGGTCGATGTGTCCACGGCGCTGCACAATCTCAAGGTCCTGCTCGAGGCTATTGCTGCCCGTGGCGGACGCCCAGCCGGTGCGCCGCTGATGTTCGTGCGCCCGCGCGATTCGGAAATGGCAGCAGTGCTCAATGACTGGCCTTTGATGCGCCATGTCGATGGCTTCGTCGTACCAAAGCTGACGTTGAGCAATCTGCGGGCATGGGAGCAGGCCGTGACCAACACGGACCTGTACCTGATGCCGACCCTGGAGACACCTGAGGTTTTCAATCCGAATGCGATGGTCGAGTTAGGCCAGGCGCTCAAGGCCAGCCTCGACCAGCGAGTGATCGCCCTGCGGGTTGGCGGCAATGATTTGATGGGCAGCCTGGGGCTGCGCCGTATGCCGGCTACAACGCTCTACAGCACGCCGATGTCCTATGTGATTGCGATGCTGGCGGGCGTCATGGGTTCCCAGGGCTTTGCCTTGACCGCGCCGGTGTTCGAGCAGTTGGCCAAACCTGATTTGCTCAAGGCGGAGCTCGAACTTGATATCGCCCATGGCATGGTCGGCAAGACGGCGATTCATCCAAGCCAAATCAGCATCATCCAGGATTCGTTGCGCGTCAGCCTTGAAGATTTCAACAGCGCAAAGCTGATCGTCAGCGACCTGGCCCCTGCGGTGTTCAAACACAACGATGTGATGTGCGAGCCGGCGACTCACTACAAGTGGGCGGTCAAGATTCTTGAGCGAGCGCGCTGGCTTGGCGTTAAACAAACCGAGATCGGCAGCGTTGAAGCGCCGGTCCTTCTGGCTGGAGCGGCTCGATAATGCACGAGATGTTGGGTGCTGATGCCGATGATGAGCGGGTGCTGTCGGTCTTTGACTTCGATGGCACGCTGACGCGGCGTGACAGTTTTGTCCCTTTTCTCAGGTTTGCTTTCGGTAGAACTGAGTTTATCCGCCGGATTTTTACCCTGGCGATACCTAGCTTGCGTTTCCTTTTCAGGCATATGAACCGTGATGAACTCAAGGCCCATTTGATCGCCAAGTTTCTGACCGGTGTCGAGGCGCAGTGGGTTGAACACAAGGCAGTGGCATTTTGCGACCGCTATTGGACCCGGCTGATGCGTCCATCGGGCTTGTCGTCGGTCGCCGCCGAGGTCGAGTCAGGTGCCGAGGTTACGCTTTGCTCGGCGTCTCCAGCCTTGGTCCTCGGCCCGTTTGCCAAGCGTCTTGGGATCAAGTTGATCGCCACCGAGCTTGAGGTTGTCGACGGAGTTTTGACGGGCCGTATCAGCGGCAACAACTGCCGCTGCGAAAACAAGGTGATCCGGCTTGAGGCGGTCTACGGGCTCCTCAGCGAGTATCGGCTCAGGGCCTGGGGTGACACCCGTGGTGACCTGGAACTGCTGGCCGCAGCGCAAGACGCGCACTGGCGGCACTTTCACTCCGCCTGGCGTCGTGGACGCAAGCGCAGGGCCAAGAAGCGTAAAGAACAAGCGAGCGTTGTACAGCTCAAGTCCGAAAACCAAGCAAATACTGACGATCAACAAGGAGCGTAACCATGGCACTCACGCTGAGCAAAAACCAAACGATATCCCTGGAAAAAACTGCTGGCACTGGCCTGAGCAAAATCAGCCTGGGCCTTGGTTGGGATGCGGCAAAAAGCGGGTTCTTCGGCAAGTTGCTGGGCAGCGGCGGCGAGATCGACCTCGATGCTTCCTGCATCCTGCTCGACAGCGAGCTGAAGGCCATCGACCTGGTCTGGTTCCGTCAACTCAAGTCCAATGACGGCTCCATCCAGCACTCCGGTGATAACCGTACCGGCGAAGGCGACGGTGATGACGAAACCATCAAGGTCGATTTGCAGCGCCTGCCTGAAGCAGTCAAGCACCTGGTGTTCACAGTCAACAGCTTCACTGGCCAGACTTTCGAGAAAGTTGAAAACGCCTACTGCCGTATCGTCAACGCCAGCAACAACAGCGAACTGGCCCGCTACAACCTGTCCGAGCGTGGCGGTCACACTGGCATCGTAATGGCCAGCCTGTCGCGTGAAAGCTCGGGTTGGGAATTCAAGGCAATCGGCGTTACCACCAATGGTCGCACAGTCGATGACCTGGTTTCCCTGGCTGTGCAGGCGGTGCGTTAATGGTTGCTCTCGTACCGGGGGGTAATGCGCCAGTTGCGACCGGTCAACTCAGTGTGGATATCAACTACACCCCGATTCCTGGGGCGGACATTGATGTCTCGGCTTTTATCTTGAACGCTGCGGGTAAAGTCCGTGGCGATAGCGATATGTGTTTCTACGGCCAAACCAGTGTGCTGGGCGGTGTCGTGCAGATGACCGAATCATCTGCCGGTCGGGCCGTGTTCACTGTTGACCTGAGCAAGCTCGAGCCTGTGGTTGAGAAAGTGGCGTTGACCGCCACTATCTACGAGAACAAAGCCAGTTTTGACCGTGTTTCCCAGCTTTCGCTGAACATCACGGGCGGTATCGAAGCTCAGCTTGCTACTGCGGGGATGCAGGAAACTGCGCTCATCCTCGGGGAGTTCTACCGACGCCAGGGCGAGTGGAAGTTCCGCTGCGTGGCACAGGGCTTTGCAGGCGGGCTTGAACCATTGGCCAAGCACTTTGGGGTTGAAGTTGCGGCGCCAGCGCCAGCGGCCACCCCAACGCCGCCCCCGGCTCCAGTGCCTCCAACGCCGCCTGCGGCTGCAAAGTCATCGGTCAGCCTGAGCAAGGTCACGCTCGACAAGACGCGCACCACTATCAGCCTGGAAAAAACCGCTGCCGGTTTTGGTGAGATCAAGGTCAACCTGAACTGGAATCAGCGGCCGGCCAAGAGCGGTGGTTTCTTTGCCCGCAGCAAGTCCATCGACCTCGATGTCGGCTGCTTGTATGAGCTGCAAAATGGCCAGAAGGGCGTGGTTCAAGCGCTCGGCAAGGCATTCGGAAGCCTGACGCACGAGCCTTATATACAGCTGATGGGCGACGACCGGACTGGCTCGGTGGCCGGTGGCGAGTGGCTGCACATCAATGGGGCTAAGTGGAGCGAGGTGCGGCGCATCCTGTTCTTTGCCTTCATTTATGAAGGTGTTCCCAACTGGAAGGAAACAGACGGCGTGGTGACCATCTACATTCCCGGCCAACCCGACATTGAGGTACGCCTCAACGAGGAGGGTGGTCGTGAAGGGGTGTGCGCCATTGCCTTGCTGGAAAACGTAAATGGTGCAGTAAAGGTCACCCGCCAGGTTGATTTCCATCGCGGCCATGCGGTGATGGACAAGGCCTATGGCTGGGGCATGCGCTGGACCGCAGGCTCAAAATAATATTCATGGCGCAGTCATCTGGCTGCGCCTGTCGAGGAGAACTCAAATGCTTGAGTGGCTAAAAACAAATGCGACAGCGGCACGTGACAAGCTGACTACAGAGGTCAGCAAGTTTCGTAATCAAAAATTCATGGATGCGACCACGGCAGGTTGTGCATTGGTCGCGGCAGCCGATGGTGATATTTCCTCGGCGGAAAAATCCAAGATGGTCGGCTTTATTACTAACTCGCCCGAGTTGAAAGTCTTTGACCTCAAGGACGTGATCAACTCCTTCAACGATCACTGTGCCAAGTTCGAGTTCGATCAACAGATCGGCCGGGCTGAAGCGCTGAAGGTCGTTGGCAAGCTTAAAGGTAATGATGGCGCTGCTCGCCTTCTGGTCCGCGTGGTCTCTGCCGTTGGTGCATCGGATGGCAACTTCGATGACGACGAGAAAGCGGTATGTCGCTTGATTTGCCTGGAGCTGGATCTCAATCCAGCTGACTTTGACCTTTAAGGAACTCTAGACGTGGAAACACAAATTGGATTCCCACCGCTGACTATGGCGGTTTTCGTGGGGATCGCTGTTGGTGCGCTTCTCCTCGACATGATTACCCATCGTGGCGACAAGCCAATTTCACTGACCAAGGCATCCGTCTGGTCGGTGTTCTGGGTTGCAATCTCCCTGGCTTTCGCCGGCTTCCTGTATGTCCAGCATGGCCCTGAAGTTGCCAGCCTGTTTGTCACCGGTTATGCCCTTGAAAAAGTCTTGAGCGTGGACAACCTGTTCGTGTTCATGGCGATCTTCGCCTGGTTCAAAGTGCCGGATGGCTTGCGCCACCGGATACTTTACTGGGGCATTATCGGCGCCATCGTGTTCCGCGGGATCTTCGTCGCAATCGGCACCGGGCTGCTCGCATTTGGCCCTTGGGTCGAGATTGTATTTGCAGTGATCGTGGCCTGGACCGCCGTAATGATGCTGCGCGCCGGTGGTGACGACGAGGAAGAAGAGGATTACTCCAAGCACATTGCCTATCGCTTCGCCCAGAAGCTGTTTCCGGTATGGCCGAAGCTGTATGGCCATAACTTCTTCGTCTCGCGCAAGCATCTCGAGACAGAAATTCAGAAGCCTGAAAACGCAGGCATGACGCTAGCGGCTAAAGGCGCGATTTTCGCGACGCCATTGTTCCTGTGTCTGGTAGTCGTGGAAGTGTCCGATGTGTTGTTTGCATTCGACTCTGTGCCTGCGGTTATCGCGGTCAGTCGTGAGCCGCTGATCGTCTATTCGGCGATGCTGTTTGCGATCCTGGGTTTGCGCACCATGTACTTTGTACTGGAGGCCCTGAAACGCTACCTGGTCCATCTGGAGAAGGCGGTCATCGTGCTGCTGTTCTTCATCGCCGTTAAGCTCGGCTTGAATGCAACCGACCATATGTTCCATCACGGTTACACCATTGATGCCAACACCAGTCTGATGATCGTCATGATTGTCTTGGTCATAGGCGTCGTCGCGAGCTGGATCTTCCCCGGTAAGGAAGATGTACAGCCCGAAAACAACTGAGCAACAGTATTAACCATCCAGAAAGGAGCTTTACCCATGGCACTGACTCTTCAAAAAGGCGGTAACCTGTCACTCACCAAAACCGATGCGAGCTTGACCAAGCTGCTGATCGGTCTGGGTTGGGACCCACGCGCCACCGACGGCGCTGATTTCGACCTGGATGCCAGCGCCTTCCTATTGGGTGCTGACGGCAAGGTCCGTGGCGACGCCGACTTCATTTTCTACAACCAGCTGAAGAGCCAAGACGGCTCGGTTGAGCACACCGGTGACAACCGCACAGGTGCCGGTGATGGCGACGACGAAGTGTTGAAGGTCGACCTGAGCCGTGTCGCGGCTGATGTCGATAAAATTGCCTTCGTCGTGACCATCCACGATGCCGATTCGCGCAAGCAGAACTTTGGCCAAGTGGGCGGTTCGTTCATTCGCATCGTCAACGAAGTAACCAGTGCTGAAGTCGTGCGTTATGACTTGGCTGAAGATGCATCGACCGAAACCGCAATGGTTTTCGCAGAACTGTATCGCAACAACGGCGAATGGAAATTCCGCGCCGTTGGCCAAGGTTATGCGGGTGGCCTGAAAGCATTGGCCAACTCCTATGGCATGAACTTCTAAACAGTCGATGACTTGCTGGCGCCATTAATAGCGCCAGCGAGTTTTACCATTCAAAAAAGCTCGAATTTATTGCGCAAGGATTTTGCAAATGGCTATTAGTCTGTCCAAAGGCGGAAACGTCTCGCTGTCCAAGGAAGCACCAGGGTTGAGCGAAGTAGTGGTTGGCCTGGGCTGGGACCCACGCGTTACCGATGGCTCGCCATTCGACCTTGATGCTTCGGTTTTTATCGTCGGTGAGAACGGCAAGGTTCTCGAAGACGCAGGTTTCATCTTCTACAACAACAAGAAATCCGCCGATGGCTCGGTTGAGCACATGGGCGACAACCAGTCGGGTGAAGGCGAGGGTGATGATGAGCAAGTCACCGTCAAGCTCAACGGCCTGGCTGCTGCTGTAAAGAAGCTGGTTTTCTCGGTGACCATCCATGAAGCGGATCAGCGCAAGCAGAACTTCGGTCAGGTTGCCAACGCCTACATTCGGGTGGTGAACAAGGCGGACGGCAAGGAGTTGGCGCGTTACGACCTGAGTGAAGATGCATCGACAGAAACCGCGATGATTTTCGGTGAAGTCTATCGTGCAGGTGACGACTTCAAGTTCAAGGCAATAGGCCAGGGTTTTGCGGGTGGATTGAAGCCATTGGCTGAAGCCCATGGCGTCAGCATCGCCTAAACGGCACGGTTGAACTGCAACAGTTCAGCCATTGTTTGCAGGTTTCATCCACTGAAACCTGCAGCTCGGGGCCTTGTCTTGAACGTGGTGTCAAACCACTTGGCCTGGTTCTGATCCTTCCCGGGTTGCCGGATCATTTACTCTGTTTTATCAGCCTCGCGCGGGAACAGCGGGTTGCCGCAACGATTGCAGAAGGCCGCATGGGGGTCGTGCGCATCTTTCTTGCAGCTTGGGCATTCACGCTCCAGTAATTCGCCGCCATGCATGGCCGTGGCCAATTCAGCAGTGAAAATCCCGGTAGGCACGGCAATAATCGAATAACCGGTGATCATCACCAGGGTCGAAAGAAACTGCCCCAGCACTGTCTGTGGGACTATATCACCAAAGCCTACGGTGGTAAGGGTCACCACCGCCCAGTAGATGCCTTTGGGGATGCTGGTAAAACCGTGCTCCGGGCCTTCAATGACATACATCAGGGTACCGAATACGGTGACGAGTATGGCGATGCAGGAGAAAAACACGATGATCTTCTGCTTGCTGCCACGCAGCGCTGTCATCAGGAAGTTGGCCTGACGCAAGTAGGGGCTGAGCTTGAGCACCCTGAAGACTCGCATCATGCGGATCACACGGACGATAAGCAGGTACTGCGCGCTGGGGAAGAACAGCGTCAACAAGCCGGGCAGGATAGCGAGCAGGTCGATCAAGCCATAGAAGCTGAAGATATAGCGCAAGGGTTTGGGCGAGCAGTAGATCCGCACCAGGTACTCCACAGCAAACAACGCCGTGAACATCCACTCCAGGCCAGACATCCAGGCCCGGTACTGGCTGTGTATGGCCTGGATGCTGTCGAGCATCACCACGATAAGGCTGGCGACAATGGTGACCAGCAGAATGTTGTCGAAACGTTGGCCGGCCGGGGTGTCGGTAAAGAAAATGATCCGGTAGATCCGGCGGCGCAAACTCAATGTGTTGTCCATGTGCTGCTGGCGTGCTCCCTTGATTGGCGATGAAAGTCGCGTTGTAACAAGCGCTTTTCAGCCTAGGGAGTTTAGCCTGCCTGATGCAAGTATTGCGCGCACTCTGCTAGGGCTTGGTGTTGCGCAGGTCAATCTGCGTTGCGCTTTGTTTGAGCAGGCGCTGGCTGGCGCTGATTAGCCAGCAGGCGAGAATAAAGGGCATGGTCAGGGCGGGGAGTCCGAGTGCGGCGAAGCCGGGTTGCAATACAAGGGCCAGGAAAATCGCCAGCACTGGTAAGGCCATGTTGCGATTAACCTGGTTTACGGCAATGGCCGCCAGAACTGCATTGTATCCATACAGCCCAGCAAGGGCGCTGTGCTGTTCCCAGCCCTGGTAAAGCGCAAAACCCAGGCCGCAGGCTGAGCCGATTAATCCCCAGGCGGCGGCACGACTGTCCGCGACAAACAGGCCAAGCAACAGGCACAGGCCGGACAGCGGTCGCTCGATAAACAGCACTTGCCCCAGCCCACGGGCCATTGCCGCCAAGCTGTTGATCAGGTCCAGCGGTTGCGACTCGGCCATGGCGCCCGGTCGTAGTTGCAATTGCAAGGGCGTCGCCAGCTCGAGTAACAACCAGCTGATCAGGACAAAGGGAAATGTGAAGGCCGGCAACCATTGGCGATTACGCATCCGCGCCATCCAAGGTGCAAGCATCAGGCTCGACAGGCCGGCGCTGGCCATGATCAGCAACGGCAAGCTCGCCGACCATTGAAATTGCATGCTGATGAGCATGCCCAGCAGGATACCGTTGTAGCCATAAAGACCTTGTTCGATATCGGCGCTGGCATAGCCCCGGCGCTGTGCGGTGAGCATGCTGCTTAATCCGCCGAGCAACGCCCCGCCGAGCAATTCTGGCGCGCCAACTGCGATACCGAGCAAAATGAGCAAGCCGCAGCCTGGATCGGCTTGCAGGAATATCTGGCTGAAACCGCTTAGTAAGGCTCTGAAACCGCGCAATGCAGGCGTGGGGAGTGGCCGGGTGGGCATCTGTCAAACCGCTCGGAGGAGTGTGCTGTTAAATCAAAAAACGCCCGCAGTTGCAGCTGCGAGCGTCAGGAGTTCATGTATGTGCGGCTTGTCAGCCTTAGGTGAACATCCCTGTCCGGTGGAGCCTTAAGATGTCCTTCCCTTGAGGCGCCGTGAAGCAAACAGGGGTGTTAATGCAGTGTTTCGATGCGCAGACTATTGGTACTGCCGGGTTGGCCGAACGGTACGCCAGCGGTAATCACCACGGTATCTCCACGCTTGGCCATGCCTTGCGCCTGGGCGATTTCAAGTGCGGTACTGGTGATTTCCTCGACCTTGTGCAGGCGCTCGTTGACCACTGAATAAATGCCCCAGGCAAGGGTCAAGCGACGCGCGGTATTGAGATTTGGCGTCAGGCTCAGGATCGGTGACTTTGGCCGTTCGCGAGAGGCGCGCAGGCTTGAAGCACCCGATTCGGTATAGTTGACCAGAGTGGCGACCGGCAAGATGGCGTTGATACGCCGGATCGCACAGCTGATTGCATCCGATGCCGTGGCTTCTGCATTGGGGCGACTGACATCCAGCTGGGCTTGGAAGTCAGGCCCGTTTTCAACCTGGCGGATGATCTTGCTCATCATGCTGACCGCTTCCATCGGGTAGTCGCCCGAGGCGGTTTCAGCAGAGAGCATGACGGCATCTGCACCTTCGGCGACGGCGTTGGCAACGTCAGTGACTTCGGCGCGCGTGGGTGCAGGGGAAAAACGCATGGACTCGAGCATCTGCGTGGCGACTACGACCGGGCGACCCAGCTGGCGGCAGGTGCGGATAATATCCTTCTGGATGCGCGGTACATTTTCAGCCGGTACTTCAACCCCCAGATCACCGCGTGCGACCATGATCGCATCGCACAACCTGGCGATTTCCTCAAGGTGCTCGACCGCCGATGGCTTTTCGATTTTAGCCATCAGGAAGGCTTTGTCCTGAATCAGCTCGCGCGCCTCGATGATGTCTTCCGGGCGTTGCACGAAAGACAGGGCGACCCAGTCGACGCCCAGTTCAAGGCCGAAGCTCAGGTCGCGACGATCCTTCTCGGTCAGCGGGCTCAACTGCAAGACCGCCTCGGGCACGTTGACCCCCTTGCGGTCGCTCAATTCGCCGCCGGCAATCACCTGGGTGTCTACTGCATCCGCGTGTTTGGCGGTGACCTGCAAGCGCAGGCGACCATCGTCGAGCAGCAGGCTCATGCCCGGTTGCAGGGCTTCGATGATTTCCGGGTGCGGCAGGTTCACACGCTGGGCCGTACCCGGTGTTTTATCCAGGTCAAGACGCAGGCTGTCGCCGCGTTGCAGCATGACCTTACCGTCGGCGAAGCGCCCGACCCGCAGTTTAGGGCCTTGCAGGTCCATCAGAATACCGATTGGGTAATTCAGCTGTCTTTCGACTTCACGAACCCAGTTGAAGCGTTCGGCGTGATCGGCATGCTCGCCATGGCTGAAGTTGAGGCGGAACAAGTTGACGCCTGACTCGACCAGTTGACGAATATCGTCAATGCCTTTGATGGCAGGGCCCAGTGTGGCAAGGATTTTTACTTTTTTGTCAGCAGTCATCAGTCGTTGCTCTCAAGAATCAAAATGGCGCGAAAGTCGTTCACATTGGTCCGGGTCGGCCCGGTCATGATCAGCTCATCGAGTGCTGCGAAGTAGCCGTAGCCATTGTTGTTGTCCAACTCGTCACTGGCGCTGAGATTTTGCAAGCCGGCGCGGGCGTAGCTGAAGGGCGTCATGATGGCGCCGGCGTTGTCTTCGGAGCCGTCGATGCCATCGGTGTCACCCGCGATGGCATAGACCCCCGGCATGCCTTTGAGGCTGTCGGTCAGGCTCAGCAGGAATTCGGCGTTGCGTCCGCCACGGCCGTTGCCGCGCACAGTGACCGTGGTTTCCCCGCCGGACAAGATGATGCATGGCGCTTTGATTGGTTGGCCGTGCAGGCGAATCTGCTTGGCGATACCGGCATGGACCTTGGCCACTTCCCGCGATTCACCCTCAAGATCCCCCAGGATCAACACCGGGAAACCGGCGGCCTCGGCCTTGGCAGCTGCTGCATCGAGGGACTGTTGCGGCGTGGCGATCAGCTGGAAGTGGCTGCGTGCAAGGCAAGGGTCGCCGGGCTTGACGGTCTCCGAACGTGGGTCTTGCAGCCATTGGCGGACATTGGCGGGAATCTCAATGCTGTAGCGAGCCAGGATCGCCAGTGCCTCAGCGCTGGTGCTGGGGTCGGCAACCGTTGGGCCCGAGGCGATGACAGTGGCTTCATCACCGGGCACATCGGAGATCGCGTAGGTGTTCACCGTGGCGGGCCAGCAGGCTTTGGCCAGGCGACCGCCTTTTATGGCGGAGAGATGCTTGCGCACACAGTTCATTTCACCGATGGTGGCGCCGGATTTGAGCAGGGCCTTGTTGATCGCTTGTTTATCTTGCAGGCTGATGCCTTCGGCGGGTAGGGCGAGCAGGGAAGAGCCACCGCCAGAGAGCAGGAAAATAACCCGGTCGCTTTCAGTCAGGTTGCTGACCATCGCCAATACGCGCTTGGCGACACGTTCGCCAGCATCATCCGGAACCGGGTGTGCAGCCTCGACAACTTCAATCTTCTGGCAGTTGGCGCCGTGTTCGTAGCGCGTCACAACCAGCCCTGAAACCTCGCCTTGCCACTCACGCTCGATCACCTCGGCCATGGCTGCGGCCGCTTTGCCCGCGCCGATGACAATGACCCGGCCACTGCGGTCATCGGGTAAATGGTCGGCCAACACATGACGAGGATGGGCCGCGTCGATGGCGGTGTTAAAGAGGTCACGCAACAGGTTTTGCGGGTCGATGGACATGGCAGACTCTCTCCGGGAGGCGGATTTGTTGTCGTTATCGGGGTGCGTACAGCTTGTCGATTGCAGTCCGCAGCCGTCACGCAAGACGACTCTGGACTGGAATCGACCCTCCCGGTTTGCAGGCCGTGACACCGCGCCCCGGGGAGGTCGAAAGGGTCAGGCGATTTGTCCAACCTACCTTGGACGCACCGCCTGATTTGTTGCTCTGTTGCACCCTTGAGCGGGCAAGTTTTACCTTGTCCCATCCAGGGCTGCAGATGTCGCTTTCGTAAGGCGGGTGAGGCTTTTTCACCCACCATTTGTGCCAAGCAACATACGGCTTGCCACAAATTGCTGCGGACAAGCTTCGCGGGGCATTACTTGTCGCGGATCGAGAAGTTGGCCATGTGCTCCAGGCCCTTGATCAGCGCAGAGTGGTCCCAGTTGCTGCCACCGATTGCCGCGCAGGTGCTGAACACTTGCTGGGCGTTGGCGGTGTTTGGCAGGTTGAGGCCCAGTTCGCGTGCGCCAGCCAGTGCCAGGTTGAGGTCCTTTTGGTGCAGGCTGATGCGGAAACCCGGATCAAAGGTGCCCTTGATCATGCGTTCGCCATGTACTTCAAGGATCTTCGAGCCAGCAAAGCCACCCATCAATGCTTCACGTACCTTGGCTGGGTCCGCGCCGTTCTTGGCCGCAAACAGCAAGGCTTCGCCAACTGCCTGAATATTCAGCGCAACGATGATCTGGTTGGCGACTTTAGCGGTCTGGCCATCACCATTACCGCCAACGCGGGTGATGTTCTTACCCATGGACTGGAACAGCGGCAGGACGCGCTCAAAGGCTTTTTCACAGCCACCGACCATGATCGACAAGGTCGCTGCCTTGGCGCCCACTTCACCGCCGGACACTGGCGCGTCCAGGTAAGCGGCGCCGGTTGCCTTGATCTTTTCAGCAAAGGTCTTGGTCGCGCTTGGCGAGATCGAGCTCATGTCGATCACAACCTTGTTCGGGCCTACGCCATCGGCAACGCCGTCCTTGCGGAACAGCACGTCTTCAACATGTGGGGTATCCGGAACCATGACGATGATGAATTCAGCTTCCTGCGCCACTTCCTTTGGATTGGCCAGGGCGATGGCGCCTGCGGCGACCAGGTCAGCGGGGGCTTCGTCGTGGTGGGTAGAAAGAAACAGTTGGTGACCTGCCTTTTGCAGGTTTTCGGCCATGGGCTTGCCCATGATGCCAGTACCGAGAAATCCGATTTTAGCCATGACAGTGCTCCTTAGATTGCGTTGTGCGCCTTCATCCAGCCGAGGCCGGCAGCGGTGGTGGTGGCTGGCTTGTATTCACAGCCAATCCAGCCCTGGTAACCAATGCGGTCCAGGTGTTCGAACATGAAGCGATAGTTGATCTCGCCGGTACCCGGCTCGTTGCGGCCCGGGTTGTCGGCCAGCTGTACGTGATTGATCACAGCAAGGTTGTCGCTCACAGTGCGGGCCAGATCGCCTTCCATGATCTGCATGTGATAGATGTCGTATTGCAGGTACAGGTTGCTGCTGCCGACTTTGTCGCGAATCGCCAGGGCTTGGGCCGTGGTGTTGAGGTAGAAGCCTGGGATGTCACGGGTGTTGATCATTTCCATGACCAGCTTGATACCGGCATCAGCCAGCTTTTGGGCGGCAAACTTGAGGTTGTCGACAAAGGTCTGCTCGACAGTGGCGCAGTCATAACCTTGCGGACGAATACCGGCCAGGCAGTTGATCTGGCTGTTGCCCAGTACTTTTGCGTAAGCAATTGCGGTGTCTACACCCGCGCGGAATTCCTCAACCCGATCCGGGTGGCAGGCGATGCCACGCTCACCCTTGGCCCAGTCTCCGGCGGGCAGGTTGAACAGCACTTGTTCAAGCTTGTTGTTGTCGAGTTCGACTTTGATGTCGCCCGCGGCGAAGTCGTACGGAAACAGATACTCAACACCGCTGAAACCGGCATCGGCGGCGGCAGCGAAACGCTCCATGAAATCCACTTCAGTGAACAGCATGCTCAGGTTGGCAGCGAAACGAGGCATAAATGACTCCTCTGGTTTTGCTCCCTCTCGGTGGAGAGGGAGGTTTTTATCAGCAATTAGCGGTTCTTTAGTCGAGCATGGAGATGGCAGTCGGTGCGTCCGCACCGCGAGCCGCCAGCTCTTCAAACTCATTGATCGAGTTGATCTCGGTACCCATGGAAATATTGGTTACGCGCTCCAGAATCACTTCAACCACAACCGGCACGCGGTGCTCTTCCATCAGGGCCTTGGCCTTGGCGAATGCAGCTTGCAGGTCGTCAGGCTCGAATACGCGAATGGCTTTGCAGCCCAGGCCTTCAACCACTGCAACGTGATCGACGCCGTAGCCATTGAGTTCAGGGGCGTTGATATTCTCGAACGCCAGCTGTACGCAGTAATCCATCTCGAAGCCGCGCTGCGCCTGGCGAATCAGGCCCAGGTAGGAGTTGTTCACTACTACGTGGATGTACGGCAGGTTGAATTGCGCACCGACAGCCAGTTCTTCAATCATGAACTGGAAGTCATAGTCACCGGACAGCGCGACAATGTTGCGGCTTGGGTCCGCCTTGGCCACGCCCAATGCCGCCGGCACTGTCCAGCCGAGCGGACCGGCCTGGCCACAGTTGATCCAGTGGCGTGGCTTGTAGACGTGCAGGAACTGCGCGCCCGCAATCTGCGACAGGCCAATGGTGGTGACGTAGCAGGTGTCCTTGCCGAAAAACTCGTTCATTTCCTCGTAAACGCGCTGCGGTTTTACCGGCACGTTTTCAAAGTGAGTCTTGCGCTGCAGGGTGCGCTTGCGCTCACGGCAGGCATCGACCCATGTGCTGCGATCCTTGAGCTTACCTGCCGCTTTCCACTCGCGAGCCACCGCCAGGAAGGCGTCCAGTGCCGCGCCCGCATCTGAAACAATGCCCAGGTCCGGGTTGAATACACGGCCGATTTGGGTGGGCTCGATATCAACGTGGATGAACTTGCGACCTTCGGTATAGACCTCGACTGTGCCGGTATGACGGTTAGCCCAGCGGTTGCCGATACCGAATACCAGGTCGGACTCCAACAAGGTGGCGTTGCCATAGCGGTGCGAGGTCTGCAGGCCGACCATGCCAACCATTAGCTTGTGGTCGTCCGGAATAGAGCCCCAGCCCATCAATGTCGGGATAACAGGCACGCCAGTCAGTTCGGCGAACTCAACCAGTTTGTCAGCGGCGTCTGCATTGAAAATACCGCCGCCGGCAACCAGTAGCGGGCGGTCCGCCTCATTGAGCATGGCCAGGGCTTTTTCAGCTTGCACGCGGGTAGCGGCAGGCTTGGCCAGTGGCAGGGGTTCGTAAGCGTCGATATCAAATTCAATCTCGGCCATCTGCACGTCAAATGGCAGGTCGATCAGCACCGGCCCTGGACGGCCCGAGCGCATTTCGTAGAAAGCTTTCTGGAAAGCACGCGGCACCTGGCCAGGTTCCATCACCGTGGTTGCCCACTTGGTGACTGGCTTGACGATGCTGGTGATATCAACAGCTTGGAAATCTTCTTTGTGCATACGTGCGCGCGGCGCTTGGCCGGTGATGCACAGGATCGGGATGGAATCAGCGCTGGCTGAGTACAAGCCAGTCACCATGTCGGTGCCTGCCGGGCCGGAAGTACCAATGCATACGCCGATATTGCCAGCGTTGGTGCGGGTATAGCCTTCGGCCATGTGCGAAGCGCCTTCAACGTGACGGGCCAGGACGTGGTCGATACCGCCAACTTTGTTCAGTGCTGCGTACAGCGGGTTGATTGCAGCGCCGGGGATGCCAAACGCGGTGTCAACACCTTCGCGACGCATCACCAGTACGGCGGCCTCGATTGCTCTCATTCTGGCCATTTCTTGTGCCTCTTTTATTGTTAAATTGTATACAAGTTGCTGTGGCCTGATTCTATTCATGACATGACTTTGTGGTCAACTATTTTTGAGTAGATAGGGGTTTTAAGTGGATTCTCTTTTAAAACGGACGTTTTAAAGCAGGATTTCGCAAGATTAGTTAGCAAGCTTATAAGTTGTATACAATCGTAAAATAAATTGTATTTAGGTGTTGAGTTTTTTGTATCTGGTGCGATAGTGAAAACGATTTTCGATTGTCTTACCGATCTGGTGGGTTTGTAGGGCGTTTCTTCTATTTCGTTCTTGATAAGGATGGCTTTGCCATGAACAACTTGACCCTGGACATTGCTTCAACCATTAGCCAGCGGGCGCTCGCGATCGCCCGCGAAATCAAAACCGCACCGCTGACGGTTGCCGTGCTGGATGCGGGCGGGCACTTGATCAGCCTGCAGCGCGAAGACGGCGCCAGCCTGCTGCGCCCGCAAATTGCAGTCGGCAAGGCTTGGGGGGCACTGGCGTTGGGCAAGGGGTCGCGAGCCATCGCGCTTGACGCTCAACAGCGCCCGGCATTTATCGGCTCGGTCAATAATCTGGCGGATGGCAACCTGGTGCCTGCGCCGGGTGGGGTGCTGATTCGCAGCAGCGGCGGTGTGATTCTCGGGGCAATCGGAATTACCGGCGACACCTCCGATATTGACGAGCAATGTGCGGTTGGCGCTGTCGAGTCGGCGGGTCTACAGGCAGATGCTGGCGCTGCAGCTTAGCGGAATTGCAGGTCGATGCGTTGGCATCGACCTGCCTTAGTGGTGGTTCAAGCTGCTGTGCAAGGCGATGTCCCACGGGGGAACCGGGCCAAAGCGCGATTTCAGGAACTCCAGCAGCAGCTTGCTTCGCGAGCCGGTTTCGCGGTCCAGGCGCAGGGCATAGATGCCGCTGGGCTCGGGCGCTGGAAGCCCTCCATCACAGAACAGCGGGACCAGTTCGCCACGCAGCAAATGCTCGCTGATCAACCAGGTTGGCAAGTGGGCGATACCAAGGCCGGATAGTGCGCTGAAGAGTAAGGTCTCAGCATTGTTGGCGGTCATGCGCATGCGTTGGGGCTTGAATATATTAAGTTTGCCATCTTGTTCGAAGCGCCAGGCGTAGGGCGGCGCCAGGCTGTCCCAGTCGAGGCCGTCGTGTTCAATCAGCTCGCTGGGCTTGCGTGGCACGCCGTGCTGCTCAAGGTAGTCGGGGCTGGCGCAGACAATCCGCACCAAGGGCGACAGTGCGGTGGCGACCAGGCGCGTGTCTTGCAACGGACCGATGCGCAATACCACATCCACCTCTCCCAAATGCGCGCCGTGGAGGTCGACAAAGCTGTCGATCAGGCGCAACTGCACATCCAGCCCAGGGTAGGCCAGCAGGAAGTCGGCAATCGCCGGGGCCAGGTGCCGGCGGCCAAAGGGCGAGGGCGCGTCAATGCGAATCAGGCCTTCAGGCTCGCTGCTCAGTGATACCGCTTCGGCGCGGGCCAGGTTCAGTTCATTGAGGATGCGCTTTGCCCGTTCGGCGAAGGCGGTCCCGGCCGGGGTTACCCGTACTGCGTGAGTGGTGCGGCTGAACAGGCAACTGCCCAACGACTGTTCCAACGCATCAATGCGTCGGGCTACAGCTGAGGGGGTCAGTGGGTGACGTCTTGCGGCTGCCGAAAAGCTGCCGGTTTCGAGCACGTCAAGAAAGATGACCAGCTGATGGGTGAGGGCGTCGGGATTCATATCAAGCTCGCTTGTGCGAATTATGCATAGCCATTGTGCGCTGCTGTGCGTTTCCAGAGTGGTTCCAAGGCTATAGCATGCGCAGCATCTTCACCAGAATGCAGAGATTTATGAGCCTGTTTGATTTTGCGATAAACGTTGTATTGGGTGCCATGCTCGGCTCGCTTGGCGGCTTGTTCGGTATTGGCGGCGGGTTGATCGCTATCCCGGCGCTGGGGATCCTGTTCGGTCTCGATCAGCAATTGGCCCAGGGCACAGGCCTGGTCATGGTTGTGCCAAACGTATTATTGGCACTCTGGCGCTACCACCAACGCAACCGTATCGATATTCGCCATGCCTTGATGCTGGCTGTCAGCAGCTTTTGTTTTGCGCTGCTCGGTGCCGGGTGGGCTGTCAATATCGATGCAGAACGCATGCGGGTTGGCTTTATTGTGTTTTTGTTGGTCCTGGCGGCGTACAACGTTTCGCGCTTGTTCTACCGCCCGGTGCCGGGCAGTACTCAATTGCGTTACCCCTGGCCGTGGCTGGGCGTGCTGGGTGGTGGAGCAGGTTTACTGGGCGGTTTGCTTGGTGTCGGCGGGGCCGTGGTGGCCACACCGGTATTGACCAGTGTATTTGGCACCACGCAGGTTGTTGCCCAGGGGTTGTCGCTGGCGCTTGCTGCGCCCAGCACCGCTGTGACCCTGGCAACCTATGGTTTGCACGGGCACGTTGACTGGATGATGGGCTTGCCGCTGGCCATTGGCGGTTTGCTTAGCATCAGCTGGGGGGTGAGACTTGCCCACGCCCTGCCGGAACGGGTGTTGCGGGCCATGTTCGCGGGCTTCCTGGTGGTCTGTGCGGTGCTACTTGCGTTTAAAGTTTAAAGCCTTCGATGATGTGCTCGGCCAGTGTTTCGGTTACTGGGGAGTGATGGCTGTTATTGCGCAATAACACGATACTGGCCATGGGCATTGCGGGCAGGCCTTCATGTTCGCCGAGAATGCGCATGTTGGGCGTGATCAGGCTCTGCAATTGCGCGGTGATAGCGAGTCCGGCACTGACCACCGCCATGATGGCTGACAGGCTTGGGCTGGTGTAGGCAATGCGGTACTCGCGTTCAATCGAGTCCAGGGCATTGCAGGCCCATGAGCGGCAAAAACATTCGGAGTTGAACATTGCCAGGGGCAGCGGCGTTTGTTCATGGGGATTGAACCCTTCCGCCTCGGCCCAGACGATACGTTCCTGGCGCAATAGCTGGCCAATTTCGGTGCCCGGCTCGCGGGTGACAATGGTCAGGTCCAGATCCTGGCGTTGCAGCAACTGGAATGAGGGCTCGCAGTGCAGCTCGACCTGGATCAGCGGGTATGCCTGGGCAAAGCGCGAGAGAATCCCGGGCATAAAGCGCATCACGTAGTCATCTGGCGTGCCAATGCGCACTGAACCGACCATATGTGGCTCGCGCAAGGTGGTCATCACCTCACCATGCAGTTTGAGAATCCGCCGCGCATAGCCCAGCAATACATGGCCTTCGGCAGTGAGGCTGAGTTGACGACCATCGCGCTGGAACAGCGGGCGCTGCATCACATCATCCTCAAGGCGCTTCATTTGCATGCTCACCGCCGACTGGGTGCGATTCACCACCTCGGCGGCCCGGGTAAAACCGCCGTAATCGGCAATGGCGACGAAGGTACGCAACAATTCGCTGTCGATGCTGGGGTAGTTGGCCATTGATCAATCCTGGAGATGTATTGCATAAGAAACATTCGTTGGATTGATCATAGGGCAAGTTGGAGACTGTCGCCATCCCCAAAGGAGGGCGACAAAATGAAAGCTCAAAAAGGTTATGCAATCGCAGCTGTATGGTCGGTAAAAGGTTTGTCGGTTCGTGCTTATGCGCAGTTCGCCTGGGCGCAGGTCAAACGCTGGAATCAACTGGCAAAAGAGCGTCAGCAACTGGCGGCATTGGGTGATGAGGCACTTAAAGACATTGGTTTGAGTCGTGCCGATGTCATGCAGGAAGTCGAGCGCCCATTCTGGGACGATCCGTTCAAGCACCGCTCTTGATGGACACTGACCCGCCTGAACAGGCGCACCTTTCTAAAACGGCTGCGTCTGTTCAGCCAGGCGCTGGTCAGCTAGGGTAAGGCGCTCAGCCGTGGAGAGCCCCATGCCCGAAATCCAATCGCTATCACTCAAGCAGGCACGCCGACTGGTGTTGGCCGCCCAAGGTTTTAATGCACGGCAACCTAAAACAGTGAAAGCCGCTCACCTCAATGCCACAATCGAGCGCCTGGGCCTTGTGCAAATTGATTCGGTCAATGCGCTGGTGCGTTCGCACTACCTGCCGTTGTATTCACGCCTTGGTCATTATTCCCAGGCGCTGCTTGAACAAGCGGCCTGGAGTTCTGGACGCCAGCGTAAATTGTTCGAGTATTGGGGCCACGAGGCTTCCTTGATGCCCCTGTCGTTCTATCCGTTGATGCGCTGGCGAATGCAGCGTGCGGAGCGGGGTGAGGGCATCTACAAGCAATTGGCCAGCTTTGGCCGTGAACAGCAGCCCTTGATCCATTCGGTTTTGCAGTCGGTCAGGGAGCGCGGAGCGTTGGGCGCTGGCAGCCTGGCTGCGGGTGACAAGTCAAAAGGACCCTGGTGGGGCTGGAGCGATGAAAAACATGCGCTGGAATGGTTGTTCGCTGCCGGGCATGTCACCGTCGCCGGGCGCAATGGTTTCGAGCGTCTATACGATTTGCCGGAGCGGGTTTTGCCTGCTGCTGTGCTTAATCACGCAGAGGTGGATGAAGCCACTGCGCAGCGCCAATTATTGATGCATTCGGCGCAGGCCCTCGGCGTTGCCAGCGAGATTGACCTGCGCGACTATTTTCGCCTGGACCCGCGTGACAGCAAGGCACGTATCGGCGAATTGCTTGAGTCTGGCCAGTTGACAGAGGTCGCCGTGCAAGGCTGGAGCAAGCCAGGCTATTACCCGGGCACTGAGTTGAAAATTCCACGCAGGGTGGTGGCAAGTGCGTTGCTGTCGCCGTTTGACTCATTGGTTTGGCAGCGCCAGCGTACTGAGCGCCTGTTTGATTTTCGCTATCGCCTGGAAATCTACACGCCCCAGCACAAACGGGTCTATGGCTATTACGTGCTGCCGTTTCTACACAACGAACAACTGTGCGCACGGCTGGACCTGCGTGCCGAGCGCGCCAAGGGTTGCCTGGCCTTGCACGCGCTGCACAGCGAGGCCGGGGGGCTGGATGATGGCGCCATTGTGGCCATGGCAGAGCAATTGCAGAACATGGCGGCATGGCTGGGCTTGTCGCATGTGGTGGTCAATTGTCGGCGACCCGAGGCAGTGCGTTTGCGAGCCCGGTTGCAGGGTAGCCCGTCGGCGTTCGATTAATCAGGCGGTAATTCGGCTACAATGCGCGGCGAAATTGACCACGAGAGCCCGACTATGTCCGACTGCCAGACTCCAATCATTGTTGCTTTGGATTTTCCGACCCGTGATGCCGCTTTAGCCTTGGCTGATCAGCTCGATCCTAAGCTATGCCGGGTCAAGGTCGGCAAGGAACTGTTCACCCGTTGTGGTCCAGAAATCGTTTCGGCGCTGGGCAATAAAGGTTTTGAAGTATTCCTCGATCTCAAATTCCACGATATTCCCAACACCACAGCCATGGCCGTCAAGGCCGCCGCTGAAATGGGTGTGTGGATGGTCAACGTTCATTGCTCTGGCGGCTTGCGCATGATGAGTGCCTGCCGCGAAACCCTCGACAGCTTGAACGGCGCCAAACCCTTGCTGATTGGTGTGACCGTGCTGACCAGCATGGAGCAGCAGGACCTGGCTGGCATCGGCCTTGATGTCACGCCCCAGGAGCAGGTGCTGCGCCTGGCCGGTCTGGCACAACAGGCGGGCATGGATGGCTTGGTCTGCTCGGCCCAGGAGGCGCAAATCCTCAAGCAGCGTTTTGCCCAGTTGCAACTGGTCACGCCTGGTATCCGTCCAGCGGGCAGCGCCCAGGATGACCAGCGCCGTATCCTGACGCCAAGCCAGGCCATGGCGGCGGGGTCGGACTATCTGGTAATTGGCCGGCCAATCAGCCAGGCGGCCAACCCCGCACAAGCGTTGATTGATGTTGTCGCCGAGCTGTCTTAACCGCTGCATGTTCCACGGGTAATCAATATGCATCCTGCTGCTGAAGATTCGCCGCTGGGTAAATCCAGCGAGTACATCGCAACCTACACGCCGTCGTTGCTGTTTCCAATCCCGCGCGCGCCCAAGTGGGCCGAGCTGGGCCTGAGCGCCGACACCTTGCCTTACCAAGGTGTGGATTTCTGGAACTGTTTCGAACTCTCCTGGCTGTTGCCAACGGGTAAGCCGGTGGTGGCCATTGGTGAGTTTGCAATCCCGGCTGACTCCCCGAACATCATCGAATCAAAGTCATTCAAGCTGTACCTCAACTCGTTGAACCAGAGCGTTTTTGCAAGCACGGCTGAGCTGGTCGAGGTAATCAGCAAGGACTTGTCCGCCGCTGCCGGCAAACCGGTTTTGGTCAAGGTGCGCAGCCTTGATGATGTGGCCGCCGATGGCGTCTCATCGCTGCCGGGCTTGTGCATTGACGATGCCGACATCAGCATCAGCAACTACGAGCAGCCACAGCCCGAGCTGCTGCGTTGTGATGCGCAACGCGTGGTTAGCGAAACCCTGTACAGCCATTTGCTCAAATCAAATTGCCCGGTCACCGGACAGCCGGACTGGGGCACAGTGGTCATCGAGTATCGTGGCCCGGCCCTGGATCAAGGCAGTCTATTGGCTTACCTGGTGAGTTTCCGCCAGCATGCCGATTTCCACGAGCAGTGCGTCGAGCGGATCTTTCTCGATATCCAGCGTCTGCTCAAGCCGGATTCATTGACTGTATATGCGCGTTATGTGCGTCGCGGTGGCCTGGATATCAATCCATATCGCAGCACCGGGCCGATCAAGCCTGACAATCGCCGACTGGTTCGCCAGTAAGCAAAAAGCCCAGCGAATGCTGGGCTTTTTTGGGGCTGGCGAGCGACCTTGGTAGTGGCGCCGTCTTATCAGGCATATTTAACACGGTAAATATGCAGGTGGTTTACCGGGTTCTGGTGGACAGGCTTGGCGTTGTCGCACCCTGGACGTTTCTCGGTTCAGATGCCCATGTTGGCCAGGCTCTGCACAATATTGCGCAGGGTGCCCGCCAGGGTCGGGTGGCTGACTTCAAAGCGCTCAACCGCGAGGTTTACGCCATCAACAAGGGTTGCATCAGGCGCAGCTGCGGCTTCGCGCGCCAGTTGCAGTTCGATCTCCTGAGACAGAACGTAGAGTTCCGCGCGCTCTTGTTCGCTCAGTGGCGAGTCTTGAGACAGCTGCGCACGCAGTTCATCGAGTTGCTGCTGCAAACGGCTAGCAGGCATATGACGCTCCCTTTTCAAATAGTTAAAGCAATAGACCTTAGGCAGTCGCGAAAAATCCATGGCAATGGGGAACTCCTGCCAAAGGTGCGGAAAAACGATCGGGGCGCGCTCGACGTTCACCCCTTGGGGGCCGCAGCAAGGGCTGCGCCAGTCATGCCTGGCGCAGTATTTTCAGGGATTCCTTAACCTGAGCATAATCCACCCGCCGTTGCTTTGCTTGTCCGGCATCAAGCTTTGTCACAATTTATACGGGTGTTGGAGACCTGTGCTCAGTTTGCGGCAAGCAGGGCCTGTTCTATGCGTGGATAGAAATACTCGAGGTCTGGGGTCTTCATCTGCGGGTCCTTGCCCATGTCGTCCAGGCGTCGCAAGGTCAGTGCGTCCTGTGCATAAGGCGCTCGCAGGAAGGCCTCTATCTCGCGATCATTGAAGGGGCCGCCCTGGAGTTGCAGGCTATGGCGTGACGCATCTGACAACGCTGCGTGATACTGCGGGTCGACTGCGCATAGATAGCGCTTGGCGGCGACATGCAGGCGAATGGGTTGCCAGACCGAGTCGGCAAATAGTGCGCGCAACAACTCGGCGCCGCGCTCTTCATGGCGCATGTCTTCGTCCAGGCCACTGTCAGGGTCATGGAGCAAGTGACCGATATCGTGCAGCAGTGCGGCGACAATCAAGCTGTTGCGACAGCCTGAGCGTTCGGCAAAGGTTGCGCACTGCAGCGCATGTTGGGTCTGGCTGATCTCTTCGCCATAGGGCAGGTTGCCGCGGTCGGCGAACAAGGTGCTGATTTGCTTGGTAAATTGTGTCAGGCACAGGCTCATGGCCGTTCTCCCTTGAGCCTACGAAGATTAAGATCATTCAAGCATGGGCCCAGCTCAGTAAGTTGATCAGTCACGGCATGGGCGCCAAGTCGGTAAAGCTCCAGGGTCGCCTGGGCGCGCAGTTGCTCGCGTTCAGTGGCTTCAAGTGCCTGCCAGTCGCCCAGGGCCTTGCCGCAGAGTTGCCCGCAGGCCGCCAAGCCGATGGTCCACAGGCCTGCATTGAGGCCCGCCTGGAGTAAACGCGGCTCGCTACTTATGAGCACGCAGCCGTCGAGTCGATTGACGTTCAGGGCCATCAATGCTTGCCAGCAGGCATCGGGTGCAGGCCAGGCGCGAGCAGGGCGGTTACCGGCCTTGATCCACTGGGGCAGTTGGCTGCTCAGTTGGGTGCAGGCCTGATCGGGCAATTCATCAAGCCAGGCGCAGGGCACTTTGTGCTGGTGCAGGTCATTGAGCAGTTCATGGGCGCCAGGGGCCAGTTCGGCATGGCTGGCTAAATCAGTGCTGGTGTCCGTGCCCGAGCCAAGGCTGGCTGATTGTGCGCGGGCACCAAAATCGACCAGGCAACCGCTCAGGCCGAATAAAACCGCTGTGAATTGAGGGGGAGTCGCTGGCGCGTTCATTCCGTCGTCCTTGAAATGGTCTAGTCCAGAGTCTAAACAGCCAAGGTGACGAGGGGATGAACGCTATATGACAGTATTAAGTCGCCGCGCCAGCGCTCAGCGCGCTGAGTTGGTTGCGCAAGTGCTCGGGCAGGGGCACGGAAGTATTATGCCCATGGTCGACCCAGACCAGCTTGCAGTGGCCTTCGCCGTATGTGATCTCAGGGGCTTCAAGGGTCGTCAAGCGATGCTCCAGCACCAGGCTGCTGCGGCCTATTGCGCCTAAAAACAGCTCGATCTTGACTGTGGCAGGGTGGGTGACCGGTTTCAGGTAGGTGTGCAGTGTTTGCAATACCACAGGTGCGATGGTGCCGCTGTTGAGGCTGATACCGGCGCATTCGAACCAGGCGACCCTGGCCTCTTCCAGGTATTGCAAGTACAGGGTGTTGTTGACATGGCCGTAGCTATCCATGTCTCCCCAGCGAACCGGGATTGATGCCTTGTGAAGTAGGTGCTTGTTTTCAGTCATCTGCAAAGGTCACTATGCTGCAACGAATAGACGTTAAGCATTATACTGCGCGGCTTTATAAGGCAGGCCCGACACCGGCGCTTAATTTTCAAGGAGAACGATTAATGCGAAAGACCACAAAGAGCTGGTTGGAGCAGTTGAGTGTGTGGATTGCCTGCGCGAGCGTGGCGCTGTTCACTGTTGCAGCGCATGCCTCGGAAGAGGATGACCCCTGGATTGGTTATAACCGTGTGATGTTTAACATCAATGACACCGTTGATACCTACACCTTGAAACCATTGGCCAAAGGCTATCAGGCGGTTACCCCGCAGTTTTTAGAAGATGGCGTGCATAACTTCTTTAACAACATCGGTGAAGTTGGCAACCTGACCAACAACCTGCTGCAAGGCAAGATTCATGATGCGGGTGTCGATACCAGCCGTTTTATTTTCAACACCACCCTTGGTTTGCTGGGCTTTGTCGATGTAGCTACGCGCATGGGCCTGCAACGTAACGATGAAGACGTCGGCCAGACCCTGGCCGTCTGGGGTGTTGGCAGTGGTCCTTACCTGGTGCTGCCGCTGTTTGGCCCAAGTACCGTACGTGACGCCGTCGCCCGTGTGCCGGATGGTTTGCTGGCAACCGGTTTGTTCATTGATCACGTGCCAACGCGGAATGTTGTCTATGGCGTGAACCTGGTCGACACCCGTGCGAGCCTGTTCCCGGCCGAGCGCCTGATTGTTGGCGATCGCTATACATTTGTGCGCAACGCCTACTTGCAGAATCGTGAGTTCAAGATCAACGACGGTGTGGTTGAAGACGATTTTTAAAAACGGCTGAGCCATGGCTGCAGCCCAATAAAAAGGCGCCTCTAAGGCGCCTTTTGCGTTTTTTACGTTTTTTACGTTTTGAAAATATTTTGCGTGCTGATCAGCGCATCGACAATACATTCACGCCGATGATCTGCTTGCCGTCTTCGTGGTTGTTGACGCGCACCACTTCGGCTTCAGCCGTCAGGCCTTTTAGCTGTGGATGGTCGGACTCGATACTGATTTTGACCTTGTCGCCGACCTGCAGCTTGCAAGCGGCTTCCAGCTGCATCCCCGTGGCAGAGAGGTCGCGACAGAGTGCCGGGATGGCCTGGCCAGCATGGTGCAGCGTGGCGGGGGTTTCTACCTGCATCCGAATGTATTCGCGTTTTTCACTGTAATCGTGATTGCTTTGGCTCATACGGGCTATTCTCTTGTCATTGGGACTTGTACCTAGGGTTTATAGCCCCCGCGTGTTTAGGGTGTAAAGTCACTTGTTGCCGCTCGGGGGTGCTTGAATCAAGGTACGGATGGGAGTACCGTCTGCGCCTTAATCCGAACCGAGTGCGCGCGTACCGGTTTTGCTTTGACGTATAGGTCAAGCCACCGCGACGCAGTTTGCCTGGATACCCCATGCAGAAAACCAGTTCTACACTGCTGATCATTGATGATGACCAAGTGGTCCGCGCCAGTCTTGCGGCTTACCTTGAAGACAGCGGCTTTATTGTCTTGCAGGCCTCGAATGGACTGCAGGGGTTGGAAGTCTTCGAGCAGAAACATCCAGATTTGGTGATTTGTGATCTGCGCATGCCCCAGGTTGATGGCCTGGAGCTCATTCGACGTATTAATGCCCTGGGCTCCGAGACGCCAATCATCGTCGTCTCCGGCGCTGGCGTGATGACCGATGTGGTCGAGGCCCTGCGTCTCGGTGCTGCCGACTACCTGATCAAGCCCCTTGAAGACCTTGCCGTGCTTGAGCATTCGGTCAATCGAGCCCTTGACCGTGTCAGGTTGCGCCTGGAAAACAAGCACTACGCCGAACAGCTCGAGGCCAGCTTGCACCTGTTGCAAGAAGACCAGAATGCGGGGCGTCAGGTGCAGATGAACATGCTGCCTGAAACACCCTGGGAAAGTAACGGTGTGCACTTTGCGCACCAGATAATCCCATCCTTGTACCTGTCGGGTGACTTTGTTGATTACTTTCGCGTGGATGACCGGCGAATTGCCTTTTATCTGGCGGATGTGTCCGGGCATGGCGCTTCATCGGCTTTCGTCACAGTGCTGCTCAAGTTCATGACTACGCGCCTGCTCTATGAATCGAAGCGCGCCGGGCGCCTGCCTGAGTTCAAGCCATCCGAGGTGCTTGGGCATATCAACCGTGGCTTGATCAACTGCAAGCTGGGCAAGCATGTGACCATGCTTGGCGGGGTCATTGATGAAGAAACGGACACCCTGATCTACAGCATTGGCGGGCATTTGCCGCTGCCAGTGATTTTTAGCGAAGGTCAGGCCAATTACATCGAAGGTCGCGGTCTGCCGGTTGGTTTGTTTGAAGAGGCAGAGTACAGTGATCAAACTATGCAACTGCCGAAAAGCTTCAGTCTGACGTTGTTGTCCGATGGTGTTCTCGACTTGTTGCCAGGCGACACTCTCAAAGATAAAGAAACGGTGCTTCCGCAGCTTGTTGCAAAGGCGGGCGGTACCCTTGAAGGTCTGCGGGATGTGTTGGGACTGGCCAACTTGGCGGAGATGCCGGATGATATTGCATTGCTTGTGTTAAGCAGGAATCTTGCATGAACCCTGGGATAGGCCCCGGCCGCATCCAATTTGCTGAGCAGGACGGAACATTTGTCCTCAAGTTCATAGGTGAAGTACGCCTGACCCTGTGTTCAGCACTCGACTACACGATCGAGAAAATCTTCACCTCGTTGAATTTCTCTGCGATCGTTATCGACCTTACCGAAACGCGTAGCATCGACAGCACCACGCTGGGCTTGCTGGCAAAGTTGTCTATTTTGTCGCGGCAAAAAGTCGGTTTGCTACCAACGGTTGTTACGACCCACGCTGATATCACTCGACTCTTGCAGTCGATGGGTTTTGATCAGGTGTTCAATATCGTCGACCGGCCGGTTCCCTGTCCTGAAGCCCTGGATGATCTGCCTTCCCAGGATCAGACCGAAGAGGTGGTCAAGGCCAAGGTGCTTGAGGCCCACCGGATTCTCATGGGCCTGAATGACTCCAACCGTGAAGCCTTCCACGACCTGGTCAACGCCCTGGAACACAGCTAGCCGAACTCGCATACGAAAACGGGGCATTGAGTTAATCAATGCCCCGTTTTTCTGTGCGTTGTCGCACCCTACGGGCCTGATGCCTAGGGTGGAAAACGCTTTATCCTTCCACCGCTGACTGACGCATCTGGATGCATGGTGGACAAGCTGCGCGTTGTCGCACCCTACGGGCCTGATGCGTAGGGTGGAAGACGCTTTATCCTTCCACCATTGGCTGCCGCACCTGGATGCATGGTGGACAAGCTTCGCGTTGTCACTCCCAACGAGCCTGATGCCTAGGATGGAAGACGCTTTATCCTTCCACCGCTGACTGACGCATCTGGATGCATGGTGGACAAGCTGCGCGTTGTCGCACCCTACGGGCCTGATGCGTAGGGTGGAAGACGCTTTATCCTTCCACCATTGGCTGCCGCACCTGGATGCATGGTGGACAAGCTTCGCGTTGTCACTCCCAACGAGCCTGATGCCTAGGATGGAAGACGCTTTATCCTTCCACCATTGGCTGCCGCATCTGGATACATGGTGGACAAGCTTCGCGTTGTCACACCCTACGAAGTGGTCCTCGGCTAGCTGCTCAGCAACTGCTCGAGTTTTTGCTGGTCTTTGGCAAACTGGCGAATGCCTTCGGCGAGCTTTTCAGTGGCCATTGGGTCTTCGTTCATTGCCCAGCGAAACTGCGCTTGCGTCAGTGTTTGCTTGGCCTCGCCAGTCGCGCCGGTATTGAGCTTGCGCTCGAGATTGCCTTGATCATCCGCAAGCTGTTGTAGCAAGTCCGGACTGATGGTCAAGCGGTCGCAGCCAGCCAGCTGTTCGATCTGGCCCAGGTTGCGGAAGCTGGCACCCATGACCACGGTGTCATAGCCATTGGCTTTGTAGTAGTTGTAGATGCGTGTTACCGATTGCACGCCAGGGTCAGCCATGCCGACAAAATCGCAGCCTTCAGCTTTTTTGTACCAGTCGTAAATGCGGCCCACGAACGGCGAGATCAAAAACACACCGGCATCGGCACAAGCCTGAGCCTGGGCGAAGGAGAAAAGCAATGTCAGGTTGGTTTGCACGCCCGCTTTCTCGAGCTGTTCGGCAGCCTGGATACCTTCCCAGGTGGATGCGATCTTGATCAGGATACGCTCGCGTCCAACGCCTGCTTGCTCGTACAGCTCTACCAGGCGCTCGGCGCGGCGCAATGTTGCATTGGTATCGAAGGACAGGCGCGCATCGACTTCGGTCGAAATACGTCCGGGAATGATTTTCAGGATTTCCTGGCCAACGGCAACCCCGAAGCGGTCGCAGGCAAGGTTCAAGTCGCCATTACAGCCATCGACCGAGCTTTTCAGCAGCTCAGCGTAGCGCGGCATGGCGGCGGCCTTGAGCAGCAGCGAAGGGTTGGTGGTGGCATCGACCGGCTTTAGGCGAGCAATGGCATCTAAATCGCCAGTATCAGCGACAACGGTAGTGAACTGTTTAAGTTGATCCAGCTTGTTAGTCATGACTAAACCTTGTCGTTGCGGATCCCCTGACATTACCCGAGGGCGAATCGGGGCTCAATGTCCTTCGAGCAATTGAGCGGCTTGGTCGAAGAGTTCCAGCGGGTCATTGGCCTTGTGAATATCCACCGAGAGCAACTGGCGGAAGCGTCTGGCACCCTTGAAACCCTGGGCCAGGCCCAGCATATGGCGGGTGACGTGGTGCATGGCTGCGCGCTCTTCCTGCAGATGACGGGCAATGTAATCGCGCATGCTGAGCATGGCTTCAAAGCGGCTCATCACAGGTGCATCGCTGGCAAACAGCCTCTGATCAACCTGGGCTAGCAAGTAGGGGTTGTGATACGCCTCGCGGCCGAGCATCACGCCATCAAAGGTTTCGAGGTGCGCAGTGCAATCTTCCAGCGTTTTGATACCGCCATTGAGGATCAGTTCAAGGTCGGGGAAGTCCTTCTTCAACTGCGCCGCCACCTCATAGCGCAAGGGCGGTATTTCACGGTTCTCCTTCGGAGACAGACCGGAAAGAATTGCGATTCGTGCGTGCACGGTAAAACTCTTGCAGCCAGCATCGCGAACCGTACCAACAAAGTCGCATAGCTCTGCATAGCTATCGCGACCATCAATGCCGATGCGATGCTTGACCGTGACCGGGATATCAACCGCATCGATCATGGCTTTGACGCAATCGGCCACCAATTGCGGATGAGCCATAAGACATGCGCCAATCATATTGTTCTGCACGCGATCACTCGGGCAGCCAACGTTGAGATTCACCTCGTTGTACCCGGCAGCCTCAGCCAGCTTGGCGCACGCCGCAAGATCCGCTGGCGAGCTGCCGCCCAACTGCAAGGCAAGCGGGTACTCAGCCACGTCATGACGCAGAAACCGCTGTGTATCACCGTGCAGCAACGCTCCGGTCGTCACCATCTCGGTGTAGAGCAATGCATTGCGTGACAGCTGGCGCAAGAAGAACCGGCAATGACGATCCGTCCAGTCCATCATCGGTGCCACGCTGAAGCGGCGGGACAGGGCAGGGCGGTTTACAGTTGAATCAATGGGCATGGCGTGTGTTCTATCAATACCGGTCTGCTGTTTCGATATGCGCAAAGCCACCTGTAGCGATCCAGACAATCCAACAGGCAGGTAGCCAAGCGTTTACGCAGCTAAAGCAAAACCGAGAAACGGGTTGCACCGTGCAGCATCCGTGCAACGGAGTGGGCGGCTAGTTTATCAGGAAATCTTGGTGGTCAAGCCGGCGAACAGATCAAGCTCAAAAGAACCCTGAAGATAAACAGCAAGAGAAACAATTGGGTACAGACCGGGATAATCAAGGGTGAACTGGTGATCACATTCGCTTGCTAAGTGTTCGGGCCAGAGCGTTACTGGTGTCAGCCTAATCAAATCGGGGGAGACGTCGGAACCTCAACAAATACTTGCAGATCCTGCCGACTGAATTACTGATTGCCATGGCAAAAGGCGAAGTTGATACCCAAGCCATCGCCGCCAAACTTGCTGCGGAGCGGGGCCTGAGTGCCGAGGGGAAGTGGGTGGGATTTGAGAAGGCTGCTGATGTTTGGCTGGCTAAGACGTAAAGCCATTGATCGTATAAGAGGCCCGGTGTTGTGGGGGACTGCGGCACCGGGCTTTTTTGTGCCTGCTTGAAAAGTATATTTTTATTTTTTGGAGTCATAATTGTTCATGATTTCTTTCCATATATAGCTATAGCTATAGCGAAGCCATGCAACTTTAAGCTTGTCAAACGCTCGGCGTATCAAGCTAGATTCTCGGGCCTTGAGTTCGTTTTCTATTTCATTTAATAGCCAGTCGTCCTTGAAGCCAGCCCATATAGGAGGGACTGGTGTTTCAAGGTTGCTGAAGCATACAGGAGCTACTTCTGAATACAGAATTTCTTCCACAATTTTTAAGTCATAGCCGCGAATGCGTTCTGCGATATGAGCGTAGTCGACGACGCTATCTACAAAAGTTTCAGCCAGTGCTATCTGGATACTCGCTTTCTCTTGCGGAGTCAGAATATATCCCAATGCGAAAGCTCCTCCAGTTCATCATCGAAAGTATCGGCGATCACTCCGCCGGCTACACCTCCCGCAGCGCTTCCGATCAGTATGACGGCTATGGCGCATGCAGGGGCTGCGGGACCACAAATAACAGAAACGCCTAGTCCGGCCAGAAACCCTCCGGCGGCACCAGCGCCTAAGATAGTCGCTTGACGGGCGCTCTCTTTGACCTTGTTGTCTGCTTCAAGAATTTCGTAAGTGGCCAGCGCTGCGGTCATGATGATGCCAACCTTCCCCATGACAGACATGATCTTCGTGCCAGAGGTGAATTTAGCGTTGGCGCTTCCCGAGCGTTCTAATGCTTTGTACAGGATTTCTTTCTGCTGCGTCTTTGAAAGTTGCTCGTAGTTTTGGCCGAATTGAGTTTTCGACTTTTCGTTGAGGATATCTGTGTAGGTTTTGCCGGATTTTTTCTTTTTTTGTACGATGGCTAAGCCATGGGCGGAAGTGAATTTGCGATGCTCAAACATAATTTTGTTGCGCATTTCATTACTAAATTTTGTACCTTCTTCAACGCTGATGTTTCCCGCTCGTACGTCGGCGAAAACTTGTTCAGACATGCGTTTAATATTGCGTTGATAGCTCGCGCGGACTCGTTCGTCTTTGATCGCATCTATAGAAAATCGTGTTGCGGCGCCCTCCATGCCAGCGATGGCCATTTCAAGAGGTGACTGCGTCAGTGTGTGTTCGCTTTTTACAATATAGCTACCGGTCACTATGTAAGGTTCAGTCATGAGAAGGACCTTGTTCCAATATTTCTTTCAACAGTCCGTCTATGCTTGATGTAGTGCAGGTATCTTCATGCTGAGCAAATTCCAATGTATGACAAAACCTTCCGGTAGGGTTGGAAAACTTGACTGTATTGGCCGAGTCAAAAGTTCCAGACATTGCAGATCCGTCGTCGAAGTGAGCGGTGCACAAAATTCCTGCATAGCTTTCAGATGCAGGAATAACGAAACCGATCCAGTTAGGAATAATGTTCAGAGGCTCTGGAGGTATAAATGGTGCTGGCGTGTGAGCGTCACCGATGATGATCGTACCCGAACCACCTATTACGATACTGCCATGAGTACCGCCGGTATCGATAGTTGCAGCATTCTTGCCGTTGATGAATACCGTGGAGGCCAAACCAGTCGATAGGGTACTGCCACAGGTACAAGTATCGCCCTGGCGTGCAACTGGGAGTCCATCGAAGAAGACGTTTGGGGAGCCCGTAGCTATTGGGTTGGTACCGTGCCCTGGGATCGGGCAGTTGGTTGGGTCGGTTTGTCGGGCGGCTGGTTTCGCCATGATGACCTCCTGTCAAAAATACTGTGAAGACTTGACCTTAACAGACTGATTGACGGTATTGGAGTGTTTGAGGGTATTTGCGGCGAGATGATTGAGTTTTTGCTTACTTCAAAACGGCTGCATTGGACTACCCCCACCTCAAACGGATCATGAAACTCGACCGTTTACGACTGCGTGGCCTCACGGGGGCAACTGACGAATTCACCTTGGCCGCGGCAGTGCAAAACCTGCGACGCATGGCCAAGCTTTTACCTCAAGGGCCACCGCTCACGGGATAGGTACGCCTGCTGCGAGCAGAAACCCTCAAATTAACCCTCAAACCTGAGCAAGGACGCTCAGTGAAACGCCGAAAGGCAACTTGAAGTGGCTTGCAGCCACTTTGGCAGCAGGCACACCTGATCGGCTGGCTGCCGCTGAAGCTACTTTTTCAACAGAATCGGCCGATTGCGAACGATCATATCCATGGATTGTGCAAGCCTAATCTGATGCAAATGACTGGTCAGGTCGATGCAAATGGTGGAACAAGCATGTGTTTTCCCTTGCTTAAATTTTGCTGCAGCAAAACAGATTCAGTATCTAACTAGCTGAAATTCCGAGGTACTTAAGTTTCGTTAATCAGATCCGTCGTTGGGGTCACGCTGAAGCAGCGTGACAGGGCAGGTCGTAGTCGCCATGAGCAGTCGGCCAGTCGTATAGCAAGTGTGGTTTTCACTGCTCACTGGTTGGGGCAGTCCGGCTCTCCGGGGCGGTGATTGAGTCTTGTGTTGCTTCAGCTGCAAGTTTGAGTCGGTCCGCTTTGCTGACGTAGGTAGACTTTTTTCGTGGTGCTTTTTTAGCGCTGGCCTTCTTGGCGTGAGCTTCTAGTAGCTGCTTGATTTTTTTCCGACGATTCATGGTTTTCTACTTGATGTGTAAGTTCTTGGTTGGTCGCTGGGTAATCAGTATCTGCTTCTGGCCGTGCCGCGCAATCAATGTGATCGTCTAATTGCCTGCACCCACGATGCTGAGCAGCTTATAAGCCGTTTTAACCCGGCTTGGGATGGGATAGTTCTTGTTCGCCAGCAGAACAATGCCGATTTGCTTGGCTGGTATATAGGCAACGTAGGCACCGAAGCCCTTGGTCGAGCCGGTTTTGTTTATCCAGCTACTGGGTTGTGGTGGCTGCGGCGTTTCAAACCAATTGGCCTTATGTGGCTCAAGTGCCATCTGGGTTGAGTTCCCCTCCAGCAGTGTTTTCAGCGTAACTGGATAGGCGTAAAGCTCCCAGCCCAGGCCTTGGGTCAGTGGTCCAGCTTGGTAGTAGCCGGTTTGGGTTAGGTTGATGGCATGTTGCAGCGCAGGCTCAAGTCCCTGGGCTTGCAGGTTCATGCGGACAAAATGCAGCATGTCCTCTGCCGTGGTTTTCACACCATAGGCTTGCGATGCCATAGCCCCCGGGCCGACTCTGGCTGGACTGTCATCCTTTGTATAGCCTTGGGCGTAGTGGCTCATTTGCACCTGTGGAACCTGGATGTAGCTGCTCTTCAGGCCCAGTTTGGGAAACAGGGTTTTTTCCATCAGGTCGTCAAAAGGTTGTCCGAGACTCTCGGCTGCCGCGTAGCCAAACAGGCCCAGGCTTGGGTTTGAATACAGCCGTTGCTCGGCGGCTGCGAAGCTGGGTTGCCACTGTTGGTAATAGCCCATCATCTTGTCTGCGGCATCTGCTTTAGCTGGAAACTGCAATGGCAAGCCGCCAGCGGTATAGGTCCCCAGGTTAAGCACGCTGATGTGGTCAAAGGCGCTGCCGTGTAATTGTGGCACGTAATCACTGGCGTTGGCTGGCAGGGCCAATCGACCTTTGGCGACCGCGTAGCCAGCGAGTGTGGCGGTGAAGGTCTTGCTGATCGAACCGATTTCAAAGAGGGTGTTCGGTGTCACCGGCTGTTTATCAGCTTTGGATGCAATACCGTAGCTGAAGTAATGCGCCTGGCCATCGACCAGCAGTGCCACGGCCATTCCGGGAATGCCCTGGTTTTGCATCAGTGGTTCAATGACTGCATCCACGGAGGCTTTCAACGCGCTCTCAGAGGTGTTCGCGGCAAGGCAATCAGCGGCACCAAAGATCCATAAGGTGCTGGTGAACAGCGCAACTGCAAAGTGGTGTTTATCAAGCATGTTTTCGCAAGTCTCCATTGATTCACCAAGGCGTTCAACCTAGCCACATAGGCTCTTGCCAGCAGGGCGGGCAGGCAAATCATCGCCCATCCGGCCCCTTAACCCAAGCCTTCAGGTAGATTGTGTGGCACTGGAACCTGAACAAACCCGCGATGGAGGTTGCATGCACACTATTGGGATCTTGGGGGTAGGCGAACTCACGGAGAAGGTTGTTCGCGGCTTGCGGCGCAGCGGTTACCCTGGCGCGATAAGGCTGTCTCCGCGTAATCAGGCCCGTGCCCAGGCTTTATCGGACGCCTTCGACTGCCAGATCATGGCAGGCAATCAGGCGGTCATTGATAGTTCATACCTTCTTATCCTCGGTGTTCGTCCTGACGCCGTTGCTCAGTTGGCCGAAGAGGTGACAATTACGCCTGGTAAAACCCTGGTCTCGCTGGTGGCCGGCATGAAGCTCGATGCGTTAGCGCGTTATTTTCCCGGTGCGCAGGTGGTTCGGGCGATGCTTTCCTACGCGGCCCAGATCAACAGCACCACGGTTGTGATCTACCCGCGCAATGACCTTGTCCAGCAGTATCTGGCGCCATTGGGTACAGCTGTTTTGCTGGACGAGGAAGAGGCTTTTGAACTGGCGACCGTTGCTGCGTGCATGAATGGCTGGTTTTATTTCTGGCTGCAGGATCTTCAGCAATGGTTCGTCGCGCAAGGGATGCCAGAGGCTCAAGCCAGGCAATTGGTGCTGAGCAATATGCAGGACTGCCTTGCCAGCGCTCATCACAATCCCGATGCAGACCTGGCAGCCATGGGTAATGCTATTGCGTCCCCAGGTACGTTCACCGCCAGGGGTGTTGAGCTGCTGCGAAGGCATCAGATGAGCAGGCCTTGGTCCGCTGCGTGCGACGCTACGCTGCAATGGCTTACGGCAGATACGGCAAGCAACGAAGACGAGGCGGGTAGTGACTGAATTCTTGCTTGATAGCGGCTGTATCTGGTTATGACGAGGCCCTGAATCGCAGGGCCTCGCTAAAGCCAATCCGGATCTACATCCAGCCTTGTTCTTTGTAGTAGCGCACCGCGCCTTCATGCAGGGGCGCAGTGAGGCCGACCTTGATCATGTCTTGTGCCTTGAGGTCTTTGAAGGCTGGGTGCAAGCGCTTGAAGCGTTCAAGGTTGTCGAACACGGACTTGACCAACTGGTAGACCAACTCAGGATCGGTACTCGACATGGTAGCCAGTACCGCTTTGCCGCCAATCGAGGGTACCGGGGCATCGACGCCTGGGTAAATGCCGCCCGGAATGCTTTCCTTGCTGAAGTAGGGGGCCTTGCTCAACAGCTTGTCGATTGCCGGGCCTGTGACCGGGATAAGCTGCGCATCGACATTGACCAGGGCTTCCTGGATCGCCCCGCTTGGATGGCCAACCACATAGGTGATGGCGTCCAGGTTATTGTCGCCGAGAGCCGCCGCCATTTCCGCAGGCTTGAGTTCAGCCGCCAGGGAGAAACTGGCATTTGTCCAGCCCTCGGCAGCCATGACTTCATCAACCGTATCCCGGCTGCCCGAGCCAGGCACACCAATATTGACGCGTTTGCCCTTGAGGTCTTCGATTGTGTCTATACCGCTGTCTTTGCGGGCAACGATGGTCAGGATTTCGCTTTGCAGCGAGAAGAGGGTGCGCAGCTTGGTTTGTGGGCCGAGCTTATCGAAAGGTGCGAGGCCTTTTTGGGCCTTGTACTGGTGGTCTGACTGAATAAAGCCAAAGTCATATTCGCCGCCATTGAGCGCGACAATATTGCTCACGCTGCCTGCCGTTGAGGTGGCGTTGCATTTGATTGGCGGTTGCACCTGTGCACGATTGAGAAACCGGCAAATTGATTGGCCGCCAGTGTAATAGACACCTGTTTGACCACCGGTGCCAATGGTTACATAGCGTTCTGCTGCCAGTGTTGGAGTGGCCAGGCAGAGACCGGCCAGTGCGCTGATAAGAAACCGGGTTTTGTTATTTTTCATCGGTATGTCCCCTGATTGTAATTGTTTGAACAGACTATCTTTTATGCTCGCTCACCACTATTTGAATGCACCCGGGCTCAGCAACGAGCATCGATTTTGTGAGCCCGGGCTTGAAAAGGGCCTTAGCTATTGCGTGCTGCAATGACCATGATCTCAACCAGCACATCGCCTGATGCCAGGCGCGCTTCAACGGTTGCACGGGCTGGGGCGCAACCTTGTGGCAGCCATTTGATCCATTCCTGGTTCATGGCTGCAAAGTCGTGCTCAATGTCTTTGAGCCATATTTGGGCGCTTAACAATTGGCTCCGATCAGAGCCTGCTTCAGTCAGCAAAGTGTCGATCTTGGCCAGGACCTCAACGGTTTGACCTGCCACATCGAGCGAGCGGTTGGTGGGAACCTGGCCTGACAAAAACACCAGTTCGCCGAAGTTTACGGCGCCTGACAGGCGATCATTGGTTTGCATGCGTTGGATATTCATAAAACTCCCTATTGAATGATGGTGAATGCCTTATGTATGCGTGAGGCCGTCCAGGGCGATCGGGGCGGGTGAGCCGGCAATCAGCTGTGCCAGTACATCGGCACTGCCGCAGGCAAGGGTAAAGCCCAGGCTGCCATGGCCCAGGTTCAGCCAGAGATTATTGATGCCACTCGCGCCCAGCCAGGGTGTGCCTTGTGGGGTGGCCGGGCGCAGTCCCGCCCAAGGCGTCGCCGCAGCGAAGTCTCCAGCCTCGGGAAAGCTACGGGCGGCAAGATCGCGTAACTGTTTGATTCGAAGAGCATCTAGCTGGCTATCCCAGCCGCCAACATCAACCATGGCCGCAACTCGAAGTTGGTCGTCCAGGCGGGCGTAAACGACTTTGTTGTCGTAGTCGGTAACGTTGGTTTCAGGCACCGCTTTCGGGTTATCGAGTTGCAGGCTGAGGCTGTAGCCCTTGAGCGGGTAGAGCGGCACATCGATACCCAGGGGCTTGAGCAGCGCGATGCTGTGGACGCCTGCCGCGACCACAAGATGATCCACCAGATGTTCATCACCGCAATTCAATTGCAGCGCCTTGACCTTGCCATTGCTGACGCGCAAGCCTTTGACATCGTAGTTGGCGTGCAGCTTGAATGCGCTGTTGGCTTGAAGTCGCTGGAGCAATTGCCGACAGAATAGATAGCAGTCGCCGACTTCATCTCCGGGTGCGTAAACGCCGCCGAGCAGTTCATTGGCGATCCCGGCGAGGGCGGGCTCGGTATCCAGGCACTGCTCTGCGCTCAGTAGTTGGCGGTTGTCATCGCCAGGCGTCTTGCTCGCCTTGGCCCAGCTCGTCGGGGTGCGATAAACCACCAGCTTGCCGTTTGAGCGCCAGGCGAAGTTATCGAGCGCGTCTTGCTCGCGCCAGGCGCTCAGTATTTTTTGGCTATGCAGGGCCAGGCGCAACAAGTGAGCCGTGTTGCGTTGGTTGACCGAGCGTCGGCATGCAGCCAGAAACTGCAGGCACCAGCGCCATTGCTGCAGATTGAATTGCGGCTTGAAGCGCAGGGGCGCGTCGCTGCGCAGCATCCAGCCCAGTGCTTCGAGCGGCACTCCCGCATCGGCCAGTGGCGACACATAACGATAGCTAAGCTGGCCGCCGTTGGCGAAGCTGGTCTCCAGCCCGACCTCGTCGCGTCGCTCAATCAGGTCGACCTCATGACCTTCGCGTATTAGGGCATAGGCTGTCGTTAAGCCAATGACGCCTCCTCCGATCACCGCAACTCGCATGCATACACCTCATACCAAATTGGTTTTCAGGGTATGTAAATGCATGAGTTGGAAACCAATGAAAGATTGCAGCTAGGCCATAACCAAAAGCTATGCTATTGCTCTGCACCCGGAGGAACAAAGCATGCACCTGCGTCATATCGAAGTGTTTCAGGCAATCTTGCAAACCGGCAGCGTCACTGCCGCGGCGGATCTGTTGAATATTTCCCAGCCGGCAGCAAGCAAAGCATTGAAGCATGCCGAGCAACAGCTGGGCTTCAGGTTATTCAACCGCGTGCGTGGCAAACTGGAGCCGACTGTTGAGGCGAGAATCTTGCGCAACAAGACCGAAAGCCTGTCCGCGGATTTGCAAAGCCTGCGACGCCTGGCTGGCAGTCTCAGGCGAGGTGCGGAAGATAACCTGCGGTTAGTCTCCACCCCGGCCCTGGCGCAACAGCTTTTACCTTTGGCGTTGAGCCAATGGCGAGATAGGCATGCAGGTGTCAATTGTGAGTTGGCGACCCAGCATTCGGCCGAGATGATCCAGCGCTTGTTATTGCGCGAGGCGGATATTGGCTTGACCTTGCAGCTCGTTGAGCACCCAGGCTTGCAGTGCCAGTTACTTGCCCAGGGCTGCATGCAGTTAATAGCCCCCGCAGGTTGCTGGAGTCAATCGCAGTGCATGGAGCCGGTTTACCTGCAGGACCTTGCTGGCGCGGTGTTGATTGGCTTGGATACGCGCGATGCCCTGGGCAGCTTGATAGGCGAGCACCTTCGTGGGCTGCAACCTGCGCCGCTGATCGATACCTGGGTTCAGACCTATCAACTCGCTGGCGCCTTGGTCACGGCGGGGCAGGGCATGGCCTTGGTGGATCCGCTGACGGCAAGGGTTGCAGTCATGGGCGGCGCTCAGATGCGTGTGCTGGAGCCGAACCTGATGGTTGGCTTGTATCTCTTGCGTCGCGCGGGTGAAGAGTACCCCAAGGCTCAGCAGGCGTTGATCGAGCAGATCAGCCAGGTCGCGGACCGGCTGATGAATGAGCCAAAAACTGGCTAGACTCTTTGTTGTGTGAGTCAGTTTTTGGCGACTACATTGACGGCTGGAACGAGCCAGATGCCCGCTGGGAGGAGATTTTTCAGGCCTAGGCTTAATTTAAATTATCGTCGCCGCCCGGCGTCGATGAACCCTTGCTTGTTGATTTAGTCATAACGTGAAATAAATCGAGAGGTAAGTGTCATGAGTAAAGGTTCAGTATTTCGTCGACTAGCAGCAAGCCTGGCAGTATTTCATCTGCTGATGGTGGCCCAGGTGCCGCTGGCAAATGCATCGATGATCGGCACTTCTGAAGTCTTGGCTGAACATCAGCAACAAGTAGATCGCCAGCAGTTACTGAGCATGCTCGATGAGCAAGGTGTGCAGGACAAACTGCACAGCCTCGGAGTTGACCGGACCACGGTCGAGAAGCGTATCAACAGCCTGACCAATGCCGAGCTTGCCCAGTTCAACCAGCAACTGGATCAGGCGCCTGCAGGTAGTGGTGTTATCGGTATTATCGTGTTGTTCTTTGTGATCTTCATCGTTACCGATATGCTCTGCGCTACCGACATCTTCAGTTTTGTGAAATGTATAAATCGATAATCAGGCTATTGGTCCCGACCGTACTCACTATCATGCTTTCAGCTTGTGCGCAGTCTCCGGTGTTATCACCGCAGACTGCGCAGTTGCCTGAGCGGGTTGAACTCAGTGACGTCCCTTTTTTCCCTCAAACCGAGTATCAGTGCGGTCCGGCGGCACTGTCGACCATGTTGACCCAGCGGGGCGTGGCAACCAGCCCAGGTTTGCTCAAGGATCAGGTCTACATTCCTGGTCGTGAAGGCAGCTTGCAGATAGAAATGGTGGCAGCTGCGCGGGCGCATGACATGCTGGTGTATCCGCTGCAGCCAAAACTGGAGTCAATACTGCACCAGGTTGCCGCCGGTAACCCGGTGCTGGTATTGCAGAATCAGGCGTTCGACTGGTATCCGCAGTGGCACTTTGCGGTGGTTGTCGGTTTTGATTTGCGTGCCAAAACCCTGATTTTACGCTCCGGCACGACGCGTCGCTGGACGACCGGCTTCGCCGGTTTTGATGAAAGCTGGGCGCGGGCCAAACGCTGGGCCGTGGTGACGATGCCACCCAACAAGTTGCCTGCCAATCCGGAGATGCAAACATGGTTGAAGGCGGCGAGTGACCTTGAGGAGACCGACCACAAACAGGCGGCCTTGAGCGCTTATCGCACCGCGACGCGACAATGGCCAAATGAGGCGCTGACCTGGTTTGCCATGGCCAACAGTCGTCATGCCGGCGGGGATGCTGCGGGTGCCGAGGCGGACCTGCGCAAAAGCGTTCAGCATAAACCGGACTTTGCTGCCGGTTGGTTCAACTTGTCCCAGGTCTTGGCTGAGCGCGGTTGTGGCCAGCAGGCTGCGCAGGCTCAGGCGTGCGCAAAACAACTGGCACCTAAAGACGAGCGGTTTGGTTCGCCATTGAAGGTGGCCACTCAGGCGGCCGGGCAGTGCTCGGTTTTGCAGGCCTGCTCAACCATGCAGTAGTGTTTTGACTGCTATAAAAAACGGCGCCAATTGGCGCCGTTTTTAATGGGTAGTGCCTAGAAGCCGAGTCTGTCACGCAGGCTGTAATACCAGGCGCCCATTGCCGTGAAAGGTACGCGCAGCAAGCGTCCACCCGGGAATGGGTAATGTGGCAGGCCAGCAAAGGCATCGAAGCGTTCGGCTTGGCCGCGCAGTGCTTCGCCAAGCACCTTGCCCGCGAGGTGGGTGTAGGTTACGCCGTGCCCGCTGCAGCCTTGTGAGTAGTAGATGTTATCGCCAATACGACCGACTTGCGGCAAGCGCGAAAGCGTCAGGAGGAAGTTGCCGGTCCAGGCATAATCAATCTTCACATCCTTGAGCTGCGGGAAGGTCTTGATCATGTTGGGACGAATGATGGCCTCGATATTGGCCGGGTCACGAGCGCCGTAAACCACGCCACCACCGAAAACCAGGCGCTTGTCGCCAGTCAGGCGGTAGTAGTCGAGCAGGTAGTTGCAGTCTTCTACGCAATAATCTTGTGGCAGGATGCTTTTGGCCATTTCATCGGACAGCGGCTCGGTAGCAATCACCTGGGTGCCGCACGGCATTGATTTTGCGCTCAGCTCAGGCATCAGGTCGCCCAGGTATGCGTTGCCGGCGACAACCACGAACTTTGCCTTGATTCGACCTTTTGGCGTGTGCACAACCGGGTTCGCGCCGCGCTCAATGCGTGTTGCGGGTGACTGTTCGTAGATAACTCCGCCCAATGACTCGACAGCCGCAGCCTCGCCCAGCGCCAGGTTAAGAGGGTGGATGTGGCCGCCACTCATGTCGAGCATGCCACCGACGTAGTTATCCGTGGCCACTACTTCACGGATGCGCTTGGCATCCATCAGCTCGAGTTGAGTGTGGCCGTAGCGTTCCCAGAGTTTCTTTTGCGACTCCAGGTGGGTCATGTGCTTGCTGGTATTGGCCGCGAAAACACCGCCGTCCTTGAGGTCGCACTGAATGTTGTACTTGGCGACTCGCTCACGAATGATGCTACCGCCCTCGAACGCCATCTGGCCCAACAGCTGTGCCTGCTTGGGGCCAACGCTACGTTCAATCACGTCGATATCGCGGCTATAGCTGTTAACAATCTGGCCGCCGTTACGTCCGGATGCGCCGAAACCGACTTTCGCCGCCTCGACAATACTCACCTTGAAGCCATTTTCGAGTAGCGAGATTGCAGTTGATAACCCCGTGTAGCCAGCGCCAACAATGCACACATCAGTCTCGACGTCACCATTGAGTTCAGGGCGGGCAGGGACGGGGTTCGCGGAAGCCGCGTAATAGGATTGTGGGTATTCCGTGTGCGCCATTTTGCAACCTCTGTTGTTTATTTTTTACGAATATCCTGATGCTACCCGAGTTGAAAATGCCCGGCTAGTGGTCTTTAAGAAATCTTCAGCAGCCTCTTGATGCCTAAAAAATGCATTTATTCAGTCGGTTAGCGAAAAAAACTATTGACAGTTTTGCGCTCGGACGTAGAATGCGCACCCATTGCAGGCACATAGCTCAGTTGGTTAGAGCACCACCTTGACATGGTGGGGGTCGTTGGTTCGAATCCAATTGTGCCTACCAAACAAACCGCTCTTGGGCGGTACTTAGAAGGCGATCCTTAGGGGTCGCCTTTTTTGTTTCTGGAATATTTGGGCAAGCGATTTGCCTGCCCAGGCCGCCCGGCAGATGCATTCTGGGGGCTACTGATTTGCTGGTCTGCCTGTCCTGATATGCGTCCCGTCACCTCTGGAGTGTCGCAGGTGGGGTGTTGGCTAGGGGCGGGGATTTGTTCGAGTCGTGCGGATGCGGCGCAGCCAGGGCGTGCACATGTCTCGATTGGCAGGGCGGGTGAGGCGGCGGCCAGACCCCCTGGATGCGTCGAGGCATCGGCGATCTGGCCTTGGAAGTATTACTTGGCGTCTATAAACGGCAGGGTTCCGTTGGGTAGAACCGTGGTCGGAAGTACGCCGTTCCAGCGTTCTGCCTTGGTCAGCTCCACGAGATTTTGATTGCTTGCCAGTGCCTGGGCGCGCGCCTTGATCGCATCGGCTTCAGCTTCACCGCGCAAGCGAGTGGCTTCCGCATCGGCTTTGGCCTGGGCAACCTTGGAGTCGGCTTCAGCTTGAGCTTGGGTCACGCGGATCTGCGCCTGGACCTGCTCGGTGGCCAGCATCTGCTCGCGGGTCTTGACCTCCACTTCGGCTTTCATGCGCTGGGCAATCGAGCGTTCGTAGTCATCGCTGAAGTCGATGTTCTCGACTTGCACGCTGTCGATGATCACCGGGCCCTTGATCGAGTCGGTAATCGCCTTGGAAACATCAGCACCAAAGCGCCCGCGCTGTTGCACTGCGGTTACTGCGTTGTACTGGCCGAATACATTCTCGATTTGAGTGCCCACTTGGCGAGAGATCAGTCGGGTCAATAGCCCGTCGAGATCCTTGTATTGGGTGTAGACCTTCGCCACCTCGCTGGCGGGGACGTGCCAGGAGATCGATACAGTCAGTTCTGCGGTTTGCTGGTCCTTGCTGTAGGCCTGGACCTTGTTGTAGCTCGTGGCTTGGCTTTGGATGGAGATGAAGCTTACGGACTCGATAAATGGCATCTTGAACGAGAGGCCGGGTTCAACTATCCCCACCAGTGCACCGTTGCGTAGTAAAACGCCGCGTTCGGTTTCATCGACGGTGTACCAGCTTCCAAAAAGCACGCCGAGTACCAGGATGCCTACAACAAAGGCGACTACGTAGCCAATGATGGATTTAGGCTTTAGTTCAATGGGGTTCATCTAAATTCCCTTTATGAGTGGTTTTGGCAGGGCAGGCAGGTTCTGGTCTGCCAGGTCGATCAATACAAGTGTGTCGATCAGTCTCGTTGCGCGATCGCCCGGCTGTGCGTCCGTTGCCTATGCCTGCGGCGGCGCAGGGTACTTAAGTTTACTTTTGTAGTCGATGCACCTTTGATTTGAGTTGTGAGGCAGCTCACTGCAACTTGGAAGTCGTAGTCAGGTTGTGCAGACCTGTGCATCCAAAGCTGTGTCGCACCCGAGGTGGTTTGAGGTGGTTGATTGCCGTCCAGATAATCTGAAAACTGCCATAAGCCCTTGGTTTTAATGTTATAGTGCGCTCTTGGCTGCAAAGGCATATCTTTTTTCTTTGCGTTTCAGTCGCTTGGGTGTGCCCCGTGTGCGTTTTTAATCGCGCTGGTCGAGCATGCTTAAATGTAATTACTAAAAATGGTCGCTTAGGCGGCCGTTTTTTGTGTTGTATGCATCAAGTTTTCGCTACGTAAACCTCCAGTGACTGCGGTTCGGTCAGGTCGGCTCAATGCCGCTGCCATAGTAAGGCAGGAATTCCGCCGAATCGCTTACTGGCTCATCCCAACCCATGTGGCCTTTGGTAGAGGTCACCACTAGGAGAGGAGGCGCCATGCCCATCATTACTCTTCCCGACGGCAGTCAACGTCCATTCGATCACCCGGTATCCGTACTTGAGGTGGCTCAATCCATCGGTGCAGGCCTGGCTAAAGCCACTGTTGCCGGCAAGGTCGACGGCAAGCTGGTTGACGCCTGTGATCTGATCGATCACGACGCAACGCTGCAGATCATTACGCCCAAAGATCAGGAAGGCGTTGAGATAATCCGCCACTCGTGCGCGCATTTGGTCGGCCATGCGGTCAAGCAGCTGTTCCCTGAAGCCAAGATGGTGATCGGTCCGGTCATTGATGATGGCTTTTACTACGATATTGCTTCGCCACGCCCCTTTACTCTGGAAGACGTAGCGGCGATCGAAAAGCGCATGCAGCAGTTGATCGAGAAAGATTACGACGTGATCAAAAAGGTTACGCCGCGCGCCGAGGTTATCGAGCTGTTCAAGTCCCGTGGTGAAGACTATAAGCTGCGCCTGGTCGAGGATATGCCTGGCGAGCAATCGATGGGCCTGTACTTCCACGAAGAATATGTCGACATGTGCCGTGGCCCGCATGTGCCGAATACACGTTTTCTCAAAGCCTTCAAACTGACCAAGTTGTCGGGCGCTTACTGGCGCGGTGATGCCAAGAACGAGCAATTGCAGCGCGTTTATGGCACTGCCTGGGCAGATAAAAAGCAGTTGGCTGCTTATATCCAGCGTATTGAAGAGGCCGAAAAGCGCGACCATCGCCGTATTGGCAAGCAGCTGGACCTGTTCCACCTGCAGGAAGAAGCGCCGGGCATGGTGTTTTGGCATGCCAATGGCTGGACCCTGTATCAGGTGATCGAGCAATACATGCGCCAGGTCCAGCGTGAACATGGCTACCAGGAGATCAAGACGCCACAAGTGGTTGACCGTATCCTGTGGGAGAAGTCCGGGCACTGGACCAACTACGCGGAAAACATGTTTACTACCGAGTCGGAAAGCCGTGATTACGCGATCAAGCCGATGAACTGTCCGTGCCATGTGCAGGTATTCAATCAGGGCTTGAAGTCGTACCGTGATCTGCCGCTGCGCCTGGCTGAGTTTGGTGCTTGCCACCGTAATGAACCCTCAGGCGCGCTGCATGGCATCATGCGTGTGCGCGGTTTTACCCAGGACGATGCGCACATTTTCTGTACTGAAGAGCAGGTCAAGCAGGAAGCGGCTGACTTCATCAAGCTGACACTGCAGGTTTATGCCGACTTTGGTTTCACTGATATCGCCATGAAGCTGTCGACGCGTCCGGCCAAGCGTGTGGGTGCCGAAGAGTTGTGGGACCGTGCCGAAGGTGCGCTGGCCGACGCCCTGAATGAGTCGGGTCTTGAGTGGGAATATCAGCCAGGCGAGGGCGCTTTCTACGGACCGAAGATCGAGTTCACCCTGAAAGACTGCCTGGGTCGTAACTGGCAATGTGGTACTTTGCAGTACGATCCAAACTTGCCAGAGCGTCTGGATGCCAGCTATATCGCCGAAGACAACAGTCGTCATCGTCCGGTCATGCTGCACCGCGCAATCCTGGGTTCGTTTGAGCGGTTTGTCGGAATGTTGATCGAGCAATATGCGGGTGCGTTTCCTGCCTGGCTTGCTCCGGTTCAGGCCGTGGTGATGAATATCACCGATAAACAGGCTGATTTTGCCCTTGAAGTGGAAAAAACACTCAATCAAAGCGGCTTTCGTGCCAAGTCTGACTTGAGAAATGAAAAAATAGGCTTTAAAATCCGCGAGCATACTTTGCTCAAGGTTCCTTATCTCTTGGTTATTGGAGATAGGGAAGTTGAAACGCAAACTGTCGCCGTGCGTACCCGTGAAGGCACTGATCTGGGCTCAATGTCCCTATCCCAATTTGCTGATTTCGTTACGCAGGCGGTTTCCCGGCGTGGTCGCCAAGATTTGGAGTAATCATTATTAAGCGTGAAATGAGACAAGATAAACGAACTGCACCCAAGGCGCCGATCAATGAGAATATCTCGGCACGCGAGGTTCGGTTAATTGGCGCTGAAGGCGAGCAGATTGGCATCGTCTCTATTGATGAAGCGCTACGCATAGCTGAAGAAGCTAAGCTGGATCTGGTTGAGATTTCTGCTGACGCTTTGCCCCCTGTATGTCGCATCATGGACTACGGCAAGCACCTGTTTGAAAAGAAGAAGCAGGTAGCAGCGGCGAAGAAGAACCAGAAACAAGTACAGATCAAAGAAATCAAGTTTCGCCCAGGGACGGAGGAAGGGGATTACCAGGTAAAACTACGCAACCTGGTACGTTTCCTTAGTGAGGGGGACAGGGCCAAGGTTTCATTACGATTCCGTGGTCGTGAGATGGCGCATCAGGAGTTGGGCATGGAGTTGTTGAAGCGAGTTGAAGGTGACTTGCTTGAATACGGCACCGTTGAACAGCACCCGAAGATGGAAGGACGCCAGCTTATTATGGTCATCGCCCCCAAAAAGAAGAAGTAATCAACAGGGCACGGCAGGCCTTGCGATTATATTTATTAACTGAATGCGGAGTATCCGAACATGCCAAAAATGAAAACCAAGAGCGGTGCAGCGAAGCGCTTTCTGAAGACAGCTTCAGGCTTCAAGCACAAGCACGCTTTCAAGAGCCACATCCTGACCAAAATGTCCACTAAGCGTAAGCGTCAACTGCGCGGCAGCACCATGGTGCATCCGTCTGACGTGGCAAAAGTGGCGCGCATGCTGCGCGTTCGTTAATTCGGTTAGGTAAGAGGAAATAACTCATGGCTCGTGTTAAGCGCGGCGTAATTGCTCGTAAGCGTCACAAAAAAATTCTGAAACTGGCTAAAGGCTACTACGGCGCACGCTCTCGCGTATTCCGTGTTGCCAAGCAGGCTGTGATCAAGGCAGGCCAATACGCCTACCGTGACCGCCGTCAGCGGAAGCGTCAGTTCCGTGCCCTTTGGATCGCTCGTATCAATGCTGGCGCACGTGTAAACGGTCTGTCTTACAGCCGTTTCATTGCTGGCCTGAAAAAAGCGTCCATTGAGATCGACCGTAAGGTATTGGCTGATCTGGCAGTGAACGAAAAAGCGGCGTTTGCTGCGATTGTCGAGAAAGCGAAAGCCGAACTGGCTTAAGTCCCCGACAATCACCGGGCTCGCCCGGTGCAAGAGCGGGGTCAAGGGCAGTCGTCCTTGAGTGCGTTCGAAACGTCACCGATAGGGGAAGAGCTTGAGCTCTTCCCCTATTTCGTATCTGGAGTCTGTAAATGGAAAATCTGGATGTGCTGGTCTCGCAAGCGCTAGAGGCCGTGCGCAACACCGATGATGTGAACGCCCTGGAACAACTGCGTGTTCACTATTTGGGCAAAAAGGGCGAGTTGACTCAGGTGATGAAGACCCTGGGCAGCCTGTCTGTAGAAGAGCGCCCGCAAGCCGGTGCTCTGATCAATGCGGCCAAAGAGCGTGTTCAGGAAGCCCTGAGCAGCCGTAAGGATCTTCTGGAAAACGCCGCGCTGAGCGCCAAGCTTGCAGCGGAGCGTATCGATGTAACCCTGCCAGGCCGTGGCCAGACCTCTGGCGGCTTGCATCCGGTTACACGTACCTTGGAGCGTGTTGAGCAGTTCTTTACTCGGATAGGCTACGGCATTGCCGAAGGCCCCGAGGTCGAGAACGACTATCACAACTTCGAGGCGCTCAATATTCCCGGCCATCACCCGGCGCGGGCCATGCATGACACTTTCTACTTCAACGCGAATATGTTGTTGCGCACCCATACCTCGCCGGTACAGGTCCGCACCATGGAGTCGCAGCAGCCACCTATCCGTATCGTTTGCCCGGGGCGTGTGTACCGCTGTGACTCGGATATCACCCATTCACCGATGTTCCATCAGGTTGAAGGGTTGCTGGTCGACGAGGGCATTAGCTTTGCCGACCTAAAGGGCACCATTGAAGAGTTCCTCCGTGTGTTCTTCGAGAAACCGCTGGGCGTACGTTTCCGCCCATCGTTCTTCCCCTTCACCGAGCCATCGGCTGAAGTCGACATGCAGTGTGTGATGTGCAGCGGCAAAGGTTGCCGGGTGTGCAAGCAGACGGGTTGGCTGGAAGTGATGGGCTGCGGCATGGTTCATCCGAACGTTCTGCGCATGAGCGGCATCGATCCGGAAAAATATTCCGGCTTTGCGTTTGGCATGGGTGTTGAGCGTCTGGCCATGCTGCGTTACGGCGTTAATGACTTGCGCCTGTTCTTCGATAACGACCTGCGATTCCTAGCGCAATTTCGCTAGTTGTAACGCTGTAAGTAGTTAATCGAATTGATGAGGAAGGCAGGATGAAATTCAGTGAACAATGGCTGCGCAGCTGGGTTAACCCTCAGGTCAGCCGCGAAGATTTAGTCGCTCGCCTGTCGATGGCGGGCTTGGAAGTCGACAGCATCAGTGCCGCGGCGGGCGAGTTCAGCGGTATCGTTGTCGGTGAAGTATTGAGCGCCGAGCAACATCCGGATGCCGACAAGCTGCGTGTGTGCCAGGTCAGCAATGGCGCTGAGACATTCCAGATCGTCTGCGGCGCGCCGAATGTGCGCCCAGGCCTGAAGATCCCCTTCGCCATGATAGGGGCGGTATTGCCTGGCGACTTCAAGATCAAGAAAGCCAAGCTGCGCGGCGTCGAGTCGAACGGCATGCTGTGCTCGGCTGCCGAACTGCAGATCAGCGAGGAAAATGACGGCCTGCTTGAGTTGCCAGCCGATGCGCCGGTTGGCCAGGATGTTCGCGAATACCTCAATCTCAACGACGCCAGCATTGAAGTTGATCTCACGCCTAATCGCGGGGACTGTTTGTCCCTTGCTGGTTTGGCGCGGGAAGTGGGTGCGCTCTATGCCGCGCCTGTTACAACTCCTGAAGTCGTTGCAGTCAGCGCCGTCCATGATCAGGTGCGTCCAGTTGAAGTACTTGCCGCGCAAGCTTGCCCGCGTTATCTGGGTCGTGTGGTGCGTAATGTCGATCTGTCCAGGCCCACACCGCTGTGGATGGTGGAGCGCCTGCGTCGTTCGGATATCCGCAGCATCGATGCCGTGGTTGATGTCACCAACTATGTGATGATCGAACTCGGCCAGCCGATGCATGCGTTCGACCTTGAGCAGATCCAGGGTGGTATCCGTGTGCGTATGGCTGAAGAGGGCGAAAAGCTTGTCCTTCTCGACGGCCAGGAAGTAACCCTGCGCAGCGATACCCTCGTTATTGCCGACCACCAGCGCGCCCTGGCTATCGCCGGTGTGATGGGGGGCGAGCACAGTGGTGTCGCCGACACCACCCGTGACCTGTTTCTTGAGGCGGCTTTCTTCGACACCATCGCGATTGCCGGCAAGGCGCGTTCCTATGGCCTGCATACCGATTCCTCGCATCGCTTCGAGCGTGGCGTTGACTCGCAACTGGCTCGCAAGGCCATGGAGCGTGCGACCGCTCTGTTGCTCGAGATCGTCGGTGGCGAGCCTGGTCCAATCATTGAAGTGGCCAGCGAAGCTGACCTGCCCAAGATCGCTCCTGTCACGCTGCGCGCCGAACGTATTGAGCAAATGCTCGGCTTGAGGATGGATGACGCCGAAGTGGCACGCTTGCTGACGGGGCTTGGCCTCGATGTCAGCGCTGCCGGTGCAGGGCAATGGCAGGTTGCCGTGCCAAGCCATCGTTTCGATATCAGCCTTGAGGTTGACTTGATCGAAGAGCTGGCGCGCCTGTATGGCTATAACCGTTTGCCGGTGCGTTACCCGCAAGCGCGCCTGGCCCCACAAGCCAAGGCCGAGGCTGCTGTCGAGCTGCCTGCATTACGTCGCTTGCTGGTTGCCCGTGGTTATCAGGAAGCGATTACCTACAGCTTCATTGATCCGAAAATGTTCGAGCTGTTCACGCCAGGTGTCGAACCATTGATGCTGGCCAACCCGATTTCGGCTGATATGGCGGCGATGCGTTCATCCTTGTGGCCTGGCCTGATCAAGGCGCTTGAACACAACCTCAATCGCCAGCAGCCGCGCGTGCGCTTGTTCGAAAGTGGGCTACGCTTTGTTGGCCAGCTCGAAGGGCTCAAGCAGGAAGCCATGTTGGCAGGTGTTATCACCGGTCGTCGTTTGCCTGAAGGCTGGGCGCATGCCCGCGATGACGTCGATTTCTATGACATCAAGGCCGATGTGGAGGCGTTGCTGGCGAGCGCCGGCGCAGCTGATGCATTCAGTTTTGTCTCAGGTGAGCATCCAGCGCTGCATCCGGGGCAAACCGCACGTATCGAGCGTGATGGCAATCTGGTCGGTTATGTGGGTGCCATCCACCCTGAGCTGGCTAAAAAGCTTGATCTCGACCAAAGCGTGTTCATGTTTGAGCTGGTCTTGAGTCAGGTTGTGCAAGGGCGTATGCCGGCATTTGCCGAGTTGTCGCGTTTCCCTGAGGTGCGTCGTGACTTTGCCCTGGTTGTTGATCGTGAGGTTCCAGCGGCTTCATTGCTGGCATTAATCCGTGAAACAGCGGGGGAATGGCTAACAGACCTCAAGCTATTTGACGTGTATCACGGTAAAGGCATTGATCCTCATAGAAAAAGTCTTGCAGTTGGCTTGACCTGGCAGCATCCATCGCGCACTCTTAATGACGATGAGGTGAGTACCACTACGCAGAATATCCTCACCTCCCTGGAACAAAGGTTCAACGCCACGTTAAGGAAGTAGCGTATGGGGGCTCTGACGAAAGCTGAAATGGCCGAACGTCTGTATGAGGAGCTAGGCCTGAATAAACGGGAAGCCAAGGAGTTGGTTGAACTGTTTTTCGAAGAGATCCGGCAAGCGTTGGAGCTCAACGAGCAGGTCAAGCTTTCAGGGTTCGGTAACTTTGACCTGCGCGATAAGCGTCAGCGTCCCGGTCGTAACCCAAAAACGGGGGAGGAAATCCCTATCACGGCTCGCCGTGTAGTGACTTTCCGTCCCGGCCAAAAACTTAAAGCCAGGGTTGAGGCTTATGCTGGAACCAAGTCATAACGACGAATTACCTGTCATACCAGGCAAAAGGTATTTCACGATCGGCGAGGTTAGCGAACTCTGTGCTGTCAAACCGCATGTGTTGCGGTATTGGGAGCAGGAGTTTCCCCAACTTAACCCGGTAAAAAGACGCGGCAATCGCCGGTATTATCAGCGTCAAGACGTGCTGATGATCCGTCAGATTCGTGCGCTTCTTTACGACCAGGGCTTTACCATAGGCGGTGCGCGACAGCGCTTGTCAGGCGATGAAGCCAAAGACGACACCACTCAGTATAAGCAGCTTATCAAGCAGACCATTACCGAGTTGGAAGACGTCTTGCATGTGCTTCGTCATTAGAGAATCGAAAGCAAAAGGTTCCATAATTCAGGACCTTATTGTATGATTCTCGACGTTTTCGAGGTCAAGGTAAAAACTGACCTCACCTAGTCGGGGCGTAGCGCAGCCTGGTAGCGCACTTGCATGGGGTGCAAGGGGTCGAGTGTTCGAATCACTCCGTCCCGACCATATATATCAATGACTTAGCCCAATGTTCGCGCATTGGGCTTTTTCATTTCTGGGGATTTTGTGGGGATTCACCCGATTTTCCTTCTCAGTATTGTCAGCGCTGGCCCCCGCGAGTCTGTTGCTGAAACCTTGTTTGCCGCATCAATCAACTCCCCAAGCTCTGCGCCATTGATGCTTAGCTGATTGATCAGTGCGTACGCTCTAGGTCTTCCGACATCAAGAGTGCCGTAGCCTTTTAGTATCGACATCTCGCGTTCCAGACGGGCGATTCGAGCTTCCAGTTCCTGGGTTTTTTGCTGCTCTGGAGTCTGGTGTAACGTCTGTTCACTCTTGCTCAAGCGGATCGGCCCCACGACGCAGAGCTGTCTCACCAATACCCAGTGAGCGACTGGCCTCGATGAAGCTGTAGTTTTGCTTGAGCACGAGATCAGCAGCCTCGTGTTTGAATTCAGGGGTAGGGGTACGGTGTTGTTTGGATATTAGACACCTTTCTATTACAAGCAGTCTTGCCTGAATGGGGCGGTTTCGTTAGACCACTACAAAGAAGTTCTGGGCAATTCAGTGCGGAGTTAGTAGATCTCTACGTATCAGGCTGCGCAATTGGGTAGACAGCTGCGTAATCGGGGAAGTTGTTGAGGGGGTAAATCGATAAGTTCGGGGCGCAACCCAAAACAAGACCTTGCACTAGGAAGGCTTATGCGTCCCAACCTTGCGATTTCCCTGAGTGTGTTGTTCGCCGTTCAACCTCTGGCAGTGGCGTTCGCCCAGACCTCCTCACTACCCAGTCTGAGTGAACAGCTTGAGCTGTCCCGCCCTACACGTCCTGGGCCGCCTCGCTGGATTGAGGATTACCGTTTTCTCGACGATGAGAGCAAGCGCAGCGATTGGTATGACAGCCTTCGCTACAACCGAATTTCTGAATCTGCATGGTTACAGACTGGTGGTGATTTACGTTATCGCTATGACGTTAACAAGCAGCCGTTTTTTGGTCTGAGGAACCTCGAAGACGACAGCTACCTACAGCAGCGCGCCATGCTGCATGGCGACGTGCACCTGTTCAATGATGCTATACGGACCTTTGTGCAACTAGCAAATACGCGCAGCTGGGGTAAGGATCTCTACGCGCCGACTGATCAGAGTCGTACGGAAATCCAGCAGGCTTTCGTTGATGGCAACCTGCAAACCGAACAGGGCCGGCTAACCGCGAGGATAGGTCGGCAGGAGGTTTACTACGGTAATACGGTGTTTGTCACGGTGCGTGAAACCCCAAATATCCGTCGTTCGTTCGACGGACTGAAACTCTCGTGGGCGGGCCGCGATGGGCGGAAACTTGATGCCTTTGCATTACGTCCGGTTCGCCTGGATGCCGATGCCTCGTTCAACGACGGCACAGACAATAATCAAAAATTCTATGGTCTCTATGGAACAACACCGGTCACCTCGGCGCTGAATATCGACCTGTATGCTTTTGGGCTTGAAACCGAGTCACGCAAAATTGCCGACCTGATCGGTGCAGAGGACCGCTACACCCTCGGTACGCGCCTGTTTGGTTCAGCTGGTGGCTTTGATTGGACCTGGGACATTGCCGGCCAGTTCGGTGAAATGGAGGGTAGCGATATTCGTGCCTGGGGTGTTTCCAGCAACACAGGTTACCGTTTCAGTGATGTTTGGAATTCGCGGCTTGGGTTCAAGCTCGACATTGCCAGCGGTGATAAGAGCAGTGGTGATGGCAAACTGGAAACCTTTGATCCGCTGTATCCCACCAACGGTTGGTATGGCGAAATCGGTCTGACAACCTTGTCCAATCTTGTCCTCCTAGGGCCTGTATTTGCGTTCTCTCCGACCCAGGATATCCGTCTGGAGCCCGGCGTTTTTGCTATATGGCGGCAATCAACTGATGACGCAGTTTACACTCCTGGCATGATTCCGGTGCCGGGCACCCAAAATAGCGATGAGCGCTACAGCGGTACTATCTATCGAGTGAACCTGCGCTGGAATTTGACCCAGAACCTGACTGTTGATGGAGATTACAACTACTACGACGTTGGTTCGGGTATCCGCGATGTGGGTGGTGTGGACTCGCAGTTCCTATCAGTTCGAACCACTTTTCGCTTCTGAGTTGGATAAGGAAAACACTTATTCAGACTGGTGATTACCCCCTTGCGATTGTAATTCATATGGATACCGGCGCTGCGCCCACCGGCTTACCTTGCATTGTCGAGTTGCGTTTCGTCATTACGGGCGGGCCAATTTAGCCTCCCTGCGTTTCACCTATAACAACAAGAGGCCTGAACATGTTCGACCCCATCATTCTTCATATTTCTCATGTAATCCGCCTGCCTAGAGCAAGCGTCTGCCACGTAACTTCCCTGTGGGTGCCTTGTGCACCTTCGCCCTGCGCACAGTGCGCGTGACAGGTTGCCTTAGCGGGCATCCAAGCGGATTCCAAGAGGAACAAAAGCTAATGAATTCCATGGTCGAAACCCCGGTCCAGAAGAAAAAGACCTACCTATACGAGTGGTATGTAGTGGCTCTTTGCATGGTCGCCTATATCTTTTCGTTTGTGGATCGGCAGATCCTTGCGTTGATGGTCGAGCCAATCAAAGCCGATTTGCAAATCAGTGATACCCAGTTCAGCCTGCTACACGGTTTGGCTTTTTCATTGTTCTACGCCTTCATGGGAATGCCCATTGCGTTTCTGGCTGACCGCTTCTCGCGGCCCAAGATAATTGCCTGGGGAGTAGTGTTCTGGAGCTTGGCCACAGCCGCTTGCGGAATGAGCAAGAGCTTTGTGCATATGTTCTTGGCTCGCATTGGTGTCGGCGTTGGTGAGGCAGCCCTGTCTCCATCGGCCTACTCAATGTTCAGTGACATGTTCCCCAAGGAAAAGCTTGGTCGTGCCGTGGGCATTTATTCAATGGGGTCGTTCGTTGGTGGTGGTCTGGCCTTTCTGGTCGGTGGCTACGTGATCGCCTTGCTCAAAGACATGAACACCATCGAGGTAGCCTTTCTAGGTGCGATGAAGGCCTGGCAACTGGCGTTTTTCATCGTCGGCTTGCCCGGAATCGTTGTTGGTCTATTGATCTGGCTGACAGTGCGCGATCCGGCTCGAAAAGGCCTGCAGGTTGACGCTCAGGGGCGAGCCAAGAAGGTCGCGTTGAGTGATGGCTTGCGTTTTCTTGGGCGTCATCGTGCAACCTTTACTTGCCATTACCTGGGGTTTTCATTTTATGCGATGTCTCTTTTCTGCATGATGAGCTGGAGCCCGGCGCTTTACATCCGCAAGTACGGCCTGACGCCGGTAGAGGCTGGGTATATGCTCGGTACTGTACTGTTGCTAGCCAATACTGCCGGCGTATTGTTTGGTGGATGGCTGACTGACTATCTCGCCAAGAAAGGCTACCAGGATGCTGCAATGCGCACAGGTGTCATCGGTGGCCTTGGAATGGTGCTGCCGGCCGTACTATTTTCTCAAGTCGATCAACTTTGGCTTTCGGTGAGCTTGTTGTTGCCGGCCATGTTCTTTGCCTCGTTTCCAATGCCGGCGTCGACCGCAGCAATGCAGATCCTTGCGCCGAACCAGGTGCGCGCCCAGGTTTCAGCAGTCTTCCTGCTTATCAGCAATTTGCTCGGGCTGGGTTTGGGCACCACGCTGGTCGCGCTGCTCACAGATCGCTACTTCGGCTCTCCGGCGGCGGTTGGTTCATCTATGTCGCTGGTGATCGCTGCAGCTTCCGCATTGACAGTGATATTACTATGGCGCGGATGCCGTCATTTCCGTGAGAGTTATACGCGTGAGTACCCAGAACAGGTCTGACAGGTAACGAGACAAGATCGGCTTATCGGCTCCGCGCCATGGAAATGGTGCGGGGCCGCTACGCTCCAGATTAGGAACGCACTCATGCTCAATGATGTTCATCTGCTCGAACGGCACAGCTTGCTTAGCTCGACTGATTACCGTGAGATCAAAGACAAAGTTAGCCATTACTTATGTCCGCACAGTTTCGAAGTACTGCGCGATGAGTCGGTATATACCCAGCTAAATGGTGTGTTCTTCGGTGATTCGGCGTTGCTCGATTTACGCTATGGCGCACCGGTGGATATCAATATTGGTGATATTGCCGACCAATATCTTTTTCGAATCACCTTGCAGGGCAATTGTGAGGTGACCCATGGAAAGCGCAGCGCGGCCATGCAATCCGGCTGTTTGAGCGTTTCCTCGCCCTTTGCAAAAAGTCGAATAACTACCGATGGTGAATGCCGCAATCTAATTCTGCGCGTCGCCCGAGACGCCCTTGAAACGCAACTACAGCGCTTGCTAGGACGCAGTCTTCGGCAGGAGGTAATCTTCGATATCAGCGTTGACCACAAGGCTGCAGGTGCCATTAGCCTATATCACACGCTGGACTACATTTGCCGGCTTTATGGGAGCGGCGTTGAAGGGCTGCATATTGATCGCGGCCTGTCCGACTATTTGATGCAAATGCTGCTCACCCAATTACCGCACAATTATTCGGCAGACCTGCGTGTCGACTCACGCGCACCGCTTCCGCATCATGTGAAGAGGGCCCGCGATTACATAGAAGAACACCTCAATGAGCCCATCAGCCTTGCAACTCTTGGTGAACTCTGTGGTGTATCTATCCGTACGCTGCAGAACGGCTTTAATCAGTTTCTTCATCAGCCACCAGTCGAGTACATTCGTGATCGGCGTTTAGCGGTTATTCATGAGGCGTTGACACAGGGAAGGGCCGGTGAAACCGTCACAGACATTTTGCTGCGCCACGGCATTAACAGCTTTGGACATTTCTCTAGTGCCTATCGACAGCGCTATGGTTGTTTGCCCTCGGAAACCTTACGGCGTCAATCCTGATTGATAGAGCTGCGTAATCCGTAGATAGACTTCGCAATCGGATGAGCCTGCCCCAACACTGCTAGATAGCATCAAGGCTCTTACCAGAGGAGCATCTCAATGAATATCACTGTGTTGGGTGGCGGCCACGGTTGCTACGCTGCTGCTGTCGAAATGGCCGAGAAAGGACATCTGACCCGTCTGTGGCGTCGCGACTCCGCTGCACTGAAGGAACTGCTTTCCATTGGCAGCCTGACAGTCAAGGATTATCGTGGGACGCGTCAGTTATCCATTGGTAAGCCGGGCGACAAACTGTCGCTAACCGATGATCTTGGTGAAGCTCTGAGTGACGCTCAGTTGGTTGTAATTCCCCTGCCTTCGACTTCCCACGAAGACTTGGCCAAGCAGGTGGCGCCGCACTTGCGTGATGGCCAAGTGGTATTCTTGCCGCCTGGGACGTTCGGTAGTTACGTATTCGCCAAGGCGATGGCTGAAGCAGGTAACGACAGCAAGGTTGCTTTTGCTGAGACCGGCACGCTGCCGTATCTGGTGCGCAAGCATGGAGCCAGTGATCTGGTAATTAGTGGCTATGCGACGCGTCTGCCGACAGGTGTGTTTCCGAGCAGCCTCTCGGAGCATGCCTTCGCTGTATTGGGTGAGGCTTATCCGAGCGTCGAGCCTATCGAAGACGGCTTGAGCGGAGCGTTGATGAACGCAGGTCCGATTATTCATCCTCCGCTGATTATGATGAACGCAGGGCCGCTGGAGCATTTCGAGTCCTGGGACATCCACAATGAAGGCACCCAGCCGTCGATCCGCCGCGTAACCAACCAGCTAGACGCTGAGCGAATGGCCGTGCGCGAGGCGCTTGGTTATGGGGCGCCTCATTTTCCGTTGGCCGATCATTACAACACCAGCGAAGGCGATGAGTGGATGTATGGACGTGGTGCTCACGGCAAGTTGACCGACAGTGGGGATTGGCGCGAAGACATTGACCTGCAGAAACACCGATACATGCTGGAAGACACTCGTCTGGGCTTGTCCTTTCTGGTGTCAGTTGGCCGCTGGGCAGGTGTTTCTACTCCTGTGGCGCAGGGCCTGCTGAGTATCGCCTCGGTAGTCGCCGGTAGGGACCTATACGCCGAAGGTCGCACCCTGGAAAACCTCGGTTTGGTACAACTGAGTAGCTTGCAGATGAAAGAACTGTTGGCCAAGGGATTGAGCCAATGAGTACGGGATTACTGAACGTCAGTGTCCTCGGTGCCGGCCGAATGGGCGAGGGGATTGCCCTGTCGTTTATCAATGCCGGTCTACCGGTAACACTGATTGATATCAAGGAACGCGACGAGGACGAGCGGTGCGGCTATTTCGAGCGGGTACGGAGCAATATTCGCAACGAGCTCCAGATGCTGGTGCATATCGGTGTGCTTCAACCTGAGCAGGCGGATATCGCGCTGTCTCGGGTCACACTGCTGTCCAAGTCGCAAGCTGTATCTACGCTGCAACGGTGTGACCTGGTGTTCGAGGCAGTGCCAGAAGTGATTGCTGTCAAGCAGGAGACTTTTGGCTGGGTCAGTGAGCATGTCGCAACGACGGCCATTATAGCTTCGACTACGTCGACTTTTCTGGTGACCGAGTTGGCCGAAATGGTTAATGAGCCGGAGCGATTTGTGAACGCGCATTGGCTGAATCCGGCTCACTTGATGCCGCTGGTCGAAGTCAGTCGCAGCGAGGCTACTTGTCCGCAGGTAGTCGAACGATTATTGGCCTTACTCAAGCTAATCGGCAAGGTGCCAGTTATGTGTAATCCGGTTGCAGGTTACATAGTGCCACGGATTCAGGCGTTAGCTATGAATGAGGCGGCGCGGATGGTCGAGGAGGGGGTTGCCAGTGTCGAGGACATAGACACCGCTGTGCGAGTGGGCTTCGGCCTGCGCTTTTCGGTGCTTGGTCTGCTTGAGTTCATAGATTGGGGCGGCGGAGACATTCTGTACTACGCCTCACGCTATCTTACTGGTGCGCTTGATTCACGATTCAAGTCGCCGGAGGTAATCGCCAATAATATGCAAAACGGCCGTAATGGTATTCGTGATGGGCAGGGGTTCTACGATTACCGGGAGGTGGACGTCGAAGCTTACAAGCTGCGACGTCTCAGCGAGTTCGCTCGCAAGTTGGCGCTTTCCGGGCTTACGCCAGCCTTTGATAGTGCCTTGAAGTGAACAGAGAGTCAGGGTACGCAAGCCGTGCCCTGACTCTGTTCGTTAAGCGGTCAGCAAAGCGGACTCCCTAAACATTAGGTTCATCACGGATTGCCGGGAAAGTTGTTCTTGATCTTCATGAAAAAGAATTCGCTGTCCCGGTAGCCGTACGCCATCCGCTTGATGACCTTAATCCTGTTATTGATTCCCTCCAGTTGCCCGGTGTGCATCGGCCACCGCACCCTGCTCAGGATGCCGCGCCAGTAGCCCTTCAGGCGTTTAGCGAACTGCTTCAGCGCCGGTATCGCGCTCTCATCGGCCAGCCGTAACCACTGTTTCCACGCTGATCGCCAACCCCAAGCCGTAGTCGGTGACCACAGCGCTTTGAGTTCTGCCTTCATCAGATAAACCGTCATCAACGATTGGTTAGCCGCCAGCAAATCCTGCAGGTGTACCCGCTGATCTTCACGTTTGAGATTTTCTGGATTACGCAGCAGTAGCCAGCGTGCTTGCTTGATCACCTTGCGGGCAGGTTTGTCGTGACGCAACCGGTTAGCCTCGTCGACACGGACCCGATCAATCACTTCTCGGCCATATTTGGCGACCACATGGAAAAGGTCGTAGACCACTCGCGCTTTGGGGCAATGTTGACGAACCTCCAGGTCAAAAGCGGTGTTCATATCCATTGCCACCGCTTCGATGCGAGCACAACCCGCTGGCCCTAGTTCTTCGAAGAAAGGCCTGAGCGCCGCTCGGCTGCGGCCCTCACCGATCCACAGCACTCTTCGTGTATCCGCATCCAAAACCACGCTGGCGTAACGATGGCCTTTGAACAAGGCGAACTCATCCATCACCAGACGTCGCGGTTGCGCCTTTGGCAAGACGCTCAACGTCGCTTGCAGAGCTCGACGCTCCAGCAATCGAACGGTGCCCCAATGCAGCCCAAACATCTGCGCTACGTGTAGCGTGGGGAGATGCTCGCAAGCTTGAATGACCGCCTCTGCCAGACGCCGCGTCATACGGGAGTAGCGATCCAACCAACTCGTTTGCCACAATCACGGCAGCCAACCCGCCTGAGCAACACGCTCAGGCGTACTGCACGACCGAGAATCGGCAAGTCACGAACGCTACGTCTGCAATACTCATGCGTGGTTGAGCAGGGTTTTTGGCAGCCACCACAGGAAGGGAGTCGGGTGGTGTGGGGAATCAGGTCGATCTCAAGCGCGTCGCCATCAGGCTTGATCGTAACGACAGAAAAGCCCTCCCAAAAAGGAAGGAAAGTATTAATATCACGCATAAGAACGCCGGTTTGTTAGATGTGTTTGCTCGCACGAACATCATCAATCAAATCGGCGTTCTTGTTTCTGTGTTTCCCGGCAATCCGTGATGAACCAAACATTAGGCCTCATTGCGTTCGAGCAAGTATTTGGCCAGCGCCTTGAGCCGTTGTGCGCGTTGTTGGAAGTCCATCGCCATCAGTTCGTTGATGCCGCGTTGGCGTGCGTATGCAATTGCTTCCAGCGAAGTCCAGTGACTCTTCATGGTGCAAGCGGCGTTGAGCCGTCTTTACGATGCCGGGCGAATCATCAACATATCTTCCGGGCTGGCCACGCGTCCCTTGCCGGTCGTTCCCATCTACTCGATGGCCAAGGCGGCTATCAACAACCTGACCCATGCCCTCGCCATGGAACTCGGGCCGCGCGGGATCACTGTGAACGCCGTGGCGCCAGGTTGGACACGCACGGACATGAACGCCGCTGTGCGCGAGAACGCCGAAATGGTCAAGGCAATTGAGGCCGATACCGCACTGGGGCGTTTCGGCGAAACTTCGGACATTGCCTCGATCGTTGCGTTTCTTGCCAGCGACGATGCCCGTTGGGTCACTGGGCAGGTGATCGAAGCCAGTGGCGGATACAAGCTCTGATCCAACTGGACCTAAACCCTGACATTGGCGAGTGTCTTGCCCGGTCGTGAGGTGACAATCTTTGCGGGATATTCACATCCTGAAATAGCCAGTGTGGGGAACTCGATGAATTTCCAACTGGCATTCATACGATTCTACTTTTAGGCTTCATTCAAACAGGCCGGCAGCCAAGTTGCAGCTCCACGCACAGCCCGCCTCCTTGCCGGTTGCATAGGCTAATTGAGCCGCCCATGGTGTTCATTAGTTGCTGCGCGATCGCCAAGCCCAAGCCATTCCCTCGAATGCAGGTGTTTTTCTTTTCATCTGCTCGGTAGAAAGGTTTGAGTACGTCAGCCAACAGCTGCTCTGCAATGCCAGGACCGCGGTCTTGTACCTTGATTGATAGCCTGGCGTCTGTAACCGCTACCGTCACGGCTGCTGCCCCAGCGTATTTCAGGGCGTTATCTACAAGATTGGTCAAAACTCTGCGTAGCGCTATGGGTTTTGCATCAATCAAGGCATTACTCTTTCCAGCGCAATACACCCGTTGCCTGGTGTCTTGGTAGTCGAAGATCAGACTCTCAATAAAGGCATCAACATCAATGGTGCAGCTGCTTTCCTCGATAAGATGAACACTGCGCGCATAGTCGATGCCTTCACGCACCAGATGCTCTACCTCCTGTAAATCCTTGAAAAGCTTTTCACGGTAGAAGGAGTCGCCCATGCATTCAGCTCGAAGCCGCATACGTGTAATGGGGGCCTGTAAATCATGAGAAATAGAACCGAGAACCTGCACCCGCTGTTGTAAATACTCAGTAACCCTTCTTTGCATGCCATTGAATGCGGCAACGACTTTGACAACCTCAGTCGGACCTTCCTCCTCTAAGTATTCGGGGCTTGCAGGGTCTAGCGTATTCAAGACTTGCTCAAAACTGTGCAGAGGTTGGGTTATGAGTCGTGCCGTTAGCCAAGTAGCTGCAAGTATCAATACGATGCCGAGTAGAGCGCCGATGAGAAAGGAGGGGCTAGTGCTGCTGAGTTCGAGCTGATCGAAGTTCTTATGCACTTCCCACAGGAGGCTGTGAGTCAGGACCAGGCCCAATATGAACAGGCTGAACAGCCGAAAACTTAAAGACCGAACCCCAGATAGCGCGAGAGACTTATCGCCTTCTGAAGATTTGCTGTGCGCTGGTAGAGTGTGTTCAAAGCGGTTCATGGTGTTGCTCCTGTTCACCCTCACCGCAGGCATCCATCTGTCTTATCTGGTTGGCGGTGCTTGTCGGTTCGTGATGCTTCAATTTCGCGAGCCGCTGAACGCTTGTATAGGGCTGCCCGCTTGCGGTATTCCCACGCAGCTTCATATCACCAGATAGCCCCTGTCGAAACCATTGCACGATGGTGTCGGTTCGTGGGCGATGGTCGGATTTATGAGTCGAATATCTGTGATTGAGATATGGCCGTGCTTGATGCAACGCCAAGTTGGTTCTACTCGGCCAGAGTTGAACGGTTAGCATTGGTCAGTATTTTTCACTGCGTCATATGGCCTCAATGTAACGCCCTGTATCCAAGTGGGTGCAGGATACAGGGCGATGCCAATACCGGGCTCATCAGACACATACGAGATACCTCGCGGGCATTAAATGGGTACCACTGAGACGACAACGACGGCTCGGCTAACCCCCATCGACCCAGAGGAAATGACTATGAACCTTAAATCCATCACCGCAGCGTGCATTTTCACCTCCCTGAGCCTGGGAGTACTGCCGGCAATGGCTCAAGCTGCTCAAGACCATGAACGCTACAGCTACGGCACCCAGCTCGATGTCGCACAAGTGGTTTCGCTTACAGAAGCTCCAGCCCAGACCTGTGGTGTAGTCAGCGCGCACATGACCTACCTGGATTCAAAGGGGCATACCCAGGTACTCGACTACAGCAAGCTCGCCCAAGTGTGCAGCCAGGGCGGTTGAGCATTCTGCAACCTCAAGGCATGCCTTTAGACTTGAATAGGAAAACGTCATGAAAACTGCCAAGAAGCTGCTGGTTGCGATTGTTTTTTCTCTTGCGGGCGCTGCCGTTCATGCCAATGCTGCTGCTCAGGGCCAGCATTGCGATATGGGAGTGGCTCTTCAGTTGACATCCCTTGCTGCCCAAAGTGAACTTGATGGCCTGGTTGAGAATGGCTTCAGCCGTACGCCACAAGGTCGAAACCAGCAAATGATTGCGGAGGATGGCGCCAGCCACACCTTGCAGAACTATTGGCTGCATGGGCATCGCTCGGCGTACCCGGTTTGAGCATCGAAGCAAGGCAGTTGCTATATTTAGCCAGCTGCCTGCGTCGCCTTCCAGGGCAAACACCTGGGTTCTAGCGACTTGACCTTGGCTAGGGTCAAGTCGTGATGATCGTCAGTTAAAAACGTTCGCAAGAGCTGGGGTACTGAAGACTGGCCCGGCATTTCTGGCTGAGAAACGGGCTTAGCGCCTCCAGTTTCCAACCGCCAGATCCACGATTTCATCCGCGCGTCCGTTCATCACTGCCCGCAGCATATACAGGGAAAACCCCTTGGCCATCTGCGCAGTAATGCTCGGGGGCATTGCCAGTTCGGTGCGGCTGACGACGGCGTCAATCAGGACAGGGCCTTTGTGGGCGAGTGCTTCGGCGATGCCGTCGCGGATTTGTCCGGGGTGCTCCAGGCGAATGCCATGGATACCGATGGCGCGGGCCATGGAGGCAAAGTCAGGGTTGGTGAGATCGGTTCCGACGCTGAGGATGCCCGAGGATTTTTGTTCCAATTCGACGAATCCGAGCGCTCCGTTGTTGAACACCACCACTTTCACAGGCAACTTAAGTTGGGCCAGGGTCAGGAAATCCCCCATGAGCATGGTGAAGCCGCCATCGCCGGACAACGAAATAACCTGTCGATCACGATAGGTTGCCTGAGCACCAATAGCCTGGGCCAGGGCGTTGGCCATGGAGCCGTGTACGAACGACCCCAATAATCGGCGCTGGCCATTCATTGCCAGATGACGCGCTGCCCATACCGTTGGGAGGCCAACGTCGCAACTAAACACAGCATCGGCGCTTGCCAGCTCACTAAGGGTATCGACGATCTGCTGCGGATGGATGTGCCTACTACGCTGGGTTATCGCGGCTTGATCTGCGAGCGCGTGTTGGTTACGGTCATGATGTTCACGGGCACGTCGCAGGTGGTCGCTGTCGGTGTTACGCCTGAGGCGTGGCAACAGGGCTTCAAGCGTGGCACGCACGTCGCCGACCAGACCGAGCTCTAGGTTGGCACGGCGACCAAGGTTCTCGATGCGTATATCAACCTGTGCGATGCGCACGTTCTTACCACGGGGGTAGAACTGGCGATAGGGGAAGTCGGTGCCCAGCATTAGTAGCACATCGCAATCAAGCATCGCATAGTAACCGGAGGAGATGCCGATCAAGCCGGTCATTCCGACACTGTACTCGTTGTCGTAAGCCACATGCTCCTTGCCGCGCAGTGTATGTACAACCGGCGCCTGCAGGCGTTCGGCCAAGGCGATAACCTGCTTGTGCGCTCCGGCGCAGCCCGCACCGCAGAGCAAGGTGATACGCCGATCGCTATTGAGCAGGTCGGCCAGTTGCTGCAGTGACTTTATAGCTGGAGTCACCACGGGCATTGCCGGAAGCAGGTTGTCGATGCCCGGCAGCGGCGCATTTTCTGCCTTTTGCATGGCGACGTCGCCGGGTATGACTACAACCGATACTCCGCGCTTGCCGACCGCTTCACGTATGGCGATCTCAAGAGTTCGTGGCATTTGCACATTGCTGGATATCAGTTCGCAGTAGTGACTGCACTCACTGAAATAGCTATGCGGATGTGTTTCTTGAAAGTAGCCCGAGCCGATCTCCGCCGATGGAATCTGCGCGGCAATCGCCAGCACCGGTACGCGTGAGCGATGTGCATCGAAAAGACCGTTGATCAGATGCAGGTTACCTGGGCCACAACTGCCTGCGCAGACAGCCAGTGAGCCCGTCAGGTGCGCTTCTGCCCCCGCTGCAAATGCCGCCACTTCTTCGTGACGAACATGGACCCACTGTATATCTCCACGACGCTGCACAACGTCGATGAGCCCATTGAGACTGTCTCCGACCACACCATAGATGCGCTTGATACCGGCGGCGACCAGTGTTTCGACGAATTGTTCGGCAACTGTCTTGGGCATGGCGAGGTTCCTCAAACTTGGTATGGAGCTCAAAGCCTTGGGGCGGAGGCAGATATTGGTGATTCAATCGAGCACCCTGATCGCCTCGGCTTCGATGCAGAAATTTTGCGGCATACTGGCAACACCCACAGCAGCACGGGCCGGGTAGGGCTTGCTGAAGTATCCAGCCATGATCTGATTGGCCTTCGGTGCGTTGGTCAGGTCGGTGAGGTAGAGGTTGAGCTTGACCACCTTCGCAAGATCGCCACCGCTGGACTTGGAGACTGCACGCAGGTTGGCAAATCCATGGTGGAGTTGATGTCCAACCTTGGCGTTGCATGGTTGCAGAGTCAGCGGGTTGATTGGCAACTGGCCGGACAAGTACAGGGCATTGCCGCACTTGATTGCTTGGCTGTAGGTGCCGAGCGCAGCAGGAGCGTGCTCGGCTTGAATGGCTTGCAAGAGCATGTCGTTGCTCCGGTAGATGGACGGGTTATTCAGCGAGGGTTGGATAACCCTGGACATAGACCAAATCGCTCGAACGCGCAGGCTGGTGACATCCCAGGCACTCGTTGTGATCCTTGGTGGTTGTGACATTGGGCTGATTCGCGTCAAACCATGACCAGCCCCATCCATCGCCCCATAACTTTGACTGCGGATAAGCATGCTTGCTGTCTTTGACCATTACGAACCAGCCTTTGAGCGTGGTGGCGTGGCTTACGGTTCCGGTGGTCATGCCCGCAGTACTGGTATCGAAAACTTCCTTTACCAGCACTGTCCCGTCGGGGAAATGTCCCAGTTTTTTGTAGCTTTTCCCAGTGTTGGGGGAGGCATACACCACATGCAGTTGTTTCGCGCCCTGGTCCTTGTCCGCAGCAACCGCCCAACTGCCAAGGAATTGGTATGTGTTGCGGTAATTGGCTGGTACGTGCAGGTTTCCGGCTGCATCACTGATAGCGGCGTAAGGGTGGCCAGGCTCGGCGGCCGTAGCCAATCCAGCACTTAATAGACAAGCCGCAAGCAGGATCGAATAAGGCAAGCAGTTCTTCAATCCCGGGCTTCTTGGGGGGATGGCTTGGCGTTTGGTTGACGATGACGGGCTGTACGAAGCAGCGGTGTTCGTGCGTTCCGGAGATTTCTGGACAAGCATGGCGAAGCCCTCGGTTGATCGAACAAAGCACATCTGACGTGGGTCTGTGCGCTAGCGGTGTTCGATCAAAACATGAGGGGCAAGAGGGTTCGATTGCACGAAAGTGTTGGGCGATACCAAAGCATCATGCCGAGCGCAGGCTGTATCTGATTTGATGTCGAGGCTTGAAGCACTATGTCTCGGAAAGATTCTTCAGCCTCACGCCTCTGGTTTCAGGTAGCAAGAGGGCAACGATCATGACCAGAATATAGGCGCATACCACATAGGTCGCGATCGCACCTGTGATACCCATGGTTTCGGAGGTGACACCAATTACCGCTGGAGCAAGCCCGGCGATACCTCTGCCAAAGTTGTAGCAGAACCCCAACCCAGAGGCCCGCAGCTCTGTGGGGAATAGCTCGGTAAGTACCGATCCGATGACACCAAACATGCCGGTGGCCACAAAACCCAATGGAAAGCTGAGCAGCAGCATGGCTGTCGGGTACAGGCTCAAGTTGGAGTACGTCAGTGCAATGCAGATCCCTCCCAGCGCGAACATGAGTAGGGTTGCCTTTCGTCCAGCTATGTCGCCAAGCCAGGAACCGGCGACATAACCCAAAAAGGAACCAGTCACCAGCACTGCCAGGTAAAGTCTGCTCTCAATAGTTGCAAGACCATGCTCGGCTTCAAGCATAGCGGGCCACCATATTGCGATAGCCCAATAACCGCTATGCATCCCTGCAGCGAGTAAGCTGCCCAATATCGTTGATTTCAGATAGGGACCAGACAGTATTGCCCGCCATGAAAACTGTCGGCTTGAGCGCATAAATGCCTGAGGCTCTTTAAGCTTGAGGCGATAGATAAATATGGCAATCGCTGGCAACACACCCAGGATGAAGGTCACTCGCCATCCCAGCTCAGGCGGCAGCAGGGTCAGGCTGATCGCGGAGATAATTGCCGCAAGCCCCCAGCCAACTGCCCAACCACTTTGGGCCATGCCTACCATTCTGCTGCGGACATTTGGCCCTGCTATCTCAGCGATAAATACCGCCCCGACCGCCAGCTCACCTCCGAAGCCTATGCCTTGAAGAGTCCGGGCTATAAGCAACTGATCAAAGTCAGCTGCGAGGCCACAAAGGCAAGTGGAAATCGCAAACCATAAAATGGTGAGCTTCAGCACCCGCAAACGGCCGAAGCGGTCAGCCATCATTCCGGCAACCCAACCACCTAAAGCAGACGAGGTCAGTGTCGCGGCGCCAAGCAATCCGGCTTCAGAATGGCTCAGCCCCCAAGCAGCTAGCAGTACTGGAAGAATAAAGGCATACAACTGAACGTCCAGTGAGTCGACGCTAAAACCACAGAACACAGTCCAGAATGAACGGCGAGCGTCTTTGTTTAATGAGCGGTACCAAAAGGGTTGCATGTTAATAGGTTGGGTTCCGTGTGGAAGTGGCAAATACCACAGTGCATTTTGGTGGTTTTCAATAGAACCAACCCTGCGTTTGAGCACATTTTGCTGGCTCGCAATGCTCCCTGCATGACTGTTTTCCAAGTCAGGTCCGCTTGCTGAAGATGAGCCCAGGACCAGAACAGCAATCCCTTGCATGTCTACATGGCTTCAGTTGGCTGAAAGCACGGCTGTTTTGCTTGCATCGGGTTTAAGTAAGGGGGTCAGACATAACAGCGCCAGGCTAACTCCGGTTAACAACGCAAAGGATAGGCGATAGTCGTGTGAGTGCTCACGCAGATACCCGAAGGCTATAGGGCCAGCAGCGGCGATTAAATAACCGATAAAGAGCATGAACACAGTCCAGGCATTGGCATCTGCGGCTGTGTGAACCTTATCCAAGGGCAGCGTCATTGCCAGGGTGAATGCCATGCCCAGGCCGATAGCTATCATAACGACCGCGAAAATGGCCGGTGATCGAGGTGCGTTCCAGAGCCCAGCCGCGCCTAAAACTACAATGGTGGTCGCGGTGATCAACCATCCGCCCCTGTTCTTTGCAGGGCCTGCCATGACCCCCATGGCAAAGCTGGCAACGGCAAAAACCAAGGTGAATACGCCAAGCAAAGCGCCAGGTGTCAGCAGGCCGGTATCCCAATCTGCTGCCGCTGGGGCAAGCCAGGCAAACAGGGCGTAGACAATAAACTGGCTACCGCCAAAATACAGCGCCACCAGCCAAGCCTGAAGATCCAACCATGGCAGGCCAACCGGTCGCGGATGAGTCAGTGCCGGTGCCTGTTTGGCAAAGCTGCGTGCCAGCAGCCACCAACTGATCACAGCACCCACACACAATATTGACCAGGCGCCAGCACCGACGCGCCATGTACCGCTGTGCAAGGAGATGGACTCTGTACTGATTGCCGCCACGGTTGCTCCGACACTTAGCCCGGCGGCGTATATCCCCATGTAAAACGGTGCGCGATCGGCAAAGTGGGTTTTGATCCAACCGCCAATCAAGGCGCCTCCTACGGCGATACCCACGCCAACCAATAGGGTACTGAACAGTAATGAGAGGCTCGATTGCGATAGTGCACGCAATACGATAGCCACGGCTAACAGCAGCAGTGCAGCAATAACCGTTTGATCTACACCTAAACGCCTGGCCATTTTCGGTGCAATCAGAGCAAACACGGCCATGCACAGATCTGGGATCGAGGTCAGCAATGCTGCCTGTGCATAGCTGAGGCGAAACTGTTGTTGAATCTGCAACAAGACAGGACCGATTGAAACGATCGCCGGGCGCAGAGACATGGAAAGAATCAAGAGCCCGAGAATAGCGGCAACACTGTGGCCAGTTGAGCGATGAGGTTGAACAATCATCACGCACCTATTGTTAAGACTGAAATGAAGCAAGACGGATGGTTAAACGGCGTCTAGCGATTGAGTTTGCCCCGCTAGTTGAACGCAGTTTCGTATCCGGGCTGTTTTCAGTTTCCACTCGGGCTAAAGCCCATGTATCTCAATGGTCGGCAGATACAAACTGATACTTAATGCAGTCGGGTTCCAGCTAACAATAACTAACACCCCATAACTGGCTAACGGCATCAATCAGCGCGACGCTTTACTCTCGTCACCAGAATAACAATGGGAACTGCACGGCGGACTCCACGAATCCAGTGGATCAAAGGCTGCAAGGAGCTTGATCATGACTGACAGTTATCGCAGTAATTGCGTTCTCGGGGTCGATCGACCTAGCAATGAACAACTCGGCATGTTGGTCGCCGAGGTTGTTGCTCGCGGGGAAGAGGCTGCAGATCCGCTGTACGTCGCGGTATCACCTTTGTTGAGTGCGTATTACGAAGGCCAGGTGCAAGCGGGTAGAGCGCTCGACGAGCACTTGGATGAGCTAGTCCAGTCAGCATTCGTGGCGATTTGCTGGAACTGCACAAGTTACGACCCAGTACGCCCTGTTCGGGCATGGCTGGTGGATATAGCGCGCAGCCAGTTTGTTGAGTACCTGCGCAACCGGCGCGGCAGGGCCAAGGTCAGGTTGGTGGCAGAAGCTTCCTCGGCCAGGCGGCCAGAAATTGCACGGGCAAATTGAGCCTGCATGTCCTATCGCTTTTGAATAAGGATTTACCATGATCAGCATCGCTCAGACACTCTACACCGGTCATACCCATACGACTGGTGGCCGTGAGGGAGAGGGGCGAAGTTTGGACGGACGACTGAACGTGAAACTTTCTCCTCCTGGTGCTCCGGGGAGTGGTTGCAATCCAGAGCAGTTGTTTGCGATCGCATGGTCGGCGAGTTTCATTGGCGCTTTGCGACACGCTTGCAATGCGCGCAAGATCGGCTTGCCGCAGGATACCTCGGTGGATGCCCAGATCGACTTTGTTTGCGCCGAGCAAGGGTTTTTCCTGCAGGCGCGACTGGCCGTGTATTTACCCGAGTTCGAAGCAGATGTGGCTCAGGAACTGATGGACGCGGCCTATCATAATTGCCCCTACACAAAGGCAACCCAAGGCAATATCGACGTTTCTATCCTGCGCGTCTGATCCTCGCCCGCCACCAGCCTATCTGCAAGGCCTCTTCTGTCGAAGGATCTTGTGCTCGCGTTGTATTTGACCAATCATGTATAGCATCTATGGTGCTAAAGGACTGCGCGCATAGTTCTCACCAGCGACTATTGATTTCAAGAGTATGGCCCTTATGGAGCCTTCCCCGGCAGAGATGCATGATTCGGTTATCACCCAGCTTGGGTTCGGTCCATTTTGCGTTGTGGCGTCAAAGCGATTGCTCACCAAGCATGGTCTCCCTGTCGAGATCGGTGGGCGCGCACTGGACTTATTGATTGCACTTCTTGAACGGCCCGGCGTAGTTCTATCCAAGCGTGAATTGATCAGCCAGGTCTGGCCCGACACCATTGTCGAGGAAGGCAGCCTGCGTTTTCACATGACCGGCCTGCGCAAGATTCTCGGGGACGGCGAAGACGGTGCGAGGTATATCGCGACTCAAGTGGGCGTGGGCTATGCATTTGTTGCTCCACTGGAAAAAATAAAACTACCTGTAGCTGAGCCGACAGTTGCCGAGCCTCCTCCCAGGGTCAATAGCCAAAAGCGCTATGTCAGTGGCGTCGGCAGCTTGCCGCCACGGATAAAACTGATCGGCCGCGAGGCAGATGTTGAGTTGGTTGTCGGTCATCTATCCCATCCCAAATTGTTCACCATCGTTGGCGCGGGTGGAGTGGGCAAGACCAGCCTCGCGGTCGAGGTAGCGCACCAGATTTGCGCTCAAGTCTATGAGCGTGTTCGTTTCGTTGACCTGGCCCAGGTTGAGGATGCCGGTCTGGTACTTTCTGCTTTGGCTGGCGCATTGGATATTCCGGCACAAGCCGAGGACCCGATGGCTGTGCTGCTCGCACATCTGCGCTCGCATAAGTTGCTCATGGTGCTTGATAACTGCGAACACCTGATAGACGCAGTCTCGGACGTCGTCGAGCAGATCAGGTATGCCGCGCCAAACGTGGGTTTGTTGGCGACTAGCCGTGAACCTCTGCGGGTGCGCGATGAATATGTGCACTGGCTCAACCCGCTGGCTTTCCCTCGGGAGCCACAGGACCTGTCAGTCGAGCAGCTGCTGGCATATCCGGCGGTCAAGCTATTTGTCGAACGGGCATCATCGGGCAATACAGCGCTGGTGCTGGAAGCTAACGCTGCACATTTGATTGCCGATATGTGCCGGCGGCTTGAGGGCATGGCCTTACCTATTGAGCTGGCTGCGGTGCGCGTTGCTACCCATGGCTTAAGCGCAACGCATGCATTGATGGGCGAACTCTTTTCCTTGGGTTGGACTGGCCGGCGAACGGCATTGCCTCGTCATCAAACGCTGCGCGCCATGCTGGACTGGAGTTACGAGTTGCTTACACCGCTTGAGCAGCTGGTGTTCGAGCGCCTATCAATTTTCGTTGGCCCATTTTCTCAAGATGCAGCGGCGCAAATCATTGCCGACAGCCAGGTTGAGTCAATCAGGGTAGTTGCAGTTTTGGACGAGCTAACCAGCAAAGGGCTGGTCAGCGTCGATCATTCAAATATGCACGCAGCCTATCGTTTGTTGGAAATGACCCGCGCCTTTACCAGGGAAAAACTGGCGGCAAGGGGCGAGACGGAGACTCATGGCCTGGCGTTTCGCCATGCACTGTTTTATACCAATTTACTGGCGAACCTGGGGACCACGCCGAGCGCGATCTTCGCCAGCGCGGCCCGTCTTTCCAATCAACTCGGCAATATTCGAAGTTCGTTGGAATGGAGTTTTGGCCCCCATGGCAGCCCGGGGCTGGCGTTGCCTCTGGCAGCGGCAAGCGCGCAGGTATTCCTGCATTATTCGCTGCTGGTGGAATGTCGAGCCTGGTGCTCACGTGCGACCGAACTGCTTGAACTGGGCTTTTATGGTACCCCCGTGGAGATGGAGTTGCAGGCAGCACTGGGATTGGTACTGATGTTCACCCGGGGCAATAGTGCGGCAGCAGAAAAAGCATTGCTCAGGGCACTGGATATTGCCGTGTCGCTAAGCGATTACTGGTCACAACTTCGGTTGCATGGTCGGCTGCAGATTTTTTACGAGCGCACCGGCGACTTTGCCTCGTCGCTGGCCTGGGCCGAGCAGGCGGTAGAGGTCGGTAATATCATTGGAAAACCCGAGGCATTTGCCATTGCTGCATCGCTGGCAGGCGTTTCTCATCATTTGTTAGGCAATCAAGTGCTGGCGCGACAAGAGTTGGAAAGCTCATTGCGTAATAGTCAGCCTTCGCAGCGCAGTAGCACGATCCACTACGGCTTCGACCACCATAACCGTACTGGTCTGGCACTAGCACGTACGCTCTGGCTGCAGGGTTTTCCTGATCAGGCGCGGCACTGGGCGGCAAAGGTCGAAGCTGAAGCAGCTGCGCTGGAGCATTCGGTTACCTATTGCATCGCGTTGATCTGGACGATGTGTATTTATATCTGGACCGGCGATCTCGACAAAGCTACAGCCAGCCTCGAAGGCTTCAGTAAAATCGCCCAGGAAAATGCATTCGGCCCCTATATGGCTGCCTCCAGAGGGTTCAAGGCCGCAATAGCCATACGTGCGCAGCAGCCCGCCGATTCGGTCGAGATACTGGAGGAGAGCCTTGCCCGGTTGCACAGCATGCGTTACGAGTTACTCACCACCTCATTTGAAATCGCCCTGGTTGAAGGTTTGATATTGCGCGACCAGCACACCAAGGCATTGCCTATCGTGGAGCGCACCATCAACCATTGTCGCCAGAGTGGTGATGCCTTCGCATTGCCTGAATTGCTGCGGCTCAAGGCGGGCATTGTTAAATCCATCGAGCCTCGCAGCAATAGCACTGCAGCCGAGGTCATCCTGCAAGAGTCATTGGTCTTGAGCCAGCAACAAGGCGCCCGTGCCTGGACATTGCGTAGTTCGATGGACCTTGCATTGCTACAGATGGAAAGCGGTGATAAAGCGCAGGCAATTAAATGGCTGGAAAGTTGCCGGAACTGGGTTTGTGAAGGTCATGACACCCTTGATGTACGTCGCCTGGAGCAGCTCTGGCAGCAGGTCAATGACATGGCCTGAAGCCCTTTGCTCGCTGCTACCGGTCGTGGTATCCGGCGGTTTGCTTTTGATTGAGAGCCTGGGCCATTTTTGTCACGTTATGGCAAGCGGCGGATAGTCAGGCAAGGGCGCGTCAGGCTTGTCGATACCTATGTGTAATCGATAGCGGGCAGTCGTTCTGTTCTGATTCAGCAAGCGCTTATTGCAGGCGCTTTCAAGTAATCAGGAGCTCTGAAATGACTGCAAAAACAATCTTGTACACCGCCAAGGTACTCACCACAGGCGCACGCGACGGCGGCACTTCGCGTAGTGACGACGGGCACCTCGATATCCATCATTCCTTGCCTGGAAGCAATGGCGGGGGGACCAACCCCGAACAGCTGTTTGCGGCAGGTTGGTCGGCATGCTTTGTTGGCGCATTAGGTCTCGCTGCACGCAGCTGTAAAGTAAAGCTCCCCGCAGAAGTTGCCATTGATGCAGAAGTCGATCTGTGTCAGGGAAATGATGCCTACTTCCTACAGGCTCGGCTCAACGTCAGCCTGCCGGGCATCGAACGGGATATCGCCCAGCGTTTGATTGAGACAGCGCATTCAACTTGCCCTTATTCAAAAGCGGTACGCGGCAATATCGATGTTGTGCTCAATTTGGTCTGAAGGCACAGCACAAGAAAGCCTTCAGCAGTACATGGCTGCCGGGACCTTGCCTATGGCTTGCCGGCAGCCTCAGGTGGGCATCGGTATCGAGTGTGCAAGCCACGGTAACGCGAGTCGCTCAAGATACAGCGTCCTGCACGCAGCCGCGCGGCGACTTCAAACTGAGTCCAGCATCAACCTGGCGCCATCCTGGGGCGCATTGTCCCAGTCAACAGTCTCCAGGCTCATTGTTTTTCATTGAGTGATTAGGGTGCCTGAGTTTGCGCTCAAGTCAGGCTTTGTCCAACGCAATCAACCCAGCACTCCTGATCAGTCAGCATTTACGGGTAGCAATATGAGAATTTTGATAGTGGGCGGGGGTATTGCCGGCTTTGCCATGGCGCGGGCGCTTGAACTAAAGGGCTTTGAGCCTGACCTGGTCGAGCGTCGGCTTGAGGACTCCTCCGCTGGCATGGGCTTGTATATGCCAGGGAATGTTGCCAGGGCACTGGCACAACTGGGGGTATTGGATGCGGTGTGCGAGACTGCTATTCCCATCTTGACCCAGCGTATTCTCGATCATCGTGGTCGCACATTGAGTATCACTAAAACCCTGGAATTCTGGGATGGGTGCGGGCCTTGCCTTTCTCTACCTCGCCATAGCCTGCAAGCAATTCTTCGTGGCGCCCTGGTACGCACAAACACTCGGTTTGGTCTCTCGTTGACTGATATTCAGCCGTTCACCAAGGGCTGTAACGTGGTGTTCTCTGACGGTAGTACGGACGTCTATGATCTGGTCATAGGCGCTGATGGAATTGACTCGACTGTGCGCAGCCTGGTGTTTCCAACGGTGATGCCTTTTAGTATCGGCAATATTTGCTGGCGTTTCATCACACCAAATACCTGCGCAATAGATGGCTGGACGGCCATGCTGGGCAAGGGGCGGACTTTGCTTGCGATACCCGTAAGCAATGAGGACGTTTATGTCTATGCCGATATGGCAGTGAATCATGGCGATGCAGGAGAGGGCGCTAAGCCGCAAGCCTTTGCGAGCTTGTTCGAGGATTTTGCTGCGCCACTATTGCCACTGATAACCAATATGCCAAAACACACAGGAGTGCATACTGGCAGTATTCAGCAAGTGGTGATGGATGCCTGGCACCTGGACCGTGTGGTGTTGATCGGTGATGCCGCCCACGCCTCGTCTCCCAGCATGGCCGAGGGTGCCGGGATGGCAATTGAGGATGCTCTGGTGTTGGCAGATGCCATCGCAGCCGGTGAGCGCATTGAACTGGCGCTGCCTGCTTACGTGGCCAGACGAAAACCGCGAGTGGACTGGGTTCAACAGCAATGTGTCGCACGTGACAAGATGCGAGCCTTACCGCCCATGGCACGTAATGTCGTTCTCAAGCTGCTTGGCGACAAGCTTTACAGGCGCAGCTACACGCCGCTGTTAGCCCCACTGTGATGCGTGATACAAACGAACAGCTCAGTTCTGCACCGAACTGAGTTGTTCAGCCATTCGCACCAGGTCTGCCAGCGAGCGTGCTTTCATCTTGCGCATGGCTTTGCCACGGTGCGCCTTGACCGTGATTTCACTGATGTCGAGGTCAGCGGCGATGACTTTGTTCATATGCCCGGCCACCACCATCGCCATGATTTGCTGCTCTCGCGGTGTAAGGCTGGCGTATCTCTTACGCAGCGAACGCAGGCACTGTTCACGCTCCATGGCGATGCGACTGCTCTCATGTGCATCTGCGATGGCCTTGAGCAACACGCTGTCGTCGAAAGGTTTGGTCAGGAATTCGACCGCCCCGGCTTTCATTGCGCGAACCGTACGCGGGATGTCACCGTAGCCGGTAATGAATATGATCGGCATATCCGGACGCTCGTTAGCAATGGCGGTTTGAAGATCCAGACCATTGAGCCCAGGCAGATTGATATCCAGCACCAGGCAGCTCGGTACCTCTGGGGCAGGATAACTGAGAAAGTCCTGGGCAGATTCGAACAGCTCCGGCTGGCAGTTGGCGAAGCGGATCAACAATTCCAGCGACTCGCGAACGGAAATATCGTCATCCACCACGAAGACGATAGGCATGGCATCGCTCATTGCAACTCCTCGCCTAGGGGTTGGCACACAGTTTAGGTCCACCTTGTCATCTCCTGTTGAATTGTGCCGCACATTTAACTGATGGGCAGGGCTGCGCTAAGAGCCTTGAGCAATTGCGCCTCACTGAAGGGCTTGAGCAGGCAATCAACCGCCCCCAGGCTTATCAACCTGGGTCGTTGCGCTTCGTCATCATGGGCGGTGATGAAGATCGTTGGAATATTGTAGCCGCGCTGCTTGAGTGTTTTAGCCAGCTCCGGCCCCGATATGCCGGGCATTGCGACATCAAGAATCAGGCAGCGCGTCAGGTCGAGGTAAATGGATTGCAGAAAGTCCTGTGCCGAAGGGAAGGCCTGGACCTCGAAACCAAATTCTTTGAGCAGGTCGGGGAGTGATTCACGAACAGACTCGTCGTCATCGACTACGCAAACAAGTAAAGGCCTTACCATCACAAATCCTCCTTGGTGTGATCAGGGTTGGCATCCAGGTCCGGGGTGCTGCTATCGGCTTGCTGCGTAATCGAGAAGCGCAATGTTGCCCCTGGGCCATCATTGAGTGTTGCCCAAAGCTGTCCTCCATGTTGCTCGATGATCGAGCGGCTGATCGCAAGACCTATACCCATGCCGGAGCTTTTAGTCGTGTAGAACGCATCGAAAATACGCTCCGCATCAGCTGATTCGAAACCACTGCCATTGTCTTGCACAGCGAAGTGGACGCTCCTGTCCTCATCCGTTGTGGTACTGACCACTACATGCCGAGGGCGGCTAGTGATCTTGCTCAGTACTTCAATGGCATTCATTATCAGGTTGAGGATAACTTGCTGCAGCTGCACTCGATCCCCCTTGATTGTCGGCACAGGCTCGGCAAACCTGGTTTGCAGCACTACACCGTTGCGTTTCAACTCGCCGGTTAACATCGCAACCACTTCTCGCGCTGCCTCACTGAGGTTGACGTTCTCGAGAGTGATATTTCGATTTGTGAACAAGGCGCGCAATCGCTTGATAACGTCGGAGGCACGGTTGCCATCACGAATCGTGCGCCGTGCCGTTTCCAGAGCGCCCGCAACATTCGGTGGGGTTGCGCTAAGCATGCGTAGGCAGGTGCTCGCATTAGTGATGATTCCCGCAAGCGGTTGATTGACTTCGTGAGCAATCGAAGCCGTCACAGTACCCAGGCTCGCTACTCGGGCCAGATGCGCTAGTTCCGAGCGGACTTTGCCCAGGGCTTCCTCATAAAGCTTGCGTCGGGTGATATCTTGAAGCGCGCCGATATACTCAAGTTCACCATCCTCGTCCTTGATGGCGTGTGCGACCAGGTGCAGGTGTTTCACCATGCCGCTAGGCAGTAGCAAGCGTTGCTCAAGCTCGAAGTCTCGGTCGTGCTCACGCTGGCGCCTGACCACATCCTTGAGCATTGAAATATCGTCCGGGTGGGTCCGGCTGTAGATCAAGTCGAAGCTTGGTATCACGCCTTGATCGACCTCGAGTATGCGGTAAATCTCGTCCGACCAGGTGATAGTGTCAGTGCTGACACGCCAGGCAAAAGTCCCTGTTGCACTCAGCTGCTGACCCTTGGCCAGAAACGCTTCGCTTTGCTTGAGCGCAGCGTCGCTCCATGCGCGATTGATTGCGATGCTGGCAAGATGGGTAAACTGAGAGAGCAGGTTTGCCTGCTCGCTAGAAGGCTGTTTCGGCTCGGGGTACAGCACCGAGAGCACCCCGATTACCTTGGTGGCAGTTGAATATATCGGTATCGACCAGTTTGCTTTCAGGTCATGCTGGAGTGCGGTATTGCACCATTCAGGCCAACGACTTTCCTGGTTCAGGTCGGCTGAGATGACCGGTTCAATAGCCGCAATCGCCCAGGCAATCGGGCAGCTATCCGGGCTCGCCAGTGAGCCTTCGGCACTGGGCATCAGGCTTGCGGGTACCTTGGGACCTGCTCCCGGCTGTAGCCGGATTGGCTCTTCATGGGAGGGCGAGGGACGTTTCGGGTCGGTCAATACAATGCTACACACACTGCCTGCAAACATGCTCTCAACCAACTCACAAAGCGCGTCGAGAATAGGGGCCAGCGGTGAATTGGCGGCCATCATCGCGAGCAGGTGCTTTTCTCCGGCCAGCAGCATCTCGGCCTGTTTACGGTCCTCAATATCGGTATTCTCACCGTACCAGCGCAGCAAGGTTCCGGCTTCGTCATATTGCGGCATTGCCCTGATGAGAAACCAGCGGTACACCCCGTCGAAACGTCTCAGGCGGGCCTCGAACTCACCTTGCTGGCCCGATTGCAGAAGCCCGTGCCAATAGGTGCCAAGCGTTTCGGCATCATCCGGATGGATAGATGCGGTCCAGCCGATGCCGCGTGCATTCTCAAGGGAAATTCCGGTGTAATCGCACCAGCGTTGATTGATAAAGATGACACCACCATCCGGTGCTGCGCTCCAGAGAAAACCGGGCACGGCATTGATGGTCTTGCTCAGGTTGTTTTCGGAGGCCCTGACGTCGGCCAGGGCGTTGGCGATCAATATCTTGTCGCGTTTCCGTTCATCGATGTTGACCTGTAGTACGCACCAGCGGGTGATTCGGCCTTCAGGATCGCGAATGGGCAAGCCGCGAACGTGGAACCATTGGTACACACCGTCTGCGCGACGAATGCGGTGCTCAATGTCATAGGGTTCACCCGTTTGGACCGAGTGAGTCCAGGCGGCGATCACCATGGGTAGGTCGTCGCAATGGACGCTGTCGGTTGCTGCCCAGTGCCGCAGCTCCTCGTAAGTTGAGCCGAGGTAGTCCTCGATCTGGCGGTTGACTCGCTCCAACTCGCCGTCGGCTGTCATAAACGACACCATCGCAGGAATGCTGTCGATGATCGAGGTGGCATCGACCTGATGCTCGGGCCTGGCATCGAGATAATCTTCGATATCGGTACCGACTGCGCACCAGTTGTTTGCACCGTCGCGATTAGCGTCCAGTCGTTTTATTTGCAGGACAAACCGGCGGTAATGGCCATCGAATCGTTGCAGGCGGGCCTGCATGCTGCATGGTTCGCCGGTGCTTAGAATAACCTGCCAGTTCTCGAGTAATTGATTAAGGTCATCAGGGTGCAAGCATTTGTGCCAACCTGAATTCAAAGCAGCTTGGCGGCTTATGCCGGTGTAGGCGCACCACTCGGAATTAACAAAGTCGACGCCGCCATCAGCTCGTGCGGTGAATGCCACACCCGGCAACGCATCTAGGATGCGATCGAGTTCATCGGACATGTCGGTTCTCGTTTTTCGGCAGGCGTCTCTCTATGAGAATGCACCTTTTTGGCTGCGTTCGCCCATCATACTTTGGTGTCGCTTGGGCGCAAAAAAAACGCGGCACTGTCGAGTAGCCAAGGGCTGCCGGTTAACGGAATCCTTGAGTTTGGCTGGCATTTCCCCAGGCTTTGTAAGCCAGTGTATCCAGCCCAACTCGAGCTACACAAAGATTCAATCACCCCCCCTAAACGACACAATGCAGATACAGGCCTTGGCCAGTATCAGTGCGACCTCGGCTTGGCTGCAAATCACCTGAGCAAAGCCGCTAATACCTAGGTATCGACCGACACCATCGTGTAATCGCCGGTGCAAAAGTCACATGGTTTGATCATCGGGTGTCGCCAAAAAGCCGTAACCGCGTATTCACAGTAACAGTCAGTGGCCAGCCCGATAACAAAGGTCGTGCATGCCAGCAATCATGTTCAAGGAGATGCACAATGTTTGCAGTTTTGTCCGCCACCACGTGGCAGCGCTGGCTGACTTCAACCGTCAGGATTAGTACCGTCAGTTGTGTATTGCTGGGTGCCAGTGGTGGGGCATGGGCCGTAACCGGTACCGCAAGTGACCCAGGGGTGAGCGACCAGGGAGCAGGCTCGGAAGCAATACGTCCGTATCAGGTGCATGTTGATGAAGCACAGCTGATTGATCTTCGCCAGCGACTGGCGGCGACTCGCTGGCCAGATAAGGAAACCGTAAGTGATAACACCCAAGGTGTGCAGCTGAAGTCGATTCAGGCATTGGTCGAGTATTGGGGCAAGGGTTATGACTGGCGCAAGGCAGAGGCAAGGCTGAATGCGCTACCGGAATTTGTAACCACCATTGACGGTGTCGACATCCAGTTCATTCATGTCCGCTCCCCCAACCCAAATGCCATGCCCTTGATCCTCACGCACGGCTGGCCAGGTTCGCAGTTTGAATTTCTCAAGACGATTGGCCCGCTCACCAATCCCACTGCATTCGGTGGGCGTGCTGAAGACGCCTTTGACCTGGTGATTCCGTCGATTCCTGGCCACGGATTCTCTGGCAAGCCGACGGAGCTGGGCTGGGGCCCTGAGCGTGTTGCCAAAGCCTGGGACGTCTTGATGAAGCGTCTGGGCTATGACCATTACGTGTCACAGGGCGGGGATCATGGGTCGGTGATCTCCGATGCCCTTGGTCGTTTGGCACCTGCAGGCTTGCTGGGCATCCACCTGAACATGCCAGCCACTGTGCCACCGGAGTTGGTTGCCTCGATTAATGGTGCTAAGCCCGCGCCTGCCGGGCTTACAGCATCGGAACGAGCAGCATATGACTCACTGAGCACCTTTTTTGCGCGTAACGCAGCCTACGGCGCAATGATGGTCACCCGGCCGCAAACAATTGGCTATTTGCTGGCCGACTCACCTGCTGGAACAGCCGCTTGGATGTACGAGAAGTTCGCTGCCTGGACAGACAGCAACGGCAAGCCCGAGCGTGTATTGACGCGTGATGAAATGCTCGACGACATCAGTCTTTACTGGCTGACCAATTCGGGGGCGTCTTCGTCCCGCTTCTATTGGGAAAATAACAACAACAACTTCAGTGCGGCTGCGCAACGGACCTCGGAGATCAAGGTTCCGGTGGCAATCACGGTGTTCCCTCATGAAATTTACCGTGCACCCAAAAGCTGGGCGCAACGCGCCTATCCGACGCTTAGTTATTTCAGTGAAGTCAGCAAAGGTGGCCACTTTGCCGCCTGGGAGCAGCCGCAGCTGTTCTCTGAAGAGCTGCGCAAGGCATTCCGACCGTTACGCGCGGCTGCAACTGTCGCCAGCCACAAGAGCAGCCAATAGGTCGTCCGCGACGGCTCGCGATAACCATAACTCAACCTGTACATTGGAGAATTGCCATGAAGATGACTTTGCTCAACCAGCAAACCAGGCCGCAGCGGCGCATACTCGCGCCTTCGCTGCTGGCTCTTGCCCTCTTGCAGTTCGGTGCCTTGACCCATGGCTCGAACCAGGCCACGGCCGCGACGCCGGAAACAACGGTTGGCCCAATCACTGTAGGGAGCCACACCTCCCTGGGTGAGCTCAAACATATCAAGGCGGGCCTGCTGGATGTTTCCTATGCCGAAGTGGGGCCAGCCGAAGGTCCAGTGGTGATTTTGCTGCACGGCTGGCCATACGATATTCATAGCTATGCCGATGTGGCCCCGGCACTGGCAGAAAAAGGCTACCGGGTATTGATTCCTGAAGCTCGTGGTTATGGCAAGACCCGCTTCCTGTCCGATAAGACTTTGCGCAATGGTCAACCAGCGGCGCTTGCCACTGACGTAATTGATTTCATGGATGCGCTGAAGGTTAAACGGGCAGTGCTTGGCGGCTATGACTGGGGCGCACGCACCGCTGATATTGTCGCGGCGCTATGGCCGGAGCGGGTCAAGGCGCTTGTGGCTGTGAGTGGTTACCTGATTGGTAGTCAAGAAGCAGGTAAGGTGCCATTACCGCCTGCTGCCGAGCTGCAGTGGTGGTACCAGTTCTATTTTGCCACCGAGCGCGGCCGTGCGGGCTATCAAAAAAATACCCACGACTTCGCCAAGCTGATCTGGAAATTGGCTTCGCCAAAATGGGCGTTCGACGATGCCACCTTCGAACGCAGCGCCGCGGCACTGGATAATCCAGACCATGTGGCCATCACGATTTTCAACTACCGCTGGCGTCAAGGGTTGGTCAAGGGCGAAGCCAAGTATGACCCTATCGAGAAGAAACTGGCGACTTTCCCTTCGATAAAGGTGCCGACCATCACCATGGAAGGTGACGCAAATGGCGCACCCCATCCACCTGCCGAAGCCTATGCCAAGCGCTATACGGGCAAGTATGAGTACCGCCTGATAACGGATGGTGTTGGCCACAATTTGCCGCAGGAAGCACCACAAGCTTTCGCCCAAGCGGTTATAGACGCTGATCATCTTTGATCAGGTCGCCCGTACAGGAGGCAGGTTATGAAACTCAAGCATCTGGCGATTTTGCTTTCTGGTGCAGCCGCCGCTGCACTTGGTCAGGCTGGTTTTGCCGATGGCCAGTCGGCGAAGAGTCAGGCATCACCGATTTACGGTGTGACCCTGCCTGATGGTTATCGTAAATGGCCGCTGATTGCCCCTGCTCAGGAAGCTGCACCGCTTAACGAGTTGCGCGCGGTGCTTGGTAATGAGCAGGCAATCAAGGCTTATGAAAAAAATACCTTGCCGTTTCCAGACGGCACCGTGCTGGTCAAGTTGGCTTGGAAGCACGTTCAGTCCCCGGAGTTCGAACCCGCGTCGATTCCAGGTGCAGCCACCACCGTTCAAGTGATGGTCAAGGACGCCAAGAAATATGCATCTACAGGGGGATGGGGCTTTGGCCGGTTTATCAACGGCCAGCCCGCTGATGAGGCACAGCACAAGACTTGCTTCGCCTGTCATCAGGCGTTGGTCCGTGATCACGATTTTGTATTCACCCGTTTTGCTCCGTAACTCCACTATCGAAGGACACTGAAATGAAAAAACTATCTGTTGCGCTGGCCCTGGCTGCCAGCTTGGTATTGTCGGCCAGTGCATTTGCCCAAACTGGCAAGCCAACCGTGGTGCTGGTGCATGGCGCATTCGCCGACTCGTCCAGTTGGAACGGCGTGGTGAAAATACTTGAGAAAGATGGTTACCCGGTCATCGCCGCGGCTAACCCATTGCGCAGCGTGAAAAGTGACGGTGCCTCGGTTTCGGCGCTGCTGACGAGCATCAAGTCGCCGGTGGTTCTCGTTGGGCATTCCTATGGCGGTAATGTCATCACTGAAGCGGCCAACGACCACGCGAATGTCAAGGCGCTGGTCTATGTCAGTGCATTTGCTCCAGACAAGGGTGAGAGCGCCGCAGAACTGGCCGGAAAATTTCCGGGCAGCACGCTTGGGCCAACCTTGGCAGAGCCTGTTGCGCTGGCCAGTGGCGGTAAGGACTTGTACATAAAGCAGGCCAAATTCCGTGATCAGTTCGCCGCCGATGTTCCCGCCGCGCAGGCAGCACTGATGGCGGCGGAGCAGCGGCCAGTCACTGAAGCGGCGCTTAACGAAAAGTCTGGTGAAGCGGCCTGGAAGCATATTCCGTCCTGGTTTATCTACGGAGACAAGGACAAGAACATTCCTCCACAAGCCATGGTGTTTATGGCCAAGCGCGCCAAGGCCAAAGGAGAAGTGGTGGTCAAGGGCGCTTCCCATGTGGTGATGGTTTCCAATCCTGGACCGGTCGCTCGCCTGATTGAAAAGGCTGCACAAGCCAAGTGATTTTCACTGCCTGGTAACGGGCTTAGTTGAGACGCAAATCAACAGAGGGTTGAAGTTATGTCAATTCATGATCAGCGGTTCGCCGGTAAAGTTGCATTGGTCACCGGCGGATCACGCGGCATCGGTGCCGCCATTGTCCGTCGACTGGCCAAGGAGGGCGCTGCGGTAGCCTTTACCTATTCTGCCTCCAGCGCAAAAGCCGAGGCGCTTGCAAGCTACATCCAGTCAGCGGGTGGCAGGGCACTGGCGATCAAGGCCGATAGCCGTCTTGCCGCGGATATAGAGCACGCCGTGGCCGCAACCATAGAGCAGTTTGGTGGCTTGAATATCCTGGTCAACAATGCCGGTATTCTCGGGCTTGGCTCGGTCGATGATTTCAGTGTCGAGCAGTTTGACGATATGTACGCAGTCAATGTGCGTGCCGCTTACATCGTCGCTCAGGTGGCCTCGAAGGTGATGAGTCGCGGAGATCGGATCATCATGATCGGCAGTGTTGCGGGCGAGCGCTCCGGCTTCCCGGGGTCAAGCGCATATTCAATGAGCAAGGCTGCTCTGATTGGTCTGGTCCGTGGACTTGCCCTGGATTTCGCCCCTCGCGGAATCACAGTCAACAATGTTCAACCTGGCCCAACGGCTACCGATATGAACCCACCTGACGCGCCCCATCTGGACAAGGCTGTTGCTCAGGTACCACTGGGTAGGCTCGGCACACCAGATGAGATCGCGGGCATGGCGGTTTATCTTGCCAGCGATGACGCATCATTTGTGACCGGAGCGAGCCTGACTGTCGATGGCGGCTATTTGGCCTGAAGCTTGCTGCTCGCCAAAGCGCAGGCGCTGGGTGAGTGGTGCGTTATTGGCCCATGCAATATGGGCCAAGTGTATCGACCGTTATTGAAGCTATTGGCTTTTCCAGCTGGGGCTTGTGCTCCTCGAAACCGGCTGGAAAGCCCTACTCGTAGGAGTGAGCCAGGCATTTCGCTGTTGGCTTTTGTGGTGCGCTGCGTTCGTAGGCATCCGTATTTAGCCTAATTATCCAGACTTCCAGCCATTTTGCTCCAGATGGAGCCCTGTAAAGAGAGAACTCACATGCTATTGCATCTATCAACCTGGGCGGAAATCGAACAATTTCTACAACGCAGCCGGAGCATTGTGGTGCCCATCGGCTCGAACGAACAACATGGGCCTACCGGGCTTCTCGGAACGGACTGGATGTGCCCGGAAATCATTGCATACGAAGCACATAAGGCAGGAGATATTCTGATCGCTCCGACCTTCAATATCGGAATGGCTCAACACCACCTCGGATTTCCCGGCACTATTTCACTACGTCCTTCAACCTTTATCGCGGCGATCGGCGACTGGACGCGCTCACTGGCAGCCCATGGCTTTGAGAAGATCTTTTTTCTCAATGGTCATGGAGGCAATATCGCATCGATCGAAGCGGCTTTCTCTGAACTTTATGCCGAAGCCAGTTTTGCTCGGCGCAAAGCTGGCTTCGCCTTGAAGCTGTGTAACTGGTGGGATCTGCAAGGTGTGGCCGAGCTGGCTAATGAGCAATTTCCTGTTGGCCATGGAATTCACGCAACGCCGTCCGAGATCGCTGTTACCCAGTGGGCGTACCCGGATGCAATCAAGCACGCGGAGTACTCGCCAAAGATCGCTAATTGGGGGCCGATTCGTGAAGCCGTTGATTTTCGTGCCCGCCATCCAGATGGCCGCATGGGCTCGGATCCATCGCTGGCCACTCCGGAAAAAGGTGGGCAGTTAGTGATGATGGCAGCCCGCAGTCTGGTTCGGGAACTACAGGCTTTTAGCGAGGAGCCGGCGCCGGGTTTATAGGGCATCGGGGCAAGTCCGAATGTTTAACGCCCGGCTTATCCGGGCGTTGTTGTTCTAACCAGGGAAAACAATATGGGCGCAAAGCAAACGTCCAGTGTTGTAGCTTTGGCTTGCGGCCTGTTGGGGTAGGACGCTTGTCTGAATCACGCCGCAGGTGTTGCCTTGGCCTCCTTGAGCAGTTGCTGGATCATTTTTTCCTGGGTGTCGTAGCTGCCTTCACCAAAATGGGTGTAACGCACCTGGCCATTTGCATCGATGAGGTAATGTGCAGGCCAGTACTGGTTATCGAAGTTGCGCCAAATCGCATAGTTGTTGTCAATGGCGACCGGATAGGTGATGCCGTACTCCTTGACCTTGGCCTTGACGTTATCGATGATGCGCTCAAAGCCGTATTCCGGGGTGTGTACGCCAATTACCACCAGCCCGTCCTTGCTGTATTTCTGTGCCCAGTCCTTCACATAGGGCAAGGTGTGACGGCAGTTGATACAGTCGAAAGTCCAGAAGTCCACCAGCACCACTTTGCCTTTTAATTGATCCTTGCTCAGTGGTGGGGAATTGAGCCATTGCACCGCGCCATCCAGTGACGGCATGGCACCTTTGGGTTGATCGCTGAGACCATCTGCTCTGACTTTGCTCACCAGGTAATCGACAATCTTTGGCACGTTCTGCAGCACACTGGTTTCGACTTTACCTATTCCTGCCGAAGAGGTGCCCGCCAGCAGGTTGTCATCGGTGCCAGTAGCGATCGCTGCAGCGCTGGCCAGTACGACGCCGCCGACGCCTCTGCGCAACCAGGCGGTAACCGGAATCGAGGGTTTGAGGCGATTGATCAAACCACGGCCGGCGAAAATCAAAATACCGAGAGAAAAGGCGCTGCCCAAACCATAAGCCAGCAGTAACAAGCTGGTGTTTGCGTTGGCACCTTGCAGCATGGCGCTGCTGAGTATCACCCCGAGTATCGGCCCGGCGCAGGGTGCCCAAAGCAGCCCTGTGGCCACGCCGAGCATGATTGATGGCAGCGGGCCGGATATTTGGCGAGTTGCCGGGTCGAGACGGTTGCCCAGTCTTACGAATGGTCGCGTCAGCCACTCACCGACCCGTGATGAAATCAGTGAAACGGCGAACAATGCCATTACCACAAGTGCGATATAACGCCCGCTATTGCTGGCCTGAATGACCCAGGCACTGCTGATCACGGCCAGGCTGGAAATCAGGGCAAATGTAAAAGCCATGCCAGCGAGGCTTAACAGGATTGATGAGCGCTTGCGATCGGCCCCGGCAAACATGAAGGGTACGACAGGCAGGATGCATGGACTCAGGACGGTCAATATGCCGCCCAAGAAAGCGATAAGTATCATGGGATCACCTTGAATATGCACGTTTGTACTGCCCCGGCTTGGCGCTGTGGCCAAGCCGGCAGGCTTACTTCAGGCCGTCTCGGCTTTCAGTAGCTTTCCTTGAGGGGTGCGGCTAGCGCCATTCTCGGCAAGCATCCTGCCCTGTGGCGTGAGGCTTGCCCCATCTTCGACTAGCAAGTTGTGAGTGGGCTGCTTGGCTACAGGCGTCAATTGAAAGCAACTGGCGCTGCCACATACATTTTGCTCGACAGCGGCATTGGCATGGCTTGCAACACCTGCCACGGCAAAGGCAACAACGGTGATATAACGGCTTAACTTGTTCATGAGTTTGTCCTGTTTCAATTTAATGAAGGGTTACGGGCTCAGTTTTCCGAGCTGCAGTTTTCGGCAACCTTGCGGTAGTCCAGAACATGGATTTGGTTGTGCGAATCGAGATAGGTCATCTGGGCATTGACGATGCCGCACTGCGGAGCATTGTCCTCGGTCAGCGATAGCACCTTGCTGATATCTAGCTGTGTGCCGTAGCTGCATGTTTGCGGCGTGACTTTGGCCTCTGCATGCGCGGACAAGGTACAGATGTTCAGGGCTGCAAACAGACAGGCGGTAGCGATGGCTTTAGGGTTCATGACTGCTCCTTGAATCAATGGTTGATTAACTCGGGGCGCTGGGCTTGGCCTCGATGGAGCCTATTTAAAACGCTGGGTTTATCGCTTATGTGTCGTAAAACAGCGCGGATAAATCTTCAGGTATCCAAGACCGGGCTAGATACACAGCGATACAAGAAAGCTGAGAAATACAGGGTTTTGCTTCTGCATGTATCCAGCACGAGGCCAGATACACTGCAATACAAAGAGATAAGGGCAGGGGCCGCAACTGCCCGATAAACTGAACCACATCTGCATATTCTTGAGGCAAGCGCAATGGAACACGTCGATCACATCCTTATCGTTGACGATGATCGCGAGATCCGTGAGCTGGTGGGCAATTACTTGAAGAAGAATGGCCTGCGCACCACTGTTGTGGCTGAGGGGCGGCAGATGAGGGCATTTCTGGAAACCACCAAGGTGGATTTGATCGTGCTCGACATCATGATGCCGGGAGATGATGGCTTGATGCTTTGTCGTGAGCTGCGTGCTGGCAAGCATAAAGCTACGCCGGTGCTGATGCTGACCGCACGCAATGATGAAACCGATCGTATCATCGGCCTGGAAATGGGCGCTGATGATTACCTGGTCAAACCCTTCGCTGCTCGTGAATTACTGGCGCGTATCAATGCTGTGTTGCGTCGTACGCGAATGCTGCCGCCAAACCTGATTGTCACCGAGAGTGGACGCTTGCTCGGGTTTGGGCGCTGGCGCCTGGACACTTCAGCCCGGCACCTGCTTGACGAAGACGGCACAATGGTTGCCTTGAGCGGTGCTGAGTACCGTCTGCTGCGAGTTTTTGTGGATCATCCACAGCGGGTACTAAGCCGCGATCAGTTGCTCAACCTGACCCAGGGCCGAGATGCTGATCTGTTCGATCGTTCCATCGATTTACTGGTCAGCCGTCTGCGCCAGCGCCTTCTGGACGATGCTCGTGAGCCGGCCTATATCAAAACCGTGCGCAGTGAGGGCTATGTGTTTTCCCTGCCAGTGGAAATATTGGGTGACTCGGTATGAGCTTCGCCCTGCGCTGGCCCCGTACCCTGGCGTCGCGATTGTCGCTGATATTTATTGTCGGCTTGTTGCTTGCTCATGCGTTGTCATTCGGTGCTCAGTATTACGAGCGCTACCAGTCGGCCAAAGACACCATGCTCGGCAATCTGCAAACCGATGTCTCGACTTCGGTTGCCATTCTTGATCGCCTGCCTGCAAGCGAGCGGGCCGGTTGGCTCAGGCAGCTTGAGCGGCGAAACTACAGGTACCTGCTCGATGAGGGAACAGCAGGGGTTCCAATAGATGTAAGCATGGCTGATGCACCCATTGCCATTGCTTCAATCAAGGAAGCTATTGGGAGGGATTACCCGCTGAGCTTTAGTGACATTCCAGGACTGGTAAAGCATTTTCAGGTGCACCTCAAACTGGCCGATGGCAGTCCCTTGACCATTGACGTCAGGCCATCGATGGTGCCGTTGTCGCCCTGGTTGCCAGCGGTGCTGTTGGGGCAATTGGCGTTGACGCTTGTATGCACCTTGCTGGCCGTGCGAGTGGCTGTTGGTCCACTTACGCGCTTGGCCAATGCTGTCGGTGATCTTGACCCCAACAACCATCCGGTATTACTGAGCGAGAAAGGGCCGGCCGAAGTCGCCCATGCGGCCAAGGCGTTCAATGCGATGCAAGCCCGCATCGCTGCCTACCTCAAGGAACGCATGCATCTGCTGGCTGCTATTTCCCACGATTTGCAAACACCTATTACCCGGATGAAATTGCGCGCCGAGTTTATGCATGATTCCAGTGAAAGAGAAAAACTCTGCAATGACTTAGGCGAAATGGAGCATTTGGTACGTGAAGGGGTGGCTTATGCCAGAAGCGTCCACGGTGCGACCGAAGAAAGCCGACGCATTGATCTCGACTCATTTCTCGACAGCCTGGTGTTCGATTATCAAGACATGGGCAAGAGCGTAGCCCTGAACGGCAAGTGCGGTGTCGTCATCAATACCCGTCCCCAGGCTTTGCGGCGGGTTGTGGTTAATCTGACCGATAACGCTTTGAAGTTTGCCGGCGCCGCTGAGCTATGGGTGGGAAAAGATACCCATGGTGGGCTGTCTATAAAAGTCATGGATCGCGGCCCGGGCATCTCTGAGCAAGAGCTGGAACGGGTAATGCAGCCTTTCTACCGGGTAGAGAATTCACGCAATCGCAGCACAGGCGGTACTGGCCTGGGGTTGGCGATCGCCCAGCAATTGGCAATGGCTCTTGGCGGTCAGTTGATTCTAAGCAATCGTGAAGGCGGTGGTTTGTGTGCCGAGTTGAAGCTTAATGCCTGAGGCTGTTTTGTACTCGAGCATCGTTTGATCGGGCCAACCCAATTGTAAATAGCACTTGCCTGATTGCGCGGGGCTGTTTTCGTGCGGTTGCAGGTCAGGAGTTTGGCCTGAAAGCAAAGGCATATCCAACTCAGTCAGACCTATTGCAGCAAGCAGCGTTTCCCGAAATAACGCGTCCATATTTCAACACATCCAAGCCTCGGTGGTGCTGAAGTGGATCAGTGTTAATCCCCCGACAAGCATAGGTAACCCGTATGTCCAAGATCAATCAGGCTTACATAGACGGTCGCTTTGTCACTGTGCAGGGATCTGAAGTGGTGGAGTGCATCAATCCGGCAACCGAGTCGAATATCGCTACAGCCACGCTCGCCAATCGTGACGATGCAATTGAGGCCATCGCTGCGGCTAAGCGTGCTCAAGGGGCTTTGGCCTGTACCACGAAGGCACAGCGTATCGACATGCTCAAGTCTCTCCAGGCATCCGTATTGGCCAGCACCGATCAGTTGCGAGACAGTGCGATCGAAGAGTACGGCGCACCTTTGGCTCGGGCCCAATGGGTGAGTCAATATGCCTCGCAGTCCTTCGCCAATGCTGCGCAAACCCTTGAGGAGTACGAGTTGGTGCGTTCAATCGGCGGGGCCAGGGTCTTCATGGAACCTGTTGGCGTGGTGGGTTTGATTGCTCCCTGGAACAGCGCCGCCGGCACCATTTGCAGCAAACTGGCATCTGCCATCGCAGCTGGCTGCGCATCGGTGATCAAGCCCAGTGAGTTGAGCGCGGTCCAGACGCAAGTGCTGGCTCATGCCCTTGATCGTGCGGGGCTGCCTGACGGGGTCTTCAATATCGTGCTTGGGCGTGGCAGTGATGTAGGCGACGAAATGAGTACAAGTCCTGATGTGGCGAAAATCTCATTCACTGGATCTACGCCGACCGGCAAGCTTATTGCTCACGCTGGTATAGAAACCATGAAACGGGTGAGTTTGTCTTTAACTGGTAAGTCGGCAGCGATCGTGCTCGAGGATGCAGACTTTGACGTGGCAATCCCACTCGCCTTGAATGCTGCGTTTATGAACAACGGGCAAGCCTGTGTTGCCGGCACACGCCTGCTGGTGCCACGTCGGCGATTAAATGAAGTGAGCGAGCGGCTCAAGGTGTTGGTTGATGCGCTGGTCGTTGGTAATCCGCAAGATCCAGCCACGACTATTGGCCCTTTGGTCAATCGGGCCCAATACGAGCGGGTGCAACACTTCATCCGCCGCGGCCTGGAGCAGGGCGCCACCTTGGTTGCCGGCGGTACAGGCAAACCTCAGGGTTTGGACCAAGGTTTCTTTGTGCAGCCAACTGTCTTTGCCGACGTAAATATGGACATGGATATCGCCCGTGAAGAAATCTTCGGGCCGGTTTTATCCATTTTCACCTACGACAGCGAGGAGCAAGCCATTGCTATCGCAAACGCCAGCACTTATGGATTGCAGGCATATCTGTTCTCGACGGATCTCGAACGTGCCCAGTGCATCGCCGGCCAGCTCCAGGCCGGGACGGTATTGATCAACAGGATAGTGCCAGATCTGCTGGCGCCTTTCGGCGGCGTTAAACAATCCGGGGTCGGCAGGGAGTTTGGCGTATTTGGCCTGGAGTCTTTCCTGGAAGCCAAAACTGTTGCATTCGGCTAGCGGGCAGGGCTTGAGTAGTTGTTAGTGAAAGCTCAGATGCATACAACAACTTACACAGCACTGGGTTGCTGAAATACATCAGATACACCGCTGCGATTAGATATTAAACGCATCGTCTGATTTTAATTGTTAAGCGCTTGGTTTCAGTTCGTGTATTACCAACAGGCGTTCACAATCTAGAGCGAGAAATAGTCATGAGTAAAAAACAGTGGCCACTATTGAGTGACTTGCCACCGGATACGGCTACCCCGGTCGATTATGCATATGATCAGTTGGCGAGAGCCGACCTGCCTGAGTTAATTGATGGGATGCGTCAGTGGTTCCCGGATTTGGCAGTAGGCGCAGGTAGGTATTACAGTGATGTTTCATTTTATGAGCAGCGTGTATACCTGAAGGGAGAGCTTGAACGGGATATCGTTGTCTATGTAGGGCGCTACAAGGGACGAATCATGGCGGCGATCTGCATTGAGAAAAACGATGATAACCTGACGTTGCTGGGCCGGTATGGCGTTTGTGCGCCCGAACATAGAAGAACCGGCGCTTCTTTATTCGCGGGTTACATCATGGATGCACTTGCCGATTATCTGGGCTCAGCCATGGCCTATTCATTTGTCACCCTTAAGTCCAAGGGTATGCAGGCAATGCTTGAACGTGACGGGTTCAGGGCTGTTGGAATACTGCCTTTTTCCGATAGGGAAATGATCGAAGGCAGCGTTAAACATATCAGTGAAATTATATATGCGAAGCATTACATCGAAAGAACTGAACTCTTACCGGTTCACTATGAAAATATGACGGTGTCTGTTCGACGGTTATGGGATGAGCTGTTCGGAAAGATTCAGGATGCCTCGTCTCGCTAATCCCTGCGCAACTATAAACAGGCTGTATAAAGTAAGTGGTTGCGCTTTGCCCCCATGACTTAGCCTGCTTGAACAGCTTTCATCATTTCGTCGATTTTATCTGCGGTTCTTCCGCGACTGGATAATCAACTGGAACTGCTGCTCAAGCATATTGAATGCTCTATATAGCTTACCAAGGTCCACCATGTTCCAAGTTGGTGGCGGCAAGGCTTTGCCTCTGAACGGCGCTGTTTTGCCGCTTTTTCTTGGTTATACGGCTGGGCTCTGAGTTAATTAGTTGTAAGTATTATGATTTATTTGTTTGGTGCAGATTTTGCTTTCTAGCCTGGGCGCATATTGCGCATACGATTAAGGAGGAGGTAATGAGTACGATCCAAGGCATAGGTACTCTGGGAGGCTACAGCGATATTTCATCCCTTGGTGCGAGAAGTCGGAGCGCATTTCGCGAGGAGGCGCTGTTTTCCCTGCCCAAGGCCAACGCACAAGAGCCCCCCACGCGCCAGCGTGAAATCAATGATCAGTCATTTCAGGCTGCGCAAGCGATTGACGAAGGATTCGCCAGGCTCAGACTAGGTTTGCAAGACGCAGGCAATGGCATGGTTTCAGGTAGCGTGGTTGGCAGCTCCCTAGCTGAAAGCCTGGCTGACAGCGGGAGTGTGGCGCGCGAAGAGTTCAGGAAATACATGGAGATGACGCCTGCCGAGAAGATGCGCGACAGCATTCTCAAAGAATTAGGGCTGACCGAGGAAGAGCTGGATGCCATGCCGCCGGAGCAGCAGTCGGCCATCGAAGAGAAGATAGTGCAGCGCATCAAGGAGCGGTCACAGGTGGCAATCAGTGGTGGCAGTGAAAGCCAGATGTCCAACCCCTGGCAGACGCAGAGAATGCCTGGGCAAAATGCATTAGGTTCTGGTGATTCTGCTCAGTTCAGTCAGTTTGTTTGAGTGCGTGGCAGCCGCCACCGGGCGTGTCAGTCAGGTGCTGGCGTGGGCGCTGTTTCATAGCGTTGCTGAAAACTATTGGCTCGACAATAAAAGCCCGCAAGTTATCTGCTCGCGGGCTTTTTACTGGCTCAATATCAGGTTTTATCCGCTTGAGCTCCATTGCGCTTGAGCACGAGGGTAAGGATGTCGTAACTGGCAACCAGTTCACCTTCCTGGTTAGTCACCTCTACGTCCCAGGCCACTACGCCCTGCGGCTCGCCTTTGGGGCTGGTCTTGCCCTGGTCGATTTTGCGCTTGCAGGTCAGTCGCGCTTGAATGGTGTCGCCAATGCCAACCGGGTTGATAAAACGCAATGTATCCAGGCCATAGTTGGCCAGAACCGGGCCTACACCCGGCGATACGAACAAGCCAGCCGCCGCCGAGAGTACAAAGTAGCCATGTGCAATACGCTTGCCGAACTGCGACTCCTTGGCTGCAATATCGTCGAAATGCATGTAGAAATGGTCGCCAGACAAGCAACCAAAGTTGACCAGGTCAGCCTCTGTGACGGTGCGGCGGTGGGTCAGCAGCGACTCGCCGATCTTCAGTTCTTCAAAGTAGCGGCGAAACGGATGGACTTCTGTTTCATAGACCTTGGCGCCGCGTACATACTCGCCGGTAACGGCCATCAGCATGCTTGGCGAACCTTGTACCGCGGTGCGCTGTAAATAGTGTTTGACGGCGCGTAGACCGCCTAACTCCTCGCCGCCGCCAGCACGCCCTGGACCGCCATGCTTGAGCATGGGGAGCGGTGAGCCGTGACCAGTAGATTCAGCAGCGGACTCTCGATCAAGTATATGCAGGCGGCCGTGCAGCGCAGCAGTAGCGGGAACGGCACGCGCAGCGACCTGTGGGTCCTTGGTCACCAGGCTGGCCACCAGGCTGCCTTTGCCGCGCGCCGCCAGAGCAATTGCTTCATCAATATCGTCATACGTCATCAGCGTGCTGACCGGGCCGAAGGCCTCGATGTCGTGGGCGCCGCCTGCCGCGTGTGGATCGCGAGCGAGCAGCAGCGTTGGTGCACAGAAAGCACCTTCACCAACACCTTCACCCAATGGTGAAAATCCGTCTTGGGCGCCCAGTAGCATGTCGCTGCTCTGAAGCAGTGCCTGTATACGTTCAGCAACGTCGGCCTGTTGTGCGTGAGATGCCAGGGGGCCCATGCGTACGCCTTCAACCGATGGGTCGCCGGCAACCACCTTAGCCAGGCGTGCGCGCAGGCCTTCGGCAACTGCATCAAGGTGTTTGGCAGGCACGATGGCGCGGCGAATCGCGGTGCATTTTTGCCCTGCTTTTACTGTCATTTCGCGGGCGACTTCTTTGATGAACAGCTCGAATTCCGGGTCGTCCGGTGTGATTTCGGGAGCCAGGATTGCGCAGTTCAATGAGTCTGCCTCGGCGTTGAATGGCACCGAGTTTCGAATCAGGTTCGGGTTTACACGTAGCATGGCTGCTGTGTCGGCTGAGCCGGTAAAGGTCACAACATCCTGGCCTTCCATACGGTCAAGCAAGTCGCCAGTGCTGCCGATAACAAGCTGCAAGCTTCCGGCTGGAAGCAGGCCGGATTCGTGCATCATGCGCACTGCTGCCTCGGTCAGATAGCTGGTGGCGGTGGCTGGCTTGATAATGCATGGCATTCCGGCGAGGAAGCTTGGGGCAAATTTTTCCAGCATGCCCCAGATCGGAAAGTTGAATGCGTTGATATGCAAGGCAACGCCGCCGCGCGGGACCAGGATGTGGCTGCCGGCAAAGGTGTTGAGTTTGCCCAGCGGCATCGCCGGACCTTCGTGCACAACATTGCCCGAGGGCATTTCACGCGCACCGATACCCGAGTAGGTGAACAGGGTACCCGCCCCCCCTTCGATATCAATCCAGCTGTCGGCACGGGTCGCGCCGCTGTGGTGGGACAGGGCGTAGAGCTCTTCTTTGCGTTCGAGCAAGTATTTGGCCAGCGCCTTGAGCCGTTGTGCGCGTTGTTGGAAGTCCATCGCCATCAATTCGTTGATGCCGCGTTGGCGTGCGTATGCAATTGCTTCAGCGAAGTCCAGTGACTCTTCGTGAGTGTGGGTGATGGTCTGGCCGTTAATGGCGCTACGCAGGGATTTTGCTGCGTGCTGGCCAATCCAGCGTTCACCGATAAAGCTTTGCAAGATGCTTTGCTGAGACATTTGAGCTCTCCAAATACATGACTGCCCGATCAATCAGGCGGTTGTGCAACTGCGAGTATGAGTCGCGAGTGCTGCAGCGAATGAGTAGCAGGTGACTGGATTCATCTGCGGGGCGTTGGATGCGTGCCGCCGACGGCGCTTAAAGTTCGTCGAAGTCGAGCACGACTTTTTTACTGAGTGGGTAGCTTTGGCATGAGAGTACGTAGCCAGCCGCGACTTCGTAGTCTTCCAGGGCAAAGTTGCTGTCCATCTCGACCTCGCCTTCGATGACTTTGCATTTGCAGGTCGAACACACGCCGGCTTTGCACGAGTAAGGCAGTTCCGCGCCCTGGGCGTTGGCGGCGTCGAGAATGCTCTGGCTGTTGCGCGCCAATTCGAAGGACTTGCTGTGGCCATCGCTGGTGACAGTGATCTGGCACAGGGCGCTGTCAACGGCTGCTGCGGCCTGGCGCTGTTGCCGCTTTTGCTCGCTGCCAGCGGCGGCAAAGAGCTCGAAGTGGATGCGCTCGGTTGGCATGCCATTGGCTTTGAGCTGCTCGCGCACGGTTTCAGTCATGGCTTGCGGGCCGCAAATAAAGGCTGCGTCGAGTGTGGTGACGTCCAGCCACTGTTTAAAGAACTGCGCGCATTTGTCGGCGTCGATATGGCCGTTGTAGAGGTCGACATCCTGTTGCTCACGGCTGAACAGATAGATGATGTTCAAACGTTGCAGGTAGAGGTTTTTCAGGTCACTCAGTTGGTCGCGGAACAGCGTCGAGTTACTGGAACGGTTGCCGTAGAGCAAGGTGATGTGGCTGTGCGGCTCGCTTTCAAGGGTGCTCTTGATTATCGATAGAATCGGCGTGATGCCGCTGCCGGCTGCGACGGCCAGGTAGTTGCCGTGGCGCGCAGGGTCCAGCTCGACATGAAATGAGCCACTGGGCGGCATGACTTCGAGGCTCTGCCCGACTGTTAACGTCTCGTTGGCATAGCAAGAAAATAGCCCGCCACCAACACGCTTGATCGCCACGCGCAGGTCGTTATCGTTAATGCCTGTACAAATGGAGTAGGAGCGACGCACCTCCTCACCATTGATCTGGGTGCGCATCACCAAGTGCTGGCCTTGAGTGAAGCGAAACTCGTCGCGCAGCTCGCTGGGAATATCGAAGGCGATCGAAACTGCATCGCGCGTCTCGGGGCGGACGTCTTTGATCTTCAGATTGTGGAATTTGCTCATTATTGTTCTCCGGCGATGGCTGCGCTCAGATGCACTTGAAGTAATCAAAAGGTTCCAGGCAGTCACGGCAACGGTACAACGCCTTGCAGGCGGTCGAGCCGAACTGGCTGAGCAGTTCTGTGTTGGAGCTGCTGCACTGTGGGCAGCAGATCGCTTCTGTTTCGCCGAGCAAGCTGCGCTTATTGCTGCTGCCAACCGGCGGGGCGATACCGTAGGCACGCAAGCGTTCGCGGCCCTGTTCAGTGATCAGGTCGGTGTTCCAGGCCGGATCAAGGCGGCGCTCGAGCATGGGCGCGGCAAAGCCAGCCTGTTCCAGGGCCTGGCGAATATCGTCTTCGATCACTTCGGTAGCAGGGCAGCCGGAGTAGGTGGGCGTCACCACCAGGTGCACATGGCCCTGCTGCCAACCCACCTCGCGGACGATGCCCAGGTCGACCACGCTGACCACCGGTACTTCCGGGTCCATGACCTCGGCCAGCACTGCCCAGGCCTCGGCGATATCAGCGCTTGAGCCTGGGCGGGCGCCCTGGTCACTGGTGATCAGCTCACCAGGTTGCATTTGGATAGGTCCTCGGTAGGTACTGCATTTCCGCCAGAATGAAACCCAGGTGCTCGGTGTGCAGGCCTTTGCGCCCACTCAGGTAGAAATGCTTGGCTGCCGTGGGCACCGGCAGGGTGGCCAGCGTGAGCGTTTGGCTAACCTGGGCCAGCCAGGCTTGCGCGACCTTGTTGTGGTCGGCGCCGATACCTGCTTCAGCCAGGCGCTGTTCGATTTCGTCGCCAGCGCTGAGTTCTACCGTAAAGCGCCAGACCTGTTCGATGGCGGCCAGCATGCGCTTGTGGCTTTCTTCAGTGCCGTCTCCCAGGCGCTGTACCCACTCACTCGAACGGCGCAGGTGATAGGTCACTTCCTTCAGGGCTTTGGCGGCTATACCGGCAATGCGCTCGTCACTGGAGCCACACAACTGCTGCAAGACATCAAGGTGCCAGGCATCGTAGAGAAACTGTTTGGTCATGGTCACGGCGTAATCGCCATTTGGTTGCTCAACCAGCAGCAGGTTGCGAAATGCCCGCTCATCCCGACCGAAGGCCAAGTCATCTGCGGTGCGCCCGTCGTCCAGCAATTGGGCTGCGTACTCAAGCCAGTTGCGCGCCTGGCCTATGAGGTCCAGGCCGACGTTCATCAGGGCCAGTTCTTCTTCGAGAGCCGGTGCATTGCCGCACCACTCGCATAGTCGTTGGCCCTGGATCAGTGCGCTGTCACCCAGGCGCAGCAAGTATTGGATCAGATCATCGTTCATCCGCAACCTCACATGTGACCGACTTCAGCCGGCAACTCGTAGAAGCTGGCGTGGCGATAGATTTTGTCATTCGAGGGGTCGAATAGCGGTTCTTTCTCGTCGGGCGCCGAGGCGGTAATGGCTGCCGAGGGCACAACCCACAGGCTTACACCTTCGTTGCGGCGGGTGTACAGCTCACGGGCGTTTTCCAGCGCCATGGCTGCATCAGCGGCGTGTACGCTGCCGACGTGCTTGTGGTTGAGGCCGTGCTTGCTGCGCACGAAAACTTCGAAAAGGGTCCAGTCAGACATGCTAATAATCTCCTCGCGCGATCAGGCGACGTCGCGTTTTAGTTGTTGTTTGCGGGCGTAGGCGACAGCAGCTTCGCGAACCCAGGCGCCATTCTCGATGGCGCTGCGGCGTTGGTTTACGCGCTCCTGATTGCAAGGGCCGTTGCCTTTGAGTACTTCATAGAATTCATCCCACTGGATCTCACCGAAGTCGTAGTGGCCGCGTTCGGCGTTCCACTTCAGGTCCGGGTCAGGTGCGGTGCAGCCAAGCAATTCCAGTTGCGGTACTGTCTGGTCGATAAAGCGCTGGCGCAGTTCATCGTTGCTCTGGCGTTTGATTTTCCAGGCCATCGACTGCGCGCTGTTCGGTGAATGCTCGTCGCTTGGCCCAAACATCATCAACGACGGCCACCACAGGCGGTTGATTGCATCCTGGACCATGTCTTTCTGTGCCTGGGTGCCTTCTTGCATCATCGTCAGGAGCATCTGATAGCCCTGGCGCTGGTGGAAGCTCTCTTCCTTGCAGATACGCACCATGGCCCGCGAGTAGGGGCCGTATGAGGTGCGCTGCAGCACCACCTGGTTAACGATGGCTGCACCGTCTACCAGCCAGCCAACCGCACCCATGTCGGCCCAGCTCAAGGTCGGGTAATTGAAGATGCTGGAGTACTTGGCCTTGCCGTTGTGCATCTTGGCGATTTCTTCATCGCGGTCCGCGCCCAGCGTTTCCATGGCGCTGTACAGGTACAGGCCATGGCCGGCTTCGTCCTGGATTTTTGCCATCAATTGCAGTTTGCGCTTGAGGGTTGGCGCCCGGGTTACCCAGTTGCCTTCAGGAAGCATGCCGACGATTTCAGAATGGGCATGTTGGGAGATCTGGCGGATCAGGGTTTGGCGGTAGGCTTCAGGCATCCAGTTCTTGGCTTCGATCTTGATCTCTGCGTCGATGCGTTCCTGGAAGGCGCGCTCCTGAGGCTCCATTTCGTCCAATGACTTGAGACGTTTAACGCCGGTCTCAACGAGTTGTGCGTACATGCTGTGCCTCCAGCTATGACTTTGGGCTATGTTCGTGGGTGTATTTTTAAATGATACACAAATAAATATCAAACAATAATTAATGTGTCGTAATTGATTTTTTGCTTTCTGCAGGCGTGATCCGACCGATGGCGAGCGCAGGAGAGGGCGGCCAATGCTTTGCTCAGGCAAAAAAAAGCCCCGCATAAGCGGGGCAGGGACTCTTGGATAACTTATGCGCTACGCTTGTCGATGACGTGGCAAGCCTTGCCTTCAGAGCGTTTCAGGCTGTTGAATGGCTTGATGAGGACGCGCGTGCTGATGCCAATATGGGTCTTGATCTGCTTGGCCAGTTCGGTGCCGATCAGCTTCTGCTGGGCTTCATCCATGCCATCGAGCTCATGGCGCAGTTCGACCAGTACATCAACGCTATCAAGATTTCCATTGCGATACAGATGCATCTCATAAAATTCGGAAAGTTGTTTTATTTTTAGCACCTGCTCTTCAACTTGAGTCGGGAATACGTTGACGCCCCGGATAATCAGCATGTCGTCACTGCGACCGGTGATCTTGTCCATCCTGCGCATCGGGCGCGCTGTGCCCGGCAACAGGCGAGTGAGATCGCGCGTGCGGTAGCGGATCATTGGCAGAGCTTCCTTGCTCAGGGAGGTGAACACCAGCTCACCCAGTTGGCCATCTGGCAGTACCTGGCCTGTCACCGGGTCGATGATTTCGGGGTAGAAATGATCTTCCCAGATGGTTGGGCCATCCTTGGTTTCGGCGCACTCCATGGCGACGCCAGGCCCCATGATTTCAGACAGGCCGTAGATATCCAGCGCCGTGATGCCCAGGCGCTGTTCAATGGAGCGGCGCAGTTCGTCAGTCCATGGCTCGGCGCCAAAAATTCCCAAGCGCAATGCGAGCTTGTGCGGATCGAGGCCCTGGCGTTCAATTTCGTCTGCCAGGTTGAGCATGTATGAAGGCGTGACCATGATGATGTCCGGCTGGAAATCACGAATCAGCTGGACTTGCTTCTCGGTCTGTCCGCCTGACATCGGAATCACGGTGCAACCCAGCCGCTCGGCACCGTAATGTGCACCCAGGCCACCGGTGAAAAGACCATAACCGTAAGAGATGTGCACCTTGTCGCCGCGTCGACCGCCTGCTGCACGAATCGAGCGGGCAACCACATTGGCCCAGGTGTCGATATCGTTCTGGGTGTAGCCAACCACTGTTGGTTTGCCGGTGGTGCCGCTGGAGGCGTGTACCCGAACTATTTCGGATTGAGGTACAGCAAACATGCCGAATGGATAGTTGTCGCGCAGATCACTTTTGCCGGTAAAGGGAAACTTGGCCAGGTCATCCAGGGTTTTCAGGTCGTCGGGGTGTACGCCCAGTTCATCGAAGCGCTGACGATAGAGCGGAACATTCTGGTAGGCATGTTTAAGGCTCCAGCGCATGCGCTCGAGCTGATGCTGGCGCAGGGCATCGATGCTGTAGGTTTCGACCGGATCAAGCAAGGCATGTTGGGCGTTCATATTCATGACATCACTCTATTTATTTTTGTGTGACAGCAAGCCAGGCTGCTGAAACTTGAGGCAGCGTAGCCGCATCGGGATACTTGGGCTAGGCCTGCCAGATCACAGGCGTTCAATGATCATGGCGATGCCTTGGCCGACACCAATACACATGGTGCAAAGCGCATAGCGAGCCTGGCGATCTTCCAGTTCGTTAAGGGCAGTTGTGACCAGGCGAGCTCCGCTCATGCCCAGTGGATGGCCAAGGGCAATGGCGCCCCCATTGGGGTTGACCCGGGTGTCATCATCGTCCAGGCCGAGCTCGCGCAACACCGCCAAGCCCTGTGCTGCAAAGGCTTCGTTGAGCTCGATAACGTCCATATCGTTTAGCGACAGGCCGGTGAGCTCCAGCACCTTGCGGGTGGCGGGTACCGGGCCTATACCCATGATGCGTGGCTCGACGCCCGCGGTTGCCATGCCGACAATTCGCCCGCGAGCCTTGAGACCGTGACGCTGGGCGGCGGTACTGCTGGCGAGAAGCAGGGCACAGGCGCCATCGTTGACCCCGGAAGCATTACCGGCGGTAATGCTGCCACCTTCGCGAAAAGGCGCCCGCAGTTTGGCCAGTTGTTCGGCTGTGGTATCGCCGCGCGGATGTTCGTCTTGCTCTATTACCTTTTCCGGGCCTTTGCGTTGGGCAATGCGCACCGGGACGATTTCCCGCGCCAGGCGGCCATTGGCTTGTGCGGCGGCTGCACGTCGTTGACTGCGCAATGCAAAAGCGTCCTGATCCTCGCGGGAGATTGCGAACTGCTGGGCAACATTTTCGGCGGTTTCGGGCATCGAGTCAGTGCCGAACTGCGCTTGCAGTTGCGGGTTGATAAAGCGCCAGCCAATGGTGGTATCAAAGAGTTCGGCAGAGCGGCCAAAAGCCTGGTCGGATTTGCCCATGACAAAGGGCGCGCGCGACATGGACTCGACACCACCGGCGATCATCAGGCCAGCCTCGTTGCAGCGCAGGGCACGAGCCGCATTGCCGATAGCGTCCATGCCCGAGCCGCAAAGACGGTTGAGCGTGGTGCCCGGCACTGTGACCGCCAGGCCGGCGAGCAGTGCTGACATGCGGGCAACGTTGCGGTTGTCCTCGCCAGCCTGATTGGCGCAGCCATAGATCACATCATCGATTCTCGACCAATCGACCTGCGGATTGCGTTCTATCAGGGCGCGGATCGGGATGGCGCCCAGGTCATCGGCGCGCACGCTGGACAGGGCGCCGGCATAGCGTCCGATGGGGGTTCGCATTGCATCAATAATCAAGGCGTCAGTCATGTGCAATCTCCTGCGCGAGTACCGTGCCGCGCACTTTGTAGGATTTTCCGTGGAACAGGGCGATCAGCTCGCCCTGCTGGTTTTCAATTCGCACGTCATAATTGCCGGTGCGGCCACCACGGCTTTGTTCGACGGCATGGGCTTTGAGTGTGTCGCCGACAAATCCAGGAGCGATGTAGTCAATGCTGCAGCCGAGCGCGACTGTGGTTTCGTTATAGGTGTTGCAAGCCATGGCAAAGGCCGAGTCGGCCAGGGCAAACAAGTAGCCGCCATGGCAGGTGCCGACGCCTTGAATCATGTCTTCACGCACAACCATGCTGACCACGGCGGTGCCGGGGCCGCTTTGCTCTACGCGCATGCCCATGCGCTGGCTGGCTATGTCGCGGTTGAACAGGCTTTCAGTGCAGGCTTGGGCCAGTGAGATAGCAGGCTGGTCAGTCATGGAAGCGGCTCCCTTCGGCAACTTTGCGGCGCAGTAACAGGGAAGGGCGATAGCGTTCTTCGCCATAGGCGCGCTGCAGGTTGTCGAGTGTCTGCAACACGGCAGGCAGGCCAATCTCATCAGCCCAGGCCAGTGGCCCCATTGGGTAATTGACGCCTGCACACATGGCCAGGTCGATATCGGTGGGTGTGCCTACATTGTGCAATGCGGCATCGGCAGCCTCGTTGGCCAGCATGGCGACAGTGCGCATAACCGCCAATCCCGGAATATCGGCCAGCAGGCTGGATTTGATTGAGCACCGCGCCAACAGGCTGACCACCTGGTCCAGGGCTTCGCGGCTGGTGTTTTGGGCGCAAGCCAGGCCAATACGAGTCGCTTTGCTGTAGTCCTTGGCCAGGTCAAGAAGCACCAGGTTGCGGTGGCCATCCTGCAGGCTGCGCTGGCAAGCCATGCGCCCGTCGGACAGGGCAACAACGGCGTCGCCAACACGTAACACGCCGCTGCCGTCGCGTTCGATGACCTTGACGCCGGCAGCCTTGATACGTTCGATCAAGCCTTGTGCAGCGCCGAGCGAGCCTTCAAGAACGCAGCTCTCTACCTGGCTGGCGGCGCTGAGTTCATCTGCTGCAGGCTTTGCTGCATCGGCTGCGTAGCTATAGAAGCCCTGGCCACTTTTACGGCCCAGGTGACCGGCGTCGACCAGCTCTTTCTGTACCAGTGAGGGCTGAAAGCGCATGTCGTTGTAATAGGCGTTGAACACCGAGCAAGTAACCGCATAGTTGACATCGTGGCCGATCAGGTCGGTCAACTCGAATGCACCCATGCGAAATGCTCCGGCTTCACGCATCAGTGCATCGAGCGTTGCGCTGCTTGCAGCACCTTCCTGCAGGGCGCGCAGGCTTTCGGCATAGAACGGCCGCGCCACGCGATTAACAATAAAGCCGGGAGTGGAGCGTGTGTGCACGGGTTTTTTGCCCCAGGCGGCGGCTGTGCTGTGTACGCACTGGGCTATACCCGGGGCCGTTGCCAGTCCGCTAACCACTTCAACCAGCGCCATCACCGGTGCCGGGTTGAAAAAATGCATGCCGACCACCCGTTGCGGATGCTGCATGCCGGCTGCCAGCGCGGTTATCGACAGGGAAGAGGTGTTGCTGGCCAGAATGCAGTCGGCGCTGCACAAGGTTTCGAGCTGAGTGAACAGGCCGCGTTTAACCTCCAGGTTTTCGACAATCGCTTCGATGACCAGATGCGAATCAGCCAGCGCTTCGATCGAGTCGGCAGGTCGCAGGCGGGCGACAATGTCGGCGCGGTCCTGGGCATCGAGCTTGCCGTTGGCAACCCGCTTGCCCAGTTGTCGATCAATATTGGCAATTGCTTCGCCAGCCGCGCCATCGCGCATATCGAACAGCCTGACCTGATGGCCCGCCTGCGCCGCAACCTGGGCAATGCCTACGCCCATTGCACCGGCACCAATAACAGCGATCAAGGCTTGGGTGTTGAGTGCTTGCATGCTCATTTACCCTTGAACTGCGGCGTGGTCTTGTTCATGAAGGCACTCACGCCTTCACGGTAGTCCTCGCTGCGGCCTGCTAAGCGTTGAAGGTCGCGCTCCAGTTCGAGTTGTTCGTCGAAACTGTTGTGCATGCTTGCATTGAGTGCGCGCTTGATCAGCGCCAGGCCATAGGTTGGTTGGGTGGCCAGGTGGCGTGCCAGTTTGAGTGCTTCATCGCGCAGTTCGTTGTCTTCGACCACCCGATAGATCAAGCCCAACTGCTCGGCTTGTTCTGCGCTGATACGCTCACCCAGCAAGGCCAGCGCCTTGGCCTTGGCCATGCCAACCAGGCGCGGCAAGCTCCAGGTACCGCCAGAGTCGGGCACTAGGCCAATCTTGCAGAAAGCCTGGATGAAACTGGCCGAGCGCGCTGCAAGGGTCAGGTCGCAGGCCAGTGGGATATTGGCGCCCGCGCCTGCAGCTACGCCGTTAACGGCGCAGATCACCGGCATTGGCAGGTCGCGCAGCGTGCGAATCATAGGGTTGTAGTATTTCTCGATCGACTCGCCCAGGTCCGGCATGGCGCTGCCTGGTGCAACGTTGCGATCGCTCAGATCCTGGCCGGCACAAAAGCCCCGGCCTTCACCTGTAAGCAGCAGCACCCGGGCTTCATCGCTGGCGCGCACCTGTTTCAACGCTTCACGTACTTCAAGGTGCATCTGTGTATTGAAGCTGTTGAGTTGCCCCGGCCGATTGAGGCTCAGCGTGGCAACGCCATTGTCGATTGAAAATAAGATATGTTCGAAACTCATCACGGTAACGCTCTCTGTAAAACCTTGGGGAGGGCTGCAGTTATTGGCCGGTGAAGTTCGCCCGGCGTTTTTCCTGGAAGGCGCAAATGCCTTCTTCGCGATCCTGGGTGCCAGCCAATACCGTGAACGCGTGGCGTTCAAAGCGCAGGCCACTGGCCAGGTCTGTGTCTTGCGCCTTGAGAAGGGCTTCCTTGGCCAGGCGTACCGCCAGTGGAGCCTTTTGGGCGATCAGGCGGGCAAGCTCGATAGCGCGCTCGATGGTCAGTTCGGGTTGGGTGACTTCGCTGACCAGGCCTGCGCGCTGCGCGTGGCGTGCATCAATGGCGATACCGGAAAGCACCATTTGCATTGCCAGTGACTTACCGACAGCCCGAAGCAGGCGCTGGGTTCCACCGGCTCCGGGCATGATTCCAAGATTGATTTCTGGCTGGCCGAAGCGCGCATCTTCGCCGGCGATAACGATGTCCGCATGCATCACCAGCTCGCATCCACCACCAAGGGCAAAGCCATTTACTGCAGCTATAAGCGGCTTGCTAAATGAACTGATGGCTTGCCAGTGGCTTACGCGTGGGTCGTTGAGGATGCCGACAAGATCGCGCTCGGCCATCTCGTTAATGTCAGCCCCGGCAGCAAATGCCTTGCGACTGCCGGTCAGTACCACTACGCGGGTGCCCGGGTCTTGTTCGACGGCTGCAAGTTCTGCTGCCAGTTCACCCAGCAACTGTGTATTGAGGGCGTTCATCGCTTCTGGACGATGCAGGGTGATAAGTCTTACGCCGTGTTCGGTCGGAGTGACTTTCAACATTTGAGGCATGTAGCTGTCCTCATGGTGCACGGCAGTAGCCGGGTGATTGTTGGTTTTATAGGTTCTCGGGCAGGTACGGGAACTGGCGCGCTACCGATGAGAATGAGTCGAGTATACGTATGAAGCGATACAAAACAATATTAAAATATATTTTTTTTGTGTCTTAAATTTGGAGTGGGTCCATCCAGGTGCTCGTATAGAGCTGCTGTTATCAGGCTCTATAGGCCAGGTTTTATCGGGTCAAGGAGCTGTGTAAGCCTTGATTAGGCTTTAAGTGATACACAATTGTTGTTTTTGTGCTTGAATTTTGATCTGATACAAAAAATATAAAAAAGCAGCTAATGGCATGTTGCTTTCACTGCGCAAGGATTTCATTTATGCATTCCTCTGCTACATCCAGCGCCGAGGTTCAATTGGACAGGCATCGCCGCTTGCTTGATCAGGCCTTGCAGGCTGCCAGCCCTTCAGAAGCCGCTAATGCCTCGTCAGGTAGCGCGCCGGCCAAGCCTGTGTCAGTGCAGCAGTCGGACGCTTTGGTTATTCCGTGCTTTGGGGCGGCGCAAAGTCGCCGACATTTCTGGATCAGGGAGTGCAGCGATGCCGTGCTACAGCATTAACGGGCTGAGGCCGGTGGTGGATCCCACCGCCTACGTACACCCAACGGCCGTGCTCATTGGTGATGTGGTCATTGGCCCCGGTTGTTATGTCGGCCCCTTGGCCAGTCTGCGGGGGGATTTCGGCAGGATACTGCTGGAGCAGGGCGCCAATATTCAGGACACCTGCGTGATGCACGGCTTTCCGGATAGCGACACAGTGATTGCGCGCAATGGTCATGTCGGACACGGCGCTGTACTCCATGGCTGCCGCATTGGTGAAAACGTGCTGGTCGGCATGAATGCAGTGGTAATGGATGGTGCTGTCATCGCGGCAAACTCATTCGTTTCTGCAGCGGCCTTCGTAAAGGCAGGCTTCAGTTGTGAAGCCCAGTCGCTGGTGATGGGGGCGCCTGCCGTAACCAGGAGACGCCTGAGCGATGAGGAGGTGGCCTGGAAGTTGGCGGGAACGCGTGAGTATCAGCAATTGGCACAAAGGTGCCTTGAGCAAATGGTCGAGTGCCAACCCTTGTCAGAGGTCGAGAGCAATCGCCCGCGCCTGCAACCGGGAGCCTATCGGCCCAAGGATGACAGTTTGTGACTGACGGGCCGGCGCTGAAGATAGTCAGGTTATCTGCCAAGCGGGTATATTCGGCATCATTTTTCGAGGTCGGCTCTGTATGACGTCTTTACCCCCGCTGCAACAACTGATCACGCGCTTCCAGGAGCAGACGCCCATCCGTGCCAGTTCGTTGATCATCACCCTGTATGGTGATGCGATCGAGCCGCACGGTGGCACGGTCTGGCTCGGCAGTCTGATTCAGTTGCTGGAGCCAATGGGGATAAATGAGCGTCTGATCCGTACTTCTATTTTCCGGCTTGCAAAAGATGGCTGGTTGTCCGCCGAAAAAGTAGGCAGGCGCAGCTATTACAGTCTCACCGGAGCGGGTCGCAGGCGGTTCGAAAAAGCCTTCAAGCGCGTCTACAGCGCGAGCTTGCCAGCCTGGGATGGTTCTTGGTGCCTGCTTTTGCTGACCCAGCTTGACCCGGAAAAGCGCAAGCAGGTGCGCGAGGAATTCGAGTGGCAGGGTTTTGGTGCAATCTCGCCGTTGATGCTGGCATGCCCGAGTAGCGATCGCAGTGATGTCGCCACCAGCCTGCAGGAACTGGGCGTGCTCGAAGACACCATCATGTTCGAGACCAAGGCCCAGGATGTGCTGGCTTCGAAGGCACTGCGCAAGCAGGTGCGCGAGAGTTGGGACATGAATGAACTGGCTGCGCACTACAGTGAGTTCATCAAGATGTTCCGGCCGCTGTGGCAGGTGCTGCGCGAGCAGGAAGTGCTTGAGCCTTCCGACTGTTTCCTGGCGCGAACATTGCTTATTCATGAATACCGCAAGTTATTGCTGCGTGACCCCCAGCTTCCCCATGAACTACTCCCGGGGGATTGGGAAGGGCGAGCAGCGCGCCAGTTGTGCCGAAATATCTACCGGCTGATCTACAGCAAGGCCGAGCAATGGCTCAACACCAGTTTGGAAACGGCCGATGGCCCGCTACCAGAGGTCGGAGAAGGGTTTTACCAGCGCTTTGGTGGGCTGAAATAGCTACAGAATGTGGTATTAATATCGACGCTTGATCCATCAAGTGTTGTTGTACATTTTTAGGGTGACGTAGATCGCTCTAACAAGAATAAAAACGTGAGGCCTGCGTGATGGCGACTGCATACGCACAAAGAGCTGACAGCTTTGATCAATGGTTGACCCACATTAATCAGGTGTGTGGGAACTTTCGCGCCAAGACATTGGGCGGCGAGTTTTTTGGTGCAGTGCGCGAGCATAAAGCCGGCGCCATAAAGCTCAGTTTTGTCGATGTCGCACAGGCCAAGCTTTATCGCACCGGGCATGAAGTGGAACAAAGTGAAGGTTCGCACTTCTACGCAGCATTCCAGTTGCACGGCCAGGCGAACATGGAGCAGGAAGGCAAGCGCCTGGTCATGCGCCCCGGCGATATCACCCTGATTGATGCCACCCTGCCCAGCGAATTTACCTACGAACACAACTCGCGCCAGCTTTCGTTGATCCTGCCGCGACGCATGGTTGAGCAGAACATGCGCTTTGGTCGTGTGCAATGCGCGCAAAAAATTTCGGGCAGCTCGCCTATCGCAACCCTGGCAAACCGCCTGGTGCTTGATGCTTCGCAGCAAGAGGGCCTGAGTCTTTGCGAAAGCGAAGCCACTCTGGATGCCATTGTCAGCTTGCTACGTCCGGTTATCGGCGGCGATGAAACAGATGTCGATGTACACGAACGGATGTTCCGCAAGTGCATCGGCTTTATTGACGAGTACATCTGTCGCGACGATTTGTGTCCTGAACTCCTGGCCCGTGAAGTGGGTGTTTCGGTGCGTGGCCTGTATCGCCTGTTTTCTAAAAAGGGTCTGGTGGTTGCGCAATACATCAAGAATCGGCGGCTGGATTTTTGTGCCGAGTCGCTGCGCCATTCCAGTGCCGAGCAGAAGCTTTCGGCGCTCGGATATGCCTGGGGCTTTTCCGACTCGAGCTATTTCTCAACCGCATTTAAAAACCGTTTTGGCGTTTCGCCTGGTGAATACCGCAAGCGATATCACCACTGATGCAGCGCTCCTGTAATCCATCACCGATTGCAGGTTGTATCCGGTTGCTCCCTCTCTCCAGCACTTAGTCAGCCTGCTTTAGCCAGGCTTGCGCTAGGTCTTCGCGTACCTGCGTTCCAAGGATTGGCAGACTTGCCAACATGAATGGCAGGCAGGAAAAACCCTGCACCTGTGCCAGCAGTGAAAATCAGAGTGTCATTGCGCTTACTTCATATGGACCGCCGGACTGTCCGCATGATTGAGGCATGTATTTGAATTTCACGCTGGCCAATGGCGCCAGCGCTCTGTTTCGAGGTGTTGGGGTTATGCAAAAAACTGGATTGAGCCTGCATTTGGCGGGGCTTGTGTTTCTGCTGGCAATGCAGGGCGCGCATGCCGCGAATAATTGCTCCGCCGAACAGGCACAGCAGGGCAACACCTTGTTTGATACCGATTGCTCTGTATGCCACTCCGCGAAAAAAGGCGTGGAAGGCATGATGGGGCCAAACCTGTTTGGTGTTGTGGGGCGAACCTCCGGCACCCTGCAGGGCTTCAGTTATTCGAAGGCCATGAAAGACCGGGCGCGGCCCTGGAATAACGACAGTATCCAGGCGTTCATCGCCCAGCCGCAGGCCGATGTGCCGGGTACCTACATGCCTTACATGGGCATGGACAGTGCCGAGGGGCGGGCCGCTGTTGCCTGCTACCTGAGCCTGCAGAAGTGATGGTCACTTTTCCGTTATCCAGCTTCAACTCGCATTACGGGCTGGCGTGGTGATTGAGTCGCGCGCCATTTATCCCATCCGTCAAGAATAATGAGGTCGTAACATGAGTCATGTTGAATTACTGCCGCAAGTAAAAGCCTTTCTCGCACGCCAGCACGGTTGTTTCATCAACGGTCAGTGGGTAGTGCCAGATGGCGCAACGTCTGCCGTCCTGAATCCAGCAACCGGCGAAACTATCGCCACTGTTGCCGATGCAAACCAGGATGTACTGGATCAAGCAGTTGCTGCCGCGCGCAAGGCGCACGAAGCAGGCGTCTGGTCTGGCCTGCGTCCTGCGGACCGCGAGCGTATCTTGCTCAACTTCACCGCCATGGTTGAGCAGCACGCAGAGGAGTTGGCGCAACTGGAAACCATCAGCCAGGGCAAATCGATCAATATGGCGCGCATGCTCGACGTCAACGCGACAGTTGAGTTCATGCGCTACATGTCGGGCTGGGCGACCAAGATCGAAGGTCAGACGCTTGACGTCTCCATTCCCATTCCCGAAGGCGCCAAGTTCACTGCATTTGCGCGTCGTGAGCCGGTGGGCGTGGTCGCTGGCATAGTGCCCTGGAACTTCCCCCTGATGATTGCCTCATGGAAGTTGATGCCAGCCCTGGCATGCGGTTGCACCGTGGTGATCAAACCTTCGACAGAAACCCCGCTCACTGCACTGCGTTTGGTTGAGTTGGCTTATGAGGCGGGTATTCCTGCTGGTGTGTTCAACCTGGTAACCGGTGGCGGCAATATTGGTGCTGCATTGGCCGCGCACACTGGTATCGACAAGGTTTCGTTCACCGGTTCCACTGCGGTGGGCAAGAGCGTTGGTGTGGCCGCGGTGCAAAACATGACCCGCTTTGCGCTTGAGCTGGGCGGCAAGAATCCGATGGTTATCCTGCAGGATGCTGATATTGGCAAAGCCATTGAGGGCGCCTTGCTTGGTGGCTTGCTCAATAATGGCCAGGTGTGTGCGGCGGCTTCGCGCTTCTATGTGCACCGCTCGCGTTACGACGAGTTTGTCCAAGGCCTGGCGGCAGCAGTTTCAGGCATGCCGATTGGCGCAGGTCTTGATCAGAATGCAGCAATCAATCCTCTGGTGTCGCACAAGCAACAGCAAAGCGTACTAAAACATATCGAGCAGGCTCGCGTTGATGGCGCTCGAGTTGTAACAGGCGGGACTCCTGTTGAAGGAGCAGGTTTCTTCGTGCGTCCGACAGTCCTGGCTGATGTGACCCAGGCCATGGCGGTGTCCAAGGCAGAAGTGTTCGGACCGGTTCTATCGGTCATTCCTTTTGATACCGAGGAAGAAGCCATTGGCATGGCCAACGACAGCGAATACGGGCTTGCAGCCAGCCTCTGGACCAATGACCTTACCAAGGCGATGAACCTTGTGCCGAAGATTCATGCCGGTACTGTCTGGGTCAACGCCCATGTGCTGCTTGATCCGAACATGCCATTCGGTGGCGTCAAGCAATCGGGTATGGGTCGTGAGTTTGGTCGTGCCGTGATCGAGTCCTACACGGAACTCAAGTCAGTCTGTATCGCCCACTAAGCCGCTGCTATTAACTGCCAAACCCATTGGTGTTTGGCGGTTAATGAGATGGTCACCCAGACACCCTGCGAGGGCTATGCTTTCGCAGGGTGTTTTCATTCCAGATGCCATCATCATGAGCGATTTGGCACTGGCCGGTATGGACCTCGGCAAACACAGGTTTCATCTGCACGGCCAGGACAAGCCCTGCCGGGAGCTGTTTTGCAAGATGTTCTCACTACAGCAAATGATGCGCTTCTTCGCCAACCTGCCAGCGTGCATCGCGGTGATGGACGCATGCGCGGCGCACATTTAGTCGATCTGGACGAGCAGGTCAAGGTGCTGGATAAAGTGCTTTATAGGTGCGATCAAACCTTTGCCAAGCGGTAGGCAGAACCCTCGGCGGTACAGGCCCTGTTCCATGGAAGTCGAACCCGAATGGTCAGCTTGGCGCCCAACAAAAAAAGCCCTGCAAAGAGGTACCTTGCAGGGCTGAAAAGAAGCAGTTGGGTGCGTGCTCAGTCGTCCATGCCGTCGTTTATCTCGATGCCTTGAGTGCGCATTTGTGCAATCAGTTTCGCCCGTGTGCCGGGCAGGTTGAGCATGGCTTTGTGGCGCACTGCAGCTACTTCTTCGCGGGTAAAGGGCTTGAAGTGCTCCGGTACGCTTGCGCCTGCCATGCCGTCTGGACGCATCAACCAGTTAACCAGGCTCGCAAGTTGTGCATCGTTGAGCGCTGACATGGACATGCCCGGAACGCGAATCAGAAATTCGCGGCCCCCTTCGACCTTGAGAAAATTGCCGACGAAGTCTTTCATCCTGGGCACATCGTTGGCCTTTGAGCCCATGCCGTCGCCCAGGTGGCAGCCAGCACACTGCAGCTCGTAGTTGACGTGATTGCTGTAGCCTGCTTCGGCAATGGGGGTTTGTGGCTCCTCATTGCCGGGCGCTGGACGTTGGTTGGGGCTCGGTATGGTGCGCGCCATGGCTGTCGGAACAACCAGGGCGCAGGCCAAGCCGGCAACCAGCAGGCGACGCATGGCCGACCTAGACCGCAACACCACGGATTACCGAGACCGTGCAGTGATAGATGTGTGACTTAGAAGCCAGGCACCAGTTGACGTCGTTGTTGTTAAACGGACGATAGGCAGGCTCTTCACTGTCGTTGCGGGTGCAGGCGCACTGGTTGCAGCTGTGCTTACCGCAGCAATCGTTGTAGGAGATGATGTAGTCCTTGCCATCCGCCGGGTTGCGGCATGTACCTATCCAGCTTACCTGCGATGCTTCTGTGCCTGGAGGGCAGCTTGTCACGCTGCCGCCGCAGCAACTGCAGAGGAAGCCATCTACGGAGCAATAGCGCCAGTAGTCGCAGCTATTGGGATCACCCGGGTCACCGGCTTTCGGTGCTTCGGCAGCCAAGGCCTTGCCAGTCCGGTCAATAGGCAACAGCAGTGGCAGGGCGGCGCCAGCCACCAGCAGGTTGCCCATGCGCGCGAGCAGTTTACGCCGCGAGGTGGTGTCCGCTACGTGTCGGGAGGAGCGTTCGAACAGGAGGTCGAGTAGTTTCATGGGGATCTCCTTTCCTTATCAGTGAGCGTGAGTGTGAGGTTGGGGCTGGTTCTGGCCATGCAGGTATTGCTGCAAGGTGGCGCTGCCCAGATGCTCGGCCTCGAACAGGCTGTCGAGATGCTCACGGGAATTGACCAGGCCTTTGGAGCGCAGGATGCCTGCCTTGTCGATCAGCGCCGCGTATGGGAGCTTGCCTATCTGGTAGGTCATGCCCACTTCTGGCCCGACGACGTAGGTGGCATCTTCAAGCTTGTGCTCGCTGATCAGTTTTTGCTGGGCATCCATGTCGCCATCGCTGATAAACACCACATCGAGACGATCAGCCTGGTCTTTGGCGATTGACTTGATTGCCGGCAACAATGATTTGCAGATAGGGCAGGTCGGGGAGAGGAAGAACAGCAGTTGACCTTTCTCGCCAGCGTAGCCGAAGTTCACCGGGCGACCCTTGCGGTCGGCGGCTGTTACCTGTGGCGCGGGTTCATTGACCGAGACGCCTTTGTCGACCATCAGTGCGCCAGCGGGCGCCAGGCGCGAGTGCAGTACGCCAATTTGGCGAACCAGGCCCATGATTGCAAAAGCCAGGGCGATCAGTAGTGCCCAGAGCAGAATGTTGGATACTATCAGGCCTTCCATAATTCACCTTCCAATAAGTTTAGCGAGACGAGGTCCGTTGGCCAGCAGGCCTTCGGCAGCAGAGTAGATAAGCAGGGCAACAGCGGCTGCGGCGATGACGACAAAGGCATCAAATGCCCCCAGGTCTCGCGAGTGCGCGCTAAGGCTGGCAATAATCGCCAACAGGGCCAATACAGCATTGCGGGCCAGTAGAATCGGGCGCAGCGGTTGGGCTTGATCGGGGCCGGAACAGCCGCAGTCAATGTCACTGCGGCCACGCCACAAGTTGATTGCAATGGCTGCGGCATACCCCATCAGCAATGCCGCCGCAGCAGGTGCAGCAAGGGCACGGCTGGCCGGGATCAACAAGCCTAGGGCGATGACCAGCTCAAGCACCGGGATCAGGCGCGAAAGGGGGCTTACCAGCACTTTGGGCAGCAACTGGTAATCCTCGACCTGATTGGCGAATGTACTGGGCGCTCGCAATTTATGAGTCGCTGCACTGGCGAGAATCACCGCGATGGTGAGCGCGCAAGCAATGACAAAAATTGGATCGGGTTGCATGGTCGTGCCTCTTAGTGGCTCAAGACTTGGGTGGTTGTCTTGGCAAGCTTATCCATGGTGCTGCTGTATTTCCCGGTGGTGAGGTCGAAGATATCCAAACCGCCATCAATATTCGCACCCAGGAGCAAAGGCTTGTCATCGGTGGTTGCCTTCATGCTCCAAATCAGGTTTGGAGATTCCATGGTGCCGATTTTTTTCCTGGTTTTGAGATCATAGACCCATACCAGCGGGCTTGGATCTTCCCACTTGAGCGGCTCGTGCGCATCATGCATCAGCACATACAGGCGGTTGAGTTTCGGTGCGATGGCCATCATCTGCCAGCCACCTGGTGCCCAGCCTGCCTTCTTTTCTTCGTCATTGACCAGTGACCAATGTTCGAGAACCTTGGGTTCGCCGCTGGAGAAGTCGACCGGATAAACAGTACCCAGCGTGGTGACGAAGTAATAAGTCTCGCCGAGGTTGATTGCCCGTTCGACCAGCTTGACTTCATTGGGGTTGAAGAATGGGGTGCGGGTGCGCTTGGCTTCTTTGCCGTCATCATCGAGGGTGACGACCTGTATGCTGCCATCGCCGCACAACGAGGCAAAGCCGCGCTTGCCAACCGGGTAGTTCAACACGCAGCCCGGTATCGAAATCTCTCCGGCCACGGACTTGCTTTGGGTATTGACTACAGTCACCGAAGTCGAAGGCGTGAAGTTGTAAACGTAGACGAAGCGGTCATCGGCGCTTGGTGCGATGCTGTAGCGCTGGGTCAAAGCCTCGGACCGTTTCGATGGAATAACCACTTCCCAGTCGGGTGCCAGGGTCGAGGTGTTCCATGCCGTCAGTACGTCGGTTCGTGTTCCCCGGACTCCACGTGAGTAGTACAGGTCTGCGCTGTACAGGTACTTCTGGTCGTTGCTCAGGGTAGAAGGCGCTGCAAAGCCGGTGCTGACCATGCCAAGCATTTTTTTCTGATCGGGGTCGATCACCATTACCCGACCGGTGACGAAGTTGTCGAACTCAACATCGACCATGTAGGCGCGATGTGGGCTGGGTGGGAAGTCCAATACCGTTGAGCCAACGCCTGGATCTGCAGGTAGCTCGGCCAATGCACTGTTGATGCCCGCAAGCGCTACACCGAGCGCCAGGGTTGACTGTGCAAGGATCCTGGTTATTCGCATAGGGGAACTCCCTTTGTATTATTGTCTGCTGGATCGCGGATTATTAAGGCACGCATGGATTCAGAGTGTGCCTTGCCAAATGGATAAAGACATTGTTGTGGCTGCCAAGCTGTTGTGTGGCTGTGCCAGATCACGTCGTCGCGCTTATAGCTGCAATCATTTAATGACATAGTAGAACGCGCAGGATGCATCAGAAGGTGGTGAATACCATCAACTGGCTATACAGGTTGCTGTCATTGCTACCCAGTTGCGTTCCACCTTGTTCCGCACTCTTGTCCGGCTGGTACAGGCCAACCAGAGGCATGACCACCAGGTTGTCGGTAACCGCCCATTCGGCATAGAGGTCGAACTCATTGCCATCGGTGTTGCCAAGGTTGCGATCAATGGTGTCAAAGTTGAACCAGAGCGCGCCAAGGCTCAAGTTCTCCAGGGGGGTGATCTTCATGCTGACATTCTGGATGCGCGAGTTGCTGTTGAACGGCCCCGCATAGTTGCCGGCAACCTCTCCCTGGAACCAGGTCCCGAAACCACGACCCAGCCCGTAGAACAATGGGTCGAAGTTCTCGGAGAATCGGCTGTAGCGATAACTCAGGTAAGGGCTGGCCGGCAGGTCGGCAAATGTCCAGCCAGCCTCCAGGTACCAGGCATCTTCGTTGTCACTGTGCGGTTTGTCCTGCTTGGCGTATTCACCCGACAGGAACAGGTTTTCGACGCCGGCGTTACCTTGGCCACGAAGGCTGTAGGTGTGCATGCCATCGCGTTCAAGCTGGACCGGGGAGGCGTAGTCCTCATCCACATCCTTGCCGTCGATATAGGTCAGGCCCAGGGTGCCAGCCTCGGCAACGTGCTCAAGTGTGCCGACGTACATTTCGGCCTTGGCCTGGCCCGGGTTGTCTGACTTGAGCCACATCAGGTCGCTGCGCCAGCCTTGCTGTCCACCGAGGCGCAGCACGGCGGTTTCATCGAATGCTTTGCGCGCCGCCAGATAATAGGCACCACCGCGATTAAAGCTGCCATCAGCCAGGCCGTTGCCCAGGTTGAGGGCGTCGCCATTGATCAGGAAACCGTCACCGACCACCAGGTTCTGCCGGCCAAAGGAGATGTCCACGCCGTCCTCGCCCAGCACGGGAAAGAGATTGGCGGACTTCCATCCCAGGTAGGCATCTTCGAACTTTGTTGTGCGCTCGGAGCCGTCGCTGAAACCGGCAGCATCGCCGTCGCCCCAGGTGGCGGAGCTGAGCAGGGATGCCGCGCCATACAGGGTGCCAGCAGTTGCAAGGCCCTGATCAAAACTCAATCCGTACTTGATGTAGCCTTCCTGCCACGAGGAGGAGCCTTTCTGCAGCCGGCCCGAGAGCGCGTAGTTCTCCTGGCTATGGAAGGCGCCCAGCATGGCTTCCAGGTTGGCGTTGAGATGTGTGTCTTCATCTGCGTAAAGCTCGTAGGCTCCGGCCTGGCTGGCGAAGGCTATGAGCGAGGCGATCAGACCCAAGCGAAATGCATTCGACTGTTTCATGGATGGCTTCCGTTGTTATTAGTATTGGCGAGTTGGCTCGCATAGACCTTGCCGATACTAAGTCCAAGCAAACGGAGCCCTTTTGTGTGGCTCTGCCATCGTTGTGTTTGTGCCTGCCAAACTGCAGCTTCTGGCAGCCAGGGCGGGTCGTTGATCTTGCGAACGGCTGTCGGCGCAAATGCCTGAGCGGGCTAGGCGTCTACTGAGATGCGGGGCAGGGTGAAACAGAACATCGCGCCGCTGGGGCTGATGTTCTGGGCCCAGATGTCGCCGCGATGGCGGGCAATAATGCTTTTACACAATGCCAGCCCAATCCCGTTTCCGCTGACCTTGGTCGAGAAGAACTCATCGAAGAGTTTCTCTTGTTGGCCGGCATCGATGCCGCGTCCATGATCTTCAACGCAGAGCATGACCTTGTCTTCGTAGCTGTAGGTGTAGAGGCGCAACTTGCGCTGGCCTTGTGGCAGTCCGGCGAGCTCCTCTATCGCGTTGAACGCCAGGTTAAGGATTACCTGGCCGATCAATACACGCTCGCAACTGATCAGCAACGGCTGCTGGCAAGGTGCGAACTCTATGTCGATAGCACTGGGCTGGGCCCTGAGGCTTATGAAGTACTGGCTTTCGGCAAGAATCTCGTTGAGATCCGCGACTTGCTCGGCCTGGTCGAGTTTAACCACGTATTCACGCACGCTTTTGATAATGACCGAGGCGTGCTCGATTTGCCGCACGGCATTGTCCAGCCCCCATGCCGCGCTCTGCTGGATGGGGTCCTGCTGGTTTAATCGGATCAGCGTGCCTTCAATAAAATTACGCGTGGCCGCCAGCGGTTGACTCAGTTCGTGGGCGATTGCCAGTGCCATCTCACCCATTGCGTTATGGCGCGCGAGGTACTCCAGCTTGCGCTCGCTCAGGCGCCTGGCCTCCTCGATGTTGACTTGCTCGGTTACGTCGCGGAACAACAGCAGGTGACCACTCAGGTCGTCTTCAATATCGATCAACCGGCACGTTGCGTGATGCCAGTGCCAGCTCTGGTCAGCGTGCCGGATGCGATATTTAACGCTATAGGGCTGGCGGCTCTGTTGTATGTCGCCGAGGTTTTCCAGGAGCCTGGAACGGGAGGCTTCATCGCAGGCATCAATGAAGCAGTCACCGACCTGCATGGTGCGCTCGTCGCCAAGCAAGCGTTGGCCCGACTCGCTGATAAACCGGATGTTGCCGCCTGTGTCGAGCACCGCAACGCCTTCGGCCAGGTCCTGCATAAAGGTATTGAGCCGGCTTTCAAAGCGCCGCAGGTCGCGTTTGACCTGCTCTTCCTTGGAAATGTCACGGAACTGCACCATCAGCACATCACGCTGGTTGAGATGCACCAGGGTTGCCACGGCCTCGCAGAGGATTTCCACGCCCTGTTTGGAGCGATATCCCCATTCGGTAACCTGTTGGCCGCTGTTGACCGCGCCCTCGAGCCAGCGCAGGCCATCGGCGCGACGGTAGCGACTGCCACTCATGTCTGGAGCCTTTAGCGGGACCAGTTCTTCAAGGGTGAAACCCAGCACAGTCAGCGCGGCAGTATTGGCCCAGAGGATTTCCTTGGTCTTGGCGTCATGCAGGATGGTGCACATCGGCATCGTCTCAAGCAACTTCTGGAAATCTGCTGATCCTGGGGTAAACATGGCGGTTCTCTTCAACGATGTAGGTGCTAGGCGTTATACCTCCAGCCTAGCCTGGGCGCGCCTAGAAGTAACCCATTGCGCGCTAGGGGATTTCTTTATCGAGGCCCGGTGTAGCCACTAATTTACGGCTGCACGCCCCAATTGAGCACCCGTGACCTGGGTTCATAGACTGGCTCCATTCCTGGCTCGAGCGCACCCTCGTGTGTCGCGAGCACTACAACAACAAATGGAGAAGACGCCATGTCGCACTCAGCAGTTGCCGAGCAGAGCACTGTTCTGACCGAGGTCAGCAGGGGGATCGATTCACCCGCCTTCCAGGCTGTGCTTGAAGAGGTACGCCAGCGCCGCGAGGAGTTTGATGCACTGGGCCATGTGCCAGTCGACATGATCGAGCGTTTCAAGGATGTTGGTATCTACCGCGCGGCCACGCCGAAGTGTTTTGGTGGCGATGCCCTTGCCCCGGCTGAGTTCTTGCGGATGATCGAGCTGATCGCGCAGGCCGATGGCTCCGCTGGCTGGGTCGCAAGTTTTGGCAGTGCCAGCACTTACCTGGCGGCATTGCCGTTTGAGACTCAGGCCAAGCTCTATGCCAATGGCCCCGATCTGGTTTTTGCCGGGGGGCTGTTTCCGATCCAGCCAGCCGAGGCAGTCGAGGGCGGCTGGAAAGTCAGTGGCAACTGGAAGTTCGCCAGCGGCTGCAAAGGTGCAGACGTGCTGGGCGTAGGCATAGGTGGGGGGCAGGGCGGCAAACCCCGCACGGCTTTGTTTCCGGCGGCTCAAGTCGAAATCGTCGAGAACTGGGACGTGGTCGGGCTCAAGGGCACGGGCAGCCATGATCTGCGAATCAACGGCGAGGTCGTCAGCGATGAGTGGACTTTTATCCGCGGCGGCAAGCCGAATATCGACGAGCCGCTGTATCGCTATCCGACCATTGCCTATGCCGCGCAGGTACTGGCAGTAGTCAACCTCGGCCTGGCCCGCGCCGCGCTGGATGAACTCAAGGACATGGCCTCGGGCCGCACCGGTGCCACTGGTGCGCCCAAGCTGGCGGATCGCGCTTATTTCCGGGTCGAGACCGCCAAGATTGAAGCAGACCTGCGTTCGGCGCGTGGTTTTTTCTATGAGTCCACCACCCAGGTGTGGGATTCGATCCTTGCCGCCAATCCGGTGACCAACGAGCAGGTTTCATTGCTGCGCCTGTCAGCTGCGCAGATGGCACGTGTCGCTGCGAACGTGGTGCAGCGTGCCTATACCCTGGCCGGCATCGTGGCGATCTATTCGCGTCACCCGTTGCAACGCTATTTGCGCGACTCGATGGTCGTGACCCAGCACGCCTTTCTCGGAGAAGGCATCTACGACGGCGCCGGCTCGGTGATGCTCGGTGTCGATCCGTTTCCAGGATTCCTGTGAGTGCCACGACGCTCGCATAACCCCTAACCAGCTAAGGATTGATCATGACTCAGACCACGCAAGAGCCACTGCGCGTTATGTTTTGCATTGGCATCACCCAGAATTTCTTTGATCTGCCAACCGGCCAGGGGCTTGAGGTGTGGAAAGGTTTCAGCGCGATGATGGGGTCTCTGGGCGCGATGCCTGGCATCAATGTGCTTGGCGCGCTGGATGATGACCGCTTGATGGTAGGTCCTTCAACCACCTCGCCCTGGACCGTTTACATCATGGCCGACGTTGATTGCCACCAGAGCGTGATTGATGCCTGCAACCTGTTCCGCACTACGCCGGTTGGTGAATACAGCCTGTGGAAGTACGCCAAGGTCGAAGCGCGTATCGGTCGCCCGCTAACCATTCCTGAAGCGGCGCGCTAGGCGATGGACAGTGCAATCCAGGCTCTGCAACAGCGCGTGGCCGTACTTGAGGCACACAATGATATTCGCAGCCTGTTGGCGCGCTATATGGATTTGTGCGACGTGCCCCATGCTCCAACCCAGGTGGCTGACCTGGCAGCACTTTTCACCCCGGATGCGATTTGGGAAGGCGTTGGCACTGATGCCGAGCAGACCTTTGGTCGTCGGCAAGGACGGCAGGCCGTGGCCGAATTTGTGGCCAGCTACCTGCCGCCGGCGCAGCACTTTTCACTCAACCTGCATTTGCTCACCAGCGAGTTGTTGCAGGTTGATGAGCAGGCCGCTAGCGCAACCGGGCAATGGATCATGCAGCAGATTTCAAGTTACGCCGAGGGCGGCAGTGAACTGATAAGCGCACGTTTGAATATCGAGTTCAGCCGCGTCGAGGGGCAATGGCAGATCGCGCATTTCCGAACCTGTCGACTGTTCCATTCGCCTCTTGGGGAGAGCCGCCGATGAATGCATTCGTCAATACCATAAAGGTTGGCCAAGGCGGGCTGCGGGTTGCGATCAAGGATTCCATCGATATCGCAGGTCAACCTACCCGGGCCGGTAGCCGCGCGCTGGAAAATGTCACGCCGGCGACCAGGCATGCAGCGGTGGTTGAGGCAATCCTGGCAGCCGGCTGGCATATCGTCGGTAAAACCAATATGCACGAGCTGGCTTTTGGCGTAACCGGAATCAATAGCTGGACAGGCACAGCGCTTAACCCGCAGGCGCCTTCGAGAGTGCCTGGTGGCTCGTCCAGTGGCTCTGCAGCAGCTGTTGGCGCTGGCTTGGTCGATGTTGCCCTGGGCACGGATACCGGCGGCTCGGTACGCGTGCCGGCAGCTTGTTGCGGAGTCTTTGGCCTCAAGCCGACATTTGCCAGGGTCAGCCGTGAAGGGGTCTATCCGGCACTGACCACACTCGATTGCGTGGGGCCGTTTGCCGCCAACATGGCGAATATCATCGCCACCATGGAGGTCATTTGTCCCGGTTTTGTTGCCGAGCAAGTGACCACCCAGGGCATACGTGTGGGGTGGCTTGATGTCGCTTGCGATGCGCTGATCAAAACCACGCTCGAAGCTGCGCTGGACACCGTTGGCTGGCAGCGCAGGACCTTGGCGGTCGAGCATTTCAACGATGCGTTCAAGGCCGGTCTTGCGGTCATCAATCAGGAAACCTGGGCCGCTTTCGGTCACTTGACGGGTAACGGCCTGCTTGGCGCCGATGTTGAAGCGCGCCTGCTCAATGCCAGCAAGACCACTGAGGCCGAGGTCGCTGAGGCCGAAGCTGTGCGTGAAAAATTCAGCCGGGCCATCGATTCGGCCTTGCACTCGGCAGATGTGCTGGTGCTGCCAAGCATGCCATGCCTGCCGCCATTGCTGAGCGAGGCGGGCAGCAGCGAGACGGTGGCCAGCATGACTGCACTGGCCAGGCCATTCAACTTGAGCGGCCATCCGGCGCTATCGGTTCCGGTGAAACTGGCCGATGGCAGCCTTAGCGTTGGCCTGCAGATCGTCGGTCGCAAAGGTGCCGACGCCCAGGTCTGCGCCTTTGGTGCGCAGCTTGAGCGCGCCTTGAATACCCAGCCTGACAATAAAAACCTTGTATGAGGACAACCCCATGAGTAGCCACGAACTCGGGCTGATTGCCAAGAGCCCAAGCCTGGACCAGCTGGTACAGGATGATCGCGTTGATGTTTCGCTGTATCACGACCCGCAATTGTATGAGCAGGAGCTGGAGAAGATTTTTTACCGCACCTGGGTTTGGGTCGGCCATGAAAGCGAAGTGCGTAATCCCGGTGATTTCCGTACGACCACCATCGGCCGTCGCCCGGTCATTGTGGTGCGCGACAAGAAGGGCGCCATCAATGTCCTGGAAAACCGCTGCCGACACCGTGGCGCAACCGTCTGTGAAAAGCACAAAGGCAATGCCACAGGTTTCACATGCCCTTACCACAGTTGGTCGTACGCACTGGATGGCAAGCTGCGCGCACTGCCTTATCCGGATGGTTATGAAGACATTCTCGACAAGAGCGAATTGCCGCTCAACAGCTTGCGTGTCGACAGCTACGCCGGAATGATTTTTGCGAGCTTCAATGATGAGGTCGAGCCACTGACGGACTTCCTCGGTGGCGCCAAGCACTGGATGGACCTGTTTATGAAGCAGGGCGCTGGTTATCCGATCAAGACCCAAGGCGAGCACAAGTTCACCTTCAACGGTAACTGGAAAATCCAGCTGGAAAACACCACCGACGGCTATCACTTCCCGATCGTGCATAAATCGTTCATGTCGTCGGTGGATGAAGAAACCTCGGAAATGCTCTCGTTCATGACCGACCCGCAGGCCGTGACCCACGCGCTGGGCAATGGCCACAGTGTAATGGTGATGGTGCCTGAGCATGTCGACCTGGAGTTTGATGACGGCAGCGAGCAATTGCAGGAACGTTTTGCCCACGTTACCGAGGAGCTGTCGAAAACCATGGAGCCAGCCCAGGTGCGCCGCATCGTGCGATCGCTGCACGGCGCAGGTTTCAACCTGAACCTGTTCCCCAACGTGGCCATGTCGATGTCGTTCTTTCGGGTGCTCAACCCGCTGTCGGTCAAGCAAACCGAAATTCGTCACGTGGCACTGGGCATGGACGGCGGCCCGGAAATTGCCAACCGTGAGCGCCTGCGTATTCACGAACACTTCCAGGGGCCATTCGGTTTCGGCAGCCCCGATGATGCCGAAGCCTGGGAGCGCGTCCAGCGGGGCGCTGAAGCTGGCCCTCAGGTGCCGATTCTGGTCAACCGTGGCCTTAATCGCGAAGTACTGGCAGACAACGGCGACAAGGTTTCGCATGCCACCGATGAGACCGGTATGCGCGAAGCCTATGCCATGTGGAAAAGGATGATGAGCAATGACTGAACACAACACCCTTGCAGCTCTGAACGCGCCGCTGGCCAAGGCCATTGAATTTATCTGGCACGAAGCTGCGCTGCTCGACAATAAAGACTATGCCGCCTGGGCCCAACTGTGGAGCGAGGACGGGGTTTATGTCATTCCGATCGACCCGGACACCCGCGACTTTGCCAGCAGCCTCAATTACGTATACGACGATGCGCGCATGCGGGCCTTGCGTATAGAGCGCCTGAGCGCTGGGCATTCGCCTTCGGCGGTAGACGCGGCCCGCACCTTGCGCACGGTGTCGCGTTTCAACCTGCTCGAGAGCAGTGGTGATGTGGTTGAGGTGACCTCGGCGCAGTTGCTCTTTGCCTACAAGCGCGGCGTGCATACACCAATGGCGGCCGAACTGACCCACCGTATCCGCTTCGGCCAGGGCGGGCCCAGGCTTGAGCAGAAAGTGGTACGCCTGATCAATTCCACTGACAGCTTGAGTGCACTGGGCTTTTTGCTCTGAGGACAATCGAATGAACCGAGTAGCGTTGATTACCGGTGCGGCTCGCGGCTTGGGAGCAAGCATCGCCCAGCGTATGCATGGGGCAGGGTATCGGGTGGCATTGGCAGATGTGCAGCTCGAAGCGGTACAGGCCCTGGCTGACCAGCTTGATCCATCCGGTGAGCGTGCGCTTGCCGTGCAGTTGGATGTGCGCCAGAAAGGCGACTTTCAGAAAGCCTGCGTTTTACTGGCCGAACGCTGGGGTGGTACCGATGTGTTGGTCAACAATGCTGGCAAGTCCAAGGTTGCCGCGCTGATGGATATTACCGTGCAGGAATTTGATGAGTCGATGGCCATCAATCTGCGCGGCACCTTTGTCGGTTGCCAGGTCTTTGGCCAGCATTTTGCCGATCGGGGGTTCGGTCGCATCATCAACATTGCCTCCCTAGCCGGACAAAACGGCGGAGCCGCCACCGGGGCTCACTACGCCGCGGCCAAGGGCGGTGTGGCGACGCTGACCAAGGTGTTTGCCCGCGAGTTGGCAAGCAAGGGCGTGACGGTTAACAGCATCTCCCCGGGGCCGCTGGACTTGCCGGTGGTGTATGAAATCGTGGCGCCGGAACGCATCGAGCAAATGAAGCAGATGATCCCCGTGGGCGCCCTGGGTTCGGCCGATTATATCGCCGATACCGTGTTGCTTCTGGCGGCGGACAATGCCAGCTCGGTGACCGGGGCTTGTTGGGACATCAACGGCGGCTTGTTCATGCGCTAGGGCGCCTGGACAGTCGCCACTTGCGCAGGGCGGGTCGCGCCCTGCGCGCAGTTTTTCGGTGGGTGATGCGATGATGAAAGTCAGAATAGAAAAAATTGCCGAGGAAGCACGGGATATACGCTCATTGCGGCTGGTGCGAGTCGACGGGCAACCCTTTGACGCCTACGAGCCGGGTGCGCATGTCGACATTACCGGGCCCACTGGCGTGACCCGCCAATACTCGCTGTGCAGCCCTCCCGATGACGGTTCGGCCTACCTGGTTGCGGTCAAGCGCGAGGTGCAATCGCGCGGCGGTTCTCAGGCACTGCATGATTTGGTGGAAGAGGGCGCCGAGCTGGAAATCGGGATGCCACGTTGTTTGTTCAGGCTCGACGCTGGTGCCCCTTCGCATGTATTGGTAGCGGCTGGTATCGGCGTTACGCCCATGCTGAGCATGGCTTATCGACTGCAAGCCACTGGCCAGCCCTACCGCCTGCATTACTTTGCCCGTGGCCCGGAGTTCGCGGCATTTGCCAGCTTGTTGCAGAAACCACCCTTTGCCGATCATGTCGAGTTTCATTTTGGTGTGGAGCCGCAAGCCCTGGAAGCTTCGCTCAGCGCCTGCCTGCAACAGGCAGATGACCAGGCCCATGTGTACACCTGCGGCCCGGCACCCTTTATGAGCAAAGTGGTCGAGGTTGCCTTGCGCACGCGCAGTGAGGAGGCCATTCATCTCGAGCACTTCCAGGCTGATCCGGCGGTGCTTGGCGCTGCCACTGGGGGCTTCGAGGTCGAACTTGCAAGCTCCGGCGTGGTGTTGCAGGTGCCGCAGGACAGCTCACTGGTTGATGTGTTGCAGGCTCACGGATGTGATATCGACACCGAATGCCGCGAGGGGATCTGCGGTACCTGCATTATCGACGTACTGGAAGGAGAGCCCGAGCACAGGGACAATTGCTTGTCGAGCAAGGAGAAGGCTTCCAACAAGCAGATTTGCGCCTGCGTCTCGCGGGCCAAAAGTTCGCGGCTGGTACTTGATCTCTAGACTTCGGTCGTTCTGGCGTCAGTGACTCGGGCGGGGTGGGCGCATGCTCATCCCGCCCTGCACGTCAGTCGGCCAGCACCTGCTCGCTATTGAGGCTCAATACTTCTCTGACCAGCATCGCAATGCTGCCGACTTCCATCTTGTCCTTGATCTTGGTGCGGTGAACATCCACCGTCTTGACGCTGATATTAAGTTCGCGGGCGATCACTTTGCTGGCCTTGCCGTCGATCACCATCATCAGCACTTCCCGTTCGCGGTCAGTCAATAGTGCCAGTTTGTCTTTGAGCTGCTGGCGTTGCTGTTGCTGAGCGTGGCTGTGCACTGCCGATTTCAGGGCATTCTGGATGCGGTCGAGCATCTGCTGCGGGTTGTAGGGCTTCTCGACAAAATCGATGGCTCCGTTCTGCATGGCCTTGACCGTCATTGGAATGTCGCCATGGGCGGAGACAAAAATAGTCGGCATCTGAATGTTGCGCGCGTTGAGCATTTCTTGCAGCTGGAAGCCACTCGTCTCGGGCATTCGTACATCCAGTACCAGGCAGGCGGGTAACGAGGCATCGTAGTGCCGCAGGAACTCGTCGGCCCCGGCATAGCATTGCGAGGCGATGCTCACCGACTCCAGCAACCAGGCCAGCGACGTACGCAGGGCCTGGTCATCGTCAACGATGTACACAATGGGTTTGGTTTTGTCTGTTTGCAAGGCTTGCATATTGTTGTTCTCGTACGGCGGCCGTCTATCAGGTCTTGATTGTTGAGCATCATGTGCATGCGGCGTTCCCTGCAGCTTACTCACTGCTGGCCGCCGTGACGATAAAGAAACTACGTAGTCGACTAGCGGAAAGCCCTCCACGGGATGGGGACCGTCTGGATATACCCGGCGTTTGCCGCCCCCTAATCTGTGTTCATCAAGTCACCGGCTGTTGCTCCTGGTGAGCCGGCGTTAGCGCTGGCGATACAGGCGGGCAGCCCACTCTAATAAAAGGGCGACAGCATGAGCACTCTCGAGCAGACCCAGATCGACTTTCGCAATGCCATGGCGCAACTGCCGGCGGCAGTCAACATCATCACCAGTAACGGGCCTGCTGGCCGCTGCGGGATAACGGCCAGCGCGGTGTGCTCGGTCACCGATTCACCTCCCACCGTATTGGTCTGCATTAATCGCAATAGCGCCATGCATGACGTATTCCAGGGCAACGGCAAGCTGTGCATCAACGTTCTGTGCAGTGACCAGGAAGACCTTGCCAAGCACTTTGCCGGCATGACCCAGGTGTCGATGGAGGAGCGTTTCAGCTGGGATATCTGGAATGCCGGGCACCACGACCTGCCGGTATTGCGCAGTGCGCTGGTCAGCCTGGAAGGGCGCATCAGCGACTGTAAATCGGTGGGCTCGCATTCGGTGCTGTTTGTCGAGCTGGATAAAGTCTCGACCCGCGATGAAGGCGCCAGCCTGGTCTATTTCAACCGTCTGTTCCACCGCGTTGAACGTAACGCTGCCGCGGCGTGCGCCGGTTAAATCTTGTTTAGGGATTGCCCATGAATCAGCCTGTAATCGAGCGTGTCAGCGCCACTATCGTCGATCTGCCAACCATTCGCCCGCATCAACTGGCCATGCATACCATGCGCAAGCAAACGCTGGTGATCATCCGCATTCGCTGCAGCGACGGTATCGAAGGGATCGGCGAATCCACCACCATTGGTGGCCTTGCCTATGGCAATGAAAGCCCGGAAAGCATCAAGTGCAACATCGATGCGCATTTCAGCGCGTTACTGCTGGGACAGGACGCAGGCAATATCAATGCGGCCATGTTGCGCCTGGACAAGCACATCACTGGCAATACCTTTGCCAAGTCCGGTATCGAGTCAGCGTTGCTCGACGCCCAAGGCAAGCGTCTTGGCCTTCCTGTCAGCGAGCTGCTCGGTGGTCGGGTGCGCGACAGCCTCGAGGTTGCATGGACGCTGGCCAGCGGCGATACGGCGCGGGATATCGCCGAAGCCGAGCAAATGCTCGACCAGCGTCGCCATCGGTTGTTCAAGCTGAAGATCGGGGCCAACCCCGTGGCGCAGGACCTGGCCCATGTGGTTGCTATCAAAAAGGCTTTGGGCGAGCGCGCCAGCGTGCGCGTCGATGTTAACCAATACTGGCCCGAATCTGTTGCGCTGCATGCATGCCAGGTACTGGGAGAAAACGGCGTCGACCTGATCGAGCAGCCTATTTCACGGATCAATCGCAGTGGTCAGATCCGCCTCAACCAACGCAGCCCGGCGGCGATCATGGCCGATGAATCAATTGAAAGTGTCGAGGATGCCTTCAGCCTTGCCGCTGACGGTGCCGCCAGCGTTTTTGCCTTGAAAATTGCCAAGAACGGTGGCCCTCGTGCGGTATTGCGCACCGCTCAGATTGCTCAGGCCGCAGGTATCTCGCTGTATGGCGGCACCATGCTTGAAGGCGCCATTGGCACGCTGGCCTCGGCACATGCCTTCGTCACTTTGAAAGAGTTGACCTGGCACACCGAACTGTTTGGCCCGTTACTGCTCACCGAGGAAATCGTCACCGAGGCGCCGCAATACCGTGATTTCGCGCTGCACGTACCGCGCAGTCCAGGCCTTGGATTAACCCTTGATGAAGATCGCCTGGCGTTCTTCAGTCGCCATTGATCGAAGGAGATATGCCTATGTTGTTCCACGTAAAAATGACCGTGAAGCTGCCCCGGGACATGGACCCGGAACAAGCCAGCCAGCTCAAGGCAGATGAAAAGGCCCTGGCCCAGCGCCTGCAACACAGTGGTGTTTGGCGGCATTTATGGCGTATCGCCGGTCACTATGCCAACTACAGCGTATTTGATCTGCCGAGTATCGAGGCCCTGCATGACACGCTGATGCAATTGCCTCTGTTTCCCTACATGGATATCGAGGTGAACGGCCTGTGCCGTCATCCTTCATCGATCCATGACGACGACCGTTGATAGACCTTCCTGTAACAATAATAAGTAGAGGTAGCTGAGCATGAACACAAGCATTTCCCAAACTGCCGAGCTTCAGGCGTTCTTCAAGCAGGCCAGTGGCTTTGGCAACGATGTCGGCAGTTCGCGTCTCAAGTCCATTATCCTGCGTATCCTGCAGGACAGCGCCAAGGTCATTGAAGACCTCAATATCACCGATGACGAGTTCTGGAAGGCTGTCGACTACCTCAATCGCATGGGCAGCAACCAGGAAGCGGGGTTGTTGATTGCAGGTTTGGGGCTTGAGCATTTCCTCGACTTGCTGCAAGACGCCCGTGACCAACAGGCCGGCCTAACCGGCGGTACGCCTCGGACCATTGAAGGCCCCTTGTATGTAGCCGGTGCGCCGCTGAGTCATGGCGAGGCGCGAATGGATGATGGCAGTGACCCGGGCGCTGCAATGTTCTTGCAGGGGCGCGTACTTGACGCTCAAGGCCAGCCCGTAGCAGGTGCAATCGTCGATCTGTGGCATGCAAACACCATGGGCACCTATTCTTATTTCGACAGCAGTCAGTCGGCGTTCAACCTGCGGCGGCGCATTGTTACCGACAGCGAAGGCCGCTACCGTGCGCGCAGTATCGTACCGAGCGGTTATGGCTGCCCGCCAACGGGGACGACCCAGGAAGTGCTCGACCAGTTGGGTCGCCATGGTAATCGACCGGCGCATATCCACTTCTTTATCAGCGCGCCCGGCTATCGGCATTTGACCACCCAGATCAACCTGGCAGGCGATAAATACCTGTGGGATGACTTTGCCTTTGCGACCCGCGACGGCCTGGTCGCCGAAGTGCGTTTCAACAATGACCTGGAAATGGCAAAGCGCCTGCAGGTCGAGCCTGGTTTCGCTGAAATCGAATTCGACTTTCAGTTGCAGCATGCCCATGCGCCGCAGGCCGAGAAGCCAAGCCAGCGTCCTCGTGCGCAGCTGTCGGCCTGACCCAGTATTGCCCATCCGCGGGCTTGTGTGATGGGCAATGGCAAGCACAGCAATAGAGTTGGCAGGCAGGCCAAGACCTGATCCAGGCCGGATGGGGTAGGTTGAGGCTTGCCTTTTGCGAGCGCTGACCTGCCGTGCCTATCGTTAAGCGCTTGGTCAGGTAATAGTCTTTGGGTACTGCCCTATGTTTGTACTGACCTTGCGCATTGCGCTGTGTCTGATCGTCCCGTTTGGCGCAATATTTCTGTTGGGCGCAATGCCCGGTGTCAATCTCGCCTGGGATTTCTCCAATGCCAGCGGTTTTATTGCCGGGGTGCTGTTTCTTTTATTGTTTGCCTACACCGGTCGGCCCCTGGCCCAGCCTCGCCACGATGGTAAATTTTTCATGGTGCTGCACCGGGATTTGGGCTTGGTTGCCTTGGCAATGCTGGTCGTGCATGTTGCGGTGATGCTGGTCGATGAGCCCCTGGTTGCCGACCAGTTATCGCTCGGTGCGCCTTGGCCCATGGTGGCGGGCAATGCCGCAACCCTGATTCTGTTGTTGCTTGTGCCGCTCAGCCTGGCGTCCGTGCGCCGTCGCCTGTGGTCGACGCATCGGCATTTCAGGCGCTGGCACTACGCTGCCAGTGTCGTCATCCTGTTGCTTACCGCCGTGCATATGATTGGCATTGGTTATTACACCGGTGCCATCAGTAAAACGGTTTTCTGGGTCGCGCTCACTGTCCTGGCCTTGTCAGCGCGTATGTTCCAACCTGCCAGGCCCAACCTGGGGGCGGGCGGCAGACGGCGCAAGACGGCACGGCTGGCGAGTTACCTGAGTATTGGCGTCTTGTGTTCAGGCCTGTTACTGGCAGGTATTTATTCACTGCTCGGCAGTGTGGATTTGCCGTTATGAGTTGGCGTCCGGGGCTGTTACTGCTGGCGCTGTTGTTATTTGCGTTTGGTTTTGCAATTCGCGCCGGGCACGATCAGCTGGCGCTCAAGCATCCCGTGCTGCCGATAAACTTCGAACACAGTAACCATGGCTCGGTTAACCGTGTTGTTTGCCATCATGACTTCGCTGATAAGTCTTCAGCCGCCTCGGCGACCGGCAACCGCACCTGCGTGCTGTGCCACAAAGAGACGCCAGCGCTTGCGCTCAATATCGAGCGTGATTTCCACAGGCTATGCGTAAGCTGCCATCTTGAGCGGCTGCAAGGCTTTCATGAAAGTGGTCCCATACGATCTTACAAAGCCTGCCACAGCCTTGCCGCAGCAGTGAACCGCGTCGACTGAGCTTGGTTGGCGCTGCATGGAGGCGAGCAATCGGTTTTCCCGGCAACCAACCTGCGCTTGTGAAGAGCTGTGGGGAATAGGTACTATGCGAATACTTCTCATGTGCATCATTGTTTCGGTGTTGTCAGCCGGCACAGGTGCTTGATGTCATCACTGGTCAGCCTGCGCCGCTCTTTGTAGCGGCGCAATCATTGGCGGCAGCGAGCAGCCCGGGTGTGCGGAGAGTGTTGCTGATTTTGCGCGAGCCCTTTGCTGAACCACCGAAAGCCGTGACTGACGAGAAGAAAAACATGACCCCCCGAACCTTGCGTAATTGGTATCTGGTGCACAAGTGGACCAGTCTGATCTCGACGATCTTTCTGTTGATGCTGTGCCTGACTGGATTGCCATTGATCTTCCACGAGGAAATCGAGCACTACTTCGAGCCGCATCCAGAGCTCAAGCCAATCACCGCGCAAACACCGGCTATCAATTATGACGACGTGATGGCCCGTGCCCTGGCAGCTCGGCCCGGCGAGGTCGCGCGCTTCGTATTCTTCGAAAAGGATGAGCCCATAGGTGCTGTGCAGACCGCGCAGACGTTGATACCACCGCCAGATAATGGCCATATCCAGCCGTTTGATGCGCGTACCGGCGAGTTCTTTGATCCGCTGCCACCGCCCGGTGGCTTCATGTACATCATGCTCAAGTTGCACACCGACATGTTCATGGGCTTGCCGGGCTACCTGTTCCTCGGGTTCATGGGTTTGCTCCTGGTGGCTTCGTTGGTGTCGGGGGCGGTGGTCTACACACCCTTTATGCGTAAACTGGACTTTGCCACTGTGCGTACCCAGCGCAGTAACCGGCTGAAGTGGCTCGACCTGCACAATGTGCTGGGCATAGTCACGCTGGCCTGGGTGCTGGTGGTCGGCTTGACCGGAGTGATCAACACCTTGTCGATTCCTATTCTGGGCTTGTGGCAGGCCGGGCAACTGGCTGAAATGACTGCACCCTACAAGGACCAGCCGCCGCTCAAGTCGCCGGGCTCGCTGCAAGCGGCGCTGGATACCGCGCGCAAGGCTGCACCGGACATGGAGGTCAGCATCGTGGCTTTCCCCGGGACCCAGTTCAGTAGCCAGCATCATTACGCGGTATTCATGCGTGGCGCCACGCCGGTGACCGAGCGCCTGCTCAAACCCGCATTGGTGGATGCCCAGACCGGCGAGTTGACCGACATGCGCGAAATGCCGTGGTACGTAAAAACCCTGTTGCTCTCGCAGCCGCTGCATTTCGGTGACTACGGCGGTATGCCGCTGAAGATTATCTGGGCATTGCTGGATGTGATTTCCATTGTGATTCTCGGCAGTGGCCTCTATCTCTGGCTGGGCCGACGCAAGTCATCGCTGGAAAAACGCTTGGCTGAGTTGGATGCCGGTGGATTGGTCGCGGAGGGCAGGGCATGAGGCGTGGATTGTGGATGATCTTCCGTTGGCCGTTGCTGCTTGCTGTACTGAGCCTGTTCGGTCTGGTCTCGGCATTGATCGGTGATGAAGGGTACGATCTGTTTTCCTGGCTTAGCCTGGGAGTGCCACTGGTGGTGACTGCCTGGGTCTGCTGGCGCCTGCCACGGCGCGCATGAATATGCAGCGGCGCCTGTGCCTGGCGCTGCCGCATAGCTTGTTCCAGACTTTCCAACTGCACAAATATTCTAAACAGGGTTTTCCCTGGCAAGGTAATTTAGGCTTTCGCACAGATTAATGCTCAACGACCGGCACTGGAGTCTTTGGTGGATAAACGCAACTGGATCGAGCTGTCCCAGGATGCCGATACCGGGATCGAGTCGATTCGTGCTCATTTTCAGGGCCATGCCTACGATCCGCACTGGCATGACAGCTTCCTGGTCGGCGTGACGGGCCAGGGGGTGCAGCAGTTCAATTGCCGGCGGGTTCGTCATCTCAGCACGCCTGGCAAGATATTCATGCTGGAACCGGGTGAAATCCACGATGGCTATGCGCCGACCGAGGAGGGGTTTACCTATTCCATGCTCTACCTCGAGCCGCATTGGCTGGAGCGGGAACTGCACGCGCTGTTCGAGCAGGCACCCGCGGACAGCCAATTGGGGTTTGCCTCCATCCTGAGCCAGGACCCAAGGCTCTCGACTGCAATCAACCGGGCTTTCGATGCGCTGCATACCGGGGATTTACGCATAGTGCGCCAGAGTAGTATCGATGCCTTGCTGGATGCCCTTACTGGCCACCTTGATTGGCGAAAGCGCCAATCTCGAGATCCGCGTTTGCCATTGGTCGCCCAGGTTGCCCGTGACTATCTGCATGCCAATATCTGCGAAGACATCGGGCTCGATGATCTGGCGCAGGCTTGCGCGGTGGATCGCTTCCGTCTGACGCGGGCCTTCAAGGCTGCCTTCGGCCTGGCGCCGCATGCCTATTTGATCCAGCTGCGCTTGGCCAGGGCCCGGCAACTGTTAGCCCGTGGCGAGTTGCCTGCCCAGGTGGCCAGTAGCCTTGGATTTGCCGATCAAAGCCATTTGGGCCGCTGGTTCCGCCGAGCCTATCAACTGACACCTGCGGATTACCGCAAGCGTTGCTCAAAACTTCCAGACTGATCCGCGCCGGCTTGCAACCATGGACTTGCCTATCGAACAGGAGTCCTTTCCATGCCGTTGTTACTGCTCGCGTTCCCTCATCCTTCAAGCCAGCATGGAGCCTGAACCATGGAATCCTTGCTGCCTTTTCTGTTGTTTGCCTTTGTTGCCTCGGTGACGCCGGGACCAACCAATATCCTGGTGCTGAGCCACAGCTCCAGGCGTGGGCTTGGGGCCACGCTGCCTATTATTGCCGGTGCATGCGTGGCGGCGGCGCTCATGGTGCTGGTCGTTGGCCTTGGGGTGGGTGAAACATTGTTGCGCTTTGCCCGTGTGCAGCAGGTTATGACCTGGTGCGCAGTGCTGTGGTTGAGTTGGCTGGCGTGGCAGATTTTCAATAGCCCACCCGCGCCACTCGAAGTGGATGGCCCGCGCAGCAAAGGCGTCAGCCTGCTCGGTATTGCCGCGCTGCAAGTGGTCAATCCCAAGGTCTGGATGATGGCGATGGCTGTGATTAGCCTGTTTGTCGGCGATGGCGACAGGACCCCGCAGGTGCTGCTGTTGTCGCTGTATTTCCTGCTGGTTTCCTTGCCGTGCATGACGTTGTGGGCATTGCTCGGATTGGGCAGCGCACGGCTTTTAAGATCGCCACGAGCACTGCAGCGGATGAATCAGGTGCTGGCGTTATTGCTGCTGATATCGGCCTGGTTACCGCTATTGATCCAGGGCCGGTAAGGGCCACGACCGCCAGGCCGTGGCCAGTCGCTTACTTGGCGAATGTAGCGCCGCGAGTGTTGACGAAGATCGAGTAGATCGAGTGACTGCTGGCCATGAACAGGCGATTGCCCCGCGGGCCGCCAAAGCACAGGTTCGCGCAGCGCTCGGGCAGCGAGATATGACCTATTGCTTTGCCCTGTGGGTTGAAGACCCGCACCCCGTCAAGCTCTTCGGGCTTGCCCTGCGGCGAGCCGTTGCTGCCCCAGCCGCACCAGAGATTACCGGCTTCATCGCACTTGATGCCATCAAGCGCGCCATATGCAGTGGCTTCAATGTGCTTCTTGCGCGCACCCAGGGTGCCGTCTTCATTGACAGCGTAGGCCCAGACCAGTCGGTTGGGCTTGGCTCGCCCTTCGACAATATAGAGCGACTTTTCGTCTGGCGAGAAGCACAGGCCGTTGGGGCCAGCAAGGTCATCGATCACCCGGGTCACTTTCAGGCTTTCACCGTCGATGCGGTAAACCCCATGGGGTAACTCCGTCTGGATCTTATGACCTTCATATTCATTGCCAGACTGGAAGGGTGGGTCGGTGAACCAGACTGAACCGTCACGCTTCACTACGATGTCATTCGGTGAGTTGAAGCGCTTACCCTCGAAATTGTCCGCCAGCACAGTGATGCTGCCGTCGTGCTCAGTGCGGGTAATGCGCCGGCCTTGTTCATGGGTGGTAGAGCCTTCGCAAGTGACCAAGCGACCCTGGTTGTCGCAGGTCAGGCCGTTGGAGAAGTTCGATTGTTCGCGATACACCCCCAGCGATTGGCTGATCTCGTCCCAGCGCACAATACGGTTATTGGGAATATCACTAAGCAGTAGGTAGCGGCCTGCACCCATCCAGACCGGACCTTCGGCCCAGCGCAACCCTGTAGCCAGCTTCTCGACGCTGGCATTGAACAGGCGCAGGTCGAGAAAACTGTCATCCAAGGCTGCAACAGCGGGATCTGGATAGCGGGCGCTCAGGGGTTCAGTTGCACGGGCAAGTTGTGGCAGCAAGGAACCGATACTAACGGCAGCAGCGGAGTAGGCGAGGGAGTGCTTGAGAAACAGGCGGCGAGAGTTGCCGATGACTGGCTTATCGTTCATGGGGTATCCCTTTTGTTTTTGTTGATCTGCGTAACTGCACAAGGCAAGGGTAGGATACAAGATGTACGATGACTTTATGGATTGTGGCGCGTTATGTAAATTTGGAAGTCGTAACTATATGAATATACGATATTTATTTATTTTTGTTGTATGACGACATCGTTATTCTTGGAGTGAAATATCGCCAGCCCATACTTGAAAATGAGCGATTTGTTTCGCTGCCAAGTGTTGTGGATGTTGGCAGCTGCCTGTCTCGTTAGGCGTGCCACGGGACAAAGAGATGGCTGTGGTCGCCCTCTGGGCGCGACTAATTTCAAGGTCTTGACCCATGCGGGGCGGGCGTATTTGCTGCTGATCCAGGAAGGCCCTGAAAAATGCTGCGTGGGACATCATTCTTATCAGGGCCTGTCGAAGTGTGCGCTTTGCAAGTGGTCTGCAGTGATTTAATCCGTTAGCAATTGCGCCTTGCCACTACCGAATGACCAGTCTTCCCGGGTGTTTTCAACAATGGAAATAAAGATATCCTGTGGGCGGATATTCATTTTTTGCTCAAGTCGAGTCGCCAGGTCCTGGTAAAAATCCAACTTCATTTTTTGAGTTCTCGGGGTCGATGTGATGTGTAGCGCAATCACATCCTTTGATCGCCCGCCGCCAAATATAAGTGGATTGATATTCAGCTCATGTTCTTGTTTTTGATGGAAAATCTGGAAGCAGTCATCAATAGGAATACCCCAGGTTGCCATGAGCGACTGGTGCAGGTTTTCGCCCAGCTCTTTAATGAAATGAGGTGGTTTGCTCAGTAGGTTTACTTGAATTAATGGCATGATTTTGGTCTGGATGTCTGTCGAATTTAAGGGTGTTTGAGGTTTTAATGAGTCAGCAACTGACTGGCATAAACCGGAAATTTTGACAGAGCCATTCCTCTTTGGTGCAGGGGGGGTGGATTGTCTGGGAAGATGCCTACAGTGATTTCAAAGCTGTTCGTGCAGCCTTGAAAAGCTATTGCCAATGCCAACTGCTTTGCGCCACGGCATCATGGGCGTGCAAGCTTTCTGCGTGAATAACTTTGAGCTTGAAGCCGGTTATGTCCGGTTGTGTGCGCAGTGTCAGGTCAAGGCGCCGCGCGGCATCTTCACAGAACATCAGGTTTTGCCCGTTGGCCAGGGCAAATGCCTGCTCATCCGCACGCTTGACAGCAGTTTGCACCGCTGTGCCCAGTGCTTGTTCGGCGCGATCAATCACGCTTTGTATGGCAAAGTCGCGGGCTTGGCGATCCAGGCGCAGCTGAATCTGTGCAGTGCTGCGCTGGCTGTGGGGCGTGGCGATGATGCCGTCAGTGCTGCCTAGCCAGGCGTGGACCTGCTGATAATCGACTGGTGCTGAGTTGAAGTCGCGGGCAAAGCGTTGCTGAATCAATTGCCGTGCCAATGCTGCCGAGCAGGGGCAGGTGGATGAGTAGGCCAGTGTTACCCCGAGCTCAAGATGCAGTCCGTTGCTGTCGAGACCTGCATCAATGGTGATGGGGTAGGCTTTCCAGCCGGATAAATGGCTGGTCAGGGCCGGGCGCTGGAGCAGCAGATCCGTGCATATGCTCAGTGATGCACGCTGCGATAAGCCGGTGTGGCTTGCCAGGAAGTCGCTTAGTACCTCCTCTAGCAAGGATGGCGAAAGCGGTTGTTGGGCAATTTTTTGCAGGGCAAGGTACAGGCGCGACATATGGATGCCGCGCGCGGTTTGGTCATCCAGGCTGACGCCTGCATCCACCTTGCCGGTCGTGCTTTGCCCTTCGACACGCAAGGGCATATCGATATTACACATCCCGACCCAGTCCAGCGTTTGGCTGGCGGGGGCTGCTTGCGCTGCGATGTCGGACATTGTCTGGTGATAACGGGCTTGGCTGTTCATTGGGCGCTCTGGAAGGTCAATTTTAAAAGCGGGGCGTTCACGGCCGGTCTGCTGACTACGCCTTGCTCAGGTGTTTTTCTTTCTGTTCCTGGCGCTCCTTGGCTTCGATGCCGAGTGACGCCGTTGGGCGCAAGAGCAGGCGCTTGAGGCCGATAGGCTCGCCCGTTTCCCTGCACCAGCCATATTCATCGCGCGCCAGGCGGTGCAGGGCTTGGTCAATCTTGTCGAGCAGTTTGTTCTCGCGCTCAAGCAAGCTCAGTTGCCATTGACGCTGTTCTTCCGCGCTCCCGATATCCATTGGGTCGCTGTCGGACTGTTGTTCACTGAGCACCTGCATTTGCTCTTCAATGCGCGCCTGCAATTCCAGGCGTTGACGCTTTAGCAGTGCATTGAAGAAGGCTTGCTGGGCTTGGTTCATATAGGCATCGGCTGGTTGCTTGAGCAGTTCTTCCTCGGTCAAGCAAGGTGGCGTGACATGTCCGTGGTCGTTTGGAGGGCTCATTTATGTTCCGGTTGCGCTGTGGTTGCCAATATTCGATTAATGTTAAGTTATAACGTAACAAAACAAAAGCCCAATAAACATTGGTCTTTGTTCTCTCGTGGTTTGGCTTGATCGGGTCGATTTCGCTGGGCAGAGATCGACCCGCCTGGTTAAACCAGGGTTCAGGGGCGTGTCGGGTTTAGATCCTTGAGGCTTTTAACGGCGACACCGGGGAAGTCGGTGATAATGCTGTCGACCCCGAAGTCTGCCAGTCGACGCATCAGTGCTGGCTCGTTCACTGTCCAGACGGACACATGCAAACCGGCTTTTTGTGCTTTGGCCAAACGCTCCGGGGTGCAGATCGTCCAGTTGAGGGCCAGGTATTCGCATTCATAATGTTGCGCAACCTTGATCGGGTCGAGCCATGAGTACTCCGCAACCAGGCCGCGCGATAACTGTGGGGTCAGGCGTTTGAGTGCGCTGAGCACTTCCCGCGAGCTTGAGGTAACAGTGACTTTATCGCTGAGGCCATGGTGTTCGGCAAGTTCGGCGATGGCTTCGACCGTGCGTGCGGCGCGGACTTTCGAGGCGCTTTTGACTTCAAGCTGCCAGTGCTCGAATGCGCAGTGCTCGAACAATTCACCCAGGCGGGGAATTGGACAGCTCTTGACCCAGCCAGGGCCACCTTTGCGTGCATCGTAAGTGACCAGTTCGTGGGCGTCGTGCTCAACCACCTTGCCTCGCCGGCCGGTGGTGCGCTTGAGGGTCGGGTCGTGGATGACCATCAACTCGCCGTCACGCGACAGGTGCAAATCCAGCTCGCAACGATTGACGCCATGCTCAAGGCATTGCTGAAAGCTGGCCAGGGTGTTTTCAGGGGCTTCGCCTTTTGCGCCACGGTGTCCATAGATCAGCGTCACAATTGCTCCTTGGGTTTGGGCTGATCACGGCGTCAGCGATGCTCTATTGATAAAGCCAGTTGCACGGCGGGTCAAGCGGGCAGTGCGCTACTTAGCGGGATGTACCGGCATGTGGCGCACGCTATCGACGACGTGGTCATACTCAAAATACACGCTGAACTCGCGGTAGTCCCAGCGGGTGATCGGCGGTTGGCCCACTGGCTTGTGTTCTTCATCGGCCAGGCCAAAGCGATCAAGCACCGAGCTGCGCGACTCGCCGCGCCTGGGCAGTGACTGTACCTGGCTAGCGTCGCCTTGTTGGCCAATTGGAATGGTCAGGGTTTCAGCGTAGCTTCCGGTTATTGGCAGCATCAGGCTAAACGCCAGCAGAGTAGGCAGTAGACGTGGCATAGTCAGAATATCCTGGTCGATCGTCAGCTTGGGTCGGGTTGCTCAAGTGCCTGCCGGCGTTCCTGAGCCTGACGTTGAAGGATATGCCGAGCCAGCAATTGACGCTGTGCGTCGGTCAACGATTCGAACTCGGTGCCGATTTCAAATTGACCCTCGTCAATGGCCTGGCAATGGATGACTTTGGCGCGCAGCAACAGCCCAAGCGCCTGCGGCATCAGCACCAATTTAATTGCAAGGTGTGTCCCTGCTTCAACCGCTTGTGGGTTGTTGAAGCTCACGCCTCCCTCGGAGATAGTCACCTTCTTGGGTGGGCCAATATCGCCCATCAGGCTTTGTGCCACGGTTTGCCCGAGCAGGTCGATGCGCTTGTTGATCACCTTTAGATAGCTGGCTAGCGTGCGGTCGCGCTCGCTGATATGGCGCAGCAGGTGCTGCGATTCAAAGTCGAGAACATGCAACTCGCTGAGCAGGTTGAACAGCGGTGAGTTGTCATGCAACGCCTCGGCGGACTGCGCTTGAGTCTTTGAAAGGCAGCTAAATTCCAGTGCCAAGGTATCTTCGATACGATAGTATTCACGGCGATCTTGATCATCTTGAGTCGACATGGCGAACCTGAAGCAGCAGTGGTTGTCTGAGTGTAAGGCTGCTGACCCGACCTCGCCACATGGACGTTTCTCTTTTCTTCGAACAAGCCCTCAAAAATGTTCAAACCCCTGTTCGTATTTATCGGTACGCGATACACCCGCGCCAAGCGTCGCAATCATTTCGTTTCGTTTATTTCCCTGACGTCCATGATCGGGCTGGCACTGGGTGTGCTGGTGATGATCGTGGTGTTGTCGGTCATGAACGGCTTTGACCATGAGATGCGTTCGCGCGTGCTGGGCATGGTGCCCCACGCCACAATTGAAAGCCCGACGCCTATCGATGATTGGCGCAGCCTGGCTGGCAAGGCCGAGAACAACCCGCAAGTCCTGGCGGTTGCTCCCTTTAGCCAGATGCAGGGGCTGCTGACCCATGACGGCAAGGTGCAAAAGGTGCTGATCAACGCTGTCGACCCAAAAGAGGAAGCCAAGGTCTCGATCATTGGCAACTTCTTCAAGCAAGGCAGCTTGCAGGCCCTGGCACCGGGCGAGTTTGGCATTGTCATTGGTGACAACGCAGCGAAAAAGCTCGGCGTCGGCATTGGCCAGAAAATTACCTTTGTCTCACCTGAAATGACGGTGACGCCTGCCGGGATGTTCCCGCGGCTCAAGCGTTTTACCGTGGTCGGCATCTTTCATGTCGGTGCCGGTGAGATAGATGGTTACGTGGCCATGACCCATATCGAGGATTTGGCCCGCCTGCAGCGCTGGAAACCAGGGCAGGTGCAGGGTATTCGCCTGAAGTTTGCGGATCTGTTCCAGGCGCCGCGTACGGCCTGGCAGATATCGCAAAGCCTGGGAGACGGCGAGTACTACGCTCGCGACTGGACCCGTACCCACGGCAACCTGTACCAGGCCATACGCATGGAAAAAGCCATGATCGGCCTGTTGCTGCTGCTGATTGTGGCGGTGGCCGCCTTCAATATCATTTCGACCCTGGTCATGGTGGTCAACGATAAGAAAGGTGATATCGCCATTCTGCGAACACTCGGCGCCACGCCGGGGCAGATCATGCGCATATTTATGGTGCAGGGCACTGTGATTGGCGTATTCGGCACCGCTATTGGCGCTGTGCTCGGTATCTTTGCCGCACTGAATGTCAGTGCGGCAATCGCTGGCCTTGAGCATTTGCTGGGCATCAAGTTTCTTAATGCCGATGTCTATTTCATCGATTATCTGCCGTCGCAGTTGTTGCCAGCAGACGTGGTGCAAGTCTGTGCTGCGGCGTTGGTGTTGAGTTTCCTCGCCACTTTGTACCCGGCCTGGCGTGCCGCACGCACCCAGCCTGCAGAGGCGTTGCGTTATGAGTAATCAGATTAAAGGTGAGCACGTGATGCAGGATCAGGCTGTTCTAAGTTGCCGCAACCTCAGCAAAAGTTACGATGAAGGCCCGCAATCGGTTGTGGTGCTCGATGACTTGCAGCTTGAGTTGTTTCCCGGTGAGCGCGTCGCCATCGTCGGCAGTTCCGGTTCGGGTAAAAGTACCTTGCTCAATATGCTTGGCGGTCTTGATACGCCAAGCGCTGGCAGCGTCTGGCTGGCGGGTGAGGAACTGTCTGCGCTGAATGAAAAGCAGCGGGGCCTGTTGCGCAATCGTTCGCTGGGCTTTGTTTATCAGTTCCATCATTTGTTACCAGAGTTCACCGCGCTGGAGAACGTCTGCATGCCGCTGCTGATTGGCCGCACATCAATCAGCGAGGCGCGTAGCCGCGCCACGGAGTTGCTGACCCGTGTCGGGCTGGGGCATCGCCTGTCGCACAAGCCAGCCGAATTGTCCGGTGGTGAGCGCCAGCGAGTGGCAATTGCCCGCGCGCTGGTCAATCGTCCGGGGTTGGTATTGCTTGATGAACCAACCGGTAACCTTGATCACCACACCGCAGAAGGTATCCAGGAACTGATGCGCGAACTCAGCAGTTCTTCGCAAACCGCATTTTTGGTGGTGACTCACGATCTGGAACTGGCCCAGCAGATGGATCGCATCCTGCGCCTCGAAGACGGCAAGTTGGTGGCTAACTGATGTTTCGCCCGCTGAGTATCTTTATCGGTGCCCGCTACACGCGGGCCAAGCGCCGCAACCATTTTATTTCGTTTATCTCGCTGACCTCGATGATTGGCCTGGCGCTTGGCGTACTGGCCATGATTGTAGTGCTGTCGGTGATGAACGGCTTTCAAAAAGAGATGAGCTCGCGGATTCTCGGCATGGTGCCGCACGCCAGTATCTCGGCGGTCACACCGCTGGATGACTGGAAAACCGTGGCTGATGCTGCACAAAAGAATCCTGAAGTCATTGCCGCCGTACCCTTCGCGGAGCTGGAAGGGATGCTGTCCTTCCGTGGCGCCATGCAACCCATTCAGTTGCAGGGAATTGACCCGCAGCTTGAACCCAAGGTGTCGATCATCGGCGATCATATGGTCAAGGGCCGCCTGGCGGACCTGAAGCCGGGTGAGTACGGCGTGGTCATTGGTGAGATTACCGCTCGCCGTTTCCGCTTGAATATCGGTGACAAGCTGGCCTTGATCGTGCCCGAGGTCAGTTCTGTGCCGGGCGGCATCACCCCGCGCATGAAGCGCCTGAATGTGGTGGGCATCTTTAAAGTAGGCGCTGAGCTGGACAGCTCGCTGGCACTGATTAACGTTGCCGATGCCGCAGACATTCAACGCTACAAGCCAGGGCAGGTACAAAGCGTGCGCCTGAAGGTCAAGGACCTCTATGCAGCGCCGCAGGTTTCGGCGCAGGTTGCAGCCAGCCTGGGCGCTGATTACCGCGCCAGTGACTGGACGCTGACCCAAGGCAGCCTGTTCAGCGCCATGAAGATGGAAAAGACCATGATTGGCTTGTTGTTGCTGCTGATCGTGGCCGTTGCCGCATTCAATATCATTGCCACATTGATCATGGTGGTTGCCGATAAGGGCGCGGATATCGCCATCTTGCGCACCATTGGCGCTACGCCTCGGCAGATCATGGGCATTTTCATTGTGCAGGGCACTGTGATTGGCACGGTGGGCACCTTGATCGGCTGCGCGCTTGGCATTGTTGCCGCCTTGAATGTCAGCCAGTTGGTGGGCTGGATAGAGCGGGTCAGCGGCCAGCATGTATTCAGTTCCGATGTCTATTTCATCAGCAACCTGCCTTCGCAGCTGCAGCTGACCGATGTGCTGCTGATTTGTGCGGCAGCATTTGGCCTGAGCTTCCTGGCGACGCTGTATCCATCCTGGCGAGCATCTCGCATTCAACCTGCCGAGGCCTTGCGCTACGAGTAGGTTGGCGGCTTTGCAGGCATAAAAAAGCCGCTCATTGGAGCGGCTTTTTTGTGTCAGTCCGACTGTTTGGCGCGACGACGTTCCTGGCGTTTACGCCAGCTGTGTCTGACCCACCAATGCCAGTAAGCGTTGGTGGCGAAATAACCGATAAGGGCCAGGATGGCGCCGAGGGTGAAGGAACCTAGAAACAGTGGTTGCCAGTGGGTTTGCAGCACCTGTCCAACCCAGGCGAGGGTGACATGTTCCGGAATGTGCAGGGTCGGTGTGTCCGTTAGCCAGGCGCCGAATTTATAGCTGCAATAAAACACCGGCGGCATGGTCAGGGGGTTTGTCAGCCACACCAGGCCAATGGAGATCGGCATGTTGGCGCGAGCGGGAATCGCAGTCAGTGCGGCCGCCAGCATCTGCATGGGCATTGGAATCATGGCCCAGAAAAGACCAATGGCCATTGCCCGCGAGACTGAGTGGCGATTGAGGTGCCAGAGGTTGGGGTCATGCATGAGCGTCCCCAGAAAACGCAGGGATTTGTTGCCCTTGATTCGATCTGGGTTAGGCATGTAGCGTTTGAATAAACGACGCGGCATGAAGGTTCTCTGGCAGGCTTGAGCGGCAATATTATGCACACATTCATCATGCGGTGCCGCCTCAGATTGTGAGACTGTCTGTTACACAACCGAACACAGCCGGATTTCACGGATGAAATCCTGAAGGCAGGCAATGATGCTGACACAGATGATAGCGCTGATTGCGGGTCTACTCACGTTAAGCTTTCTGCCGCATTTACCCGCGCCCTGGTTTTTGCTCCTGTGCCTGCTCATGGCGTTGCTGCTGGTTTGGCGTCAGCGATTGCCAGCGGCCTTGTTCCTGCTGGGTTTTGTCTGGGCTTGCGTGTGCGGGCAATGGGCGCTTGATGATCGGCTCAATCCGGAGTTGGACGGTCGAACCCTGTGGCTGCAGGGCAAGGTGGTTGGCTTGCCCGAGCAAGACGGCAAGGTTATCCGCTTCCAGTTGGCGGATGCGCACTCGCGACGGGCCGCGCTGCCAAAACTACTGCGCTTGTCCTGGTATGGCGGGCCGCCCCTTGCGGCAGGCGAGACCTGGCGACTTGCGGTGCGCCTGAAAAGACCCCATGCATTGGTCAACCCCCAGTCGTTCGACTATGAACTCTGGCTGCTCGCCCAGGGCATTGGCGGCACCGGCACCATCAAGGCGGGTGAACGCCTGAGCATTGGTAGCGGTATTGCAACCTGGCGCCAGCAGATTCGCCAGCGCATTCTAGCCACCCCGGCCCATGATCGCGAAGGTGCCTTGACAGCCTTGGTGCTGGGCGATGGCTCGGGGCTGAGTACCGATGACTGGCGTACGTTGCAGCATACCGGCACGATTCATTTAATGGTGATCTCTGGCCAGCACATCGGTCTGTTGGCTGGGTTGCTTTATGGCTTGGTTGCAGGGCTCGCACGCTTTGGTTACTGGCCAGCGGCATTGCCCTGGCTGCCCTGTGCATGCTTGTCCGGGTTTGCTGGCGCCATTGTCTATGGCGCTTTGGCAGGCTTTGAAGTGCCGGTGCAGCGCGCCTGCGTGATGGTCGGCATGGTGCTGTTATGGCGCTGGCGTTTTCGTCACCTCGGCGTGTTGCTTCCGCTCCTGTCCGCGATGTTGGTTATCCTGCTTTGGCAGCCACTGGCAAGCCTGCAACCCGGGTTTTGGCTGTCATTTGGCGCTGCGGGCTTGCTTATGCTGGTGTTTAATGGGCGCCTGGGCCGGTTGAGCGGCTGGCGTTCGCTGGGGCGCGCGCAATGGGCTATGACCCTCGGCTTATTGCCGCTGTTGCTGGGGTTGGGCTTGCCGGTCAGCATCAGTGGTCCACTGGTTAATTTATTCGCCGTGCCCTTGGTTGGACTGGTGATTGTGCCGCTGGCATTGCTGGGCACCTTGTTGTTGCCGCTGCCCTGGTTCGGCACGGCAGTGCTTGGGCTTGCTGGTGGCTTGCTTGAGTTGTTCTTTCGCGCGCTGGAGTCCATCGCCCTGTGGTTCCCGGCCTGGTTACCTGCCGGCTTACCGCTGTGGGCCTGGTTGTTGGTAGCCATTGCGCTGCTGCTGTTGTTGGCCCCACGAGGTATCCCCGGGCGTAGCCTGGCGTGGTTTTTAGTCTTGCCATTGTTCTTTACCAAGCCTTCGTTGCCACCTGAAGGGCGGGCGCGGGTGATCATGTTCGATGTCGGGCAAGGCACCTCTGTGCTGGTGCAAACCCGCGAGCATGCGCTGTTGTATGACGCAGGCGCACGCTCGCCTGGGTTTGATATCGGTGAGCGCGTGGTCCTGCCGTCTTTGCGAGCGCTGGGGTTGAGTGAGCTGGATATCATGCTGATAAGCCATGCGGACAACGATCACAGCGGTGGCGCCCTGGCGATTCATCAAGGCATGACCCTGGGACAGGTCGTCAGCGGGCAACCTGCAGGCTTGCCCGAGGAGCTTGATGCCCAGCCGTGCACGGCTTCCACTTGGCAATGGAATCAGGTGCGTTTCAGCACTTGGCAATGGCTGGACGCTATTGAGTCCAATGCCTTGTCCTGTGTCCTGATGGTTGAGGCGGCTGGCGAGCGCTTGCTGTTAACCGGTGATATCGATGTCGAGGCCGAGCGGGCCTGGGTGCGCAGCTGGCATGATTGGCATGCGCAATGGCTTATGGCGCCCCATCACGGCAGCCGCAGTTCATCATCGCAATTGTTTATCGATGCCGTTGCTCCGCACTCGGTATTGATAGCCCGGGGAAAACATAATGCCTATGGCCATCCGCACCCGGAAGTCGTGCGCCGCTATCAACAGTCAGGCGCCACCCTGTACGACAGCGTGGAGCAGGGGGCAGTGATTATTGAGCTGGGTTCTTTGCTGCCTGCGCAAGGAATGCGAAAAATACCGCGGTTCTGGCGAGAAAAATGAGAACAGCGACGGTCGGCGAGGTCACGGCCCTATGCTAGAGTGACGCCAATTTTGTTGAGGGGATACGCCACCGTGTGGGAATTGGTTAAAGCTGGCGGCTGGATCATGCTGCCGATCATCATGTGTTCTATCGTTGCTGCGGCCATAGTAGCCGAGCGCCTGTGGACGTTACGGCCAAGCCGTGTCACCCCGCCCAACCTGCTGGGCAAGGTCTGGCAATGGATCAAAGACAAAAAGCTCAATAACCAGAAGCTCAAGGAGCTGCGCGCAGATTCGCCGCTCGGTGAGATTTTGGCTGCAGGCCTGGCTAACTCCAAGCATGGCCGCGAGATCATGAAAGAGTGCATTGAAGAAGCTGCAGCTCGGGTTGTGCACGACATGGAGCGCTACCTCAACGCACTTGGCACCATCGCCGGTATTGCGCCATTACTCGGCTTGCTTGGTACTGTGCTGGGCATGATTGAGATCTTCAGCTCATTCATGGGCGCCGGCATGGCCAATGCGCCGGTGCTCGCCGGCGGTATTGCCAAAGCCCTGATTACCACGGCAGCGGGCCTGATCGTGGCAATCCCGGCGCTGTTCTTCCACCGATACCTGCAGCGTCGAGTCGATGAGCTGGTAGTTGGCATGGAGCAGGAGGCAATCAAGCTGGTCGAGGTGGTGCAGGGCGACCGCGAAGTTGATCTGGGTGGAGACAAGGCGTGAAGTTCCGGCGTAAAGCGCGGGAAAACGTCGAGATCAATCTGGCGCCGCTGATTGACGTGGTGTTTATCCTGCTGTTGTTTTTCGTGGTGACCACGACCTTCACTCGTGAAACCCAGATGAAGGTCGATTTGCCCGAGTCGGTTACTGGTGCTCCGCTGACGGATGCTGAAACCAAGCCGCTGGAGATATTGATTGCAGCAGACGGCAGTTTTTCAATCAACGGCAAGGCGTTGCTGAAAAGTGATCTGGAAACCTTGATTGCCGCATTGCAAAAAGAGGCTGCTGGCGATTTCAATCAGCCACTGACCATCAGCGCCGACGGTAAAACCCCCCACCAATCGGTCATCACGGCAATGGATGCAGCTGGCAAGCTGGGTTTTGCTCACTTGCGCATGACCACGGTCGAGGCGCAGCCAAAGCCTTGACGGAGATTGCGTGATGGCACTGTCTGATCGACTGGTCGATGCCTGGTATACCGGGCATCCGGCGTTGGCGCTTCTCGCGCCGCTGGAGGCCTTGTATCGCCAGGTGGTTCAGCGCAAGCGTGCACGATTTATCGCGGGCGAGGGCGATATCTATCGTGCTCCGGTGCCAGTGATCGTGGTGGGTAATATCACGGTTGGCGGCACCGGCAAGACCCCGATGATCCTTTGGCTGATCGAGCAATGCCAGCAACGCGGCCTCAAGGTCGGCGTTGTCAGCCGGGGTTTTGGCGCTAAACCGCCGGCCTTCCCCTGGCGGGTCGCGGCAGACCAGAGCGCCGCTGTGGCCGGGGACGAGCCGCTGTTGATCGTCCAGCGCAGTGGCGTTGCGCTGATGATTGACCCGGACCGCAGTCGCGCGGTGCAAGCCTTGCTCGAGGCTGAACCGCTAGACCTGATTCTCAGTGATGACGGCTTGCAGCATTACCGGCTGGCGCGTGACCTGGAGTTGGTGCTGGTGGATGCTGCGCGAGGCTTCGGCAACCAGCGCTGCCTGCCGGCGGGGCCACTGCGTGAGCCGATGCAGCGTCTGCAAAGTGTCGATGCGCTGCTGTACAACGGGGCCTCCAGCGATCCACAAGATGCCTTTGCATTTACCTTGCAACCGACCCAACTGATCAACGTGCGCAGCGGCGAATCGCGTCCGCTCGATCATTTCCCGGCGGGTCAGGCGCTGCACGGCGTGGCGGGAATCGGCAATCCGCAGCGTTTCTTCAACACGCTCGAAGGGCTACACTGGCGGGTAAATACGCATGCTTTTGCTGATCACGCCGCCTACAGTCGTGAGTTGCTGAATTTCAGCCCAGACTTGCCGGTGGTCATGACCGAGAAAGATGCAGTGAAGTGCCGCGATTTTGCGGCTGATGATTGGTGGTATCTGGCAGTCGATGCGCAGCCCTCGCAGGCATTCGTCGACTGGTTTGATGCACAATTGAAGGCTTTATTGCCTGCGCGCTAGCTTTATACTGGCAAGCTGTATGCACGCCGTTTTACCTCAAGGATCACCCATGGACCCGAAATTACTCGATATCTTGGCCTGCCCGCTGTGCAAAGGCCCGCTGAAGCTGGCCAACGATAAAACCGAACTGGTGTGCAAGGCAGACGCGCTGGCGTTTCCAGTGCGCGATGGCATTCCGGTGATGCTCGAAACCGAAGCCCGGACCCTCAATGTAGACGAGCGCCTGGATAAATAAATGAGCCAAGCATTCAGCGTTGTCATTCCTGCGCGTTACGCCTCGACCCGCCTGCCGGGGAAGCCCTTGCAGGATATCGGCGGTAAGCCGATGGTCCAGCACGTCTGGGAGCAGGCCTGCAAAAGCAATGCGCAGCGGGTGGTTGTCGCCACCGATGATGCGCGTATTGTCGACGCTTGCAAGGCATTTGGCGCGCAAGTGGTGCTGACCCGGGTTGATCACAATTCCGGGACTGATCGCTTGGCTGAGGTCGCAACCGCGCTGGGCCTGGAGCCCGATGCCATTGTGGTCAATGTGCAGGGCGACGAGCCGATGATACCGCCTTCGATCATCGATCAGGTCGCGGCCAACCTGGCGGCCAATCCGCAAGCGGCCATTGCCACGCTGGCTGAGCCCATCGAAGATGTTGCTGCGCTGTTCAATCCCAATGTGGTCAAGGTCGCCACCGATCTGACCGGCCTGGCGCTGACCTTCAGTCGCGCGCCATTGCCATGGGCTCGGGATGCATTTGCTGCCAGCCGTGAACACTTGCCTGCTGATGTGCCTTATCGTCGTCACATCGGCATTTACGCTTATCGCACCCAGTTTCTCCACGACTTTGTCGCCTGGGGTCCATGCTGGCTGGAAAACACCGAGTGCCTGGAGCAGCTTCGTGCGCTCTGGCACGGCGTGCGTATTCATGTAGCCGATGCACTTGAAGCGCCTCCTGCGGGCGTTGATACCCAGGAAGATCTCGATCGTGTACGTCAGTTGTTGAGCCAGTAATGCGCGTTTTATTCGTCTGCCTGGGCAACATCTGTCGTTCGCCAACGGCCGAGGCCGTGTTTCGCCACAAGCTGGAGCAGGCTGGGCTGGCAGGGTTGGTGCAGGTCGATTCGGCGGGCACTGGCGACTGGCATGTGGGCAAGCCTGCGGACACTCGCACCAGACGCGCCGCGCAACTGCGTGGCTATGATATGTCTGCCTTGCGCGGTCGTCAGGTCGAGGCCGCTGATTTTCAGCGTTTTGACCTGGTGCTGGCTATGGATCACAGTAATCTGGACAACCTCAAGCGTTTGCGCTCGGGCAATCAAGGCGCAGAACTGGACTTGTTCCTGCGTCGTTACCAGCTTGAAGTCGATGAGGTCCCAGACCCTTATTACGGTGGCGAACAAGGATTCGAGAATGTGCTCGACCTGATTGAGCGCGCCAGCGACGCCTTGCTGGTCGAAGTCAAGGGACGGTTATGAAGCTGCACGTCGAGCGCGGAGTTTCGCTCAAACCCTATAACAGTTTCGGTATTGATGTGCTCGCTGCGCAATTTGCCGAAGCGCACAACGATGACCAGGTACGCGCCGCGATTGCCTATGCCGAAACCCAACAGTTGCCGCTGATGTTGCTCGGTGGCGGCAGTAACCTGCTGCTCACCGCGGATGTCGATGCACTGGTGCTGCGCATGAGCGGCCTTGGTATTCGTATTCTCAGTGAAGATGATCAGCGCGTGGTGGTCGAGGCCGAAGCCGGGGAGCCTTGGCATCCATTTGTGCAATGGACGCTCGGCCAGGGCCTGGCGGGGCTGGAAAACCTCAGCCTGATCCCTGGCACAGTGGGCGCTGCGCCGATGCAGAATATAGGTGCCTACGGCGTTGAGATCAAAGACCTGTTTGTTGGTCTCACGGCCCTTGATCGACAAACGGGCGAAGTCCGTGAGTTCAACCTGCAAGACTGCCAGTTTGGTTACCGCGACAGCCTTTTCAAGCGGGAAGCGGGGCGCTGGATTATCTTGCGTGTGCGCTTCGCCCTGAGTCGTACTGCGCATTTGAACCTGGCGTATGGCCCGGTCAAGCAGCGCTTGAGCGAGGAGGGTATCGACAAGCCGACAGCCCAGGACGTCAGCCGCGCGATCTGTGCGATTCGCAGCGAGAAGCTGCCAGACCCGGCAGTGCTGGGTAATGCCGGTAGTTTCTTTAAAAACCCGGTGGTCGGCGCCGAGCAGGTTGAACATTTGCGCAGGCTGCATGCCGACCTGGTGGCATATCCGCAGGAAGATGGCCAGTTCAAGCTCGCTGCGGGCTGGTTGATCGAGCGGGCAGGCTGGAAGGGCTTTCGTGATGGCGATGCTGGCGTACACCGGCTGCAGGCCTTGGTGCTGGTCAATTATGGCAATGCCAGTGGCAAGCAGTTACTGGCGCTTGCCCGGCGTATCCAGGCTGATATCAAGCAGCGCTTCGCCATTGAGCTTGAGATAGAGCCCAACGTGGTTTGACTCTGCAAGCCACGCAAATAACAGGATTGATTACTGATCGACCCGGGCTGCACCTAAAACTGCCTGGGAAAGTTGAAACAAAACTGCCTATGTTATCGATAACATTATGCTGTTAAAGTAGCGCTCACTGTTATTTTTGTCTTGGAGTGCTGGCCATGCTGACGTGTGGAGAATTGTTGGTTGAGATGTTGGAAGACTGCGGTGTGGATACTGTCTTTGGTATTCCCGGCGTGCATACCGTAGAGCTATATCGTGGCCTGCCATCGACCAAGATCAACCACATTACGCCACGGCATGAGCAGGGCGCGGGCTTTATGGCCGATGGCTATGCGCGAGTCAGCGGCAAGCCGGGCGTGTGCTTTATCATCACCGGGCCTGGCATGACCAACATCACCACGGCCATGGGCCAGGCCTATGCGGATTCGGTGCCGATGCTGGTGATTTCCAGTGTCAACAACACCGAGCAACTGGCCATGGGCGGCGGTCGCCTCCACGAGCTGCCGTCGCAAAGCAACCTGGTCTCGGGTGTGGCTGCGTTCAGTCATACCCTGATGCGTCCGGATGAACTGCCGGATGTGCTTGCGCGTGCGTTTGCCGTCTTTAACAGCGCGCGGCCGCGTCCGGTGCATATCGAGATCCCGATTAACGTGATCACTGCGCCTGCCGACCATGTCAAGCGTAAACTGGGTGCTGTACCCAGTCGCCCGGCGCCGTGCCCGGATGCAATCTCGCGTGCGGTACAGATGCTCAAATCCGCTCAGCGGCCATTGGTACTGCTTGGCGGCGGTACTGCCAGTGCCAGCGCAGAAGCGTTGCGTCTGGTCGAGGCCTTGGATGCGCCGACTGCCTATACGGTCAATGCCAAGGGCGTACTGCCCAAGGGGCACCCGCTGGCACTGGGCTCGAACCAGTCGTTGGTGCCGGTGCGTGAGCTGGTGTTGCAGTCCGATGTGGTATTGGCGATCGGCACCGAGCTGGGTGAAACCGATTATGACGCTGTGTTCGACGGCAATTTTCGCATCGACAGCCAGTTGATCAGGATCGATATCGATGCCGAGCAGTTGAACCGCAACTATCCGGCCGATATCGCCATTCTCAGCGATTCACGCCTGGCTATCCAGGCACTGTTGGCAGGGCTGGGCGAGGGCGCAGCTTTCAATGAGGACAGCCCTGGTTGCAAGCTGGCGGCGAAGGTTCGCAAGCAGCTAGAAGCCTTGATCCCGGATGCCTGGCATGCGCAGAAGCGGGTGCTGGATGTCTTGCAGGAAACCTTGCCCGATATGATTTTTGCCGGTGACTCGACGCAGATTGTCTACTCAGGCAACCACCTGTTTGAAGCCAATTCGCCACGGACCTGGTTCAACTCGTCCACTGGTTACGGCACCTTGGGCTATGGTTTGCCGGCGGCCATCGGCGCCAAGCTGGCTGCGCCACAGCGGCCGGTGGTATCACTGATCGGTGATGGTGGTATCCAGTTCACCCTGCCTGAGCTGGCTTCGGCGGTTGAGGCCAATGCGCCGGTTATCGTCCTGTTGTGGAACAACAGTGGCTACGGTGAGATCAAGCGTTATATGCAGAACCGCAATATCCCGACCATTGGCGTTGATATCTACACCCCGGACTTCCTCGCACTTGCCAGGGGCTTTGGCTGCAACGCCGAACGCGCCGAGAGCTTTGCTCAACTGCGTGATTTGTTGCAGAGCGCGGCCAAGGCCGATCGCCCAACGGTGATCGAGATTCAGGAAAGCGCAGCCTTTCTGACGGCTTAACCCTGTTGCGAGCTGGCCGCGAGTCATTCGCGGCCAATCTACAATGGTCGGCGGCTTGGCCAGCATGGATAATAGCCGCAGCTGGATCAGGTAAATATCACGGGACCAATGCGTGACCAAGAATAAACCCACCGTACAGGATGTCGCGCGGTTAGCCGGTGTCTCCGGCATGACCGTGTCGCGGGCGTTGAGCAAGCCCGAACTGGTATCGCAAGCCACGCGTGAACGCATCGATCTTGCAGTGCGTGAGCTCGGTTATGTGCCCAACCTTGCGGCCAGCGCCCTGGTGACTCGGCGCAGCGGTGTGGTCGGCGCGCTGATTACCACCATCACCAATCCAATTCTGGCGACCACCATTGAAATCCTGCAGCAGGGCCTGAGCAAGGCTGGCCTGCATATGTTGATTGGTGAAACCCGCTTTTCGCCGGAAGAAGAAACCCAAATGCTCCGCGCCTTTCTTGGTCGTCAGCTTGATGGCTTGATTTTGGCCTATGGCTATCACACGCCAGAAACCCATGAGCTGTTGGCGGCGGCGCGAATTCCGGTGGTCGAGTTGTGGGACTTGCCCGAGGGCGATAATCCGCGCCAGCCAGTGGGCCAAGTCGTTGGGTTCTCGAACTGGCAGGCGGGCGCTGCAGCGGGGCGTCACCTGGTTGAGTGTGGCTATCAGCGGCCCGCATTCTTTGGCTTTGATGATGCCCGTGAGGACTTGCGCTGGCAGGGGTTTCGCCATGCGGTGATGCAAGGCCTGGCTGTCGAGCCGTTGCGCTTCAAGACGTCGGCGATTCCGCATATCGATGATGGAGTCGATGTGATTGAGCGCTTTGCACGCGGTGAGCTTGAGTTCGATGGGGCGTTCTTTACCAACGACATGCCCGCCATCGGGGCTTTGTTCAGTTGCCAGCGCAAAGGGATCAATGTGCCGGGCGAGCTCGGTATCTGCGGCTTTGGCGACCTGCCCATTGCCCGTGTTGCGACGCCGACACTGACCAGTGTCAGGGTGCCGGCCGAGCGGGTAGCTAACGCCACAGTTGAGCTGCTTACGCAAATGATCAAAGGCGAGGGCGCAAGCGTAGGGCAGGTTGATGTTGGCTGTGAATTGATCGCCCGTGAGTCAACCGCGCGCTAGTCAATCAGCAGTATATGCACGGCCCTTGGACCATGTGCGCCATAGAGTAATTGCCCGCCGATGTCTGCGGTGCTTGATGGGCCGGTGATCAGCTGTACCGCCTGGGCTGTGCCTTCATCTGGGTGGCTGAGCAATGGCCAGAGCTGGTCGAGTTGGCCGAGCAGGCGGGACTTGTCCAGTACCACCAGATGATATTCGGGCAGGAAGTTCAGCCCGGCAGGATTATCGGCATTTGCCAGCATCACCAGGCTGCCTGTCGCAGCGATACCAGCAAAGGCTTGGGCAACGCCGATAGGGTGGTGACCCTGGGCTGTGCCGACGTCTGTCTGCAGGCCTGTTTGTTGCCAGGGCAAGCTGGCCAGGGCCGGGGCAACCGCCAGCGGGCCATGCAGTTGATGTCGGGTGCAAAATGCTGCAACCGCCTCGGGTACCTGGGAAATATCAGCCAGTGCTTCGAGGGTCACGCCGGTCACTTCCAGGCGGGCAAGGAACTGTTGGTACGGATCGATGCCGGCTTGGCTCAGGGCGATGCGCTCTTTGAATGGGTGCGGTTCGATGACCGAGTGCGCTTCGCGCCCAAGTGCCTTACGCACATCGGACAAAATGGCCTGGCGTGAGCTGCTCATTGTTCACTTCCGTTCTTGTCGGCTTGGCGCTGTTGCCAGAGTTGCTGAAAGGTTGCGCCCTGTGGCGCGGGCATATCGCGCTGCTCGGTCCAGCCGCGTGCAAGTGGCAGGCGGCTGAGTCGCCCGCGCTTGCTGCCCGCCCAGGCCATGGTGCGCGCGGCCATGGCTGTCAGCAGGCGATAGAGTCGTGGACGGCTGGCCAGGGCGGCCCAGAGTCCAATTCCCCAGCGCGTGGTGGTTGCGGTCAGTTGCTGTTGCCAGTGCTGGCTACGCAGTACGCGCATCATGTCGGGCAGGGGGATTTGCATTGGGCAAACCTCCGCGCAGCGGCCATTGAGGGTGCAGGCGTTGGGCAAGTCGACCGTTTGTTCAAGGTTGGTCAGTTGTGGGGTCCAGATTGAGCCCATCGGCCCCGGATAAATCCATCCGTAGGCATGGCCGCCTACCCAGTTGTACACCGGGCAGTTATCCATGCAAGCCGCGCAGCGGATGCAGCGCAGCATTGGTCGAAACTCCCCGGCAAGCATTTCACTGCGACCGTTGTCCAGCAATACAACGTGGCATTGCTCCGCGCCATCGAGTTCGCCAGCGTTTTTAGTACCGCCATAAAGGCTGGTGTAGCTGGTCAGGGGCTGGCCTGTGGCGCTGAGCGCGAGCAATTGCAGGTGAACCCCTGCGTCTGCGCGGCTGGGCAAGACTTTTTCGATGCTGGCCAGGACAATCCGCACCTTTGGCAAGAGGCTGGTCAGGTCGCCATTGCCTTCATTGGTGACCAGCACATGGCTGCCGTCTTCGGCAATCAGGAAGTTGGCCCCGGTAATGCCGACCTCTGCTTCGAAAAAGCGCTTGCGCAACAAGCGTCGGGCTTCGGCAAGCAACTCGGCAGGCTCGTGCAGGAAGCTTTCGCGGCCAAGGTCCTTGTGGTGTTCGTGGAATAAATCCTGCACCTGTTCCAGGGTTTTGTGGATTGCAGGGCCATTGATATGGCTTGGCGGTTCGTCGGCCAGTTGCAGGATGTACTCGCCAAGGTCGGTTTCGTAGCGTTCGATACCGGCGCGAGCAAGGGCATCGTTGATCCCCATTTCCTCGCCAATCATGGTTTTACCCTTGATTACGCTGCGGGCACTGGCCTGGCGGCAGATATCCACGACAATCTGCTGCGCCTGTTCGGGTGTTTGTGCCCAGTGCACCTGCGTGCCTTGCTTAATGGCTGCCGCCTCGTAGCGCTCGAGGTAATGATCGAGATGGGCCAGGGTGTGGTCCTTGATGGCCTTGGCTTGCGCGCGCAGGCCCTGGAAGTTGGCTGTCCCGTCGACTTGCACGCGGACATGGGCGGCGAAGTTGCGGTTCTCGGCCATGGCCGCCTGCAGGTTTGGCTCATGCAGTGCTGCACGGGCTGCAGATTTGAAATTAGCGGACGAGAGCTGCATCAGCGCATTTCCCCTTCGCCAATGGCCGGGATCTGGGTCATGCCCGCCAGCACTTCGGCCACATGGAATACTCGCACTGGACTGCCTTCGCGGGTGAGTCGTCCGCTGATGTTCAGCAGGCAACCCAGGTCACCGCCGACCAGAGTGTCAGCGCCGCTGGCCTGGATATTACTGACTTTCTGGCTGGCCATGCGGACGGAAATCTCTGGGTATTTAACGCAGAATGTGCCGCCAAATCCGCAGCAGGTCTCAGCTTCTGCCATCTCCACGAGGCTTAGTCCTTGCACCTGCTCAAGTTGCTTGCGCGGCTGTTGCTTGATGCCCAGTTCGCGCAACCCCGAACAGCTGTCGTGGTAGGTCACAGTGCCCTGATAGCTCGATTGCAGATCGGTTTTGTTTAATACATCGCTGAGAAAACTGACGAGCTCAAAGCTGCGTCCAGCCAGTTCCTGTGCCTGCGCCAGCCAATCAGGTTCATCGGCAAATAATTGCGGGTAATGCACTTTGACCTGGCTCATGCATGAGCCTGAAGGGCCAACCACATAATCGAACCCTGCGAATGCCTTGATAACCTGACGGGCCATTGCCCGTGCCTGATCAAAATTGCCACTGTTGAAGGCTGGTTGACCACAACAGGTTTGCAAGTCTGGAACCCGCACCTCGCACCCTGCTTGCTCAAGCAGCTGGACGCTGGCAAAGCCGATGCTGGGGCGATAGAAGTCAACCAAGCACGTATGAAGAAGCCCGACTAAAGGCTTGTCGCTGGATCTGGTCATGGTGGCCATATCGACGATATATAGAGGCAAACGAGTCTATGTTATCGATAACATAGCTGTCAATTTGTCCTCCAGGTGGATTTTGAGGATGTTTTTTGCTGTTGCTGGAACGAGAGGGTTTAGGCTTGCTCGCGCCATTGCAGCAGCCATTGGGCGAAATGGCTGGCCTTGGCGTCACGGTTCGATTTTGGGGTCACAACGTAATACTTGCCGCAGCTGAGTGGCGTTTGACAGGCAATTACCAGGCGCCCGGCTTCAACATCCTGGGTTACAAAGAGCCGTGGCAATACTGTGGCTCCCAGGCCGTGGAGCGCTCCATCAAGGACAAATTGGAAGTGTTCCAGGCGCTGGCCGGGCAGCATTTCAATTTCTTTCTGGCTCAGGCCCGCGTCATCCAGCCACAGCTGGGTCGATGACCTGAATTGTGGGGAGTGGGCAGCGTGGTGCAGGAGCGGGTAGCGCAGGATGTCGCGCCGCTGGATGATCTCGCCGTGCTTTTCCAGCAGCTCCGGGGTGCAGACCGCGACCATCTCACCTTCCATCAGAAACTGCGAATCGAACTCTGGCCAGTTGCCGTCGCCATAGAGAATGCCTACGTCATAGCCTTCATGGCCGTCATACAGGCGGTGTAGATCGTTCATTATCTCCAGGTCGATTTCCGGGTGCAGGCGTGCGTAGTCGCGCAGTTTAGGCAGCAGCCAGCGGGTGGTGAAGGAGGGTTCGGCACCGACCCGCAAATGCCCGGCATGGCTGCTTCGAACCTGGTGGGTCGCGGCTTCGATCTGGTCCAGCAGGAGGCTGATTTCCTGCACATACTGGCGGCCATTGTCGGTCAGTTGCAGTCGTTGCTTGACCCGTTCGACCAGCGAGCAACCGAGCATTTCCTCCAGGTTCTTGATCTGCCGGCTGACCGCGCTTTGCGTCAAGTTCAGCTCTTCCGCGGCCTTGGTCACGCTCATGTGGCGAGCGAAGGCCGAAAAGCAGCTCAGGGAAATCATGCTGGGAAGTTGTCTGCGCACAATAGTTCATGACGTTATGGAATGACCTGGATAAGAATAAGTCGATATTCGCCGGTCCACAAGCCGCTTACTCTCGGCGCATTACATTAGCACGCAGCTGTAAGCAGACCTCGTGCGGTCAAATGACTGGTCGCAGGTTTTCTCAGCTCTGCCCAATCGTCTGAGGAGCTTTCATGAATAATAATTCGACCACAGAGCAAAGCCTGCGCACCGACTTGGCCGCCGCATATCGGCTGCTGCAACTCAATGGCTGGGCCGATCAGGTGTTCACCCACATCTCTGTGCGGCTGCCCTCGGATGAGCCGGCTTTTCTGATCAATCAGTACGGTTTGCTGCCTGAAGAGATTACCGCCTCCAACCTGGTCGGAATCGATGTCAACGGCAAAAAGCTCGATCCCGGCAGCCCCGAAGTCAATCCGGCCGGTTTCACCGTGCACAGTGCCATTCACATGCAGCGTCACGATGCGGTCTGCGTCATGCACACCCACACACTGGCAGGCATGGGTGTTGCTGCGCTGGAAGAGGGGCTGCTGCCACTCAACCAGACCAACATGGCCTTCTATAACCGTGTGGCTTATTACGATTACGAAGGTATCCCGCTCGACCTGGAAGTCCGCGAGCGCATCGTCGGTGCCTTGGGCGACAAGAACTGCGCAATCATGCGTAACCACGGCTTGCTCACTGTAGGCCGCAGCGTTGCTGAAGCCTATTTCCTGATGTTCTACCTGAACAAGGCTTGTGAAATCCAGCTTGAAGCGATGAAGGCCGGGCGCCCCCTGGTTATTCCCTCGGACGAAGATTGTGAAATGACCGCGCGTCAATTCGAGCACCCGGCATACCACCAGGAAAGTTTTGAACTTGTCTGGCAGGCAGAGTTGCGCCGCCTGGATCGTCTTGACCGCTCATTTAGAGACTGAACCCCAGTACAACCGACCGGCTTCAAATATTAGAACTGCGTGCCAACCAAGCAGCACCACAACTATAAAAAGGTGACAACATGCTGGAATCAACCGAGACACAACCCTCATCAAGTCAAGATGGAGCACCCTTGGGGCCCTATACCACCAAGCAATTGCTGCGTTTTATCATCCCAACCCTGTTTGGCGTGTTGCTGTTTCTGACGCCAGTTAGTGTCGATGGGCGTATCACGGTGATGATTGCGTTCATCATCGACTATGTAAACGATGTGCTCAAACCCATGTTGGTGCCGGCCACCGTTGCCGTGGCGACTATTCCCAGCCTGATTACCTTGTTGGTGCGCTTTAGCCCGCTGAGAAACAATCCCAACCGTTTTGTTCAGCTGTTCAACCCAAGCCTGGCCTGGACTGCGGTCCGGGTAATTGGCGCGGTGCTGATGATCATGGTGTTCTTCAAGATTGGGCCTGAGTGGGTCTGGAGCCGTGATACGGGCGGGGTAATGCTCTATGACGTTGGCCCGGTGGTACTGGCAATTTATCTGCTTTCGGCTATTTTGCTGCCGCTGCTTACAGACTTTGGCCTGATGGAGTTTATCGGCACCTTGGTCAGTCGCGTATTCGAGAAGCTGTTTGGCTTGCCTGGGCGCGCCGCAGTCGATTGTGCGGCATCCTGGCTGTCGGCATCGAGTGTGGGCATTATGCTGACAACCCAGCAATACCGGGGTGGCTTCTACACCAGTCGTGAAGCCTGCGTAATCTCGACCAACTTCTCGATCGTATCCATTGCCTACGCATACCTGCTGCTCAAGCTGATCGGCATGGAGCATGTGTTTATCCAGTGGTATCTGTCGGTCGCGGTTACCGGGGTTATCTGCGCCCTTATCGTGCCTAAGCTGCCGCCGCTGCGTGGCAAGCTCGACAACTATGAACCCAGTGTTGGCAAGCAGCTGGCAACTGATGACGACAAGAGCCAAGGCTTGTTTGCCCTGGGCCTGAGCCGTGCAATCCAGCGCGCTGAAAAAGCCAATGGCCCGCTTGAGTTGATCAAGCAGGGCGTGCACATCAGTGCCGACATTGCGATTTCGGTCTACCCGGCCATGATGTTGATCGGCTGCGTTGGCCTGTCATTGATCAAGTACACCACGGTGTTCCACGTACTTTCGATGCCGCTCGTGCCTTACCTGGAATTGCTGCAAATTCCACAGGCCGCTGAAGCGGCGCCTGCGCTGCTGGCAGGGATTGTCGACAGCATCATGCCGTCGATCCTGGCTTCGGGGATCGAAAGTGAAATCACCCGCTTTGTACTGGTCGGTGTTGCGGTCACCCAGATCATTTTCTTCACCGAGGCGGCGATCATCCTGGTCCGGGCCAACTTCGGTTTGCGTTTGCGCGACCTGTTCATGATCTATCTGCTACGGGTGCTGATCTCCCTGCCGGTGCTGTCATTGATGGCTCACTTGGTGCTGTAACCCAGGCTTGTTTTTGGTGCTCCAGCAGTTTGTCCCGCACGCTGGAGCGCCTTTTTATTTCTTTGACAACAATCTGCCTGCTCCGATTTGGCTTGGCTGAGCCGCGGAGCAAATTGCTTCGAGGCGAATGCTATGGCGAAGTCCGATAACTACCTTTCCTCCAATATTCGCGGTGCAATCGGTGCCGCTGAACTGGTGCTGATCAACGGCCGAATTTATACCGTCGACGACCAGCAGCCCTGGGCTGAAGCCGTCGCGATCAAGCATGGTCGTTTCGTAGCGGTTGGCGATTACAACAGTGTGGCGCCCTTCATTGGCGAGCAGACCCGGGTGTTGGATCTCAAGGGGCGTTTCGCCATGCCCGGCCTGTACGACATGCATACCCACCCAGACCTGGCCTTGGCGCCGGGCTATTCGGGGGATCTGGCGATCGGCTTGAATGATCCGACACCAGAACAGGTCAAGCAGTCGGTGCTTGATTATGCTGCTGCGAACCCAGGTGATGGCTGGGTCTACGGCCAATATTTTGTGCGCTATACATTCAAGCAAGCTGGCCTGGTCGCGGATCGCGAGTGGCTCGATAGCTTTATGCCAGATCGTCCGGTGGCGATTCTGGATCGCTCCTGGGGTTGCATGATGGTCAACTCCAAGGCGCTGGAGCTGGCTGGTATAGATGCCGACACCATGGACCCGCGCCACGGTTATATCGAGCGCGACAGTATTACCGGCGAGCCAACCGGGATATTGGTTGACGGTGCCTATGCACTGATTCACGCCGCCATGCCACCAACCCCGCAACATGCACTGAAGCGCGCCTATCGCGAAGGGGTCCAGTTCCAGAGTGGCCATGGCGTGGTCGGCACCAAGTATGTGCATGTTTGCGAGCACCGTCTCAATGCACTGAAGTCGATCGATCAAGCCGGTGAACTGACCGTGCGTGTCGAGGCTGCAATTAGCTGGCAGGACGATATCTTCCCGGTCAAGCGGCGTTGGGAGTTGCTGGCTGGTGAGCGGCATTTCTACCGCAGTGCCCGGCTCAATGCCAATGCAGTGAAGTTCCACTTTGACGGCACCCATGAGTCACGTTCGTCTTACCTGTCGAGCGCCTGGCCTGGCGAGAGCAGTTGGCGCGGCCACCTCAACCTGACGCCTGAACATATCAGCGACATGGTTGTGGATATGGATCGCAAGGGCGTGCGGGTGATTGCCCATTGCACCGGCGACGGCGCATCCGACTTGTTCCTCGATGCCGTGGCCGAAGCACGTCGGCGCAATGGCGACAGCGGTGTGCGTCACCAGTGTGCGCACAGCACCACCTTGCTCGACGCCAACCTGCCGCGCTTCGCCGAGTTGCAGGTAACCGCAGAATTTTCCCCTGTGGGCTGGTTCCCGTCTTCCTTTGCCAACGCCCGGGCGGTATTTGGCGAAGACCGCATGCAGCGTGCCTACAACTTCAAGGGTGTGCTGGAGGCAGGTGGTGTGGCGGTAATGGGCACCGACTGGCCGGTTTCCAGCATCAACCCCTGGATCGGCTTCGAAGCGATGATTACCCGCGAGAACCCATTCGGCGATGTAGAAGGGTGCTTCTATGGCAATCCGATCACCTTGGAGCAGGCCATTCGTGTCATGACCATCAATGGCGCCTGGTGCATGGGTATTGATGACAAGGCTGGCTCAATCGAGGTGGGCAAGTCGGCTGATTTGATCGTCCTTGATCGTGACCTGTTCGCCCAGAGCCCCAAGGGCAACATCCATAACACCCAGGTGCAGTTGACCTTGCTTGAAGGTGAGGTGATGTGGGATCGCCAGGGCGAGTTCGTAGATACCGACCATGCGGCCATCTGGCAGGGCGAGTTGCCCAACTTTTGATCCATGTCAGCAGGGCACTTGACCCTGCTGAAACCTGTTGAGGTTCAGGCTTATGAACAGAAGACCAAGCATCCCAGTCACCATCGTTTCCGGCTTTTTAGGGGCCGGTAAAACCACGCTGCTCAATCGCATCCTCAATAGCGATCATGGACTGCGCATGGCGGTGATGGTCAATGACTTCGGTGCGATCAATATCGATAGCCAGCTTATTGTCAGCCAGACCCAAACCACTGTCAGCCTCACCAATGGCTGCATTTGCTGCACGGTAGAAAGCGACTTGATCGAGCAGTTGAGCCGCATGCTCGAGAGTCGGGAAAACCGCCCCGAGTACATTGTGATCGAAGCCAGCGGTGTATCGAATCCGCAGAAAATCGCCAATACCCTGCGCTATCCGCAGTTTCGCAATGCCTTGAACATCGACAGCATTGTTACTGTGGTCGATGCCGCTCAGTTCGATGGGCTCAAGGGAGAAATGGCGCAACTGGCCATGGATCAGCTCGATGCAGCTGACATTATCGTGCTTAACAAGATCGATCAGGTCAGTGATGAGCAGGTTGCAGCTTTGCGTGCGCGCTGGCTGTACCCCAATGTCCGCTTGTTGCAGGCGCAGCATTGCGAGGTGCCGCTTGAGTTGATCCTGGGTGTCGGGCGTTTGAGTTCAGGACCTAAGCTCAAGCCGGTGACCACGGCCAGCGTGCTGGGGGCCGTACCCGAGCCTGATCATTCCTCGGTTTTTGCGACCTGGAGCTGGCGGTGTGATCAGCCGCTCTCGCTCAAAGCACTGCGCCAGGCGCTGGCAGCCTTGCCAGCGAACATCTACCGGGCCAAAGGCATCTGCAATATCGCTGAGGCGCCACGGCAACGTAGCGTGCTGCATTTGGTTGGCAGTCGAAGCGAGATCAATCTGGCCGAAGACTGGCATGACGCCAAGCCTTATAGCCAATTGATTGTTATTGGCACGCACGACGCGATCAATCCGGCGAACCTGCAAGCTGCATTTGAAAAGTGCATTGCATAGGCATTTGCTTGACTGGCAGGCCGTGGTGATGCTTTTGAGTCATGATCTGCCAGTGCGAATAACCGGTTGCTTAACTTTCAATTGACTCTCTGCTTGCTGGATCTGCGCTGGGCAAGCATCGCGTTGTCACGCTGATCAGTAGCGTGGAAGAGGTATCATCCTTGCACCACTTGCAGCGCATCCAATTGCTCGGCCGGCAAGTTTCGCATTGGCAGGGGATTGCGGTCTTCTGTTGCCATGGCGCTCCTGAGCTTGTATGTAACCAAAGCTGATCAACCACCGCCAATTCAAAAGGCAGTGAATAATCTCGCTGTGTAGGCTCTACACCTTATTCCATCCAGCTGTCCGGAAGGGGGGTAAACCTTATTCAGGACGGGACAATAGCTATAAAAAAAGGGACGCCGAAGCGTCCCTTTTTATTTTACTGAGTAACCTCAGGCTTGCGGTTTAGGCGCGTCTTCGGTCTGTTGCTCTTGAGCGTTCTCAGCTTCTTTTGCTTCTGGCTCAGCTGCTGTTTCAGTCGTCTCTGGAGCTTTTACCTGTTCAGGTGCGGCTTCAACAGGCGCCTGTACAGGAGCGGGAGCTTCAGCTGGAGCTGCTTCGGCGGCCTGGGCGGCTTCACGCGCCAGGCGTTCTTCTTCGCGCTTGCGGCGACGAACCTCGCGTGGGTCGTTTGGTGCGCGACCGTTACTTGGAATGACCACTGGCGCTGGGGCAGGTGCTGCTACCGCAGGTTCGGCGACCGGCTCAGCAACAGGCGCTGCTGGTTCAGGCGCTTTAACTTCAGCGACTGGTTCAACAGTCTCTTCGGCTTTTGCCTCAACCACTGGCTCGGCAGTGACAGGCGCACTTGGTGCATCAGCTTCAGCTGCTGGCTCTGCTTTTGGCGCTTCTGGTGCAGCGACTTCTTCAGTGGCAGGGAGCACGATAACCGATTCGGCAGGTGCCGGTGCTTCTTCAGTTTTGGCTTCGGCCGGAGCAGCTTCGGTTTCAACTGCAGGTTGCTCGGCTTCTGGCTTGCGGCTCTGACGCTGCGGGGCTTCAGCTGGCGCTTGAGCCTCTTCAGTGGCAGTGGCCTCAGTTGCAGCAGCCGGTTGATCGGCTTGTGTCGCGGCAGCAGTTGCAACTGCGCTAGCAGCTACGGCACTGGCGGCATCCTTGGCTTCGCTGTTTTCCTCGGCATTCTCGATCACATTTCCGTTGGCATCACGCTGACGCTCACGACGATTGCTGCGACGACGCTGACCGCGTGAACGGCGACGTGGGCGTTCGTTCTCGCTGCTGTCCTGATCGTCGTCCTGGGCATTTTCGTTGCTGTTCAGTTCTTCGTCTTCAGTCGCTGCTGCAGTCTGTTCTTTGCGTGGCTGGCGCTCTTCGCGCGGTTGACGCGGCTGGCGAGGTTCGCGTTGTGGGCGCTCATTGCCAGCTTCTTCAGTGGCGTTGTTGCCTGGTGCGTCCAGCGGCTCACGCAGTTCACGTACCTGACGCTCTTCACGCGGCTTGCGCTCGCGAGGAGGGCGTGACTGACGGTTTTCCTGTGGCTCACGAACTTCTACGGCATCGCGTGTCTGGCGCTCTTCACGTGGCGCACGCTCTTCGCGCGGCTGGCGCGGTTGGCGTTCTTCACGGGGGGCGCGTTCTTCGCGTGGCTTGCGCTCTTCGTCGCGGCCATCACGACGAGCACCGCGGTTGCGGTTTTGCTGGCGACCATTGCGACGCTCGTCATTGCGCGCCGGGCGCTCCGACTTCTTCTCGATCACCACAACAGGCTGTTCTTCTTCCTTGGTCGCAAACAGGCTGACCAGCGACTTGACCAGGCCCTTGAACAGGCTTGGCTCGGTTGCAGCGGCAGCAGCAGGCACTTCTGCAGGGGTTGGTGCCGAGCGAGGCGGGGCTGTCTTGATCGCTGCTTCCTGGCGCACCAGGGTGCGGGTGCCGGTAGCTTGCTTTTCTTCTTCGACTTCAGCGGTAGCCATTTCATAGCTGGACTGGGTCGTTTGCGCTTCCATGCTGTCGTCACGCAGGCGCTGGACTTCAAAGTGCGGCGTTTCGAGGTGATCGTTCGGCAGGATGACAATGCGTGCGCGGGTGCGCAGTTCGATCTTGGTGATCGAGTTGCGTTTTTCGTTAAGCAGGAAGGCTGCAACCGGAATCGGCACCTGGGCGCGAACTTCAGCCGTGCGGTCTTTCAGGGCTTCTTCTTCGATCAGGCGCAGGATTGCCAGCGACAGCGACTCAACATCACGGATGATGCCTTGGCCGTTGCAACGTGGGCAGACGATGCCGCTGGTCTCGCCGAGCGATGGGCGCAGGCGCTGACGTGACATTTCCAGCAGGCCAAAGCGCGAGATGCGTCCAACCTGGACACGGGCGCGGTCGGCTTCGAGTGCTTCGCGGACCTTTTCTTCGACGGCGCGCTGGTTTTTCGCCGGAGTCATGTCGATGAAGTCGATAACAATCAGGCCGCCGATGTCACGCAGGCGCAGTTGGCGCGCGATTTCTTCGGCTGCTTCAAGGTTGGTCTGCAGTGCGGTTTCTTCGATGTCGCTGCCTTTGGTGGCGCGCGCCGAGTTGATGTCGATCGACACCAGTGCTTCTGTCGGGTCGATGAAGATCGAGCCGCCGGAAGGCAATTTCACTTCACGCTGGAAGGCGGTTTCGATCTGGCTTTCGATCTGGAAGCGGTTGAACAGGGGAACGCTGTCTTCGTACAGCTTGATCTTGCTGGCGTACTGCGGCATCACCTGGCGGATGAAGCTCAGGGCTTCTTCCTGCGCTTCAACGCTGTCGACCAGTACTTCGCCGATGTCCTGGCGCAGGTAGTCGCGGATGGCGCGGATGATGACATTGCTTTCCTGGTAGATCAGGAACGGCGCGGCGCGGTCCTGGGAGGCTTCTTTGATTGCGCTCCACAGTTGCAGGAGGTAGTCGAGGTCCCACTGCATTTCTTCGCTGCTACGGCCCAGGCCAGCGGTGCGAACGATCAGGCCCATGTCCACTGGAGCATTGAGGCCGTTGAGGGCTTCGCGCAATTCGTTACGCTCCTCGCCTTCGATGCGGCGCGAGATACCACCAGCGCGAGGGTTGTTTGGCATCAGTACCAGGTAGCGGCCAGCCAGGCTGATAAAGGTGGTCAGGGCAGCGCCCTTGTTGCCGCGTTCTTCTTTTTCGACTTGAACGATAACTTCCTGGCCTTCACTCAACACATCTTTGATGTTGACGCGGCCATCGGGGGCTTTCTTGAAGTACTCGCGGGAGATTTCTTTGAGGGGGAGAAAGCCATGACGCTCTGAGCCGAAGTCGACAAAAGCGGCTTCCAGGCTAGGTTCAACGCGGGTAATACGGCCTTTGTAGATGTTGGCCTTTTTCTGTTCGCGAGCACCGGATTCAATGTCCAGGTCATAGAGGCGTTGGCCATCGACCAGAGCAACACGCAACTCTTCAGGTTGAGTTGCGTTAATCAGCATTCTTTTCATGTAGTACCGTCGGTTTCCGTTGCATCGGAAGCGGCGTTCGGCAAACACGACGTTCAGAGTCGGTGTTAGGCGCGTCAGAAACGGTTGTAAGGCGTTTCATTGTCGAGCGACGGTCAGCCAATTGTGCTGGGCCGCGACGGACGTCTCCTGCTTGCTGTATGTGACAGTAAGCACTAAGTCAGGAGGAGGAATCAGCAACTGGTAGCGGACGAGATAAGGCGTCTTGATAAAGCTTATTGCTACGCAAGCCAGTTGCTGTACATCTCCACCTTACACGTATCGCTGAAAATCCTGTGCCGCTCGCAAAATCCGTAGCGGGTTGGCTATTACCGCAACTCACCAAAGGGGAGAGTTGCGCATCATTATGTTCGAGGCTTTATTTCCGAATTCTTCGAGGGCCCATGTGGCCTTGCTAGCTCTGAAGAACCCGTCGGACGGCCTTGCGTCCCAAATGGGTTGCGTTGGTTGGGATGGCAATTTAGCGAACATCTCCGAACCAGACCGCTTTTGGCGGCATTCGCGACTATAACAGCAATGATTAAGTGCTTCAAATCCATAAAAATTGTTATTATCGGTACAGGGTCTGCTCCCGTTTCATTGCGAGCCGCGTTGCAGTGTAAAATCTCGCGAGGCTAGGCGGAGGACGCTGGTAATGGTTGTTCCCTTGCCAAGTTCTCCAACACCGCATGGCGAGATTTTACGCGCAACCCGAAGAGACGGGCCTGTTTTAGTGCGATACTGCGTTTTTCGACACTTATTTGGAACAACCAAACTTCGTGTCTCGTGCCTTGTCTCGCGCTAAAGCAGGCTCCGGCGCGGCCGTGAACGAAACGAGAACAGACCCTTGATGACAAATCCTTCCCCTCCAACCTCCGGCGTACAGCTGATAGAGGTTGCGCCGGAACTTGCCGGCCAACGCATTGATAACTTCCTGCGCACCCAATTAAAGGGTGTGCCAAAGACATTGATTTACCGCATCTTGCGTAAAGGCGAGGTGCGTGTGAATAAAGGTCGGATCAAGCCTGAATACAAAATACAGGTGGGCGATATCGTCCGTGTCCCGCCATTGCGCCTGCCCGAACGAGATGAACCGGCGCCCCTGGCCTTGGGTTTGCTGGAGCGCCTTGAGGCGTCCATCGTCTATGAGGATAAAGCGCTGCTGGTGATCAACAAGCCGGCAGGCATTGCCGTGCATGGTGGTAGTGGCCTCAATTATGGGGTGATCGAGGCGTTCCGCCAGCTACGTCCTGATGCCAAGGAGCTTGAGTTGGTGCACCGCCTTGACCGCGATACCTCCGGTTTGTTGATGATTGCGAAAAAACGCAGCATGTTGCGTCATCTGCACGAAGCCCTGCGCGGCGATGGCGTCGACAAGCGCTACATGGCCTTGGTCCGAGGCAACTGGCCCACTGCAAAGAAGTCGGTTAACGCGCCGCTGCAAAAGAGCAACCTGCGTTCAGGCGAGCGCATGGTCGAGGTCAGTGACGAGGGCAAGGAGGCGTTGACGCGCTTTCGTGTGCTGCGTCGCTTTGGTGAGTTCGCCACCATAGTCGAGGCCAAGCCGGTGACGGGGCGTACCCATCAGATTCGCGTGCATGCCCAGTACGCCGGGCATTGTATCGCTGGCGATACCAAGTACGGTGATGATGATTTCAGTCGCGAAATTCGCGATTTAGGCGGCAAGCGTCTGTTTCTGCACGCTTATGAGTTGGTCGTGCCGCTGCTGGATGGTGGCGAGCTTAAGCTCTCGGCCCCGGTTGATGACATGTGGGCGCGGACCGTGGAGCGCTTGAGTGTCTGATTATCGGTTGTTGATCTTTGATTGGGACGGCACTCTGGTTGATTCGATTGGTCGTATCGTCGAGGCCATGCACCGGGCGTCTGATGCCTGTGGCCTGGTTCGCTGCACTGATGATCAGGTCCGGGGCATAATCGGCCTGGGTTTGCCGGAAGCCATCGCGACCCTCTATGCGCAGCTGGATACTGCTGCCATCGAGACCTTTCGTGGTGTCTACAGTACGCAGTACCTGGCGCTCGAAGCTGAGCCTTCACCCTTGTTCGCCGGGGTTGAGGAATCGCTTGAGGCCTTTCGCGAGCAAGGTTATTTACTTGCCGTTGCAACCGGCAAGGGGCGCCATGGCTTGCAGCGTGTGCTTCAGGGGCGAGGCTGGAGTGAATATTTTGATGCCACGCGCTGCGCCGATGAAACGGCGAGCAAGCCGCAGCCATTGATGCTTGAGCAGTTGCTGGCTGAGTTCGGCCTGCAGGCGAGTCAGGCGCTGATGGTGGGTGATTCTTCGTTTGATTTGCAGATGGCGCACAATGCTGGAATGGATTGCGTGGCTGTAGGGTATGGCGCGCAGCCTCTGGACGTTTTGCGCGGCTGCTCTCCGACGCTGGCGATTGAAGAGTTCATTGAGCTGCGCACCTGGCTGCAAGGGCGTGTAGATAGTCAACGAGTTGAGGTAAGCAGTTATGTCGGATGAGTGGAATTTGCCTGAGTCAGGCCAAGCAAAAGAATCCAGGGAAGATGCGAAAAGCTGGAAGCTGCTGGAAAAGACCTTGTTGGCGGGCGTGCAAGAGCAGCGTCGTTCGCGGCGCTGGGGGATTTTCTTCAAGTTGCTGACCTTTATTTATCTGTTTGGGGCTTTGGTGCTGTTCTCGCCCATGCTCAAGCTCGGTAAGGCGGGGGAGGTAGGCGGTGCCCATACAGCGCTGATCGAGGTGCGTGGCGTTATCGCCGACAAGGAAGCTGCCAGTGCCGACAATATTGTTGGCAGCCTGCGCGCGGCTTTTGAGGATGAAAACACCAAGGGTGTGATCCTGCGTATCAACAGCCCGGGCGGGAGTCCGGTGCAGTCGGGCTATATCTATGACGAGATCAAGCGCCTGCGCGGCGAGCATCCGGATATCAAGCTGTATGCCGTTATCAGCGATATTGGCGCTTCGGGTGCCTATTACATCGCCAGCGCCGCAGATCAAATCTACGCCGACAAGGCCAGTCTTGTGGGTTCCATTGGCGTGACTGCGGCCAGTTTTGGCTTTGTTGGCCTGATGGACAAGCTGGGCGTGGATCGTCGTGTGTACACCTCGGGTGAGCACAAGGCCTTCCTTGATCCGTTCCAGCCGCCCAAGGCTGAAGAAACAGAGTTTTGGCAGGGCGTGCTTGATACCACTCACCAGCAATTTATCGACAGTGTGAAGAAGGGGCGTGGCGATCGTCTCAAGGTCGCTGAAAATCCGGAGTTGTTTTCAGGCTTGGTCTGGTCTGGCGAGCAGGCGCTGAAGCTTGGCTTGATTGATGGCCTGGGCAGCACCAGCTATGTGGCCCGTGATGTGATTGGGCAGAAAGAACTGGTCGATTTTACTGTGCAGGACTCGCCGCTGGATCGCTTTGCCAAGAAACTGGGCGCAAGCGTGGCGGAAAATATTGCGCTATGGATGGGCTTTCAGGGGCCGGCCTTGCGCTAGTCGCATCGCTTGGATTCAGCAAAAAGCCCGGTTTTTCGGGCTTTTTGCTGTCTGGGTGCGATGTTCGGCAGGCTGGTTTCGTGGGACGGATAACGCTTCTTTATCCGCCATTGGCAGTGTCTGCGCCTGTATTGGATGGCGCTTTGATGGGCTGGCTTTGCATTGTCAGGCCCTGGCGGGTCAAGGGATTTGCCAGCCTTGCGCATGCAGCATGTCGACCAGGCGAATCAGTGGTAAGCCGATCAGGCTGTTGGCGTCGCTGCCTTCGGTGCTGCGAAACAGGCTCACGCCCAAGCCTTCAGCCTTGAAGCTGCCAGCGCAGTCGAGTGGCTGCTCGGCTTCCAGGTAGCGCTGGATCTGTTCTGGGGCGAGGTTGCGGAAGTGCACGGTAAAGGGTATGCAATCGACCTGGTATTGGCCGGTTGCGCTATTGAGCAATGTCAGGCCGGTCAGGAAGCTCACGCTCTTGCCGCTGGCGGCACTCAGTTGGCTAAAGGCCCGCTCCATGGTGTGTGGCTTGCCAAGGACCTGGTGATCCAGCACAGCCACCTGGTCGGAGCCAATGATGAGGTGATGTGCGTAGGTATTGCTCAGGGCGCGGGCTTTTTCCAGGGCCAGGCGCTTGACCATGTCGCTGGGTGTTTCATCATCGAGCCGGCTTTCATCGATATCTGGCGAGCTGCAGCTGAATGCAAGGTTGAGTCGGCTCAACAGTTCGCGGCGGTAGGGTGAGCTTGAGGCAAGAATCAGTGGCAGCATGCGGGGCCTGTTTGTCTTGTGAAAACAGCTATAAATAAGTCGATGCTCATGTAATGCCGAAAATTCTATATAAAGACCTTGCTGCTTTATATAGAAGGCTTTGAGTTGCTGTGGTCATGGCGATAAAACCGGCAAATATTGGCACCAAACTGACTTTGCCGAGGGTCGGTGGTCGTTTGTGCCGTAGATAAGCCTAATTTCCTTTGACAGGTACGGGTCTCATCCCTAGAATGCGGCGCCTATGTCGAATGGACCGATTCCACCTCACGTTGATCCGCGTAAGTTAGCAGATCGCACTGCCACCCTTGAGGGTGAGATTGCGCTTGCCGATTTACAAAGGCTCTGCAGCCCGCTTGCCGCTAACGACGGCAAGGTGCGCGCGAAGTTTTTCTTCGAGCGCGACGAGCGCAATGCTGTGGTTTTCCATAGCGAACTTGAGGTTGATGTCAAAATGGTTTGCCAGCGTTGTCTGGAACTGGTCGCTCTGCCGATCCAAAGCGCATGTGATTACGCTGTGGTGAAAGAAGGTGCGAATACCCAGTCTGTGCCGCAAGGCTATGACGTGCTGGAGTTGGGTGAAGATCCTTTGGATCTGCTTGCGCTGGTTGAGGATGAGCTCTTGCTTGCCTTGCCCATTGTCCCAGCTCATGACCCCGATGATTGCCAGCAGCCCGGTGGGCTCGATGAGCCTGAACCGAGCGAGGACGAGGTAACGCGGTCCAACCCGTTCAGTGTATTAGCACAGTTAAAGCGTGACCCAAACGTTTAGGAGTTAATTAGTATGGCTGTTCAGCAGAACAAAAAATCCCGTTCCGCCCGCGATATGCGCCGTTCCCACGACGCCCTCGAAGGCAACGCTCTGTCCGTAGAGAAGAGCACCGGTGAAGTTCACCTGCGTCACCACGTATCGCCAGAAGGCGTATACAAAGGTCGCAAAGTGATTGATAAGGGCGCTGACGAGTAATCTTGTCCGCTCCAATCATCGCGATTGATGCAATGGGTGGGGACTTCGGTCCTCACTGCATTGTTCCGGCAAGTATCGCTTGCCTGCAGAAATACCCCTCGTTGCACCTGGTCCTCGTCGGCCAATCCCCTGTTATCCAGCGTCTGATTGACCAGCATCCTGGCATTGATCGCTCGCGCCTGAAAATTGTTCATGCCAGCGAAACCATTGCGATGGATGAGTCGCCTGCGCATGCCTTGCGCAACAAGACGGATGCCTCCATGCGCGTTGCCCTGGATCTGGTTGGTTCAGGCCAGGCGGATGCCTGTGTCAGTGCAGGCAATACTGGTGCGTTGATGGCGCTGTCGCGCTATGTGCTCAAGACACTGCCTGGCATTGATCGACCTGCGATGATTACTGCGGTGCCGACACAGCAGGGCGTGTGTTACCTGCTTGACCTGGGGGCCAATGTTGATTGTTCGGCTGAGAACCTGTCGCAGTTTGCCGTAATGGGCGCTGTTGCCGCCGAGGCGCAAGGTATCCGCGCTCCGCGTGTTGCCTTGCTTAATGTCGGCACTGAGTTGATCAAGGGTAATCAGCAGGTGAGGGCGGCGGCTGCGTTGCTGCAACAAAACAGCGGGCTCAATTATGTCGGCTTCGTTGAAGGTGACGGCCTCTATCGTGGCGTTGCCGATGTGGTTGTGTGCGATGGTTTTGTCGGAAATATCGTTCTCAAGTCCAGCGAAGGCTTGGCCAGCATGATCTCTGGGCGCTTGGCGGACCTGTTCAAGGCTAACCTGTTGACCCGTGCCTTGGGGCTAATGGTTTTGCCTCTGTTAAAGCGCCTGCAGGGCGAATTGGCGCCAGCACAGCATAATGGTGCAAGCCTGCTGGGATTGCAGGGTATTGTTGTCAAAAGTCATGGCGCGGCTGATCAAACAGGCTTTCAGAGTGCAATTCGCCGAGCTTTGGCGGAAATCGAAGAAAATTTACCGCAACGATTGCAGGGTCGCCTTGACGATCTGTTGCGCTAGAATGTGACTGCACTGGATGCTCGGACATCCAAGCGACAGCGTGTTGCGCGCAGGTTAGCTCCTGCGCCGACTTACCCGAGGTTAAAACAACACTAGGGATCTGTTTAATGTCTGCATCATTTGCATTCGTCTTTCCTGGTCAAGGCTCGCAGTCCTTGGCCATGCTGGCCGACCTTGGCGCCCAGCACACAATCATTACCGACACCTTTGCCGAGGCTTCCACCGTGCTCGGTTACGATCTCTGGGCACTGACCCAGCAAGGTCCGGAAGAGCAACTTAATCAAACCGACAAGACCCAACCTGCGATTCTCACCGCGTCTATCGCTCTTTGGCGCTTGTGGTTGGCTGAGGGCGGCGCCAAGCCGGCCTTTGTTGCGGGCCACAGCCTGGGTGAGTATTCAGCCCTGGTCGCCGCTGGCAGCGTTACGCTGGCTGATGCGGTGAAGCTGGTTGAGCACCGTGGTCAATTAATGCAGCAGGCCGTACCTGCTGGCCAAGGCGGCATGGCGGCGATTCTCGGTCTTGAAGACGCTGATGTGCTGGCCGCTTGTGATGAAGCTGCGCAGGGTGAAGTGGTAAGTGCCGTGAACTTCAATGCCCCAGGCCAGGTGGTTATTGCCGGTAGTGCTGCTGCTGTGGCCCGCGCCATCGAAGTCTGCAAGGCGCGTGGTGCCAAGCGCGCCATGGCATTGCCAGTTAGCGTGCCCTCGCATTGTGCCTTGATGCGTCCGGCGGCTGAGCATTTTGCCGCGGCGGTATCGGCTATCGACTGGCAAGCGCCGCAGATTCCGCTGGTGCAAAACGTCAGTGCTGCGGTGGTAGCTGACCTTGATGTGCTCAAGGCTGATCTCCTGGCGCAGCTGTATAGCCCGGTTCGTTGGGTTGAATCTATCGTCTGCCTGTCCGAACAAGGTGTTACCGACCTGGTTGAGTGTGGCCCTGGCAAGGTGCTTTCGGGTCTGAACAAGCGTTGTGTCAAAGGCATCAACACCCACAATCTGGAAACCCCAGACGCTTTCGCTGCTGCACGTGCGGCGTTGGCCTGATTGAGGAAGCAAGTATGAGTTTGCAAGGTAAAGTTGCACTGGTAACCGGCGCCAGCCGTGGTATTGGCCAGGCTATTGCCCTTGAGTTGGGGCGTCAGGGCGCGGTTGTGATTGGTACTGCGACTTCCGAGTCGGGCGCTGGTCGTATCACTGAAACGCTCAAGTCCAACGGCATCGAAGGCGTTGGCATGATGCTCGATGTCTGCAGTGACGAATCAGTCACTGCAGTGCTGGAAAACATTCAGAAACAGTTCGGCCAGCCGCTGGTTTTGGTCAACAATGCCGGCATTACCCGTGACAATTTAATGTTGCGGATGAAAGACGATGAATGGTTTGATGTCATCGATACCAACCTCAACAGCCTGTATCGCCTGTCGAAAGCTGTTTTGCGGGGTATGACCAAGGCGCGTTTTGGTCGTATTATCAATATTGGTTCGGTAGTGGGTGCCATGGGCAACGGCGGACAGGTAAACTACGCTGCCGCCAAGGCGGGACTCGAAGGTTTCGGTCGCGCACTGGCACGTGAAGTAGGGTCGCGTTCGATTACAGTGAACGCGGTGGCACCGGGCTTTATCGATACCGATATGACCCGTGAGTTGCCGGAAGCACAGCGAGAGGCGTTGTTGACACAGATTCCGCTGGGTCGTCTGGGGCAGGCACAAGAGATCGCAAATGTTGTCTCTTTCCTCGCTTCTGATGGCGCAGCATATGTCACAGGGGCTACTATCCCTGTGAATGGCGGGATGTACATGAGCTAAATGTGACGGCGGTCTTCAGAAAACTGTCATAGGTTTTGTCTAAAATCCGTTATAAAGCTGCAACAGGTTTATAGACAGATCGTTGAAGTGTTTTTGGGGCCACCCCGCATTCAGCTTGAAATGCTAAAAACCCTTTATATACTGGCCGCACAGACAAGCTGCCTGGATTTGTCCAACTAGGAGTGAAAATACGGTATGAGCACCATCGAAGAACGCGTCAAGAAAATCGTTGCTGAGCAACTGGGCGTGAAAGAAGAAGAAGTAACCAACAGCGCTTCCTTCGTTGAAGACCTGGGTGCCGACTCTCTTGACACCGTTGAGCTGGTGATGGCTCTGGAAGAAGAGTTCGAAACCGAGATCCCGGACGAGCAAGCTGAAAAGATCACCTCTGTTCAGGAAGCTATCGATTACGTTACCGCTAACGCCTAACGTTTATCGTCGGTTACCCGATTAGAAAAAGCCGTACGGTCTTTATGTCCGTGCGGCTTTTCTTTAAGGATCATCTGAAAAGGTAGCGAGCGAAGATAGTACAAGGCGCAACGACCAACGGGAGTATCAGCTCAAGGCTGGCCCGAAGGACGAGCGCAGCGAGTAAAACACTGCGGAAAGCGGCCGGGATCGTGCTCGACTCTAGTGGCTCGCATGAGCATTCTGAGCAGTTTTTTAACGCGGCACGGGCTGCCCCGGTAATATCTAGCGCAGTAGTTTTTTAGTGATTTCTTAACTGGCTGTAAATGGCCTGTTCTTTTGGATTGCAGCGCGCAAAAGCTCGGCTTAACCTGCCTGGTAATACGCGAAGCCTTCACGGCACTGTACAACAGCAACGTGATTGAGCGCTTGTTGCTCTCGCGTGGACTGCAACCGTGCTTTATAAAACAGAGTAAAGGAGATTGCTGTGTCGCGTAGACGCGTCGTAGTTACCGGTATGGGCATGTTGTCGCCGCTGGGTAACGATGTGCCGAGCAGTTGGCAGGGCATTTTGGCCGGAAAAAGCGGTATCGGCCCGATCGAGCATATTGATCTTTCTGCTTACACCACTCGTTTTGGTGGCTCGATCAAAGGCTTTGACGTCGAGCAGTACTTGTCTGCCAAAGAGGCGCGCAAGCTCGATTTATTCATTCAATACGGCTTGGCGGCCAGCTTTCAGGCCATGCGTGATTCCGGCCTGGAAGTCACGGATGCCAATCGTGAACGCATAGGTGTGGCGCTTGGCTCGGGTATTGGTGGCCTGACCAATATCGAGAACAGCTGCAAGGCGCTTCAAGAGCAAGGTCCGCGGCGCATATCGCCATTCTTCGTGCCGGGTTCGATAATCAATATGATTTCAGGCTTCCTGTCGATCCACCTGGGTTTACAGGGGCCGAACTATGCCATTGCAACGGCTTGCACTACGGGCACCCATTGTATTGGCATGGCTGCGCGTAACATTGCCTACGGCGAAGCTGATGTCATGATGGCAGGCGGCGCTGAAATGGCAGCGTGCGGCTTGGGCATGGGCGGCTTTGCTGCGGCGCGGGCACTGTCTACGCGTAACGATGAGCCAACCAAGGCCAGCCGTCCATGGGATGTGGACCGTGATGGCTTTGTCTTGTCCGACGGTGCTGGCACCCTGGTGCTCGAGGAGTTGGAGCATGCCAAGGCCCGTGGTGCGCATATCTATGCCGAACTGATTGGTTTCGGCATGAGTGGCGACGCCTTTCATATGACCTCGCCGCCAGAAGACGGTGAAGGGGCTGCCCGTTGCATGGTCAATGCCTTGCGTGATGCCGGCTTGAATCCTGACCAGGTGCAGTACATCAATGCCCATGGTACTTCGACAATGGCCGGCGACAAGGCCGAGATCGCTGCGATCAAGTCGGTGTTCGCCGATCACGCCTACAAGCTCAGCGTCAGCTCGACCAAGTCGATGACCGGGCACTTGCTGGGTGCTGCCGGCGCTGTTGAAGCCATCTTCAGCGTCCTTGCGCTGCGGGACCAGGTTGCGCCGCCGACCATCAATCTCGATCAGCCTGATGAGGGTTGTGATCTTGACCTGGTGCCGCACACTGCCAAAGAAAAACCGATCGACGTGGTGCTGTCCAACTCCTTCGGTTTTGGCGGCACAAATGGCTCGCTGGTGTTCCGTCGGTTTAACGATTGATGTTGAGCTGGATCGACGGTCGCCCTGAAGAGTTGCTGTCGATCAAGGATCGCGGCCTGGCTTACGGTGATGGGCTATTTGAGACCATCGCCGTGACAGCCGGCCGCCCAGTGTTGCTGGAGCGTCACCTGAGCCGCATGGCCCAGGGCTGTGCGCGGTTGAACATTGCGCTCGATCAATCCCTGCTGCGCAATGAACTGCAAGCTTTTTGTGCCGCGCTGGGTAATGGCATCGCCAAGCTGATTATCACCCGTGGCGATGGTCTGCGCGGTTATGCGCCGCCTGTGGCGGCCCAGTCGCGTCGTATCCTGCAAGGTTCGCCAGCGGCCAGCTACGCACCTGAAAATGCTCGAGAGGGCGTGCGTCTGTTTGCCTGCAAGACAAGACTGGCTGAGCAACCCCTGCTTGCCGGGATGAAGCACCTCAACCGCCTTGAACAGGTGCTGGCGCGTGCCGAGTGGGATGATCCCGCTTACGCTGAAGGCCTGATGTGCGATGTTGGCGGTCGTGTAATCGAGGGTGTCTACAGCAATATTTTCATGGTCAGGGATGGGCGGTTGTCCACGCCTGACTTGAGCCGTTGCGGTGTGGCGGGGGTGATGCGGGCGGAACTGCTGGATCAGGCCGCGCAGTTGTCCATCCCATGCTCGGTGACGGATATCAGCCCCGACGAACTGCGCAGTGCCGACGAGGTCTTTGTTTGTAATAGCGTCTATGGCGTTTGGCCGGTGCTTGAGCTGCTTGATTGTCGCTGGCTGGCCGGGCCCATGACCCGTAGACTGCAGGCAATTGCTCGTGATTTATTGGATAGTTAATTCGTGATACGCAAAATACTGCTGTTTCTTGAAGTCTGTGTGGTGCTGGCAGGCCTGACGTTTGCCGTGGCTGCCTGGCAGCAACACACCGCGTTGCAGCAGCCCTTGCAGTTAAGCCAGGAGCGCCTGCTTGAAGTGCCAAGAGGTGCTACACCGGGCGGTGTGCTCAATCAGCTGGAGCGCGAAGGGGTCATCGACAAGGCCTTTTGGTTGCGCCTGTATTGGCGCTTCAACCTGCGCGGCGAACCCCTGCACAGCGGCGAGTACCGGCTAATGCCCGGGCAGACCGTGCGTGACATGCTCGGGCTGTGGCGCCGCGGCGAAGTGGTGCAGTACAGCCTGACCTTGGTCGAGGGCTGGAATTTTCGCCAGGTTCGTCAGGCACTGGCGCGCCAGGATGCCTTGCAGAAGACCCTGGAGGATGTTTCTGATGCGCAGTTGATGGAGCGTCTGGGCGAGCCGGGCATGAACCCCGAGGGGCGCTTCTTCCCCGATACCTATCGCTATGTGCGTGGCATGAGTGATTACGAGTTGCTCAAGCAGGCCCATGCACGTTTGCAGCAAGTGCTCGAGGAGGAGTGGCAGGCACGCGCTGATGACTTGCCCTACAAGGAACCCTATGAAGCGCTGATCATGGCCTCGATGATCGAAAAGGAAACTGGTGTACCGCACGAGCGTGACCAGATAGCCGGGGTGTTTATCCGCAGACTGGCGTTGGGCATGCGCCTGCAAACCGACCCGACGGTTATCTATGGCATGGGCGAGCGTTACACCGGGCGCATCACCCGCGCGGACCTGCGCGAGCCAACGCCCTACAACACTTATATTATTACCGGCATGCCGCCGACGCCGATTTCCCTGGTGGGGCGTGAGGCCATTCATGCGGCGCTGCATCCGGCACCTGGTAAGAGCTTGTATTTCGTCGCTCGTGGCGACGGCAGCCATATATTCTCCAATTCCCTTGAGGCGCATAACCGGGCGGTACGCGAGTATCAGCTCAAGCGTCGGGCGGATTACCGCTCGAGCCCTGCGCCGGTTTCAACCCCTGATCAAAAGGACAGTCAGTGAGCGGTTTGTTTATCACCCTTGAAGGCCCGGAAGGTGCAGGCAAGAGCACTAATCGCGACTACTTGGCCCGTAAGCTCGAAGCGCAAGGCCTAGAGGTCGTATTAAGCCGTGAACCTGGTGGCACACCGCTGGCCGAGCGTGTACGCGAGTTGCTGTTGACACCCAATGCCGAGCCAATGGCTGCCGACACCGAGTTGCTGTTGGTATTCGCGGCGCGCGCTCAGCATATCGCCCAGGTGATTGCGCCAGCACTGGCCCGTGGTTGCGTGGTGCTGTGTGACCGTTTCACCGATGCGACCTATGCCTACCAGGGTGGTGGCCGTGGGTTGTCAGAAGCACGCATCAGTCAGTTGGAAGACTTTGTCCAGGGTGATTTGCGCCCAGACCTGACCCTGGTTTTTGACCTGCCGATCGAGGTAGGTCTATCGCGGGCCGCCGCGCGTGGCCGGCTGGACCGCTTCGAGCAGGAAGGTTCGAACTTCTTCAACGCGGTACGCCAGACCTACCTCAAGCGCGCCCAGGCGGCACCTGAGCGGTATCGCATTGTCGATGCCGCGCAACCCCTGGAGCAGGTACAAGTCGCACTGGATGCATTGTTGCCCACTATCCTGGAGTTGAGCCGTGGCTGAGGCCTATCCTTGGCAAGACTCGCTGTGGCAGCAATTGGCCGGGCGCACTCAGCATGCCCATGCTTACCTGTTGCACGGTGCACCTGGCATTGGCAAAAGGGCGCTGGCCGAGCGCTTGCGAGCACGCTTGCTCTGCCAGCAGCCACAGGGTCTTGATGCCTGCGGCGAGTGCAAGTCGTGTCACCTGTTGGCCGCTGGCACTCATCCTGATTCGGCGGTGCTTGAGCCTGAAGAGTTTGATAAGCCGATCAAGGTGGATCAGGTGCGTAGCCTGGTTAACTTCTTGGTTCAGACGGCCCAGTTGGCTGGCCGCAAGGTGGTGGTGGTCGAACCGGCCGAGTCGATGAACCTCAATGCCGCCAATGCCTTGCTCAAAAGTCTTGAAGAGCCTTCTGGCGATACGGTTATCTTGATGATCAGTCATCAGCCAAGCCGTTTGCTGCCGACCGTCAAGAGCCGTTGCGTGCAGCAGGCCTGTCCGTTGCCCAGCGAAACCATGAGCCTGCAATGGCTGGCTAGTGCATTGCCGGATAGCAGTGCCGAAGAACGTGCTGAGCTGCTGTGTTTGGCTGCCGGGTCGCCACTGGTGGCGGTGCGCATGCAGGAGCAGGGCGTGCGCGAACAACGTGCTCAGGTGGTTGATGGCGTAAAAAAACTGCTCAAGCAGCAGATTGCTGTCAGCCCGCTGGCTGAAAGCTGGAACTCGGTATCCTTGCAGCTGTTGTTCGACTGGTTTTATGACTGGTCGCAATTGATGTTGCGTTACCAGCTGACACAAGATGAACATGGCCTTGGCCAGGCGGATATGCGCAAGGTTGTGCAGTACATGGCAGGCAAGGCCAGCCAGGCCAAGGTCATAAAAATGCAGGACTGGATATTGCTGCAACGACAAAAAGTCATTGCCAAAGCTAACCTTAACCGTGTTCTGCTTCTCGAAGCCTTGTTGGTACAGTGGGCAAGCTTGCCCGGACCGGGCTAGAATCGCCCACTAAGTATTAAAAAATCAGGAATGCCGCATGAGCTTGCCACCTAACCTGGGTCCGCGTAATGGAATCTTGTCTCTAACCATCAAAGACAAGTCCGTGCTCTATGCCGCTTACATGCCTTTCATCAAAAATGGCGGGTTGTTTATCCCCACCAACAAAAGCTACAAGCTGGGTGATGAAGTGTTCATGTTGCTCAACTTGATGGATGAGCCTGAAAAAATTCCGGTTGCGGGCAAAGTGGTCTGGATTACGCCAAAAGGCGCCCAGGGCAACCGTGCAGCAGGCGTTGGCGTACAGTTCAATGACGGTGACAACACCGCCCGTAACAAGATCGAGACCTATCTGGCCGGTGCGCTGAAGTCGGACCGTCCGACGCACACCATGTAGCCGGGTTGTCCGTACATGCTCTAAGGCAAAAGGCCGCATTGATTGCGGCCTTTTGCATTCATTCTCTTTGCTGAACATTAGTGGTTTTTTATGTTGATTGACTCGCACTGCCATCTCGACCGACTGGATCTTGGCGCTCACAATGGGTCGCTTGATGCCGCACTTGATGCTGCGCGGGCGCGTGGGGTTGGCCATTTCCTGTGTATCGGGGTGAGCGCGGATAATGCCGCTGCGGTCAAAGGCCTGGCTGATCGCTATGAAGATGTCGATTGCTCGGTCGGCGTGCATCCACTGGATCTGGAGCCAGGCGCAACGCCGGCCATGGACTGGTTGCTCAGTGAGCTTGAGCACCCGCGCGTGGTGGCCATCGGTGAAACCGGCCTTGACTATCACTACGAGCCTGAGGCCGCCGAACTGCAACAGGCTTCGTTCCGCCTGCACCTGCAAGCGGCCCAGGCCACCGCCAAGCCGGTCATAGTGCACACCCGTGGCGCTCGTGCCGATACCTTGCAGCTCCTGCGCGAGGCGGCATTACCGCAAGCCGGTGTGCTGCACTGTTTCACCGAAGACTGGGACATGGCAAAGGCTGCGCTGGATTTGGGCTTTTATATTTCGCTGTCGGGTATCGTCACTTTTCGCAATGCCGATGCGCTCCGTGAAGTCGCTCGCCAGGTTCCGGTAGATCGCCTGCTGGTCGAGACAGACTCGCCGTATCTGGCACCGGTGCCGCATCGCGGCAAACCCAACTTGCCGGAGTATGTGCGAGACGTGGCTGAATATCTGACGGTGCTGCGCGGCGTCAGCTACGAACAACTGGCCGAGCAGACCAGCAACAACTTCAAGCGTTTGTTTCCGCTGGCCCGTGTCAGCGGATAGCGCAACCAGCCTGGGGCACAACGCAAAAAAAACCCGGGTTCTGGGGGATGAATCCGGGTTAAGACCATTAGGAGTAATCAAGGTACGCGGTCCACGGTACCTTGGCTGGCGAGTCACTTGGGGGAGATGCCCCGCCAGTACTTATGAGTATTGGTCAACTTTTCCGATCGTCCAGCCCAATTTGGCGGGTTCTTAAACGGATTTGGAATACCCGAGCTACCGCTCAGTTCTCAGCGGCCACTGGCCTGGCGTATCAGGCGCAGCGTTGACTCAATCACCTCGGGTTTGGTGTAGAAGTGCGGCGAGAGGCGGATGCCCTTGCCACGCTGCGCGCATATCAGGTTGTCTTGCTTGAGTTTTTCAAACAGCGCCCGGGTGTCCCAACCGTCGAGGCTGAAATTGATAATGCCGGCCCGGCGTTCCGGGTTCAGCGGGCTGTGCAGGTTAACCCCCGAAATTCGCCCCAGCCCGGTGGTCAGCTCTAGCACGCGCTCTTCCAGCGCTTGGCCCACGGCTACCATTCCCACTTCCTCAAGCAGCGACAGGCTGGCTTCCAGGGCCATGGTGCCAAGCATGTTTGGGCTGCCTGATTCAAAGCGCACTGCGCTTTTTGCCGGTTGCCAGTCGGTGCGTGAGTAATCACCGGCATGTTCGAGCATGTGCCAGCCGTATTCATGGAGCTTGAGTTGCTCGCGTAATTCGCTGCGGCAATAAAACAGACCAAGGCCTTCCGGGCCGAGCATCCATTTGTGGCCGTCGGCCATGGCGAAATCGCACCCACAGGCTTGAACATCAAAGGGCAGGGCGCCGATTTGCTGGATGGCATCGACGCAAAACAGCACGCCTTTCTCCCTGCAACCGTGGCCGAGGCGTTGCAGGTTGAGGCGCAAGCCACTGGCAAACTGCACAGCGCTTATTGAAAGCAGGCGTGTTCGAGGGCCACAAGCGTCGAGCAGGGCGGTTTCAGGGTCACTGTTGGCTAGATTGACCTGTTTGACCTCGACACCTTGCGCATTTAACGCCTGCCAGACAATTTTATTTGAAGGGAACTCTTCGTCGCTGATAACCACTTGGTCACCCGGTTGCCAATCCAGTCCAAAGGCAACATAGGACAACGCCTGCGAGGTGTTCTTGACCAGAGCGATATCGTCGCTCGATGGTGCGTTGACCAGGCGGGCCAGGCGTTCACGCAATAAATGCTCGGTTGCCAGCCAGTCAGAATAGTTACGCGCACCGAGCCTGGCGTTCTCGTTTGAGAAGCGATTTACCGCATCAACAGTGCGCTGCGGCCATGGCGAAATGGCGGCATGATTGAGGTAATTGATCGCAGAAAGCTGCTCAAACTCGTAACGAAGTGCGTTCATGGTTCGATGATCCGTGCAATTTGGCGCTATTGAGGCATAATAGTCGGCTCGATTTTTGACCACTTAGTCCCTTTATGCAGAAAGAACCCCGTAAGGTCCGTGAGTTTCGTCGCCGTGAGCAGGAAATTCTCGACACTTCGCTAAAACTATTCCTTGAGCAAGGCGAAGACAGCGTGACTGTCGAGATGATCGCCGACGCAGTAGGCATAGGTAAAGGCACCATCTACAAACACTTCAAATCCAAGGCCGAGATCTACCTGCGCCTGATGCTCGACTATGAGCGCGATTTGAACGAGTTGCTGCATTCGGCCGATGTCGACCGTGACCAGGAAGCCCTGTCGCGCGCCTACTTTGAGTTCCGCATGCGCGACCCGCAGCGTTATCGTCTGTTTGATCGCCTTGAGGAAAAGGTGGTCAAGGGTAACCAAGTCCCGGAAATGGTCGAGCAGTTGCACAAGATCCGTGCTTCAAACTTCGAGCGCCTGACCCTGCTGATCAAGGGGCGGATCGCCGAAGGCAAGCTCGAAGATGTGCCGCCTTACTTCCATTATTGCGCTGCATGGGCTTTGGTACACGGCGCTGTGGCGCTGTACCACTCGCCATTCTGGAGCAATGTCCTGGAAGATCAGGAGGGCTTTTTCCAGTTCCTGATGGACATCGGCGTGCGCATGGGCAACAAGCGCAAGCGCGATGGCGATACCCCGAACAGCTAAGCGTCTTAGCTGTCATTTTGCTGGTCTTGGGCATAAGTCCGAGGCCAGCACATACGTCCTGTATATTGAACGCACTCAGCCGTACTTGCGCTTATTGAGCTTAGTGGCTTGAGTTGCGCAAGCAAGGTTACTGATCCTGCAGAGTGATTTGCCGTGGCTGCCGCATTTCCTATCGACTACATCGAACCCGTCTTCCGCCCGCCCAGCGAGGCGCACTCGTTGATCCTGCCGGTCACCAACGGCTGCTCGTGGAACAATTGCACCTTCTGTGAAATGTATACCCAGGAACAGAAGAAGTTTCGCGCCCGTGATGAAGTGCAGGTGCTCGAAGAAATCCGCAAGGCCGGCGAGCAATTGATCGTGCAGCGGGTGTTTCTGGCTGATGGCGATGCCTTGGTGCTGCCAACACGGCGTTTGTTGAATATTCTCACTGCAATCCGCGAGCATATGCCCGAGGTGAATCGGGTATCGAGCTACTGCCTGCCGCGTAACCTGCGCAAAAAGTCAGTGGCTGAGCTGAAGGAACTTGCAGATGCGGGCCTGGGGATGGCCTATGTGGGTTGTGAGTCAGGCGATGATGAGGTGTTGGCGCGCATCAACAAGGGCGAAACCTATGAGTCGAGCCTTAGTGCGCTTGAGAAGCTGGGCGACGCGGGCATCACGCGCTCGGTGATGATTCTCAATGGTCTTGGCGGCAGCGTGCTGAGCGAGCAGCATGCCGATAATTCAGCGCGCCTGATGAATGCTGCGCAGCCTGAGTTTCTCTCGACCTTGGTGGTGAGCTTTCCCCAAGGCGAAGCGAGGTTGCGTCGCGGCTTCGCTGATTTCGAGCCGCTTAGCCAGGCGCAACTTTTTGTTGAGATAGAGCGGCTGCTGCAGGGGCTTGAATTGCAAGATACGGTGTTTCGCAGTGACCACGCCTCGAATTACCTGGTGCTTAAAGGCAACCTGGGGGCTGATAAGCAACGTTTGCTGGCACAGGTTCGCGAGGCTATTGAACGTCCGCAACATGCGCAGCTGCGCCAAGAGTGGCAACGCGGCCTGTAGGCTAGGCCTGCCCGCTCTAGGTCGTGCCCGTCCTCGCTACTCCTGAATGATCTGGGCCAGGCTCGACGCCACAGTTTCTGCATGCTCGGCACTTGTTATGTTAGTGAAGCCCATGACCAGCCCCTTTTTTGGGGTGTCCTGCAGGTACCACTGCGACAATGGTTCTACTGCAATACCCAGGGTTCTGGCTTGCCGGGCAAGCGCGCAATCATTGCCCTTATGCATATAGGCGACCAAGTGCATACCTCCGGCCTGGGGGTTGATCTGTAAATATCCGTCCAAATGCAGGTTCAAGGCATCGACCAGCCATTGCCTGCGCCGTGCATAAAGGCTGCGCATCTTCTTTAGATGCCGGGCGAAGTGACCCTCGTTGAGAAAGGCCGCAACGGTAGCCTGTAGCAGGTGCGGGCAGTGGCTGTGCAGGCGATCCGCCATTTTGGCGAATGCTTGGCTCTGCTCAAGCGGGACCACCAGATAGGCCAGGCGCAGGCTGGGAAACAGGACTTTGCTGAAGGTTCCGGTATACAGCACCCGACCTTGCTGATCGAGGCTCTTCAGGGCTGGCAGGGGTTTACCTTGATAGCGGTACTCACTGTCGTAATCATCCTCGATGATCCAGCTGCCCTGGCGATTGGCCCAAGCCAATAGCGCCAGGCGCCTGGTCAGTGACAGCGATATTCCTAGCGGACTCTGGTGGGTCGGGGTGACTACTGCAAAACGAGCATCAGGGCAGCGAGCAATGCCTTGCTCGACCTCAAGCCCCTGATCATCCACATTGATCGGTACCAGTTCTGCGCCGGCCTCTTGCAAGGCATTCCTGGCCATGAAGTAACCGGGCTCTTCCAGCCAGCATTTATCGCCTGGGCGCATCAATGTGTGACTAATCAGGTCGAGGCAGGCGCGATAGCCCGCGCACACCAGTATTTGATCTGGATGACAGGCAATGCCTCGCGAAATTCCAAGATAGGAAGCAATTGCCCCCCGCAGTGGTGCATAGCCGCGTGAATCCGGGTAGACCAGCGTATCAATCCCTGATTGGCGTAACTGACGACCCGCAAGCCTTGTCCAGAGCTTGCGTGGAAATGCATCCAGTGCAGGAAGACCCATTTGCAGTGCCATCGGCAACTTTCCCGAATGCGTGCCGTGGAAATCCAGGGATGCAACCCTTGTACGAGGCGGGGCAGTGGTCGGGGTCAAGTGAGGGGTCACAACAGTCCCGGCCGCCCCGCGTGCAGTCAGATAACCCTCGCCAATAAGCAGTTGATAAGCTGCATCCACAGTGCCACGGGCCAAATTCAATTCCGCGGCCAGGGCACGAACCGCAGGCACCCGATCTCCCGGGCGCAGACGCCCGTCTGCGATTGACTCGCGAAAGCGCTGGTAAAGCTGGCGGTAGATCGGCGCCGATTGACTGCGGTCGAGCTTGAATTGAGCAATCATGGTCTAGTCATTTATGCAATTTTTGGATCTATAGGTTAAGCCATCCTGACTCTAAAGTAAGGCATCACTCTTGAGCAGGCTGGCTGATATGTCATTTACCCTGGAGCACCTCGATAACGAGCAGGCCTTACGGACCAGTTTCGAGCTTATGCGCGTCTTGCGCCCCCACCTTGTCAATTGCGCGGATTACGTGCAGCAGTTGGTTCGACAAACCCAGCAAGGCTACCGCCTGCTCGCGGCCCTGGACGGTGAGCAAATTGTCGGTCTGGCCGGTTACCGTGAGATGGAAAACCTGCTCTATGGACGCTTTATTTACCTTGATGACCTGGTCGTGAGCCCGGCCTTGCAGCGCAGCGGCCTGGGTGGTCGCCTGCTGGACGCCGTTCGTAATGAAGCCGTGCGGCAACAATGCGATCACTTTGTGCTGGACACCGGCTTACATATGCCACTGGCCCAGCGCTTTTACTTTCGCCATGGCCTGCTGGCACGTGGCATGCACTTCACCCAGAGCCTGCGCGAGGTTAAGTCGGTATGAAAACTGTCCTGTTGATTAATGCCAGCCCCCATGGGGATGACTCCCATGCGCATCAGTTGGCCCTGGAATTGGTGGCGGTGTTGCAACAGCAGCACCAGGGCCTGGAGTTGATCGAGCGTGACCTGGGCGCGTATCCGCTACCGCCATTGGGTACCGACTATGCCCGGGCGCTGACCTCGAACACGCCATTCGATTCACCGGCCTTCGAGGTTTCGGAGGCAATGATTGCCGAGCTGGAACGCAGCGATGTCCTGCTGATTGCCACGCCAATGCACAACTTCACGGTGCCGGCCGCACTCAAGCTTTGGATCGATTATGTCTTGCGCATACAGCGCACATTCAAATCAACCGCCAAAGGCAAAGTCGGCTTGCTGGAGGATCGTCCAGTCCATGTCGTGGTTGGCTCCGGTGGCTTCCACAGGGGTGAGCGCGCACGCCAGCCTGACTTCCTGACGGTCTATCTACGTTACGCGCTGAACACCATCGGACTTTTCGATTTGCAGTTCACCTACTTGCAGGGCCTGGTCCTGGGTCAAGAGGTTGTCCAGGCCGCAATTGAGCAGGCGCGACGCGAACTTTCACTCACCCCCTTGTTTAGCAACCTTGTTTGTAACTGAGCAATTTATTAAGGAGTTTCATCATGAGCCAACTCAGACTGCCTTTTTCCACGCTTTCGCCTGCGGCATACCAAGGCTTGCATGCAACCAATACCGCACTGGCTTCAAGCTCGCTCGGCTTGCCACTGCTTGAGCTTGTGTATTTGCGTATCTCCCAGATCAACGGCTGTGCTTACTGCCTGGGCAAGCATTCCGCGAGCCTGCGCCAGTGCGAAGTGGCGCAGGCAAAACTGGATTGCCTTGCCGGCTGGAAAATCAGCGAGCTGTTTGACGAGCGTGAGCGTGCTGCCTTGGCGTGGGCCGAAACACTCACTTTTGTCAGCGAGAAAGGCGCGCCGGATGCCCTGTACGAACCGCTGCAAAGCCACTTCTCCGATGTCGAGATTTCCGACCTGACCCTGGCAATTTCACTGATGAACGCCTTTAACCGCCTGGCCGTGGGCATGAAGCTTTAGCCCAGCGTTAAGCCGAGGCTGTGCGCCAGCGACATAAGGCGCACAGCCATACGGTTGATTGGGTGAGCCATGCAAGCCATGGCGGTGGGCGTTACAATGGCATCAGCACCGATTACCCTGATCGGGCACAGCTGGAGCCAGCGTCTCGATGTTCACCCTTGTACACCTGGATAGCTCACCACCGGAGGCCCTGAACGCTCAGGTTCTGCAAATGGTGGTGGACTACTTTAGCGACATCAGTCCGGTGCCGCTGACGCCCAGCAATCCGCTCTATCAGCTCTACCAATATGTGATTGGCTACGAGGTGCACATGTACCTGCAGGCCATCAGCGGCGCTCAGGGCGGCTCGCCGAAATTGGTTTTGGCCCTGGATGATGACGATCCTGCCCTGGTGCTGGGCTTTGCGCTGTATCTGCCGAGCCCGGATGACGCCGAAGCCTGCACGCTTGCTTATCTGGCCGTTCAAGCCAGTCACCGCCGACGTGGCATCGCCAAGGCACTGTTGCAGCAGGTGATCGAGCATCGCCCACACCTCGAATTGGCCTGTGCGGCGAGCAAGGTGCCGATCTTTGAATCCATGGGTTTGCAAGTAGTGGCAGCGCAGGGGCCGCATATGGTGCTCAGTAGCCGGGCTTACCGCTCGGCTGGAATGGTGGCGGTCCAGGACTTGGCACCGATTTTCCAATCCAAGGAAGTGCGGCAGATCCACACCTACCTTGTGCAACAGAATGGAAACAAGGCCATGAGTGATGCCGAAAACAAGCGCGACCGCCTGCTCGACCAGATGGCCTATCAAGCTCAGGCATTACTGAAAGAGCGATTCCCGACAATTCACTGATGGAGTAGGGGACAGGCCACGTTTAAATCAATTTTACAAAAAACTGGCCTGTCCCTTATTGGCGGCGGCTAATTGGCTACTTGCGATTCGCCGCCAGCGGCAGTCGTCCCGGTTTTCAAGTATTGATCCAGCGGTATCAGCAGGTTTTGGGCTTGGCCCAGTTCATTCGAAAGTGCCTGGGCTGTTGTGATCATGTCGGTGGTCAAGCCCCTGGTCGCTGCAATGTTCTTTTTGGCGTTGTTTGTGGGCGAACTGTCCATGGTTGCTGACTGTATAAGCAGGGCCAGGCCGAGATTTTTGTCCACCTTCACGCCATCACCACGCATATAGAGCATGCCCAGATTGCCGACGGCAAGGGCATCGCCTTGCGCTGCTGCCTTGCGATACCACTGATTGGCCTGCGCAAAGTCCACGGGAGTGCCACGGCCGTTTTCATAGAGCACGCCGAGATTGTATTGCGCGTTGGAGTTGCCTTGCTGCGCGGATTTCTCGTACCAGCTAACTGCCTGTGTTTCGTCCTTGGTGACCCCGATGCCTTGTTCGTACATCAGAGCCAAATTGAACTGGCCATAGGGGTTGCCTGCTTCCGCGGAGGTGCTGAACTCCTTGAATGCCTGCGGCAGGTCACCGGCTTGATAGGCCGCAACACCTTCCTCCAAGCCGGCTTGCGCCGGTCCACTCGTGAAGCTGAAAATCGCCACGAGCGCCAGGGCTGTAGTGGGAGGAAGTATTCGGTTCATTGCTTTCATCTGAAAGTCTCTTGCTCGCTGGTGAAGACCGTTGACCTATGTTTAACACGTAATGACAGCCAGGAGCAGACCCCGGTTTAGGCAACTAAGGTTTAATCTTGCCCTATCCCTCGATATTGGTGTACTCACGCCTCTCGCGGAGCTTCTGCAGTCTTGGCGGCCACCTCTGGCTCAAGCCATAAGCCCGCAATTTTGCAGGTTGCGACCGGTAGGAGTCGGCCATTAACGGCCCCTCACAAGCGACCGATACCGGCCAAAAAGCATACGCTCGGCTAGATCCGCGATCGATCAGAAGCGAACATTCCCCTCAGGCTCAGGTGAGAGGTTATTCGTAACGCTTATGGCAAATCATCTGGCAGGACACACCAGCATGGCGCCTACACCAATAATAACCATCGGGCGACTCCAGTCGTACTGTCGACAGGAGGTGCAGGCCCCGGTAATGTTACTCACCTACCAAAAACTCACCTCTTAACTTAGGGAGTTTTGGTGCCCTGAGAGAATACTCAGCTATAAAGGACTTTATGGACAGCACAGCAATTCAATCACAGCTAGATGCAAATCGACGATCTGTATCTTTTGATAGCTACGATGTCACTGTCAGACAACTTTACGACATGATCTCGGAAGACATTATTGATGTTACACCCGAATATCAAAGACACTTCGTCTGGAATCAGGAGAGACAATCTCAGTTGATTGAGTCGATTTTGCTAGGAATTCCGGTTCCAAGCTTGTTTATGGCCACAAATAAAGATTCTACCTGGGAGGTAATTGATGGTCTTCAGAGGCTGACAACAATTGTAAATTTTATCGGCAACAAAGCCGCAATTGATAAAATCAGCGAAGACTGTAAGCCATTAAAACTAAAAGGTCTCGATAAGCTCGATACATTAAATGGATTTGAATTTGACCAAATTCCAAAATCTATTCAGCTTATGTTTATGACGCGCCCGATAAGAATCACCGTTCTGAACGACAGAAGTGATTTCGATCTACGTTTTGATCTTTTTGAGCGACTGAATACCGGCGGGGTTATTCTTCACCCCCAAGAAATTAGAAACTGCGTGTACTTAGGTCCATTTAATCAATTCATAAGGGAATGCTCAAAGTTTTCATCATTCAAAAATTCGGTAAAAGTTGGCGCTAACGCTGAAAAAAACGGAAACCTTGAAGAGCTGGTTTTAAAATTCTTCGCTTATTACGAAAGTCGCGACCAGTTTGTTCATAGCGTAAAAGGATTTCTTAATGATTACATGGCACAAAAAACTCAAGCTTTTAAAAACAAAAAAGAGCTGAAATTTTTATTCGAATCAACATTTACTCTGCTAGAAGAAATGCTGCCCGATGGGGTTGTTCGATCGAACAGGAAAAACACTACCCCATTGATTCTATTTGAAGCCATAGCCATAGGAGTCGCTGATGCATTGAAAGGTGGCAAGGTGGTTGACCCCCAAAAGCTTAAAGATCTGCTAGACAATAAAACTCTAACCGTGCTAACAACGGGGGCAACTAACAGCAGAAAAAAATTACTTGAAAGAATAATGTATGTAAAGGATAACGTATAATATGCTTTTCGAGGGTGTAAGAGCTTTATCTAGAGAGCGACTCGCAGAAGTTCAGCAGCTCTTAAATCATATTGTCTCTTTAGAGCCAGAGGATGTAACTACCCCTCACCCGCCAGAAGTAAAAATACTGCGAGGTTTTTTCTACGTACACCTATACGCTGCCCTCGAAAAAAGCATCAATGAAGCAGTGCAGTTGACTTTACGACTGATCGCATCTCAGAATACTCCTGCCAAAGACTATAAACTTAGCTTTGGAAGCGTGGTCGCTCGCGGACGGCTTCAGGCGTTTAAGGGCTGTAGCTATAAAGTATATAACGATAATGCATCCTCGATATTTTCTAGCTTGGAATCGAATGAGATAACAAATATCGATGAGTTTCAGTTTTCAGACGTATTAATGAACGTATGGACAAACTCCATATTGGAAGTTTTTAACTCCTTTGGAATCGCAAGCTTCGTAGTGGAACCGCGAGTGCGCACTACAATAGATGAACTCGTAGAAAACCGAAATAAAGTAGCTCACGGGCGCGAAAGTGCATTAACGGTAGGGGAAAGGCATCGATCAAGAATTTTGCGGGATAAATTCTCAATTGTTACAAACCTAATAGACTCAGTAATTGCTCATCTAGAAATTTTTTATAACACCAGGGCCTTTTTAAAAGTGAATTAAAGACGTGCTGAATTGCACTTGGTTTCCTAAATTCTTTGGCTGGCTGCTTGTTGCCGAACTCTGCGAAGTCGGCTGCAATCGGCCAAAAGCGGTCATCGACTGTCTACAAGACCAGGGCGCTTCAACCTGATTAAAGCCGGAGCGTGAATAAAACTTCTGAGCCTTAGTGTTTTTAGTACATCGAGTCACATGGATGGTTCGCCATATGTCTCGCAACCAAGCTTTTGAATGGTCGAAAGGTCACTAAATTTGGCTGGCCGTATGGAAATATCGGTCTTGGTCATATGTGTAACGCTTGGTTAAGGGGCGGGGTTTAGCCCGTCCCAGTGAGCGAAGCGAACGATTTTAACCAATTATTAGAAGCCTTTGGTGATTTCGGACCTAAATGCCGCATGCATGTTATAAAAGTATTCACTCAAATACTTAAGCGCTGCAAGAGTGTTTGGTATTGGCGGGTGATCTAAGCTGTATGCTTGGACTAAATTGTCATTTTCGTCGAGCAATAGCGTGCACTTTACGAATTCTTTTTTCGCTTTGAATTTTCCAAGTATTGATTCCATGGTTTCAGGTTGTATAGAGGATTTCTTGGAGTCCTGAACACTGTTTGTTGATTCTGGATAGCGAAAATACGTGCTTTTTGGGTCGGAGCCACTAATTAATTTTATTTTACTTTCTATGCCCGGTTCCAGGCTCCAGTCGGTTCGTGAAGGTAGCTCAGGAATTAGGGGTATGAATATTTCTTGGAAATAATTGAATAGATCTAGAAGGTTGTGGGTGTTTGATAGGGGAACCCATTTTGTGTTGACTTTTATAGCTGGCTTCTCTTGTGAAAAACCCTGACCATACGTTAGGCCATATTTTTTGTGAAGTATTACGATAAGTGACTTTAGAAACAGCTCGATTGCATGCCTCTGTAGGTAACAAGTCGGGAGTATGCCAATCATTAGATTTTTTACCTCCCGTAGGGAGTCGGCAGCTTGCGAGAAATTGCATGCTGTAATTCCTAAACCACCATCATAGTGTGTATTCGGCGGAGTTATTAGGTAGTTCATATTGGCTTCTAACGATTAAGCTAAGGAGCCGGCTCTGCCGGTCCCAGCGAGCGGAGTGAGCGATTTGAGCACATTATTAAGGGCGACTACGGACAACTGCATTTGAGTAGCTCCCGACCATAATAGTAAATAGTGCTCAATTCCTGAATGTGTACTTCGGTGCAGCCAATCCGCTTTAATAGTGCCTTGAAGGAATTTTCTGAAAGCTTGACTCTCTTAGCATGGCAATGTCGTACAAATTCATTGAATCGGCGATGGTCGTTAGGGTGGGTAATGCTGCCGCCAGATATGTTGTAGAACTGAACAAATAGTTGTTTAGCCCTCGGCGGAAGCCCTTTTAATTCCTCTGGGTCTACTGTTCTGTGCCACATGATTTTGAGAGAGTCCCTAACGATTAAGCTAAGGGGCAGGCTTCGCCGGTCCCAGCGAACGAAGTGAGCGCTTTGAGCGCATTGTTAGATGCCTTAGCCACGACCCTCAACTTCGGCGAGCTCAAGTACTTTATAAAGAAATGATTCGTGCTCAAAACATAGTTCCTCGTTTATTAATACCAACGGTTGAACTGCGGCAGCAGCAAACACCCATTCTTGGGTTGGTATTGCACCGTCAGCTTGAGGTGGTAACGCCCAGCCGGGAGCGCCATGTTCTTCAAGTAGTCTGGCCAAAGCTTGTAGTCGGAAAAGCACTGCACTGCCTTTGCTTGGCTGGCCATGAAAGCGCTTGGCAATCAAAAGCATTATGTTTCCTAAATCCCTAGCTTCTTCAGCTTCGCCTGCAATGTGCCATAGATCTTGAAATGTAACTTCTGCTTCGTTAATGCGGTTTAGATATTCCACAAAGCCTCCAAAGGCACCTAACTATTAATTAGGCGACATTGCTGTCGCATAACACACCTTGAGCTGTCTGATAACATCCGTTGTCATTCAGTAATCTCCTGATTTGCATAGATGCGAAAATGGCAATCGCGACTAAGCCAGGTGAAAAAACGGTATGTAAAGCCAACACGTACCAAGCCAGCCAAAGCAACGTAATGGCTAGACGCTACTGATCGGCATCAAGGCTGTCTAGCTGACGTGTCAAAAAGTGTCGAAACTACAGCGAAGAAAAGCAGATGTGAGTTAGCTATAACCCAGTAATCGCAAGGCTTAACGGAAGAGCGCGGGCAGAAAATAACGGCTCGATTTCCCTGGATCAGTGAATCGCAAATATTCTTGTAGACACTCGATGACCGCTCTTGGCCGAAAGCAGCCCGTCACTAGTGTCAGCTTTTGGCCAAAAACAGTTATTGATCACTTGTAAGCGCTCCTCTTTCAGCGGTGCAATGTCAAAATCCCCAGAGGCCCGGTCAGCCATCGCAGCCAACTGCATTTGCTGCATGAGTTTTTCAGATGAAGCCAAACGTTTCGTGGAGCGCGTGGGTACTCGCTCCATGACACAAGTGAAGAGGCGATCGTTCAGCGCCTTCTTCATAGTACTCATGGGGCAAGAGTGCTTGGTGATCTTGCAGTACAACGCAGCGTATGAGCCATGCCCAGGCTAGGATGTAAAACGATCACTTGTCGTTTCCGTAATATTTGACTCCAATGCGGATGATGTCCCGACTCTGGTCTTTACGGTGATGGTTGGTGTCGCGCAGCGAGTAGATGCAACCGCAGTATTCCTGCTGATAAAAACGTTCGCGTTTACTGATTTCGATCATCCGCGCCGAACCGCCACCCTTGCGCCAGTTGTAGTCCCAATAGGTCACGCCCGGGTATTTTTGTGCACTGCGGATACCGCTGTCGGTGATTTGCTGCATGTCTTTCCAGCGCGAGATGCCGAGGGAGCTGGAAATCACACGGAAGCCGTTTTCATAAGCGTAAAGGGCGGTACGCTCGAAGCGCATATCGAAACACATGGTGCAGCGCACGCCGCGTTCAGGTTCGTGCTCCATGCCTTTGGCGCGCTCGAACCAGTTGTCTGTGTCGTAGTCGGCATCGATAAACGGCACGTTGTTATCTTCCGCAAAGCGGATGTTCTCGTCCTTGCGCAACAGGTATTCACGTTCGGGGTGAATGTTCGGGTTGTAGAAAAAGATGATGTAGTCGATGCCTGACGCCGTGATTGCTTCCATCACTTCGCCCGAGCACGGCGCGCAACACGAGTGAAGCAACAGCTTGTCCGCACCTTCGGGAAGGCTGAGTTGGGGCCTTTTGAGGTCTGTCATGGCGGTGTGTCCTGGGTCTATCGGTTCATATGAGCACCGGCAGGCGTGAAGGGCTCCGATGACCCGTTGGCAGAGGTGGCCGTGAGGTTTTGAAGGTCGGATCAGTGCCCGAGGTATTCACGAAAGGAGTAGATACTCAAGCACCCTCATGTACCTCAAGGTTGCAATACTGGCCTTTGAAATACAGCAAGGGCTGCGTCGCTACAGCTTCCTGCAGGTTCAGGGCTTTGACTTCACCAATCACGATCATGTGATCGCCGGCGGCGTATTCTGCGTGTATTTCGCAGTCCAGCCAGTGAAGGCAGCCAGAAATGACCGGATTACCGAGAGGGGAGGTCTGCCAGTCAATGCCCTGCCATTTTTGAGTGCCTTTGCGGGCGAACTGGTTGGAAATGCCAGCCTGTTCATCCGACAAGATGTTCACGGCGAATCTTCCGGCCTGGCGAATCCGGGGATAGCTGGCCGAGCTGCACATGACGCTGAATGACACCAGCGGCGGGTTCATCGACACACTGTAGAACGACTGGCAAGTGAAGCCGACCGGCTCGTTTTCGAAGTGTGAAGTGATCACCGTGATGCCGGAGGCGTAGTGCCCGAGTGCTTCACGAAAGATCAAGGGCTCGATGGTTGTTGTAGACGGTGGCATGGCAATTCCTGAAAACGGGAGCGGGCCGCAAAGCCCGCGTACCGCTGCATCATCAGCGTGATAGTGAGAGTTCGCGTCGAACGATGTCTGCACCGGCGCTCAATGCATTCAACTTGCCCCTGGCCACCTGACGGGGCAGGGGAGCCATGCCGCAGTTGGTGCACGGCAAGAGCTTGTCGGCGTCCACAAACTGGAGGGCCTTGCGCAGGGTGTTGGCCACTTCATCGGGTGTTTCAATGGCATGGTTGGCCACATCAATGGCCCCGACCATCACTTTTTTGCCACGAATCAGCTCAATCAGGTCCATGGGGACATGGGAGTTGTGGCATTCCAGCGAGACGATATCGATGCTGGATTTTTGCAGTTTGGGGAAGGCCTCTTCATATTGCCGCCATTCCGATCCCAGGGTTTTTTTCCAATCGGTATTGGCCTTGATCCCGTAGCCGTAGCAAATGTGCACAGCCGTTTCGCACTTAAGGCCTTCGATTGCTCTTTCCAGGGTGGCAACGCCCCACTCGTTGACTTCATCAAAGAAGACGTTAAAAGCCGGCTCATCAAACTGGATGATATCCACGCCCGCCGCTTCCAGCTCGCGGGCCTCCTCGTTGAGGATCTTGGCAAATTCCCAAGCGAGTTTTTCGCGGCTTTTATAGTGGTTGTCGTAGAGCGTATCGATCATCGTCATTGGGCCAGGCAGCGCCCATTTGATGGGTTGATCGGTTTGCTGGCGCAAGAACTTGGCATCCTCAATGAACACCGGTCTTTGACGGGTTACCTCGCCAACTACCGTGGGGACGCTGGCGTCATAGCGGTCACGAATACGCACGGTTTCACGTTTTTCAAAGTCAACACCGCTGAGGTGTTCGATAAAGGTGGTGACGAAGTGTTGGCGAGTTTGCTCACCGTCACTGACGATATCGATACCGGCCTGTTGTTGTTCTTGCAGTGACAGGCGCAAGGCGTCCTGCTTGCCTTCGACGAGCTCCGCGTCTTGCAGCTTCCAGGGTGACCACAGGGTTTCAGGTTGGGCCAGCCAGGCAGGTTTGGGCAGGCTGCCAGCCGTTGAAGTAGGTAGCAGTTTTTTCATGAGGGATGACCTTGTAGGTGGAGTAAGTCAAAGAGCGTAGTGAGCAGACCACTGCTCAAGAACAGCTTGGTAAGGTTTGATAAAGTGCTCTTCAACAAACTTGCCCTGTTCGATTGCCAGGCGGCTGCGCTCTTCCCGGTCGTACACAATGCGGGTCAGCGAATAGTCCTGGTTCTTGAGGCTGGGCCGGTAGGACTTTCCGGCGGCCGAGTTCGCGTTGTAAATCTCTGGCCTGTAGATTTTCTGGAAAGTATCCATGGTGCTGATGGTGCTGATCAGTTCCAGATTGGTGTAGTCGCCGAGCAAGTCGCCGCAGAAGTAAAAAGCCAGCGGCGCAACACTGTTGGGAGGCATGAAGTAGCGAACTTTCAACCCCATTTTCCTGAAGTACTCATCGGTCAGCGAGTATTCATCCTGCAGGTACTCGGTTCCCAGGACAGGGTGCTGGTTTTCAGTACGTTCATAGGTTTTGCTGCTCGACACACTCAGGCAGATGACCGGCGGTTTTTTGAAGTTCTCTTTGTAGGTGTCCGAGTTCACAAAGCACTTGAACAGCTTGGCGTGCAAGTCGCCAAAATCGCTGGGCGTGCTGAACTCGGCCTGCCCCTTGTTGTACCCCAGTAACAGCACGCTGAAGTCATAGTCACGTACATAAGAGGAGAAATTATTGCCGACAATACCGTCGATACGTTCGTGGGTATGCAGGTCCACCACGGTGGTTTTCAATATCTCAATCAATGGAATGGCATGACTGGTATTTTCGGCATCCAGATTCATTTCGGCGGAAATGATTTCAAGTTCGATCCTGTAACGATCCCCTTTGGGATTGTCCCAGTGCGCCAGGGTATTAAAACGATTGTCTATCATCGTTAGGGTATTGCGCAGGTTTGCCTGACGGCTTTCACCCCGGGCCAAGTTGGCGAAGTTAGTGGTGATTCGCGTATTTTCGGACGGCTGATAATGCTCGTCGAAGCGAATATTCTTGATCTTGAAAGTGAATGCGTTGCTCATTGGAAACGGACGCCCTGATGTCGGGATGCATATGAGTTCATATGATCTTTAATTAATACGCATTCTAGGGTGGGTCTTTGATTGAGTGAAAATGAATTGATTTCACTGAAACGTTAGTTCGTCTCATGAACTGTTTCGGGTGAAGTGTGTATGCTTCTGGATCTAGATTGCCCTGATTCTGTTTATGGAATAATTTGAAGCTTATGGCGCATTTCTGTCCGTCATCAGCGTCAACTTCTGGCCGACGCTTGCCCGTCGCGAGCTGCAGGTTTCAGCCAAAAGCAGCCTGACGCAACTGCGATGGAGTCAGAAATGATTATTCAGTTTGATGACTTGCCCAGTGCTTCATTTCTTCGGCAATAAAGTGGTTCACCAGGTCCCGAAACATTTTTTCGATTGCGTCTGGGCTTAGGCCTGCTTCCATTGCCCAATTGCGCCGTGTCATCAGCATGGCATCGAATCGATCCGAAGCCCGTACCGAGGCCGCAGAGGTCTTGAATTTAGAGGCAGCAACTACGTATTGAAAACGCCTTCCTAGTAACTGGACAATCGCTTGATCCAGGGTGTCGATGTCGCGCCGGATATCTTCCATGCCTGCGCACTCGGCGGGAGGCATCTGATTTATAACATCCATGTAGATAATTGCTTTTGTAGATAGAAGCGGTAGGTACAAATTGGTTCTGCGCAGATATTACTTATTAAAAATAATAGGGGTGCAGCATGCTATTGGTTTGAGTGTTCGAGCCGAAACAAAATAGCCGTGGCCTGCGCTCCAGTGTTTTGCCGGGATACCCGCAGCATCTTCCACACATGCCATCTATAACACGCCTCTCAGATTGCCCGCTGGTTTACGCGTGCCATCAGTTGTTCTGCCGACTCCTTGCGTTCCGAGTAGCGATCCACCAGAAATTCCTGCTGGTCGCGCAGCAGCACCGTGAATTTCATCAGTTCTTCCATTACGTCTACAACCCGGTCGTAGAAGGGGGAGGGTTTCATTCGCCCGGCCTCGTCAAACTCCATGTAGGCCTTGGGCACCGAGGATTGGTTGGGGATGGTGAACATGCGCATCCAGCGACCCAGCACGCGCAGTTGATTGACTGCGTTAAATGATTGCGAGCCGCCACAGACCTGCATCACCGCCAGGGTTTTGCCCTGGGTGGGGCGAACCGCGCCGAGTTCCAAAGGTATCCAGTCGATCTGTGCCTTGAATACCGCTGACATTGCGCCGTGGCGCTCAGGTGAACACCAGACCTGGCCTTCGGACCACAGCACCAGTTCACGTAACTCACGAACCTTGGGATGTTCGACCGGCGCGTCGTCAGGCAATGGCAAACCGGAGGGGTTGAAGATGCGTGGTTCAGCGCCCAGGTGCTCAAGCAGGCGCGCGGCTTCCTCCACCAGCAAACGGCTGAATGAACGCTCGCGGGTTGATCCGTAAAGCAACAAGATGCGTGGTTTGTGCGAAGCCTGTGTCGGATTTTGCACGCCCTCTAACAGGGTTTGATCCAGGTTGGGCAGGTGTTCAGACATAAATTCTCCTTAGAGCCTGCCGATTCGATCAAGCTCGGTTTTGAGCTCATCACGGCTTAAGCGGTTGAAGGGCAGTGCGAGAAAGGCTTTGCAACGTCGCTCTATGTGGGCGAGGGTGGAGCGGAAGGCGGTGTCAATCGCGGTTTCGTCACCAGTCACCTCTGATGGGTCGGCAAGCCCCCAATGGGCCTTGAGTGCCAGGCCAAAATACACCGGGCAGCTTTCGCCAGCTGCTTTGTCACAGACGGTGATCACGATATCTGGCGGGTTATCTTCAAAGGCGTCGTTGCCTTTGCTGTATAAGTTTTCAATCGAGATCCCGGCCTGCTGCAAAGTGGACAGGCTGCGGGGCAGCACTTGGCCCTTGGGGAAGCTGCCGGAACTCACAGCCTCGAATCCCTGCGGTGCCAGGTGATTGAACATGGCTTCCGAGAGGCTACTGCGACAGCTGTTGGCTGTGCACATGAACAGGATTTGCATGGGTTACTCCAGATGTCAGAGGTTCAGGCGTTTGACTCGGCTCGGGGTCAGCAACAGGCCGTTTCGCGGACGGGGCGACCATCCATGCTTTGCAGGCGTGTGGCGTTGTCCTGGAGCCAATGGGCGTTGGCGCTGGAGGTCAGTTGCAGCACCTGTAGAACCCAATCCGGCAGGTCGGGGTTGAGGCGGTAATAGACCCACTGGCCCTGGCGTCGATCAAGCAACAGGCCATTACTGCGCAATAGTGCAAGGTGGCGACTGATTTTCGGTTGGCTCTCGTTGAGCGCGCACATCAACTCACAAACGCAAAGCTCGCCTTGTTCAGATATAAGCAGCATGGCTCGGGTGCGGGTTTCGTCGGCCAAACTCTTGAACACCTCGGGAGGCTGGATCATGTGAAGCGCTCTTGGTATGTGGATATTCGAATATACGTATTTTCATATATGAGATGCAAGACATAAAACCGGAGCAGGTCAGACTGTGGGTAAGGCTCAGTGTCGGGAGGACTGTGCTCGGGGTGTTGACGCCAGGTGAGATAATTGTTTGCCGGGTGATGAGCAACTACTCTGTGTGCCTCGTATTGTTGGATGAGGAAAGAGTGATGAGTTGGTCTGCACAGCAGTATTCGAAGTTTGAGCAACAACGAACTCGGCCTGTTCGCGACCTTGTCGCCGCAGTTGCGAGCGATGTGCGGCTTGCTGTCGATTTGGGGTGCGGGCCAGGCAACTCGACCGAGGTGTTGACGCAGCGCTATCCAAATGCCGTTGTGATGGGCATCGACAGTTCCGAGGATATGCTGCAGAGCGCTCGCCAGCGTTTGCCGCAGCTTGATTTCGAACTGGCGGACATTGCCGCATGGCAGCCCACTCGACGCTTCGACCTGATCCTGGCCAATGCATCGCTGCAATGGGTGCCGGATCATGCTGATCTGTACCCGCATCTGGTCGCCCAGTTGGCGCCGGGTGGAAGCTTGGCGGTGCAGATGCCAGACAACCTCGCTGAGCCTGCACATGTGCTCGCTCGTGAGATTGCAGTACAGGGGCCGTGGGCCGACAAGATCGGTGACGTCAAGCATAACCCGCGTCACTCGGCGGACTTCTATTATGAGTTGCTCAGCCCGCATTGCAGTGTGGTCGATGTCTGGCATACGACCTATTACCACCCATTGGCGCAGGGGCATCAGGCTGTAGTGGAATGGTTCAAGGGTACGGCTCTGCGTCCGTTTTTAGCCAAGTTGACGGCGGCAGAGCAGGGCGTATTTCTCGATGATTATCTGGCTCGAATCAGCCAGGCATACCCGGCACTGGCTAATGGCACCGTGCTGCTGCCGTTTCCACGGCTTTTTGTTGTCGCCCAGCGTTAGCCTTTTGGCTCTGCCGACTGTAATCCGGTTGCTTGCATTGACTCCGTGAATTGATCTGCTTGTTGTTCTGTAGATCCATTTCTGCTAGTTTTGATTCTGTAGATTATTGGCGGGGTGGTATATATGACCGCAGTTATACAGACTCAGGATTTTTCCAAGAGCCAGTGCGTGGCAGGGCTGCGGGCGGCGCTGAATATACTCGACAAGTGGCAGGCATCGGCCGAACAAGCCTGCCGGGTGCTGCGTATTTCACGCAGCACCTACACCAGGGCAAGGCAAAACGACGCCGAGTGGACAGTCGGCCTCGACGCTGACCAGATGCAACGCATTAGCTTTGTGCTGAATATCCATGCCGCGCTGCGCCTGGTGTTCGACAACCCTGAAAACGTCTATGGCTTTGTCTCGATGGCCAACCGCAACGAGTTCTTCAATGGCCGTACGCCACTGGAGATCATCGCCCAGGGCGACATGATTTCGCTGTACGAGACGTTCCGGCGCATTGATGCGTTGCGCGGTGCCCAGTGGTAAGGCTGGACAGCCTTGAGGTCTTGGGCGGCGAGGATTTACAGCTGCATCGCTTGGTCAATTCCAAGTTTCCGCCTATCGACTTGTTCGATGACGTTGCCGATGTGGCTGATTTCGAAACCATTTATCAGCTACAGGCCCTGACCAATCCAAGATTGCTCAACCAGGTCGGTCGGCTGGAGTTGATCGCGCGCAGTGAGATTCCATTTGGGATCACCGGCTGTTCCTACGCAACGGCGCCGTTTACCCATGTTAATCCGGCTGGCTCACGCTTTAGCGACGGCAGTTTTGGGGTCCTGTACATGGCGGATAAGATGGATGTAGCCATTGCCGAGGTGCGTCATCACCAGGGGGTGTATTGGGCGAACGTCGAAGGGTTGAACTACGAGCGTTTTGTCTTCCGGGGGCTGACCTGCACTATCTCCGATGCGGGCATGCTTGATGCAACCAAGGTGCCGCTGTCGGACCCCATATATGACCCTGATGATTACACCCAGGCTCGTCAGCTTGGTCAGCAAGCCAAACAGAACAATTGCCCGGGCTTGCGCTACAACTCGGTGCGTTCGCCTGGCGGTATCTGTTGGGCGCTGCTGACGCCACGACCTGTAGCCTCAATCATCCAGGCGGCCCATTATGAGATGGTCTGGAATGGGCACATCATCAGCGTCAGTCGGATCAGCACGCTCTGAGCAGAGCCGGCTCAGGCCTCACTCATTTGGCTTTGCCTCGTGGTTGCAGGGAATCACTCGCTTGACCAGCTTGCCGATGGTCATGCCCTGAACCAGGATGGAAAAAACCACCACCAGGTAGGTGAGGGACACCACCAGGTCACGCGCCTCGCCTGGCGGCAGCGACAATGCCAGTGCTACCGAGATACCGCCGCGCAAGCCGCCCCAGGTGACAACACTCCAGGCACCTTTGGGCAGCCGGAAGCGTTGGCCGAGCAGGGCAATCGGCACCCCGGCAGTCAACAGTCGTGCGAGCAGCGTCAGCACGATAATCATCAGGCCGGTGACCACAAGCGAATTGGAGAACTGGATCAGAATCACTTCCAGGCCGATCAGTACGAAGAGCACGGCATTGAGGATTTCATCGATCAGCTCCCAAAACATGTCGACGTTCTTCTCGGTCTGTTCAGACATTGCATAGGAGCGTCCCTGATTGCCGACTATCAGGCCCATGACCACCATCGCCAACGGGCCGGAAATATGCAGGTGTGCTGCGATGGCATAGGCGCCCAGCACCGCTGCCAGGGTGATAAGTACTTCTTCCTGGTAGCTGTCTATGCTCTTGAGCATTCGGTAAGTGACATAGCCGACTACTGCGCCCAACAGTATGCCGCCGCCGGTTTCCTTGAGCAGCAGTTGCGAGGCTCCTGATACCGAGGGCGCTTCACCGCTGGCAATCATCGCCACAATGAGTGAAAACAAGACGACGCTGACCCCGTCGTTAAACAACGACTCTCCCGAGATCACCAGTTCAACGCTCTTGGGCGCACCCGCTGACTTGAGGATGCCCATTACCGCGATAGGGTCGGTCGGTGAGATCAGGGCACCGAAAACCAGGCAATAGGAGAGTGGCAGTTGCAAGTCAGTCAAGGTCAGCAACTGCCAGAGAACAAAGCCGATGAGGAGCGTTGAAAGGGTTGTGCCCACGACGGCCAGCGAGGCAACTTGCCACCTGTAAGCGCGCAGGTGCGACAAGTCAACATGGAGTGCGCCGGCGAACAGGAGCAACGACAAAATGCCCTGCATCAGCAACTCGGAGAAGTCGATGGACTTGACCAGCGATTGCTCAAGGCTGTGCAGGGTGTGAAAGCCCAGTGCATCGAGTGACATGTTGAGCAACGACAGCGCCAGGGCAATCCCCATTACGCCGATCGCAGGCGGCAAGCCTATATAACGACGATTAAGGTAGGCGAGCGCCGCCGTGATGCAGAGAAATAGCGCAATGATGTCGAGCATGGTGCGGGGATTTCCTTACTCAGCTAGCGCCCCTTTGTTGAGCTGGGGCTGCCAGCGACTGACTTCCAAGGCATAGAGCATACACCTTGCCCAATCAGCAAACCCCCGTTGCGGTCGGCGACGCGGTTTCGACTGGTTGTCAGCAAAGCGGTGTCCTCGGATTTTTTTAGGTTTTTGTAACGGATTGTTTGCGGCAGATGCTGAAACCCAATAACCTAACCAGTAAGTCAGGATTTGACTGGCATGCAAAGGCTCTCTTTTTCAGCAAGCGCATTGCTGAAGTGCAATACATAAGCAAAAGGGCAGGTCGATAACTGCCCAGAGGATGATTTATGTCCAACCGTGATATATCCAGGCGTTCCTTTCTTCAGGGCGGGCTGGTGGCAGGCGTGAGCGTGACGCTTATGCCACTCGGCAGCAAGGCCATGGCGGCCTTGATGGAAGACAGCGTGACCGTGCCGTCCGAGCAGTGGCTCGGCAACAACGGCAAGGCGCGCTCGCGTAATGATGCATTGTCCAAGGTGTGCGGCAGCAAGGTCTTTGCCCGTGATATTCGGGCCAAGGACATGCCGGGTTGGCCCGCGCAGCAGGGGCATGCCATGCTGCTGAAAACCATCAAGGCCGATCGCATATACGCAGGCATGGATCTGTCGTGGCTCGGCGCCGAGTTGCAGCCAGACCGAATCGTTACCGCCGAAGATTTGCTCAACGATGGCATTGTTTTCCCCGAGGAGCATGCGCCCGATCCACTGTTGCCTGTTGGCAAGGTGCCAATGTTTATTGGTCATCCGGTGGCGATTCTGATCTGGAATGATTTCGAGCGTTTTCGTCAGGCCAAGCTCAAGCTCAAGTTCAATGACAAGGCGATTCGCTACGGTGACAAGGCGCCGCTGTACCAGGCAGACCCTTACGGCAGCTTCCGCTATGTGCGGGTCGGTGGTGCCACATCCGCAGATGAAGACGAGTTCGCCAGCCTCAAGGATTCGATCCTGTTCCCGATGCTGCGCAACCGCCGTCCGGTATGGAATTCGCAGCCGGACCTGCACGGCAACCTGACCGAGCGCGGGCTTTTCTATGCCGAGCGCATGAAGCAACAGATCGACAATCCATCAGATGATTGGCTGGTGTTCGACGAGCGCTACAAGACCCCTTCGATCGAGCCTGCCGCAATGGAGCCCGACAACGGCAATGGCTGGTTCGATCCTGTAAGCAAAACCCTGCATTTCGTGGTGGCAACCCAGTGCCCGCATGAGGCCGCAACGGAAACGGCGAAGATGATCGCACCTTCGCGTTTCGGCCTGGCCAAGCTGAACATGCATCCTGGCTACACAGTTGGCTACGGCTCCAAGGATCACAATATATTTGTCTACTACGCGGCACTTGCAGCCCTGTATGGCGCAGGTGTGCCGGTACGTCTGGCCAATGATCGCTATGAGCAGTTCCAGAGTGGAATCAAGCGTCATCCATTCGATATCCGTTACCAACTGGCGGTCGACAAGAACGACCATAGTTTCAAGATTTTCCGCGCTGAAATGACAGTCGATGGCGGTGGGCGGGCCAACTACAGCCCTTCGGTGGCGGCAGTCGGAGCCACCGCTGCACAGTCGATCTACTACATGCCGCAGAACGACTTGCAGGTGACTGCCTATCACTCGCGCGCGGTCGAGGCTGGGTCAATGCGCGGTTACGGGACGCTGCAGAGCATGGCGTCCACCGAGATGATGGTCGACGAAATTGCCGGACGTCTGGGCATTGATGCTATCGACCTGCGCAAGAAGAACGCCATGGTTTCGGGTATGAAAAATACCCAGGGCGCGGTGCCGGGCGGTGCGTTGCGCCTGCATGAAATCCTCGACAAGGCAGCTGTGCATGAGGTCTGGAAAAATCGCGATGCGCTCAAGCAGCAACGCGAGGCGCAGGATCCGGATCACTGGCATGGCGTTGGCTTCGCTATTTGCCAGAAAGACTTCGGTACTGGCTCCGAGGCGCCGATGGCCAGTATCGAATTCACGGCCGATGGGCACATCAGTCTGCGTCACATCGGCATCGAAATCGGCACAGGCATGTCGACGTCCCAGGCGCTGGTCGTTGCGGATTTCCTCGGCATGCCAGCCACTGAAGTAAAAACCGGCGAGACCGAGTGGAAGGAGCTGCAGCTCACCAGTGGCGGTAATCCCTACACCATGAGCCAGGCAGAGCAGGACAGCTTCCTGCGTAATCCGCGTTGGGTCGGCAAGTTGGCCTCTGCCTCTTCGGCAACCAATTCAGCCTACTACTTTAGCCACGCCACGCGTGAGGCTGCGCGGGTGCTGTTCAATCATGGACTGTGGCCAGCGGCCTTGCAGATATGGCGCCAGGGCCCATATGGCGGTCAGGCCAACCCCTATGTGGTGCGCCGCGAGGATGCGCATTGGGTCGATGGCAAGCTCACCGCCAACGGCATGCAACCACTGAGCTTTACCGAGCTGGCCAAGCACGCCCATGAGCGCGGCCTGGTCACAGGCGCGACCGTGCACGCTTTTAACCGCTGGAGCTGGGCCGAGTCCGAATTCAGCATTGATGGCGTTCGCGAGCGTTTGCCCCTCGACGGCCTTGCAGTGAAGTATGGTGACGGGGCTGCGCAGGTTAAAAAGGCGCAAATGAGCAGCGCCGGCTTTCATTTGCTCGATCGCCAGAATGTGCATTACCCGGACACCCAGCTCAATAACGCTGCGGTGACTTACTACAGCCCGGTAGCAACCCTGGTGGAGTTGAAGGTGAACAAGGGCACCCATGAGGTGCAGGTACTCAATCATCATTCCTGGGTCGAATGTGGCCGGGTGTTGGTTGAAGAACTGGTCAAGGGCCAGCTCGAAGGCGGCATCGCCATGGGCATCGGTCATGCGCTGATGGAAGAAATGCCGCTCTATGAAGGCGGGCCGGGAGAGGGTGACTGGAACTTCAACCGCTACCGCTTACCCATGTCGCGCCACGTTGCGGTCTGGAAGCAGAGCGCGGAAATCCTGCCGCCGCTGTCGGCGAGCGATCCATCGAAGGGCATTGCCGAAGTGGTGATGATTCCGGTTGTCGGCGCCATCGGCAATGCCGTTGCCCACGCCATTGGTAAACGCATTCGCGACTTGCCTATCACTTCTGCGCGAATCAAGGAGGCCCTCAATGGCTAATCGTCCGCTGCAACTGACCCTCAACGGTAAAGCCGTGGACTCGGCGGACATCCCCGATGATCTGCCGATGATCGATTACCTGCACGAATACGAAAACCTTACTGGCTCGCGCCTGGGCTGCGGCCAGGGTATCTGCCATGCCTGCGTGGTGATAGTCGACAATCCCGACGGCACCAGTGAAGAGGTGCGCACCTGTATCACCGGTGCGCATTATTTTGCAGGGAAAAAGGTTCGCACAATCGAAGGCCACGCCAGCCGTGATGAGCAGGGCAAGGTTACCGAGCTGAACCCGATCCAGCAGCGCTTTGTCGATGAGTTTGCCTTCCAGTGCAGCTATTGCGCTCCAGGCTTCGTCAATGCTGCGACCTTGTTGGTCGAGAAACTTCAGCGCAAGCCGGTCGTCAACAGCCAGCTGGAGCAGGTCATTGAAGACAGTCTTGGTCATCACATTTGCCGTTGCACTGGCTATGTTCGTTACTTTAGCGCCACGCGCAATGTGCTGACCGATCTCGGCCTGGTCAGGGAGGGCTAAGCATGAAGCATTTATTTCTGCGCCTGAGCCTGGCACTTGGCCTGGCCGCCCCGTTGCTGTCGGCGCATGCCGATGGCCAGGTCGAGCGCGGCGCCTATCTCGCCCGTGCCGCCGACTGCATGGCCTGCCATACCAAACCCGGTGGCGCGCCCTATGCCGGTGGCCTGCCGATTGTCTCGCCCTTCGGCACCATCTATGGCACCAATATCACCCCAAGCAAAGAACACGGCATCGGCTTGTATAGCGATGAGGAGTTCTTCGCCGCGCTTACCCAGGGCAAGCGTCGCGATGGTGCCAACCTGTATCCTGCAATGCCCTACACTTCGTACCACCTGATGCCACGTCAGGACTCGGATGCGATTCACGCCTACCTCAAGACCATCGAGCCAGTCGAGCGCGACGCACCGCAGACCAGCCTGAGCTTTCCGTTCAATATTCGGCTGGGCTTGATCGGCTGGAACATGATTTACGCCGAAGATTTGCAACTGCAATCGGCTGAAGGCAAAAGCGCGCCATGGAAGCGTGGCCAGTACATGGTCGATGTGCTTGGCCATTGCGGCGAATGCCACACGCCACGGGGTGAAACCGGTGCCATGGAACTGGATAAACGCATGGCTGGCGGTGTGCTCAATGGGTACCTGGCACCATCGCTGTTGAGTGATGACCTGGCCGCTCGCGGCTGGAATCACCAGGACCTTGCATCATTCCTCAAGCATGGCATGAGTGCGCAGGGCACCATGTTCAACGAGATGTACCCGGTGTTCCATAACAGCACCCAGCACCTGACTGATGCTGATCTGGCAGCCATGGCGACATTCTTGCTCGGCGATCAACCGCCAGAGGCTAAAGCGCTGGATGAAGTGGCATTCGACAAGCTCAGCCCAAGTGCGCAAAAGGGTCGCCAGCAATACCTGAATGTATGTGCTGGTTGTCACGCTGCACAAGGCGAGGGCAAGCCACATATCGCGGTCGCCATGCGCGGCAACACCACATTGCGCCTGGATGATCCGCGCAACCTGCTACGGGTGATTGAGGATGGCATTGCTGAGCAGCAGTTCACTGGTTTCGAGCGGATGCAACCGATGCCGGGTTTTGCCGACAAGTTGAGTGATCAGCAGCTTACCGACCTGCTCAATTACCTACGCCAGAGCTGGGGTGGCAAGCCCGGTGACCTGGCGGTCAGCGATATCCAGGCTTTGCAGGCGCAAGCACCTTCCGCCGAGCATTAACTGCACTGCATGTAAGCTCGAAGGACAAGCAACCCGCTGCCATCAAGTCTGTTGGTAGCGGGTTTTTTATGGCTTGGATATCCGGTCACACAATGGGGCGTTTTCCCCGGGCAATGCTCTGTTTTGGTTCCAGGATGCCTTGTTGTTGGTTCGATAAACCTGGGCGGAGGCTCTGCAACGCCGGTTGAGGAAGTTTGGCGCGCAACTTGCTGTGATGGGGCTGGTGTTGGTAATCCAATTCACGAGCGTACCAGTGATGGCTTCATGATCAACGGCGATCAGGCGGCATCAAGTATCACGGGCGGTTGTATCACATAGGGCAATGAGCCCATGAATTAACAGGCAAAGGCGCCTGGAGTCGAAAGGCTCTAGGCGCCTTTTTTTTGCATTTCGAAACTCATATCCAGAGAAATACTATGTCCTATCTAGCTCCTGCAGAGTTTGTCAGCAAAATGGTGGATGCCGGTGAGTCCAAGGTGTTCATGTCCACCCGTGACACCCTTATTCGTGCTTTTATGGCGGGTGCGATCCTGGCTTTGGCGGCTGTGTTTGCAATCACCATAACCGTACAAACTGGCATGCCGTTGATTGGTGCCATGTTGTTCCCGGTTGGTTTCGTAATGCTTTACCTGATGGGGTTCGACTTGCTCACCGGGGTGTTCGTACTCACGCCATTGGCGCTGCTCGACAGGCGTCCTGGTGTGACCCTGGGTGGCGTCCTGCGCAATTGGGGATTGGTATTTACCGGCAACTTCGCCGGTGCATTAACTGTGGCAGTCATGATGGCATTTGTCTTTACCTACGGTTTTTCTACCAGCCCCGGTGTCATCGGCGAAAAAATTTCGCACATTGGCGAGGCGCGCACCCTGGGTTATGCCGAGTACGGTCTCGCGGGCTGGCTGACCATTTTCCTGCGCGGCATGCTGTGCAACTGGATGGTTTCGATGGGGGTTGTGGGAGCGATGATCTCGACCACCGTCAGTGGCAAGACCATCGCCATGTGGATGCCGATCATGCTGTTTTTCTACATGGGTTTTGAGCATTCGGTGGTGAACATGTTCCTGTTCCCGTCAGCGATGATCATGGGCGGTAATTTCTCGGTAATGGATTACATGCTCTGGAATGAAATCCCGACTGCACTGGGTAACTTGGTTGGCGGCCTGGCTTTTACCGGCCTGACCCTGTACACCACCCATGTGCGGACGGCTCCTAAGCGCTCTTTCAGTTAATTGCGCCATAACGCCCCGATCCAGGTGCTGGCGGGGTGTGTCGGGAGTCGCATGACAAGCCAGCTCAAGGTTTCGGTAGGGCAATACTCGACCAGGGGACGCAAGCCGACCAATCAGGATTTTCACGGTATCTGCATTCCGCAGGAGCCGCAGCTGTCAAGCAAAGGCATTGCCATTGCCCTGGCGGACGGCATCAGCAGCAGCGCTGTCAGCCACATTGCCAGCGAGTCTGCGGTGGGCAGCTTTCTGGGCGATTATTACTGTACATCCGATGCATGGTCGGTGAAGAAATCGGCGCAACGCGTGCTGATGGCGACGAACTCCTGGCTCTATGCGCAGACGCGGCAGAGCCAGTACCGCTATGACCTCGACCGGGGTTATGTGTGCACGCTGAGCGCAATGGTCATCAAGTCGACTACCGCGCATATCTTTCATGCGGGTGATACGCGTATCTACCGTCTGCGCGATGGCCAGCTTGAGCAATTGACAGAGGATCATCGACTCTGGATCTCCCGGGACAAGAGCTATCTGAGCCGGGCGATGGGCATCAACGCGTATCTTGAGCTGGATTACCGCAGGTTTCAGCTGGAGCCGGGCGATCACTTTGTCTTGGCAACCGATGGCGTCTACGAGTTCACCAGCGCTGCGCGTGTGGTTGAGTTGATCGCCGAAGCCGGGGATTTGGATAGCGCTGCCCGGGCGATTGTCGAACATGCCTATGAACAGGGCAGCGATGACAATCTCACGCTGCAACTCGTCCGGCTCGACAGTCTGGGACAGCTGGACGCCAGCGAGTTACAGCAGCGACTGACCGAGCTGCCATTTGCTCCAATACTGGAGGCACGCGAGCTGTTTGACGGTTATCAGATAATCCGTGAACTCTACGCCAGCAGTCGCAGCCATATTTACCTGGCACAAGATATCGAGAGCCAGGCCCAGGTGGTACTCAAGGCTCCCTCGGTAGATATGCAACATGACCTGGCGCACTTGGAGCGCTTGCTTGGCGAGGAGTGGGTTGCGCGGCGTATCGACAGCCCGCATGTGCTCAAGGCACCGGCCCAGACACGCAAGCGCAACTACCTCTATAGCGTCAGCGAGTTTGTCGAGGGCCGGACGCTGCGCCAGTGGCTGCTTGACCACCCACGGCCCGACTTGGAGCTGGTGCGGGTCATGGCTGAGCAAATCGGTAAAGGCTTGCAGGCCCTCCATCGCCTGGAAATGCTGCATCAGGACCTACGTCCTGACAACATCATGATTGATCCCAGCGGTGGCGTGAAACTGATAGACTTTGGCTCGGTACAGGTTGCCGGTTTGCTGGAGATCAGCTCGCCCATTGAACGCAACCAGCTATTGGGCACGGCGCAGTACACCGCGCCTGAGTATTTTCTCGGTGAACGCGGCTCACCAGGTTCCGATCAATACTCCCTGGCGGTCATCATCTACCAAATGCTTAGCGGCCGGTTGCCTTATGGTGCCGAGGTGGCCAAGTGCAAAAAACGCGCGGCGCAGAACCGCCTGGTCTACCAACCGTTGCGAGACCATGACCTCGAACTGCCTGCCTGGCTGGATGATGTGTTGCACAAAGCGCTGCAACCTGACCCGCGCAAGCGCTACGCCGCACTTTCTGAATTTATCTTCGAACTGCGCCAACCCAGCCGGGAAATCCTCGGCAAGCACCGGCCGCCATTACTTGAGCGTAACCCCTTGTTGTTTTGGAAAGGGCTGTCGGCGTTCCTGGCGGTGCTGGTTATCTGGCTGTTGAGCCGGGGTGGTTGAGGAGCCTCTGAAAAGGGAGAGCGGTAACTTCCTCGGTTTACTGGCTTTTCAGAGCCCCCCAAGCGTATCTGGCAATGCTGCTTGGCATTAGTCTGGTGCGCCGCAAGCGGGATTTGCACCATTGCAGTTCCGGATAGTCCTGCTTTGAGCTGTATAAGCACCGCCAAAAGCGGTGCAAGACGCCTACTGTAGCGCTTTTGAAAATGTGGCATAAGCCTTGCTTTTACTAAGTCAATACCCTCGCTAGAAGTGGGTGGCCCAGGCGATCAAAGGCGATCGAACTATCTGCAAGGATCATGGGCAATAGTCGCTAGGCCAGGCATGCAGCCTGTAGTCCAGCGTTTACGAACAGGCAAAGGCGCCTGGAACCGCAAGGTTTCAGGCGCTTTTTTTTGCTTTGAAAACCTGATTGGCTTGGATAGGTGCTCTATGAACTCCAGTGTCGCAACCTTGAAAAATCCACAAACCCTGATCGTTATTGGCAATGGCATGGTCGGCCATCATTGTGTCGAGCAGTTGGTTGAGCGCGGCGCCCTGGCTCAGTACAAGATCCATGTGTTCAGTGAAGAGCCGTTGCGGGCCTACGACCGGGTACATCTTTCCGAATACTTTACCGGCCGTGATGCCGAGTCACTGGCGTTGAGTGGGGTTGAGCTCTATCAGCAGCCGGGGCTGACTTTGCATTTGGGGGTGCCGGTGCTGGAGATCGATCGCCAGCGAGCAGAGGTAATCACCGCCGATGGTTGTTTCTCGTTCGATAAGCTGGTGCTGGCCACGGGCTCTTATCCATTCGTGCCGCCAATCGAAGGCGCCGAGGGCGAGTCGCGCTTGGTCTATCGTACCCTGGCCGACCTGGACACTATCCAGGTTGCGGCCACGAATGCACGTCGCGGCGTGGTAGTGGGTGGCGGCCTGTTGGGGTTGGAGGCGGCCAATGCCCTGAAATCCCTGGGGCTGGAAGCGCATGTGGTTGAGTTTGCGCCGCGCTTGATGCCCGTGCAGCTGGATGATCACGGTGGCTTGGCGCTCAAGGCGCAAATTGAAGCGCTCGGAGTGAGTGTGCATTTGTCCTGCGCCACGCAGTCGATCAGTGCTGGTGATGAGTATCGCTACCGCATGAACTTTACTGGCGATGAGTTTCTGGAGACCGATCTGGTCGTGTTTTCCGCCGGTATCCGGCCGCAGGACGCCCTTGCCAGGCAGTGTGGTCTTGAGCTGGGGCCGCGTGGTGGCGTGGCGATCGACAGCCAGTGCCGTAGCAGTGACCCACAAATATTCGCCATTGGTGAATGCGCTGCCTGGAACGGGAGTGTCTTTGGCTTGGTCGCCCCCGGTTATCAAATGGCTCGCGCGGTTGCAGCGCAACTATGCGGTGAAGACAGCACGCCGTTCATGGGGGCAGACATGTCGACCAAGCTCAAGCTGCTTGGGGTCGATGTCGGTTCGATTGGCGATGCGCATGGCGCTACTGCCGGCTCGCGCAGCTATCGCTTTATCGACGAGGCCACGGCCAGCTATCGCCGCCTTGTGGTTTCGCCGGATGGCAAGCATGCCATTGGCGCCGTGCTGGTGGGGGACAACAGTTATTACGATGCCTTGCTGCAATATGTGCAAAACGGCATCAAGCTACCAACTGATCCCGCTTGCTTGATCTTGCCGCAAGGCGAGGGCGCACCTGCATTGGGCGCCGATGCATTGCCGGACACGGCCACTATTTGCTCCTGTCATAACGTCAGTAAGGCTGCAGTGTGCGCGGCGATTGATGATGGCTGTGCCGACCTTGCTGGGGTCAAGACCTGTACCAAGGCCGGGACTGGCTGTGGCGGCTGCGCAGCTTTGCTCAAGCAGGTTTTCGAGCATGAGTTGACTGCCCGTGGCGTTGTTGTCGACAAGAGCCTGTGCGAGCACTTCGCCTATACCCGCCAGGAGTTGTACTCGATTGTGCGCGTCGAGGGCATAGAGAGTTTTGACGAACTGTTGAGCAAGTACGGCAAGGGCCATCTTGGTTGCGACATCTGTAAGCCAGCGGTGGGGTCGGTACTCGCATCCTGCTGGAATCGCTCTATCACCGACCCCTTGTTGGTGCCATTGCAAGACACCAATGACACCTTCATGGCCAACATGCAAAAGAATGGAACCTACTCGGTGGTGCCGCGCATTCCCGGCGGTGAGGTGACGCCGGATGGGCTGATCGCAATTGGCGCTGTGGCGAAAAAGTACGACCTCTACACCAAGATCACCGGCGGCCAGCGCATCGATTTGTTCGGCGCACAACTACACCAATTGCCGGATATCTGGAGCGAGTTGATTGCCGCCGGGTTCGAGACAGGCCACGCCTATGGCAAGTCGTTGCGTACCGTGAAGTCTTGCGTGGGCAGCAACTGGTGCCGTTATGGGGTGCAGGATAGCGTGGGCATGGCGCTGGTTCTGGAGGATCGTTACAAAGGCTTGCGCTCACCTCACAAGATCAAGTTTGCCGTTTCCGGATGCACCCGCGAGTGCGCCGAGGCGCAAAGCAAGGATGTGGGTGTCATCGCCACTGAAAACGGCTGGAACCTCTACGTCAGCGGCAACGGCGGCATGCGCCCCCGTCATGCCGAACTGTTCGCGACTGACCTGGATGATGCCACGCTAATCCGCTATATCGACCGCTTCTTGATGTTTTACATCCGCACCGCCGACCGCTTGCAGCGCACCTCGGTATGGCGCGAGTCCCTCGAGGGCGGTCTGGATTACCTCAAGGCGGTCATCATCGACGATAGCCTGGGCCTGGCCAGCGAGTTGGAGGCGCAGATGCAACTGGTGGTTGATCGCTACGAATGTGAGTGGGCCAATGCACTTAATGATCCGGAGAAGCTCAAACGCTTTCGCACCTTCGTCAACGACAAACGCAGCGACCCGGATATTCATTTCGTCAAGGAGCGCCAGCAACGTCGCCCTGTCCGTGACACCGAGTTGTCCCTGATTCCGCTATTCGAGGAGGTGATCTGATGAGCCGCGTAGAAGCAAAAGTGCAGCAAGGCCAGGGTTGGCAGTCCTTGTGCAGTCGCCAGGACCTGGTCGCAAACTCGGGGGTAGTGGCCTGGGTCGATGGCATACAAGTGGCCTTGTTCTACCTGCCGGGTGAGCCCGGAGACAAACAACTGTATGCAGTTGATAATCGCGACCCCAAGTCTGGTGCCAATGTGATTGGCCGCGGCATTGTCGGCAGTTTATCCGGCAACTTGGTCATTGCCGCACCGCTTTATAAGCAGCACTTCCGCCTGGATGATGGCACCTGCCTGGAGTATCCGGAACAGAGCCTGCGCACCTGGCCTGTGCGCTTGCATGGCGAAACCGTAGAGATTGCGATGGGTTGAATACCTTGGGCAATGCACGTGATGCATTGCCCAAGGGGAGTGCTGTGCTTAGAGCTGAGTCGCCAAGTAGACGCCGCATAGGGCACAAATGGTACCCAGTGTGCAGAGTATGACTCGGCCGCGTGGCAGCTTGAGTATCAAGAGTGCGCCAACAGCACCGACCACATGAAGGGCGGCCGTGGTACTGAGGAAGCCGGCTGAATAGGCCAGCTTGTTGTCCATCACCGGCATTTCGTAGCCGTGGGCGTAGCCATGGAACATTCCGAAAATGCCCACGCCAAAGGCGGCAATGACCACCGGAAAGGTTTTCTCCAAGGCGATTGCAAGCCCTAGCAGAATTACCGACAGCACAATACCAATCTCAACACCGGGCAGGTCGACTTGCTCGAAGCCCAGTATCCCGCCGAACAACATGCTGCAGACAAAGGCGCTAGGGACGATCCAGATGGCGCGGCCACCCATCTGGCAGCTCCAGGCGCCAATGGCGATCATGGCCAGCAGGTGATCAACGCCGGATAACGGGTGCAGCCAGCCAGCCTCTGCGCCTGTATGCGCCTGTGCGGCGGTGCTGGTGAGCATGATGAGCAGCAAGAGCAGAGGTTGCTGGTAGTTTCGAATGCTAAAGGTCATGGGCGCCTACTCGCTGTTGTTATTGGATAGTTGAACTGTCAGGGAGGCCCACAGGCTTTCCCAATCGCTATCGTCTTCGACGCTGGGTTCCATGTGCACTGCGTTGAATAGCCACAAGCCTTCTTGGGGAAGCTTGAACGTGACACGGCCCTGGCTATCGGAGGTGGCGCTAAGCTCAATCGGTGGTTCGGCCTTTAGCTGAGCCTTGATCAAGGTGTTCGGCAGTGGCTCGCCGTTGAACAGCAGTTGAATGCCGAACGGCTTGTCACTGTCCAATGCCAGCGGATCAGTCTGCAGGACAAGCTCCAGCGGCAGGCCGATCTGCTGGTTATAACCCTGGCTTTGGCCGTCGACGAGGATGATGCTCTTGGCGCAGCGAGAGAAGTTCTCGCGACCGGGTGCGTCACTCAAGCCGAAGCGTTCGCGGGTTTTGATGACCTCGGTCAAGCCTTCTTCGCTCAGGTACTTGTTGAACTCTGATGCCGACAGCTCAAGGTGGGCGCTGTTGGTGCGCATACCGACCAGGGTCGCGCCAGGTGATCGGGTGGTGAAGTTGCCCACCGCGAGCGTGCGATCCCGACCGGCGACATTCCATTCGCCTTGGGCGTCCTTGGCCTTGAACCAGTTGACCAGGTTATCTATGCGAGGCGTTTGCACGCCAGGCCAGGTTGGTCCGACCCGAAGTTCGAACACCACTTTTTTTTCCAGGCCTGTCTGTGCGTCATGCGGGACCAGCCAGAACTCATGGGCCATGGCCAGCGGCGCGAGCATCAACATGCCCAGCACTGCCGTAGCTTGGCGCAGTCGCAAGCTTAGTTTCTTGGGAGCATAGGGAAAATCGTCTGCTAAAAAATCCATTAGCGAATACATAGCCTCATCCTTGATTCCGAGAAAAGTAACCCGCGGCAAATCAACTGCACAGCTGATTCGTCGCGGGTCCTGTGAGCCTGTGACGGTTTAGTCGACAGAAGTTGGGATCAGGTAGGGGAAGGTTGGGGTATGCAGTTTCGGATTAGCGATTTTCTGGTCGGTAGGGGTGCCCAGCATCATGCTCAATACGGCGCTCATGGCGTCATCATCCAGCGAGCGGCCATTGCGTTCGCTCGCGGAGTACTTGGCCGGGGTGCCCGTTTTGTAGGTAAGCACATCCGGCACCAGGGTATTGGTTACTTCGTCGGCGTACTTGATTGGGTCTTTCTGTGATTTGGCCAGTAGCACCGAGCGGGTGATGCGAGCAGATACAAATGGTTTGATTGCCTTTTGCGTGTCCGGACGGCTGCCATTAAGCACTGCCTTGAGCGCGCCGTTTTCGAAGAGCATGGTGTGTGAAAGCAAAGGATTTGCCGAGTACTGAACCTGCGTCCAGGCACCGTCTTTCTCCACGGCGGTGGTCATGAAGGCATGTATAGTCTTGGCAAGCATTGAGTTAGGTACATCCAGCACGATTGCAGCGGCTTTGCGGCCAATGAAGATGCTTTTGCCCTTGGCTTGCGCCCAGATTGCCGGGTCATAAGGTGTGCCGTTGTTGAGCTGTGCACGCAGCAGACCAAGGCTGGTGGAGTTGCCGTAGAACGGATCCTTGACGACGCCGGTCCAGACTTTAATGCCGTTTTTCAGTTCGACGGCCTTGCCAACGGTGCCTTCACCAATCTTGGTGCCGATGGTTCCGACAGCCGCGTTGGGCGCGTCAGACTGATAGAGGGTGAAATGATCGGCACCCTGGAAGCGGAAGCTAAAGGTATGTCCAGTTTTATAGCTGTCATCATTGGCTACGTGGATGTTGTACAGCCCTTTGGTTGAGAAGGTGCCATCAACCCCGGCTTTCGGTACGGCGCTTACGTCCATTACAAAGACTGTGTGATCAGGACGATCGGAGGCGAAAACGTAGTTGTCCAGTTGATTCAGCGTGGGCGTTTTTTGAACGATGGTAGATTCAAAATGATGGCTGGCCAGCGCCTGGTTGCTGCCTGCTATGGCTGCAGTCAAGGCGATTGCAGTATTGAGTGTCCTTAGGTTTTTGAACATATCTATCTCCTTATTGATTGTTTTTGAGCACTGTTACGCTTTTCCGTCCGTAGCGTAATCATCCTGAATGTCAGGTGTTGCAGGTACGGCAGGGGCCGTTAGATATCACACGGCGCAAGCTGTCCAGGCACTCAAGCCGCACAGGGTATAGAGCGGTTTTAATCGGGTCAACTTGAAGGGCTGTGCGGTCTGGAGGCGGCTTCCATGGCTTTTTGAGGGAGTCATGGCGGGGCTGGTATTTCATCATTTTATTGCGAATGTTTTGCATGGTGCGCCGGCCTTTAAGACATCTCCGGCCCCATTATCAGAGCCCTTCCTGGCTTCTTGTAGAGCTGGGCGCCTGATTGGCGACAATCTGGATACAGGAACAGTTAGCCCGGGCCTGAATCATCCATGAGGGCTCGCCTTGTCTGGATACGTGATTCCGGGCGGCCAGAGGCTCATGGGGATTTGGCGTGGAACCTGCATCGCCTGCATATTCGCCGGTATTTTGGCACCGGTACGGGAGAAGAATAATGCCTAGGCTGTTTCCGTTGTTAGCTTTGTTGGCGCTTTTGCCGATGGCTGGATGCATGACTGTCAGTGATATGGCAGCTGGCACCGAGTATCAATTGCGTGATGCTGGCGTGCTTGACCATAGCAGTACGCAGCGGGCGAACTCGCGTCGCTTGCAGGCTGACTCGTTTATTTATATCGCTCAGGGCTACTTCACCCCGCGTGGCGAAGCCAATCCAAAGGCTAATATTGTCGCTGAGGAAGCCTTCAAGGGCTTTATCGAGTACTTCCCGCTGGTGCGCAGGGCTCGAACACCGCTTGGCCTTGAGCAGGCAATGAGTGAGGCACGTGCAGCGGGTGCGCATTATCTGCTTTATGGGCGTTTTGCCACGGCAGATGACCGCATCGGCACGGGCACCGAATGGGAGGATCAAGAGGCGTTGGACCGTATTGGTGTCGATAGCGGGGTGATTCAGTTAATGTTGATCGAGACCAATACGCGCTACTTGGTCGACACCGCGCGGATTCGTAGCCGCGGGGGCTTTCTGACCTTTTATGATGAAAAGCCGGAAGACCTGATCGGCCCGCCGCTTGAACAGTATGCGCGTAGTCTGATTGGCTTGAGTGATTGATCGCACAGTGTCGTGTCTCTGTACCGATACTGAGCAGGGAGCAAAGGAGAGGGTATGACTGATTCAGGCAAGGCAAATGACCTGCTTTCGCAGATACCGAAAGGCGAAGGCAAAGGCTTGCCGCCGGTGCATTTGTGGAATCCGGATTTTTGCGGCGATATCGACATGCGTATTGCCCGGGACGGTACCTGGTTCTACATGGGCACGCCGATTGGGCGCAAGCCAATGGTCAAGTTGTTCTCAACCATTATTCGACGCGATGGCGATGACTACGTTCTGGTCACCCCGGTCGAAAAAGTCGGAATCCGCGTCGATGTAGCGCCCTTTGTGGCAATAGCGCTGGCGGTGGAGGGCGAGGGCGAGGCTCAGGTACTGCGTTTCACTAATAATGTTGATGATGAAATTGTTGCCGGTGCCGAGTATCCGATTCGTGTTGAACTGGATCCGCAAACCCAGGAACCCACGCCTTTTGTACGGGTGCGCACCAACCTTGATGCACTGATCCATCGTAATGTGTTCTATCAATTGGTCGAGCTCGCTGTGCCACGCGATATCGATGGCCAGAGCTGGCTTGGTGTCTGGAGCAGTGGCCAGTTTTTCCCCATTGCCCCGCAACCGGATTGAGGCACTCTGTGGGGCGTAATACGAAGCTTGTCCGCCAATGCAGGGCAATAAGCGGATGATAAAGGCGTCATCGGGGCTGCAAATTTTTAACTTGGCCATAAAAAATGCCCGCTGTTTTGGCAGCGGGCATTTTATTAAGCGGCTGTAATTACATGTTCGGGTAGTTCGGGCCGCCAGCACCTTCAGGCGCCACCCAGGTGATGTTCTGGGCAGGATCCTTGATGTCGCAGGTCTTGCAGTGCACGCAGTTCTGCGCGTTTATCTGGAATCGCTTCTCGCCATCTTCCTGGGTGACGATTTCATAAACCCCGGCAGGGCAGTAGCGCTGCGCCGGTTCGTCGTACATCGGCAAGTTCTTCCCAACTGGAATGCTCGCGTCAGCCAGTTTCAAGTGGCAAGGCTGCTCTTCTTCATGGTTGGTGCTGGACAGAAATACCGAAGACAGTTTGTCGAAGCTCAGCTTGCCGTCTGGTTTCGGGTAGTCGATGCGCTTGGAGTCAGCTGCAAGCTTCAGGCAGGCGTAATCCGGCTTGGTGTCATGCAGGGTAAACGGGATCTTGCCGCCGAAGATGTTCTGGTCGATAAAGTTGAATGCACCACCGAGCAGAGCGCCGTATTTGTGCATGGCCGGGCCGAAGTTACGGCTGCGGAACAGCTCGTCGTAGAGCCAGCTCGATTTGAAGCTGTCGACGTAACCAGTCAGTTGGTCACCACCTTCGCTGCCGGCAAAAAGCGCGTCGGCGACTGCTTCAGCTGCCAGCATGCCGGATTTCATGGCCGTGTGGCTGCCCTTGATCTTGGCGAAGTTCAGGGTGCCGAGGTCACAACCGATCAGTGCGCCGCCGTTGAATACCATTTTCGGCAGTGAGTTAAGGCCACCTTTGGAGATCGCGCGCGCGCCGTAGCTGACGCGTTTGCCGCCTTCGAGGTACTGGGCAATCACCGGATGATGCTTGTAGCGCTGGAACTCGTCGAATGGCGACAGGAACGGGTTGCTGTAGGACAGGTCAACGATCAGGCCGACGACCACCTGGTTGTTTTCCAGGTGATAGAGGAACGAGCCACCCATGTTCTCATCGTCCAGCGGCCAGCCAGCAGTGTGCACCACCAGGCCTTGTTCGTGCTTGGCCGGGTCGATGTCCCAGATTTCCTTGAGGCCGATGCCGTAATGCTGAGCATCGGCTTCGGTGTCGAGGTTGAATTTCTTGATCAGCTGCTTGCCCAGGTGGCCACGGCAGCCTTCGGCAAACAGGGTGTACTTGGCGCGCAACTCAATACCTGGCGTATAGACGCCTTCTTTTGGGTTGCCCTCGCGATCAACGCCCAAATCACCGGTGAGAATACCGGTGACAACGTTATTTTCGTTGATCAGGACTTCTTGTGCCGCGAAACCAGGGTAGATTTCTACACCGAGGTTTTCAGCCTGCTGGGCCAGCCAGCGGCAGAGGTTGCCCAACGAGATGATGTAGTTGCCTTCGTTGTGCATGGTCTTTGGCACGAACATGCCCGGGATTTTGGTTGCGCTCTCGGCGCTCTTCAACATATATATGTCGTCACGCTTTACCGGGGTGTTGAGCGGGGCTTCAAGCTCTTTCCAGTTGGGGAACAGCTCGTTCAGCGCGCGCGGCTCGAATACCGCGCCGGATAGAATGTGGGCGCCGACTTCGGAACCTTTCTCGACCACGCAGACGCTAATTTCTTTACCTGCGTCGGCAGCTTTTTGTTTCAGTCGGCATGCGGCGGACAGGCCTGCTGGGCCAGCTCCAACGATGACGACGTCGAACTCCATAAATTCGCGTTCCACAGGTTATCTCCTACTCAGGCACTCTTAATATTTTATAATGGTGGCTGGCTCGCGCCCAAAGCCATGCTGGCGCATTATATCTACACACGCCGTCCGGGCCAATACAAACGTTTGTTTGAATTTTCTGTAGGACTGTTGGAAAATTACTACAAGAAAGATGACTGGCCGGTTCGGTGTATTGACCACACCCTGCTCTGCAGTCAAGATACGGGCGGTTTTGCGCTCGCCGTCTGGGCTGAAGGTCGGTTAAAGCCGATTGGCATCACTAGCCAGGTCCATCTTGGCGACATTCCTATTCACCAGAGAGTAACGGGGAATCCATGAAGGTTCTTGTAGCTGTCAAACGAGTGGTCGACTACAACGTCAAGGTTCGCGTCAAGGCGGACAACAGCGGCGTTGATCTTGCGAACGTCAAGATGTCGATGAACCCTTTCTGCGAAATCGCTGTTGAAGAAGCGGTGCGCTTGAAAGAGAAAGGCGTTGCGAGCGAAATCGTCGTCGTGACTATTGGCCCGACAACCGCTCAAGAGCAACTGCGTACTGCGTTGGCTCTGGGCGCTGATCGTGCAATCCTGGTTGAGTCCAGCGAAGAGTTGAATTCATTGGCTGTGGCCAAGCTGCTCAAGGCAGTGGTCGAGAAAGAACAGCCGCAACTGGTTATCCTCGGCAAGCAGGCGATCGATAGCGATAACAACCAGACCGGCCAGATGCTGGGCGCTCTGACAGGTTACGCGCAAGGTACTTTCGCTTCCAAGGTCGAAGTGGCTGGCGATAAGGTCAATGTCACCCGTGAAATCGACGGCGGCCTGCAGACTGTTGCACTGAATCTGCCTGCCATCGTGACCACCGACCTGCGCCTTAACGAGCCTCGCTATGCGTCGCTGCCGAACATCATGAAGGCCAAGAAGAAGCCACTGGAAAGCCTCACCCCTGACGCATTGGGTGTTTCCACCGCTTCTACCGTCAAAACCATCAAGGTCGAAGCTCCTGCGACTCGCAGTGCTGGCATCAAGGTTAAGTCGGTTGCTGAATTGGTCGAGAAACTGAAGAACGAAGCGAAGGTAATCTAAATGGCTATCTTAGTTGTTGCAGAACACACTAACGCTGCTCTGGCTGCTGCCACGCTGAACACTGTTGCTGCGGCGCAAGCCATTGGCGGCGATATTCATGTGCTGGTTGCCGGTTCGGGCTGCAGCGCAGCTGCTGAAGCCGCTGCCAAAATCGCAGGCGTCACCAAAGTACTGGTTGCCGATAACGCAGCCTTTGCCCACCAGCTGCCTGAAAACGTTGCTCCGCTGATCGCTGAGCTGGGTGCTGGCTACAGCCACATCCTGGCTGCCGCGACCACCAACGGCAAAAACTTCCTGCCACGCGTTGCCGCGCAGCTGGACGTTGATCAGATTTCTGAAATCATCTCGGTTGAAAGCCCGGATACCTTCAAGCGTCCGATCTACGCCGGTAACGCCATTGCCACCGTGCAGTCGTCTGCTGCGATCAAGGTCATCACCGTGCGTGCCACCGGGTTTGACCCAGTTGCTGCCGAAGGTGGCTCTGCTGCTGTTGAGGCCGTATCGGCTGGCGCTGACTCGGGTACTTCGGCATTCGTGGGCGAAGAGTTGGCCAAGTCTGACCGTCCTGAGCTGACCGCTGCCAAGATCGTCATCTCTGGCGGCCGTGGCATGCAGAACGGCGACAACTTCAAGCACCTGTACGCCGTTGCCGACAAGCTGGGCGCTGCCGTAGGCGCTTCGCGCGCTGCAGTTGACGCAGGCTTTGTACCGAACGACATGCAGGTTGGTCAGACCGGTAAAATTGTTGCGCCACAGCTGTACATCGCTGTAGGTATCAGCGGTGCGATTCAGCACCTGGCCGGTATGAAAGACTCGAAGGTTATCGTCGCTATCAACAAGGACGAAGAAGCACCGATCTTCCAGGTTGCAGACTACGGTCTGGTTGCTGACCTGTTTGAAGCAGTGCCTGAGCTGGAGAAGCTGGTTTAATCCGGTTTACAAGCTCAATAAAAACCCGCTCACCGAGCGGGTTTTTTGTACCTCTGGCAATCCTCAGGAACTGGGTTTGGTAGCCTCAAGCCTGGCAACCTTGTCGAGAAATGCCCGGTAGTGCCTGGCTGTTTCTTCGGGACGCTCGATCATAGGTACATGACCGCAGTCTTTCATTACCACCACGCTTGGCTGCTTGAGTAGCGGTTGCATGACTTTGATGCTCGACACATCGAGAACCCGGTCGTGATCGCCCCAGAGCAACAGGGTTGGCGCTTCGATCTTGGGCAGTTCCGGCTCAAGCGGGATGTAGCGTTCACGCAGCTGGCTGAATATCTGTTTATTCAGCGTGCTGTTGGCAATGGCTTGCTCTGCCATGTAATGCTTCAGGCGTTCCGGCAGTACAGGCGCCTTGTAAAACACAAAATCGATAAGCTGCTCGAACTGCTGAGCATTATTGACCACCAATGGGTTGGGCTTGCCTTGCTCTATTCGTTGGTACAACTCGCTTTTTTGCGGCGCGTCGATACCGGCGTTATCCAGCAAGGCAACACTGGCGACTTGCTGCGGGTAACGCGCCCCATAGAGCGCGGCGATGTGCCCGCCCATCGAATTGCCGATAATGTGCAGGCGCTTGATGCCCAGAGCTTGGCTGAATGCGGCAACGCGTTCGGCCTGGGTGCCGACATCGTAGCTGGCTGGCGGTTTGCTGCTTTCACCAAAACCGGGTAGATCAAGCGCTATGACGTGGTAGCGCTTGGTGAAATAGCGGGCGAATTGCAGCCAGTTGTCCTTGTCTGCGCCAAAACCATGGACCATTAAAATGGTTTCGCCATCCTTGGGGCCGCCTTCGTAGTAATGAATGCTAAGATCGGCGACCTCAAGTTGCTTGCTCGAGAGACCGGCAACTGTCTGGCCGATCAGTTGAATGCTGGCCATGAGCGTCGCCGGGAATACATAGAGCACTGCGCTGGCCGCGGCAATGGTCAGGATCAGGGCGAGTAAAAGTTTTTTCATTGCATGTCCTTATAACCCGTTATTCTGCGCTGACGTTAAACTAGCACGAAGTTCAATCCGGGCGTTGAGGTGCTGTACGCGCCTCTTCAATGGTTAATCTGAGAGTTATGAATGCTTGATCGTCACTTGCTAAAGTCCTGCGTATTGGCCATCTCTTGCTTGAGCGTTTCCAGCCTGTCGTTCGCCGCAGGTTCATGCGAGCGCCTGGTGGCGACGGGCAATCCGAATAACCCGCCGTTCATGTGGCGAGACCCGCAAAACCCCAAGCAGTTAATGGGTGCCCAGGCCGATATGCTGAAGAAGGTCGCCAAGGACCTTGGTGTGCGCCTGGACGTGCTGTACAGCCGCTCATGGGAAAAAGCCGAGGAGGAAGTGCGCAGTGGGCGCATTGACCTGCTGTCTGGGGTTGAGCTTACCCCAGCCTCGCTTGATGACCTGGATTATATCTACCCCTCGGTATACAGCCACGACACCGTGGTTTGGGTACGCAACATCCTGAGCTTTCCCTATATCGAATGGGCTGACTTGCGTGACCGCAAAGGGGCAAAGGCGGCCGATGCCTTGAGCCCGGCGTTCACTGACTACGCCAAGGCCAATCTTGATATCGAGCAGGGCGCAAATTTGAGTCAGGTCTTTCAGAAGCTGATGCTCGGTGAGGTCGATTATGTGTTGGCCGAGCGCGAGTCAAGCCTTGCTCGGGCAACCACCATGGGTTTGCAGGATGACCTGCTGCCCTTGTCGCCGCCAATCGAGGGGCGCCCCATGTACTTGGCGCTGTCGCATAATTCGGCGTGCAATGACGCCTGGCTGCGTGGGCAGTTGGCCAAGAAAATGACAGAAATAGCTGCCTCCGAGCTGCCTGAATCATTGATCCAGAAGAACTTGCAGCTTTGGAAACAGCAACAATCAGAACCCGCTAGCGCGCCAAAGGTGGCTCAGTGATCAATCGAATTTATCCGGCAGGCATGGTTTTGCTGCTGTTGGCTGGCTGTGCCAACGACCCGGTACCCACCGAGCAAATGCGCCTTGCCGATCAGGCTATTGAGCAGGCCACCGCGGTGGGTGCCGTATCTACGGATGCTTCCATGCGACTGGCGCTGAGCAAACAACAACTGGCCCAGGCTGCACTGCTTGATGAGCAATACAAAGAGGCGCGCGTTCTGGCAGAACAGGCAGAACTCGACGCACGTGAAGCCGAGGCCCGGGTATTGGCGAGTAAAAGTTCAGCGCAACTGCTGGAAATCAACAAACGCATCAACCGGATGCGCCAGCAGTTGGGATCTCAGCTATGAGTAAAGGCTATCAGGTTGCGCTTAGTGTCGTATTGAGCCTTGCACTGGGCGGTTGCGCAGGTTCGCAGCAAGCGAGCAATGCTGCGCTGGAGGCCGCTCGTGCGAGCTTTCAGTCGGTTAAGGAGAATTCCAACGTCTTGCGCAGTGCGCCCAAGGATGTGATTCGGGCCGGGGAGTCGCTGGCGCGAGCGGATCGCCTGTCGAACTACTGGGGCAGTGAAGCAGACGTTGAGCATTATGCCTATTTAAGCCAGCGCTACAGTGCTATCGCCGTGCAGAAGAGCGAGTTGATGCTTAATCAAGAGCGCGAGGCCAAGTTGGAGCTTGAGCGTCAGCGCCTGCAACTGGCCCTGCGTGAGGCGAAAATGTTAAGCCTGCAAGAGCAGGGCAGCATGCTCGGCGACCAAATGATCAGCCTGGCAACCACCCAAACCGATCGCGGCTTGATCATAACCCTGGGCGATGTGCTGTTTGACGCCGGTCATGCCGATTTGAAGGCTTCTGCCAACCGCACGGTGCTCAAGGTTGTGCAGTTTTTGCAGCTCAACCCGCGGCGTATCGTGCGCATTGAAGGCTATACCGACAGCAGCGGCGATGATGCACAGAATCTCGAGTTGTCACGCGCTCGGGCACAAGCGGTGGCCGATGTCTTGACGGACTTGGGTGTCGACAGCAAGCGCATCAGTGTCAAAGGCTTGGGCGAGAGTTTTCCTGTTGCTGAAAACGCTTCGTTCAAGGGCCGCGCGCAGAACCGTCGGGTTGAGATTGTGTTCTCCGATGAGCTGGGCGGCCTGGGCGAAAGCCGCTAAACCCTGCGGTCGGGGGCTTTACCGCCATGGGCTAATCAAACAAGGATTTCTTGCTCGATTGCAAACCCGACCAGAGTGCCTCGAGGTGCTTGAAATTCCAGTTGTCCGGGTCTTCGCGGCTAATGATTTTGTCGCGCCCGGCAACTTTGCTCAGGTCAATAATTTCTTGCTTGATGGGCACTTTCGAGCGGGCGGAAAAGAACACCTTGACCACCGGTGTCAGTAACGACTTTGTGCTTTGTTCCATCACCACGGCAAGCCGACCGCTTTCCAGGCGAACCAGCGCTCCGCAGGGGTAAATACCCACGCATTTAACGAAGGCCTGGAATACTTGCGCATCGAAATGCCCCTGCCATTCAGCCATTTTTCGAATCGATTCGGCAGGGTCCCAACCCTTTTTGTAGGGGCGGTCCGAGGTAATGGCGTCATACACATCGCAGACAGCGCCCATGCGTGCAAACAAGCTGATGTCTTGCCCTTGTGTTTTGTTCGGGTAGCCACTTCCATCCATTTTCTCGTGGTGGCTGAGGCAAACATCCAGCACCTGTGGGCTGATCAGCGGGTTATGCAAAAGCATTGCATGCCCTGCAGCGGGATGGCTGCGTACCCTGTTGAATTCAGCCTCGCTAAGGCTCCCGGGCTTGTTCAGAATCGAATCGGGAATGGCCATCTTCCCGATGTCATGCAGCAGGCCAGCGATGCCGGCCTCTTTGACCAGTTCAGCCGGCAGCTCGAGCTCTTGAGCCAAGGCAATCATCAGGGCACTGACGGCAACCGAGTGCATGTAGGTGTACTCGTCGGCGGTTTTCAGGCGTGCAAGGCTGATCAAGGCGCCAGGGTGGCGCTGTACCGATACGGCTATTTCATCGATCAGCGATGACACCTGATCAACTGCGACAGCCTTGCCCATGCGTGCATCGGTGAACATTTCAACCACGGCAGCCTTGGATTTGGCACAGATCTTTAGTGCACGGTTGATTTCATCATTGAGCTCAACCTTGGCAACCCGCTCGGTTTGCAGCGCGGCACAGAGCAATGCATCGGTTTGCGCGGCAACCTGCTGTTCGGTTTTGCTGTTTTCAGTCTGGGCAAGATCTTCGCCCTTGCTGGCGTCAATCCACAGTTCACGCAGGTTCGAGTTACGTATCGCGCGCAAGTCTTCAGGGCGGGTAAGTAGAAAACGGCCTTTCCAGAATGGATGATCCATCCAGGAGCCCGCGAACTCATGGATGTACATTCCCAACCGCAGTTGGCTGATTTCGATTTTTTTGAGCACTGGAAGTTGGCGCTCCATGTTGTTATGCGTTCAAGTTTAGGTGTGGATTGTCTCTAGCGTCCAAGAATTGGTGTGTGCTTTGGGCATAGGTGTAAAACAGTTGCTGATATTGTTTTTTAGACCGTAACAGAATTGGCAGAACTCAACTGTATCGTCCAGTATAAAAGAATCTGTACCGGTGCAATTTCCAAGGTTCGGGTTACTGTTACGGTTCAGTAAGGCGAGAACGCGCATATGACTAATCTGTTGCTCTATCAACGCATTGCCCAGCAACTGGCTGAGGATATTCGGCGTGGTGTTTACCAGCCTGGAGAGCGCGTGCCGTCGGTGCGCAAGATGAGCACTCAACTGAGCGTTAGTCACGCCACTGTGCTGCAGGCCTATGCCAATCTTGAGGATCAGGGGCTTATCCGGGCACGTCCGCAGTCGGGTTATTACGTCCACCAAACGCCTGCGCTGACGGCACCAACGCCTGATGTGGCGAAGGTCGAGCGTCCAAGCCTGGTGACTCGCAGTAGCATCATTAATCAAGTGTTGGATGAGTCGCGTCGTGAGGGCGTGTTTCCGCTGGGCGCTGCTGTTCCGCATATCGACTATCTACCGGCTCGGGCATTGCATCAACAATTGGCCAAGGTCACTCGCTTTCAGAGTGCGCGTGCCTTCAACTACATGTTCAGTCCTGGGTATGAACCGCTGCGCCGCCAGGTTGCGATTCGCATGCGCGACGCTGGCGTGGTGGTTGATCCGTCCGAGGTGGTCATCACCCACGGTTGTGTGGACGCGCTGCAGATGTCTTTGCGTGTCCTGACAAAACCTGGTGACCTGATTGCGGCTGAGTCGCCAACCTATTATGGATTGCTGCAGTTAGCCGACCTGCTCGGTTTGAAAGTGATTGAAATTCCTAGTGACCCAACCACCGGCATGAGTCTTGAGGCATTGCAACTGGCTGCCAGCCAGTGGCCGATCAAAGCCTTGGTGCTGACGCCGCGCTTGAGCAATCCGCTGGGTGGCACCATTCCTGAAGACCGGCAAAAGCAGTTGCTCAGACTGGCCGAGAATTTTGATATCCAGATTATCGAAGATGATATCTACGGCGAGTTGATGTTCGAGCAAGGCCCGACCAAGGCCTTGAAGTCCAATGACCGTGAGGGGCGGGTGGTGTATTGCTCAAGCTTCTCGAAGACGCTGTCTCCCGGCGTGCGCATTGGTTGGATTATCGCCGGCAAATACCAGGATGAAATCCAGCGACTGCAGACATTCTCGACTCACTCGGCTTGCAGTGTCACGCAGATGACAGTAGCTGCCTACCTTGAGAATGGCGGTTATGACCGGCACTTGCGCTATATCCGTCAGGAGTACCGCAAAAACCTCAGCGCCTTCCAGCTGGCGGTGCAGCAGTATTTTCCCGAGGGCACACAAATGACCCGGCCCAAAGGAGGCTTCATCTTGTGGGTGAGTTTGCCTGCCCGGGTCAATACCAAGGACTTGCATACCCGTGCGTTGCAGCAAGGCATCAGTATTGCGCCGGGATTGATCTTCAGTAACACCGAGCAGTTCAATCATTGTGTGCGGATTAACTGCGGCGTGCCGTGGAATCGCGAGGCCGAGCGTGCGGTAATGACCTTGGGCATGCTTGCGACCCAGTTGTGCCAGGAGGTCCAGCCCGCACAGATAAATTGATCCATCTTAACCCCGCTGCACAACCGGCTGCGTCTACTTGAATGAATCATTCAAGGAGGCGCAGCCATGCCCACCCCAACTCGTTGCCCCAATATCCTGTTATACGGTTTCGCCAGCTCGTTGCTCATCGCGTTGAGTGCGTGCAGCTACGATGTGCCAGAGCCCGTTAAACCTGCTTCAGTCAAGCCGCCTGTTACCTACGAACGGGCAAGGCTTGCGTCAGCACCTGCGATGAATAAACACATCAGTGCCGAGTACGCTGATGTGGTCAGCCACGCTAGAGCTTTGTCCGTCCCCATCGATGGGCAATTCAATGCCGATACAAGCAGGGAGCAATATCAGCATTATCCGGCAAATCCGGTCATGGCCGCTGCGCAGAACCCGGTGTCCACCTTCAGTATTGATGTCGATACCGGTGCTTATGCCAACGTTCGACGCCTGCTCAATCAGGGGCAACTGCCGCAACCGGATGCGGTGCGCCTGGAGGAAATGGTCAATTATTTTCCCTACGACATAGTTGGCCAAAACCGGGAGTCACCTTTTGCCCTGAGTACCGAAGTGGCGCAAACACCCTGGAATCCGCAGAGCCTGTTGTTACGTGTGGCGATCAAGGCACAAGACCGTTCGGTTGCCGAGTTGCCACCTGCAAACCTGGTGTTTCTGGTCGATGTCTCCGGCTCAATGGACCGGCGCGAAGGCTTACCCCTGGTGCAGAGCACACTCAAGCTTCTGGTCGAGCAGTTACGGGCGCAAGATCACGTTTCGCTGGTGGTCTATGCCGGTAACTCAAGTGTGGTCCTGGCACCGACTTCAGGCAGTGATAAAGCCACAATCCGAGCTGCCATCGATGGGCTGCGGGCGGGTGGATCAACCGCGGGAGAGTCGGGCATTGAATTGGCCTATCAACAAGCGCAGAAAGGCTTTATCAAGCAGGGCATCAATCGCATATTGTTGGCGACCGATGGTGACTTCAACGTGGGTATCAGCGACTTTGATGCGCTCAAGCGTCTTGCTGCCAGCAAGCGTAAAACCGGAATATCCCTGACAACCCTTGGGTTTGGCACCGGCAATTACAACGAACGCCTGATGGAGCAGTTGGCAGATGCCGGTGATGGCAACTATGCCTATATCGACAACTTGCGTGAGGCGCGGAAAGTATTGGTTGATCAACTCAGCTCAACCCTGGCCGTGGTCGCCAAGGATGTAAAGATCCAGCTAGAGTTCAACCCGGCGCAAGTCAGTGAATATCGCCTGCTGGGTTATGAAAACCGGGCGCTGCAGCGCGAAGACTTCAATAACGACAAGGTCGATGCCGGTGAAGTCGGAGCTGGTCACAGCGTGACCGCTTTGTATGAGGTTGTTCCAGTAGGTAAGCGTGGCTGGCTAGAGCCGCTGCGCTATCAGCCGAGGGCAACAGGACCCGCCAAGCAGGCTGTTAGTGACGAGTTGGCCATGTTGCGCCTGCGTTACAAGGCGCCCGGGCAAAATACGAGTCGCTTGCTGCAAGTGCCCATCGCCAAGCCGGCGCAGGTTGCAGCTATCGCCACCGCTTCACAAGACATGCGCTTTGCAACCGCCGTGGCAGCCTTTGCCCAGCAGCTCCAGGGCGGACAGTACACCGGGCAATTTACCCTCAAGGACAGCGCTGAACTGGCGCGCAAGGCAAAGGGTGATGACCGCTTTGGACTGCGTGCTGAATTTATTCAGCTGGTGGAATTAGCCCAGAGCTTGCAAACTTCAACTCCCGACCTGGCTACCCATTGAGTTGAGTGATAGTGAAATCAGCTGTTTCTGAATCCAAGGAAGTCGATGACGCCAGCCTATTGCGGCGTTATCGACAAGGTGATGCCGAGGCGTTTGCGCAGCTGTACCAGCGCCATCGCCTTGGCTTGTTTCGATTTTTATGCGGCCTATGCGGTGACCAAACGCTTGCTGAAGAGATCTTTCAGGAAACCTGGTTGAGTATCGTACGCAGTGAGTCGCTACAGCGCGAAGCGGTTCTATTCAAGACCTGGCTCTATCAAATAGCCCGTAACCGGCTGATCGATTACTGGCGCAAGCATGGCAAGGCCGATGCGTCATGCGATGAGTACGATGAACAGCAACATGCCCAGCTGGACTCACAACCGGGGCCTGAGCAACAGCTCGACTTGATTCAGGACCAGCGTCGCCTGCAGCTGGCGCTGGATGACTTGCCGGCCGAGCAGCGGGAGGTGTTTGTATTGCGCGCGCATGGCCAACTGGAGGTGCACGAAATCGCCGAACTGACACGCACACCGGCTGAAACGGTCAAAAGTCGTCTGCGCTATGCGATGCAAAAGTTACGTCGGTTGCTGGAAGAGGTGTCTGTATGAATAACGATGAACAATTAGTTGAGCATTATCGTCAAAATCAACGCCAGGAACCTCCAGCTGCGTTGGATGCAAGCATTTTGGCTGCAGCCAATGCCCAGGCTCGAAAGACAGGCTCGCAGTCGGTATGGATGCGCTTGTATAACTGGGCAAGTCACAAGCGTTGGTCGGTTGCGTTCGGTAGCCTTGCGGTCGTAGGCCTTGCAGTTGGCCTGGTATTCAATGGTTATCAGTCGTCATCGTCCATTTACGATAACCCTCAACCGGCAGCGGCCCCAGCCATGCAGGGATACGCCGCGCCTGCGCTCAAGCGCGAGCGTATGGCTGCGCCGCAAAGCGCGCCGCGCATGCAGCATGATGAGTCGGCCGATGCGATATCGGCTGAATCTGCCATGCCCTCGGCGCCTGTTGTCGAGACGCATGAAGCGAACAAGTCCCAGGCTAAAATGGCGCCAGGCGCACTAGCCGATACCGATGATCTGGAAGCACAATTGCAACAGATAATTCAATTGCGCAATGACGGCCAGACACAGCAAGCTGAAGCACTGGGCAAGGCGCTGCAAGAGCAATATCCGACGATTGATATTGAACAGCGATTGCAGGAACTGCGCGCGCAGGATAAATAGCGGGTGCTAAAAAGCCAGTGATGCAAGCCAGTGCCTGAGCCTGCCGGATTAAGGATGATGCAGGAGGCCGCAGAGATGATCCAACTGTACGGACACAATGTTTTGTGTAGAGCCAAGATGAACCTGACGCGTTATTTAGTTATATCGGTTTTGCTGGCCTTGCTGGCTGCTTGCGGCCCGGATCAAGAGCCTGCCAAGTCGCCCGCAAGCAGCGAGGCTGCAAGCCAGCCCAAGGAAGCTGCTGTGCCAGAGGCGCGGGTAGACGCTGACGCTGAAAAAGTCGAAACGACAACCAAGCCCAAGCCTGAGAACAAGGCTGAGGTGTCTAAGACAGCCGTAAAGCTGGACCTTGATTTGGATCTGGCGCCAGCGCCCAAGCTTGAGACAGAGTTTGAGCCCGAAATCGAAACCGAGCCTGAGGTTAAAAAGCCAGTTGCGCCTGCCGCCAAGTCGGTGGCCAAAGTGCCCGAGGTCAAGCTTGATTTGAGTCTACCCAAGGACTTGGTTAAGCAGCTTAATGATGCCGATACCCATGAATACAATGCGGTAAAGCCGTTGCCGCCTATGTTTGCACCCAAGGAGGCCCAGCCGAGACCATTTGAGTTAAGTGGCAAGCTGCTCACCGATGACACCAATGGCAAGGGGACATTCGAATCCATTGATGGTGCGCAGCTACAGTTCGAATTCAAGCAATAGTCTGCTGTTGCTTCAGGCGGAGTCGGGCGCGGGCCAGGCTGGGGCTGTCGCAGGCTTGCTGCTGCGGTTAGAACCGGTATTGCTCGCTAGTGAGCGCTTGATACAGCTCAGGGGTAACAGGGGTGAAGCTGTTGCTGCCGGGCAAGCGGGCAAATAGTGGGTCTTGCACGTGCCTGGGGTCATAGCCGGCGTTCTTCAGGTCGGTTTTTTTGTATTTGAAGGTGCCCGTTGTTTCAACCTGGTCGAGCAAGCGAATGAACAGGGGAGCTGCATAGCTTGGCAGTTCGGCATCCAGGTAGCGGGCCAAGGCTTCTCCGTCAAAATCCGACTCGGGGGCGAGCCGCAGAGCCGCCATTCCGCAACGGCCATTGGTGCCATTGATTTCGACGCCGTAGACCACCGCATCCTCAATGCCGGGAAATGTGCTCAGTGTGCTCTCAACTTCGGTGGTGGAAACGTTTTCACCTTTCCAGCGGAATGTATCGCCGAGACGGTCGACAAATTGGGCATGCTTGCAGCCGATGTCGCGCATCAAGTCTCCGCTGTTGTACCAGGCGTCGCCCTTTTTGAAGACGTTGCGCAAAATGGCCGTTTCACTCTTCTGGGCGTCGGTGTAGCCGTCGAATGGCCACTTGTCCGAGATCTCGCTGATCAACAGGCCGGGTACATCCCTTTTGGTTTTTTGCAGAAAACCCTTGGCATTGCGGACAACCCTGTCGTTTTCCAGATCGTATTTGACGATGGCGAAAGTTGCCGGTGAAAAGCCTACGGTATTGTCAAAGTTGAACACATTGGTGAAGCCAATGTTGCCCTCGCTCGAGGCATAGAACTCGGTAACCTGCTCGATCTCGAAGCGGTTCTTGAATGCCTGCCAGATTGCGGGACGCAACCCGTTGCCGATCATGCTGCGCAGGCTGTTGTTCTTTTCCTCGGGGCATTCCGGCTGGTTGAGCAGGTAGCGGCACAGCTCGCCGATGTAAGCAAAGCAGGTCGCCTGGTAACGCTGCACATCGGACCAGAATGCGCTGGCCGAGAACCCGCGGCGTAGTGCAATAGCCGCACCGCCTGCAATAGCTGCTCCCCAGCAAACGGTCACGGCATTGTTGTGGTAGCAGGGCAGGGTCAGGTACAGCACATCCCTGCTGTTAAGGGCCAGGCCTGAATGGCCGAAGCCGCCGTAGGCCTTGATCCATTTGCCGTGGCTCATGATCGATGCCTTGGGCATGCCGGTGGTGCCGGAGGTATAGATGAAAAAGCACGGGTCTTTCATCTTCACGCCATAGCTTTCAAGCGGGTTGTGCTCAGGCTGGCCCTGTGCTTGCTGCAATAGGTTGAGCCAGCCATGGGGGGCGGTGCCAGTATCTTGCAAGCAGTCTTGGTCGGCAATCCAGTAACGCACGAGGGATGACTTCTCCAGAAGTGGCTCCGCGTCCGTGATGCTGGAAACCAGTTCTTCGCCAACAACCATGTAGCCGGGCTTGACCAGGTTTATGCTGTGCGCCAGGACCTTGCCGCGCTGGGTGGTATTGATCAGTGCTGAAATGGCGCCCAGCTTGCTCACCGCAGCAAGGACCGCAAGTAATTCAATACGGTTTTCGAGCATCACCGCGACTACTGTTCCAGCGTGCACGCCATCGACTTTCAGTGCAGCTGCAATGCGATTGGACCATCTGTTCAATCCTGCGTAGGAAAGCGAGCGTTGCTCATCGATCAGGGCAGGGCGCTGCGGGTATTTATCTGCCGCTCGTTGTAGCGCCCAGGCCAGCGACAGGGTTTTGTCACGATTACCTATCCGGGCGTAGTAAAGCCCTAGGAGCCTGCGTGGAAGATTCGGCAGTTGCTTGGGCAGACGACTGAGGAAATCTAACGGCGAGATTAGGTCTGGATTGCGCATGAGGTTCTAGGCCCACAGTGTTGAGATGGCTGTAAGCCACTCTATGCGGGCCCGATCTAGCCCGACTATGGCCTTGGGGCGGTTAAGTCGGGCAGATTGGCAAATTGCCGGTGCAACTTGTTGCTTGTGCCTTTAATCGAGGAATAAATCGGCTATCAAAGCCCCGCCCTGTGGATCGTAGCGGTAGTGTTCGAATTCGGTCTGGCCTTGTTCGCGGAGGATTTGTTCATCGATCAATAAGCGGCCGCTGATGCTGCGCTGCTCGCTACGCAGGATTGCGCAGGCGGCTTCTGCCATGATCAACGGGGTGCGTGCGCGCTTGAACACATCGCGACTGCCCAGTTCGAACTCAATCGCAGCAGTTGCGATCATCGTTTGTGGCCATAGTGAATTGACGCTGATGCCGTATTTCTTGAATTCCTCGCTCATGCCCAGGGTCAACATACTCATGCCATATTTGGTCACAGTGTAGGGGCCGTGCTGGGCAAACCATTTGCTGTCGAGGTTGAGCGGCGGCGACAGGTTGAGTATGTGGCCATTGCTGCTTTTCTTCAGGTAGGGCAGCGCAGCCTGGCTGCAAACCATCACCGCGCGGGTGTTGATCTGGTACATCAGGTCGAAGCGCTTGGCCGGCAAATGTTCAACACCGAGCAGCTTGATGGCCCCGGCGTTGTTTACCAGCGCATCGATTCCAGAAAAATGCGTGGCTGCTTGCTCCATGGCCAGCTTGACGGCGCTCTCGTCGCGCACATCCACTTGCAGAGCGAGGGCCTTGCCGCCCGCAGCCAGCACTTCCTCGGCGACACTATGGATGGTACCCGGCAGCTTGGCATGGGGCTCGGCACTCTTGGCGGCAATCACGATGTTGGCACCTTCGCGGGCAGCGCACAGTGCGATCTCGCGACCGATGCCACGGCTGGCGCCAGTAATAAATAGGGTTTTGCCTGACAATGACATCGATCTTCTCCGGTTTAACTGGCCGACACTGCGGCTTCATGTGCTTGGATTTCGACCAGCAGTTGTCGGTTTTTTACCTGCTCGCCAGGGGTTGCCTGTATACGGTTGACCACTCCATCAATACTCGCCTTTAGCGGATGTTCCATTTTCATGGCTTCCAGCACGAGCAGTAATTGACCCTTGCTGACATGGCTGCCTGGTTCAACCAGCACCTCGACTATCGCGCCATCCATGGGCGCCTTGACCAAACCGCTACCCGTTGCTTCGGCGCTGCCTGTGGCCTTGTGCGTCGCGTTCTGGATGTACACTGAGCCGCCGTGGGTAAACAGGTGCAGCCCCTGGTGTTGCAGCTGATAAGGCACACGCTGGCGCACGCCGTCGATTTCGACTGTGCAGTTCTCGCCGTCTGCATCGAGCAGGTGCAACTCGAAGCTTTGCTGTTCAATGCTGATACGCAGTCTGGGTTGTTGCCCGGCGTGCACCAGGGTCAGGGTCGCCTTGACCGTGCTTTCAGCCAGCTCAAGCACATAGTCAAGTCCGGCAGTTGCCGAGTTGCTCCAACCGCTGCGTTCTGCCTGCTGGGCGCTGTGCATGGTCGAGGCGTGATAGAACAGTGCGCTTGCCAATGCCAGTTCCTTATTGGAAATGGTTGCTGCTGCCAGGCTTGGGTCTTGGCTGAAGTGCTCGCCGATAAAGGCCGTGGTTGCATCGCCTGAGGCAAATTGCGGATGCCTGAGCAGGTTGGCGAGAAACCTTTGGTTGGTCTTGACCCCAAGCAATACGCAGTCTTCAACCGCGCGGGCGAGTTTGCGCCGGGCTTCGTCGCGGGTTGCCCCGTAAGCGATGATTTTTGCCAGCATAGGATCATAAAAGGGGCTGATTGCTTGACCCTCGAGCACGCCATGATCAATGCGAATGCCGTCGAGCAGGGCCGGGCGCCAGCGCATGATAGTGCCGGTTTGCGGTATAAAATCCTTGGCCGGGTCTTCTGCGTACAACCGTACTTCTATCGCGTGGCCGCTCAGGCGTATCTGTTCCTGTTTCAGCGGTAATGGCTCGCCTTGGGCCACGCTGATTTGCCAAGCGACCAGGTCCTGTCCGGTGACCAGTTCGGTGACGGGATGTTCGACCTGCAGGCGCGTGTTCATTTCCAGAAAGTAGAAGTCGCCGTTTTGATCGAGGAGAAACTCGACGGTGCCTGCCCCGACATAGTTAACCGATGCCGCGGCCTTCACCGCCGCTTCACCCATGGCCTGGCGCAAGGCATCCGTCATCAGCGGGCAGGGCGCTTCCTCAACGACCTTTTGATGCCTGCGTTGGACCGAGCAGTCACGCTCGCCGAGGTAGACGAGGTTGCCATGCTGGTCGCCGAACACCTGGATCTCGACGTGGCGAGGCTTTAGCACCGCGCGTTCGAGTATCAGCTCGCCGGAACCAAAGGCGTTGAGTGCTTCAGAGCGAGCAGTATTGAGCTGTTCATCAAGCTCCGAATGGGCCTGGACCAGGCGCATGCCACGCCCACCACCGCCAGCGCTCGCCTTGATCATCAGCGGGTAGCCGATACGCTGGGCTTGCTCATGCAGTGTCGCTTGATCTTGCACCGCGCCTTCGTAGCCGGGAATACAGGGCACACCAGCCTCGAGCATGGCGATTTTCGACAGGCGCTTGCTGCCCATCAGGTGAATCGCCTCGATACTGGGGCCAATGAAAATGATCCCGGCGTTGGCGCAGGCGCGGGCAAAGTCGGCGTTCTCGGAAAGAAAGCCGTAGCCAGGGTGGATCGCTTCTGCCGCTGTCTTTTGTGCTGCGGCGATGATGTTGTCGATCTTCAGGTATGACTGGCCAACCTGGGCTGGCCCGATGCATACGGCTTCATCCGCCATTTGCACGTGCCGCGCCTGGGCATCGGCCTGGCTGTACACCGCGACGGTGCGATAACCCAGGGCGTGAGCCGTGTTTATGATGCGACAGGCAATTTCACCACGATTGGCGATCAGTATCTTGTTGAAGCCCGGCATGCTGGCTACTCCTGGCAGGTGACTGGGGGTTGCACTGGGCCCGGGTTCATTCGGCCCAGCCTGGCGTGCGTTTCTGGACAAAGGCCATGGTGCCTTCGATGCCTTCGGGGCTAAGCACTGCGTTGGCAAAGGATTGAGCGGCGTCATCCAACAGTTGTCCAAGGGGTTGCAGTTCGGTGTCCAGCAGCAAAGCCTTGGTCGCTGCATTGGCTTGGGGCGCACAACGCTTTATCTGCGCCAGGGTTTCGTCGAGGCGCTGCTCGATTTCCGCTGCACTGGCTTCACTGAAGTGCACTAGGCCCAGGCGCGCGGCCTCCTGGCCGCTGAAGCGAGCGGCGGTCAAGGCCAGGCGACGGGCTTGGGTCAAGCCAATGCGCTTGGCTACGAATGGGGCGATTTGTGCTGGCAAAATACCGAGGGTTGTTTCCGGCAAGCCAAACTTGGCGTCGTCGGCGGCGATGGCAACATCCGATACACAGGCAAGGCCAAAGCCGCCACCGAGGACAGCGCCTTCGAGCAGGGCAATCACCACTTGCGGCAAGCGCTGGGCTTGCTCAAGCATGATGCCAAAGGCTCGGTTCAACTCGCGGTAGGCGTCTATCCCAACGGCGCGTGCGTTGGCCATGTCCTTGATATCGCCACCCGCACAAAAGTGCCCGCCCGCGCCGCGCAAGACAACAGCCCTGACCTGTTGGTCCTGGTTGAGCTGGCTGAAAACCTGGGTCAGTTCTTCGACCATGCTCAGGCTCATGGCGTTGCGCGATTCGGGGCGGTTGAGCGTTACTGTCAGGACACCCTGTTCGAGGTTTATAAGCAGTGTTTTCAGGTCTGGCAGTTGCATGGGGTTCTCTCTGGCTCAGGGCTTGGGTAGCGTTCTGCTTCAGGCTTTTTTCTTGCCGGGTAGAATGCCCATCAGCTTGCAGATGATGCCGAGCATGATTTCATCGGCGCCGCCGCCAATCGAAACCAGGCGCACGTCGCGGTAGGCCCGGGACACCGGGTTGTCCCACATAAAGCCCATGCCGCCCCAGTACTGCAGGCAACTGTCGCTCACTTCGCGGCCCAGTCGGCCGGCCTTGAGCTTGGCCATAGAGGCTAGCTTGGTGACATCCTTGCCAGCGACATACATTTCGGTTGCCTGGTAGACCAGCGCACGCAAGGCCTCGATTTCACACGCCAACTCGGCCATGCGGAAATGAATGACCTGATTGTCGATCAGCGCGTTGCCGAAGGTCTTGCGCTCCTTGCAGTATTCGATGGTGGCCTCGACGCAATGCTCCAGCCCCTTGATCATGTTGGCTGCGCCGAATAGGCGTTCTTCCTGGAACTGCAGCATCTGCATCATGAACCCGGCGCCTTCCTGGCCGATGCGGTTACGCTGTGGCACACGGACATTATCGAAAAACACTTGCGCGGTTTCGGAGCTGCGCATCCCGAGTTTGTCGAGGTGTGGACTGAGTGTGATGCCCGGGGTGTTCATCGGCACCATGATCAGGGACTTGTTGACGTGGGGTTTACCGTCCGAGGTGTTTGCCAGCAGGCAGATGAAGTCAGCGCTTGGCGAGTTGGTGATCCACATCTTGCTGCCGTCGATAATATAGTCGTCGCCGTCCTTGCGAGCCGTTGTCTTGAGGCCTGCGACGTCCGAGCCGGCACCCACTTCGGAAACCCCGATGCAGCCAACCATTTCGCCGCTGATGGCAGGGCGCAGAAACTCATCACGCAGTTCATCAGAACCGAAACGGGCCAGGGCTGGGGTGCACATGTCGGTTTGCACCCCAAGTGACATGGGGACGCCACCGCAATGAATGGTGCCGAACTCTTCCGCCGCAACTATCGAGTAGCTGTAGTCGAGGCCCATGCCGCCGAATTTTTCGGGCTTGGAGATGCCCAGCAGACCCAGATTGCCAGCTTTTTTGAATACATCGTGAATAGGAAAACGGCCATCCTTTTCCCATTGGTCGACATAGGGGTTTATCTCCTTATCGACGAAGTTCTTGACCGTACGACGCAGCTCTTGGTGTTCTTGAGTGAAGATCATCTTGTTATTCTCCAGAGCGAAGGGTTAAGTCGGGCGCCAGGGCTAGAAGCGCGCCACGCCAAAGCGATTGTTTTTCAGGGGGCGCAGGGCTGCTTCGGTGCAGATATCCAGCAAATAGCCGAGCAGCTTGCGGGTATCGCGTGGGTCGATCAGGCCGTCATCCCAAAGGCTGGCCGTGCCGTAAAGAGCGGTCGACTGGCTGTCGAGTTTCTGCGCGGTGACCTGTTCGAGCATGTCGAGCATTTTCGGGTCGGCTTCAAGGCCTTCTTTTGCATGCTTGGCTTCGGTGACGATGCGCAACACCTTGCCGGCCTGGGCACCGCCCATGACTGCCGTCCTGCTGTTGGGCCAGGCAAAGATGAAGCGCGGGTCCAGGCCGCGTCCACACATGGCGTAATTACCTGCGCCATAGGAACCGCCGACCACTATGGTCAGCTTGGGCACGCTGGCATTGGCCACTGCCTGAATCATTTTCGAGCCGTGCTTGATCACCCCAAGTTGCTCTGACTCGGTACCGACCATGAAGCCTGTGGTGTTGTGCAGGAACAGAATCGGCGTATTGCTTTGTTCGCACAGTTGAATGAATTGCGCAGCCTTGGCCGCCCCTTGCGGAGTGATTGGGCCGTTGTTGCCGATCAAGCCGCAGCGGTGGCCTTCAATGCTCAAGTGGCCGCAGACGGTTTGCTGGTCGAACTCATTCTTGAAGTCGAGAAACTCCGACCCATCAGCGATTCGCGCAATGATTTCACGCACGTCGTAAGGCTTTTTCGGGTCTGCAGGTACTACTCCAAGCAGCTCTTGCGCCTCATACAGCGGTTGGCGATAACTTGGCGCCTGGCGGGCGGGTAATTGCGCGTTCCAGGGCAGCACGCTGACAATCTCCCGGGCGATGCGCAGGGCATCGGCATCATTCTCGGCCAGGTATTCAGCGGTGCCTGCGGTTTGCGCGTGCATTTCTGCGCCGCCAAGTTCTTCATCGGTTGCCACCTCGCCAGTGGCAGCTTTTAGCAGGGGAGGGCCGGCGAGAAACATCTTGGCCTTGCCGCGCACCACTACCACATAATCGGAAAGCCCTGGCTGGTAGGCCCCGCCTGCGGTACTAGAGCCATGCACCACGGTGATTTGCGGCAACCCCATGGCGGACATGCGCGCTTGGTTGGCAAAGCCACGCGCGCCCTCAATGAAAATATCAGCGGCATAATTGAGGTTGGCGCCGCCGCTTTCCGCGAGTGTTACGACCGGCAGTTTGTTTTCGACTGCAATCTGCTGCAGGCGCAGGGTCTTCTTCAGGCCGGTCGGTGAAATGGTGCCGCCCTTGATTGCACTGTTGCTTGCGCTGATCAGGCAGCGCACACCGGCGATATAACCGATGCCCGAGATGATGCCTCCGCCTGCTTGGGTGCCATCCTTGTCGTCGTGTAGCTTGTAGCCCGCCAAAGATGACAACTCCAGAAATGGCGCGCCCGGGTCGAGCAGGGCACCAAGGCGTTCACGGGGCAGCAATTGGCCACGTTTGTCGAACTTGGCCTTGGCCGCTGCAGCCTTGTCGAGTACCTTCTGTTCGGCCTCGCGAAAGCTGGCAATGGCTTCAAGCATGGCTTGGCGGTTATCGGCAAACTCACTGCTGTTTACATCAATCTCGGATTGAATCACCGGCATTGGTTATTCCCCTTTAAGCACGTCTGGCAAGTAGGCGCGGTGGAAGCCGTTGAATGCCTGGTCCGACCCAGCTTTGGCCTTGGCCAGGGGAAAGGCGCGAGTGCCTTGGCTGGATGCGCCGTCGATGCGTAGCGTGGTGCCACTGATAAATGCGGCACCTGGGCTGAGCAAGAAAACAATGGCGGCAGAGACTTCCGATTCCGTGCCGATGCGTTTTAACGGTACATGTTCACGCAGGACGGGAATGATTGCCTTGAAGGCGCCTTCATAAGTATCCATGCCGCTGGAGGCAATCCAGCCGGGAGCCACGGCGTTGACCCGTACCCCCGCATAGCCCCATTCGACAGCGGCGGTCTTGGTGAAGTTTTCCATCCCGGCCCGCGCCGCGCCTGAGTGCCCCATGCCCGGCATGCCGCCCCACATATCGGCCAGCATATTGACGATGCTGCCGCCGCTGTTCTTCATCGACTGGTTGAATACTTCGCGGGCGACCAGAAAGCCACCGACTAGATTGGTTTTGACCACCGCCTCGAAACCTTTAAGGGTGATCGAAGCGAGTGGCGCCGGGTATTGTCCGCCGGCGTTGTTGACCAGGTGATGGATTTGCCCGCGCGCTGCAATGACGCTTTCGACCATGGCCTTGACCGAGGCCTCGTCACGGATATCGCAACTGTAATAACTGACGCTGCCGTTATCCTGGCTGATTTCTCCTGCGGTCTTTTCCAGCTTTTCAATCGTACGGCCAACCAGTACGACGTGCGCGCCAAGCGCTGCCAGCTCATGTGCGGTGCAGCGGCCAATACCACTGCCGCCACCGGTCACCATGATGGTTTGCCCGGCGAAGAGGTCGGTGCGGAAAATCGAGTTATAGCTCATTGTTATTCTCGTCTTGTAGAGGGCCAGGGCGCGTGTCTATCGTCTACTCCAGGCTGCTCGCCAGGGCAGCAGGGACTGGCACCGGAAATTCCAGCAGTTGTTGGGCAAAGGCCTTGCCTTGTGGGTCAATGCGCAGGCTGGCGACACCACCACCGCCCAAGGCGTTTTCCAGCAGGAAGTTCAAGCTATGGGTACCGGGTAAATACCAACGGCTGACCTTGCCCTGCCTTGGTTCAAGGACATGGGCCATCCATCCGGCCACGGCTGCCTCGGACAAAGCAGCCGCGATCCATGCCATGTATTCGGGCTTTCTGGCCATGACCCCGATATTGCTGTGATTGCCCTTGTCGCCGGAGCGTGCAACCGCCAGCTTGATCAGCGGTATGCAGGTTGGCGTAGGACCGCTTGCTGTCGGTGCAGCGGTGATCAGGGAATGTTGCTGACCGGGCTCCAGGGAAGGGAGGGCCACGCCGTGGCGCTGGCCGTCGATCTCGACCTCAACTGCGCAGGCGGACTTGTCGACCAGGAAGGAGAACAGGCGGATAACCGGGTAGACCGTTGGCCGTCCACCGACAATCCCGGTCAAGCCCGGGGCCATGCCGGTTGCAGCCTGGGCAATCTCCCGCGAGAAGACTATCAAGGCTTCTTTTCTGGCGTGGCGTACTGCGAGCTTGATCACCACTTCACGGGTATCCTGGCGCTGGCCATGTGGACCATAGGTGGCTTCGCTGCCAAGCAATTCGATATTCACCTCGCGATACTTGTCCCAGCCGCGTTCAGCGAATATCTCCTCGGTCTTGGCAATAATCGCCTGGCTGACCCGTTGCGCCTTTTTCACTGCATCCATACCGCTGATCAAGCAACTGGCTGTGCAGCGAAAACCATCTGGGTAGGTTGCACTGACTTTATAAGTCTCGGTTGGCGCCGAGCCTTTTGCACCGCTGACTGCAACACGGTTGGAGCCAGACTGCTGCAGTTCGACCTGGCTGAAATCGCAGGTCACATCAGGCAGCAGGTAGGCGTGCGGATCACCAATTTCGTAGAGCAGCTGTTCGCCGACGGTCAGCCGGCTTACCAGGCCGCCAGTGTTTTCTGGCTTGCTGACAGTGAAACCAGCGTCAGCCCCAACCTCTATCACTGGAAAGCCAATATGCTCGTAATCCGGAACCTCTTGCCAGTCGGTGAAGTTGCCGCCGGTGCATTGCGCGCCGCACTCGATGAGATGGCCGGCAAGCGCCGCCTGGGCGAGCTTGTCGTAGTCACTCCAGGACCAGCCGAATTCATGGACCAAGGCACCGCTGACCACCGCGCTGTCGACGACCCGGCCGGTAATGACTATGTCCGCACCCAGTTCGAGCGCAGCCGCAATCCCCGGGGCACCCAGGTAGGCGTTGACCGATACGCAGAAGGGCGGCATTGCTGCACCGCTGAACATTTCCAGTGTGCCGGCTTTGGCCAGTTCGCTGGCTTTGGCTTGCAGGTTGTCGCCATGCACCACGGCGATTTTCAATTCGACTCCGGCTTTTTCGCAGGCCGCAGCAAGCGCCGCCGCGCAGGCTTGGGGATTGACCCCGCCAGCATTGCTGATAACACGGATATTGCGTGTGGCAATGGTGTTCAGCAGTGGCTGCAGTGTCTCGACGAAATCGCTGGCATAGCCGGTATCCGGGTTTTTCATTTTGGCCCCGGCCATGATCGACATGGTGATTTCGGCCAGGTAGTCAAATACCAGGTAGTCCAGCCGGGTCCCGTTGACAAGCTGGGCGGCGGCAGTGGAGGTGTCGCCCCAGAATGCGCTGGCGCAGCCGATACGTACGGTTTTAGTCATTAGAGTCAGGCCCGCAACATGCAGATAGGGTGTGATCAACACTACCAAGCAAGCGCTTGGTTGAAAAGCCTTTGCTGTGATATTTCTATGCTGAGCTAGTGCCAAGCGCTTGCTTGGTTTACCGTGTAGGCATAGATTTCGTTAATTCCAACAAGCACTTGTCGGCCTCTTTGGCAGCGGTTCGATGGTTTTCCGGCAAGTTGCTGGCAGGTATTCCAGGAGTAAAAAGTTTGGATGATTTGAAGGCCCAGGCTGTCATGCAGGAACTGGTTGCCAATGGCTTGGTGACGGACCCGGACAGCGCCCGTGGAAAATTACTGCAAACGGCCGCGCACCTGTTTCGCAGCAAAGGCTATGAGCGCACCACGGTGCGTGACCTCGCCAGCGCAGTTGGTATCCAGTCAGGCAGCATCTTTCACCACTTCAAGAGCAAGGATGAAATTCTGCGCTCGGTGATGGAGGAAACGGTTCGCTACAACACCGCCATGATGCAAGCCGCGCTGGATGAGGCAACCACCTTGCGCGAACGAGTGCTGGCGCTTATTCGTTGTGAATTGCAGTCGATCATGGGGGGCACAGGGGAGGCGATGGCAGTGCTGGTCTATGAGTGGAGGTCGTTGTCAGATGAAGGCCGTGCCCACATCCTGGCGCTGCGTGAGACCTATGAGCAGATCTGGCTGGAGGTTTTGGCGCAAGCCAAGGCAGAGGGCTACTTCAAGGCCGATCCATTCATTATCCGGCGCTTCCTGACCGGGGCTTTGAGCTGGACCACAACCTGGTTTCGCTCCGAGGGGCCAATGAGCCTTGATCAACTCGCCGAAGAGGCATTATCGCTGGTGTTGAAAGACTGATAGACGAGCCTTCCAGGGAACGGACAAAACCTGGCGCAAAACCGACACTTTCAGCCAAGTGGTCACTTTGCGCATTTTGCAGCTCCATTAACTAGGGTAGAGTTTGCAATTAGTGGCTATTTGCCAATATGGATGTTCGGGTAATAGGCAAGCCTATGTTCAAGCCGTTGATAGCTGCTTTGTTGATAATCTTTTCGAGTACTTCGCTGGCCAGGCAGGTTGTCAACGTCAGTGGCGTGTACTTTCCGCCCTATGCATTCGGAGCCAGCGAGGTGACGAGCCGTGGCTTGCTGCCGGAGTTGATCGCTGCACTGAACAACCAGCAGGCTGAGTTCGAATTCATCATTGTCCCGACTTCCTTGCAGCGGCGTTACGCTGACCTGAACAATGGCCGGGTGGATATCAGCCTATTCGAGAATCCACGCTGGGGTTGGCAGGATATTCCCAACCAAAGCGTCGATATGGGGCTTGAAGACGCCGAGGTGTTTGTCGCGCGCACCGCGCAGGGACGCCAGCAGGCTTATTTCGACAAGATCCTGGGTAAACGATTGGCTTTGTTCAACGGTTATCACTATGCGTTCGCAGGGTTCAACACTGACCCTGGCTATCTGGCTAAAGCTCATAATGCCATCGTTAGTCGATCCCTTGACGGTAATATCATGATGGTGGTCCACCGACGAGCTGATATTGCCCTGGTGACGCGTTCGTACCTGAAGGCTTTTTTCGAGAGCTATCCCAAGTATGCAAAGGGCCTGTTGATATCCGAGCGGGTCGACCAGGTTTATGCCCACCATGCGATCTTGCGCAACAACGCGCCCATCAGCGCACAGCGTTTTAGTCAGTTGCTTGAAGACTTGCGCCAGTCAGGGCAGCTGGACGCAATTTTTGCACCCTACGACATCAAGGTCGTGCGCCAGGACAACTAGCCATTGAACCCGCCCAGGGCCTAGCTGAGCAGGCCGGGCCTACTAAGCGCTAGGAGTCCTGGGCATCCTTGGCGTCTTGCTCGATATTACGTTTGTGGATGCGCTTAAGCTGCTCATCGGTCAGGTTCAACGGTTTTGCTGTGTCGCGGAGCATCATCAGGCCGCCAACGATGGAACCTAAAACGACAATAATCAATAACCAGATATACCAAGGCATGCTCGGCTCCCAATCAGGGGTGAACAACTAGCTTACTCTGGGATCTGCAGACTGTCATTCGGTGGCTGGTCACTTGATACCATAGCAGTTGCTTGGCCGGGCGCGTTGGCCAGGTTGCTGTCATCCTTCAAGGTCACCCCTGAAAGCCGCAGGCGCAATGATTCACGGGCAAGGTAGTCAAGCTTGGCGGCCGCCTGGGCATAAGGTAGGCCTTGCGGGCGCACATTGGAAATGCAGTTGCGCTGGCTGTCCATGCTGTCGAGCCTGGGCTGGTAAGTCAGGTAGATACCCAGGCTATCCGGTGAGCTCAAGCCAGGGCGTTCACCAATCATCACCACAACCAGGCGCGCTCGCAGTGCGACGGCGATACCGTCGCCGATCGCCACGCGACCTTGTTCTGCAAGCACCACCGGGGTATTGGGCCAGTCAGTGTCGAACTGTTCGCGAAAGGCCAGCAGTAAGGGTAATGCGTGACGCTGCGCAGCAATGGCTGACAGGCCATCGGCTATCACAATCGCCAGTTCCGGGGCGGCCAGTTCATGCTCAAGATAAACCCGGCTGTCATCGTGCAAGTGGCGTCCATAATCGGGGCGCAGTAGATAGCTGTTCCGGTCCGCGGCGTTGCTATGAACCTGCAGTGTGCGAAAGCCATGGGTTTTCAACTGTTGCTTGAGGTCGTTGATGTCCAGTGGCCGATGCACGGCATCACGGGCTTGGGCGTGGGCCAGTCCAAAGGCGAGCACTTCACGGGTAGGCAAGCTCGAACCCACGCGGCCCAGGGCTATACGCGCAGAAGTATGGGCGCGCAGTTGATCCCATGGGTTGGTCTGGATCAGGTCGTCGCTCATCGTCAATGCCTCAGGCGGCGCCAGAGATACGCTGCAGTTGTTGCAGCAGATGGTGGCCGCGACCGATATCGCGCAGCTTGCCATTGGTCTCGGTGATGGCCATGCGCGCCAGCCAGGCGTCGAACTCAGGCGCACGCTTCAAACCCATGACACTGCGCAGATAGAGCGCGTCGTGAAAGGAGGTGCTCTGGTAGTTGAGCATGATGTCATCGGCGCCCGGAATGCCCATGATGAAGTTGATTCCTGCAGCGCCGAACAGCGTCAGCAGGGTGTCCATATCATCCTGATCGGCTTCGGCATGGTTGGTGTAGCACACATCACAGCCCATCGGCAGGCCCAGCAATTTGCCGCAGAAGTGATCCTCCAGGCCCGCGCGAATGATTTGTTTGCCGTCGTACAGGTATTCGGGGCCGATAAAGCCAACCACGGTGTTGACCAGCAGTGGGTTGAACTCACGGGCGGCGGCATAGGCGCGGGCCTCACAGGTTTGCTGGTCAACCTGGTGGTGGCCGCCTGCGGACAAGGCGCTGCCCTGGCCGGTTTCAAAGTACATCAGGTTATCACCGACAGTGCCGCGCCTTAGTGACTGCGCGGCTTGATGTGCTTCACGCAGCAGGTTCAGGTTGATGCCAAAGCTGCTGTTGGTTTTCTCGGTGCCTGCAATGGATTGAAAGACCAGATCGACAGGCGCGCCAGCCTCGATGGCCTGGATTTGCGTGGTGACGTGTGTCAGCACACAACTCTGCATGGGGATATCAAAATACTGGCGAACTTCATCCATCATCTGCCACAGGCGCATCAGCGTCGACAATGAGTCGCTGGCAGGGTTTATCCCAACCGTGGCGTCGCCTGAGCCATACAACAGCCCGTCAAGCATGCTGGCCGCTATTGCGCGGACATCGTCGGTCGGATGATTGGGTTGCAGACGAACGGATAAGCGATCAGGCAGGCCGATAGTGTTGCGAAACGCGGTGACGACCCGGCATTTGCGCGCAATCAGGATCAAGTCCTGGTTGCGCATCAATTTACTGACCGCGGCCGCCATTTCCGGGGTTATGCCGGGTGCGACGGCGGCCAGCACCTGGCTGTCTGTGCTGTCGAGCAGAAGCCAGTCGCGCAGGTCCCCAACGGTAAAATGGCTAATAGCCGCAAAAGCCTGCTTGTCATGACGGTCAATGATCAAGCGAGTGACTTCATCCTGCTCATAAGGAATCAGCGCTTCATTGAGAAACTGCTTGAGTGGCAACTCGGCCAGGGCCATTTTCGCGGCCATGCGCTCTTCGTAGGTCGCGGCTGCAAGGCCTGCCAGATAATCACCGGAGCGGGCCGGACTGGCTTTGCCGAGCAGGCTTTTAAGGTCATCAAAACGGTAGCGCAGGGCGCCTATTGAGGTTTGGTAAGGCAATTGATGGGCCTCGGTGTAGTGCCGGTGATAGTGCAAACGCTGCAAACCCTTGCTTTGAATTGCCTTTGCAGTGGCCGTGCCAGGGGCTTGTATTGCTGTGAATCCAAGCCGGGAAGCCCATAGCGCTGCCAAGGTTTGATTCATGCTGGTGCGTGGGCGGTTCAGGTTGCACTGGTCTAGGCCAATATGACTGGGTGATGACAGCGCCGTTGCAGTCTGCCGGGTTGGGATCGATGTCACATGATGGCAACTTGACGCTGCTTAAATGACAGGCCTAATCCAGCAAGGAGTTGCCTGATGCCCACTGCCAGCGCACTTACGCAGTTGCTCAAAGCGGTTGAGCCACTTGCGCCGGACATGAGTATTGCTGATGTCGCCGACCGGTTGTTAACCCCCCAGCACAAGGCTTTTCTATCGCTGCCAATAGTCGACAGCGCGGGAAAGCCGCTGGGGCTGGTCAGTCGAACCGCCTTACAAGACATCTTCATGCAGCGATTTGGCCGTGACTTGCGTGGCCGGCATCCGGTTACCGAGATAATGAACGCCCAGCCCTTGGTGGTCAGCCTGGCGACCAGTCTGGAAGAGGCCGCCAGGCAGATCACCGGACAACTGCAATACCCGATCACAGAGGATTTCGTGTTGGTTGATCAGGCTGGCCATTACCAGGGCTTGGGCACAGTGCTCGACTTGCTCAAGGCCATGGAGTCGCGCATAGCTCAGCGCAACACGGTGCTGCGCAAGGCGCTCCATGACCTGAAGGAGTCCCAGGCGCAGTTGATCCAGTCGGAGAAAATGGCATCGCTTGGGCAAATGGTGGCCGGCGTTGCCCATGAATTGAACACTCCGCTGGGCTATGTCAAAAACAATGTCCAATTGATGAATGAGCTGGGCGCGGCGTTATTCGAACTGACCGATGCGCAAGCTCGCCTGGCAGACTGCATGGCCAACCCCGATACCACCGAAGAGCAGCTTGCTGATGCTTTTGCACTCGCGGCCCAGGCCCGTGAAGCTGCAGCGCCTGAGTTGCTCAGTGCTGATATGCAGCAATTGTTTGCCGACACCATGTATGGCCTGGAGCAGATTGCCGAGTTGGTGGTCGGGCTCAAGGATTTCGCCAGGCTTGACCGGGCGATGAGCGAAGAGGTTGATATCAACGACTGTATTCGCAGCGCCTTGTTGATTGCCCGTAACAACACCAAGGACAAAGCCGAAATCAGCTTGCACCTTGGCCAGCTGCCACTGATTGCCTGCGCCCCGTCACAGATCAACCAGGTCCTGCTCAACCTGCTCAACAACGCGGTACATGCCATTGAGGGCTTTGGCCAGGTTGTCATCAAGAGCTGGGCCGATGAGGACGCTGTGTTTATTTCCCTGCAGGACAGTGGCAAGGGCATGGAAGCGCATGTGGTGGCGCGGATATTTGATCCTTTCTTCACCACCAAACCCGTTGGCCAGGGCACCGGCTTGGGTTTGTCTATCTGCTTCAAGATTGTTCAGGACCACGGCGGGTTGATTCGTGTGGCCTCTGAGCCTGGGCGCGGTACGCGCTTTTTGATTCGCCTGCCGCGACCACAGGCGGCTCAACTTCAACGGAGTGCCTGAATATGAGCCATTTGCCACGCATCATGTTTGTCGATGACGAAGAACGCATATTGCGCAGCCTGGCGGTGCAGTTTCGCCGCCAGTACGAGGTCTTGACCGAAAGTGACCCGCACCGCGCCTTGCAGCGGCTGGAGGACCAACCGGTGCATATTCTGATCAGCGACCAACGCATGCCACACATGAGCGGCGCAGAATTGCTTGCCCAGGCCCGTGAATTGGCACCCAATACCTTGCGCATACTCTTGACCGGTTATTCAGACCTGGATGCCGCCGTTGATGCACTGAATAACGGCGGTATCTTTCGCTACCTGACCAAGCCCTGGGACCCTCAGGAAATGGCGTTCACCTTGCGCCAGGCGGCTGAAATTGCCCTGCGCCAACCGGCGGCTAGCACGCCTGTCGAGTTAGCGTCGATCAGTGCCATGAGCGCCCGGCTCAATGTGTTGCTACTGGACAATGATGCCGAGACCCTGGCCCTGGTTGATGCATTTTGCCAGCAGGGCGGTCATCGTTTGTTGCGCGTACGCAATATTGCCGAGGCGATGCACATTCTCAACAGCGAGCCGGTTGAGCTGCTGGTCAGTGATTTGAAGCTGGCCGGGGACGACACCGCGCCTCTGCTTAAAACCCTGGCACAGGCTCATCCGCGTTTGTTGAGTATCGTGGTCACGCCGTTTTGCGATACCCAGGCATTGCTCAAGCTGATCAACGAGGCGCAGATCTTTCGTTATCTGCCCAAGCCGATACGGCGCGGGATGTTTGAGAAAGGCCTGGGCGCCGCTGTTGAACAAGCCATTATCTGGCGTGCAGAACCTGAAACTGCAGTGATGCGCCTGGCGCAGGTGCCGACCAATGAGCCGGAACGCGAGCGGGTAGGCAGTTTGTTCGGCATGCTGGGCCGCTTGCGTGAGCGGCTAAGTGCCTAGAAAGACAAGCCTGCTGTGCTCGGGGTGAAGCTCGAGCACAGCATCAATGGCTTTAGCGGCGAACCTGTTTCAGGGTTTCGGCAATCAGGAAGGCCAGCTCCAGGGACTGATCAGCATTCATCCGTGGGTCGCAGTGAGTGTGGTAGCGATCAGACAGACCGTCTTCGGTGATGGGCCGTGAACCGCCAATGCACTCGGTGACATTTTGCCCGGTCATCTCGATGTGAATGCCGCCTGCGTAGGTGCCTTCAGCCTGATGCACGGCGAAGAACTGCTTAACTTCGGCAAGTATCCGGGCAAAGTCGCGGGTCTTGTAGCCGCTTGAAGCCTTGATGGTGTTGCCATGCATGGGGTCAGAGCTCCAGAGCACGTTGCGGCCTTCGCGCTGCACGGTTTGAATCAGGCGCGGCAGACCGGCCTCGACCTTGTCGGCGCCCATGCGCACGATCAGGTTCAGGCGACCTGGGTCATTCTCGGGATTGAGGATATCGATCAGGCGGATCAGGTCTTCGCTGCCCATGCTTGGCCCGACTTTGACCCCGATCGGGTTTTCCACGCCGCGCAGGAACTCAACGTGCGCGCCATCGAGTTGGCGGGTGCGATCACCAATCCAGAGCATATGGGCGGAGCAATCATAGAAACGCCCGGTGAGGCTGTCCTTGCGTACAAAGGCTTGCTCGTAACCCAGCAGCAGGGCTTCGTGGGCGGTGAAGAAGCTGGTTTCGCGCACCTGTGCCGAAGCGTCCATGCCACAGGCACGCATAAAGGCCAGGGTTTCATCGATGCGGTCGGCAAGGGCGCTGTATTTCTCGGCCAGATCCGAGTTGGCAATGAAGTCGAGGTTCCACTGATGAACCTGATGCAGGTCGGCGAAGCCGCCTTGGGCAAATGCACGCAGCAGGTTCAGTGATGCTGTGGACTGGTGATAAGCCTGAAGCAGGCGCTCCGGGTCCGGCACGCGACTGGCACTGTCAAAACCGATGCCGTTGACTATATCGCCACGGTAGGCGGGCAGGGTGGTGCCGTCGATAGTTTCATCATTGGCTGAACGCGGCTTGGCGAACTGGCCAGCCATGCGACCGACTTTTACCACTGGGCAACCAGCAGCGAAGGTCATCACGATTGCCATTTGCAGCAACACCTTGAAGGTGTCGCGGATCTTGGCGGCGCTGAACTCGGCAAAGCTTTCGGCGCAGTCACCGCCTTGCAGCAAAAATGCACGACCTTGAGTCACTTCCGCAAACTGACGACGCAATTCTCGGGCTTCGCCTGCAAATACCAATGGCGGATAACCGGCCAGGGTTTGCTCGACTTTAGCCAAGTGGGCTGCATCCGGGTACTGCGGTTGCTGCTGGATTGGGCAGGCTCTCCAGCTATCGGGACTCCAAGGTTGTGACATCGCGATTCTCGATTCAATAGGTTAGGCAGGCATGCATGGTAACCGATTGGCTGAGCGCTTCAAAAATATCAGTGTGATAGCCAGGGTTTATCGATTGTGGCGGGCGTCTGTTGCTACTTGTAGCAATCGGTAATCAATTGCCTGCAAGGACGCTTGCCGGATAATCCAGGGCTATGCTCGAATGCATGCAATTGAGCGAACCGGTTTTAGCCTACCTTGATTTGCTGGCTGCGCTCGTCTTGCAACCCATGGATGATTCAATGCCCCGCTGCACCTTCAGCCTGAGAATGCTTCGTGCGTTGAGCCTGGCCTTTTTGATGGTCTGGCTTTGGCAGACCAGTGCCTTGTTAACGGGGATTGAAGCGCCAACAGCCGTGGCAAACGCCGTGGCAGGCCTTGACTCCGGTGGTAAAAGCCTGGCGACATCCAGCTCCTGCGTGTTGTGCACAGCCGATAATCAATCCTCTTCAACTGCCGATCATGCCCACGAGCCGCCATCATTGACTGCGGCCTATCTGGTCGCTGCATTGCCGCGCGTCGAGGTGCCGAGTGCCAGCATCCTGCACCGCCAGCCCATGGGCTTTATCGAACCGATTGAACGCCCGCCGCGATCCTTCTTGCTGATCTGATTAACCGCCGCACCGCGGCTCCAGATACCTGTAATTTGGGATCAACTTATGCAATTTCCTTTTCTTCACAGCCAGGCTGTGTGGCTGGCGTGCCTGCCTGTTGCCGGCAGGTGGCGAGCATGACCGCCCCATCCAACAAGGCCCAGCTGTTCAGCGCTTGGCACTTGCTGCTCTGCGCCTGGGCGCTGGCGCTGGTGGCCAGCTTGAGTGCGCTGTTTATCGGTGAGGTGATGGGCCAGGCGCCCTGCAATCTTTGCTGGTTTCAGCGAGTGTTCATGTTTCCGCTGGCGATAGTGCTGGGTGTCGCCTGTTACCGCTCCGACGCCACCGTGTGGCGCTATGCCTTGCCGGTTGCCGGCCTTGGCTGGTTAGTCGCGCTTTACCACAGCCTGCTGTATTTCGGTGTTTTCGGCGACAGCATCCAACCCTGCGGGGCAGGTGGTTCGTGTTCCAGCAGCAATATGACCATTTTCGGTGCTATCGCGCTGCCTGTGCTGTCGCTGATCGTATTCAGCCTTATCTGCATGCTTCTTTTGATGATTTCCCGGAGATCTACCCAATGAACAGAGGTTTAACTGTGCTGGTGATTGCCAGCGTGCTGGTCATCGCCTTCGCTGGGGGCGCCCTGTGGTTCAAGTCGGCGCAAGCCCCGGAGCAGGCTGCAACGCCACCAGCAGCGGCCAGTTCGCTGGTTCGCTTTCACTCGCCGGTGATCGGCTCTGCCAGCGCGCCAGTGACTATTGTCGAATTTTTCGACCCTTCCTGTGAGGCCTGTCGCGCCTTCTTTCCCTTGGTGAAGAAGCTGCTGGCGGACAACCCCGATGATGTACGCCTGGTGCTACGTTATGTGCTGTTTCATGAGGGCTCGGAAACTGCTGCGCGCATTCTCGAAACCGCCCGTAAGCAGGGCGTTTATCCGCAGGTGCTGGAGGCCGTGATGGCTTCTCAGCCGCAGTGGCATGATGATTCGCAAGTCACAATGGCCTGGGCGGCAGCCGAACAGGCGGGCCTGGATGTTGATAAGGCCAAGGCAGAAATGATGAGCGCGGATATCACATCGACCCTGGAAAAAGACGCAGCCGATGCAAAAGCGGTGGGTATCAGGCAGACGCCAACCTTTTTCGTGAACGGTAAATCGCTACCCAGCTTTGGCTCTGAGCAACTGATAAACCTGGTCGAGGAGGAGATTGCCCAGGTCAAATAACCCCATGGCAATGCCCGCTGCCAGGTACAAGCCCTGTCAGCGGGTTCTGCAACTGGGTCAGCAGGTTGTGGCGGGTTTGAGGCCTGCCTGTTGTGCTGTCGGTTGACGCGCCAGAACGTCCCGACCTTCAAGGAACTGACCAAAACCTTGCTGCTTGCCTAGTTCATCGGCGAATTCCCGGCCGCGTTGATAGGCAATGCGACCGTTAATCAGGGTGTATTCAACCGCCTCGTCATTGCGTTTCACTACGCGCTGCAAGCCCAGCACCTCCATTGGCGCCTCGCAAATTGTGTCCAGGGCGTCGGTCAGGCCTTCGGGGTTGATAACGACCACGTCGGCACGATCACCAACGCGAATATAGCCCGCGTCGATACCGATAAAGTCGGCAAGCTCGCCACTGACGCGGTGTACTGCGCGTCCTGTATCCATAAAGGCATTGCCCGCCAGTTCGGCGTCGCGTGCATACTTGAGCAGGCGCAGGGCAAAGTTGTATTGGGCGATAGAGCGCAAATGCGCGCCGGAGTCGGCAAAACCAGGCTGGGTCCAGTCACTGGCGAGCAACTTATGCATGACCTCTGGCCGATGGTTGCCGTAGCAGGTCTGCCACTTGAGCTGGTCGCGATACTGGGTGGCGATGTCGAAGTAGGCATCGACTGCATCAACACCGCGCTCACGGCCCAACTGTTCGAAGTTTTTACCGATCATCGAAGCATCCGGGCAGCCGGTAACCCAGCAGTCCGAGAAGTCACGGTGCCATAGACCAATGGTGAAAATGGCCTTGACGTGTTTTTTGAACAGGGTACGAAACGCGGGGTCATTGACCTTGGCGTAAATCTCATCCGGCTCCTTCAGGTTGCGCAGTATCTCGCCCGCACCGAACTCCTCGAATGCGTTCACATTAAGCCCTTCCAGACTCAAGGTGAACGGCGCAGGCAGGGTTTGCCAGCGAAAATTCCCGCGCAGCAATTTATTGGCCACCCAGCCCGAAAAGCGGGTGAAGCGGTGCAGCATGGGTTGGGACTTGAGATCCAGCGCGGTGAGCATGGTGCTTTTCAGCGGGCGCCTGAACCAGCCGTGGGCTTGCCAGAGAAAGGCGAACACATTGATCTTGGTGACTGCATCGGGCGCGCCCTGCATCAGCGCGTTGCGGCGACGGAGGATGGCGAACAGGCGCGAAAACTCGTGCCAGTTGGCGAAGGTGGAGGGTAGCGGGCTTGACCAGGCACGATCTCCATCCATCTTGTCTAGCCGGGTAGTCATGACCGACAGGCCGAGACAGCCGGCATCTAGCGCCTCTTCAAGCAGTTGCTCCATGCGTTGCAGCTCGGCTTCGGTGGGTTTGACCTTGCTCGTCGCGCGCTCAAGCCCCATTACTTCAACGCGCAGTTCGGAATGGCCGAGAAATGAGCACAGGTTCGGACCTAGCGGATGCTGGTTGTAAAAGTGGCGATAACCGGCCGCATCACGCCAGGTCTTGTTCTGTTGCAGTATAGGTAGCACGTACTCGCGTGGTACCGCTTCAACCCGGGTAAACAGGTCGGAGCAGTCTTCGGCATCCGCCAGCACCATGCTGATCGAGCAGGAGCCGACGGTGACGGTCGTCACGCCATGGCGCACTGATTCTTTAAGTGCGGGCGCAGCAATGACCTCGGCATCATAGTGCGAGTGAATCTCGATAAAGCCGGGCGTCACCCACTTTCCAGTAGCGTCTATCACCTGCGTGCAGCCGGTTTCATCCAGAGCGCTGAGACTGACCGCGTCGATGCGATTATCACGTATACCGAGGTGACGAACCTGGCCGGGCTGGTTGCTACCGTCGAAGTACAAACCGTTTTTTATAATTATGTCGTAGTTCATAAAGGCTCCAGGGACTCAGAGGTTGCTTAACGCGGTATCAGCAACAGACAGCCGGTTACCAACAGCAGGCTGTAAATGGCTATGCGGAAATACTGCTCATTGACATGCCGGTGCAGGCGTTCGCCCAGCCAGACGCCGATGAGTAACAGTGGTGCGTAGAACGCGACCTGAGGCAGCGTCGGATAGAGCCTGCCGTCGAGCATAAAGGCCAGGGTCAGCAACGAATTGAGGCTGAACCAGACGCAAACCAGGGTGGCGCGAAAGCGGCTTTTATCCAGGGTGTTTCCGGCCAGCGCATGGACCAGCAAGGGGCCGCCAGAAGCAAACAGGCCGTGGCTAATACCTGCGGCCACTGTGATCATCCGGTTTTGCCAAAGTGGTCGCGCATGACTGACGCTTGATGTGCGCAGGCGCAACAGCTCGCGCCCGGCAAACACCAGTATCAGCACGCCGAGAGCGCGCTTGGCCAACTGGGCATCGATTACCGGCAGCAACGCATAGCCAATAATGGTGCCGACTGCCATGCCTGGCAGGATCATGCCAAGCAACAGTTTTAGGTCAATCAGTTTGCGGTAGCGCCAGCTCAAGTAACCGGTCATGCAGATATTGAGCGGTACCAGGATCGGCAACAGCAGCTCGATTGGCAGCAGCAGTGCGCCGAGTGACAAGGCAATCACGATACTGCCAAAGCCGGTAACGGCTTCAAGCGTATAGGCGAGCAATATGAATATGCCCAGGGCAATCCAAGCCAGTTCCATTAGGTTTCTCTTTTAAGCGGGTATTGAGTTACAGAAACTTCCAGGGCGTTAAGCACCTTGTCCACTCCCAGCCATCGGTGGATGCTCAAGGGGCGCTGGTCATGCCGCATGGATTTCTCTGTGATGGTGATTGATGAGCCTTATTCCATTTCTCCGGCAAACCGCTGGCTCATTTTCTTGTAGTAATAGGCCGGGGCGATTCGCCACAACAAGCTGGCAAGCCAGCTGCCACGATCAGGAAACAAGCGTTCGCGGCGTTGCTCCAGGGCGACCAGTATTTGTTCGGCCATCCAGTCTGCGCCTCGAATCTGGCCGATGGTCGAGCGCGCATGCCCGGCGCGTTTGCCATCGGCGCCCAGCGCATTACGGTCAATGGGGGTGTCGAGAAAGCTTGGGTAGACCATCAACAGGCCGATACCTTGTTGCGCGATCTCTGCGCGCAGCACCTCGAAGCTCTGGCTCAGTGCGCTTTTCGCCGCGCAATAGCCCGCCCGGCCCAGCACTGGCATCCAACCGGCCATTGAGCCAATTGCCGCGACCTGGCCAGCGCTTTCGCGCAACAAGGGCAGGGCGCTCAGGGTGAGTTCCAATGGCGCGTGATAGTCAACGGCCATGACCTTGTGAAAGACCGCAGTTTGAGTCTTGACGGTGGGTGAGCGATGGGTGATGCCCGCGTTGTTGATCAACAGATCAAGGCGTGTGAATTTCTCTGTGCAGGCTTGCAACAATTGGCCGTGAGTCTCAGGGTCGGTGATGTCGCCAGCAATGCCCAGCACCTGTTCGCCACCGAGTTGCTCAATACGCTCAGCCAGGCCGACAGCATCGATGTCTGTCAGCAGCAGGGCATGACCTCGGGCATGGCAGGCGCGCGCAAGTTCCCAGCCGAGGCCGCTGGCGGCGCCAGTTATAAGGACGACTTTCATAACTGTTTTTCTCCGGCTGGCGTCAGTTTATTGAGGGTGGATGTGGCGTCAGCGGGTGGCCTGCGAGACCACAAATAAGCCAGGCTCAGGCCCGTGACCAAGTGCCAGCAGCCCCAGAATGCAGCGATCAGCAACATGCCGCTGGCCTGGGGGAAGAAGGTGAATATAATCACCAGCCCCAGCGCCGAGTTCTGGATGCCGACCTCAAGGGTGATTGCACGGCGATCAGCCGCTGGCAAGCCACTCAAGCGGGCGCTGATATAGCCAGTCGACAGTGCCAGGGCGTTATGTGCGACTACCAACCAGAAGAACAGGTGGAAGTTGCTGAGGAATTGCTCGAAGTTCTTGCTAAAGGCGATCCCGACAAATGCCAGCATGACCAGCAATGCAAAGATGCGCAGGGGTTTTTCGATACGCTTCGACAGGCCAGGGAAGCCTTTGCCAACCCACATGCCAAGTACCAGCGGCAAGCCAAGCACCAACAGCACCATCAACAGTAAATTCAGCGGATCAATCGATATCTCGGTCAGCAGCGGGCGTGTATAGGGGTTTAGCCAGGCGTACAGGCCAAAGTTGAGCGGGGTTAAAACACTGGCAGCCACACTGGAAACTGCCGTCATGCTCACCGACACCGCCACATTGCCGCGCGCCATCCAGGTCATGATATTGGAGAAGCTGCCACCGGGGCAGGCAGCAACGAGCGCCATGCCCATTGCCAGCATGGGCTCGATCTTCAACGCCCAACAGGCCAGGCAGGTCAATGCCGGAAGCAGAATGAACTGCGCAACCAAGCCGATGGCTGGCGCCTTGGGCTCACGGGCGATGCGCTTGAAATCATCGATTTTGAGATCAAGGGAAACACCAAACATCATCACCGCGAGGATGAGGTTGATCAGGATCAGGCTCGATGGGTCGAATTGAATCGCTACGTTTTCCACAAACGATCCCTACTGTGCGCTGCTGCTGATAAACGCTGCTGACTGGCTGGCCAGTTCACTTTTTAGCTCTGCGCTGTGCTTGGCGATACTTTGCCGGTAAGTGTCTTTGTGCACGTAGTAGGCCATGCGCTCCAACTCAAGATAGTTATAGCCGCCGTCGAGACGAATGCTCGCGCGCTCGCGCTTGATTGCCTGGAATGCCCTGGCCGCCGCGCTGCCTTGCTGCAATTGATGGATATACAAGGCCACCAATTCCGCCTGCTCGTCGCGCCCTTGCCAGCCAAGGCCGGATGCCTCGACCATGCCCATCATGAACAGGTCATCGTACTCGGGGTGAAAGACATTGAGGTACAACTGCGGGGCGCCGACCTGGGCTGGCCAGTTGAGGTGTTCACGGGCAATAAAGGGGTAATCCAGCTTGTAGCCGGTGCCTTGCAGAATCAGGTCGTATTCGGCGGTTTGGCCGTCGCTGAACGTCACTTGCTGGCCATCAATCCTCGCGATGTCACGCCGCGCCTTGATGTCGCCATGACCCAGGTGGTGCAAAACCAGTGAGTTCATCACCGGGTGCGATTCATAGAGCTTGTAGTCGGGGTCAGGCAGGCCGTAATTGGACGGCTTGCCAACCAGGGCGCGGATCAACAGGCCATCGATAAACTGCTTCATGGGGCGCGGTAGCTTGACAGCGCCACCAAAGGTATCTGTCGGTTTGCCCAGGATGAACTTGGGCAGGAAGTAATAGCCGCGGCGGACTGAAAGATCAACCGAGGCTGCGCGGTGCACCGCGTCGACCGCAATATCACAGGCCGAGTTGCCACAACCGACAATCAGCACGCGTTTGCCGCTGAATACCTCGGGGCTTGAGTATTCGCTGGAGTGCATCAGTTCGCCACTGAAGGTGCCCGGCAGCTTTGGCATATTGGGTTTGTGCAGGGTGCCGTTGGCGATCAGCACGCCATCGAACTGCCAGCTACGTTGCTCGCCGTCATGTTCGCTGATTAGCTTCCAACCTTTGTCCAAGCGCTGGATTTCAATAACGCGGGTGTTGAAGTGGTAATGGGGGCGCAGTTCGAAGTGCTCGGCATAGTCGCGAAAGTAACGGCGCATTTGACTGTGATGCGGGTAGGGCGCCACATCTTCGTCCATCGGAAACTCGCTGAACTGGGTCGTACCCTTTGATGAGATCAGGTGGGCCGACTCGTACATGGTGCTGTGCGGGTTATCGATATCCCACAAGCCGCCCACATCGCCGTTAAGCTCGAAGCCAATAAAGTCGATGCCATACTTTTTCAGTTGGCGTGCAGTGCACAAGCCCATTGGGCCTGCGCCGATAATGGCGTACATATGTAACCTCTGGCGTTGTTATTGTTGTTAAGGCCGATAGCCGCGCATGCCGCGCAATGCTCGATAACTGGGTTAATTATTGCGTGACCGCGGGGGCCTACTTCAATGACAATCGGCGCCTTTCCCCGACATATCCTGGTCAGGGATGTCACGGTAGAGAGCGGGTGATGCCTGGATTACCTCCGGAAGATGAATTGCAAGAAGAGCGTTTGCTGGCTGAAGTGCATGACGCATTCGGTGTGATTCGTGTGGTTGAAATCGGTGAATACCGGTTTCTAGAGTTCGGCGATGCGATTGAGCAGAGCTGCGTATTCAGCGCTGATCCCAGTTGGCTTGAGTACGACTATACGCGGGCAATGTTTCTGGGGGCGCTGGCCCATGAGTCACCGGAAACGGCGCTGTTTCTGGGGTTGGGCGCCGGTAACCTGACCCAGGCATGCCTGAAGTTCCTGCCGCTCGATGATGTTGAAACCATCGAGTTGCGCGCCGATGTCCCGCGCCTGGCCATGGACTTCCTCGGTCTTGATGACGACCCGAGGTTGACCGTGCGTATCGGCGATGCCATGGACCTGCTGCCCAGCGCTGAAACCGCGGATCTGATTTTCGTTGACCTGTACACCGACCACGGCCCGGGAGTTGCCCATCTGGCGTGGCGTTTTCTTGAGGATTGCCAGCGCAAGCTCAACCCCGGTGGCTGGTTGATTATCAACCAATGGGCAACCGATGATGGCAAGCCATTGGGCGCAGCTTTACTGCGCGGGCTGTTCAATCGGCATTATTGGGAGTGTCCGGTCAAAGAGGGCAATGTGATGTTGCTGGTTCCCGCCGAACTTGATCAGGTACTGGACATGCCTGGCTTGCAGGCACGGGCCGAACGCCTGGCGCCAGAGCTTGGCTATTCGCTGCAGCCCTTGATCACTGCGTTGCGCCCCGCCAGTTAGCCAGGCTGGTGTTTCTGCGCTCGTAGGATGCGACAAGCGCAGCTTGTCCATCGGCGCGCAAACAACATCAGTATGTATCCAATGGAGATTGGCTAATGGGTTCAGCGGCCCTTGAAGTCTCCAGGGCGGCGTTCAAGCATGGCTTTGAGGCCTTCCTTGGCATCTTCGGTTTTCATCAGCTTCATCAGGGTTGGATGCAAGCTGGCCGCTGCCGCTGCTTCGCCTTCACGAACCGTCTGGCGGGCAGAAGCCAATGTCGCGCGGACGGCCTGTGGCGCTTGTGCGGCAATTCGCCCCGCAAGCCACAAGGCCTGTGGCATCAACTCCTCACTGGCAAGTACTTCCTGGACCAGGCTCAGGCGATAGGCTTCATGGGCGTCAAATTCATCGCCGGTCAGCAGCCAGCGCATTGCATTGCCCCAGCCGGTGATATGCGGCAGGCGCAAGGTGGCGCCACCGAATGGGAAGATGCCGCGTTGAACCTCCATTTGCGCAAAACGGGTATTGCTGGCGCACAAGTTGATATCCGAGGCCAGCATCAATTCGATACCAATGGTGTAGCAATAACCCTTTGCTGCAACTATCACCGGCTTGCTCACCCGTGGGCCGCCAAACACCCCCCATGGGTCGCAACCGCCAGCAGGCACTTGCCATCCAGAGGTGAACTCCGGCCCTATGCTGGCCAGGTCGAGACCGGCAGTGAAATGCTCGCCATGGGCGAATATCAAGGCTACGCGTGCATCATCATCACGTTCGAACTCACCGTAAGCCATGCACAGGTCGTTGAGCATATCGAGGTCAAAGGCATTACGTTTGGCGCATCGATCAAGGCCAATCAACATTACGTGGTCGCGTTTTTCACGACTGACCTGTCCGGCGTTGCTTGCGCTCATAAGCAAAGATCCTTCTACATATTCGAGGTTTACTGGGGTATAGCCTTCATGATTGAGCTTGTCCACGAACTGCAGCGGCTGTGTGGACAGGGCTTAAAAATATGACCGTTTGGCAGTGTTTGAGTTTAATTAACGGAAAACCGTCACATTTGTCAGCTTTTCCGGTATAGTGCGCGCCGGTCAATTCTTGGCCGCGTTCAGGTAGTGCAACTCGCTGGGGGGCTTTCCTCGGCAGCCAGTCCGTATAACGGGCTATCCTTGACGATTCAATTATCATACGTTTTCGCAAATCCCCGCCGACACGGCTGCCAGGGTGACCCCAGGGTCTTACACGGCATGCGCAGCTTTGGAGCATGGGTCTTTGCGGATGCACTTAGAGGCAGACCCATGACCCAGGAAATCGGCGGCTTCGCCGCGCTCGGACTTACCCAAAATATTCTCGCAGCCCTGACCGCAGTTGGCTACGAAGAACCTTCTCCGATCCAGCAGCAAGCCATCCCTGTTATTCTCGCCGGCCATGACATGATCGGCCAGGCACAAACCGGTACCGGTAAAACTGCAGCATTCGCGCTGCCATTACTGAGCCGCATCGACCCAGCCAAGCGTGAGCCACAAGCGCTGATTCTCGCGCCGACCCGTGAGCTGGCTTTGCAGGTGGCCACCGCGTTCGAAACCTATTCCAAGCAGATGCCAGGCTTGAATGTCGTTGCCGTCTACGGTGGCGCGCCAATGGGCCCGCAGCTCAAGGCTATCCGTCAGGGGGCGCAGGTTATAGTTGCAACCCCAGGTCGTTTGGTTGACCACCTGCGCCGCGATGAAAAAGTACTTTCGACCATTCAGCACCTGGTGCTCGACGAAGCGGACGAAATGCTCAAGTTGGGCTTCATGGATGATCTGGAAGTGATCTTCCAGGCTATGCCAGAAAGCCGCCAGAGCGTGCTGTTCTCGGCAACCTTGCCACACTCGATCCGCGCCATTGCTGAAAAGCACCTGAAGTCGCCACAGCACATCAAGATTGCTGCCAAGACCCAGACTGTTGCACGTATCGAACAGGCTCACCTGCTGATCCACGCCGACCAGAAAGTAAACGCTGTACTGCGTTTGCTCGAAGTTGAAGAGTTCGATGCCTTGATCGCCTTCGTGCGCACCAAGCAAGCGACCCTGGACCTGGCCAGTGCGTTGGAAGCCAAAGGCTATAAAGCGGCTGCGCTGAACGGTGACATTGCCCAGAACCAGCGTGAGCGTGTTATCGACTCGCTCAAGGATGGCCGCCTGGATATCGTGGTTGCTACCGACGTTGCTGCCCGTGGCCTTGACGTTCCGCGTATCACCCACGTATTCAACGTCGACATGCCGTACGACCCGGAGTCCTATGTACACCGTATCGGCCGTACTGGCCGTGCCGGTCGCGAAGGTCGCGCACTGTTGCTGGTAACGCCGCGCGAGCGCCGCATGCTGCAGGTAATTGAGCGCGTAACCGGGCAGAAGGTCGGTGAAGTCAAACTGCCAAACGCCCAGCAGGTTCTCGATGCCCGCATCAAGAAGTTGACCTCGAGCCTGGCGCCGCTGGTTGCCGATGCCGAAGCAAGCCATGGCGATCTGCTTGACCGCCTGACTGCCGATATCGGCTGCAGCCCGCGTGCGCTGGCAGCCGCACTGTTGCGCAAAGCGACCAACGGCCAGGCACTGACCTTGGCCGATGTCGAGAAAGAGCAGCCTTTGGTTCCGAGCAGCGGTCCACGTGACCGTGGTGATCGTCCTGATCGTGGCGAGCGTCCAGCTCGTGGTGATCGTGAGCGCCGTGCGCCAATGCCTTTGGCTGAGGGCCGTGCTCGTTGCCGTACCGCGCTGGGTGCGCGTGATGGTATCGCTGCGAAAAACCTGCTTGGTGCAATCCTCAACGAGGGTGGCCTGGCGCGTGAAGCCATTGGTCGTATCCAGATTCGCGAGAGCTTCAGCCTGGTTGAGTTGCCGGAAGAGGGCCTCGATCGCCTGCTTGGCAAGCTCAAGGACACTCGCGTCGGTGGCAAGCCGCTCAAGCTGCGTCGTTATCGCGAGGATTAATCCTCAACATAAAAAACCCGCCAAGTGCGGGTTTTTTTATGCCTGTAATTCTCAGCTACAGCCTGCCGGGTTCGTGATTGCAGGCTCAGGTGCTGGTGACTTGTTCCGATGCGTCGGCGGTGTGCTGCTTGATTTCACAGCCCTTGAGTACCAGGCGGGTAATGGTATCGACGGCGGCATCATAATCAGCATCGTCGAGTTTGGCCTTGCCGGTCACGGTGGATATTTGCCAGTCGAAATCTGCATAAGTCTGGGTGGCAGCCCAGATGCTGAATAGCAGGTGGTTGGGGTCGACCTTGGCCATCAGGCCTTGATCAATCCAGCGCTGGATACAGGAAATATTGTGCTTGGCTTGCGCATTGAGCTGTTCGGTCTGGTCGCTGCTCAAGTGTGGCGCGCCGTGCATGATCTCGCTGGCAAAGACTTTGGAGGCAAAGGCAAAGTCGCGTGAGATACGGATTTTCGAGCGAATGTATCCGGTCAGCACTTCAGCCGGTTGGCCTGGCTGGTTGAAGGGCGCAGAGGCTGCCAGCAATGGCTCGATAATGCTTTCGAGCACCTCGCGGTAGAGGTTCTCTTTGGATTTGAAGTAGTAATAGACGTTCGGCTTTGGCAAGCCCGCCTTGGCGGCGATATCACTGGTCTTGGTCGCCGCAAAGCCTTTATCGGCGAATTCTTCGCTGGCAGCTCGCAGAATCAGCTCTTTGTTGCGCTCGCGGATACTGGTCATAAGCCTCTAAATGTCCATGTTGCGCCCGGCCTCGGGCGGCGGTCGGGCATGTTAGCACCGGCGTTGCGACTGGCTCAAGTTGGCTGGTCTAATTGGAATATTCTGACTTTAAAGTCAGGTAATTCTGTACAATGCCCGTCTTATCTGCTTGTATCGTTCGCCTATCTTTAGTGTGTTTCGCTTCAGGGATTTTGGAGGCTTGCTGTGCAAAACGCCCAATTGGTCGATCCCTTTGGTCGGCGCATCACTTATTTGCGGCTGTCGGTTACCGACCGCTGTGATTTTCGCTGCACCTATTGCATGAGCGAAGACATGGTGTTTGCGCCGCGTTCGCAGATCCTTAGCCTCGAAGAACTCTATGCGGTTGCGGATGCCTTTATTGGCCTGGGCGTCAAGCGCATCCGCATCACCGGCGGCGAACCACTGGTGCGCAAGAACCTGCTGGGCCTGCTACAGCGCCTGGGCCAGCGACCGGAGCTTGAGGACCTGGCAATTACCACCAACGGCTCGCAATTGGCCGAACTTGCGCCGCAGTTGCATGCGGCCGGGGTCAATCGGCTTAACGTCAGCCTTGACTCGTTAAGGCCGGATCGCTTCGCCGAGTTCACCCGGCGCGATCGGCTCGAGCAAGTGATTGCCGGGATTGATGTCGCACGCGCGCAAGGGTTCCACAAGATCAAACTCAACTGCGTGGTACAGACAGGCCGCAATGATGATGAGGTGGTTGAACTTGTGGAGTTCGCGGTCGCTCGTGGCCTGGATATCAGTTTTATCGAAGAGATGCCGTTGGGCGCTATCACCTGCCATCAACGCCAGTTGACGTTTTGCTCCAGTGATGAGGTGCGCCAACGTCTGTCATCGCGTTTTGTCCTGAGACGCAGCGCCAAGGTCACGGGCGGGCCGTCGCGCTATTGGCAGGTTGAGGGCAGCCAGACCCAGGTAGGCTTTATTTCCCCACACAGCCATAATTTTTGTAGTGCATGTAATCGGGTCAGGGTCACTGCCGAAGGCAAGCTGGTGCTGTGCCTGGGTAACGAGGGAGCCCTGGATTTAAAACAGCTTATGCGCAACAACCCCGGCAATAGCCAGCTGCTGCGCAATACCTTGCAGGATGCACTCAAGCTAAAGCCCGAGCGGCATCATTTCGCCACTGATGAGCAAGTCCAGGTCGTCAGGTTTATGAGTATGACTGGCGGCTAGCCGTCTCCAGAAAATGCCCTGTGGCACTACCCAAACCAACAACAATAACCAGGAGGGTTGCTGTGAAGCACCGTCACCTCTGCTGCTTGTCGATTTTACTTGTATCTGCCCCTGTTGCCGCGCAGCGCTATGTGGTCGGGGTCGAGGCCCTGTCCTTTGCTCCGCACTACAGCATTGATAAACAGGGCCACTATCAGGGCTTCGCCCGCGAGGTTTTGGACTTGTTCGCCACCAGCAGCGGTATCGAGCTGGAGTATCGCCCATTGCCGGTTAACCAGTTGTTGCCGGCATTGCTGGAAGGACAGGTGGATTTCAAATACCCAGACAGCGATCTCTGGGCGCAGGCGTACAAAGCAGGCAAGACCTTGAGCTACAGCCAGCCAGTGGTTGATTACGTCGATGGTGTATTGGTCGCGCCCGCACGGGTTGGACAGCCGTTGACGGCGTTAAAGCGCTTGTCGATTGTCGAGGGTTGGACGCCTTGGGCCTATGAGCAGCAAGTCGAAAACAAGCAGGTTAGCCTCAGCTACAGCGCCGACTTGCGCAAAATGATCCAGCAAGCCCTGAAGAAGGACACTGACGGTGCCTATTTCAATGTGGTGGTGGCCACGCATTACCTGGACACTATTCGTGCACGGCCTGGGGCTTTGGTGTTTGACCCAAAGCTGCCCCATACACGGGGCAGCTTTGAGCTTTCCAGCATCAAATATCCTGAGTTGATTCAGCGCTTCGATCGCTTTTTGGTCGAGCACAGCGCTGAAGTGGCTGCCCTGAAAGACAAATACCAGGTCGAGGCCAACCTAGACTCTGAATTCATGGGCATGGAGCAATGGAAGGTCGATTTCCTCAAACGCCAAAAGGCCAAGGCAGCTGCGGGCGGATGATTGGTTCGCAGATACAGAAGGCGTGCTAAAGGTTTTAAGCCATGTAGCAGGCGCCCGGGTCCATTCCGGGCGCCTTAGGTTTGCTTACTGCTCGGATTGTACGACACGAATACTGGCGCCATGGCCACGCATCAACAGGTAATGAAACGCTGCGCCGAGCAGGGCGCCGAACAGCCATGAGTAGCCATTGAAAATTTGCAGGCTTGGTACCCAGACAGTGGCGATGGAGAAGATGGAGGCAACGCCAAAGGCGAGCATCGCCTTACGATTCCAGCCACCATCGTAGTAATAGCTTGCACCTTCCTCTGCGCTGAACAGATCTTGCAAATTGAGCCTTTGCTTGCTGATCAGGTAATAGTCGGCAACAAGAATGCCGTAGAGCGGGGCGAGGACTGCGCCCAGGGTATCAACGAAACCGGCAATACCGACCTGGCTGATAAACGAGACCCACAAGGCGCCAATAAAAAACGCAATGGCGGCAGTGATGAAACCACCGGTGCGGGCACTGATGCGGTCAGGTGCCAGGTTGGCGATGTCGTAGGCGGGTGGAATAAAGTTGGCGACCAGGTTGATGCCAACCGTGGCGGCAAAGAAGGTGACAGCGGCGATGATTGTCAGGGTCAGGTTATCGACGCGGGCGATAATGTCGGTCGGATTGGTCAGTGTTTCACCAAAGACCACAACGGTACCGGCTGTGATCACCAGGGCAATCATCGAGAAAATTGCCAGGCTCACCGGCAAGCCAAGGAAGTTGCCCAGGGTCATTTGCTTTTCGGTTTTGACGAAGCGGGCAAAGTCGCCGTAGTTGATAACCACAGCGGCAAAATAAGCCACCATGGTGCCAACGACTGCGGCGAATGCAGCAACCGGTCCGGCTTTGTAGTCACCGGTGCCGCGGAAAATAGTGCTCAGCTCGCTCAGCAGCGATGGGCCGGCTTTGTACCAGATCATGATCATCAAGGCGATCATGACCGCATAGACCAGTGGTCCGGCCCAGTTGAGGAATTTGGTGATCCAGTCGATACCGCGGATAAACAACGCTACTTGAAAGATGCATACAATCACGTACGACAGCCAACCCAATGCTGTCATGCCCAGGAAAGTGCTCTCGTTACCCGTGGCAAATAATGAGTTAAGCAGCAGCGCTACAGCGGTTGAGGCGAAGTAGGTCTGCACTCCATACCAGAAAATGGCGACGATACCGCGCACCACTGCGGGGAAGTTTGCACCACGAACACCCATGCTGGCACGGGCCATTACCGGAAAGGGAATACCGTACTTGACGCTGGGCTTGCCCGTGAGTTGTACCAGCAACATCACGATAAAACCGGCAAGAACGATGCCTGACAATACGGCCCAGCCACTCAGCCCGTATGAGATAAACAAGGTTGCCGCAAGGGTATAGCCAAACAGGCTCTGGATGTCATTGGACCAGACATTGAATATTTCAAAGCTGCCCCATGTTCGCTTGTGGTGTTCCAGCGGGGCCAGGTCTTCGTTGTAGAGGCTAGGTTCGATGTTTTTTATTTTTAGATTTTCATCGGGCATTTGAACGTCCTTTATGCTTCGGTCGATGACTTGAGGTAGTTGGCCTGTATGAGCATGAACTGTGCCGCTTTGTCCGTTAACGCGTGGTGGAAGTCTATCGTTGTACACATTAATGGATACTAGAGGCAACAAAACATGAAAAATTACGTACAAAAACTATATTTTTTGCACACTAATCAGGTCCGGTCAGCTGACATGACTTGGGCGGATGTTAGGGTTTGCAGCACCAAGGCTGTGCGGCGCGCAAAAAAAACGCCCCGATTGGGGCGTTTTTCGAGGGCGAGTTTTAATGGAACGGGAAGATGTAATTGAGCCAGGATGCCATGCGCAGCAGTATCTTGCGCATTATCGCCAGATCCTCCAGGTGCTTGCTGTAGATGGCCGCCTGCGCATATGCGCCACCCGGCATGCGGTCGCGGTACTGATCAAACTTGGGATCGGTAATCTCGATAAATACCGGAACCCGGCCTGGTGGTGGTGCATTGGAATAACGGATCATATCGCCGCTTGGACGGACCTGGCCTTCGCCAATGACCTTGTAGATAGCGCTGACCTTGCCGGAAAAGACCTGTCCCGGAATGCCGTCAAAGGCAATTTCGGCGTCATCACCGACTTCCAGGCGTAGCTGGCTGTTCTGGCGCATCCAGGCGGTGTAGTAACGCTGCTCGTCCGGGATAAAAATCATCGACGGCGATATTGGGAAGCGTGCGGCACGCACTCCCGGGCGCAGCGAGACCTGGGTGACAAAGCCATCCGCTGGTGCACGAACCGTGGTGTGGTCGAGGTTGTACTGGGCTGCCACAATCTGCGCGTTGAGGTCTTCGACACTGGCTCTGGCCAGGTCGAGATTCCGGCGGTTGCCTACATTGCGCTTAACCAGTTCAGCCGCACGATTCTGGTCGGCCCTGGCGGAAACGAGTTGGGCTTTCAGCGAGTCAAGCTTGGCTTGGAAGGGGGTCGAGTCGATGCGGAACAGCACATCGCCCTTTTTCAGCGGTTGATTCGGTTTTACCGGTACCTCGGCAACTATGCCGCTAACTGCCGGGTTTATCGGGGTAGAGACAAAGTACGAGCGTGTGGCCTCGGAGTAGGGGTGGTTGTAGTTCATGGCAAAGATCAGCGAGCCAAGTAGCAATATGCCGCCTAGTACCGCTGTTGGAATCGTCCACTTATTGAGCGGTATCTTGAACACCTTGAAAACTGCAATGCAGAATGCGGCATAGGTCAGGACCATTAATGTTTCCATGATCAGCGCTCCTCGCTCTGATGAGTAGAAGAGGGCTGTTCAGGGGCTGGCACTGAAGTTGTCGTCGCTTCAAGTGCACCTAGGCGCTGCTGTAAATCCGCGACCTGGGCTTCTAGGTGTTCGACATGGTTCTTGGGCGACTGGCCATCAGATAGGCCCCAACCACGGTCTTCGCGATAGAGCATGGCCCAGATCCACAAGAATGGCCAAAGCGCATGCAAGGTGAACAGGCTGACCCAGCCCGTGGCGTGAATGGCGTCTTGATGGGGGTGGTTGCGACTGACTGCAATCTCGTAGGGGATGTCATGCAGCGCGATAATGCCGTAGAACAGCACCACGCCCACAAAAAGAATCAGGCCCAAGGCGACATAGTCAAGCATTTTGCGTCCCTGTAATTGAGTGGTTATTAGGTTGAACTCTCTGCAGCATAACCCTTGGGCAAGCGTCTTGACGGGCGTGCATACCAAGAGTGGCAAGGCGTCTGTCGGCACCAAGTCTGCATCCAAAAGCAGCACTTTTTATTATGCCATCACACGGCATCAAGAATAGGCCAGACAAGCGCCTGTCGTTTGGTTTTGCCCATAAAAAAGGCAACTACGCTGTTGCGTAATTGCCTTTTGGTCGAGCATTGGGTTTTTAGAAGTAGTATTTCACCAAGGCCTGGACAGCTGTCTGGTCGAAGCCATCAGTAGAACCGTCGACCGGCTTGACCCCGTATTTGTTATGCCACATGTTCAACTCGGTACCGATGTATAGCTTGCTTTCCTGGTTGAACAGCGCCTTGCCAGCATCCCACTTGATCTGAATCGATGAGCCGACCGAAGTTTGGGTTCCTGCTTCATCGGATGGCGCGCGCCAATCGACGAAGCCGTCGACCAGGAAGCTTTGATCACCGACAGCAAAGGGGTAGGCGCCTGCAACCGTCAGTTGGGTGGTGTAGCCATTGCTATTGCTGTCGGCAAAGAACACCTGCTTGTTGATCTTTACCCGATACAGGTTGGTCTGGAAGAAGGCAAAACCCGGCACATCCCAATCAAAGCCTAAGCCGTACAGGTAGTTTTCGGTGCCGGGACCACCTTCGCCTTTTTCGTAGGTGAATGCGGCTTTCACGTCCTTAAGCGGGCCCGCAGACAGGTCTTGGCCGCTCAGCCAACTCAGGCTGACACGCGGTGAAAACTCCATGTAGTAGAAGGTGTTGTGTTCCTTTTGTTCGAAGGTGTTATTGCTGAAACTGCCGCGCGACTGGTTGTTATCGGCATTGACGTAGTCGATAAAATAAAAGACATCGCCCCAGACCCAGCCACTGGCGTGTTCAAAGGTAAAGGTGCTCTGCGAGCGTTGTTCTTCGGCGTTGTAGTTCATGCGCTGGAAATTACTGCCGTAGAGGTAGCTGAGGCTGTTGCTTTGCCATAGCAGCAGGTCATCAGCCAGTGCGTTCTGACCGGCGATCAAACCGGCTGTTAGGGCTAGGCCGTGAGGCAGATGCTTCAGGTTCATCAAGTTTTCCTTATTGTTTTTGGACTTAATAACGCATTGCTCCCTGCGCCGTGCCGCAGCCCTTGGCAGGATATGTTCGTGACTATTGACCCTGCGCTGGTTTGGCGAAGACGGTGGCCTCCCATGGCCTCCCATGGCCTCCCATGGCCTGCTGGGCGGTCCCAGGCGCACGCCTTGCAGCACCGTTTGGCTGTAGTCGTGGGCCTGCCAATAGTTCCATGGGATAGCCATGGTCCCCGGCGACCGAAAAGCTGTCCATTCGGTCAAGATAAAGGGACTATAACAATATGTTTACAAGCTGAAAAACAATTTATTTAATTATTGTGCACAAAAAATGAACCGCCGGTCACACAGGCTGACACAGCGGCAGATTTCGATTTTTGAGAGCGGAGCAGCTTATTTGCAATTGCAGGGAGTAGAGCCAGGCAGGCGCCCAGCTCTGAAGGACGGCTAGTGTGCCGTGGCGTGGTGCTTGCCTGATACGCGCTGTGTACCGCCGAGCACATTGAACAGGATATTGAGCGAGACAGCGCTGAGGGTAGCCATTGCGATCCCGCTGTGGGTGATAGAGTCCATCCATTGTGGCAACTGCGCGAATATTTCGGGGCGCACCACTGGAGCCAGGCCCATGCCGATGCTGACCGCGACCAGGAGTTGATTGCGCCGATCCGCTATATCCGCTTCCTGGAGAATCTTGATACCGGTGGCTGCGACCATGCCAAACATGGCCAGGCCCGCGCCGCCGAGCACAGCCGGTGGGATCGAGGCAACCAGATAGGCCGCCTTGGGCAGCAGGCTGAGTATCAGCAGTATCAGTCCGGCAGAAGCGGTGACAAAGCGACTGCGCACACCCGTCATCTGCACGAGGCCTATATTCTGCGCGAACGACGAGTGGGTGAATGTGTTGAAGAATCCGGCAATGAATGATGCGCCTGAATCACAGAGCAAGCCGCGACGCAGCAGTTTCGGTGTGATTTCTACATCCGTGATCTTGCCCAGGGCGATGAACATGCCGGTGGACTCAACGAAGATAATCACCACGACCAGGCACATCGACAAGATTGGCGCCAATTGAAACTCAGGCATGCCAAAGTGCAAGGGTGTCACCACCTGGAACCAGGGGCTTTGTTCCAGTCCGCCAAGGTCAACCATGCCCAGACAGCCGGAGATGATATAGCCCAGGAGCATGCCGATCAGTACCGACACGTTCACCCAGAAACCGCTCATGAAGCGGTTGATCAGCAGGATGGAGAGTAAGACCAGGCCTGCAACTGCAAGGTATTGGAGACCGCCAAATTGCGATGCGGCATTGCCTCCGCCAGCCCAGTTGAGCGCCACGGGGAAGAGCGACAGGCCAATCGAAGTAATCACTGTGCCTGTGACCAGGGCAGGAAAGAAATTGACGATGCGCGACATAAAGGGGGCGATCAGCATGCCAAAGAAACCCGCTGCGATCGTGGCACCGAATATGCCGGTAAGGCCAATGCCGGGCGTACCTGCCATGGCCACCATGCTGCCAACGGCTGCGAAACTGGCACCCATCATCACCGGCATGCGAATACCTGCTGGCCCTATGCCCAGTGACTGAACCAAGGTGGCGATGCCAGCAACAAGCAGGTCTGCATTGATCAGAAAAGCAATTTGCTCACGGGGTAAACCCACGGCCTCACCAATGATCAAGGGCACGGCAACCGCGCCACCGTACATCAACAATACGTGTTGTAGGCTTACCAGTATCATTTGCAGCAGGGGCAGGCGTTGATCGACTGCCGCAACAGCAGGCAGTGGTGATTTCAACTGGGACATGCAAACACCTCAGGCACTTTTATTTTTGTAAGTCGCTGATCAGTCATGCGCGTCGAGCGATGGCTGTTAAGTTTTATGCAAGCAAGGTGGGCGCTCGATAACAGGCCCTGGATACAAAAATGCCGCACCCTTGCAGGTGCGGCATTGGTGTTGATTAGTTGATCTGGGCGCCGTCGGCGATCCATTTACCAATCAGGTCACGCTCTTGCTGGGTCATCTGTGTGATGTTGCCCAGTGGCATGGTTTGGGTGGCGACCGCTTGTGCCTGGATACGTGCAGCCATTTGCTGGATCTGGGCCGGTGTATCAAACATTACGCCTGCCGGCGCTGCGCTGAACATCGGGCTGCTCGGTTTGGCTGAGTGGCAAACGGTGCAGCGGGTCTGGATGACACTATCGACCTGTTCGAAACTATCGCTCCCGCTGGCTCCAGTTGTATCAGCGCTGGCCTGAGCGGGTTCGCTAGAAGCCTGCTCGGGTTGGTTGCGTGCATTTTTATCAGCGCCTGGGCCGGGCTTGGCAGTGCCTGGCAGCGGTGCGTATTTGATCGCGGCATGGTTGCTGGCAACAGTGCTGGTCGGCTGTGAAGCCGGACCTGTTACATAGGCCAGGCAGATCATCGCCAGCGCGCCGGCGGGCAGTGCCCAGGCAAACCTGTTGCTGTTGTGGCGAGTGTTGAAGTAATGACGAATCAACACGGCGGCGATCGCAATACCCGCCAGGATCAGCCAGTTGTAGCTGCTGCCGTAGGTGCTCGGGAAGTGGTTGCTGATCATGATGAACAGCACCGGCAGGGTGAAGTAGTTGTTGTGGCGCGAGCGCAGCAGGCCTTTGGCAGGCAATGCCGGATCTGGCGTGCTGCCTTCCTCAATGGCTTTAACCAGTGCACGCTGTGCGGGCATGATGGTGCGGAATACGTTACCGACCATGATGGTGCCGATGATCGCGCCGACATGAATATAGGCGCCACGACCGCTGAACACCTGGCTCAGGCCAAATGCCGCACCAACCAGCAGGACAAACAGCACCAGGCCGAGCAGGGCAGGTTTTTTGCCCAGGGCCGAGTCACACAGAATGTCGTAGACGAACCAGCCCGTGATCAGCGAGCCGATCCCGATGGCAATGGCTGCGGCAGGTGTCAGGTCGCTGCCTGGAGCAATCAGGTAAAGCGATGGGTTGAGGTAGTAAACGATCATCAACAAGGTGACGCCGGACATCCAGGTCCAGTAGGCCTCCCATTTGAACCAATGCAGGTTTTCCGGCATTTTTGGGGGCGCCAGCTTGTACTTTTCCAGATGGTAGATTCCGCCACCGTGAATGGCCCATAAGTCGCCGGAAAGGCCGTCTTTGGGGTTTACGCGGTTAAGGTTGTTTTCCAGCCAGACGAAATAGAAGGATGCGCCGATCCAGGCGATACCGACGATCATATGAACCCAGCGCACGCTCAGGTTCAGCCATTCAATCAAATGTGCTTCCACAGTCTTTACCTCTTTCCCAGTGCCCTGTATCGGGTCCCCTGGGCTTCTCTTATTGGTGGGGGTCGAGGAGCAGTTGGGCATCCTCGGTAAAGAAGTACTCATCACAGTTGTTACCAGAACCACTGCGATCAACCACCAGGAAGTCATCCCGCTTTTCGATCGTAAGCACCGGATGGTGCCAAACGCCGCGATGGTAATTAATGCCCTGTTTTCCGTTACTGCGGAAAGCACGGACAAGCTCTGATTCAGGTGCATCGCCAACTGGCGCGACCACGATCAGAAAGGGGTTGCCGAGCAGCGGTATAAACGCCTGGCTGCCCTGCGGATGGCGCTCCAACATGCGCAGGGTCAGCGGCATCTCTAACGCTTCAGCGCTGAAAATGCTGATGATCGCCTTATCTTCTGGCTGTGCGGTCTCGACTGTGGCCAGTTTGTGATAGCGGCGAGTTGACCCGTTATTGATCATGAAATACTCGCTGCCTTCGGTCTCGATGACATCGCCAAAGGGGGCGAATGCTTCTTTGCTTAAAGGCTCGATGATCAGTTTACGCATGACGGTCATTCTCTTGTCTGGGAGTCGCTGCTGGCTGCGACTCCACATAATTATTATTTAGAGCGGGCAGGGCATTGCGGCCCTGCCGGTCAAACTATGCTTGTTGCCTGTGCTTACTTGCTCACTTTGCCGAACAGGCGCAGGCGGCTGATGCCACCGTCCGGGAATACATTCACACGCACGTGTGTCAGGGTGCCCAATGCCTTGATCTGTTCTTTGAACTCGTGTTCGGCGTGCATTTGCAGTTTTTGGCTAGGCAGCAGTTCGCGCCAGAACAGGCTCTGGGTTTCGATCTGGCTGTCGGTACCGCCTTTGACGAATGCGCCCTGGATCGAACAGCTATCCGGGTAGTTGCCCTTGAAGTGCAGGGTGTCGACGACAATACGCTCGATTTCACCTGGGGCGCCCAATGCAACGATAACCCAGTCATTACCCGGCGTACGGCGACGGGCGGTTTCCCAGCCATCGCCCATGTTGATGCCGCGGCCTGGGTTGAGGATGTTGCTCATGCGACCAAAGTGTTCATCGGAGCAAGCCAGAGCACGGCCGCCATTCAATGCGGCTGCCAAGTCCACTTCTTCGTTATCGCCCACAGCGCTCCAGTCGCGGAACGGAATGCCGTGTACGCGCAGGCGAGCGACACCGCCGTCCGGGTAGATGTTGAAGCGCAGGTGGGTGAATGCCTGTGCATTGTCGATTTCGTGGTAGTGGTGGCTATTGCCTTGAAGCTCGACGGCGCCAAGGACTTCGGTCCACTCGGTATTGTCGGTCGGGTCGCCTTCGGCAACGAAACAGGCCTCAAGCGAAGCTGAAGGTGGGAAGTTACCCGTGAAGAAGCTGGTGTCGATATCAACGCCTTTGATCGAACCTGGAACGCCCAGGCGGATCACGGCGCTGTCATAGCCTTCAAAGCGCTTGCGACGCGACTCCCAGCCGTCCATCCACTTGCCGTTATCATCGAAAACGCCCTCCTTCCATACGGCCGGGGTCGGCTGGAACAGGCGGTTGACGTCGGCGAACCAGTCATCGGTTACCGAGATAGCCTTGGTTCCCAGGCGGGCGTCGGCGAGGTTGACGTATTTTTCGAAGGGTACGGCATAAGCTTTCATGGATGTCTGCCTTGTATGAGGGCGTAGGAGAATAATCACGTTGCTGTTTGCAGAGTTCTCCGGTCGGAGCTAGAGCTGCTGCAAGCGGAACAGCGCGATCTTGTTGATTTCAGCCAGAGCGCGGGCAAATTCCTGCTCCGGGGAGTTATTCAATCGCTCCTCGAAGGCTGCCAGGATCTGGTGACGGTTACTGCCTTTTACCGCCATGATAAAGATAAAGCCGAACTTGGCCTTGTAGGCGTCGTTAAGCTCAGTAAAGCGGGCAAACTCTTCGGCGGTACAATCCTGGATGCCCGCTCCAGCCTGCTCTGAAGTAGAGGAGGCGGTCAGCTCACCTTGAATTGCGGCTTTACCAGCCAAATCAGGGTGAGCATTTATCAGGTTCAACTGTTGTTCGCGGCTGGCGCTGAGCAATATATCCGCCATGCGCTGCTGCAGGGCTTCAATGTCATCCAGCGTCTCATCGGCGCCGAGGTCATAAGCTTTTTCGGCAACCCAGGGTGAGTGCTCATAAATATCAGCGAAGGCACTGACGAACGCTTCGCGGCTTAGCTGTGAAGGGGTCAGGGTCTGAAAGCGGCTCATTAAGCGTGCTCCTGCTTGAATGGATGAGTGGCATGCCAGTGGCGCGCTATGTCTACGCGGCGGGTGATCCAGACTTTGTCGTGGCTCTTGACGTATTCAATAAAGCGCGCCAGTGCTGCCAGCCGCGCCGGACGACCCAGCAAGCGGCAATGCATGCCGATTGAGAGCATTTTTGGTGCGCCTTCTACGCCTTCTGCATAGAGCACATCGAATGCGTCCTTGAGGTATTCGAAGAAGTCGTCACCCTTGTTGAAGCCCTGCACCTGGGTGAACCGCATGTCATTGGTGTCCAGGGTGTACGGGATGACCAGATGAGGCTTTTGCTCGGTGCTGGCTGGATCCCAGTAGGGCAGGTCATCGTCGTAGGTGTCGGAGTCGTAGAGGAAGTTGCCTTCTTCCATGACGATTCGGCGGGTATTGGGGCCTGTACGACCGGTGTACCAGCCATATGGACGCTCGCCCGTGATCTCGGTGAGGATGCGGATGGCTTCGAGCATATGCTCGCGCTCTTGCGCCTCATCCATATATTGATAGTCGATCCAGCGGTAGCCGTGGCTGCAGATTTCGTGGCCTGCTGCGACCATGGCCTTGATCACATCGGGGTGACGCTCTGCAGCCATGGCCACAGCAAAGATGGTCAGAGGGATCTCGTGTTTGGCAAACAGCTTGAGCAGGCGCCATACACCTGCACGGCTGCCGTACTCATACAGCGACTCCATGCTCATGTTGCGCTCGCCTTGCAGCGGTTGAGCCGAAACCATCTCCGATAGAAAAGCTTCAGATTCCTTGTCGCCATGCAGAATGTTGCGCTCGCCGCCTTCCTCGTAATTAAGGACAAAGGACAAGGCGATGCGGGCATCATTCGGCCACTGCGGATGCGGTGGGTTGTTGGCGTAACCGATCAGGTCGCGTGGGTATTCAGCGCTCACTGCAGTCTTCCTTCTCAATGTGTTGCGACCGCTATATGCAGATATCAGGGATGCGGTCGGGTTGTGCAATTGTATACAAAGTGTATCGCATTTTGTAAATCTAAAATTTCACTATTTTTAGTGATGATTCAAAAGCAAGAAACTTGCCTGATTGGTCAGGTCATGTCGCTGAAAGGTTCTTTGTTTGGGCGAAAGGCCGTTTTTGGAAAAATATTGCACTGGGCGTTGGCTCAGCGTAAAACCTACAATATTGTGTACAATTTTAGATAAAAGTGTCGCAAATAAATTTTTACATGCTATTCTCAGCCCATCACAAGGCGTTGTCGCCTTGCACTACGGCCGATAAACATCAGAAAGGAGGTGCGGTTTTTACCTGTAATCCCTTGCGGATCAGTGTGGGAACCCTAGCCAAATGGGAAGACTGACAACTCACGTACTCGATGCTGCACATGGCTGCCCTGGAAGCGATCTGAAAATTGAATTGTTTCGTGTTGAGGGGGCTCAGCTGGAGCTGCTGACAACCGTGCAAACCAATAGCGATGGTCGCTGTGATGCGCCTGTCCTGCAGGGCGACGATTACCGCACCGGGGTTTATCAACTGCACTTCCATGCAGGCGATTATTACCGTGCGCGGGGCGTCAAGCTGGCTGATCAGGCCTTTCTGGATGTCGTTGTTCTACGTTTTGGTGTCGATGCTGAGCAAGAGCACTATCACGTACCTCTGCTAATTTCGCCCTACAGCTATTCAACCTATCGCGGCAGCTAGCCTGGGTTCGATAGATCACGATTTACCCGAATGCTTGTCACCCTCAGACTCGATAGAAGAGTCCTTGCCCGTACCACACTGCGGGCTTTTTTTTGCCTGAAATCCAGCACTTATCTTGATCATGCGCGGCTTAGGTCAGTCCAGGTCCGGGTCAATGAGATTTTGCGACCGATGATTTATACTGCATGCCTGACTCAAAAGAGGTATTGGTCCGATGCGCCATTGATGCCGCCGTCTGTTTGACGGCCAACTTCCAGCCCGGCTAGGCATATAGCGGGGGAGTTTCTGGCATCCATAAATGGGGGCGCATATGACCCACACCTATCTCACGCTCGACAGCGTTTCTTACACCTTGCCCGATGGGCGAACCATTTTCAGTGATCTCAGTGTGCAACTTGACCTGCGCAAAACGGCCTTGGTTGGCCGCAACGGCGTAGGTAAAAGCCTGCTGGGCAAGATTATCGCCGGGCAACTCGTTGCGACTTCAGGTCGATGTTTTCGGTCGGGGCGAGTGTTTTATCTGGCGCAGCAAATATCTACCTCCAAACACACCTGTGTAGCTGAGTTGGCGGGTGTTAAAGGCATTATCGATGCGCTGCAACGCATTGCTGCGGGCAGTGTTGATCCTTGTGACTTTGATGCCGTGGGCGAGCGCTGGAACATAAGCCAGCAACTCGAAGCCGAGCTTGGCGCCCAAGGCTTGGGGCATATTGCCATTGACCGGCCTGTTGCCAGCTTGAGTGGCGGGGAAGTCATGCGCATTGCCCTGGTCGGCGCTTATTTGGCGGACGTCGAATTCCTAGTGCTCGATGAGCCGAGCAATCACCTTGATCGCGAAGGTCGCCAGCTATTGATCGAGCAATTACAGGCCTGGCCCAAAGGCTTGCTGGTAATCAGTCATGATCGTGAATTGCTGGCCAGCATGGAACGGGTGGTTGAGTTGTCCTCATTAGGGCTGCGCAGCTATGGCGGAGGCTTTTCTTTCTATCAACAATGCAGGGCGCAAGAGCATGAGCAGGCCCAAGCGTATCTGGCCAAATGCAAACTCCAGCGCAAACATGCAGTACAGAAACAACGCTGTATTCAAGCGCGAGCCGAACGCCAAAACGCCCGCGCAAGCAGCCAGGCCAGCAGTGCCAACCAGGCGAAGATTCTCCTGGGGCGTGCCAGGCAACGTAGCGAGGTCAGCAATGGCAAGCAGCTTAAACTGCAGGGTGTGCAGCGTGAGCAGTTGTCACAGCAGGTCAAGCAGGCGGCACAACAGGTTGAGCAAGCAGCCGAGATTAGCATGCAGGCACCAGGTGCGGGGCAAGGGCATCAGGCACGACTGGTGGAATTGGAGCACTTGGAGTTGCCCTTTGTCGCACCGGCTGCACGTACCCTGAGCCTGGTGTTGAATAATACCCAGCGGGTCGCGATCACCGGGCCCAATGGCTGTGGTAAATCGACTTTGCTCAAGGTCATGGCCGGTCTTGTGCAACCCTTGGCTGGAGCATGCAAAATAAGCGGTGCATTTGCCTACCTGGATCAACAGTTGCTCGGCTCCAGTCCTGAAAAATCGGCACTTGAGCAACTACGAGCGGTCAATACCGGGCTTGATCAAAGTGAGTTGCGTACGCGATTGGCTCAATTGGGCCTTGAGGCGGATGCGGTGATGCAACCGAGCGGATGCCTGAGTGGCGGTGAGCGTCTGAAGGTTGCCCTGGCGTGTGCACTCTATGCCGATGTTCCGGCGCAACTGTTGCTGCTGGATGAACCCAGTAATCACCTGGACCTTGTTTCGCTACAAGCCCTTGAGCAAACGCTTTGCGCGTATCGTGGCGGATTAATGGTGGTGTCGCACGATGAGGTATTTCTGCAGCAGCTGCAATTAACCCACCGCCTGGCGCCGGACTCCGCTGGCTGGACGCTAGCGCCTTGGTAGCGGCGCTATGCAGTCCAGCCAAGCGTCCTTTAGCGGCTCAACAACGAAGCGGTTCCAGCTGCGCCAAACAGGCCGGCACTAATGCGGTTGAACCAGACCTGGCCTTTGCCTGACCTCAGGTAGCGGGCCGCGCTCTGGGCGCTAAGACCGTAGAACAGCTTGCAGGCAAGATCGAGTGCTGCCCAGGTGGCAATCATCACCATTAGTTGCTGGGCCAGAGAGTGATCGGTGGAGAGAAATTGGGGCAGAAAAGCGGCGAAGAACAGGATGTCTTTCGGATTGCTCGCGCCCAAGCCAAAGGCTTTCCAGAACATGCTGTTGAAGCTGGGGTTGACGGGCTGTTCATCCGCAGTGACCGGCTTGGCCGCCTGGCGCGAGGCTTGCCAACTCTGCCAGGCGAGATAGAACAGGTACAACGCGCCCACGAGCTTTAGCGCGGAGAACAGTTTTTCCGAAGCCAGCAACAGGGCGCCCAGGCCCAGGGCGGAAGCGCTTAGCAGGCAGATTGAAGCCGACACGCCGCCGATGAATGCGGGTATTGAACGACGCAGGCCATAGTTCAGGCTGTTGCTGACCATCAACAGCGAAAGTGGACCGGGGATGAGGATCACAACCAGCGCCGCACTGCTGAACAATAACCAGGTTTCCAGACTCATGTTACTTACTCCAGATGTTGAAAAACCCCGACGCACAAGCGTCGGGGTTTGGAGCCTTGCTCTCGCCAGGGGCTAGCAGCCGTACAGGCTTGGTTGTCCAGCCGCAAAGCGGCCTAGAGGAAGGCAAACTTAGCGATAAAGATAATGCAGAGCACATATAAAGACACTGATACTTTGCTACGTTGCCCGGTCAGTATCTTCAAGGTTGCGTAGGTCAAAAAACCCAGCGCAATGCCGTTGGCGATGGAGAAGGTCAACGGCATCATCACCACAGTGACAATGGCGGGGATAGTGTCTGTCAGGTCTTCCCAGTCGATGTGGGCCATGCCGCTCATCATCAGCATTGCCACGTAGATCAGCGCGCCTGCTGTGGCATACGCAGGGATCATGCCTGCCAGCGGGGCAAAGAACATCGCGCAGAGAAACAGTATGCCAACTGCTATTGCCGTAAGGCCGGTGCGACCACCTGCAGCAACCCCGGAAGCACTTTCGACGTAGCTGGTTACAGGCGGGCAACCCACCATTGCGCCAATGACGCTTGAAGTACTGTCGGCCTTGAGGGCTTTGGACAGGTTCTGGATCTGACCATCGTCATCCACCAGTTTGGCGCGGTGGGCAACGCCCATCAGCGTGCCGGCGGTGTCGAACATGTTGACGAACAGGAAGGCCAGGATAACGCTGACCATCGAGATATTGAATGCGCCCTTGATGTCCATTGCCAGGAAGGTTGGCGCCAGGCTTGGCGGCATCGAAACCACGCCGCCAAACTCAACCAGGCCCATGCCCCAGCCGATCGCGGTGACTGCAAGCATGCTGACCAAAATGGCACCGAATACATTGCGGTGGCTAAGCACGGCAATCATCAGAAAGCACACGGCAGCAAGCAAGGCATTTGGTTCGCCGAATGAACCCATGGTGATTAATGTGGCCGGGCTGTCGACAACAATGCCGGCCGTTTTAAGGCCAATCAAACCGAGGAATAAACCGACCCCGGCGCCCATGGCAAAGCGTAGGCTCATGGGAATGCTATTGAGCAGCCACTCACGGATACGTGAAAGGCTCATGATCATGAAGAGAACGCCGGAAATAAACACCGCGCCCAACGCGGTCTCCCAGCTGTATCCCATCTCGCCGACAACGGTGTAGGTGAAGAACGCATTGAGGCCCATGCCTGGCGCCAGGCCTACGGGCCAGTTGGCATACAGGCCCATAAGGAAACAGCCCAGGGCCGCCCCGATGCAGGTCGCAACGAAGGCCGCGCCGTGATCGACCCCGGCGTCGGCCATGATGTTCGGGTTTACAAAAATGATGTAGGCCATGGTGACAAAGGTTGTCAGGCCAGCAAGCAACTCGGTTTTGACAGTGGTGCGGTGCTCGGTCAGCTTGAAAAAACGATCAAGTAATCCGTTTTTACCAAGCCCAGCGTTTGGCTGAGTGATTTGTTCTGATTTTACGCTTTCCACGCGGGTACTCCTCATTTCTCTTGTTGTGTGCCACCCAGAGCTGGCGCTATGCGCACGTTAACTCTCTGAGGCAGGTGGCAGGTTGAGTGTGCTTGCTGGCTAAGTTGTTGACCGAGCGGTCAGGAAGTCACACACCGCGATTATGCTGTTGTATACAAAAAATGCAAATACTGTTTTTACTTGCTAAGCAGGCTATCAATAGCTGTGCCCATACTTTTGATAGCTGCCAATGCTGATCCATGTCTATAAAAGTGATAAAAAACAGAAGGATACTCGGCTGGCTAAACCTGAGGCTCATGTGCAATCAGCCTGTAAACTGGCCTTGGATATAGCAAATTTATTGACTTTCAGGTCAGTAAACTGGCAATGCCGACCATCCTTTGAAGCGGGATCAGTCAGTTTATGGATTTAATGCTCAGCCTGAACCTTGAGGCGATGTGTTAGCCACCGATTGTATCTGTGCAAAAAATGCGGGAATTGGCTGGATTGTGTACAATGAAAGCGTTTTTTTTGTGTTTATCCGTGTGTGCTGCTTGTCAGTGAGCCGGGATTACGCAATAAAGAACCTATTAACAGTGATGAGCGTGGGGGAGCGCCTGGATTGCCTGGTTTTGCAGGCTATGCGCTGATCCCGATTTATATTGCTGAACCTGTCTAACGCGAGCCCAAATGAACGAACAATTGCAGCCACTCAAAAAGCAGTCCCGCGCACTTAAGAACAGTCGCACCGGGACGCAGGACGATGTCGTTTATGCACATATTTTTGATGCCATACTGGAGCAGCGACTCGCTCCCGGCACCAAGTTGAGTGAAGAGGCCCTGGGTGAGATTTTTGGCGTAAGCCGGACCATCATCCGTCGTGCCTTGTCGCGTTTGGCGCATGAAGGGGTTGTGCTGCTGCGTCCCAACCGTGGCGCGGTAGTGGCTAGCCCAAGCGTTGAGGAAGCCCGGCAGATATTCTATGCCCGGCGAATGGTTGAGCGGGCAATCACCGAGTTGGCAGTGCAATACGCTACGGTCGACCAGCTCAATGAACTGCGCCAGATGGTAGAGGATGAACAGATCAGCTTCTCGCGCGGTGACCGCGGGGCGGGTATTCGTTTATCCGGTGAGTTTCACCTGAAGTTGGCCGAGGCAGCAAAGAATGCGCCGCTGGTCAGCTTCCAGCGCAGCCTGGTATCCCAGACTTCGCTGATCATCGCCCAATACGAAAGCGGCAGCCGCTCGCACTGTTCCTACGATGAACACAATCAACTTATTGATGCAATCGAGGCGCGTGACGCCGAGCGCGCGGTCAGCCTGATGATGCATCACATGGATCACATCGACAGCAAGCTCAACCTCGACGAAGACAGTGCATCGGATGACTTGCACGCCGTATTCTCGCACCTGCTGCAAACCAAGAAAAAGCCGGGCAAGGCTATTCTCAACAACTGAGCTGGCTTGGCCATCAAAGAGTTTGGTATGCACTCTTTGATGGCTGCTCGTGGCGCAGGATCAGTTGTTGATCAGGCTGAGAAACTCGCTGCGTGTGGCTGCATTCTTGCGGAACTCGCCGAGCATCACAGAGGTGACCATGGAAGAGTTCTGCTTCTCGACACCGCGCATCATCATGCACATGTGCTGGGCCTCAATGACCACGGCGACACCGAGCGCGCCAGTCACTTGCTGAATGGCTTCGGCAATCTGGCGGCTCAGATTCTCCTGGATTTGCAGGCGGCGGGCGTACATATCGACGATCCGCGCGATTTTTGACAACCCCAGTACTTTTCCGCTCGGGATATAGGCTACATGGGCCTTGCCGATAAAGGGCAGCAGGTGGTGCTCGCATAACGAATACAGTTCGATGTTCTTGACCAGTACCATTTCACTGGCATCAGAGCTGAATAGTGCGCCATTGGTGACTTCTTCCAGCGTCTGCTGGTAGCCGCGACAGAGGTACTGCATGGCTTTTGCCGCACGTTTTGGCGTGTCGAGCAGGCCTTCGCGGGACACATCTTCACCAAGTTGGCCAAGAATCTGGGTGTAGTTCTGTTCCAGGGACATTGATCTTCCTGTTGGGACTGACAAATATGCACAGACGCGCAGGGTAGGGTGCGGATTGCCGGCTGGCAAGCGCGGCGTACGCCAAGCTGATACAGATTTTGCGTCAGTAAGGTTTAGCGTTAACTCATCCCGAGGGTTATGGGCTATTCAATCTTCGTCACGCCCGTCCATCATGGTGCGTTTGAGAATGATATAAACCGCGCCTGTGCCGCCATGCTTGGGCTGGCACGAGGCGAAGCCAAGTACTTGTGGATGCTGGCGAAGCCAGGTGTTTACATGGCTTTTAATCATGGGCTTGCGTCCGTCTATTCGTGCGGCCTTGCCATGGGTAACGCGCACGCAGCGTACTTCGAGCTTGCACGCCTCGGCCAGGAACTCCCACAGGGTATCCCGGGCTTTCTCCACGTTCATGCCATGCAGGTCCAGGCTGCCATCGAAGGCTATCTGGCCAAGCTTGAGCTTGCGCATCTGGCTTTCCTGCATGCCGTTGGCTGCCCAATAGAGCGGATCCTCGGTGCCGACGTCAATTACGAACTGGTCTGACAAACCATCAACCTTGATGCTGTTGTCACGCACCGTCGCGTTCTGGCGCAATGTGGCCAGCTTGGTCTTGTCGAGTTTGGGTTTGCCGGTATCGGCGCGATCATGCTTGATCGGCTTCACGCCCTTGAGTTGGGCTTGGAATAAAGAAAAATCATCGTCTTGCATTATGGCCTCCACACTGGCCACTAGTGTAACCAAGGCAGCGCTGTTTCTGCTGCCTTGTTGTATTGAATAATCAAATAATGGCTGCGGGGCGGGGTAGGGTCACTTGCGCTTTTTCATCAGGTGACGCGACATGCTCAAGTCACCAGGGCGGCGTAATCGGCGGCGAAACATGCGCCAGAGCGCAACGCCAAACCAGAGCAGGAGAAGACCTGCGACGACTAATACCGCCGAGCCCGCCGGGGAGTCATTCAGGTTGCCCAGGGCAGACGGCCGGCCGAGCAGTGCTGCGGCTCCTGCCATGGCCAGGAGCACTCCGCCGGCAGCGAACAAGGCGGCAAGTGCCGCGGCGAAGCGCAGGCGCCAGTTGCCCGGCTCGCGGGGGCGCAAGCGGCGGGCATTGAAACCATCGGATTGCTTCATTCCGATTTCCTTTTGGGTATCGGCGTGTGACAGGCTCAGGTTCTAGTGGTTCCTTCGCTGCAAAGCAGTCGTTATTGCGTCTTCTCCATCGGCCTGTATTGGTCAGTTTAGTAGGCTGTCGGCCTGCTCAACCACGGCGGCAAAGTTGTCAGCCAGCGCAATCATTTCAAAACGGTGCATCTCGGCGCCGCTGATGACCTGTCCATCCAGGGTCGGCAGGTCGCGCGTTGCGCATGCGGCGTTGACCATGGTGCAGCGGTAACCGTAGTCCTTGGTGGCACGTACTGTGCTGCTGATGCTGGAGTGGGTCATAAAACCGCAGACAATCAAGTCCAGCCGCCCCAGTGCTTGCAGGCGCTCATGCAGGTCGGTGCCAGAAAATGCGTTAGGCAGGCGTTTTTCAATCACCAGTTCGCCCGGTAGCGGAGCCACCTCGGGGATATGTGCACCGCGCGGGCCGCGTGGGTCCAGCACGCCATCGGGGATGCCTAGATGCTTGACGTGAACAATAGGCGTACCCATGGCTCGCGCGGCGTCGAGCAGCTTGGCGATTTCAGCCACCGCTGGTTCAACCTGCGGCAGTTTCAATACACCGCTGCGGTACTCTTCCTGGGTATCGATAACCAACAGGGTCGCAGTCTTCAAGGTGGCAGGGGCATGGCTACGGCCAGTTAGCTGCAGTAGCGTTTTGGGGTGTGACATTCAAAGGCTCCTTGTTGACTCTGACGACGCTATTCATTGTCTGCCTGTCTGGCGCTGCTGTGAACCCATTACTGCATGCGCGATGCGTTGCAGGTGAAAAGTTCAGCTATCCGCCTAGACTCAGACATTGGAAATATCGAGCAGTTTAGGGCTCGCGCTGGGGGGGTACTACATCGGCGTTAAACAGGCTGAAGGATTTATGTGGGGGTGGATAATGGCAGTAAGCCATCCTAAAAAGCCAGTGCCCAGCCCACAGAATTGCCAGCGCCAGCCGATTTATACTCTTGGCTTGAAACTCAATCCCGGGTGCAACTCAAGCATTGAATGCCGCACCGGTGGGCACAGGGCGATTCTTATACTTAATTTCTGCCGTCGTTGCACTATCTGGTGCATTCGCAGGGCTTTCCCATGTGCTGTTAAACTGCCGGATCAATTTAGAAAGGAGAACCTGTGTGACTGACGTTGGCGCCGCCCGATCTACTCGTTTACAAACCATTCGTGACTACATTCGCTGGGCCGTGACTCGCTTCCAGGTCGCCGGGTTGTTCTATGGCCATGGTTCCGACAACGCTTGGGATGAGGCGCGTCAGTTAGTGCTCGGGGCTCTGCACCTGCCTTATGAGATTGCAGACAGCTATCTTGATTGTCGCCTCGAAGATGACGAGCATGCCCATCTGCAGGATTTGCTGGCGCGGCGTATTGATGACCGCGTTCCCACCGCCTATTTGCTGGGCGAAGCCTGGTTCTGCGGCTTGCCGTTCCTGGTTGACGAGCGTGTTCTGGTGCCGCGCTCACCTATTGCCGAGTTGATCAACAGCCGCTTCCGGCCTTGGCTGGCAGCCGAGCCCAAACGTATTCTCGATCTGTGCACCGGCTCTGGCTGCATCGGTATTGCCTGCGCTTACGAGTTTCTTGAGGCAGAAGTGATACTGGGCGACCTGTCGTTCGAGGCGCTTGAAGTCGCCAACCAGAACATTGAGCGCCACGGAATCGAGGACCGTGTTTTCACCGTGCAGGGGGATGGTTTTTCCGGTTTGCCGGGCCAGCGTTTCGACCTGATCGTCTCGAATCCACCCTATGTCGATGCTGAAGACTTTGCTGACATGCCCGAAGAGTATCAGCACGAACCTGCACTGGGGCTGGCCTGCGGTGATGACGGCCTGGATCTGGTGCGACGCATGCTGGCTGAAGCTGCGGATCACTTGAACGATAACGGTGTGTTGATTGTTGAGGTGGGCAACAGCCAGGTGCACGTCGAAGCACTGTATCCCGAGGTTGACTTCACCTGGCTGGACTTCCAGCAGGGTGGCCATGGCGTGTTTTTATTGCCTGCCAAGCTTTGCCGCGAGCACCAGGCGTTGTTTCGCTCTCGGCTCAAATAGCCAAAGCTTGCTGCCGGTTGGCTAATGGGTGGCGATCCAAATCAATAAGCCTGCCTGAAATACGCTGAAAGTTACCAGGCAGGCGATGGTGAAGCGCAAGCTGCCATCTTCGCGTTTGTACTGCGCAGTGCGCTCTTCCAGTTTGCGCAGCCTGTTTTCCTGTTCATTGAGCGCCTGGTCGGCACGTTGCAGCATGGCAGCGGCTTCGAGCGTTTCGACCAGCTGTACTTTTTCGTTGTGCCAGTCACTGTGCAGCACGCTGACGCGCGCCGCGCTATAGCTGGCTTTGAGCTGGAGCGGGTCCTGGTATTCGATGGTGAAGCCCTGGGTCTGCAGGAAATGGTCACGGCGGGCGCGGGCATCATCGGTCGGCGCGTCCTTGACGTGCAATGCACCCCCTTCGACCAAGTAGTGCGCGCAATGTTGTTTTGCCCAGGCAATGCCTTGGGCGAGCAGGAAACGACCCAATCCACGATTGGTCGGTTCGAGGTGCAGGCCTTTGTCTGGGCCAAAGCGCACTTCCCGTGAACGGTGATCAATCCAAACTTCCAGGGCGTTGATATGTTTACGCACAGTTTGGTCGGGAAGGGTGATTGTCAGCCGCAGCATGCTCAGCTGTGGGCTGTGACGCTCGACACGGCCCAGTTGCACAAAGCGCAGTGGGCGCGCACCTGTATGGCGATCAATCGGCAGTGCTGCAAGCCGCAACAGCCGAAAGTGCTCAGCACCCAGCTCCGACCAGGGATGGGCCTTTGTTGCCTCAGTTTGCTGATCTGCTGTGGCCTCGCCTGTGGCGGGTGCTGGGGTTGTGTTCATCAATGGCGATCCTGTGCGCAGGTGTGATGCATGTAAGGTGCTTGCACAGGAGTTGTCGGCAGCTTTTGGGGAAACTGGAGCCGATCAGGTACGAAAGTTCTGAATAAAGTCCGTAATGTGTTGGGTTAACTCCCGCGCCAAGGGCAACTTAGGATTGTTGTACGAGGCCAGTTGCGCTTTCAGGTCGAGGGCAACGATGCGCATTACATGGTTCATTCCCTCGATCAGGGCTAGTTGGGCCTGCGGATTTGCTTCCTTGAGCATCAGGGCGTCGGCGACATCGACTTGAATGTCGTGATTACCTTGAAGAATCAGTGCCGGCATCTTCAGTTCGGCAAATGCGCGGGCGGGATCCTGGCGGAACAAGCTGATCAAGTATGGCTGGACAGCCGGCCGGAACAGTACCTGCATGTCATCGGGAACATCGTCGGTTGTCTTGCCTGCTTTGAGCGTATCGAGAATGCGCATGCTGACAGCCAGCTTCCCGGGTGGCAGGCGACGGCTGAGCTGTTCGCGCAGCACCTGGTCGATGGGCCGTGCGCTGCCAGCAATTGAGATCAACGCATCTGCCCCGGCATGGGGAGCGGCCAGGGTCGCGATCAATGCGCCTTCACTGTGGCCAATTAGCACCAGCTTGTTAAAGCGTTTGTCGGCTTTCAGTTGGCGGCTCCAGTCCACGGCGTCTTCCACATAGCGTTCAACGCTAAGGTTGCGTTCATCAGGCGTGGCGGGTTGGCTTTTGGCCACGCCGCGCTTGTCGTAGCGCAGGCTGGCAATGCCGTGCTTGGCCAGCGCATAAGCCAGTTTGCGCAGGCTGTCATTATTACCGCCGCCAGGGTTGTTGCCGTTACGGTCGGTGGGGCCTGAGCCCGCGATAAGCAGGGCGACAGGAATCGCCGTACTGCTTTTTGGGGTGACCAGGGTGCCAAATAATTCGCCCTGGCTGGTTTGCAGGCTGACTGGACGTTGGGAGATCTGTGTAGGCGCTGCCTGGGCAAGACCGGCTAATAGAGGAATCATCAAGAGCACAACTCGCAGCATGTTTGGGCACTGCCTTAAGGATTGAAGTAATGAAGCGGACGTGGCGGGCTGACCTGTGGCCAGCTTGTAGCCGAGATCGCTGAAGGCATCTTGGCATCACCGAGCTATTCGACGCACATTGTCCAATAAGGTTCGAGGATGAAGTGTCGCACCGCCGCAGGTATACTTGCGCGCTACCTTAATGTCTTGTTTGCCATGGTAGGCGCTGGGGCCTGAACACAATGCCGGCCCTGCAGCGATCATACCCATGGTTTTAATATCGCGGAGCGTTTTGCACATGTCCGGCAATACCTACGGCAAGCTGTTCACCGTCACTAGCGCAGGCGAAAGCCATGGCCCGGCGCTGGTTGCCATTGTTGATGGCTGTCCTCCAGGGCTCGAATTGTCGCTTGAAGACATGCAACGCGACCTTGATCGGCGCAAGCCGGGCACCAGCCGTCATACCACCCAGCGTCAGGAAGACGATGTGGTCGAGATTCTTTCGGGGGTGTTCGAAGGTAAAACCACTGGCTGCTCCATCGGTTTGCTGATTCGCAACACCGACCAGAAGTCCAAGGACTACTCGGCGATCAAGGATGTATTCCGCCCAGCACACGCCGACTACAGCTATCACCACAAATATGGCGTGCGCGATTATCGTGGCGGCGGACGCAGTTCTGCGCGCGAGACGGCCATGCGAGTTGCCGCCGGGGCCATCGCCAAGAAGTTCCTGGCGACCCAGGGCATTGTCGTTCGGGGCTACATGAGCCAGCTTGGCCCGATCCAGATTCCCTTCAAAACCTGGGACAGCGTCGAGCAGAATGCATTTTTCTGTCCCGATCCGGACAAGGTACCTGAGCTGGAAGCCTATATGGATCAACTGCGTCGTGACCAGGACTCGGTTGGGGCAAAGATCACCGTTATTGCCGAAGGCGTGATGCCGGGCCTGGGCGAGCCCATCTTCGACCGTTTGGATGCTGAACTCGCCCATGCATTGATGAGCATCAATGCCGTCAAGGGGGTTGAGATCGGCGCCGGTTTCGACTGTGTGGCCCAGCGTGGCACCGAGCACCGCGACGAGCTGACTCCAGAAGGATTCCTCAGCAATAATGCTGGTGGCATTCTCGGTGGAATCTCATCAGGCCAGCCAATCATTGCGCATTTGGCCTTGAAGCCGACCTCGAGCATTACCACGCCTGGCCGGTCCATTGATATCAACGGCAATGCAGTGGAGATGATCACCAAAGGGCGTCACGACCCTTGCGTTGGCATTCGGGCGACGCCGATTGCCGAGGCCATGATGGCGTTGGTGTTGATGGATCACCTGTTGCGCCATCGTGCGCAAAACGCAGACGTTCAGGTCACAACCCCGGTGTTGCCGCAGCTGTGAGGCATTTGGCCTGCCTGTCCAGGACTCGGCTGCGCGTCTTGGTCAACCGCTGAATGTCGGCTGCATTGCCATATTGGCGGTTGTCCGGGTTTTACTTCTTCTACTTCTCGCTTCTGGGGGGTACCGCACCCTTCTTGGCTTTGTATTTCGATCACCTGGGCTTTGCTCCGGCGCGAATCGGTGAGCTGGTGGCGATCCCCATGCTGATGCGCTGTATTGCGCCAAATATCTGGGGATGGCTGGGGGATTATTCAGGGCACCGCCTGGCCATTGTGCGTTTTGGCGCGGTTGCGACCTTGCTTTGTTTCAGTGCCATTGTGTTCGATAAAAGCTATGCCTGGCTGGCACTGGTAATGGCGCTGCATGCATTCTTCTGGCACGCCGTGCTGCCTCAGTTCGAGGTCATTACCCTGGCACACCTGCGTGAGCATACTGCGCGCTACAGCCAGATCCGCCTGTGGGGCAGTATCGGTTTTATCGTCGCGGTGGTGGGCCTTGGCCAGCTATTTGAGTGGGTCAGTCTCGATGCCTACCCCTGGACCCTGATGCTGATCATGGCCGGTATCGCTGCGAGCAGCTTCTGGGTGCCCAACGCGCAACCGCAAAATCACCCGCACCTTGTTGCCGACGGTGGCTTTATTGCTCAACTGCGCCGCCCCGGCATCGCGGCGTTTTACCTTTGCGTTTGCTTGATGCAACTGAGCAATGGTCCGTATTACACTTTTCTGAGCCTGCACTTGGAAAACCAAGGCTATGGCCGTGGCGTGATTGGTGTCATGTGGGCGCTTGGCGTGCTCGCTGAAATCGTGCTGTTCATCTTCATGGCCAGGCTGTTGGTGCGATTTTCATTGCGCAAGGTGTTGCTGGCCAGCTTTCTGATCACCGCAGTGCGCTGGCTTTTGCTGGGTAATTTTGCCGATCATCTGTGGTTGTTGCTGCTCGCCCAACTGATGCACGCGGCCACTTTTGGCAGCTTTCATGCCGCTGCCATACATTTTGTGCAGCGTAGCTTTGCAGATCGCCAGCAAGGCCAGGGCCAGTCGCTTTATGCAGCCACGGCTGGAGTCGGCGGTGCATTGGGCGCACTTTACGCAGGCTACAGTTGGAATACCTTGGGTGCGGCGTGGACCTTTTCACTCGCCAGCTTGGCAGTGCTTGTTGCTGCCGTCATTATTGCCACTCGTTTGCAGGAGGATCGGCCGTGAGCCTTGATCTACAACCAGAGCAACAGCAACCCGAGCACAGCTACTTGAATCGCGAGCACCTGACGCAACAGATAATCGATGCCGGGCGTTTCCTTTATGGCAAAGGTTGGTCGCCCGCTACCAGCAGTAATTATTCGGCGCGACTCGCTGATGACAAGGCATTGCTGACCGTGTCTGGCCGACACAAGGGCGAGCTGGGGTTCAATGATGTACTGGCAACCGACCTTGATGGCAACAGCCTGGAGGAGGGCAAGAAGCCCTCGGCAGAAACTCTGCTGCACACCCAGCTCTATAAGTGGCGCAAGGAAATCGGTGCGGTGCTGCACACGCATTCGGTTGGTGCCACAGTCCTTACCCGCCTTACCGAGGGCGATAGCCTGCAGTTTGAAGATTACGAGCTGCAGAAAGCCTTCAGTGGCGTGGTTACTCACCAGTCGGTGGTGACCGTGCCGATTTTTGATAATGACCAGGATATCGAGCGCTTGGCGTCCAAGGTCCGGCCCTGGCTTGAGGCGCACCCCGATTGTGTCGGCTACTTGATTCGTGGCCATGGTTTGTATACTTGGGGCGCGCAGATGAGTGATGCTCTACGCCAAATCGAGGCATTCGAATTCTTGTTCGAGTGCGAGCTGCGGGTGCGCGCGCTGCAAAAGAATTAGTCCATCACGGGGCTGCACAGTCTTGCCCCGAAGACGTAGAAGGAACTCAGCTTATGAGTATGCTCAGTGTTTATCATGAGTCGTCACCTGAATTGCCAAACAAGGTACTGACCCACCTTGAAGACATCGCCAGCACGCTCGACAGCGTCGGTGTGCGCTTCGAGCGCTGGCAGGCGAGCGCGCCCATTGCAGCCGGTGCCGGTTCCGATGAAGTATTGGCCGCCTACCGGAGCCAGATTGACCAACTGATGACTGAGCGCGGTTATGTCACGGTCGATGTTGTCAGCCTGGCAGCGGATCACCCGCAAAAGGCTGAGCTGCGCGCCAAGTTTCTCGATGAGCATCGCCACGCTGAAGACGAGGTGCGTTTTTTTGTTGCAGGGCGGGGTTTGTTTACCTTGCACATTGATGATTTTGTCTATGCCGTGCTTTGCGAAAAAAATGACCTGATTTCCGTTCCTGCGGGCACGCGCCATTGGTTTGATATGGGCGAGAATCCGCACTTTGTGGCGATCCGCATGTTCAACAACCCCGAAGGGTGGGTGGCGCAATTTACCGGCGATGACATTGCCTCTAAATTCCCAGGCCTGGACGACTAAGCCGCTGGTAACGCCTGCCGAGCCAGTCAATTCACTTATGGATCTTGACCTGTCTGGAGACAAGATGCCGATCAAAGCAGTACTTACCGATATCGAAGGGACCACAAGCGCCGTTAGCTTTGTCTTCGATGTGTTGTTCCCTTTCGCGGCTGAACATTTGCCGGACTTTGTGTTGCAGCATGCCGAGGAGCCAGCAGTTGCCGAGCAACTCCAGGCCGTTAGGGTCGAGGCGGGAGAGAGCGACGCCGATACAGGGCGGGTTATCGAGATTCTGCTGGCGTGGATTATTGCCGACCGCAAGGCCACGCCATTAAAAACCTTGCAAGGCATGGTGTGGGCGCAGGGGTACGCAAGCGGCCAGCTCAAGGGGCATGTCTACCCGGATGCCGTTGAAGCACTGCGGCGCTGGCATCAGGCCGGTTATGCGCTGTATGTCTATTCCTCGGGATCGATTCAAGCCCAGCAATTGATTTTTGGCTGTTCGGAGGCGGGGGATCTACGACCTCTGTTCAGCGGCTACTTCGACACCACCTCCGGGCTCAAGCGCGAAGTCAGTTCTTATCAGAACATCACCAGGGCGATTGGCTTGCCGGCGCAGGAGATTGTATTCCTGTCGGATATCGTTGAAGAGCTGGATGCGGCGCAGCAAGCGGGCATGCAAACCATTGGCCTGGCCCGATCGGGCGGTGAGTTGCCAGGCCATGAAACCGTGGCCAGCTTTGCCGTGATTGACCTCGCTCGTTTCTGATTGATTCCTCTGGTGCCATGCTCCCAGCTGGCGCCAGTTTAGGTAGCCAGCATCGCTGGCTGTCGCGAGTTGCTCAATACTCGCATTCCTTCCATTTTCTCCGTTTTGCCGTCATCACCAGCGTTTATGCGCGGGTATGGGCCGCTGTGGGCGCGTGTCTGCGGGGTTGGTTTGGGTCTGCAGCGCTCTAGGCATAACGGTCTCGACTATGCTCAAGGGTAGCGGTGGATTGCCTTGTAGCCATTTTGAGCGAGAGGTTGCAGGCGGAATCGATCACGGCGCGGATTGTCTTATTTTTGGCGCAATCTGCAAAAAATTACGGGTAGATTAACGGCAAGGTTGTAGTCAGGTAATAACAACAATAATTGCGCGCAGCCAAGCTGCCGTTACATGAGAGGAAGATGGTTATGCCTCGTTATCTGGCAATACTGCTGATACCGGCAATGGTCGTGGCCATAGGCTATTTGTCGCACAACCCCGCTGATAACAAATTAATCAGGTACTCGGCCGAGCAAACGATGCCTGTTGCCAGCATTGGCGATTTGTTCAGCCGTTAAGACCTGCCATCCAGCGCAGGACACAAGCTGGCAGCCTGATCCTTGCGCCGTCAAAAACCACTTTCGCGTAGCAAGACTGCAAATAAATGGGTGATGCCTTCGGCCAACAGGCTGCGCCTGGCACCTTCTACCTGGATGTCTCCCAAGGTTTCATGCTGGCCAAGCGGGGCTTTGTCCAACTGGATCAGCACATGAAACAGCGATTCAGTCGGGGCCAGGTCATTGCTGTCTTGCCTGGTGGGTAAGGGCCCGCCAAAACGCGAGGCGAGCATGGGGTTGGCGAGCTGGCTGCTGCGCGTACTGCCAATGGCGATAACCTTGCCTGGTACCGGTGTCGGCTGGCCTTTGGCATAAAACCTTACGGGATCGCCAATGCTCAGTCGATGCACCTCATCCTGCTGTACATAGCCATCGGCCTGCCAGCGATCTGTTGCGATCAGCACCCCAATAGGTTCCTTGTTGCTGATCCACTGGCCAGCCTTCCAGTCCGGATTGATATCCAGCCATTGGCCATCGAAAGGGGCCTTCAGGACCAGTCGGTCGATCTCTGATTGAGCCGAGCGTGCCTGTTCGAGTTCTACCCACAGTCGTTGGCGGGTCGCAGCTTGCAATCCGAGCCCCGAGCTGTCGGCTTGCAGGCCGGTGAGCTGGGACTCGATATTGCGCATGCTGGTTTCACTTTGGCGCAGCTTGGAGGCTATATCTGGCTGGTCAAGAATGGCCAGTTTGTCGCCAGCGCTGACTTTGCCCTCGGGATGAATCCGCTGGATATGGGCAGGATATGGCGAGAACACCTGCACCTGTTGTTCTGCGCGGGCAACACCGTGAATATGAATCTGCGAGTGCCAGGGTAGTGCCAGGAGCAGGATGGCCGCTGCAAGTATTGTCACCAAGCCATAGCGTCGCCCTCTGCGCACTTCGCTACGGTTTTGCCACCAATGTTTTAACTCTCGCCAGATCGGCATAAAGATGAACCATGAAAGTTCGACGATGAATAGGAAGATGCCCAGCAACTTGAAGAACAGCAAGTAAACCGCAACGGCGATGCCGAGAAACAGTATCAGCCGGTACATCCAGGTAATAAAGGCAAAGACTATCAGCGCACGACGCTTGCCCGCGCTGAACACCTCTGGCCAGGGTTCGTCCAGGCCCAGCAAGCTGCGGCGCAGGAATATCCGGGCCTGGGCTGACGAGCGTTCATGCAGGTTTGGGAAGTCGAGAATATCCGAGAGGATGAAGTAGCCATCAAAGCGCATAAAGGGGCTTGCATTGAGCGCCAGCGAGAGAATCCAGCCGGTGGTGGCAAGATAAAGCAAGGCGTTGCGCAGAGGGCCGGGGTCGCACAGCGCCCAGCCAAGCGTTGCCAGGCCCGCCAGTGACAGTTCGGTGATAATCCCCGCGCTGGCAATGGCCAGGCGCTGACTCGATCTGGGCAGGCGCCAGCTTTCGCCGGTATCGGTGTAGAGCATCGGCCATAACACCACGAATGCCACGCCCATGTGGGCGACGCGCAAGCCCAGGCGGGTCGCAACCAAGGCATGCCCCAATTCGTGAAGGGTTTTACCGACGATCAAGGCCATGGCGAAGCCAAGCAAGCCTTCCATCGAGAATGACTCGACCACGTCATGGGTAAATGTATCCCACTGATGCATGACCATCACTATGCCCATCAGGCTGAGCATCAGGATTACCAGCCCGGTCTTGCGGTTCAGTAGCCAGCCAAAGGCATGGTTTATCGCTCGTAGATGCTGCTGTGGCCGGAGCAGTGGAATCCGAAAGAACAGGTAGTGATGCAGCCACCATTTCCAGCTCAGGCCACTGTTACCTTCACTGCGTTGGCTGAGGCGATCGGTGGCCTGCATATTCGGGCGCAGCAGTTGGTTTTGCTCAAGAAACTGGCTGAACTCAACAACCTGTTCTGCATCTGGTTGCAGCGCGGTTTGTTCCGCTATTTGAGTACTGATCTGTTTAGGCGTCTGGCCCCAGCGCAGCAGACACTCAAATTCGAGCCAGCCAATCTGGTAATAACGATTGATCACGGTATCTTCAATTACCCAGCTGGGTTCGCCACTGTCGGTAATTGCCGCCTCGCTCAAGCGCAGGTCTTCACGCAACGGAGGCAGGGGCAGCTCGGTTGGATCGATCATTACCAGCCCGTCCAGGCCCGTACTGCAGAAAGTGGTCGGCGCAGCAGGTAATAACCGAGCATCACGGAGTCGCCGTAGAGCTTGGCCGTGCCATGCAGGCCGAGTCGCGCATGCTTGGATTCGCCATCGACACTGGCCAGGAGCCGGTACGCGACCACACCTTCATCAGTCGGTTTGGCTTTATAGCTGGTTTCCAATACCTTTCCCTGGACCGGACTCAGCGGATATGCAGTCAGGTACAAGGTGACTGGCGCCCCGGGTTCGAGCGCAATGGCATCGGCAACCGGCAACTGGATACGCATTGCGGGGGTTTTGGGATTGGCAACCTGGAGGATTCGCTCGCCAGTGACCACCGGTTTGCCGAGCCAGTCGTTAGGATCGCTGAATACGGCGACGCCGGCAGCGGGTGAGGTGACTTGGGTGCGTTGCAGTTGTGAGCGCACCGCATCCAGCTCGGCCCGGCGTTGCTGAGCGCGGCCATTAAGCAATGTCAGTTCGCTTTTACTTTGAATGTTATCGAACGCGCGTTGACTCGCGGCCAGCAGTTCAGCATCCGCCACCGCGACCTCTTTGGCCAATACATCGGCACGATTACGCAGTGTGGTTTCATCCAGGGTGAACAGTAGCGTGCCTGCCTCAACAGGCTGGTTGGGTCGTACCAGCATTTGCGATATAACGCCGTCGATTGGCGAACTCACGACCTGGGCCTGGTGCGAGACTATTTCCGCCGGTGCAAGCACGGTCTGGCGAACAGGGATAAGCAGCAGGGCGCACAGCACCACTGCACTGATCAACAACTGGCGCTTGCCTGGCCGCCAGCCGAGAAGCTTGTGTTGCACGGTCAACGCCGCCCAGCAGTAAGACCAGGTTTTCCAGAGGCCGTCGAGCAGTGGTATCAGGGGCTCCTGGGGTGGCTGATCCATTAGAAACAGGACAAGACCGAGACGTTGTCCTTGTGCATCCACGACGGGCACACAGAAAACTCCACTTGGCCACCATTCAGCCCAACCTTGGGCAATGTCTTCAGGCGGTTCGAGAGCCTCGCGGGCAAGCCATTGAGCGGAGTTGTCCGGTAATTGCTTGCTGAGCCAGCGGCTGGCACGCCCCAGCCAGATCAAATAGGGCGAGTCTTCAGTCGGCTTTACCAGCCCTGAAACACAAAGCAGCTCGAGCTTCTCACCCCGTTGAGCCATGACCAATGCTTGTCGGTACTTCAGCAATGGGTAAAGGTCATTGGCCATTGAGAAGGCGAGGGCGTTGAGTGTCTCGGCTTGCAATGCCCGATCGCGAAGGGCGTTAAGGCTCAGTAATAGCTGGGGGTGAGGCAGTCGATCATTCATTTGCGGCTGGGAAACGGGCAATTCCACTCATTCCTGCAATCAAGTCTGGATGTTCGGCATCGAGTCGCGCCTCAAGCTCAACCGTCTGGGCGACGGCATCTACCCGTGCATTTATAGCTGTGATGTGAGCGGTGTAGGTTTTGCCTGTTTCATAGATGCTCACTTCCAGTGGCATGCCTTCACGCAATGTTGGCAAGCGTGTGGATGGCACATTCAAGCGAACCTTCAATGCACCGTCACTGACCAGGTCAAATAGCGGGGCGCCGGCGCTGACGGTTTGGTAGGCCTTGACATGAATCTTGGCTACGCGGCCAGCAAAAGGGGCCTTGACCACGCAGTAGCCGCTTTGTGCCTGAGCCATGAGGCGAGCGCCATCGGCCTTCTGAGCCTCGGTTGAAGCAATGGCCACCTCAAGGTCGCCCACTGCATCCAGCTTGCGCAGGTTCTGTTTTGCCGAGAGGTTTTGCTTGGCCATGGTCAGCTCAGCAGCTGCGACTTTGGCGCGGGCCTGGGCCTCCTGGCAGTTGAGCTGGGCCAGCACGGCGTCCTTTTTGACTTGCTTGCCGAGCGTGACATTGAGTTCGCCAAGCGTGCCATTCATTTGGCTGGACAGTGTGGTTTCAAGATCGGCAGCGAGCAGCACGCGAATTGCCGATGGGTCTGTTAGCTCCTGGTTGGTGACGGGGGACTCGGCGACAACCGGGGTCGCCATGATTCCTGCTAAAAGTGCTGCGATCACGGCGGTATTACGACTGCGTTGAAGCATTGGTGCTTCCTTGTGTCAGAGGAAGTAGTCTCTCTTGTTCCTGTTGATCCATTTTTCTCTTCAGCTCATCGGCAAGGGTCTTGACGTCATAGCTCTTGACCACTTCAGGCATGATATCCAGGCCAATGGAGTTATAGAGCCGGCCCCAGGCAGCCTGGGTGTTTGAGTAAGCTGCTTCACGCTGATAACGGGAGAGCAGGTAGCGTCCCTCTGCCCGAATAACTTCCAGTTCCGAGCCAACGGCTGTGCTTTTCGCGGCGCGGGCGTAGCTAAGCAGGCTCTGATCGACGCGCAGGCTTTCGTTGGCGAACTCCAGCTGCTCATGGGACAACTGATAGCGCAGGGCACCTACGCGAACCTGGGTCAGGATCGCCATTGACAAGGCCAGGCGGCGAGTGTCATCGGTCTTGGTTTGCGACTCTTCTGCATTATTCAGTGCAGGCAGTTGCAGCAAGCGAATCAGGTTGACCGATACCTGCAGTCCCGTTTCGGACCAGCTGTTGTTGTACAGGTACTTGTTGGAGTCGTATTGATAGCTCCAGTTGACGCTGACGTTGGGCCACAGTTGTGCCTTGGCGATTTTCAGGTCATTGGCATTGACCCGCTTGCGATACCATTCCTCCATGATCTCCGGGCGGTTTTCCAGTGCGGCCTGTTCAAGGCTGCCTATGTCGGCTTTGAGTTCCGGCATCTGGGGCTCGGGTTCATCACTGAGCACCATTTTTGAGCCAGGTGGGAGCGACATCAAGGCAGAGAGTTCGGCCTGGGCAAATTCCAGGTCCTGGCGGCGCACGCTCAACAGGTCGATAGAGTCGATAAGCGCGCGTTGATATGCGAGTGCCTCCTGACGTGGCAGCAAGCCGCGATCCTCAGCCGAGCGCGCAGATGCAAGTGCGCTGTGGGTGCGTTGTAACAGCTGATCGACTTCTGGCATCAGGCGCTGGGCGGCGAGGGCGCGCCAATAGGCATTGCGCACATCCTGCAGAACATTCTGAGCGACTTTACGACGGCGTTCCTCGGCCATCATGATTTGATCGGTTTTTTGTTGAGTACGGTAATAGGCAACACCGAAATCCAACAGGCTCCAACTCAGGCCAAGGCTATCAATATCGCGATAACGCTCTTCAGACGTGGATGCCCGCAAGCTTTGCTGGCGATCTTCAATGCCAATCGAGGTACCGCCTGAGTCATTGTTGCGTCCGGCGTAGCCAGCCGATGCTACAAGGCGGGGCAGCATCTCATGGCTCGACACGTCGCGCAGGTCGGCTGCTAATGCACTTTCCATGAGCTTGAGACGGTAATCGAGGTTGTATTTCAGTGCCCGAGCGACCGCTTCATAAAAGCTAATGGGGTGGGTGACGGGTTCCTGGTCAGCGTACATTCGCGCCTGATCTTCGAGGATCCGCTGTTGTTGCTCCTCTACCGTATAAGGACGAGGCTCCATGGAGTTGCACGCAGTTAGCAGGGTCGCTGCGATGGCAAGACTAAGGGTTTTGACTGGGCGATTTAGCATTGCAATCCTTGCTCTGTCAGGGGCATTAACGGTAAGTAAAGCATCGATTGGCAATAACGCAGCGCTAACTTACAACCCAAAAGCAGCATGGGTTGGAAGTGGGCTCTTTAACCTTGCGCCGGTGCACGCTCGGGCTTTGGCTAAGCCTCGGAGTTAACCGCATTTATTGTATTGTTTTATCGCAGCATGAGTGTTCTGCCGCTGATTCACTCCTATATAGATAGTTGTAGTCCCCCGGGGTTGTCCAGCCCTTCTTTTCATTTAATGCCAAATGATTAGCTTTGACTGCAAGCCCGTGCTTGAGCCGTTGGCTCATGATGCTGGCTGCTGTGCTGCCCCTGTTGGACTTGGCTGTTTGAAATAGGTCGGGTGACTTGATTTCTTGGGTTGCGATGGTTTTTTCAGCCTGGGCTAAAATAAACCCTTGACGGCAAATCTGAGGTGCCTATAATGCGCACCTCTTCCGGCGCAGACCTCTCGGAAAACTTCTTGGAAAACAAGAAGTTAGCTTAAAAAGAGGGGTTGCAAAGCAGCGAAAGCTGTGTAGAATGCGCCGGGCTCTGAAGGGTGTTTTGAACGACCTTTGGAGTGATCGCCCAGGTGATCGGAAGCGGTAGAAAAAGAGGTGTTGACAGCGAGTTTGAACGCTGTAGAATGCGCCTCCCGCTGACGAGAAGCTGGTTTGATCGGAAGCGCAAGTGGTTGAGTAGAAACGGTTTTCTTCGGAAAAG
>NZ_FZOG01000007.1 GCF_900188155.1 Pseudomonas segetis
GAGATTGTTGAGGATTACGTAGGTAAAGGTTACTAGCGTCATCGACCCTAATAAAAAGGCAATAAAGCCTTCTTCGAAGTGGTCCCAAACGCGCCTTAAGGCACCCATCAGAAATCTCCTGAACGATTTTTATTGGTTTGATCCATAAGGATGCGGGACTCTAACCTAGTCGTCCGCCTCCCGACATTCACTATTGGTGCATGCCGGTTTCGCTACAGCCGAAGGCTGGTACAAAGCTGCTGTTGCACTTGGAACCGCGAAAATAGGACGAGACTCAAGGGCCAACGTAGGTGACAGCCAGAGGCTGATCCGAAGAGCGAACGCAGCACGGGCTTGCCCAGCTATGCGTGGGAATAAAGCAGGCTTTTGGCGCTGTACTCAACCAACCCTGGTGCTTGGGCCTGCGCTGAAAAATAAGCTGCCAGCTTCTCATAGCAAGCCCAAGTGGGGGGCACTGAGATCAGTCGAATTTTCGGGGTTGGCCAAAAGCCTGAAACGGGCTGCGCGACCAGGCTGTTACCTGGTCGCGAGGGCTACTAGTTGGCTTGATTCGCTGCCTTTGCCGCTTCGATGACATCGCTGCCGATCTGCGCTTCAAACTTCTTCCAGGCAGGACTCACCGCATCGCGCCAGGCGTTGCGTTGCTCAGGCGTAAGGGTAATGAACTCGACCTTGCCTGAATCGATAATCGCCTGCTTGGCTTGCTCGTTGAGCTCCGCGGCTTGTTTGTTCACCTCGGTGGTGACTTCGGCAACGATCTCTTCAAGCTGGCTGCGGATATCCGCTGGCAGGCTATTCCAGAACTTGGTGTTGGTGATCAGTACGTAGTTGCCGATGGCATGATCCGACTCGATCATGTACTTCTGCACTTCGTAAAATTTCTGGCTGTAGATATTCGACCATGGATTGTCCTGGGCATTGACCACCCCGGTTTGCAATCCTTGGTAAATCTCGGCAAATGACATCTTGCGCGGGACTGCGCGCAATGCGCTGTACTGTGCAGCCTGCAAGTCCGATGGTTGCACACGGAACTTCAAGCCGCGTGCATCAGAAGGCTTGACCAGTGGTTTGTTGGCGGTCAACTGACGCATGCCATTGAGCCAGAACGCCAGGCCGGTGATGCCTTTGTCTTCCATCGACTTGAGCATCGCCTTGCCCTTGTCCGAGTTCTGGAAGCGCTGGGCAGCCGCCATGTTGTCGAACAGGAACATCATGTCGAACAGCTGTAGTTGCTTGGTGTATTGCTCAAGTTTCGAGGGCGCAGGAGCAAGCATCTGCACCTCATTGAGCATCAAGGCTTCCATCTCCTTGCCGTCGCCATACAGCGACGAATTGGAGTAGACCTGTACTTCAACTTTGCCCGCAAGACGCTCATCCACCAGTTTTTTGAACAGCAGCGCACCTTTGCCTTTCGGGGTGTTATCAGCAGTAATGTGCGAGAACTTGATCAGGATTGGATCGGCGGCCTGGGCAGTCAGGGCCCCAGCCAACGCAAAACCAGTGACCATGCCCAGCAGGAGACGACGGACAGACGGATACTTCATAAGTGAGCTCCTATTATTTTTGTCTTGGGAAACCCCTGAAACTACGCTCGTTAATTTTCAGAGGCTCCGTAGCTTTGAAACGGCGACACCTTGGCGACCCGCGAACTCTATCGCGCAGGTTTGCCAACTGAAATTCACATTTGAGTAATGAGCCCTTCGGCATCCACGAAGGCAGGTTCAGCGGGACTCGCTGCTCACCAAGTGTTCGAGCATCTGTTTTGCAGTAACGGACAATGCATCCAGGCTGCGCACGCCGATCTTTATTTCACGGCGTGCCCAATCATCGGTGAGGTTGATCACCTGGACATTCAGCGCTGGCAAATAGGTACGCACGGCAATCTCAGGCAGCACGCCAATGCCCATTCCGGTGTGGATCATGCGGCAGATCGCTTCGAAACTGCGCACCTGGATTCGCAAGCGTAACGTAGCGCCGAGATGGTGCACGCTGTGCTGCAACAGGCTGTGTAGCGATGCATCCTGCTGCAAGCCAATGAAGTCGTAACCCAGGGTTTCACGAAAGGCTATCGAGCCGCGAGACGCCAGGGGATGATCACGCGGGGTGACCAATACCAGGTGATCATGGCGATAGGTAAACAGCTGCAGGTCTTGCGCCGGTACATGCCCGGCAAAGATGCCGATGTCGGTCAATCCTTCGCGCACAGCGCGTATGGTTTCACTGCTGACCCGCTCCTCCAGATCAATTTTCACCTCGGGGTGCAGCTGGGTGAAGGTGCTCAGGTCTTCTGGCAGAAACTCAATGACTGAGGAGGTGTTGGCGTGAATGCGCACATGGCCTTTAACCCCTTCACTGAACTCGCTGAGGTCGGCACTCATCTGCTCAAGGTTATCCATGACTGTGCGCGCATGGTGCAACAAGGCATGGCCAGCCGGTGTCAACTCGACTCCCTTGGGCTGGCGGTATAGCAAGTTGATGCCCAACTGGCTTTCCAGGTCGCTCACCCGCTTACTCACCGCAGCCAAGGCCAGATGCTCGCGTTCGGCGGCCTTGGTCAGGCTGCGCTCATCGGCAATCGCAATAAACACCTTGAGTGTGATGAAGTCGATACGGCGCATGGCCTGTGTCCTCTGCCAGTTGGGGGCTTGCGAAAGTGCCAGCAGCTCATTTGCAGTCGCTTGCTATACATTCAGCACTGACAAGGCTCTCATAGATTTACTTCGTAGAATACGAAGTCAGGCTTGATAATTGATCAATTGTCCATAAACCTGGCTTGAGTGATTCTGCAGCCATGAAAGAACAAGGTATCCCGCTAGAGGCACAACAATGACAGATCAGAACGTGACCAATATGGCGCTGCAAGGGTTAAAGGTGGTTGAGATGGGCCAGCTGATCGCGGGCCCCTTTGCCAGCAAGCTACTCGGCGAGTTTGGGGCGCAAGTGGTCAAGATCGAGCCGCCAAAGGTCGGTGACCCACTGCGCAAATGGCGCAAGATCAAGGATGGCACCTCGCTTTGGTGGCACGTGCAGTCGCGCAACAAGCAGTCTCTGACCTTGAACCTAAGAGAAGCCGAAGGTCAGGACATCGTACGCAAGCTGATTGCCGAGGCCGATATCCTGATCGAGAACTTCCGTCCTGGAACCCTTGAAGGCTGGGGACTTGGCTGGGAGCAATTGTCGCAAATCAATCCACGGCTGATCATGCTACGCATATCTGGCTACGGTCAGACAGGCCCTTACCGCGACCTGCCCGGCTTTGGCGTGATCGGCGAAGCCATGGGTGGCCTGCGTCACCTGTCTGGTTATCCAGGCCAGGCGCCCGTGCGAGTAGGCATCAGCATTGGCGACTCACTGTCTTCGCTGTATGGCGTCATTGGCGTCTTGCTGGCACTGCAAGAACGTCAGCGCAGCGGTTTGGGCCAGTACATTGATGTGGCCTTGTATGAGTCGGTCTTCGCCATGATGGAAAGCCTGATTCCCGAATACGATGTCTTCAACTACATCCGTGAACCTGCCGGCAGTGCCCTGCCCGGTATTACGCCCTCCAACTCCTACCCCTGCAACGATGGCAGCTTCGTGTTGATTGCCGGTAATGGCGACAGTATCTACAAGCGCCTGATGACACTGGTGGGCCGCGAAGACCTGGCCAACGACCCACGCCTGGCCCATAACGATGGTCGCAGTGAGAACGCCGAGCTGATCGACCAGGCGATCGCCGACTGGACCCGTGTACGCGAGCGCGACGAAGTCTTGGCGGCACTCAATCAAGCACAGGTTCCGGCAGGCTTCCCCTATACCGCAGCCGATATTGTCAAAGACCCCCATTACCTGGCGCGGCAGATGATCGAAACCGTGCAGACCGCAGCCGGGCCACTGAAAGTGCCAGGCGTATTGCCCAAGCTGAGCCGAACCCCGGGACGCATTGGCACCGGCGGCCCGGCCCTGGGTGAGCACACAGACGATGTATTGGCTGGCCTGGGCCTGACCGAAGAGCAGCGTCAAGGCCTGCGCGATCGCGGAATAGTATAAGGAACCTATGATGAGCAAGCGTCTGTACATCCAGGAAGTCGCTACGCGTGACGGCTTCCAGATAGAACCCAACTTCGTAGCCACCGAAGACAAGATTGCACTGGTCAACCGTCTCTCACACACTGGCTTGGCCAAGATCGAAGTCACCTCCTTTACCTCGCCCAAGGCCATTCCAAACTTGCGTGACGCCGAAGAAGTGATGCGCAGTATCGACCGTGTGGCCGGGGTTGAATACACGGTGCTGGTACCTAACGTCAAAGGCTGCGAGCGCGCACTGTCATGTCAGGTTGATGAAATAAACCTGGTGATGTCTGCCAGTGATACCCATGGCCTGGCTAACTTGCGCATGACGCCTCAGCAGTCCCTGGCCCAGTTCAGGGAAATCATCGAAGTTGCGCGTGGTAGCAAGGTATTTATCAACGCCTCGCTCTCCACCACCTTTGGCTGCCCTTTTGAAGGTGCCGTGGCCGAGACTCGCGTGCATGAACTGATCCAGCGTTTGACTGACATTGGCGTGCAAGGCATCACCCTCTGTGACACCACCGGCATGGCGGACCCGGCGCAAGTCGAGCGCATCAGCCGCGAGGCCCTGCAACGCTGGCCGCAAACGGTGTTCACCCTGCACTTTCACAACACCCGAGGCATGGGCCTGGCCAATGCCATCGCTGCCCTGAATGCTGGCGTTGATCGCTTTGATGCATCGCTCGGCGGGCTGGGCGGTTGTCCATACGCACCGGGCGCCAGCGGTAATATCTGCACAGAGGACCTGGTGCATATGTTCCAGCGCATGGGGTTCGATACCGGCGTAGACCTGGATGCGCTGCTGCAGGCTGCGGCGAGTCTGCCTGAACTGCTCGGCCATGATGTGCCTGGCGCGATCCTCAAGGCCGGCAAAGCTGATCGGCGCTATCCAAAACCCAAGTGGATGGATGCCGCGAGCTGATGTACAAGCACAAAAAAACGGGCGACCTGATCAGGCCGCCCGTTTTTTGTATCACTCAAGGATGGATCTCAAGGCGTATTTGAAGCCTCGGCGGCCTTGATCAGGTCAGCACCAATCTGCGGCTCGAATTTCTTCCACACTGGCTTCATCGCTTCACGCCACTTTGCACGTTCTTCAGGCGTCAGGGTGATGATTTCAGTGGTGCCAGAATCAATAATCTGTTGCTTGGCTTTCTCGTTCAGGTCCGCAGCCTCTTTGTTCACCGCGACAGTCACCTCGCCCATGATTTCATCAAGCTGGGTGCGAATATCATCCGGCAAGCTATTCCAGAACTTGGTGTTGGTGATCACCATGTAGTCGATCAGGCCATGATCCGACTCAGTCATGTACTTTTGCACTTCATTGACTTTCTGGCTGGCGTAGTTCGACCAGGTATTCTCTGTTCCGTTGACCACGCCGGTCTGCAAACCCTGGTAAACCTCGGCGAAACTCATTTTGCGCGGGTTAGCCCTGATTGCCTTGAACTGTTCTTCAAGTACCGCCGATGCCTGCACGCGGAACTTCAAGCCGCGGGCATCGCTCGGTACGCGCAATGGCTTGTTCGCGGACAATTGCTTGGTGCCGTTGTGCCAATAGGCCAGGCCCGTGATGTTTTTGTTTTCCATCGACTTGAGCAAGGCCTTGCCTTGCGGGCTGCTTTGGAAACGGTCGGCGGCGGCCAGGTTGTCAAACAGGAACGGCAGGTCAAAGATCTGGACCGGCTTGGAATACTGTTCAAACTTGGCCAGTGACGGCGCCAACATTTGGACGTCGCCAAGCAACAACGCTTCCATTTCCTTGCCGTCGCCATAGAGCGACGAGTTCGGGTAGACCTCGACCTTTACCTTGCCTGGCAGACGTTCTTCGACCAGTTTTTTAAACAACAGTGCCCCCTTGCCTTTAGGGGTGTTGTCTGCGACCACATGGGAAAACTTGATGATAATCGGGTCCGCCGCATGAGCCAGGCTGGCGAAGCCAACCGACATCGATACAGCAGCGGCGCATAGCAGTGTCTTAAATGGAAGCTTATACATTGAATACCTCTTGTTATTGTTGGTAGACCTCAACCTCTGCACGGATGCGCAGAGGCCATTTAGCGAGCTTTTAGTCACATGCCGGCACGTTCGAGTAAACGCTTGGCATGACCGAGAACCGGCGCATCAACCATCTGCCCGTCGATTACAAACACACCAGCGCCCTGCGCTGCCGCATTCATTACGCGTTGTGCCCAATCCAGTTCGTCTGCCGCTGGCATCAGGCTTTGGTGCACCACGGCAACCTGTTTGGGGTGAATACACAACATGCCGCCAAACCCCATGTCATTGGCGTCGCGCGCAAATTGCGCCAGTCCGTCGGGGTCGTCGATTGCCGGGAATACGCTGTCTAGCGGCGGCGCCAGTTCGGCCAGGCGCGACTGCAACACAATGGCGAAGCGAGCCTGGTCAAGCATGCGTGAAGCACCCGCCGTTGCGGCTGCCAGCCCCAGGTCAAGCCCCAGGTCCAGGCCGCCAAACGACAGCCGCTCGACACCTTGGGCCTGGGCAATTTCAACCAGTGCCTGCAACCCCTTGGCGCTTTCTACAATTGGCCAGATCGGCTTTTTGCAGGTGGCCAGGTGGCGAACCTGGGCAGCGCTTTCTACCTTGGGCAGTAATACGCCGACAACGCCTGGATGGCGGCTGCACAATGCAATATCCGCGTCATGGCCGCTGTGACTGGCCGCGTTGATACGCACATGCAGGCGAGCCTCGGGATTGGCTTGCAAGAATGCGTCAAGATCAGCTCGCGCTTGCTCCTTGAGCGTTTCTTCTACTGCATCTTCAAGATCAACAATTACTGCATCACTGCCAACGGCAAGCGCCTTTGGGATACGTTCCGGGCGTGATGCGGGCACGAACAATGCCGTGCGAATGATCGATCCATTCATGGTCATTTCACTCTCTATAGCTCGCACAGGCACTGTTTAAACGACACTGCGTTCATGGAGTTGCTGGATATCGCTGGCACTCAAGCCCAGCTCGCCAAGCAGAGCGTCGGTGTGCTCGCCCAGAGCCGGGATGCCATCCATGCGCGGGCTGAAGGCGCTGTTACGGCCTGGGGGCAAGAGCGCCGGAAGCATTCCAGACGGGCTTGATACTTCGGTCCAGCGCTGGCGGGCCTTGAGTTGCGGATGCTGCCAAACGCCGGCCATGTCATTGACATGGGCATTGGCAATTTGCGCCTCGTTTAGCCGCTCGATTACCTGTTCGGCGCTCAGCGCAGCGAAACTTTCAAGAATGATTGCGCGCAGCTCCGCTCGATTGGCCGAACGCTTGGAGTTGGCTGAAAATCGTGGATCATCGGCCAGCTCAGGTTGCATCAGCACCTTGTCGCAAAAGGCTCGCCATTCGCGCTCGTTCTGCAGGCCAAGCATTACGGTTCCGCCATCGCCCGCCGGGAACGGGCCGTATGGATAGATAGTCGAGTGTGCAGCGCCCGCCCGCGGTGGTGGCGTTGCACCTTGATAGGCGTAGTACATGGGGTAGCCCATCCACTCCACCAGGCTTTCGAGCATGGACACATCGACCCGGCTGCCAACACCCGTCTTGTCGCGCAGCATCAGTGCCGACAACACGCCGGTATAGGCGTACATGCCGGCGGCAATATCTGCAATAGAGCAACCGGCCTTGGCCATCTGCTCATCGCCCTCGCCGCCTGTCACGGACAAAAAGCCACCTTCGCTTTGGATCAGCAGGTCATAGGCTTTCTTCTGCTCGTAAGGGCCGCCTTCGCCATAACCGGAGATGTCGCAGACAATCAGCTGCGGGAAGCGTTCGTGCAGGGACTCGAAAGACAAGCCCATGCGTGCGGCTGCGCCTGGGGCCAGGTTTTGCACCAGTACGTCGGCCTTGGCCAGCAAGGCTTCAAGTACAGCCGTGGCTGGTTCTTGCTTGAGGTCCAGGGTCAAGCTTTCCTTGGAACGATTGGTCCAGACGAAATGCGAGGCCAATCCCGAGACACGCTCGTCATAGCCACGGGCGAAGTCACCGCTGAGCGGGCGCTCGACCTTGATGACCCGAGCGCCAAGATCAGCCAGTTGACGGGTACAAAACGGAGCCGCAATGGCATGCTCCAGGCTAACAACCGTGATGCCGTCCAATGGACGTGGCGAACTAGTGGAACTGTTCATGATTATTCTCTTGTTTGGCAACTAGGGAACCCCTGAGAAACTACTGCGCTCGCTACCTTTTCCAGAGGTTCCCTAAGACATGATTAGCAAAGGCTGTTTACTGACGCGCAATGGCGCAAATTCCAGGCCTGGTTAATCAACTCATCCGTCCTGGCCGAATCCTTGTGCCCAGCGAATGCAAGTAAACGACGGAACTTGTCTTCCAGTTCTGTCCGCGACAATGTGTTGCCTGGGTCGCCTTTGGGGTCATCTATTGCACCTTGTACAAGACGACCATCAAGGGTCAGCACCTCGACACGGCCGAGCCACCGTTGCGGATAAGCCGCATCGACCTCGGTATCAAGCTGCATACGCACCTTGGCCCTAAAGCTGGCGACACGCGGGTCATGCAATGCAAACTGTTCGAACTCCGGCAACCCGGCCTTGCCATGCACTGCAATCAGGCCAAGCACAGTGCCCATTGAGAACTTGGCCTGATGAACGCTGCTGGGTACATCCACCCGGCCCAGCACATCGATTGCGCCTTGATGAACCCGGGTTGTGACCTGCTCGATCTGCTCATGACCCAGCCCCTGTGCCTGCATCAACGCCAACAAGGCGTCTGCTGCCGGGTGCGTGTGGCGGCACGACGCATGGAGCTTGAATGAGGTTTCACACAAGGCCCAGCGGCTGCCCAGGCGATCGGACAACTTGCCAGGATTGGCGTCGCTGGACATGCCTGCCGCCATTCCCTGATCGCCCTCAAGAATGTTGCGCGCCCCGCTCAAACCTTCAGCGGTTAGATACGCCGCAAGCACTCCATCGGCAGCGGCCTTGGCCGTGTGCAATTGCTTGGAGTCGGCGGCGTCACGCAGGAACTCCCACAAACCTGCCGCCTGGGTGCCAGCAGTGCCCAGCAGATTGATGAACTGTTCACGATCAAACTTCAGCAGCTTGCCGACGGTTACCGCAGCGGCCAGGGTGCCGACCGTCGCTGTGGTGTGGAAGATCCTGTAGTGCGAACGCCCGAGGAACTCGCCGATGCGAATGCCTGCCTCATAACCCACGACCGTGGCCAGCAGTAGCTCCTGGCCGCTGCAACCCAGGTCCTGCGCTGCAGCCAGTGCCGCCGGGAACACAACAGTGGCTGGGTGCAGCACCGAACTGTTGTGCAAGTCATCCTGCTCAACCAGATGCGACGAAGCCCCATTTACCAAGGCTGCGAAGTAGGCGCTGGTGTATTTGCCGCTCACCAGAATCTTCGCCTTGCCAGTCTCCGGCCCCATGGTTTGCGCATAGCGCTCGAACAATGGGATGGGATGGCGATCCTGGCTGGCCAGTGCAGAACCGAGCCAGTCAAGGTAAAGCTCCTCGGTCCTGTCGAGCACAGCCTGGGGAAGTTGCTCATAACGCAAGTCAGCCATAAACGCGGCAAGCTGTTCTGTATGAGTCATGGGCTGACGACCTTAGAATGAGCGAGGCAAGTCGAGCAGGTGCTCGGCCACATAGGACAGGATCAGGTTGGTCGAGATCGGGGCAACCTGATACAAGCGGGTCTCGCGGAATTTGCGCTCAATGTCGTACTCGCAAGCGAAACCAAAACCACCGAAGGTCTGCAAACAGGCATTGGCTGCTTCCCAGGATGCTTTTGCCGCCAGGTACTTGGCCATGTTGGCACTGGCACCGGCGTTCTCACCGGCGTCATATTCATCACAGGCGCGCCAGCGCATCAGGTCAGCGGCCTCGACTTCGATGTGCGCCTCGGCAATCGGGAATTGCACGCCCTGGTTCTGGCCAATCGGACGACCAAAGACTTCGCGGTCGCGCGCATATTGACTTGCCTTCTCGATAAACCAGCGGCCATCACCGATGCACTCGGCGGCAATCAGCGTGCGCTCTGCGTTCAAACCGTCAAGGATGTAGCGAAAGCCCTTGCCTTCCTCGCCAATCAAGCTGTCAGCTGGCAACTCGAGGTTATCGAAGAACAGTTCGTTGGTTTCATGGTTGACCATGTTGGCAATGGGCTGGACTGTCATGCCATTGCCAATTGCCTCGCGCAGATCAACCAGGAAGATCGACATGCCTTCGGATTTTCTTTTCACTTCAGCCAGCGGCGTAGTGCGCGCCAAGAGAATCATCAGGTCGGAATGCTGGATGCGTGAGATCCAGACTTTCTGGCCATTGATCACATATTTGTCGCCCTGCTTCACCGCAGTGGTTTTGATCTTGGTGGTGTCGGTGCCAGTCGTCGGCTCGGTCACGCCCATCGATTGCAAGCGCAGCTCACCGCTTGCCAGCTTTGGCAGGTAATAGCTTTTCTGGGCTTCGCTGCCATGGCGCAACAAGGTGAACATGTTGTACATCTGGCCATGCACGGTGCCGGAGTTACCGCCGCAACGGTTGACTTCCTCAAGGATGACCGAGGCTTCGGCAAGGCCCAGGCCGGAGCCGCCGTACTCTTCAGGAATCATTGCCGAGAGCCAGCCAGCCTCGGTCAGCGCCTTGACAAAAGCTTCCGGGAAGCCTTTTTCTTCATCGATTTTGCGCCAGTATTCAGCTGGAAATTCGGCACACAGGGCACGCACGCCTTCGCGGATAGCATTAAGTTCAGGATTATTATTTGGATTCATCATTCCCATCTCATCTGAGCCAAGGAGTTGGCTGTATCAATCAAATTTCACTTCACTGCGCTGGGCCATCCCACCTTCGTTGCCAGCCCATAGTTGGGCGCTGCCAGCAGCATCGATCTTGCCGCCGACCTCGAAGGGGTGCGGCGCGACCAACGGCCGTAAGCCACGGTAGGAAAACTGGCGCAAACGCGCTTGCGGGTTAGCCCGACAGAAGGCGCGCAGGCTCAGGGTGGCGATCAACGGGCCGTGCACGACGAGGCCTGAATAGCCTTCGGTATCGGTCACATACGGCCAGTCGTAATGAATGCGGTGACCGTTGAAGGTGACGGCCGAATAACGGAACAACAGGGTTGCCGTTGGCGTGATCGACTCCTGCCAATCCCCCTCTACCAGCGACTGACCGCTGCTGTTTTTAGGTGGGCTTGGTTCGCGATACACAATGTTTTGATCTTCACGAATGGCCAGTTCGCCATCCTGAAAATATTCATGCTGCACGGTGACGAACAACAGTGCGCCTGTGCTGCCATGCTTCTCTTCGATATGGGTGATGGTTGAAACCCGTGTGGCATCGCCACCTACACGCAAGCTCTGGATAAACTCGATTTTGCCGCCGGCCCACATGCGGTTACGGTTATCAGCCGGTGGCAGGAAACCGCCACGGGCCGGATGCCCATCCTCGCCCAGGCCATTTTCGGCTACGGGGTTCTGGAAAAAAGCCCAATGCCACAGAGGCGGCAACGCTTCGCCATGGGCCGGGGTTTCTTCACCCAGGGTTGCGGCAATGCGCATCACCAGGTTACGACTCAGTTGGTCATGGACTTCTTCGGAACGGCCAATCCAGGCAGATAATGCAGCGTCAGTCATGGGTTACTTCCAACAGTGCTCTTTTTAGTTGCACTTAGGATGCGTCTGACACAGCGTTCTGTGAATTTACATTTACATAACTCGGCGTTCGGTTAACCTGAACGCAAGATTTAGCCTCGCTCGATGACGCAGAGACCCTTATGCACTTTGATTTACCCGACCTGCGCTTGTTTATTCATATTGCCGAATCGCCTAGCCTGACCCAGGGGGCACGACGTGCGTTTCTTTCGCCGGCGGCAGCCAGCGCGCGGATCAAGGCCCTCGAAGCACAACTCGACTCGCGCCTGCTCTATCGGGACAGTCGTGGGGTTGAACTCACCCCTGCCGGTGAGCGCTTGCTGCACCATGCACGCCTGATCATGCGCCAGGTTGATTACCTGAAAAGTGAATTCACCGATTACGGAGCCGACGCTGCTGGCCATATCCGCATCTTTGCCAATACCACGGCGGTAACCGAGTTTTTGCCAGAGGTGCTTGCCGGGTTTCTGGCCGAGCGTCCCGGCGTCAGTATCGACCTGCAAGAGCGCTTGAGCCGTGACATTGTGCGTGGCGTGCTCGACGGCAGCACTGATCTGGGCATAATTGCCGGGCCAGTCGAGGTCAGCGGCCTGCAAGTACTGCATTTCAGTACCGACCGCCTATTGCTGGCGGTGCCGAAAAATCACCCGTTGGCCGATAGACAGCAAGTGACACTGCGCGACACCCTTGAGTACCAGCACATTGGCCTGCACGAAGGCAGCACCTTGTTGAGTTTTTTGCGTGAACAGGTAGAAAAACTCGGCACCAAGCTTTCGCTACGGATCCAGGTATCCAGCTTTGAAGCCATCTGCCGCATGATCGAGGCAGGCGTAGGCATCGGCATCATTCCCGAATCCGCCGCCCAGCGTCATAGCCGCACCATGCAGCTGACCACCATCGAACTGAATGAGCCCTGGGCCGTGCGTGAACGCAGTATTCTGGTACGTGATCTGGAAGCCTTGCCAGGCAGCGTGCGTGCGCTGATTGCAACGCTAATGCCAGAGAGAGACAGCAAAACGCCCTGAATCAATCAGGGCGTTTGGGCACAGGCTAAGTCGGCCTAGCTCTTGACGTTGAGCACCACTCGACCACGACTTGGGCATTCGCTCATATAGACGTGTGCCTGGCCAACCTTGTCGAAACTGAAGGCTTTATCAACCAGTGGCTTGAGCAAACCATCGCCGGTGAGTTGATTGATGCCTTGCAGCGCTCGGGCAACCGCTTCTTTATCCTGCGGGATACCCAATTCCTGTTTGCCGGTAAAGTTACCGATGCAATGCACGAAGAACTGAATGTTCTTCTGGAAAGCGGCGCAGGCTGGAAATGGCGTCTCGTTGCCACCTTGCAGCCCGTACAGCACCAGACGGCCACGCGGCGCCAGTGCATCACCAAGCAGGCACATTTGTGGGCCGCCCAGTGTATCCATGACGATATCCACGCCGCGATCATTGGTCAGCTTTTTAACCCGGCTGACCAGATCCTGCTCTTCGGTCAAAATCACATGTTCGGCGCCGAGTCCACGCAGGAAATCGGTGTCCTCGTCAGTATCAGTAGCCGCTATGACATGGGCGCCCAGCGCTTTTGCCATTTGCACTACATAAGGCCCCCAGCAGCGGCTGGCAGCCGTAATCAGTACCGTTTCGCCGGCTTTCACACGGGCCAGTTCGACCATGCCGAACCAGCCAACCATGGAAGGTAAAAAGTGAACGCAGGCCTGTTCAGGCGTCAAGACGTCCGCGTAGCGCGCCACTGAGGTACGCGGCAACACCACCTCTTCAGCGTAGGCCGGGTAGTCGTTTGGGCTGTGAGCCGGGAAACTGGCAACTTTATCGCCAACAGCCAAGTCGTCAACGCCTTCACCCACAGCTAAAATCACGCCGGCGACTTCATAACCCAGTCCAGCCGGAAGCTGCGCGTGCGTGGTCGCAAGATTCTGGCGCCAAAGCACGTCTTGCCAGCTAACACCGATAGATTCGACGCCGATCAACACTTCGCCAGCGGCAGGCGCAGGGCGCGAGCGCTCTTCGATTTTGAGGACATCTGCCTCGCCAAACTGATGAAAACGGATAATGCGGGACATCATAAACCTCTTCGGTTGACCCCTTTAGACTTAGACTTTATCGGGCCTTTGTGAGCAATACCACATGCCAATACTAATATTCACCATGCCTGTCGATGATGATTGGCGGTTACAATATTAACAGCGTGCACTAGGATCTGGTAACAAGCCTTGGCGCATTGCCGAGGTAATATGATCCGCATTACCCTGGCGCACCGTTTCGAAGCTGCGCATTTATACCTGATATGGACGACAGATGAACCGTAACGATCTTCGCCGTGTAGACCTCAATCTTCTGATCGTTTTTGAAACGCTGATGCACGAACGCAGCGTAACCCGCGCAGCAGAGAAACTGTTCCTGGGCCAGCCAGCCATCAGCGCTGCCCTCTCCCGCCTGCGCAGCTTGTTCGATGATCCGTTATTCGTGCGCACAGGTCGCAGCATGGAGCCCACGGCGCGCGCGCAAGAGATCTTTGGCCTGCTGTCGCCTGCGCTCGACTCAATTTCAACTGCGGTCAGTCGCGCAGCGGACTTCAATCCAGCCACCAGCAATGCCGTGTTCCGTATCGGTCTTTCGGATGACGTCGAGTTTGGCCTGATGCCGCCGCTGATCAAGCGCTTGCGTGCCGAAGCGCCAGGCGTGGTACTGGTGATCCGCCGGACCAACTATTTATTGATGCCAGGGCTGTTGTCGTCCGGCGAGATATCCGTCGGCGTTGCCTATACCGAAGAATTGCCGGCCAACGCCAAGCGCAAAGTCGTGCGACGCAGTAAAGCCATGCTGCTTCGTGCAGACACTGTTCCCGGCGCCCTTTCCCTTGATGACTACTGCGCCAGGCCCCATGCGCTGGTGTCTTTCGCCGGTGATCTTGGCGGCTTTGTTGATAGCGAACTGGAAAAACTCGGCCGCAAGCGTCGGGTGGTGCTGGCGGTACCGCAGTTCAATGCACTCGGACCATTGCTTAGCGGCACTGATATCGTGGCCAGCGTGCCTGACTACACCGCTGCAGTCCTGACAGCTGCCGGAGGCTTGCGTACAGAACCCTTGCCACTGGAAACCCAAACCTTTGAATTACACATGGCTTGGCGTGGCGCACAGGACAATGATCCGGCCGAGCGCTGGCTGCGCTCGCGTATCCAGATGTTTATTGGCGACCCGGACAGCCTGTAACCGGACAGCCTGCATATTGCACCAACTGCGAGCACAGCGTCTGGAAAGGGCAAGTGCCTGCACTACTATTGCCCCATTACAATAATAAGTCGCACATAATCATTTCCAATAATACTTAAATTCGCAGCGTTCGATTCGTTCCCTGATTCGTTGCGACTCACACTTCGCCCAAATATTACATCCACGGGCGGAAAAATCATGGAACAGCCAAACAACAAGATCTGGCACCTTCCACTTGCAGTACTTGCGGCAGTTATTCTCAGTGCATGTGGGAAAACCGAGGAAACCACTCAGCAGCAACATGCAGCCAAGGTCAGTGTCGCTGAAGTCATTGAACAACCTATCAACGAATGGGATGAATTTACCGGTCGGCTGGAAGCGCCAGAGTCGGTTGAAATTCGCCCGCGAGTTTCTGGATTTATTGACAAAGTCGCATTCGACGAAGGCAGCCTGGTCAAGAAAGGTGACCTGCTGTTCCAGATCGACCCGCGTCCTTTCAATGCAGAAGTCAAACGCCTGGAAGCACAACTCAACCAGGCTCGTTCGGCTTACTCCCGTGCGCGCAGTGAAGCCCAGCGTGGCGAACGCCTGCGTAAAAGCAATGCCATATCGGCTGAGCTTGCCGACGCGCGAACCAGTACTGCGCAAGAGGCCCAGGCAACAGTTGCGGGAATTGAGGCAGAGCTTGAAAACGCGCGCCTGAACCTGAGCTTTACCCGAGTAACTTCACCGATTGACGGCCGTGTCAGCCGCGCAGAAATCACGGCTGGCAACCTGGTAAATGCCAGCGAGTCGCTTCTGACCTCCGTGGTTTCAACCGACAAGGTCTATGCCTACTTTGATGCCGACGAGCAAGCCTTTCTGAAGTACGTTGAAATGGCAAAGAAATCGGGCGGCAATACCCGCGACGCCAGCCCGGTGTACCTGGGATTGTCCAACGAAGCCGGTAATCCGCACCTGGGCAAGCTGGACTTTCTGGATAACCAGGTCAACCCGCAAACCGGCACCATTCGTGGTCGCGCCGTGTTTGACAACAGCGACGGTGAATACACCCCTGGCCTCTATGTACGGCTCAAGCTGGTCGGCAGCGGTACCTATTCGGCCAAGCTGATTCAGGACGCCGCAGTCGGCACCGACCTGGGCAAGAAGTTTGTCCTGGTGCTCGGCGATGACAACACCGTCAGTTATCGCGCCATTGAACTGGGCCCCAAAGTCGAAGGCTTGCGCATTGTCCGCAGCGGACTGGAGAAAGGCGACAAAATTGTCGTCAACGGTTTGCAGCATGCAATGCCCGGTTCGACCGTAGACCCACAAAACGTAGCCATGGCCGATGAACAGACACTGGCCAAGCTCGCGCGCATCCGCAGCGCCGTTGACTCAACAGTAGACAGCGAAGTTGACATTGCTGAGCGCCCTGCTCAGCCGAACGCGTCACCTCGCGGCTAAGGGTAAAGGTTTATGAATTTCTCCCAGTTCTTTATCAAACGGCCAATTTTCGCAGCGGTTCTGTCGCTCCTGATATTGATTGCCGGTGCTATCTCGCTCTTCCAATTACCAATCAGCGAATACCCCGAAGTGGTGCCGCCAACGGTCGTGGTGCGTACCAGCTTTCCCGGCGCCAACCCCAAGGTAATTGGCGAAACCGTTGCCTCGCCACTGGAACAAGCCATCACCGGTGTCGAAGGCATGCTGTACATGTCTTCCCAGGCTACATCCGACGGCGCACTGACGCTGACCATCACCTTTGCCTTGGGCACCGATCTCGATAACGCCCAGGTTCAGGTACAAAACCGGGTCACCCGGACCATGCCAACCTTGCCGACTGAAGTTCAGCGTCTTGGGGTGACGGTCGACAAGGCCTCGCCAGATTTGACCATGGTGGTTCACCTGACCTCGCCGGATAACCGCTACGACATGCTCTATCTGTCGAACTACGCGGCACTCAACGTCAAGGATGAACTGGCCCGTCTCGACGGCGTGGGCGATGTACAACTCTTCGGCCTGGGTAACTATTCACTACGGGTATGGCTTGATCCCAATAAAGTGGCCTCGCGCAATCTGACCGCTACCGATGTGGTCAACGCCATTCGCGAACAGAATCGCCAGGTCGCTGCCGGTTCACTGGGTGCGCCACCAACCGCTGGCGATAACAGCTTCCAGCTCTCGATCAATACCCAGGGGCGCCTGGTAACCGAGGAGGAGTTCGAGAACATCATCATTCGCGCCGGTGAAAACGGCGAGATCACACGCCTCAGGGACATCGCCCGGGTTGAGCTGGGCTCCAGCAAATACGCCCTGCGCTCGCTGCTGAACAACAAGCCCGCGGTTGCCATTCCGGTGTTCCAACGCCCTGGATCGAACGCTATCGACATCTCGGATTCGGTTCGTGCACGCATGGCTGAGCTGAAGAAAAGCTTCCCGCAAGGCATGGACTACGAGATTGTCTACGACCCAACCATCTTCGTGCGCGGTTCTATCGAGGCAGTGGTACACACCCTGCTCGAAGCCATTGTGCTGGTGGTGCTGGTGGTGATCCTGTTCCTGCAAACCTGGCGCGCATCGATCATTCCGCTGGCGGCTGTGCCTGTCTCCTTGATCGGCACCTTCGCGGTGATGCACCTGTTTGGCTTCTCGCTCAATGCCTTGTCGCTGTTCGGCCTGGTGTTGGCAATTGGTATTGTGGTCGACGACGCCATCGTTGTAGTGGAAAACGTCGAACGTAATATCGGACTGGGCAAGACTCCGGTCGAGGCAACCAAGCAAGCGATGAAAGAGGTTACCGGCCCCATCATTGCGACAGCCTTGGTGCTCTGTGCGGTGTTCGTACCGACGGCCTTTATCTCCGGCTTGACGGGCCAGTTCTACCAGCAGTTTGCCTTGACCATTGCAATCTCGACGGTCATCTCCGCCTTTAACTCGCTGACCCTGTCGCCTGCCCTGGCTGCGGCGCTGCTCAAAAGCCATGACGCACCCAAGGACCGTTTCTCCCGGGTCCTGGAACGCCTGCTTGGCGGCTGGTTATTCAAGCCATTCAATCGCCTGTTCGACCGTGCCAGCAATGGCTATGTCGGGGCTGTTACCCGCATCCTGCGTGGCAGCAGCATTGCGATGCTGGTGTACGGCGGCTTGTTGGCACTGACCTATTTCGGTTTCGCCAGCACACCGACCGGTTTCGTGCCGCCGCAAGACAAACAGTACCTGGTGGCCTTTGCACAATTGCCGGATGCGGCAAGCCTTGATCGCACCGAAGCGGTTATCAAGCAGATGTCGGAGATTGCCAGTGAATACCCAGGGGTTGCCAATACGGTTGCCTTCCCTGGCCTGTCGATCAACGGTTTCACCAACAGCCCGAACAGTGGCATCGTTTTCACCACGCTCAAGTCGTTTGACCAGCGCAAGGACCCAAACTTGTCAGCGGGAGCCATCGCGGCTGCGCTAAATGCCAAGTTCGCCAATATCCAGGATGCCTATATTGCGATTTTCCCACCACCGCCAGTTCAGGGCCTGGGTACTATTGGCGGCTTCCGTGTACAAATCGAAGACAGAGGTAATCAGGGCTATGACGAGCTCTATAAGCAAGTGCAAAACGTCATCAGCAAGAGCCGTGATGTACCCGAGCTAGCCGGTTTGTTCACCAGCTACCAGGTAAACGTACCCCAGGTTGATGCCGACATTGACCGCGACAAAGCCAAGATCCACGGCGTCGCCATCAGCGATATCTTTGACACCATGCAGGTGTACCTGGGTTCGCTGTATGCCAACGATTTCAACCGCTTTGGTCGTACTTACCAGGTCAACGTGCAGGCTGATCAGCAATACCGGGTTGATGCCGACCAGATCGGTCAGCTCAAGGTGCGTAACAATCGCGGTGAAATGGTGCCCCTGTCGACTTTTATCAAGGTCAAAGACAGCTCCGGCCCCGATCGCGTGATGCATTACAACGGCTTTATTACCGCCGAAATCAATGGTAGCGCAGCGCCCGGCTACAGCTCAGGCCAAGCCGAGGCTGCGATGGAGCGCCTGCTCAAAGAGCAACTGCCAAACGGCATGAGCTATGAATGGACCGAGCTGACCTACCAACAAATCCTGGCTGGTAATACCGCGCTGTTTGTATTCCCGCTCTGCGTGCTGCTGGCGTTCCTGGTACTGGCTGCCCAGTACGAAAGCTGGAGTTTGCCGATGGCGGTGATCCTGATCGTGCCAATGACCCTGTTGTCGGCCATTACCGGGGTGATACTGACCGGAGGCGACAACAACATCTTCACCCAGATCGGTCTCATTGTACTGGTTGGACTGGCCTGTAAAAATGCGATCCTGATCGTTGAGTTTGCCAAGGAACAGCAGGAAGCCGGCATGGATCGCGTAAGTGCGGTGCTGCAAGCCTGCCGCCTGCGTCTACGGCCGATCCTGATGACCAGCTTTGCCTTCATCATGGGCGTGGTTCCGCTGGTATTCAGCTCTGGTGCGGGTGCTGAAATGCGTCATGCGATGGGGGTGGCGGTGTTCAGCGGCATGCTCGGCGTGACCTTCTTCGGCCTGCTGTTGACCCCGGTGTTCTATGTTCTGATTCGCAGTTTTGTTGAAAAACGCCAGGCAAAACGCGCACTGCGCCTGCAGGAGGCATCGGTATGAAGCTGAAGTTATTTGCACCTGCCCTGCTTGCCCTGGCCGTCTCAGCTTGCGCCGTGGGCCCAGACTTCAAGCAGCCTGAAAACACCCCGGCGCAGTTGTCCCAGTTAAGTGCCGGCAAGTACGACCAGGGGCACTTCGAAGCCTTGTGGTGGCAGCAGTTTGATGACCCAACCCTGAACCAACTGGTTAACCAGTCGTTGCAGGACAACCGTGAGCTGCGTGTCGCCTTCTCACGGCTGAAGGCAGCCCGGGCCATTCGTGACGATGTTGCCAATGACCGTCTGCCGACCATCACCAGCCGTGCCAGCAGTGACATAGGCAAGGCACAACAGCCGGATATCACCGAGGATAGAGTCAGCACCGAGCGTTATGACCTGGGCCTGGACATGGTCTGGGAGCTTGATCTGTTTGGCCGAATCCAGCGCCAACTTGAGGCCAGTGATGCGCAAATCGAAGTCGCCGAAGCCGATTACTATCAGTTGCAGGTGAGCTTGATTGCCGAGCTGGTTGATGCCTACGGCAGCTTGCGCGGCGCCCAGTTGCGCGAGCAGATTGCCCGGGAAAACTTGCACAATCAGGAGGAATCTCGGGGCATAACCGAGGATTTGCGCGACGCGGGAGTTGGTAGCGAACTGGATGTACTGCGCGCCGACGCACGTCTTGCCGCAGTTGAAGCCAGCGTGCCGAGACTGCAGGCAGAGCAAGTGCGTGCGCGCAACCGCATTGCAACCCTGCTCGGCCAGCGAGCTGATCAACTCGACATCGACCTCTCGCCACAACCCATCCCGGCAATCGCCAAGGCGCTCCCCATTGGCGATCCGACAGAGCTGCTGCGTCGACGCCCGGATATTCGTGCTGCTGAGCAAAACCTGGCTGCGGCTACCGCGAATATTGGCGTGGCCACCGCAGACCTGTTTCCCCGCGTAAGCCTCAGTGGTTTCCTTGGTTTTACCGCCGGGCGCGGTTCGCAGATTGGCTCTTCGGCAGCGCGAGCCTGGGGAGTATCGCCAAACATCACCTGGGCGGCGTTCGATCTTGGTAGTGTCAAGGCGCGGATTCGCGGGGCCGATGCAGAGGCCGAAGGCGCACTGGCACAATACGAGCAGCAGGTCTTGTTGGCCCTGGAGGAGTCCGAGAATGCCTTTAGCGATTATGCCAAGCGCCAACAGCGCTTGCTGGCACTGATCCGACAGTCAGAAGCCAGTCGTGCTGCTGCCGCGCAAGCGGCCGTGCGTTACCGCGAAGGCACTGTGGATTTTTTGGTGTTGCTCGATGCCGAACGGGAGCGCCTTGCCGCCGAAGACAGCCAGGCACTGGCTGAAGTCGAGTTGTACAGCGGCATAGTTGCAATCTACAAAACCCTGGGCGGTGGCTGGCAGCCCAACAGTTAAGTAGCAAGGCAATGTCAAAGCCCCGCACGACCAACGTCGCGGGGCTTTTTTTGGCCTGTTTATGCGCAGGCCAGGACAGGTCGTGGGCTGGCTGTATTTTAATTTGCATGCTCAAGCGTAACGAAGTGGCTTGTGCAACACTCTAAAGCTAATCCCGCGCGGCGGCATCACAAGCGCGAATTGGACAACGAGGTTGCAGTGCTAATCCCCCTTACCCTGGCATTTTTAATCGGCTGGGTCTCGCAGCGTATGGGTTTGTGCCTGGTGGCTGCCATCACCATGGCCCTGAATAAGCGGCCCACCCTGTTCGTGGCGCTTGCGTCCTGTGGCCTGTTCGGCCTTCTATTGACGCCGCTTTACCAGCAGCTAGGCGTGTCACAACCCTTTTATCAGCCAATAGCCCCTTATCATCACATTATCCTGGGTGGTTTTTTATTCGGGGTCAGTTCGGTACTCAATAACGGTTGCAGTGTAGGCACCCTGACCAAACTGGCGCGGGGCGACCTGAGCAAGGCATTCACCATTATCGGCTGGGTTGTCGGCATAGTCCTCTGGCACCACCTGAATATGGATATGACCGAAAAGAAAACCCTTGCGCCCTCGCCTTCAAGCGTCAACTACCTGCTGGCCATTGGATTGGTGATCGCCAGCCTGCTGGTGCTTGTGCGTTATCAGCGCGAGAAGCACTACGTCAGCTTGAGCATCTTGCTTGGCTTGCTCACCAGCGCCTTGTACACCTTCGAGCCGCAATGGACGCCGAGCCTGCTGTTCTACGATTTATCCAAGGCGGTGTGGATACAGCAATGGCACATTCACCCGACCAGGCTTGGTATCTTCGCCATGCTCGTGCTGGGCATGTACTGCTTCACCATTTACCGTAGAACCTTCGACTACCGGCCGATCAACCTGCTCGACTCGAGCCGCTACCTCTTTGCCGGAACCCTGATGGGGGTTGGCGCATCCATGATGTTGGGCGGTAACGACTCGCAAATCCTGTTGGTATTTCCCACGCTGCACCTGGCGACAACCCTGCCACTGATGGCTATTTGTAGCGGGATTGTCCTGAGTCTCCTGCTCAGCAAATACAGCGTCCGCCAACGACCGGCCCACTAGAACACCCGTTACGAACCTCAGGCGATACCGCCGTTGACCCTCAGGGTCTGGCCGTTGACCCAGGCTCCCTCCTCGCTGACCAGAAACGCCACTGCTGCGGCAATATCATCCGGTGTCCCAAGGCGCTCCAAGGGTGGCTGCAGGGTCAGCTTTTCGATCAGCTCATCACTCTTGCCGTTGAAGAACAAACTGGTTGCGGTCGGCCCAGGGGCAATGGCGTTGACACTGATACGGCGACCGCGCAATTCACGGGAAAATATTTGAGTGAAGACTTCAACCGCAGCCTTGGAAGCGGCATACACCGAGTAACCAGGCAACGCCATGCCAATCACGCTGGTTGAGAAGTTGACGATGCGGCCACCCTCACGCAAGCGCGTGGCGGCAAGGCGCAAGGTGTTGAACGTGCCCTGGGTGTTGATGGAAAAGATTCGCTGGTACAGCTCATCGTCGGTGTCTTTCAACGCCACCATGCCGGGCTGGATGACTCCGGCGTTGTTGACCAGAATATCGATGCCGCCGAAAGCCATCTCGGTTTGATCAAATAAGGCTTCGACCGCTACCGGGTCGGCAATGTCGGCCAACACCGCGTAGGCTTTTCCACCTGCAGCCATGATCTCGCGGACCACGTTTTCGGCATCGGCAGGGTTAGAGGCGTAGTTGACCACCACGCTGATACCGTCCTTGGCCAGGCGTTTGGCAATGGCAGCGCCAATGCCCCTGGAGGCGCCTGTGACTATCGCAACTCTTGTCATAATTATTCTCTCTAGATAATGGTTCGCCAGCGCGCCACTGCCGGTCTGAAACCCACACCATGCAAAATCCACGACTTACTTCTGTATAGCCGTGAATTCAGGGACGCGACTGACCAATCATCTGGACTTGACCTAACTAAAGATTGGCTACAAAGCCATTGCCAACCCAAAACCGGCAATAATCCGCTGATGTTTCAGGCACAGATGGCGATATATCGCCACTGGCTGAGAACTGGTTCACTGTGCTTTTTAAGAGAACATTGCCCTGGGTACGATCGGCGCAATTGGCACAGGCATTGCGATAGGAACAATGCCAACAACGCCAACACTGATAAAAAAAATAGGATTCCCACATGTTTAAGCAACTGTTTGCCGTGGCTGCCTGTGCCTTGGCGATCACTTCGACACCGGCCATTAGCGCCCAGCAGAATGGCCCGATTGTCATAAAGTTCTCGCATGTCGTCGCCGATGACACGCCCAAGGGGCAAGGGGCACTGCTGTTCAAAAAACTGGTTGAGGAGCGCTTGTCGGGCAAAGTCTCGGTTGAGGTGTACCCGAACTCGACACTCTTTGGCGATGCGGACGAAATGCAGGCGCTGAAAGACGGCAAGGTACAGATGCTTGCACCTTCGCTGGCCAAGTTCGGTAACTACACCAAACAGCTACAGGTCTATGACTTGCCCTTCTTGTTTGATGACCTTGATGCAGTCAATCGCTTTCAAAAGCGTGCAAAAGGTCGTCAACTGCTGCGCAGCATGGAAGATAAGGGCATCACCGGCCTGGCTTATTGGCACAACGGCATGAAACAGCTATCAGCCAACAAGGCCTTGTATATGCCAGCCGATGCCCGCGGCTTGAAGTTTCGTATCCAGCCATCGGATGTGCTGAGCGCGCAGTTCAACCAGTTGTCTGCCACACCGCAAGTACTGCCCTTCGCCGAGGTGTTCAAGGCATTGCAAACGGGTGAAGTACAAGGTGCTGAAAACCCCTGGTCGAATATCTACAGCAAAAAGCTCAACAGCGTTCAGCCCTACATCACCGAAACCAACCACGGGGTGCTCGACTACATGCTGGTGAGCAATCCGACCTTCTGGTACAGCATCCCACACGCCACGCGCGTGGTGCTTGAAGGCATTATTGATGAGGTCACTTATTCAGTGAATCGCCAGGCCGAGGAAGCCAACCAGGCAGACCGCAACCGCATCCTGGCGTCAGGCTCCAGCCAGATCATCACCCTGGACGACCAACAACGCCAGGCCTGGCGTGATGCAATGAAGCCGGTATGGGCGCAGTTTGAAAAAGAAATTGGTGCCGACGTGATGCAGGCCGCGCAGGTGGTAAACCGCAAATCGCGTAACTAAGCCTCAGGCAATGAACCAAGCCAGCATCGGCCCAGATGCTGGCTTGGGCCTGTGGTTAATCCAGTTTGTCATCCTGATCGGCGGGTGGCACCAATTGATCGACTGTCCAGCCGCCGCCCAGCGCCGCAATCAACTGCACACTGGCCGTCAGACGGTTGCCCAGCAGCGTTAGCGCGGTACGCTCGTTGTTCAGGGCCGTTGCCTGGACTGTAACCACGCTATTGAAGTCAACGGTACCGGCCTTGTACTGGTTCTGAATCAGGCGCAGTGACTCACGGGCCGACTCGACCGCTTGTTGCTGAACCTGCGCCTCCTGCTCCATGACCCTGAGCTGGACCAGGTAGTCTTCAACCTCACGGAAACCATCCAGCACCGACTGCCGGTACTGTGCGACAGTCTGGTCATAGACCGCTTCGGTACGTTCCACCTCGGCACTGCGCGCGCCCCCATCGAACAAGGTCATGGCCAGGCTAGGACCTATGGACCAGAAACGGTTTGGCAACTCGATCCAATCCGCAAAACTGCTGCCCCGATAACCACCACTGGCGGAAATGGTCAGGTCCGGATACCAGGCGGCTTCGGCTATGCCAATATCGGCATTGGCGGAAATCACCCGGCGCTCGGCTGCTGCGATATCAGGCCTGCGCTCAAGCAGCTGCGAAGGCAAGGCCACAGGTATTTGCGGGAGCTGAGGCAGCTGCTCACGTGGGGCAATGCTCAACTCGGCAGGCGAAACCCCGACCAGCACCGCAATGGCATGCTCCAGCTGCGCACGCTGCCACTTCAGGTCAATTGCCTGTGCCTCGGTGCTTTTCAATTGAGTACGGGCCTGGCTGACATCGGACTTCGGCACTATACCGGCCCTGTACTGGTTTTCTGTCAACTTCAACGAACGGGCATAGGCATCCACGGTAGCGTCCAGCAAGCGCTGCTGGTCATCGAGCACGCGTAATTGCAGGTAGCTCTGGGCCAACTCGGATTGATAGCTCAGCTTGGCAGCCGCCAGATCACCGGCACTGGCTTCGAAACCGGCCTTGCTCGACTCCAGCGAACGGCGCAGCTTGCCCCAGATATCCAGCTCCCAGGACGCATTGAGGCTCAAGTCGTAGTTCTTGGTGATGGTCGAGCGCGATCCGCCGCTGGAGATCACGTCAGAGGTGGTGACCACGTTCTGGCCGCCACCCTGACCGGAGCGCGTGACACCGGCATTGGTCGACAACGAGGGGTAAAACGCTGCGCGCGCGCCCCTGACCAGTGCCCGGGCCTGACGGTATTGCGCCTCGGCGGCGGCGAGGTTCTGGTTCGACACATTGAGGCGTCCGACCAGATCGTTCAACTCGGCATCACCGTAGAGCTCCCACCAGGCACCACGTTCCAGGGCATCGCTGGGCACGGCGGCTTTCCAGCCGGCTACTTGCTTGAATTGGGCCGGGGTGTTGATTTCGGGGCGCTTGTAGTCCGGGCCGACCGCACAGGCACTCAAGGCGATACTCAGCGCAAGCAGGCTGAGCAGGCGCGTACCACGGGCTTTTGCAAGGTTTGCAGTAATCATAATGGTGTATCCAGGGCTGCATCGGTGCGCACGCCACGCCAGCGGTTTACCCGGTGGCGCAGGCGGTCGAAATAAAGGTAGATAACCGGTGTGGTGTAGAGGGTCAGCAACTGGCTCAGGATCAAGCCGCCGACAATGGTAATGCCCAAAGGCTTGCGCATTTCCGAGCCTTCGGCGCTGCTCAGTACCAGTGGCAGTGCGCCAAGGATGGCCGCAAGCGTGGTCATCATGATCGGCCGGAAACGCAGCAGGCAGGCTTGGCGGATCGACTCGAAAGGACTCATGCTCTGCTGGCGCTCAAGCTGCAAGGCCAGGTCAATCATTAGGATCGCGTTTTTCTTCACCACCCCGATCAGCAGGAACAAGCCCAGCAAGGAGATCAGGCTGAACTCGGTATTGAGCAACTCAAGTGCCAACAGTGCGCCCACCCCGGCTGAGGGCAAGGTGGAAAGAATGGTAAAGGGGTGCACATAACTTTCGTAAAGCACGCCCAGGACGATATACACCACCACCAGGGCCAGCAGGATCATCAGGGGTTGATTGTCCTGGGTTTTCTGGAAGGCGGCGCCTGTGCCGCTCATCATGCCCTGCACTTCAGTGGGCAGGTTGAGTCTGGCCACCGCGTTATCTATCGCCTTGGTGGCCTGATCGAGGCTGACACCTTCTGCCAACGAGAAACCGATATTCTCCGAGGCAAATTGCCCCTGGTGGTTAACCCGATCCTCTTCAAGGCTGCGTCCCCAATGGGCAAAGGTCGACAGCGGCACCCGATCACCGTTGGCAGTAATCAGCTTGATCTGGTCCAGCGACTCAGGATGCTCGGCGTATTTTTTATCGACCTCCATGACCACGCTGTATTGGTTGAGCGTGTCGTAGATGGTCGATACCTGGCGCTGGCTGTAGGCGTTGTTAAGCACGCTGGTCACCATTGCCATGTCCACGCCAAAGCGCTTGGCCATGTCGCGATCGACCTGCAGGCTGATCTGTTGCGCGCCTTCGTTTTCCTTGGCGTCGATATCGGTCAGCTCGGGCAAAGCACGCAGCGCCTCGCGCACCTTGGGCATCCACTCGCGCAGTTGGTCCAGGTCACCCGACAGCAGCATGTATTCGTTATCCGAGCTGCGCCCTTGCCTGCCACCGATTTGCAGGTCTTGGTCCGGCATCAGGAACAGCCGGCCACCGGCGACCTTGGGCACTTCCTTGCGCAGGCGGTTAATCACATCCTGGGCAGAAATCTTGCGCTCGGTTATGGGTTTGAGACGCACGATGATAAAGGCATTATTGATCCCCCCTGCTCCGCCTACGAAACCGGCAACGCTATCGACCGCTGGGTCCTTGAGCAGTGCCCGGCGGTAGGTTTCCATTTTGGGCTGCATCACCTGGAAGGACAAACCATCGTCGCCGCGTACAAAGCCAATCAACTGGCCAGTGTCCTGCTGTGGCAAGAAGGTCTTGGGCACTATGATAAAGAGCACGATATTCAAGGCGATGGTGGCGAACAAACTCAGCAGCATCAGCAGTGAGTGACGCAGAGCCCAGTCCAGGCTGCGTTTGTAGCCGCGCAAAATCATCGCGCCAAAGCGTTCCAGTTGTTGCTGCAAGCGGCCATGGGGGCGCAGTTGATCTTCGGCCTTGAGCCAACGTGCGCAAAGCATCGGCGTCAGCGTCAAGGACACCAGCAAGGAGATAATGATCGACACCGCCAAGGTGATCGAAAACTCACGGAACAGGCTCTCGACCAGGCCGCCCATGAATAGAATCGAGACAAATACCGCCACCAGCGACAGGTTCATCGCCAGCAAGGTGAAGCCAACTTCCTTGGCTCCCTTGAATGATGCAGCCATGGGTGTTTCGCCAGCCTCGATATGCCGGGAGATGTTCTCCAGCACCACGATTGCATCGTCGACCACCAGGCCCGTGGCCAGAATCAAGGCCATCAGTGACAGGTTATTCAGGGAGAACCCGAGCAGGTACATGGCGGCAAATGTGCCGACCAGCGACACGGGCACCGCCAGCGCCGGGATCATCGAGGCACGCCAGCGACCCAGAAAGCCATAGACCACCAAAATGACCAAGGCCACGGCGATCAACAAGGTACGCTCGGCTTCGTGCAAGGTGGCGCGAATGACCGGTGAACGGTCCATTGCCACCTGCAGATCAACAGTTGCCGGAATCACCGCGCGTAGCGCTGGCAACTGCTCGCGAATACTGGCAATGGTTTCGATGATATTGGCCCCGGTCTGGCGGTTGACCACCACCAATACAGCGCTTTGGTCGTTATAGAACCCGCTGTTGTAGCGATCCTCGACGCCATCGGTGACCTTGGCGATATCACTCAGGCGCACCACTGAACCATCCTGGTAACGAATGATCATCGGTTTGTAGTCGGCGGCCTTCTCCAACTGATCACTGGCCTGGATCTGCCAGTGATTGCTGGCATCTTCGACCGCACCCTTGGGCCGTTTGGCGTTGGCATTGGTGATGGCCTGGCGCACATCATCCAGGGCGATGCCGTATTGATCCAGCATGCGCGGCTGCAAGGAGACCCGCACGGCAGGCAGTGAGCTGCCGCCAATCTGCACTTCACCGACACCGGTGACCTGCGACAGTTTTTGCGCAATGACCGATGAAGCCACATCGTAGAGTTCACCCTTGGTCAACACATCGGATGACAGCGCAAGCACCATGACCGGCGCTTGCGAGGGGTTGATCTTGCGATAGGTCGGCATGCTGCGCATGCCACTGGGCAGCAAGTCGCGGGAGGCATTGATAGCGGCCTGGACTTCCCGTGCAGCGGCATTGATATCACGGTCAAGCTCGAACTCGATCATGATGCGCGTGCTGCCCTGGCTGCTGCGGCTGTTCATCTGGCTGATGCCGGCGATGGTACCCAGCGAGCGCTCGAGTGGCGTGGCCACGCTCGAGGCCATGATCTGCGGGCTGGCGCCTGGCAATGTGGCGTCGACCGTGATTACCGGGAAATCCATATCCGGTAATGGCGATACGGCCAGCAATCCATAGCTGACCGCACCGAGCAGGATCACCGCCAGGCTCAGGAGCAGCGTTGCCACCGGACGACGGATAAAAGGCGCTGAAAGGTTCATCGCTTGACCAGAATCCCTGCGGCGCTACGCCCGGTTGCACGACGGGCCAGGCGGTCGAAGTACAGGTAGATCACCGGCGTGGTAAACAAGGTCAATAACTGGCTGACCAACAGGCCACCAACCATGACCAGGCCCAGCGGCTGGCGCAACTCTGCGCCGGAACCTGTCGCCAGCATCAGTGGCACAGCGCCAAAGAGCGCAGCCAGCGTGGTCATCAGGATGGGCCGGAAACGCAACAACGCCGCTTGATAAATGGCCGCCTCTGGCGCCATGCCCTGGTTGCGCTCAGCGTCGAGGGCAAAGTCGATCATCATGATTGCGTTTTTCTTGACGATACCAATCAACAGGATGATGCCGATGATTGCGATCAGCCCCAGGTCATTGCCGGTCAGCAACAAGGCCAGCAAGGCGCCTACCCCCGCCGACGGCAGGGTCGAGAGAATGGTGATCGGGTGAATGTAGCTCTCGTACAGTACGCCAAGGACGATGTACATGGTCACAACTGCCGCCAGGATCAGCAGCAAGGTGCTCGACAGCGACGCACGGAACGCCTGGGCGGCGCCCTGGAACTCGGTCTGGATACCGGCAGGCAAGCCGATGTCCTGTTGCGCTTGTTGAATCACATCCACCGCATCGCCCAAGGCAACGCCGGATGCGAGGTTGAATGACAAGGTCGCCGCTGGAAACTGGCCAATATGGTTTATCAGCAAACTCGCAGCGCGCTGCTCCACATGGGCAAGATCGGACAGCGGGACTTGTTTGCCTTCAGCGGTGGCAACGTGGATCTGGCGCAGCGCTGCCGGGCCAATGCTGCCCGCATTCTGGCTCTCCAGGACCACGCGGTATTGGTTGGCCTGGGTATAAATGGTCGAAATCTGGCGCTGGCCAAATGCGTCGTACAAGGCATCATCGATGTCGGCGACCTTGACCCCGAGGCGCCCGGCAATATCGCGGTCGATGTCCAGGTAAACCTGCAAGCCACGGTTTTGCAGATCGCTGGCAACATCGGTCAACTCGGGCTGTTGTTGCAGGCGAGCCACCAGTTTAGGCACCCACTCTTCAAGCAGCTTGAGGTCAGGCGACTCCATGCTGAACTGGTATTGCGTGCGGCTGACGCGGTCTTCGATCGACAAGTCCTGCACCGGCTGCAAGTACAGCTGGATACCGCTGAGCTTGGCCAGCTCTGGGCGTAAGCGATCAATCACTTCGCTGGCGGTCACATCCCGCTCGCTGTGTGGCTTGAGGTTGATCAGCATGCGCCCGCTGTTGAGCGTCGGGTTATCGCCATCGACACCGATATAGGACGACAGGCTACTCACTGCAGGGTCCTTGAGCACCACTTCGGCGAGCCGTTGCTGGCGTTCGCTCATGGCGCTGAAGGAGATCGATTGCGGCGCCTCGGAAATGCCCTGGATCACGCCGGTATCCTGCACCGGGAAGAAGCCCTTGGGCACAGCCAGGTACAGGACCACGGTCAGCGCCAATGTACCAATGGCGACCAACAAGGTCAGTGGCTGGCGCTTGAGCACCCATTGCAACCAGATCCCGTAATGATGGATAAGCCGATCAATCCAGGCGCCGCTGGCCTTGTAGAAGCCGGATTGCTCCTCGGGTTTTGGCTCGCGCTTGAGCAGGCGCGCACACATCATCGGCGTGAGGGTCAGGGAAATCACCAGCGAGATCAGAATCGCCACGGCCAGGGTGATGGCAAACTCACGGAACAAGCGCCCCACCACATCGGCCATGAATAGCAGCGGGATCAATACCGCAATCAGCGAAATGGTCAGCGAGACCAGGGTAAAGCCAATCTGCTTGGCGCCTTTGAGTGCGGCATTGAAGGGTGTCTCGCCCTCTTCAATGTGCCGCGCAATATTCTCCAGCATGACAATGGCGTCATCGACCACGAAGCCGGTGGCAATGGTCAACGCCATCAATGTCAGGTTGTTGATGGTGAAGCCCGCCAGATACATGATGCCGAAGCTGCCAATCAGCGACAGCGGCACCACGATAGAAGGAATGATGGTCGCCGACAGCCGGCGCAGGAACAGGAACGTAACCAACACCACCAGGGCGATTGCCATCATCATTTCGTGCTGCACATCGCTGACCGCGGCGCGAATGGTTTGCGTGCGATCGGTAAGTACCTTTACATCAACGCTGGCAGGCAAGCCTTCAGTGAGGTTGGGCAGCAGGGTCTGGATGCGATCGACCACATCGATCACATTGGCACCCGGCTGGCGTTGAACGTTGACCAGGATGGTTTTATTGAGGTTGGCCCAGGCGGCAAGTCGCTGGTTTTCAGCGCCATCGACAATGGTGGCAACGTCCTTCAGGCGCAAGGTTGCACCTTGGCTGTAGTTAATAATCAACTGGCGGTATTGGTCCACCGATACCAACTGGTCGTTGGCATCGAGCTGCGAAACGCGCGTCGGGCCATCGAAGTTGCCCTTGGGCTGGTTGACGTTGCTGGCGGTTATCAGCGTACGGATATCCGCCAGGTTCAAGCCGTAGGCAGCCAGCGCCTCGGGATTGACCCGGATGCGCACGGCTGGGCGTTGGCCACCGGCCAACGAGACCAGGCCGACGCCACTGGTTTGCGCCAGTTTTTGCGCCAGGCGGGTATCTACCAGGTCATTGATTTCAGGAAGCGGCAGGGTTTTCGAGCTCACAGCCAGGGTCATCACCGGTGTATCGGCCGGATTGACCTTGCTGTACACCGGCGGTGCGGGCAAATCATTGGGCAGCAGGTTGGTCGCGCCGTTGATCGCCGCCTGGACTTCCTGCTCGGCAACATCAAGCTCGATCTCAAGGTTAAAGCGCAAGGTGATGACCGACGCACCGCCCGAGCTGGTCGACGACATCTGCTTTAGGCCGGCCATCTGCCCGAACTGACGCTCCAAAGGTGCGGTTACCGCGCTGGTCATTACATCGGGGCTGGCCCCTGGATAAAGAGTCATGACCCTGATAGTCGGGTAATCCACCTCGGGCAAGGCGGAGACCGGCAGCAAACGATAAGCGATGATCCCACTCAGGAAAATCGCCACCATGATCAGCGTTGTCGCGACCGGGCGCAGGATGAACAGGCGAGAAACATTCATGCTTTGCGCTTCGACTGACCATCGGTTTCGGTGGCTAGCGGCACCGGTGCAGACTCTGGCTCAGGGGCGAAGCCTGTACCCAGCACCTCGACCTTGTTGCCGTCGCGCAAACGGTCGGTGCCTTCAAGCACCACGCGTTCACCGACGCTGACGCCCTTCTCGATCAGGGTCGTCTCGCCATTACTTGGGCCAACCTCCACCGGGCGGATGCTGATCTTGTCTTCTTTGTCGACGATATACACAAAGGGGCCATTGGAACCAAACTGCAACGCCGCAGCTGGAATGACATCGACGTTTTTCCGGATTTCGACGCGCAGGCGCACATTGACGAACTGATTGGGATAAAGCATTTCGTCGGCGTTGGCAAAGCGGGCCTTGAGCTTGACCGTGCCGGTGGCGGTATCGATCAGGTTGTCCAGGGTTTCGAGTTGGCCTTCGGCCAAGCGATTCTTCTCACTGCGATCCCAGGCCTCGACCAGAAGGGTTTCACCCGCGCGATAGTGCTTCAATACTGCGGGCAGCTCGGCCTCTGGCAAGGTGAACATCACCGCAATGGGCGTGGTTTCGGTAATCACCACCAGCGGCAATTCATCACCCGAACTCACCAGGTTACCGATATCGACCTGGCGCAGGCCCAGGCGACCACTGATGGGCGCACGCACCTGAGTGAAATCCAGATTGAGCTTGGCTTCAGCAACGGCGGCCTGATTGGACTTGACCGTGCCGCGATACTGATTGACCAAGGCCAGTTGGGTGTCGAGGGTCTGCTTGGCAATCGAATCCTCGGCATACAGCCCTTTGTAGCGCGCCAGGTCGATCTCGGCGTTTTTCAACTGTGCCTGATTCTCCAACAACGCACCCTGGGCCTGTTGCAAGGCAACCTGATACGGCCGCGGATCAATCACGGCCAATAAATCCCCTGCCTTGACCCGCTGGCCATCGGTAAACATCAGCTTCATCAACTCACCATCAACGCGGCCACGCACATTGACGGTGTTATAGGCGGTCACCGTGCCGAGGGCTTTCAATTCGATGGGAAAGTCTGCTGCCTCAACCTCGGCCACTCGCACTGGAACCGGGCCCATGTCACCAAAGCGCTGGTTACCGACGTTTTCTGGTTTCGCTGGCCAGAAAAACCAGACCATGGCGGCGATTACTACCAAGAGAACCAGGCCGATCAACCATTGGCGGGAGGCTTTTGCGGGGGTCAGGGTGTTGTTTGAATCAGGCATGTCTCAGATCACTTCCTTGGGGAAGCTGAACGATAAGCACTCTTAGGGCCTAAGCAAAGCCTCTTTACCAGCTATTTACTCAAGGTCTGTTGCAGTTTGTGCCAAGCACTGCCAAATCTGCAGTTCAGGACCCGTTCTAGAGCGCTACAAATGAGCCGGCACTTGGCCGGCAGACTGTCGCCAGGGGCTCAAGCCAGCAAGGCCCAGGCAAGCATCCAAACCGGTGCGCCAATCACTGGTAATAGCAGCGCCAGTCGTGGCCTGTACGGAAGGCTCATCACCAACAATAAACCTGCCAGGCTGACCTGCCCCAGCCAGCCAATGGGCCCCATTGCCCAGCCCCAGCTTGATACACAGGCCATAAAGCCCGAGCCAAGCAGCAGCCAACCGGCAACTCGCAAAGTCCGACAGAAATAGGATTGAGGCTCATGCTTCCAGACATTTTTATAGTGCCTTGGTAGCCCCATGCAAAGGGCCGACATGGCGCAATACACCAGAAGCAGACCGGCAAAGAAATTGATCAGCATTTTATTGCACCTGTGCCACGGTTTGGGATTGACGACGCGGCGCAACCCGAGCTTTCGACTGGCCTGTACGCCAGGCACAAAAGGCCCACAAGGCGCCGCAGGCTATGGCCGTGAGTTCAACGTAAAGTCGGATAGATTCTGCCCAGGGGTTTTCCAGGGTCATGCTGCTGAGCAGCGGCAAGAGCAAGCACATTAATGCAGCCAGACCCAACTGCTCACGCCACGCCTGGATATACGGACGGCAACAGGCATGCACCAGGCTCAACAGCCAAATGGCAAAGAACACCCTCACCTCCACACCGCCACGTCCTGAAAGCTCGACTGGCAGCAAGCGATTTGCCCAAAGGTAGCCCACACAGGCAAGACCCAAGCCCGCGATAACAGCCACATTCAGCCGCTCCGCAACGTGATAGAGCCTGGCTGCAATGGGGCCTTCGGCATCATGGCGGCGCCGACGCTTGACGGTAAACAAAACCAGGCCGGTGGCAATCATTGCGCAGCTGGCAAAACTGCAAAGAAAGTACAGCCAGCGCATCGGGTAGCCGCCGAACTGAGCAAAATGCAAACCAGCGATCACCCTCTGGCTCAAAATGGCGCCACTGTTAGATTCCGGCTGCCTTATTACCGCGCCGCTCACGCCATCGAAGACCATGCTCTTGCCCTTGGTCAGCTCGATTCTATTGCCCAGCACCGGCCGCGCTTCAATCCTGGCATCGCTACGCCCAGGGTTGCTGACAGACAGCGAACCGATTTCACCCATCACCCGCTCTGCCTCGGCCAATACCGGGCCGATCGCGGTCAACTGGGCAGGCGTTACAGCAGCCACATCAGCGACACCCCTGTGCTCATGCTGACCGCGACCAAAAGCAGCCTGACGATCGCCATCGAACAGGGCATCAACTGCGGCAGGCATATAAATAAGCGAGAAAATCACCAGCCCGGTGTAAGTGATCATCAAGTGAAACGGCAACACCAGCACGCCAGTGGCGTTATGCGCATCCAACCATGAACGCTGACCTTTACCCGGCCGGAACGTAAAAAATTCTTTGAAGAACTTTTTATGGATGATCAGGCTACTAAACAGCGCAACCAACATACCAATGGCGGCAAAGCCCACCAGCCAGATCCCAATATTGCGTGGCATATTGAGGGTGAAGTGGAAGCGGAAAAAGTGTCCGCCACCGGCCGTGTCACGCACGGCCACCGGCTCACCTGTTGCCGGATCCAGATATTGCCGTGGCCCGCCTCTGCGCTGCTCGCCAGAAGAGATCGTAAGGTCGGGTGAGCGCTCGGTAGGCAAGCCGATATTCCAGGCCGAGGCATCTCCATATCTGGCCTGCAGGTAGGCCATGGCTCGCTGCGCCGCCTTGGTTTGATCGACTTTATGCGCGGGCGCCTCAGGACGCATCCAGACATCGATTTCCTTGTCGAATACAGCCAAGGTCCCGGTGAGGAAAATAGCGAACAACAACCAGCCAAATACCAGCCCAACCCAGGTATGCAGCCACGACATGGATTGCGTGAGCGATTGAGTCTTCATCACCAGGCCCTCATCAGTTGCGGCCAGAACCCAATTAGCAGCAGTGCAGCGCTGGCCACTAATAGACCGCTCCACACCAGCCGCACTCGCGCGCAGGCGAAGGCCCAGAGAATCACCAATGGGTAAACCACAAAGGCTGGCCAGGTTGCGATTGTCATTGCTGCACGCGGCTCGCCGGGTAGCAGCTGCGCCAATGCGGCGGTGAATGCGTAGGTAAACAGGTAGCCGGCGAATATCGCAGCGATGATCCGTGACAGCGCCGACCAGCTAAATACTTGAGTTTTCATTGTGCAAGGGGCTCCGTTGCGACCTTCAACGCCCATGGAATCGACGCGGGCAGCATCGGGCCATGGCCTAGCCCGGGCAGTTGTTGGTAGCCAAGCTGCAAGCCCGGGAAGGCTGCTAAGCGCTTGAGCATTTTGGGCACTGCATCAGCCCCCACTGCGCGCATCGCCGCCGCGCGCTCCTTGGGCACTTCCCGGCCCTTGTGTGCCTGCCCTTCCAGCTCGCCATGCAGGATCAGCAGTTGCGCTTGAACATCAGCAGGCAGCTGTTTTTCAATTTCCATAATCAAGCCCGACTGCCACCACAGCGACGGACTGGCGGCGATGTAACGATTAAAACTCTGTGGCTTGGTAAACAGGGTGTTGAGCACGAACAAGCCACCAAACGAATGCCCCCAAATACTTTGCCGCTGGTTATCCAGTTGATATTTGGCCTCTACATGCGGCTTGATCTGGGTTTCAATCAGTTGCAGAAATGCAGATGCCCCGCCCGCCATGCGCCCCTGAAAAACCAGGGGCTGGCCTGTTTGTGGCGCGGGGGTATAGTCGAGCGTACGCGCTGGCGCATTGATCACCCGCTCGCCGGCATAGCCAACCATGACCAACAACGGCGTCTCAGGCAAAGCGCGAAACCACTGATCCTCGAGGGCGGCCATTGCGGCGTTGCCGTCGAGCATATACAACACCGGGTAACCCGAAGTTGGCGCTGCTTGCTTGGGGATTGCCAGATAGACCCGGTAGTGGCGCTGGCCATCTGCGGAAGGCAGGTCGAAATGTTTAAAGGTGTAAAAATCCGAACCCCGCTCAATCAGGGTCTCGCCCATAACGCGGGCCAAATCGGGTTTGGCCTGCGCCATCCAGGGCAGAAGGGATAACAACAGCAACAGATATTTCATTACAGCCAGGTCCTCGCGCAAAGCAAAGAACTCCGCCAGGGACACTGGCGGAGTGAAAGCCGCTTGTTAAGACAGCCAAAGGAGTATCGAAATCAGAAGTTCGCCGTCACCGAAGCGAAGTAAGAACGGCCCGGTTCGTTGTAGGTATTGGCACCCTCACCGCCGGAGTTGGCCTCGCGCTTGAGCTCTTTGTCGAACAGGTTGTTTATGCCGGTGGAGAAACTCCAGGTTTCGTCCAGCTCATAGTTGCCGGTCAGGCCAAATACGCTGTAGCTGCCACGGGTTCTCAGCTCATCGCCAGTGGCTTGCGCACCAGTGGAGGTCAGTTTGCGCGGCTCCTGTTTGCCGTAATGACTCATATTGAAGGACAGATCCAGGCTGTCGGTGACCGCCCAATCGAGCATCGAGTTGATGGTGTATTCGGGAATAATCGACAAGGGTTCGTTGGTCGATTTATTGGTGTTTTCAATCATGTAGGTGAAGTTGTTGTTCCAACTGAGGATTTCGCCTTCATTACCCAGCAGCGGGATATTCAAACTGCCTTCCCAACCGGCAACCACCGCCTTGGGGGCATTTTCCCATTGGAAAACCCGGCCATTGCTGGTGGTTTGAGCAACCTGGTCAAGACCTGCGGTGATCTTGTCTTTGTAGTCGTTGTGGAAATAGGTAATCCCGGCGTTCCAGCCCGCCTTGTCATAGACGATGCCAATTTCCTTGTTGATGCTGGTTTCGGCATCCAGGTCATCGTTGCCCTGTATATAGCAACCAGCGCCCAGGCTCGGGGCATCAACCGGGCAACCGTTGCCACGGGTGTAGTACAGGTAATTGGTGTTGGACTGATACAGGTTGGGTGCCTTGAACGCCTTGGCGACACCCCCTTTCAGCGATATGGCATCGGTAATTTTGTAGGTGGTGTTGAGGCTTGGGCTCCAGTTACCGCCGAACTGGCTGTGATGATCAAAGCGCAGGCCTGGAGTCAGAATCCAGGCATCGGTCAGCTCGATATTGTCTTCGGCAAACACTGCATAATTGTCGGCATCGGCCTTGCCCGAGCGCACACCTGTGTCGGTACCCGGCACAGCACCGCCACTGCTGGTGCTTTGGGTCATCGAATAGGGATCATCCAATTCGTCGCGGGTAAGCTCCGTGCCCAGCGTCAGTACCTGCGGCCGGCCGATTTGCAGCGGCATATTCACCTCGCCCGCCAGGCGATAGGCTTTAAGTTCGGATGTCGAGCGGTCGTCAGAGGTGGTGATACTGCCTTCTGGACCACCGGCCAGGCCTTCATTGAGGCGGCGATTACGGGTGTTCTCGTAGGAAGCCACCACTTGCGATGTCCCGAAGTCCCAGTCGCCTCGGTGGGTGACCGATGCGGTTTCGCGGTACATGACGTTGGTTTCCTTGCCGTCACCGGCAAGCTGGCTGATCAACTCGGTACCATTGATGCTGACAGCCCGGTCACCGGCATAGATATTGCCCTGACGGCTAAACCCGCCTTCAAATTCGAGCACTTGTTGTGGGTCCAGATCCCAGCGCAGCAGGCCATTCACATCTTTATTGCGTACCCCTTCGCGACCGGCTGGCGGCGTTGCGGTTGGACTGGCGGCGTAATCTTCATTGAGCGACAGATCATCGGCATCTGTCTTGTTGAAGTTGCCATACAGGCGATATGACAAGGCTTCGACTATAGGCCCGGCCATATTGAAGTTGATGCGTTTGGTCATCCCCTCGGCATCGTTCTCGGGCAAGTTGGTGTAGGCCGTTACCTGGCCGCTGTGCTCCAGCGTTGGGGCTTTGGTGATGATATTGACCACGCCACCCGCCGCACCAGAACCGTAACGCGCCGCTGCCGGCCCGCGCAGCACCTCGATGCGCTCGACCGCTGAAGCAGGAACCCAGTTGCTGTCGCCACGGGTATTGCGCTCGCCACTACGCCCCATGCGCACCGAGTTACGTGAGCTGACAGGCTTGCCGTCAATCAGGATCAGGGTGTTTTCCGGCCCCATGCCACGAATGTCAATCTGACGGTTATTGCCATACTGGCCAGTCGCGCTATTGCCGGTCAGGTTGACCCCTGGCATCTTGCGGATGATATCGGAGAGATCGTTGACCGGCGGGCGCTTCTTGATGTCTTCAGCAGTGATGATCGAAACACCTGGAGCCTGTTTCAGCTCCTCTTCGGCAGTACCCAGTACATAAGCATCCTGCAGCTGTACAGTGCCCTTTGCATTGTTTTCTGAATCAGCAGCAAATCCAACCTGCGGACTACTGATGGCCAATAAAGCCAATGTCAGGTGATTCAATCTTGAGGGGTACCGCATCAACATCTCTCCTTGCCTGCAAATAAGTGCGACTAGCTGAGCTTGTAACAGTCAATACCGTAAGGCTCAGTGCACTGGATGGCGGAGATGATATTGATTCTCGTTAGAGAATAAAGATCATTTACAATCTATACACTTTTCAAATGCAACCAAAGCCGAAGCCCTGTATCACCATTGTCTGCCCATAGCTCACCCCCTTGTAGACGCACCGCGCCCCTGGCTATGGCCAAGCCGAGGCCAAAGCCTTCACCACCCGGCCGCGCAGCTTGCAAACGGGTAAAGGGTTCGAAGATGGTTTCGAGTTCGGCGTCAGCTACACCGCCGCCCTCGTCCTCGATATGCAGCAACCAACCTTGTGCTACGCGCTGGCCACGCAAATAGACGCAGCCCTGCGCCGGTGAATGGCGAATGGCATTGCGCAAGATGTTCTCCATCGCCTGCGCCAGGCTGTTTAGGTGCCCGCGTACCCGACAGTTCTCAGGCAATTCACAGCGTAATCGACTTGGGTGCCAGGCGCTTTCGAAGCAGGCATCGTCGCAGAGCAGGTCCCACAGCGCTGCCACATCAATGTCCTGATGCTCAAGCCGCGGTTGTTCGGTGTCTAGCCAGACCAACTCCAGGGTGTCATCGACCAACACCTGCATTGACTCCACTTCTCGCTCCATTCGCTGGCGCAACTCCACAACGTCATTTGCGCACTCCCCTGCAACACGCAAGCGCGAAAGGGGTGTGCGCAGCTCATGGGAGACATCGCGCAGCAGTTGGCGTTGCAGCGATACGGTTTTGTCGAGGCGCTCAGCCATACGATCAAAGGCCCGGCCCAACCTGCCCAGCTCGTCCTGGCGCTGGCTTAATCTGGGCGAGACCCGCGCGGCAAGATTATCGTCACCCAGCGCGTTGACCTGGTCGAGTAAATAACCCAATGGGGCGATCACCTGTCGGTAAATCAGCAAGCACAGCAGCAATGCCAATACCGCAGGCACCACGCCCTGCAACAAAACCTGCATTGACCAGGTAAAACCTTCGGGCACAAAACGCCGCGGTAGCTGGATAACCACCTGGCCTTGCTGATCGAGTTGCTCAGCCTCCGCGAAGGGAATGCCAATATAGGGCAGGCCCTTGACCCGATGGCTCATGGGCCCGTCGACACTGCGCAAGCGGCGCAAGTGAGAAAACTCTTGGGCGGTAAAAGGCGTTCGTCCCAGGCTTTCCAGGTTGCGCCCGATCACCGCCACCCAAATACCGGGCTCAACGGCAGCCATGTGTTCGACCCAGCGCTCGACACCATCTGCACCGTCATCTAGCCAAGCCTGTTGCGCCTCATTGGCATAGGTGTGGAGTTGCTGCTGCGCGGCGCTGCTCAGATAAGCCGTGCGCTGCTCGATAAAGCCGCTCCAGTACCAAGCACCCCAGGCGATGAGAATACAGACGCCAAGCAGTTGTACGGCAAGACGCCAGAACAATGGATATGAGCCCGGCATAATCAGTTCTGGTCAAGCTCGAATACATAGCCCTTGCCCCAGGCAGTTTGCAGCTTCCCTCTCGAATAGCCGATGGCCGAGAGTTTGCGGCGTACATGACTGATGTGCATATCAAGGCTGCGATCATGTTGGGAATAGGCGCGATGAAGTACATGTTGATAGAGAAATGCCTTGCTCTGCACCTCGCCGGTATTATCGATCAGCAACTCAAGCAGACGAAACTCGGTGGCGGTCAATTGTGCCCATTTGCCGTTATGGCGTGCATCATTGTGCTGTTGGCTAAGCTCAAGGGTTGGCACAATCCTGGTCACTTGTCGGTAGCCGCGTTCATAGGCTACACGGCGCATGATTGCGGCGATGCGTACCTCCAATTCAGCCATGGTGAAGGGCTTGGGCAAATAGTCATCGGCGCCTTGGGTAAAGCCTGCAATACGGTCCTGTTCGGCACCAAGGGCCGACATCAGGATCACCGGCACGCTGCTGTGGTTACGCAGTTGTTCCAGGACCTCAAGGCCGTCAAGACCAGGCAAGAGGATGTCCAACAAGACCAAGTCAAAGGGTTCGGCCAGACCTTGGGCCAGGCCAGTCTGGCCATCGCCATGCAAAGTCACCTGAAAACCGCGACTGGATAGATGCTCGTGCAGGTGCACGGACAACACCGGATCATCTTCAATCGCCAAAATGTGAGCAGTCATTGTGTCGCAGCCATAGCAATCAAACGCAAATAATAACCAGTTGCGATAATGCCAGATTTTCAATGACTTGAACATCGACCAAGGCTGAGCAGAACAAGCGGCTAGTTCTCGTGCGTCATCGCCCACTGATCTGCAGAAAAAAGTTCCACCAGCCAATCGACCCATACCCTGACCCGCCTGGACAGTTGCCGATGTGGCGGATACAGCGCAGTCAGTGGCATTGCGGGCGGGCGATGCTGACTCAGGATCTCGACCATGCTGCCATTGGCCAGTTGATCATGCAGGTGATAATACGGCGCCTGGATAATACCAAGCCCAGCCTCACAGGCCGCGACATAAGCCTCAGCATTGTTCACCGTAACCGTGCCGGGCTGGGCGATCTCAAGCAGCTTGCCGTCAACCTGGAACTCAAAGGGAAATACCCGGCCATTTAGCGCCGAGGCATAGTTAACCGCGCGATGACCAACCAGTTCCGCAATGCCCTGCGGCGTACCAAACCGGCTCAGGTATTCAGCGCTGGCACAGGTGATTTGCGGCAGTTGGGCAAGCGGCCTCGCGACCAGGCCAAGGTCATGGATCTGCCCTGCCCTGACCACGCAATCCACGCCTTCGCGCACCAGATCCACAGGCCTGTCCGTCGAGCCGACAATCAACTCTATCTTCGGATAACGGGCGCAGAATTGCGTCATTGCCGGAATAATGACCCGGTGCCCCAGCGACGCCGGCAAGTCTATCCGCAGTTGGCCTTGCGGATTATTACGCGTTTGCGAGAAAAACGACTCTGCCTCTTCGATATCAGCCAACAGATGCACGCATCGCTGGTAATAGGCCTGCCCGTCCAGGGTGGCGCGGACTTGACGTGTAGTGCGTTGTAGCAGCTGCACGCCCAAGTGGCTCTCCAGTTGCTTGATCATCTGGGTAACAGTCGCCCGCGGCAGACCCAGGCTGTCGGCGGCTTTGCCGAAGGCGCCCAACTCAACGATCCGGCTGAAAACCTGCATTGCCAAAATGCGATCCATGGCGATCTGATACACCTTTATTATTTGGATTCTATAAATAGTTAATCCAAGTTTAGCCAGTTTATCTGGCAATAGATAACAGCCAAACTGACCGCACATTCATTGACAAGAGGTTCAACCGATGAAAATGCGTCAACTCGGCCACAGCGGGCCGCAGGTATCTGCAATCGGCTTGGGTTGCATGGGCATGAGCGATTTCTATGTGACCAACCAGGATGAGACTGAATCTATCGCCACCCTGCACCGCGCCCTTGAGCTCGGCCTGAACTTTTTCGATACGGCAGATGCCTACGGCCCGCACACCAATGAAATCTTGCTCGGACAAGCCCTGGCAGGCAAACGCCACCAAGCCTTTATCGCCACCAAGTTCGGCTTGCTGCGCGACCCAAGCGACCCGCATGTACGCGGTGTCAGCGGCCATCCTGACTATGTGCGAGCATCAGTCGAGGGCAGCCTCAAGCGCTTGCAGACCGACCATATCGACCTCTATTACCAGCACCGTATCGACCCCAAAGTGCCAATTGAGGATACCGTCGGAGCCATGGCGGACCTGGTCCAACAAGGCAAGGTTCGCTACCTCGGGCTCAGTGAGGTTTCGGCAGCCACCCTGCAACGCGCCAACCAGGTCCACCCGATCAGTGCCGTACAAAGCGAGTATTCATTGTGGACCCGTGATCCCGAAGAAAACCAGGTACTGGCGACCTGTCGCCAACTGGGCATTGCCTTTGTCCCCTACAGCCCATTGGGCCGAGGCTTTCTGACCGGAGCCTTGAAAAGCCCTGAAGATTTTGCCGAGGATGATTACCGTCGTTTCAGCCCGCGTTTTCAGGGCGAGAACTTTGCCAAGAACCTGCAATTGGTTGCCCAGGTCGAGCAGTTGGCAAATGACAAAGGGGTCAAGGCTTCGCAACTGGCGCTGGCTTGGGTACTGGCCCAGGGCAATGACATTGTGCCGATTCCCGGCACCAAGCGCCGACGCTACCTGGAAGAAAACATCGCGGCAGTACAAATCAGCCTGAGCGACAAGGAGCTTTCAACCCTGGATGCGATCTTTCCTGCCCAGGTTGCTGCCGGTGATCGTTATGGCGCCGAATCGATGGCCATGCTGACCCTGTGACCAGGTCAATCAGGCCAGGTAAAAAAAGACCGCAATCGGATTGATTGCGGTCTTTTTGTTACAGCGCTGGCAACCCGCCAAGGGCTGGGTCTGGTGTATTACTTGAGTACGGCGATTGCAGCTTCGTAATTGGGTTCAGTGCCAATCTCGGCCACCAACTCGCTGTGCAGCACCTTGTCGTTTTCATCGAGAACTACGACGGCACGAGCCGCAACACCGGCCAATGGGCCAGAAGTCAATGCCACGCCATAATCCTTGAGGAACTCGGCACCACGCATTGTCGACAGGTTCACTACATTTTCCAGGCCTTCCGCTCCACAGAAACGAGCCTGGGCAAAGGGCAAGTCAGCAGAAATGCAGGCAACCACGGTATTGTCCAATGCGCTGGCTTCAGTATTGAATTTGCGCACACTCATGGCGCAGGTCGGGGTGTCGACGCTTGGGAAGATATTCAGCACTTTACGCTTGCCGGCCAAGCTGCTCAGGCTTACGTCAGCCAGGCCTGCACCTACCAAAGTAAAGGCCGGAGCCTGTTGGCCAACCTCAGGCAAGTTGCCTGCTACATCTACAGGGTTGCCACGCAAGGTTACTTGAGTCATTACAATGATCCTCTTGGTTGTTAAAACATCAGTAAAACATGCCGCACATAAAAAAGCCTCGCGATTGCGAGGCTTTTTATCAGGCTTGAACCCCGCATGATCAGCGAGGTTCAACCCCTGTCTACTTACTGAAATGCTCTTTGGTCAGCTTAACCACCACAGGGCTCAGCAACAACAGCGCCAGCAAGTTAGGCAGCGCCATCAAACCGTTGAGGGTGTCTGCCACCAGCCATGCGAAATCCAGTTGGGCAATAGCACCGAAAGGCACAGCCACTACCCAGACCAGACGGAATGGCAGGATGGTCTTGGTCCCCATCAGGTATTCCCAGCAACGCTCGCCGTAGTAGCTCCACCCCAGGATAGTGGTGAACGCGAAGATCACCAAGGCGATGGTCAGAATCGGGCCTCCAATGCCCGGCATGGCCGAGTCAAAAGCTGCCGCAGACAGTGCCGCACCACTGGCGCCGCTGCTCCAAACGCCCGAGCAGATAATTGCCAGGCCGGTCATGGTGCAGATAACCAGGGTATCGATAAAAGTCCCGAGCATACCGATCATGCCAGAGCGAATCGGGCTATCAGTGGTACCGGCAGCCTGCGCGATACCAGCAGTACCAAGACCTGCTTCGTTGGAGAAAATACCGCGCGCCACACCGAAGCGGATCGCAGCCATTACCGCAGCACCAGCAAAACCACCGGTTGCAGCGATTGGGGTGAAGGCGTGGGTGATGATCAGGTCGAATGCAGCCGGAATTGCCGCGGCGTTAACCACCAATACAACGATTGCCGCGATGATGTAGGCCACGCACATGAACGGAACAAGTGAAGCGGCAACCTTACCGATACGGCGGATACCACCCAGAATCACCAGGCCAACCAGCACCATGCTGACAATACCGGTAACCAGCGGCGGCACATTGAAGGTCTCTTGCATGGCGCTTGCCATACTGTTGACCTGAACCATGTTGCCGATACCAAAGCCGGCAAAGCCACCAAAGATGGCAAAGGCAGCCCCCATCCAGGCCCACTTCTTGCCCAGGCCGTTCTTGATGGCATACATAGGTCCACCGACGAACTCGCCGCGCGAATCTTTTTCACGGTAGTGAACAGCCAGTACCACTTCGCAGTACTTGGTGGCCATGCCAACCAGTGCCGTACACCACATCCAGAACAGAGCACCCGGGCCACCCAAGAAGATCGCCGTTGCCACACCGGCAATGTTACCGGTACCGACAGTCGCCGCCAGGGTGGTCATTAAGGCTTGGAACGGGGTGATTTCGCCGACTTCGCCCTCACCTTTGGTGCGGCCGCGCCACATCAGGCGGAAGCCCGTGGCAATGTGCGTAAGCGGCATAAACTTCAAACGCAGCATCAGGAAAAAACCTGTGCCGAGGATCAACACCAACATCGGTGGCCCCCAGACGAGACCATTAACCTGGTTGACCAGATTGTTGATGAACTCCATCGCTAGCTCCTTTTTCTTGTTGTTCAGCGCCAGCTGTTACCGGGCTGATAGTCAGGACAGGCCGCCGATAAGCGCCACTGTCTATGCTGACAACAGGTCGATGTCACGGGTCACATGATGCCGACAAGCGTTGCAGCAACCTAGTTGTGTCAAAGTGCTACGGCACATTGATGGACAGGATGCTACCACGCCTTTTTTAATAATGGAGCGTTGATTTTGAAGAGTTTTTCCATATTTCGAACAATCAAAAATCACGCTTGAAGAAAATATCCAGCGAACTGGCCAACCCGCTGGCGGCTTCCAGGTACAGGCGCTTGGTCAATTCATAGCGCAGGGCCACGGTATTGACCGGCTCAAACACCCCGACGCCATAACGCAGGCTAAGCCGTTCGGAAAGCTTGCCACTGGCCACCACACTGGTACGGTCGCCACTGCCTTCGCTGTCGAGTTCGAAATCCTTGATGCCCATGGTCTGGGCGAGATTACCGGCAAAGGGTGATGAGCCCTTGAGCCCCAACGCGACGACGGCCTGGCCGATCAGATTATTGTCACCGCTGTCCTGGCCAATGGGCCGCCCCAGTATCAGGTAGCTCAATGCCTGGTTCTGACTCATTGCCGGCTCGGAGAACACTTCGCTCTTTGGCTGCGCAGCATTGCCACTTAGACGCAAGCCCGCAACCACATCGTCAACGGTGCGAATCGCTTCTACATCCAGGTAAGGTTGATCAATTGGCCCGGCAAACAGCAGACGCGCACGGCGGATTTGCAACTTCTGGCCATAAGCACTGAACTTGCCATTATTGAGATTGAGTACGCCACGGGTATCCAGGTCATTGCCAATGTGTACATTGCCAGCAATCTCGGCCTTGAGCCCAAAGCCACTGAACTTGAGCTGATCCTGACCGACGATCACGTCGACATCCATAACGATGGCGACCGGCTTGGCTTCCAGCGCCTGGTTGCCAACGATGCGTGCATCGCTCGACACTTGCACAGTCGACGGCGGCAGCTCGCGCACCTCGATACTTCCACGGGGCACCAGTACCTTGCCACGTACCGACATTTGCTTCTTGGCAACCACAACCGTGATATCCGGTTCGACTTCAAGCGCCGCGTAGGGCTCAACATGAACGGGCAGGCGCTTGGCGCTGATGTTCAGTTGCCCATCCAGGCTATCGCCCCACGCCAGATTGCCTTTTAACTTGCCAGCGCCCTGCTCTCCGCTGCGCCAGTCCCCCGTCAGTTGCAGGCTCTGCCCGTTGATCAGGGCCAGTAGTTGCAAGCCTTCAAAGTTGGTTGGCAATTGGCCGCCAGACACTTCGCCATCAGTTAGTTGCACCCGGCCATTGACCAGCGGTGCCAGCAGCGTACCGGACAATGTGCCGTTACCGCCTAGCCTGCCTTTCAAGGTATCGACCATGGGCACAAAGGGCCTGGCAACCGAAAGGTCTAGGTTCTGCAGGTCGAAGGTGCCTGATATCGGCCGTTTGCCGGGTCGAGGATCAAGCTTGGCCTGGACATTGAGCTGGCCGATCTTTGGCCCGCTCAACTGCAGGCTGCTGATGATCTGCGTGGGCTTCAAATCACTGGTCAGGCGCAACCTGTCGTAGCTGAAATCGCTCCATTGACCGGCATTGCGGACTTGCAAGGCACCGCGTCCGGCATCCAGGGTAATTTGCCCGCTAGGACCGGCGCTGGGAATATCCAGCTTGATCGCCGCGTCCAGCTGCCCCTTCCAGGCGAAATCGTCCGGGAACCATTGGGCCAGGCTGTCCAGAGCAAAGCCCTTGAGCTGGTAACGGATTCGCGGGTTCGGCAGCAGGCGCTGGTCTTCGCCACACAAAGAGGCGCTACCGGAGCGCCAGCAGTGCCTGCCCAGGGTGATCTGACCGTTGGCCAGGCGCTCCAGGGTCGTGGCCTGTTGCAAACGCCAATCCTGGCCACCACTTTTGATTTGGCCACTGTCCAGCGTACCGCGCCAATCACCTTTATCGTTCAGCATGCCGTGCAACGCCGTGGAGGTCTCAAGCAGCGGTCCGCTGAGATTGAGTTTGAGCCCTTGCCGTTGTTTGTTCCCCTGGGCGCTTGCATCGAGACGCCCCAGCTGGGTCTCGCCAAGGGCTATGCCGTCGGCGATAAGCGTCACTTCAGCTTGCTGTGCGCGGTTCAAGGTTGCATCAAGGTCTAGGCTGTTGATCCGTTGATCGGTGTAGGCAAGTTGTTGGCCTTTGAGTGTCAGCTTGGCTTGCGGCGCCTTGAGACTACCAGCCAGGTCGACCTTGCCGTTAACCTGCCCCTGCAACCCCGGCCAGAGCTGGCCAAGTCGCGGCAGATTCAGCTTTAGTTCTCCGGCAAGCGAGTGATCCAGGCCACCATTGCCGCTGATGGTGTTTTCGCCAAGCTTGATATTCAGTGAACTCAAGGTCCAGGACTGGCCGGCACCCGTCGCATCGACCTTGAACTGAGCCGGTTGCCCGCGAAGCTTGCCATTGATATCCAGCGCGGTGCTTAGCTTGAGAGTTTCATTTTTCAGCTCACCTTTGCTTTCCAGGGGGCCAGCCAGCTTGCCCGGCATTTCAGCCACCCAATACGCTGGGTCGATATCGCTGAGTTGCAGCTGTGTATCCCAACTGATGCCATCGGCAAAGCCAACCTGGACTCGCCCGCCCGCCTTGCCCTGTCCGGCCACGACCTGTAGATCGGGCAGATGCACTTGGGTCAGGTTGCCGCTGACAGGCGTTTTTACGCTGAATGGCCCGGCTGGGCCGAGCAAGTTGGCGTCAATGTTCCCCAGGTAGTTCCCGTCTGCAAAGCTGATATCACCGGTGAGTGTTTTAACCGTTACCGGTGGCGGGCTTTCCAATGGATAGAGCATCAGCCAGGGAAAATCACGCCAGTCGAAGCTGGCATCGACACTAAAGCCATCGCTCCAGCTCATCCTGGCGTTCAGGTCGAGTTTGCGTTGTTCATCGGCACTGAGTTGCAGCTGTGAGATATCAGCACCAGTGCCTGTGACCAAAGCTTGCAGCAACAGGCCTACATCACCGCCATCGCCCGGTAACTGCGCGTTCCCTTTGATTGTGTAACCTTGCTTAAGGTCACCATCGGCAGTCAGTAAGACCTTGTTCAAACGCAGCGTATCGGGCAACTCCGCGCTGCCTTTGAATCCATCGGCCTTGAGTTGCACTTTAGCCGGTAGATTTTCAGCCAGGGCTTGCAGCTCGCCGGTCAAATGCCCTGATAAATAGCCGCTGCTTTGTGCATCGATATCCAGGGATTTCTGTAGGTCGCCGCTGATGTTCAGCACCAGCTTCCAGGCCCCGTCATCGGGGGACGGCAGGTTTATATCGCCTGCAAGCGTTAATGGCCAGTCACCTGTTGGCTTGAGCAGCCCGGTCAGGGCAAGGCTCAAATCCTCGCGTTGCAGATCAAACTTATCAATCTTCAGTCCGTCAGCCGTCCAATGTGCAGCCATCTCCATGCCTTGCAGCTGTTCAACGCCATTAAGTTGCAAGCTGCCGATTTTTATATCCCCCAGCTCAATGGCAACCGGCAGATTCAACTCGGGCAAGGTGATCGGTCCACTGCTGGGCTCGTCACTGCTGGCTGGCAATTGCAGGGCAATGGCTTGCGCCTTGAGCTGGTCGATGCACAAAGTCATGCGCAGCAGACAGCCAGGCGACCACTCCAATGCCGGGTGATCAACCTCGACAACAGTGGAGTCTTGCTGCCACTTCAGTGCATCAGCCTGCCAGTACCCAGCCAAGCGGCCACTGAAGTTTGTCAGTTGCAGCCCTGGCACCTGGTCCAGGAGCCAACGACTGCCCGCTTGCGTGCCTAACAGGCTGGCAATTGCGATCAGCAATATCAGGACTAAAGCCAGTACAGCCCAGAGGCCGCGCTTCAACAGAGGATTCAAATCTCTGGCCCCATTGAGAAGTGGATATGAATGCCGTCGTCATCGTCGTCACCCGGATTGATCGGCTTGGCCAAGTCCAGACGCAGTGGCCCCAGGGGCGAAATCCAGCGAATGCCAAACCCAAAGGATTTTTTCAGCGACGGCAACTCCAGGTCATTAAACGAATTGCCCTGGTCAAAGAAGGTCGCGACCCGCCATTTTTCGGCGACGCTGTATTGATACTCGACCGAACCGGCTACCAGATAACGGCCACCAATCTTGTCGCCATCGGAGTTCTCAGGCGACAGGCTGTCATAGTCGTAGCCACGCACACTTTGGTCGCCCCCGGCGAAAAAGCGCAGCGAGGGCGGCACATTGCCGAAGCCATTGGATTCTGTACCGCCCACCTGTGCGCGCCCCAGGAAGCGATGCTTTTTGGCGATGGTATAAAGGCCCTTGGCCATTGCATTGGAATGCACCACGTCCGAGTCAGAGCCCATGCCCTCTTTACCCGCAGAAAGATCGAACTGCAAACGGTAGCCCTGGCTCGGGTCGATCTGGCTGTCGCTGTGCAAGTAGGCGTAGCTGATACCCGGCAATAGCAAGGTACTCAAGCCAGAGTCGTCACCCAGCTTGTATTCTTCATGCTGCCATTTCAGCGAGATTACCCGTTGCCAGCCGCTATCGAGCTGACTGTGCCATTCGGGCCCGACAGTGATCAGCTTGCTCAAGGTGTCGGTATCTGGCAGATCTTCATACTGATAACCGCCTGCAAACCTGAATTTATCGGTCAATGGTGGATCAAGCGGCACGTCATAGAACAGGCTGACATTTTGCCGGGGCGCTGAAAGCTCCATTTCAGCGCCATAGCTGTGGCCTTGCGGGTTGGCATAGTGGCGGGTCCAGTTAGCCCGTCCACGGGGGCCAACGTCCGTCGAGAAACCAAGTCCAAGCCCCATGCTGCGGGGTTTGCGCGCGGTGAGCTGGACATCCACGGGAATAATGTCACCACTGGCCTGGGCTGGGTTGGCGTCGACCTGCACATTGTCGAAATAATCGCTTGAGCGCAGCGCCTGGTAAAGCTCGGCAATTTTGTCGGAGTTATAGAGTGTGTTCGGCGCGAACGGCACCATGCGATGCAGCAACTCATTGTCGAGCTCGTAGTCGCCCGAGAAGGTGACATCACCGAACGCATAGCGCGGGCCACTTTCATAGATCAAGGCGACATCGGCAATCCCAGCCTGCGGATCAATATCAAGCTGCTGGCTGGTGAACTTGCCGGCAAAGAAACCATAGCGCGAGGCTTGAGTCAGGATGTAGCGTTTAACCGCCTCGTAGGCGCCATGGTTGAGTACGTCGCCCGACTTGAGGTGTGCATCCTTTGGCAATTTGAATTGGCTGAGCTCTCCAGCGGGTCCATCAACCTGCACCACCACGTTACGCAGATGCACGGGCTCACCGGGGTTGATCTTGATTTTTAGCTGCGGCGGGGTTTCCTTGTTCACCTCGACACTGATCTGCGCTTGATAATAGCCGAGCGCCTGCGCGGCTTTTACCGCCTGTTGCTTGGCGACCAGGCTGAAACGTTGCAAGGCATCGGCATCGCGCTCGCCGAGCGATCCGATATAGCCTTCCACGTTGGCCTTTAGTTCTTTATTTGCCGGTTTGATGGAAACAGTTAAACGCGACTCAGCCAGGGAACTGGCGCAGAACATTATGAGCGCCACTCCGGCGCAAAGCTTTTTCACCACTGTCATGAATGCGATGCTAGCACGACGCGAACCTTCACCTAGAGCACTTAAATACACTTAACCACGACTAACTCAGGCACAAACGTACCACCTGATAGAAGGGCTCAACCGGGGTGAGCCACTTTTATTCAGAATTGTCACTGTGGAAAACTCAGGCGTCATAACCCACCCCCGGACGACTATCAGTGCGTCCAGCGGTTGGGTCTGTCTCAAGCGCTGGCTTTAGTCACCTGTTGCGGGTTGGGATGCAGGAACACGTGCTCTATGACTGGGCCAATGGCAACCTGACCTATTTCCTCGTAGCCCTGGCGCTGATAGAAGTTGAGGTAGTGTGGATTGCCAGTATCGACCACGATGCCGCCCGAGTTGGGGTCGTCAGCACACCAGTTGTGCAAGGCTTCGAGCAATTGCTCGCCACGGTGCTTGCCCTGGTATTCGGGATGAATACCCAGCAGAGGCAGTACGTGGTATGTGCCGATCGGCAGGATAGACATCAAGGCCGCATGGTACTCGAGGTAACGCTTGGTGCAGCGAAAACCGGTGGTTAGCAGCATGCGCATGCGCCATGTCCAACTTTCGGTTATGTCGAGCCGACGCTGTGGTGGAGCAATCAAGGCTATACCGATCAAGCGGTCCTCAATCAATAGACCCACTGCCGGCAGGTCCTCACTGAAGTGTTTTTGCACAAACTCGCGGATGGTTGCACGAACTCGCTGGTCGAAGCCCGGGCGCTCAGCCTCGAACAAATAGGCAAAGGTTGGTTCAAGCCGGTATGCGTGATAGAGCAATGAGCGCGCTTCTTGAGCATAACCAGAGTCGAGCATGCGAACTTCAGCAGGGCTATTTGGCATCAGTCACGACCTCTTGTCTTTTGAATAATGGGCCTAAGTTTCCACCCTAGCACCGCACAACCAAGCCTGCTAGGAAACCGCTGAAAAACCACCGCGCTCCGGCGTTAAAAGCTGCGCGACATACCTAGAGTCAGGTTGTTCCTTTACTCTCGTCGCGCGCTAGCCTTTGCAGAGGGCTACACGATGGCTGGCCGCCAGCCCCTCCAATCGGCTAGCATCAGCGGTCTAATCTACAACGCATTGGATCTGCCGCCATGAAGATTGTTTCCTTCAACATCAACGGCCTGCGCGCCCGCCCGCATCAACTGGCGGCCCTGATTGAAAAGCATCAGCCGGACGTCATTGGCCTGCAAGAGACCAAGGTATCCGACGAGCAATTTCCTGAAGCCGATATCCATGCGCTCGGCTACCAGGTTCATTATCACGGGCAAAAAGGCCACTACGGTGTCGCCCTGCTTTCCCGCCAGGCACCACTGGAGATACACAAGGGGTTTCCCGGCGATGAGGAAGATGCCCAGCGGCGTTTTATCTACGGCACCTTTGCCGATAAAAACGGCAACCCTGTAACCGTGATGAACGGCTACTTCCCCCAAGGCGAAAGCCGCGACCACCCAACCAAGTTTCCAGCCAAGCAGCGTTTCTACGCTGACCTGCAGCAATTGCTGGTCAGCCAATTCACGCCAGAGCAGTCACTGGTGGTAATGGGCGACATCAATATCTCACCCGAAGACTGTGACATCGGCATTGGCGAAGTGAACCGCAAGCGCTGGCTGAAAACCGGCAAATGCAGCTTTCTTCCCGAAGAACGCGAATGGCTCGCCACTCTCAAGGGCTGGGGGCTGGTCGACAGCTTCCGCTGGCAAAACCCGGAGGTTGATGACCAGTTCAGTTGGTTCGACTACCGCAGTCGCGGCTTTGAGGATGAACCCAAGCGTGGCCTGCGCATTGATGTAATCCTGGCCAGCGCGCCCCTGCAAGACAGGATCAAGGCAACAGGCATCGATTATGCGCTGCGTGGCATGGAGAAACCCTCGGATCACGCACCTATCTGGCTTGAGCTCGAATAACAGCCCGGGTTGCGCGGCAAGCACAAAACCAAGCTGTCGCGCACCGATCTTTAAGCGAGCGGGTATGTAAAACACACGTATGCAAAACCGCAGCGTCATATCTTCGCAATAATATTGTCTTATCTTCGCGGCACTTCCCACCCATACAAGGTGTTTGCCGCATGTCGCGCGTCCTGCTCGATAATGAATCTGATACATGGAGCCGTGCCTGCTCCCTTATTCTGCTCGGTTTTATCTGCTACGCCCTGCCCTGGTCGGTATTCGCCGCCCAGCAAACCGAGGCTCCGCTGCTGCGCATCCAGGGTTCCAATACCATTGGCGCCAAGCTGGGGCCGGCGCTGGTCAAGGGCATGCTTGAGGCACAGGGCTACAGTGCTATCAGCCTGCAGCCCGGCAGCGTCGAAAACGAACAGAAGATAGTGGCGACCTCGGACAAGGGCCAAGCGGTTACTGTCGATCTTGCCGCCCACGGTTCAAGCACCGGTTTTGTCGGCCTGCGCGATGGCAGCGCCGACATTGCGGCGGCTTCACGGCCGATCAAGGATGCTGAAGTCGCCAACCTGGGCGACATGAAAAGCCACGATGCCGAGCAGGTAATCGCCATTGATGGACTGGCCATCATCCTGCACCCGAGCAACCCAATAAGCTCACTGCGCACCGATCAATTGGCGCAGGTGTTTTCCGGGGAAATCAGCAACTGGGAGCAATTGGGCGGCCCGCCTGGTGAAATCCACTTGTATGCGCGTGATGACAACTCCGGCACCTATGACACCTTCAAGGAATTGGTGCTCAGCGCCAACGGCAAGTCGTTGGCGGCGTCCGCCAGACGATTTGAGTCAAACGACAAGCTTTCCGACACTGTCAGCAGCGATCCGCAAGGCATAGGTTTCACCGGCCTGCCCTCTATTCGTCAGGCCAAGGCCCTGGCCATCGCCAGCGGCGAATCACAACCCATGCTGCCGACACGCACGGCGATTGCCACCGAGGACTATCCATTATCGCGACGCCTGTACCTCTACAACTCGCCAAATCAAAGCAAGCCCTGGGTCAATGCGCTGGTCAACTTTGCGCACAGCCCACGCGGCCAAGCCATAGTTGCGCAAAATGGCTTTATTTCGCAGACAGTCAGCGCGGTCAAGGTAAGTCCCACGAATGATATGCCCGATGCTTATCAGCAACTGAGCACTGATGCCCAGCGGCTGTCCGTCAACTTTCGCTTTGCCGAAGGTAGCGCCGACCTGGATAACAAGGCCTTGCGTGACCTCAATCGCGTCATGGACTACCTGACTGTCCACGACAAGCTGCACCAGAAGGTGGTACTGGCCGGCTTTGGCGACCCAAAGTCCGACCCGGCCCGCGCCGAGTTGCTGTCCAAGTTGCGCGCCATGGCTGTTCGCCGCGAACTGGCCAGGCAAGGCGTCATCTTCAAAGACATCATCGGCCTCGGTGATGTGCTGCCCGTCGCCGCCAATGACTCCGAAGGCCGGATCAAAAACCGTCGGGTTGAAGTCTGGGTTTACTGAAATCACACAAGCCCCTATGCCTAAGGCCTGTTGTCCACGGGCCTTTGTGCGGGGCCAAGGCTTTGGCAAAGGAGATTATTGAAACATTCATTGTTCTGACGGTCGGAATAACATCAAGCGCAGCGGAGCCATGGTTGCGCAAGCTCAACGCTCAAGCCGGAGTCGTCAATGAGTCATGTTTTTCCAACCCTTTGCAAATCCCTGCCTGCCCTGTTGATTGCAATGCTTGCACTTGATGCCTCAGCGGCCGACCCAATCCGTATCCAGCAACTGCAGCGCTGCGGTGACCTGCTGGAAACCAAAAAGCAGACATTTTGCCTGCGCGTCAAGGGCCTGCAGCCTGGCGCCAGGCAGGTGCGCCTCAATGGCGTGGCGCTTGCCGATAAACAGTTAAGCGGTGAAGGCGAAGACCTGCGGCTGCAATTGGAAACCGACGGCAAGAAAAGCGGGCCCTTGGTGCTGGAGCAACAGGGCCGACAGAGCAATCCGGTCTGGTTGTCTTTGGCCAGCAGCCACGTGGTGGCGGCCACTGCCGATGAAGTGGCGAAGAACATGGATGGCCTGACTTCCTATGTCGACCTGATCAGCCTGGTGATCGAAGAAGATTACGATGGCGCCAAACAAGCGCAGCGCCTGGCAGAAAAGTACGGTGCCAAAGTGGTCGGCATGATTCCTCCGCTGAACACCTATCAACTGCGCCTCAAGGCCAAGAATCTTGATGAGCGCGATGCCACGGTATTGCGTCTTGGCGGTGAAGTCAGTGTCGATGCGGTTGTCATAGAAGAGTCTGGCGCAGAAAAAAGCATCGAGACAGATGCTGACAAGGCGCCTGCAAAAGACAATCAGGAATGGGCGTCCAACCGTTTCCTTGATGCGGTGAATTTTTATCAGCGCCGCTTGCAACGCGAAACCGGCGGACTCAAGACCCACCCCGTGCGCATAGGCGTGATCGAGCGCGATGTTGATTTTGATTCGCCGGACTTCAGCGACTATATCGGCGACAATTGCCGCTCCGACAGCAAGCGGCTGTGCCTGTATGCACGCGATGCAGACAAGCCAAGCGGCCATGGCACCACGGTTAGCGGCATTCTTGCTGCGGCCTGGGATAAAGGCGGCAACAGCGGCTTCTTGCGCGGCCTGGATGATGTCGGCCCCGGTTTCGATGTCATAGTCGCGCGCGACTCCGATGCCGGCATCACCGCCAACATAGCTGCCTCGGTCAATCTGGTCGAAGACGGTGTACGGGTGCTCAACTGGAGCTGGGGGATTCATCGCGTGGGCGCCATTGATGTCAACGGTGACCCCATCGACTCGCTGGTACGTTCCGGTATTGCCATGAGCGGTTATGAAGAGCTGCTCGAGGAGTTTTTCCTCTGGCTGCGTGAAGAACATCCCGATGTAGTGGTGGTCAACTCGGCGGGTAATGGCTCGTCGTTCTCTGGTCGCGATGAGTATCGACTGCCTTCGTCCTTTGTTACCGACCAGCTCTTTGTGGTCGGCGGCCATCAACGCAGCAATAAAGACGTACCGGTCAAGGATCCGGCCTATGCCACAAAGCGCAAGGCTTCCAATATCGACATGCGCGTGGACATCACCGCTGCCGCCTGCGTACACGCCTCAACCGCAAAGGCTGACGAGGAAGGCGATGTGCATTGCGGTACCTCCTACGCCACTCCGCTGGTCGCTGGTTTGCTGGCCGCCATGCTGTCGATCAACCCGGAACTGGAACCCGATCAACTGCGTATGTTGCTGCGCCGCAGCGCCATGACCATAGGCGAGGAATACGACTTCGAACCCACCGAAGGTGACGACCTGACCGCGCCCATATTGCCATCCGAGCGCGCCAACGAGCTTAACAACCCCGACGTGGGTCACTCAGCCAGGCTGGACATGTACAAGGCGTTGGACCTGACCGTGCAGAGCCTGGATCGCGTTCGTTGATTGCTCCAAGCCAGGCGCCGGGCGCCTGGCTGTTACCGAGGCCTAGCGCGTGGCATTCATCGCTTCGCGAGAGATGTACTTGCCAATCTCGAACTTGCCGATGGCGGCGCGATGAACCTCGTCCGGGCCGTCGGCCAGACGCAAGGTGCGTTGCATGGCGTACCAGTAAGCCAGTGGAAAATCATTGCTGACCCCTGCTCCACCGTGCATCTGGATCGCGCGATCGATGACTTTCAAGGCAACATTCGGGGCAACCACCTTGATCTGGGCAATTTCGCTGGCCGCGACCTTGTTGCCGACGGTGTCCATCATATAGGCCGCGTTGAGGGTCAACAGGCGTGCCATGTTGATCTCCATACGCGAATTGGCGATGTGATCAATATTGCCACCCAGACGGGCCAGGGGTTTACCAAAGGCACTGCGTTCAATCGAGCGCTCGCACATCAACTTCAGCGCACGCTCAGCCATGCCGATCGAGCGCATGCAGTGGTGAATGCGCCCCGGGCCAAGGCGACCTTGAGCGATCTCGAAGCCACGCCCCTCACCCAACAGGACATTCTCGTAGGGCACCCGGACATTCTCGAACACCATCTCGGCGTGACCGTGCGGCGCGTCGTCATAACCAAAAACCGGCAAAGGACGGATGACTTTCACGCCTGGGGTGTCCATCGGCACCAGAATCATCGAGTGCTGTTGATGACGCGGGCCATCGGGATTGGTCAAGCCCATGAATATCAGGATCTTGCAGCGTGGATCGCAAGCGCCGGATGTCCACCATTTACGGCCATTGATGACCCACTCGTCACCGTCACGCACAGCCGATGCCTGCATGTTGGTGGCATCGGACGAAGCCACCTGCGGCTCGGTCATGGCAAAGGCCGAGCGAATCTCGCCGCTGAGCAAGGGTGCCAGCCATTGTTGTTTTTGCGCCTCGTTGGCGTAACGCACCAGGACTTCCATATTGCCGGTATCCGGTGCGGCGCAGTTGAAAGGCTCGGGACCGATCAGCGAACTGCCCATGATTTCAGCCAGTGGCGCGTATTCGGTATTGGTCAGCCCTGCCCCAAGTTCAGAGTCCGGCAGAAAGAGGTTCCACAAGCCTTCGGCCTTGGCCTTGGCCTTGAGCTCTTCCATGATTGCGGTCGGCTGCCAGCGGTCTCCCTCACCGACCTGCTGTTCAAACACAGCTTCGGCAGGATAGACATGAGCCTCCATGAACGCTGTGACGCGCTCACGCAGTTCCTGAACTTTGGGCGAATAGGCGAAATCCATGGGCGCTACCTTTTGACGTTTGGCTTTAAATAAATTGACTGAAAATTATGCTAGATCACAGATGAAAATTTACCTAAGCTATTTTCACTGTGTATAAACATTCATCACCGATATATGATTCACTGCCTCGGAGTTACCACGGAATGAATCTCAACAAGGTCGACCTGAACCTCTTTGTCGTCTTCGATGCAATCTATACCGAGGCTAACCTGACTCGCGCCGGTCAGATTGTCGGTATCACCCAGCCTGCGGTTTCCAACGCCTTGGCACGCTTGCGCGAGACCTTCAACGATCCCTTGTTCGTGCGTACTGCCCAAGGCATGGTGCCGACGCCGATGTCGCAAAACATCATCGGGCCGGTACGCAATGCCCTCCAGCAGCTGCGCATATCGGTGCAGGAAAGCCGTACCTTCAACCCCGCCCAAGCCAACAAGACCTACCGCATCAGCATGACGGACCTCAGTGAGGCAATGGTTTTCCCTGTGCTTTTCCAGCGCCTGCGTCGCCTCGCGCCCAAGGTCTGCATCGAAAGCATGCTGGCACGCCGTCGTGAAACGACCAAGGAGCTTGCGGCTGGTCGCCTGGACTTCGCCATTGACGCCCCGCTCAATACCGACCCGCAGGTGCGTCACGTCAAGCTACTGGAAGACCGTTACGTCTGCGCACTGCGTAAAAACCATCCGCTGGCCAAGGACAAGATCAGCCTTGAGGAATACCTGTCGCTAAGCCACATCCACATTTCCAGTCGGCGCAGTGGCTTGGGCTATATCGACCTGGCCCTGGGGAAAATGGGAATTCAGCGCAAGATTGCCCTGCGCTCCCAGCATTACCTGATGGCCAATACGGTTCTACAAAACACCGATATGGCGATGACAGTGCCGGAGCGCTTCGCTCGTAGCAACGAACTGCACTATATCCAGCTACCGGTGAAGGAAATGCCAACCCTGGAAACCCACCTGTACTGGCACGAAAGCACGGACCAGGACCCGGCAAACCGCTGGATGCGTGAGCAGATCATCGAGATTTGCCAGCAAGTGACCTTGCGCGAAAAACAGGCCGAAAAAGCCGAGTAAGCAGGCGTGCAGCTTTAACTGCTACCAGCACTGCCCCTCGGTTTGCTCGTCGTGGCGGCAACCTGGCGTTTCAGGCGCTGTCGCGCATCACGATTTCAAACCCCACATCCACCCGTGGCTGCTTGGGTTTCTCGCCGCGCATCAGGCTCAGGAGCATGTCGGCAGCCAATTCGCCAACCTTGCCGCGGGTCGTGCGTACGGTTGTCAACGCAGGATGTACCCAGGCGGCGGCAGGCAGGTCATTGAACCCGGCAATGGCCAGGCGTTGCGGCACGGCAAGTTCCAACTGCCGCGCCCGGAACAAGGCGCCAAATGCCAAGTCGTCATTGTTGAAGAACACGGCATCGGTTTGCGGATGCTGCTCAAGCAAGCGGTCGAGCAACTCTGCACCCAGTCCAATCGACGAGGCGGCAGGTGTCAGCATTTCCAGCGCCGGGTTGTAGCGCCCCGCCTCGCGCATGGCCTGGCGATAACCTTCGGCACGCTGCAAGGTCCGTGGGTCGAGTTGCGCGGCGGCAAAGGCGATATGCTTGTAACCGCGTTCAATCAATGCCCGGGTCATTGCCGCACCGGCTTCAAACTGCGAGAAACCAACACAGTAATCATCCGCCGACTGGCTCAGCTCCATCATTGTCACTATGGGGCCGTGGTAGTTGGCAAGCACTTCACGGGCAATGCCACTGCGCTCAAAGCCGGTCAAGAGCAATCCGGCGGGCTGATGTGCCAGAAACGAACGTAACAGCCGTTCGTCTTCAGCTTCGCTGTAGTGGCTGACCCCAATCATCATCTCGAAACCTGCGGGCATCAGGACCCGCTGAATGGCTTCGGCGGTATCGACAAATACCGAGTTGGACAATGACGGAAGAATTGCCGCGACCAGGTTCGAACGTGAACTGGCCAGCGCCCGCGCCGCTGAATGCGGCACATAGCCAAGTGCTTTCACGGCTTGCATAACCTGTTCACGCAAGGCATCGGAAACCCGCTCAGGCTGCGACAGGGCCCGAGATGCAGACATCAATGAACAACCTGCAGCCTTGGCTACATCATTTAAAGTGACGCGCTCCGCTGTGCGGCGACGACGCTGACTCATAAACTTGGCTCTTATTCGGGGAAGCAGTTCAAACGGCCAGCAATATTAGCAAGACATCAACCCCCACCGCTGCATGGTTGATAATTCAGCATGCAACGGTGGCATCGAATGTTTACTGGGCTGCTTTCTTGACCTCGGCCTGAACCTGGTCGAACAGTTGCTGGCCAACGGTATCGGTCACTTGCTGGATTGCCGGCTGCGCCTTTTCACGCATGCGCTCGACCTCTGCAGGGCTGATTTCATTGATTTGCATGCCGTTCTCTTTCAACTGGGCCAAGGCCTTGGCTGCTTCCTCACGTGTGTCCTTGCGCTCAAAGTCACGGGCTTTGACCGCGGCCTGCATGATGATGTCTTGCTCGGTCTTGGACAGCCCATCCCACCAGCGCTTGGATGCGGTGACAATCCATGGGCTGTACACGTGATTGGTGATGGTCAGGTACTTCTGCACCTCAAAGAACTTCGAAGACAGGATAGTGTTGAACGGGTTTTCCTGACCGTCCACGGCCTTGGTCTCCAGCGCGGTAAACAGCTCCGAGAACGGCAGCGGCACGGCGTTTGCGCCCATCAACTTGAAGGTTTCGAGGAACACCGGGTTTGGCATCACGCGCAGCTTGATACCGTCGAAATCTTCCATTTTATTGATTGGACGCACGTTGTTGGTCATGTTGCGGAAGCCGTTTTCCCAATAGACCAGGCCTACCAGGCCTTTGTCTTCGAGCTTGTCCATGATTTCGCGGCCAACCGGACCATCAAGCACCTGGTCAGCCTGTTCGGCGCTGCTGAACAGGAACGGCGTATCCCAAACGGCCATTTCCTTGCTGATGCCGACCAAGGTGGCAGTCGAGCCAACCATCATTTCCTGGGCGCCACCGATCAGCGCATTTTGCATCTGGTTATCCGGGCCGAGGCTGGCGGCGCCAAAGGTACGTACTTTCAGCTTGCCGCCAGAAGCCTTGGCCACCTCTTCGGCAAGCAGCTTGGCTGCACGACCCTGGTTGCTGTCTTCGTTGAGGCCGTAGCCAAAACGGATCATGCGCGGACGGATGTCGTCAGCGTGGGCGGCAAAGGTTGCCAGTGGGCTAAGCAGGACTGCGGCAGTCAAGCCGGCGATCAGTGTACGTCTCATGGTTTGCACCTTTTTTGTTGTTGAATGAGTCGGGCCAACAGCATTGAAGCCAGTGTTTTATGCGCCCGTTGCCAGGCGCACGATGGGCAAAGCTGCCAAGGTCAGCGCAGCCAGGCCAGGGGTACCGTGACAATCGCCGGGAACGCGATCAGCAGCAGCACTATTGCCAGGTAAATCAGGAAAAACGGCATGACACCACGCACCAGTATTTCCATGCGCAACTTGCCGATACCACCCACCACGTTGAGTACAGTGCCAACTGGTGGCGTAATCAGGCCAATTGAACCGATCAACACGAACATCACCCCGAAGTACACAGGGTTGACCCCGGCCTTGGCGGCAATTGGCGCCAGCACCGGTGCCAGGATCAAGATGGTCGGCGTCAGGTCAAGCACCATGCCGATGGCGATCATCAACAGCATGATCGCAGCCACCAGCAGGCGCGGATGGTCGGCCAGCGGGCCAAGCATCGAGGCAATCTCGTCCGGTAGCTGAGCCAACGTCACCATGTAGGCAGACACAGTTGCAGCGGCGCATAGGAACATAACCGAGGCCGTTGTGCGGCTGGCACGGGTCATGGCCTCGATCAGTGTTTTCCAATCGAGTTCACGATAAAGCAGGGTCGAGACCGCCAAGGCATAGGTCGCAGCGACAACGGCCGCTTCGGTTGGAGTAAAGATGCCGAAACGCAGGCCGCCAACAATAATCACCGGCAACATCAGGGCCGAGGCACCGTCGATCAATGCTGCACGGCGCACCGCCTTACTGGCTTTAGGTGGCGATGGCTCAGTGAAACCACGGGCAATCAACGTCCAGGCGAAAATCAAACCGGCGCCCATGATCAAGCCAGGCACCAGGCCCGCCATAAACAGTTGACTGATCGAGGTGTTGGTCACCACGCCGTAGATCACGAATGGCATTGAAGGCGGGATGATAGGCGCGATGATCCCGCCAGCAGCCACCAAGCCTGCCGAGGAATGAAGCGGGTAGCCACGTTGGCGCATCATCGGCAGTAGCAAGGTGGCCAGTGCGGCGGTATCGGCCAGGGCTGAACCGGACATGCTGGCCAGCAACACGGCTGCAGCAATGGCCACAAAACCCAGGCCGCCGCGCTTATGGCCGACAAAAGCTTGGGCCATGGTGATAATCCGCCGCGAAATGCCGCCGGCATTCATCAACTCGCCAGCGAGAATGAAGAACGGAACGGCCAGCAGCGGAAAACTATCAGCGCCCGCCAACAGGTTTTGCGCAAGTAATTGTACGTCCCAGAAGTCCAGGTACCACATCAGCACTGCGCCGGTGAGCATCAGGGCAAATGCGATCGGCATGCCAAATGCCATGAAACCAAGCAGTGAAGAAAGGAAAACGGCAACCGTCATGTGCGTGTCCTCGGTGGGCGTTGCCCGTTGTTCTTATGGGTGGATATGGCGGTTAATCAATGGTGACATTGGCTGTTGCATTGGCCAGCGACTGGTCTCTACGCCAGACATTGACCAGCTGCACCATCGCCAGCAGCACCAGCACAGCCATGCTTGCCAGCACCGGCAGCATGGCGATCGCCAGCGGATAACCCACCACCGGGCTGGTATTGCTCCAGCCGTATTGCATCTGTTCCCAAGCGCCCTTGACTGAAAGCGCACTGGCCGCCGCAACCAGCAGCCAACTCAGTGAATCTATGAGTTTGCGCATCAGGTGCGGGAAGCGATCACGAATCAGGGTAAAACTCATCAGTTCGCCACGACGCATGCTTGATGCAACGCCGACGAACACCAGCCAGACAAAGGCCAACCGTGACAACTCTTCGGCGCCGGCCCAGCCGGTGCCAAATGCATAGCGCAGCACCACGTTGCTGAATACCACTATGACCATGAACGCCATGAGCGCCGCCATCATCATGTCGGTTATTTTGTCGAACATCAGCGCAACGCCGCCGGTATAGATAGGCTCGCCGGTCAAACGAGCCCCCTCGTGCTGTTCGTTTACGCTTTGTGCGGACTCGGCATTGTTAGCGCTATCAAATTCAGCGCTATGATCAACCGATTCAGCCAGCAAGCGCTGCTCATTGTGTTGGGCCCAACTGACGATGGCTGCCACCACGGCTTCACGGCTTTGACTGGCATCGACCGTCAATACCCCGCTTTCGTTTGCCGGGGATTCAAGGGTGGCAAACTGGCTGTCGACCAGCGAGGTCGGCATGAAGTGCCCCGGACGAGCCCCCACGCGCTTCAACGCAGTGGCGTGGTCGATCTCCAGGTGAGCAAAGTGCAGGTCGTCGATCGCCGCGCGCAACTGCTCACGGTAGCTGTTTTTCAGTGCTGAGCAGGCCAGGACAAAGCCGTTGCCAGAGGCTTGAACAGCCTGCATTTCGGCAATCAGGGCATCGAGCCACACTTTGCGATTTTCATCACTCAGCGCAATACCAGCACTCATGCGCTGAACATTTTCATCGGGGTGGAACAGGTCGGCTTCGATATGTTGCAAACCGAGTGCACTGGCGACTGCACGGCTGATATCACTTTTACCTGAACCGCTGACACCCATGACAACGAGTGCTTGCATAGCTGGCTCAGCGCCCTGGGCAGGAAGGCTGGTTTTCATTCATGTCTCCGGCACGCTGTCGCTGCAGCGCTATTTTGTTTGCGCAGATGTTAGCGCTACCAAATTTATCAGGCAAGTAAAAATATTAATCCGGGCTAGATGGGCTTATGGAGAATAATCAACGGAACAAGGCTGATAAAGGGGCGTCAGACGCTTGAAAGCCACCAGCATAAACTTATTAAATAGGATTAGATATATAGCTTAACTAATTGTTTTTAATGAATATAAACAAGTTAATGTAAATTCTAGGATAGACTCAAGCTGTCAACACGGCGCTTGCCTGCATACCCAAGCGCCGCTGATCCTGTCCTACGCCTTTAGTCTACAAACCCAGCTCGGCAATGGTCTGCTCGCGCATCCGGAACTTCTGAATCTTGCCGGTTACCGTCATCGGAAACTCATCCACGAAGCGGTAGTAACGTGGCACCTTGAAATGGGCAATATTGGCTTTGCAGTACTCGCGCAACTGGTTTTCATCACAACCACTGCCTGGATGCAGCTTGATCCAGACCGCGATCTCTTCACCATATTTGCTATCGGGCACACCTATCACCTGCACATCGGCAATGGCAGCATGGGTGAACAGAAACTCCTCGATCTCCCGCGGATAGATATTCTCGCCTCCGCGAATGATCATATCCTTGCTGCGCCCGACGATGCGTACATAGCCTTGCTCGTCCATCACCGCCAGGTCGCCGGTGTGCATCCAGCCTCCGGTGTCGATCGCCTCGGCACTGGCCTGCGGGTTGTTCCAGTAGCCAAGCATCACGCTGTAGCCCCGGGTACAGAGCTCACCAGTCTGCCCACGCGAAACAATAGCGCCCTGCTCGTCGATGATTTTACTTTCGAGCTGTGGCTGCGTGCGCCCCACGCTGGTAACCCGAACCTCAAGCGCATCATCCGCAGCGGTTTGCAGCGACACCGGGCTGGTTTCGGTCATGCCATAGGCAATCTGCACCTCACTCATGTGCAATTCCTTGATGACCCGGCGCATTACCTCGATCGGACAGGTTGCCCCGGCCATGATTCCAGTGCGCAGCGAGCTTAGGTCAAAGGCCTTGAGGCGTGGATGATCCAGTTCGGCGATAAACATGGTTGGCACGCCGTACAACACCGTGGCGCGCTCTTGGGCCACCGCTTGCAGGCTTGCCTCAGGCTCGAAGCCGGCACAGGGATAAATCATGGTCGAGCCGTGCGTCACACAGCCGAGATTGCCCATGACCATGCCAAAACAGTGATACAGCGGCACCGGTATCACCATTCGGTCATGCTCGCTCAAGCCCAGGCTTTCACCGACCATATAACCATTATTGAGGATATTGAAATGGCTCAAGGTCGCACCTTTGGGTGCGCCTGTGGTGCCCGAGGTGTACTGGATGTTAATGGCCTGCTCGCAGTGCAGCGTGGCTTGGCGTGCAGCCAACTGCTCAGCGCTCACAGTTTCGGCAAGCTCGGCCAGTTCACGCCAGTGCAGAAAGCCGGCTGGCGCCTGATCCGCCAGACTGATCACACCGCGCAATTCCGGCAAACGACTGCTTGCCAACTGGTCCGGGCTGCTGCTCGCCAACTCCGGCAGCAGCTCGGCCAGCATGGCGTGGTAATCGGATGTCTTGAACGCATCGGCGCAGACCAGCCACTTGCAACCCGATTGCTTGAGCGCGTATTCCAACTCGGAGCAGCGATAAGCCGGATTGATATTGACCAGCACCGCACCGACCTTGGCGCTGGCAAATTGGCTGATGCACCACTGCGCGCAATTGGGTGCCCAGATGCCCAGCCTGTCGCCGGCCTCGATACCCAACGCCATAAAGGCCCGCGCCGCCCGGTTGACCTCCGCCGCCAACTGTCTCCAACTGTAACGCAGTTGCTGATGCACCACGATCAAGGCATCGCGCTCGGCAAAGCGAGTTGCGCTCCTATCGAATGCCTCGCCAATGGTCATGACCAGCAATGCTTTTTCACGGGGTCCCTGGGTATAACTCGGCGCTGTCATTGGATACCTTTCTTATTAGGAGTTGTATAGAGCTTTCAGACCTCTGCCTGCAGCCAGTCAAAAACCGCGAGCAATGACCATGCGCTGAATATCGCTGGTGCCTTCGTATATCTGGCACACCCGCACATCGCGGTAGATCCGCTCCACCGGAAAGTCTTTCAGGTAGCCGTAGCCACCAAGGGTCTGAATCGCCGCCGAGCAGACACGCTCTGCCATTTCCGAGGCAAACAGCTTGGCCATAGAGGCTTCCGTCAGGCAAGGCAGGCCTGCCTGGCGCAAGGTGGCTGCATGCAAGACCATCTGCCGGGCGACTGCGATCTCTGTGGCCATGTCCGCCAAGCGGAAAGCCACGGCCTGATGCTCGATAATTGGCTTGCCGAAGGTCTCGCGCTCATGGGCATATTCCCGCGCGGCCTCAAATGCGGCGCGGGCCATGCCGACTGCCTGTGAGGCGATACCAATGCGCCCGCCCTCCAGGTTGCTCAGGGCGATCTTGTAGCCCTCGCCCTCCTCGCCAAGGCGCAGGCTGGCCGGGATGCGCATGTCGTCGAATTGCAGCTGGCAGGTGTCCGAAGCGTGCTGGCCAAGCTTTTCTTCAATCCGGCTGACGCTAAACCCAGGCGTGTCGGTCGGCACGATAAACGCAGAAATACCACGCTTGCCGAGGCTTGCATCGGTCACGGCAAAGACGATCACCACACCGGCATGGCTGCCAGAGGTGATGAATTGCTTGCTGCCATTGAGCAGGTAATGGTCGCCATCACGTTGCGCCCTGGTGCGCAAAAAGCTTGCGTCGGAGCCTGCTTGCGGTTCAGTCAGGGCAAATGCACCAATCATCGTGCCTTGCGCCAAGGGCAGCAGGTAATCGCGCTTTTGCTGCTCGCTGCCGTATTTCAGGATCGGCATGCATCCCACGGAGTTGTGCACGCTCATGATGGTTGAGCAGGCGCCATCACCAGCGGCGATTTCCTCCAGCGCCATGGCATAGGCAACCTGGCCGGTATCGGCGCCGCCCCATTGCTCGGGCACCAACATGCCGAGAAACCCCAGCTCGGCCATCTCACGCAATGCTTCTGCCGGGAAACGGTGCTCGCGATCCCATTGTGCCGCAAAGGGCTTAAGACGCTCCTGAGCAAACTGGCGGGCAACGTCGCGGATCTGCAACTCTTCGTCTGATGGAATCATCAATTGGCTCCCTTGCTCACCAACTCGACAGCGACGGCAGTGGCTTCGCCACCACCGATGCACACCGAAGCCACTCCGCGCGTCAGCCCTCGTTGTTGCAGGGCATGGAGCAAGGTCACTATGACCCGCGCACCGGATGCACCAATCGGGTGGCCCAAGGCGCAAGCGCCGCCGTGCACATTGACCTTGTCATGGGAAATTGCCAGGTCACGCATGGCCGCCATTGGCACTACGGCGAAGGCTTCATTGATCTCAAACAGGTCAACCTGATCCAGGGTCCAGCCCGTGCGCTTCATCAAGGCCTTGATGGCCCCAACCGGCGCCGTGGCAAATAACCCCGGAGCCTGGGCATGGGAGCTATGCCCGACAACGATTGCCAGCGGTTTCAGCCCGCGCTTTTCAGCCTGAGAGCGGCGCATCAGCACCAAGGCTGCCGCGCCATCCGAAATGGAACTGGCGTTAGCCGCCGTTACTGTGCCGCCGTCACGAAAGGCAGGTTTTAAGCTCGGGATTTTTTCCAACCTGGCCTTTGGTGGCTGTTCATCGCAGGTCACGCTAAGCGTTTCACGTTTGGTTTTGACTTCAACCGCCGCAATCTCCGCCTCGAAATGCCCCTGCTCCATTGCAGCTTGCGCACGCTGTAGGGAACTGATTGCATACTCATCTTGCTGCTCACGGCTAAAACCATAGCTTTGTGCACAATCTTCGGCGAACGTGCCCATTAGACGGCCTTTTTCATAGGCATCTTCCAGGCCGTCAAGGAACATATGATCAAGCACCCGGCCGTGGCCCATGCGGTAGCCGGCCCGGGCCTTGTCCAGTAAATACGGTGCGCTGGACATGCTTTCCATGCCGCCAGCTACCAGCACCTCGGCGCTGCCAGCCAACAGTGAATCATGGGCAAGCATCACCGACTTCATGCCTGAGCCGCACATCTTGTTCAATGTCGAACAGACGGTACCTTCATCAAGCCCGGCACCCAATGCTGCCTGCCGCGCCGGGGCCTGGCCCTGGCCCGCCTGGAGTACGCAGCCCATGATCACTTCATCAACGCCATCATTGGCTAAGCCTGCGCGCTTTACCGCCGCGCGAATGGCGGTGGCACCAAGCTCTGCGCAACTGATGCTGCCCAAATCCCCCATAAAACCGCCCATTGGCGTGCGTGCGGCACTGACAATGACGACTGGATCGCTATTGGTGTTCATCTGCGGACTCCTGTTGTTCGGGGGACTATTTGGCAGACATGCGCAAGGCGCCATCCAAGCGGATGGTCTCACCGTTAAGCATGCTGTTCTGGACGATGTGCAATACCAATGAGGCGTACTCTTCGGGTTTACCCAGGCGCGGCGGAAACGGCACATTGGCCGCCAGGCTCTCACGCACCTCCTGGGGCATGCCAGCCATCATCGGTGTTTCAAAGATGCCCGGCGCAATGCACATGACCCGTATGCCTGAGCGCGCCAGCTCACGGGCCAATGGCAGGGTCAAGCCAACCACTGCGCTCTTGGAGGCCGCATAGGCGGCCTGACCTATTTGACCGTCAAATGCAGCAACCGAGGCCGTGTTGATCATCACCCCACGCTCGCCATCAGCCTGTGGTTGATTGCGTGCAATCGCCTCGGCCGCCAGGCGCAACATGTTGAAGGTGCCGATCAGGTTGATATCAATCACCTTGCGAAAACTCTCCAGCCCATGCACGCCATTGCGGCCCAGCAACTTTTCCGCAGGTGCAATACCTGCACAGTTGACCAGGCCGTGCAGGCCGCCGAAGTGCTCAACAGCCCGGTCAATAGCCATTCGAGTGGCGTCTTCCTGGGTAATATCGACCGCAACGAACAAGGCGTTATCGCCCAGTTCGGTTGCACGTTGCTGGCCTGCTTCGGCATTGATATCTGCCAGCACCACCTTGGCGCCCGCATCGACCAGTTTGCGCGCTGTAGCCAGGCCCAGCCCGGAACTGCCGCCGGTGATTAAAAAGACACGTTGTTCAACCTGCATATTGATTAATCCTGTTTAGTCGCTGCACGTTCAGGCCGTTGCACCAAGCTGGCTCTGCTTGGCGACTTCCTGGTTGCGTAGTAAAAAGCGCTGGATCTTGCCGCTTGGGGTCTTTGGCAACTCATCGACAAACTCGATTTCCCGTGGATAAGCATGTGCCGAAAGCCGCTTGCGCACATGCTGCTGCAACGCTTCGGCAAGGGCTTCAGAGGCCGCAAACTGTGGCTGCAATACGACAAAGGCCTTTACCAGCTCGGTGCGCTCGGGGTCAGGCTTGCCAATTACGGCGGCCTCAATAACAGCCTCGTGCTCGATCAAGGCACTTTCAACGTCAAACGGCCCGATGCGATAGCCCGAAGTCGTGATCACATCATCGGCGCGACCGACAAAGCTGATGCTGCCGTCATCGTTAAGCTCAACCGTGTCGCCGCTCAGGTAATAGCGACCGCTGAAGGAGTTGGTGGGCATGCCTTGATACCCGGGAAACCAGAACAGCGGCGACTGACTCATATCCAGCGCCAGGTTGCCGGGCTGGCCGACACCAAGCTCATTACAGTCGCCATCAACCACCACTACACGATGCCCCGGCACCGCATAGCCAGCCGCACCAATGCGTACCGGATGCGCATAGGCATGATGGTTGCACAAGACCATACCCAGCTCGGTCTGGCCGTAATGGTCATGAATGGTGGTATCCAGCCCATCTGCAAACCAGCGGATGACCTCTGGCGTGAGCGGTTCCCCGGCGCTGCTCACGGCCCGCAAGCGGCCTTTCAACAAGGGCTCGACCTGCTTTTTGGCAGCCAGCAGTAATCGATAAGCCGTTGGCGAACCCGCCAGATTGGTGATGCCGTACTTGCGGATAACCCTGCAGGTGCTTTCGACGCTGAACGCACCTTCGTAAAAGGTCGTGGGATGACCCAGGGCCAATGGCCCGGTCACGGCGTAGTACAAGCCATAGGCCCAACCGGGGTCCGCGACATTCCAGAACGCATCTTCGGGGCGCAAATCCACCGCATCGCGCATATAGCTGACAAACGCCAGAATCGCCTTCAACGGCACGGGAACCGGCTTGGCAGCACCAGTGGTGCCCGAGGTGAACATCATCAGAAAGGGGTCTTCGGCGCTGCGCATCACTGGGGTGAACTGATCGTCATGGCGTTCAAGCTCAGCCCAGAAGCTAAAGTCACCCCGCTCGACACCCTGCCCCTTGGGACCCGATACCGTAACGCGCAGCGCATCATTGGCGACATCATCAAGCTTGGCTCGATTGCTGGCGTCCGTGACTATGACTTTAGAGCCTGCGGTATTGACCCGATGCTCAATCGCCTTGGGACCAAAGGCCGTGAACAGCGGCTGGTAAACCGCGCCCGCACGCCAAGTCCCCAGGATGGTGATAAGCAGCTCAACCTTGCGCCCGAGCATGCCGGAGACACAATCACCCGGCATCACGCCCTGGCTGCGCAGGAAATTGGCAAAGCGTGCAGACTGTTGCTTGAGTTCGGCGAACGTATATGTGGCGCTGGAGCCGTCGGCACCTTCGTAAAACAAGGCCACCCGCCCAGGCAGCGCATGTCGGTCGCAACACTCGATGCAGGCGTTGATCCCATCCAGCGACCCCGCCAGGGTGGCGCTCATGGCGTGGGCAAAATCGAACTCACGGGCAGCAGCAAAGTAGTCACGCATCAGTCAACTCCGAGCTATTTTTGTTTGAGGAGTGGTAACCGATAGTCGCGCCCGGACGCGGTCCGGGCAATGTCTTAAGGGGTCAACCTGTCTGAGCAGTTTTGACAGTGACACCGCCTTGCGGCTGCATCATGGCCTGGTACTGGCCCGGGGTTGAACCTGTCCATTTCTTGAACGCCTTGTAGAACGCACTGGCATCAGCGAAGCCCAGCTCGAACGCCAACTCATTGAAGTTGACTTCACCCTGGTTCAGGCGGTTAAGCGCCAGGTCGCGACGCACATGATCCTTGAGACTTTGGTAAGACTGCCCCTCCTGCGACAGCTTGCGCCGCAATGTCGAAGGCGCCATGAAAAAATGCGCGGAGATGGCTTCGATGTCCGGCCAGCGCTCGGGCTTTATGCCGCGCAGGTAAGCCTTGATGCGGGCCGCATGGCTTTGCGGGTCGCGGTACCTGACCAGAATGCCTTGCGGCGCGGCTTGCAGAAACTGCTTGAGCTCATCGGCACTGCGCCTGATCGGCAGGTCCAGCCATTGCGCATTGAACAGCAGCCTTGAGTACGGACGACCGAACCGCAGGTTGTCACTGAACATCACCCGATAGTCTTCCAGGTAGTCAGGCTGAGGGCGCTGCACATCGATGGCAATGATTGGGATACGTCGCCCAACCAGCCAACACGCCAGGCCATGGACCATCATCCACAGGGTGAAGTCCGCGAATGCCCGAGGCCGCGTGGCCTGGGAATTGGGCGACTGATCAATCGCAATCTCCGCCATGCCGCCGGCGCGCAGCAAGCGCGGGGAAAAGTCTTCAAATATGAGCCCTAAAAAGCGCAAGGCACCGTGCAGAGCGGGCTCCAGGCTGGTTTCCTTGCTTGCGGTACGCGCCATGAATGCAAAGCTGCCAACCTTCATGCGCCGGGCATTGAGGCCAAAGAACTCGTCATCCATTTGCCGCGCCAGGTCTAGCCACAGCCGCGCATATTGCTCGCAGGTAACCCGGGCATAGGGTTTTGCCAATAATGCCGGAGCAATACCCGCTCTTGCGAGCAAGGGGCCGGAGTCCTGGCCTCTGCCCTGCAACTCCAGAACCGCCTCGGTTACCAGCCTTATGGAAATGGTGCCCTTGTCTGACTGCATGAATCCCTTGTTAGATCTTATTGGTCGCGCACATTCTCAGCGAACTTAGTATTTCGCACCTTGCGGCGAAAGTCGTACACCAGATTACGACAGAATGTAGACCGGTTATTTGTAGCACAACAGCTTGACAGCCCTGCAAGGCAGCTTTACGTTTACGTAAAGGTTAATACGAGCAGCCGGCAATGCCTACCTATTCCATTTCCGAACTGGCCCGCGAGTTGGATATCACCACACGCGCCATTCGCTTCTATGAAGAGCAGTCAATGCTCAGCCCAGAACGCCGTGGCCAGGAACGCATCTACAGCGCTAAAGACAAAGTCACCCTCAAGCTGATCCTGCGCGGCAAGCGCATCGGTTTTTCGCTGGCTGAGTGCAAAGAACTGATCGAGCTTTACGATCCCGTCCAAGGCAACCGCAAACAGCTTGAGAGCTTTATGCAGAAGATTTCGGAACGACGCAATCAGCTTCAACAGCAGCTATTGGACATTCAACAGATGCAGCTCGAACTCGATACAGCTGAAGAGCGCTGCCTGAATGCACTGGCTGAAATCGAATAAAAACAATTATTTAGCATTTAAATCTAAAGAAAATAATTACAGGTGAAACCATGAGCTACCCATCACTGAACTTCGCGCTTGGCGAAACCATCGATATGCTGCGCGACCAAACCCGAGCCTTTGTTGCGGCTGAATTGGCACCACGCGCGGCGGCTATCGACAGCGAAAACCTGTTCCCTGCCGATATGTGGAAAAAGTTCGGCGACATGGGTTTGCTCGGTGTAACCGTCAGCGAAGAATACGGTGGCGCGGGCCTTGGCTACTTGGCACATGTCATCGCGATTGAAGAGATCAGCCGTGGTTCCGCTTCGGTTGGCCTGTCCTATGGCGCCCACTCCAACCTCTGTGTCAACCAGATCAACCGCAATGGCACGGCCGAACAAAAAGCCAAGTATCTGCCCAAGCTGATCTCTGGTGAGCACGTCGGCGCACTGGCCATGAGTGAACCCAATGCGGGCTCGGACGTGGTGTCGATGAAGCTTCGCGCCGACAAGCGTGGCGATCATTACCTGCTCAACGGCAGCAAGACCTGGATCACCAATGGCCCAGACGCCAACACCTATGTGATCTACGCCAAGACCGACCTGGAAAAAGGCCCGCACGGCATCACCGCCTTTATCGTCGAGCGCGACTGGAAAGGCTTCAGCCGTGGCAGCAAGTTCGACAAGCTCGGCATGCGCGGCTCCAACACCTGCGAGCTGTTCTTTGATGATGTCGAAGTGCCTATCGAAAACATCCTGGGTGTAGAAAACGGTGGGGTCAAGGTGCTGATGAGCGGCCTCGACTACGAGCGCGTGGTGCTTGCAGGCGGCCCGATTGGCATCATGCAGGCCTGCATGGATGTGGTGGTGCCCTACATTCATGACCGCAAGCAATTCGGCCAGAGCATCGGTGAATTCCAGCTGATTCAGGGCAAGGTGGCAGACATGTACACCCAGCTCAATGCCAGCCGCGCCTATCTGTATGCGGTTGCCCAGGCTTGCGATCGCGGCGAAACCACACGCAAGGACGCTGCCGGGGTGATCCTCTACAGCGCCGAGCGCGCAACGCAAATGGCCCTGGATGCCATTCAGATTCTCGGTGGTAACGGCTACATCAACGAGTTTCCGACCGGGCGCCTGCTGCGCGATGCCAAGCTCTATGAAATTGGTGCCGGCACCAGTGAAATCCGGCGCATGCTCATTGGCCGCGAACTGTTCAACGAGACCAAGTAAGCCTTTGCCTTGGCTGGGCGCCGGTGTCTCGCCGCCCCTTTTCATGGAGTTCGCCTGATGGCTGTACTACACACCCAGATCAACACCCGTTCAGCGGAGTTTGCCGCCAATAGCCAGGCTATGGCTGCACAAGTCGACGCCCTGCATACGCTGCTCGCACAGATTCACCAGGGCGGTGGAGCCAAGACCCAGGAGCGCCACAGCTCCCGTGGCAAGCTGCTGCCTCGCGAACGGATCAATCAATTGCTCGACCTTGGCTCGCCCTTCCTTGAGCTCAGCCAGTTGGCCGCCCATGAAGTCTATGGCGAAAGCGTGCCTGCCGCCGGCATAGTGGCGGGCATAGGTCGGGTCGAGGGCGTCGAGTGCATGATTGTTGCCAACGACGCCACGGTAAAAGGCGGCAGCTATTATCCACTGACCGTGAAAAAGCATCTGCGGGCGCAAACCATCGCCCAACAGAACCGCTTGCCGTGCATCTATCTGGTTGATTCGGGGGGCGCCAACCTGCCCCGCCAGGATGAGGTATTCCCAGACCGCGAACACTTCGGCCGGATCTTCTTCAATCAGGCCAACATGAGCGCCATGGGCATTCCCCAGATCGCCGTGGTGATGGGCTCGTGCACCGCCGGGGGCGCCTATGTGCCAGCCATGGCCGACGAAGCGATCATGGTACGCAACCAGGCCACGATCTTCCTCGCCGGTCCGCCACTGGTCAAAGCGGCAACGGGTGAAGTCGTCAGCGCCGAAGACCTAGGCGGCGCTGATGTACACTGCAAAACCTCCGGCGTTGCTGATCACTATGCCGAAGACGATACCCACGCCCTCGCCTTGTGTCGGCGCAGCATTGCCAACCTAAACTGGCGCAAGCTCGGGCAGATCAATACCCGCGAACCCATTCAGCCGCTGTACGACAGCCAGGAGCTGTATGGCGTGATTCCGGTTGATGCCAAACAGCCTTTCGATGTCCGTGAAGTGATCTCACGGCTGGTCGATGGCTCGGTATTCGATGAATACAAGGCTCTGTTTGGCAGCACGCTGGTCTGCGGTTTTGCGCATATCAATGGCTATCCGGTGGCGATCCTCGCCAATAACGGGATCTTGTTTGCCGAATCGGCCCAAAAAGGCGCTAATTTTATCGAACTGGCCTGCCAGCGCAAAATCCCCTTGGTATTCCTGCAGAACATCACCGGCTTCATGGTCGGGCAAAAATACGAAGCCGGCGGCATAGCCAAGCATGGCGCCAAGCTGGTCAATGCGGTGGCCTGCGCCAAGGTGCCCAAGTTCACGGTCATTATCGGTGGCAGCTTCGGTGCGGGGAACTATGGCATGTGTGGCCGGGCCTATGATCCGCGCTTTCTATGGATGTGGCCCAATGCTCGCATCGGCGTGATGGGCGCCGAACAGGCCGCTGGCGTATTGGTGCAGGTCAAGCGCGAGCAAGCCCAGCGCGCAGGCGAGGCATTCAGCGCCGAACAGGAACAACAGCTCAAACAGCCGATTCTTGACCAATACGAAGCCCAGGGGCACCCGTACTACTCTAGCGCGCGGCTATGGGACGACGGCGTTATCGACCCGGCGCAAACCCGTGAAGTACTCAGCCTGGCGCTTTCAGCCAGCCTCAACGCCGCCATTGAGCCAAGCACGTTTGGCGTATTTCGCATGTAACAGCGCCCCACTCGCGCAAACGCCCTGCCCCGAATATCAAAAGAGTTAATGGCATGACTGACTTCACCACACTCGAACTGACAAAAGCCGCCAATGGCGCTGCTACGCTCTGGCTGGATCGGCCGGACAAGAACAATGCCTTCAACGCGCAAATGATCCGCGAGCTGATTCTGGCACTGGATGATATCCAGGCCGATAAATCCCTGCGTTTCCTGATCGTTCGTGGCCGTGGCAAGCATTTCAGCGCAGGCGCCGACCTGGCCTGGATGCAGGCCAGCGCCCAACTCGACTACAACGCCAACCTGAGCGACGCCCGCGAGCTGGCAGAGCTGATGCACAATCTCTATCAGTTGAAAATCCCGACGCTGGCAGTGGTCCAAGGTGCGGCATTTGGCGGCGCCCTGGGCCTGATCAGTTGCTGCGACATGGCGATCGGTGCCGAGGATGCCTTGCTCAGCCTCAGCGAAGTACGCATTGGTCTTGCACCAGCGGTGATCAGTCCCTTTGTGGTGCAAGCCATAGGCGAACGCGCGGCACGCCGCTTTGCCCTGACGGGGGAACGCTTCAGCGGTAAACAGGCGCAGCAACTGGGCCTGTTTGCCGAATGCTACCCCGCCAGCGAGCTGGAGGCACAAGTCGATGCCTGGAGCGCCAATTTGCTGCTCAACAGCCCACAAGCCATGCGCGCCACCAAGGATTTGCTTAAAGAAGTCGGCAGCGGTGTATTAACCCCAGCCCTGCGCCGCTACACCGAGAACGCCATTGCGCGGATTCGCGTCAGCGCCGAGGGTCAAGAAGGCCTCAATGCCTTTCTCGAAAAACGCACACCCGCCTGGCAGGAGCCTCAAGCATGAGCCAGAAGCTAAATACCATCGACACCATTCTGGTCGCCAACCGTGGCGAAATTGCCTGCCGGGTGATGCAAACCGCCCGGCAACTGGGTTTGCGAACGGTAGCGGTACACAGCTCCATTGACCGCGATGCGCGCCACGTACGCGAAGCCGATGTGGCGGTGGACTTGGGTGGCGCCAAACCTGGCGACAGCTATTTGCGTATAGACGCGATCATCGAGGCGGCCAAGGCCAGCGGTGCCCAAGCCATTCATCCGGGTTATGGTTTTCTTTCGGAAAACGCCGACTTTGCTCGCGCTATCGACAAGGCCGGGTTGATATTCCTCGGCCCGCCCGCCTCGGCAATTGATGCAATGGGCAGTAAATCTGCTGCCAAAGCGTTGATGGAACAGGCTGGAGTGCCCTTGGTGCCTGGCTATCACGGCGCCGCACAGGATGTCGAAACCTTCCTCACCACCGCCGAAGTCATCGGCTACCCGGTGCTGCTCAAGGCCACGGCTGGCGGCGGCGGTAAAGGCATGAAGGTGGTTGAGCACGCCTCGGAAATGGCTGATGCGCTGGCATCGGCGCAACGTGAGGCGCAATCATCCTTTGGCGACTCGCGCATGCTGATCGAGAAATATGTGCTCAAGCCGCGTCATGTCGAAATACAGGTATTCGCCGACCAACATGGCAATTGCCTGTATCTCAATGAGCGCGACTGCTCGATACAACGCCGCCACCAAAAAGTCGTCGAAGAGGCGCCCGCCCCCGGCCTGTCGCCCGCGCTACGCCAGGCCATGGGCGAAGCTGCAGTCAAAGCCGCGCAAGCTATTGGCTATGTAGGTGCAGGCACCGTTGAGTTCCTGCTCGATGCCCGCGGTGAATTCTTCTTTATGGAGATGAATACCCGGCTACAGGTCGAACACCCTGTCACTGAAGCGATCACCGGGCTTGACCTGGTGGCCTGGCAGATCCGTACTGCCCGTGGCGAGCCCTTGCCAATGTCGCAGGACCAAGTCCCGCTTAATGGCCATGCGATTGAAGTGCGCCTTTATGCCGAAGACCCTGCAAATGACTTTCTACCTTCTACCGGCAAGCTCGACATCTACCGTGAAGCGAGCGCTGGCGAGGGTCGGCGCATTGATTCGGGTGTTGCAGAGGGTGATGAAGTCTCGCCGTTTTACGACCCCATGCTCGGCAAGCTGATTGCCTGGGGCGCTAACCGCGAAGAAGCCCGCCTGCGTTTGCTGGCCATGCTCAATGACACCCATGTTGCCGGCGTTCGCACCAACCTGGCCTTCTTGAAGCGCGTACTCGGTCATCCGGCATTCGCCGCCGCCGAACTGGATACCGGGTTTATTCCGCGCTACCAGGATGTGCTCCTACCAGAACCAGGCACCCTGCCCGATGAGTTCTGGCAAGTTGCTGCCGAAGGCTTTGTGCAAAGCCAAACACCACGCCTGGCCGCAGAAGATCCGCACTCACCCTGGGCCCAGCTCAGGGGTTGGCGCGCAGGGTTGCCCGGCGAGGTGGATCTGCACCTTGTCTCTGGAGATCAACAACAGCAGGTACAGCTGCGCAATAGCGCGCCTTCCCAGCTGAGGTTGTACGGCGATCAGCTGCGCGTTGAACGTAACGGGGTACGCACCGCGCACCTGCTTGTCCGCCGTGGTGACAGCCTGTTCATCGAATGGGACGGCGAACTGCACAAGGTCGACAAGCTGGACCCCATTGCAGCCGCCCAACATAGCCACAGCCATCAAGGCGGCCTGGCCGCGCCAATGAATGGCAGCATTGTGCGCATCCTGGCTGAACCGGGCGCCAGGGTTGAAGCAGGTGCCGCGCTGGTGGTGCTCGAAGCGATGAAGATGGAGCACAGCATTCGCGCGCCCCATGCAGGCACAGTCAATGCCTTGTTTTGCACCGAAGGTGAAATGGTCAGCGAAGGCACTGTGTTGGTAGAAATTGCTTTGGATGCAGGGGAAAGTGCGGGCACCTGAATTTACACTTAAGGTTAACTTATGATCATAACCTTTTGATTTTAAAAATAGTTTAATCGCATTGGAGCTAGAGCATGACCCTGCCGCACTATGTTCGACTGGTTGAAGTTGGCCCGCGCGATGGCTTGCAGAATGAGAAGCAACCCATCAGCGTTGGCGACAAAGTCCGGCTGGTCGATGACCTGACCGATGCGGGCCTTGGCTACATTGAAGTCGGGAGTTTTGTCTCGGCCAAATGGGTGCCGCAAATGGCTGGCAGTGAAGAGGTGTTCGCCCAAATCCAGCAGCGCGCAGGCGTAACCTATGCGGCCCTGACACCGAATCTGCGCGGCTTCGAGAGCGCGCTTGCGGCTGGGGTCAAGGAAGTCGCCGTATTTGCTGCGGCATCCGAGTCGTTCTCACGGAAGAATATCAATTGCTCAATCAAGGACAGCCTGGAGCGCTTTGAACCTGTGATGCAGGCCGCCGAGCAACAGGGCATTCGTGTGCGCGGCTATGTATCCTGCGTGCTCGGCTGCCCCTATGAAGGCGAAATCGCGCCTGAACAGGTTGCCTGGGTCAGCAAGGCATTGCTTGATATGGGCTGCTATGAAATATCCCTTGGCGACACCATCGGCAAGGGCACCGCTGGCGCAACCCGCCACTTGCTCGACACCGTTGCTCGGCAAGTTCCACGACACAAGTTGGCCGGACACTTCCATGATACCTACGGCCAGGGTTTGAGCAACATCTATGCAAGCCTGCTCGAGGGCATCAGCGTGTTTGACAGCTCGGTTGCAGGCCTGGGCGGCTGCCCCTATGCCAAGGGCGCCACCGGCAATATTGCCACGGAAGACGTGGTCTATCTGCTCAACGGGTTGGGGATCGAGACCGGGATCGACCTGCACAAGCTCGCGGCAGCAGGCCAGCGAATCTGCAACCTGCTCGGCAAGACCAATGGCTCCCGGGCGGCCAGTGCCTTGCTGGCAGCCGCAGACTAAATGAAGCGGTTAGGATTTGACGTAACCCATCCGCCAACTGATGGCTTCTGCGGTTTGCCTGACACGCTCAGCCGCCATGCCCGCCTCGTCTGCATCAAACACCCTGGCCGAGCCGACAACGGTCAGTACCGCAGCGACGCGTCCATAGGCATCGAACACCGGCGCCGACAACGCATCAACGCCCGGCATCAGCATTCCATGCACCGCATGCAGCCCCTGCTCGCGAACTTGCTGTAGATGTTGCTGATACCGAGTGCTATCCGCCAGCGGATGATTGCAGTCAGCCTGCAACTCGTGTTCACGCAGCTGCCTCGTCTCGGCCTCCGGCAAGTAGGCAGCAAAGGTCAGGCCGGTCGCCGAACTCAACAACGGCAGCACCGAGCCGACCTTGGTCACCAGGGTCACAGCCCGGCTCGCCTGCTGCAACTGGACAACGGTTGCGCCTTTGTTGGCCCAGACAGCCAAAAAGCAGCTTTCATTGAGTGCATCACGCAACTCGGCCAAGGGCACTGCAGCAACCTTGAGTACATCCATGCTGGCCAACGCCGCCAAACCCACCATCAGCGCTTCACGACCAAGGGCGTAATGATTGGTCACTTGATCCTGCTGGGCAAAACCGCTGGCAATCAGTGCCTGGAGGTAGCGGTGAACCTTGCTTGCGGGCATCTGCACATGCTCAGCCAGATTCGACAGGGAGGTCGATGGGCTCAGCTCTGCCAGAGCCTTGAGGATATCGGTGCCAACCTCGGCCGAACGAACCTTATGCTTGTTCGAGACTTCACGACTCAAGGGCTTTTCCATTCAATGCTCGGTAGATGATGATGGCTTTATGGCTTGACGCAAAATTATACACAAATTACGTTAATCAAAATCTGATTACGACTATAGCCGCACAAGCCAATCCAGCGCCTCGCTATATACAACTAAACCAAGCCAGGACGCCCGATTTAGACCTTCTGCGTATAGCCTGGACAGTTTGATTCAGTAACACTGAGCACTCGCTGTCAAACCCGCTGCAACAAAGAACGCTATCTTGGTTGCAGGCATAACAACAACATAGGATCGACCATGCTTTCATCAATTACCACCTTGAGCGTAAAGCTTGTCCAGCGCTACCTGCCCTCACCTTTTGTCTTCGCCATTCTGCTGAGCCTGATCGTGCTGGTCGCCAGTATGCTCAGCACCGGCCAGAGCCTGCCGCAGATGGCCCAACACTGGGGCGGCGGTTTCTGGAACCTGTTGACCTTTGCCATGCAGATGGCCCTCATCCTGGTCACAGGCCATGCCCTGGCCAGCGCGCCCCTGATCCACCGCTTGCTTGGCGCCCTTGCTCGCGTCGCGAAGTCGCCTGGCCAAGCCATTGTTCTGGTGACCTTGGTGGCCTTGGCTGGCGCCTGGATCAACTGGGGTTTTGGCTTGGTCATTGGTGCGGTTTTCGCCCGCGCCCTGGCGCGTGAGGTCAAGGGCGTTGATTATCCACTGCTGGTGGCTTCCGCATATTCTGGCTTCCTGATCTGGCACGGCGGCCTGTCCGGCTCGATCCCGCTGTCGCTGGCCACCGGCGGTGCCGATCTGTCGCGGATGACCGGCGGCGTTGTGACCTCGGCCATTGGCGTGGGCGAAACCCTGTTCACGCCGATGAACCTGACCATTATTGCCCTGCTGGTTATCGGCCTGCCTTTACTCAACCGAGCGATGCATCCCGCCCTTCCGAAGGTTGCAGACCCAAGCCTTTTGGTGGATGCCGAAGACTCGGCACTGCCACGCGAAACGCCAGCACAGCGCCTGGATGACAGCCGTATCCTCAACCTGATCATTGTTGCGGTCGCGGTAATCTATTTCACCTATTACTTCATCAATAACGGCCTTGCCCTCAGCCTCAATATCGTTATTGGCCTGTTCCTCTTTGTTGGCCTGTTCCTGCATGGCTCGCCTGAGCGCTATATGCGAGCGGTACAAGATGGCATTGGCGGCATCAGTGGCATTGTCATCCAGTTTCCGTTCTATGCCGGGATCATGGGCATGATGGTTGGTGCAAATGCCGATGGCATCTCACTAGGCAAGCAGGTCACCGATGCATTTGTCACCTGGTCGAACGCTGACACCTTCCCGGTGCTGGCCTTCCTCAGCGCTGGCTTGGTCAACGTCTTCGTACCATCCGGTGGTGGCCAGTGGGCGGTCCAAGGCCCAATCATGCTGCCTGCGGGCCAGGCACTTGGGGTTGCACCGGCGGTAACCGCAATGGCCATTGCCTGGGGCGACGCCTGGACGAATATGATCCAACCCTTCTGGGCCTTGCCGTTGCTTGGCATCGCCGGGCTGGGTGCTCGCGACATCATGGGCTATTGTCTGCTGATGCTGGTCTACTCGGGCATTGTCATCTCAGGTTGCTTGTATTTTTTCGGCTGATAAAGCCCTTCTAGAGAACAGCAACAAAAGTCGGCGGATTGCTAGTAAATGTCGCTGCAGGTCAAGCCGCCGCAGCCCGGTTAACCTCTACTTATGGACCTAGCCGGGCACTCATCGAGGAGTTAATCAAATGAATAAAATCTACCCCAACGCCCAAGAGGCTCTCGCCGGATTGGTTGAAGACGGCATGACCCTGGCGGTCGGCGGTTTTGGCTTGTGCGGGATTCCCGAGGCGCTGATTGCAGCACTGCGCGAGACCGGCAAACGCAAACTGACAGTGATCAGCAACAACGCCGGGGTCGACGGTTTTGGCCTGGGGCTTCTGCTTGAAAGCCGGCAAATCAGCAAGATGATTTCTTCCTATGTCGGCGAGAACAAGGAGTTCGAGCGCCAGTACCTTGCCGGCGAGCTTGAGCTCGAATTCACCCCGCAAGGCACCCTGGCTGAAAAGCTGCGGGCAGGCGGCGCTGGCATCCCTGCGTTCTACACCAAGACGGGCTACGGCACGCTGGTTGCCGAAGGCAAGGAAACCCGCGAGTTTGACGGCGAGTGGTATGTGATGGAGCGGTCACTGACCGCTGATATCGCCCTGGTCAAGGCCTGGAAAGCCGACAAGTCAGGAAACTTGGTGTTCAGCAAGACGGCGCGTAACTTCAACCCACTGGCCGCAGCCGCAGGCAAGGTTTGCATTGTCGAGGTAGAGGAAATCGTCGAAACCGGCGAGCTTGAGGCAGACCATATCCATCTGCCGGGTATCTACGTACAGCGTCTGGTGCTCAATAAGTCGCCGGAAAAACGCATCGAACAACGCACACTGCGGAGCGCTTAATCATGGCCTGGACACGTGAACAAATGGCGCAACGCGCCGCACAGGAGCTCAACGACGGCTTCTACGTAAACCTTGGCATCGGCCTGCCAACCCTGGTTGCCAACTACATCCCGCAAGGCATGGACGTGTGGCTGCAAAGCGAAAACGGCCTGATGGGCATCGGCCCTTTCCCTACCGAAGCCGAAGTCGACCCCGACCTGATCAACGCAGGCAAACAAACCATTACCACCCTGCCCGGCAGCGCTTTTTTTGATAGCGCCGCAAGCTTTGCGATGATCCGCGGCGGCCACATCAACCTGTCGATCCTGGGCGCGATGCAGGTTTCTGAAAAAGGTGATCTGGCCAACTGGATGATTCCCGGCAAGATGGTTAAGGGCATGGGCGGCGCCATGGATCTGGTCGCCGGGGTCAAGCGTGTGGTGGTGCTGATGGAGCACACCGCCAAAGGTGGCGCCCACAAGATTCTACCCAACTGCGACTTGCCGCTGACAGGCGTCGGCGTGGTTGACCGTATCATTACCGACCTTGCGGTGCTTGATGTGACCGAACAAGGCATGCGCGTCGTTGAGCTGGCCGATGGTGTCAGCTTTGAAGAGCTGCAAGCTGCGACCGGCTGCACCTTGTTGCGCGACTGAACAGCCTCGCCCTGACAGCAAAAAGCCCGGCATGCCGGGCTTTTTGTTGCGCTGCTTGAAAACCGGCTTAAGTAGACTCGCGGTTTTCGGGCATTAGATACCTTGCCTGCCCGGATCTTCCGGCGGGGTATCCACTTCAATGTCTTCAAGCTTCAACTCAAGTCCCCAGTCGGCTGCATCAGCAGTCGGTGCAGGTTTTGCCTGGGCAACCGGCGCCGCTGCCGGGGTTGCTGCAGGCGCAGCGGGTGTTTCGCGATAGAGCTTCAACTTAAGCCGAACGTTGTTTGCAGAATCGGCGTTTTTAACTGCCTCTTCCTCATCAATCGCACCTTGATTAACCAAGTCGATCAAGGCCTGATCGAAGGTCTGCATGCCCAGGTTTTTCGATTTCTCCATGATTTCCTTGATCTCGGAGAACTCGTTGCGCTTGATCAGATCGCGCACCGTCGGCGTGCCCAATAGCACTTCGACCGCCGCGCGCCGCTTGCCGTCCGTGGTCTTGACCAGCCGCTGGGACACGAACGCCTTGAGGTTGTTACCCAGATCATTCAGCAGTTGCGGCCGGCGGTCTTCGGGGAAGAAGTTGATAATCCGGTCGAGCGCCTGATTGGCGTTGTTGGCGTGTAAGGTGGAAATAGCCAAATGACCGGTATCGGCAAATGCCAGCGCGTGCTCCATGGTTTCGCGGTCACGAATCTCGCCGATAAGGATCACATCCGGTGCCTGGCGCAGGGTGTTTTTCAGCGCCGCATGGAAGCTGCGCGTATCAACGCCGACTTCACGCTGGTTGATGATCGACTTCTTGTGCCGGTGCACGTATTCAACCGGGTCTTCAATGGTGATGATATGCCCGCCACTGTTGCGATTGCGGTAATCAATCAAGGCCGCCAGCGAGGTCGACTTGCCTGAACCGGTGCCGCCGACAAACAAAACCAGGCCACGTTTTTCCATCACGGTACTGAGCAGCACTTCTGGCAGTTTCAGGTCTTCAAACTTGGGAATATCGAGCTTGATGTTCCGCGCCACGATCGAGACTTCATTGCGCTGCTTGAAGATATTGATCCGAAAGCGCCCCACTCCCGGCACAGACATCGCCAGGTTCATTTCCAGCTCACGCTCGAACTCTTCACGCTGGGCAACGTCCATGATGGCATCCGCCACCGCAGCAATATCGCCAGGCTTTAACGGCTCTGCGCTCAAGGCCTTGAGCATGCCGTTGAACTTGGCGCAAGGCGGAGCCCCTGTCGACAGGTACAAATCAGAGCCGTCTTGGCTGGCCAGAATTTTGAGTAACGATTGAATGTCCATGTGTGCGTCCGCAAGACAGGTTCTATAACAGTAGGCGAGTTCTGAGGGTCGATAACTCCAGTGTGCAGCCCCCAGATTCACTGCCATCTAGATGTTCGCCGGGATAATTTCAGCGATTTGCTAAATACTGGCACAATACGGCGCATGAACCTGTGAGGAACCGCCCATGGCCAAAGCAATGGCTAAACATATTTTGGTGAAAACTGAAGCCGAAGCGGCTCAACTGAAGAAACGCCTGGCTGCGGGCGAAGCGTTCGACGTACTGGCGCGCAAGTACTCGACTTGCCCTTCGGGCAAGCGTGGTGGTGATCTGGGCGAGGTTCGCCCGGGGCAAATGGTCCGTGCGATCGATCAGGTGATCTTCAAAAAGCCGCTACGCGAAGTCCATGGCCCGATCAAAAGCCAGTTTGGTTACCACCTTGTTCAGGTGTTTTTCCGCGACTGATCCCCCTCAACGCCCACAAATGCGGGCGTTTGGGTCGTAAGCCAAGTCAGAATCAGGAGGCGACTGGATTATTTCTCCAACTCTTGCAACGCCTCATCCAGTTCCTCACGGGCCTCGGCGAGTTTTTCCTTACGTTTGTTGATCTTTTCAAGATCGCCTTTCTTCATGGCTTCATCAAGATCGGACTTGCGTTCGCTGACTTCGTGCTTGGCGTCAAGAACGGCCTTTTCACGGTCTTTCCTAAGCGATTCATCGGTACAGTTTTCATTGATTTCACTGAGCGCTTTTTCCAAACCAGCCTGCTGGTTGGTATTGCCGTGGGATTTTGCAAACTCCAGTTTCTCGATGATGTCCTGCTTCTTGGCGGCACAACCCTTGAGGGTTTCAGGCGCCTGCTCGGCAGCAATCACCGGCACAGCCAATAGGCTGCACAGGGTCAAGATCGACAAGGGGGTAAAAATTTTCATAAAAGATCCATCTAGAATAACAATAGGTGCGATGCGCTAACGCATGCTCAACAAGTGTCATGCTAGCAGGCCCCAGCCCCCAAAGGGACATCATCTCGCACGCTTGCGTAGCAGGAATTTGTTTATATTTCCGGATGTTGACCCAAGTCAGCCCATAAACAAACAGCCCGCCATTAAGGCGAGCGATTTGATAGCACCAACAATCCCGTTGCCTGCCACCGTGCAACTGTAGTCTCACCTATGCGACAATAGGCGTAATGTCTGGCATCACCCCCGCATTCATTTCCCAGCAGCTCAGCCAACCTGTGCCGACGCTGCTCTTTTAGTATGCACGCTGGATCGACTCAAGCTCCGGCCGGAGCTGACTGGAAAAGCCAGGTTTTGGTATCAAATGGGTATCAGGCCAATCCAGACACATCTAAGTTATTGATAGGTAAGCCCTTTGATCTCCACCGCTAACATCACCATGCAGTTCGGCGCCAAGCCACTGTTCGAGAACGTTTCCGTCAAATTTGGCAACGGCAACCGCTATGGCCTGATCGGTGCCAATGGCTGTGGCAAGTCGACCTTCATGAAGATCCTCGGTGATGATCTTGAACCGTCGAGCGGCCAGGTGATGCTTGAGCCAAACGTACGCCTGGGTAAGCTTCGCCAGGACCAATTCGCCTACGAAGAATTCAACGTGATCGATACCGTGATCATGGGCCACGCCGAGTTGTGGCGGGTCAAGGCTGAGCGTGACCGAATCTACTCGCTGGCTGAAATGACCGAAGAAGACGGCATGGCTGTCGCCGAGTTGGAAACCGAGTTCGCGGAAATGGACGGCTACACCGCCGAATCCCGCGCTGGCGAGTTGTTGCTTGGCCTGGGCATTCCGCTGGCCCAGCACTTTGGTCCGATGAGCGAAGTAGCACCAGGCTGGAAGCTGCGGGTATTGCTGGCCCAGGCGTTGTTCTCCGACCCGGATGTGTTGCTGCTCGACGAACCGACCAACCACCTGGATATCAACACCATCCGCTGGCTGGAGAACATTCTCACGGCGCGTAACAGCACCATGATCATCATTTCTCACGACCGTCACTTCCTCAACAGCGTCTGCACCCACATGGCGGACCTGGATTACGGCGAACTACGCCTGTTCCCGGGTAACTACGATGAGTACATGACAGCGGCGACCCAATCGCGCGAACAGTTGCTCGCCGACAACGCCAAGAAGAAGGCACAGATCAGCGAACTGCAAAGTTTCGTTAGCCGCTTCTCGGCCAACGCCTCGAAAGCCAAGCAAGCCACTTCACGCGCCAAGCAGATCGACAAGATCCAACTGGCTGAAGTCAAGCCGTCGAGCCGTATCAGCCCGTTTATCCGCTTTGAACAGACTAAAAAACTGCATCGTCAGGCAGTGACTGTCGAGCACATGGCCAAGGGGTTTGATGGCAAGACCTTGTTCAAGAACTTCAGTTTTACCGTTGAAGCGGGTGAGCGCGTGGCGATCATCGGCCCTAACGGTATCGGCAAGACCACCCTGCTGCGCACCCTGATGGGTGAACTGACGCCGGACGCAGGCTCGGTGAAGTGGACGGAAAGCGCTGAGCTGGGTTACTACGCCCAGGACCATGCCCATGACTTTGAAGATGACCTCACGCTGTTTGAGTGGATGGGTCAATGGACTCAAGGCGGTGAGCAACTGGTACGCGGTACCTTGGGCCGCATGCTGTTCTCCAACGATGACATCCTCAAGTCAGTCAAGGTGATCTCCGGTGGAGAGCAAGGCCGCATGCTGTTCGGCAAGCTGATCCTCAACAAGCCTAACGTGCTGATCATGGATGAACCGACCAACCACTTGGACATGGAATCCATCGAAGCCCTCAACCTGGCGCTGGAAAACTACCCGGGTACGCTGATTTTCGTCAGCCACGACCGTGAGTTCGTAGGCTCGCTGGCCACCCGTATCATCGAGCTGAGCGACAGCGGCGTGACCGACTTTAGCGGCACCTACGATGATTACCTGCGTAGCCAGGGCGTTATCGTCTAAGCGCCCTGCTCTACAGCAAAAAGCCCGCTCTTGTAGCGGGCTTTTTGCTGCGTGTATGACTTGGGCAGCTAGGCTATTGGCGGACAGAAAAGCGCTGTCCGTCCTACGACACCCGTAGGGCGTGACAACGCGAAGCTTGTCCACCATGGGCAGACGATGATCAAGGTCCATCGCCAATAATTCTTTCCCAATAAAAAAGGCCACCCGAAGGTGGCCTCTTTCCAGACAAAAAAGCGATTATGCTTTTTTGACTTCCCAACCAGTCAGCTCAGCCAGGGCTTTGCCGATGTCAGCCAGGGAACGCACGGTTTTAACGCCAGCGTCTTGCAGGGCAGCAAACTTCTCGTCTGCAGTGCCCTTGCCGCCAGAGATGATTGCACCAGCGTGACCCATACGCTTGCCCGCAGGAGCGGTAACACCAGCGATGTAGGAAACGACAGGCTTGGTCACATTGGCCTTGATGTAGGCAGCGGCTTCTTCTTCAGCCGAACCGCCGATCTCACCGATCATAACGATCGCTTCGGTCTTTGGATCTTCCTGGAACAGCTTCAGGATGTCGATGAAGTTGGAGCCTGGGATCGGGTCACCACCGATACCAACGCAAGTCGACTGACCGAAACCGGCGTCAGTAGTCTGCTTGACAGCTTCGTAAGTCAGGGTGCCGGAGCGCGACACGATACCGACTTTGCCTGGCAAGTGGATATGGCCTGGCATGATGCCGATCTTGCACTCGCCCGGAGTGATAACACCTGGGCAGTTAGGACCGATCAGGACAACGCCCAGCTCGTCACACTTAACCTTGGCTTCAAGCATGTCGATAGTAGCAATACCTTCGGTAATGCAAACGATCAGCTTGATACCGCCCATTGCTGCTTCCAGGATCGAGTCCTTGCAGAATGGGGCAGGTACGTAGATAACGCTGGCAGTAGCGCCAGTGGTTTCTACAGCTTCTTTAACAGTGTTGAACACTGGCAGGCCCAGGTGAGTTGAACCACCCTTGCCTGGAGTCACGCCGCCAACCATTTGGGTGCCGTAGGCGATGGCTTGTTCGGAGTGGAAGGTACCCTGCGAGCCGGTGAAGCCCTGGCAGATTACTTTGGTATCTTTATTGATCAGGACGCTCATTACTTGCCCTCCGCAGCTTTGACGACTTGCTCAGCAGCGTCGGTCAAGCTGGTTGCCGCGATGATGTTCAGGCCACTTTCAGCCAGGACTTTAGCGCCCAGCTCAGCGTTGTTACCTTCAAGGCGAACAACAACCGGAATCTTAACGCCGACTTCTTTCACAGCGCCGATGATGCCTTCGGCAATCATGTCGCAACGAACGATACCGCCGAAGATGTTAACCAGAACGGCTTTAACATTGTCATCCGAGAGGATGATCTTGAACGCTTCGGTAACGCGCTCTTTGGTCGCGCCGCCACCAACGTCCAGGAAGTTGGCTGGCTGACCGCCGTGCAGGTTGACGATGTCCATGGTACCCATGGCCAGGCCAGCGCCGTTGACCATGCAGCCGATGTTACCTTCAAGGGCAACATAGTTCAGTTCGAACTTGGCAGCGTGGGCTTCGCGTGGATCGTCCTGCGACGGGTCATGCATGGCGCGCAGCTTAGGCTGGCGGTACATGGCGTTGCTGTCGATGTTGATCTTGGCGTCCAGGCAGTGCAGGTTGCCGTCAGCCTTGATTACCAGCGGGTTCACTTCCAGCAGCGCCAGGTCGTAGTCCTGGAACAGCTTGGCCAGGCCAACGAAGATCTGGGTGAATTGCTTGATCTGGTTACCTTCCAGGCCCAGCTGGAAAGCCAACTCGCGCCCCTGGAATGGCTGAGCGCCAACCAGTGGATCGATAGTTGCCTTGAGGATTTTCTCAGGGGTGTCGTGTGCCACTTTCTCGATGTCTACGCCACCTTCAGTGGACGCCATGAACACGATACGACGGCTGGAACGATCGACTACAGCGCCCAGGTACAGTTCCTTGGCGATGTCAGTGCAGGATTCAACCAGGATCTTGCTGACAGGCTGGCCGCTGGCGTCAGTCTGGTAAGTCACCAGACGCTTGCCCAGCCAGTTGGCTGCGAATGCCTTGGCATCTTCTTTGCTCTTGACCAGCTTCACGCCGCCCGCTTTACCGCGGCCGCCAGCGTGGACCTGGGCTTTAACAACCCACTCATTGCCACCAATTTTGTCGCAAGCTTCTGCGGCTTCTTCTGGGGTGTCTACTGCGAAGCCTTGGGATACGGGCAGGCCGTATTCAGCGAATAGCTGCTTACCCTGATACTCGTGGAGATTCATGCTTGTCTACCGTCTTCGTTTAGGTATTGCGCATTCGGTGCTGCAATTTAATGCCGCACCACCTGTGACCGCCATCTTGAGCAGTCCGACGTACATTCCGCGCTTGACCGGAGTCAAACACGGGCAGTAGTCGTGGTTCTTTTTGTCCAGTAACCGATGGGCCTGCCGTGTAGGCAGACCCAGGGGTTAATAGTCAGTTCACTTAGCGTTTTTTGCGATTGGCAATGTGAATGGCGCCGCCATTTACTGCCAATGCTGCTTCGTGCAACGCTTCGGAAAGGGTTGGGTGCGAGAACACCATCATCCCTAAATCTTCGGCACTGGTGCCGAATTCCATGCCGATTGCACCCTGCTGAACCAACTCAGCAGCGCTTGGGCCAATGACGTGAACGCCCAACACGCGATCAGTCTTGGCATCGGCAATAACCTTGACCATGCCGCCGGTGTCATTTGCAGCCATTGCACGACCACTGGCCGCGAATGGGAAAGTACCGACATTTACAGCAATCCCGTCAGCCTTGAGCTGTTGTTCGGTTTTACCAACCCACGCGATTTCCGGGTGAGTGTAGATAACCGATGGGATCAAGTCATAGTTCATTTGAGCTTTGTGACCGGCGATACGCTCGGCAACCATCACGCCCTCTTCCGAGGCTTTGTGCGCGAGCATTGCACCACGAACCACGTCACCAATGGCATATACGCCTGGAACGCTGGTTTCGCACTGGTCGTTGACGAAGATGAAACCACGCTCATCCATGTCAACACCGCTGTCAGCTGCCAGCAGATCAGTGGTCACAGGACGACGGCCAACCGCGACGATCAGCTTGTCGAAAGTCATTTTCTGCTCGCCATCGGCGTCGGTGAAGCTCACGGTCACTTGCTTCTTCTTCACTTCAGAAGCAGTCAGGCGTGCGCCCAGCAGAATTTTCAGACCCTGCTTGGTCAGGGTTTTCATCGCTTCCTTGGAGATCTGGTCATCAGCTGCTGGCAGGAACTTGTCCTGAGCTTCGATTACAGTCACCTGCGAACCCAGGCGAGACCAAACCGAACCCAACTCCAGGCCAATAACGCCAGCGCCGATAACGCCCAGGGTCTTAGGTACAGCCTGGAAGTCCAGGGCGCCGGTCGAGTCAACGATAACGTCCTGGTCAACAGGTGCTGGTGGGATATCGATCGGCTTGGAGCCTGAAGCGATGATCACATTACCGGCTTCAACAATCTGAGTAGTGCCGTCTTGGGCAGTGACTTCAACTTGCTTGCCAGACAACAGCTTGCCGTGGCCTTCAAGCAGGGTAACGCCGTTGGCCTTGAACAGGGTAGCAACGCCGCCAGTCAGGTTCTTGACGATGGTGTCCTTGCGACCAACCATTGCAGGCACGTCCATGCTCACGCCTTTGGCAGTGATACCGTGGACGGCAAAGCCTTCTTGGGCTTCGTGGTACTTCCACGAGCTGTCGAGCAGGGCCTTGGAAGGAATGCAACCTACGTTCAGGCAGGTACCGCCCAGGGCGATCTTGCCAGCTTTATCCTGATACTTCTCGATACAGGCAGTCTTCAAGCCCAGTTGCGCCGCCTTGATTGCAGCTACATAACCGCCAGGGCCGGCACCGATGACTACCACGTCGAATTTCTGAGACATTACTGATTCCTTCTCAAATAAACCGGGCGGCTCCTTGTGAGAGCCGCCAAGGGAGAAACTGGGTTTAGATATCCAGCAGCAGGCGTGCAGGATCTTCCAGCAGGTTCTTGATGGTCACCAGGAAGGTCACGGCTTCCTTACCATCGATCAGGCGGTGATCGTAAGACAGCGCCAGGTACATCATAGGACGAATAACAACCTGACCATTGATCGCCATCGGGCGCTGCAGGATATTGTGCATACCCAAGATAGCAGCTTGCGGCGGGTTAACGATCGGTGTCGACATCATCGAACCAAAAGTACCACCGTTGGTGATGGTGAAGGTACCGCCAGTCATCTCGTCAATCGACAGTTTGCCGTCGCGGGCTTTCTTGCCGAAAGTGGCGATGCCGTTTTCGATTTCAGCCAGGCTCATCGACTCGGCGTTACGCAGCACAGGTACAACCAGGCCACGGTCGCTCGACACAGCAACGCCAACGTCGGCGTAGCCGTGGTAAACGATGTCGGAACCGTCGATCGAAGCGTTTACAGCCGGGAAGCGCTTGAGTGCTTCGGTGGCTGCCTTGACGAAGAACGACATGAAGCCCAGGCGTACGCCATTGTGCGACTTCTCGAACAGGTCCTTGTACTTCGAACGCAGTGCCATGACTTCAGTCATGTCGACTTCGTTGAAAGTGGTCAACATCGCCATGTTCGATTGAGCTTCAACCAGACGCTCGGCAACCTTGGCGCGCAGACGGGTCATTGGTACGCGCTTTTCAACGCGATCACCAACAGCCATCGCCGGGGCGCTGGCAGGTGCAGCAGCCGGCTTGGCGGCTGGCGCGTTTTTCTTGGCTTCAACAGCTGCGACAACGTCTTCTTTAGTGACGCGACCGCCTTTGCCGGTACCTGTGATGCTGCTTGGGTTGATGCCGTTTTCTTCAGCCAGCTTGCGAGCAGCAGGCGAAAGGATTTGGTCGTCGTCACCAGCAGCCGGCGCGGCAGCAGGTGCCTCTGCCTTGGCAGCAGGAGCCGAGGCAGCGGCAGCCGGAGCAGCGGCGGCAGCGCCTTCGTTCAGGCGGCCCAGCAGTTCGTTGCTCAGTACGGTGTCGCCTTCGTTCTTGACCACTTCAGCGATAACGCCGTCGGCTTCAGCCAATACTTCGATAACAACTTTGTCCGTTTCGATGTCAACAATCAGCTCATCGCGCTTGACTGCGTCGCCCGGCTTTTTGTGCCAAGTGGCAACGGTACCGTCAGCAACCGATTCCGGGAAAGTTGGGGCATTAATATCGATAGCCATTGTGTGTGTCCTTAAATTCGGTTTTCAACGAGGCGGCCTACTCAGGCCGCCTCTTGCGCTCGGGCGTTAAACAGTAAAAGCGTCTTGCAGCAGTTTTTCCTGCTGCTCGGCGTGCAACGATGCATAACCGCATGCTGGAGATGCAGAACCTTCACGGCCGGCATACTCAAGAACCAGGGTTTTCTTATGCGCAGCAACCACACGGCGCATGTGATGCTGGCTGCAATACCAGGCACCTTGGTTCATCGGCTCTTCCTGACACCAGACGATGTGCTTGAGGTTCTTGTACGCAGCAAGCGCCTCAGTCAGATCTTCTTCAGGGAACGGATAGAGCTGTTCGAGCCGTACGATTGCAATGTTGTTCAAACCTTCAGCGCGACGCTTTTCGAGCAAGTCGTAATAGACCTTGCCGCTACACATCACGACACGGTCAACCTTCTTCGGATCGAGTGCATCGACCTCTGGAATCACCGTCTGGAACGAACCTTCGGCCAGATCTTCCAGCGTCGAGATTGCCAATTTGTGGCGCAACAGCGACTTAGGCGTCAATACGACCAATGGCTTGCGCAGCGGGCGAATCACCTGGCGACGCAGCAAGTGGTAGATCTGGGCCGGGGTGGTCGGTACGCAAACCTGCATATTGTGCTCGGCACAAAGTTGCAGATAACGCTCCAAGCGCGCCGAGGAGTGCTCTGGCCCCTGCCCTTCATAACCATGGGGCAAGAGTATGGTCAGACCACAGAGACGACCCCACTTGGTTTCACCGCTGGAGATGAACTGGTCGAATACAACCTGGGCACCGTTGGCGAAGTCACCGAATTGCGCTTCCCAGATAACCAGGCCATTTGGCGTGGTTGTGGAATAACCGTATTCGAACGCCAGCACTGCTTCTTCAGACAGGAACGAGTCGTACAGATCGAAATCCGGTTGCTCGTTATACAGTTTCTGAAGTGGCACGTAGGTGCTGCCATCCTTTTGGTTGTGCAACACAGCATGACGGTGCGAGAAGGTACCGCGACCCACGTCCTGACCGGTAATACGGATCGGATGGCCTTCGAACAACAGGGTGGCGTACGCCATGGTTTCGGCGTAACCCCAGTTGATCGGCAAAGCACCGGCGGTCATCTTCTGGCGATCTTCGTAGATCTTCGAAACCTGGCGCTGAACCACGAAGCCGTCTGGAGTTTCCAGCAGCTTGGCCGACAGCTCTTGCAAGGTCTTCAGATCGAAACGGGTGTCGTGACGCGCAGTCCAGGCGTGGCCCAGATACGGACGCCAATCAACGAACAGCTCTTTGTTAGGCTCTTTGACCAAGCTCTTCACAACATGCTGGCCGTTATCCAGTGCCGCGCGATATTCATCGCTCTTGGCCTGAACTTCCTCGGCGGTCTGGCGCGATGCATTGATCAACATCTCGGCATACAGCTCACGGGTGGTGCGCTGCTTGGCGATTTGCTGATACATCAGCGGCTGGGTGCCGTTCGGCTCGTCGGCTTCGTTGTGACCGCGACGACGGTAGCAGACGAGGTCAATAACCACGTCGCGCTTGTACTGCATGCGGTAGTCGACAGCCATCTGCGTGACAAACAACACGGCTTCCGGATCATCGCCATTTACATGGAAGATCGGTGCCTGGATCATTTTCGCCACATCAGTGCAGTACTCGGTGGAACGAGCATCGTCTACACGGCTGATGGTGAAGCCAACCTGGTTATTGATGACGATATGGATGGTGCCGCCAGTCTTGAAGCCGCGAGTCTGCGACATCTGGAAGGTTTCCATGACCACGCCCTGACCTGCAAAGGCAGCATCACCGTGGATGGAAATTGGCAGAACCTTGTCACCCACATCATCGCTGCGGCGGTCTTGACGGGCACGTACAGAGCCCTCGACAACCGGCGAGACGATTTCAAGGTGAGACGGGTTGAATGCAAGCGCCAGGTGGACTTCGCCACCCGCTGTCATCACGTTCGAGGAGAAACCCTGGTGATACTTGACGTCACCCGAGCTCAGGCCTTCGGTCTTCTTGCCTTCGAATTCGTCGAACAGGTCGCGCGGATTCTTGCCGAAGGTGTTGACCAATACGTTGAGGCGACCACGGTGGGCCATGCCGATGACAATTTCCTTGGTGCCATAGGAGCCACTGCGCTGGATGATTTCATCAAGCAACGGGATCAGGCTCTCGCCACCTTCGAGGCCAAAGCGCTTGGTGCCCGGGTATTTGGTACCCAGGTACTTCTCCAAACCTTCAGCCGCAGTCAGGCGCTCAAGCACATGGCCTTGCACTTCCGCGGAATATTGGGGACGACCACGAACGCTTTCCAGGCGCTGCTGGAACCAGCTGCGCTGCTCGGAATCGACGATGTGGGTAAATTCTGCGCCAATGGTGCGGCAATATGTCTGCTGCAACGCTTCGAGAATTTCCCGCAAACTTGCCTCTTCCTTGCCGATAACAAGGCCACCCGTGCGGAACGTGGTGTCCATGTCAGCGTCGGTCAGGCTGTAGTGATTGATCGACAGGTCAGCCGGCAGCGGGCGCTGCCAAAGACCCAGCGGATCAAGCTGCGCAGCCTGATGACCACGCATGCGGTAGGCCTGAATCAGACGCAGAACCTCGACTTGCTTTTTCTCGTGCTCGCTGCTGACGCTAGCGGCAGAAACCGGTTGCGCACGGGCTTTGTTTTTAGCGAGCAGGACGAAATGGTCGCGAATCGTGGAGTGCGATACGTCTGTTGTGGCGCCACCATCGGCCGGTAACTTCTGAAAGTAAGTGCGCCACTCTTCTGGCACAGCGTTGGGATCGTGCAGGTAAAGCTCATAGAGCTCTTCCACATAGGCAGCGTTTCCACCGGATAGGTGGGCACTGTCCCACATGCGCTGCATCACGCTTTCTTGCATGCTTGGTCACCCTCGGTTAGGGGACACCACCGGCGTAGAAACCGCGTGGGCTTTCGAAGTCCTGATGCAGCGACCTCGGTAAAGCCACCACGGATCCCGCAGATAGTCCGGGCTCCGGCCCAGATGCCCCTGCTGGTCGTCATAATATTTCAAAATAAGAACCGCGGCTTTTTGAGCTGCGATTCTGGCTATAACTGCGGCATCGCATGAAGCACGATACCGCAGGCGTTACAGGTCTAGCAGAAAACGATGAATCAAGTACCGCTTTGCAACAACATACCGCGAATGTGGCCGATTGCCTTGGTCGGGTTCAGACCCTTGGGGCAAACGCTCACACAGTTCATGATGCTGCGGCAGCGGAACACACTGAATGGATCATCCAATGCCGACAAACGTTCAACTGTTTTTGTATCACGGCTGTCAGCCAGGAAACGATAGGCTTGCAGCAGTGCAGCAGGACCGAGGAACTTATCAGGGTTCCACCAGAACGACGGGCAGCTGGTTGAGCAGCAAGCGCACAGGATGCACTCGTACAGACCGTCCAGCTTCTCGCGTTCTTCAGGGCTCTGCAGGCGCTCGATAGCCGGCGTTGGCGTATCGTTCTGCAAAAACGGCTGAACCTTCTCGTACTGCTTATAGAAGATGCTCATATCGACAACCAGGTCACGAATGACTGGCAAACCTGGCAGAGGACGAATCACCAGCTTGTTGTTTTTCACCACAGCCGACAGCGGCGTGATGCAAGCCAGACCATTCTTGCCATTGATGTTCATGCCATCGGAGCCACACACGCCCTCACGGCAAGAACGACGATAGGAGAAGCCTTCGTCCTGTTCTTTCACCAGCGCCAGAACGTCAAGAACCATGATGTCCTTGCCGCCTGTATCGATCTGGAAGTCCTGCATGAACGGCGCGGAGTCGCTCTCAGGGTTATAGCGATAAACACTTACTTGCAACATATCAGCCACCCTTAGTAAGTCCGGATCTTAGGTTCAAAGGTCGGAACTGTCTTCGGCGAGAAGTTGACGGCACGCTTGGCTACGCGCTTTTCACCTGGGAAGTACAGGGAATGGCACAGCCAGTTTTCGTCATCACGATCTTCGAAGTCTTCACGAGCATGGGCACCGCGAGACTCTTTACGTGTCTCGGCAGCAACAGCGGTCGCTTCAGCAACTTCAAGAAGGTTTTGCAGTTCCAGGGCTTCGATACGGGCAGTATTGAAAGCCTGACTCTTGTCAGCGATCTTGACGTTCGCGATCCGCTCACGCAGGTCGGCCAATTGGGTAATGCCCTTCTGCATGTATTCGCCAGTACGGAATACACCGAAGTAGTTCTGCATGCAGCTTTGCAGCTCTTTACGCAACGGGGCTACATCTTCGCCAGTGGTACGTTCGTTAACGCCCGCCAAGCGACCCAGCGACTGTTCAATGTCAGTTGCGCTGGCATTGCGATGCTCAACACCTTCTTTAAGCGATTTTTCGAGGTGCAGGCCAGCAGCACGGCCGAATACCACCAGGTCAAGCAGCGAGTTGCCGCCCAGGCGGTTAGCGCCGTGCACCGATACACACGCCACTTCACCCACGGCAAACAGACCTTCGATGATCTTGTCGTTGCCGTTGGCATCCTGAGTGATCGCCTGGCCATGAATGTTGGTGGCAACGCCGCCCATCATATAGTGGCAGGTAGGAACAACCGGGATCGGGGTTACAGCAGGGTCAACGTGAGCGAAGGTCTTGGACAGCTCAACGATGCCTGGCAGACGGCTCAGCAGGACTTCTTCGCCCAGGTGATCCATCTTCAGCATTACGTGGTCGCCATCAGGACCACAACCGTTACCGGCAATGATCTCTTTAACCATCGAACGTGCAACAACGTCGCGACCAGCAAGGTCTTTGGCGTTTGGCGCATAACGCTCCATGAAACGCTCGCCGTGCTTGTTGATCAGGTAACCACCCTCACCCCGGCAACCTTCGGTTACCAGTACACCAGCGCCGGCAATACCGGTCGGGTGGAACTGCCACATTTCGATGTCCTGAACCGGAACACCCGCACGCAGCGCCATGCCAATGCCGTCGCCGGTGTTGATCAGGGCGTTGGTGGTGGACGAATAGATACGACCAGCGCCACCAGTTGCCAGAACCACGGCCTTGGCACGGATATAAACGGTTTCGCCGTTTTCAAGGCAGATTGCGATTACACCGACAATGACGCCGTCCTGGTTCTTGACCAGGTCTACCGCGTACCACTCGTTGAGGAACGAGGTACCAGCCTTGAGGTTACCCTGATAAAGGGTGTGCAACAGCGCGTGGCCTGTACGGTCGGCAGCTGCGCAAGTACGAGCAGCCTGGCCGCCCTTACCAAAATCTTTCGACTGACCACCGAATGGACGCTGATAGATGCGGCCGGTTTCAGTACGGGAGAATGGCAGCCCCATGTGCTCGAGCTCGAACACAGCTTCCGGACCTACAGAACACATGTATTCGATAGCGTCCTGGTCACCGATATAGTCGGAACCCTTGACGGTATCGTACATGTGCCAGCGCCAATCATCGTTCGGGTCAGCCGAGGCGATCGCACAGGTAATACCGCCCTGGGCCGATACAGTGTGCGAACGGGTTGGGAAAACCTTGGTGACTACTGCGGTTTTGTGACCGCCTTGAGCCAGTTGCAGTGCGGCACGCATGCCTGCACCGCCGCCACCAATGATGATGGCGTCATAGGAAAGTGTACGAATGCTAGTCATGGATCAGATACCCCAAAGAATCTGCACGCCCCAGACGAAAAACGCGAACATGGCAATGCCACACGCAGCCTGGAACAGAAAACGCACGGCCGTAGCCCACTTACCGACAGCCATGCTGGTCAGGTAGTCAGTGGAGATTGTCCACATACCAACCCAGGCATGAACGCTAAGCGAGACTAAAGTCAGCAAGCTGAAGATGCGCATTGCTTGATTGGAGAACAGACCATGCCAGTCGGCATAACCCATGCCAGGATGGGCGATCACATAACCCAGCAAAAACAGTACATAAGCCGCGAGCACGACTGCTGAAACGCGTTGTGCCATCCAGTCATACAGACCCGAACGCGACAAGTTAGTGACATTAGTTACCATATCCATACCCCCAGCAGCAGAATCATGACCGCTGCGACAGCGAGTACGATTTTCGAGCCCAATGCACCGCCCTCGAGCGATTCACCGATGCCCATGTCCATGATGATGTGGCGTACGCCAGCCACCAGGTGGTACAGCAAGGCGGACAACAATGCCCAAATCACGAACTTAGCCAAAGGGCTAGTCAGGCATTCTTTCACCTCGGCAAAGCCTTCCTCTGAGGCAAGCGACTTGTCGAGCGCATAGAGCAACACGGCAATGCCGACAAAGAGGATGACACCGGAGATACGGTGAAGAATGGACGTGTAAGCGGTGATTGGGAGCTTGATAGTCCTAAGGTCTAGGTTTACAGGTCGTTGGCTATTCACGGCTTTTTTTATCACACTGAGAGCCCCGAAGTTGCAGGGCAAAGTTGTCGGGAGGTGCACTGGTCAGGTACCCATCACCCAAGGAGTGAAAACCACCAGATACAGGGTTAAAAGCCCTTAGTGGTTGGCCGCAGAGTATAGACAGTTAGGTTACTAATGACAACGGACCAGCCTATCCTTCGTGCAGATTGCGCGGATTATTTAAATCACGTAAAAGCGCAACTTATCCTTAATAATCAGCAGCCAACAGGCTCTACCCCATAGTGTTTTAGCAAATTGACTTTAGAATTTATCCCACTATAGTGGTGCGGGCCCTGCGTGGGGGGCTGTCTGATGATATCAAGCATAACTAGGAGGCCACACATGGCTGACAAAAAAGCGCAGTTGGTCATCGAGGGCGCTGCCCCCGTCGAGCTGCCTATTTTAACCGGCACCGTTGGTCCCGATGTAATAGATGTAAGAGGCTTAACAGCCACGGGCCGCTTCACTTTTGATCCGGGCTTTATGTCCACCGCGTCTTGCGAGTCGCAAATCACCTACATCGATGGTGAACAAGGCATTCTGCTTCACCGCGGTTATCCGATCGAACAGCTCGCCGAGAAAGCTGACTACCTGGAAACCTGCTACCTGCTGCTCAATGGCGAACTGCCTGACGAAGCGCAAAAAGCTCAATTTGTAACCACCATCAAGAACCACACCATGGTTCACGAGCAGTTGAAGACCTTCTTCAACGGCTTCCGTCGCGATGCACACCCGATGGCCATCATGTGTGGCGTGGTTGGCGCCCTCTCCGCCTTCTATCACGACTCCCTGGACATCAAGAACCCGCATCACCGTGAAGTCTCGGCCATGCGCCTGATTTCCAAGATGCCGACCCTTGCAGCGATGACCTACAAGTACTCCATGGGCCAACCCATGATGTACCCGCGTAATGACCTCAATTACGCTGAAAACTTCCTGCACATGATGTTCAACACCCCGTGCGAAATTAAGCCGATCAGCCCGGTTCTGGCCAAGGCCATGGATAAGATCTTTATCCTCCACGCCGACCACGAACAGAACGCATCGACTTCAACCGTTCGCCTGGCTGGCTCCTCCGGCGCCAACCCCTTTGCCTGTATCGCGGCCGGTATCGCTGCACTTTGGGGGCCTGCTCACGGCGGCGCCAACGAAGCCGTACTGAGCATGCTTGATGAGATCGGTGATGTTTCGAACATCGATGCCTTCATCGCCAAGGCCAAGGACAAGAACGATCCGTTCAAGCTCATGGGCTTCGGGCACCGCGTCTACAAGAACCGCGACCCGCGCGCCACCGTGATGAAGCAGACCTGCGATGAAGTTCTAAAGGAGCTGGGCATTACCAATGACCCACAACTGGAACTGGCAATGCGTCTCGAAGAGATTGCACTGACCGATCCATACTTTATCGAGCGCTCGCTCTACCCGAACGTAGACTTCTACTCGGGCATCATCCTCAAGGCAATCGGTATCCCAACCAGCATGTTTACAGTGATTTTCGCACTGGCACGCACTGTTGGCTGGATCTCGCACTGGAAAGAAATGCTCGAAAGCCCGTACAAGATTGGCCGTCCACGCCAGCTGTACACCGGTAAGGAGCAGCGCGATATCAATAGATAAGCCAACCAGGCCTGTTTAATCGCGTAAAAAAGGCTGCCAACTGGCAGCCTTTTTTGTGGGCAACGGGAGAACACCGCCGGGTTATTTCTTCTCGGCCAGTTCGCGGTAGTTTTTCAGGGTATTGAACGGCGCATCGACCACGAACTTGTTGGCCAGCCACGATGGCACGCTACCGCCTGGCTCGGTATGCACCTCATACACCACTTCGACTTCGCCAGCCTTTTTCGGCGTAAAGACCCAGCGACCTTCCAGCTCGCTGACCCTGACAAAGCCTTTTTCTGGCGGCAGGTAATCAGGCACCCCGTGCATCACCCGGGTCGCGCCGCCATTGGCATCCTGCCTGGTGGTGACTTCCATGACCGAGTCACGCGGAGTTACCGGCCATGGTGTGTTGAATTGAGCATAGGTCCAGGTTTTATCACCTTCGTGCTTGAGCATTTTTTGCATCTTGCACTCATGAATCCATGCACAGGAACCGGCTACATCATTTTGCAGCTTGAGTAGTGTCGGTAAATCGGCCTTGACTGTCGTCACACCGCGATAGGCCTTGTATTCCGAGCCCTTCACATCACTCAGATAAACCTTGATCCCGGCTTCATCCTTCACCAGGTTCCAGTCCTGCCCATGGGCGGTACTTACAGCCAGGACTGTAACGCCAGCCACTAACAACCGTGTAAACAGAGCCATTATTTCTCCCAGGCGTTTGCCTGCTGGTAATTGATTAACACGCCACAGCGGTAGAGCCTTCAAGCCAGGCGAGCAAACGTATTGCGTCTTCCCGAGTGTCGCCACATACCTCTATATCCGCATTGAATGCAGAACAGACTGCGGGACGCTCGGGCTGACCGAAGATCATGCAGAAATTGGCCTCATCCAACTGAACGCAACGCACACCTGCAGGTTTGCCGTTGGGCATTCCCGGAATGGGTGAGCTGATCGAAGGAGAGATGCAGCAAGCGCCACAGCCAGCACGGCATTTCATGACCCGAAAACCCTCTATTAAAAGCATAATCACGACAGGTCGCCGATTTTACCTGGCCGCAGGCGAAATGAGCAGCATTGCGAGTTAAGGTCCCACTCAAAGGCCGTCGACTGGCCCGAAAGTCGAACGCAGTAGCTGTAAAGAGATTCCAAAATCGGGCGTCCGACCGCAACGCCCAATGCTTAGGCAGCAAACAGACTCAGGAGTTCTTTGCCGGCTTAAGTCGTGAAATCAGGCTCGATGTATCCCAGCGCCCTCCACCGGCCGCCTGGACATCGGCATAGAACTGATCAACCAGCGCAGTGACAGGCAATTGCGCGCCATTGCTGCGAGCCTCGGCCAGCAGGATGGACAAGTCCTTGCGCATCCAGTCGACGGCGAAGCCGAATTCGAACTCACCATCGAGCATGGCTTTATGGCGATTCTCAAGCTGCCAGGATTGCGCTGCGCCCTTGCTGATCACCTCCATGGCGCCAATACCATCGAGCCCGGCGCACTGCGCAAAATGCAGAGCCTCGGACAAACCCTGAACAACACCGGCGATACATATCTGGTTGACCATCTTGGTCAGTTGGCCGCTACCAGCCGGCCCCATGAGCCGAACCATCTTGGCATAGGCATCGATAACAGGCTGCGCTCTATCGAAATCGGCCTGCTCGCCACCGACCATGACCGTTAGCACGCCATTTTGCGCACCTGCCTGACCACCTGAAACCGGGGCATCAAGAAAGCCTATGGAGCGCCCCCTGGCGATTTCTGCCAGCTCACGGGCGACAGTCGCCGAGGCGGTTGTGTGGTCAACCAATACGCTTCCGGACTGCATGCCCGCCAACGCACCGTCTTCACCGAGCACGACACTGCGCAAATCATCGTCGTTACCCACGCAAACCATTACCAGGTCCGCGCCTTGTGCAGCTTCACGGGGTGTCGCAGCGCACTCGCCTGCATACTCTTCGACCCACTGCTCGGCCTTGGCCGCGGAGCGATTGTAGACGCAGACTTGATGGCCATCGCGCGCCAAATGCCCTGCCATGGGATACCCCATTACACCTAATCCAATAAAGGCTACGTTGGCCATTTGAAACCTCCAGGTTGATTTATCAGCAGCCTAACATGGCTTTTGCCACACTTGTCGGGCACTTGCATACTGCCGCCATTGTCCTAAAACCTAATAGTAAGTTTGCCGACAGCGCGAGTACAGGCTCGCATGCTCATGGAGAGCCTATGGGACATTGGTTAGTGATTGACCTGGAAGCTACGACCGAGGAAGGCGGCTGGCCGATCGAAGAGATGGAGATCATCGAAATCGGCGCCAGCATGGTGAATGCCCAAGGCCATGAGATCGACCATTTCCAGCGTTTTGTCAGGCCTCTCAGGCGCCCTCACCTGACCAGGTTTTGCCGCGACCTGACCCATATCAGCCAAACCGATGTCGACAGCGCAGGGCCATTGTCTGAAATCTGGCCTCACTTTGAGCGCTGGCTCAGCCAGCACCACCCGCGCCTGATCGGCTGGGCAAGCTGGGGCGAATATGACCGCCGCCAGCTTGAGCAAGACTGGCGCCTGCAACAGCTCAGCAGTCACCTGAGCACGCTCAGCCACCTGAATCTAAAAAAAACCTTCGCCCAGGCGCGCAAACTACAGCAACCGGTGGGCCTGCACACCGCACTGCAACTCTCTGGAATCAATTTCAGCGGGCAACAGCACCGCGCTCTTAGCGACGCGCGCAACACCGCTCGATTACTGCCAATGGTTTTACCTATTCAAAGCTGATGACGACCCGATCAGGCTTCGGCATACTGGCGACCCTTTTTCAGCCCTTGCGAGGATGTGCATATGTTCAAAGTGAATGAGTACTTCGACGGCACCGTCAAATCTATTGCTTTCGATATGGCTGCAGGGCCTGCCACTATCGGCGTAATGGCTGCTGGCGACTACGAATTTGGCACTAGCCAGCTCGAAGTCATGCATGTTGTGGCAGGCGCACTGACTGTTCAATTACCCGGTTCGGAGAGCTGGGAAACATTCGAGTCGGGCAGCACCTTCACAGTGCCGGCCAATAGCAAATTCAAGCTCAAGGTCGCGGTTGAAACGGCTTATCTCTGCGAATACCGCTAATTGCTTGATGGCTGAATAACCGGCCTGCGGGCCGGTTTTTTATTGCACCTGTATTTGATCTGGAATCGACAATGCCCCGCGCCATACCCGCTACCGCCATCGTGCTGCCAATCGCCCTGCTCCTGGTGGCCATGGTGTCTATCCAGAGCGGAGCATCGCTTGCAAAAAGCCTCTTCCCGCTGATTGGCGCCGAAGGCACAACCGCTTTGCGCCTGGGCTTTGGCGCAATCATTCTGGCAATCATCATGCGCCCCTGGCAGGCACGCTTGAGCCTGGCTTCCTGCAAGGCGCTGCTGGCGTATGGGCTGGCGTTGGGCGGCATGAACCTGTTGTTCTATATGTCGCTTAAGACCATCCCGCTTGGGATTGCCGTTTCCCTCGAATTCACTGGCCCCCTGGCCCTCGCCCTGCTGTCATCTCGGAGATTGCTAGACTTTGTCTGGGTGGCGATGGCGGTCACCGGCTTGTGGCTACTGCTACCGAGCAACCATTCCGAGCAAGCGCTTGATCCCCTGGGCATGGCGTATGCGCTCGGCGCCGGGCTGTGCTGGGCGATGTACATCATTTTCGGCCAGAAAGCCGGTGCCCAGCATGGCAAGCATACCGCCTGCCTGGGCACACTGGTCGCCGCCGCATTGGTCATCCCCATTGGCATGTGGCAGGTCGGTTCCGCCCTTTACAACCTCGACCTGCTACCTATTGCGTTGGCGGTAGCGGTACTTTCATCAGCACTGCCCTACAGCCTCGAAATGATTGCCCTGACACGCCTGCCTTCACGCACCTTCAGTATCCTGATGAGCCTTGAACCCGCGGTAGCGGCCCTCACTGGCCTGCTGTTTCTCAGCGAGCAACTGCACTTCAACCAATGGCTGGCCATCAGCTTTATCATCCTTGCGTCCGCAGGCGCGGCGGCCACCATCAGGCCCCAGGTAAAGCCTGTTGATCTGCAAGGCTAAGCCTCGCTCAGGCCTGACTGCGGATTTGAAAACTGCAGCTCGGCCAGACGCGCATACAGCGGGCTGCTGTTGATCAACTGCTGGTGCGCGCCGATAGCCACCAGCCTGCCCGACTCGATCACCGCGATTCGCTCAGCACTTTTAACAGTTGCCAGGCGATGCGCAATCACCAGCGTGGTACGCCCCTGCATCAATCGCGGCAAGGCTTGCTGGATCAGGTGTTCACTTTCAGCATCCAGCGCGCTGGTGGCTTCGTCCAGCAGCAATATCGGCGCATCAAGCAACAGGGCCCGGGCAATCGCCAAGCGTTGGCGCTGACCACCGGACAAGCCCATGCCTCCATCCCCTAGATGAGTTTGATAGCCGTCCGGCAGCTTCATGATGAACTCATGGGCGTGCGCTGCGCGTGCAGCAGCCTCGACCTCGGCGTGGCTTGCAGCCCTTTTGCCGTAGCGAATATTGTCTTCGACAGTGCCAAAGAACAGTGCAGGATTTTGCGAAACCAGCGCAAAGCTCTGCCTCAACTCACTCGGATCGAGCTGATCAATCGGCTGGCCATCAATCAGGATGCGCCCATGTTGCGGATCGAAAAAGCGCAGCAGCAAATCAAAAATCGTTGACTTGCCCGCACCTGAAGGCCCGACCAAGGCGACGGTTTGCCCCGGCTCGACCAGCAAATCCATGCTGTCGATGGCAAAAGTGTCGAGCCGCGACGGATAGGCAAAACTTAACTTCTGCAACTCTATGCGCCCTTGAACCGGCTGCGCCAGGCTCAGCTTATTTACCGTCGGAGCCAGGATTTCATTGCGCGCCTGCAGCAGCTCGGCAATCCGTTCGGCTGCGCCTGCCGCCCGTTGCAGCCCTCCGATCACCTCGCTGAGCGTGCCAAACGACGAGCCGACGATCAGGCTGTAAAACACAAAGGCGGCCAGCTCACCGCCGCTTATACGCCCGGCAATCACATCCATGCCGCCAACCCAGAGCATCACTCCGACAGCGCCCAGCACCAGGACGATCACCACCGTAATCAACCATGCACGCTGGGCAATTCGCTCGCGCGCCGTGTCGAATGCAGCCTCGGCGGAAAGCGCAAAACGGCGGATATCTTCGTGCTGGTGGTTATAGGCCTGAACTGTTTTGATCTGGCCGAGCACCTCGGCCACGTAGCTGCCGACATCGGCCACCCGGTCCTGGCTCTGGCGCGACAGTGCGCGCACGCGACGACCAAAGACAAGAATGGGCGCAACCACCAGCGGCAACGCAACCAGGACGATACCGCTGAGCTTTGGATTCGTGATAATCAGCAAAACCACGCCGCCGATCATGATGATCAGGTTACGCAGCGCCATGGACAGGGACGAGCCAATGACCGATTGCAGCAAGGTCGTGTCAGCGGTCAGGCGCGATTGAATCTCTGAGCTGCGGTTACTTTCATAGAACCCGGGATGCAAGGTAATCAGGTGATCGAACACGCGCTTGCGAATATCGGCAACCACCCGCTCACCCAGCCAGGAAACCAGGTAGAAACGCGTGTAGGTTCCCAAAGCCAGCGCCAGCACCAAGACGAAGAACAAGCCAATCGAATGCTCCAATGCTTCGCGTGACTGGGTGGCCAATCCCTGATCGACCAGCAGCTTGATGCCCTGCCCCATGGAAAGTGTGATTGCCGCGGTAAAGATCAACGCCAGCAGGGCCCCGAATACACGAGCACGATAAGGCGAGATAAAGCGCCAGGCCATACGCAGCGCATTTCTCTGATGTAACGACAGGATCGAAAGCATGAAGGCTCGCTGGCGCGATGACGCCGGTTAAGGGGAAAGCGATTACGGCGTCTGCGCCCGCCAGGCCACCCAGCACAAGGCCAAGGCAGCGAGATTGGTCGACACTGGATTAAACGCCTGTATCAGTAGATGGGGGCTAAACAGTGCCACATCAAGCAGCAAACCAATCAGCAGCGCCCCCGCCAGCAGCAATGGCCAGCGTTGGCGCCGCCACAGCAACAACAGACCCAGGGTGATTTCTACCAAGCCGGCGATACGGGCTATCCATTCGGGGGCTGGCAAGCCATGGGCCTGGATCATCGCCAGTTCATCCGGGCTTAGCCAGAGGATCTTCGGCACCAAGCCGTGCCAGATAAACAACAGCGCCAGGGCAATACGCGCTAGCCAGGCGATCTGCAGTAAACGAGGATCACCCATGCAAGAAACGCCGGGCGTGGTCGGCGCTTGGCAGCAGACACTAATCATAACGGCCAAAGAGCCGATAGCGGTTCAGGGCAATACGGTTGTAGCACCAGTCACGCACAGGCCGCGGAATCAGCCGCAACCACTTTAAATACCGCCAGGGACCGGGCAACTGGGCGAAAATGCGCAGCACTGCATCCGAACGCAGCAGCATCTGGCCATTCTCGATCAATGCCATGCTGTCGAAATGATCAAGGGGCAAACCGCCCCACTCCAACAATGCCTGGCCTTCCTTCGACTGAACCGAAGCCAGGCGAAAGCGTTGCTCAATATCGTGGCGAATCAAGAATTTCGCCCAGCCGTTACACAGCTTGCACACACCATCAAACAGCACCACGCGCTCGTCAGCCTGGATGAAAGGGGGCTGCATATACATCTCCTCTGCGCAGCCCTCAGGCCTCGGGGATGCGGTAATGGCCAGTAATTCTGAAGTTGAACAGGATGTCTTCTTCCTGGGTACCGCGACCAATGTTATGCAGCACCAGGGGCACACCACTGCTCGCCGTGCGGTCGCTGATAATACCGATATGGGTCAGGCCGCCACCCAGGTCCCAGGTGACGATATCGCCGGGACTATAGTGCTCGGCATCTTGATCAAGCGCCAGCGCCCAACCCTGGCGCTTGAACCAGGTCATCAGGTTGGGTACACGACGGTGGTCGATATTACTGTCGGGGCGAGTCAACCCCCAGCTCTTCGGGTACTGGCCAAAGTGGGCGCGCATGTCCTGATGCACTGCCTGCTGCAGATCCAGCCCTTGCTGGCGCAGCGCACGAATCAGCACATCGGTACATACGCCGGTACTGATAGGCACATCACCATTAGGATAGGCCAGGCGCCGGTAGGCCGGGTCATAGCCAAGGGTCACACCCACCTGCTGACGTGCGGCCAGCACCAGTTTGTCCGCCTCGACGGCCTGGGCAGCAAAGGCGAGCAGCCAGATCAGCAACAGACTCACAACCCGCATCACGACCTCCTATCGACTCAGGGGATAAAGCAACTCTTCCTTGTAACCGGCCCACACCCGCACGGCATCGGGAAAGGCATCATCCAGCGCGATGTCGCCGCTGTCCACCAGCAACGGACGACCTTGCAGTGTGCCGAGCTTGCGTTTGGTTGCAACCACTCGCAGGTGCTCAAGGCCGATGGCACGAAGCACCCTTGGACTGATCTGCTGGTTGCCACGGCCAATAATATGGCCCTGGCCGCCAATAGCAGTCACCAATAGGCGCGCCGGATGATCAGCCACCAGCGCGTACAACTGCGCCTCGGTGACATCGCTGGCCAGCAACTGGCCATTTTCGATCACGTCCACGCCCAGCAGCGTGGTCTCCAAACCCAGGTTTCGCGCCAGTCCATGCAGGGTCGAGCCAGGCCCAAATACATAACGCACATCGTCTTCCCAACTGTCCTGCAGCCAATCTGCCAGATCGCCAAGCACCAGCTCTTCAGACTCAACACCACCCTGCTTGACCTGCTGCACATAACCGCCCTCTTCCGGAACGCTCAACTCGCCGTACCAGCGCGCAGTGACACGTCCTTCACGCAATGCGGACTCATCGATGTCACGCACCTCGCCACTGGCCAGGCGCACCAGCCCTCCGGTTATCAATCGTGCGGTTAACTCACCCGCCGCACGGGGACTGATGGCATAGACCCCGGACTGGATCTTCACTCCGGCCGGGATCCCCAGCACTGGCTGGCCTTCGCGCACGGCAGCGCAGATATCACGCGCAGTTCCGTCACCGCCAGCAAACAAGATCAAGGCCACGCCAGCGTCCTGCAACAGTTCCACGGCATTGCGTGTATCAGCGGCCGTCGTCTGCTGCGCTATAGCGCCGATCACACGATGAGCGAAGCCCATGTCACCCAGCAAATCGGCGCCCATGCTGCCCGGAAAGGTAACAAATTCAACCCGGTCCTTAAGCTCGGCCAAACAATCCAGAGCGGTACGTGTACGCAATGCAGCCTTTGGCTCGCTGCCCAGCGCCAATGCCTGCTCTGCAACGCCATCACTGCCTTTGAGACCTGCTGGGCCGCCAAGTCCGGCGAGCGGGTTGATGATTAACCCGATGTGAAAGCGCGACATACAAGAACTCCAAAATAATCCGACAATTTAGCCAATATTGTTGCTTCCCGGCTTTCCAAGTACCGGGCTTTTTTGGCAGAGTAATCCTACGTGAAAGCCTGACTGCATGCAGTGCCGTCAAATGGCCATGCAGGAGTTGCAGTTTCAACCAGACGTTGCGCTGAGGAGACCGACCATGAGCAACTCAAATCCGCCCAAGCAAAGCAGCAACAGCTCGGTTAACCCTGACAAACCTGTTGGCGGGGCGATCATCGACGAGCAAGGGCGTGAAGTCGAGATAACCGAGCACATGATTCAGGATGCCTGCGAAGAGCTCGAAAAAAGCCGCGCAGCCAACCAAGGCAAAGACTGAGCCCCGCACAGCAAACGCGCTAGCCCGCCTGGCGCGTTACCACACCCAGCGCCTTTAGCGCCTGCACAAGCTCTGCCGAAGGCGGGCCTGCGAAACTGACCTCGAGCCCGGTAATTTCGCGGCGCATCGGGTAGTGCTTGCGCAGCGCATCGAATGCCGCGCGCTGTTGTGCGCTATCGGCGAACAAGCTCCTGCGAAAATCCGCATCATCACGGCGTGGGTCGTAAACCGCACGGCAAAGACTGCCAATCAACCAGTCGCGTTCCACCGAGGCATCGAAATGCATCTGCGCCAACCACGCCGGCGGTGTCAGATCTTCAAGTCGGTGTTGCTCGGGCTGTCCCAGAAACGAGCACAATGCACTGTAGATCTGCGCAGTACCACGTAACTTGCCGTCGAGGCTATAGCCTGCAATATGCGGCGTCGCAATCCGGCACAATGCTGCCAGTTCGACCTCGACACTTGGCTCCGCTTCCCAGACATCCAGCACCGCGCGCAGGTCATCACGTTGCACCAGCAGTTCTCGCAATGCTGCATTATCGATCACCGGGCCGCGACTGGCATTGATAAGCCAGGTACCGGGCCTTAACCGACCGAGATTCTCGGCATCGAACAAATGATGGGTCGGATGCTCGCCAGCTTTATCCAGTGGCGTATGCAAGCTGATCACGTCACAGTCACTGATGATTTGCTGCAGGCTGACAAAATCTCCGCCTTCGATGGACTGTCGCGGCGGATCACAGACCAGAACCGTCCAGCCCAGCCCTTGCAGCACCGCTTGCAGGCGACCGCCAACCTGCCCCGCACCGACGATGCCGTAGGTGCGCCTTGACAGGTCAACCCCCTGGTCTTCAGCAAGCACCAGCAAGCTCGAAAGTACGTAGTCGACAACACCACGAGCGTTGCAACCCGGGGCGCTGGACCAGGCAATATTGGCTTGCTGGAAATACTCGAGATCGAGATGGTCGGTGCCAATGGTGCAGGTACCAACGAAGGATACCGGACTGCCTTGCAACAATTGCTGGTCAACCTTGGTAACCGAGCGCACCAGCAGTACATCGGCATTGGCCACCGCAGCGGCGTCGATCGAACGGCCTGGCAGGCGCATTATAGGCCCAAAACCGGCAAAAAACTCATCAAGCAGCGGGATATTTTCATCTGCAACAATTCGCATGGCGTGGCTCCACGGGACAAGCCTGCATTCTAACAGCAAGGGGTCGATATTCATCCGCCAAGGTCTGGCAAATCATTTGTTACAACGCCCTGCGCTATTAACCCGGCCAATGCCTGAAAAACAGGTGGCTACAGCCTTTCCTGACTAAATGGTCAAGGCGTATACTGCGCGGTTTTACGAGAGCATCAACCATGACCGCCACCTCAGCTGCTGAAACAAGGTCACAACGCGTAAGCCGTGAACTTCGCAGCCTGCTGGTGCTCGCCACACCTATCATCATCGCCCAGTTGGCCCACACCGCCATGGGCTTCGTCGATACCCTGATGGCCGGACGCGTAGGCCCCCATGACCTTGCTGCCGTGGCACTGGGCAACTCGATCTGGGTACCGGTTTTCCTGCTGATGACAGGTATTTTGCTTGCGACCACCCCCAAAGTCGCCCAGCGTTATGGTGCCGGTGATGAATCCAGCATTGGCCCACTGGTACGCCAGGCTCTGTGGCTGGCGATCGTTGTCGGCGGTGGCGCCGCGGCCTTGCTCTGGAATGCCGAAGTCGTGCTGCACAGCATGAATGTTGAGCCCGACCTGATCGAGCCATCAATGGGCTACTTGCGCGCTGTGGCCTGTGGTTTCCCCGCTGTTGCGCTCTACCATGTACTGCGCTGTTTCAGTGATGGCCTGGGGCATACCCGACCAAGCATGGTGATTGGCATCTTCGGGCTGATGCTCAATATCCCGCTCAATTATATTTTCATCTACGGCAAGCTTGGGTTGCCGGCCATGGGGGGCGTTGGTTGTGGCTGGGCGACCGGTTTGGTCATGACCTTTATGTTTGCGTGCATGCTGGTATGGGTAAAGTGGGCCCCTGCCTACAAAGCCAGCAAGTTATTCGCACGTTTTGACTGGCCGCAGTGGTTGGTCATCAAGCGCCTGCTGTCCATCGGCCTGCCAATAGGCATCGCCGTCTTCGCCGAATCGAGTATTTTTGCAGTGATTGCCCTGTTGATCGGCGGGCTTGGTGCCACGGTCGTCGCAGGTCACCAGATTGCCCTGAACTTCAGCTCGCTGGTATTTATGATTCCTTATTCGCTTGGCATGGCCGCTACCGTTCGCGTCGGCCAGGCATTGGGGCGCCATGACCCACGTGGCGCGCGCTTCGCAGCCGGTGTCAGCATGGCCACAGCACTGGCCTATGCCTGCTGCTCGGCCACCTTGATCCTGTTGCTGCGCGAACAGATCGTCAGTATATACACCCCGGACCCGACAGTGATTGCCCTGGCATCCATGCTGATTATCTACGCCGCGCTGTTCCAACTATCGGATGCCATTCAGGTGACCGCCGCTGGCGCTCTTCGAGGTTATCAGGATACCCGCGTGACCATGCTGCTGACGCTGTTTGCCTATTGGGGCATAGGCCTGCCGGTTGGCTACGCATTGGGCTTGTCCAACTGGCTGGGTGAACCTTCCGGGCCTGAAGGCCTATGGCAAGGTCTGGTGGTGGGCTTAACCTGCGCGGCCGTGATGCTGGCCATACGCCTGAGCCGCAGTGCACGCAAGCATATTCGTTTATCAAAACAGGCTGCATAACTGCCGCCCAACCTGAGCCAGATCACCAGTAGGCATTGATAAAGCCATGAAGTCCTGCATGGGCATTGCAGGTTTGACAGGGCGCCTCGTCAATATGGCGAGACGCCCAAGGTCGGTGCCTATTGCGGTTGCCGGCCTCAGTCCTAAGCTGACAACAGCAACCAGACTGCTCCGATCAGCAACCGTTCTTGCAAGGTTTGTAATCAGGGTGGCTGGCACCATGAGCACCGTCATCATAAAGATCAAAGGTCAGCACCTTGAGCGGCGCATTGACTGAAAGATTCTTGATCCAATGCTCGGTATCATTATATTCCGCGAAACAATCACCCGCCTTCCAGATGACCGTATCCTTGGACTTGTTGGAGTGCTCTTCGCCTGAACCTTCAAGCACATAAAGAAGCGCTGGACGGTTTTCATGGGAGTGAAGAACGATGGTACCGCCCGGGTGGCACTCGAGTAGCCGACAGCGCATGCGGCGTTCCAGAAGCGGTGCGCCATAGCCGGGAACGACAATATCCTGCATGTTGATGGATGCAAGCTCTGTTGATATTTCATCGTCATTGAGTTTGACGGTAGGCTTCGGAAACTTGTTGTCGTCCATAACTAAATATCTCCAATACAGATTGATAATGTGCGCTTTCCCCAATATGGAAAGCCGTTGGATCAAATGCTGGCAAACACCTGCACTTCAACCACCCAATCAGGGTTGGCAAGGCGCACCACTTGAATGGCAGCACGCGACGGCGCCTGCCCTTTGTCGCTGGCAACCCAGTTATCCCAAACCTGATTGAACGCCTCATAGTCGCCCATATCCGTTAGGAAAATATTGGCATAGAGGATATTCGACTTATCTGCACCAGCCTTGTGTAACAGCAGATCGATGGTCTCGAACACGCCTTGCGCTTGCTCGGTAATGTTTTTCCCTGAACTGACCTGCCCGGACAAAACAATAAGATTCCCGTTCTGCGAGGCCTGGCTCATTCGGTTGTTTTGATCAATCCTGTTAATCACGACTCTGTTACTCCCTATCAGCGCTTACCCGCAAAAAGTGCAGATTATTAAACTGGCGCACGCTCAACGTGCGCACAGACGCCCTGCCTGCGGCGCTCAATAAAACACAGCGCGATGCTCAGACCCATCACCACCGTATAATAATCGCCAGCAACCATCCGAAAGATATGTAGTAATTTTCACCCGCCCACACCAGTACCCCCTCGGGTATGAGGGTATTGCAAATTCAAATCTGGTTAGTGATCGCAATTGGATTGGGTTGGCAGCATAAAACAAGGCCCAGGCAGGACTTCAACCTGCTGGGCCTGCGCAATCATTTTGACCTGGCACCCATTGCGCTGGGGTATCAATCGAGCTTGGTGCGTATCCAGTACAGATAAGCGCCCGCCTCTTCGGCTTGATCGAGCAAATCATGCCCCAGGAATACACAGAACTTGGGCACATCGCGACGGGTTGAGGGGTCCGTCGCTATCACTTTGAGCAAGCTACCCGCCTGTAAGTCGCGCACCTTGTTGTGCAGCATCATCACTGGTTCAGGGCAATTCAATCCACTGGCATCAAGCACCGCGTCAGGCGTGAGGGTTTTAGGGTCGGACATCTAAACACTCCAATTAATGGCGCTATTGTCGCGCAAAGCTGATCCAAAGGTCACCTTCTACGGACTATTTACCCAGTCGGCGCAGGTGGCAGGTTACCTCTTCACGGTCGTGATAGAGCTGCTTGCAGGCAATCGACACCTTTATGCGCCGTTCGGCAAAACCGGCTTCCATTCTGTCTAGCAGCTTGCGCACTTCGGCATAACGCTGCTTCATGGGCAGTTTGAGATTGACCACCGCCTCGCGGCACAGACCTTCTCCGATCCAGGTTTCCAGCAAGGCTGCGTTACGTGCGGGCTTTTCAACAATATCGCAGACCATCCAGTCCACCGGCTGACGTGGCTTGTAGGTAAAGCCATCAGCCATCAAATGCTGAACTAGGCCGGTATCCATCAAGCTTTGCGCCATGGGCCCGTTGTCAATGGCGGTCACCAACATACCTCGCTTGACCAATTGATAGGTCCAGCCACCCGGCGCGGCGCCAAGATCAACGCCGGTCATGTCGCCATTGAGCCGTTCGTCCCACTCTTCCCGTGGAATAAAGGTGTGCCAGGCTTCTTCAAGTTTCAAGGTCGAGCGACTTGGCGCCTCACGCGGGAATTTCAGTCGAGGAATGCCCATCGGCCAGATAGCGCTGTTGTTCGCCTCGGCCAAGCCCACAAATACCTCGCGACCGCTCTTGAACGTCAGCAGCAAACGTGGCTTGCCCGATTGTTCGACCAACTTGCCCGCCTTGCCCAAGGCTTTGCGCAGCGGCACTTCAAATTTCTTACAGAAATTCGACAGCTCCTTGCCCTCATTGGTGTCGAGGACTTCGAGCCAGACACTGCCACAAACCGGAAAATCCTGCAGATGCTCAAGCAGCACACTGATCCGATCCGTTTCAGGCAGCACGATAAAGACCCCGCGCGCCCATTGCCGGGGAAATATAAGGCTCTTGAAGCGCACAGCCTGCATCAACCGCTCTGCGCCACCCTCTTCCGTGCAGACAAATTCCGCACAGGCGCTGCTGGCCTTGGCCTTGGCATAGCCGGCCACTTGCAGATTGGCAGCATGTTCGCTGATTTCAGAACAGACTTCGTTTTCAAATCCGGGGCGGCAATGCAGTAACAAAGTATTCATCGGGGCTCTCCTCAAGGCGCGCATGATAGCGAACTTGGGAACCCAGGGCTGTAAATCATGTCCAGCTTAATGTCCTGCGCGGATTACAGAGCTGAGGTCGCGACAGCTTCGAGCTGGTCAAGATGCAGCTACTAGGGCTCATAAACCACTTGACCAGGCAACCTGATATCCCGGGACGCTGCATCTTCAAATTATCGCCCGATAGCAACTTGATGTTATCGGCCACCAGTGGCAGGGTAAAAATACGACTCTACAAATGGCAGGACAGACCAGCTGCAGCTAGCTTTTAAGCCTGCCTCGAATAAATCACCACGTTCAGCCCGGCCAGCCGTGTGGCCATAGAAGGAGCTTTAAATGCCATCCCTAAATAGCCTGAACAGCCGCCAAAGCCTCAAAGTTGGCGACAAAACCTACCAATACTTCAGCTTGCCCGAAGCGGCGAAGTCGCTCGGCAACATCGACAAGCTCCCCATGTCCCTGAAAGTACTGCTGGAGAACCTTCTACGCTGGGAAGACGATAAAACCGTCACCGGCGACGATCTCAAGGCGATTGCCGCCTGGCTGGAAAAGCGCAGCTCCGACCGAGAAATCCAGTACCGCCCCGCCCGTGTGCTGATGCAGGATTTCACCGGCGTTCCCGCGGTTGTCGACCTTGCGGCCATGCGTGACGCAATGAGCAAGGCTGGCGGCGACCCGCAAAAAATCAACCCACTCTCGCCTGTCGACCTGGTTATCGACCACTCGGTGATGGTCGACAAGTTCGGCACAGACAGCGCATTCACCCAGAACGTGGACATTGAAATGCAGCGCAATGGCGAGCGCTATGAGTTCCTGCGCTGGGGCCAGCATGCGTTCGACAACTTCAGCGTCGTACCGCCAGGCACTGGCATCTGTCACCAGGTAAACCTCGAGTATCTGGGCCGCACGGTTTGGACCAGAGAAGAAGATGGCCACACCTTTGCTTTTCCCGACACGCTGGTGGGCACCGACTCGCACACCACCATGATCAACGGCCTTGGCGTATTGGGCTGGGGCGTCGGCGGCATCGAAGCAGAAGCGGCCATGCTTGGCCAACCGGTATCCATGCTGATACCCGAGGTCATCGGCTTCAAGCTCACTGGCAAACTCAAAGAAGGCATCACCGCGACCGACCTGGTCCTCACCGTCACGCAAATGTTGCGCAGCAAGGGCGTGGTCGGCAAGTTTGTAGAATTCTATGGTGATGGCCTGGCTGAACTGCCACTGGCCGACCGCGCAACCATTGCCAATATGGCACCCGAGTACGGCGCAACCTGTGGCTTCTTCCCGGTGGATGAAATCACCCTGGGCTACCTGCGCCTGTCTGGCCGCCCGGACGAAACCGTGGCGCTGGTCGAGGCCTACTCCAAGGCTCAGGGCCTGTGGCGCGAACAGGGCCAGGAGCCAACCTTCACTGACAGCCTGTCACTTGACATGGGCAATGTTGAAGCCAGCCTGGCCGGCCCTAAACGCCCACAAGACCGCGTGGCCTTGCCCCAGGTGCACAAGGCATTTGATGACTTTATCGGCTTGCAACTCAAGCCCAACGGCAAGGAAGAAGGCCGCTTGCTCAGTGAAGGCGGAGGCGGAGCAGCCGTTGGTAGTGATCACTCCACCGGCGAAATCGATTATGAATTCGAGGGCCAGTCACATCGCCTGAAAAACGGCGCCGTGGTCATCGCCGCCATCACCTCCTGCACCAACACCTCCAACCCAAGCGTGATGATGGCTGCAGGCCTGGTCGCCAAGAAAGCGGTTGAAAAAGGCTTGCAACGCAAACCCTGGGTCAAGAGCTCATTGGCCCCAGGCTCGAAGGTGGTCACCGAATACTTCAATGCCGCAGGCCTCACCCAATATCTGGACAAACTCGGGTTTGACCTTGTCGGCTATGGCTGCACGACCTGTATCGGTAACTCGGGTCCACTGCCGGCTCCTATCGAAAAGGCGATCCAGACTGCCGACCTGACGGTAGCCTCGGTGCTCTCCGGCAACCGCAACTTTGAAGGCCGTGTCCATCCCCTGGTGAAAACCAACTGGCTGGCCTCTCCGCCCCTGGTTGTCGCCTATGCATTGGCCGGTAATGTGCGGATCAATATCGCCGAAGAACCCCTGGGCGAAGATAAAGACGGCAATCCGGTGTACCTCAAGGATATCTGGCCCACCCAGAAGGAAATCAGCGACGCCATCATGAAGGTCGACACCGCCATGTTCCGCAAGGAGTACGCAGAAGTATTCAGCGGCGACGAGCAGTGGCAGGCAATCAAGGTATCTGAAGACGATACGTATAGCTGGCAGGCTGATTCAACCTATATCCAGCACCCTCCTTTCTTTGAAGGTATTGCCGATGCACCGCCGCACATTGGCGATATCAGCAACGCACGCGTGCTGGCATTGCTCGGCGACTCGGTCACCACCGACCATATTTCTCCGGCTGGCAATATCAAAAGTGACAGCCCAGCGGGGCGCTACCTGCGTGAAAAAGGGGTTGAGCCCATCGACTTCAACTCCTACGGCTCGCGTCGTGGCAACCATGAAGTCATGATGCGCGGCACCTTTGCCAACATCCGCATTCGCAACGAAATGCTCGATGGCAGTGAAGGCGGCAACACCCTGCATATTCCAAGCGGTGAACAGCTTTCCATCTATGACGCAGCCATGCGCTACCAGCAGGAAGGCACCCCATTGGTGGTCATCGCCGGCAAGGAATATGGCACCGGCTCATCCCGCGACTGGGCTGCAAAAGGCACCAACCTGCTTGGGGTAAAAGCAGTACTGGCCGAAAGCTTTGAACGTATCCACCGTTCCAATCTGGTTGGCATGGGCGTGCTCCCGCTGCAGTTCAAGGACGGCCAGGACCGTAAAAGCCTCGGGCTAACGGGTAAGGAAACCCTGAAAATCACCGGTCTGGATGGCGTTGAGATTCGCCCGATGATGAACCTTGTTGTCGAAATCAGTCGTGAGGATGGCAGTAGCGAGCGCATTGAAGTGCTTTGCCGAATTGATACCCTCAATGAAGTTGAGTACTTCAAGGCAGGTGGCATTCTGCATTATGTGCTGCGCCAGCTGATCGCGGGCAAATAGCCTGACTAGAGCGCTCGGACATTATCAACACCTGTCCGGGCGCCAGCCCAGCCCTTTATAATTGATTTAGATCAATCAATCTAAAGTTCAGTGACTTTTTTCCCAATTCACCCTCAACTTGCGCCGCTTCAGGCCGATGACATGCAGTATCAACTTCATGGATCTGCCACGTCATGCGTAATAATCAGCCCATCACCCAACGTGAACGCACCTTTCCTGCCGAACAACGGCTGATATCAACGACCGACCTCAAAGGCCAGATCACTTATTGCAACGAAGCATTTACCGCAATCAGTGGTTTCTCTGACGCCGAATTACTTCGCGCGCCGCACAACCTCGTGCGCCATCCTGATGTGCCCTCGGCAGTCTTCGAGCATATGTGGACCACCTTGAAAAAGGGTCGTCCGTGGATGGGGATCGTCAAGAACCGCTGCAAGAATGGCGACCATTATTGGGTTAATGCCTACGTCACACCGGTGCTTGATAACAACCAGGTGGTTGGCTATGAGTCGGTGCGGATCAAGCCCACCAGCGAACAGATCAAGCGTGCTGAAAATCTCTACAAGCGCATCAACGCGGGCAAGCCTGCAATGTCCGGCGCCGCCAAGCTGCAGCCGCTAGTTATCGACTGGCTTCCCTTCCTGTTAGTGGCGATGATCAGTTGCTTGATTGGCGCCTGGCTAAGCCCATCGGCAGGCTTACTGGCTTCGGCGCTGGTTGCCGTGCCTGTCGGCGCCTTGGGTCTGCGCTGGCAGCAGCGTGGCTTCAGGCGCCTGCTGAGCCTGGCGGAGAAGACCACTTCTGATCCTCTGATCGCGCAAATGTACACCGATACCCAAGGGCCGCTCGGCCAACTTGAAATGTCCGCACTGAGCCAGGAAGCACGCCTTAAAACCTGCTTGACCCGCTTGCAGGACAGCGCCGAGAACCTGACCAAACAAGCACGACAGGCAGACAAGCTGGCGCAAAACAGCTCGGCCGGTCTTGAACGTCAACGCCAGGAAACCGAGTTGGTTGCCGCAGCCGTAAACGAAATGGCCGCCACCACGCTCGAAGTTGCGAGCAATGTGGCACGTACCGCCATCGCCACCCAAGAAGCCAATCGCCTGTCCAGTGAGGGGCGCGCGATTGCCGCCGAAACCCGCGAAGCCATCCAGCGGTTGTCGGTATCTGTCGGTGAAACCGGTGAGACAGTGACTCGCCTGGCCCAGGACAGCAACGAAATCGGCGGTGTAGTCGATGTGATCAAAGGCATTGCCGACCAGACCAACCTGTTGGCACTTAACGCCGCAATCGAAGCGGCCCGCGCTGGCGATATGGGCCGTGGCTTCGCCGTGGTAGCCGATGAGGTACGCTCCCTTGCCCAGCGTACAGCGGAGTCAACCGAGCAGATTCACGGCTTGATCGCCAAGCTGCAACGCACAGCCGAAGAAGCCGTGATGACCATGGATATTGGTCGCAAACAGGCTGACGATGGTGTCGAGCGTGTACTGAAAGCCGACGAGGCGCTCTCAGGCATCAGCGACTCGGTCGCCAATATCGCCGATATGGCCGACCAGATCGCTGCCGCCGCCGAAGAGCAAAGCGCGGTGGCCGATGAGATCAACCGCAATATCACCACCATCGCCGAGCTCTCGGACCAAACCGCAGGCGATGCACAAAGCACCGCAGCCCTTAGCCAAGAGCTGACCCAAACAGCGCAGGGTCAATATTCATTGGTCGAGCGTTTCAATCGATAAGCCCTGCATTGGGGTATGAGGTACGGTGGCAAGCACCTCATACCCCGGCATTAAGGCGAAAATACGCTAGAGAAAGGCAATAAACAGCGGCATCATCGCGGCTTTCAATCAAAACCCAGGATCGCGCGATGAATATCAGCAACCTCCCCTTTGTGACCACCGACTGGGCAAGCATTGAACCAACGCAACATCCAGGTGAAACCGGCAGCGCCACCTGGCGCACCGCCCAGTTTGGCGATATTCGCGTACGCATCGTCGAATACTCGGCGGGTTACCTGGCTGATCACTGGTGTAGCAAGGGCCATGTGCTGTTCTGCCTGGAGGGCCAATTGCACACCGAGCTGGCTGATGGGCGCAGCTTCATCCTCAAGCCCGGGATGAGCTATCAGGTCGCTGACAATGCTGAACCCCATCGTTCTTCGACACAGTCAGGCGCCAAGCTCTTCGTAGTTGATTGAATGCAAAACCTACCCTACATTTAATCCATCTAGGACGTGCATTTGCACAACATGCGATTGCAGCGCAACTGTACACCAAGGAAATCAATGGCGTAGACAATACGCTGCAACCTACATCAGGATCAGGTGTCGGCATGAAGCTCAGTTCAACCCCTCTACTCTTGGCATGCATGGGTTCGGTAATTGCCGGTTGCACAACACTACCCTCGCCCGAATACACAGTCACCAACGATGAAAAATTCAACCTGCAAAATGCCGGCATAATCGTCGGTTCGATTGATGATGCCGCCTATGCCGGTGCAGATATCCAATTTCGCGACACCTCGAGCGGCAGCACCTACACCATCACCGATGCGAACGCCTCGGAGTTCTCGATGTGGCTACCTGCCGGTACTTATTCGGTGTCCGCCATCGGCCCGAGCAAAGCCTGGCTTGGCACCTACAGCCGACCGCTGACATTCAGTGTAAGCAATGGCGCAATCAACTATATAGGTGACCTCTCCTACGGCTGCGTGCAACAAAGCCCCAACCTCGCCTGGTACGGTCAGCGCTATTGCGGCATAGGTTCATTACCCGAGCAATGCACCACGGCCCACCCGCTGACCTCAATGTGTATTATCGACAACCAGCAGCAAGCGGTGAACGCATTCAAGGATCGGTTCTCGCAGTTTGCCGACACCCCACAAATGTCCGCATTGATGACCTCATCCGAATAGCCCGGGGTCTTGCGACACAGTGAAACCCGCCAGACTTCAACCTGCCAAACAGGCATGAATCCTATGCCTGTTGAGCACGGCCTTCCATGTTAAAACGCATCCACCATGTAGCCATTATTTGCTCGGACTATCCACGCTCGAAACATTTCTATACTGAAATTCTCGGCTTGCAGGTCATTGCCGAGCATTACCGACAAGCGCGCCAATCCTACAAGCTCGACCTGGCTTTGACTGACGGCTCGCAAATAGAGCTTTTCTCCTTTCCCAATGCACCTGCGCGCCCCTCATATCCGGAAGCCCAGGGACTGCGCCATCTGGCATTCGAGGTCGAGGATATCGCCCAAGTCAAAGCACGACTTGAGCAACAAGGCATCCATGTTGAGCCGATCCGCATCGATCCCTACACGCAGCGCTACTTCACATTCTTTAGCGATCCGGATGGATTGCCGCTAGAACTCTATCAAACCGATTAGTTGTGTAATTTTTAGCAGGCTCGGCCCTCAGTAGATCAACGCACTTGCGAGATTCGATGCATGTGCGAACCCCGATCACCTAAGGACCCAACATGCTTAGCCAAACTGCCAACAGCAACCACACTCGCTTTAATCTTTCGACCCTCGGTGGGGCTGCCATTGCAATGGCGGGCGTGCTTGGCTTTGTTGGCTTTGGTGGCGCACAAGCACTGGGGGCGCATCCGTTTTGGGGAATGAAAATCGCGTATTTCGCAATTGGCGCGGGCCTGGTGATGAGCGTTATGGCCGCTTTAGCCAAACAGCGCCTGGCTCAACAGCTGATCACATTTACCACCCTGCTGGTGATCAGCATTGCCATTACAACCTATGGCAAAACCCAGTTCGCAGCCTCTTATGCCGAAGATGATTTCGCAGGGAAACTATGGTTTTTTGGCTGGATCACGGCACTTGCCGCAAGCTTCAGCATTGTCACTGCCATCACGACTAGCTGGCTGGCTCGCAACAAGGCCAATTAAGCAGCTATCAGGGCATTTATAAATGAAGCCATTTCATCTGCGGCAGACTCCAGGTGCTGCAAATGGGTAAATCCTGAACGTTTAAGCGGCTTGAGGTCATGATCCGCAGCCTCCAGCCACTTCAAGCTAATCGCCGGTGACAAGTCATAACCCTCGACCGCCTGCCGGTCACCCAAGGCATCCCGCTCGCCCTGAACAATCAACGTGCGCGTTTGCAGGCCTGCAAGATGTGCAGTTCTGGGCTTTTCGGGCTTGCCAGGGGCATAAAACGGATAACCAAGACAGACCAAGCCAGCAGCGCCTAACTCATCGACCAAGAGGCTAGCCATACGCCCGCCCATGGATTTACCGCCAATGACAACGGGGCCTTGTGCCTGCCGGCGTATCTCGGCATAAATGCTACGCCACTGTTCAAGCAACTGGGTTTGCGGGTTCGGTGGACGCCGCTTACCGTCATTACGCCTTGCCGCCATATAGGCAAACTCAAACCGCACCACCGCAATGCCACGCTCCACCAGCAATTGGCTGACCTGCTGCATAAACTCACTGTCCATGGGCGCTCCTGCACCATGGGCAAGAATCAAGGTTGCATGACAGGCACCATGGGGTTTATCCCAAAGCAGTTCCGGACTTCGGCTTGCAGCGCAAGATTGATCTTGATCAACACCCGCCAGCGTTGCTTTACCCATACTCGGCTTCACCTTCACACCTCTAATCACTGGCATTGACGTTACCGGCATTTGGCCCTGTAGCGCTGCCTATATTTATCCAGGAGATAACCTAATGGCCCTGTCTGCAACCAGGCAAGTTCGTATCGCCAATACCGCTGCCTCGAAAGCAACGCGCCCCGCCATCTGCTTGAAAGCATGGCTTGCGGATACAGGCGCGTTGTGATTGGCTGGCGGCGTGGCGATATTGGGGTAACCTGGCAAAAACAAAAGTGCGACCTGAAGTCGCACCCTGTCGACCAGTGGCACCCAAGACTGTGGACATGAGCTAATCTTGTTGGCATTCGCCACGCTGCACAAAGCATAAGGCGATCCCCATCTTTGCTTAACAGCAAATTGGTCTAGAGTGCTGTTAATAAAGCGTTTTTGAAATGCTCAAAATGCTTTTTAAATGCCTTTAGACCCTGATCGTGACGGCATGTATCGTTGCAATGCCTTACTGCTTTATACATACTTGCCGCCGATTTTTATCCCTAAAAAATCCATTAACCGTGGAACCCCAGCAATGAGCACAGCAATCAGTCCGACTGCTTATAACTACAAGGTGGTCCGCCAATTCGCCGTCATGACGGTAATTTGGGGGGTCATTGGCATGGGCCTAGGCGTTTTCATCGCTTCACAACTCGTGTGGCCTGAACTCAACTTTGGCTTGGAATGGACGACCTTTGGTCGTTTACGTCCTCTGCACACTAACGCGGTGATTTTCGCTTTTGGCGGATGCGCGCTAATGGCAACTTCACTTTATGTGGTGCAGCGCACCAGTCAGGTACGTCTGATTTCTGACTCCTTGGCATCTTTTGTCTTCTGGGGTTGGCAAGCAGTTATTGTTGCCGCAGTTATTACTCTGCCGCTGGGCTTTACCAGCTCTAAAGAGTACGCAGAACTGGAATGGCCAATCGACATCCTTCTGGGTATCGTCTGGGTCGCTTATGCGGTTCTGTTCTTCGGCACTATTGTCAAGCGCAAGCCTAAGCACATCTACGTCGGCAACTGGTTCTACGGTGCATTCATCCTGGTTACGGCAATGCTGCACATCGTAAACAGTGCAGAAATGCCTGTGAGCATGTTCAAGTCGTATTCGATGTACTCGGGTGCAACAGATGCCATGATCCAATGGTGGTACGGCCACAACGCCGTAGGTTTCTTCCTGACCACCGGCTTCCTGGGCATGATGTACTACTTCGTACCCAAGCAGGCTGAGCGTCCAATCTACTCGTACCGCCTGTCTATCGTGCATTTCTGGGCACTGATCACCCTGTACATCTGGGCCGGCCCACACCACCTGCACTACACCGCACTGCCGGACTGGGCCCAGTCCCTCGGCATGGCCATGTCGGTCATCCTGCTGGCGCCAAGCTGGGGCGGCATGATCAACGGCATGATGAGCCTGTCAGGCGCCTGGCATAAGCTGCGCACCGACCCTATCCTGCGCTTCCTGGTGGTTTCGCTGGCGTTCTACGGCATGTCGACCTTCGAAGGCCCGATGATGGCTATCAAGACCGTCAACGCCCTGTCCCACTACACTGACTGGACCATCGGCCACGTTCACGCTGGTGCGCTCGGCTGGGTTGCGATGATCTCCATCGGTTCGCTGTACCACCTGATCCCGAAAGTCTTCGGTCGCGAGCAGATGCACAGCGTCGGCCTGATCAATGCCCACTTCTGGTTGGCTACCATCGGCACCGTTCTGTACATCGCCTCGATGTGGGTAAACGGTATCACCCAGGGCCTGATGTGGCGTGCAGTGAACGAGGACGGCACCCTGACCTACTCGTTCGTTGAAGCCCTGCAAGCAAGCCACCCTGGCTATGTAGTTCGCGCAATTGGTGGCGGGTTCTTCGTCCTTGGTATGTTGCTGATGGCTTACAACACCTACCGCACCGTGCGTGCCGCCAAGCCGTCCGAGTATGACGCCGCGGCAATGATTCCTGCCGGAGTAGCTCACTGATGAAACACGAAATCATCGAGAAAAATATTGGCTTGATGGCCCTGTTGATGGTGCTATGCGTCAGCATCGGCGGCCTCACCCAAATCGTCCCGTTGTTTTTCCAGGACGTCACCAACGAGCCGGTTGAAGGCCTCAAGCCCTACACTGCTCTGGAACTCGAAGGCCGTGATGTATACATCGCCAACGGCTGCGTCGGTTGCCACTCGCAAATGATCCGTCCGTTCCGTGCTGAAACAGAGCGCTACGGTCACTACTCGGTTGCCGGTGAGAGCGTCTGGGATCACCCATTCCTCTGGGGCTCCAAGCGTACCGGTCCCGATCTGGCCCGTGTTGGCGGTCGCTACTCGGATGAGTGGCAGCGTGCCCACCTGTATAACCCACGCAACGTAGTGCCTGAGTCGATCATGCCGGCATTCCCGTTCCTGGTTGAGAAGAAGCTCGACGGTAAGGACACTGCGAAAAAGATGGAAGTCATGCGTGGTTTCGGCGTGCCTTACACCGATGAAGATATCGCTGGGGCCAAAGAAGCTGTTAAAGGCAAAACCGAAATGGACGCCATCATTGCGTACCTGCAGGTTCTTGGCACCTCTATCACGAGCAAACGGTAACGCACGATGGAAATCGGGACTATTCGCGGTATAGGCACAGCAGTCGTATTCATCGCCTTCTTGGGTCTGTTGCTATGGGCATATAGCAGCAGACGCAAGTCAGATTTTGACGAAGCTGCCAATCTGCCTTTTGCCGACGAGCCGAAACCAAGCGAGCGTGACGAGCAATCTTCCAGGAGCAATAACCAATGACCACTTTCTGGAGTTGGTACGTAACAATACTTTCACTCGGCACTATTTTTGCCTTGACGTGGCTGATCTTCGGTACGCGCAAAGGGCAAACAAACGACGAGGTGACCAACGAAACCGTAGGCCACGCCTTTGATGGCATTGAGGAATATGACAACCCACTGCCTAAGTGGTGGTTCATGTTGTTCGTCGCCACCATCGTTTTCGCCCTCGGCTACCTCGCCCTTTACCCGGGCCTGGGTAACTGGAAAGGCCTGCTTCCAGGCTTTGAGTACCTCGACAATGAGGCCAAGACCCCTTTCGCTACCAACGTAGAGATCGCAGGTGGCGAAGAGCGTAATGGTGGCTGGACTGGTGTTCACCAGTGGGAAAAAGAGATGGCCAAGGCTGATGCCAAATATGGCCCGATCTACGCCAAGTACGCAGCAATGCCAATTGAAGAAGTGGCCAAGGACGACAAGGCGTTGAAAATGGGCGGTCGCCTGTTTGCTTCGCACTGCTCGGTTTGCCACGGTTCAGATGCCAAGGGCGCCTACGGCTTCCCTAACCTGACCGACACTGAATGGCGCTGGGGCGGCGAGCCTGAGACCATCAAGACCACCATCATGGAAGGTCGTGAAGGTGCGATGCCTGCCCACTTGCCAATCATTGGCGAAGACGGCGTGCATAACGTAGCGGCTTATGTCCTGACCGAACTGGCCGGCCGTAAATTGCCTGAAGGCACTGAAGCGGATATCGCTGCAGGGCAAAAAATCTTCAGCACGACATGTTTCGCCTGCCACGGTGCAGACGGTAAAGGCACTCCAGCCATGGGCGCGCCTAACCTGACTGATCCGGCAGCGTTCATCTACGGCACCAGCTACGCTCAGTTGCAGCAAACCATTCGTTATGGCCGTCACGGCAAAATGCCTACGCAAAAAGACTTCCTCGGCAACGATAAGGTCCACTTGCTAGCAGCCTATGTGTACAGCCTGTCGCACAAGCCAGCAGCAGAGTAATACCTTCTTGCCCACCGGGGCGCGACGGTCAGTCGCACCCGGTGGCAAGAGCCTCAGGCGTACCATAGCGTTATTAGAATGACCACGGTCGGCACGTATCGACTGCGGCACCCCATTTAACCGCTTGGGACGATCTGATGAGCCAGATTCCAGTTAAGAACATCACCCCTCCTGCCGCGAAAGTACAGTCCTCGACTGATCTTTACGCCAGCGCTGAAAAAATCTACACCCGCGCCTTTTCCGGCGTTTTCCGCAACCTGCGCAGGGTTGGCGGTGCGTTTCTGTTCCTAGTGTATTTCGGCACCGTCTGGCTCAACTGGGATGGTCGTCAAGCCGTCTGGTGGAACCTGCCAGAACGCAAATTTTATATTTTTGGCTCAACCTTCTGGCCGCAAGATTTTGTGCTGCTTTCAGCACTGTTGATCATTTGCGCCTTCGGTTTATTTTTTATTACCGTATTTGCTGGCCGCGTATGGTGCGGCTATACCTGCCCGCAAAGCGTGTTCACCTGGATTTTCATGTGGGGTGAGAAAGTCACCGAGGGTGACCGCAACAAACGCATGAAGCTCGACAAAGCACCGATGAGCGCAGAGAAGTTCTTGCGCAAACTGGCCAAGCACAGCATCTGGATCGGTGTATCACTGGCAACAGCCGTCACCTTCGTCGGCTACTTCAGCCCAATTCGCGAGTTGATTCCCGACCTCTTCACCCTAGATGCAAGTGGCTGGGCCTTGTTCTGGGTTGGTTTCTTCACGGTTGCCACCTATGGCAACGCTGGTTGGCTGCGCGAACAGGTGTGCATCTACATGTGCCCCTATGCGCGCTTCCAGAGTGTGATGTTCGACGCCGACACCCTGATAGTGTCTTACGATCCACGTCGCGGTGAAGGTCGTGGCCCACGTAAAAAAGGCGCTGACTACAAAGCCCAGGGGTTGGGCGATTGTATCGACTGCCACATGTGCGTGCAGGTCTGCCCTACCGGCATTGATATCCGTGATGGTCTGCAGCTCGAGTGCATCGGCTGCGCCGCATGCATCGACGCCTGCGACAGCATCATGGAGAAAATGGATTACCCCAAGGGCTTGATCAGCTACACAACTGAACACAATCTTTCCGGCCAGAAAACCCACTTGTTGCGCCCTCGCCTGATAGGCTACGCCGTCGCCCTGGTGGCCATGATGAGCGTTTTCGCCTGGGCTGTTACCAACCGCCCTCTGGTAGGCCTTGATGTGATCAAGGACCGGGTTATGTTCCGTGAAAACCAGGATGGCCACATTGAAAACGTCTACACCCTGAAAATCATGAACAAAGCCCAGCATGATATGACATACAGCATCAGCGCCGACGGCATTGAAGGCCTGGAGTTCGAAGGTACGAACCAGGTCAAGGCCGCAGCCGGCGAGGTGCTTTCAGTACCGGTTGGGCTTTCTATTGAGCCTGAGAAGCTGCCGTCCAGCGCCAATAAGATCATGTTCCATGTGCAGGCACTCGAAGACAACAGTATCAACACCAACGCTGACAGCCGCTTCAACGGCCCCAGCATTCGCTAAGCTGCAGGCAAATCAATGACCGAAGAAACAACAGTCGCCCCGTGGTACAAACAATTCTGGCCATGGTTCATCATTGGCCTGCTAAGTTTGTCTGTCGTCCAGGGCGGTTCCATGCTGATTTTCTCAATCAACAATCCGCCAGGGCTGATTTCCGATAATTATTATGAAGTCGGCAAGGGCATCAACCAGTCATTGGATCGCGAGAACCTGGCAAAACAGCTCAAGGTCAGTGCCAACATCATCTTCAACAATGAAACCGGCGTGGTTGATATGCAACTCAAAGGGCTTACTGGGCCCGCCGTACTCAAGCTCAATGTGATCTCACCGACGCAACCCGAGCGTGACCGTCACATCACCATGCAAGCCAGAGGTGACGGCAACTACACCGGCAACCTTGAAGACGCGGTGCAAGGCCGTCGCTTTGTCGAGTTGATCGGCCGCGAAGGTGGCAAGGACTGGCGCGTATTTGAGGAAGAAGTGCTCGAATCCGGCAAGACAATCCGCCTCGGTGACGACAAGTAACCCGATCTTGTGCGGCGCAAAAACTGCGCCGCCCCGCCTGGCTGGCTCTCCATAAGCCACCTGTACCTGCATCAAGATAGTTGATTAATGGCCAGTCCAAACCCTTGCTATCACTGCGGCTTACCAGTCCCTGCTGGCAGCCGCTTCTTTGCCGAAATTCTCGGGGAACGCCGGGACATGTGCTGCCCTGGCTGCCAGGCAGTGGCCGAGGCAATTGTGGCTGGCGGGCTGGAGCACTATTACAAGCATCGCAGCGAATCAGCCAGCAACCCGCAGGACTTGCCACAGGCGCTGCCTGACGAACTCCAGCTGTTTGACCGTGCCGAAGTGCAAGAGCCTTTCGTGCAGCATCAGGGCGAAACCAGCGAGACCTGGCTGCTCATCGAGGGGATCAATTGCGCGGCCTGCGGCTGGCTGATCGAAAAACACCTTCGCGCCCTGCCCGGCGTAAATGATGCGCGGCTCAACCTATCCAACCACCGGCTTAATGTCAGTTGGATAGACAGCCAGGTCGCGCTCAGCCAGTTACTCACTGAACTGCGCAAAATTGGTTATGCCGGCCACCCTTGGCAAGCCGACGAGGCTGCACAGAAACTGGCCACGGAAAACCGCAGGGCCATGCGCCAGCTCGGACTTGCCGGCCTGCTCTGGTTTCAAGTAATGATGGCGACCATGGCCACCTGGCCAGAGTTCAATATCGACCTCAGCCCTGAGCTGCACATGATCTTGCGCTGGGTCAGCCTGTTTTTGACCACCCCGATCATCTTCTATTGCTGTGGGCAGTTCTTCCGTGGCGCGCTGCGTGATCTGCGTACCCGGCACCTGACCATGGACCTTTCGGTTTCACTGGCGATTGGCGGCGCTTATGTCGCAGGGATCTGGTCTGCAATCACCGGCACCGGCGAGCTGTATTTCGATGCCGTGGGCATGTTTGCATTCTTTTTACTTGCCGGTCGTTATCTCGAACGCCGCGCCCGCGAACGCACGGCTGCGGCGACCGCTCAGTTGGTCAACCTGCTGCCTGCATCCTGCTTGCGCCTCAATGAGCAAGGCCAAACGCAGCGCATCCTGCTCAGCGAACTGCGGCTTGGCGAACAGGTATTGGTTCAACCGGGCGCGCTGATGCCTGCCGACGGCTGCATCCTTAGTGGCCAGTCGAGTGTCGATGAATCGGTGCTGACCGGCGAATATTTGCCACAGCCTCGCGTTGAAGGTGACCAGGTAACAGCTGGCACCCTCAATGTCGAAGGTCCCCTCGTCGTAGAAGTCCAGGCACTGGGCGATGCCACACGCCTATCAGCAATAGTGCGGCTGCTGGAGCGCGCGCAAACCGACAAGCCGCGCCTGGCAGAGCTGGCAGATCAGGTCTCGCAGTGGTTTCTGTTGTTCCTGTTGCTGGCGGCTACTGTGGTTGGCGTCATCTGGTGGCAAATTGATCCATCACGCGCATTCTGGGTGGTGCTTGCCCTCCTCGTCGCCACCTGTCCCTGCGCACTGGCATTGGCCACACCCACGGCCCTTACCGCCGCAACCGGCACCTTGCACTCACTTGGCGTCTTGCTGACCCGCGGCCACGTGCTTGAAGGCCTCAACCAGATCGATACGGTTATATTCGACAAGACAGGCACCCTGACTGAAGGCAAGCTGACGCTCAGCGCCATCCACCCACTTGGCGCACTCGACAGCGACGCTTGCCTGGCGCTCGCTGCAGCACTGGAAAATCGCTCCGAACACCCCATAGCCAAAGCCTTTGGCCGCGCCACTCAGGCCGCTGATCAAGTCGACAGTTTCCCTGGTCAGGGCCTGCACGGCACTATCGAGGGTCGGCAGTTGCGCATTGGCCAGGCTGCATTTGTCTGCGCCCTGAGCGGTAAACTGGCGCCTGCCATTCCCGGCGAAAGCGGCCAATGGCTGTTGCTTGGCGACCAGCAAGGCCCGCTGGCCTGGTTTGTGCTCGATGATCGTCTGCGCGCTGATGCCCTGGAACTGATAACCAGCTGCAAGGCCCGTGGTTGGCATGTATTGCTGTTGTCGGGCGACAGCTCACCGGTGGTTGCACAAATTGCCAGGCAACTGGGTATCGAGGATGCCCGGGGCGGCCTGACACCCGATGACAAACTGGCAGCCCTCAAGGTCCTGCATCAACAAGGCCGACGTGTGCTGATGCTTGGCGACGGGGTAAACGATGTACCGGTACTGGCTGGCGCAGACATAAGCGTCGCCATGGGCAGCGCCACCGACCTGGCCAAAACCAGCGCTGATGCGGTGCTCTTGTCGAATCGACTGGGCAGCTTGGTCGATGCATTCAAACTGGCCAGACGCACTCGCCGCATCATCATTGAAAACCTGATCTGGGCCGCGCTGTACAATAGCCTGGTCCTGCCCTTTGCTGCATTGGGCCTGATAACACCTTTGTGGGCGGCGGTCGGCATGTCCATCAGCTCGCTACTCGTGGTATTGAACGCCTTACGCCTTGCCCGGCATTAACCCGCAAGTTTGCTGCACGGAGTCACCATGCCAGCGTTATACATATTGATTCCCATTGCCCTGATCCTGGTCGCAATCGCGATTTGGGTGTTTTTCTGGGCAGTTGATAGCGGCCAGTATGATGACCTGGACGGACCGGCCCATAGCATTCTGTTCGACGATGAAGACCCCATGCATAAGGCCGGCGTAGACGAAGCCCAGACGCCTGCATCAAAGGATCAGTCGGATGCTTGAGCTGGCGCCACTGCTCATTTCCGCGGTGATTCTTGGCTTGCTCGGTGGTGGTCACTGCCTGGGGATGTGTGGCGGACTGATGAGCGCGCTGTCCCTCGCGCTCCCCCCTGAACAGCGCAGCAAGCGCTTCAGATTCATGCTCGCCTACAATCTGGGCCGAATCAGCAGCTATACAGTCGCTGGCCTGTTGATTGGCCTGGCAGGGGTCGCAGTGGCCTCCAGCCCCGCAGCAATGTTGTTGCGCGTGGCTGCTGGCATCTTGCTGATTTGCATGGGCCTGTACCTGGCTGGCTGGTGGAGCGGGCTTACCCGCATCGAAGCGCTGGGGCGTGGCCTGTGGCGCTACATTCAGCCGCTTACCCGACGTTTTATGCCAGTCGACAGCATGCCGCGCGCGCTGATACTCGGTGGCTTGTGGGGCTGGCTACCCTGCGGTCTGGTCTACAGCACCTTGCTTTGGGCATCGAGCCAGGGCAATGCCCTCTATAGCGCGGCGCTGATGCTGGCATTTGGCTTGGGCACCTTGCCGGTACTTATAGCGACAGGCATGGCTGCTGAGCACATCAATCGCTTCCTGCGGACCAAGGGCGTACGTGTGGCGGGCGGCCTGCTGGTCATTGTCTTCGGTATCTGGACCCTTCCAGGACCGCACCAGCACTGGCTGATGGGCCACTGATTTGGCCATGATGGCCTACTGCGCCAGATATTGCCCATAAGCCAGACCTGGTCATGACCCAGATCAACATCGGCGTCACTCGGCGGTTCTAGAATCAACTGCATTCTCCGTCCACCGAGAGCGTATTTATGCTCGATGCCATCCAGTGGAGTCCCGAACTGATCAGCCGCTACGATCACTCAGGCCCGCGCTATACGTCCTACCCTACAGCCATGCAGTTCCATGGTGACACTGGCCCCCTCGACCTGCTCTGTGCGCTACGTGCCAGCAGTGATGCCGGGCGCCCATTATCGCTCTATGTCCATGTGCCTTTTTGCGCCAATATTTGCTACTACTGCGCCTGCAACAAGGTGATCACCAAAAATCGAGATCGAGCTCAACCCTATCTGCAAGCACTGGGCCACGAGATCGAGATGATCAGTAGCCATCTCGCCCCCGGCCAGGTAGTCGAGCAACTGCATTTTGGTGGTGGTACGCCCACCTTTCTCAGTCATGATCAACTGCGCAACCTGATGGGCGACCTGCGTAAATGGTTTACCTTGCTTGATGACGACTCAGGCGACTATGGCATTGAGATTGACCCGCGTGAGGCCGACTGGGCGACCATGGGCCTGCTGCGCGAGCTCGGTTTCAACCGCATCAGCCTTGGTGTACAGGATCTCGACCCGCAAGTGCAGCGGGCCGTCAACCGCATGCAGTCAGTCGAACAGACCCGCGCCATTATCGACGCGGCGCACGCGCTGCAGTTTCGTTCGGTCAATATCGACCTGATCTATGGCTTGCCCCTGCAAACACCAGAACGATTCGCCAAGACCGTGGCTGAGGTTATCGCCATACAGCCGGACCGCTTATCGTTGTTCAACTATGCCCACCTGCCTGAACGCTTCATGCCACAGCGCCGCATTGCCGATCACGACTTGCCCAGCAGTGCCGACAAACTGAGCATGCTGCAGAGCTCGATTGCTCAACTAAGCGCCGCTGGCTATCGCTATATCGGCATGGATCACTTTGCCCTGCCCGATGACGAACTGGCAATCGCCCAGGAAGAAGGCAAGCTGCAACGCAATTTCCAGGGCTACACCACCCATGGACACTGCGACCTGATTGGCCTGGGCGTTTCCGCAATCAGCCAGGTAGATGGCCTTTACTGCCAAAACAACAGCGACCTCAACCTCTACCAGCAAGCCCTCGGTAACGACCAGCTCGCGACCAAACGAGGGCTTCACTGCAATGCCGACGACCTTGTCCGGCGTGCAGTGATCCAGCAATTAATCTGTCACTTCCAACTGGATTTCGCTGATATCGAACGCGGCTATGGGATCGACTTCCAGCACTATTTCAGCGATGTCTGGCCACGGCTGCAACAAATGGCTAGGGACGGTCTGATCGAGTTGACGCAACAAAGCATCAACGTACTACCCAGTGGCCGGCTCTTGGTTCGAGCGCTCTGCATGCTGTTTGACAGATATTTGTCTGAACAGAGCCAACAACGCTTTTCACGGGTGATCTAGCACTCAGCTACCGCAAAGGCTCAACCCGCGATAAAGGTGGCGACGCTAAGGAGCTGTTCACTGCTCAGGTCTTGCTTGCGCATCTGCGAAACCAGCGATGCGTTAGCACTGCTGATAGCCCCTTGCAGGCTGGCAATTTCAGTGGAAACGGCATTCGCCTCGCGTTGAGAGTCACTACTCGGGGGCCTTGCCAGGATGGCATCTAGTTCCGCTTGCCTGGCTGCAAGCTCTGCACGCAATTGGCGGATCATTTTCAGGGTGTTTTTGATGTTGTCCGGCAGGTCGCTGTCATCAATGTCCTGGTTTTTGGAAGCCTGCCCGGACTGAACACTCCCCGCCTGTGAAAGGTTCAGCCGTATACCGCCCCCCGGGCCCGACTCGGTACTGACCCCAACTTTTACTTGCTCATTACCCACGGTCACATTCGACAGACGCAAGGCTGTGGGAGCAAAGCTGCTGGCCTCAGTTGTTTTAATCTGCATATGCCGCCCCTCTCTCCCCAGCAAGACTTAGTGGCTATTTCGGCCGTTCGCTGCAAAACTTGAATTTATAGTCAACTAGCCAATTGCTGGCTGGATAAGCCGCGCTCCTGTAATCTAGAGGCTTTAGCGCGAACATCTAGGACTTAGGATTTTTCGATGACCGGAATCATCAAGACGCATACGCCCCATCAAGCCCACTGCAAGGATTGCAGTCTGGCGAGCCTATGCCTGCCACTTTCATTGAACCTAGAAGACATGGATGCGCTGGATGAAATCGTAAAACGCGGTCGCCCCTTGAAAAAAGGCGAGTTCCTGTTTCGCCAGGGCGACAACTTTGGCTCGGTATTCGCCGTGCGTTCCGGTGCATTAAAAACCTTCACCCTGAGTGACGCCGGCGAAGAGCAGATCACCGGCTTCCATCTACCGAGCGAACTGGTCGGGCTTTCCGGCATGGACAGCGAAACCTACCCGGTATCGGCCTTGGCGCTTGAAACCACCTCGGTCTGTGAGATTCCCTTTGAACGCCTGGATGACCTGACGGCCAAACTGCCCCAGCTGCGCCGCCAACTCATGCGCATCATGAGCCGCGAGATTCGTGACGATCAGCAAATGATGCTGCTGTTGTCGAAGAAAAACGCTGATGAGCGCATTGCCACTTTCCTGGTCAACTTGTCGGCCCGCTTCCGCGCCCGTGGCTTTTCGTCTCAACAGTTTCGCCTGGCCATGTCGCGCAATGAAATTGGCAACTACCTGGGTCTGGCAGTGGAAACCGTGTCACGGGTGTTCACCCGCTTCCAGCAGAACAAGCTGCTCGAAGCCGAAGGCAAGGAAGTTCGCATCATTGCCCCAATCGAACTGTGCGAGCTCGCTGGCGGTAATATCGAGAGCTAAGCAACCCCGAGTCGGGAAGCCATGCAATGCACCATTGGCATTTCGCATTTTCCCAGTGCCGCTTACACCCTTTACCAGATCTGCCCAACGCCAGTATTAAGCGACAATCTACCCAGGACGCAGCATGATTTTCGATGAGTTCAGCCTTAAAACCCTGATTCGCCCCGTGCAGGACTTCCCTAAGCCGGGCGTGGTTTTTCGCGATATCACCCCACTGTTCCAGTCGCCGCGAGCCTTGCGCATGGTGATCGACAGCTTTATTCAGCGCTATATCGAGGCAGACTTCAGCCATATCGGCGTGATGGATGCGCGCGGTTTCCTGATTGGCTCGATCGTCGCCTATGAGCTGAACAAACCGCTGGTCCTGTTTCGCAAACAAGGCAAGTTGCCGGCCGATGTGATCAGCGAGGGTTACCAGACCGAATACGGCGAAGCCTTTCTCGAAATCCATGCCGACAGCCTCGGCAAGGGCGATAAAGTATTGATGTTTGATGACCTTATTGCCACCGGCGGGACCTTGCTGGCAGCCGTACAACTGGTCCGTCGCCTGGGAGCGAGCATCTATGAAGCGGCTGCCATCATTGATTTGCCCGAACTCGGTGGTTCGCAAAAACTCGTGGATGCAGGCATTCCGACATTTGCCCTGACGGCTTTCGCCCTCGACGAAAAATAGCCTGCTTCCCTGCCAGATAAACGCCCGCTTTTGCAGCCCCAAAGCGGGCGTTTTGCTTTGCACCTCATAATCTATTCTGCACAGCATCTCTGAACTTAAGTTGGCAAGAATAAACGCCAACTGGCCAGAATAGACCTCCACAAGCACCCCACCTCCTGCATTACTGATTTGGCGCTGATCACAATACACAGCCCAAGGAGTCAGTCATGCAGCCAAGCAACCATTCCGCGATAGCCAGCTTCCCCGTCAGACGTATGGATTTCAACTTTGCTCAAAGCCGGAAGTATTGGTTTGCCGATGACCCCTTCATGAGCCACTTCATGAGCAACCTGTCTTCACTCTTCCCTTACGGCGAACAGTTTTTTGTCGACAGCGTACGCGCCTGGCGCCAGCACGTTAACGATCCGCAACTGCAAAAAGACATCAGCGCCTTTATTGGCCAAGAAGCCATGCACTCCAAGGAGCACAAGGCCTATAACAATTACGCCGCAGAGCACGGCATTGATTTGCAGCGCCTTGAGCTAAGGGTAAAAGCCTTGCTCGAGTGGTCGAAACACTGGAGCAGCAAAAAACAGCAACTGGCGTCCACCTGTGCGCTAGAGCACTTTACCGCCACCATGGCCGAGCAACTGCTCAAGCGCGAGGACCTCACCACTCAAATGAACGACCCCAAGCTTTATCAGCTTTGGATGTGGCATGCCATCGAAGAAAACGAACACAAGGCCGTGGCTTACGATACCTACAAGGCCATTGGGGGTGGCTACTTCACCCGGATTTGGGCGATGGTTATTGTAACCATCAGCTTTCTCTGGGTGGTTGGCGGCTTCCAGCTGCACCTGATGCGCAAGGACGGCCAACTGTTCAATTGGCGTAGCTGGGGTAAAGGCCTAAGCATTTTGTTGGGCCCGCGCCATGGCTTTTTAACGCGACTGATCAAGCCCTACCTGGCGTACTACCGACCTGATTTTCATCCATTGCAATATGATACCGAAACACTTGTACAGCACTGGCGCAAACGCCTGGGGCTCGCAACAGCTGAGCAAGTTTGAGCAACGCCCGGTGCATGCCGGGCTTGCCCATCAAAGCGGGTTCAAACGGGCAGTTTCAGCTGACCTGCTTCATGCAGCACCATGGCCCCTGTAAAAAGCATGACCACCTGTTCTTCGGCAAGGGCACGAATTGAATCGCGCTGCTCAGGCTGATTGATGTAATCGAGCGACATCTGCAGCAAATTCCGGGTAATCAACCTGGCGACCTGTTCTATTGCTTGCGGATCGACCCTCTTGGGCAGTAGCTCAAGCTCGATTATATCCTCGGCCATGTCCGTCGCCAGTCCCGAGATCATCAGGTGCAGCGCCTTACGCAGTACTGCAGATGGGCCTTGCAGTTCGCGAACGCCCAACATGATCGCCTGAGGGTTATCTGCGACAAAATCAAAAAACAGCACGACAGTCTGATGACATACCTTGCGCCCACGGCCAAGGCTGACACCAAACAATTCTGGTCCGTCGGCGTGGGAGGCTTCTTCAGCACGGCATGCAGCCTCCCGACGTAAATGTCGCAGCGGCTGACGCAATCTGGCGGCCAGTTGATCAATGGCTGCCAGCCCCAGGTCATCGATATCACTGAAGTGACGGTAGAAGGTATTGGGGTTCAGCCCCGCCTCGCGGGCCAGCTCGCGTATGCCCAGGCTCTTGAGGTTGCGGTTGTTTGCAGTGAGTCGCAACGCCGCCTCAAGCAGTAACTGCTTACCCGACACAGTCATTTTTACCTCCTCCTGGCAACATGTCCGGCCCATCTTATAGCTGGTCAGGCAAGGCTGATATTGCCGCCAAGTATACAAGTGTCTACATTGAGTAGCAGCCGTAAGCGCCAGTAAAAAAACCAATAACAGATGGCCATGGAACCTGCCTGTGAATGCATCAGTACCCGCTCAACGCTACGCAGTGGCGATCAATGACAGTGGCTTCTATGGGCTTGGCATGGCAACGGGTCTAAAACAACAGCGCGAGACTGATATCCGGGCTTTCAAAATCGAAGCCGGTTGCGCCTGTGACGTTCCGCATCACCTGCACGCTTTCCCGCCTGCCATCTTCGGTATCGGCGCTGACCCTGATGACCCAATACCGCGCAATGTGGTTTTCGGGCTTGACGGCATGGTCCTGGTCGATCCCAGGCCAGGGTTTACATGGCCGAGACTCAATCTTGAGCCGACAACCTGTCACTTCAATCGCAAGCAGCCTGCGCATTAAGTGCTAGGCAATACTGTTTAACAGCTAGGGAGCCTTCTGCATGAAATCATTCGAGAATAAAGTCGCAGCCATCACCGGCGCCGCCTCGGGCATTGGTCGCGCCCTCGCCTTCGGCCTCGCCCGCCAAGGCTGTGCATTGGCGTTGTCTGATGTAGATGCCCATGGCCTGGATGAAACAGCTGAGCAAGCTCGCAGGCTGGGGGTAAAGGTTCAGAGCACTGTTGTCGACGTTACTGACCGTGAGGCCATGCATGCCTGGGCCAGCGAGGTGGTTGAGACCTTTGGCAAGGTCAATGCGATCTTCAATAACGCCGGGGTCGCCCAGAGCGGCACGGTCGAGGGCAATGACTACAGCGACTATGAATGGGTCATGAACATCAACTTCTGGGGCGTCGTAAATGGCACCAAGGCCTTCCTGCCTCACCTGAAAGCCTCGGGTACCGGCCATGTCATCAACCTATCCAGTATTTTCGGCATTTTCTCGCAACCGGGTATGAGCACTTATAACGCAAGCAAGTTCGCTGTGCGCGGCTTTACCGAAGCACTGCGCCAGGAACTGGACATGATCCACTGTGGCGTATCTGCCAGCTGTGTTCATCCAGGCGGGATAAAAACCAATATCGCCAATACCGCAAGAATGAATGCCAGCATGCAGGCCATGACAGGACAAGATAACGAGCAGGCACGCCAACAGTTCAATGACCTGCTTATGCTCACCACGGCCGAGCATGCTGCAAAAGTCATCATCAAGGGGGTACTGAAGAATAAACGCCGAATACTCATTGGCGCCGATGCCTATGCGATGGACTGGATGCAACGCTTGATGCCTGCTCTCTATCAACGCGTGGTGATCGCGAGCATGAGACAGGGCGTCAAGCTCGGCAAGAAGCAGGCAAAGAGTGCACTGTCCAAGACTGACGCTTGAACTGTCTCATTGGCACGCGCTGCTGAAGAACAGGCCTTAGCCTGGGAAAGCTTGCGCCAAGGTCGAGGCCGGACGCTAGCGCAGTGGCTCACGAGGCTTGCTGCGCAAGGGCTCCAGTAATGCACTCAAACCATTGTGGTCAATCTCTTGCATCAGCTGTAGCAACTGACCAATCTGCCCCTTGGGAAATCCTTCACGGGCAAACCAATTGAGGTAATGGCCAGGCAGGTCGGCAATCAGTCGGCCTTTATATTTGCCAAAAGGCATTTCCAGCGTGACCAGCAGCTTTAAATCTTCAGGCTTCATCACAGACCAATCTTGAACGTTTATGCGCCGGATTATGCCAAAGCTTTAACCCAGATGCAGTGCAATTGAGCGGTTGGGCAAGTCAGCCAAGGCAAACTCAGGTAAGATTCGGGTCCGCAAATTTTCGCCCTGGACGCTTAACCATGTTCATTTCAGCCCTACGCAATGGCTTAGGCCAGATCATTATCTTTATTGACTTCATCACCCGCCCGCGCAAAATGCAGCGTTCGCCAGAGGCTCAAGCGGCGGTGGCCCAGGCTGCATCGAACCTGTCGCTGTATCAGTTCAGAGCCTGCCCGTTTTGCGTAAAGACCCGGCGCACCCTGCACAAGTTGAATGTGCCCCTGCAGTTGCGCGATGCCAAGAACGATGCCCAGGCGCGCAGTGAACTGCTTGAGCAAGGAGGCAAAATACAGGTGCCTTGCCTGCGCATCGATGAGAACGGTCAAAGTACCTGGCTCTATGAGTCCAAGGCTATTGCCAGTTACTTGCAGGACCGCTTCGCCGCCGCATAAGCAAAACGGCGCGGCCTTTTCAGGACGCGCCGCCCAGTACAGTTACCCGTCCGACCTGCTAGGGACTGACTTCAATGCTGCCGACCATTCCCGCCTGGTAATGCCCGGCGATCAAGCATGCGAAGTCAAAGCGCCCCGCCTGATTGAAAGTCCAGATGATTTCACCGCTTTGCCCAGGCGCAACATGCGCCATATAGGCTGCGTGATGCTCCATGCCTGGGTGCTTGAGCATCATCTGCGCATGCTCATCAAGGGTTTCCTTGGTGCCAAGGACATACTCGTGCATTAACTTGCCATCATTGTGCAACACCAACCGTATCGTCTCTCCTTTCTTGAATGTCAGGGCGCCTGGCTTAAACCGCATGTCGTCGCCCATGCGTACATCAATCGTACGAGACACCTGGCTGGAATCCCCGGCAATTCCCCAGCGCATTTGTTCAGGTTGCGAATGCATCGAATGATCAGCCGCTGAATGATCGGCATCCGCCCATAGCACAGGGCTGGCAAGCGCCCCGCAAAGCAATACAAGGGCCAACTGCGTTTTGCTAAAAGTCATATCAAACCTCGATTAAATCCTGCCCTGCAGCAGATGCAGGGCAAGGCAATAAACGGCTCTTTAGAGCCGAAACCAAATGCGAGAATTAAACGAGGTCGTTACGTGGGGGGCGCTTCGGCAGATCGCCTATGTGGCCGATGAACCGAGGGCTCGGCTGGACAGCCAGGGTGGTCGCTACAACTGTCGGGGTTTTCAGCAATGGGGCTGCCAGGGCGGCGGCGCTCAAGCACATTGAACAATGCATGCAAAGCTGGCTGGCGATGGACTGGTGCCCGGTATCACCTGTATTGGTCTCCAGGCTGTGGCACTGGGGCGATTCGGACACTGAAAGCTGGCTAAGCGACAAGCAGTTTTGCATGTTGATCACTGCCATGTTTTGCACAGGCAGTGCAAATAGCATCAGGCAGGCGACCAATACTCGCAGAATCTTGTGCATGTAAGCAGTGCAACGCCAGAAGTGAGAAACCAGCTGGAATTATGCCAACAAAAAAGCTGCAAGCCCAACCCCAGCAGGTTTCATATTGCGTCAATCAAACATGTCGACATGCCCAGGCTGGCTGGAAATCCGATCCAGCCATTGGCGTATCGCAGGAAACTCACCCAATTCAAAGCCACCTTCATGGGCCACATGGGTGTAGGCATAAAGCGCGATATCCGCGATTGAATATTGCTCACCAACCAGATAAGGCGTGTTTTGCAGTTGTTTTTCCATGACTCTCAGCGCTTTGTATCCGAGCACATGGCAGCGCTGGTATTCGGCCAAGCGCTCTTCAGGCATGTTCAGATACAGCTGGATAAAACGCGCCACGGCTATACTTGGCTCATGGCTGTACTGCTCGAAAAACTGCCATTGCAGCACCTGGGTACGCAAGCGCGGTTCCGTCGGCAAGAACCGGCTGCCTTCGGCAAGGTAGTTGAGAATCGCATTTGACTCCCAAAGACAGGTGCCGTCCTCAAGCTCAAGCACCGGGATTTTGCCGTTAGGATTCTTGGCCAGAAATGCCTCGGTTTGCGTTTCGCCCTTGAGGATATCAATGGCTATCCACTCATAAGGCATACCCAGCAGGTTGAGCAGTAACTTGATTTTGTAGCAGTTGCCTGAACGATAATCGCCATAGACCTTCAACATCGCCCTACTCCTGTTTGTGCGAGGCCTACGCCTCGCAATGGCTGATAACGAATCAACAATGGTCGCCCTGTACCGGGCTCAAGCAGCCACCTCTGCTTGCGCAACACGGATCACTCCTGCCAGGCGCTGCAAGCCTTCACTCAAGCGCTCAGGCGCGACGTGGCTGAAATTCAAGCGCAGGTGCCCAGGATTCTGATCCGGATCGATAAAGAAAGGCTCGCCCGGCATAAAGGCAATGTTCTGTGCCAACGCAGGCCCCAGCAGAGTACGCGTATCCAATGGCTGCTTGAGTGTCAGCCAGAAGAACAACCCGCCCTGCGGGATCTCCCAATCAGCCAGGTCGGCAAAGTGCTCGAGCAATGCGGCCTGCATGGCATCGCGACGTAAACGATAGAACTGACGTAACTGCGCCAGGTGATCACGATAATGCTGGCTCCCCAGCCACTGCAGCGCCTGCCATTGGCCAATGCGATTGGTATGTAGGTCAGCCGACTGTTTCAGGCGCAACAGATGCGGATACAGGTCTGGGGTGGCGATCAGATAACCCACACGCAGCCCCGGCAATAATGTCTTGGATACGGTACCGGTGTAGACCCAGCTCGCCTTTTGCAAGCGGCTGACAATCGGGGTTGCGCTCCCCTCATCGAACACCAGCTCACGATAGGGCTCATCCTCGATCAGGGTTACTCCAAACTCGTCGAGTAATGCGGCAACAGCATCACGCTTGGCTTCGCTGTAACGGACAGCCGATGGATTCTGGAAGGTTGGAATCAAGTAAGCGAATGCAGGCTTATGCTTTTCCAGACGCTGGCGCAGAGCCGCGAGCTCCGGACCATCGGCCTCCTGCGGTACGGCGATGCAATCAGCACCAAATAACTGGAAAGCCTGCAATGCAGCCAGGTAGGTTGGCGCCTCAACCAGTACTTCGGTCCCCGGATCGATAAACAGCTTGCTGACTAGGTCCAGGGTTTGCTGCGAGCCACTGACAATCAATACCTGGCTGGCATCGCAGGGCACCCCCAGGGCACGGGCTTCTGCGGCGATTACCTCACGCAACTCCGGCTCGCCCTCACTCATTCCGTACTGGCCGATATTGGCTGGCATTTGCGCCCAATCGACTTTCGGCAGCATCGGCTCTGCAGGCAAACCTCCGGCAAACGACATCACTTCAGGGCGCTGCGCCGCGGAGAGAATTTCACGAATCAAAGAGCTTTTCAGGCGGGCAATACGTTCAGAGAAGGCCATCGTTTACACCAGGTGATTATTTGTCGGAAGTAAGTCAAACTTGTTGACCGAAACTACGCCCACTCATGCAGATACGTCAATATGTTTGACCTTAAAAACTTAGCCGCTCAGCAGTCCGCCATGAAGGCTTTCTTCTTTGGCTACCAGGCATTTACTGCCAAAGCAGATGAAATGCTGGCGCGGCGTGGACTGTCTCGCGTGCACCACCGCATTCTGTTTTTCATCGCCATGTATCCAGGCTTGAGCATGAAAGAGCTGCTCAATTACCTGGGTGTCAGCAAACAGGCGTTGAACATCCCACTGCGTCAGCTGATTGAAATGCACCTGGTAGAAAGCCAGGCGTCGGTGGATGACAAGCGCAAGCGCCTGCTGGCATTCACCGCAGAAGGGGCCAAGCTGGAACTGGCCCTGCGCCGCGAGCAGGCGAAGATGCTGCAACGCGCACTTGGCGATACCGGGGAAGACGCCATGAATGCCTGGATGCAGGTTAACCAGGCACTTGCCAAACACCGTTAGAAATTATCCGGCCCAGCGACTGTATCGGCGATTTTGCTACCTCGCTGTACCGAGACGGCATCAGGCTGAGGATTTAGGCTCTGTATATCCAGGGTGCGCGACTGCGATCACACCCAGAGCATCTGCCTATCGAGTGAGCCTCATGAACGCCGAACTGCTTGTCGCATTTATCGCCTTTGCCTTCGTTACCTCGGTTACACCCGGCCCGAATAACATGATGCTGCTGGCCTCTGGAGTGAACTTTGGTATACGCCGCAGCTTGCCGCACATGTTTGGTATCAGCATTGGCTTTATGATTCTGGTGATTGCGGTTGGCATGGGGTTGGGCCAGTTATTTGAACAGGTACCAATGCTCTACAACGTCCTGCGTTTTGCCGGCGCAGCCTATTTGTTGTACCTGGCCTGGAAAATTGCTAACGCCAGCGCGCCCGAGGGGCAAAACCTGGGCACCAAGCCATTTAGCTTTATCGAGGCGGCGGCATTTCAATGGATAAACCCCAAGGCGTGGGTAATGGCCATTGGCGCAATCACCACCTACACCCCGCATGAAAACTTCGAGCTGAATGTGCTGCTGATCGCGGCGCTGTTCGCCTTGGTCAACTGCCCCAGCGTTGGGCTTTGGACTGCGGCCGGTAGCTTGCTGCGCAAGTGGTTGAACAACCCAATGGTACTGCGCGGATTCAACATCAGCATGGCATTGTTACTCGCGGCATCGCTTTATCCAATATTTGCAGACGTTCAAGGAGTTTTGTAATGGCACACGCGAGCCAGGCCCGACTACGCCCGTTGGCGGACAGTTCGCCGTCCGCAGTGGTTGCAGGCTTTATCGCCATGCTCACCGGCTATACCTCCTCACTGGTGCTGATGTTCCAGGCAGGCCAGGCCGCCGGGCTGAGCAACGGCCAGATATCATCGTGGATCTGGGCGCTATCGATTGGCATGGCTGTGTGCTGCATTGGCTTATCTCTGCGCTATCGCGCGCCAGTCATGATCGCCTGGTCGACACCAGGTGCAGCACTCTTGATCAGCAGCTTGCCGGGTGTGCCCTATAGCGAGGCTATCGGCGCCTATATCATCTGCTCGGCACTGATCGTGATCTGCGGCATGACCGGCAGTTTTGACCGCATCATGCGGCGTATACCGGGCTCCATAGCTGCTGCATTGCTGGCAGGCGTGCTGTTTAAGATCGGCCTGGAGATCTGTGTAGCGGCCGAACAGCAGCCTGTGCTGGTGGTTGCCATGTTGCTGGCCTATCTATTCGGTAAACGCTTGATGCCGCGCTACGCAGTTCTGGCAGCATTGATTGTCGGCTGCGTATTGGCTGGCGTATTTGGCTTGCTCAACTTTGATCACTTCGAACTCAAGCTGGCAACGCCGCAATGGACCACGCCGAGCTTTTCGCTTGCTGCAGCGATCAGTATCGGCATACCGCTGTTTATTGTTGCGATGACCTCACAAAACCTGCCGGGCATGGCGGTTTTACGGGCCAATGGCTATGACGTGCCCGCCTCCCCGCTGCTCAATACCACGGGGATCTGCTCCATATTGCTGGCCCCCTTCGGCTCCCACGGCATTCATATGGCGGCGATCAGCGCAGCCATATGCGCAGGCCCTGAGGCCCATGAAGACCCAAGTAAGCGTTACACCGCCGCCGTCTGGTGTGGCCTGTTCTACGGTATTGCCGGTATTTTTGGCGCCACCTTGGCGGCGCTCTTTGCCGCATTGCCCAAGGCACTGATTCTGTCGATTGCGGCACTGGCACTGTTTGCCTCGATCATTGGCGGCCTGACCCAGGCCATGAGCGAGCCGAAAGAACGCGAAGCCGCGCTGATAACCTTTTTGGTCACTGCCTCGGGCATGACCCTATTCACCATCGGTTCGGCATTCTGGGGGATTGTCGCCGGCCTGCTGACGCTGGTGATATTGAATTGGCGTAAAGCGCATTAATAAACCGGTCAGCCTTGCCTAATGGCCAGGCTGACTGGTGCAACGCTTGAGGATCAGATCGCGGTCGCGCCGCCATCGATTGCCAAGGCCTGGCCAGTGGTAAAGGCAGCCTGGTCACTGCACAGATACAGCACAGCGGCGGCAATCTCCTCGACCTTGCCGATACGCCCAACCGGGTGCATTGCGGCGGCAAACTCAGCCTTTCTCGGGTCGGCCTCATAGGCACGGCGGAACATATCTGTGTCGATTACAGCAGGACACACGGCATTGACCCGAACCTTTTTCTTCGCATATTCGACCGCAGCCGACTTGGTCAAACCAATGACCGCATGTTTGGATGCGCTGTAAATACTCATCTTCGGGGCCGCGCCAAGGCCTGCAACCGAGGCCGTGTTGACGATTGCCCCGCCGCCCTGGGCCAGCAAGAGCGGAATCTGGTGCTTCATGCACAGCCAGACACCTTTGACGTTGACGCCCATGATCGCATCAAACTCGGATTCACTGCCGTCGGCAAGCTTGCCCTGCTCGATCTCGATACCGGCATTGTTGAAGGCATAATCGAGCCGGCCATAACACTGGACAATCTGCTCCATCAGCGCCGCGACCTCGCTGTCGAGCGTGACATTACAGGGGATGAAAACGGCTTCGCCACCGGCCTGGCGAATCATTTCAACGCTCGCCTCGCCACCTGCGTTATCGACATCAGAAACCACGACCTTGAGGCCCTGCCCAGCGAACGCCAACGCCGTCGCACGACCAATGCCAGCTGCAGCCCCCGTAACCAACGCAACCTCTCCACTGAAGCTAAAGCCCATGTGCATATTCCCCTGTTGAAGATTTCTGATGTTCGAGTCTAGTCAGGAACCCAAGGCAGCTGGCAGCACTATCAAGGGCATCATAGTTGTCGGATTTAAAATGGTGATAAAACACCGCGACCTACTATCACCTTGATAAATCGGCCTACATTCGATTTTCAGGCGCAGGTTGCTCATCGGCACATGACGCGCTATCACCCTAGTTTTCGAACAATGAGTAAATTGCCATGACCGTTCAAATCAACCGCCAATTTCTGCTCGCCAAGCGCCCCGTTGGCACACCAACCCGTGACACCTTCAGTTTTGTAGAAACGCCTCTGGCCGAGCCTGCAGAGGGGCAAATAGTGGTCAAGAATGCATTCCTGTCGCTCGACCCTGCCATGCGCGGCTGGATGAACGATGCCAAGTCCTACATCCCGCCAGTGGGCTTGGGCGAGGTCATGCGAGCCTTGGGCGTCGGCGAGGTCATCGCCTCGAAGAACCCTAATTTCGAAGTGGGCGATCATGTCAATGGCGCGCTCGGCGTGCAGGATTACTTTGTCGGCGAGCCGCGCGGCTTTTACAAAGTTGACCCCAGTCGCGCCCCACTGCCGCTGTACCTTTCCGCCCTGGGCATGACCGGCATGACGGCCTACTTCGCCTTGCTTGATGTGGGCGCCCCCAAAGCGGGTGAAACCGTGGTGATCTCGGGCGCTGCCGGCGCCGTGGGCAGCATTGTCGGGCAAATCGCCAAGATCAAAGGGTGCCGGGTCGTGGGCATCGCTGGCGGCGAGAAGAAATGCAAGTTGCTGGTTGATGAACTGGGTTTTGACGGTGCCATCGACTACAAGAATGAAGACTTGGCAGCGGGTCTCAAGCGCGAATGCCCAAAAGGCATCGACGTATTCTTCGACAATGTCGGTGGCGATATCCTCGACACCGCACTGACTCGCATCGCGCCGAAAGCACGTATCGTCATTTGTGGCGCCATCAGCCAGTACAACAACAAAGAAGCCGTCAAGGGCCCCGCCAACTACCTGTCACTGCTGGTCAACCGGGCGCGCATGGAAGGTTTTGTGGTGATGGACTACGCCAGCCAGTTTGCCGATGCAGCCAAAGAAATGGGCGGCTGGATGGCCAGCGGCAAGCTGAAGTCAAAAGAAGATATTGTCGAGGGCCTGGAAACCTTCCCGGAAACCCTGCTCAAACTGTTCAGCGGTGAAAACTTCGGCAAACTGGTGCTTAAGGTCTAGGCGTTCCGCCTTATCCAGCACCGCATACAGATTTCACCGCCATAAAAAACGGCGCTTGGTCGATGGGCCAAACGCCGTTTTTGCCAGTGCGGCTCCCCTTTATTGGCGCATACCGCGACCACTGACCAGCAAGCGCACACAAACCAGGTAAAGCACGGCTGTAGCGAGCAACATAAAGGCCACAGCGACGCTGATGCGAATGTCCGAAACGCCAAGAATGCCGTAACGGAAGGCATTGACCATATGCAACACCGGATTGGCCAAAGAAACCGTTTGCCAGAACGGTGGCAACAGGTTGATTGAGTAGAACACTCCACCCAGGTACGTCAGCGGCGTCAGGACGAAAGTCGGAATAATCGAGATATCATCGAAGTTGCGGGCAAATACCGCATTGACGAAGCCGCCCAGCGAAAAGATCGTCGCGGTCAACAGCACCACCAATACAGTCAAGCCAAGGTGATGAACCTGCAAGTCGGTGAAGAACAGCGACAACAGCGTGACGATAAAACCCACGGCCAGACCGCGCAGTACGCCACCGGTTACGTAACCGATCAGAATGATATGCGGCGACACGGGGGACACCATCAACTCTTCGATCGAACGCTGGAATTTACTGCCAAAAAAGCTTGAAACCACGTTGCCGTAGGAGTTGGTAATCACCGACATCATGATCAAGCCCGGAACGATGTACTGCATGTAGCTGAAACCGCCCATGCCGCCAATCTGTCGGCCAATCAAGTTACCGAAGATGACGAAATACAAGACCATGGTAATGGCTGGCGGCAGCAGGGTTTGCGGCCAGATACGAGTAAAGCGGCGCACTTCGCGATACACAATGGTACGCAGGGCAACCATGTTCGCGGCAAACTCTGAATTTAGGTGTGCGGTGTTCATACTGTCTCCTTGGCCAGGTTCTTCTCGACCAAGTTGACGAACAACTCCTCCAGTCGATTGCTTTTATTGCGCAGGCTGCAGACGTCGATATTCTGCTCTGCGAGCTGGCGGAACAGCTCGGTTACCCCTTGATTCTTGTCGACCTGCACCTCAAGGGTGTGATGATCAACCAGCTTAACCGGATAGCCTTCAAGCTCGGGCTCGACCAGCAAGGAAGCCGTAAGATCGAGCAGGAATGTTTCGACATGCAAGGTTTGCAACAGCTCGCGCATGCTGGTGTTTTCGACAATCCGGCCATGATCGATGATGCCGATATTGCGGCACAGCTGCTCGGCCTCTTCAAGGTAATGGGTGGTCAGGATGATGGTGATGCCCTGCTCGTTGAGCTTGGTCAGAAAACTCCACATCGACCGGCGCAGCTCAATATCAACACCCGCCGTAGGCTCATCGAGAATCAACAGGCGTGGCTCGTGGACCAACGCCCGGGCAATCATCAGCCTGCGCTTCATGCCGCCCGAAAGTTCACGCGACGCTACGTCACGCTTCTCCCACAAGCCAAGCTGCTTGAGGTAATGCTCGGCGCGTTCCTTGGCAATTCGGGCGGGAATACCGTAGTAGCCAGCCTGGGTCACGACAATGTCGAAGACCTTCTCAAACTGGTTGAAGTTGAACTCTTGTGGCACCACGCCGATGCAACGCTTGAGCGAAGCCGGGTCTTTATCGAGGTCGAAACCGAAGACATTGACCGTACCGCTGGATTTATTAACCAGGGTCGAAAGAATGCCGATGGTGGTGGATTTGCCCGCGCCGTTGGGGCCGAGCAATGCGTAGAAGTCGCCTTCAGCTACATCCAGATCAATGCCGTGGAGTGCCTGAAAGCCATTGCCATAGGTTTTTGTAAGTTGACGAATGGACAGAGCGGTAGTCATAAAGAATGCACGCACCCAAAAATAAAAAGTGAGTAAAAGAGACAAGCTGCGCCATGATGCGACTGCGTAAGTCTAACGTCCAAAGCCGCAGGCCCGAAGCAGCAGTCGAAATTTAATGAAATAAATTGGCACCGGCACAGCCTAGCACTGTGCCATAAAGAAGAAAGACCCCAAGCCTGATGGTGACTATTACTGCACTTCATAATGGGCCCGCCAGACCCCGCCTGAATGGCGTCACGCAATCCGGGGCCATGCTCGAGGTGCGGCATCATAAGTTGAGTGGCTAGTGCCAGATGTCACACCTTGGGCATGATCTGCGAACTCAATTAGCGTAGGCTGGTCATTATCGATGAAGCGGTTGGCTTTGACCTATAGCTGCATCGGCGCCTGCCCATGGCCTGGCTAGCCCAGTCCAGCTAGGCTGTAAGTGCTGAAGTGACTATATAAAAGTCAAACTCACCGCCCTTTTCGTCATCTATTGACAGATGACGGCTAAGCTCATGACGCCCAGGCGTCATCATGGAGGACGTTAAATGCTCGCAGTCTGGTTAATTGTTTTAGTGATTGGCGTGGCTTATCTGGCCCACCGCCGCATCTCACCAATACCCGCCTTGGCATGCGTTGCCGTTTACCTGCTGGTCATGGGCTCTTTCAGCCACGCACACGGCGCGCTCATGACGGTGCTTTGGCTGATCCTGCTCGCAGTCGCCCTGCCACTGGCATTGCCTGACTTACGCCGCAAACTGTTTAGCGCGCCTTTGTTCGCATGGTTTCAAAAGGTGCTACCGCCCATGTCCGAAACCGAGCGCGACGCGATTGAGGCCGGCACCGTTTGGTGGGATGGCGAACTGTTCAGCGGTCGTCCGGACTGGGACAAACTGCTGGCTTACCCCAAGGCAGTACTGAGCGAAGAAGAGCAAGCCTTCCTCGATGGCCCCACCGAAGAACTCTGCGCCATGGTCACTGACTGGGACATAGGCCAGCAGATGGACCTTCCAGAAAAGGCCTGGAAACACATCAAGGAACACGGTTTCTTTGCCCTGATCATTCCCAAGGAATACGGCGGCAAAGGCTTTTCCGCCTTCGCCCACTCACAAGTGGCAATGAAACTTGCCACTCGCAGCGGCGACCTTGCCTCGACCGTCATGGTGCCCAACTCGCTCGGCCCAGCAGAGCTGTTGCTGCATTACGGCACCGACGAACAGCGCAACCATTACCTGCCGCGCCTGGCCAGTGGCGAAGACATCCCCTGCTTCGCATTGACCGGCCCATTGGCAGGTTCCGATGCGGGTGCGATGCCAGATACCGGCATCATCTGCAAAGGCGAATGGGAAGGTAAGGAAGTTATCGGCCTGCGCCTGACCTGGGAAAAACGCTACATCACCCTTGGCCCGGTCGCCACCTTGCTTGGCCTGGCGTTCAAGGCCTACGACCCTGACCACCTGCTGGGTGAAGAGGAAGACCTCGGCATCAGCCTGGCGCTGGTACCGACCGATACCGCCGGTGTCGAGATCGGTCGCCGTCACTATCCGCTTGGCGCGGCTTTCATGAACGGCCCCAACTCGGGTAAAGATGTATTTGTTCCGCTTGAGTTCCTGATCGGCGGACAAGAGATGCTCGGCAAGGGCTGGATGATGCTGATGAACTGCCTCTCGGTCGGGCGTTCCATCTCGCTGCCTGCGGTGGGCACTGGCGCTGCCAAGTTCACCAGCCTGGTGACAGGCCAGTACAGCCAGGTCCGGGAGCAATTCAATGTGCCACTTTCGGCCTTTGAGGGTATCCAGGAGGCAATGGCCCGTATTGGTGGCAATGCCTGGATGATGGACAGTGCGCGCATCCTCACCGCCAATGCCGTCGACCTTGGGGAAAAACCCTCGGTTCTGTCGGCTATCCTCAAGTATCACCTGACCGAGCGCGGCCGCGACTGCATCAGTGATGCAATGGATGTACATGGCGGCAAAGGCATCATCATGGGGCCCAACAATTACCTGGGCCGCTCATGGCAAGGCGCGCCGATCTTCATCACCGTCGAAGGCGCGAACATTCTGTCGCGCAACCTGATGATCTTCGGCCAGGGTGCGATCCGCTGCCATCCGTACGTGCTCAAGGAAATGTCCCTGGCCAGTCGCGAAGACAAGGACCAGGCGCTTATCGAGTTCGACGAATTGTTGATGCAGCACATCGGTTTCGCCATCAGCAACGCCGCCAGCACCCTGGTCCTGGGTCTGACCCTGAACCGTCTTGGTGCCGTACCCGGCGACAACCTCAGCCAACCGTACTACCGCGCACTGAACCGCCTCTCCGCAGCGTTCGCCATGCTCGCCGACATGAGCATGATGCTGCTGGGTGGCGAGCTGAAACGCCGTGAGCGTCTCTCTGCACGTCTTGGCGATGCATTGAGCAACCTCTACATGGGTTCGGCTGCGCTCAAGCGCTATCACGACCTCGACTACTCGGCTCATTCCAAACCCATGTTGCGCTGGGCAATGGAAGAAAGCCTGTGCAAGGCCGAAGAAGCGCTGGATGATCTGCTCTGCAACTTCCCCAACAAGTTCCTCGGTTGCGCCTTGCGCGTGCTGGTATTCCCGCTGGGCCGTCGCCACCGTGGCCCAAGTGATGAACTTGACGCAGAAATTGCCGAGATCATCGGTCGCAACAAAGGCGATGCAGCCTTGGAGGAAATCCTTACTGGTTGCTACCGGCCAACCGCCGAGAAAGACCCAGTTGCTGCCTTGCAGCGGGCAATGGATCTGCTTGAGCAGGCTAAACCGCTGCAGAAAAAACTGCACAAAGCGGCCAAGGCTGGTGAGGTCGACGAAGTGCCGGGGCAAACCCTGATCGAAAGCGCACTCGCCGCAGGCGTACTCTCTGCCGAAGAGGCCGCCAGCCTGCAACAGGCTGAAGCGGCGCGGCGCCAGGTGATTGATGTCGATGACTTTGCCAAGGATGAGCTCAAGCTCAGCCGTGGCAAAATCAGGTAAGCCCCATCGTCCATAACAGGACAGCGGGCGCGCGGAGCTTTATACTCCCGCGCCCGTTTTACTTTCAGGATTATCGCCATGACCAGCAGCCACCTTGATCACCACCTCGCCCTGCTCACTCAATTGCGCGGTATTCTGGTCGCCCTCGGTGAAGCCGAGCAAGTTCTCGACGATAGCCATGCGCTGTTCATAGAACGCTACGACGAATTGATCGCCTTGCTGCCAGTCGATACCGAGAGCAGCCTGTACCTCGGCCAGGATCTGATCAGCCAGATATTTCATCGTTACCCGCAAATTGCCCACCTGGTCCCCCGCGACCTGCTGTGGTTCTTCGGTGGCGACTGCCTGCACTTCATGCCCGACGAGGAAATCGAAATGTTCCAGACACTCGATGAGCGCCGCTTTGAGGCAATGGAGAATGACCAGCCATTTGACTGGAACCAGGAAAAGCGCCTGCTCGCCCTGGCACCGCAGACTTCCAGCAAACACTGAACCCACTGACAGACAAAAGCCCGTCAATGCGCAAACATTGAGCGGGCTATTGAAAGAGGTTGATTTACAGGCACAAAAAAGCCGCTCGATGTGAGCGGCTTTTTTGTTTATTTGGAGCGGGAAACGAGACTCGAACTCGCGACCCCGACCTTGGCAAGGTCGTGCTCTACCAACTGAGCTATTCCCGCATTTACAACACACACCTTGCGGAGTGCTTACAACAAAATGGCGTCCCCTAGGGGACTCGAACCCCTGTTACCGCCGTGAAAGGGCGGTGTCCTAGGCCACTAGACGAAGGGGACCTGGAACTTTGCAAACTAAACAGCGCTGTGCCTGCCTAGCCATTGTGCTGCCTGCCGGGCAACACATCTAAAACTGGAGCGGGAAACGAGACTCGAACTCGCGACCCCGACCTTGGCAAGGTCGTGCTCTACCAACTGAGCTATTCCCGCATCTTACATCTGCAACGCCACTTATTGAAAGTGGCGTCCCCTAGGGGACTCGAACCCCTGTTACCGCCGTGAAAGGGCGGTGTCCTAGGCCACTAGACGAAGGGGACGCAGCCCGGAACCTACAACTCTATCTCCGGCTTCCCGTGCTTTGCCATCTGACATTGCGCTAAGAAGTGGCGCGCATTCTATGGAGCCTTGATCGAGTCGTCAACCTCTGTGTAAAAATATTTTAAAATCAATAACTTCAAACCAAAAAATGCGACTGTGCTATCAGCTGATCGCTTAAGGCACTACACTCGCAGAAAACTAAGTGGTCGAGAGGTCGTATAGATGTCCCCGCTCGTGATAACCCTATTGATAGTGGGCGGCATTGGCATGTTGCTAATAATCGCCTACATCAACCATGCCGTTGAAAATAGCAAACTTGAGAAAGCCAGGCTCAAGGCCGAACTCAATGACCGCATACGGCGCTGCGCCGAAGTGTCTGAGTCCATGCCCGGCCAGCTGATGTCACCCAACCTCAAGTTATTGCTTAGCCAAATCCAACAAGCCTACAGCGAACGACTGCTCGCCAAGGATAAAGCCAATACCAGGCTCAAGGAGTCGATTGCCGAGCTTCAACAATTGGTTGCTCAGGGCGAGTCTATTCCGGTCAAGAACCCGCCAGTCAAGATTCTTAACGAGCAGCAAGCCAAGCAAACCCGGTTTATCCTCGAAGACCTGCACAGCCAGATTACCCGCGCAGGCCAGGATGGAATCCTGCCTGCCGCGCAGGCCAAGCAATGGCTGCAACAAATCCCCCCACTGCTCACCCAGCTGCATATCGAATATTTCGGCAATATCGGCCAGCGCGCCCTGCAGCAAAACCAGGCTGGCCAGGCGCGCCTGGCATTCGAGCGCGGCGTTCAGTACCTGCGCAAGCAGAACGATCCGGCACGCTATAGCGCAGCACTCAAGCAGTTCCAGGAACAACTACAGATCGCCAATAACCTGGTACTGAACCAAACCCCCGCGCCTGTCGATGAAAACAGCGAGCTGAACCAGGGCCTTGAGAGCATAGGCAGTGACGAAGATTGGAAAAAGAAGAACATTTACGACTAGATCGGAAAAGTGTCGAACACCCCAACACATAAGGAAACCCAATGAGCATGATCGTCTATGGCGCCCCACTCTCACCCTTTGTGCGCAAAGTTCGCCTGTTTTTGGCTGAGAAAGGCCTCGATTATGACCTTGAGATAATTCTTCCATTCGGCAAGCAGCCGGACTGGTACAAGGAACTCAACCCACTTGGGCGTATTCCGGCCTTCAAGGACGGCGATTTCAGCCTCGCCGACTCCAGCGTGATTTGCCAGTACATTGAAGAGCAATATCCAGACTGCACGCCTTTGCTCGGCACCAACGCTCAAGAGCGAGCACGCATACGCTGGCTGGAAAAATACGCTGACTATGAAATCGCCCCACTCAGCACCTTTTGCGTATTTCGTAACCGCGTACTGAAAACATCAATGGGCAAGGCCAGCGATGAAATTGCGGTTGCACAGACAATCAACGAAAAACTGCCGCCACACTTTGATTACCTGGAGCAGCAGTTGGGCAATAAACAGTTCTTCGTTGGCGACACCTTGACCTTGGCTGACCTGGCGATCACCTGCCAATGGGTGAATATGCAGCACGGCGATGAGCGCATTGACGCCAGCCGCTGGCCCAAGCTTGCCGCCCACTGCTCACGCATCTGCTCGCTCAGCTCGCTACAGGCGGTTTTGGCCGGAGAACATGCAATGCTGGCCAAAATGGCCAGTAAAGCCGCACAGCCCAGCTAAATCACGTTCCAGCAACAAAAAAGCTCGCAGCAGTGCGAGCTTTTTTGTTTGAGCAAAGAGATCTGCACTCAGCAATCTGTCAGGCGCAGGAACACCTCGACCATCTGCTCGACGCCAGCCTGATCTTCAGCGCTGAAGCGCCCCACTTGCGGGCTGTCCAGGTCAAGCACACCTATCAGTTTGCCCGACTTGAGCAATGGCACCACCAGCTCGCTGTTGGATGCGCTGTCGCAAGCGATATGTCCGGCGAATGCGTGTACATCCTCTACTCGCTGGGTCTGCAAGCTTTGCGCCGCGGCCCCGCATACACCCCGGCCGAACGGGATGCGCACGCAGGCGACCTTGCCCTGAAACGGCCCGAGCACCAGTTCATTGTCACGCGCCAGGTAAAAACCAGCCCAGTTCAGTGCAGGCATTTGCTGGAACAGAAAAGCCGAAAACTGTGCGGCATTGGCAATAAAGTCGCGCTCATCCGCCAACAAGGACTCCAGCTGGGCGACCAGCAGCGGGTATTCTTCAGCACCTTCTAATTCAAACATCTGCACGCTCTAAAAGTTGGAGCCCGACCCAATAGCGGGCAAATTGATAAGCACAGCGACCGTTGCGGTTTCCTCGCCCTGTTGCCCAGCGAATAGCGGCTTTCTCCAAAGCCTCATCCCAATGCCAGGTCAAACCTGCTGCCCTGGCCTGCACCGTTACCCAGTGGCGCACCACATTGAGAAAGTGATCCTGGGTGAATGGGTAGAACGAGATCCACAAGCCAAATCGATCCGACAAGGCAATCTTGTCTTCCACCGCTTCGCTTGGGTGCAGCTCACCGTCGACCATCTTGGAGTTCAGGTTATCGCTTTCCTTTTCCGGCACCAGGTGACGACGATTGGATGTCGCATAGAGCAAGACGTTGTCCGGTGCCCGTTCCAACGAACCATCAAGCACGCTCTTGAGAATGCGGTAGTCACCCTCGCCTGCTTCGAACGACAAGTCATCACAGAACAAAATGAAACGCTGCTTGAGCCCTGACAACTGCTCGACGATGCGCGGCAGATCGGCCAAATAGTCACGTTCAATTTCAATCAGGCGCAAGCCACTGCTCGCATGAGTAGCCAGCAACGCACGAATCAAGGAAGACTTGCCAGTCCCTCTTGCGCCCCACAACAGCGCATGATTGGCAGGCAAGCCCCGGACAAACTGCGCGGTATTGCGCGACAGTTGATCACGCTGGGTGTCAACGCCGATCAGGTCCGTCAACTCAAGATCCAGGCTGACCTTCAGCGGTTGCAGGAAGCCACCACGCCCTTCCCGCAGCCAACGCGCCGCCAGGCTCTGTTGCCAGTCAATCACCACCGGCTCGGCAGGCAAAAGCGGCTCAAGGCGTGCCAGGACGCCTTCGGCACGCTCTACAAAATCAATTATCCGCGAATCCACACTCACACTCCCAGGCGTGGCGACCAACCTCTTCGCCGTCCTATAGATGCTATTGTTTCGCAATCAATGAAGGGGCAGCCTGCAAGCGACTGCGCGCCCCTGCGATACCGCCTTGATCGGCGGTTTTCGGCACAAGCCCCAACTGATGCGACCGGGTTAGCCAGTCTACCCGTCAGGCAGGTCATTTCGAAAGCTTAAAGCTGGGATATAAAGCACTGCGGCGCGACATCGACAGCAAATAAAATCAACCCGCCAGCCCCACATCAACATCAGCTATGCTTGCCCGCTGAAACCAACAGGCCCGCCAGTACCCATGGAAATATCGCTAACCCACCGTCTCTCGTATAAGCAGGCCAGCCTGACGGTGTTGGTTGCATTTCTTCTCGGCACGGTGCTCTGCAGCATCCAGGTGGGATTCGACTACCTCAGCGAAGACGCCTCGATCGACCGTGAAATCCAGGCGTTGCTCGACACCAGCTACAACCCGGCAGCGCGCATTGCCTACAATCTCGATGCTGAACTGGCCCAGGAGCTGGTGGTTGGCCTGCTACGCTCACCCGCCGTGATCCAGGCCAGCATCATCTCCGCCGATCACAACCTGATGGCACATGCATCGCGCCCGGCCAGCGATAGCCAATACCGGTTTATCAGTGACTCATTGTTTGGCGCACGTCGCCAATTTGAACGCGTGCTGCTAATCGACCGTGCCCCGGAAGAAAACCTTGGGTCGCTGCGTATTGAGGTGGACACCTACGCCTTTGGCAGCAATTTCCTGCGGCGTTCGATGCTGACCATCGCCAGCGGCTTTGCGCGCACCTTGTTGCTCTCGCTGATTTTGCTGGTCATGTTTTATTTCATGCTGACCAAACCCTTGATCGAAGTGGTCAGGGCCTTGAGCTCGCGCACCCTGGACAAGCCCAATGCGGCCTTGCTGCCCTGCCCGCGGGGTCACGAGCATGATGAGATCGGCACCTTGGTCGGCGTTGCCAACCAGCAGTTGCTCAATATCGATGATGAAATCAAGCAACGTAAAAATGCCGAGCAACGCCTCAACCAATCCCTGCTCGAATTGGAAAGTGCCGTAGCGCAACGCACCGCAGAGCTAAAGGCGACTAATGCCCGCCTGCTCAAGTCAAACCACGAACTGGAGCACGCCCAGCAACAAGCCCTGCAAACGGCACAGAGCCGTGCCACCTTCCTGGCCAATATGAGCCATGAAATACGCACGCCCTTGAATGGCTTGCTCGGCATGCTCTCGCTGGCACTCGACAACCCGTCCAACAGTGAACAGCAGCAACAACTGAGCATCGCCCATCACTCGGGAAAAGTACTGGTCGATCTACTCAATGACATCCTCGACCTGTCCAAGTTTGAGTCGGGCCAGTTGCAGCTTGAGCACATTGCCTTCGATCTCTGCGCCCTGGTCGAAGATACCGCCAGCCTGCTCTCGCAAAACGCCAGCCCCGGCGTTGAACTGACCTGCCTGATCGATCCCGAGCTACCCGCCGAGGTGCTTGGCGACCCGACGCGAGTCGGCCAGATCATCAGCAACCTGATATCAAATGCCTTGAAATTCACCCGATTCGGCCGAGTTGATGTGCGTATTCGACCAGCAGGTGCCGGGATTGAGCTTTCCGTGCGCGATACGGGTATCGGCATTACTGAAGATGCCTACGAACGGATCTTCGAACCTTTTACCCAGGCCGATGCTGGCATCACCCGCCAGTACGGTGGCACCGGGCTCGGCCTGGCACTGAGCCGCCATTTGTGCGAAATAATGCAGGGCACGCTCAGCCTGCAATCAAAGGTAGGCTTCGGTTCAGAGTTTACTGCCTATCTGCCGCTCACAGGCTGCGCTCCCGCCCCGGCCTGGGGACCGCTAAGGGGCAAGATCATCGCCCTGACCTCGGTCAGCTCCGGCCTGCACGAAATGCTCAAGACCCAACTGCCACACTGGGGACTTGAGTACCAGCGCCTGGACACCGATGCCAGCCTGCTTGGGTACACCGCCGATGTTGTCATCAGCGACTGCCCTGAGTGCCTGTACAGCACGCGCCTGAACTGTCAGGCGCCAATCCTGCTGGTTACAGCCTATGGCAGCTTCCTCGCGCCGGAACAGGCAAAGTCACTCGCTCCGCTTGAGCAATTGGCCCGCCCAATGCCACGCAAAGTCTTGTATCACGCGCTGGAACGCCACTTCCACACGCGCCCGCTGGAATTGAAAAACAGAGCTGCAGGACACGCCGAGATTGATTACAAAGCCTGTGTGTTGCTGGTTGAGGACAACCCGGTCAACCAGTTGGTGGCCAAAGGCATGCTTATCAAGCTGGGCTACAAGGTAATCATCGCCAACGACGGCGAACATGCACTCAAGCAACTCAGCGAGCACGCCGTCGATCTAATTCTGATGGACTGCAACATGCCCATCATGGATGGCTATGAAGCCAGTCGGCGTATTCGCCAGAGCGGTCAATACGCCGGCCTGCCAATCATTGCTCTCACCGCCAACGCCCTCAGTGACGAACGCCAGCGCTGCACCGCCGCAGGCATGAGCGATTACCTGGCCAAGCCATTCACCCGTGAAGAACTGATCAGCGTGCTCGAAACCGCACTCAATAACCGAGCATAGGCGCGATGCGTTCAAGCAGCCCGCCAACCTGGGCACGCAACTCGTCCAGCTCATTCAGGTCGGCGCCAGACTCACAGATCAACTGCGCCTTGAGCGGTATGACTCGCTCACGCAATTGCACACCCTGATTGCTCAGCTGCAGATTGACTGCCCGCTCATCACTGGTCGAACGCTGGCGAATCAGCAAGCCCTGCTGCTCAAGACGCTTGAGCAATGGAGTCAAGGTGCCCGAATCGAGCATCAGCCGGGTTCCAAGCGCCTTGACCGTGGCTTGCTCGGGCGCAGCTTGATGCCACTCCCACATCACCAGCATCACAAGATATTGCGGGTACGTCAGGCCAAGCTCGTCGAGCATGGGCTTGTACGCACGCACCACTGCCCGCGATGCGGCGTAGAGCTTGAAACACAGCTGATCATCAAGCTGTAGCGACAACTCAGGATTCATTTGAGCAATGCTTCAATCTCGTTAGTCAGCTCTTCGGGCTTGGTCGTGGGTGCAAAACGCTTAACCTGAGTGCCATCGGCGCTTAGCAAGAACTTGGTGAAATTCCACTTGATGCCTTTGCTACCGAGCAAACCTGGCGCGCGCTGCTTGAGTTCGACAAACAATGGATGGGCATCGCCGCCGTTGACATCGATCTTTTTGAACAGCGGGAAGCTCACACCAAAATTAAGCTCGCAGAACTGCGAGATATCACTTTCATCACCCGGCTCCTGCTTGCCGAATTGATTGCAGGGAAACCCCAGGATAACCAGGCCTTGGTCTTTGTAGGTCTGCCACAGCGCCTCAAGCCCCTTGTATTGCGGGGTAAATCCGCACTTGCTGGCCGTATTGACCACCAAAACCGCCTTGCCGGCAAAATCGGCCAGGGTCTTTTGCTCGCCACTGATTGTGGTGCACGGGATATCCAGCAATGAATTGGCCATGATTGTGATTCCTGATTGCTAATTTAGGACAAAAGATAGCTCGCAATTAAATTGCACACAATCTAAATAAGCCAGAATGATACTGCTTGATGAACGCAACCGCCTGACGCAAGCAGGCACTCACGCACCGTTAGCGCTTTGGCGAAAAAAGCCTGCCAAGTCACTTTGCCTAACCCAAGCTGCAACGTATCATTCCAGCCCTGTTGTGCGGCGCGCCTGGCTAACAGCCGCCTAACGCCAACGGTGCCCGTGGGATTAGTTATTTACTTGGGATCACTTCACATGCAGTTCAGCAAATCGAACAAGCTCGCCAACGTCTGCTACGACATTCGTGGTCCTGTGCTAAAGCATGCCAAGCGCCTCGAAGAAGAAGGCCAGCGCATTCTCAAATTGAATATCGGCAACCCGGCACCCTTCGGCTTCGAAGCCCCTGAAGAGATCCTCCAGGACGTCATTCGCAACCTGCCCACAGCCCAGGGCTATAGCGACTCAAAAGGTTTGTTCAGTGCACGCAAGGCGGTGATGCAGTATTACCAGCAGATGAACGTCGAAGGCATAGGCATCGAAGACATCTACCTGGGCAATGGCGTTTCCGAGCTGATCGTCATGGCCATGCAAGCCTTGCTCAACAATGGTGACGAGGTGCTGATCCCGGCCCCGGACTATCCACTCTGGACCGCATCTGTCGCCCTCTCCGGCGGCAAGCCGGTTCACTACCTGTGTGACGAGCAAGCAGGCTGGTTTCCTGACGTTGCCGACATTCGCGCGAAAATCACGCCGAACACCAAGGCTCTGGTATTGATCAACCCGAACAACCCGACGGGCGCGGTCTACTCCAGGGAAGTTCTACTCGATATCGTCGAACTGGCCCGCCAGCACAATCTGGTGCTGTTCTCCGACGAAATATACGACAAGATCCTCTACGACGGCGCACAACACATCTGTACGGCTTCGCTGGCGCCAGACGTGCTGTGCCTGACGTTCAACGGCCTGTCCAAGTCCTATCGCGTCGCTGGCTTCCGTTCTGGCTGGGTGGCGATCTCAGGGCCCAAGCATCGCGCGCAAAGCTATATCGAAGGCATTGATATCCTGGCCAACATGCGCCTGTGCGCCAACGTACCCAGCCAGCATGCCATTCAAACCGCGCTTGGCGGCTACCAGAGCATTAACGACCTGGTGCTGCCCCATGGCCGGCTGCTCGAGCAGCGCAACCGTACCTGGGAGTTGCTCAATGACATCCCAGGGGTGAGCTGCGTAAAACCAATGGGGGCGCTCTATGCGTTCCCCCGGATCGACCCCAAGGTCTGCCCGATCCATAACGATGAAAAATTCGTTCTCGACCTGCTGCTCTCGGAGAAACTCCTGATTGTCCAAGGCACCGCGTTCAACTGGCCGTGGACCGATCACTTCAGGGTCGTGACCCTGCCGCGAGTGGATGACCTGGAACAAGCCATCGGCCGCATTGGCAGCTTCCTCAAGGGTTACAGCCAATAACAGGCTTTGCAGCGTCGACTCGATCCACGCCGCAAAGCTGACCTTTAGACAATGAGTGCGCCAAGATTTATGGACCTGCAAATCGACGATTTCTATAAAGACGCAGCGGCAGGCCTACTTATGCTTTACCAGGCCTTCCCACGCAAAATCGGGCTGTACATCGAAGACCTGATTGGCCGCGAGGAACCCGATGAGTTCGGCCTGCCAAGCAAGCGCCATCAAAGCTGCCTCGGCGCACAGCTTTGGCTGGCTGAAGAAGGTTATATTCGCTTTGAGTCCAGCATTGCCTATGACGCGCTCGACCAGGCGGTGCTCACCGAGAAAGGTTTTTTACGCCTCTCGCGCAGCATTCCCCATGTTGTCAGCGATGAACCAGACCTTCCGTCAAGCGTTCGCCGGGTCCATGCAACCCTGGCATTCCAACTGCGCCAGGCCATCAGCCAACAGGACAGCGAACAACTTGCCCGCCTCGCCCGCTTATTGTTTATTGGCAATCTGGGCATTGATAACGAAACAGCTTGAAATAGTCGCCCGGTTGAAGCCTGGAGCCTGCGGCCTTATATAGCCTGCATACCGTGAATACCTATCCCTCGAGGAGTAGTTTCAAACCATGAAACGCATTTTCTTATTTCTGGCCACCAACATGGCTGTGTTGCTGATTGCCAGCATCACCTTGAAAATACTGGGAGTCGACCGCTATACCGGCCAAAACTACGGTAGTTTGCTGGCTTTCTGCGCGGTATTCGGTTTCGCCGGCTCGATTGTTTCGCTATTTCTGTCCAAGTGGATGGCGAAGATGGGCACGGGCACACAAATCATCAGCCAGCCGCGCACCCGTCACGAACAGTGGCTACTGCAAACGGTCGAGGAGCTGTCACGCGAGGCAGGCATCAAAATGCCTGAAGTCGGTATATTCCCGGCTTATGAGTCCAACGCTTTCGCCACCGGCTGGAACAAGAACGACGCATTGGTTGCTGTCAGCCAGGGCTTGCTTGAGCGCTTCTCGCCCGATGAAGTCAAAGCCGTGCTGGCCCACGAGATTGGTCACGTTGCCAATGGCGACATGGTGACCCTGGCCTTGATCCAGGGTGTGGTAAACACCTTTGTGATGTTCTTTGCACGGATCTTCGGCAACTTCGTCGACAAGGCAATCCTCAAGAACGAAAACGGCCCAGGCATCGGTTATTTCGTGGCAACCATTTTTGCCGAGCTGGTACTGGGGATTCTCGCCAGCATCATCGTCATGTGGTTCTCGCGCAAACGTGAGTTCAGGGCGGACGAAGCCGGAGCCAAGCTGGCCGGCACCAACGCCATGATTGCCGCCCTGCAACGCCTGCGCTCCGAGCAAGGCGTACCGGTCGAGATGCCAAGCACCCTCGCCGCCTTCGGCATCAATGGCGGCCTGAAAAACGGCCTGGCTGGCCTGCTGATGAGCCATCCACCGCTTGAGGTACGTATTGAGGCGCTGCGTCAACGCGGCTAACCCGCCAAACGCAAAAAAGGCGACCTTAGGGTCGCCTTTTTTTATTGCTTCGGGGGATGTTTAGCGGTTTACCCGCAACAGCCGCTGATCCTTGCAACTGAACATCAACGGCGCAGCACGGTCGACACCAATAAGGCACAGCACTTTGTGTAGCCGTTTGCCCCTACAACCAAAAGCAGGAGTACGACCATGAAGTACAACTGGGATCTCATTGAACGCTTGCTGCAACATGTCCAAAGCTCGGCCAACGAACGTTTCAATCCACGCAAGTACGCGGTGCAGTTGGCAGAAGAAGAGCAACGCGCAGGCGCTGGCCCTATTGATGAGGACGAACTCAAAGCTCAGGCATGCGACTATGAGGCGCTGCTGCTCAAGGCTGACTTTATTGCACCACGGCCCGAAGCCGAGGGCGGTAACGGCGAGAACTTCGTCCTCACCGATCGTGGCCTGCAGCTATTGAACATGATCGACAGCAGTTTCCCCGGCGAGCAACACCCTCGCGAAGTACTCGACCGCGAAGGACTTGCTGCGCTTACGCCGGAAATCTTTGACAAAATCGCGCTCAAGGCGACCTGAGCTGCGCTCGCACTCAGCAGCGGCGCAGCCGGTACACAGACTCTTCAAGCGTCTCAAGGCCACGATCTGCAAAACGTCGATTGAATGCGTCCTCGGTACGCAGGTGCTGACATTGCCAGCCGCTGCTGAATAAGCGCTCGACCTCCTCATCAGCCACCGAGAATGGCGGGCCATCCATCTTTGCCTGATCATAAATCAGGGTGACCAGAATCCCCTGGCAGCCAATTGGCAGGATCGAGCGCATATGCTGCACATAACGCGCCCGCATCTCCGTCGGCAAGGCGATGAGTGCCGCACGGTCATAAAAGCCCTTGCAGTTTTCAACCAGGTTCGCATCGAACTCAAAGAAATCGCCGCAGTAGATCTCTATCGAGCCGGCGCGATAGACCTTGAACGCGCCCTCCTGGGTGATGCTGGGCTCAAGTTGCTGCTCTGCGAAAAAAGCTTCCACGGCAATGTGCGACAACTCGACACCGGTGACCCGCAAACCCTGGGCAGCCAACCAGGTCAAATCCAGGCTTTTGCCGCACAGAGGCACGAATACCTGATCTCCCGCCTGTAAACCGAGCGCAGACCAGTTGTCCTGCAAATAGCCGTTGATTTGTTTCGCGTGAAAACCAATTTCATTGTTTTCCCAGCGAGCCTGCCAAAAATCCGCCTGCATTGCATGCCTCATCTAGTCATTCCGTTGAACAGTATCTTCACCCATAACCGCGCTAAATGCCATTGCAGCCAAAGGCTTAGGGTCGAGGCAGGATAACATCAAGTTTATCGATTAATTGCTCCGGTTTTTAGCATTTGATACCTCGCACGCCAGATCAAATAATGTTCCTACAAGCACTGTTCCATTCGGCATCAGCCTCGTATTTATCAGGATAAGCCATGCTCCCCAGCCTCTATATTTCCCACGGCTCGCCCATGCTCGCACTTGAGCCTGGCGCTAGCGGCCCTGCACTGCGCGCTCTTGCTGCAAGCCTGGACAGGCCCAAAGGCATAATCCTGATGTCAGCACACTGGGAAACCCAGTCATTACAGGTCAGCAGTGCAGCGCAACCCAGCACCTGGCATGACTTCAGAGGCTTCCCGCCCGAGCTCTATCAAGTCAATTATCCCGCTCCCGGTGATCCTGAGCTCGCCAGCCGGGTTGCTCGATTATTGAATGACCAAGGCCTGCCCGCCACCCTCGATGCCGACCGCCCGTTTGACCACGGCACCTGGGTGCCACTTTCACTCATGTATGCAGATGCCACCATCCCGGTGGTCCAGGTATCGCTGGCGAGCCAGGGCCCCGCGATGCAGTACAGAATCGGCCAGGCATTAGCCCGGCTGCGCGGCGAAGGTTATTTGCTGATTGGCTCGGGCAGCATCACCCACAATCTGCGCGAACTCGACTGGCAGGCAACCCACGATGCTGCACAGCCCTGGGCCCAGGCGTTTCGTGATTGGGTTGTACAAGCCCTGACCGATAACGCGCAAAGCGCCCTGCTCGATTATCGACAGCAGGCGCCCCATGCAGCGCGCAACCACCCCACGGATGAACACCTGCTCCCGCTATTTTTTGCCTACGGCGCAGGCACGGCATTCAGCGTTGCTCACACAGGCTTCACCCTGGGCGCCCTGGGCATGGATATATACCGTTTCGATTAGCGCCGTATGCCGGCAAGACAAGGTGTAAACCTTATTCAGGACAGGACAAGACAATAAAAAAGGCCGCTTAGCGGCCTTTTTTATCATGCGGACAAATTAGTAACGCTCAATGTCCGCCTTGGCTTCAAGCTGTTTGCGGTAAGCCGCAAAGTCTTGCTGGCCGATACGCGACGCCAGCACGCGACGATAAGTGGTTTTCTCTTCGTCAGTCAGGGCTTGTTCCTGCTTGCTCACACCGTCGAGACGAATCACCACGAAATCACCATTGGCCAAGCTCACGCCTGTATAGGTTGGCTTTCCATCATCAGCTGGCTTGGGCATGCGGAACAGCGCCTGCAGCACGGCTGGATCGACACCTTCCTGGGCGCGCGCCGCCGCTTCAGTGACAACCCATTGGGCATTACTGCTCGAGGCGTCACCCGCAGCAAGCTGGGCAATCTGCTTCTCACCAGCGGCTTTTGCAGCCTCACTGGCGCGCACGGTCGTCAGGTGCTCACGGATGCTGTCAGCGACCTCTTCAAGCTTCAACTGCTCAGGCTTGAGGTGTTGCTTGACGTGAACCACTACCGCAGTGCTTGGATCAAGTTCGATCACCGCGCTATTGCTACCACCTTCGAGCACATCACTGCTGTAGGCCGCTTCAACCACCTTGCGGTTGGCTGTAATGCCTTCGCCGCCTTCGCGCCCGAATGGCTTGCTGGTTTCGATTTTCAAACCAAGCTCTTGAGCAGGCTGGGTCAGATCAGAGGCTTCGAATGCAGAGTCTTCAAGTTGCTTGGACGCCTCGACAAAACGTTTTTCGACCTTTTGTTCCTTGAGGTCGTTGACCAGTTTTTCTTTCAGGCTATCGAAGCTAGGTACTTGCGGCGCCTGCACGCCCAGCAACTTGATCAGGTGCCAACCGAAGCTACTGCGCACCGGCGCGGACACTTGATCCTTGTCCAGCGCATACAATGCCTTTTCAAATTCAGGATCGTAAACGCCAGGGCCGGCGTAGCCTAGATCGCCGCCGTTATTGGCAGAACCCGGGTCTTGCGACAGCTCTTTAGCCAATGCCGCGAAATCTTCACCGTTTTGCAGACGCTTCTGGATTTCCTCGATCTTGGCCTTGGCTTGGGCATCGCTGACCTTGTCATTGACTTCAATCAGGATATGCGCGGCGTCACGCTGCTCAGTGAGATTGGCGATTTCGGTTTTGTAGGCAGCCTGCAAGTCCTTGTCAGCAACCTCGACCTGATCGAAGAACGCGTCCTTCTTCAGCTCGACATACTGGACTACAACTTGCTCAGGGCTCATGAACTGGCTGCTTTGCGCGTCGTAATAAGCTTTGACGTCATCATCGCTGACCGTCACTGCAGCTGGATCAGCCTTGATTGTCTGCGTTGCAAAATCACGGGTCTGCTTTTCCAGTGCGGCAAATGCCTGCACTTCTTCGTCGGTTACAAAGCTGCTGGCAGCCAAACCTGCACGCAGTTGGCCGATAAGCATTTCCTGCTTGAGCATCTGCCGGAACTGCATACGGGTGTAGCCCAACTGACGAATCACCTGGTCAAAGCGGTTAGCGTCGAACTTGCCGTCAACACTGAACTCAGGCGTCATCAGGATGACCTGGTCCAGCGCAGCTTCGGAAAACCCGAACTTGGCTTCAGTCGCGCCTTGCAGCAACAGGCTACGTTCAATCAGGCCTTTGAGCGAAGCATCACGCAATAGTTTTTCATCAAGCAGTGCGGGATCAAAATTCCGGCCCAACTGCTGAACCAGTTGGCGACGCTGCATTTCTACAGCCTGGCCAAGCTCGTTTTGTGTGATTTTTTCGCCATTAACCTCGGCGGCGTTCTGACTATTACTGGTGCCGGTAAAGATCGCATCGATACCCGTCAAAGCGAGCAGCGCAACGATAATGCCGATAATAGTCTTGGCAATCCAACCTTGTGAATTGTCCCTAATATTCTGAAGCATGCATCCCCCAGAACGACTGTATAAAGAAATCAGCCGCGCAGTGTGGGTAAGTTCCGGATAGAAGAAAGGCGCATCCGAGGATGCGCCTTCTCGTAACTGGCGGAGCGGACGGGACTCGAACCCGCGACCCCCGGCGTGACAGGCCGGTATTCTAACCGACTGAACTACCGCTCCGCTGTCAGATCAGCGATCAAGCCGATCTGATGGGCAATGCCCGAAAGGCGCTTAGTTAACAGCGTCTTTCAGTGCTTTACCAGCTTTGAAACCTGGGATCTTGGCTGCCGCGATGCTGATTGGGTTGCCAGTCTGTGGGTTGCGGCCAGTGCGAGCTGCGCGCTCTTTAACTGCGAAAGTACCAAAGCCTACCAATACAACAGAATCACCAGCCTTCAGAGCACCAGTTACAGATTCAATTACTGCATCTAGCGCGCGGCCAGCAACAGCTTTTGGGATATCAGCAGATGCTGCGATAGCATCGATCAGTTCCGACTTGTTCACTCTAAGTCCCCTTAATTTCTGTTGAGAATATTTCTTCGTTTTTTAGTGTACGTGAAGCGAGTGCTGGAGGGCTCGTTAGCCCCAATTAGAGCCGCTTTATAACAAGGGCTCTAAAATGGTGTCAAGGAACCCTTCCGGCTAATGCGTGCTGATTCGCTCCTTGGAATCAGACTCGCGAGTTTCGTCCTTTGCAACTAACTCTGGAGCCGCATCAGCTAAGGGCTCCGGGGCGTATTGCAGCGCAATTTGCAGGACCTCGTCAATCCATTTCACGGGTTTAATCTGCAGGTCTTGTTTGATGTTCTCCGGAATCTCTTTCAAATCACGCACATTTTCTTCCGGAATAATCACGGTTTTGATGCCGCCACGGTGAGCTGCAAGCAGTTTTTCCTTGAGGCCGCCGATGGCCAAAACCTGACCGCGCAAGGTGATTTCACCGGTCATTGCAACGTCTGCGCGCACCGGGATCTCAGTCAACGCAGAAACCAGCGCCGTACACATCCCCACGCCCGCGCTGGGGCCGTCTTTGGGCGTAGCCCCTTCCGGCATGTGGATATGGATGTCGCGCTTCTCATAGAAGTCCAGAGGCACGCCCAAACTTTTCGCCCGACTGCGCACTACCGTCTGCGCGGCAGTGATGGATTCGAGCATCACGTCACCCAATGAGCCGGTTTTAATCAACTGGCCCTTGCCGGGTACAACGGCGGCTTCAATGGTCAGCAATTCTCCACCAACCTGAGTCCAGGCAAGCCCGGTAACTTGACCAATCTGGTCCTGTTGCTCGGCCAAACCGTAGCGATGCTTGCGCACGCCGAGGAAATCTTCGAGGTTTTCGGCGGTCACCAGGACCTTGAAACGCTTTTCCTTGGCGTGATCCTTAACCGCTTTACGGCAAACCTTGGCAATCTGCCGTTCAAGGCTGCGCACACCGGCTTCACGGGTGTAATAACGGACGATGTCGCGAATCGCGTCGACCTCAAACTCCAGCTCGCCCTTCTTCACGCCGTTGGCCTGAGTCTGTTTTGGCGCCAGGTACTTGATGGCGATGTTGATTTTTTCGTCTTCGGTGTAGCCAGGCAGACGAATCACTTCCATGCGGTCGAGCAACGGCCCCGGAATATTCATCGAGTTGGCGGTACAAAGGAACATCACATCCGAAAGGTCGTAGTCGACCTCCAGGTAATGATCGTTGAAGTTGTGGTTTTGCTCGGGATCGAGCACTTCCAGCAATGCCGAAGCCGGATCGCCGCGCATGTCCTGGCCCATCTTGTCGATTTCATCGAGCAGGAAGAGCGGATTGCGCACCGCAACCTTGGTCATCTTTTGTATCAATCTACCGGGCATGGAACCGATATAAGTGCGGCGATGACCGCGAATTTCCGCCTCATCACGCACGCCACCCAGCGCCATGCGGACAAATTTACGATTGGTTGCGGTAGCGATCGACTCCGCCAGCGAGGTTTTACCTACGCCAGGAGGCCCCACCAGGCATAACACCGGCCCCTTGAGCTTCTTCACCCGCTTTTGCACGGCGAGGTACTCGAGGATACGGTCTTTGACTTCTTCCAGGCCATAGTGATCGGCGTCGAGAATGGTCTCGGCGCGCGCCAGGTCAAGGCGAACCTTGCTCTGCGCCTTCCACGGCACGTTAGTCAGCCATTCGATGTAGGAGCGCACCACAGTGGCTTCAGCCGACATAGGCGACATCTGCTTGAGCTTATTCAACTCACTGGTGGCCTTGGCATGGGCATCCTTGCTCATACCCGATGTTTCGATGCGCTTTTTCAGCTCATCGATCTCATTGTGGCCCTCGTCGATATCGCCCAGTTCTTTTTGAATGGCCTTCATCTGCTCATTCAAATAGTACTCGCGCTGGCTGCGCTCCATCTGCTTCTTGACCCGCCCGCGGATACGCTTTTCAACCTGAAGCAGGTCAACCTCGGCGTCGAGCAGGGCCAGCACGTGCTCGACACGCGCAGACAGATCGGTAATTTCGAGGATTTCCTGCTTTTGCTCGATCTTCAGCGCCATGTGCGCGGCCATGGTATCGACCAGGCGACTTGGCTCATCGATACTGTTGAGCGATGACAGCACTTCAGCCGGGACCTTCTTGCCCAGCTGCACATACTGCTCGAACTGGCTCAACAGGCTACGGGTGAAGACCTCTGACTCACGCTCGGCGACCTCAGCTTCGTCAAGCAGCTGGACTTCCGAGCGGAAGTAGCCATCGGCCTCGATAAACTGCTCGATTTCACCCCGCTGCTCACCCTCAACCAGCACCTTGACGGTACCGTCGGGCAGTTTGAGCAGCTGCAACACCGTGGCGACGGTGCCAACTCGGTAGAGGCCTTCTTCATTTGGATCATCGTCAGCCGGATTCTTTTGTGCGACCAGCAGGATCTGCTTTTCGCCCGACATCGCGGCTTCGAGTGCTTCTATGGATTTTTCACGCCCTACGAACAACGGGATGACCATGTGCGGATAGACCACGACATCGCGCAGCGGCAGGAGAGGCAATTCGATGGTTGTCTTCATGATTTCGGCTCTACAGCGACCATACGGCCGTAAACGATGGGAATGACCCTTGACCCTAAGATGGGGCTACCCCCAAGAAAAAACAAGCGCCATGACTAAAAAACAAAAAGGGCCCGCAGGCCCTTTTGCATTCAGGATGTAACAGACGAATTATGCGTCTGGCGCAGCCTTGGCTGGCGGCTCACTGTTTTCGTAGATCAACAGTGGCTGCGATGTGCCATCAATCACGCTTTCGTCGATGACGACCTTGCTGACATCCGTCTGAGATGGAATCTCATACATGGTGTCAAGCAGGATGCCCTCGAGGATGGAGCGCAAACCACGTGCACCGGTTTTACGTTCCAGCGCCTTTTGCGCGACCGATTTCAGGGCGTCTGGACGGAACTCCAGGTCAACCCCTTCCAACTCGAACAACTTGGCGTACTGCTTGGTCAGGGCATTTTTTGGCTCGGTCAGAATCTGCATCAATGCAGCTTCATCCAGCTCGTCCAGAGTTGCAATAACCGGCAAGCGGCCAACGAACTCGGGAATCAAACCAAACTTGACCAAATCATCAGGTTCGACATTGCGCAGCGATTCGCCGATCTTCTTACCCAGGTCCTTACTGCGAACCTGCGCATTGAAACCAATACCGCCCTTCTCGGAGCGACCCTGGATCACTTTTTCCAAGCCAGAGAAAGCGCCACCACAGATAAACAGAATGCTGCGGGTATCAACCTGCAGGAACTCTTGCTGCGGATGCTTGCGACCACCCTGGGGTGGAACCGAAGCAACGGTGCCCTCAATCAGCTTCAGCAACGCCTGCTGAACGCCCTCACCCGATACATCGCGAGTAATCGACGGGTTGTCAGACTTGCGTGAAATCTTGTCGATTTCGTCGATGTAGACAATGCCCATCTGGGCCTTTTCCACATCGTAGTCGCACTTCTGCAACAGCTTCTGGATGATGTTCTCGACGTCTTCACCCACATAACCAGCTTCGGTCAGGGTGGTCGCGTCGGCAATGGTGAACGGGACATTGAGCAAGCGCGCCAGGGTTTCAGCCAGCAGGGTCTTACCCGAGCCGGTTGGACCGATCAGCAAAATATTGCTTTTGCCCAGTTCAACATCGTCACTTTTCTTGTCGCGCTGGTTAAGGCGCTTGTAGTGGTTGTACACCGCTACCGCCAGAACCTTTTTCGCACGCTCCTGACCAATTACGTACTGGTCAAGGATTGCGCTAATTTCTTTGGGCGCAGGTAATTTGTGCGCAGTACTTTCGGCCTGGGCTTCTTGCACCTCCTCGCGGATGATGTCGTTGCACAGGTCGACGCACTCGTCGCAGATAAAGACGGAAGGACCAGCAATCAATTTACGTACTTCATGCTGGCTTTTGCCGCAGAAGGAGCAATAAAGCAGCTTGCCGTTGTCCTCGCCGTTGCGGGTGTCAGTCATTCGATCAATCCAATACGGTAGGCTTGAAACACAAGATGAAGGCAAACGTGGGCTTTTTCAAGTCCACAGGTGGTTAGATAGACCAACCACCTTCATCTGAACTGCTTAGGCAGGCATATCACGCTTCATCATTACCGAGTCGATCAGGCCATATTCAGCCGCACGCTCAGCGCTCATGAAGTTGTCACGCTCGGTATCACGCTCAATGGTTTCAAGCGTTTGACCGGTGTGATGGGCCAGCAAGGTATTGAGACGGTGACGAATGTGAAGGATTTCCTTCGCATGGATGTCAATGTCCGATGCCTGGCCCTGGAAGCCACCCAGAGGCTGGTGAATCATCATGCGCGAGTTTGGCAGGCAATGACGCTTGCCTGGCGCGCCACCGGCCAGCAGGAACGCACCCATGCTGCAGGCCTGGCCAATGCAGGTGGTCGACACGTCCGGCTTGATGAACTGCATGGTGTCGTAGATCGACATACCCGCAGTTACCGAGCCACCTGGCGAGTTGATATACAGGTGAATGTCTTTATCCGGGTTTTCTGCTTCAAGGAACAGCAGCTGCGCGGCAACCAGATTGGCCATGTAGTCTTCGACCGGACCAATCAGGAAGATCACTCGCTCCTTGAGCAAACGTGAATAGATGTCGTAGGCGCGCTCACCACGGGCCGACTGCTCGACAACCATAGGTACCAAGCCGCCAGCGGCTTGCATGTCAGGCATTTGTTGCATGAAAGGATTGCGGGACATTTCTTGCACTCGCTCCCTAGATAGTCATATTTCAAATACGCATAAGCCAGCACGAGGGCTGGCTTATGGTGTGTTCGAACGAGGTAAAGAAATCAGTCGGCTTTTGGAGCTTCCACCGGCTTGACAGCTTCTTCGTAAGAGACCTTTTTATCGGTCACATTCGCCTTCTGCAAAACAGTATCTACAACTTGCTCTTCGAGCACAACAGAGCGAACTTCGTTCATCTGCTGATCGTTCTTGTAGTACCAGGAAATAACCTGCTCAGGCTCTTGGTAAGCAGAGGCCATTTCAGTGATCAACTCTTTAACGCGAGCATCATCCGGCTTCAGATCGAACTGCTTGACTACCTCGGCAACGATCAAGCCCAGCACCACACGACGCTTGGCCTGCTCTTCGAACAGCTCGGCTGGCAGTTGGTCTGGCTTGATGTTGCCGCCGAACTGCTGAACAGCCTGAACGCGCAGACGGTCAACTTCGCTCGACAGCAGCGCCTTTGGCACTTCGATCGGGTTGGCAGCCAGCAAGCCGTCCATCACCTGGTTCTTGACCTTGGATTTGATGGCTTGGCGCAGCTCGCGCTCCATGTTCTTGCGAACTTCGGCGCGGAAACCTTCAATGCCGCCTTCCTTGATACCGAACAGCGCGAAGAAATCGTCATTCAGCTCAGGCAGCTTTGGCGCAGCAACAGCAGTCACATTGACAGTGAACTCTGCGGTTTTACCGGCCAGGTCGAGGTTTTGGTAATCTTCAGGGAAGGTTGGATTGATGACCTTCTCTTCACCAGCCTTGGCGCCAACCAGGGCGTCTTCAAAGCCAGGAATCATACGACCAGAACCCAGAACCAGCTGGGTGCCCTTGGCCGAACCACCTGCGAACTCAGCACCGTCGATCTTGCCAACGAAGTCGATAGTCAGCTGGTCGCCAGTTTCAGCGGCACGCTCAACAGCTTCAAAGCTGGTGTTCTGCTTACGCAGGATATCCAGCATGTTGTCGACATCAGCATCAACAACTTCAGCTTCCAGGCGCTCGACAGCTATGGTGTCCAGGCCGGTTACTTCGAACTCGGGAAACACTTCGAAAGTAGCGACGTACTCGAGGTCCTTGCCCTTTTCGAACGACTTTGGCTCTACCGCTGGCTGGCCAGCCGGGTTCAGCTTCTGCTCGACAACAGCTTCATAGAAGGTCGCCTGGATCAGCTCGCCCAAGGCTTCTTGGCGCGCCGAGTCTTCGTAGCGCTGACGAATAACGCTCATCGGTACCTTGCCTGGACGGAAGCCAGGGACCTTGGCGCGACGAGCAGTCTGCTGCAGACGCTTGTTGACTTCGGTCTCGATGCGCTCGACGGGTACACCGACGGTCATGCGACGCTCGAGTACGGAAGTGTTTTCAACAGAAACTTGCATTGATAATCCTCGTTGCACAGACATTAAGCCGACTGTTTCCAGTCCCAGATCAAGGGCATGCATTCTAGAGGGTCAATTTACAGAAGTCACCCTAGATGCAGGCGGCAAACGGGAGATAACTAATAGATGGTGCGCACGCAGAGCCTTGGACTCATGCATTGGCCACCATCGCAGCAACGCCTTTAAATACGGGCGCTGTGCTTTGTTAATCAGCGTATTTGTGTTCCCCAAACGCGGTAATGGTCTAGCCAGGTACAGCCTTCAGGGCACAGCCGGGGCGCATAATACACCTTTTGTATTGACCAATGGTAAAAAGCTATTTTTCACCAGCGCCGCAGCGACCTGCTCCGGCAAGACAATACAAATCAACGGCTTAACCAGCCCCTGCGCAATGATTCAGGCATACAGGCATCATCCGCCTGAAACACCCTTAAACGAAAAAAGGCAGCCGTTGCGGGCTGCCTTTGAACTTTGCTTTCAGATCGAACGTTTCCCGACTGAAAACACTACCTTAATTGGTGCGGACGGAGAGACTCGAACTCTCACAGCTTGCGCCGCTGGAACCTAAATCCAGTGTGTCTACCAATTTCACCACGTCCGCAAAACAAGGGGGTGAAACATAAGAGCCAGGCCTAAGGCCTGGCTCTTATTTCAGCAATATGGGGTGGACGATGGGGATCGAACCCACGACAACAGGAGTCACAATCCTGTGCTCTACCAACTGAGCTACGCCCACCATATAACTACTTGAGCCAAAGCTGCCAAATGGCACGCCCGGCAGGACTCGAACCTGCGACCATCCGCTTAGAAGGCGGATGCTCTATCCAGCTGAGCTACGGGCGCTTATCCATCTGCAGAAGCAGACTTTAAGCTTTCGGCATTCTCACAAACACTTACCAGATAAGTAGCTTGCTTGTTTGCCGTCTTACCCAGCGACTGGCTGTGCTCGACAAGCGGGGCGAATGTTAATGGCGGATTACATATCCGTCAACACTAAAATCAAAAAAAATCAGTGAGATAAAGGAGTTACACGAATTTCGTGGCTTAGCGCCTTTGCCCCACGCCTGCTCCGTGCGAGAATACGCATCCTTTTTCCACCCTCTCTAATGGTTAACCACGCGCAATGACCGCACAACTGATTGACGGTAAAGCGATTGCTGCCAGCCTTCGCCAGCAGATAGCCAAATCTGTCGCCGAGCGACGCCAGCAAGGACTGCGAGCGCCGGGCCTTGCTGTGATCCTGGTGGGCAGCGACCCTGCCTCTCAGGTTTATGTCTCGCACAAACGTAAGGACTGTGAAGAAGTAGGCTTCCTGTCGCAGGCCTATGACCTGCCAGCCGATACCCGCCAGGAAGATTTGGCGGCACTGATTGATCAATTGAACCAAGACCCAACCATCGACGGGATCCTTGTTCAACTGCCGCTTCCCGAACACCTCGACTCTTCGCTGATTCTTGAGCGAATTCGCCCAGATAAAGATGTCGATGGCTTCCACCCTTACAATATTGGCCGCCTTGCGCAGCGCATGCCGCTGCTGCGTCCATGCACACCAAAAGGCATCATGACCCTGCTCGAAAGCACCGGCGTCGACCTTTATGGCTTGCACGCGGTGGTCGTTGGCGCATCGAATATTGTCGGTCGACCAATGGCCATGGAGCTGTTGCTCGCCGGTTGCACCGTGACAGTGACTCACCGTTTCACCAAGGACCTGGCTCGCCACGTTGGCGATGCCGACCTGCTGGTGGTCGCGGCTGGCAAGCCTGGGCTGGTCAAGGGCGAATGGGTCAAGCCGGGCGCGATCGTGATTGATGTCGGGATCAACCGCCAGGAAGATGGCAAGTTGATTGGTGATGTGGTGTACGAAACCGCCCTGCCTCGCGCAGGCTGGATCACACCCGTACCCGGCGGTGTTGGCCCGATGACGCGCGCAGGCTTGCTGGAAAACACCTTGCACGCGGCAGAACACCTGCACGACTAAGCACAGGGCTTGAATAAAAAACGGCAGGCGCTTAGCGTCTGCCGTTTTTTATTTGTGCGAGCTTTACTCTGGCTTGGCTTACTTGCGCGCCTGCTCCCATGATTTCAGCAGGTCGGCGTAGTTAACCGTCTCCCCCTTGGGCTTCTCGTTAGCCAGCTTGGGCTTTGGCGCGCCCGGTTGATCCAACCAGTACTGCGGATCACGGGGCTCGTTAAGCTTGGGCCCACATTCGCCCAGTACATTGGCCCGCTCCAAACGACCGAGCATGGTGTCCTGTGCTGCGGCCAGGCCATCCAAAGCCTCTTGCGGGGTTTTGTCGCCACTGGCGGCCTCGGCAATAAACTGCCACCAGAGCTGCGCCAGGCGCGGATAATCGGGCACATTGGTACCTGTTGGCGTCCACTGCACACGCGCCGGGCTGCGATAGAACTCAACCAGACCACCCAGTTTCGGCGCGATGTCGGTCATGGCCTGCGAGTTGATGTCCGACTCACGAATAGGCGTCAGGCCAACCAGGGTCTTCTTCAGCGACACGGTTTTCGAGGTCACGAACTGCGCATACAGCCAGGCGGCAAGACGCTGTTTCTCAGGCGTCGACTTGAGGAAGGTCCATGATCCGGTGTCCTGATAACCGAGCTTCATGCCCTCTTCCCAGTACGGCCCTTTAGGCGAAGGCGCCATCCGCCACTTTGGCGTGCCATCAGCATTAACCACCGGCAAACCTGGCTTGGTCATATCCGCGGTAAAGGCGGTGTACCAGAAGATTTGCTGGGCAATGTTACCCTGTGCAGGCACGGGCCCTGCTTCAGAGAAAGTCATGCCCTGCGCTTCTGGCGGTGCGTACTGGCGCAGCCAATCGACGTACTTCTGGGTCGCAAAGACGGCCGCCGGAGCATTGGTGGCACCGCCACGGGCAACGCTCGAACCCACCGGGCGACATCCGTCTACCCGAATACCCCACTCATCAACTGGCAGGCCATTGGGCAAGCCCTTGTCGCCGCCGCCCGCCATGGAAAACCAGGCATCGGTGAAGCGCCAGCCGAGCGATGGGTCTTTCTTGCCGTAATCCATGTGGCCGTAGACTTTCTTGCCGTCGATCTCCTTGACATCTTCAGAGAAGAACTTGGCGATGTCTTCGTAGGCCGACCAGTTGACCGGCACACCCAACTCATAGCCATATTTTTCCTTGAACTTGGCTTTCAGGTCAGCGCGCTCAAACCAATCCGCGCGAAACCAGTAAAGGTTGGCGAACTGCTGGTCGGGTAGTTGATACAGCTTGCCATCCGGCCCGGTGGTGAAGGATATGCCGATAAAATCGGGCAGATCCAGGGTTGGCGAAGTGAAGTCCTTGCCTTCGTTGGCAATCATGTCGCTGATGGCCACTGCCTTGCCGTAGCGAAAGTGAGTGCCGATCAGGTCAGAGTCGTTGATATAGCCGTCGTAGATGTTTTTATCTGATTGCATCTGGGTTTGCAGCTTTTCAACCACGTCGCCTTCTTGCATCAGGTCATGGGTGAGCTTGATCCCGGTGATTTCACTGAAGGCCTTGGCCAGCACCTTGGACTCATACTCATGGGTGGCGATGGTTTCGGATGCCACGTTAATGGTCATGCCGCGAAACGGCTCTGCCGCCTTGATAAACCACTTGAGCTCGGCCAGTTGTTGTTCAGGCGTGAGTGTCGAGGGACTAAACTCACTTGCCATCCATTTCTTCGCCGCATCCTCATAAGCATCGGCCCAAGCCGCGCCACTGAGTCCGGACAACGCCAGCAAGGCAGCCAGCGCCATGCTATGTCGGGTTTTGTTGTTATTTTCGAACATAGAGACCTCCATCTCAGGGTATTTACCAAAGCCAGGAAATGCCGCTACCAACTGCCCTCCACTAGCCCCAACGCATCACTACAACCAACCACACCACGGACAGCGCCGAGGCTATCCAGACACTCCAGTCAGTCACACCTATCACCATGAGATGCAGGTATGCGCTGCCTAAAAGCCCGATAAACAAACGATCACCACGACTGGTGGCAATAGGTAAAAAGCCGCGGCGCTCAACACAGGGCGAACGCAACTCCCAAACCGTCATACCAACCAGCAACAAGCCGATACCGCCAAAAAACAGCGCTGTCGGTAATGTCCAGGCCATCCACTCCATGGGATTCTCCTTACACCCGGCCCAGGGCAAAGCCCTTGGCCACATGGTTGCGCACGAACCAGATCACCAACATGCCCGGCAAAATGGTCAAGACTCCAGCAGCGGCCAGCACGCCCCAGTCGATCCCCGAGGCTGAAACCGTACGCGTCATTACCGCGACGATGGGCTTGGCATCCACCGATGTCAGGGTTCGTGCCAACAGCAGCTCAACCCAGGAAAACATGAAGCAGAAAAATGCCGTCACTCCAATTCCGGAGCCAATCAGCGGGATAAAGATCTTCACAAAGAATTTGGGGAAGCTGTAACCGTCGATATAAGCCGTCTCATCGATTTCCTTCGGCACGCCGGACATGAAACCCTCGAGAATCCACACCGCCAGGGGCACGTTGAATAGACAGTGCGCCAGGGCCACTGCGATATGGGTGTCAAACAAGCCGATCGATGAATAAAGCTGGAAAAACGGCAGCAGAAACACAGCGGGCGGCGCCATGCGATTGGTCAGCAGCCAGAAGAACAGGTGCTTATCACCGAGAAAGCGGTAGCGCGAAAATGCATAGGCGGCCGGCAAGGCCACACTGAGCGAGATCAGGGTGTTCAAGCTCACGTAATACAATGAATTGAGGTATGCCTGATACCAACTCGGGTCGGTGAAGATCACCCTGTAGTTATCCAGCGTAAAGCTGCTGGGCCAGAGCGTCAGGCTGCCCAGAATCTCGGTATTGCTCTTGAACGACATGTTCACCAGCCAGTAGATCGGCACCAGCAGAAACAGGATATAGAGCACCAAAACCACGCGTTTACGTAACATTGCCCGCCTCCTCAACTGTTCTTATCGCTGTGGGTCATGGCGGTGTAGAACAGCCATGACACCAACAAGATGATCAGGAAGTAGACCAGGGAGAATGCAGCCGCCGGACCGAGGTCGAACTGGCCGACAGCCATTTTGGTCAATGTCTGGCTGAGGAAGGTCGTTGCATTGCCGGGGCCGCCCCCGGTCAGCACAAAGGGCTCGGTATAGATCATGAAGCTGTCCATGAAACGCAGCATCACAGCAATCAACAACACACTCTTGAGCTTGGGCAACTGGATGTAGCGAAACACCGCCCAGGATGAAGCGCGATCAATACGTGCAGCCTGGTAATACACATCGGGAATCGCCCGCAGGCCTGAATAACACAGCAGCGCCACAAGTGAGGTCCAATGCCAGACATCCATCACCAGCACCGTGACCCAGGCATCAGTGGTATTGGACGCATAGTTGTAGCTGATGCCCAGCGCATTCAGGGTCCAGCCCAGCAGGCCAATGTCGGCGCGGCCAAATATCTGCCAGATGGTACCGACGACATTCCATGGAATCAGCAATGGAATCGCCATCACGATCAAGCAGGCTGACGCCCAGCGCCCCTTGGTCGGCATGGTCAGGGCAATCGCAATGCCCAGTGGAATTTCGATCAGCAATACACAGCCTGAATAAATAAACTGGCGCAACAGGGAGTCATGCAGGCGCGAGTCACGCAGCACCTGCTTGAACCAGTCAACGCCAACGAAGAAGCGGCTGGATGAGTCAAATATGTCCTGCACCGAGTAGTTGACCACGGTCATCATCGGCACTACCGCGCTGAACGCCACCAGCAAGAACACCGGCAACACCAACCACCAGGCTTTATTGTTATGCACTTTCATGGCGCGCCTCCTGTGCGTCTACCGTGACCAGAAAGTCATCGGCATAGACCATCAGCCACTGCGCCGAAAAACTCACCGATGCCCGATGCCTGGGTACGACCTGATCCTCTTGCAGGCGCACCTTGAGCGGCTGGCCATCCAGGTTCAGGCTGAGGATTTTATATGTGCCCAAGTCCTCGACATGTACCACCTCGGCGCTAAAGGCGTCGCTGTCGGCCGCGACTTCAACCAAGGATTCAGCACCGGGAAGATCGCTGCCGGGAAGATCCCAGAGATGAACAAACTCGGGTCGAATACCTATTTTCAATTGCTGATAATCCAGCGAATCAAGTCGCTGGTTGAGCGCCGCGCCAAGGCTCAAGCGAGTGTTGGCAAAGCAGACTCCATCCGCGCAACGCTCGACTTCGATCAAGTTCATCCCGGGGCTGCCAATGAAATAACCGACGAAGGTATGGCTGGGCCGCTCGAACAGTTCACGCGGTGTACCAAACTGCACAATCTGGCCGCCATACATCACCGCGATCTTGTCGGCAAAGGTCGAGGCCTCCAACTGGTCATGGGTGACGTAGATCATGGTGATATTGAACTGCTCGTGAATCTGCTTGAGCTTGCGCCGCAGTTTCCACTTCAGGTGCGGGTCAATCACCGTCAGCGGCTCGTCAAATAGAATCGCCGAGACGTCATCACGCACCAGGCCACGGCCCATGGAGACTTTTTGCTTCTCATCGGCGCTCAGGTTGCTGGCCTTTTTCGTCAGCAAAGGATGCAAATCCAGCACTTCGGCAATCTCGTGCACCTTGCTCAATACTTGCGGTTCAGCCATGCCCTGGTTACGCAGTGGAAAGGCCAGGTTATCGAACACGGTCATGGTGTCGTATACCACTGGAAACTGGAAAACCTGGGCGATATTGCGCATTTGCGGGGTCAAGTCGTTGACCACCCTTGAATCAAACAACACCTGGCCATGGGACGGGCTGAGCAGCCCGGAGATGATGTTCAGCAGTGTCGACTTCCCACAACCTGATGGCCCCAGCAGCGCATAGGCACCGCCCTGCTCCCAGGTATGGTTCATTTCGCGAATCGCATATTCAGCGGCGCTGCTTGGCGTGCGACTGTAGCTATGGGCAAGATTCTGCAAGCGGATCTCAGCCATCAGGCAGCCCTCCCCGTGCGTCGCGCTGGGGCCTGCTTGAGTTGGCCCTGAACATCAAAGACAAATAATTTGTGGGTAGGGATATAAATCAGAATCGGTGTATCCACGTCGTACTCATGTACACCGGGAAGGTGCAGCACCAACGAGAACTGCTCGCCTCGCACATGCAGGAAGGTTTCCGAACCGCTTATTTCGGCAAGGTCAACCGTCACCGCCAGCTCGAGGTCATCATCATTGGAAGGCACCAGGCCAATATGGCTTGGGCGCATGCCAAACCGGTATTCGCCGGGCTCAAGCTGTTGCAAGTCAGGGTTCAGGGGAAAATGCACGGTATCGGCAAAACTCACTTCGGTCCCGCTGATCTGGCCTGGGAGAATATTGATTGGTGGTTCAGAAAACAGCTCTGCAGCCAATATATGCTGCGGACGGTGGTAGACCTCGGGCGTATTGCCGCTCTGGATAATGCGTCCCTGGTGCAAAATGGTTGTGGTACCCCCCAGCGCAAGCGCTTCATTCGGCTCGGTGGTGGCGTAGATGGCAATGGTATGGCGTGCGGCAAATAGCTCGCGCATCTCCTGGCGCAGCTCTTCGCGCAATTTGTAATCCAGATTGACCAGCGGCTCGTCAAACAGAATCAGGGAAGCATCCTTGACCAGCGCCCTGGCCATGGCCGTGCGCTGTTGCTGGCCGCCGGAAAGCTCCAGGGGAAAACGCTTGAGCAAGCCCTCGATGCGCAGCATCTTGGCCGTGGCGTGGACTTTCTCGGTAATTTCGGCCTCCGAGCAACGCGCCTGGCGCAATGGCGAGGCGATATTCTCGAATACGCTGAGCGTGGGGTAGTTGATGAACTGTTGATACACCATCGACACGTTGCGTTGGCGTACTGGGATGGCGGTCACATCCGCACCATTCATCAGGATCCGCCCCTTACTTGGACGGTCCAGGCCGGCCATCAGTCGCATCAGGCTGGTTTTCCCGGACAGGGTGCGTCCCAGCAGCACATTGAATGAACCAGGCTCGAAACTCAGGCAGGCATCGTCGATGTAAACCTGGTTATCAACCCAACGGCTGACATGCTCCAGCGTCAGTGACATGGCGTTTCCTTTTTTTGTTATGCCATTTCACACAACCAAGCGATGTCCGTGCCAGTTCAGCGATTATTGTTCTATGTTCTTGTCTGGCAATGCATATTTATTTATGGCCGCGGCAGTTTCTGTAGCTCACTGAACAGCTTTGAACAGTTGTGGACTGAACAACTGAACAGCCGGGCGTTGACATTGAACAGTCATCAGCGACACTCAGTAAACCGGCAAAACCACAGGGACTGAACGCGCGAAATTCGGTTTCGGCCAAGCGTTCGGCTACAAGCAAATGCCTTGCTCGGCCTGGCCAATGCTGTTGCATTGTGGGCATGAGAATAAGTGCGGCGAAGACCGTGGCTAACAACAATAAGAAACACTGCAACGGAGAACTGCCTGCATGGCTGAATCTGCCCGCATACTGACTCACCAGGCAATTGTTGAGGATTCCTGGTCACGCTGCCGCGAATTTGGCCTGACGCATCAGACAGCGCCTAGCTTTGGCTCCCCGGTGCGAGGCGAAGTCAGCGCCCTGCTTGAGCGCCATCAAAGCCTTGTCGTCACGACGCACCAGGAAGTCCTGCCGTATTACGGCAACATCCTCGCCAACTCCAATTGCCTGATCATGCTGGCGGACAACCGGGGCCAGGTCTTGCAGTCATGGGGCGATCAACGCTTTCTCGACGCAGAACGCAGTGCGGGCTTTGTCGCTGGCGCCAGCTGGCAGGAACGCCAAACCGGCACCAATGCCATAGGCACTGCCCTCAATTGTGCCCAGGCGGTACATATCCAACACGACGAGCATTACCTCAAGGCCAACCGATTCATGACCGGCTCCGCCTCGCCTATCTTCGATGAACAGCGCCAGGTGATTGCGATACTCGATGTCTCCAGCGACAGCTATTTGCCACCCTCGCACACGTTGGGCATGGTCAAGATGATGAGCCAGTCGGTGGAAAACCGGTTGATCCTGAACCTGTTCAAGCAGCACTATTTTCAGCTGACCTTCAACACCAGCCTCAATAACCTAGAAAGCCCCTGGGCGGGGCTGGTGGTGTTCGACGAAAGCGGCCAGGTGATATCGGCAAATCGTCGGGCGGACAACCTTCTCGGCACCAGCCTGGCGCTGGTCAATATCGAAATGTTATTCGATGTGCCGCTGCAGCAGTTGCTCAACCAACCCTCCGGCCAGCCGTTCAACTTGAAAGCCGGCGGACGCTTTCGTTTCCATGCCCATATCACCCAGCCACTGCAGCCCGTAGCACCAACCGCCCGTGATTTCCGGCGGCAGGCCAAGGGCGCGGCAATCTCTCAAGACGATCATGGCCTGCCCGCCGATAACCTAAGCCTGGATAACCTGAGCATGGGTGATGCCCGGGTCGACAAGGCCATCCAGCAAGCCCAACGCCTGATCGAGAAAGACATCCCCCTGCTCATCCATGGCGAAACCGGCGTGGGCAAGGAAGTTTTCGTCAAAGCCTTGCACCACGCCGGCAGTCGCGCGGCGCAGCCATTGATTGCAGTCAACTGTGCCGCCATTCCCAGCGAGCTGGTTGAGTCCGAGCTCTTTGGCTACGAGAAAGGCGCCTTCACCGGCGCCAACCAGAAAGGCAGCAGTGGCCTGATCCGCAAGGCAGACAAGGGCACGTTGTTTCTCGATGAAATCGGTGACATGCCAGCGCGGGTCCAGGCGCGTCTGTTGCGAGTGCTGCAAGAACGTTGCGTGCAACCGCTGGGCAGCAGTGAAAACTACCCGGTGGATATCCGCTTGATCTCGGCGACCAACCGTCCACTGCGAAATGATGTTGAACAGGGCTTGTTCCGCCAGGACCTTTACTACCGGATTAACGGGCTCAGCCTCGAACTGCCCCCGCTACGTGAACGCAGCGATAAAGCCGCCTTGTTCAAACGCCTGTGGCAGCAATACCGGGAACCACAGCAATGGGCAGGCTTGAGCAATGAAGTACTTGAATTGTTCAATGCGCACCCATGGCCCGGTAATCTGCGCCAGCTCAGCAGTGTGATCCAGGTCGCCCTGGCAATGGCTGATGATCAGCCGATCAGAGTCGAGCATCTGCCGGATGATTTTATTGCCGAGCTGCAGGCCCACCAGCCAGCGACAGCAAGTTCCATGGCGCAAGCAAACACCGGCGCTGGCACCCATGGTGGCATGAGCGGCGCGTCTGACCTCAATCAAAAACTACAGGCCTGCGCCGGAAATGTATCGCAACTTGCCCGGCATTTAGGCGTAAGCCGCAATACCCTCTACAAGCGCCTGCGTGAGCAAGGTGTAAAAACATAGGTCTGGTGCAAGGGTACAAAAAACCGCTCGAAAGCGGTTTTTTTGTACCTCTGGACAGCTGGCGCAAAGGCCTATTTGCCTTTGAAATCCATCAGTTTTTCAACCATTTGGTCGATCGTGAACGAGGCTGGGCGCTGACGTGGCGGGAAATCCTTGAACGTCATCAGGAACTGCTGGGTACGGAAGATCCCAGGGAAGATTGCCGACTGGGCTTTCTTGTCCCACCACACGTTGTAGCTGTTGGAATCTGTATCGGCACGCTCGAATGGATCACGACGCAGGTTGAACAGCTTTGGCGCACGCAGGTCTACGAAGGGATCGCGCCATACATCAAAGCGGTGCGCGCGCTGCTCAGCATAAACAACCTTCCAATCACCATCACGCATGCCCAGCAATTTACCGTCGTCACTGAAGTAGTAGAAATCAGTACGCGGGCCTTTAGGTTCCTTGCCCTCAAGGTACGGCAATTGGTTGTAGCCATCGAGATGGACCTTGAAACTCTTGCTACCGGCCGTGTAGCCAGTGAGCAGTTTCTCTTTGACATCCGGTACACCAGCGGCAGCCATCAATGTTGGAACCCAGTCCTGAGCCGAGACTATCTCGTTGGAAACAGAGTTAGCCTTGATGTGGCCTGGCCAGCGAATGATTGCCGGGACGCGATAACCACCTTCCCAGTTGGTGTTTTTCTCACCACGGAATGGGGTGATTCCGGCGTCAGGCCACTGGTTGAAATGCACACCGTTATCGGTGGTGTAGATCACGATGGTGTTTTTAGCGACACCCAGGTCATCAAGCTTCTTGAGCAACTCGCCGACCTGGCCATCATGCTCGACCATGCCGTCGTTATAGAAACCCTGGCCCGAAAGCCCCTTGGTTTCTTCCTTGATGTGGGTGTAGTAATGCATGCGCGTTGAGTTAAACCAGACGAAGAACGGCTTGTCTTGTTTAACCGCCTTGTCCATGAAGTTAAGCGACGCATCCAGGAATTCCTGGTCGATGGTTTCCATGCGCTTGCGGTTCAGCGGGCCAAGATCTTCGACCTTACCGTCGGCGGTGCTGTGAATGATTCCGCGCGGGCGAATGGCTTTATCGATGACCGGGTTCTTGGTCCAGTCCTCGTCCTCAGGCGCTTCCTCGGCATTGAGGTGATAAAGGTTGCCAAGGAACTCGTCAAAACCATGGTTGGTCGGTAAAAATTCGTCGCGATCACCCAAGTGGTTCTTACCGAACTGGCCGCTGGTATAACCCAATGGCTTGAGCAATTCGGCCAGCGTCGGATCTTCTTTTTGCAGCCCGACTGTCGAGCCAGGCATACCGACCTTGGTGAGCCCCGTACGTACCGGGTGCTGGCCTGTAATGAAGGCTGCGCGACCGGCGGTACAGCTTTGCTCCCCGTAATAATCGGTGAACATCATGCCTTCATTAGCTATGCGGTCGATATTGGGCGTTGGATAGCCCATCATGCCGTAGCTGTATTTGCTGATGTTAGTGATGCCAATATCATCGCCCATTATCACCAGAATATTGGGCTTATCGGCGGCAGATACCAGGGAGGCTGCGCATACCGAAGACGCTAGCAGCGCGGCCGTGCCGATGGTTTTTAGACGTACTCGTAACCAAGTCATCAGGACATCCTTTGAGTCATTATTATTAGCCTGCGGAGCAAGCGTGGGCATCGATGAACCCAGTCGTTGCTGGGCAAATGCCCACGACAATCACGCGTTAACTCCAACCTTCACAGGCACCGACTGCACGCGTGACAACGCCAGTAGGTGCCTGAGGTTCAAACGAAACAGTGCTCCAGGCTGCAAGGTACGGCTTTGCCATATGCCTGCGCTTGACATTACACGACAAAGGTTTGTTTTTACGTGACAGGTTTTGACATCAGCAACCTCTGCCCCACCATCGGCGCATAAAAAAAGCCGCATAAGCGGCTTTTCTTACAGGCTTGAAAACGCCTTACTCGGCTAAACGCCAGGTTGTACCGCCCTTGCCGTCCTCAAGAACGACTCCCATAGAGGTCAGTTGATCGCGAATACGGTCGGATTCAGCCCAGTTCTTCTCGCTACGCGCTTGCAACCGTGCAGCTATCAATGCGTCTACCTGCTCGGCATCAACCTTGCCCTGCGCTCCCGCTTGCAGGAAGGACTCAGGCTCAAGCTGCAGCACCCCCAGCACCGAAGCCAGCTGTTTCAAGCGCGCAGCCAAACCGGCGGCGGCCTCTAGGTCGGTATCGCGCAGGCGATTGATCTCACGAACCATCTCAAACAACACGGCGCAGGCTTCTGGGGAGTTGAAGTCATCATCCATCGCCTCGGCAAAACGCCCGGCATAGGCATCGCCACCAGCAGGAGCGGCCTCAGGCAACCCCTTGAGTGCGTGGTAGAAGCGCTCCAGCGCGCCCTTGGCTTCTTTCAGGCTGTCTTCGGAGTAGTTGATGGGGCTGCGGTACTGACTCGACACCAGGAAGTAGCGCACCACTTCAGGATGGTATTTTTCCAGCACCTCGCGGATGGTGAAGAAGTTGCCCAGGGATTTAGACATTTTCTCGCCATCCACGCGTACCGCGCCAGCGTGCATCCAGGCATTGGCGTAAAGCTTGCCGGTGGCGGCTTCGCTCTGCGCGATTTCGTTTTCATGGTGCGGGAAAACCAGGTCGGGACCGCCGCCGTGAATGTCGAATGTCTCGCCAAGGCAGCAGGTCGACATGACCGAGCATTCGATATGCCAGCCGGGTCGCCCTTCCCCCCATGGCGATGTCCAGCTTGGCTCGCCAGGCTTGGCGCCCTTCCACAGGACAAAATCAAGCGGGTCCTGCTTGGACTCGTCGACTTCAATGCGCGCCCCGATGCGCAGGTCTTCGATCTTCTTGCGCGAGAGCTTGCCATAACCGACAAACTTGCCCACCCGGTAATACACATCACCATTGCCCGGGGCGTAGGCAAAGCCTTTGTCGATCAGGGTTTGAATCATTTCGTGCATGCCGGAAATATGGCTTGTCGCACGGGGTTCCATGTCAGGACGCAGCACCGAAAGACGGGCTTCGTCTTCATGCATGGCAGCAATCATTCGCTCGACCAGCACTTCAAAGCCTTCGCCATTTTCCTGGGCGCGACGAATAATCTTGTCGTCGATATCAGTGATATTGCGCACATAGGTCAACTCATAGCCACGAAAGCGCAGCCAGCGTGCAATCACATCAAACGCGACCATCACCCGGGCATGACCGATGTGGCAGAAGTCATAAACCGTCATGCCGCAGACGTACATCCGTACCTGGTTGCCGACTAGCGGTTTAAGCGCTTCTTTGGTCTTGCTCAAGGTGTTGTAGATGGTCAGCATAAAAAATCCTTAAACGCGGCCCTTTAAGCCACAAAATCTGCTGCATAACCCAGGGCCGCAGGCTCACTGCGGCCCTGGATTACTCACTCAGCCCTGTGCCTGGGCTCAACCCCAGGAGTCACGCAGGGTTACGGTGCGGTTGAAGACCAGCGCACCCGGCTTGGAATCTTTCGAGTCGAGGCAGAAGTAACCTTCGCGCTCAAACTGGAAACGATCGTCAACCGTTGCGTTGGCCAGCGACGGCTCGGCGCGACAGCCCTTGAGCACGACCAGCGACTCGGGATTGATGTTGTCCAGGAAGCTACCGCCTTCATCGGCTTTTTCCGGATTGGCCGAGCGGAACAAACGGTCATAAAGCCGCACTTCACACTCAACGCTGGCAGCGGCTGGCACCCAGTGCACCACCCCCTTGACCTTGCGCCCTTCCGGGTTCTTGCCAAGGGTTTCAGGGTCGTAGGAGCAACGCAGTTCGATCACATTGCCCTCGGCGTCCTTGATCGCTTCATCGGCACGAATCACATAGCTGCCGCGCAAACGCACCTCGCCACCCGGCTCGAGACGCTTGTAGCCTTTTGGCGGGTTTTCTTCGTAGTCGCCAGCATCGATATAGATCTCGCGGGCAAACGGCAGCTCACGGGTGCCCATGTCCTGCTTTGGATGACGCGCCAGGCTGAGTAGCTGAACCTCATCCTCCGGGTAGTTGGTGATCACCACCTTCAGGGGCTTGAGCACGCACATGGCACGCGCGGCGTTGGCGTCAAGATCTTCGCGGATGGCGAATTCAAGCATACCGATATCCACCACGCCGCCGGCACGATTGACCCCGATCATGTCGCAGAAGTTACGCATCGATGCAGGCGTGTAGCCACGACGGCGATAGCCAACCAGCGTTGACATGCGTGGGTCGTCCCAGCCATTTACATGGCCTTCGTCCACCAACTGCTTGAGCTTGCGCTTGCTGGTGATGGTGTAGTTGAGGTTAAGCCGCGCAAATTCATACTGGCGTGGCTGTGCCGGTACAGGCAAATGCGCCAGGAACCACTCGTACAGCGGACGATGGTCTTCGAACTCAAGGGTGCAAACCGAATGGGTAATGCCTTCTATGGCATCGGACTGGCCGTGCGTGAAGTCATAGCTTGGGTAAATGCACCACTTGTCTCCCGTCTGGTGGTGATGGGCATGGCGTATGCGATAGAGAATCGGGTCGCGCAGGTTGATGTTTGGCGCTGCCATGTCGATTTTAGCCCGCAGCGAGCGTGCGCCATCGGCAAATTCGCCTGCTTTCATGCGGGCGAACAAATCCAGGTTTTCTTCAACCGAACGGTCACGAAACGGGCTGTTCCTGCCCGGCTCGGTCAAGGAGCCACGGTATGCCCGCGACTCTTCAGGCGACAGGTCGCAAACATAGGCATCACCGGACTTGATCAGCGCTACAGCCCAATCATGCAGTTGGTCGAAGTAGTTGGAGGCGAAACGTACGTCGCCTGCCCACTGGAAACCCAGCCATTGCACGTCCTGCTTGATCGCATCGATGTATTCCTGGTCTTCCTTGGCCGGGTTGGTGTCATCGAAACGCAAATGACAGTCACCACCAAACTCTTTAGCCAGGCCGAAGTTCAGGCAGATCGACTTGGCGTGGCCAATATGCAGGTAACCGTTCGGTTCCGGCGGGAAACGGGTAATAACCTTCGCGTGCTTACCTGACTCCAGATCAGCCTGGACGATGGGGCGAAGGAAGTTCGTTGCGGCGGGAGTCTCTGACTTGCTCATGGTGTCCTTGATCATGCAGGTTCGCGGCTTAGCAACGGCCGACTAAAACGATGAATGCGCTGAAAACCTCTAGACCAGTGTGCTGAGCGAGCGTTACAACATTGCATTGGCGCTATCGCAGAACCACGCTACCGGGGTAGCGCAAACGATAACCAAGCGGTGCACGACAATCACAATGGTGATGGTTTTCCGGCAATTGCAAAGCGCCTATCATAGCCGAAGCTGTCAACCCCCTGACAGGCCTTGAAACCAGTTCATTTGCGCTGCGTAGCACTTAAGTTACGTTTACAATACCCGCTGCACCGATGAGCGCATCTAAAACTCGCGCAAAAATGCGGCCTGCAAAGCCACGGACACGCAGATCCTTTACCTCTGCGCCATGACCTGACGCACGAGTTTCAGGGCTTTGTGGGTTGGCTTAGCGCGCCCCAGCCTCCTGCTTATTTTGATAGAGCGATTACTACCATGATCAAGCTGCACACCAACCACGGCGTTATCACCCTGACCCTGTTTGCCGACAAGGCGCCAGAAACCGTGGCCAATTTCAAGGAATACGTAAAAAGCGGCCACTACGATGGCACCGTTTTTCACCGCGTGATCAGCAACTTTATGGTTCAGGGTGGCGGTTTTGAACCTGGCATGAAACAGAAGCCGACCAACGCCACCATCAAGAACGAAGCCAACAACGGCGTTTCCAACAAAGTGGGCACCGTTGCCATGGCGCGCACCATGGAGCCACACTCGGCCTCTGCCCAGTTCTTCATCAACGTAGCCGACAACACCTTCCTCGACCACACCGCACCTACGGTCCAAGGCTGGGGCTATGCAGTGTTCGGCGAAGTGACCGATGGCATGGATGTAGTCGAGAAGATCAAGGGCGTGCCTACCACCATGAAGTCTGGCCACCAGGATGTTCCGGTGGACGACGTCATCATCGAGCGTGCCGAGATCGTTGAGTGATCCTACTGATCTCTGATCTGCACCTTGAACAGGAGCGCCCGGACATTACCCGGGCGTTTCTGCATTTCCTCGGCACCCGCGCACGCCAGGCTGAGGCGCTGTACATTCTCGGGGATTTCTTCGAGGTCTGGATTGGTGACGATGCAATCAGCCCCTTTCAACGTTCGATTGCAGACGCACTGAAACAACTCAGTGAAAGCGGCACCGCCATATTCCTGATGCATGGCAATCGCGACTTCATGATTGGCCAGCGCTTTTGTCGCGAAGCCGGCTGCACTCTGCTGCGCGACCCCAGCGTAGTCGAACTGGCCGGTGAAGCTGTGTTGCTGATGCATGGCGACAGCCTGTGCACCCGCGATGAAAACTACATGCGCATGCGCCGCTACTTGCGCAACCCCCTGAGCCTGTGGATTCTGCGACACCTTCCACTGGGGACTCGCCATAAGCTCGCGCGCAAGCTACGCAATGAAAGCCGGGCCCAAACCCGGATGAAAGCCAGCGACATTGTCGACGTCACCCCGGATGAAGTCAGCCGGGTCATGGCCGAACACGGCGTCAAGACCCTGATCCACGGTCATACCCACCGACCGGCCGTGCACAAGCTGCTGGTAAACGGCGAGCCCGCCAGGCGTATCGTCCTGGGGGACTGGGATCGTCAAGGCTGGGCCTTGCAGGTCGATGAAACCGTCTTCAACCAGGCGCCATTCAGCCTCGACGCCTGATAAAAAACGGTGCCTTTGCACCGTTTTTCTCAACCGACACTCTTCCTGATCAGTGCCCTGCGGCTGCTGGCCCTGCGTTGGCGGTAAAGGGTGGCTTGGCCAGCCATACAATGAGTATCAGGCTTATGAACACCCAGCCCATAAGGGTGAAGTAATCCACGGTCGAGACCATGTAGGCCTGGCTGGTCAGGGTCTGCTCAAGTTGGGCATAGGACTGGACGTTGGCCCCACCGAGCTGATCCAGCGCCTGGCGCGTTACCGGGTCGTACACGCTGATATGCTCACTCAAGTAGGCGTGATGCACTTCGGAGCGACGTATCCAGATCCAGGTGGTCAGCGATGCGGCAAAACTACCGCCCAGATTACGCAGGAAAGTCGCCAGTCCCGAGCCATCTGCAATCTGATCCGGCGGCAAGTCCGAGAGCAGGATGCTCAACGTTGGCATGAAGAACAGTGCGACACCTATCCCCATGAACAGCTGGACCAGGGCGATATGCTGAAAATCAACTTGCGAGTTGAAGCCGGCGCGCATGAAGCAACTCGTGCCAATCGCCAAAAATGCGATGCCTGCCAGAATTCGCAAGTCGAACTTATGCGCATAGTTGCCCACGAATGGAGACATCAGCACCGGCAAGACGCCAAGCGGCGCCACGGCCAGGCCCGCCCAGGTCGCGGTGTAGCCCATCTGCGTTTGCAGCCACTGGGGCAAGATCAGGTTGATGCCAAAGAAGCCGGCATAGCCCCCAACCAGCACTATGGTGCCGATCCGGAAGTTGCGATGGGCAAACAGACGCAGGTTGACGATCGGATGACGGTCTGTCATTTCCCAGATAATGAATATCGCCAGTGAGATCGCCGAGATCAGCGTGCCGATCACGATGAAATTCGACTCGAACCAGTCCAGGTCATTGCCCTTGTCGAGGACAATCTGCAGCGCGCCGACACCGATGATCAGGGTCAGCAAGCCAATGTAGTCGATAGGCTGATGACTGGTGACCACCGGCCGCTTGCGCATTTGCTGGGTCACCACGAAGGCGGCAAACAAACCTATTGGCACATTGATAAAGAAGATCCATGGCCAGCTGTAGCTGTCGGTTATCCAGCCGCCAAGAATTGGCCCGGCAATGGGCGCCACAACAGTCACCATCGCCAGCAAAGCCAGCGCCAGCCCCCGTTTGGCCGGGGGATACACCGCAATCAACAGGGTTTGTGTCATCGGGTACAGCGGCCCGGCCATCAACCCCTGTAGCACCCGAAAGCCCACAAGCTCAGGCATGGAGCGCGAAATCCCACACAGAAATGAAGCCAGTACGAACAGCATGGTGGCCCAGACAAACAGCTTTACCTCGCCATAACGGCGGCTCAGCCATCCGGTCAGCGGCAAGGCAATTGCGTTGCTGACGGCGAACGAAGTAATGACCCAGGTGCCCTGCTCCGCACTGACCCCGAGGTTGCCTGCGATCGTCGGCAGCGCCACGTTGGCAATAGTGGTATCGAGGACCTGCATGAAGGTCGCCAACGACAAGCCAATGGTGCAAAGCAACAAGCTGGGCGGTGTGAAAGAAGCTTGAGAGCTCATCACCACTCCTTAATGTATTAAGACTGGCCTCGCCCGATAAGCGAGGCCCGAGGGGATTAACGCGCCGCGGTTTTGGCCACTGGCTCGCTGTTGTCCTTGATCAGCTTGCTGATCAGGGCATCGGCATCAGCCAGCTGCTGCTTGTAGACATTGGTGGTGTACGAGGCCTTGACCGGCGGCTGCTGGGCCAGGACCGGGCCGCTTTGGTCGTGCAGGTTGACATTGACCAGGGTTGACAGGCCAATGCGCAGCGGGTGCTTGGCCAACTCGTCGTGGTTGATATGGATGCGCACCGGAACACGTTGCACGATCTTGATCCAGTTGCCGGTAGCGTTTTGCGCGGGCAAGAGTGCAAAAGCACTGCCAGTGCCCGCCCCGAGGCTGTCGACCGTGCCGTTGAAAGTCACGTCATCGCCATACAGGTCGCTGGTGATCTCGACTGACTGTCCAATACGCATTTTGCTTAACTGGGTCTCCTTGAAGTTGGCATCGATCCACACTTGATCCAGTGGCACCACGGCCATCAACGGCGTGCCCGGCTGGACGCGCTGGCCAAGTTGCACGGTACGCTTGGCCACGTAACCGGTCACAGGAGCAATCAAGGCACTGCGTGCATTGTTGAGGTAGGCTTGACGCAAATCGGCTGCCGCAGCCAGCACATCCGGATGCGAAGCGATAACGGTGTCATCGACCAGCGCCCGGGTGCTGTTGAGTTGTTGTTGCGCGTTATTCAAGGCGCTTTGCGCCGAGGTCAGTGCATCACGGGCGTGGGACAGTTCCTCGCGGGAAATCGCCCCGCCAGCGGCCAGGCTCTGCCGGCGCTGGTAGTCTTTCTTGGCTTTTTGCACCGCAGTCAACTGTGTTTGCACCTGCGCCTTCATGGCATCGACATTGCTGTACAAGCCGCGCACCTGGCGTACGGTGCGCGCAAGATTGGCCTTGGCGCTTTGCAACCCAACCAATGCATCGCTTGGATCGAAGTTGACCAGCACCTGGCCCTCATGCACCAGGTCACCATCATCGGCACCAATACTGACAACAGTGCCGGTAATCAGTGGCGTGATCTCGACAACGTTACCGTTGACGTAGGCATCGTCGGTGTTTTCATTCCAGCGCCCATAAAACTCGTACCAGGCCGCAAAGCCCAAGCCACCGAGAATGACCACCAGCAAGAGTACAAACAGCCAGGTTTTGCGCTTGCGCTTATTGCCCGCATCAACTGCTTGTTGGTTTTCAGCGGGTTCAGAATGAGTAGCTGTAGCCATGGCAAGTTACCTTTGATTATTCAGTGAGCGGCGCGTTGGCGTGCGCGCTTAGCGATGTGGTGTCGAGGGCTGTGGTATCAGGTTGGTAACCACCACCTAGCGCCTCCATAAGCAGGATCGACAAGTTGATTTGTTCGGCATTGAGGTTGGCCAGCTGGCGCTGTGCGCCGAGTAGCTGCTGCTCAATGCTCAACACGTCGAGATAATTGCCTATCCCCGAGCCATAGCGGTCGGCGACAGTGTCGTAGGAGTTCTGTGCAATCCGGGCAGCAAGGCTTTGCGAATCTATTTGCTGGTCAATCGAGCGCAACTGGCTGATGGTGTCACTGACCTGCCCCAGCGCCTGCACCAGGTTCTTGTTGTACTGAGCAACCGCCAGGTCGTAATCGGCATCGCGCGCATCAAGATCCGCACGTAGGCGGCCCCCGTCAAACAGCGGCAGCGACAGGCTTGGGCCTATGGAGAAAAATCGGCTGGCATTGCCAAACATGGCATCGCCCAGCAGCGATTGCACACCACCCGAGGCGCTCAGGTTGAGATTGGGGTAAAAGCGCGTCTTGCTGGCATCAATATTTTTGCTGGCGGCTTCAACTCTCCAGCGTGATGCGACTATATCCGGGCGCCGCCCAAGCAACTCAGCCGGCAACTGGCTGGGCAAGGCAACGGCACTGGCCTGCAAGATCGCAGGCCGGGCGATTTGCTCACCACGGTCAGGTCCCTTGCCAAGCAACACCGCCAGAGCAATCTTGGCGCTTTGCAGATTCTTTTCCGAGGCAAGCAACTGCTCTTTGGAACTGGCGGCAAGACTCTCGGATTGCTGGTACTGATAAACACTGTCAATACCTGCATCCATGCGGCGCTTGCCGAGCTTGACCATCTGCGTGGTGCGCTTTAGGTCTTCAAGGGCCAGGTCATGCAGCGCATGGGCTTGGCCCAGGTTGTTGTAGGCTCGGGCCACGTCGGCGGCAATCGTCAGCTGTGCAGCTTTCTGATCCACTTCCGCGGCGCGTGCCTGCCCCAGGGCGGCCTCCCAAGCGGCACGTTGCCCTCCCCACAAATCGAAGTTGTAGTTGAAGTCTATGGCTGCGCTGCGCAAGGTGCTGTAACGGCTGCCCTCGCCCGTGGGATCCTGGACGCGGGCCAAGCGCTCACGATCAACTCCGGCCTGGGCATCAATTTGCGGCATTCGCTCGGCATCCACCGCATAGGCTGCGGCACTTGCCTGGTGCGCACGCGCCTCAGCCACCTGCAGGTCCGGACTGTCTCTCAGGGCTTCTTCAATCAACCCATTGAGCTGGGCATCGCCGAGGCTTCTCCACCAGTCGCTTTTGGGCCAGCTGGCCGGGGAAACCTTGACCTCACTTAACGACTTCTGGGCTTGCAGTTCACTGGCATCAATGCCCGTGCCCGAAGTATTGAGACCTGAATAATTGGCACAGCCGGCAATACTCAGCGCCAGCAGTGCAAGGGAAAATTGCTGCCTGATTGCGCGACTCATTGATGATCACCCAGACGTTGCATAGTGATGGTGTCTCCTGCGCTGAACAGTATTTTCTTGAGGATTCTCTCGAGCATGGCGCGCTCTTCCGGCTCCAGCACCCCAAGCAACTCATCCATCGCAGCAGTACCGATTCTTGGCAGTTGATTCGCCAACGCCAGTCCGTCTTCGGCCAACGCCAGGCGCACATGACGGCGGTCTTCGGCACAGCGACGCCGGATAACCAATTGCTTGTGCTCAAGCCGATCGAGCATGCGGGTCATGGCACCACTGTCCAACGACAGTTGCCGGCAGAGCTCGGCTGGGGTATCCACCTCAAAGTGGGCAATCATGATCAGCACCTTGAACTGCGCTGCCGTGACCGAATAAGGCTCCAGGTTGCGGTCCAGGATCTGGTCTTTAAGCAATGCCGTACGACCGATCAACAGGCCCATCACGGAAAATGGAAATAATGGCGGGGTTGGATTACTCATTGCGCACCTAAAAAGCTGCCTAGGCAGAGAATGCGCTAGATATTACTGCCTAGGCAGCTATATTTCAAAACATTTTGTTGCATTTTTCAGGCGCGAGCGAGCCGCAAGCCAAGGCTTGCTGCTGAAAACCGCGTTTTAGAGGGGGTACAGCAGGTCAGGAGGCGACTGGCACGCCACTGTGAAAGCGAAACTCTGTGTCGGGGCTGGCAATCAGTTCCTGCTCGATTGCCCTTATCCGCTCGATGCTCCGCTCAACATCCGCCGCATCGCCAAACTGATAGGCAAACTTGAGGTAATGCTGGTAATGCCGAGCTTCCGACTTCAGCAAACCATGGTAGAATTTGCCGAGTTCTTCGTCCAAATGCGGGTAAATCTTGGCAAAACGCTCACAACTGCGCGCCTCGATAAAAGCACCGACCACAAGGGTATCGACCATCTTCACTGGTTCATGGTTGCGTACCCCGGCGCGTAAACCTGAGGCATAACGGCCGGCTGACAGTGGCCGCAATTCGATTTTGCGCTTTTTCATGATGCGCACGACTTGCTCATGGTGCACCAGCTCTTCACGGGCCAGGCGCGACATATAGACCACTAGGTCGGTATGGGTGTTGTACTTGGCAATCAGGCTCAAGGCGGTTGATGCGGCCTTGAATTCACAATTCTTGTGATCCAGCAGCATCACTTCTTGCTGGTCAAGCGCCGCATCGATCCAGCCTTGCGGTGTTTCACTGCCCAGAAACGCATTGATTTCAGTCAGCACAGGCACGCTCCGTAGTGATGGACACAAATAACCAAGCCAGCACTGTGGCTGACACTAGGGGCGTGCGAAGACGCGACAAACAATCAATATTGGCTGGCGGTTGCATAGGCTCACAACAATCAAGGACGAAACCGGCGTAGATACCGGCGGCACATTATACGAATGACACGGCGAACAGCTAGCCCGGCAGATTGACTTGCATCAACTACACAGTGCGCTGGTTGCATCTATAGTTGATGAAGTGGTGCAGATTCCCTGGGAGATCATCATGCAAGCAATCCGAAGCATTCTCGTTGTGCTTGACCCCGCACTGCCGGACGCTCTGGCGCTCAAGCGTGCCAAATTGATTTCCGGCGTCACCGGCTCGCACTTACACCTGCTGGTTTGCAGCCACAAAGGCGACCACTCGGCGTTTCTCGCAGACCTTTGCAGCATGGTGATTGACGAGGGCTTTAGCGTCAGTAGCAACCAGGCCTGGCGCGACAACCTGCACAACACCATTATTACCGAGCAGCAGGCCGAGGGCTGCGGCCTGGTCATCAAGCAGCACCTGCCAGACAACCCACTCAAACGCGCCCTTCTCACGCCCGATGACTGGAAACTCCTGCGCTATTGCCCCAGCCCGGTGTTGATGGTCAAGACCGATCGTCCCTGGACCGATGGAGTGGTGCTGGCGGCAGTCGATGTTGGCAACGATGACTACGAGCACAAGGCACTCCACGCCGGGATTATCAGCCACGGCTTCGAGATTGCCGGCCTGGCCCACGCCAAGCTGCACGTAATCAGCGCACACCCGACACCGATGCTGTCTGCCGCTGACCCAACATTCCAACTCAAAGAAACAATCGAGGCGCGCTACCGGGCAGCCTGCAAGGAGTTCCAGGCTGAGTTCGACATCAGCGAGGACCGCCTGCACATTGCCGAAGGCCCGGCCGACTCATTGATCCCACTTACTGCGCATAACCTTGGCGCGGTGGTCACCGTCATTGGCACTGTCGCACGCACGGGGATTTCCGGCGCATTGATCGGCAATACTGCCGAGGTGATTCTCGACGCGCTTGAGAGCGATGTGCTGGTACTCAAGCCCGACGACATTATCGACCACCTCGAAGAACTGGTCGCACAAGCCTAACCCCTCCCCTAAAGCTGCAGCGCGCCCCTAGGGCGCGTTGCAGTTGATTTCCTGGATCCAACCTTGTTGCAATGCGTGACTGAGCACCTGCGCCAGTTGCTCGCTGCCTATAAACGCGCGCATCGCCTCTGGTGATTCCCAGGTTGCACTCAACAGCCAATTGGCGCTGAGTTGCGGATCTGCCTCGACAGCAAATGCTCGGCAACCGGCCATGGACGAAACATCATCAAGGGCTTCGCACAAATAAGCTCCAAGCACTTCATCACAGCCGCTGTTGGCCCGGATCAGGGCACATTGATAAGTCGTCATGTCGCTCTCCATCTCTTTGTTAACCGCTGTTTCAGCCTGCTGACGCGACAGGGATCGCCAAATACAGTTACAACGGCAAGACAGTCAGCGATAAATTCGCGCCAACGGCCCCGAGAGTCTGTACCTGCTTTTGATTGGCTAGCGTAATGGCTTTGACCAGAGCTTGGGTCAGAGCCGATTCAGTGCAGATCGAATATCTGCTGAACCTGTGCGTCAGCGTTGCACTGCGCCTGGGTAATAGAACATTTCCCAGTAGCTAAAGAGTAATCGGCTAGCCGCTATTGCCACTAGTCAATTACTGGTTGGTTATTGCCTAAAACTGCAAGAGCAGTTTGTTATTGGCTGGTGTCGCTTGAGTCAAAACCATTTAACCTGTAGGCGCGGCATCGGCAATTGCCTGTTAAAAGCCAATTTTTGCCTATTCCTGCAATAGTATTTCCCAGGCCACCAATTGCCTGATCTACCGGGCTAAGCTTTGGCGACCAATCGAGAGACCCGCGCATGACAAGCCCTGAACACACAGCCGTACTACTCGCCCAGCGCCAGGACGAACTGGCCGCACTGATAAGCCGGCTGGTGCCGACTGATGATGTGGTCGAGACCGCAATCAAGGGTGTATTTCTCGCCCGCGCCGACCAGCCAACGCTGCCGATGCCGGTGCTGTACAAGCCAAGCCTGTGCATCATTGCCCAGGGTCGCAAAGAGGTACGCCTGGCCGATGAGGTGTACCTGTACGACCCGCTCAATTACCTGGTGGCCTCCGTCCCTTTGCCCGTCAGCGGGCATATCACGCAAGCCACGCCTGAAAAGCCCTACCTCTGCCTGCGCCTGGATATCGACCCGGCGCTGGTCAGCAATCTGATAGCCGACACAGGCCCAATAGGCGTACCCAACAGCGGGCCGCGTCGTGGCTTGTATCTGGACCGGGTTGACTTGCCGCTGCTCGATGCCGTGATTCGCCTGGTGCAATTGCTTGAGACACCGCGTGATATCAATATCCTGGCGCCCATGGTGCTGCGCGAAATATTCTACCGCTTGCTGCACAGTGCCCAAGGGCATCACCTGCATGCAATAGTGATCAATGACAGCCAGAGCCATCGCATTGCCCGGGCGATTGACTGGCTCAACAGCAATTACACCGAGCCCTTGCGAATCGAAGACCTGGCCCGCGAGGTCAATCTCAGCCAATCAACCCTGCACCACCGCTTCAAAGCAGTAACAGCACTGAGCCCGCTGCAGTACCAGAAACAGTTGCGCCTGCAAGAAGCCAGGCGCCTGATGCTTAGCGAAGGCATGGAAGCGGCGGTTGCAGGCTACAAGGTTGGCTACGAGAGCCCGTCCCAGTTCAGTCGTGAATACAGCCGCCTGTTCGGCGCGCCGCCTTTACGCGATCTCGCCCGCCTGCGCAGTGCCAGCTAATTTGTAGCCTGATGACTGATATGGCGCTCTCGCAGGCTACAAGCCTGCGTTGCCACAGCCGCTATAGGCCCATCTGCTTGCTGATGATCTCGTTCATGATTTCGCGCGAACCACCACCAATCGAAAGAATCCGGTTGTCGCGATACAGGCGTTCGACAAGGCTTTCGCGCATATAACCCATGCCGCCTAATATCTGCACGGCGTCATAGGTAATCTTGTCGGCGATATCAGTGGCGAAGTTCTTGGCCATGGATATCTCCTTGATCACGCTCTTGCCAGCCGCCATCTGCGCAGCCTGGCGATAGGTGAACTCACGCGACACTTCGAGTTGAGTGGCCATTTCAGCCAGGCGGTGCTTGAGCACCTGGAACTTGGCGATAGGTTTGCCGAACGCCTGCCGCTCACGCGCCCACTGCAAGGAGGCCTCAAGCGCCAGCTGAGCCGTCATGTTCGCCATGATTGCCAACGACAGACGCTCACTCTGGAAGTTGGCCATGATGCAGGCAAAGCCCATGTTTTCAACGCCAATCAGATTTTCGGCTGGCACCTTGCAGTCATCAAAGAACAACTCTGCGGTGTCCGACGCCCACCAGCCCATCTTTTTCAATTTGCGGCCGACGCTGAACCCAGGGGTGCCCTTCTCGATCAGCAGCAAGCTGACACCGCCAAAGCCATCACCACCGGTTCGCACGGCAACCGTATAGAAATCGGCGCGCACGCCGCTGGTGATAAAGGTCTTGCTGCCCGTTACCCGGTAGTAATCACCCTCGCGCACCGCACGGGTCTGCAGGTTTGCAACATCAGAGCCACCGCCGGGCTCGGTAACCGCCAGCGCCATGATCTTTTCACCTGCAAGCACCTGTGGCACAACACGATCACGCAGTGCCGGCCTGGCCCACTTGAGCACCGGTGGCAAACCAATATCCAGCGATCCCAGGCCGGCGACCAAGCCTCCAGAGCCTGAACGCATCAACTCCTCGCTGGCGGCAACCTTGGCGAATACATCGCCCTCGTGACTGCCACCAAAATCTTCCGGGTAACCAATTCCCAGGATGCCTGCGGCGCCTGCCTTTTGATACAGCTCACGCGGGAATTCCCCAGCCTCCTCCCACTGATCGACATGCGCAAGAATTTCGCGCTCAACAAAACGCCGGACGGTATCGCGAACTAAACGATGGGAATCGTCAAAATAGTCGTGCATGGCAGTCATGGGTTGTGCTCGTTATTTTCTTGCGACCATACCAAGCGCTTGCTAGGCAGGCAAGGTGAGATACCCGCCATAACGCCGACTCAACAGCCGCTCGATTGCAAAGCTGCAGAAAAAAGAACGCCGGAGTTACTAGCTCCGGCGTTAGGGACACAAGATCAGAAGTTGTAACTGGCCGTCGCAGTGATGTTGCGTTCTTCGCCAAAGTAGCAATAGTTAAGGCTGCCGCAAGACGCCACGTACTTTTTGTCAGTCAGGTTATTGGCGTTCAAGCGCACATCGACGCCGGTCAGGCCCAGCTTGCCGAGGTCATAACCCAGGGATGCATCGACCAGCGTGTAGGATGGCACCTCAAGTGTATTCTCGGCATCCGCCCAGCTATCGCCCACATAGCGCACGCCTGCACCGATTTTCAGCCCCTCAAGGCGACCACCAAGGAAGCTGTAGTCGAGCCACGCCGAGGCCATGTGCTCGGCGGCCTGGGTCGGTGAGTTGCCCTTGTTGTCCAAGGTTGGATCGACGGTGCTGATGATTGATTTCGAGTATTCGATATCGGTGTAGGTATAGCTGCCAAGCAGGCGCACAGCTTCTGTCAATTGCAGGCGTGCCTCAAGTTCCAACCCTTGCGAGCGCACAGCGCCGACGGGGCGGTAGAAGTCTTCATCGGCGGCCTTGGTTGCAAGGTTTTCCTGATCGATATGAAACAGCGATGCGGTGTACAGGTCATCGGTACCATTAGGCTGGAACTTCAAGCCAAACTCCCATTGCTTGCCTTCCGTGGGCGCCAGCGGATTGCCGTCCTGGTCGGCATAGGCGTTGGGGTTGAAGGACTCCGAGTAACTCATGTACGGCGCAAGGCCGTTATCAAACAGATACAACACTCCGGCACGCCCGGTGAACTTGCTGGGTTCATCCTTGCTGGTGCCGCCGTAGATTTCGTCTTCTGACTCGACCTTGACCCAGTCCTGGCGCACGCCCAGCGAAAAACGCCAGTTATCCAGGGCGATCAGGTCTTGCAGGTACACACCGGTTTGCTCAAGCCGTCGCGTGGAACTGCTTGACCATGCCGGATTGATGGTTACCGTGCCGCCGTAGACTGGGTTGAAAGCATCGATATTGCTGGCGGTGCCGGCGGTGTAGTCGACCCGGGTTTTGCGCCGCTGATAGTCAAGCCCGCCCACTACAGTGTGCTGCGCTGCGCCAGTATTGAATTCGGCCTGGAGCATATTGTCGATGATCCAGGCGTGCAGCTTTTCATCAGCGCCGGTATAGGCACGATACAACTCGGTATCATTGGCCCAGCCAGCGGCATAGACTTGCTCGGCACTGACATCAGAGGTTTGATAGCGGAAGTTTTGCCGCGCCGACCAGGTATCGTTGAAACGATGCTCGAACTGGTAGCCGATCATCTGCTGCTCACGCTCGAAGCTGTCCTGATCCGGCTCACCTTCGAAAAAATGCTCGGAGATATGGCGCCCCGCGTGACGATTGATCGTACCCTCTGCAGGCAGGCCGCCATGGTAGCCGCTGTTCGGATCTTTCTGCAGGTAAGCCTGCAAGGTCAAATGGGTGTCTTCGCTGAAGTCGATCGAAACACTTGGCGCCAGGGTGTAACGCTCTTCATCGGCGTAATCGAATTGGGTGTCAGCGCTGTCGACCAGCCCGGTCAGGCGATAGGCAATGCGCTGCTGGTCATCCAATGGCCCGGTGAAGTCAAAACCAATACCTTTCTTGTCGTTGCTGCCGGCAATGGCCTGGATTTGTCCTGAGGCCTGAAACTCTGGTTTCTTGGTGGTCATCGCCGCAAGACCGCCCGGAAGGCTACGCCCATAAAGCACTGAGGACGGGCCTTTCAGAATATCGATACGCTCAAGAAAGTAAGGGTCGATCTGCAGGCTGCTGTAGGTGCCGCTGTCGCCCATCATCTTCAGCCCGTCGAGGAACAGATTGTCCACCGAGCCGTCATTGAAACCGCGCATCGCTACATAATCATAGCGATGCGTCGCGCCGTACGGATTGGTCATCACACCCGGGGTGTAGCGCATGGCTTCGGCAACGGTTTGCGAGCCTTGGTCATCCATTTGCTCGCGCGTTACCACCGAAACCGACTGCGAGGTTTCAAGCAGGGGCAAGCTGGTCTTGGTGGCAACGCTACTGTGCGTGGCGTTATAGCCATCGATGCTGCCCAGGGCATTGCCCAGGGCAAAGCCTTTGACTGTGGTGGCGGGCAATTGCATGGCGCCGTCACTGCCCTGGTCATGCAGCGTATATCCGCCCTGCTCGCCCTGGCTGATACTCAGGCCAGAGCCTTGGAGCAAGCGGGTAAAGCCTTCGTGAACACCGTACTCCCCGTTCAAGCCCCCTGTTTGCTTGCCTTCGGTAAGCCGTGCATCGACCGAGAGCATCACCCCCGCCTCACCGGCAAAACGGCTCAGTGCAGATGACAAGTTGCCAGGCGCAATATTGTATTGGCGCACTTGCTGGCTCGCCGCCTGGGCTTCAGCAGCCACGGACTGCTGCGGCATCAGCGCAAGTGGAAACATCAGTGCAGCGCAGCGAATAGCCTGGCGCAAATGAGTTGGACGAAAATCGTTGGAGCGCATCGGATGACCCTTTGGCAGATGGTTATGTTGATAGGCCAAACGAGTCGCGAAAAAGGGAACCCATCGCATAAAAAAACAATCGCAGGCCTTAACCTGAAACCGGCTCAAGGGTGATCCACCATGGCCAGCGCCGATTGACACGGATGGGTAAACTCGCCTCAAGCGCCGCATAGATGCGTTCCGGGTCATTCAACGGGAATGCGCCAACCAGATGCAGACCGGCAATCCGTGGGTCGACTGCCAAATGCCCGGGCACATGCTCGGCCAGTTCGCTGATGAAGTCGCCGAGCGCACGATCGTCCGCCAGCAGCATGCCGCGCTGCCAGGCATTACGGGCAGGTGAAACCTGGCTGATGGGGCCAATCTGCCGCCGATCAAACCAGGCCTGCTGTCCAGCGCCCACCACTTTGCTCGCCCCCTGAGCACAGGTAATGCGGACACGGCCTTCAAAGACACTGAGCAATGTGCCAGCCTGCTGCATGCGCACGCTGAAGCGAGTACCCAACGCCTGCAAGCGCCCGTCAACCGTGTCGACACACAACGGCCGGGCTGGCTGCTGGATATCCGGGGCGCTGTCGACCAGCAACTCGCCTTGCCACAAACGTAATAACCGCAGGTCAAGGCTGTAGTCGATATCGACTGAACTGTTGCTGTTGAGCCACAACTGGGCGCCGTCTGCCAAGTGCAATTGTCTGATCTGGCCGGTTGTGCTGCTCTGGTCAGCCATCCAGGCCTGCACGGGCTTGCGCGACACAGTCAGGCCCAAACCAGCGCCACCCACCAACAGCAACAAACTGCTAAGCACTTGACGACGAGTACGAACGCCTGCGCGCAGAGCATTGTGGCCAGGCTCACGCTGGGCGGCAGGCAAGGCCTGGAATTGACCACTGATTTGCTGCACCCGATGCCAGGCGGCCTGATGCGCCGGATTGCTCGCCAGCCACAACTGCCACGCCTTGCGCTGCCTGTCACTGACAGATTCGCTCGCTAACACCGCAAACCATTCGGCGGCCTGTTCAAGTACCCGGAAATCGGACTGGGCAGACATGCTATTGCTGCGCCAGCATCAGGCAATGCAACATGGCCTGCGCCATGTATTTTTTAACCATACGCTCGGATACAGCCAGGCGCTGGGCAATGACGGCATAGGTCAGGCCATCAAGTTGCGACAAGAGAAATGCCTCGCGCACCTTGCTCGGCAGTCTCAGCAACATCGCATCGATGGCCAGCAGGGTTTCCACAATCACTTCACGTTCTTCTGGCGATGGAGCCAGCGCCTCTGGCTGCGCCGCGAGCGCGTCCAGATAAGCCCGCTCGACCGACTGTCGCCGCCAGAAGTTAACGACCAGGCCATGGGCGATGGTCGACAGGTAAGCACGGGGTTGTCGCAAGGTGGCCAGGCCATCAGGCGATTTGAGCAGGCGAACAAAGGTGTCCTGCGCCAGGTCTGCGGCGTTATGCGCGCAACCAAGGCGCTGACGCAGCCAGCCATTGAGCCAGGCATTATGGTCACTGTAGAGACGTTGTACGTACTGCTGGGAAGACAACTGCACAACCGACATCGCAGGCACTCACAAGCATCTTTTAACGGAAGATGCTAATGGTAATGCTTCTCAACAACAAATATCCAGTGATCCACTCGAATCAGCGTCCAAACCAGACCTGCAACACAAGCCTGCGAGCCAATTCGGTACCGCCCTTGAGCGTATAGACCGGCGTATCAGATAGAGATAGGCCGACGACCTGCCAGCGCATGCGCCAAAGTACCGCCATCGACCAGCTCCAACTCGCCACCCAGCGGCATGCCATGGGCAATGCGCGAGGCGATCAGGCCTTTGTTGGTCAGCAACTGGGCGATGTAGTGTGCGGTGGCCTCACCTTCTACCGTCGGATTGGTTGCCAGGATCACTTCGGTAAAAGTGCCTTGCTGTTCGATACGGGCGAGTAATTGCGGGATACCAATGGCTTCAGGCCCAAGCCCGTCCAGTGGTGACAAGTGGCCCTTGAGCACAAAATAACGGCCGCGAAACCCGGTTTGCTCGACCGCATAGACATCCATCGGGCCTTCTACCACGCATAACAGGGTGTCATCCCGCCGCGTGTCCTGGCAGATGTGGCAAATAGTTTCTTCGCTAAGCGTACGGCACTGCTGGCAATGGCCAACACCTTCCATTGCCTGGGTCAGGGTCTGCGCCAGGCGCAAGGCACCACTGCGATCACGTTCGAGCAACTGCAAGGCCATGCGCTGAGCAGTCTTCTGCCCCACTCCCGGCAATACACGCAGGGAATCGATCAACTGGCGAATCAATGGGCTGAAGCTCATGGCAATACTCGCGTGGGCAATAAGGCGAAGAAATCGATGGTTATCCAAGCCTGTCAGCTGAGCTGCCAGGCAGGATGAAATATGTTCGCCGCGAATTTACCCAGGTAAAACCGCCGCGAACATAGGAAAACAGTCATTCGATCAGACTGTCGGCGCTGCCTAGAATGGCATTTTGAAGCCAGGCGGCAACTGCATGCCGTCAGTCATGCCGGCCATCTTGCTCTGGCTGTTTTGCTCGACTTTACGCACGGCATCATTGACGGCCGCAGCAATGAGGTCTTCGAGGATTTCCTTGTCTTCCTGCATCAGGCTGTCGTCCAGGCTGATGCGCTTGACGTCGTGGCGACCAGTCATCACCACGCTAACCAAGCCGGCGCCGGATTGACCGGTAACTTCAGCGTTGGCCAATTCTTCCTGCATTTTCTGCATTTTTTCTTGCATCTGCTGCGCCTGCTTCATCAAGCCGGCCATGCCGCCACCTTTCATCATGGTGCTGTCCTCGGTATTCAGGGGTTAACTGGGGTATCAATGGGTTCAATACTGTCAGCGCGGATAACCGCGGTGAACTGTTGGATCATTTGCTGCACGAAGGGGTCATTGTTGATCGACTCTTCAGCCTCACGCTGGCGATCAGCGCGCTGACGCGCCGCAGCCTGCGCAGGTGTTTCCTGTTCAGGTGTAACCAATTCGATTTTCAACTCGATGGCACGGCCCAGTTGGGCATTGAGTGCATCATTGAGCCGCCGCTGCTGGGTCGCATTGAACAAGGCGCTATGGCCTGGATCAAGGTGCAACAACCAGCTATCGCCCTCAACCGAGATAAGCGTGCAATTTGCACCAATACTCCCGGTCATGCCCGACAGGCCAAGTTGCGGGAACAACTGCAACCAATCAGCCGCCAGGCCTGTTGCCGGCTGCATGGCAGGCTGCGGTTCAGGCTCCGCTGGTACTGAAGGCTCGACCGCGTCGAAATCGTAATCAATGGAATCAGCATCCATTTCCACGTAATCATAATCCAGCGGCGGCTCGTCATCGTCGCTTTCGTCGGCTTCTGGCTCAGCCACAGCAATGACCTGCGCGCCCTGCTCGATCGCCTCGACAATTTCAGCGGGCGGATTGACCAGCTCAGCGGCGGCCTCTGCGCCAACAAGCGGCTCGGGCGCCTGCTCTTCCCAGGGCAAATTGGTTACCGCAGGTGCACTTGGTTGTGGCTCGACAACGGGAGCAGGCGCAGGGGCTGCATTGGCAATTGGTTCTGCTACGACAGGCGAGGCAACAGCATCTGGCTGATCGGCCACAGTTTCGGCTGCGGACTCAACCACAGGCTCGATGGCGACTGTTGATACAGGAGCTTGAGCCGTAACAGCCGCAGGCGTTTCAACGACAGGCGCTGGAGCAATAGTTGCCGGAGCCGCTTGTGCAGCGCCAGCCACTGATTCTGTTGGGGGATTAGCAGTGGCCTGGCTAATCCCTACCGGCTTTAGCGCCACCCTCGGCGCATCATCGCTATCGGCAGGCCTGAACGCCAGCATGCGCAGCAGCACCATCTCGAAACCGCTGCGGGGATCCGGTGCCAGTGGCAGGTCGCGACGACCGATCAAGCCCAGCTGGTAATAAAACTGGATGTCCTCTGCAGGCAAGGCCTGGGCCAGCGCCATGACTCGCTCCCGGTCGCCCTGGCCATTATCCACTGCATCCGGCAGGGCCTGGGCAATGGCGACGCGGTGCAATACATTGAGTATCTCGGCCAACACGCCAGCCCAGTCGGGTCCTTGCTCAGCCAGGTGACGCACAGCATCGATCACAGCGCGAGCATCGCCTTCAAGCAAGGCATGCAGCACGCCGTAGACCTGGCCATGGTCCAGGGTGCCAAGCATTGCCCGTACGTCAGCGGCAAGCACCTTGCCCTCGCCGAACGAAATCGCCTGGTCGGTCAAGCTCATGGCGTCACGCATGGAACCATCGGCTGCGCGCCCAAGCAACCATAGGGCGTCATCCTCAAATGGAATCTGCTCAACACCAAGTACGTGGGTCAGGTGCTCGACAACGCGCTCAGGCGGCATGTTTTTCAGCGAAAACTGCAAGCAGCGCGAGAGAATAGTGACTGGCAGTTTTTGCGGGTCTGTCGTCGCCAGCAGGAATTTAACGTGTGGCGGCGGCTCTTCCAGGGTTTTGAGCAAGGCATTGAACGAGTGCGAGGAAAGCATGTGCACTTCGTCGATCAGGTAGACCTTGAAGCGCCCACGGCTCGGGGAATACTGGACGTTGTCGAGCAACTCACGGGTGTCTTCGACCTTGGTCCGGCTGGCAGCATCGACTTCGATCAGGTCTACAAAGCGTCCTTCATCGATTTCCCTGCAGATCGAGCAGGTCCCGCATGGGGTCGAACTGATACCGGTTTCGCAATTCAGGCACTTGGCAATAATTCGGGCAATAGTGGTTTTACCCACGCCACGGGTGCCGGTAAACAGATACGCATGGTGAAGGCGCTGGCTGTCTAGTGCATTAATCAACGCTTTGAGTACGTGGGTCTGCCCCACCATTTCGCTGAATGTGCGCGGACGCCATTTGCGTGCAAGAACCTGATAACTCATCGAAACCCGTCGCGTGAGGAAGCAAAAGTGAGCTAATCCTAACGGAGCACCGGGTAAATTGCATCCGCTGTGCATTGCAGTAAATGTGCGCCAGTTTGGCTACCAATAAAAGCCCTGGCTATTTTTTGATCAAACGGCTAGTATTGCCGCTGTTCGTACCACGCTGTAAGTCAAATAGGCTCCCGTCTGATAGACGCAAGGCCCCCTCGTTGGAATTTAGTTGCAGAGCGCATTCGTAACAACGGTGCCACACAGCTCTCAACCAAGCCCACCCTGCTGACTGACCAGGCTGCCTCGCTTAAGCGATGCTGCTCGCCTGCCTCCGAAGTACAGACCCGATTGAACGACCAGCAACGCCAAGCTGTTGCCGGAACTTAATCGCGCAACTTCGCTCCGATTACATCAAGACCTCCAGCCTAAACTGGGCCGGATGTTGGAGCTTTATCCGCGCAATGATGCGCATGCAGTTTTAGGAAACACCCAAAAAAATGAATACACATACTCAAATTCAGGATGCCATTCGCACCCTATCCAGCGCATTTGCGCCGTTTGATTGCCGCATCCTCGCTGCCCGCAAAGGTAGCTTCAGCTTCACCATTGTCAATCAGGCCGGCATTGCCAAGCACAGCCAGCGCCTGTATCCAGGCCAATACAATGGTGAGCGTTTGCAGCAGGTTATTGAGCGCGCCCGTGAGTCACTCGTCGCCTAGGCGAGTCTTCGATACCAGCGCGGCAAGGCACTGCTTCTCTGTATAGAGAAAAATGCATCTAACTCAGGGCTTTGCCAGTGATTGCAGCTAGATTCCAAGCAATGCAGCTGCAATCTAACCGGCAAACTGCGAACTTTGCCGGTAAACTCGCCTCTAACTGAATCACCATATAGGATGGAATAAGGGAATGGACAACACTATTCAGTCAAACGTAGAGAACCTGTTTGCCCCGCTACGCACCACATTCAGCTCACCACGCCCCGATGGCAGCATTGTTCTGTCATTGCTGGATGAGACTGAAACCAATGTCTATAGCCGCGTGCTAAGCGCAGAGCAACTCAATAACACCGAGAGCTTCGCACAAAGCCTCGAAGAAATCCGCCTGGAGCTGGCCGTACGCTCCGGCTCGATTCCTGCGGAAATGCGCAAAGCCCTGAAAGAACAGGACAGCGTTCTCAGCTATCACATTTCTTGATGCCTGGCTGGAATACAAAAACCCCGCAATGGCGGGGTTTTTTATTGCCTGCAGCTTTAGCAGCGCAGCATCAATCAGTCGCATTGAACCAATAACAACGATTATTTGCGCCGTTATGCAGCTAAAGACATTAAGAAAATAGGGATTAAGCAGCGAGAGACTGCAATGCCGAGACGGCGTATTTGACTGATAAATCCTCGAGCCCAAGGATTTATAGATTGGAGGCGGTCCCACCAGCCACACCCCGGCACACAATGTTCCCGCTGTGGCTGCTTCCTTCCGGATCTGACCAGGTTCACGGGTAATCGTTGCGGGGGGACCGGCAGGACCACCATCACGCTGCTCACCAGAAGCGAGCCGCGCCATTGTACCGGCTTGAATTAAAGTTACAACCGCTTCAAGCACTTAGCACTGAAATTGCCTCGCTTGACTGGCAACTTGACTGGCAATAGGCCTGCACCTGCAAACTGTAGCGCCAGATCAGTGCTCATCACTCAAAAATTGACATGTATCATGACCTGCGCCGCACAAAACACCGATGCTACTGGATAATCGAGCGCAGCCCTGTGTCATTATCGGTCTCATGGCAACGCGCGGGTCGATTCATTTACCCGGATATATTTGCAACTGGTGTGCACAGCAGGCTATCAAGGCCTGTGACGCCGATATTATTAATCGTAGAAATGCATTCCCAACGGAATTTCTTGTCGAACCGCGAGTCAGAAACAGGTCGCTATCTTTAGGCAATAACCTATAAACAAGACCTGCGACTCAAAACGCACTTACCTGCGTGGGCACGACAAGAGCCCTCAATCAATCAAGGAGCTACAACATGGCTATGACCAAAGACCAATTGATCAGTGATATCGCCGAAGCCATCGACACCCCAAAAACCACTGTACGTGCCGCGCTTGATCAACTGAGCGAAATCGTAAGTGATGCACTGGAAAATGGTGACGAGATCACTCTTCCTGGCATTGGCAAGCTGAAAGTAACTGCACGTCCTGCACGCACCGGGCGCAACCCGCAAACCGGCAAGGCCATCGAGATCGCAGCCAAGAAAGTCGTTAAATACGTGCCAGCCAAAGCACTGACTGACGCGATCAACTAAGCATTGGAGCGTCGCGAGGTCTTCAAGCAGTAGACCCGCACGATGTACCGCTCAAGTCGATTAATCCGAATACTTGAGCGGTTACTCTAAGCTAGAGCGCTACACCGTACCCGGCCAGCACAGCCAGAAACGCATCCTCATCAAGTACCTTCACGCCCAGGTCGTTAGCCTTGGCCAGCTTTGACCCCGCGCCCGGCCCTGCAACCACACAACTGGTCTTAGCCGAAACAGAGCCCGCGACTTTAGCGCCCAAAGCCTCAAGCTTGTCCTTGGCGACATCCCGACTCATGACCTCAAGACTGCCGGTCAACACCCAGGTTTGCCCCGCCAGCGGCAGCCCTTCGAGCTGCTTTCTTTCGCTCTGCCAGTGCATGCCGAACTCACGCAACTGATTTTCTATCGCCAGCGCATGCTGCGCGTTGGCCGGGTCGTCGAAGTAATCGCGCAACGACTTGGCTGCCCTTTCGCTGAGCCGCTCGACCTGGCGCACATCAAGCCAGTCAGCATCGATAATGCCCTGGACCGAGCCAAATTTAGCAGCTAGCCGCTCCGCTCCAGTGGCAGCAATAAAGGCAATATTCAACTTGGTAATAAAACCGGCAAGGGTGGTGCTGGCTGCGAACTCAGGGTGCAAGTCACCTTCTTCCTGCAACTCGATGCCGTGCTTGAGCAGTTGGCCTATGACGCCTTGGTTATGCTCATCGGCAAAGAAACTATGGATTTCATGGGCCACTTCCAGGCCGACATCGGGCAAGTAGGTCAGCACTTCGGGTAGCGCCTGGCGAATGCGCGCCAACGAGCCCAGGGCTCGGGCCAGCAGCTTTGCGGTCTCCTCGCCTACGTCAGGTATCCCAAGTGCATAGATAAACCGTGCCAGGGTTGGCTTGCGGCTTTGCTCGATAGCCTCGAGCAGGTTGTTAGTCGACAACTCGGCAAAGCCTTCCAGGCCAACGATTTGCTCGAACGTCAGCGCATAGAGGTCTGCAGGTGAATTAACCAGGCCTTCATCCACCAACTGCTCGACGCTCTTCTCGCCCAGGCCTTCGATATCCATCGCCCGACGGGAGACGAAATGGATGATGGCCTGCTTGAGCTGCGCACCGCAGGCCAGGCGCCCCACACAGCGATAGATCGAGCCCTCGACAAAAGACTCCTTGCCCTTGCTGCGCTTGACCAACTGCGTGCGCTCGACAGCCGACCCACATACCGGGCAATGCTCCGGGACTTTTACGCTGCGTTGCTCACGCTCCTCCGGACTCCAGTTCGGCCGGCGCTCGCTGACCACCTGTACCACCTGGGGAATAACATCGCCTGCCCGGCGGATAACCACGGTGTCTCCAACCATCAGGCCGAGCCGGGCAACCTCGTCCATGTTGTGCAGGGTTGCGTTGGAAACCGTGACCCCAGCGACCTTGACCGGCTTTAACCGTGCCACAGGTGTTACCGCGCCGGTACGGCCCACCTGAAACTCCACCGCAAGCAGTTCGGTTAGCTCCTCAAGCGCCGGAAACTTATGGGCGATGGCCCAACGTGGCTCACGCGCCCTGAACCCAAGCTCGCGCTGCTGGGCCAGGCTGTTGACCTTGAACACCACGCCGTCGATCTCGTAGGCCAACGAAGTGCGCCGCTGGCCTATATCGCGATAATAATCGAGACAGGCCTGGGCACCCTTTGCCAGCTTCAGCTCACGACTGATTGGCATGCCCCAACCCTTGAGCGCGTGCAGGATGCCAATATGGGTTTCAGGCAAATCACCCTGCACCCGGCCAATGCCGTAGCAGCAAAACTCCAGAGGCCGACTGGCGGTGATCTTCGAGTCCAGTTGGCGCAGGCTACCCGCAGCAGCATTACGCGGGTTGGCAAACACCTTGCCGCCCTGCTCCAGCTGCCTGGCATTAAGCGCCTCGAACCCCGCCTTGGACATGAAGACTTCACCGCGCACTTCAAGCACCTGCGGCCAGCCTTCGCCTTGAAGCTTCAGCGGTACATTACGAATGGTGCGTACATTGACGCTGATGTCTTCTCCGGTACTGCCGTCACCGCGCGTAGCGCCGCGTACCAGCAAGCCGTTTTCATAGAGAAGACTGACAGCAAGGCCATCAAGCTTGGGCTCACAGCTGTATTCCACCGAGCCAAACAGATCGCCCGCAGGCAGATCCAGACCCTCACGGACACGCCGGTCAAAATCCTCAAGATCGGAATCTTCAAAGGCATTGCCCAGGCTTAGCATCGGCACTTCGTGCTTGACCTCGCCAAAAGCTGACAGCGCCAGGCTACCGACCCGCTGGGTTGGCGAGTCTGGTGTCACGAGTTGGGGATTTTGCGCCTCAAGCGCCTTGAGCTCGTGAAACAGGCGATCGTACTCGGCATCGGGAATGCTAGGCTCATCGAGCACGTGATAACGATAGTTGTGCTGATCCAGCTCGGCACGAAGCTGCAAGATACGTTGGGCGGCGTCAGTCATGTTGCTCTCTCAAAAACACAGAAAGCAGCCAAAGCTGCTTTCTGATAATCACGGTTGCGTTTAACGCTTACTGGTCAGTTGGCGACGCTCAAACTCGACGATACGCTGGCGATAATGCTCGATGGTTTGAGCGGTCATCACGCTGCGCTGGTCATCCTTGAGTTCACCGTTGAGCTCATGGGCAAGCTTGCGTGCAGCAGCCACCATTACATCAAAAGCCTGCTTGGGGTGACGCGGGCCAGGCAAGCCAAGGAAGAAACTCACGGCGCGTGTGCTGAAGCCTTCAATGTCATCCAGGTCGAAGGTTCCGGGCTTGAGTGCATTGGCCATGGAAAACAATACTTCGCCGTTGCCTGCCATGCTTTCGTGACGATGGAAAATATCCATTTCACCGAAACGCAAACCGCTTTCCAGAATATTCTGCAGCAATGCTGGGCCTTTGAAACCATTGGCATCGCGGGCAATCACGTTAATCACCAGGACTTCGTCAACCGGCGCCTGCTCTTTAGCCTCGACCTTGCTCGCCGGAGCATCATCAACCGGGTTAAGCAGCGTCGGGACCGGCTCGTCCACATCAAGATTCAAGTCACCCTGCTGGGGTTCATTGTTACGTCGACGGCTCAACTCGCGTGCGCTCATCGATGGTAAATCATGCTCATCGAAGGAAGGTTCTTGATGTTGCGGCTTATCGACCACTCGGGCGGGGCTCAACAACTCCGGATCACTGTCATCATCCGGCAGGTTGGACAGGTTTCGATCAAGCTTGAATTTCAACTTCCCTTTACCACCACGCATCCGGCGCCAGCCATCAAACAAGATGCCAGTAATCACAATGATGCCGATAACGATCAGCCACTCACGTAGACCGAATTCCATGAAATACCTTAACCCCTAATGACAATTAATATACACAACGGAAGCATTCAAACCTGCTCCGATAACTCAAAAAACGTGGGGCCAACACCATGTTCCAACTGGCACTTTCCACGCGTAACAAAAGTGGGCATTAAGCTAGCACGACGAAAGGTTACTTTACACTGCTGGCGAGTTTGAAAACACACTACAACAGTAGGCTAAAACGATGAAAAGGTGAAAAAAACCCCTTATATCAAGTTAGCCGTAACATTTTGCTCAAAACTTGACCACATCACAGCAGAGCATCACTTCCAAGGACTTGCCCAACACTAGGCGTCCACCATCGCCAGCGCCTCTTCGACATCCACAGTCACCAAACGCGAACAACCCGGCTCATGCATGGTCACCCCCATCAATTGATCCGCCATTTCCATGGCGATCTTGTTGTGGGTGATGTAAATAAACTGCACTTTCTCAGACATCTCCTTGACCAGGCGCGCATAACGGCCAACGTTAGCATCGTCCAGAGGTGCGTCGACCTCATCGAGCATGCAAAACGGCGCCGGATTAAGCTGAAAGATTGCAAAAACCAGCGCTAGCGCGGTCAAGGCCTTCTCTCCACCGGAGAGCAAATGGATAGTGCTGTTCTTCTTGCCAGGTGGCCTCGCCATAATTGTTACACCAGTATCGAGTAAATCTTCGCCTGTGAGTTCCAAATAAGCTGTGCCACCACCAAAAACCTTCGGAAATAACGCCTGCAACCCCGCATTTATTTGATCGAATGTTTCCTTGAAGCGATTACGTGTTTCGCGGTCAATCTTGCGAATGACATTCTCCAGCGTATCCAGGGCCTCGACCAAATCCGCATCCTGGGCATCCAGATAGCGCTTGCGCTCCGATTGTTGCTGGTACTCATCGATTGCCGCGAGGTTGATCGGCCCCAGGCGCTGGATGCGCGCCGCCATGCGTTCGAGCTCTTCTTCCCAGGACTTCTCACTGGACTCACTCGGCAGCGTTGCCAGAACACCATGCAAATCGTAATTGTCTTCCAGCAACTGATCCTGCAACGCTTTACGCCGCACCGTCAGCGATTGCCATTCCATGCGCTGCTGCTCGAGTTGACCGCGCAATAATTGCGACTGCTGCTCAGCCTGGGTACGGCGTTTCTCGGCGTCACGCAATTGTCGATCCGCATCCTCAAGAGTCAAGCGCGCCAGCTTTAACTCATCCTCGACACCCATGCGGCGATCGAGCAATTCTTCGAGCTTGATACGCAACTCTTCGAGCGGTGCGGCACCTTCCTCGAGATTAAGATTCAACTGCTCGCGACGCTCATGCAGGCGCTCGGACTGCAGGCGCAAGCGCTCAAGGGCCTGACGGGTTGAGTCGTACTGCGCACGCAGTGAGCCCAGGCGCACGGCTAGCTGGTGAGCATGATCCTTGTGCTGGCGCGCATCATGACGAACCCGATCAAGCTGCTCACGCAACTGGTCACGACTGGCGAGCAGCGTCTCGCGCTGATCGTTGTCTTGGGCCATGGCATCCAGCGCGTCCTGCAGCTGCAGCCGCGACTCACCGAGTTGCTCCTGCTCAAGCTCACGCTGGCCAGACAGTTCGCTCAGTTCAGTGTCGAGACGCTGTCGACGCAGCAACAACTGCTCGGCCTTGGCGGCACTGGCCGACAACTGTGCCTTGAGCTCCCCCAGGTGTCGCGATTGCTCCTGCACTTGACGACGCAATTGCTCGCGCTGCTCCTCATGCTCGCGCTGTTGTTCACGAAGGCCGAGCAAGCGCTCCCCGAGCAACTCCAGTGCCGCCTCACGCTCCGTGCACTCGAACCCAAGCTGCTCCAGTTCCTGCCCGCGTGCCAGCACACCACTTTCAGCCTCGCTGGCGCGCCGCACCCGCAGGAAATGCTTGCCAACCCAGTAGCCGTCACGACTTATCAGGCTTTCGCCTTCACCCAGACCACCACGCAGGGCCAAGGCCTGATCAAGTGTTTCAACTGGGCGAACAGCACCCAACCATGGCGATAAGTCGAGAGCAGACTCAACCTTGTCGAGCAAACTGCCCGCCACTCTCTGGCCATTTTTAGCCGGGCTAAGCAGGCGTAGATCACCTTGCTCGAAATCTGAAAAGTCCAGTTGGTTTAAAGCCTCAGGCTCATCCAGCAACACCGCTTGAAGATCAGCGCCGAGAACCGTCTCGACTGCCAACTCCCAACCGTTTTCAACCCGAAGCCCTTCGGCCAACCGAGGCCGATCAAGCAACTGTTGCCGATCCAACCATTGGGCGGCCCCCTGCCCCGGCTCCAGCGCCGCTTGTTGCAGCGCCTCCAGCGAAGCCAGCCGCCCCTGCAAGCGCTGCAGCTCACCTTGGGCCTGTTGCTGGGCCTGCCCAGCTTGCTCCAGCTCTCCACGCAGCAGTTGCAAGCGGTCAGCGTGCTCTGCCTCGGCGACTTGCAGCTCCTCGATGCTTAATTCGCTAACCGCAACCTGCTCGCCGAGCGCCTGTATCGCCGCATCCTCCGGATCGGCGGCAAGCTGCTGCAGCTCCTCACTGAGTCGCCGCTGGCGCTCGACCAGGCGTTCAAGACTCTGCTCCAACTGCCCAATACGCGACTGCTGTACCTCAGCCTGGCGGCGCGGCTCAGCCGAGCGCTGATTGAAAACGTCCCACTGCTCCTGCCAGCCATGCATTGCAGCCTCAGCCAACTCAAGCGCCGCGGCTGATTCTTCGGCCGCGGCGGCAATCAGTGCCTGCTCGGGCTCCAGTTGGGCCAACTCCTCGCCGAGGGTCGCAGCCAAGGTGCTGTCATGACCCAAGTGGGACTCGGTTTCCTGACGCGAGCGCTCGGCCTCGTTGAGGTCTTCCTGCAACTGACGCACCCGCTGCTGGCCATGCTGGATACTTTGCTCGACCCGGGCAATATCGCCACCCACCGAATAAAAGCGCCCCTGCACCAGGTTGAACTGTTCAGACAATTCATGGTGACCGTCGCGAAAGCGCTCGATACTGGCATCGGCATTACGCTGCTCGGCAACCAACGCTTCAAAACCCACTTCCTGATCACGAATGATCGACTCACGCTGGCCCACTTGCTCGTTCAGGGCCTGCCAGCGCAGGGCTGTGAGTTGTGCTTTGAGTTGGCGCTCTTCTGCCTTGTATTCCTGATACTTCTCAGCAGCCTGGGCCTGGCGATGCAAGCGTTCGAGCTGGCGCTCCAGCTCTTCGCGCAGGTCAGTCAGGCGCGCAAGGTTTTCATGGGTGCGTCGAATCCGGTTCTCGGTCTCGCGGCGGCGTTCCTTGTACTTTGAAATCCCCGCGGCCTCTTCGATGAAGTTGCGCAAGTCTTCGGGCTTGGCCTCGATCAGCTTGGAGATCATGCCTTGCTCGATAATCGAGTAGCTGCGCGGCCCCAAGCCAGTTCCCAGAAAGATGTCGGTGATGTCACGACGACGGCACTTGGTGCCGTTGAGAAAGTAGGTATTTTGGCTATCGCGGGTCACCCGGCGGCGAATCGAGATCTCGGCATAACCCGCGTACTCACCCACCAGCGTTGAGTCGCTGTTATCGAAAATCAGCTCGATCGAGGCCTGGGTCACGGGTTTACGTGTGTTCGAGCCATTGAAGATGACATCGGTCATCGACTCGCCGCGGAGATTCTTCGCCGAACTTTCACCCATTACCCAACGAACAGCGTCGATTATGTTTGATTTACCACAACCATTGGGCCCAACGACCGCTGCCATGTTGCTGGGAAACGACACGGTGGTTGGGTCAACAAAGGACTTGAAACCTGCGAGTTTGATCGACTTCAGACGCATGCAAAGCGTTCCTTAGCGTTCAGCTAATGCTGCCAGCACCAGTTTAGAATTATGTGCGCAGTAGCCTTTAAGCACTTCGCGTGCCTGATTCTCATCGCGCTCGATGATCGCTTGCAACAAGCGAGTGAAGCTATTGATGAACTGCCCCATTTCACTGCGCCGCCGCTCGAATGCCAGATAATAGGTGCGGCTGATCGCCGGCAGCAGGTTTTCTACGCTTTGTTGCAAATAAGGGTTGTTTGAAAATCCATAGGCGGCACGCATGATATCGAAGCTGTTATCGACAAAGGCATTGATATCGCCCTGCTGGAAGTTGCTGGAAAGGCGTTTTTGGATATCAACGAACGGCTCCAGCTCAGACTGTTCGCGCCAGCCACGCGCAACCGTACAGGCCAGCAAGCCGTAGAGCTCAACCACTAGCGCGTACAGGCTCTTGACATTGTGCGCGGTCAACTCGCTAACCTGTGCGCCGCGCCGGGGCTGGATAATAATCAAGTGCCGGCGCTCAAGTATCAGCAAGGCCTCGCGCACAGAACCCCGACTGACATTCAGCAACTGGGTAACTTTCTGCTCTTGAATGCGTTCACCCGCCCGCAACTCACCGCGAATGATACGTTCTGACAAATGCTGCGCAATCTGCTCGGCGAGGCTATCCGGGGCCTTGAAGGTCATGCTGTTCCTTAAAACCTGAGGGTGCTTTGCAAGAAATTATCGACAGGCGCAATAAGCGCCAACATGCAAGGTTACGGACGAACATCCGGGTCAAGCTCGAACTTGGCCGCAGTCGCTGCAAGTCGCTAGGTGATAGGCGCTGAGATTGTTCCACAGATCTTCAAAGTGTAACACAGGGCCCTGGCTTGCAAAGCTGTCACGGCCAACGCACCAGATCATGGCACCTAGGCCACAACTACATACCGAATTCGCGCAATGGGGAGCCCGGTTTTCGCCGGCTCGGCTCATCTGTCCGGGTATCCGATGCAGTACGACCGCCTGGCATGAAAAAAGCAGCGAGCATCAGACATTCATTGGCAACCGACTTACTCATAACTATCGGGCATGAAAACCACCTGACTCGCACGTCAAATATTAGTTGACCCAAAAGTCAGAAATCACTAGATTTAGTTCAAACGGATTGCTTGAACCCTGGCTGGCTCCTTCTCGGATCAGCTTCAGGCCAGCAAATCGACAACAATAAAATGCCTGGAGGTCTTCCTTGATCCAGTTTTTACTTAACCGGGAGCTGCGCACAGAGCAGCAACTCGACCCCAACGTCACAGTGCTCAATTACTTGCGTGAGCACCTTGGCAAACCCGGTACCAAAGAAGGCTGCGCCTCTGGTGACTGCGGTGCATGCACCGTGGTGGTTGGCGAGCTTGATACAAGTGAAGGCCGCGAGCGCATTCGCTATCGCACACTCAACTCATGCCTGACCTTTGTTTCTTCGCTGCATGGCAAGCAACTGATCAGCGTTGAAGACCTCAAGCACCAGGGCCAACTGCACAGCGTGCAACAGGCCATGGTTGACTGCCACGGCTCGCAATGCGGCTTTTGCACTCCCGGCTTTGTCATGTCGCTGTTTGCCTTGCAAAAGAACAGCAACGGCTACAACAAGGCTGAAACCCTCGAAGCACTTGCAGGCAATCTGTGCCGCTGCACTGGCTACCGTCCGATCATCGATGCTGCCGAGCAAGCCTGCTGCCAGAAACAACCGGACCAGTTCGATAACGCTGAAGCCCAGACCATTGCCCAGCTCAAGGCCATTGCTCCCCTTGATACAGCCGAACTCAATAGCGGTGACAAACGCTGCCTGCTGCCACTGACTGTTGCGGACCTGGCTGATATCTACGCGGCCAACCCGCAAGCACGCCTGCTTGCAGGTGGCACCGACCTGGCGCTTGAAGTCACCCAGTTCCACCGCGAACTGCCCGTGATGATTTATGTGGGTCATATCGAATCGATGAAACGCATCGACATCAATGACGAAACCATCGAGATTGGCGCCGCCACGGCGTTGAGCGATTGCTACTCGGCTCTGGCCAAGGATTACCCCGACTTCGGAGAGTTGTTGCACCGGTTCGCATCCTTGCAAATCCGCAATCAGGGCACCCTTGGCGGCAATATAGGCAATGCCTCGCCCATTGGTGATGCCCCGCCGCTGCTGATAGCCCTCGGCGCGCAGATCGTGCTACGCAAAGGCAATGAGTCACGCACCTTGCCACTCGAAGATTACTTCATCGATTACAAGGTTACGGCTCGCCAGGAAGCCGAGTTTATCGAAAAGATCATAGTGCCTCGCGCGCAAGCCAATCGTGCCTTCCGCGCTTACAAGGTCTCCAAACGCCTGGATGACGATATCTCGGCAGTCTGCGCAGCATTCAATATCGAAGTGCTAGACGGCGTGGTGCACAGCGCACGCATCGCCTTTGGCGGAATGGCCGCCATCCCCAAGCGTGCCGCAGCCTGTGAAGCGGCCTTGAACGGTGCTGCCTGGTATCCGGGGGTTATCGAGCAAGCCTGCGCGGCTCTGGCCGAGGACTTCACGCCGCTGAGCGATTTCCGCGCCAGTAAAGAGTATCGCCTGCTTATCGCACAAAACCTGCTGCGTAAGTTCTTCCTTGAAATGCAAGCTCCAGAAGTTGAGACGCGGGTGACTGCATATGTCTAATCACATCATTCAAAAAACCCAGGCTGAATTGGCTGAACTGTTCCGCGCCGACCTCACAACTGGCGTTGGCCGCAGTGTCAAACACGAAAGCGCAGCCAAGCATGTTTCTGGCGAGGCCACCTACGTCGACGACCGCCTGGAATTCCCCAACCAGCTCCATGTCTACGCACGCATGAGCGACCGTGCACACGCGCGAATCGTCAAGATCGATACTGCACCCTGCTATGAAATTCCCGGCGTGGCCATAGCCATCACCAGCAAAGATGTACCCGGGCAGTTGGATATTGGCCCAGTAGTCGCTGGAGACCCCCTGCTCGCCGACGGCAAGGTTGAGTTCGTTGGCCAGGTGGTACTGGCGGTAGCCGCAAATAGCCTGGACGCTGCACGCAAGGCAGCCATGGCAGCCGTTATTGAGTACGAAGACCTGGAGCCTGTGCTCGATGTAGTCGATGCCTTGCGTAAAAAGCACTTTGTTCTCGACAGTCACCAGCACAAGATCGGCGACTCTGCTGGCGCTCTGGCTGCGGCCCCACACCGCCTGCAAGGCCGCCTGCACATCGGTGGCCAGGAGCACTTTTACCTGGAAACCCAGATCTCCTCGGTGATGCCCACCGAAGACGGCGGGATGATTGTGTACACCTCGACGCAGAACGCCACCGAAGTGCAAAAACTGGTGGCTGAAGTGCTGGGCGTGGCGATGCACAAGATCGTCATCGACATGCGCCGCATGGGCGGTGGTTTTGGGGGCAAGGAAACCCAGGCGGCCGGGCCCGCATGCTTGTGCGCCGTGGTTGCTCATCTCACCGGGCGGCCAACCAAGATGCGCCTGCCGCGTGTCGAAGACATGCAGATGACCGGCAAGCGCCACCCTTTCTATGTCGAGTACGATGTCGGCTACGACGACGACGGCTTGCTCCAAGGTATCGAGCTTGAACTGGCGGGCAACTGTGGCTATTCGCCCGACTTGTCAGGCTCCATTGTCGACCGGGCGATGTTCCACTCTGACAATGCCTACTTCCTCGGCAACGCGACCATCAACGGCCACCGCTGCAAGACCAACACCGCCTCGAACACCGCCTACCGCGGCTTTGGCGGCCCGCAAGGCATGGTCGCGATCGAGCAAGTGATGGATCATATTGCCCGCCAGCTTGGCAAAGACCCGCTGGAGGTGCGCAAGCTCAACTATTACGGCAAAGAAGATCGCAATATCACCCACTACTACCAAAAGGTAGAGCACAACATGCTGGCCGAAATGACCAGCGAGCTTGAAGCCAGCAGCGACTACAGCAAGCGTCGCGAGGAAATTCGTGCATTCAACGCGCAAAGCCCGGTGTTGAAAAAAGGCCTGGCGCTGACGCCGGTGAAGTTCGGCATCAGCTTTACTGCCACCTTTCTCAACCAGGCTGGCGCGCTGGTACACATCTACACCGATGGCAGCATCCATCTCAACCATGGCGGCACCGAGATGGGCCAAGGGCTCAACACCAAGGTCGCACAGGTCGTGGCTGAGGTTTTCCAGGTCGATATATCACGTATCCAGATTACCGCGACCAATACCGACAAAGTGCCCAACACCTCGCCGACCGCAGCCTCCAGCGGTGCCGATCTAAACGGCAAAGCCGCACAGAACGCTGCAGAAACCATCAAGCAACGCCTGGTCGACTTCCTGGTGCGCGAACATAAGGTCAGTGCTGAAGACATCGAGTTCCGCAACGGCCAGGTCCGCGTGCGCGACCAGTTCATTGCCTTTGACCAGGTGATCCAGCAGGCATACTTTGCTCAGGTTTCGCTGTCGAGCACCGGTTTCTATCGCACACCGAAGATTTTCTACGATCGCGATAAAGCCGCTGGCCGCCCCTTCTATTACTTTGCATACGGTGCCGCGTGCTCCGAAGTCATAGTCGACACCCTGACTGGCGAATACAAGATGCTGCGTAGCGACATTCTTCACGATGTCGGCGCCTCGCTTAACCCGGCAATCGATATTGGCCAGGTTGAAGGCGCATTCGTTCAGGGCATGGGCTGGCTGACCATGGAGGAACTGGTCTGGAACCCGAAAGGCAAGCTGATGACAAATGGTCCGGCCAGCTACAAGATTCCAGCCATCGCCGACATGCCACTCGATCTGCGGGTCAAGCTGGTCGAAAATCGCAAGAACCCGGAAGACACGGTATTCCACTCCAAAGCCGTGGGTGAGCCGCCATTCATGCTGGGCATTGCCGTGTGGTGTGCGATCAAGGATGCCGTCGCCAGCCTGGCTGACTATCGCCAGCAGCCCGACATCGACGCACCTGCAACGCCCGAGCGCGTGCTCTGGGGTGTCGAGCAAATGAAGAAATACCAGCAACCGGCCAAGGCGATAGCGCGTGAGGCTGCAGAGCCTGTCTAATCGGGTGCAATGAGCGGCGTGATGCTACGCCGCTCTGTTTTCTCAATGGTGTACAACAATGACAAATACCACCGAAAATTTAACCGAAACAGCCAAAGCCCCTGGCCATCAGGTGTCGCCGCTGTTTGTGCTGGCGCCATCAAGCACTGTTGTTGAGCAACCTAAAGTTGCTAACTGGTGCCTGTCACGCCCTGCCAAACCCTTACACAGCTGGAGGCTGAGAAAATGAGCTGGATCAGCACCCTCGCCGAGCTTCAAGAGCAAGGCCTGCCTTGCGTACTGGTCACCATCATCGACGAACGCGGTTCAACCCCGCGTAATTCCGGCTCGAAAATGGTGGTCACCGCCGAGCGGATTTACCAAACCATCGGTGGTGGTCATCTTGAATACAAGGCGATGGAAATGGCCCGCCAAATGCTCGCCAGTGGCTCCCAAAGCACGCGCCTGGAACGCTTCAACCTGGGCGCCAGCCTTGGCCAGTGCTGTGGCGGCGCAACAGTATTGCTGTTCGAGCCAATGGGCCAGCCGCAGGCGCAAATCGCCGTATTCGGCGCCGGCCATGTCGGCCGCGCCCTGGTGCCGCTGCTTGCCGGCTTGCCATGCAAAGTGCGCTGGATTGACTCACGTGAAGCCGAGTTTCCAGAGCAGATCCCAAGCGGTGCCGAGAAAGTGGTCAATGATGAAGTGGTCGATGAAGTCGATAACATGCCCGCCGGGAGCTACTTCATCGTCATGACCCACAACCATCAGCTCGACCTTGAGCTAAGCGCCGCAATCCTCAAGCGCGATGATTTTGCCTACTACGGCTTGATCGGCTCGAAAACCAAGCGTGCCAAGTTTGAACACCGCTTGCGTGACCGTGGCTTCAATCCCGAAGTGGTTCAGCGCATGCGCTGCCCTATGGGCCTGGGCGAAGTCAAAGGCAAGTTACCCGTCGAAATTGCAGTGTCGATTGCGGGCGAAATCATCGCCACCTACAACGCCCATTTTGGCGAGCAAAAGCACAGTAAATCCGCCGGCCCCATCGCTCAACTATTACCGGCTTCACGCCGCAACCACGCTTAATTCCAGTGCCGTCCGCCAAGGATAATGGCGGACGGTGACTACAGACTGCCGAGAACATTATGTCCAGCCCTGCAAAAGCTTACCGCGCCTCCATACTCCACAGCCTTGGCGACCCAGCGGTGGTAGGTATCGAACAATCCTATGAGTATTTCGAGGACGGTATCCTGCTCGTTGAAGACGGTCGCGTGGTGAAGGTCGGCCACGCGGCAGATTTACTCGACAAACTCAAAGGTATAGAGATTGTCGAGTACCACGATGCACTTATCACCCCCGGTTTTATCGACACTCATATCCACTACCCACAGACCGGCATGATTGCCTCATACGGCGAGCAATTGCTGGACTGGCTCAACACCTACACCTTCCCGACCGAACAGCAGTTCGCCGATAAAGCCCATGCAGCCGATGTTGCCGGTATATTCCTCAAGGAACTGTTGCGCAACGGCACCACCACCGCGTTGGTGTTCGGTAGCGTACACAAGCAGTCGGTTGATGCATTCTTTGAGGCCAGCGAAGCGCTCAACCTGCGCATGATCGCCGGCAAGGTGCTGATGGACCGCAATGCGCCCGATTACCTGACCGACACAGCCGAGTCCGGCTACGCCGACAGCAAGGAACTGATCAAACGCTGGCACGGCAAGGGTCGCCTGCACTATGCAGTCACGCCACGGTTCGCACCGACCAGTACCCCGGATCAACTTGAGCTGGCGGGCAAGCTGTATCATGAGTTCCCCGACCTGTACATGCATACGCACCTGTCCGAGAACCTCAAGGAAATCGACTGGGTCAAAGCCCTGTTCCCTGAGCGCACCGGATACCTGGATGTCTACGACCACTACAAACTCATTGGCGCCCGCTCGGTGTTCGCCCACGGCGTGCACCTGTGTGACGATGAATGCAAACGACTGGGCGAAACCGGCTCTGCCGTTGCCTTTTGCCCAACGTCGAACCTGTTCCTCGGCAGTGGCCTGTTCAACCTGAACAAGCTTGAACAGCATGGTGTTCGCGTCGGCCTGGGCACTGATGTCGGAGCCGGTACAAGTTTCTCGCAACTGCAATCACTGAACGAGGCTTACAAGGTGATGCAACTGCAGGGCAACAAGCTTGATCCATTCAAGTCGCTCTACCTGGCAACACTTGGCAGCGCCAACGCCCTGTATCTGGACGACAAGATCGGTAACTTCGCGAGCGGCAAGGACGCCGACTTTATCGTCCTCGACTATAAAGCCACACCGCTGATTGACTACCGCATGCAGCAAGCCAAAAGCCTGGAAGAGAAACTTTTCGCCCTGACGATCCTGGGCGACGACCGCGCCGTGAAGGAAACCTTTGCTGCAGGTCAATCAGTCCATCGTCGCGATTGAATCTGTCCGCTGCTGGCCCGGGCTCAAGCAGTGGACTCACGCTCGGCTATTGCCAGCCTGATGAGGCGAACGACCTCATCCACCTCATCAGCACTGGTATAACGCAACTCGATATAAGCAGATGAAGCCGAGCGCCTTGGATGCTTTATCGAGTTCGCCGGATGTTGCAAACCCAGCTGCTTGATCAGCGATTTGCCCAGCGCCAGATCAAGCTCATTGTCGTGGTGAAAATGGGCAATTTCCTTTTGGCCATGGTTTAGCGTAGTAAAGCCATCCGATCGCCCAGGCCAGACCACAATCTGCATGCCCGGCAAGCTTTCGATCGCCTCAAGCAATTGCGCCTTCAATGCATTCATCCTGTCGGCTGCCCTTGGTGATTGACTGGTTCAAACTGCGCCCAAGAAGTCCATCTTGCCAATTTTCACACCATTGTGGCGCAAGATCGCGTAGCTACAACTGATGTGAAAATAGAAGTTCGGCAAAGCAAAATGCAGCAGGAACATTTGCCCATTAAAGCTCAACTCGCGCGAAGGCAGCTTGATGTTGATGGTTTTGTCCTCGCTGCCATCAATCTGCTCCGGCTTGACGGTTTGAATAAAAGCAAGGGTCTTGGCAATCCGCGCTTTGAGTTCAGCAATGCTTGCCTCGTCGTCGGCATAGCTCGGCACATCCACTCCGGCAAGGCGCGCGACACAGCCTTTGACTGCATCGGTGGCGATTTGAACTTGTCGCGCCAAGGGGTACATATCGGGTGCCAGGCGGGCATTGACCAGCACAGTTTAATCGAAACCTTCAGCCTCGGCGTGTGCCAAAGCCTTATCGAGGATCGCTTCGAGATTGTTCAGCATACGGATAAAAACAGGAACACTGGCTTGGTACATGGACAACGACATGCTTATTACTCCACAACGGCAGGTTGATCCGAGCACATTACACCCGTGGCATTGCTCGCGCGAATTGATATTTCGACTCAAGAGCAAGGGATACCTTGGCCCTGTGCATTCGGCCGGCTAATAAAATCCTGAAATATTCGTTAGCAGGCTTTGTTTTCAGTTGTATGATGAGCCATCATCAAAAGAGGCTCTGGAAACGCCGCGATCGAAAAACGCAAAGGACTAAAAAGCCGAGCTTAGTGGGCCAACCACTCTGAGCAGCTTCCAACCTGGCGATACCTCGCGCAGTTGTTTTCTGGGGTCCGCGATCTTCCGCCGCCATTGCCAATCTGAGCTGCCAAATGACGACCGAGCCGACATCTGCAGACAACTCCACCTTGCAGATCCTGACTATAGTATTTTTCACCTTTATCAGCTTCTTGTGCGTTGGCTTGCCCCTCGCTGTACTCCCCGGCTTCGTCCTGTATGACCTTGGCTATAGCTCGGTACTGGCCGGGGTGGTTATTGGCACACAGTATTTTTCGACCCTGCTGACTCGACCTATATCCGGCTCTATCGCCGACCGCTTGGGCGCCAAACGAGGTGTACTTTATGGCCTTGTTGGCTGCTCGATAAGTGGCGCTGTAACCCTGATCGCCACTTCCCTGATTGCCTATCCACTGGCCAGCTTGATATTACTGATACTCGCCCGGATCATCCTCGGTGTATCCCAAGGCCTGGTCGGTACAGGTTCGATCAGTTGGGGCATCGGCAGGGTCGGCGCGGAAAACACTGCCCGGGTGATTTCCTGGAATGGTATTGCATCCTATGGAGCAGTAGCGCTCGGAGCTCCCCTGGGAGTGATGATGGTGTCCAGCCTCGGCCTCTGGAGCATAGGCAGCCTGACGTTGGCTCTTGCTGGCGGATCATTTCTGCTGGCCCGCATCAAAACCCCGGCGCCCATTATTCAGGGGAAGCGCCTGCCCTTTAGCAGCGTGTTTCTGAAAGTCGCACCAAACGGCGTGGCACTTGCACTTGGCTCAATTGGCTTCGGCACGCTGGCGACGTTTATCACCCTGTATTACGACAGCCGTGACTGGGATAACGCGGCGTATTGCCTGAGCGCATTCGGCGCCGCGTTTATCCTCGCTCGCCTATGGTTTTCCAGTGCAATCAAAAAGCGCGGGGGCTATCGCGTAGCAACCATATGCCTGTTTATCGAGTGCGTTGGCTTGATGATGATCTGGCTTGCACCCACCCCATGGCTAACCTTATGTGGCGCCGCCCTCACCGGCTTTGGCCTGTCACTGGTCTATCCTGCGCTGGGGGTCGAAATCATCTCGCATATTCCGCCTGCCAGCCGCAGTTCGGCACTCGGCGCCTACGCAGTATTCTTTGACCTGGCATTGGGCACCGCCGGCCCTCTTATGGGTGCCGTTGCCGGTCATTTCGGCTTCGGCTCGATTTTTATGGTTGCCGCCTGCATGGCGCTGCTCGGCATGCTGCTGACCCTGGTATTGCTAAGCAGAGATAGCCGCTCAAGATTGGGCTCGGCCTAAAACAGGAACATAAAGATGAACCGCCAACAAATTGCTGCATTTTGCCTGCAGTTGCCGGGCGCCCGTGAAGACTTCAAATGGGGCGAAAACCAGGTATTCTCCATTGCTGGAAACAAGATGTTTGCGATCCTTAACTTCCTTGGCGGTAATCTCGCCTTCAAGGTCGATAAAGACCTGTTTCTCGGCTTTGTTGATCGCCCGGGAATCCGCCCCGCCCCCTATCTGGCCCGCGCGCACTGGATCAGCATGGACTGTGATCAGTTGCCCATCGGCGATCAAGAGCTGCGCGAACTGCTCACCCGCTCCCATCAGCTGGTGGTGGCTAAATTGTCAAAGCGCAAACAGCTTGGCCTGCTGATTGACCTATAAACACCGGATAAAGTGGCCGAAGTACTCGCCACCCAAGACCAACCAATCAAACCAGAACAGTTGATGGGCCAGGATGATCAGCCAGAAAATCAACTGGTAGGCACCTTTTCGGGTTTTATGCCGAAAGCATTGCTGGGCAATCAAGGCGCCAGGCCAACCGCCGGATAACTCAACCATGTGCAATGTGGTTTCCGGTATGCGCCAAGCCCCACGCATGGCTTTGGCTTTGTCACTCCAGTACTGCACGAAGCTAGCCAGGCTCATCAGTCCATAAGCCACCAATATCCAGATAAAACCAGCCTTGAAAAACAACTGGAAACTGCCAAACAGTGGCAAGGCGCATAGACAGGCGAACACCAGGGTTTTGAACCCAAGGTTTTGCATGGGCGCAGAGCCTTGGCGCCTTGGCGGCCTTGAAGCCTTCTTTATTTCAGGCTGCGGCTTGCGCGGCTTGCGACGAATACTGGGCTGATCAAGGGACAACTCCCCGGCAAGACGCAGGTGCTCGGCTCGAATTCGTCCCTTGTCATCTCTACTGGCGATATACAACACCTTGTCACCCACAAGCGGGCGACGATCACCGCGCATTGCCGAAATATGAGCGAACACCTCCGGCCCGCCCAGCTCCGGACGGATAAAACCAAAGCCTTTGTCATCGTTCCAGCTCTTGATCGAGCCATGTACTTCCATGATCAAACAGTCATCCCCGGCACATCACAACTAACCATTCTCACGCGCGCTGGCACGCAGGGCATTTTGTTCCGCAACAGGCAACTTCAAATAGGCTTTGGGCGTAATGCCGATATGCAAACGAAAGCATTTATAAAAAGCAGACAGTGAGTTAAAGCCCGCCGCGAAGACCAGATCATCAACCTTGGCTGACGGCGGGAGCAGTTCGACACTCTGCAGTAAATGCTTGAGCCGCTCATGATTAACATAACGGTAGAAGCTTTGGCCCAGTACCTGATTCAACAGATAAGAGATCTGATTGCGGCTATAACCCGTTTCGCTCGCCACTTGCTGGAGATTGAGCCCCGGGGCCAAATAGGGCTGCTTCTGGGCGAAATACTCTTGCAAGTCCAGCGCCAGAATGCCCAGTTGGCGTGCAGACAGCCCCAGTCGACTGGTGGCTGGGCGGCTGTCCGGCTCATGCTGACCGTCATGCTGTTCGTGGATCAACGACGCGTATTCGTTAACCCGCCAGATCAGCCCGTCCCGAACCGTGATCGCCTCGCTTGAGCGAAACGAAACCAAACCGGGACCGCCACGTAAAGTAATCCGGTACTGGATAAACGCCGTGTCATCATCAAAGCGAATTCGGTCGGTGTGTTCAAGCACCTCCTGAGGCGCAAGCGGCATCGAGCTGCGCACATACTCACGCAGCTGCGTGAAGTGAAACACCTTGTTCTGAAAGAAATCACTGTACTCAACATCCGGATGATAGAGCGCCATCACCGCATCAAGGTCGCTAGCCTTCCATGCCAGATGATAGCGCTGCACCACCTGCTTGGTGATACTGGCTGTTGAGCCGGATAACCTTGTGCTCATAGATGACTCACTAACTAGCCCTGAGCGGTGCTCCAATCGATCATATGCAGTTGCCAGGTTGCCAGGATCAGCAGCCCGAAACCGATCCGGTACCAGGCAAATACCGCATAACTGTGGTTACCAATAAAGCGCAGCAAGGCACGCACTGCAATCATCGCGAAAATAAACGAAGTCACAAAGCCAATGGCAAATACTGGCAGATCCGCAGGTTGGAACAAATCACGGTACTTGTAGCCGGAATACACTGCCGCACCGACCATGGTCGGCATGGCCAGGAAGAACGAAAACTCGGTGGCAGCTTTACGTGACAGGCCAAACAGCAAACCGCCAATGATGGTAGCACCGGACCTGGACGTGCCGGGAATCATCGCCAGGCACTGGGCGAAACCAATCTTCAGTGCATCCTTCCAGGTCATGTCATCAACCGTTTCAGCATGGACCTTGTGTTTGCGGCGCTCGGCCCAGAGCATGACGACACCACCGATGACCAATGCCGTAGCCACGGTAATCGGGTTGAACAGGTACTCGTGAATCAAGTCGGCAAAGCACACGCCAAGAATAACTGCCGGGAAGAATGCGATTAACAAGTTGCGGGTGAACAGTTGTGCCTGAGGCTCTTTAGGCAAGCCGATAACGACATCTAAAATCTTCTTACGGTACTCCCAGACCACCGCCAAGATGGCGCCAAGCTGGATAATGATATTGAACGCCATTGCCCGCTCACCACCGAAACCAATCAAGTCTGCAACGATGATTTGGTGCCCGGTGCTAGAGATGGGTAAAAACTCGGTAATGCCTTCAACCACACCCAAAATAAATGCCTGTACGGCCAACCACACGTCCATCCGAACTCCCAATGTGCGCGGAGTAATAACCGCGCAAGAATAAATGATTGAAGCATTTCTAGCGTTATCGACAGGGCTTGAGCAGCACGCCCCACTACCGCAAACAAATTATCCGTTAACCCTCAGGTTTCTGCGTTTCGGGCCGAAATGCTAACAGAGAATTAGCATTTTAGAGCCGGTTACTTGATCTTTACTCAGGCTGCTTGATTCCAATCAGCATCAGGCATAGGGAAATGCCAAGACAACACCATCGAGCTCCCATAATAAGAATTAGGAGTTTCTCCATGAGCAGCTTACGTAGCCTCCCCATCAGCCGTCGCCTGTGGTTGATACTGATTGTCGCAATCATCATGTTATTGACCCTGGGCAGCGTTTTGCTCAAACAAATTCATGGTGACCTGTATGCAGGCAAAAGCGAAAAAACCCAGCACCTCGTACAAAGTGCAACCGGTATCATGGCGCATTTCCATGCCTTAGAAACTGCGGGAACGCTCAAGCGTGAAGAGGCACAGAAACAGGCATTGGAAATAATCCGTGGCCTGCGTTACGACACCAGCGAATACTTCTGGGTTAATGATCTGACCCCGACCATGATCATGCACCCCACCAATCCCAAACTTGAAGGCCAGAATCTATCGACCTTCAAAGACCCTGACGGCAAAGCTTTGTTCAATGAAATGGTGAGCATCGCTAAAGCAAAAGGCGCCGGTCAGGTCGATTACCGCTGGCCAAAACCAGGGGCAAGCGAACCAGTACCGAAAATATCCTACGTACAGCTTTTCGAACCCTGGAGCTGGATTATTGGCTCTGGCGTGTATGTCGATGACTTGCAGGCTGAGTTTTCAACCCAGGCCATACGTGTTGTCATAATCAGCTTGACCTTGATGCTGCTGATGACGCTCGTTGTCACACTGATAGCCCGTAGCATTTCCAAACCGCTAAATCAGGCGGTAAGCGCAATGGCCAATATTGCCAGCGGAGAAGGCGATTTGACGCGCAGCCTTGATGCACAGGGCAATGATGAACTGGCTGCATTGGCTAGGCACTTCAATGCTTTTACAGACAAGCTACGCCAGGTGATCAAGCAGTCCCTTGGCTCCGCCTCGGAGCTTACTCAGGCAGCGCAGTCACTCGATAGCGTGGCAACAGACGCGCATAACCACAGCCAACAACAATCGCAGCAAATGGAATTGGTGGCCACTGCCATAAACCAGGTGTCCTATGCGGTCCAGGATGTGGCAAAGAATGCAGAGCATGCTTCTTCCGAGGTTCTCGCAGCCGAGCAACAAGCTGCTCAAGGCCAGGACAACATCCAGTCCAGCCTGCAACAAATCGAACATCTGTCGGCGATGATCGACCGCGCCGTTACCGTGATGAACACGCTTGCAGAAGAAAGTACCCAGATTGGCAGCGTGCTTGAAGTCATTCGCTCGATCGCCGAGCAAACCAATCTATTGGCGCTTAATGCTGCAATCGAGGCTGCTCGTGCCGGCGAACAAGGCCGCGGCTTTGCCGTGGTTGCCGATGAAGTGCGTTTACTGGCACAACGCACACAAAAATCCACGGCAGAGATCCAGGCCATGACCGAACGCTTGCAGAGCAACTCGCAAGCAGCAGTCAAGGTCATTAATGAAAGCAGCCAGGCATCACAACTGACCATTGAACAAGCTAATTTGGCCGGAAGCAGCCTTGATCAAATAGTCCACTCACTAAAGAACATAACCGGACTCAACGCCTCTATTGCCAGCGCAACACTGCAGCAGTCCCATGTTGTTGAAGACATCAATCAAAATGTCACGCAGGCTACGGGCCTGGCCCATGAAAACGCGACTGCAGCGCAACATTCAAATAAAGCCAGTGAGCATGTTGGCCAGTTGGCCACGCAACTCAGTACATTGCTCGGACAGTTTCGCGTATAAGCGCCATGCTGCAACCCTGCAATCAACAGCGCATGGCGGTTGGCTTGAGCAACCACCATGCGCTACGCACAGTTCATCGCTATTACTCGCGGCGTAACACCCGAACTTATTCAAGCTGTTAAGATAACCGCAATCAGGCGGTACCCAGTTACTGCTAAAGAATTTTGTCGCGATGTATTGTAGAGAGTAGATCTGTGGAATTGTTTAAAGAGTTCATGTTTGAAGCGGCGCACCGCCTTCCCCACGTTCCAGATGGCCACAAGTGCGGACGCCTGCATGGGCATTCCTTCAAGGTTGCGGTCTACATCGAGGGTGAGGTTGATCCGCATACTGGCTGGATCCGGGACTTTTCTGAGATTAAAGCCATCTTCAAGCCGCTTTATGAGCAACTTGACCACAACTACCTTAATGATATTCCTGGCCTTGAGAACCCCACCAGTGAAGTGCTGGCGAAGTGGATCTGGCAACAACTCAAACCCTTGTTGCCAGAACTGTCACGCATCCGCATCCATGAGACATGCACCAGTGGCTGCGAGTATCGCGGCGACTAAGCCATCTGTGCCGTCAATAAACAGCCACCGCGAGGTGGCTTTTTATTGGCTGGGTATCGGCCTTGACTGACTACTCTTGGTTGTCAGCCTGGCTGCCTGGCGATGGGCATGCAGTGCTGTGCAGTCGTGCTTTTGTTTGGGGCAAAGAGAAACCCCAGACCATTTATATGATCTGGGGTTTCGGTATAGGCGCTTGACGATGACCTACTCTCACATGGGGAAACCCCACACTACCATCGGCGATGCATCGTTTCACTACTGAGTTCGGGATGGGATCAGGTGGTTCCAATGCTCTATGGTCGTCAAGCAATTTGTTTGAAGCCTCGTCTTGGACGCTGCTTCGAATCGGGTATGTGATGTTTGTAGTGTTGCAAACTTTCGGTTTTATCAACTTCTGTTATGACACTCAAACAGCAAATTGTTTGGGTGTTATATGGTCAAGCCTCACGGGCAATTAGTATGGGTTAGCTCAACGCCTCACAGCG
>NZ_FZOG01000009.1 GCF_900188155.1 Pseudomonas segetis
TTGCCCGTGAGGCTTGACCATATAACACCCAAACAATTTGCTGTTTGAGTGTCATAACAGAAGTTGATAGAACCGAAAGTTTGCAACACTACAAACATCACATACCCGATTCGAAGCAGCGTCCAAGACGAGGCTTCAAACAAATTGCTTGACGACCATAGAGCATTGGAACCACCTGATCCCATCCCGAACTCAGTAGTGAAACGATGCATCGCCGATGGTAGTGTGGGGTTTCCCCATGTGAGAGTAGGTCATCGTCAAGCGCCTATACCGAAACCCCAGATCATGTAAATGGTCTGGGGTTTCTCTTTGCCCTAAACAAAAGCACGACTGCACAGCACTGCATGCCCATCGCCTGGCTGCCATGCTGACAACCAAGAGTAGTCAGTCAAGGCCGATACCCAGCCAATAAAAAGCCACCGCGAGGTGGCTTTTTATTGGCTGCACCGATGGCTTGGTCGCCGCGATATTCGCAGCTACGCGTCCTGGTGATAAGGCTTTGCTCAACTGATGTCATGGGCGAAAAGCATTGTCCGGAAATATGCACTGGAACCCGGCAAGCAACGCAAAGCCAGGCTGTCCAGGCTCAATATCCAAGTCTGGTTAGCTGGGATAATCCGAAGCACCGCACAATGCTGGACAAACAAAAAGGCAGACCCAAAGGTCTGCCTTTTTGTTTTACGCCTGCTTGCGGCCGAGATGGCTAGAGCGCTAGCTGCGCGGGCCAAGGCTATTGATGATACCGGCGACCTGGCGTGGCTTGCAGTTGAAGTAGGCAGACTGTTGGGTCCAACGCGCCTTGGGATGCCAGGCAAACAGGAACTGGCCGCCGCTAAGTTTGTTGACCACCATTCGCGCAACCTGTGGGCGCACGGCCGGACAACCGAGGCTGCGACCAATGCGGCCTTGGCTGCGGATCAAATTAGGATCAACGTAACTGGCGCCATGGATGACGATGGCTCGTTCCCGTGCAAGATCGTTTAAACCTGGCTCGAGACCGTCCATTCGCAACGATAGCCCGTGTTTGCCACTGTAGCTTTCGGCTGTGCGAAATAGTCCAAGGCTGCTTTGATAGCTGCCCAACCGATTTGAAAACTGGCTGGCAATGTTCTCGCCCGACATGCGGCCGTGGGCTACATAGTCACGCAAAATTAATTTCTGGCGCTTGAGGTCGAATATCCACAAGCGTTTGGCCGATGAAGGCTGGGAGTAATCAATGACGGCGAGGTTGTTGGCGCGGGCGGCGCCGTTATTGACCGCGCACTGCATGGCGGCAACTGCGTGGCGCAAGGCTTCGCGATCCAGTCCAGGCGCTACTTTGGTCAGTTGTGCTACCAGCGGGTCTTTTATTGGTTGAGTGGAGGCGGCCAAAAGGGGGCCACAGAAAGACATTAGCCCTGCAACGCAGAGCCGGCGAACCCATACAGACATAAACCCTTCCCCTCTAAAGCAATTGCTTCTGTGCATCCTGGCGTCGACCTTGCGATGACTCGCTTATACTTATTATTGAGCCACATTAGAGGTGGCGGATCTGTATAGCTAAGGATGGAGCAGTTCATTGATCAAAAAACGAGCAGTTTACACGGTCTTGGCCTTAATTCTGGCGCCATTTGTCGGTCATGCAGTGACCTTACCGCCACTTGAATCAAACCCGACAGAAAGCATGGGTGTGCTGATCGACACGCTCTCGACCAGTTGCGCGCCCCTGCCGACAAGCCTAGACGATTTTTCCAGAGCGCAATTGCATGATTTTTATCAACCGCTTGCTGGGGCGTTGGCTTGGCCAAATGAAGCCACACGGGTCATGCTGTTGGAACAGGTCAATCAGTTGGCAGATGATGGATTATCGCCAACCGATTACCCAATACCGAGCATGCCGCTCGATGCCAGTCCCAGATTGCGAGCCTGCATTGATATTCTGACGACCCATAGCTACCTGCAGGCGCTGCATGACCTGCACTACGGTCGTTTGTCGCAACAGAAGCTGGAAAGTGTTTGGCGTTCTTCCGATATGCCAGTACGGCCCTCAGCCAAGGTCACAATAATGCCGGTTGCAATCGCCAATCTGTCGGAGCCCGGCCTGGCGTTTAAAGCCGTGCGACCGAGCCTCGTGCAGTATCAGCAGCTGCGCTCAGCCTATGCGGCACTGCGCAGTCGGCCGCTGCAAAGCTGGCAGCCGATTGCCGCAGGTCCCACCCTTCACCCGGGCCAATCTGACCCGCGGGTTCCTGCCTTGCGTACCCGGCTCAACGCAGAGGGCTACAACACTGCGCTTACCAGCGGCAGTGTTCAGACAGACACCCGGTTCGACCCAGGTACTGTTGCAGCCCTGAGGGCATTCCAGGCCCGTCATGGGATTAACGATGATGGTGTGCTGGGTACCGCGACCCTGACCGAACTCAATGTTTCACCGCTGACCCGGCGCGAGCAATTGAAGGTCAATCTTGAGCGACTGCGTTGGCTCGCCGATGATTTAACGCAGGCACAGGTGGCGGTGAACGTTGCGGGTGCCGAGGTGATGTTGATGCAAAATGGCGTGGACCTGTGGCGCAAGCGCACCCAGGTCGGCCGTGCGGAGCGTAAAACACCTTTGTTGGTGTCGCGTATCAACCGGATAACCCTGAACCCGACATGGACAGTGCCGCCAACTATTCTGCGCGAGGACAAATTACCTGCGATCCGTAGCGATATCGGCTACCTGGATAAACACCAGATGAATGTCTATAACCACCAGGGCCAGCGCCTCAACCCCCATGACATCGACTGGTCAAAACCCGGTGCGATCATGCTGCGCCAGGAGGCGGGGGTGAACAATCCACTGGGCCGAGTGGTGCTGCGGTTTGATAATCCGTTCTCGGTATACCTGCATGATACGCCCAGCCAGCGCTTGTTTGACCGTTCACCACGGGTGTTCAGCTCCGGTTGTGTGCGTGTCGAGGCCATCCAGACATTGCTCACCAAGATTCTCGATGCAGATCAGATGCGCACAGTCCAGGCCCGCCTCGATTCAGGCAAGACCAGCCAGTACCGCCTGGATCAGCAACTCAACCTGGTGATGGCCTATTGGACAGTGGAAGTCGATGCCAATGGGATTATCCATTACTACCCCGATATGTACGACAACGACCAGAAAATCATCACTGCACAATTGCTCGATAAATAAGCGCGCCCCGGGATTTGGTCGGGATCATGGCTGGGGGCTGCCTTAGAGCGACTGGGCAATTTTCCTGAGCTGGGTCAGCACGCTTTTGGCCGAGGGGGAAAGCAAATCTTCATGCTTGGTGATGATTCCATAGGCCATCAAGCTGCGATTCAGATCTTCTTCGATCCCGGCTTCGACATCGACCACGGCCAGCATGTTGTAGCGCGCGTAATGGGCGACCACCTCGCGCGGCAGCACGGTCAGCATGTTGTTGTGTTCAAGCAAGGTGGTGACCATTAGCAGGTTCTCGGCATTGACCACCTTACTCGGCGGCAGCATGCCTTTTTGCTGGAAAAGCGCATCGAATTCGTAGCGTAATACGCTGCCGGACGGTGGCAGCACCCAGTCGGCCTGATGCAGCGCCTCGCGGGACAATCGTTGGTCGATCAACCCGGCACGAGCACATACGCACAGGGGTTCCTTGTGCAGCGGCTCGAAGTGCATGCCGCTGAGGCCTACATCGGCGAAGAAGCGTGCGACCAGAAAATCCAGTTCGCCGTCGTTCAAGGTGGTCATCAGGTCGCGGCTTGAGCCGGTGTGGATACTCAGTTCCAGGTTGGGATGCAATTGTTTCACCTGGCGGATCAACTCCGGCAACAGGTCGGCACAAGGCGTGAGAATGGTCCCGATGCGGACGTGGCCGCGATGCCCGGCGCGCAGTGCGATCACTTCATCAAAAGCGCTGTCGAGGCTGGTTTGCACCCGGCGCGCATAGCGAATGACCGCCTCGCCATAGAGCGTAGGCACCACGCCACGTGCATGGCGTTCGAATAGTGGCACCTCCAGGCCGTCCTCTAACTCCTTGACCAGCTTTGAGATTGCCGGTTGGGAAATACCCAGGCCTTCAGCCGCTCGATTAAGGTTGCAGGTTTCTCCCAGTGCGACCAGCACCGGAATGTGGCGGCTTTTGAGGCGCGCACGCACGAACCAGTTGTTATTGAGTGGTTTCATTCGGCTTAGGTATATCCATTTGTATATGTATTTGGCGAAATTACATATTTGTTGATTATCCATGATCTGTCTACTCTTTGGCCTCGGAACGCGTGTGCCGGCCTGCCTGTTGACTTGGCACACCTGCTTGCGAGTAGCGCCCTAGACGGTGTTGCCGCCAAAATGCCTGATAAAAATAAATGGAGAGGCACCATGCAACCCAGTAAATTTTCCAACCGCCTGACCCTGAGCGCCGTTGCTATGGCTGTGCTCCTAAGTTCCACTGCCGCCTTTGCCAAGGAAGAGTGGAAGTTCCAGATCAACGTCAACGCTGGCGATGATGAGTACCGAATCGCTCAGAACTGGGCGAAAGACGTAGCTGAAAAAACCAAGGGTGAAATTGTCATCGAAGTGATGCCGACAGGCACCATAGTCGGTAACAACGAAACACTGGACGCCGTTGGCGCCGGTATCATCCAGGGCCAGATCACCGACCCCGGTTATTTCTCAGGTAAAAACCCTGCCTTTGCCGTTTACGGCAATATGGTCGGCGCCTGGAGCGACACCTCGACCTTCCTCGACTACATGCGCAACGGCGGTGGCGAAGCGGGTTACAACAAGCTGGTCGAACCCTACAACGTTCACCTGATCCGCGCCGGCGCTGTTGGGGTCGAAGCCTTGATCAGCAAAAAGAAGATCAACACCCTGGCCGACTTCAAAGGCATGAAGATTCGTGCGCCGGAAGGCATGGTCTCGAATATCTTCAAGCTGGTGGGGGCCGCCCCCGTGAACCTGCCGACATCCGAGGTCTACACCGCCCTGGAAAAGGGCGTTATTGATGCCGCCGACTACACGGTGTTCTCCACCAACTATGAGCAGGGTTACTACAAGTACGCGCCATTCGCCGTGCATCCGGGCTTCCACTCGATGCCGATGAAAGACATCTCGATCAACAAGACGATCTGGGATGGCCTGAGCGCCGAACAGCAGAAAATCCTTGAGGACTCTGTTGATCAATTCACCGCGACGCTGATCAGCGACCTGCACAAGAAAGACCAGGAGCAGGTTGAACTGGCGACCAAGCGTGGTGATGTGACCTTGACCACGCTGTCCCCTGAAGAGCTGAAGAAATTCCGCCAGATTGCCCGCACCGAGTGGGACACCTGGCGCAACAGCAGCCCTGAAGCCAAGGAAGCCGTGGATTCAATCAAGTCTTATCTGCAGAGCAAAGACCTGCTCTGATCCCCCGCACGACCTGTGCAGTTCTGCACAGGTCGCTCTGGAAGTCAGGAGTCTCCCCGTGAAAGCGAATCCGCCAACGAGCGAAAACCCGCTCGGTGTTGCTGAGCCCGAGTCCGTGCCCAGTAACAATCCACTTGATCGTGTTATCCAGCGTATGGGCCAAGCAATCGCCTGGCTGGTGTTCCTGGCCATGCTGGTCAGTGTCTACGAAGTGATCATGCGCTACGTGTTCAACGCGCCAACCGACTGGGCGCACGAAACCACCACATTCCTGGTGGCATCGATTTTCGCCCTGGGCGGCCCCTACGCGCTGGCAACCAATCGGCATATCCAGATTCGTATCCTGCTCGATCGTCTCTCGCCGCGTAAGCGCAATTGGCTGGAGATATTCAACTTGCTGCTGGGCGTGGTGTTTTGCCTGGCAATTGGCTACGCCGCCTGGGTCCTGGCATTTAACGCCACCCATTCGCCGACAGGGGCCTGGCGCCTGGAAACCTCAGGCTCGGCCTGGAATCCGCCGCTTCCCGCTTTTACCAAGATCGTCATCCTGATTGCGATTGCCATCATGGCAGTGCAGCAAGTTGTGCGTATCGGTCGCCAATGGCGCAACAAGCAATAATTCGAGATCAGCGCCATGAGTATTGAAATCGCTACGTATCTGATGATTTTTGCCATCTTCGGCCTGCTGATTATGGGGCTGCCGCTGGCGTTCGTGACAGGTTTGGTTGCCGCAGGTTTTACCCTCGGTTGGTTTGGCCCGATGGCCACGCCGCTGGTGGCCAGCCGCATGTATGGTTTTATCACCGAGTATTCGCTCGTTGCCGTACCCATGTTTGTGTTCATGGCGGGGCTGCTCGATAGATCGGGCCTGGCCCGGGATTTATTCAACTCGATGCGTTTCTTCGCCGGCAGGATGCCTGGTGGGGTTGCCGTACAGACACTGGTGGTGGCGTTCTTCCTTGCAGCCATTTCCGGCATCATCGGCGGAGAAATCGTCCTGCTGGGCTTGTTGGCCCTGCCGCAAATGCTGCGTCTGGGCTACGACAAGCGCATCGCAATCGGCGTTGTCTGCGCTGGTGGTTCGCTCGGCACCATGGTGCCGCCGTCAATCGTTCTGATCATCTACGGCCTGATCGCCAGCGTGTCGATTGCCGACTTGTTCAAGGCCGCCGTGGTGCCCGCCGTGCTGTTGATGGGCTGCTACATGCTCTATGTGGTGGTGATGTGCGTGCGTTATCCACAAATGGGCGGGGCGCATATCAAGCAGGATTCGGACGGTCTTCCACGCCTGACAGTGTCCGAAGCGATCAAGGGTATGTTCTATCCAGTGGCTATTGCCGGGCTGGTGCTGGGCAGCATCTACGGCGGTATCGCCTCGGTTACCGAGGCGGCGGCAATGGGTGCCCTGGGCGTGCTGTTGGCGATTGTGCTGCGTCGTGAGTTTAGTCTGAAGTTGCTCCAGGCCAGCCTGACCCAGACCCTGGAAACCTGCGGCATGATCGTCTGGATCGGGATTGGCGCTGCTTGCCTGGTTGGCGTCTACAACCTGATGGGTGGCAACCGCTTCGTGTCATCGGCGATCACCGGGCTCGATGTCGCACCTGTGGTCATCATCATGGTGATGATGCTGATCTTCCTGGTGCTGGGCATGATTCTCGACTGGATCGGCATTGCCATGCTGTGCCTGCCGATCTTTGTGCCTATTGTTGTGCAACTGGGCTACAACCCGGTGTGGTTCGGGATTCTCTTTGCCGTGAGCATGCAGGTTTCATACATCTCACCACCCTTTGGTCCCGCCGCTTTCTACCTGAAAAGTGTGGCGCCCCCGGATATCACCCTGACCGATATTTTCAAATCGATGGTGCCTTTCATCATCATTCAGCTGTGCGTACTCAGCCTGCTGTTGTTCTTCCCAGTCCTTTCGACGGGCTTGCTCTAACCCCCCATTTTTCAATTACCCAGGGTAGCTCCAGGCGAGCTCCCCCTTGCTTGACAGGTTGCAATCATGACTGAGAAACGCACATTACGTTCTGCCCAATGGTTCGGTACCGCCGACAAAAACGGGTTCATGTACCGCAGTTGGATGAAGAATCAGGGCATTCCCGATCACGAGTTCCAAGGCAAGCCAATCATTGGCATCTGCAATACCTGGTCTGAGCTGACGCCGTGCAACGCGCACTTTCGCAAGATCGCCGAGCACGTCAAGAAAGGCGTACTTGAAGCCGGTGGTTTTCCGGTTGAATTCCCGGTGTTTTCCAGCGGTGAATCCAACTTGCGGCCAACCGCCATGCTCACGCGTAACCTGGCGAGCATGGACGTTGAAGAGTCGATCCGCGGCAACCCGGTAGATGCCGTGGTGCTGCTGACCGGTTGCGACAAGACCACGCCGGCGCTGTTGATGGGGGCTGCTAGTTGCGATGTGCCAGCGATTGTTGTGACCGGCGGGCCGATGCTTAATGGCAAGCACAAGGGCAAGGACATTGGTTCGGGCACCGTGGTTTGGCAGCTCAGCGAAGAAGTGAAGGCCGGCAAGATCTCGATCCACGACTTCATGGCCGCTGAAGCCGGCATGTCGCGTTCAGCGGGTACCTGCAACACCATGGGTACGGCCTCGACCATGGCATGTATGGCCGAAGCCCTGGGCACATCTCTGCCGCACAACGCGGCGATTCCGGCTGTGGATGCACGTCGCTATGTACTGGCGCATATGTCCGGCATGCGCATTGTCGAGATGGTGCGTGAAGATTTGCGGTTGTCGAAAGTTCTTACCCGCGAAGCCTTCGAGAACGCGATTCGGGTCAACGCCGCCATTGGTGGCTCGACCAATGCGGTGATCCATCTCAAGGCGATCGCCGGGCGCATGGGCGTTGAGCTTGAGTTGGATGACTGGACCCGAGTTGGACGCGGTACGCCGACTATCGTTGACTTGCAGCCATCGGGACGTTTCCTGATGGAAGAGTTCTACTACGCCGGTGGTCTGCCAGCGGTGATTCGTCGCCTGGGCGAGAAGGGCCTGCTGCCGAATCCTGACGCGCTGACGGTCAACGGCAGCAGCCTGTGGGACAACTGCACCGATGCGCCGATCTACGGTGAGGACGAAGTGATTCGTCAGTTGGATAACCCTCTGCGCCGCGATGGTGGCATCAGCATCCTGCGTGGCAACCTTGCACCCAAAGGCGCGGTACTGAAACCTTCCGCTGCTTCACCAGAGCTGATGCAGCACCGAGGCCGTGCTGTAGTGTTCGAGGACTTCGACGATTATAAAGCGCGTATCAACGATCCTGATCTTGATGTCGACGAGACCTGCGTACTGGTGCTGAAGAATGCCGGGCCCAAGGGTTATCCGGGCATGGCGGAGGTCGGCAACATGGGCCTGCCACCAAAGGTGCTGGCCAAGGGCATCACCGATATGGTGCGGATCTCGGATGCACGCATGAGCGGTACAGCCTACGGTACAGTGGTACTGCATGTCGCACCGGAAGCCGCAGCGGGTGGGCCATTGGCCGTGGTGCAAAATGGCGATTATATCGAGCTCGACTGTGATGCCGGACGCCTGCACCTGGATATTTCGGATGCAGAGCTACAGGCGCGACTTGCCGCATGGCAGGCACCCCAGGGCTTGATCTGGGATGGCGGTTACCGCCGTCTGTATGTTGATCACGTGCTGCAGGCCGATGAGGGGTGTGACTTTGACTTTCTGGTCGGCTGCCGTGGTTCCGATGTGCCGCGTCACTCGCACTAAGTGAAGCTACCCGGCGTGCGCAACGTGCGCCGGGTTCAAGGCTTGGGATTGATGTGGCGCAGGATCATGGCCACGGCCTGTGCCGGCATGAGCCGGGCTGTGTCGATCTGCAGAGGCGGGCTGTCCCAGGCTTGGTAATCATGATTGAGCACTGCCTGCCATGTCGGCGGACTCAGTCCTGCAATGTCGGAGCTGCGCGTTTCAACTCGACGCTGGTGCTCTGTTGTGTCTGAGCAGCTGACCTCGATATTGACCAACTCTACCGCTGCGTTTGTGGCTGTTATGCGCCAGGCTTCGCGGCTTTCGGCAACTGGGTTGACGCAATCGGCGATAACTGTGTTGTCAAGGCGCAGATTACTCAGGGCCAGCTCGTTGGCGATGCTATACCCGCAGCACCCCAGGTCACCGACCAAGCCATCGGCATTGCGGATGGCTTGCTCAATTGTATCGATCCGCAGATACATAGCCCCTGTTTGCCGGGCCAGGGCACTGGCAATGGTGGTCTTGCCGGTTCCAGGCAGGCCGCTGAAGACAATAAGCATTTTGCTTCCTTTGATTGACCAGCAGGCCCAGTCTAAGCCATGGCTTGTGGCAGCTAGGAAGGGCGTCGCTCATAAACAACAATGCCCGGCATTTTAGCCGGGCATTGTTGGGGTGAACGCTTCAGGCGTAACTGATCGCCATCAACGACTCAAGCCAGGGCGCTGGTGCTGGGCTTGCCATCGACCAGGCGCTGAATGCCCAGTGGATTGGCATTCTGCAACGCTTGTGGCAGCAGTGCGTCCGGGCAGTTCTGGTAGCACACAGGGCGCAAGAAGCGATCGATGGCCAATGTGCCCACGGAAGTACCACGTGAGTCGGAAGTTGCCGGATAGGGGCCCCCGTGGACCATCGAGTCGCACACCTCAACGCCTGTCGGGTAGCCATTGAGCAGCAGGCGGCCAGCTTTTTGCTCAAGCACTGCCAGCAGGTCGCCGGCATTGTGCAGGTCAGCCTCGTCGGCGATCAGGGTCGCGGTGAGTTGCCCATGCAGGCTGTGCAGGGCACTCAGCAGTTCCGCGCGATCGGCCACCTCAACCACGATGGTGGTCGGCCCGAAAACTTCTTCCTGGAGCAACTCGTCCCCTTCGAGCAGCAAGCTCACATCCGCCTTGAACAGCTGGGGATATGCCTGGTTGCCCGTTTGCTCGCTACCGGCCAAATGGCTGATGCCGGTGTGTGCATGCAAGCGTTGAAGGCCACCGACGTAGCTCTTGAGCGTGCCAGCATTGAGCATGGTTTGCGCCGGTTTGTCGCCCATCTGCTGGGACAGGGTCTTGATAAAGGCGCTGTATTCCGGCGAGCTAACGCCGATAACCAGGCCCGGACTGGTGCAGAACTGACCACAGCCAAGTACCACCGAGGCGCTGAGGTCGGCTGCAATCTGCTCGCCACGGGTTTTCAAGGCTTCCGGCAGCATCAGCACCGGGTTGATGCTCGACATCTCGGCAAATACCGGGATGGGTTGCGGGCGGGCAGCAGCCATGTCGCACAGGGCGCGGCCGCCTTTCAGGGAGCCGGTGAACCCTACGGCTTGAATGGCTGAATGCTTGACCAACAGCTCACCGACGCCCGAGCCATAGATCATGTTGAATACACCGGCGGGCATGCCGGTTTTCTGCGCAGCGCGAGTGATAGCGCCCGCTACGCAGTCGGCGGTGGCCATGTGGCCGCTGTGGGCCTTGAACACCACCGGGCAGCCTGCTGCCAGTGCAGCAGCGGTGTCGCCACCTGCGGTTGAAAATGCCAAGGGGAAGTTGCTGGCACCGAATACAGCAACGGGGCCAACCCCAATGCGGTATTGACGCAGGTCCGGGCGCGGCATTGGTTGGCGCTCGGGCAATGCCTGGTCAATCCTTGCACCGTAGAAATCACCACGGCGCAGGACCTGCGCGAACAAGCGCATTTGCCCGCTGGTGCGGCCACGCTCGCCTTGAATGCGGGCGGCTGGCAAGGCGGTTTCACGGCAAACCAGGGCCACGAAATCATCGCCCAAGGCATCAATTTCGGCGGCGCAGGCTTCGAGGAATTCCGCGCGCTTTTCCGCAGGCAGGCTGCGGTAAGCGGGATAGGCGGCTGCGGCGGCTTCGGCGGCCGCGTTTACCTCATCGGCCGTGGCCTGATGGAATTGGTAGGGAAGCGCTTCGCCGCTCTGTGCGTCGTAGCTTTGCAAAGCGGTATTGCCAGCAGCGCTACGGCCCCCGGCGATGTAGTTTTGACCGAGTATATCGGGCATGTTCGACTCCTTGACCTTATGGGTTCAGGCGGTGGGCATAGGCCCGCGAATGATGAAGTGCCTCGCAGCCTGCGAGCTGTCAGTTCCCTTGCGTAACCAACTCTTGCAAGGGGCTTGGCGAAGTGGCTCAGAGCGCCTTGACTGTACCGGCGACAAAAGACGTTTTGTTGATTTCGATACCGTTGCGCAGTGGCTCGCCAAAAGCATCGAGACTGATTTCGAACTGGTCACCAGGCTGCGCCTTGACGCCATCGGCGAATGACAGTGTAGCGGTGCCAAAGAAATGCACATGGACATCGCCGGGGCGAAGGAATTGTGCGTACTTGAAATGATGGTATTCGAGGTTCTCCAGGCTATGGCACATGTTCTCTTCGCCGGAGAGAAACTCCTTTTCCCAGAGCACTGCGCCATCGCGACGAATACGGCTCATGCCAGCCAGATGCTTGGGCAGTTCACCCAGGCGCGCTTCCGGACCAAAGGAGCAGAAACGTAATTTCGAGTGGGCCAGATACAGGTAGTTCTTGCGTTCAACCACATGATCGGAAAATTCATTGCCCAGTGCATAACCCACGCGATAGGGCATGCCGTCATCGCCAATCACATAGAGCCCGGTCAGTTCCGGCTCTTCGCCAAAGTCTTCGGCAAAGTCAGGGGCCGGGAAATCAGCGCCGGGGCGAACCACGATGCTGCCGTCCCCTTTGTAAAACCATTCGGGTTGAGCGCCAGCTGTGCCTGATTCTGGACGGCCGCCTTGCATGCCCCAGCGGAACATCTGCATGGTGTCGGTCAGCTTGGTTACTTCTTGCTCAGCCTGTTGGTGCATCTTGTCACGGGTCGAGGCGCTGCCGAGGTGAGTCAGGCCGGTGCCGCTGACCAGGCAATGCGCCGGGTCTTCGTGGTCCAGCGGAGGCAGTACGCGCTGTTCGTCGAGCACTTGGCGGTAAAGCGGCCCAGGCTCACAGCCATGGGCTTCAATCTGCGCCTGCAGGCTGCGCTGGTTGCGGATGGCGGCAAGGGCCAGCTCACGGGTGCTGCGCGCGTCACGTACGATGTCGATACGCTCGCCATTGACCACGCCGACGTGGCGTTGGCCCTGTTCATTTTCGAATTGAATCAAGCGCATCGGCCTGGCTCCTGTTGATAGCCTAAAGCATCACTTTAAAAATCCTTGGAGATGCTGCCTAATGAAAGCTTCTGATTGAGCGATAACTTTTAGTCATCACCATGATCTCGTCCTTGCCTTCAATTGTTTCGCGCTTGCGCCTCAAGCAACTGCGCTTGCTTATTGCCCTCGATGAGCAAGGCTCGCTGCATCGTGCGGCCGAGCAGGTAGCAATTAGCCAACCCGGTGCGACCAAGGCGCTGCATGAGATCGAGACGACTTTTGGTGCCAGCCTGTTTACCCGTACCAGCCAAGGCCTGGCACCAAATGACCTGGGCCGCTGCGTGATTCGCTATGCGCGACTTATCCACAGCGACCTGGCGCACCTGCGCGAAGAGATGATCGGCATTGTTCAGGGCCATGGCGGGCGACTGTCGGTTGGAGTGATCATGGGTGCGGTCCCGCAATTGATGCGCGCCCTGACAGGCTTACGCGAAAAGCAGCCGGAGTTGTCGGTGGAAATCGTCGAGGACACCAGCGAGCGCCTGCTCAGCCTGGTCGATCAGGGGCGTCTCGATCTGGCCATCTGCCGCACCAGTGTCAGCCGCAGGCCGGATGCCTACGATTGCCTGAAGCTGTTCGAAGAACAGCTGGTGCTGGTGGCTCATCCAGAACATCCGCTGGTGGGCGTTGCCAATGTAAAACTGGCGCAACTCAGTGATTGTCGCTGGATCATCTACCCGGCCAATATGCCCATGCGCTTGTTGCTTGAGCACGAGTTCAGCCAGGCAGGCCTTGAGTTCCCGCGTTACCCGTTGGAGACTGCTTCGACCTTCAGCATGCTCAGCCTGTTGCAACAAGACGCGAGATCGGTGGCCTTGATGCCGCGCGAGGTGGCCGGGTTCAGCCAGGGTTTTGGCATGATTGGCCGCCTGGACCTGCAGATCCAATCAAGACGCGAGCCCTACGGTGTGATTGTCCGTCACGCCAGCCAGTTGTCATTCCCTGCGCAGTTGTTGCTTGAAGAGCTGCGCCAAGAATCCTCCGGCGAACCCGTTGTGTGATCGAATGCCGGTGTCCTAAGGGTTGATCCGGCGCCCTGCATCAGTGCGTCTGGATTGATTTTCTGCCACGCAAATCCTCTGTAACCAGACCCTGTGTGCCTTGTAAACACTGCACCAAACCGGGTCTGATTCGCACTTTGCTGGAGCATTTAATTCAGTAAATTAAGTTGTTGAAATATTTAATTCATGTGCCTATGCTCAATCTCGAAACGCCTGTTCATCCAAGCGGGCGGCCTGTAGGACTGACTTGAATCGAGGAGCTAGACATGAACGTGAAAGTACTCTTGGGCATGGCAATCGCCACTGCGTTTTCAGCATCGACTCTGGCCGCTGACTGGACGGTGGGCGCAAACGTCGGCAACGTTCCGTGGGAGTTCCAGGACGCCAAGGGCGAGATAGTTGGCTTCGAGGTTGATCTGGTCAAGGAAGTCGCCAAGCGTGCGGGCAAGAGCGTCGAATTCATCAATATCCCCTTCAATGGCCTGTTCAGCGCGGTGCAATCCAAGCGTGCCGATATTGCCATTTCCTCAATCACCATCACTCCCAAACGCCTTGAGTCTGTTGGTTTCGCCCAGCCCTATTACGACAGTGACCAGTCCTTGTCGGTATTGACCAAGTCGGGCATCAAGGGCCTGGACGGCATGGCTGACAAAGTGGTTGGCGTCGATACCGGCTCCACCGGCGACATGTGGGTTGGCGAGCACAAGGGCGAATACAAGTTCAAGGATGTCTCGCGTTATGAAGGTTTGTCGCCCGCCATGCTGGATCTGGCTTCGGGCCGATTGGACGGCTATGTCAGTGATATTCCAGCGGTGCTTTATTACATCAAGGACAAGCCGCAGTACGCCGTGGTCGCACGTATTCCAACGGGCGAAAAATATTCATTGATGCACGCGAAGAACTGGTCCGAGAGCGCCAAGGTCAACGACATCATCAGCACCATGAAGAAAGAAGGCGTGATCGCCGACCTGCACAAGAAATGGTTTGGTGCTGAAGCCGCAGCTGATTCGAGCACGGTGATGGTGACTGACGTACCAAAGTAATCACTCGATCAACCGTTCACGAGCAAGGTGCTTTCTATGGAGCTGTTACATACATTCTTCAACTGGAGCGTATTTGTCGATGCGCTGCCACTGATGCTTCGCGGCCTTGGCGTGACGGTGCTGTTGGGTGTGGTCAGTATCATTCTCGGGTTGGTTGGCGGCTTGCTGCTGGCGATGTTGCGCCTCTATGCCTTCGCGCCGATTCGCTGGCTGGCGCGGGCCTATATTGATGTCTTGCGTTCGATTCCCCTGCTGGTTCTGCTGGTGTTGATCTACTACGCATTGCCCTTTGTGGGGATTCGCCTGTCGTCATTCGCGGCCGCAGCGGCAGCTTTGTCGCTGGTGTCGTGCGCCTATTCGGCTGAGATTTTTCGTTCCGGCATCGAAGCCATTCCACGGGGCCAATTCGAGGCTGCGGCGTCACAAGGCATGAGCTTTTTCAACACCATGCGCGACGTGATCCTGCCGCAGGCCATGCGTATTGTCATGCCGCCCATGACCAGCAACTGCATCAACGTGATGAAAGACACCGCGCTGGCATCGGTGGTGGCCATGCCTGACTTGCTCAAGCAGGCAACGCAAGCCCAGGCGCTGGCGGCTAATCCGACGCCCTTGGTGGGGGCCGCGGTGATGTATCTGTTGCTGCTCTTGCCGCTGGTGCAAATGGTCAGTTGGATAGAGCGGCGCAATGCTGCCGGGGGTAAAAGCGCATGAGCAGCCTGATCGAAATCGAGCACATGAATAAGTTCTACGGCCAGTTCCAGGCCTTGAGCGACATCAACATGACTGTTGAACAAGGCGAAGTGGTGGTCATTCTGGGGCCGTCCGGATCTGGGAAGTCCACGCTGATTCGTTGCATCAACCTGCTGGAGGCTTATCAGGAAGGTGAGATCCGGGTTGCCGACCAGCGTGTGGAAAACGGTCCCAATCTCGCGAGCATTCGCTGCGAAGTGGGCATGGTGTTTCAGAATTTCAATCTTTATCCCCATCTCACGGTGCTGGCCAATGTTGCCTTGGCGCCGGTGCGGGTGCGCGGCATGTCGCGGCGCAGTGCCAATGACCGTGCGCGTGCGCTGCTGGAGAAAGTCGGCATGGCCGCCCACGCCGACAAATACCCAAGCCAGCTGTCCGGCGGCCAACAGCAGCGTGTAGCCATTGCGCGGACCATGGCCATGGAGCCACGCGTGATCCTGTTTGACGAACCCACCTCCGCGCTTGATCCGGAGATGGTCGGTGAAGTGCTTGATGTGATGCAAAACCTGGCGCGTTCTGGCGTGACCATGATCGTGGTCACCCATGAAATGGGTTTTGCGCGTAAGGTCGCCGACCGGGTGATCTTCATGGAGAGCGGCAGAATCATCGAACAGAACAAGCCGCAAGAGTTTTTCACCGCCCCGCAAGAGCCGAGAACCCAGGCTTTTCTGCAGGCGATTCTGCATCACTGATACTTTCGGGAGACTTATTTTGACTTTGCTCGATATCAATTACGTTCGCAGCCAGTTCCCCGCCCTGGCCGATGGCTATGCCTATCTCGATAACGCAGGTGGTTCGGCCGTACTCAAGCCGGTTGCCGATCGTATCAGCCAGTACCTGCTCAACCATGCGGTGCAGCTTGGCGCCTCATATGAGCCCTCGGTGCAGGCTGGCGCCAAGGTGATGGAGGCGCGTGAGTCGGTTGCGCAACTAATCAATGCCTACCACCCCGAAGAGTGTGTAATGGGCGGCTCGACCACCCATCTGCTGCAAATTCTCACGCGTGCGATTGCACCTTCGATCAAGCCCGGCGATGAAGTCATCGTCACCCACAGCGACCATGAAGCCAATATCGGCCCCTGGCAGCGCTTGTGCGAGGAGCGCGATGCCGTGCTGCGTGTGTGGCATGTCGATGCACAAACCCTGGAGCTGGAACTGGCTGACCTGGATGCCTTGCTCAGCCCGAAAACCCGGTATGTGGCCATGACCCATGCCTCGAACATCCTGGGCAGCGTCAATCCCGTGGCCGAGGTCGCGCGTCGTGTGCATCAGGTCGGGGCTAAGCTATGCGTCGATGCGGTGGCTTACGCGCCACACCGCTTGGTCGATGTCCAGGCCAGTGGCGCCGACTACTACGTATTCAGCTTCTATAAAGTCTTTGGCCCCCACTTCGCCGTGCTCTGGGGCAAGCGCGAGTTGCTTCTGGAGCTGCCAAGCCTCAACCACTTCTTCATCGGGCGCGACGTGCTGCCCTACAAGCTCCAGCCCGGCAACCTCAACTATGAGCTGTCGTACGGTTGCATCGGTATCAGTGATTACCTGGTCGATATCGGCCGTCGCCTGGGGGCTCAAGGCAGTGAGCGCGAACTCATGCAGGCGGCATTTGATGCCTTTGAGGTCCAGGAGAATCTTCTGGCTGAAACCCTGCTGGCTTATCTGCGAGAGGCACCGGGCGTGCGTATCATCGGCAAGAGCCAGGTGACCAATGGTGACCGGGTGCCGACCATCAGTTTTGTCGTCGAAGGCGTGCAGTCCGAAGCCATAGTGCGGCGCATTGACCCGGCACGCATTGGTATTCGTTTTGGCGATTTCTACGCGCGTCACCTGATCAACGAACTGGGCCTGGCACAACAAGGCGGGGTGGTGCGCGTATCTATTGCACACTACAACACCGTCGAAGAAATGACCCGGTTAGTGGCCTGTTTGAGTGAGGCTATTGCCGAGCTGCGCCCATCCTGATTTTTACCGAGCGACCTGCCTATGTCACTGCCACAAACCCTGGATGAACTGCGCTCAGCCATCGCGCTGGGACAGGACAAACTCACCAGCCGGATGCGCGATGCCGCCCATTACCTGATCGAGCATCCCCACGATGCTGCCCTCAATACATTGGCGGCGCTGGCCAAGCGTTCGGCGATTCCTGCATCGGCATATATTCGCCTGGCGCAAGCATTGGGCTACGGCGGCTTTAGCGACCTGCAGCGGCTGTTCAAGGCACCGTTGGAAAAGGCAGGGCAGGGCAGCTTCAAGGAGCGCATCCGACATTACCGTGGCGAGCAACTGCTGGATGACCCAAGGGATGTTGGCGCCATGCTGTCTGCCTTCAGCCAGGCCAATATCGTTTCGCTCGAGCACTTGGCCGAAGGCCAGCAAGTGCAGGCTCTGGAGCAGTCCATCGCATTGCTGCAAAAGGCGCGCACCACCTTTGTGGTGGGCATGCGCAGGTCGTTCCCGATGGCGGCTTACTTGAGCTATGCCTTGAGCCGGGTGGGACGCCGTGCCGTGCATATCAGTGGTTTGGGCGGCAGCCTGCGTGAGCAGGTCGGTGCATTGCATGCCGATGATGTCCTGGTGGCCGTGAGTTTCCCGCCCTACGCCCAGGAGACGATTGATGCCTGCCAGCAGGCACTGGCTTCCGGCACGCCAATCGTGGCGATCACCGACAGCATTCTCAGCCCGATAGGCCAATGTGCTTCGGTGATGATCGAGGTCAACGATGCTGAGTTGCTCGGCTTTCGTTCACTTACCGCAGCATTTTGTGTTGCCCAGACACTGGCCATGGGCTTGGCGTTTGGCGATGGCCAGACCGACCACGAAGCCTTGAAAGAGATTGATTGCTGAGCCTGTGTGGCTGAGTAATTTGCCAAACCTGTAGGAGAATTTTCCATGGCGTTACCCCTTCGAGATCTGGTTGGTTATGGTCAGCAGCGTCCGCAAGGCACCTGGCCCAACGGTGCGCGACTGGCCATCAGTGTGGTGATCAACTACGAGGAAGGCTCCGAGCGCTCGCTGGCCATGGGCGACTCCGATCAGGAGAGCATGACCGAGTGGGGCAGTTATCAATTCCCTGAAGGGGTGCGTAACCTGGCGATGGAGTCGATGTATGAATACGGCTCCCGCGTCGGTATCTGGCGGATTCTGCAGATTCTGCAACAGGCAGATGTACCGGCCACTTTCCATGCCTGCGCCCTGGCGTTCGAGCAAAACCCTGATGTTGCCAAGGCGGCCGTCGCCCTGGGCCATGAAGTGTGCAGCCATGGTTATCGCTGGGAAGAGGTGTTTCGCCTCAGCGAAGAACAGGAGCGCGAGCATATTCGCTTGGCCATAGAGTCTTTCCAGCGCACCTGCGGCAAGCGCCCGGTGGGCTGGTATTGCCGCTACGGAGCCAGCGTGCGTACGCGGCGCCTGGTCGCCGAGGAAGGGGGATTCCTGTATGACTCCGACGCCTACAACGATGATGTGCCTTACTTTGTCGAGGTCGAGGGCAAGCGCCATCTGGTGGTGCCTTACACCAGCGATGTGAATGACTTCCGCTACTGGAACTCGCCTGGTCTTTCGCAAGCCTCTGACTTTCTTGAGTACATGAAGGAAAGTTTCGAGGTGCTGCACGAAGAGTCCGCCGATGGCCTGCGCATGATGTCCATCGGTTTACACCCCCGCATGGTGGGACGGCCAGGGCGCGTGCGCGCGCTGAAAAAATTCATTGAATACGCCCAGGGCCACGAAGGCGTCTGGTTCGCCACCCGCGAACAGATCGCCCAGGCCTGGCTGGAGCGCGACGCTGCCACCACGCGCTGAATCAGTTTTATCCGAGGTGTTGGCAACTTCACCTCGCATTTCATACTCGCGCCACAGTTGATGAGTTGAAAGCTGCTGCGCGGCGCTTTTCATGAGGCCTGACATGCAAGCTTTCGACACTGTCATTCGCAACGCCCGTGTGGTTACCGCCGCGGACACCTTTAGTAGTGATATTGGTATTCGCGATGGGCGTATCACCGCGCTGGCGCTGGATTTGCCTGCTGGCCTGCACGAAATCGACGCTGCCGGCCGTCATGTCACGCCGGGCGGCGTCGACAGCCATGTGCATCTGGACCAGCCGACCGGCGACGGTTCATTGATGGCGGATGACTTTTTCAGCGGCACGGTCTCAGCTGCATGCGGGGGCACCACCACGGTGATTCCGTTCGCCTGCCAGCAAAAGGGTGAATCGCTGCGTGCCGCAGTGGATGATTATCACCGCCGTGCAGGCAACAAGCCGGTGATCGATTATGCCTTTCACTTGATAGTGACAGATCCAACGCCTGAGGTTTTGCGTGAAGAGCTGCCAGCACTGATTGCCGAAGGCTACACCTCGTTCAAGATCTACATGACCTATGACGCGCTCAAGCTGGGTGACCGCGAAATTCTCGAAACCCTGTCGGTGGCACGGCGCGAAGGTGCAATGGTCATGCTGCATGCCGAGAACAGCGATTGTATCGCCTGGCTGACCGAGCGCTTGCTGGCTGCTGGCCTGAGTGCGCCGAAGTACCATGCGACATCGCGGCCAATGCTGGTCGAACGTGAAGCTACGCATCGTGCAATTGCCCTGGCCGAACTGGTTGATGTGCCGATTCTTATCGTCCATGTCTCGGGGCGCGAGGCGGTTGAGCAAATCCGCTGGGCACAAAGCCAGGGGTTGAAGGTCTACGCGGAAACCTGCCCGCAGTACCTGTTTCTGACGGCTGACTCCCTGGGCTGTGATGACAGCTTTGAAGGGGCTAAATGTATTTGCAGCCCGCCGCCTCGGGATGCCGCCAATCAACAAGTCATCTGGGATGGGCTGGAAAATGGTGCGTTCGAGATATTCTCTTCCGATCACGCGCCCTTTCGCTTCGACGGCCCGGACGGCAAGAAAGCCCATGGCGAAAACATCTCGTTCGACCAGGTTGCCAATGGTATTCCCGGTGTTGAAACGCGCATGGCCTTGCTCTGGTCCGAAGGCGTACGCAGTGGCCGTATCACTGCGCAGAGCTTTGTTGCGCTGACCTCAACCAATGCGGCGAAGATGTATGGCCTGTACCCGCGCAAAGGCAGCATTGCTATCGGCGCCGATGCTGATTTGGTTATTTGGGATGAAGGCCAGCGAGTCGACTTGCGCAATGAACTGCTGCATCACAATGTCGATTACACACCCTATGCAGGCATGCAATTGAGCGCCTGGCCCGCGATGACCTTGTCCCGTGGCGAGGTGGTGTGGGATGGTGAGCCACGTGGCGCAGCAGGACGGGGACAGTTTATGCGCTGCGACAGACCCGCGCCCGCGCAATTGCGGCGGCGCAAGACGGAGTTACCTTTATGAATATGGTTGAACAGGTTGCCGCACGCTTGATTGAGGCTTGGCATACGGGCCAGCGCCAATCACATGAGGGCCTGGTGCTGGAAAGTGAAGCTCAAGCCTATGCCGTACAACAGTGCGTCGCTGATGCGCTCGGCTGGTTCAGCCAGGAGCCGGCCCGGGCCTGGAAGCTGGGTGGCAGCCCCGATAGTTTTATCAGCGCGGCAGGCGTACCTGCTGACGCCGTCCACTCTTCGGGTTGGCAGGCGCCGTCCGGTTATTGCAACGGTTTCGGCATTGAGGGCGAGTTGATCGTGCGGCTGCGTTGCGATCTTGATCAACATACCGATCTGGAAATGGCTTATCGCGCGATTGATGCGTGGTTGCCGGGCATCGAGCTTTGCGATACGCGCTGGCTCAGCGCTGAGCACGCAGACCCCTTGTTGCGTCTGGCTGACCAACAATCAAACCGCGCCCTTATCATCGGCGAACCATGCTCGCTGGAAGCGCCGTTTGATTGGCCGGGGCAAACAGCCGAGGTTCGGATCAATGGTGTTTCTCAACAAGTGAGCACGGGCAGCCACCCATTCGCTGAACCGCTTAACTCGCTCCCCTGGCTGGCAAGGCATGCTGCGCTGCAAGGCAATCCGCTACGGGCCGGAGACCTGGTCGCGACTGGCAGTTGGACCGGGATCTGCTGGGCGCCGCCTTCGGCCCGGGTCGAAGTTAAGTTTGCAGGCTTGGGTTCGGTCACTTTTTCAACCTGATTCGAATTGATGCTTTTTTATTGACCAAAGCCGCGCGGGCCGTGGCTTGCGGGTGGGTAGCACCTCACTTAACCTGTTTGTATCTATCTTCAAAACAGGTCAAGGAGTGAGCCCGATGAACCCAAAACAAGCACCCGTTCCAGCAGTGATGAATTGCTGGTTTTATTTGATTGGCTTGGTGCTGGTTGTCAGTGGCGCATTTTTTTCCATCACCGGCGGCCAGCTGATCGCGCTTGGCGGCAGTTGGTATTTTTTAAGCGCCGGGGTTCTGATGCTGATCTCGGGCGTGCTGTTTTTCATGCGCCGTACCGCCGGAGCCTGGCTCTATGTGCTGGTATTTCTAGGCACCCTGGTATGGGCCCTGCTCGATGCCGGGCTGGAATTCTGGCCACTGGTTTCAAGGCTGATGTTCAACGGCGTGCTGCTGTTTGCGGTGGTGGTGTCGATCCCCATGCTGCGCCGCCTGCAGGGCAAGCCCGAGCTGCGTGGCCCGGCCTACGGCTTTTCCCTGGTTACGCTTGGCTGTCTGGTTGCAACTGTCGCCTTGATGTTCAAGCCGCACATGCCGTTTGAGGCGTCTGGGCAGTTGCCGTTGCAAGCAGTGAACCCGCAGCAGGAGCAAAAGAACTGGGACAATTACGGCAATACGCCGGGCGGCAGCCGTTTTGTCGCGCTGGACCAAATTACTCGCGATAACGTTAAGGACCTGAAAGTTGCCTGGACTTACCGCACCGGCGATATCCCGCAAAGCGACGGCAATGGCGCAGAAGACCAACTGACACCGCTGCAGGTTGGCGACAAGCTATTCCTCTGTACCCCGCACAACAATGTCATTGCAGTGAATGCCGACACCGGCAAAGAGCTTTGGAAGAATGAAATCAACGCCAAGTCTTCGGTGTGGATGCGCTGCCGTGGCCTCGCGTATTTCGACGCCAGCAAGCCATTGGTGCAGCCGGATGCCAACAACGCGACTCCAGTGCCAGCAGCTCAAGTAGCCAGCGGTGCTGCATGTATGCGTCGAATCCTGATGAACACCATCGATGCTCGTCTGATTGCCCTGGATGCCGATACCGGTGAGTTCTGTCCTGATTTTGGCAAGGATGGGCAGGTTGACCTGCTTGCCGGTCTGGGTGATGCCAAGGACCCGAGCTATGTATTGACCTCGGCGCCAACCCTGGCTGGAACCACGGTGGTCGTGGGTGGACGCGTAGCCGATAACGTCAGTACCGATATGCCCGGCGGTGTTATTCGCGGTTTTGATGTGATCACCGGTGCCATGCGCTGGGCGTTCGACCCGGGTGCGCAAGACCCGAACAAAACCCTTGAGGCTGGCGAAACTTATGCGCGCAGCAGCCCGAACTCCTGGGCGGCCATGTCGTACGATCCGCAGTCAAATACGGTGTTTATACCGATGGGCAGCTCCTCGGTTGATCTATGGGGCGCTAATCGCACAGAACTTGACCACAAATATGCCACCTCGGTTTTAGCGGTGGACGGCACCACGGGCAAAGAAAAATGGACCTACCAGACCGTACATAACGACTTGTGGGATTTTGACTTGCCAATGCAGCCGTCGCTGATTGATTTTCCGGGTAAGAACGGTAAAACCACCCCAGCGGTGGTGATCGGCACCAAAGCCGGGCAGATCTATGTGCTCGACCGTGCCACCGGCAAGCCGCTGACCGAGGTCAAGGAAGTACCGGTCAAGCGCAGCAATATCCCCAATGAGCAGTATTCCGATACCCAGCCACGCTCAGTCGGCATGCCGCAAATCGGTGCCCAGACCCTGACTGAGTCCGACATGTGGGGCGCAACACCATTCGACCAAGTGATGTGTCGGATTGCATTCAAGTCGATGCGTTATGAGGGATTGTACACGGCTCCAGGCACCGACCTGTCATTGAGCTTCCCGGGTTCTCTGGGCGGCATGAACTGGGGCAGTATTTCCACTGATCCGGTCAATGACTACATCTTCGTCAATGACATGCGTCTGGGCCTGTGGATTCAGATGGTCAAGGCAGACCCGCAAAGCACCGCTGTCAATACTGGCGGGGAGAGCGTCAACACTGGCATGGGCGTTGTACCCATGAAAGGCACGCCCTATGCAGTGAACAAAAACCGCTTTATGTCGGCCCTAGGTGTTCCTTGTCAGAAGCCACCTTTTGGTACGCTCACTGCAATTGACATGAAGACCCGGAAAATCGTTTGGCAGGCTCCTGTGGGCACTGTCGAAGATACCGGCCCGCTGGGCATCCGCATGCGCCTGCCGATCCCGGTTGGCTTGCCAACCTTGGGCGGCACCCTGAGCACTCAGGGCGGCTTGGTGTTTATCGCCGGCACCCAGGATTATTACCTGCGTGCTTTCGACAGCTCGACCGGCAAGGAAGTCTGGAAGGCGCGCCTGCCTGTCGGTAGCCAAGGTGGGCCTATCAGCTATAAGTCACCTAAAACTGGCAAGCAATATGTGGTCATCTCGGCAGGTGGCGCGCGCCAGTCACCGGACCGGGGCGATTACGTGATTGCGTATTCGCTGGATAAGTAACCTGAGCTGAAACCAGCAGGTAAGAAAAGCGCCCGTCGGCGCTTTTTTTACGGTTGATGACTAAGCATCCGAGCTAGGTTGAGTGACCTGTTTGCAAGAGCACCGCCCGCAGCTTCAGGCTAATCGCACGGCCAGAGTTGGCGCAGCGCGCTCGGAGCGAGTCCAGTCCAGCGCTTGAATGAGCGCCGTAAGTTGGTGGAATCGTGGAACTGCAGGTAAGCAGCTACTTCTTCATTGCTTTGACCCTTGATCTGATAGAGATACAGGGCCATATGTTTACGCGCCAAGTCCAGTTGTTCTTGAAAATGGGTGCCGTGCCTATGCAGCTTGCGTTTCAGTGTTGAGGGGCTCATGCCAAACGCTAGCGCGACGTTTTCCAGTTGTGGCTGGTGCCGCAGGTTCGCCAACAGATGGCGATAAAGGTGGTCGAGCAGGCTGGCATCGAAACCCAGTTCCTGCAGCTGCTGCATGCTTTGTTGCTGGGCTGCTTGGCCGGCCGTTGGCGCGGCTGCAGGCCAAGGCTGGTGCAGATATTCTCGCGGCAGGCTGAGCAGATCCACAGGCGCGTCGAAGCGTACATCCTCACCCAGGTTGACCCAGTATTGTTCAACTTGGCGCGGCCTGGTTTGAGCAATACTGACTTTCCACGGCAGTGGCGCACCGGCCAACCAGCGGCTCATGGCCAGCAAGGCGGTCATTGCCGACTCCACCAGAAACCGCTGCTGCGCCCCTGCGCCGCAAGTGTCCAGCCAATAGACGTAGACATTTTGCTCATCGAGCAGCACCCGTGGGCTGAGTAATGGGCTGATCAGGGCACGGTAGCGACACACAATATCCAGCGCTTGGCTCAAGTCTGCCGCATGCTGCAAGGCATGGCTGGCGGCGCCGTAGTAACCGGGTAACAGACGTTGGCCAAAGAGAAAACGGGTGTCTGCGGCGGCCAGCAGGCGTTCGCTGTTGTCTATCAGTTGCAGGAATTGCTGAGCACATAGGCGAGCCTTGCCAGCCTGCAGATCTTCATGGAACAAACCGGTGCCGCGTAACAATCGGTGGCTGTCGATGCCCCGTGACAGGGCCAGGTCGACCAGCACCGCAGGTTGCCAGTGGCCAGGAATAAAACGGTTGTCGTTCTCGTACCAAGTGGCCTTGAGGGTCATGGTTTTACCTCAAGCACTGCGCGCATAGAGTGCTGGTTTTGCATGTGCCAGTGCTTGATTGAGGCGCTGCAACAAGCTTTCTGCGTCGTCCTGCAGGGCCATTACGCAGGCCACGCTGGCGCGCAATTGCAAGCGCTCGCCGTGCGCGCGGGCCTTGTGCGCGAAGTGCTCAACACTCAGGCGCAAGTCCTCGGCCAGCTGCTGTGCCTGGCGTTCGCCGGTGTGCGGCAGCATGACCACGAAGCGATCACCGGCCAAGCGACAGAGCAAGTCCTGATGGCGCAGGTTAAGCACTAACAACTGACTCAGGGCTTGTAGTACACGGTCGCCCTCGGCATGGCCATGCAGATGATTGATCCGGCTGAAGTTATCGAGATCGAGGATCACAAGTGACAAGGGCTGTTGTGCGCTACGTGCCTGACAAAGAGCCTGGTCCAAGTGCTGGCGCAGGTACTCGGCGGTGTTTAATGGGGTTAGCGAATCGAACAAGCGGTGTTCGCGGAACAGCCGTTCACGCTTTTCCATTTGCGCGCTAATCGCCAGCTGCTCACGGTGCCAGTGATAGATGCCCAGTGTCAGCAGGAGCAGGCCAAATGGCATAGGCGCTGACTCCATCCAGTGATCCCAGACGATGCTGTCAGGCAGGCGGATAAATTCGTCTAGGGTATCGACCCACCAAGAAAAAAACACCAGCCCCAGGCCCATGGCCAAGAAGCTGGTAACCCGTCCCGCAGGACGACTCTTGAGTACCAGTCCTAACCAGGTCAGGCACAGCAGCGTCGAGCCGCCCTCGCCAAGGATATCCAGCCAGACCCATTCGCTCATCGGCTTTATATGGCCGGCAGCAAGGTGCAACAGCAGCGCAAGGTTTGTGGCGAGCAAAAGTACGACCAGTTTCAGGCGATGCAGTTTGAGCAAGGTGGTCATGGGTGCAGCGTCCAGGTGGCTAAGCCTGCAGCACAACAGAGTCTTGTTACTAAATGGTTGCAATGGGGGAGGTCAGTTTGGCTCAGTTGGACGCGCAATTTTTTAGATAAAAGTGGTTCTACCTCCGCTACGAAGCGGGTTTGCGCATCAGGGCTGAGCCGTTCACCTCGACAAGGCCAGGTCATTTCGGCTCAAAACCCCGGACAAACCCCGTGTTTAGGGGCTTGTGCTGCTGGCCTGTCATCTAACTGTCACGCCGCACTTCTAGCTTGCGCTGCAGATCGCCGGGCAATACCCGGCCAGCAGGCTTATCTGGGAGAGCAGTATGCATAAGCACCAACTCAATGCCCGTCGCGTCGGTTTTCATATCAGTGCTTTGGCGCTGGCTGTGGCCATCACTCCGTTGTGGGCTAGCGAGGCCGAGCACGTCAATGTGGTCGGTCAGGCCGCTAGTCTGGACCAGGCCCTGAAAGAGCAGCGCCGCGCGGATCAAATTGAGAGTGTTGTGCATGCCGATGGCGTGGCGCAACTGCCTGACCAGAACGCCGCCGAAGCCGTGCAGCGCCTGCCTGGCGTTTCTGTTGAGCGTGATCAGGGCGAGGGACGTTTTGTCAGCGTACGTGGCTTGGGGCCAGATCTTAACAGTGTGACCATCAACGGTACGCTGGTTCCGTCGCCAGACAGTGATCGCCGAGCCGTTGCGCTCGATGTATTGCCGGCAGAACTGGTGCAGTCGCTGTCGGTGGTCAAGACGTTGACACCTGATATGGACGCCAACTCCCTGGGTGGCACCATTGAGGTCGAGAGCCTGTCTGCATTCGACCATAAAGGCCTGTTCTACACGGGTACTGGCGAGGCCAGCTACGACGATAACACCGACCAGACCAGTCCGAAATTTTCTGGTGCCATCAGCGACCTGTTCAGCCTGGGCGGTGGTGTGGATAACTTTGGCGTGGCCGCGGCCTTAAGCGTGCAGCAACGTGACTTTGGCTCAGACAATGTCGAGACCGGTGGCGATTGGGATTTCTCCGATGGCGACCGGTTGCAGCAGTTTGAGCAGCGTGATTACGACATTCGTCGCGAGCGCAGCGGCCTGGGGCTGAACTTCGACTATCGACCAGACGACTACTCAAGCTACTACTTGCGCACGCTGTACAGCCGCTTCAAAGACACCGAAACGCGCAACGCCGCCGGGGTTGAGTTTGCCGACGCGCAGCTTGCTGGCGAACAGGGCGAGGCTGAGGGCTGGCGCGAGTTGAAGGACCGGGAAGAAACTCAGGAAATCCAGTCGTATGTGTTTGGTGGCGAACGTTTTATTGGCCAGTGGACGCTGCAAGCCCAGGCGGGCTACAGCAAGGCCAACCAAGATACACCCGGGCATATAGGGGGCGCAGTATTTGAAGGTCTTGATGATTTCGCCGACAGCGGTTTTAGCAACACGAAAAAGCCGCGGCTGACCATCGGCGACGACTTCTACGACCCGAGTAATTTTGCGCTCGATGAAGTCGAGTGGGCCGAAGAAAACACCGAGGATACCGAGAAAAATATCAAGCTCGACATAGCCCGTGACTACGACCTGGCAGGTAATGCCGCGCAAGTTAAATTCGGCGGCAAGCTCAGCCGTCGCGACAAGGACAACGACACCAACATCTGGACTTATGAAGACCTTGGCGACTTCGGTTTCAGCGATGCGCAACTGAATATGGACGCGTTCAGCAAAGGTGATGTCGACTACAGCCTGGATCGGTTTGGCCCTGGCTTGTCAGCAGGGAGGATTGAAGACCTGATCTCGGGCCTGGATCGCAATAGCTTCTATAACGAGGAGGAATCGCGGGTTAATGACTTCAAAATGAGCGAAGACATTGACTCGGCGTACCTGATGCACAGCCTCGACATCGACGACTTGAGCGTGATTGTTGGTGTGCGTTATGAAGGCACTAAGTTCGATGCCAAAGGCACGGGCCTGCGCGATGGCAACTATGAAGCCATCAAGTCGAAGAATGAGTACCACAACTGGTTGCCTGGCCTGCACCTACGCTACCAACTGGATAAGGATACCCAATTGCGCGGCGCTATTACCCATTCGGTGGTGCGCCCGACCTTCGGCCAGTTGGCGCCAGGCTTCGTGATTGATGGTGATGAAGCCAGCTTTGGTAATCCTGAGCTTGATCCGCTGGAGTCTCGTAACTTCGACCTGGGTATCGAACATTACCTGGGCCGGGCTGGGGTGGTGTCGGCGTTCCTGTTTTACAAAGACATCGACAACTTCGTCTACAACGCTGACCTGTCGGGCACCGGAGCCTGGCTTGATTTTGCCGAGGCCAATACCTTCGCCAACGGAGACAGCGCTGATCTTTACGGCCTTGAGCTGGCCTACTCGCAAAAATTCGATTGGCTTCCTGCGCCCTGGAACGGTTTGCTGATGGGCGCCAACGCCACGTTCAGCCGCTCTGAGGCGACCATTACCGGTAGCGATGCGGCAACGGGTGGAAGCCGTTCGCGGGACATCGACTTGCCGTTTCAGTCGGACACCATTGGCAACCTGATGCTCGGATGGGAAGACGAAAAGCTTAGCCTGCGCCTGTCTGCCAACTACAAATCCGACTACCTGTACGAAGTGGCGAGCATCAACGACAAGGCCCACGACCAGCATGTGGATGATCAGGTCTTTGTCGACTTCAGCGCGGGTTACTTCCTGACCAAAGGCCTGCAGCTGCGCTTTGAAGCGCAGAACATCACCGACGAAAACTACTACGTCTATACCGGCAGCCGTTCCTACAACGCGCAGTACGAAGAGTACGGCCCAACCTACAAGCTCGGCCTGACCTACACCAACTTCTGATGCGCTGTCTCTGGCCCGGTGTGGCTGAGTACCACCGCTCGCCTTAAAACATCGCCAAGCTTTATCACAAGGACTTTTTTTCAATGAACGCGTTGTTTACTCGCTCTCTGTTAGTCGCCGCTCTGTCCCTGACGGGTTGCGATCAGATGCCCTCTCAAGTCCTGGCGGCTGATGCCAGCGTGGTACTTAGCCCTTGGAATGAGTTGCCTCAGATTGAGGCCGAAACACTGCGCTTCGTCCCGGCCGAGACAACGGCGGGTGCTGATCTGTTTATCGCCGCCAGTGAAAGCCGTGGCCTGCTTGTGCTTGATGGCAAAGGTGCGGAACTGGCCCGCTTGCCCGGTAATTACTCGGCCCTGGACAGCCGCAAGGCGGGTGACAGCCTGATTGTCGCCAGCATCAATAACAGCACCCAGCAAGCGACATTGGTTGGGCTTGATCTACCCGCTCGTAAATGGGGGCATACGCTAGCACTGCCTGCTCGAGATTTTGCCGTAGCCGGGCTGTGTCTTTACCGCGACGAGGCGAACAACCTGTTTCTGTTTCTGGTTGGCGAGGAGGGCCGGGGAGAGCAGTGGCTGGTTGGTACGGCCAATCGCTTGAGTGCCAGTGCCAGACAAGTGCGGCGCTTGCCCCTACCGCCACAGGCGGAATACTGCCATGCAGATGACAGCGCTGACAGGCTCTTTGTTAACGAAGAAAATCTTGGGCTGTGGGCTTATCCTGCCCACCCCGAGGCGGATGCCAGTCGTGTGCCCGTCGATATGCGCGCGCCCTATGGTCGGCTAAAAACCAGCGCCGGAGCCATGGCAAGTGTCCCTGGCGGCCTGCTGGTGCTTGATCCTTCCGCCCGAGCGTTACACCTCTATCAACAGCAAGGTGAGCATTGGCGCTCAGTGGGCCCCGTACAGTTGCCCGGCGTGAAAGAACCTGAGCATATTGCTGTGCAGTCCACCGCAGCGGGTTTGCAGGTACTGCTACAGGATGACGCCAGTGGCCACTTCTATCAGGGCCTGTTGAACTGGCAACCGAGCCCCGTAAGTACTGCACCGGTGTTGCCAAATGTGGCGGCCATAGCTCAGACCGAACCGGTCGGTCGCCAAGGCGATGCGGCAGATGATCCTGCTATTTGGGTGCATCCAACCCAGCCGAGCTTGTCGCGAGTACTCGGCACTAACAAGAAGCAGGGGCTGCTTTCCTACGACCTTAACGGCAAGTTGCTGCAAGACCTGCCAGTCGGGCGCCTGAACAATGTCGATCTGCGGGCTGACTTCAGCCTTGCTGGGCGAACGATTGACCTGGCTGTTGCCAGCAACCGCGATAACAACAGTATCAGCCTGTTCGCCATAGACCGTTCCAACGGCACGATTAGCACCGCAGGTGAGATTCCGACACCGCTCAAAGAGATCTACGGCATCTGCTTGTTTCAGCCGCAGCCGGGTGAGTTGTATGCCTTTGCCAACGACAAGGATGGCAGCTTCCTGCAATACCGATTGAGCGATGCCAACGGCAAGTTGGCTGGCAAGCTGGTTCGTCGTTTCGCAGTTGCCAGCCAGCCAGAAGGCTGCGTTGCCGATGATCAACAGCAACGATTGTTTATCGGTGAGGAGGATGTTGGCGTCTGGGCGGTTGATGCCCGTGCTGATGGCTCCACCGAGCTGAGCTCGGTGCTGGCGGTCGGTGATGTACTCAAAGCCGACGTAGAAGGCCTGGGGCTTTATCAAGCCGCAAAGCACAGTTATCTGCTGGTTTCCAGCCAAGGCAACGACAGCTATGTGGTGCTTGATGCCATGCCTCCTTATGCCATTCGTGGTGCCCTGCGTGTCGGCCTGAATGGGGCGCTGGGTATTGATGGGGCCTCTGAAACCGATGGTCTTGAAGTCACTTCCGCCAACCTTGGCGGCCCATGGGGCAAAGGCATGCTGGTGGTGCAAGACGGCCGCAAGCGCATGCCTGAGACGACCCAGAACTTCAAGTTCGTGGCCTGGAGTCAGGTTGCTGAGGCGTTGCATTTGCAATGACTGTCATCAGTCGGTAATCGCCATGTAATCCAATGGCCAATATTTCACAGCACCGATTTCAGCCGTTGAGGCTGGGGTCAACGGCAGATCGCCGTCGCCATGCATGCGGCGGTGCGTAACAGCAGGAGCATCATCATGCACAGCACTCTCGAACAAATGACCGTCTGGAGCCTGATTGGCGACGCCAGCTTACTGGTCAAGTTGGTCATGCTCATTCTCTTGCTCGCCTCATTGGCGAGTTGGTATCTGATTATCCAGCGCAGTTTGTTGCTTGGGCGCAGTGAGCGGTTGCAGAAAGATTTTCTCAAGTGCTTTCGTCAGCAAAGTGATCTTGGCCAGCTTTACCGTGAAGGTGCAGAACAGGCCGATAGCGACGCTGTGCTCGAGTGTATTTTCCGCGCCGGTTACGGCGAATTTGCCCAGCTTCAACGCAAGGCTGGAGCTACCCCCGAGGCGCTGATTGATGGGGTTGAGCGCGGCATGCTGGTCGCTATTGCCGAGCAGGAAGAGCGCCTGGAAAAGGGCCTGCCGTTCCTGGCCACTGTTGGCTCGGTCAGCCCTTATATCGGGCTCTTCGGCACCGTCTGGGGAATCATGAATTCATTTATCGGCCTGTCACAGGTGCAGCAGGCAACCTTGTCGACCGTTGCGCCCGGGATCGCCGAAGCGTTGATCGCCACAGCCATTGGATTGTTCGCAGCGATCCCTGCGGTAGTTGCATACAATCGTTTTGCCGCCCGTGTAGCTACGCTGAGCTCGCGCTTCTATGCCTTTGGCAACGAGCTGCAGGGCCGTTTACAACGCAAGCTGCAGTCATCGCCGAATCTGTCCCAGGCAGCCTGAGGAGGGCTTTATGCGTAAACCTCACAGCAAGTACGCGGCCAAGGCAGAGATGAATGTGGTGCCTTATATCGACGTGATGCTGGTCCTGCTGGTGATCTTTATGGTGACCGCACCCATGCTCACTCAAGGCGTCAAGGTTGAGTTACCCAAGGTCGCTGCCGAGGCATTGCCCAGCGATAGTCAGCAACAGGTGCTTACGCTCTCGGTACAGGCCGACGGCGGCTACTACTGGAACCTTGGCCCAGAGCTGGACATAGACAACCGGGGCGACAGTGCAGTGGATCTACAGGAGATGACGACCAAGGTTGGCGAACTGCTCGCTGCCCGAGGCGATACTCAGGTGTATATCCGTGCCGACGGTGCTGTCGATTATTCACGCGTGGTCGCCGGCATGGCCGCATTGCAGCAGGGCGGGGTAACCAACCTCGGGTTGATCACCGAGGCGCCACAGTGAGTGCCGTGCTGATGTCCGGCCAAGGTTATAGCCTGTGGACACCGAATGCGCATAACTGGCGTAATTTCACCGCTGCCGGGGTTGCAGTAGGTGTGCATGCCATGGTCTTGGCTTTGTTGCTGGCGCAATGGCCAAGCGATACACCTGATGCGCCCAAGGTACGCACCTTGACCACCCAGCTGATTAGTTTGCCGGTGCCTGCGCCTGCTTTGCCGGACATCAGCCCCCCGCCAGAGCCGGTGGTTGTACCGCCCGTGACGCCTGCTAAACCGATTGAACCGGTCGAAGCACCGAAACCGGATCCACGCATTCAGCAACAGAAGCTGGAGCAAGCTGCATTGGCGCGTAAACGAGTGGCTGAGCAAGAACGCAAGCGCGGACTGCAACGTGAACAACAACGCATTGCCGAGCAGCAGGCGTTGGCACGTCGCGAAGCTGAAGCCCAACAACGCTTGGCCCTGGAGCAGGCGCGTCAGCAGCAGGAAGCGGCTCTTGCGGCTGAGCGTGCACGTCAGGCTGAAGCCGCTGCGGCTGCCAGCCGTCAATACCTGCCAATCTCCAAGGAGGCACCGGATTACCCTGATCGCGCCCTGGACAAGAACATCGAAGGCGACTGCACTGTCAGCTATAGAGTCAATCCTCAAGGTCGAGTGGAGAACCCGCAGGTTATTGGCGATTGCCACCCGCTATTTGTCCGGCCTTCACTCTCTGCTGCGAAAACCTTTCGCTATCAACCGCGCGTGGAAAACGGCAAGGCGGTCGCGGTGGATGGGGTAAAAAATACCTTCCACTACCGTATTGAGTGAGCGCTGGCGTGGGCGCCCTGCATGCGTCGTTCAGTTGCAAGGTGTCGCACAAGGTCTATCCCCTGCCGGGCCACCTTTGGGAACGATGTTGGGGGCGTCTACCAAAGGCTGTGCTTTATCATCAGTTCAAGTCGCGTGCAGCCTCCGTCTTGCCGCTACATCCGCAGAAGCGTAGCGGCAAGACGGAAGCCGGAACCGTCAGTAATCCCAGAAGGCCGCGATCCAGCGGAAACCTTCGCCCTCGATCGCGACCCGGCCGACAGATGGGAATGGCAAGTGCGTTGCCACGAACAGCTCGCCGCTGGCCGCGGCTTCTTGCATCAGGCGCACGCGAACACGCACGGACTCCTCGGGGTCATGTTCAAAACCATTGTGCCAATCGGGGTGTTCGAAGGCGACGGGAAACAAGGCATCACCAGCAAAGGTCAAGCGCTGGCCGCCGGAGTTGATGTAGACCACGCTGTGCCCGGGTGTGTGGCCGCCTGTAAGTTTGGCCAGCACGCCAGGTGCCACTTGGTATTCATCGTCGAAGGTGCGCACATTGTCCTGGTACTGCTTGATGAATTCAGCGGCAGTCGAACGCAGCACTTCAGGCACGGGTGCCGGCATGGAGGTCAAGGAGAAGTCAGGTGACTTCCAGAACTCGACTTCGGTAGCGGCAACGTGGATGCGGACATCTGGACGCAAGCGGTTCTTCACTTCCTCGACCAGCAGCCCGCCAATATGGTCCATATGCATGTGGGTGATGATAATGTCGGTCACGGAGCCAAGGTCAATACCGGCAGCTTCCAGGCGCTTGGGAAATTGTCCGGCACGCGGAAACCCAGGAAACTGGCCGCCCAGTCCGGCGTCAACCAATATGGTCTGCTCGCCGCTACGCACCACCAGTACGTTCAGTGCCCAGTCGAATGCGTCCGGGCCCAGGAACATGTCTTTGAACCAGGCTGCACGTGCATCCGGGTCCGCATTGGTGGACATCGTTTCGGTAGGCAGGGGCAGGACGCCGTCGCTCACCACCAGCACGTCAATATCGCCAACCCGTAGGGCGTAGCGCGAAGGTACAAGCTCTTCAAAGCCTGCTTTGCCAGTGATGGCCGGGGTTTGGGTCTGATGCATTGTCATGGTCGTTCTCCATTGCATGGGTGCAGAGTCTCAAGTGAAAAATGCGCCCGGCCTGCAGCAGGTAGCGGTTGGGCGCAGCAGCCTGGCTAGCTGCGAATAAACTTCAGCAACTCGGGATTGATGGCATCGGCATTTGTGGTGCACATGCCATGTGGAAACTTTTCAAAGACCTTGAGCGAAGCGTTTTTCAGCAGCTTGCTCGACAGCAGTGCAGAGTCGGCAATGGGCACTATCTGGTCATCGTCGCCGTGCATCACCAGGGTCGGGACGTCGACCAGTCCAAGGTCTTCGGTAAAGTCCGTTTCGGAAAATGCCTTGATGCCGTCGTAGTGAGCCTTGGCCGAACCGTTCATGCCCTGGCGCCACCAGTTTTGAATCATGCCTTGCGAAACGCTGGCGCCTGGGCGGTTAAAGCCGTAGAAGGGGCCGCTGGCAACATCCAGGTAGAACTGCGAGCGGTTAGCAGCCAGTTGCTGGCGGAAACCGTCGAAAACCTCGATGTCCAGCCCTCCAGGGTTGGCGGGTGTCTTGAGCATGAGCGGAGGCACTGCGCCGATCAGGATCAGCTTGGCCACGCGCCGTTGTTTTTGCCCATACATGGCGACATAGCGCAATGCTTCACCGCCGCCGGTTGAGTGACCTATATGCACAACGTTGCGTAGATCCAGATGCTCCACTACGGCTGCTGCATCTGCCGCGTAGTGGTTCATGTCGTGGCCGTCGCTAACTTGGGACGAGCGGCCGTGGCCACGGCGATCATGGGCAATGACCCGATAACCAAGGTTGACGAAGTACAGGGCTTGGTTATCCCAATCGTCACTGCTCAGTGGCCAGCCATGATGAAACATGATGGGCTGGGCGTGCTTGGGGCCCCAGTCCTTGTAGAAAATTTCAACGCCGTCTTGGGTGGTCACTGTGTTCATGGTCATGACTCCTTGGTTGGGTTCTGAAGCGAGGGTTGTGGCGAGTGCGGCGAAGGGCACCGAAGCAAAGGTGGCCAGTGTTGCGGCACTCAAGCCGAGGAGCAGAAAGTCGCGCCGCTCCGGGTTGCTGGGTGCGAAATCATTGGAATTACTCATTGGGTGCTCCTAGCGAGGGTGCTTGGCCGATGCAGCCGCAGCTTCAGGCGGTAATGTGTTTGCAGGCGCAATACATAGCCGAGCTTGAGCAGCGTTGGCCCCAGGATGGTCATGAGGTGCGCCACGACCAGGACGGTTATCGATAGGTATGCACTCAGGCCGTAGGCCAGCAGCCCACCAATCACCAGCATGGTCATGCCGCAAAACAGCAAGTAACTGGACAGCCTGAGTGCACTCCGGGGAGACTCGAAGAAAGTGAACATAGCCAATGCCCCTCACAGGGTTGCTCGGCGGGCGCCCTTGCGGACGCTCTGTTGAGGGTGTTTCAGGCCACTGGAATCATCGGGTCAGCAGCTGCCAGTGCCGTGGCACGATCCGCAGCTGGCGGGTAGATCCAGATGCTGTTGATCTGGCTCTTGAGCTCCTTGGCCTCGTGCTTGATCAGCTTGACCTGGCGATCCCAGCCTTCGGTGTACACCGCGCCCCAAGCGCCTAGATCAAGACAGGTGACGTACTTGGGTTGCCGGTAAGGAGTTGGCGCTACGCCGAGCAGCTCTGCGGCAACGTTATTGCCTGCATGACGCCCCAGAGCGATTGCATGCTGGCAGGACATGGCGGCGAAGTTGCCCAGGTCATCGGTGGCGGCATAAGCAACGTCGCCTGCGGCGTAGATATGTTGCTGGCCCCTGACCTTGAGGTTTTCGTCGACATGCAGGCGGCCTTGGGCATCGCGCACGCTGGTCATCTGCTCAGTTAGCTTGCTGGCGCGGAAACCCACAGTCCAGATTGCGGTATGGCTTTCGATATGACGGCCATCCGCCAGGGTTACACCGTTGGCATCCACCGCTGCAACTGTGGCGTTGAGTACCCATTCGATACCAAGGTGATCCGAGGCTTCTACTATGGATGGACGAATTTCATCTCCCATGGCAGCGGCGATCTGCGGCCCACGGTCGACGATGATCACGCGAATCGCGGCGTCGTCTCCGAGAATCGCACGTAGGCGGGCGGGCATTTCCGTTGCGGTTTCGATACCGGTAAACCCACCACCGGCGATCACCACCGTGTTACGGGCAATGCTATCGGGCTGGTCCTTCAAGGATTTAAGGTGCGCTTCAAGGCGTGCGGCCGATTCAATTTCATCCACATCGAAAGCATAGGCATCCAGGCCCGGGACTGGTGGGCGGGACAACTGGCTGCCAGCTGCGAGCACCAGACGGTCATAGCTCAACACACCCTGGCCGCCATGCTCGTCACGGTAGCCGACCGTTCTGCCGAGTTCATCGAGATGTTCGGCTGTACCTTTGACAAAGCGCACGCCCACAGTGTCGAACAGCGCATCAAGCGGGGCGAACATAGTGTGGACATCGGTTTCGTAGAAGCGTGGACGAATGCGCAGCTCTGCCTGGGGCGCCAACAGTGTGATTTCCACATCGTTACGGTCGTGCATATCCAATAACCGGGCGGCGCTCAATGCACTCCATACACCACCAAACCCCGCGCCGATGACCAATATTTGCTGTTTCATGATTTGTTCCTCAGTAGAAGTGGCCAATGACCCTGAAGCGTTCTTCAGGGTCGGCAGGACGACGTGTTGGTGCCGAAATACAGGAGCCCATGCTCGCTACGGCAAATCGTCTGCTCTGGATTAATCCTATTGGCGGGGCCTGGTGAACACACTTCTACATTGGGGTATCAGGGTTATGCGTCAGTGGCAGGAAGTTATACGAAGGTATCTGTTGTGGGCGGCTGATCGCTCAGCGTTTTGCCTGGAGGGTGGTCTCGATATGGCTGAGCAGTTTGTCAGCTGCAAAAGGCTTGGGCAGACACGCCACCAAATGGGGGGTAGCCGCCGTGATGCAAGGCGCTGCACCTGGATAACCGGTAATAAAAATCACGGGAATGGTGAAGCCCTGGGCGTTGAGCTGTTCAAGCATTTCAACACCGCTCATGCCAGGCATCTGGATGTCGGAAATCAGGCAGTGTGTTTCCCAGGGGCCATTGGAATTTATAAAGTCCAAGGCACTGCAATAGCTTTTGACCTGATAGCCGCTGGAGCGCAATAAACTCTCCAGCGCGATTCGGATGGGCTCGTCATCATCGACAACCGCAATGACGGCCGTATTGCGCATTTGATTAGTTTGCATCATGTGGGTCGCTCGTGACGGCGCCTGTTGATATTGCAAGATACGCCGTCTCATGGGACGGAGAAGTATACCTAGGTATATCGCATGCAGATCAAAGTCTAGAAGCCTCCAGGCAGGCCGCTCCGGCTGCCGGGTTGGGCTGTTCTGCGAACCTGGATGATATGCCCGGCCAGTACCCTGTCCCGGACAGGCGTGGACGTTTTTACGGTACTGGGCATACCCAGGTACAGGCGCGCGCACTCAATGGATACTCCTGTTAAACCCAGGTACAACAGACCTTTTGTGGCGGCCTGGATAGGCTTGGAGCAGATCGTTTGGTTGTGCCGAGGCGGCGTAAGCAGCGATCAGGTTTCCAATCCACTCATCCGGGGCGATTTGCGCCCAGGCGGCGAACATAATGAACAGAAATGATCTGCGACGTGCCGACATCAATCTGCTAGTTGTCTTCGAGACGGTAATGCATGAGCGTAATGTCACCCGGGCCGGAGAGAAGTTGTTCCTTTGTCAGGGCACCATCAGTAGCTCGCTGGGCCGACTGCGCTCGATGTTCAATGATCCATTGTTTATCCGCACCGGCGGTGTGATGGAACCAACAGCGCGTGCCGAGGAAATCCACGCCCGCCTGGCGCCCGCCCTGGATGGCATCGCCGTGGCATTGAGCTGTGCCCAGACCTTCGATCCCTCGACCAGCGAGGACTGCTTTCATATTGGCTTGTGCGATGACGTCGAGTACGCGCTGTTGCCGGGCCTGATGCGTTCCCTGCGACTCGAGGCGCCCAATATCACCCTGGTGGTACGCCGTGTGGATCACCGGCAATTGCCTCAACTGCTGACCTCAGGCGAAATATCCATGGGTACCAGCTTTGTCCAGGACTTGCCGGCCAGTGCCCACTGCAAGCGGTTGCGGTCGATGCAACCGATGTTGCTGCGTGCTGATGCATCCAAAAACGCGCTGACCTTGGATGATTTCTGCACACGCCCGCATGTGGCTGTGTCTTCGATGGGCAGTGTCATCGATGATGTTGATCAAGCCCTGAGCGGGTTCGGACTACAGCGCAAGGTGGTATTGGCCGTGCCGCAGTTCAGTGCATTGCCCGCGCTGCTTGCGGGCAGCGATATGCTTGCCATAGTGCCCGACTATGTGGCGGCCGCCATGGTTCGTGTCGATGGCATACGGGCTGAGCTTCCCCCCTTGAAATTGCCAGCACCGGAGCTGTCCATGGCGTGGCGTGGAGCAACCCACAACGACCCGCGTGAGTCTTGGTTACGTGCTTGTGTTCATCGTCACTTCAGCCAGCAGCAAGCCTCTTGCATTGCCCTGGCAGTGGCCTGAACTTCAAGTCTTCAGCTCGTTACGGGTGGCAGGGACACACAAATGGTTGCGCCTTGCGTGGCATGTGGGTCGGCCCAGATCCTGCCACCGTGCTTTTCGATAATGGCGCGGCAGATGGGTAATCCCATCCCCATGCCTTGAGCCTTGGTGGTAAAGAAGGGCTCAAAAATATCTGGCAGCAGCAAAGGGTCGATCCCGGGCCCGCTGTCGATCACGGCCAACAAGGGTTCTCCCTGAGCCGAGCAGCGTAACTGCACACCAAGACGGCGCTTTTTATCCTGGCCTGCCATGGCCTGCATCGCGTTCATGATCAAGTTGATAATCACTTGTTGCAGCTGGACCCGGTCACCATGCACCACAAAGCATGCATTTGGCAGTACTGCTGACAGCCGCACGTTATGGTGCTTGGCTTCGGCGCGCATCAGGGCCAGTGATTCTTCCACCACCTCCCGCAAATCAAGGCTTCTGTATTGCGGGTCGTCCTTTTTGGACAGTGCGCGAATTCTCAGTATCACTTCACTGGCCCGGCGCGCTTCGGCCAACATGCGTTGAATGCAAATGGCTGCTTCATCGAGATCCGGCTGGTCGCGGCTCAGCCAGCGTAGACCTGCTTCACCATTGGCTGCCATTGCAGCAAGTGGCTGGTTGACTTCATGGGCGATGGAGGCGACCAGCTCACCCAGGGTTGTGATCCGTGTGATGTGCGCCAGCTCGATCTGTGAGCGGTGCAGTGCCTCTTCGGCAAGCTTGCTGGCGGTTACATCCATCAAGGCGCCGACGTACTCGCGGTTACCACTACAGTCACGTACCGGGTGAGTGAGCATATGTACATACTTGATACGCCCGTCGGCCATCTGCAAGCGGTACTCAAGGTCGATCTTGGGTTCATCCTTGAGCACATCCCTGATTGCTTGTTCGATGATCGTCCTATCTTCCGGGTGGGTCTTGTCCACCAGGCTAAGCAAGGAGGGTCGCTCGTCTTCGTTAAATTCAAGAATGCGCCGGGCCTCTTCGGAACCATAGATTTCCCCTCCCGGCACTTTGATACCGATACTGCTGGTACGGCTGATGCGTTGCGCACCGGCCAGGAAGGCTTCGCTGCGGCGCAGGGCTTTTACGGCCTGATTACGTTCAGTGACATCGTTGTGTGTTGCCAGAATGCCCACCGGCTTGCCGCGTTTGTCGCGCAGCAGGGTGCAGCGGCTGGCGACGGTCATTCGTTCGCCATTGCGCTTGAAGCTGTCAGGTTCGCTTTCCCAACTGCCGGTCTGCAGCACGGTGGCTACTATTTCCTCCAGCGGCTGTTGGGGCTTTAGTCTTATCAGTTCAACCAGGTTCTTGCCGATGGCTTCGCTTCGGCTCCAGCCGTAAAGGGTTTCCGCTCCACGGTTCCAATGAGTCACCGTACCCTCCAGGGTTCGGATCATGATGGCGTCATGGGTTTGCGACAGCTGGCTGAGTTGAACATGCAGTTCGTCGTTGGCCGCTTTGTTCCTGAGCGCGAACAGGGCCGTGACACTGATCGCTATCAAACTGACCAAACAACGCGTAAAGGCCTGGCTGGTCGGTGAAATCGGATGGGAAATCCAGAAAGAGGCGATGGTGAGCAGCATGCAGCCCAGGGTGATGCCCAGTACGCCACGGTAGCTGAACACGGCCACTGACATCAGGATCACCGTGACATACAGCACTGCCACGGCAATGGTCAGGGACGTTGCCGTATCAATGATAAATATGGCTCCCGCCAGGACGATAGAACCGCGGCGCAAAAAGTTTTCTCGTGTCGTCTGCATGGCGCCTGTGAAATCTGATCCAGCAACTGGGGCGTGGCACGTGCGGATTTGCGCAAAAGCGCTTCGAGCGAGAGCTGCGCAAGAGGCACGTACGGGATATAAACGCGAATTGAGCTGGCAGAATAGGTTCCGCCAGACAGTGACGTAACTATACTTAAGTGTCCCTGGTTCATACTTAGGTAGTGTGGGCATCGCGCTGTCGAGGGAAAAGCGGCAAACTGCCAATAATGGAATCTTCACGGGTGCTTCAGGTCACGGGAGGCCTGGGTTAAAACGCAGGCGTCGCGCTGCGCCTCGAGGTTTGCTTACAGCGGCTTTGAGAGGTGCCGGGTGTGATCCTTGGGATATGTTATTGGGTATGCATGCCCTGCGTGCTGCTGGCCGAGAGACAGGAGGCAAGATGAGTTCGTGGTCCCATTCAAAATCCGCCCAGGGTTCTGCCGAGCAAAAAGGACCGGTGGTCTATGTGGTCGACGACGACGCCTCGATGCGCCTGGCCCTCGATGGTTTATTGCGCTCCATAGGCCTGCAGGTGGAAACCTTTGAGTCCTCGCAAGAGTTCCTGGACTTCCCCAAGGGCAATGTACCGAGTTGCCTGGTGCTGGATGTCAGGCTTCGGGGAGAAAGCGGCCTTAATTTTCAGGAGCAGATTGAGAAGCACGGCGTGCAGATGCCCATCGTGTTCATGACAGGTCATGGCGACATCGCCATGACGGTCAAAGCGATGAAGGCTGGTGCCGTGGACTTTCTGGCCAAGCCGTTTCGTGACCAGGATATGCTTGACGCGGTTTCTGCTGCCCTGGTCAAGGATGGCCAGCGGCTTGCGTCACAACAGTCGATCGCCACGCTGCAGGCAGCCTATGCTTCGTTGACGGCCCGTGAGCGAGAAGTCATGGGCTTTGTCGTGGCCGGGTTGATGAACAAGCAGATTGCCTATGAGCTTAATCTCAGCGAGGTGACCGTCAAGGTTCATCGCGGGCAGGTGATGAGAAAGCTGACTGCGCGTTCGGTGGCCGACCTGGTCCGAAAGGCTGAAACCCTGGGCGTCAAGCCGCAGTCTCAAGCGTCCTCCTGAGCGTGCATTGAGGCTATTGCCAGTGGTTTTGCGGTCTATCTTGTTTAGCATGATGTGGGCGTATGACGAACAGCATGTCAGCCGCTTGCGGCAGGTAAACGTCTACCAATGGTCCGATGTTGATGGATAACAGACTGCAAGTATTGTTTAACGACGGCGAGCGTACATTTTGTCGCGAGTGGCGTGAGGGACCGCTTGGGCGTTACAGCATCCTGACGATGCGTCCGACTGCCGAGCAACCAGCGCCTGCGTGCCTTGATCGGCTTATTCACGAGTTCAGCCTCAAGGATGAACTGGACGAGGCCTGGGCGCTCAAGCCAGTCGAACTGGTTCGCGATGGCGGCCAGACCACATTGATACTGCATGACCCCGGTGGCGAGCCGCTCTCGCGGCTGCTGGTCGCGCCCATGGACATCGGTGAGTTCCTGCGCCTTTCCATTGCCATCGCCGAGGTACTTGGCAGGCTGCACCAGCGCACATTGGTGCACAAGGATCTCAAGCCAGCGCACATACTGGTCAACTGCGATGACGGCCAGGCGCGCCTTACCGGGTTTGGCCTTGCATCGCGAATACCCCGGGAAAAACAGGCCCCGGAACCGCTTGAAACCATCGCCGGTACACTCGCCTATATGGCTCCCGAGCAAACCGGACGGATGAATCGCTCGATAGACTCACGCAGCGACCTGTATGCCTTCGGCGTCATCCTCTACCAGATGCTTACCGGTTCGCTGCCCTTTACCGCAGTCGATGCCATGGAGTGGGTGCACTGCCACATCGCTAAAAAGCCCTTGGCGCCCAGTGTTCGAGTCGAAACTGTTCCGTCTGCGCTCTCTTCGATCGTCATGAAACTGTTGGCCAAGACCGCCGAGGAGCGCTATCAAACCGTCGCCGGTGTCGAGCAGGATCTTCGTCGCTGTTTGTCCGAATGGCAGAGCCAGCGGAGCATCAATGAATTTCCCCTGGACGAGCACGGCACCTCAGATCGCTTGCTGATTGCTGAAAAACTCTACGGGCGCGAGCAGGAGGTCGAGACCCTGGTGAGTGCCTTTGCCCGGGTTGTAAGCAAGGGTGTTCCCGAGCTGGTGCTGGTTTCCGGATATTCGGGAATTGGCAAGTCATCGGTGGTCAATGAGTTGCACAAGGTGCTGGTGCCTCCGCGTGGACTTTTTGCCTCCGGCAAGTTTGACCAGTACAAGCGCGATATCCCTTATTCCACTCTGGTTCAGGCATTCCAGGGACTGGTGCGCGCCTTGTTGGGCAAGACCGCGGCCGACCTTGCAAGCTGGCGTGTCAGGTTGCTTGGGGCGCTGGAGCCCAATGCGCGGCTTATGACCGACCTGATCCCTGAGTTGAAACTGATTATTGGTGAACCCGCCGCGGTTCCCGAACTTGAGCCGCAGCAGGCGCAGCGCCGGTTCATGCTGGTGTTCCAGCGCTTTATCGGCGTGTTTGCCCAGCCCGAGCATCCCCTGGCTCTGTTCCTCGATGACCTGCAGTGGCTGGATATTGCCACCCTCGATCTGCTCGAAAGCCTGTTGGTGCAATCGGACTTGCGTCACCTGTTGCTGATTGGCGCCTACCGGGACAACGAAATTGATGCCATCCACCCGCTGACCACCAAGCTGCAAGCCATAGGCAATGCTGGTGTCAGAATTGATGAAATCAGGCTGATGCCTTTGACGACCGGGCATGTCCAGCAATTAGTCTCTGAAGCTCTGCATTGCCTGCCGGAACAGATCGATACCTTGGCCCAGTTGATACATGAGAAAACCGCTGGCAATCCCTTCTTTGTGATCCAGTTCCTGCAGGCATTGGTCGAGGGTGAATTGCTCAGCTTCAATTATCGCCTTGGGTCTTGGCAGTGGGCGCCTGAGCGCATCCATGCCAAGGGCTATACAGACAATGTTGTTGATCTGATGGTCAACAAGTTGACGCGCCTGCCGCTTTCGACACAGCAGGCGCTGCAACAACTGGCCTGCCTCGGTAACGTGGCCGAGACAGCTGTACTGGCGATGGCCCTGAACCGTTCGCCGGAACAGGTGCAGCGGGTGCTGTGGGAAGCGGTGCGACAAGAGATGGTCGAGCGTACGGCTGAGGGCTACAACTTTGCTCACGATAGAATTCATGAAGCCGCATATTCCTTGCTCGCCGCCCCCCAGCGTGCCGAGGCACACTTGCGAATCGGCCGGTTGCTCGCGGCCCAGATGCTGCCGGGCCAACAAGAGGAGTCGATCTTCGAGATCGTCGGGCAGCTCAATCGCGGCGCTGCTTTGATCGATGACCAACCTGAGCGAGAACAACTGGCGGCGTTCAACCTGCTCGCCGCCTTGCGTGCCAAGGCATCGACCGCCTATGCGTCGGCACTTGCCTATCTTGCTGCCGGTATTGAATTGCTCGCAGCGGACCGCTGGACGCGCCAGCATGAGCTGAGCTTTGCGCTTGAGCTAAATCGCGCCGAATGCGAATTTCTGACAGGGCAGTTGATTGCGGCGGACCAACGCCTGGCAGCGCTGATGGACCAGGCCTCTACAACGGTGGAGCGCGGCCAGATCACCTGCCTGCAGATGGATGTCCATTTGCTGCTTGACCGTAGCGACCGTGCGGTTGCGGCCAGTCTCGACTACCTGCGTCATGTCGACATCGATTGGTCGGCCCATCCCCATGACGACGAGGTGCGTCGCGAATACGATCAGATCTGGCTGCGTCTTGGCGACCGGAGCATCGAGTCGTTGATTGATCTGCCGCTGATGCAAGATGCCGCGTCTTTGGTGACCCTGGACGTACTGGGCAAGCTGTTTGCGCCTGCCTTGCAGAGCGACGCGAACCTGGCCAGCCTGACGATTTGCAAGGCGGTCAGCCTTAGCCTTGAACGTGGCAACTGCGATGCCTCTTGCGTGCTCTACGCCAATGTCGGCCGGGTGGCGGGGCGACGGTTCGGTGATTACCAGGCCGGCCTGCGCTTTGGCGAGCTGGGCTGCGAGCTGGTCGAGAAACGCGGACTAAAGCGTTTCGAGGCGAGCACCTATCTGTGTTTTTCGATCTTTGTCGCACGTTGGATGAAACCGGTGCGAGAGTGTCGAGAACTGTTGCAACGTGCGTTTGTGGCGGCCAATCGTGTCGGTGACCTGGCTTATGGGGCTTACGCCGGTAATGCACTGAACTCCGACCTTATTTTTTCTGGCGAGCGCTTGTCTGATGTGCAGGGCGAGGCTGAGCGTGGCCTTGCCTATGCCACGAAAGTGAGGTTTGGCCTGGTCACTGACTTTATCAGCACTCAACTGGCGTTGGTGCGGATGCTTCGTGGCTTGACGCCGAACTTTGGTTATTTCGACAGTGAGCAATTCAGTGAACGCGAAACCGAGGCCCACCTGTGTGCCAATCCAGATCTAGCGCTTGCAACCTGCTGGTACTGGATACGCAAGCTACAGGCGCTTTATCTGGCTGAAGAAAACGATGCAGCCCTGGCATCGGCGGCGAAGGCACAGCCGTTGCTCTGGGTTGCGTCCTCCTTTTATGAGGAAGCTGAATACTATTTCTATGCGGCGCTGGCGATGGCGGCAGCTTTTGAGCACGCGTCTGGCGATGTTCGCGAGCAGTATCTGGCTGACATGGTCGGGCATCATTTGCAGCTGCGGACCTGGGCGCAACAATGCCCTGAAAACTTTGCCAGCCAGGTTGCCCTGGTGGATGCTGAAATCGCCCGCTGCCAGGAGCGTGTGGTCGATGCCGAACAACTCTATGAGTACGCCATAGATCTGGCGCAGAAAGCCTCGTTTGTCCATGTCGAGGCCGTGGCCAACGAGCTTGCTGCGCGATTCTATGCTGGGCGCGGGCTGCAAAAAGTTGCTCGCGTATATATGCAGGACGCACGCTATGCCTATTTGCGCTGGGGGGCCGATGGCAAGGTCCGCCAGCTCGAAGCCAAATACGCCTACCTGCGCCCAGATATACCGGCGCCCGGGCCAACCACCACCATTGCCGCGGCGGTTGAACACCTCGATCTGGCGACTGTACTCAAGGTCGCGCAGGCGGCATCCGGTGAGTTGGTGCTGGAAAAACTGATCGACATGGTCATGCGTACGGCGATTGAGCAAGCTGGCGCGGAGCGTGGCGTGCTGATCCTGTCGAACGATGGTGAGCTGCGGATCGCGGCGGAAGCGACAACCAGCCAGGATGCCACGCAGATGATGCTGCGCGATGTGCCGGTGAGTGCATCGCTCTTGCCGGGCTCTATCCTTAATCAGGTGCTGCGTACCGGCCAATACCTGTGTCTCAATGATGCAGTCGCCGAGTTGCAGTTTGCCGGTGACACCTATATTCGCGAGCACCGTGCCCGTTCGATTCTGTGTTTGCCGTTGATGAACCAGGCCAAGCTTATTGGTGCGCTCTACCTGGAAAACAACCTCGCCGCGGAGGTCTTCAGTCCCGCGCGTATCGCGGTACTCAAGCTGCTGGCCTCCCAAGCGGCTATCTCCCTGGATAACGCCCGGCTCTATCGTGGTGTCGAACAGCGTGAAGCCAAGATACGGCGACTGGTGGACGCCAATATCATCGGTATTATCGTGTGGAACACCGATGGTGAAATCATTGAGGCCAATGATGCCTTTCTGCGCATGGTGGGCTATGAGCGCCAAGAGCTTGTCTCAGGCAACATAGGCTGGCGCGACCTGACTCCTCCTGAGTCGCGGGCAGAGAGTGAAAACGCCCTGGCAAAAGCCATAAGTACCGGGCATGTCCAGCCCTTCGAGAAGCAGTACATTCGCAAGGATGGCAGCCTGTTGTCGGTTATTCTCGGTCTGGCTTCTTTTGAGGCAAGCCGCAATGAGGGCGTCGCCTTTGTGCTTGATCTGACCGAGCGTAAGCTGGCGGAGAAAAAGGCCAGCGAAGGCGAGCTCCGATACCGTGAAGTTCAGGCTGAGCTGGCACATGCCAATCGCGTGGCAACCATGGGCCAGCTTGCAGCCTCGATTGCCCATGAAGTCAATCAACCCATAGCGGCGACAGTCACCAACGCCGAGACGGCATTGCGCTGGCTGCGCTTCGAGCCGCCCGAACTGGGCGAGGTCGAGCAGGTGTTGGGGCGCATAATCAACGATGCCAACAGGGCTGCTGAAGTGCTCAGCCGGATTCGTGGCTTGATCAAGAAGGAAGCGCCGCAGAAGACCTTGGTCGATATCAATGTCGCGGTTCATGAAATGATCGAGTTCACCCGGGGGCAAGCCAACAAAAGCGGTGCCTTGGTGCAGGCGCAACTCAGCCGTGGCCTGCCACTGGTCGACGGCGACCTGGTCGAACTCCAGCAAGTGCTGCTCAACCTGATAATCAATGCGCTTGAGGCCATGAGCGAGGTTGCCAACGGGGCCAAGGAGTTGCACATCAGTACTGGTCGAGATGATGGCGGCAACCTGCTGGTGATTGTCCGCGATTCCGGCCCTGGCTTTGCCGAGGAAAACGCCGAACATGTGTTTGCGCCCTTCTACACGACCAAGCCGACCGGCCTGGGAATGGGGTTATCGATCTGTCGCTCGATCATCGATGCCCATGGCGGGCGTTTGTGGGCGAGTGCCAATTTGCCGCGCGGGGCTGTTGTTCAATTTACCTTGCCAGCGGCTTCGAGTGCGCCCGCGCAGTAGCACCTGAGCTTGGTATTTTTCCTGAATTTAGCGCTTGACCCTGACACTAGCGTCAGGGTTTTAGAGTGCCTTGGTGGAGGGCATCATGCGAATTGGACAACTGGCAAAGCGGACTGGTGTGAGCCATCGGGCCTTGCGTCACTATGAAGCGCAGGCGCTGATTGAGTCGACCCGGCAGGAAAATGGTTACCGTGAATATGGTCATGCGACCGTAGAGAGGGTCTTGTGGGTTCGCGAGCTAATCGACTGTGGCTTCAGCACGCGGCAAATACATGGGCTGCTGGCTTACCTTGAGGACAGTGAGCCTGGTTCGGAGCATTTCCGTCAGTGCCTGCAGCAACACATGGAGAAGCTGGGCGCCCTGGATAGCCTGATTGCACAGCTATCCGAGCGTCGCCAGCGCCTGTTCGAACGCCTTCGAGTTTACACCGATCCAGATGCCCCCACGCACACCGATGAGCAAGCCAATGATGGGCTTGATCTCGAATACCAAGGTATTAACGGAGTCAGTGATGGGCAAGTTGAACAACAAAGTAGCAGTGATTACCGGCGGCGGTAGCGGCATTGGTTTGGCCATCGCCCAGAGGTTTGTCGAGGAAGGCGCCAGGGTGGTGATTTCCGGGCGCAGCGAATCGGTACTCAATGACGCCGTGGCGCTCATGGGTTCGCAGGCCACGGCAGTGTGCGCGGACGTCAGCTCTGCCGATGATATTGAGCGTCTCTACCAGCAAGTTGGCCAGTTGCATGGCCGCATCGATATCGTGGTGGCCAATGCAGGTGTCATCCATCCGGCCCCTTTTGAGAGCGTGACCCTGGAGCAATTCGATAGCCAGTTCGATATCAATGTCCGCGGGCTGTTTCTGACCACGCAAAAAGCCTTGCCGCTGCTGAACGACGGCGGCTCCATTGTATTGGTGTCCTCCATCGCGCATTTCAAGGCGATTGATGGCCATTGCGTGTATGCGGCGGCCAAAGCTGCAGTGCGCTCCTTTGCCCGTAGTTGGGCCCATGACTTGAAACACCGGGGTATCCGGGTCAACTGCCTGAGCCCGGGACCGGTCAAGACCCCGATCATCGGCAAGATGGGGATCGCGCCAGAGAACCTTGAGGCTTTCGAGAATAGTGTTGCAGCGATGATCCCGCTGGGACGCCTTGGGCGGCCCGAGGAATTGGCTGCTGCTGCGTTGTTTCTGGCTAGCTCCGAGAGCAGTTTCGTCACCGGTATTGATCTTTGTGCAGACGGTGGCCTGGGCCAGATCTAGCCAGCAGATGAGCGCCCACCGAATCGGGGGCGCTATAGCCAGGGCTAGCTACGGGCGCAAGTTGTTGCCGCGTTGACCAGATCCCCCTTGGTCTGCCAGGCGTGGGCTTGGTAGACGCTAAACTGCAGGTTGCCATTATGCTCGCTAACATCGACCCTTCCACTGGCCTTCTGCGGGTCATTGCTGCCGACAAGCAACTGCCCGGAGGTCTGGTCGAATGTGATGGTGCTGGTACTTGAGTTTGCCCGTTTGCTGACGCAATCGAGGTAGGCAAAACGATTCATGTCTTGCAGGGTATTACGCCGTTCCCAACTGAGTCGGGTATCGGCGTTCTGTGCGCAACCTGCCAAGCTTGCCAGTGCTGCCAGCACCAGAGCTGCGGCGCTGCGTGTGATCTGGAGTTTTGCCACAGCGTTTGACATTGTCATTTTAGCTGTCCTCTTAGCCTGTTTACTGACGGAGGGCATTGCTGCCTTGGGACAGATTCTTGAACAGGGCGCAGATGCAGGCCAGTCGATATGATCAATAGTCTTTATTGGTAAAAATACTCATGACTTGGCATCGATCAGGCGCTATTGCCCCTTTATTTTCCAGGCCAAGTCGGCTCACTGACCAGGATGAGGTTCAACGGGAAGTCTGACCACACAGGTTTCTTGCCGTGCGTAGGGTGCATGGTTGTTGCTAGGCTGAATACGCCGTCGAATCGCTAGGCCGTAAGGCAGGGATCAAGCGCTGAAATCAAACACAGCAAGTGGGCTGGGCAATGCAGGTAGGCATTGATTTGCGCGCTGTGGTTTTGGCCGTTGATACACCAACTGCAGAAGTGTTCGCAGTTATTGGTAAGCAGTTTGTATTGGTTCTCGCCGACTCTCGACCGGGCGCGATTGACGACTTGGTCATTGGAAAATCTACGCGGCTCTTCGAGTCGCCAGACGGGTTTCCCATGGGCAAAGCGTTGCATGTTGGTGATCTCAATCGGGCCTGCTTTGAACGAGCTGCCAAATCCTGAGTAGTGGGCAATGGTGCCGTTGCCCAGGTAGATACCATGATGCATATAAAAACGACGCGGGCTGATCAGGTGTGCGCCTGGAGACAGGCTGTCCATATCCGGGCCGATGCTGACAACATTGAACTGCAGCCTGGCTAGATCTTCTGTCGAGTGAGCCTTGGGCATGATCCGGTTGAGCTGGCTGGCAACGCTGGCAGTGCTCAGTCTCAGGCAGACCAGCATTTTCGAGCGAAGCTCTGTCATGGTGTCCAGCACATCAGCGCTTAGCTTACCCACGATGAAATCCTCCACAACCCCTGGCGATTAATCTATCGCCGGGGCTGTGGGTTTTCATTTGCACTCGGGCTTAGTTCAGCTCATTCATCAATATGCGGTTTTTATACCTTGGTATCGAGTCAGTTGTACCTCTCCGGACTCCAGGTGCTGGCGAACCTTATTGAGCTTACAAGCCCAGGTCGGAGAGACCTGGGTGGTCATCCGGACGACGGCCCAGCGGCCAGCGAAATTTTCTGTCGGATTCCTTGATGGGCAGGTCATTGATACATGCAAACCGATGTGCCATGAGGCCGTTTTCAGCAAACTCCCAGTTCTCATTGCCATAGGAGCGGAACCAGTTGCCGGAGTCATCATGCCACTCGTAGGCATAACGCACGGCGATTCGGTTATCGGTAAATGCCCACAGTTCCTTGATCAAGCGGTAGTCCAGCTCCTTGCTCCATTTGCGCTGCAGAAAGGCTTCCGCTTCGGCGCGGCTGTTGGCAAATTCAGCACGGTTTCGCCACTTGGTATCCGGGGTGTAGGCGAGTGCGACCTTAGCCGCATCGCGGCTGTTCCAACCGTCTTCTGCAAGTCGCACTTTGAGGATGGCTGTTTCCCGGGTGAAGGGAGGAACTGGCTGGCGAATTTCTGAGGTGGACATGACGATTGCTCCTGTTTGGTTGGCGGGTTGTGACGCGTTGCTTAAAGGTCAAGAACCAAGGGCAAAGTCCCTTCTGCTGCTTGTGCAGGTATGGCGCAGCAGATCAGCACAGTATTGTCATCTGGCAATTGCGCGGGTGGATTGGGGTAATGCACCTGGCCGCTGATCAAGCGCGTGCTGCAGGTGCCGCAAGAGCCACCACGACAACTGAACTCAGGGCTGAGCCCCCGGCTTTCCGCCAACTCCAACAGACTGCCGCTATCTGGCTTCCAGCGTGCCTGGGTGGCGGAGGATGAAAAATAGACAGGGACCGGCGTGCTTGCAGCAGGCGGTTGCTCCAGCACCGATGATTGTTCTACTTCAAACCGGCGAAGGGCCGAGGGGCCGAAGGCTTCGGCGTGAATGCGCCGGTCTGGAATATTGATGCCACGCAGAGCGTCGTAAATATCCTGGATAAAACCTGCCGGGCCGCACAGATAAAAATCATAGTCATCCAGCGGTAACCGAGCCTTGATCTGAGCAAATCCGAGACGGCCGGCCACTTGGTAGTGCTGGTCCAACACCGTGTCTGGGCCGGGGTTACTCAATGCCCGGTGGATATGCAGTCGTCCGGCAGAGCGTTGTTGCAGGTCTTTGAGTTCCGCCTGAAACGGCAGGTCCTCAAGGCCTCTGGCGCTTTGGAATAGATGAACGGGACGCTCGGTTTGCTGCAGTTGATTTTGCACAACCAGCTCTCTGGCCATGGAAATCAGTGGTGTGATGCCCACTCCCGCCCCAATCAGGACCACTGGCCTTGCTGTCCCGTCACAGAGGGTAAAGTTGCCCAGCGGCGTGCGAACTTCGAGCAGGTCGCCAACCTTCACTTGGTGGTGAAGAAATTGCGATGCCTTGCCTTGCAGCTTGACACTAATGCGGACGTGTCCGTCTGAGGGTGCGCTGGACAGGCTATAGGTACGTACGAGCGCATCCTGGTCTGCCCCGGGGATGCGCATCGGCAAGTGCTGGCCAGGGGAGAAGGCAACCTGTGCGCCGTCCAGCGGTTCAAGGTACAGCGAGCGAATGTCTTTGCTCTCTTGGTGGACTCCCGTCACTCGCCATTGATGCCACTGTCGGCGTAATTCGTTCTGGCGCACGCGCTCGTCAGCCTGCTCCCAGGTTCCAGTCATCAGGCTGGTCGGGGCATAGTCATCAAATGTCCAGCGAATCGACAAGGCCTTGGGGCGCAGGACGACTCGCTCTGCATCAAAGGTCCAGATCCGCTCGGCGCCCTCGAATGCCTTGATTGTCGGACTGTCGAGTATCAGTTCTGCCCGCCCGGTAAGTTGCAGCATGTCCCCGTTTGTGAAATCGACGAACAACAGCCCGGCCAATCCGTTGGCCTGCAAGTTGCCAAGGGTATTGAAGTGCAGGTTCCCAGCGTAGTCAGGAATGCTCAGTCGGTTGCCTTCGACCTTGACGAAACCGGCGCGCCCACCGCGGTGGGATACGTCAACTGAACAGCTGTGGTCTTCATGGGTAAAGTAGCTGGCAATGAAAAAGGTGTCGGCATCGCGAATCATTTTGCTGGTTTGTTCGTCCAGCACCGAGGCGTCGAGCCGTGGGCCCTTGCCCGGTGGATCGGGTAAGCGTGTATAGGACCTTTGCTGAATATACTTGGGACAGTTGCCGAAGGAGTGCTCGACCGCAACCTCAAGTCGATTTGCCGTGGCCTGCTGGATAATCCCATTGACGCGGTTGCGTCGCCGAGTGTGCAGTTCGATACCCAGCATGCCTATGGGCTGTCCTGCCTGCATTCCGGCGGTGGCTGGGTCCTGGCTGTCGGGCTGTACAGCCAGGGCCAGGTGTTCCGGGTCAGGTGAGCTGACGAAACCTTCGGGTCCTTCCAGAAAGGTAGCCCAAGGCCGCATTTCTGTGTCCAGGCTGCCAACCACCATAAAGGGCAATTGCTGGAAGAACTCGCGGTGTTGGTCGGGCATATAGGGACGAATGACCTTTTGTCCAACCGCCTCCATTCGATCAGAGGCGTTGAACAGGTCTTGGAGTATTTTCTCACCGGCATGCCAAGGTGATCGACGGTGCTTGGGAAGGTGTTCCATGCGGAGCACTCCTTGAATTGGCGGCCTTAACAGCAGCCTGATCCGGACTTAGCTTGCTTGTAGGCCTACAGCGGTACGTTGCATCGGCACGAATCCGGGAAGCGCTTCAATGCGCGCAAGCCAAGCCCGCACATTTTCAAGAGAGACGTTGCCCTCCGGGGCATGGGCTATGTAGCTGTAATTGGCTACATCGGCAATGGTGGGCTGGTCGCCGACCAGGAACGAGCGCTCGTTTAGTTCGTTGTCCATCACCTTAAGCAAGGCGTGGGAGCGGCCGATGACTTCATCCGCATTGAATGACGCGCCGAATACCGTGATCAACCGCGCGGCGGCAGGGCCAAACGCAACTTGACCTGCGGCCACCGAAAGCCAGCGCTGGATATGTGCGGCGGTCAGCGGGTCTTCGATTTTCCAGTTACCGCTACCGTATTTTTGCGCGAGATAGACCAGTATCGAGTTGGAGTCACTGATAACAGTGCCTTTGTCGTCAATAACCGGAACCTGGCCGAAGGGGTTGATGGCCAGGAACTCGGCTTTTTTGTGCGCGCCGTTGGCAAGGTCGACAAAGACCAAGTCGGTAGGTAGTTGTAGCAGGGAGAGCAGTAGCTCAACGCGATGGGAGTGGCCGGACAACGGGTGGCGATAGAGCTTTATGGCATCAGTGGGCATGATTTTGACTCCTCAGTTGATTTGGGGAAATCAGCGCTAAGGCAAACCCAATAGGAGGTTAATGCGCTGGTTGGGGATACTGCGCCCAGGCTTGGCTGAGCAGAAGCCCCGTCACAGACAATGCATAATTTCGTTTTTTGAAAGAGTCAGCTTGATTCAAGAAGCGCCGGATGGGCACGCAGCAGCGGCGTTGCGAAATCGATAAAGGTGCGCACGCGTGCGTCGGCACGTCGGCCATTGCGATAGAGTAGTTGTGCGGGTACAGCTGGGCTGGAGAAGTCAGTCAGAACCGGTATTAATAATCCGTTGCGTACTTCATCGTGGACCTCGTAGCTCATGCAGCGAACCAGCCCGAGCCCGAGGCTCGCCGCGCGAATGGCCGCGCGCTGGGTCGTGCATCTGAGCACCGGTGCGAGCTTTGCCTGCCGGTAGGAACCCGCGTTGCAAAAGCGCCATTCGGATTCGCAACCTTGGGCTGTCGTGACAATCGTCCGGTGGTTCTTGAGGTCGACAGGCGTTTGTGGCTTTCCCCATTTTGCGAGGTAGCCGGGCGCGCCACAGATGATTGGCTTTACCTTGCCAATCGGCATGGCGAAGCCAGAAGAGTCCGGCAGTTGGCTTACGACCAGGGCGATATCGATACCTTCCTCAAGGAGTTTGGGTACAGCTTCACGGGTTAGGGTAAGCAGTCGCACATCGGCAAAGGCTTCCAGGTAGGCCAGGGCAACCGGCATGAATATTTGCGACGCCATCAGCAGTGGCAATGCGACAGTCAACTGTCCGGACGGGCGTGCGTGCAGACCCACAGCAGAGTGCTCGGCCGCAACTGTCTGGCGCAATATATGTCGACAGCTGTGGGCGAACTCTTTGCCTGTCGGGCTCAGGGTGACACCCCGGGGGCCACGGAGCAGCAGGGTATTATTCAGACGTGTTTCCAAGGCGCTGATCGTTCGCATGACAGTGGCGCATGACACTTGCAGGTGCCGTGCAGCGCCAGCCAGACTGCCAGTCATCGCCACGGCATCGAATGTCTGGATCTCTCGATAACGGCCCATTTACAGGTCCCGTATCGCTGGTTGCAGACTCGGGTCGGCAAGAAACTGGCGTGTGCAATAGTCGACGAAGGTTCGTACCTTGGCGGGTAGTCGGCCACTGTCTTGATAAACAATATGTACCGGCAAGGCAGTTGTTTCGAACTCTTGAAGGACAATTTCCAGCTCGCCCCTGGTCACCCATTCGGCAACTTGGTAAGAAAGCACCCGCGTCAGGCCTCCCCCCATGCGCGCGGCATTGATCGCCGCCTGATTAGAACTGACTACCAGGCGGGCCTTGGGGTGTAAGGTCAAGTCACTTTTCCCGGTCTTGAAGTGCCAGGCGGTCAGCAGATTGCTAGCCGAGGACATGACAATCGGCATGCTTAGCACGTCCTTGGGCAATGTTGGCCTGCCCACCCGATCTAGAAAATCAGGCGCGGCGCAGACGACGGGACGGATTTGGCCGACCTTCACCGCCCGGAGGCTGGTGTCCGGTAATTGACCGATGCGGATGGCGACATCTATGCCTTCCTCAACCATGTTTACCAGACGATCAACCAACAGGGCGTTGATGGTGACCTGAGGATGTTGCTCCAGATAGGCGTTGACCAGCGGGATCAGATACAGTTCGCCGAACATTACAGATGCGGTCACGGCCAAGTCGCCTCGCGCCCGGTTACTGCTGCCTGCTGCCAGTTCTTCCGCTTCGTCAAGTTCGAGCAGGATGCGTTTGCAATCATCGACATAGCGCCGCCCAGCTTCGGTCAGGCGCAAGCTGCGTGTACTTCGCGCCAATAACAGCGTGCCCAGGCGGTTTTCAAGCCCGGCAATCACACGCGTGACACTCGGTGGCGACATAGCCATCAGCTTGGCCCCACCGGCGAAGCTTTCTGCCTCAGCCACGGCCAGCAGCACCTTCATCTCTTGAAACCTGTCCACAATCACCGCCAACTATAAATTAGGTTAAGTCCTTCATAGCCCAGTCCTTGCCGGCAGGACAGGTATCACTCGCCATAAGGAGGCGGCTCTGCAGCACGGTTGGTCATAAAGCTCGCCTTGGTATTCAAGCAGAGCCTACCAAGAATGCCCGTTGCAAACAGAGTGTTGGCAAGTACCAGGACAGTCTGCTGGTTTTGATGACGCCATCGGCCAGCAAGATGGTCGTGCAAGTTGCACGGTCATTAAAAGTCATCATGCACAATGCAAGCCGTTGCTTGGTCGTGTTGGCTTGCTAACTAGTTGATTAGTCTTGCGATTCATAGTTCGTATAAACATGGCATGTGCCTTGCTCCTGCACAGGTGCAAGTCGCATGACTAAGTGTCGCACCTCATGAAGTGTTAGTTGGCTGCATTAGCGTGCGCTTTATATGAGAGATGGACGATGAAAACAATAAACGAACAACTTGCGTTACCGGATTCAATCGCCTTGAGTATGACTCAACTTTCACCCCGTGCAGTTTCATGGGGGGCGATATTGGCGGGTGCTGCTGGCGCGGCGGCGTTGTCGCTGTTATTGCTGGTTCTGGGTACGGGATTGGGGTTTTCGTTTGTCTCGCCCTGGGCCAACGATGGCGCCAGCATCAAGACTCTTGGCGTCTCGACTATCGCCTGGATCACCTTCACCCAGCTGGTAGCCGCCGGTTTGGGCGGCTACCTGGCAGGGCGGCTCAGGGCCAAGTGGACTGATGTCCATGCCGACGAAGTCTATTTCCGCGACACGGCACATGGTTTTCTTGCATGGTCCATTGCGACACTTGCGACTGCGTTGCTGCTGGGCTCTGTGCTGGGTGGCATCGCCAGTGGCGGGGCGAAGGTGGGCGCCTCGGTTGCCCAAGGCGTTGCTTCCTCTGCGGCGAAGGCCGGCGCAGCTGTGGCCAACACTGATAATGCAGGCGCTGGCATGAGGTACGCATTGGACAGCCTGTTTCGCCGCACTGTAAATGCGCCTGCCAATGCGCAAAGTGGATTGGCCCCGGCCCAGGAACGACCTGCACCTATTGCTGAGGTCACGCGCATTTTCATGAATGCGATACACACAGGTTCACTGCCAGCCGAGGATACACAATACCTGGGTCAACTAGTTGCCAGGCGCACAGGGCTCAATCAACCAGAGGCCGAACAGCGAGTCACTGCAACCTTTACCCGAATCAAGAGCGCTGTGGACGAAGCCCAGACCCAGGCACGCCAAACCGCTGATCAAGCGCGTAAGACATCCGCCTATGCAGCGATTTGGTTGTTTATTTCATTGTTGGTTGGCGCTTTCGTTGCGAGTTTTTCCGCCACATTGGGTGGTCGTCAACGCGACGCCTGATCCTGAACATTGATACCCGGAGGTTGTTATGCGTTCTATATTGCTGTTTTTTCTCGGTGTACCAATTCCGATTATTATCTTGCTGGCGATATTTGTCTTTTAACTAAACCAAGTAGGGGTTGGGCAGGGCTGTCGTTATTAAATGCCCCTGTTTGTATAACAGGGGCAGAAGTTGAACTGGCCTTGATAAATATTCCCGGCTCGCTTGTCGGTCGTGACATGACCTTTGAATATTCAACTACTCATGGCGAGTGTTTGGATTATAAAAGCCTTGGTGTTAGGCCCGTCGCCTCGCCCCAGGCTGCGCTTTGGCCATCATGCTGTTAAGTCAATCCTGAACTCATAGTCGTTTACTTTTGCCCTGTGCCTATGGTTAATTCCTGCGCTGGTTTAGGTGGGAGTATGAACAGGATGAAGCTTCATCAACTCAGGGCGCTGGTGGCAATTCACCAGTCTGGAAGTATCCAGGAAGCGTCCAAGGTCATGCATATCACTCAACCTGCCCTGAGTCGCTCAATTAAGGAGTTGGAGCGAGAGCTGGGATTCAACCTGTTGCAACGTTCCTACAAGGGGATGTCGCTGACCGAAGAAGGGCGGCGGATTATCCGCCATGCCAATCTGGTGGTGGAAAGCATTCGACGGCTACAGGTCGATGCCGCACATATTCAAGATGCAACGGTCGGGCACATTGCAATCGGGGTGACGTCCCTGACGGCCATGCTCGAAGGCCTGGATGAAGCCATTTTGACGATGCGCCGCAAGTTCCCGCGCTTGACCATCAGCATTACCGACCTGCGCCCCAACCAGATTCTGCAGCGTCTGCGCGATGGCTCGCTGGATTTTGCCATCACCTCCCAGCAACCATTAACTCGCCTGAACCTGGACTGGGAAGCGCTGGGCAGCATCAAAGGCCTGGTGGTTTGCCATAAAAGCAATCTGCACAAGTTCTCGCGCTCCCTGCGCTCCTTGCAGTATGCAAACTGGATTAGCCTGGATGAATTGGACGAGCCTGCATCGCAGTTTCACCAGTTGTTTGAGGTCAATGATATACGCCGCCCGCAGAGCGCCATCGAGTGCACCTCAATCATGCTGGCGCTGAGCCTGATCAAGCATGATGACGCGCTGATGACGATCAGCGAACTGGCCATTAGGGATTTCAAACGTTATCCGCAGGGTGAGGAACTGGCCCATGTGGACATCCAGGAATTGGTTCCGGATTACCCGGTCAATCTGGTGTGCATCGACCGCCATAGCCTCACTGCGCCCGCAGAAGAGCTATTCCATGAGCTGAAGGCACGCTTGTTCGCCAATCCCCAAGGCTGACTGACAGAGGCAACTGTTGTCCTTCTAGGCTGAATCGGCTCCAGGACCCTGAACATTTTGTGAAGAACTGATTGTTAATTTGTTCATGCTATGCCAAACAGTTAATTGAATTTTGCCTGGCACTTGTCAGCTGGGTTTATATGACTCATTAACGGCTGGGTAGCGTGAAGGATGGAAACCGATTCCGCGGCGCAAGCCTGTCGAGCGCTGGGCCAACTTGGGGCGCGGGCCTTGCCTTGTGCGTATTATGCGCCGCAATGCAGCAAGCTAGAGCCTTTTTGCCCGAGCAAGTTAACTAAAAGCTAATCCCTGGCCGAATGTGCATGTGTATTGTTTTTCCGTTTACCAGATAGTGATTTCACAACAACTACGGTGATGGAGATAGGCACTTATGCAAGCGCAAACACTATCAGTCACGGGTGTCGACAGTCCGGCTGCACCGGCACGCCAGCGCGAGAGAAAAGCGGTGATTGCGTGTTCGCTCGGTAACGCGCTGGAGATGTACGACTTCACGATCTACAGCTTCTTTGCGGTATTAATCGGCAAGCACTTCTTCCCGTCCGAGTCGGCAGTGGCCTCGCTATTGTTGTCGCTTACGACATTTGGCGTGGGGTTCCTGATGCGCCCGGTCGGTGCGGTGTTGATTGGCCGGTTTGCCGATCGCAAAGGGCGCAAGTCGGCCTTGAGCCTGACTATCGGCCTGATGACCCTGGGCACTGCGCTGATCGCCTTTGCGCCGACCTATCAACAGATCGGGCTTTTCGCCACAGTGATGCTGGTCTGCGGGCGCTTGATTCAGGGCATATCGGCGGGGGGTGAAATCGGCACTGCGTCCGTGTTCCTGATGGAGTCCGCCCACACTTCCCGGCGTTGCCACATGGTCAGTTGGCAAGCGGCCAGCCAAGGTTATGCTGCTTTGCTCGGTGCAGGGTTCGGTTTTACCCTGAGCCAAGTATTGGATACTTCGGCGCTCGAAAGCTGGGGCTGGCGCATTCCTTTCATCTTTGGCTTGTTGATCGGCCCGGTCGGCTGGTACATCCGCACCCGCTTGCCTGAAACCCATGATGATCAGGCCCCGGCACCAGCAGCTGACGGCTTTGCAGCCTTGTGGCAGCGCATAGCCTTGGGTATCGGGCTGATGGCCAGCGCCACAATCGGCATGTACTTGTTCGTGTTCTACATGCCGACCTACTTGATCACTGCATTGAATTATCCGCAGAGCAGTGCCATGGCCATCGGCTGCCTGGCAGGCGGTTGCATGGCGATTATCACGCCGTTGGCCGGGCGCTTCGCCGATCGCTATCAACTGCGTAAATCACTGCTGGGCTGGACGGTTGCGCTGCCGGTGGTGCTGGTGATCCCGGCTTTCTATGTGCTGGGCCATACCACCCAACTCTATGTGGCCATGCTGGTGGTCGCCGCTTTGGTATTACCTAGCTGTGTGGGTGCCGGCGCATTTTTCTCGCTGATCATGGAAGGGTTTTCCAAGGAGAACCGAGCCCTTGGAACCTCGGTCAGCTATAGCTTTGGGGTGACGTTGTTCGGTGGTTTTTCACCGCTGATTGCAGCATCCCTGACGGCTGCTTTCGACAGCCCAATGGCTCCGGCGTTCTACCTGGTGGCCGGTGGTGTCGTCAGTTTGATTTGCCTCAAATACTACCCAGAACATAAAGGACGTGAGTAATGAATATGCATGCCCTGCACAAGACGTCTGCAACGCCAGACACTGCATCTTTCATCGATATCCGCCGCCAGATCCACGCAGCCCCCGAGCTAGGAGGCGATACGCCTCACACCGCTGCGCTGGTTGCCGAAATGCTTGAGAGCTGGGGCTACGAGGTACATCGTAATATCGGGGGGCATGGCCTGGTTGGCGTTTTGCGTAATGGAGATGGCAGTCGCACCCTGGGCATTCGGGGTGACATGGATGCGCTGCCCATGGATGAGAAAAACCAGTTCGCGCACGCAAGCCGTGTGCCCGGGCGTATGCATGCCTGTGGCCATGACGGGCATACCACTATCCTGCTTGCCGCCGCCGCTCAGCTCGCGGCCACGCGTCAGTTCAATGGGACGCTCAACCTGATCTTCCAGCCCGATGAAGAAGGCCTTGCAGGCGCCAAAGCCATGATCGACGATGGATTGTTTGAGCGATTCCCCTGCGATGCGGTATTTGCCTTGCACAATATGCCCGGTATTCCTGTGGGAACTTGCGTGGTGCAGGCCGGGCCAACCATGGCGTCCTCCGAACGGGTCAAGATCAACATCACCGGCAAGGGCGGTCATGGTGCCATGCCGGAATTGACCATCGATCCCGTGCCTGTCCTGGCCAGCCTGATCAATGCCATCCAGACCATCAAGTCGCGGGTGTTGGCAGTGGAGGAATATGCGGTGATCAGCATCGGTTCAGTGCAGGCAGGCACGGTCTACAACATCATTCCCGATGAAGCCTCGATGCTGATCAGCGTGCGTACCGATACCAGTGAAACCCAGCAGAAAATCAATAATCGCCTGACTGAAATCGTCAAAGGCCATGAGCAGACCTTTGGCGTAAAGATTGACCTGAGCATGGTGCAACTGGCGCCAGCGCTGGTCAATCATGAGCGGGAAACCGAAATCCTGCGCCAGAGCCTCAGCCCGCTTTTCGCTGAAGGGCAGTTGCTATCGAAGATGCCGAAGAAAGTCATGGGCACCGAAGACTTTGCCTACATGCTGGAAGAGCGTCCAGGCTGTTATTTCATGCTGGGCAACGGCACCGGCGAGTTTCATGGCTGTTCGGTGCACAACCCGCATTACGACTTCAACGACGAACTGATCGAACTGGGCGCACAGTGCTGGGTCAAGTTAGCCGAGCATTATCTGGCGTAGCTGTTTGGACGCCTGGAGTTTGGGTTGTCTAGCGTCCCACATTGGCTGAAATCGCCACGGCGGCTGCCGCCGTGCGCGTTTCCACGCCGAGTTTGACGTAGACGTGTTCCAGGTGTTTGTTCACCGTGCGCGGCGATAGGCCAAGGATGTCGCCGATGTCGCGGTTGGTCTTGCCGCAGGCGACCCAACTGAGTACCTCGACTTCGCGCTCGGTCAGGGAAAATCGCGCAGACAGGGTTTCGTAAGCCGTCTCATTGCTCAGGCTGATATCCCGTGGGGCAGCGGCCTCCCGGGCAGACTTGAGGATTTGCGCAGTGCGCAGGTGTGAGGCGACACGGGCGATCACCTGTTCGGGGTGAATAGGTTTGGTGACGTAGTCGATGCCGCCTGCAGCAAAACCCTCTATTACGTGCTCGCTGTCGGTCAGTGCAGTCATGAACAGCACCGGAATATCTGCCGTCTGCGCCTCGGCTTTTATCCGCCTGCAGGTTTCAAAGCCATCAAGGCCGGGCATCATGGCATCTAGCAGGATCAGGTCCGGGCGTCGGCGCTGGATACGTGACAGAGCGCTGAGACCGTCGAGCGCCACCAGCACCATATAGCCCGCATCATCCAGTGCATCGGAAAGCAGGGCCAGGTTATCCGGGGTGTCGTCCACAATCAGGATTACCCCGCGTGTGGCGGCCAGATGTTCATGGGGTGATGTCAGCGCGTTCATGGTCGGCCTCCTTGAGTTGGCGGGTGAGTTCGTCGAGCCGAAAGTTTTTCACCAGCAGCCGCAAGGGCGCGGTGAAGCCGATGAACTCGGGTGACTGACGATCAATATCATCGAGTTTTTCCTGTAGGCCACGCACATAGCCGAGCGCTGCCAGCTCATGCAGTGCCTCCAGGTCGCTGGCTGTCGGCAAGCGTGACGGTTTGGTTTTGGGGGCATGCGAACTGCTGGCGCGATGAAGCCACTGCAGGTCCAGTTGCTTCTGGATGCGCTCCAGTAGCTGCGGTGTATGCACCGGCTTGGCCAGGTAATCGTTGCAGGCACTGGTTACACTGCGCTCTCGATCATCGGCAAATGCGTTGGCGGACAGTACGATGATTGGCGCCTGCGACAGCGCATTTCGGCGGATCAGGCGGCTGGTTTCCCAGCCATCCATCTGCGGCATCGACAGGTCCATGAAAATCAGGTCCGGATGCAGCAGTGCGACTTGGCGAATCGCTTCGTGACCGCTGCCAGCCTGGGCGATGTGGAAGCCCAGCGGTTCGAGCATGCCAGCCAGCACGCGGCGATGCTCGATATGGTCATCGACCACCAGAATCAGTCGGCGCGGGCCTTGATAGCCGATGATGTCGTGCTCCACATGCACCACCGCCTGGGGCACGCGAACTTCGGAAAGGAACAGGCGGACCTGAAAGCTGGTGCCTCGGTCGAGTTCGCTGCGCACTGACAATTCACCGCCCATCAACGATGTGAGCATGCGGGTAATGGTCAGGCCAAGTCCTACGCCGTTGTCTTGGCGCATCAAGTCACCACGTTCGAATGGCTGGAAAATCCGTTCGATCTGTTCGGGGGCAATGCCGATGCCGGTGTCGATAATCTCGAAATTTGCCGTCTCGCGCAGGTAGCTGACGCGCAGGCAGACTTCGCCGCTGTCGGTGAAACGCACGGCGTTACCCAGCAGGTTGATCAGTATCTGCCGCACCCGCTTCTCATCACCACGTACGACACTTGGCATGCGCCCTGTGGTGTGCAGGCGAAAGCGCAGGCCCTTTTCCTCGGCTTGGGGGGTAAACATGCGTTCAAGTTGATGAATGAATTCAGGAAAAGGGATTTCCGAAAGCTCAAGGTTGAGCTTGCCAGCCTCAATCTTGGCCACATCAAGCAAGCCATCAATCAACGACAACAGGTGCGAGCCACTGCGAAAAATGGTGCCAAGCGCATCTTTATGCTGGCTGGGCATGGCGCCATCGCGTTGCAGTATCTGGGTATAGCCGAGAATGCTGTTGAGTGGCGTGCGCAGCTCGTGGGATAAACCGGTGACATAGCGGCTCTTGGCAGCGTTGGCGGCTTCACTGGCTTCCTTGGCCTTTTGCAGCTCCTCGTCGGTACGCCGGTGTGCTTCGATTTCCTGCATTAGCAACAAGGTTTGCCGGTCTGATTCCTTTTGCGCGACATGACGACTTTCGCGGGTCAGCACCACCCACCAGGCCAGAATCGCCGCGAACAATGAAAGCGTTAGCAAGGCCTTGAGAAAAGTCTGGTACAGGGTTTCCAGCATTTGTGGCGAATGGGGTACCAGGCCATGGGAAATCTGCCCGTAGATCAGTGCCAGGGCGCCGCTCAATACCAGGACCAGAACCGTCAGCAGCCCAAGGTATTGCGCAAGCCGGCTGTGCAGGCGTGGAATCGAGCCTTTGGGCAAGAGCCAGCGGGCAAAGTCATCCATCTGTTCACTGAGGCGCGCCTGCGGTTTGCAGGCATCGGCGCAGCGTGCATCCAGCGAGCAGCACAGTGAGCAAATCGGCGTGCTGTAAGCCGGGCAGAACGCCATGTCTGGCGCCTCGAAAGCATTGTTGCACAGGCCGCATTCCGAGGTTGCCTGTGGCCCGCTAGGGTAGAGCAGTTGCGGCACGCTGGAGCGAGCGATGTAGTAGCGGCCCTGGGTGAGCCAGGCAATCAGCGGGGCAAAGATGCAGGCACTGCCCAGCGCAACCATGGGCGAGGCGGCTTGCGCCATGGCACCAAACAGACCGGCGTAGGCCAGCCCCGACAGTAACGAGGCAATCAGCATGGCACCGACCCCAACCGGATTGATGTCGTACAGGTGGGCGCGCTTGAACTCAATCCCCTTGGGCGAAAGCCCAAGCGGTTTGTTGATGACTAGATCAGCCACCAGGGCGCCTATCCATGCGATGGCAATATTGGCGTAGAGGCCCAGCACCTGCTGGATGGCATCGAATACGCCGAGCTCCATCAGCATCAGTGCGATGGCAACGTTGAACACCAGCCAGACGACCCGGCCAGGATGACTATGAGTGACACGCGCGAAGAAATTCGACCAAGCCAGGGAGCCGGCGTAGGCATTGGTCATGTTGATCTTGATCTGCGAAATGATGACGAACAACACCATGGCCCCAAGCGCCCACTCAGGTGAGCTGAACACGTAATTGAACGCGACCAGGTACATCTGCGTGGGTTCGGCGGCGCGTTCGATGGGGATTTCATGCTGCAGCGCGAGAAACGCGAGAAATGCGCCCGCGAGCATTTTCAGTGCGCCTGGAATGATCCAGCCGGGCCCGGCCATGATCAAGGCTGCCCACCAGCGCTTGCGGTTGGCCTTGGTTTGTTCTGGGAGAAAGCGCAGGTAGTCGACCTGCTCGCCAATCTGGGTGACAAGCGACAGCGTCACCGTGCAGGCCGCGCCGAAATACAGCAGGTTGAAGGTGCCGCCCTCGCCGACCCGGCCGCCAAAGCTGGTGAGGTCGCTGAAGGCATCCGGGTTTTTCCACATCACAAAGAGGTAAGGCACCAGCAACAACAACAGCCACAAAGGTTGAGACCACATCTGCAGGCGGTTGATCAGGGTGACGCCGTAAGCCACCAAAGGAATGACGATGATCGAACAGATGACATATGCCAACGCCAGCGGGATCTTGAAATACAGCTCCAGGGCCAGCGCCATGATTGCCGCTTCCAGGGCAAAGAACAAAAAGGTAAAGCTGGCATAGATCAGCGAGGTAATGGTCGAACCGATATAGCCAAAGCCCGCGCCACGGGTCAGCAGGTCCATGTCGACACCATAGCGGGCAGCGTAGTAGCTGATGGGCAAGCCGGTCAGGAAAATCACCAGTGCCACCGCCAGCACCGCCCAAAGGGTATTGGTAAAGCCGTAGCTGATGGCAAGCGCTCCACCTATGGCTTCCAGCGCGAGGAAAGACACGGCACTCAGCGCCGTGTTGGCAATGCGCAGTTCCGACCATTTGCGGAATGACTTCGGGGTAAAGCGGAGCGCGTAGTCCTCCATGGTTTCGTCAGCGACCCAAGTGTTGTAGTCGCGGCGAATCTTGACGATGCGCTGGGTGCCGGTTGGTTGCACGACGCGGTTTCCTTGAGTAGCTGTGCGAAGGTTGTGCGGTCTGTACTGTTGCCAGCTGGAGCAGATGAGGGCTTGCAACAAGCATGCCCCGGGCCTGCAAGGGCCAGCCCACGCGCGCGAGCTTCTATCTGACCGCTTTCCAGGCGTGATCTTGCACCAGTGCGGGGCGTTTGCCTGTACGTCAGACGACGTATGCGCTTACGTCAAGCTGCGTATACCGCCACTGCTCCCCGAACCGCATGCTTGTTGCAACCCGACCCGGTACCCGCAAGGCGAGCCGGTGCGGCAACACCACAACGAGGAGCAAGACCATGGACTTAAGACTGACGGGTGCGAAACGAATGCTTCCCCGGCGCCTGACCCTGGGGGCTGCGGCGCTTTCATTGCTGGCCGCGAGCGTGCTCGGCCAAACCGCCATGGCGGATGACGCCAACACCACCGGCTTGGCGGTGACCGATACCACAGTAACCGTCGGCCAATTGCATTCGGCAACTGGCACCATGGCAATCTCGGAAACCGGCTCTATCCAGGCAGAGCGCCTGGCGATTGACCAGATCAACGCCTCGGGCGGTATCTTGGGCCGGCAAATCAAAGTCATCCAGGAAGACGGCGCTTCAGACTGGCCAACCTTTGCCGAGAAAGCCAAGAAACTCCTTGAAAGCGACAAGGTTGCCGCTGTCTTCGGTTGCTGGACTTCGGCATCGCGTAAAGCCGTATTGCCGATCTTCGAAAAAGACAACGGCCTGCTTTACTACCCGACCTTCTATGAAGGTTTGGAACAATCGAAGAACGTGATCTACACCGGCCAGGAAGCTACCCAGCAGATCCTTGCGAGCCTTGACTGGATCGCCAAAGAGAAAGGCGCCAAGACCTTCTATCTGCTCGGCTCCGACTACATCTGGCCGCGCACCTCGATGAAAATTGCCCGCAAGCACATTGAAAACGTGCTCGGCGGCAAGGTCGTCGGCGAAGAGTACTACCCGCTGGGCAATACCCAGTTCGGCTCGCTGACCAACAAGATCAAGCTGAAAAAACCTGATGTGGTGTTCGCCGCAGTCGTCGGTGGCTCCAACGTGGCCTTCTACAAGCAATTGAAAGCCGCAGGCATCACCTCCGACAAACAAACCCTGCTGACCATCTCGGTAACCGAGGATGAAATGCTCGGTATCGGCGGTGAAAACATGAAGGGTTTCTATTCGTCTATGAAGTACTTCCAGACCCTGGATAACCCCAACAACAAGAAATTTGTTGAGGAATTCAAAGCCAAGTACGGCAAGGATTCGGTCATCGGCGACGTGACCCAGGCGGGTTACCTTGGCCCATGGTTGTGGAAGGCGGCGGTTGAGAAAGCCGGTAGTTTCGACGTCGACAAAGTGGTCGCGGCCTCCCCGGGCATTGAGTTGACCACCGCTCCTGAAGGCTACGTGAAAGTCCATGACAACCATCACTTGTGGAGCAAGGCGCGCATCGCCGAGATCCAGGCTGACGGTACCTTCAAGGTGGTTCATGAGTCCGAGCTGATCGAGCCGAACCCATTCCCGAAAGGCTACCAGTAAGTCGCAAGCGCGGCGATGGCGGTTGGCGCCATCGCCGCCGCCTTTGCCCGCAGCGATTGTCGGGCGAAGGTTTATCTCCCTGTTTAATTGTCTACCCGCGGGAGCCTTCCAGATGGACGTATCACTCTCCGAATTCGGCGCGATTGCCGTGATGCAAGGCTTTAACGGCCTGTCGGTATTCTGCGTACTGCTGCTCATGGCCCTGGGCTTGGCGATTATCTTCGGCCAGATGGGCGTGATCAACATGGCTCATGGCGAGTTCCTGACCGTTGGGGCCTACACCACTTACGTGATTTCATCAGTCACCTTGCAATACTTCCCGGCGCTGCAGCCGTATTATTTTTTCTTCGCCATTGTGGCTTCGTTCCTGATTGCCGGAGCGCTGGGCTGGCTGGTCGAATGGTTGATGATCAGCAAGCTTTATCACCGACCGCTGGACACCTTGCTTGCCACCTGGGGCTTGTCGCTGGTGATGCAGCAGGCGTTTCGTTCGATTTTCGGTGCGCGTGAAGTTGGCGCAGAAATGCCGGAATGGATCATGGGGTCCTGGGCGCCTTCGGCAGCTATCGATATTCCTAAGAACGGCTTGTTCGTGATGGGGCTGACGGTGCTGTTGACCGCCACCATTTTCATCATGTTGTACCGCTCGCGCTGGGGCTTGCAGGTGCGAGCGACCATGCAGAACCGGGTAATGAGCCGGGCAGTTGGCATCAACACCAAAAAAGTCGACCGCATGACTTTCGCCCTGGGTTGCGGCGTGGCTGGTGTGGCTGGCGCGGCGTTTACCACTATCGGCTCGACTGGCCCAACCGCCGGTTCGCTGTACATTGTCGACACCTTCCTCACTGTGGTTTTCGGCGGCGCAGCCAGCCTCGTCGGGACCATCGCCTCGGCGTTCACCATTGCTCAAGCACAGTCGATCATGGAGTTCTTCCTGTCCGGCTCAATGGCCAAGGTGCTGACCTTGTCTGCGGTCATCTTGATCCTGATGCTGCGCCCGCAAGGGTTGTTCTCGATCAAGGTGCGCAAGTGATGCAGATGTCGCTTTTGAAAGGCGCCAGTGCGCTGGCGCAGGAGCTTGCAGTGATCCGCAGGGTCAGTGCAGGCGTGATGCAGAGCCGTAGGAGCCGTCCATGAAAAATGCATATGAAAGCCTGCTGGGTGGCAAGCAGGGGGCCATTGGCCTGCTGGTGCTGGCCGCATTGATTCTGCTGGTGTTCCCGCTGATGCTGGACACTTTTCGCCTGAATATGGTCGGCAAATACCTGACCTACGCATTCGTGGCCGTGGGGCTGGTGCTTTGCTGGGGTTATGGCGGCATTCTAAGTCTTGGCCAGGGCATCTTCTTCGGGCTGGGTGGCTACTGCATGGCGATGTTCCTCAAGCTTGAGGCGTCAGATCCCGAGAGCACCAAGATCCAGTCAACGCCTGGTATTCCGGATTTTATGGATTGGAACCAGATCACCGAACTGCCGATGATGTGGCAACCCTTCCACAGCTTCAGCTTCACCCTGCTGGCGGTGATTGCAGTGCCGACGCTACTGGCCTTGATCATTGGCATCGCCATGTTCAAGCGGCGGGTTGGCGATGTTTACTTTTCTATCGTGACCCAGGCCATTGCCGCGATCCTGACCATTCTTATCATCGGTCAGCAAGGCCTGACGGGAGGGGTCAACGGTATCACCGACCTGAAGACCTTGCTTGGCTGGGATATTCGTCCCGACAGCTCCAAGGTCATCCTCTACTTCGTCAATGCCTTCTTGCTGCTCGGCTGCGTATTGCTGGGGCGTTTTATCCTGACTTCGAAACTCGGTCGACTGTTGATGGCCATGCGCGATAAAGAAGAGCGTGTGCGCTTCTCCGGCTATGACGTGGCCAGTTTCAAGATCTTCGTGTTCTGCGTGGCAGCGGCTTTTTCGGCGATCGGTGGGGCGATGTTTGCTCTGCAGGTTGGCTTTATGTCGCCGAGCTTTGTCGGCATCGTGCCGTCGATCGAGATGGTCATCTTCGCCGCTGTTGGCGGACGCATGTCGTTGCTGGGGGCGGTGTACGGAACCTTGCTGGTGAGCTTCGGCAAGACCTACTTCTCCGAAAGCTTCCCCGAACTGTGGCTGTACCTGATGGGCGGGCTGTTTATTGTCGTGGTCATGTATTTCCCCAACGGCATTGCCGGCTTGTGGGAAAGCCATGGGCGTCGATGGCTTTCCCGGTCGTCGCTGGGCAACAAGCTGTTTGGTCGCCCAGAACCCAAGGTGCGGATGGCAAGTAAGGCCGCTGCAGTGCAACCCGTTCGTGAACTGGAGACCACGCCATGAATAGCCCAGCAGGATTTCAGGCTGCCAAGCCGGTACTGGCCGTTGAGGGGCTGACAGTATCTTTTGATGGTTTCAAGGCGGTCAACGACCTGAACCTCTATGTCGATCGCAACGAGGTGCATGTGGTGATCGGGCCGAACGGCGCTGGTAAAACCACGGTGCTTGACTTGATCTGCGGCAAAACCAAGTCAACCGCTGGCAGCATTGAGTTTGATGGTCGCGAACTGACCAAAATGCGCGAGTACGACATCGTCCGCGCCGGGGTCGGGCGCAAGTTTCAGAATCCGTCGATCTACGAAAACCTGACGGTGTTCGAGAACCTGGAGATGTCATATCCCAAGGGCCGCAATGTCTTCAGCGCGCTGTTCTTCAAGCGCACCGCGCAAGTGGTCGCACGGGTCGAGGAGGTCGCCGCTGAAATCTTCCTCAGTGACTTTCTCGATAAGCAGGCCGACCTGCTCTCTCACGGCCAAAAGCAGTGGTTGGAGATCGGCATGTTGCTGATGCAGGACCCCGCGCTGCTGATGCTCGACGAGCCGGTTGCCGGAATGAGCGTCAGCGAGCGGGTGCAGACCGCACAACTGCTCAATCGCATCAGCCAAGGGCGCTCGGTGCTGGTGATCGAGCATGACATGGAGTTCGTCAAAAGCATCGCTAACCGCGTCACTGTGCTGCACCAGGGCAAGGTACTGGCCGAGGGCAGCATGGAAGCGGTGCAGAGCAATCCGAAAGTAATCGAGGTGTACCTCGGCCATTGAGTGCCGGACCAAATTATCGACCAAGACAATCGAGCATCGGCTGGCCACGCCTTGCGTTGGACAGTTGAGCGTTACAGGGGATAGCCATGTTCACAATCAGTAACCTGGTGTCTGGTTACGGCCAGAGCCAAATCCTTCATGAACTTAGCCTGGACGTGGCGAAGAAGGAAATTGTTGCCGTCATGGGGCGTAATGGCATGGGCAAGACCACATTGTTCAAGAGCCTGATGGGCGTGCTGCCGCAGTGGGGTGGGCAGATCAGTATCGACGGCCAGGATGTGTCCAGGCTGGAAACCCATCAGCGAGTCGAGCGAGGCATTGCCTATGTGCCGCAGGGGCGGATGATCTTCTCGCACATGACCGTCCTGGAGAACATCCAGACCGGTCTGCCAGCCTCGGCCAAGGGCAAGGTGCCCGACGACCTTTATGCACTGTTCCCGGTGCTGCACGAGATGCGTTCGCGCAAGGGTGGCAATCTTTCAGGAGGGCAGCAGCAACAGCTCGCAATTGCCCGCGCGCTGGCAACAAATCCCAAGGTACTGTTGCTCGATGAACCGACAGAAGGCATTCAGCCATCGATCATCAAGGACATCGCCCACAAGCTCAAGGAGATTCGCAATTTGCGTGACCTGACCATAGTGGTGTCCGAGCAAGTGCTGTCGTTCACCCTGGAAGTTGCCGATCGGTTCCTGGTGATAGAAAAGGGCAAGTTTGTGATCGAGGAAACCCGCGACAAGGTCGACGAGGCAACCATCAGCCGGTATTTGTCGGTTTAACCACTGAACTCCGCGGTCGATCGTCGTGCCGGCACAGCTATGTTGTGCCGGCTTTTCTGCGTGGCCTGGTTTTGCCCTTGAAGCCCGGCGCAGTGCGGGTTTTGCCCATACGTCATTCAGCGTATTTCGTCATTTTCGTCGACGTTTAAGACTAGCTCCGTGTCAGGCGTTTTAGCGCTAAACCCTATCAATGGTCCCAGGAGTTCTGTCATGACCGAAACACTCATCAAGGTCGACCTCAACCAGCCAGCCACCGAGAACGAGCAAATTCATAACCGCTGGCATCCGGATATCCCAATGGCCTGCTGGGTTAAACCGGGCGACGATTTCATCCTGGAAACCTATGACTGGACTGCTGGCGCGATCAAGAATAATGACGATGCCAGCGACGTGCGTGATGTTGACTTGTCCACCGTGCATTACCTGTCGGGTCCGGTCGGCGTGCACGGTGCCGAACCCGGTGATTTGCTGGTGGTTGATTTGCTCGACATTGGCGCCAAGGCTGAGTCCATGTGGGGCTTCAATGGCTTCTTCTCCAAGAACAATGGCGGCGGCTTTCTTACCGACCACTTCCCAATGGCGCAGAAAGCCATCTGGGATTTCAAAGGCATGTTCACCAGCTCGCGACATATCCCGGGTGTGAACTTCGCGGGCTTGATTCACCCTGGCCTGATCGGTTGCTTGCCGGACCACAAGATGTTGGCCGACTGGAACAAGCGCGAGCAGGAGTTGATTGATACCGACCCGCACCGCGTACCGGCGCTGGCCAACCCGCCAATGGCGCCCACTGCGCATATGGGCAAGATGAAAGGCGAGGCGCGTGACCTGGCCGCGCTGACTGGTGCGCGCACTGTGCCGCCGCGCGAACATGGTGGTAACTGCGATATCAAGGACCTGTCCCGTGGCTCCAAGATATTCTTTCCGGTTTATGTCGATGGCGCTGGTTTGTCGGTCGGCGATCTGCATTTCAGTCAAGGCGATGGTGAAATTACCTTTTGCGGTGCCATCGAAATGGCCGGCTGGGTGCACATGAAGGTCGAGCTGATCAAGGGTGGCATGGCCAAGTACGGCATCAAGAACCCGGTGTTCAAGCCAAGCCCGGTTGTGCCGAACTACAACAACTACCTGATTTTCGAAGGCATCTCGGTTGATGAAGAAGGCAAGCAGCACTACCTCGACGTCAACATCGCCTACAAGCAGGCGTGCTTGAATGCCATCAACTACCTGACCAAGTTCGGTTATTCACCTGCGCAAGGTTATGCGCTGCTTGGTTCGGCGCCGGTGCAGGGGCATATCAGTGGGATTGTCGATGTACCAAACGCCTGCGCCACCCTGTGGCTGCCGACAGAAATCTTCGACTTCGATATCAACCCGAACGCCAACGGCCCGACCAGGTTCCTTGACGGCAGCATCGATCTGCCAATTGCGCCGGATCTTTAAACCATCGATCAACAAGCCGGTGTCGACCCGGCAAACGAGTTCTCCCCCCTGGCAGGTCTGGCGCTTTGGACGGCGGCCAGGCTTGTCAGGGAGGTGAACACTGAGTATTCAGGAGTCGTGCATGCCAATTTATGAATATGACTGCGTCGGTTGCGGCGATTTCACCATGTTGCGACCCATGGCCGAGCGTGATCAACCCTGTGATTGCCCATACTGCGGAGCCATAAGCAAACGGGTGATTCTCAGTGCGCCAGGCCTGGCAACCATGCCCGGCACTCAGCGTCGCGCCATTGCGGCCAATGAACGCAGCGCCAATGCCCCGCAAACCCTTGATGAATACAAGCAAAGCCGCAAGCACCCAAAGGGCTGTGGTTGCTGCACGCCGAACAAGCCACTGGCGCCAACCAAGGCCAACCCCCATGCCATGAAAGGCAAGCCTGCGGGGCGGCCCTGGATGATCAGCCATTGAATTTCAGCCAGTACAGGCGTTCAAGCGCCACCGCGAAAGCAAGACAATCCCCAGGCCGTGAGCTTAAAAGGCAAGTGGTAATGCTGCTGGGGATCGTCCAGCCCGAAGCGATAGACCAGCACATCCAGAAAAGGCACCTGCGGTAGCTGGATGCCCTGCGCCCGGTAGAAATCCGCTACGTCCAGACAGACCTCGTACTGGCCTGGCTCGAACATTTCGCTGTGATCCGCCAGCTCAGCGAACAGGCCATTGGCAGCGATCTGGCCTGCGCAGGTCAGTTCCCGGTTCCCGTCTTTTAGACGCTCGACGCTTACGGTCAATCCTTCGGCGACCTTGCCCGTTGCGACATCAACCACATGGATGGAGATGCCAGCATTCATTGCCAAAATCCCTGGTGTGGCTTGGCCGCTTCTTCTTCCAGCATCGGCCCCAATACCTCAACCTGGCGCTGGCCGCGGGCAAAGACTTCACGACACGGCAAGGAGAAAGTCGGGTTTTCCGGATGGTCGCCGGTCAGGCTCAGTAATGCGTGCTCGGAAAGGGCATATACCACTCGGCCGATACCTGTCCAATAGATGGCGCCGGAACACATGCAGCAGGGCTCGGCGCTGGTGTACAACGTACATTTGGCCAATTCATCAGGGCTCAGCAGCCTGGCCGCCATGGCCGCTGCAGCCAGCTCTGCGTGTTGGGTCGGGTCGCCTTCAGGCGGCATCGAATTGTTACCGGCTCGGGCAATGACATTGCCATGCTGGTCTGCGACCAGAGCCGCGAAAGGATGACGACCACGCTGCTTGGATTCTTCGGAAAGCTGGATCGATTGACTCAGCAGGTCCAGGTCGAGCGTGGAAACATTGGGGTTGGTCGAGCTAGTCATAGCGATTCCTGTCGTGATGGTTGGGGCTTCCTCTTGGCCAGGTGCAAGAGGAAGCTGGGCTTACTTGCTTGGCTCGGGTTGGGTATCGAGTACTGCTTCGTGCTCACTGTGCGGATTGCCGTTGAGCAATAGATTGAGAACAATCGCGGTGATTGCACCCAGGAAAATGCCGCTTTCCAAAATCAGTTTCAGGGTGCCACCGGCATGTTCGAACAAGGCTGGGAATGACATCGGCAGCACGCCAACACTCACGGATACCGCCACGATAATTGCGTTGCGCGTGCCCTCGAACTTGACCCGCGAAAGCTCCTGGATGCCGGCTACCGTGGTCATGCCGAACATCACGATGGCGCAGCCGCCCAGCACTGGAGTCGGTACTGCGGCGATCAGTGCGCCGAGCTTGGGGAACAGGCCCATGAGCACCATGATTGCGCCCGCCGCCGCGACCACGAAGCGACTCTTGACGTTGGACAGGGCGATCAAACCGGTATTTTGGGTAAAGGCGTTGTAGGGAAAACTATTGAACAGGCCGCCAAGCATGGTTGATAGGCCGTCGGCGCGAAAGGCGTTGGCCAAGGTCCGCTGAGTGGTCGGTTTGCCGGTCAGCTTGCCGATGGCCAGGCAGTTGCCGGTGGTTTCAGCCATGATCACCAGCATTGCCAAGGTCATGATCAGAATCGGCATCAGCGAGAATTCTGGCGCGCCGAAAGCCATGGGTGGACTCAGCTCGAACCAGGCCGCCTCGCCCACGCGGTTAAAGTTGGTCATACCGAAAGCCGCTGCAACCAGGCTGCCCAGAATCAGGCCGATCAACACGCTCAGGTTGCCGACGAACCCGGAAAACTTGGCGTACACAACCAGGGTAATGGCGACCGTCACCAAGCCAAGCAACAGGTTGGCAGGCGCGCCAAAGTCCTCGGCAGCAGGGTTGCCACCGCCCAGCCAGATGGCGGCGGCCGGCATCAGCGAGATGCCAATGATGGTAATCAGGCTGCCAATCACCACCGGCGGGAAAAAGCGCAGCAGGCGGCTGAAGATTGGAGCAAGAAAAATGGTGATCGCGCCAGCCGCGATAACTGCGCCGAATATCTGGCTGAGGCCGTACTCCTTGCCAATCATGATCATAGGGGCCAGCGCAATAAATGAGCAGCCTTGGATCAGCGGCAGGCGGGCGCCAAATTTCCAGAAGCCGATTGTCTGGATCAGGGTCGCCACGCCTGAGGTCAGCAAGTTGGCGTTGATCAGCAATATTACTTGGGCCGAGGTCAGCCCCAATGCGCTACCCAAAATCAGTGGAACGGCCACAGCCCCGGCATACATCACCAGAACATGCTGCAAACCAAAGGTGAACAATTGGCGGATGGGCAGAACCTCATCGACCGGATGGACTCGTGTGGCTTTCATTAGCGTGTCTCCTGAAGAGGGCAGCTTTATTTTTATAAGGGCCGGGCACGCTATCGGTTCTTCGACCAATTAGTGACTCTGTGCTGGCGAAGTTGATCTTCCCCGCTTGATCTCGATGGAACAAATGAATAACCATCGTTATTACCGATGGGTTAGTTGGACGATGCCATGCGTTTTTCACTGGATCAGCTACAGGTTTTCAGCCTCGTAGTGCAAGCGGGTTCATTCTCTGCGGCTGCACGTAAAATGGGGCGTACCCAGTCAACCGTGAGTGCTGCAATAGCCAATCTGGAAACCGATTTGGGCGTCGCCTTGTTTGATCGTTCAAGTCGAATTCCGACCTTGACTCCCGCTGGCCAGAAAATGCTGTTGCAAGCTGAGGCCGTGATCGAGCGTTGCCTGGCGCTGGAAAGCCACGCCGACGGCATGGCCGAGGATGTGGAACCCTGCTTGACGCTGGCCATTGAAGTGCCTTACACCACGGTGATGCCGGTTCTTGTTGAGTTCGAGCAACAGTTTCCTTCGGTCGACCTGATTGTCCGTCATCCTGTGGATGGCGATGTCCGCCAGATATTGCTCAAGGGTGATGCCGCCCTTGGCGTGGCATTTTCGCAACCTGACTATCCCCGTGATCTTGAGTTTATGCAGCTGGGCAAATTGATCATGGTGCATGTCACTCATAGGAATCACCCGCTGGCCCGGCACAAGCAAGTCAGCTTTGCCGAGTTGCATGCCCATCGTCGGCTGGCATTCAGTGCCCACGCCGACAAACTACCAAGTACGGAATACCTGCGTTCCACGCAAATGTGGCAGGCCGAAAGCTACATGGCGGTGATGGAAATGGTGCGCGCCGGATTAGGGTGGGCCACCTTGCCGCGCCAGCTTATCCTGCGTGAATTGAACAATGGTGAATTGGTCGAGTTACAACTGGCTGCATACCCGCACACCGACTGGTTGGTAGGTGTCGATCTGGTATGGCCGCGCCAGCTACGCCGAGGCAAGGCCGAGCGCTGGCTTAAACAGCGTTTGATGCAGAGCAAGGTGTTTGAACTGGATCGCAACGGCCAGTCAACCACGCTGTAGAGCATCCGTGGTTGCTGGGCGATTGCCAGGCCCTGCAATCGACTAACCACTGAACTTTAGCCTGCGGCCATTCTCAGAATCTCATACACCCACTGGCTTTTTAGCATCATGCTGGCACAGGTGTTTGCCTCATCCATCAGGCCGCGATGCATGCGAAAGCTTCAAGGCGCAAGGAGATTCAGGCATGAGTAACCCCCACAAACAGGCAACCATTTATCGAATGGTCATGGATGAGCACCTGTGTCCGTTCGGGCTAAAAGCCCTTGACCTACTCAAGAGAGAAGGATTCGAAGTCGAAGACAACTGGCTTCGTACGCGGCAAGCAACCGATGCATTTATGGATAAACACGGGGTCGAGACCACCCCGCAGATCTTTATCAACGGTGAGCGCATTGGCGGTTTCGATGCCTTGAGAAGACAGCTGGGCAAACCGGTTAGCGATCCGGACGAGGTGACTTACCAACCAGTTATCGCCGTATTCGTCACGGCTGCGCTCATGGCTTTGGCTGCCAGCTGGCTGGCCTTTGCTAGCCTGTTCAAGCTCCAGGCTGTGGAGTGGTTCGTGGCATTCAGCATGTGCATGCTGGCTTCACTCAAGCTACGCGACCTTGAGAGCTTTACCACCATGTTTCTGGGCTATGACTTGCTGGCGCAGCGGGTGGTTCGGTATGCCTATGCGTATCCCTTTGCAGAGCTGATTGCAGGTGTGCTGATGATCAGCGGCTCGCTGGTTTGGCTGTCTGCTCCCTTGGCACTCTTTATCGGCACTATCGGCGCCTATTCCGTGTTCAAGGCGGTTTATGTTGAAAAGCGCGAGCTCAAGTGTGCCTGTGTCGGTGGTGACAGCAATGTCCCGCTGGGGTTTATATCCCTGACCGAGAACCTGATGATGGTCGGCATGGGGCTATGGATGCTGATCGCGCATTAGGCACGTCCCGCCTATGTGCCCCGTGTCTTGTGCACACCCGTGCGAAAACGCCCTGGGGAAATATCGAAAAACTCGCGGAAGCATCGGCGGAAATGAGAAATGCTGATAAATCCGCTTGCCACTGCGATATCGGCGAGCGACCTGTTGGTTTGCTGGAGCAACTGGCGAGCATGGGTTAAGCGCAGCTCAAGGTAATAGCGGGGTGGCGTAACATTGACATGGCGACAGAACAGGCGCTCAAGTTGACGTCTGGACATACTCACATGAGCGACGATTTCATCAATCGTCAGGGGCTCTTCAATATTATTGTGCATCAACTCCAGAGCCAGTTTGAGCGGTTGTGGCAAGGTCAGGTTGTTGTCTAGCGTCAGTGCCGAAATATCCAGGGTTTCTTTGGTCTTATCGCAGCTGAGTACTTCCTCTATTGCATGGACTAAGCTGTCGCCATGCTCAAGCTTGACGAATTCGAGCATCATGTCCAATGAGCTGTTAGCGCCTGCGCAGCCTATCCTGTTGCGATCCAACACCAATGAGTGTTTTGAAAGCTGAACTTTAGGGAAAAGCTCAGCCATCATGGCCCGGCCGTCGGGATGAAAGGCGCAGTCGTATCCATCCAGGAGGCCTGCCTCAGCAATAAAATACGACCCATTCCAAAGGCCGCCAAGCGTTACCCCGGCAGAATCGGCTGAGCGTAACTTGGTCCTGATACCCTGTTGTGCCTGTAATGCAACACGAAATCCACCGCAGACCAGGATGAGGCTTTGTTGACGTTCATCCAAGTCACCTAAGCTGCAATCTACTGAGATCGAGATACCAAGGTCGCTGACGACCAGGTCTTTACTCCCGACCACCAATATTTCATAAAGTGGAGCCGTACTCATCAGGTTAGCCGTGACGAGCGCATCCACCGCACCGGTAAACGCCATCATCGAGAAATGATCGAGCAACAAAAATGCAACGCGTTGTACCGCCTTCTCCCGAGCGTCATCGATCAAGCCGTTGAGGTGCAAACGGTTTTTATCTTTCAGGACGCTCTCGAACGACGATCTCATTATTTTGCTACTCAATAATTGCTGTACAGCTTGGTCGGAGCGGTATTGATGGTGCGGATAATCATATTGATCTGTACCGCCTACGAAAATAGCAGTGCAATCACTCCAGCAGTCGGTAGGTTTGAGTCGCCCTGGCGTAAAGGCGCACGCCCACCTACGCTCGCCCTCAACAGCTAATGCTATTTGTCACTGACAGGCACCTTATCCCCACTTTTCCGCTTTGTAACGGATATTTTTCGCTGCACAGAAAAAGCCAGGTGCTCGACAAATGTTGGTTTGTCGAGTTTCGGTAATAAACCCTGGTGTGGTGTTTTTGCCTAGGCGAGTCGGGCTTGGCTTGTGATCAGATGCGCGGGGAGATCCGTCACGCCGCAAAGAGCCTGCCTTGGCATCTGCGCTTTATCAACGGGCTTGTTCCCCTTGCTCGAAACCTTCCCGGGTCGACAGGGGCAATGTCGTCCTGCAGCGGTGCATGGGTAGCTAACGCCAAGGTACAGGGCTTAAGTCCCAGTGAGACGCATACACAGATGCGCAACCTGTGCTGGACCATTAATTGAGTGGTTTTTTTGAGGTCTCAGGCAGCGCGAGGCCACCGATAAGGGCGAGCAGAGCAATAACGATTAAATAATAGGCAGGCGCCATTTGGTTGCCCGTCTCTGCAATCAGCCATGTGGCAACCAGGGGCGCCGTTCCACCGAACACCGTGTAGGCCATGTTGTATGTGAAGGCTGATGCGGTATATCTGACTTGGGTTGGAAATTGTTCGGATAAGAGAACCGCTGTGACCACGCCGCATATCACCGCCCCGATTGCAAGCAGCGAAGCCCCTAGGATCAAGTAAACCAACTGTCCAGAAGCCGCCATTGCAAACGCCGGATACACCGAGCCGATAAGGCAAACACAGGCGGTCATGATCGTTTTTCTGCGCCCGACATAATCCGAGTACCGACCAACAAACGGGCACAGGCAAGCAGCAAAGATAAGGGCAGAAAATACCGCGAGCAATGCGGTTGATCGACTAGCACCCCCTACAACTTGCATGTAAGTGCTTAAGTAGGTTGTGAACATATAGAAAGAAAGCGCGGTAGCGGAAATAAAAGCCATTAGGCAAGTAATGCTCTGCCAATGGTTTTTAAAGGTGTCTTTTAATGGTGAATGCTCTGCTACAGGCTGTGATTTTAATGCTTTAAACGCTGGGGATTCATCTAGATGCAAGCGCATGTATAAACCAATTAGGCCTAGTGGCGCTGCGACCAGGAACGGGATACGCCATCCCCACTGGCTCATGTCGGCTTCAGATACGAAAAAATTAAGGCCATAAACCAATGCTGCAGCCAAGGCGAACGCAATGAAGGTAGAGACCGGAATAAAACTCCCGTACCTGGGCTTTTGCTCCACTGGCGCATGTTCTATTACATAGGCGCATGCACCTGCATACTCACCACCTGCGGAGAAGCCTTGCGCACACCTTGCGAGTGCCAAAAGCACTGGCGCATATATGCCTATGGCGGCATAGGTGGGTAATAGGCCTATCATCGCTGTTGCGCCAGCCATCATAAGAACTGTAATTGCTAAAACACGCTTTCTGCCGATCTTGTCGCCAAGGGTTCCGAAGAAAATGCCACCGAGCGGGCGTAGTGCAAAGGACACCGCAAAGACAGCAAATGTTTGCAGTAATGCTAATGCTGCGTTGCCGGCAGGAAAGAAGAGACTGGCGATAGTAACAGCGAGAAATCCATAGACCGCGAAGTCGAACCACTCGACAAAGTTCCCGATTGCAGAGGCTGCGATTACCTTCTTCAAGGTCGCGATGTCTACAAGTCGTGCGCCTGTTATCTGTTCATGGCTTGTCATGGATTACCTTGTTTTTGTTCGTTGCCAGCTTATGCAAGTCAACTTTCAAAATACCCACCCCATGGTTTGAGCAGGGGTACTCCTTTCGCCAAAAAACTACCCATACACGACGTCTAGGCTGCCGGTTTAGAGCCGGAAGAGGGCTCAGGTTAGCTGTGTCTTTCGTGCAGCATTCGTCGCCAATAGTGGTGACTGCTCACATTGGGCCGTGGAGGATGATCGGTAGGGACTAGCAAGTAATAGGCAGAGGACAGGGGCGGGGCGTAATAACAACTTACCCAGGAACAGGCCTGGACTAGGCCTTTCACTCGGTGGAAAGACCCTTGGATTTCCAGTACATAGACCCCGCAGCGGCGAGGCAGTCGCTTTAGTCTGCGGGAGGGAAATCAGTACGGTTTTGCAGCCAATGACCGGGGCTTGTTGTAAGTCCCTACACGAAATACTCGATCGGGCCTGGGCTGGATATGGACAAGCCTGTTACGCCTCGCGCACCAGGCTCATGCGGTTGATGACTGGTATTTTCGCAAGCAAGCGGAAAATGGGCGCGGTGGCTTTAAGCCACAGGCTGCTGGCAATGGCTGCAAATGGCGTGTAATAGCCCCAGCCCAGGGCGAGAAATGCGATTAACAGGCCGCCGATGTAATCGTCCTGGCCCCAGTGAGCTCCTGCGACCAACCGTGGCAGCATAAACAGCAGTGCCAGTCCCCAGATCAACACACGCTGCAGCAGTGTGCGGCTGAACACTGACAAGAACATTGCCCAAATGAGCAGCACCGAAGCATGGTCGCCCGGAAAGCTCTGGCTGGAGCGATCCTTGAGTTCCCAGGTTTTTTCCAGAGTCGGAAAAATGTCACTCAAATGCACTGCGCCTTCAAGCACCATGGAGGGGCTGTCATGCTGAAGGCCGGAATGGTCAAGCCATTTGGAAAACAGCGTGCGGATAATCAACAACAGGATCAGGATCGAAACAAATCCAAACATCGCTGCCCGCACCTGCGCAGCCTTGAGCACCCAGTCTCCCTTGATCAGCAGCGCCAGCAGGATCAAGCCGACCAACACATCGAAAGGCCGCAGGCTGGCGACCGTCCAGATATGCAGCCACACCACATTGTGTCCAAGCGGACGATTAAGAAGATGAAAAAACCAGGTATCAAACTGGTTGAACAGTGCCTGGCCGGTCGGCCAGACCCAGACGCCAAGAAGCCCTAAGGCTATAAGGTTGCACAGCAACAGCCTGCGGATACTCCACTTGGCGTGAAAGAGGGTCTGATCGGCCATAAAAGCTCCAGGTTACATGCGGTTGCGCCACTTCCTTGGGGCGCGTAGCGGGGCTTTATAACGCCTTGAAACAACTTTGTCATCAGCGCTGGCAGGCTTTTGGGACAGGTTTTGCGCCATCGCAGGCGGAAGCAGAACAGGCTTGGCATTCTGCTGGCAGGGGCATTTGGCGCGAAAGTGAAGGGTTGCGGCGGGCTGTGCAATAGCTGTGAGTTAACGGGAGTATTGGCACAGGGGGAAGTGGGCCGGAAGAAACCGGGGGAAAACGGAAGACCCCGGATCGCGGGGCTTGTATCGCGAGGATCGCTAGCAAGTTGTGCCAAAGACTTGCAAACACGAATTTCATGAAGAGCCCGCTTTTTGCGGGCTCTTTGGCACTTATACCCAGCCGCCAGCCCAGACTACGCGACCGACAATTTGTAGCTCGGCCAGGCGATCCTTGGGAACTGTCATGGGTTGGTACTCCTTGTTGTGGCTGATGATCAGAACTGAGCCGTCGAACTGGCGCTGCAGGCGCTTGGCATAGAGATGATCATCGAGAAGCACAACATAGACACCCTCACCCTCTAGGGTGTTGCGGCTCTGGTCGATCATCACCGTGTCGCCATCTTCAAGCAGGCCCGTCATTGAGTCTCCATCCACGCGCAAGCACGCTAGGTCGCTTGGAGAGAGGCCCTTTTTCCGTAAGCTGTAGCGGGTAAATCCTAACTGCACCAAAACCTTGCAGCGATCATTCCAGGCCCCATCACCGGCACTACAACGGGCATCGTATAAGGGGACATAGGCATATATGTCGTCTTCGATAATCGAGGTGACGCCAAACGCTAGCCACATTGGATCGACGTTGTTTGCTTGGGCTATCTGAGCAAGGCGGTCAAGAGTTGGAAACGTCTCGCCACTCAGATAACTGCGTATAGCCCCCTCAGAAAGTCCGCTAGCCCGCGCAAATCCGCGCGCACCAGCTCCGGACATGATCTCTTTAAGCCTGTCTTTGAAGCATCCGATTCCACCAAGGGGAATCGGATGTTTGGCAGTAGGATCATCCGATTCGTCCGATTCTATGTAAGTCATTGATTTATATAGCCCCGCTCTTTTATACGAGCAAGTAGTTCATAAAATTGAATCGGATACGCTTTTTTCTGTTTGACATACATTTTTTTAAGCGTATGTTTATCCGTAACAGGCAGTTAGACAGCCTAAAAAAACCACCCGCCAAGATGGTTGTTACCGATGAACATCACCGAAATGCCAAAAGACCCAGCTCAGCGCTGGGAATGGATCAAGTACCAATTACGTATCCATGGTTGTTCGCCAGCCGAACTGGCTCGCCAACTCGGTATTACCGACCGAGCTATTCGCGCAGTGAAGCACGCGCCGTACCCACGTATAGAACGCGCTATTGCCAAAAAGTTGGGCGTGTTCCCAATGCAATTGTGGCCAGAGCGTTGGAGCAACGACGACACCCCCCTGCGGCAGCGTCCGAATCGTGCGGAATCCTTACAGCGTAGCACTGACAAGGATAACCGTTACTCTCCTGTTTCGCACCGTATAGCCAGCGCGGAGGTGTGAACATGCGTCACGGAAAAGACGATAAAACCTTCGATTTATTCGAAGTTCCTCAGCCGACGTTGGCCGCTCCTGGTCAAGGCAACTACTCAGTGCAGATCAGCGAGCTGGTCGGTGAGCTGCTTAAAAGCAGTGAGCACGATCGTTATGAAGTGGCCGCACGGATGTCACGCCTTTCGGGTGACGACGTGAGTAAGGCCATGCTTGACGCATGGTCGAGTCCCGCTCGGACTGATCACAACCTTCCTTTATATAGAGTGCCGTTGCTTGAGGAGGTGTGCGCCAGTCACCTGTTGACCAATTGGCTGGTTGGCTTGCGCGGTGGCCGGGTTGCCTATGGACGTGATGCGCTGCTTGCCGAGTTGGGTCGCTTAGAACGCACCCGCGACGAATCGGCGCGTAAGGCACGTGAACTAAAACGGCAGATGGGTGTGCAGCAATGAGAAAGCTGGCGACCATGCACAAGTGGTTCACCGCTAAAGAGCTGGCAGGATTGCCCGGAATGCCGACTACTGATCGCAATGTCAGGTTGATGGCTGATCGTGAAGCCTGGGAAGGCCAGCGGCGCATAGGCTCTAAAGCTCTCGAATATAACTTTGCTGTGCTGCCAGCTGAGACACAAACAGGGCTACTGGCCCGTTTAGTACAGCAAGAAGAACCCAGTCAAGCCGAAACTCAAGTTGTAACTCATTCGTTAAATGAGCCTAAGCGTGATGCGATTTCCGCGTCACGCTTAAATGATGATCAGCGCTCGGTGATGGGGGCAAGAGTTTCGATCGTTCGCGAACTTGAGCGCATGAGTCAAATGGTCAGCCAACAACGGGCGATCATCACTCTTGTCGGCCTGGCACGTGACGGAAAATTAAGCCCGTATCTGACCGATAAGGTTGAGCGGGCCAATGATCGTAAAACTGCTGACCGAAGCTTAAGCGAGCGCACCCTCAAGCGCTGGCTGTCGGACTTTCGCAAGCACGGTGAAATTGCACTGGCCCCGGCCCGCCGCAAGCCAGACATGAGCATGCCCGCTTGGGCTCCTGTCTTTCTCAGGCATTACCAGCGCCCACAAAAGCCAAGCGCAGAAGCGGCTTACTCTGCATTCAGTGCTGAATATCCGGGCTGCCCAAGCATTCACGCGGTGCGTCGGTTTCTTGCCAAGCTGAGCCCCGAGGCCCGCGAAGTTGGCCGTATGAGCCCGCAGGAATTGAAGTCATTGAAAGGGTTTAATCGCCTTAGCAGCGACCACCTGTGGCCGAACGATGTGTGGGTGGCCGACGGTCACGCCTTTGACGCGGAAGTACTCGACCCCCGGACGAATAAGCCATTCAGGCCAGAGGTCACCACATGCCTGGACTGGCGTACTCGCCGCATCGTTGGGTACGCCATCAACTTGGCAGAGTCAGCGCTGGCCACGCTGGACATGTTGTGCAGCGGTATTTCCCGGTGCGGCATGTTCCGCGAGTTCTATGTCGATAACGGATCTGGTTTCGACAACGCCCAAGTGCGCGAGGTGATTGATCGCCTCGGTGGCTCCATGACCAATGCATTGCCTTATAACTCACAGGCTCGCGGCATTATCGAGCGTTCACACCGATCTGTTTTGGTACGTCTGGCGAAAGAATTCGATAGCTATATCGGCGCAGACATGGACAAACATTCGGGCACACGGGTGCACAGGATCACGCGTAAGGCCCTAAAAGCAGGCGAACAGCCAAAAGAAATCCCGACCCTATTTGAGTTCTGGACACGCTTGGCAGGCGCGCTGGATGCATACAACGACACGCCACATCGCAGCTTGCCGAAAGCACGTGACCCGGAGACAGGAAAATTACGCCACCAAACTCCAAACGAAGCTTGGGCGGGAGCGCTGGCCGAAGGCTTTGAACCGCTAATGGCATCGTTCGACATCACTACGTCGCTAACCCGGCCGCAGGATGTACGACGCACCAATCGTGGTGAGGTGCGCATTAACGGCGGGATTTACTACCTAGAAGAACTCGTGGCACTGCACGGCGAACAGGTGAAGGTTGCTTGGGATTATCGGGACGCTAAGCAAGTGGGCATCTTCACTTTAGAGGGTGAGCACGTTGGCGAAGCCAAGCTGGATGGCAATGCTCGAAAAGTCTTCTCTCGCTTGGAGAGGGACGAAGACAAGCGCGTTAAAGGCCAATTGGCCCGACTCGGAACCAAAGGCGAAACGCTCACAGGTAAAGAGGTCGAGGTTCGTGTGGTTGAGCGGCCAACATCCGACGATGCCGTGTACCAAGATCGCCTGCTTGAAGCTCAACAGTTCACCGCTCGATTAGTCCAGGCCGCGCCAGCCTTCGAAGTTCCTGGTGATGACATGGCCCGTTACCGCTTGTGGCAGAAACTTGATGCCCGCCTGCAGGCTGGTGAATCCCTCTCTGATGACGAAGCACGCTGGCATGACCGCTATCCGGCTCACCCTAGCTATGTCTCGATTAAACGCATGTATGACTTCGTGGGCGAACAACAGGCCCGCGCTTGACCTTGGGAGCTACAACAATGAGTGTTTCTAAAATCGTCCCCCTGACCAATATCGGTCTGCTCTCTGCAGCGGTTGACCGCGCATTGCAACGCCCCATTGGCCTGCCCGGTTTGGTGGTCATGTACGGGCCGAGCGGCTTGGGTAAATCTGTATCAGCAGCCCACACGGCCAACCAGCACCGCGCCTACTACGTGGAATGCCGCGACACTTGGAGCAAAAAAGCTTTCCTGCTCGCCATCTTGCGTGAGATGGCCATTACTCCAGCTCGTACTTTGTCAGAGATGGTTGATCAGGTTGCCGAGCAACTCAGCCTTAGCGGCCGCCCGCTAATCGTTGATGACGTGCAGTACCTACTGGATAAGAGCGTGGCCAATATATTGACCGATCTCTACAACGCCAGTCTGGGCACCATCATATTGATCGGTGAAGAGCGTGTGCCGAGCACTTTGGGCAAGCTGGAACGTTTGCATAACCGGGTGCTTGAGTGGGTGCCAGCACAGCCAGCCACTCTGGATGATGTGCAGCAGTTGGCACGCAGCGTCTACCCAAGCCAACACATGGCAGATGATTTGCTCGATGACTTGCGCAAGGCAACCCGTGGCTGTCTGCGTCGCATCGCCGTGAACCTTCACCGAGTACACAGTGAGTCTCAGGCCCTGTGTCTGGATGCCATCGATTTGGCTACTTGGGGTAATCGCGGCTGGTTCACAGGCCAGGCCCCAGTACGGAGGGACCGCTAATGGCTGCAGGTCGCAAGCAGATCCACCTTGAAATGCAGGGCGGAAAAGGTAACCGCCAGCGTATCTGGGAAGCGATCCGGGCCAACGCGCAGGGCTTCAGCGCCTACGTTGTTGCTCGCCATGCCAACTGCCATGACGAAACCGTGCGCAGTTACCTGCAAGCCCTGATCAACGGCAAATATGTAGAGGTACTCAGCGGCGGGCAGTTCGAGACGCAAGAGCTGCGTCTGATTAAAGACGTAGGTGCCGAAGCGCCAAGCATCACCCGCAAAGGTAAGCCCATTACCGCTGGTAAAGGCACCGAGGCCATGTGGCGCACCCTGCGCATTCTTGGCGAGGTTGACGCCGACGAACTGGCGCAGCAAGCCTCTGTCGTCGTCAGTACCGCCCGCTGGACTGCGCGCTCCTACCTAAAATGGCTGCACCGTGCGGGCTACGTACAAGAGGTAAGTAAAGGTAAACCGGGGCGCTTGGCTCGTTATCGACTTGTACCAGGTAAATACACCGGCCCGCGCCCGCCAATGATTCAGCGCATAGGCCAAGTGTTTGATCCGAACCTTGGTGCGGTTGTTTATAGCCAGTCAGCGGAGGTCGATCAATGAGTCAGGCAGCCCGTGTTGATGTATCTGGCTGGGGTGATCAGCCGCCGCTTTGGATCAACCTGCTGGCCCGTGAGGTTGAGCAAAGCAACCGCACGTTGGCCGGTGAGCGCATTGGTATGAGCCGCAGCGCCGTAACCCTAGCGCTGGCCAACCGTTATCCATCGCCCAGCACCGCAGCAGTAGAGCGCCGGGTGCTTGACGCACTCAGCCAAATTGAGTGCGTGGCCATCGGTGAGACGGTCACCGCACCGCAGTGCCAAAGCTACCGCGAACGCCAAGCCCCAACCCATAACCCGATGGCTATGCAGTGCTGGCTTGCCTGTCAGCGCTGCCCGAACAACCCCAACTGCGCGACAAAGGAGACTCCCCATGCACGCGTCCATTGAACGCCCGTTCAACGTGTTGACCCCATCGCACCGCGCAATGGTCGCCAACTTTAACCAGGTATGCCGAGACTTACAGGCGCAGCAGATCCGCCTGCGCTGCATCGACCTTGGTGGTAACCGCTTGGTGATCGATCACGAGCACGGTCGCCGCCTTGTGGTGCAACGCAAGGTTGTAGGCCTGACCCGTATGCCAACGGCTGGCAGCACTCTCTACACCGCGCAGTTCCACGGCGTGACCTTGGAATGGCGCGAGCCGATCAGCCACCACCGTCCGGCCGAGTACGCCGATCAAATTACCCACTGAGTAATCGCCATGAATACACAAATACAAGTTCCAGCGGGTTACCGCTCCGATGCCCAAGGTCGCCTCGTACACGAAGCCATGATCAAGCCCATAGACTGGGAGCGCGATCGCCTTGTGCAGCAGTTGGTTGGCCGTGCCAGTAAGTTGAATAGTCAGTTAGCTGACTTTAAGGCCGCTGCTTTTGGCGATGTGCGTGCCTTTATTGAAATGAGCTTTGAAGAGTACGGAGCCAAGGTCGGCGGCAAAAAGGGCAATGTAACCCTGTTGAGTTTTGACGGCCGGTACAAGCTGCAGATTGCCGTGCAAGACAGCATTAGCTTTGACGAACGCCTGCAGGCTGCTCGCTCACTGATCGACGAATGCCTGGCCGAGTGGATCGAGGGCGCCAGGCCAGAGGTCGTCACCCTGGTAAATGATGCGTTCCGTACTGACACCAAAGGTGAAATCCGTACCGCTCGCGTCTTGGCCCTGCGCCGTTTGGAAATTGCAGACGAACGCTGGCAGCGAGCGATGACAGCCATCGGAGAGGCGTGCCAGGTGACCAGCTCGAAAGAGTACCTGCGTATCTATGAGCGTATTGGAGATACCGACCAATACCGTCCGGTAAGCCTTGATATCGCATCTATTGCGCTACCGGAGGCGTGATATGCAACGCTATCACGATACCCGCAACGACCCGCTGCCGCTGCACTCGACCGAGCAAGACGCCGAGCGCCTGCGGCTTGAGCTGGCCACCGAGGCGTTTCTGGCCAAGGGTGGAAAAGTAAAGCAAGTCGGTCACCAGATGCGCGACGAGCTGCTGCCGTTCGTTATTAATCCAGCTTCGACGCCAGTCTATTCGCACCTGTTCGTCAAACCTGAGACCGAACAAGTACAGGCCAAACCTATGCCGAAACCTTCTGCTGTGTCGGTCAAGCCGCCAGTGATGGCCGAGGTGCTTCAACCGCTCCGGGTAGAGGGTCGTATCGTCGAACCTAAAACACCACGCGCCGAGCTTACTGCGCAGCAGATCGCCGCCCGTTTGATGGCCCAGGCTGCTCTGGGCGCATCACCTAGCACGGCCGCAGACATTATCGGGATCACAGAAAAACATGCGCGTCAGGTGGCGCGTGACTTCCACATCATCTTTAAACGCCAGCGTTAGGAGGCCCCAATGGGCAAATACACCATCACTATTTCGGACGAATCCGGCGCAGTAAGCGTGGGCATGGAAGGCGCTCGACAAGATAAGACCACCGCTTTTTTCGTGGCCAAGGCGTTGATGCGCTTGGTGCCCGATGTCGTTATCAGCGCTGCTCGTGCGGCCTCCAAACACGGCAACTGTCCGTGCCCTAAGTGCGAGGCAGAACGCAGTAACGCCGCGCAAGACCCTACAACCGATTCAAAACCCACCCTGCATTAAAACGGAGCAATACCATGAATCTGACTAAACAAGCCCTCATCGACACCATCACTCAAGAGCTTGGTGCCTCGGGTACTCCCATTAGTAAAACCCAAGTAGATGCTGTGTTGATGCGCTACTCGGTGGTTGCTGCTCGCACCATCAAGGCCGGTGGTGAGCTGCCTTTGCCGGGCATTGGCAAGCTCAAGACAATCCAGCGCGTTGCCCGTACTGGTCGTAATCCTGCCACCGGAGCACCGATTGATATCCCGGCCAAGACGACAGTGAAACTGACTGTCAGCAAGGTGCTGGAAGAAACCATCAACGAAATCTAAGCGAAACCAGCCCGGCTTGCCGGGTTGGTCTGCCCAGCGTGGTTGCTGGGTACTGATGAGCAGCCGAGGACGATATGGATCACAAGAAAGCGTTAGAGAAGATCAAGAAATGTTTGCGTATGGCCGCAAGCAGTAATCCCCATGAGGCAGCTGCTGCAATGCGTCAGGCCCGCGCCTTGATGGAGAAATTCCAGCTTGAAGAAGACGATGTGTTGGCATCCGAGGTGCAGGAATGCGCTACCCGCAGCGGTGCAAAGAATCGTCCGGTTGCATGGGAAGTAAAGCTCGCTGCCATCGTTAGCCGTGCATATAGCTGCAGCTTCCTATTCATGGCAGGCGTTGGCGAATACCGCTTTATCGGTGAGATGGCCGAGGTAGCCAGCTACACCATGACCCTGCTACTGCGCCAAGTGCGCCAGGCACGACGTGACTACATTGCGGCCAACTTAACCCGCTGCAAGGCTGCGACCAAAACCAAGCGTGCGGATGTGTTTTGTGATGCATGGGCATACACAGTACACAAAAAGGTAATTGAGTTTGCGGGCGGTGAGCCATCCGCAGCAGTAAATGCATACATCGCCAAGAACCATCCCGAGCTTGAGACAGGAAAAGCAACCGAGCGCAACAGCAGCAAGGGCTTGACCCAGCGCAATGTCAAAGACGCCATGCACGGCATTGCCGCCGCGAGTGATGTTCGCCTGAACCATGGTGTTAAGGGCGAAGAAACTCTGGCACTTCACTAAGCGAAACTACGCCCACCAGGGCGTGGTCTGCCGGGTGTGGTTGCCCGGTACTGATGAGCAGCCAATATGACAACTGAAACAAAAACAGAGCGCAAAAGACGCCTGGCCCGTGAGCGGTCAGCACGGCGTCGTGCGCGTGAACGTAAGCGCCGTGAAGTCATTGGCGAACGTAAATTCAAGATCAAGATAGGCGCTGGAATAGCGGCCGATATCGAATGCATCACTCTAGCAGGTGGATTCGAAGAACAAGACGAAGCCGTAACGCGGGCAATTCGCCATGTGGCGAGTATTGCCCGGCGCAGCCCTACAGCATTCCGAAAAGCTATGAACCTGAGGAGTCCTGTATGAGTAGCCTGGCTAAAATTCACATCGCCAAGTCACAGTTGGGTCTTGATGATGAAACTTATCGTGCCTTGCTTGCGCGAGTGGCTGGCGTGCGGTCAGCCAAAGAGTTGAATCCGCGCCAGATTGGCGCCGTGCTGGCTGAGTTTGAGCGCTTGGGGTTCAAGCCTACTGCGGCGAAGCGATCGGGTCGCGCTGCGCCCAAGCCAGCGGTGGATCGAAAAGCACTGATAGGCAAGATAGAAGCGCAGTTGGCCGATGCCGATCGCCCCTGGGCGTATGCCGATGCAATGGCGAAACGCATGTTCAAGGTTGAACGCGTTGAGTGGTGCGACTCCGACCAGTTACGCCGTTTGGTCGCCGCCTTGACCTATAACGCGAAACGCAATGGGAGAACGGTATGAGCCATAGTGACCTGTTCGGCGATGAGATGCCGACCGATGCCCTGGAGCACATGCAAGATCCCGAAATCCGCTCCAAGTGGCCGCAAGCCTTGGCCGATATGGTCGAGGTGATTGAAGCCGCTCACCGTCGTGCGGGCGATGATGAGGCCACAGCACGTAAGCGCGCACTTGTAACCGTGCGGGCACTTTCGCGCCTTGCCGGTGGTCGATTGATATACGTCCCCAAAGGTGATGCGCTGGATCGTGCTCTGCGTGACCGCGATATCTGGCAGCGCCACGGCGGGCAGAACACCGTTGAGACGTTGGCCTCGGACTACGACCTGACCGTCACGCGGGTGTATTCGATTCTGGCTGAGCAACGGGCGCTGCACCGCAAACGCTCGCAGCCTTCGCTATTCTAGGCGGATCGGTGCTTTACATGAGCCGGTATCCGGCGTTGAATAGATTGCCCCCTGATTTTCGAAGGCCCGCCAAATGGTGGGCCTTTTTCATAAAAGGGCTTTAATCCCAGCCGTACCTCCTCACTCAGTATCGTCAGTGCTCAAGATCATTGGAGCCTGACAGCATGTCTTCCAACCAGCCCACAACTCCCCGAGACTATGCGGCGGCCATTCTGGCCGAGCCTTCGCTCGACCGGCGCAAGCTGTTGATGGAGCGCTGCCCACAAGAGTGGCGCAGCTTGGTCGAAGAGCACGTCAAAACGGCTTTCAACAAGGTTGTTGCCTACCGCCAACACCGTTCTGGTCGCGCCCAACTTTCTCAGCAGAAGCCCCCAGCTGCTCCGCGCCGTGAAGATCAGCCCCAGCCCATCGACTACCGTCGCTCGGCGCCCGAAGTAGGCAATGCACACTTGGCCAAACTCCGTGCGGCTATCGGCAAGGGGGCGGCATGAGCCTGAGAGCGCGCATTGCAGGTGGCACGCTGGTACTTGCCAGCGCGGGTCTAATGACCTTTCTAGGCACTTGGGAGGGTGAAGGCCAGAGCACGGTTTACCCGGACAAACTGGCTGCAAATATGCCGACGGTTTGTAAAGGCATCACCAATTACACAAGCCCTTACCCCGTTGTGATCGGCGACTACTGGTCGGACGAACGCTGCGCTGAGGTCGAGCAGCTTGTGGTCAGCAAGGGCCAACTCAAGCTCGCTGACTGCATCAGCAACCCCAGTATTACCCAGAACACATTCGACGCCCTGAGCAGCCATGGCCACAACGTTGGGAACCCTAATACCTGTGCGAGCCGGGCGGTCGGTCTGATCAATACGGGACGGGTGGCAGAAGGTTGTGACGCTCTGGCATGGGGCAACAACGGCAAGCCTGTTTGGGCCTATGTATCTGACGGTCAGGGCGGCAAACGTTTTGTGCGCGGCCTGCATAGGCGCCGCTTAACCGAGGTTCAACTCTGCAAAAGAGGGCTGCCCCAATGAAGTGGATTGACTACCTACGCCCGTTTTTCCCTCTGGCGCTGCTATTGAGCTTCGTCGTGTGGGTCAACTATTTGGAGTCGGCAGCATTCGACGATGGTTTCAGTCAAGCCAAGGCCGAGGGCGCGCTTGCACTGGAAAAACTGCGCGGTGATCACCAAGCGCAGGAACTGGAGCGCGCCAAGACTGCCGAGGCCAGTGCCAAAGATGCCGCAAAACGCCTGCAACAAGTGCAAGCCCAAAACGACAAATTGACCGTAGATCTTGCCAACCAGCGCCGCACGTATCGTAAAACCACCGACCAACTCATTGGGGAGATAGCCCGTGTTAACGACCTCTATCGCAAGGCGCTCGATGCTGAGCCGGAGCCTTTGCCTGCTTGTGTGCTCACTCGTGGCTGGGTGCGGGTCTACGACCAAGCGACTGGAGCCATCCTGCCCAGCCCCGTCGATTCCAGCGGAGCTGTTACGCAAAGCGCCGAAAGCCGAGCCATTGAGCAACTCGATTCAGGCATCGGCTCGACCGCTCTCTTGGCCCACCACGTCCGCTATGCCGAACAGTGCAAAAGCACAGCGGCTCAGTTGGACGCTCTAATCGACGTCGTACAAGGAACCCCGTGATGCCTTTGCCGCTTGACCTCACAGAAGTGATCGGGTGGGCAATTTCCCTGCTTTCGATCTTTACCGGCCTTGTGTTTGGGTTGGTCAAATTGCTGCTCGCTCAGTTTGAAAAACGCTTAGATCAGCGCTTCACCGCCCAAGATCAGGCCCGTAAAGCCGCGACCAAACATTGGGAGGAAAGCTTCGAAAAAGTGCTCAAGCGTCAGGATAAGGACGCGGAATCACTGGCCCAGTTGGAGCGCAACTTTATGCGCTTTCAGGCTGAGCTGCCGCTGGAGTACGTGCGCCGCGAGGACTGGGTGCGCGGGCAATCGGTGATCGAGGCCAAGCTTGATGGATTGGCCCTGAAGTTTGAGAACATTTTGCTCAAAGGAGTGCGACATGATTGACCCCGCCAAGGCGCGCCGCGAGTCGCTTCGCTGGTATTTGCTGCTCACCCTCAATACATCCCGCCCAGTCGATCCGCACGAAGCCGTAGTGCTGTCGACGATTCAGGGTATTTATCCAGATTGCACGCTATTGGAATTACGCCGCGAGCTGGACTACATGGCTGACCGCAGCCTGGTCACGCTGAACAAGCAGCCGAGCGGCCACTGGGTGTGCGGCCTGACTCATTACGGCGTCGATATTGCCGAGTACACCGTGGATTGCCGCCCCGGTATTGCCCGCCCGGAAAAGTATTGGAGCACTTGATATGCCGCCGCGCAGCAAGGTCACCGCTTTACCTAGTGAAGTCAAAGCTTGGCTCGATCAAGCGTTGGTCGAGAATAACTTCTCAGGCTACGAACTGCTTTCTACCGAGCTGGCCGAGCGCGGTTACAGCATTGGCAAGTCTGCTCTGCATAGCTATGGCCAAGGCTTCGAGGAACGCCTATCCGCTTTAAAAATGGCCAGTGAACAGGCCAAAGCCATTGTGACAGCCGCTCCAGATGATGAAGGGTCTGTCAACGAAGCATTGATGCGCTTGGTGCAGGAACATCTGTTCAAGCTGCTGATGAGTGAGGACGGCAAGATCGATCTCCCCAAGGTGGCCAAGGCTGTGGCCGAGCTAGGCCGTGCGAGTGTTGTGCAGAAGAAATGGGCGGCGGAGGTAGAAGTCCGTCGGGCAGCTCTGCAGGAAGCCGCAGACCGTATCGATGCGGCTGCTGTTGCACGGGGACTCAATGCCGAAGAAGCCAGTTTCTGGCGCGAACAAGTCCTGAAGGGAATGTAACCATGGGGGTTCCCGCACCACTTTCTGATACCGAGCGGCTAGTCGATTGGGACGAGTTGCCAGAAAGCGTCCGTTCAATTCCTGCTGATTTTAATCCACTTGCCAAGGGTGTGCTTATGGCACATCAGAGCGAGTGGATTTCCATGCAACAGGATCTCGACATCGCTGTTTGCGAAAAAGGACGCCGTACCGGAATTACCTTTGCCCAAGCTATGACCGACACAATCACAGCCGCATCAGCCAAAGAGGCCGGTGGTGACAATATCTGGTACATGGCAGATACGCGGGAAAAAGGTCTCGAATATATTGGTTACGTTGCCAAGTTCGCCCAAATCGTTGCCCGTGGCCAAGCAACCATGGTCGAGCAGCATATCTTTATTGACCAACTTGAAGACGGCAGCAGCCGTAACATCCAAGCTTTTCGAGTTCGCTTCGCAAGCGGGTACCGAGTCACCGCCTTGTCGTCTAGGCCCGAGAATATTCATGGCTTGCAAGGCCTGGTAAGTATCGACGAGGCGGCATTGCATAAAAATGTTGGCCACGTGCTGGAGTCAGCAACTGCGCTGTTGATCTGGGGCGGTCGTATTCGTATCTGGTCTACTCACCGGGGCAAGAAAAATCCTTTTAATCAGTTCGTTCAGGACGTGCGCGCAGGTCGCTACGGTAAGCGTGCGAAGGTAATTCGCATTGGGTTTGATGATGCGGTGGCCAACGGTCTGTTCGAGCGGGTCTGTTTCATGCGCGGTACCACGCCGACCGAGGAGGCAAAAAAGGAATGGTATGAGGCCATTCGTGCTGCTTACGGCCCGCGTAAAGCAGCCATGCGTGAAGAATTAGACGTTATTCCGCGTGACGGTGAAGGCTCAGCGATTCCGGGTGTATGGATTGAGCGTGCAATGCCCGAAAATCGACCTGTGCTGCGTATCGTCTTTGATGACGAATTTCCCAAGCGGCCCGAGGCCGAACGTGACACATGGTGTGCTACCTGGATCGCATTACAGCTGCTTCCCGTACTGGAAGAGGCTACCAAAAACTTCAGCGGCCGCTGGGCAATCGGCATGGACTTCGCCCGTCACCGCCACTTCTCGGTCATCAAGCCTAGTCGAATCACTCAGGAGTTGCGGCGTGACGTGCCATTTCTGATTGAACTGGCTAACGCGCCGACTCGCCAGCAAGAGCAGATCCTGTGGGCGTTGCTCGACACGCTTAATAACTGGACATTCGCTGGCGATGCTACAGGCCCTGGCCAAACCCTTATGGAGTACACCGGTGATCGTTACGGCCGGGCCGAGTGGGATGAAGCAAAAGGTCGCTGGATGGGTGGCCCAGTGCACGAAGTGACGTTGTCACGCCCTTGGTACGGCGAATGGATGGGCAAGTACATCTCATTATTTGAGGACGGCTTTATCACGCTGCCTCGAGATGCCTCATTGGAAGACGATCACCGTGCTGTCGAGTTCATTGACGGTATACCGATGGTGCCAAGGATCGAGCGAAAAGACCTTAAAGACGCCGAGTTAGTGCGACATGGCGACGGTGCTATTGCGGGAGCTTTGATGAACTTTGCAGCTCTCAATCACGTCGGCGATTGGGTTAGCGAATTTACGTCAGCTTCGCGTTCCAGAGCGTTCTCAAGCTCTGATGGCGCGGACGAAGACGACACTGGTGATGGTTTTGGAGGCGGTGCATGGTAAATATCAAAGGCATGATCAAGTCGTTGTTTGGCGGCGATACGGCTGCACTCAGTGAGCAGCAGACTGATGATCAGGCCCGTATCGGCCAACTCAAGCGTGAGTTTGCCGAACACCCGAGCAAGGGGCTGACACCTGGGCGGTTGTATCAGATCCTAGAAGCCGCTGAGCAAGGTGACCTGCAGGCGCAGTCCGACTTATTCGAGGACATGGAAGAGAAAGACCCGCAAATTGGCGCAGACCTGCTCAAGCGCCGCCAGTTAGCCGCCGAGTTGGAATGGCAAATCATCGCGCCGGATAACGCCACGGCCCAAGAAAAGAAGGCAACCGAGCATGCTAATGAGGTGTTTTCGGCTATGGAGGTCGAGGACTTGGTGCTCGATCTCGGCTCGGGTCTGGGGCATGGTTGGGCGAACCTAGAGTTGAACTGGCAGCGTGACGGCGCTATCCGCTACATCGAACAACCAACCCTGCGCCCGCATAGCTGGTTTCGCTTGCACCCAGACGATCAAAACGTGCTGACTCTGCGCGACATGAGCGCCACGGGTGCCGAGCTGTGGCCATTGGGTTGGGTTGATCACCGGCATCGAGCACGGCCCGGTTATGTTGCCCGCTCAGGTTTGCACCGCATGTTGGCCTGGCCGTATCTGTTCCAAAACTATGCGCTGGGTGATCTGGCACAGTTGCTGGAGATCTACGGCATGCCTGCGCGCTTGGGAAAATATCCTAAAAACGCGACCGATAAAGAGAAAGCCACGCTGTTACGGGCTGTTGTGAGCATGGGTAAAGATGCCGCAGGTATCGTTCCCGAGGGTATGGCCATCGAGTTTCTGGAGGCCGCGCAAGGTCGCAGCGACGTGTACCTGGCGATGATGAACTGGTGCGAGCGCAGTAAGTCCCGAGTGATTTTAGGTGGCACGCTGACCAGCGGTACGGGCGAAGGCACCAACACTAACGCCTTGGGCAACGTCCATGAGCGGGGCCAGACCAGTTTGATCCGTTCAGACGTGCGCCAATACTGCAGCAGCATTCGCAAGTCGATTCTATGGCCTATGGCGGCGCTCAATTTTGGTATTACCCATGCTAACCGAGCGCCCCGGTTTGTTCTGGACATGGGCGAGACCGAAGATTTGCAGGCTCTGGCCACAACCTTACCGGTGTTTGTCGACATGGGCGCTAACATTCCAACCTGGTGGCTGCATGAAAAAACGGGCATCCCTAAAGCTGGCAAAGATGATGAGGTATTGCGGCCCGCGCCCCAAGCGCCAATGACTGCCATGCTGCGCCAACAACCGGCCAGACCTTTAGCTGCGCTGCGCCAGAGTAAAGGCCCGGCAACGCCAGCCGATGCCATTGCCGCCCGGCTTGCCCGTGAGGGTGACCCGCACATCGCGGGTTGGTTGGAGCGGATTGAGGCTATGTTGGAAGCAGCCAGCTCATTGGAAGAGTTCCGGAAGATGCTGTTAGCCGCCCAAGATGATCTTGACGAAGACAAGCTGGCCGAGCTGCTCGGTGACGGCTTGTCGGTTGCCGATCTGGCCGGTCGCAGCGACATCGAGGACGTTTCGGAGAGCAGCAATGGCAGATAACGGCCAGCCGACCTTGCGGCCGGTGTTGGGTCAACCATTCGCCGAGCAAGTGGCCTTCTTCCGCAACAAGCTGGGCAATCTGGTGCCGACCGCACGCTGGGACGATATTAAGCGAGACGCACATGACACCGGTTTCATGGTTGCGGGCGCTGCCAAGGCCGATTTATTGACCGATTTGGCCGTGGCGGTGGATCGAGCAGTAAGTGAGGGGCGCGGCCTTGGCGATTTCCGCAAAGACTTTCGCTCCATCGTCGAGCGTAACGGCTGGCACGGCTGGACAGGTGAAGGCACTCGAGCTGGCGAACGTTGGCGCACCCGCACTATCTATCAAACCAATGCCATGACCAGCTATTCAGCAGGACGTTTGGCACAACTGCACGATGGCGGGTTCGATTTCTGGGTCTACAAACACAATGACTCGGTGCGCAATCCAAGACCGGAGCACCAGAAACTTGACGGCCTAACTCTGCCTGCCAAGCACCCATTCTGGAAGCGATACTATCCGCCCAACGGGTGGGGCTGTCAGTGCTACGTAATCGGTGCGCGTTCTGCAGCTGGAGCACGTCGTCTTGGCGGTGACCCAGATAAACAGATTTTGGACGGTTGGGACGCTGATGATGCTCCGGGCATCGATGAAGGCTGGGATTATCAACCAGGTGCCCGTGTAGCCCAGACCGTAACCCATATGGCCGAAAAGTCCCGAGCATGGCCGTATGAGATCGCCAAGGCCTATATGACAGGCGTGCCCGAGTTACTGCGTGACCAACTGGCGAAAAGCTATCGAGCCTTGCCAAGTGTCGCCGACGATTCCAGGCGCTATGCGCAGCGCGTACTGCGCGGAGACAACCCGGATCAGTTGCCAGCGTATCGAACCATGGGTCTGCTGACGGCCGGTGATGTGGGGCAAGTGCACCAGATCAAGGATATTGCTGTAGATGGTTACGACTACGCCCTGGACGTGTCGGCAGTGCGCCATGTGCAGAGAAAACATGGCGGTAAGAGCGAGCATTCAAGGGGGCAGCGGCCAGTCACCGCAGAGGACTACGCCATACTGCCTAAATTGCTTAATGATGCTGGCCCGCTGATTGATGCTGGCCTGTCAGAGTCCACCAATTCGCCACTGGTTCGCCGGGAAATGACGGTAGATAACGAAACCTACGTGGCAGTGTTCGAGGTGCGTCGCAAGCGCAAGATGCTGGTATTGCAGACGTTCTATGTGCGGGTGCGGAAATGATGTGGCCCCGCCCTCGTCCTAACGCCCTAGGCGTTTCATGGTATGAGCATGACGGTGCGGTGCTCGGGGCCAAGCTGGAGTATAACCGATGATTGAAGTTCAGGTAGATGACAGCCGAGTGGCCGCGGCGTTGGCCGAGTTGGTTCGACGTGCGCATGATTTGCGTCCTGTGCAAGCTGACCTGGGCGAGTACTTCATCGAATCGACCAAGCGTCGGTTTGCCACAAAGACGGCTCCGGATGGCACCCAGTGGAAGGGCAACGCCCAGGTCACCATCGACGGTAAGGGCCGCGATGATTCGTTGATTGGTGAAAGTCGTAGGCTGTCCAACGAAATCCACTACCGAATCGACGGTACTCGCTTGTCCTGGGGCAGCAGCTTGGTTTACGCCGGTATGCAGCAGAATGGCGGCCTGAAGGCCGCTTACCCTCACTTGTGGGGGGATATCCCCGCGCGCCCCTATTTGGGTCTGTCTGGTGGTGACGAACAGGTGTTACTGGAAATTCTGCAGGAGCATCTGGCCGGTGCCGTTAATTGATCTTGTCTGTGACCGCGTTGGCGACGTTTTCAGGTGCGGCGCGCAACATCGGTGTAGCTTTGCGTTGCAAGGCGCGTTAGACCACCGTTAGATTCACTCACAGGCGCATGCGCGACGTGCGCGAGAGCCTGAGTCCTGCGCAATCTGATAACCTTGATGGCTCCTCCGGGCAATTCTGGCCCACCCCGAATATATAAAAATCCTTGAAACCCAAGCGTTTTCGTCTGCCACGCAATATGGCCGCATGAAAACGAAAACCCCTTATCCAGTCGCAGCCTGCTCCCTTGCCCTAAAAGTGGCGAGTGTGGACGGTTTGACTCGCCTGATTCCTGCGGGCCGCTTTGAGGCGCCACGCGGGGCTTTGGCTGGCAGTGGCCCTTGGTTTCTGGGTGCCGCCGCTGCCCAGTCGATTATCCAGCGTGCTGCCGCCCGCAGCACCGATATCGTCATCGACTACGAGCACCAGACCCTCCTAACCGAGCAGAACGGCGAGCCAGCTCCCGCGTCCGGCTGGATCGACCGCACCTCACTTCAGTGGCGCGACGACGGCCTTTACGGGCGGATTGACTGGAAGGCTCGCGCCCAGGCGGCAATTGATGCGGATGAGTACCGCTACTTGTCCCCGGTTTTCCCTTACGACCCCAAGACCGGCGACGTACTCGATCTGTTGCATGTCGGGCTGACCAACAATCCGGCAATCGATACCGCTATTCCCGCCCTTGCTGCGGCCCGCCTGGGCAGTGGCACCTATGACCCTACCCGAGAGGAAGACACCGTGGATCGTGAAAAACTGATCAAGCTTCTGGGGCTGTCTGCTGACGCCACCGACGAACAGATCGCCGAAGCCATTAACAAGCTGAAAACTACGGCCGACGGTGCTGAACAAGCTATCGCAGCGGCCCAAGACGCTGCGACCGTAGCCGCCACCAAGGCCGCTAAGCCTGACATGGGCCAGTTTGTGCCGCTCGCTGTGTTCCAGGAACAAGGCACCCAGCTTGCAGCCCTGCGCGCCGGTAGTGATGTGGCGCAGTTGGACGCGCTCATCGAAGAAGGTCTCAAGGATGGCCGTATTCCGGGCAAGGCGACGGCAGATTGGCTGCGGGAACAAGGCGTTGCGGCATGCAAAGCCCACCTGAAAGACGCCCCACCGGTCGCGGCGCTTCGTGGCTCCCAAACCACTGACACTCGTAAGCCAGACGATGCCGACAAGAAAGGCGACAAGCTCAGCGAGCCCGAACTTGCCGTCTGCCGTGCAACCGGAATCTCCCCAGCGGACTACCGCAAACACAACCCCGTAGAGGAATGACCCATGGTCGCCACAACCCAAAATCGCAACACCCCAAGCGTAGCCGGGCACCGTCGCGGCTATCCGGTCGCCGCTGCTGTCCTGTGCCTCGCCGGAACCATCGCAGTGATCGAAGCATCAGGCGCAGTTAAGCCAGGCGAGACCGGTGTCGGCCTAATTGCCGTCGGTATTTTCGAGCACCAGGTGGACAACCGCATCGGCGCTGAAGGCGAGCAGATGGCGCAAGTGCTACGCGGTTTTGCCCGCTTGGAAAACAGTGCTGATGCAGACGCCATCACTGCGGCTGAGACCGGTCAGCGCTGTTACATCGTCGACAACCAGACGGTTGCCAAGACCGATGGCGCCGGTACGCGCTCAGTTGCCGGGATTGTCGACCATGTCGATGACGTTGGCGTCTGGGTACTGATCGACCCTACCAGTGGCGTGCTGCTGGCTGACGCGGCGGCTGGATAAGCCACCACTTTCTATTTGTTGACCCACGAGGACATACGCAATGGATCTTACCCCCGCCAACCTGCAGGCGCTGTTCAAGGCCTACAAAACGAATTTCCAGCAGGGCTTTGCCTCGTTGGGCGATAACGGCTCGCTCTTTGAGCAAGTTTGCACTGTGGTGCCATCGAGCACTGCTGTCGAGGTTTACCCCTTTCTAAAAGGCCTTCCGCGCCTTCGTGAATGGATCGGTGATCGTGTGGTGCACAGTCTGGAATCGGGTGATTTCAGCATTAAAAACCGCAAGTTTGAACTGACCGAAGGCGTCAGCCGTGACGCGATCGAGGACGATACCTACGGTCTGTATGCGCCGGTTTATCAAGAGTTTGGTCGTTCCAGCCGTGAGCACCCGAATGAGTTGATGGTCGAAACCTTGACCAGCAACCCGAAGTGCTACGACGGCCGTGCCTTGTTCGGTAACCACACCGTGTTCAATGACAAGGGTAAGGAAATCCAAGTCAGCAACGACATGGGCGGCACCGGTGCAGCCTGGTACTTGATGGACTTGACCCGCGTGATCAAGCCGGTGGTGTTCCAGAAACGCCGCGATTACGCCTTCAAGGCCCTAACCGACCTCAACAGTGAACGTGTGTATATGACCGATCAATTCCTGTTCGGTGTGGACGCCCGTGCTAATGCGGGGCCTGGTCTGTGGCAATTGGCTGTGCGCTGTAACGAACCGTTTAACGCTGAAACCTACGAAGCGGCTCGTGCCCGCCTGCAGGAACTGAAGGGTGATCACGGCCGTCCGTTGGCCCTGCGTCACAGCCACACCATGGTGCCAAACGGTATGGAAGGTGCGGCGCTGCGAGTGTTGAACAACTCGCAGACCAGCAATGGCGCGACCAACGAATGGGCTGGCACCTCAAAACTGATCCTCAACCCTTGGTTGCCTAGCGCAGCTTAATGGAGCCCCTCATGCCCTACGTGACCGTGGATGCATTGGTCGAGCGTTTCGGCCGCAATGAGATTCTCGACATTGCCGAAGTCGAGGCCACTGGCGAGATCGATGAGCCCAAGGTCGCGCGGGCGTGTGAGGACGCTGCAGGTGAAATTGACGGCAGTTTGGCTGCTGGTGGGTATCGCTTGCCACTGGTCAAAGTGCCGCCAGTGATAGCCGCTTACGGTTGCGATATCGCCCGTTATCGATTGTATGACGATCGCGCAACGGAGCAAGTGACCAAGCGGTACGACGACGCTATTCGCTTCTTGCGTCTGGTGGGCAACGGCTCGGTAAAGCTCGGTTTGCCATCGGTCGATGACGAAATCCGAAGCGCCGGTGACGTGATGATGATGCCAGGACGGCGTAGCTTTCCAGGCGGGGTTTTCTGATGTTCGCCCAGATCGAGGACGAAATTATTGCGCGCTGCAAGCGGGTGGTCGGCCAGCATGTAAGAACAATTGAGGATCTGCCGGGCAACTGGGACGAACAGACCCTCAAGGCCGCTCGGCGCAACGTACCTGGTATCTACATCGCATGGTCAGGCGGACGTGGTTTACCCGGTAGTCGCGCCTCAATGACCAGCCGTTACGCCGTGTATGTGGTCACCGGCCAAGCCAGCGGAGAGCGCGAGCGGCGCCGGGGCAACAACCGTCAGGTGGGCGCTTATGAATTGCTGGAACGCATTGTGCCAGCGGTGCATGGGTTGGCTGTAAAGGATGTAGGCACGCTGCAGTTGGAACAAGTCGACAACCTTTATTCAGACCGGGCCGACCAGCAAGGCATCGTCATCTATGGCGCTGTTTACACCCTGAAAACACCTTTTCCAGCGCCACTGGATGCCAATGATTTGGCCGACTTTGAGACCTACCACGCCAACAGCCGGGTGCCGGACGGCCCGGATATAGAAACACATCTGACCCTGCCTTCGGGCGAGGAGCACCCATGAATCAACGAACAATTAAGCCCGCTGAAGCTGGGTTGATCGTGCGCAGGCCCGACAACGCCAAGCCGCTGGCCGCTCAAGGTGAAAGCGTTACCTGGTCGCCGTACTGGCAGCGTCGTTTGGCTGACGGCTCGGTCGTAGCAGTGCCAAAAATGGCGCAAGAAACACCCGCCAAAGAAAAGGCCCAGGCGGTGACTACTGCCAAGAATGAGGGGAAACAGTAATGGCCATCAGCTCTACAGTATTCAACGACATTCCGGCCGCGTTGCGGGTTCCGGGTTGGTATATCGAGTTTGACAACCGTCTGGCTGGCAATGCCGTGTTCCAAGGCAAGTTGTTGGTGCTCGGTCAAATGCTCAGCTCGGGCACGACTGAACCTCTGGTGCCCGTGCGTATCACCCGCGCCGAGGAAGGTGATGTGCTGTTCGGTCGCGGATCAATGTTGGCCGAGCAACTGCGCGCCATCAAAGCGGTCGACCTGTACACCGAAACGTGGGTCATTCCGTTGGAAGATGCTGCGCTGGCCCAAAAGGCAGCGGGCAGCATTCTGGTGACCTCCGGGCCTAGCGAGACTCGACCTCTGGCGCTGTACATCGCCGGTTACCGGGTTTGGTGCGAGATGGTTGCGGGGGCAACACCAGCGGTTACCGCCCAGGCGATTGTCGATGCGATCAATGATGACGGTCGCTTGCCTGTTACCGCCGCTCTGGACGACGTCACGCCCGAGCAGGTCAACATCGAATGCCGTTGGGGCGGACTGACCGGTAACGGTATTTCCCTGGGCGAATGCCTGAAAGGTGAAGAACGCCCGCAGGGTTTGATACTGACCTCGGTTGAACCAACCGGTGGCGCCGTTAACCCGGAACTGATGGGCGCTGTGGCGGCCATGGGTGATGAGTGGTGGAACTGGATTTGCCTGCCGTACACCGACACCACCTCTTTGGAGATGATCGAGGCCGAGCTAGTCAGTCGTTATGGGCCTATGCGCCAAAAAGGTGGCCGTGCATTTGCAGCATTCCGTGGCACGCACAGCGCTGCCGCCACGCTGGGCAATGGCCGCAATTCGCCGCACGTCAGCATCATGGGCATGGGGCTTGCGCCGAGCGCGCCGTGGATCTGGGCGGCGGTGAACGCCATTGTCGCAGCTAAAAACCTAGCGATCGATCCCTCGCGTCCGCTGCAGCGCCTGCCGTTGCCGGGGCTGATCGGCGCACGTGAAGGTCTGCGCTGGGATGACTCAGAGCGCAACCTGCTGCTGTATGACGGCATCGCTACCCACACGGTGGCCACCGACGGCACGGTGCAAATCGAACGCCAGATCACCACTTACCAGCGCAACTCGGCGGGCGTGGCGGATGACAGCTATCTCGACATCAACACGCCCGAAACCCTAGAGCGTATCCGCTATGAGCAGCGCAGCCTGTTCGCGCAAAAGTACGCCCGCCACAAGCTGGCCGAGGACGCAGATCGGGCGCTGTACGACCCGAGCCAGCCGATCATGACGCCAAAGGTGGCCAAAGCCGAACTGCTCAGTCTGTACCGCCAAACGTTGATGGGCGACCGCGCATGGGTGCGCGACTACGACGGCTACAAGGAAAGTCTGCAGGCCAGTATCGACCCGGCCGACCCGAGCCGCCTCAACGTGATCGATCAGCCGATGTTGATTGGCCAGTACCGCGTTCACGCCCAACAAACGCAATTTCGCCGTTAAGTCATAGGAGGCCGTATGAGCGGACAAGTTACCGGGATCGCCACTATCCGTGTTGATGGTGTCGAGTTCCCAACAGAGCGGGGGGCAACTCTCAACCCCGGCGGGGTTAACCGCACCACGCGCATGGCGGGCAAGCGGGTTTTCTACAACGAAGAGCCGGTGGCAGCAACGCTGCAGTGCACTGTGCTGCACACCGCCGAGGTTGACCCGATTGACCTCAATACCATCAAAAACGCCACTGTTTTGGTCGAGTGCGATAACGGCCAGGACTACATGTTGAGCGGTGCTTTTGTGACCGAAACGGCAGAAGTTAATACCGGCGAAGGTCAAGTGCGCTTGAACATGGCCGCCCGCCGCTGCGAAAGGATCTGATGATGAGCAATGCAAGTTATCTGGACACGCTGGATCTCTCCGACGAGGAACGCGCCCGTGTGCAGGATTTGGGCGATGAAGTGCAGGTCACCCTGCTTGAGCCCATCACCTACAAGCACAGCAAGTTCGATGGCGGCGATCGCACCCTGACCGAGCTGCGCCTGGTTAAGAAAGTTAAGGGCAAGCACATGAAGGCCATGGATCAGACAAAGGGCGATATCGGCCAAAGCCTTGCGCTGGTGGCCGCATTGTCGGGCACGCCAGCGAATGCAATGGACGAACTGGACTCGCGTGACATGGAGGTCGTACTGACGCTGGTTGAGCCTTTTTTGCCCAAGCGCCGTCGGACTGGGACGCCTTAGTTCGGGTAGTTGCGGTGTCGTTCACCGGCTTCAGCCCGCTGGAGCTGTTGGACATGGAACTTGATGACTTGCGCTGGTGGTACGGCCAGGCGGAAAAATTGGCCCAGGAGATGAAGCAACATGGCGGGTGATCTCAGAACATCGGTGATCCTTGATCTGGTTGACCGGATCAGCGGGCCTGCTCGGCGCGTAACCCAAGCATTAGGCCGACTGGCTCGCCGGGCTGGCCTCGACGGGCTCGTTCGCTCAGCCCGTGGGGTACAAACTGCGTTGGTTCGCACCATCCGGCATGCCGTTGCCCTGGGCAAAGGGTTGGCTGTGGTGGGCGGCGCAGCTGCTGCAGCTGGTTGGGCAATTACCCGCATGGTCGGTGGCGTGGCCACCCTTGGCAATGAAATCAAGATCACCTCCGAGCGTCTGGGTGTTGGTGCCGGTTGGATTCAAGAATGGATCTATGCCGGTCGGCAGTTCAGTGTTGAAAAAGACGCCCTAATTGATGGCTTTAAGGAACTGAGCCTGCGTACCGATGAGTTCGTGGTGACCGGCTCTGGTGGTGCCGCCGATGCATTTGGGCGCTTGGGCATCACCGTTAAAGACCTGCGGGCAACTGCCGGTGATACCGAGAAACTGCTCAACCTGGTGCAGTCGCGCATGGGCAGAATCAAGAACGACGCTGCCAAACAACGGATCTTCGACGAACTGTTCGGCGGCAGTGGCGGCGAGCAAATGGTTACCTTGCTCACCCAGTCACGCGAGCAACTGGACGCTTTGCGCCAAGCCGCCCGCGACAGTGGTTCTATTCTGAGTGATGAAGACATTGAGCAATCCCGGCGCTACGTGCGCCAGATGGACGAACTCAGCACGTCGCTAGGCTCAATCAAAACCGCCGTACTCAGCTCACTGCTGCCAGCGGTAAACCAGTGGCTCGGCGGGCTTCGTGATTTGACCAAAGCCAACCGCGCCATGGTGACTCAGCAGTTGCTGACCGGAATAAAGCAGCTTTGGACAGGGCTTCGGGCGGTGGGGAATGCTGTTGCGTGGGTTGCTAATCTGGTCGGCGGCTTTGGGAATCTTATCGTCATTCTGGCGGGGCTGCTGGCAACCAAGCTGGTCTTCTCTTTGGGTTTAACAACTATCGCTTTGGTCAAATTTGCTTGGAGTATGTCAGTTGCGGCCGTTAAGGGCGTTTTATCCTTTTCGAAAACCTTGCTCGGAATGGCAGCCCGCGCCATTCCTGCCGCGATTATGGGTATTCGTGCGCTGTCTTTGGCACTGCTCACCACACCGATTGGCTTAATCATCACCGGCATTACCGCTCTAGCTGGCGCGGTCTACTTGATCTATCGCAACTGGGACGGCATTTCGGTTTGGTTCGGCAACCTATGGGTACAGATCAAGGCGTTCTTTGACCGTGGCATCGGCGATATCGCTAAAGATTTGCTGTCGTTCAGCCCGGCTGGATTACTGCTCAAGGCTGTTGATGCCGTATTCGCCCTGTTTGGTGCGCGGCCTCTAAGTGAAGTCGGTAAAGAGTGGATCGGTGGCTTATGGGATGGCCTTCGTGAGCGCTTTGAGCCGCTCACTGGTTGGCTCAAGCAAAAGATTGCAACTCTATCCGACTGGATAGTCGGTGGCATTGGCGGCATTGCCAAAAGTCTGTTGTCGTTTAGCCCGGTCGGTCTACTGGTCAAAGCTATAGATGCTGTGTTCGAGCTGTTCGGCGCACGGCCGCTGAGTGAAGTTGGCGAAGAATGGGTGGGTGGCCTGTGGGACGGCATTCGCGGTCGCTTCGATCAGCTCACTAGCTGGCTGAAACAAAAGGTCACCGCCTTGAGCGGCTGGTTGCCGGACTGGATTACCAACGGCAGCGGTATATCGGCTCAAGTTGGCAGCATCACGTCACCCACTAAGTTGGTCGCTCCGGTCGCCAGCGTTGCGGCAGCAACCAAACTAGGCGCACCGGCCGCGAATGCACCGTTGGTTCCTAAGCTAGGTGACTCCGCCGTGGCCGGTCGATCGATGATGCTAGGCAACCAAGGGCGTACTGATGTGGGCGGTGAGCTTCGGATCAAGATTGATTCAGAAGGTCGGCCGCGTGTTGCGTCGTTGAAACGCAATGGCGGCCTAGATTACAGCGTAGAAAGCGGCACGCTGGGGGTGGTGCCGTGAGACTAGTTTTATTCACCGTCGGCTATTCTCGACTCTGCCATGCTCTTGATGAGCGCCGTGTGCACGCCTGCTGCAGACACGAACCCAATAGCCACCGGAGCCCACCAAGGGGATGCGCCGCCAGCCAAGCAAATGACAACGCCAACCGCTACCCCGGTTGCTACAGCGATAAGTGTCGCTTTCTCAGTTGGTTTCATGACCTGTACTCCAAATACGGGAAATGCATGGAGCCTAGCACATGAGCTGGCATACACGTATAGACCCTGAGCTGCGTGGCAGTTATCGAGGTGCGGATTTCTTCGTCGAGCGCTCTGATACCACTGTCGGTCGGCGCTGGTTGGTGCACGAGTATCCACGCCGGGACGTGCCGTATACCGAGGACATGGGGCGCCGGGCCAAGGAATGGCGCTTGTCGCTGTTCGTGGCCGGTGATGATTATGACCAGCAGCGCGACAAGCTGATTAAGGCGTTGGATGCGCCTGGTGCAGCGACCCTGGTGCACCCTTATATAGGCACAATGTCGGCGGTGGCCACCGACGCACGTTTCAGCGAAAGCACCCGCGAAGGCGGAGTGTGTGTGTTCGAGGTGACGTTTACCGAAAGCGGCCAGCAGTTAATGCCGGAAACCAGCATCGACACTCAACTAGAGGTCGGTCTGGCTGCTGAAATCCTTGAGGCTTTGACCGATCAAGACTTCCTTGACCGCTGGAGCATCGAGGGCCTTACAGGTTGGTCGCTTGCGTCTATAGAACGCGACTTAGCGTCGGTGATCGACGGCCTAGAGCAATTCATCGGTGGCATTGCCGAAGACATTACGAGCGTGATCCGCTTTCCGGCGAACATCGTTGGAATGATCCTGGGCGGCTACAACCAGTTGCGTAATGCCGTGATGCGACCGGTCAACGCGCTCGACCTGTACAGCGGTAATAGTCCGCTGTCGGGCAATGGCGAAAGTGACAGTTCATCGCGTAATGCGCTGAACCTGAGCACTAGCAGCCAGTCAGCGTCAGGCTTTGGCCGTTTGCGGCTCGCACCAGGTACACCTGTGCGTGCTGTACGAATGCTAACTGAAGCCAGCGCCAGCGGTTACGCTGTGGATATTCCGCCTATGGATACGCCCGAGAATATTCAGCGGGCCAATAACATTGTGGCCGCTGCCCAGCTCAATGGCCGCTTGGCCGCCGTAACGGCCGCCCGAGTGGTCGCGGAAACCGACTGGGTATCCCGCCAAGATGCTGACGCGGCCGGGACTGATGCGCTGAACTTGATTGATCAGCAGATACAAACTGTTGAGCCGATCAACGATGACGTGTTCAACGCTTTAATCGTGCTACGTGCGGCGCTGTCTACGGACTTGCGCAGCCGAGCGCTGGCTCTGCCAAACATCAGCACCTACACGCCGCAGGTAACTCTGCCCGCAGTAGTAATTGCCCACCGGCTATATGGTGACGCCACCCGAGCGGATGAAATCTGTGTGCGCAATAGCGTTCGGCACCCTGGCGCACTGCGCGGCGGTATGGTGTTGGAGGTGCTCAGTGATTGAACAAGAGCGCGTCATTCTGCAGATCGGTAGCGAGCTGCATGTCGGCTGGCAAGAGGTGCGTATTCGTATGTCCCTTGAGCAGATCGCCGATCAGTTCGAGCTCACATTGACCGAGCGCTGGGCCGAATCTGGTGAGGTTCGCCCGGTCTCGCCTGATTCGGCTTGCACCGTGTCGATCGGCAATGAGCTGGTGTTGACCGGCTATCTCGATGAAGTACTTCCCGACTATGACGCAGAGCAACACACCATTGCCGCTAGTGGGCGCAGCCGTGCGGCCGACCTGATTGATTGCAGCGGCCAAGAACAGCGCCTCGACGGTCGGACATTGCTGCAAATTGCGCGGTCTTTGGCACAGCCTTACGGCATTGAGGTCATCGACACCGTTAATGCCGGTAAGCCATTCCGGGCATTTGCTTTGGAAGATGGCCAACCCATTGCCGAGGCGATCGAGCGTGCTGCGCAAATTCGTGGTGCGCGGGTGGTCAGTGACGCCCAGGGCAACTTGGTGATCGTGCATGCAGTTCAGCGCAAGATCACTACAGCGCTGGTATTGGGCGTAAACATCCGCCGTGCTTCCGGGGTGTTCAGCAACCGCGATCGGTTTAATGAGTACATCGTCGAGGGGCAAACCCCAGGCGATAACGACTGGAACGGAACCCAAGCATCCAGCCCCCGTGGGGTAGCGCGTGATCCTCGGGTACGCCGCCCGCGCACCACTCTTGTGGTTTGCGATACACCGGCCGACAGCAGCGATTGCTCTGCACGGGCTGAGCTGGAGTCGCGTATGCGCTGGGCTAAAGGCCGTGGCGTGACCTACACCGTCAGCGGCTGGAAGCACGAACAAGGTATCTGGCGGCCAGGCGACCTGGTGCCCGTGCGCGACGCCTATTTGGGACTGGATGAGCCGCTTCTAATTAGCGATGTGCAATTGATTGAGGGTCTAGACGGGCGCTATGCCGAGTTACGCGTGGTGCCGCCCGCAGCATTCGAGCCGATCCCTATCGCTGAGCCTAAGCCGTCCAGCAGTAGCAGCGACGGCAAAAAGAAACCGGGCGATTGGGGCTGGTGATGAACGAAGAACGTAAGTGGCAACGAATGCTTGGCCCAGTTTGGCGCCGTATGCGCCTGCTGGTGAGCCGTGGTGTATTGAAGTTGGTCGACGATGCTCAGAGCCTGCAGTCCGTTCAAGTGACGCTTTTAGGTGAGTCGCCAGCCTGGGCCGAACGGTTCCAGTCGTACGGCCTGACGTCTAATCCGCACCCAGGCGCCGAGGGCATTGTCGCCTCGGTTGGCGGGGCTCGGGCGCACCTGGTTGCCATCGCTGTGGATGATCGACGCTATCGCTTGGCGTCTCTCAAGACTGGAGAGGTCGCGCTCTATGACGACCTTGGTCAGAGCGTACACCTGACCCGCGACGGCATTGTGATTAAGGGCGCAGGCTTGCCGCTTGCATTCGTTGAATGCCCAGTGGTGACCATGGACGGTGACCTTGAGGTCGCAGGCAATGTGCGTGACCACACCAGCACCATGCAGGACATGCGTGGCATCTATAACAGCCACAACCATGGCGGCGCTGGCCCAAATCAGGGGATGGTCTGATGGATGTCGCTCTGGTTTATGACGCCGAGGCAAAGGCCTTCGACCTAGCCATCGCCGACGGCGACCTGATCACCGATTCGACGCTGGAAACCGCAGTGTTGCTCTCGCTTTACACCGACCGCCGAGCGCTGGCCGAGGACGTATTGCCGGATGGCGGAACCGACCGGCGCGGCTGGTGGGGCGATGCCTATTCGGCCCAGCCACACGGCTCGCGCCTATGGCTGCTCAGTCGCGAAAAAGAACTGGATGAGGTTTTGCGCCGGGCGCGTGAGTACGCCAGCGAGGCGCTGGAGTGGATTACTGAGGACGGTATTGCCACCTCAGTTGAAGTTGATGCCATTCATCTGCGCCGGGGTGTGCTGCAACTAATTGTGGGCATTGAGCGCTCTGGAAACAGCGTACTAAATCGCCGTTTTGACTATGTATGGGGAGTTACCGATGGGATTTAAGCGGCCTTCGCTGCCCGAACTGATTGGGCGCGTCGACAATGACCTAGTCTCCCGTTTGCCTGGGGCCGAGGCCAGTTTGGCCCGGAGGCTGACTAAGTTGCTCGCAACTGGCGAGGCCGGAGTGGCTCACGGGCTGTATGGCTATCTGCAATGGTTGGAGCGCCAGCTGTTCCCGGAAAGCTGCGATGACGATTTGCTGCATTTGCACAGTGTTGGCGTACCCCGTCGCGAGGCGACCACCGCTAGCGGGCCGGTAATCTTCACCGGAACCGTAGGCGCGGTGCTCGATGCGGGCACTCTGGTACAGATCGATGGCTTGGAATACCGCACGGTTGAAGACGTTACCTTTGCAGCCAATACCGCAACCGTTGATGTAGAGGCGCTCGATGCCGGAAGTGCAGGCCGTCAATCGGAGGGCGCTCGCCTGACTTTGGTTGCCCCTATTGTTGGCGTCAACGCCAACGCAATTGTTGGGGGCACTGGCATCACGGGCGGTGCGGATATCGAGACCTTCGACAGTTGGCGTGATCGCATCATGTTGCGCCGGGCGCGCATACCTCGTGGCGGTGCAGAAGGTGATTGGGTCGAGTGGGCGTTACAGGTCTCGGGCGTTACCCGTGCCTGGGAAGATCCCATGGGTATGGGGCCTGGCACTATTGTTATTCGCATCATGGCTGATGACGCCGTGGACGGGCCGCTGCCTTCTCAGCAACTGCTCGACGACGTGTTTGCCTATATAGGCACGCGACGCAATGTCACGGCGCATGTGTATGTGATCGCGCCTGAGCCTGTGCCATTTATCCCGCAAATCAGGGTTACGCCGGATAATAGCCAAGTGCGATCTGCTGTAGAGCAGTCCCTGCGTGACCTCATTCTGCGCACCAGTTCTCCCGGCGCCACTCTGCCTATTTCACAGATTCGCACGGCCATTGGCACCGCTGCCGGTGTGACGGACTACGAACTGGAGACACCAGTGGCCAGCGTGCCCCATGCCCACGGCGAGTTAGCCATCTGGGGAGGTGTTGAGTGGCTGGTCTGACGGCTGACGACTATCGCCAGCAGCTTTTTGCGCTGTTGCCGCAAGGCATCGTCTGGAACTCAGCTTTGGACTCAACCCTGCAGCGCCTTCTGGGAGGTCAAGCCAGCGAGTTTGCTCGCATTGATGAACGCGCCGTGGCGCTTCTTCCCGAGGCTGACCCGCGCCAGGCGCTGTACACCTTTGAAGAGTGGGAAGCCAGTTATGGCCTGCCATCGTCATGCGCGCCTGCAGAACAATCGATGGCAGATCGAAAAGCCGCACTGATCGGGCGAATCGTCGGAGGCGGCGGCTTAATTGCCCAAGATTATTTGGATTTGGCAGAGGGCCTCGGCTATGCCGGTGCTCAGGTACTGGAGTTTCGCGAGGCGACGGTCGAGGTCGATACAGCGACCGGCCATACCGGGTCGGTAATAGGCGATGACATCAACGGTGCCCACTGGGATCTGACTTGGCGCGTGTTACTGCCCTCAGGTGTTGTACGTGAATCGATTATCGGTGAATCCGTGATCGGCGATCCGTTGCGTTCTTGGGGCAACGAACTTGTTGAATGCTCGCTGCGGCATGCCGCGCCGAGTTGGTTAATCCTGCAAATAGGGTATCTGGAGGAATAAATGGAAAAGGTAGGCGCATACACAGACCGGGTAACTGATGAGGGCGAGTGGCGCTCAGGAAACCCTGCGAGCGGGCAGCAGGCCACACCGATGCTGGCGGAGTACTTCAACATGCTGCAGCGGGAAGTGGTAGCGGTCGTTGAAGACGATGGGACTGCTCTGGATAAGGCTGATAATGGTCAGTTAGTGGCCGCTATCAAACGTATTGCTGGGAAGCTGTTTGGGGAGCGCATTGCGACACAACCCGAAGTTGATGCAGGCGCGCGTGATGATGTTTCAGTAACGCCAAAGAAGCTAAAGCATGGGCTGCTTTACTCGTTTAATGCCAACGGCTATTTCTTCTTACCGACCTGGTTGAGTGGCTTTGGTTTCCAGTGGATGAGCGTAACGATGCCGCCAAGTTCGACTGTTAGTTACCCACTCCCTTTTGCTTTTCCAAATAGCCACTTCGTTGCGGTTGGGAATATTGCAATCCCCGCTCAAGCCACCATGAACGTTGCACCGGACGGCAACGGGGCTGTGAGAATCCAACACCTTTACGCCACGGGAAGCCAGGCGGGCAGAATTTTTTCGGTGGGCCGATAAATGAAACGACTTTATAGCGCAACAACTGGAACCACATACGCAGAAGGCGTTCATTCAGATATCCCAGCAGACGCTGTGCCCATCAGTGATGAGCTATATCTAAGCGTAATTGCAGAACCTGCTAGCGGAATGGTTCGGAGTCACGATTCTGCTGGGCTGCCTTTCCTTGTCGCCCCACCGCCGCAGACCCACCAAGAGTTGTGTGCCGGTATTGATCGTGCCGCCGACGCGGCCCGTCTTGCTGTTGCAGGTGATCCACTCCGCGCCACCGAGTACGAACGTGCAGCTAGTGAGGCACAAGCCTTCAAAGACGCTGGCTACCCAACTGAATCAGTACCTCGGACGGTCGCTGCATGGGCTATCAGTGGGAGAACCGCCCAACAAGCCGCTGACAGCATACTGGGCGAGGCAGCAGCCTACACTGAGGCGCTCTACCGCTTGCGTGAGACGCGGTTGAATGCAAAAGAGCAAGTGCGCCTGGCAATGCAGGAAGGCAACCAAGAACAGGCGGAGCAAATTGCCGATCAAGCCATTGCGGCAATTAATGCTGCGATTGGAGGCGTGGGTAATAGCGCTGGAGCAAACGTATGAACAAAATCCGGTTGCTCTTCACCCGCCGCCACCATCTTGGCAGCCTAGCGATCAGAACATTGACCTGGTCGGCTTGGTCTCACGTTGACCTTATTGATGAAACATCGGGTGTGCCCGTCTTGATCGGTGCTGTTGCACCGCATGGCGTGGTTATTGAGAGCCTAGAAAATAGACTCTCACTCGCAAGCCGGGCGGCCGTGGTCGAGTTCCCAGTCGCTGACGCATTGGCCGTTATCGACGCCGCAAGGCGCCAACTGGAGAAGCCATACGACTGGTTAGGTTGCGCGGGCATTGCACTGCGTAACCGCGACTGGCAGCAGGCTGACAGTTGGTTTTGCAGTGAGTTGGTTGCATGGGCATTTGCGGCGGGCAAGTCGCCGCTCTTTCGCGAGGATGAGGTCGCTAGGATCACGCCTCAACACCTCTGGATGCTTGCCCATCCATACCAGCGGCCGGAGCGGCCACTGGATTTATTGAATTTGATTTAAGAGAGGGCGACCAGTTCTCGTGTAGGAGCACAAGAACTGACCGCCTGCCCGCAGTCCAAGCCTGCAAGCCAGCCAAGGCCCTCCCACTCTCGCGAGAGCGGGACAAGCCTATCTGAAATAAGGCTTTTTTGCAGAATGTTTGACATACGTTGTGGCGGCTGTAGCCGCCTGCTTGCCCGCGTAAGCGGTTGCTACACCATACAAATCAAGTGCCCGCGCTGTCGGACACTTAACCATCAGAAGGCCGAGAGCCTCCCCAAAGCGCCGCCGAGCGCCCTATTAGGAGGCCATAATGGCGACCAAGAAAACCGCTCCAGGGCGGAACGGATTCAACTATAAGCCCAAGTTCGGGCTAATCATCACCTGCAAAGATGAACTTACACAGCAAGAGCACTTTCAACGCCTGAAGGCGTTGGGCTACAAGCTTCGGGTGGTGTGCGTATGAAAATTGATATCTCCCACCGCTGCGCAGACTTCGATAGCTACCGTGCGGCCCGCGTGAAGTCCCTGTTTAATGTGGAAAGCGGCTGTAATGTTCACCTTTGCGCAGATATTCCTATTGAGAGTGATCCATGGAGCATCGGCGTCATCGTCGGGCCTTCGGGTTCCGGCAAAACATCAATGGGCCAAGCTATTGGGCCGCTATTCTCTCCGGCCTGGCCGAAGAACAAACCCATTGTTGATGCCATCTCTCCAGAAGGCTCCTTTGACGCCGTAACAGGCGCTCTTTCGGCAGTAGGGCTGGGCGCAGTCCCAACTTGGTTACGCCCTTACGCGGCGTTATCTAATGGCGAGCAATTCCGGGCTAACCTTGCGCGCTTGGTCTGCGAGGCCCCAAACCTTGCCGTTGTCGATGAGTTCAGTTCAGTGGTTGACCGACAAATAGCCAAGATCGGCGCGGGAGCATTCGCCAAAGCGTGGCGCAGAACAAAAGGGCAAGTCGTCCTGCTGTCTTGCCATTACGATATTTTGGATTGGGTGCAGCCTGACTGGGTGTTTGATACTGCCAGCGGCGAATTTCAACGGGGGTGGCCCCGACCAAGGCCTAGTATCGAGTTGGAAATCCGCGAAGCTAAGCAGCGCGACTATGCCCTGTTTGAGCCGCATCATTATTTAAAGCTGCCTCCAATGGTTGCGAGCAATCATTACACCGGCTGGGTCGACGGTGAGCCCGTCGCCCACATTGCCTTTTCCACGCGCCCCGGACTTGTTGAGGCGCGTGCTTGCCGCCTAGTAGTTATGCCCGAGTGGCAAGGCGCGGGGGTAGGCATGCGCTTTCTTAATAAGCTTTGCGAGCAGTGGCTAGCCGGGCAAAACCGCTACGGGCTTCAATTGCGAACGCTCTTTCATACCAGCCACCCCGGCTTGGCCGCTGCTTTACGGCGCGACCCTTGTTGGACGCAAGTTTCCGGCCAGTTGATTGGGGGCAATAAATCACGGTCGCATGCTTCGCTGGCAAAGAGCGCCCGTAAACTCGGCAGGTCGAAAATGGGGTCAGGTTTTGGCGGCCACTTTCGGGCGGTTCAGGGCTTCCGTTATCTAGGGGGCGCCGCATGAAAGTTGTTTTAATTGGCCAAAAGTGGCTCGCGGCCCAGTTGCTTCAACAGTGCCTGCGGCAGGACATAGAAGTCTTAGGCGTCATAGTCCCTGAACTTGCTGTAGGTGAGGCCCCAGATAGGCTGGAAGTTGAGGCCATAGCTGCCGGGGTGCCCGTCTGCCGAGTTCGCGGCCGTGTTAAAGCTGAGCATGTTCCAGCCTGCGACCTTATCTTAGCTGCGCATGCCCACGCCTTCATTGATGGCTCGGCCCGTACCAGGGCGGCTATGGGCGCCCTTGGCTACCACCCCTCGTTGCTACCGAGACACCGTGGGCGGGACGCTATTCGCTGGGTGCTTCACATGCGTGAACCTGTTACAGGCGGCTCCCTGTACTGGATGGACGACGGGGCGGATACCGGCCCCGTTGTCGCCCAAGACTGGTGCCACATCCGGCCAGACGATACAGCGGCTACGCTTTGGCGGCGCGACCTCGCACCTATGGGACTAAGGCTGTTTGCCCATGTACTCAACCAATTGCGAGAAGGGAGCCCGTGTAAGGGCAAGCAACAGGACGTGACGCTAGCTTCTTGGGAACCCGCGTGGGCGCAGATTAAGTTAGGGAGTAAGTAGGAAACTTGGGCGCTATATTTGGCACGGTTTCGGAGTGCCAAATATAGCGCTCAGTCCGCTGGGTTTCGACAAGTCCGGCTGTGCCAATCATCTTGCAAGGCTGTGCCAAATCCGCCGTGCGCTTACAATAGCGCGGGCATTGGATGCAATGATGAAGTACTGGGATTGATCCTACGACAGGAGCCGAGCGCTCTGACAGGCAAGATGGTGCAGCCCGCTATCGGCTCGCTTAAACTCATGGCAAACACATAAGCCAAGATGATTAGAGGGTGGAATGGTGAGAGTTGGCGCTGGAAAAACAAAAGGGCCTAGGTTTTCACCTAAGCCCTTGTCTTATATGGCGCACCAGGCGGGATTCGAACCCACGACCCCTCTTCGGAGACCAATACGGTACAGGAATCTTGGTTGCTGGTAAGTGTTTTAAAATGCCCCTAAGTACCATGCTCCAAGGCGTTGCCGCTAAGCCTGTCCTTACAGTTTATAGTCTTTAACGACACTCAAGATAGGTTATTGGGGGCACAAAAGAAGAAATTTGGATGTTCGGTTTTGACCACTAGCTAGCCTTTTCAGCGACCATCCTACTCGGACATTGGTCGCTATTATTGAACAGTTGCCCGTTGGTGTTGATTCAGAGTGCGCTTGCCGCCAATCGGAAGCTGAAGAGAGCGACGTAAAAATAAACGGCGATCTCTAGCGATCGCCGTCCCCGAATTCATCACCGCTACATAGGTTCGGAAGAGGACACTCAGGTAGAGGTTGAGAATTACATTGCCCTCCGTCAGCACCACATACTTTATGGCTTCTGCAGGTTGGCCCCGGGCGACAATTCGTCAATGGTTGGAGTTGAGGCCTTTTCGGATTTGTCGGAGCATTCCCAATGGAAAACCCGCTCATCAATACGATCAGGAATATCTGGAAAGTCTCTAAGAAATCCTGGGCGATTCAGATAGCTCATAATTGCGTACGAGCCTTGCCGTGATAGACCCGCATGATGTCTGCGAGGACAGCAAGGGCGATCTCCGCCGGAGTACGGCTCCCGATGTCCAAACCTATGGGCATATGCAGTCTGTCCACTTGATCGTGATCTAGGCCGCCTATACGAGTTAAGCGCTCTGCGCGAGCAGATGAAGTACGCCGGGAGCCCATGGCTCCAATGTAGAAAGCATCGGTATTGACTGCTTCCATGAGCGCGAGATCGTCGATCTTGGGATCGTGCGTCAGGGCTACAACGGCAGTGGCTGCGTGGCATCCATACTTAGCGATATACATGGACGGCAATACTGGAAGAGGCTCGACGCCATCGATTTGAAGGTGCCGCACTTCTTCGCGGGGATCACAAGCAATGACTTCAAATCCCAACGTCTTTGCGAATTGGCCGCAGATCTGCGCCACAGGCGATAAGCCCGCCAAGATTAGGCGCATTGCTGGGCCAATCGAAATGACTGCTCGCTTTGGATTGTAAGTAACGGCCTGACCGCCGACCGATGCACGAGCGAGTGAGAAGCCGCCGTGCTCCAACTCTACCTCGCGCATCAATCGCTGTTGTCCTTTCAGCGCACCGAGCAAATCCTCGAGATGTGCAATCCATTTTCCACAGGGTCTTCGGTGTTCAACCAGCAGTTCGAGTGCACCTCCACAAGGGAGCTGTAACCGTTCACGCTCCTCGCTGCTTTTACCGTACACGAGATATTGAGCAGGGCTTCGGTATTTTCCTTCTCCAATGCCTCGGAGAAACTCCTCCTCAACACAGCCTCCGGATAACGAACCTTGGTATTGCAAGTCTTCAGTAGCGATCAGCATCGCTCCTGGTGACCTTGGGGCGGAGCCAAAGGTAGAAAGCACGGTGCATAGCCATACATCACGGTGTTCTCGCGCCCACTTCAGGGCATGCTCAAGAACGATCACATCCAAATGTTGCATCTGAGACTCCATGCACCAAGTCGGGAATTATAGAACTGGCCAACTTATCCATGGGCCACGTTCGATGACCGAGTCAGGGGCAACTTGAGGCGACGCTGTCCTGTAGCGTTGGCGAAGGCATTGCCAATAGCGCCGGCCATGGGCCCTTGAACGATCTCTGCAGCGCCCAAGAATGGCTGTCCGGGCTGGTCAATCAAGTGCACCTCCACCTTTGATGGCAACTGCGGGAACCTGAGAATCGGATACCCGCTCCAGTCGTAGCTGCGCACACCGTTCGCGTCGTAATCCACGGCTTCATACAGCGTCCAGCTCGCGGATTGGATTATCCCGCCTTGGACTTGGTTACGAAGACCATCAGGGCTAACGATCTGACCCACATCTACAGCCGTCACCACGCGCTCGATCTCGACCTCACCGGTCTGAGGGTGAACGGTCAGTTCAACCGCAATCGCGCAATACCCCATGATGTTTTTGTATCTTGCGAACGCGAAACCAACGCCCGCGCCGGGGCGGTTGGTTTTGGTTGGCCATCCGAAGGCATCTCTTGCTTGCTTGATAACGGCTTTAGCTCGTGGATCTGCAAGATGGGCCAATCGAAATTCGACCGGGTCAGATCCAGCCTTGGCAGCAAGCTCGTCGATGCACGCCTCGATAGCAAAGATATTGATGTGGGCGCCGAGCGACCGCATCGCCGATGTGCGAAACGGCATCACGGTTACGAAGTTCATATCGATGTTGGTGGACGCTACCGTATATAAGGGCACCGCATTGCGGTCGCCATCACCTTCTGGCTGTGCGATTGGAATCGACGGTGCGGATTTGAAAGGACGCGCGATTAATCGCGCCGCAATCAAACGTCCGGCGTTTACGATCCGTTCGTTATGCGGAGTCGTCCACAGCTCGTAGTTCCAGTCTTGGAGCTTCCCTTTTGCATCCAAATTAGCCTGAACCTCAGTGAGCATTGCTGAGCTGTAAGGTTCCCAGAGATTTTCCTGCTCCCGCATCCACTGTACTCTTATTGGCTTTCCTGGCATTCGCATTGCGATCAAGGCAGCGTCTGCCGCCGCATCGTCAGCACCGTTGTGGCCGTAACAACCCGAGCCTTCCGCATGAATGCATCGAACGCGTTCTGGAGGAAGTCCTACCATCTGTGCGATACCTGTACGTAATGGATAGACCCCCTGGCTATGAGTCCAAACGGTAAGGATTCCATCCTTGAACCAGGCGACCGCACAAGAGGGGCCAATAGAGCCATGCATCAGGTATTGCTTAGTGACTTTCGCCTTGAAGCTAGGCCCGCTTGGTAGGGTAGGCTTGCCCTCATGGCTAATCGGGAAGCGGGTCGCAGGTAGCCGAGTAAGTAGCTCGTGAATATGTTGGGCGTCAGGAATCACATCCCCTCCGCTCCAGCGGCTTAGCGCGTAACCATTACGCATTGCCTTGATCGCTTGCCACTCATCTCGCGCCACGACCGCCAGATAATTCCCATCCTGTATGACCTGAACAACGCCTGGAAGGGATTTGATCGACTGTGCGTCGAAGCTTTCTAGGGTGCTATTAGGCCGTGGCGGACGAATTACACGTGCATGCAGCATTTCTGGCAGTCGCATATCCTGCACGAACGCGGCGCCGCCGCTGACCTTCGCCGGTATGTCCAAACGTTGCAGTGAGTGACCGATCAGCTTGTAATCCGAGGGGCGGGCCTGGATAGGTTCTGCTTCCGCGTAGCGATGCAGGTCGACACCTTGTACTGCTTGGGCATAGGTCATGCGTTGGCCGGAGGCACTTTCAATGACACCGTCATTGGTTTTCAGTGAGCTGGGTTCTACTCCCCACTCATGCGCGGCTGACTCCATCAGCAACTTCCGCACTTGGGCGGCAGCATTAAATAACGCTGTGCCGCTGTCAAAAATGGTATGGCTGCCGGCGGTGTAGCCTTCATTCGGAGTCAGCGCAGTATCAGCAGTCAGGAAGTTGATAGCTGCCGGAGCAACTTGGAGACGCTCCGCTGCAATTTGAAGTAGCGCGGTTTTTACGCCTGTGCCGAGCTCAACCTTGCCGGTATACACATTGATTCCATTGGAGTCGATTTTGACCCACGCATCCAAGAATGGGTTAGTACGCAGGCTGCCTGGTAAGTCCGGTGCGAGAACGACAGTCCCAAGTGTATCGACTTCCGTATCAGCCAACACTCGTCCGATGGGCAGTAGTGAAAAGGTTACTACCAACGCTCCACCACGTAGGAACGCGCGGCGACTCACATCAAACTCATTGCCCATGACTCGCTCCTGCTACGTGTTTGATCGCTTCAATAATCCGCAGGTGAGTGCCACAACGGCAAAGGTTGGTTGCCATATATTCGCGAATTGTCGTTTCATCAGGGTGAGGGTCTCGCTCAAGCAGGGACTGCGCGCGCACAAGCATCCCGGCAATGCAGTAACCGCATTGCGCTGCCTGCTTGTCGATGAATGCCTGCTGCAGTTTTCCCGGTCGATCCGCTGTGCCAAGGCTTTCGACTGTACGGATCGTTTTGGACTCAAGGCCTGAGCAGGGTGTGAGGCATGAAAAAACCGGCTTGTTATCAATCAATACGGTGCACGCACCGCATTGACCCAACCCGCAACCATACTTCGCACCATTTAGATTCAGGTGATTGCGCAGTGCGTAGAGCAGTGGCATATCGGGATCAAGCTCCAGTTCGTGCAACGATCCATTGACGTTAAGAGTTGTGCTAGTCATTTCGCCTCCGGGCGCAATTCTTGGAGAGTGGTTTTAAGGTCTGTCCACGCATGGCCTGGTTTGTATTGATCGCGCAGGTAGTTAGCCAAAACAGTCAATTGTTGGTTATTAAGACTGTTAGCGAACGCCGGCATGGTTGGGCCCGGCGCGCCAGGAGCGGGCGGCACACCCTCCAAGACTGTTTTGATGAAATTGCGCGACGTGTTGGCGGTTAGCGCTGAGGTTTGTGCCAGAGCAGGTCGGCCATCGATTTGTCGCATAGGTGCGGCGTCACCGTGGCAGCCCGCACATGATCCTTGAAAGAGATCTGCCCCCATCTTTTGATAGGCTGCGCTGATTGGCTCACCCTTTTCCGGAGAGGGCGCAGATGGTGCGCCCTGAAGACTTAGTAGATATTCAGCAATCGAGTCGACCTCGCTTACTTCCATCTTTGCCAAACCAAGACTGACTGGGCGCATTGGACCAGCTGGGGTGCCATGACCCACTACAACTTCTGCGCGTAGATAGCTAACGAGTTGATCCTTCGTCCAAGGGTTCTCACCTTCAGCCATTCCCAGAAGCGTGGGTGCATGCCAACCATCAACGACGCCACCAGCCATCCGCTCGCCGGATTTTTCAGCGCCGAGTAGGTTAAGTGGCGAATGGCAAGCCGCACAGTGACCCGCGCCTTCAACCAGGTATCGTCCTCTATTCCATGCTTGCGAATGATCGGGATTCGCCGCGATAGGGTTGCCATGAAGAAATAGTAGATTCCAGAAGAACACCAGAGGTCTGATATTCATAGGAAAGGACATTTGATTCTGCTTAGAAGGTGAGTGAACAGGCGGCCCGCTCATGAGGTATGCATAGGCGTCACTAATGTCACCGTCTGTCATCCTACGGTAATGGACATAAGGAAATGCCGGGTAAAGATAATGGCCGTCTCTCGCGATGCCCTCGCGCATTGCGCGTCTGAACGCGGGATATGACCAGTTACCGATGCCTGTCCCTATGTCCGGAGTGATGTTGGTGGTGTACAAGGTCCCGAATGGGGTAACCAGGGGCAGACCTCCTGCCAAATATTTTCCACCAGGTTTGGTGTGACATACCGCGCAGTCGCCTGCCTCAACCACCTTGGCTCCTCGCACTATCTGAGTAGTGTCGAATCTTTCTACCGAGCTGATGGGAGCGATTGCGGGACGCCACATCCAAATGACCACGCATAAGCCTGCGAAGACTGCGAGCGTCAGCAAAGTTAGCCACACTTTTTTTGTTTTCATAACCGTACCGTTCATTGTTGGCGTAACACGCAGCCAGTCTGCGAATACCGTTGTTGCAATAAGTCGCCTAGTTCAAGCGTGCTTTAACAAAACTGAGATGGCTTAAGCCGTTGAGGTCGTTTCACGACGAACGATCCTCTATGCCTGAACGAGCTTTCTGTTTTCGTCATCGCCTGATGAGGCATTCTCGGAGTTCGTCAACATTACGGGGCCAGCTCTAGGATCAGAATCCTCAAGGTACGCAAAGTAGCGTTGCACTGGGCGCAACACCGTTTGCCGATGACCAATAGATGCGCCTATGTGGAAGGTCCTGATCGCTGTTCCCGCAACGACCGCCTAAGAAGGAAGCCGGTGCGTGGGGCGTTCTCAGTACTCGTTTAGTGTCATCGGGTCGGGACGGTTGCTGGAACGCAACATCTCGGTATGTATATGGCGTAATTTGCTGCATCAGTGTTTCGAAGAAAATCAGTAGATTCAGATTGATGCGCTGCACTTCCGAGCGGTTCATGGGCTCTCCAAGTCTTTCATGTCGGGTGCCTAAGGCTCGTCAGCCCCGTCAGAGTTTTCAGCCCGCACCGTTGCGGCGGCGCAGGCCGAAAGTCCTGCCCAAATCTAGTTGCCCAGCATTTCCAACGCCGCCATCACACCCTGACCGTAGGCTGGGTCGGCCTTGGTGCAGTTTTCAATATGACGCTGTTTGATGGCCTGAGGCGCATCGCCCATCGCCCTCGCCGTATTGTCGAACAGCGCCTGTTGCTGTGCCGGACTCATCAAGCGGAATAGAGCACCGGGCTGCTCGAAATGATCCTCGTCGACGCGGTGATCCCAATTGCCGGCAGCGCCATCCAGAGGCAGTTGTGGCTCGGCCAAATCGCGGCTGTCATCCCATTCGCCGAAACTGTTCGGGTAGTACGCCAGTGTCGAGCCAACGTTGCCGTCGGTGCGCATGGCACCGTCGCGGTGGTAGCTGTGAAACGGACAACGTGGTGCATTCACAGGGATATGGTTGAAGTTGACTCCCAGGCGGTAGCGCTGCGCATCGCCATAGGAGAACAGTCGTGCCTGGAGCATTTTGTCCGGGGAGAAGCCAACTCCTGGCACCACGTTGGCCGGCGAGAAGGCTGCCTGCTCTACTTCGGCGAAATGGTTGTCCGGGTTTTTGTTCAACTCCAGCACGCCGACTTCGATCAGTGGGTAGTCGGTGTGAGACCAAGTCTTTGTTAGGTCGTAGGGGTTGTGCGGGTGCTCGCGCGCCTGCTCCTCGCTCATCACCTGCAGGCATAACTGCCAACGCGGGAAATCTCCCTGCTCAATGCTCTCGTAAAGGTCGCGAAGGTGGCTCTCACGGTCTTTGCCAATCACCGCTTCGGCCTCAGAGTCGCTGAGATTGTCGACGCCCTGCTGGCAAACAAAGTGAAACTTGACCCACACCCGCTGGTTATCAGCATTGAGCAGGCTGAACGTGTGGCTACCGAAACCATGCATATGCCGGTAGGTCTTCGGAATGCCACGCTCGCTCATGACGATGGTGACTTGATGCAGCGCCTCGGGCAGCAGGGTCCAAAAGTCCCAGTTGGCGGTGGTATTGCGCAGCCCACTGCGGGGGCAGCGCTTGACCACATGGTTGAGGTCGGTGAATCGCAGCGGATCACGGAAGAAGAATACTGGCGTGTTATTGCCTACGATGTCCCAGTTGCCTTCCTCGGTATAGAACTTCACCGCGAAGCCGCGGATGTCGCGTTCGGCATCAGCAGCACCGCGCTCGCCCGCAACCGTGGAGAAGCGTACGAACACTGGCGTCTGTTTGCCGACGGTATCGAGCAGCTTTGCACGGGTGAAGCGGCTTACGTCGTTGGTCACGGTAAAGGTGCCGTAAGCACCTGCTCCCTTGGCGTGCATGCGTCGCTCGGGAATCACCTCTCGATCGAAGTGGGCGAGTTTCTCCAGCAGCCAGATATCCTGTAGCAGCGCCGGGCCGCGCGGCCCGGCGGTTTGGATGTTGAGATTATCGATCACTGGGGCGCCAGTGGCATGGGTTATTTTTTGCTTCATCAGGGTTTCCGTAGGTTGAATTGCGGACAGGACAATTCGTGCCGCAAAGCGCAGGCTCGGCGAGCAATCGGTGTATCAGGAAAAAGCGCTGGGCCTGATCTGGCTAGCGATTACCAGCCGGATCAGGAACCTGTTTTTTACTTAGTCAGCGCTGAATAGCTGTTCATCAGGTTACGGTAGTTGGGGATGCGCTCGGAGAGCAGGTTACCCAGCCCCTCAATATCGTTGCGCCAGTCACGGTGCAGCTCACAGGCTACGCCGAACCAGTTCATCATCTGAGCACCAGCCGCACTCATACGCGCCCAAGCCGCTTGTTGCACTGTCTCGTTGAAGGTGCCGGAAGCGTCAGTAACGACAAACACGTCGAAGCCTTCGGCCAGCGCCGACAGGGTCGGGAATGCCACACAGACGTCGGTGACTACACCGGCGATGATTAACTGCTTACGTCCGGTTGCCTTGATCGCCTTGACGAAGTCTTCGTTGTCCCAGGCATTGATTTGGCCTGGACGCGCTATATAGGGTGCGTCTGGGAACATAGCCTTGAGCTCAGGTACCAGTGGGCCATTGGGACCCTGCTCGAAGCTAGTGGTGAGAATGGTCGGAAGTTCGAAGAACTTGGCCAGATCGGCCAGCGCTAGAACATTGTTTTTAAACTCATTTGGCGAAAAGTCCTGGACTAGGGAAATCAGGCCGGTCTGATGATCGACCATCAGGACTACGGCATCGTTCTTGTCCAGACGTTTGTAAGGGGTTGAGTTGCTCATGGTTGACTCCTTTGGGTGGTGGGTACGCTAACGACACCCGCTAGCGCTCCCTTCGCCCAAATATCGGGCGAAACTTGGTTCAGTCCGCCTGGCCGGCTAACAAATGGCGGATCTGAATGGCTATATTTGCGGATTGAAATTTCCTAGCTTGCGCCTCTATGCGTTGTTCGGCACGAGTAACCCTGCCGTGGTGACGCAGATGCTCAAGCCAGGATTCGTCGAAAAAGAATTCGAGCCAGCGCCGCGGGTTTTCCGTGTCCTGTACCAGTCCCCAAGAGAACGATCCATTACGCTGACGCATACGCTGCACATCGGCCATAGCCGCTAGGAATGCTGGCCAGTGTTCGCCTGCAATATCGTATTCGAGGGTGACCATCACTGGTCCTCGGTCCTGATTATCCTCATAGCTCTCAGTCAGAATGGGCACGGGCCAGTGTAGTGATGGCGCCAAGTCTTCTGCGTCGGTCACTGGTAGCTTGAAGCGCACCATTGTTGGAATGCCCAGCAACAAAAAAGTGGCTGCCCCACACAATGCCAGCGAGATCGAACTGTGGCTGGCAACGAAGCCCCAAAGCAGCCCGCCACAAGCCATGCTGCCGAAGAACACTAGGATGTATACAGACAGCGCGCGCGCGCGAACCCAGGCTGGCACCGAGGTCTGTGCTGCCACCTGTAGGCTAGACAGCACAGCAATCCAGGCGGCACCGCTGAGCAGCATCACCGGAACAAGCAAATATAAGTCGCGTACGAAGGCCAGGGCCAGAATCACAAGGGAGTAGACCAGACTGGCAAGCGCCACTAGCCAGTCCAATTGAATCAATGGCCTAAGACGCGGCAGCAACATGGCCCCAGCCACAGCACCCACACCGACGCTACCGAGTAGTAGACCAAAGTCAGCGGCGCTGCCATGTAACTCGCTCCGCACGATCAGCGGTAGCAATGACATACCGCCGCTGGCACCGAGAAAGAACGCTAACGCCCGGACCATCACCGCCTGCAGCGGTTTGGAAGCTCGCGTGTGGCGCCATCCCGCTCGGATTGCACCAGCCAAGCGTTCCGCCGGCAGAACCGTCGGTGGCGCCTCGCGATGCCAAAGCCACAGCACCGCAATCACCGCGAAGAACGACAGAGCATTCAACGCGAAAGTCGCCCAGGGCCCGCTGAGGCTAACGAGCACACCAGCGATCGCGGGTCCTATTGCTCTTGCCACGTTGACCCCGACACTAGATAAGGCTATGGCCGCGGGGAGATCGGCTTTACCTACAAGTTCCGGCGTTAACGCTGACCAGGCAGGCATCATTAGCGCGGTGCCTATACCCATACCGAGGGTAAGTACCAACAGTAGGCCGACGGTGATCTGCCCGCTCAGGGTGAGCAGGGCTAGAACCATGGCGACTATGGCCATCCACATTTGCACGCGCAATAAGTACCGGCGGCGGTCGACGATGTCGGCCAGCGCCCCTGCCGGCAGTGCGAGAAAAAACATTGGCGCGGAGCCAGCGACCTGAACCAGTGCCACGTTCATCGGGCTGGCAGATAACGAGGTCATTAGCCAGCCTGCACCGACTTCGTGCATCCATGTACCGATATTCGAGGCGATGCTCGCCAGCCACAACCAGCGGAAGGTCTTGTAGCCAAGTGGGCTCCAAGCTGAGGTTATTGTGGGTGAGGTCATGGTCAGAGCCAGCCTTTTAGAGGGTATTCAAGAATTAGGTATACGCGGTCGATGTCATCTGCAGCCTGAACATCGTTACCACGATGGCTGACGTGCGACAGATTTAGGGTGAGGTCTTTCGCTGGGCCGGATGGGATGGAGTAGCGCAGTTCAAGGTCACGCTCCCAGTGCCGCCCTCCACTGCCTTGTTGCGGGGTGGGCAATCCAGTTACTGGGCTCAACGGGTTATAGGCACCACCGCTGGGAGCCTTACTTCCATCGATGCCACGCCCGCTGACATAGCGAGCCATGAATGTCAGGTTGGGGATGCCGATGGCATCCAGCTCTATATCGTATCGAGCCTGCCAAGAACGTTCATGCGGGCCATTAAAGTCAGCGTACTTAATTGAGTTAGCCAGGTAGATCGAATCGCCGCCAACGAAATCGAATGGCGTATCGCCCCGGACATGCTGGAAGGCAATTGTGAAGGCCTGACTACCAACCTGATACTTGGTCAGTAGGCTGTAGGCCAGCGTATCAACCTCGCCAACACGTGCTTCGCCTTGGTCGCGAGTCTTATAGAGGTTCCCTTCAAGCGTCAGAGCGCCCTGCTGAAAGTGAAGATTGAGGTAAGCCTGACGCCAAGTTTCGTCCAGTTGCGAGGCGTAGAGTGCGGCGCCAAATGGTGTTTCGTTCTCTAAAGATGCACCGACGAAGCTAATTGCACTGCCCTGGGTGGACGCCCCGTACCCGGTGAAGTCACCGCGCCCCGAACTGGCATTCTGGTTCTTGAAACGAGTGAAGCGTCCTGCCTGGATATTCAGCTCCGCGAAATCGCGACTTTCGAACAGAAAGCCGGTGGCATACTCTGGCTGAAGACGCTTATCTGATGTGTCAAATACAGGTGTTTCGACAGTCATTTCGCCATACCTTAGTAGGCTTTGGCCTAACCGCAACTTCAACGCCGCTCCAGCGCTTGAGTAGTTGTCGGCGGCACGACCATCGGTATCAAGCGGCAGCAAGCCGGTACCCGCATGCCCACGACCGCCGTCCAGCTTGAGACCGAGGAAACCATGGGTGTCGAAACCTAAACCTATGGTGCCGGGAGTAAACCCTGAGGTGATCTCGGCGATGAAGCCTTGAGCCCATTCCTCTTGATAACTTTGTCCAGTAGGCGAAGAGCCACGGAAGTCGTTGTGCAAAAAGTAGTTTCGACTAAGCAGGGACCAAGCTGCACTCCTTGGTTGGTGAGTTATGTCAGCCCGGGCTTCAAGCGTAAGGAGCAACAGAGCCAATCCCCCTAGGGGCAAGACTGTCAACGGCTTGGATCTACACGCGAGCCGATTTTTCGGCTCGCGTGTAGAGGACAGCTTAACCATGTCAGAAGGCAAAACAGGAACACCCGAATGCGCCCCAGAACCCCTGGAAGTCGCTGACTGGAGCCGATGATAGTCGTGCTTTTTCATGGCTATGTGCATGCACCGCGCAGGCACCAACACATTGATGGACCTGTTGCGCCATGGGCGCATTCAGCCGCCAATGCCCTGGCACATTGATCACTGGCGACCAGTCCGGCATGACCGGTACCGAAGGCGGTGATAATTTGCTGAACTCTTCGCTGGCATACACCACTTCGCCACCGACGACCGTCAACACCGACTCAATCCATTTGACCGCCTCTTCATCGACCGAGAAGTAATCCGCCGACAAGGCAATCACGTCTGCCAGTTGCCCTACTTTGATCTGGCCTTTCTTGCCCTGCTCCGACGAAAACCAGGCACTGCCATGGGTAAACAGTTGCAAGGCCGTTGCCCGCGACAAACCTTCGGGGTACAGCGCCATGCCGCCAACCGTCTTACCGCTCACCAACCAATAAAGAGAAGTCCAGGGGTTGTAGCTGGAAACACGGGTTGCATCGGTGCCCGCACCCACGGGCACGCCCTCGGCGAGCATGCGCTGGATCGGCGGCGTCTGTTCTGCGGCCTGCTTGCCGTAGCGGTCGACAAAGTACTCGCCCTGGAATGCCATGCGGTCCTGAATGGCGATTCCCCCGCCCAGGGCTCGGACCCGCTCGATATTCCTTGGCGTGATGGTCTCGGCGTGATCAAAGAACCAGGGCAAGCCATCAAAGGGAATATCCTGGTTAACCTTCTCGAACACATCCAGCATGCGCGAGATGGATTCGTCATAGGTTGCATGCAAACGGAACGGCCAGCGCTGCTCGACCAGATGACGCACAACCGGCTCCAGTTCAGCCTCCATGTCGGGCGCCAGATCTGGACGCGGCTCGACGAAATCCTCGAAGTCAGCCGCGGAGAACACCAGCATCTCACCGGCACCGTTGTGCCGCAGAAAATCGTCACCCTGGTGCAGCTTCACCGAACCCGTCCAGTTCTTGAAATCCGTCAGTTCTTCCTTGGGCCGCTGGGTAAACAGGTTGTAGGCGATGCGTACGGTCAACTGCTTGGCCTTGGCCAGTTCCTCGATGACGGCATAATCGTCAGGGTAGTTCTGGAATCCGCCACCGGCGTCAATCGCGCTGGTGACGCCAAGACGATTGAGTTCACGCATGAATTGACGCGTCGAGTTGACCTGGTATTCCAGCGGCAACTTCGGCCCCTTGGCCAGCGTCGAGTAGAGAATCATGGCATTGGGCTTGGCCACCAGCATTCCGGTTGGATCGCCATTGGCATCACGCTGGATTTCCCCGCCCGGAGGGTTTGGCGTATTGCGGTCGTACCCCACCACTCGCAGCGCCGCACGATTAAGCAGCGCACGGTCGTACAGATGCAGAACAAATACAGGTGTGTCCGGCGCCGCCTGGTTGAGCTCATCAAGTGTTGGCATGCGCTTCTCGGCGAACTGGAATTCATTCCAGCCGCCAACCACTCGCACCCATTGTGGTGCGGGGGTAACCTCGGCTTGAGCCTTGAGCATGCGCAAGGCATCGGCCAGTGATGGCACGCCCTCCCAGCGCAGCTCCAG
>NZ_FZOG01000008.1 GCF_900188155.1 Pseudomonas segetis
TCTCAACCGAGGCGCGCATTCTACAGCAGCCTCATTTACTGTCAAGCTGTTTTTCGAAGTTCTTTTCCGAAGAAAACCGTTTCTACTCAACCACTTGCGCTTCCGATCAAACCAGCTTCTCGTCAGCGGGAGGCGCATTCTACAGCGTTCAAACTCGCTGTCAACACCTCTTTTTCTACCGCTTCCGATCACCCGGGCGATCACTCCAAAGGCCATTCAAAACACCCTTCAGAGCCCGGCGCATTCTACACAGCTTTCGCTGCTTTGCAACCCCTCTTTTTAAGCTAACTTCTTGTTTTCCAAGAAGTTTTCCGAGAGGCCTGCGCCGGAAGAGGTGCGCATTATAGGCACCTCAGATTTGCCGTCAAGGGTTTTATTCAGCTTTCAGGGTAATTCGTGCAAATGCCTTCTTGCCCGCCTGATAAACCTGGGTCGTGCCCAACTTGACTATATAGGTACGCTCTACCACCTCGCCGTCGACACGCACCCCGCCATTACCCAACAGATCACGGGCAGCCGCAGCATTCTTGACCAACCCTGCTTTATTAAGCAGCGCGGAGATAGGCATATCTTCGGTTGCGGACAACTCGATCTCCGGCAGATCTTCCGGCAGCTCGCCTTCCTTCATGCGGTTACCCGCCGAACGATGGGCATTTGCTGCCGCCTCTTCGCCATGAAAGCGCGCAACGATCTCTTCAGCCAGCTTGATTTTGATGTCACGAGGATTGGCACCACCCTCTACATCAAGCTTGAACTGATTGATCTCATCCATGGAGCGAAAGCTCAAGAGTTCGAAGTATCGCCACATCAACGAGTCTGGCATCGACACCAGCTTGTTGTAGATAGCACCTGGCGCCTCTTGGATACCAATATAGTTGCCCAGCGACTTGGACATTTTCTTAACGCCATCCAGACCTTCAAGCAAAGGCATGGTGACAATGCATTGGGAGGACTGCCCATAGGAGCGCTGCAGCTCACGCCCCATCAGCAAATTGAATTTCTGATCGGTGCCACCCAACTCAACATCCGCCTTCAATGCAACCGAGTCATAACCTTGAACCAGCGGGTACAGGAACTCATGGATCGCAATCGGCTGATTGGTGGTGTAGCGCTTATTGAAATCATCGCGTTCGAGCATACGCGCCACGGTGTACTGCGAAGCCAGCTTGATAAAATCCGCCGGAGTCAGCTGCTCCATCCACGTCGAGTTAAATGCAACCTCGGTTTTCGCCGGATCGAGAATCTTGAACACCTGGGCCTTGTAGGTTTCGGCGTTATCCAAGACCTGCTCACGCGTCAGCGGCGGGCGCGTTGCACTCTTGCCACTGGGGTCACCGATCATGCCGGTGAAATCGCCAATCAGGAAAATGACCTGATGGCCCAACTCCTGAAACTGACGAAGCTTATTAATAAGCACGGTATGCCCGAGATGGAGATCAGGCGCAGTTGGATCAAAGCCCGCCTTGATACGCAGCGGTACGCCCCGCTTGAGCTTTTCGACCAACTCGGATTCAACCAGGACTTCTTCTGCGCCGCGCTTAATAAGCGCCAGCTGCTCTTCAACCGACTTCATGGCAGGACTCATAACCACTAAAAATAAAGGTGAACAACGATACAAGATCGCTGACAAATGACAAGTTTTGCCAAGCGACAAACAAACTTACACCTTGAGCCCCTCAACGAGGGTTGCCTCGAGGGCAATTTGGTTATATTTTATACAGTTAGTACATATTCATCATGTACAACCTTCTTTATTTCTTTTTCTTTTCATCTTTTCGTAGCCAAAAGCCACCTATGACAAATATAACTAGCAAAAAGCCACCCCTGTACCCCAAAACCCATATTCTCGCGGCAAGCGGGGTCGCCGCCATCCTCAGCCTTGCTCTTTTAGTATTTCCCACACGAGAAGTAGAAGCGAAAAAAACCTATATCGGCCTGGATCTGGATAACCCCGCCGAGCAGTTCGAGCCTGGTAGCGATGCAGCGAGCCTCATCAACCCAGAAGACCCGGTTCCCACCCCCTTCGCCAAGACAGTCACACCGGCACAACCCGAAAGCACGGCTTTAGCTTCCCCCGTTTTAGCGCCTGAGCTTGTCGAACCGCCAAGGAACCCTAACGAACGCCAGCTGACTGTTGAAAAAGGCGATACTTTGTCGACTTTGTTCGAGCGGGCCAATATCCCGGCCAGTACGCTGCATGAAGTGCTCAATAGCAGCAAGGACGCAAAGAAACTCACACGCATCAAGGCGGGTCAGGTTTTAGACTTCAAAGTCAGCGACACTGGCGAGTTTGAAAGCCTTAGCAGCAAGTTGAGCAGCATGGAAACCGTCAGTATCACCAAGACTGCTGACGGATATTCATTCAAGCGCGACCTGGTTAAACCCGAAATTCGCGATTCATACGCCCACGGTGTAATTCGCAGCTCTTTGTCGCAAGCAGGGCAACGTGCTGGCCTGCCGCACAGCCTGACCATGCAGTTGGCTAATATTTTCGGTTACGACATCGACTTCGCCATGGACATTCGCAGTGGCGACGAGTTTGAAGTGATTTACGAAGACAAGATGGTTGACGGCAAGCGCGTCGGCAACGGCAATATCCTGTCTGCACGCTTCACCAACCGCGGCAAAACCTACACTGCAGTGCGTTATACAGATAAACGCGGCAACACCACTTATTATGGTGCCGACGGCAAAAGCATGCGCAAGGCATTTATTCGCACCCCGGTGGATTACGCACGCATCAGCTCGCGTTTCTCCAACGGCCGTCGCCATCCAATCCTGAACAAGATCCGCGCACACAAGGGGGTTGACTACGCCGCCCCACGCGGCACCCCTATCAAGGCAACAGGCGATGGAAAAATTGTCCTTGCCGGACGCCGTGGCGGTTACGGCAATGCTGTCATCATCCAGCATGGCAACCGCTACCGGACGCTGTATGGCCACATGCAGGGCTTTGCCAAGGGCATCCGCACCGGCGGCACGGTCAAACAGGGCCAGATTATCGGTTACATCGGCACCACCGGCCTGTCCACCGGCCCGCACTTGCACTACGAGTTTCAGGTCAATGGGGTCCATGTCGATCCGCTGAGCCAGAAACTACCGATGGCGGATCCCATCGCCAAGAGCGAAAAAGCTCGATTCATGGCAGTAGCCAAGCCATTGATGGCACAGATGGACCAAGAGCGCAGCACCATGCTTGCGCAAAACAAGCGCTAAGTCGCGATGCCTTACTATATAGGCGTGATGTCCGGAACCAGTCTCGATGGCCTGGACATCGCCCTGATAGAACAACAGCGCAATACCCGCCTCGTCGCAAGCCACTACATTTCGATGCCTGATGACCTGCGTGCAGAGCTTCTCGCACTGTGCTCATCAGGCACAGATGAGTTGGCAAGAGCCGCGCTTGCCGAGCAGCGCTGGGTCAAACTGGCAGCCCAAGGTGTTGCCCAGGTGCTGGCCGATGCGGAATTAAAAGCCGAATCAATCCGTGCAATTGGCAGCCACGGCCAGACGGTTCGGCATGAGCCGGCACGCGGATTCACCATCCAGATCGACAACCCCGCCCTCCTCGCGGAGCTTACCGGGATTGCCGTGGTTGCAGATTTCCGGCGCCGTGATGTAGCCGCTGGTGGCCAGGGCGCGCCGCTGGTTCCGGCATTCCATGAGGCGCTATTCGGTGAAGGCCAAGGCGCCAGGGCGGTACTTAATATTGGTGGTTTCAGCAACCTAAGCCTGATCGAGACAGGCAGCCACGTCCATGGCTTCGACTGCGGACCAGGCAATGTGTTGCTTGACGCCTGGATCCAGCATCAGCAACAGCACAGCTATGACCGCGATGGTGCATGGGCAGCCAGCGGCCAGGTTCAACCGGAGCTGTTCAACAGGCTCTATGCTGACGACTTCTTCCAGACCTCGGGCCCGAAAAGCACCGGACGCGAACTATTCAATCTCGGCTGGCTTGAAAACCAGCTTCAGACACTGCCCAGCTATAAGCCTGAAGACGTGCAAGCTACCTTGCTCGAGCTGACAGCGCGAAGCATCGTCGACTCGCTACAAGCGGCCCAGAGCAATACGCAAGAGTTACTGGTATGCGGTGGCGGCGCGCACAACAAAGCCCTAATGCAGCGCCTGGCCCAACTGTTGCCACACTGCCAGGTATCGACCACTGCAGCTTACGGCGTGCCTGCCGACTGGGTCGAAGCCATGGCCTTTGCCTGGCTGGCGCACTGCTGCCTTGAACACATTTGTGCAAACCGCCCAAGCGTAACGGGCGCAAGTGGATTACGCATCCTGGGCGCCATCTACCCCGCGTAGGCGCAACCAAAAAGGCCGCGATATTCGCGGCCTTTTCATATGCTGTAGTTTTTGCGCAGCGACGGGCTGGTCTTTAAATGGAAAAGGACGAGCCACAACCGCAAGTAGTGGTAGCGTTCGGGTTCTTTATCACGAACCGTGACCCCTCGAGCCCTTCTTGATAATCGACCTCAGCGCCAGCCAGATACTGGAAGCTCATTGGATCGACCACAAGGCTAACTCCTTCGCGCTCGACGATGGTGTCATCGTCCGCGAGCTCTTCATCAAAAGTGAAGCCGTACTGAAAGCCAGAGCAACCACCGCCTGTGACAAACACACGCAGTTTTAAACGAGGATTACCTTCCTCATCAACCAGGCTCTTCACCTTGCTTGCAGCACCTTGAGTAAATTGCAAAGCCGTGGGGGTGAAGGTTTCGACGCTCATGCTGACTATCTCCCGGCGCTAAGCGCCATACTGCGTTGCGGCTATTATCCGCTTACCCTACAAAAGAGGTCAACTATTGTACAACATCAGCCTCAGTATCAAGCAAAGTTTCTGGGAGCTCCAGCGGACGCGCCTCATCCTTTAGATGACACAGGCTGCCTTCGATTTGCGCGCCCATTGCCATCTCCATCAGGCCGTAGTACAGATTACCCTGCACACGTGCACGCGCGCCCAGTTCCAGATTCTTGCTGGCGTAGACGTTACCTACGACCTCACCATCAATCACTATATGGGGTGCACGGATCTCGCCTTCAACCTTGCCCTCAACACTGATGCGAACCATGCCTTCGCTGGTGATCAGGTTACCGTTGACCTGCCCATCGACCTGGACAGCGCCCAAAAACTTCAAGTCCCCGCTCAAGGCAGCGCCCGCAGCAATCAGGCTGGTCTTGCCGCTAAAACGCTGCAGGTCAGGTTTGGATTTTTCTTTATTCCACATAAGGGTTACTTACTCTTTGTCTAACCATTTGAAGGTACGCTCCAGCGGTTTTTCGCCTTTGATTTCGGCGCGCACTCGTATCTGACTCGGTTCAAACCCGGCAGGCAATTCAAGCTCGGCAAACCTGCCTGCATCAGGGATCGATTTGAAATGCTTGAAGGTGTAAGGAATCAGCTTGCCCTTGAACGTTACAAACTCACTTCGAGTCAGGCTCGCAAGCTCAAGCACCACTTTATCCTTTGCCCCCTGGCTACCCTCGACCGTGATATGCAACTGGCCACTGAGCGGGCTGTCGTCCTTACCTACCCGGCTAAGCAGCACTTTGTAGCGAAAGCGCTGCGGTTTTTCTGTTGCCTGTAGCTCAAAGGTTCGAATTCGCAGGCCCTTGCGTCGGCTGGCAGGTGCAAGCACACCTTTATAGAAAGAAAGATCCTGCTGCTGTTTGAAGATTTGCTCTTCAAGCAACTTAATCGTCAGACGGTTTTGTTCATTTGCCTTTTCTGCGACCCTGGCACCGCTAGTCGCAATCGCAATCTGCGCCCGCAAGTCATCCAACTGCCTTTCCTGTTCAGACAAGCGCTTGGCCATCGGCTTTATTTCCGCAGAAAGAGCCAGTGTCTGCTGACGCTCCCAGTACATGCCGGCATAAAACGCCGCAGGCAAGGCAAGTAGTAGCACCAAAAGCAAAAAACGCATCCGCCCTGAGCGGTCAGGACCGCTCGGGCGTACCTCCCACCCCGCCATCAGGGCAACAAGGCGGCGTGGGACAAGCCAGCACGCTCGTCCAGACCAAATAGAATATTCATATTCTGAACGGCCTGGCCCGATGCACCTTTGACAAGGTTATCAATAACCGACAGCACCACGACCAGCTCGCCACCTTGGGGACGATGTACGGCGATACGGCAGACATTGGCGCCACGCACGCTACGGGTTTCCGGATGACTTCCCGCAGGCATCACATCGACAAAGGGCTCATTGGCGTAGCGTTTTTCAAACAGCGCCTGCAAGTCAACAGAGGTATCGACCACCGTTGCATAAAGCGTGGAATGGATACCCCGGATCATCGGTGTCAAATGCGGCACGAAGGTCAATCCTACAGGCTGGCCAGCAGCGCGACGCAGTCCCTGGCTGATTTCAGGCAAATGGCGATGGCCTTTTACCGCATAAGCCTTCATGTTCTCCCCCGCTTCACTGAACAGTGAGCCGACACTGGCCCCACGTCCGGCCCCGCTAACACCCGACTTGCAATCAGCGATCAAACGGCTCGGATCGGCTAGGCCGGCCTCAAGCAGCGGCAAAAAGCCCAGCTGGGTCGCAGTGGGATAACAACCCGGTACAGCAATCAGGCGGGCACTCTTGATCGCTTCGCGATTGACCTCAGGCAAACCGTATACGGCTTCAGCCAACAAGCCGGGGGCACCATGCGGCTGGCCGTACCATTGCGCCCATTCCTCAGCGTTTTCAAGGCGAAAGTCAGCAGACAAATCGATAACCTTGGTGCCTGCATCAAGCAACTCGCCGGCCAAGGCATGGGCAACACCGTGGGGCGTGGCAAAAAACACCACATCACAGGCACCAAGAGTTGCAACATCAGGAACGCTGAATGCCAGGTCCGGGTAGTGGCCGCGCAGATTTGGATACATCTCGTCAACGCGTAGCCCTGCTTCAGAGCGCGAAGTAATGACCGTCACTTGAGCTTGCGGATGCTGCGCCAATAAACGCAGCAGTTCGACACCGGTGTAACCTGTGCCGCCGACGATTCCGACCTTAATCATTACTTGCCCCTACAGAAAGCCACTGGAAAGCCCTTGATAATAAAGCCCTGAGACGATGCGGCCAACTAGCAGTGATGACGGATGCGTATCGGAGCACTACTATCGGGGTATTAATTCGTTCAGGTTGGTCTAAATGCTCTACTTGTGGCTCAAAGCCTTACACATCATCTCGCTGGTCTGCTGGTTCGCCGGACTGTTTTATCTGCCCCGCTTGTTTGTCTATCACGCCTTGAGTGAAGACAGTGTCAGCCGCGAGCGTTTCTGCGTCATGGAGCGCAAGCTGTATCGCGGCATCATGACCCCCGCCATGCTCGCCACCCTGATTTTTGGTGTAGCGCTGATCAGCCTCAACCCAAGCTATTACTTCAGCCAAGGCTGGCTACACGCAAAGCTGGTATTGGTGATACTTCTGATTGGTTATCAACATATGTGCGGTGTACAACTAAAACGCTTTGCTTTAGGCGAGAATACGCACAGCCATGTGTTTTTCCGCTGGTTCAACGAGGCGCCAGTGCTGGCACTGATTGGCATTGTGATTTTGGTGATAGTGCGCCCGTTCTGATTTCATCCCAAACCATATACGACTCAAATAAGGTGCTGTGATGTCATTACCCCAAGTGCTCGAACAAGGTTTACGCTTGCCAGTCGTAGCCGCGCCAATGTTCCTGGTATCCAACCCACGACTAGTGACCGCCTGCTGTAACAACGGGATAGTCGGTAGCTTTCCAGCACTCAACCAACGCGAGAGCAGTGGTTTTCGCGCATGGCTTGATGAAATCGAGGCGGGGCTTGAGGACAACGCAGCGCCCTATGCCGTAAACCTGATCGTGCACGGCACCAACCCACGCCTGCAGGCTGACCTGGCTATCTGTGTTGAAAAGCGCGTACCTATAGTGATCACCAGCCTGGGCGCAGTCAAAGAAGTGGTGGATGCGGTGCACAGTTATGGCGGGCTGGTCTTCCATGATGTCACCACTCGCCGCCATGGTGAAAAAGCTGCAGAAGCAGGGGTTGACGGGCTGATTGCAGTCGCCGCCGGTGCTGGTGGTCATGCCGGGACCTGGAGTCCGTTTGCGCTAATTGCCGAGTTGCGTCAGTTCTTCGATAAAACCTTGCTGCTTTCCGGCTGCCTGAATCACGGCCATGAGATTCTGGCGGCGCAAATGCTTGGGGCAGACCTTGCCTACATGGGCACCCGCTTTATTGCGACCCAGGAGAGTGACGCCGAAGCTGACTACAAACAGATGATCACCGAGGCCAAGGCTGCCGACATTATCCACACCCCGGCGGTGTCGGGTATCCCGGCAAGCTTTATGCGCCAGAGCTTGCAGCGCGCAGGCTATGACTTAGCCCAACTACAGCAAAAAGGTGAAGTTAATTACGGTGAGAAGCTCAAGCCAATCAACGATGAAGCCAAAGCATGGAAAACCGTGTGGTCGGCAGGTCAAGGCGTAGGCGAAATCAATGAAATTCCAGACGTGAAGTCCCTGATTTCACGACTGGATCACGAGTACAAGGCCGCACAAGAGCGCGTACTGCGTTTACAACAGCGCTGAAGGCATCAATAATCAATGCCGCTTAAAGGCATATCGCCACTAATGCATCAATTGAAACTTTGCTGACACCCATCATGTGCCAGAGAAAATCCGGCCGTTATATTCTAGGCTGAGCCCAAGGGTAAAATAGCCACACTAACGACACTAGCGCCGACAAGGAAAGCTCGCATGACACAAACTCGCTTCAAGATTGTTTTCAGTGGTGAACTGATGCCCGGGGTGGCACTTGAGACAGCCAAGGACAATCTGGCCAAGCTTTTTAAAAGTGATAGCGCTCGAGTTAATACCCTCTTCAGCGGCAGCCCGATCGCTCTCAAGCGTGACCTGCACGAAGACGAAGCGGACAAGTACCTTGCAGCGCTGCACAATGCTGGCGCCAAAGCCACAAAAGAGCCCGACCTGGCAGCGAGCCTTTCACTGGTTGATACCGATGAGCATAAACAAGCGCCAGAGTCGGCTGAAACAATGCAGTGTCCCAAGTGCGGACATCGTCAAGATAAAGCCATCGAATGCTCGGCCTGCGGCATCGTTATCGAGAAGTTTCTTGCACGCCAGGCTTTGCAAGAACAAGCCGCAAAAACAGCACCGGCCGCAACTACAGTCGCCCCGCCCCCGGCAGCTCATACGCCATACGCGCCACCAAAGGCTCCAGTGGGCGAACGCCTGCCAGAGTTTGGCGAACTCAAGCCGTTTACCACCGATGGTCGTATCGGTCGCCTGCGTTTCCTGGCGTGGACCTTTGTACTAATGCTGCTTTGTGCGCCTATATTCGGTATTGCGGCGGCCGGATCCGCTATCTCGGCAACCGTTGGTGCCATATTGATGATTATCGTCAGTATCGCGCTGGTCATTGTCGGTGTGATGATCAACGTCCAACGCCTGCATGACATTGGTTGGTCCGGCTGGCTGCTATTGATCACCATTGTGCCAATAGTCGGCAGTATCTTTAGCCTGCTGATGCTATTCATGCCTGGCACCCAGGGCCCCAATCGGTATGGCCCACCACCGCCGCCGAACAGCACATCGGTCAAGGTTCTATCGGGATTTGTCATTGTGTGCTCGGCGTTGGCCTTGCTCGGCGCCATCATCGCCCTGCTGACCATCCCGGACGCTCTCCAACTTCTACAGTCAGGAGCGGTAAACTAGCGCGAGATATCAACGCATGGGGCCGCGCAGGCCCCATCACGGAGTAATGCCTCATGTCTCGATATGCTTTAGTTACCGGCGCCACTAGCGGTATTGGCTTGGCCCTGGCTGAAGCACTGGCCAGGCGCGGGCGTAACCTGCTGTTGGTGGCTCGCCATCGTGAAGCCTTGGAAGCTATTGCAGCAGAGCTTGCTCAACGCTTTTCCGTCGAAGTGTTAATCCGTGCTTGCGACCTTAGCAAACCAATCCAGTTAACAGGGTTGCTGATGGAGCTGGAGGAAGGCACCTACTCCATTGATCTGCTGGTCAACAACGCAGGGCTCGGCACTTCCGGCGCATTCGTCGCCCAGGACTGGCTACAGGAACAACAACTGATAGAGGTCAACATGCTGGCTTTGGCACGCCTGTGTCATTCAGTTGGCAATGTCATGGCAGGCCAGGGTAACGGCCAGATTCTCAACGTCGCGTCCGTAGCCGCTTTCCAACCGGGTGCCTGGATGGCCAACTACTACGCCAGCAAAGCTTATGTGCTGCATTTGTCCGAGGCATTGCGCGAAGAGCTCAAGGAGCATGGTGTGGGCGTATCAGTGCTCTGCCCTGGGCCAACGCGAAGTGCATTTTTTCGCAAAGCAGCGCTGGATGACAGGCGCCTGGCGAGCAGCAAGCTGATGATGAGCGCTGAAGAGGTGGCGCTGGCGACCGTCCGCGCACTGGATAAGAACCGCGCAATAATTATTCCCGGCTGGCGTAACCGTCTGCTGGCATTCTCGCCCAAGCTGGCACCGCGCTGGCTAGTGCGAAAAATCAGCGCGCGAATCAATCGCCGATTTCTCGCTCATCACTAGTCGCTGGCAGCTACTGTTCGATCTTTCGCCCAAGTGCGCAACGCATCCAGATGCTCTGCCATCACCACTGATAACGGCGAAGTCGTCTGAATCTCGTGCCGCAGTATTGCTATATCCACTGGCTGCTGTCGCGCCTGGGCTGTATACAACGCACTAACCACCACCTGCTCGATTTCCGCACCCGAAAAGCCATCAGAGGCATTGGCCAGCAATTTCAAATCGAATTGCTGAGGGTCAAGCTCACGTCGCTTGAGATGGATGCTGAAAATCTCCTCGCGGGTCGCGGCATTGGGTAAATCGACAAAGAACATCTCGTCAAACCGCCCTTTGCGCACCAGTTCAGGCGGCAGGCGCTCGATGACGTTGGCAGTGGCAACCATAAATACCGACGACTTGCGTTCGGCCATCCAGGTTAGAAGTGTGCCGAGCACCCGCTGGCTTACGCCACCGTCATTATCACCGCTGGCCAGGCCTTTTTCGATTTCATCAATCCACAGCACACAGGGCGACATCTGCTCCGCCAACGTCAGCGCTTCACGCAGGTTGCGCTCGGTCTCGCCGAAGAACTTGTTGTACAGGCTGGCAAAATCCAGGCGCAGCAGCGGCAGTCCCCATAACCCGGCAATGGCCTTGGCCGCCAAGCTCTTGCCGCCACCTTGAACACCGACCAACAGCACCCCCTTGGGAATATCCTGCATGGTGGCGTCAACAAACGCGGCCTGACGGTCAGCCAGCCAGCGCTTGAGGTTTTCAAGACCACCGACATCGGCAAACTGCGCTGTTTCATACTCAAAACTGAGGACGCTTTCGAGATCGAGCAGTTGTGATTTGGCCTTGTTCAGCTCAGGCAAGTCATCCTGGGTGATCGCGCCGTCATCACAAATGACCTTGCGCGCCAGGATGCGCGCCTCGGCATGACTCATCCCGCGTAGGTTCTTCACCACTTGCTGCAAGGTGCGGTTGTCGGTGCGTACACGAATATTGCGATTGCGCTCGCTCCAGCGCGCCGCCTCCTCGCGAACGATTGCCAACAACTCATCTTCGCCCGGCAATGCCAGGCTGAAACGCGCGGCGTAGCGCTGAACTTCCGGCGGCAGCTTGCAAGCATGTGAAACCAGCACCAGCGTCGGCTTGTGCAGGTTGTCATCCATGGCAATTTCCTTGAGCAAGCGCACCAGCTTCGGGTTGTCGGGCAAGAACGGGTGCAAGTCGCACATGACATACAGATTGGGTTGCGGATCGGCCTTGATCAAACGCAATGCCGCTTCAGGCTCATGCGAGCCTTCATGGCCCAAAGTACCAGTGGCAAAGCCCAGGTGCTGCAAGCCTTCGGTAACCGACCATGTGTACAGGCCCAGGCTGCGCTTGACCGCCAGACTGGTAAGCGTTTGCAGTACCCGCAGCTCATCCCAGGACTCGATCAGCACCAGCTTTACTTTCGAGTCGAGCACCAGGCCTAGATCATGTATATCGTTTTTCACAGTAACTCCCTGACCTATCCACTGTAATGACCATGCCCCCTAGCGCTTTTTTCAACCACGGGCGCCCGCTTCATCATCGACCAATCGGTAGCCACGCGCAGACATCCCGTCGCAGCAGCAACGGATAGTAAAACGCCTGGCAAACTTAATCTTGTAACTGGGCAAGATTTCACTCAAGGAAAGCAGTGAAATTAATAATCCATGATCATCCTCTATCATAAGCAGCGAACACGCCGCTCAGTAGGCTGGTGCGGCAAGTGCTACCTGCCCCGGCTGATCTCGATCAAGCCTTGTTCCAACGATTAGCGTAAACTGTAGGCAATTGTTCTCGCCGGAGGTTATCCCATGGCCAGTGACCGCCAATATTCCCCTGTGGATCGCCTGCTGTTGCAGGCTGATGTCGCGTTACGCACGCTGCTGCCATTCAGTGGCCAGCCAACGCGTCCATCACCCGCTGTTGTACAGCCGGAAACTGAACTTGATCAGCAAGAGGCCAAGCACATTGCCGGGTTGATGCGTATCAACCATACCGGCGAGGTTTGTGCTCAGGCGCTGTACCAAGGCCAGGCCCTGACCGCTAAATTGCCAGAAGTTCGAGCGGCGATGGAGCACTCGGCCGACGAGGAGGTCGATCACCTTGCCTGGTGCGAGCAGCGCATTCACCAGCTTGGCGGCCGGCCAAGTGTTTTCAACCCACTGTTTTATGGGTTGTCGTTCGGCGTTGGCGCCCTCGCCGGCCTGGTCAGTGACAGGGTTAGCCTGGGGTTTGTGGCCGCCACTGAAGACCAGGTGGTCAAGCATCTGGATGAGCACTTGGTACAGGTGCCAGAGCATGACGAAAAGACCCGGGCGATTCTTGAGCAAATGCGTGAAGACGAAAGCCATCACGCCAACACTGCGCTCGAAGCAGGCGGTATCAAGTTCCCAAGACCGGTAAAGTTCGGCATGACCCTGCTGTCGAAAGTGATGACCAAAAGCGCGTATCGCATCTGAGGCCAGGCTTATTCAAACCTGGCTTGTAAAAAGCTGATACCAGCAGGACCTAGTCGGGTAGGAAACTCGGCTGGGTGCCAACCTGCAGGCCTGTAAACACAAGGAATGTGCTTATGCTGATTAAACCAACTCGCCTAAAACTAATTGCCGGAGTGCTCGCCGCTTTACCTTTCTACAGCGCTGCAAGCGAATGGAGCTATTCCGGACACAACGCCCCGGATCATTGGGCCATGCTCGATACCAACGGCGGTTATGCAACCTGCGCCAAAGGCACTCACCAATCACCTATTGATATACCCAGTGCCAGCGCAACCCATATCAACGCGGCATCGGCCAGCCTTAGTTTCAACTATCAGCGCAGCCCGCTGGATGTGGTCAACAATGGGCACTCGATTCAGGCCAACGTACAGGGTGACAACAGCCTTGTGTTTCAAGGCAAGACTTACCAGTTGCTGCAGTTTCACTTTCACTCCCCAAGCGAACACCTGTACAACGGCAAACACTTTCCCATGGAAATGCATTGGGTCAACCAGGCAGCGGATGGTTCGTTATTAGTGGTTGCCGCGATGATTAAGAGTGGAGAGAGCAACACCGAGCTCGAGCACATCTGGAGCAAAATGCTGCCGCAGAAAAAGGGAGCTCAGGTGCAGATCGGCCAAGCGCAAGCACCTGACCTGAGCAAGACCCTGCCCAGCACCAGCAAACACTTTTTCTACCAGGGATCACTGACCACACCGCCCTGCACCGAAGGCGTGCAATGGGTGTTGTTCGAACAGCCATTGCAGCTGTCAGAAGGCCAGATCAGCGCATTCCGGCATATTTTTGCCGACAATCACCGCCCAGCAGCAGCGATCAATCAGCGCGAAATTGATGAAGACTAAAGCAGCATTATAAAAGAGCCCGCATTAGCGGGCTCTTTCTCAGCTGGGCAGCTACTTGGGCATATTGCGCGCGTAGAAGATCTCCAGCATCTCGTGACGCAAGCGCGCCTCGACCTGCTGACGTTGCTCTGGCGTCAGGCTACGGGTGGCATCACCGAACAGGTAATCATCCAGGTCGTAGTTCTTGAGCAACATCTTGGTGTGGAAGAGGTTTTCCTGATACACGTTAACGTCAGTCATTTGATAGGCGTCTTGCGTGTCATCAGACAGGTAATTCTGAATCGAATTGATTTCATGATCGATAAAGTGCTTCTTGCCTTCGACGTCGCGAGTAAAGCCTCGCACGCGGTAGTCGACCGTCACGATATCCGAATCAAATTGATGAATCAGGTAATTCAGTGCCTTGAGCGGTGAAATCACGCCGCAAGTCGATACGTCGATATCAACCCGGAAAGTGGCAATACCGTCTACCGGATGGATTTCCGGATAGGTATGTACGGTGATGTGGCTTTTGTCCAGATGCGCAAGGATGGTCTCAGGCAACGGGCCTGGTGACTCCTCTATCTGGCTTTCGGTCGGCTCAACCGGCTGCTCGGAAATCAGGATGGTTACGCTGGCGCCTTGCGGCTCGTAATCCTGGCGGGCAATGTTGAGGATGTTGGCACCGATAATGTCAACAACATCAGTGAGAATCTGCGTCAGGCGCTCAGCATCGTACTCTTCGTCGATGTACTGAACATACGCCTGTTGGTCCTCAGGCGTTTCCGCGTAGCAGATGTCATAGATGTTGAAGCTCAAGGTCTTGGTCAGGTTGTTGAACCCATGGAGCTTGAGTCTGCTTTTCACCGTTTTAAAACTCTCTATAGAAAGCGGCAAGGCCGCGTGGTCGAGCATGCCCGTCAACCGCGAAGTTCTCGGTTGCGTAGGACGGTTAACACCTCTTCGCTTTGGCGATTTTGGTTATGTGTACGAAGCGCATAGCGCCCCTAAAAAGGGGCGCCATTATGCAGATGCAAAGCAGCGCCCGCCAGAGTGTGAACGCTGCAAATGATAAAAGGATGTCAGCAGCAGGCTAAAACATCAGGTGAAGATGCCTGAACGCAGCTTATTGGGCCTGGCCGAGCTCGACAATCTCGTAGTCGTGGGTAATCTCAACCCCTCCGCGAGCCAGCATGATTGATGCAGAGCAGTACTTCTCGGCCGACAACTCGACGGCCCGCTTGACCTGCGCCTCTTTCAAGCCGCGCCCCTTGACCACGAAATGCAGATGGATCTTGGTGAACACCTTGGGCTCTTCGCCCGCACGCTCGGCTTCAAGGAACGCCTCGCAGCTTTCAACCGCCTGACGTGATTTCTTGAGGATGCTCACCACATCAAAGTTGCTGCAGCCGCCAAGGCCAATCAGCACCATTTCCATGGGGCGCACACCCAGGTTACGTCCACCGCTTTCAGGGGGGCCATCCATAACCACGGCGTGACCGCTACCAGACTCACCAATAAACAGGGCTTCGCCAGCCCATTGAATGCGCGCTTTCATTACCAAGCCTCCGCTGATCAAAAGGCCAGCAGCTTATCACAGCCCTCTAAACACCCGGCTATAGCTGTACTTTGGTAAAAGTTCAACTCAATGTTGTTAGCTGGGTCGCAAAATGAGCCCGTGTAAGATAGTGTTGGTTAAGCTGACGCCACTTTACTGGCACACTAGCTCACATAACTAATAAGAAAACGCCTGCTGAACAAGGCACACATCTTTTATATTTCGGGACTCGGGCATGGTCGCAATAACCCTTACACCTAAAATAAAGAACCTCGACAAGCTTCTTGCACATTGTCATCGCCGTCGTTACACGGCTAAAAGCACCATCATCTATGCGGGTGACCGCTGCGAAACGCTGTTCTTCATTGTTAAAGGCTCGGTGACGATCCTGATTGAAGATGACGACGGCCGTGAGATGATCATCGCGTACCTCAACTCGGGCGATTTTTTCGGCGAGCTGGGCCTGTTTGATAAAGAAGGCGCCGACAAAGAGCGCAGCGCCTGGGTCCGCGCAAAAACCGAGTGTGAAGTCGCCGAACTAAGCTACACCAAGTTTCGCGAACTGACGGAACAGGACCCGGACATCCTCTATGCGCTGGGCAGCCAGATGGCTGAGCGTCTGCGCAACACCACGCGCAAAGTGGGCGACCTGGCATTCCTTGATGTAACCGGGCGTGTGGCCCGTACCCTGCTTGATCTGTGCAAGCAGCCTGATGCGATGACTCATCCTGATGGCATGCAGATCAAGATTACTCGCCAGGAAATCGGCCGGATCGTCGGCTGCTCCCGTGAAATGGTCGGTCGTGTACTTAAAGCCCTTGAAGAACAGGGCCTGGTCCATGTCAAAGGCAAAACCATGGTTGTTTTCGGCACGCGCTGATAGCGCTACAGTGCCAGAAGCTGCAAAAAAACCGCTACCCAGGACAGACTGAAGTAGCGGTTTTTTCTTACCTGCACGGCCATGGCCGGCGATAGCTAGATGCTTGGCATCAGACCTCAATCAACATCAAGATTGCTACTGATCAAGCGCTTGCGTTCCGGGAAAAACAGGCGCTCGAGTTCAGCCCCTGGCTTTTCTGCACGCATAAAGATTTCGCCAACCAGAAATGCATAGACCTCGTTGATTTCCATCAACTCGACATCAGCACGATTGAGGATACCGCTCTCGGTCACAACCAGGCGCTCACGTGGAATTCTCGGCAATAACTCCAGGGTCGTCTCAAGGTTGACCTCAAAGGTGTGCAGGTCGCGATTGTTGATGCCGATAAGCGGGGTGTCCAGCGTCTGCAATGCACGGTCCAATTCCTGGCTATCGTGCACCTCGACCAAAACATCAAGATCGAATGACTTGGCTGTCGCCGCCAGCTCTGCCATTTGCCCATCGTCCAGCGCAGAGACAATGAGCAATACACAATCGGCGCCCAAAGCACGGGCTTCGACAATCTGGTAGGGATCGATCATGAAATCCTTGCGGATCACCGGCAGAGTACATGCATTGCGCGCCAACTGTAGAAAATGATCCGCGCCCTGGAAAAAATCGATATCGGTGAGCACTGACAAGCAGGTTGCGCCGCCATCCTGATAACACTTGGCTATTGCTGCCGGATCAAAGTCCTCACGGATCACGCCTTTGCTTGGCGAGGCTTTTTTGATCTCGGCAATCACCGCCGATTTCTTAGCTGCAGCCTGTTCAATCAGGGCCTGAGCAAAGCCCCGTGGCGCATCCGCAGCTCGCGCTTCACGCTCCAACTCACCAAGGCTGGTAATACGGCTGCGTGCAGCAACCTCTTCGACTTTACGCGCAAGAATCTTTTCCAGAACTGTTGGCACGCTCACCCTTCGCTCTCCTGTTTGAATACTGCAGTGAATGATGCCAGCTCTTCCATTTTTTCGCGCGCAAGACCAGTACATAAAGCATCGTGGGCCAACTGCACACCTTCTTTGAGGGTGCTTGCCAGATCAGCGGCATACAGCGCCGCACCGGCATTGAGCGCGATCAGGTCCGCGGCCTTTTCACCAGCCTCGGTTTTTCGCTTGCCCAAGGCATCGCGAATCAACTCCAGCGATGCCTCTGGACTATCAACCGTGAGCCCAACCAGGCTCTGGCTCTTCAGCCCCAGGTCTTCAGGAAGCACTTCGTACTCGCTGACTTCTCCATCTTTAAGCTCAGCAATATGGGTCGCTGCCGCAAGACTGAACTCATCCAGCCCATCACGCGAATGCACCACCAGAACATGCTTGCTGCCAAGACGCTTGAGCACCTCGGCCAGCGGTCTGCACAAGGCCTGGCTGAACACGCCAACGACCTGATGCTTAACACCTGCCGGGTTGGTCAAGGGCCCGAGCATATTGAACAGGGTACGCAACCCCAGCTCTCGGCGAGGCCCAGCGGCATACTTCATTGCCTTGTGATGAACCTGGGCGAACATAAAGCCGACGCCGACACTATCAATGCAGCGCGCCACCTGCTCCGGTGTCAGGTTCAGGTAGATGCCACAAGCCTCGAGCAAATCGGCGCTGCCGCTTTTGCCCGAAACAGCACGATTACCATGCTTGGCAACCTTGCCGCCCGCCGCCGCTACAACAAAGCTTGCGGCTGTTGAAACATTGAAGATATTCGTGCCATCCCCACCTGTCCCGACCACATCAACGACATGATCCAGGCTAGGCAATACAACGTGGCTGGCCAGTTCACGCATCACTGAAACGGCACCGACGATTTCGTCGATCGTCTCACTCTTCATGCGCATGCCCATCAAGAACGCGCCGATCTGCGCCTCAGTGCACTGGCCAGTCATGATTTCACGCATGACGTCCTGCATTTCCTCGGTGCTCAGGTCGAGCTGGCTGACGATCCGGTTAAGGGCTTGCTTGATATCCATCAGCGAACGCCTCCTTGCTGTTTGAGGAAATTGGCAAACAACTCATGGCCTTGTTCAGTGAGAATAGACTCAGGATGGAATTGCACGCCTTCGATATTCAGGGTCTTGTGGCGCAGGCCCATGATTTCATCGACCGCCCCTTCTTCTGTCTGGGTCCAGGCGGTCAACTCAAGGCAATCGGGCAGGGTCTCACGCTTGACCACCAATGAGTGATAACGGGTCACGGTCAGCGGGTTGTTGAGCCCGGCGAAGACACCTTTATCCAGGTGATAAACCGGGCTGGTCTTGCCGTGCATGACCTGGCGCGCGCGCACCACATCGCCACCAAAGGCCTGGCCGATGCTCTGGTGACCCAGGCACACGCCAAGCAAGGGCAGCTTGCCAGCGAAGTGCTTGATCACCTCAAGCGACACGCCCGCCTCATTCGGCGTACAGGGCCCTGGAGACACGACGATCCGGTCAGGCCCGAGCGCCTCGATTTCAGCGATAGTCAATTCATCATTGCGTATGACTTTAACCTCTTCACCCAACTCACCGAGGTACTGCACCACGTTGTAGGTAAAGGAGTCATAATTGTCGATCATCAGTAACATGGCAGGCTCCTCAGTGAGATTGTTCGGCTAGGGCAACAGCGCGGAACATGGCTCGGCGCTTGTTCAGCGTTTCTTCCCACTCGAGCTCAGGGACAGAATCAGCAACAATCCCGCCACCCGCCTGCACATGCAACTCACCGTTCTTGATGACTGCCGTGCGAATGGCAATGGCGGTGTCCATATTGCCATTCCAGGCCATATAGCCCACTGCGCCGCCGTACACGCCACGCTTGACCGGCTCAAGCTGGTCAATGATTTCCATGGCGCGGATTTTCGGTGCGCCGGACAAGGTACCCGCAGGCAGAATGGCACGCAGCGCGTCCATCGCCGTCAGCCCCGGTTTCAGCTGGCCGGTAACATTGGACACAATATGCATGACGTTGGAGTAGCGCTCGATAACCATTTTCTCGGTCAGCTTGACACTGCCGGTGCTGGCCACACGCCCCACGTCATTGCGTCCAAGGTCAATCAACATCAGGTGCTCGGCAATTTCCTTGGCATCGGACAACAGGTCGACTTCCAGCGCATGGTCGGCCTCTTCATTGGCCCCGCGCGGCCGCGTGCCCGCGATGGGGCGAACGGTGATGAGATTATCCTCAACCCGCACCAGCACTTCCGGCGAACTGCCAACGACGTGGAAATCGCCGAAGTTGAAGAAATACATATAAGGCGTTGGATTGATGCAACGAAGCGCCCGGTACAGATCAATCGGCGCTGCCTTGAAATCAATCGACATACGCTGCGATGGCACGACTTGCATGCAATCGCCCGCCAGAATGTATTCCTTGATGGTATCAACCGCGCGTTCGTAGTCTTGGCGACTGAAGCTTGAGCGGAACGCTGGCTCCGCGCCCACCGGTGCATTCAGGTCGACACCAAGGCGAGGTTCGATGGGCTGGCGCAACTTGTGCAGAATATCCTGCAAATGCGCTTGAGCCTGTTCAAAACCATCTTCCAGGGCCGGGTCGGCCAGGACAATCGCATGCATCTTGCCTGCTAGGTTGTCGAAGACCACCACCGCATCCGAGACCATCAACAGAATATCCGGATTACCCAGCGGATCGGGGTTTGGGCAGACAGCCAGGCGTTTTTCAACATAGCGCACGCTGTCGTAGCCAAAGTAACCGACCAGACCACCATTGAAACGTGGTAAGCCCGGCAAGGTCGGAACTTTGTAGCGCTCTTTGAATTGCTCGACAAACGCCAGCGGATCTTCACATTCGTGGCGCTCGGTCTCGACGCCATCAATGCTGACAATGACGGTATGCTCATAGGCGCGCAGCACTGTGCGTGCCGGCAAGCCAATAATTGAGTATCGCCCCCATTTCTCACCGCCCTGCACCGATTCGAGCAAATAGGTGTTGGCCTGATCGGCCAGCTTCAGGTAGATCGACAGCGGGGTGTCGAAGTCAGCAATGGTTTCGTGGGCAACAGGGATACGGTTATAGCCAGACGCGGCTAAACGCAGGAATTCTTCGCGGATCATGATCTGCCTCGTGGTTTGAGGGTAAAACGGTCGTGTGCAAACGCGCCGGCTAACCGGCCAAGATCAATTCAGAGGCGCCAGCGCCAACGGGCCAGGGCCTTGATGATTTTCATTCCGGCTCGTTCAAGCCAGAGTTTGCAGGTAACCACCACGGGAAAATCTCTTGGGCGTGGATTAAAGTCAGGCAACACTAGCGCAGCCGCCGGGTCTAATCAACCCAGCGATGCGACGGAGTCAAAGGAAATCAGTGCTTTGAGTTCACGTAAATCATCCAGCACACAAGCGGGACGCTCCTCGCTGATGGGCCGACCATGGTTATAACCATAACTCAAAGCCACACATGGCACTTGAGCAGCCCTGGCTGCTAGCACGTCATTGCGTGAGTCGCCCACGAACAGCGCCTGGTTTGCACCTACCTGGGCCAGGTGCATGACATGCATCAGTGCGGCGGGGTCTGGCTTTTGCTGGGGCAAGGTATCGCCCCCGATAATCCAACGAAAATAGCCGCCCAAGTCTTTCTCATCGAGTAACGGCGCCACAAACCGCTCTGGCTTGTTGGTCACCACTGCCATCACCACGCCTTGCGCCTGCAGCCAATCGAGGGTTTCGACCACGCCAGGGTAAACCTGCGTCAATTGGTGGTTATCGGCGTAGGCCTGCATGAATAGCTCAAGCGCAGACTCTGCCTGCGCCTCATCGACATGCTCATGGGCCATGCCACCGGCCAGGGCGCGACGCACCAGGACTCGTGCACCATTACCAATCCATAGCCGCACGTTTTCAATGCCGGCTGGCATACGGCCTAGCGCAACAAGGGTTTTATCAAGGGCTGCCGCCAAATCCGGGGCCGAATCAATCAGGGTGCCATCAAGGTCAAACATCACCAGTTTCGGCAGTTTGCCTTCAAGCACCGCGCTCAACGGCATCAGGCTTGCACCCGCGCCAGCTCGGCACGCATGGCATCGATCACCGCGCGGTAATCAGGCTGGTTGAAGATCGCCGACCCGGCAACAAAGGTATCCGCGCCCGCTTGAGCGATCTCGGCTATGTTGCCGACATTGACCCCGCCATCGATTTCCAGGCGAATCTCACGACCACTGGCATCGATCAGCGTCCGCGCCTCGCGCAACTTGTCCAGGGTGCCCGGGATAAACTTCTGCCCGCCAAAGCCTGGGTTAACGCTCATCAACAGGATCATGTCGACCTTGTCCATGACATGTTTGAGCACGCTCAGCGGGGTCGCCGGGTTGAACACCAGACCTGCCTTGCAGCCGCCGTCGCGGATCAACTGCAAGGAACGGTCGATGTGCTCGGATGCTTCGGGATGGAAGGTGATATAGCTGGCACCCGCCTCAATGAAGTCGCCAATAATGCGATCAACCGGCTTGACCATCAGGTGCGCATCAATTGGCGCGGTAATCCCGTACTTACGCAGCGCGGAGCAAACCATCGGGCCGATAGTCAGGTTGGGCACATAGTGGTTGTCCATGACATCAAAGTGGACAATGTCGGCGCCCGCAGCGAGTACGTTATCCACTTCCTCGCCCAATCGGGCAAAGTCGGCAGACAGGATTGACGGGGCGATGGCAAAGGGCTGCATGGCTAACCTCAGAAAAACACAGGGATTGCGCGCATTGTAGCAGCCCACACTAAGGTTTTGCCGTGCCGATGACGGCTTACAACTTGATGCCGAAAACGCTAGGCTGGATCACTCAGGCAGTTGGGAGCCTCTATTTTATGTTGTTGCGCGCAATCGCTATCGTTTTAAGTCTACTGCTCGGCCCCTTGGCGCTTGCTGAAACCGAGCCGCCCACCCCGACAAAGACGCCAGAAAAGCCTGTCGAACGCCCGGCCCTTGGCGAGCGTAGCCAGGCCGAAACAGCAGCACTGGAGAGGCAGCTTGCGGCCAACGAACAGCAACAAATCAAAACCCAAGCCAACGAAACCTTTCTCGCCCTTTGGCGCCCCGGAAACAGTGCGCCTGCCAAAGGGGCCGTGATTCTGGTACCAGGTGAAGATGAAAGCGCCGACTGGCCGATTGGCATTGGCCCGCTACGACGCAAACTTCCTGATACCGGCTGGAGCAGCTTGAGCCTTACACTTCCCGATGCCGAATCCAAGCAGCCGCCTGAGGGTACTGATACATCTGCGCCAAGCGATGCCACGCCCTCGATTGAAACTGCAGTGCCCGAACAGCCCAACGAAGCATCGGCAGAGCCGCAGGAAACACCTGCCGAGGCAACATCCGACCCCGCCGAAAAGGCCCAAGAATCAAACACAAGCCCAGCGGACGGAGACACCAGCAATGAAGCGCAACCAGACTACGCCACGCGGGTACTCGCACGCATTGCCGAAGGCATCAGCTTTGCGCAGCAACAGGGCGCCACTACTGTCGTGCTGGCCGGCCAGGGCACTGGAGCCTACTGGGCTGCACGCTACCTCGCCGAACAGCAGCCACCCTTCGTAAACAACCTGCTGATGATTGCGCCGCAAGCGCCCGCAGACCTCGACCCGGGCTTTGACACCGTTCTCAGCAAACTTGAACTTGCAACTGGCGACTTCTACTACAGAGACCAACTCGCCGAACGTAACGCCGCAAAACAACGCCTGGATGCGGCCAAAAGACAAAAACGCACGGCCTATATTCAGATCGCAATGAATTCGCTGCCGGGTAATCGGGATGTTGAGCAAGAGCAGCTGTTTCGACGCATCAAAGGTTGGTTGAGCCTGCACTTGCAAAGCAGTCCTGCCACACAATAGCCAGGCATCTGGCCGCGCTGCTGGCGACCAACTCAAAACCCACGGCGTTGGCGAACCAGGTTGTAGGCCTGATGCAACTCCCGGGTTTTATCCGTGGCTGCACGCACCTGCTCCACGCTTGCACCGTTGCCTTGCAGCTTGTCCGGATGATGGCGACTCAGCAACCGGCGATATGCCCGCTTGATTTCCGCTGGCGTGCTGTCTGCCGCGACGCCAAGCAAGCGCAACGCTTGCTGGTAACCCGATTGCACGGGCATGGATGGCTGGGTCCCGGCGCCCGCCCGAAGCGCTTCGTTGGCATTCACCGACAACCCGAGCCAGGTCCCCCACAGCAAGATCAGTTCACGTTCAGACCGGCTTACCGGCCCAGCTGCACTGACCATGCGCCAGCAGGCACTTAACAGCGACTTGGCATTGTGCGCCTGTCGGCGCAGAGGGGCGCGTAGATTATCGCGCCCGGTTTTCCCTCTGGAAAACGCCTCAATCGCACGTCGCTGAGCCGACTCATCGAGCCTCATGCGCTGCATTTCAACCCGAACCTGATCAATATGCTGTTGGCGCACCCGTCCGTCGCACTTGGCCAGGCGCCCAAGCATGATGAACAGTAGATCATCATCCTTTGGCTGCTCCGGGCCTCCGACACGTTCGCGCAGTTGCGCCCAGCTTGCCAGCCGCAGGCGCCGGTCAACAACCTGGCCCAGCAAGGCCCCCAGCAAACCGCCTGGAATGCTGGCAATGGCAAACCCCGCAACAGCGCCCAACACCGTGCTCGGCCAAATCACTTCAGTGCTCCCGTGCCAACAACTGCTCCACATCCGCCAAGCGCTCGTGGGTGCCGACATCTATCCAGTGCCCGCTGAAATGCTCGCCACTGATCAAGCCCCGCCCCATTGCCTCGCGCAACAGTGGTGCAAGCTTAAATGCACCAGGCTCACAGCCTGCGAACAGTTTGGGGGACAACAACGCAATACCGCTATAGGTCAAACAGTGCTGATCATCCGCGCCGTCCCGTACCATGCCCTGCTGCAGGCTAAAGTCGCCCTGGGTATGATGCGCAGGATTATCGACCAGCACCAAATGTGCCAGGCCACTCAGTGGCTGTCGTAGATTTGCGAAGCTGTAATCAGTGAACACATCACCATTAACGACCAGGAACGGCTCATCCCCCAATAATGGCAAGGCTTTAAAAATGCCGCCACCGGTCTCCAACGGCTCGCCCTCTGCCGAGTAACAGATGCTCACACCAAAACGACTGCCGTCACCCAGGTAGTCCTCGATCTGCTGTCCCAGCCAGGCGTGGTTGATCACCAACTCGGTGAAGCCCGCACTTGCCAGGGCATTGATGTGGTACTCAATCAAGGGCACGCCAGCAGCACGCACCAAGGGTTTAGGCGTATGCAATGTCAGCGGGCGCATGCGCTCGCCCTTGCCTGCGGCCAAGATCATTGCCTTCATTGCGCCACCGCCTCAGTTGCTTGCGGCAAGCTGCCAAATAAGTGACCCAGCTCGGCCAGTTCAGGGCGACGCTGGATAACTGCATTGATATAGGCAAAAAATCTCGGCACATCGGCCAAGTACTTGGGCTTGCCATCACGATGACAAATACGCGCAAAGATACCGATCACCTTCAAGTGCCGCTGCACGCCCATCAGGTCACTGGCCCGCAAGAAATCCTCCAGATCGGCCTGAACGGGAATCCCCAGTGCCTGCGCCTGCCGCCAATAGCGTTCAAGCCACTGCCGAACCTGAGGCTCGGGCCAACTGACAAAGGCATCCTTGAACAGGCAGGTCACGTCATAGGTGACTGGACCATAGACCGCATCCTGAAAGTCAAGCACACCCGGATTAGGCTCACTAATCATTAGATTGCGCGGCATAAAGTCGCGGTGAACCAAGACTTTGGGTTGAGCCAGGGCACTGTCGATCAGCAAACGGCTCATCTTGTCCCATGCATCTCGTTGCTCGGCATTGAACTCAACCTGCAAGTGATGCTTGACGTACCACTCTGGAAAAAGCTCCAGCTCACGACGCAACAAGGCCACGTCATAGCTTGGCAATTCGGTATCCATAGGCAATTGCTGCAGCGCAAGCAGGGCCTGCAGGGCATCGGCAAATAATTGGTCTGCGTTCTCAGGCGTAATGACATCCAGATAGGTTTGGCTGCCCAGGTCGTTCAACAGCAGAAAGCCTTGCTCGACATCTTCAGCCAAAATCAATGGCACATTCAGATTTGCACGCTGGAGCAAGGCGGCAATTTTCACAAACGGCCGGCAATCCTCATTCGGTGGCGGTGCATCCATCACAATCAATGTGCGATTTTCGCCCTGCCAGCGAAAATAACGACGAAAGCTCGCATCACTGCTTGCAGAGGTCAGCGTGGCGGCCGGAACCGCCCCCCAGCCTTGCTTTGCAAACACATTGGGCAGTTGTTGATCGAGCCATTTTTCCAGCAGTTCCAGGCGTATATCTTCTTTATGCATTACAAGGGTCTCCGACGGCCCTAGCCGTTGCGCGGGTCATGCTTTATTATCCAGCATCTTTTAAAGCCCATCGAGAGGCGTGCGGCCTCTGGGTCATTAGCGCGCAGGAAGCCCGGAAAAATAAGATGGCAGTAAAATACCCCGCTATTCGTAAAAAATTCCCACTTCTGGTGACTAGTGGCCTATTGGCCTTACAACCTGTTGCCAGTCAATTCGCCGTGGCAGCCGAACAGTATGACTGTTCGGCTTCTGCATCCGGCGGCTGGGCCTGTACCCCCAAAACGGCTGATGCAGCAGTACCTGCGCGCCCGATTCACGATGAATCCAGCCTCAGTGCTCCCGCCACTTCAGATACCCGAAACGGCGGCAAAGTTGCAGCAGCGGCTGTCGGCACCAAGCTTGTCACTGAAAGTGAAGGCAAGGGTCTGACCTCTCGCAGCGCAGATTACAGCCATTTGGACTGGGTGCCTCGTGAAAAGTTATCCGAAGCGCAGCTCGCGGAGACAGCCCCGTACTGTTCGGGCGCCTACGTCGAGCCTGAGCGCCCGGGCATGAACGACGATACGCCGCTCAATCAAGCGCCAATGTTCGTCTCGGCCAAAGCCTCGCGCTACCAGCAGGAAGAGCAGATTGCCACGCTGGCCGGCGATGTCGTGATCCGCCAGGCAAGCATGCAAGTCGAGGCCGATGAGGCCAACCTGCGGCAAGCTGAAAACATCGGTGAGCTGAACGGCAACGTGCGACTGCGCGACAAGGGCGCCCTGGTTGTCGGCGATCACGCCGAGCTGCAACTGGACAACGGCGAAGCCAAGATCGACAACGCCGAATATGTCATGCACCGCGGCCATATCCGCGGTAACGCGCTTTACGCCAAACGTGAAGAAACCGCGATTATTCGCCTCAAAGACGGTACCTACACCAGCTGCGAACCTGGCAGCAATGCCTGGCACCTCAAAGGTAATAACATCACGCTGAACCCAGCCACCGGCTTCGGTACTGCGACCAACGTAACGCTGCGGGTCAAAGACTTCCCGGTGTTCTACACGCCGTACATTTATTTCCCTATCGATGACCGTCGCCAGTCCGGCTTCCTGCCGCCAACCATTGGCAGCTCGAGCGACAACGGCTTCGAGCTGGAAACACCTTATTACTTCAACCTGGCTCCCAACTACGACGCCACCCTGTACCCGACGTACATGAGTGACCGTGGTCTGTTGATGGAAGGTGAAGGTCGTTACCTGACCAAGAGCAGCGAAGGCCAGATTGGCGCCGCCTACCTCAATGATGAAAACGACGACCGCAAGCTGCAGTCCGACTACAGTGACACCCGCTGGATGTACAGCTGGCAGCACAAGGGCGGCCTCAATAGCCGCCTGCTCGCTGAGGTCGACTACACCGACATCAGCGATCCCTACTATTTCCAGGATCTCAATACCGACCTGGGCATCGATACGCCAGACTTCGTCAACCAGCGCGGCACCCTGACCTATCGCGGCGACAGCTATACCGCCCGCCTCAATGCCCAAGCCTATGAGCTGGCGACCATCAGCGACATCACCCCGTATAACCGTCTGCCGCAAATCACCCTGGACGGCAAACTGCCATTCCAGCCGGGTGGCGTTCAGTTTGGCTACGGCACCGAGCTGGTTCGCTTTGATCGTGACCTGCGCCATGGCAACTACATCGACGAGGATGGCAACCCAGAGCGCCGCCTCGACGAGAACGTCAGAGGCCTGGCCCGCGCCAACGGTGACCGCCTGCACCTTGAACCATCGGTCAGCTTGCCGCTGGACTGGAGCTGGGGCTATATCAAGCCACAGGCTAAATACCTGTACACCAACTACGACCTGGACCTGGACAGCCAGGGCAAGTCGACACTGCTCGCCGAACAGAAGTATGACAGCACGCAAAACCGTGGCGTTGGCATGCTCAGCGTCGACAGTGGCCTGTACTTTGACCGCAACACCCAGATGTTCGGCACCAACTACAGGCAGACCCTTGAGCCGCGCCTGTACTACCTCTATGTGCCGGAAGAAGACCAAACTGATATCCCAATTTTCGATACCAGTGAGAGCACCTTCAACTACAACTCTCTGTTCCGCGAAAACCGTTTCTCCGGTAAAGATCGCATTGGTGACGAGAACAAGCTATCGCTGGGCGTGACCAACCGCTGGATCGAAGAAAATGGCTTCGAGCGTCAGCGTTTCAGCATCGGCCAGGCCTTCTATTTTGCTGACCGCAAAGTGCAGCTCGCTGGCATCGACTACAAAACCCGTGACGACGCCCAGGCATCTGTTTCGCCTTACGCGCTGCAGTACCTGTATCGCTTCAACCGCGACTGGCGCTTCAGCTCGGATTTCAACTGGGACCCGGACAGCCACACAACTCGCTCCGGCAGCGCAATGTTCCACTACCAGCCTGAAGATAACCCGAACAAGGTTATCAACGCCGGCTACCGCTATCGCAACGACACCGTGCGTTACGACCAGAGCACCGGTAACTGGGTTGTTGGCGGCGGTGACTACGGCACGCCAGGCAGCCCGAACTACATCGAAGACTATTACAAGATCAGCCAGCACGACTTCTCGGTTATCTGGCCAATTGTCCCGCAGTGGAGCGTTATTTCGCGCTGGCAGTACGATTACAGCCGCAACCGTACCCTCGAGGCCTTTGGTGGCTTTGAATACGACAGCTGCTGTTGGAAACTGCGTTTAATCAATCGTTACTGGATCGACAATGACGAAGTGAGCCAGAACCCATCGTTTAACGATGAGCCCGATCGCGGCATCTTCTTGCAGATCGTACTCAAAGGCCTGGGCGGCGTGACTGGCAATAAAACTGAATCTTTCCTCGACCAAGGCATTCAAGGTTATCGTGAACGTGAAGACAAAGCTTTCTGATTACGTGCGCCCCCTGTTATTGGGCGCGATGTTGATAGGTAGTGCGGTACAGGCTGAAGTACAACCTCTGGACCGTGTAGCGGCCATCGTTGATAACGACGTAATCATGCAAAGCCAACTGAACGGTCGCATGAAAGAGGTTCAGCAGACCATCGCCAAGCGTGGGTCGACCTTGCCGCCGGAGCATGTACTCCAGCAGCAGGTACTGGAACGTCTGATTATCGAGGACATTCAGCTGCAGATTGGCGAACGCTCGGGCATCCGCATCACCGACGAGGAGCTCAACCAGGCCATCGGCACTATTGCCCAGCGCAATGGCATGACTGTTGACCAGTTCCGCGCCGCGCTGAACCGGGATGGCTTGTCGTTTGACGAGGCACGTGATCAGGTTCGCCGTGAAATGATCATCAGCCGTGTGCGCCAGCGCCGGGTTGCCGATCGCATCCAGGTTAGCGACCAGGAAGTCCAGAACTTCCTCAACTCAGACTTGGGCAAGATGCAACTGTCCGAAGAGTTTCGCCTGGCCAACATCCTGGTACCGGTGCCGGAAGGTGCAGCGCCTGAACAGGTTCAAGCTGCCGAACAGCAAGCCCGGGACCTTTACCAGCAATTGCAGCAAGGCGCTGATTTCGCCCAGCTGGCAATTGCGCGCTCGTCCAGCGAAACAGCCCTGGAAGGTGGCGAAATGGGCTGGCGCAAGGCTGGCCAGTTACCTCCGCCCTTCGACAGCATGCTGAGCAAAATGAGCGTAGGCGATGTGACTGAACCTGTGCGCACACCTGGTGGCTTTATCATCATCAAGCTCCAGGAAAAGCGTGGTGGTGGCGCTCAGGTGCGTGACGAGGTCAGTGTTCGCCATATTCTGATCAAGCCAAATGCCATCCGTAGCGACGCCGAGAGCCAGCGTCTGGCCGAACGTCTCTACGAGCGGATCAAAGCCGGCGAAGATTTTGCCGAACTGGCAAAAAACTACTCCGAAGACCCAGGCTCGGCGCTCAACGGCGGCAAGCTTGACTGGATCGATCCATCTGCACTGGTTCCCGAGTTCCGCGAAGTGATGGACTCGACCCCGAGCGGTGAAGTATCCAAGCCATTCAAGTCGCGTTATGGCTGGCACGTCCTTGAAGTCATGGGCCGCCGCGCCACTGACAGCAGCGAGCAATATCGCAAGCAGCAGGCTCAGACCATCCTGCGCAACCGTAAGTACGACGAAGAACTGCAAGCCTGGCTGCGGCAGATCCGCGACGAGGCTTACGTAGAAATCAAGCAGTGAAAACGCAACGTTTTGCACTGACGCCAGGTGAGCCGGCAGGCATAGGTCCCGACCTATGCCTGCTGCTTGCCCAGCATACACAACCACAGCCACTCATAGTTATTGCCAGTCACGTACTGCTTGCAGAACGTGCAGCCTTGCTTGGCTTGAAAGTCAGTTTGATCAACACAACTCCTGACGCCTGGCCAGATCAGCCCGCTCCGGCAGGCAGCCTGTATGTCTGGGATACACCACTTGCCGCCCCGGTAATAGCGGGCCAGTTAAATGCAGCTAACGCGGATTATGTGCTGCAAACGCTGACCCGCGCAGGACAGGGCTGTCTTGATGGCCACTTTGCCGGGATGATTACCGCCCCCGTTCACAAGGGCGTGATCAACGAATCCGGCATTGCCTTCTCCGGCCACACCGAATTTCTGGCCGAGCTAACGCACACCGAACAGGTGGTCATGATGCTCGCGACCCACGGCCTGCGAGTCGCCTTGGTAACCACCCACCTACCGCTTAAAGATGTGGCGGCGGCAATCACAGCCGAACGCCTGAGCCGGGTCACCCGCATCCTCTACAACGACCTGCGCAGTAAATTCGGCCTTGCCAACCCGCGCATCCTGGTATGCGGCCTGAACCCCCACGCAGGCGAAGGCGGCCACCTGGGACGAGAAGAGATAGAGGTCATCGAACCTGCCCTTGAGCGCCTGCGCGCCGAAGGCATAAATCTTGTTGGCCCGCTCCCTGCCGATACATTGTTCACTCCAAAACACCTCGACCATTGCGATGCGGTGCTTGCGATGTATCATGACCAGGGCTTGCCGGTGCTCAAGTTCAAAGGGTTCGGCGCAGCGGTGAATATAACCCTGGGCCTGCCGATTATCCGCACTTCGGTCGACCACGGTACCGCACTCGACTTGGCAGGCAGTGGCAAGATCGACAGCGGCAGCATGGACGTCGCCCTGCAAACAGCCTACGAGATGGCCGCCAGCCAATCAGGCAACTGAGCGTCGATGACGGGCCACGCCAGGGTGCCGACTCCCTGTTAAACTAGGCAATCAATATTCTTTTATATTCGCTTTAAGCTCGGCTTGACGCTTGGAGCTGCTTTTAAAGCCTGAGAGCTACTAATGTCCGAGAGCTACCAACACCGCGCGCGCAAACGCTTTGGCCAGAACTTCCTGCATGACGCCGGCGTCATTCACCGCATCCTTCGCGCAATCCATGCCAAAGAAGCAGAACACCTGCTAGAGATCGGCCCGGGACAAGGTGCCCTGACTGAAGGCCTGCTCAACAGCGGTGCGCAGTTGGATGTAATTGAGCTCGATAAAGACCTCATTCCGATCCTGCAAGCCAAGTTCGGCAGCCAGCCGCGCTTTCGCCTGAATCAGGGCGACGCCCTGAAGTTTGACTTCCAGCGTCTTGAAGCGCAGCCGCGCAGTCTGCGCGTCGTCGGCAACCTGCCGTACAACATCTCGACCCCGCTGATATTCCACCTGCTGGACAATGCCTCACTGATCCGCGACATGCACTTCATGCTGCAAAAGGAAGTGGTTGAACGCCTGGCCGCTGGCCCTGGCGGTGGTGACTGGGGCCGTCTATCGATCATGGTGCAGTACCATTGCCGGGTAGAACACTTGTTCAATGTTGGACCGGGTGCGTTCAACCCGCCCCCTAAAGTTGACTCGGCCATTGTCCGCCTGGTGCCGCACGAAGTGTTGCCTCATCCAGCCAAAGATCACAAGCTACTGGAGCGAGTGGTCCGCGAAGCCTTCAATCAGCGCCGTAAAACCCTGCGCAACACGCTCAAGGCCTTATTGCCGGCCAGCGAGATAGAAGCTGCGGGTGTCGATGGCAGTCTGCGTCCCGAACAGCTCGACCTTGCCGCGTTCGTGCGCCTGGCCGACAAGCTTGCCGAGCAGATTGCACCTGGCGAGCCGAACCCGGAATAACCCCTGAGGCCTTGTGCCCGCTACAAACGGGCAGCAACCCCAGCCATACGTTTTAATCAATAGATAGCCGCCACAGCACCACCTAAACCAGCAGGTTTGAGCATGCCAGATTCGCCATATCAAATAGACGTCAGCGTTGCGACTCAATACCTGCCGGAGCAGTCACAGGTCGAGCAACACCGCTTCGCATTTGCCTATACCGTGACCATCACCAACAACGGCCAGCTTGCTGCCAAGTTGCTCTCGCGCCACTGGTTGATCACCGATGGCGAAGGCCGCGTGCAGGAGGTTCGTGGCGCCGGCGTGGTCGGTGAACAACCATTGATAGCACCAGGCCACAGCCACACTTACACCAGCGGCACTGTCATGACTACACGAGTTGGCACCATGCAAGGCAGCTACCAGATGATTGCCGAAGACGGTACGTCCTTCGATGCCCAAATCGCGCCCTTTCGTCTAGCCGTCCCAGGTTCACTGCACTAATGACCACTTACGCTGTTGGCGACCTGCAAGGCTGCCTTGAACCCCTTAAATGCTTGCTCGAACAAGTCGCCTTCGACCCCGCCAAGGATAAACTCTGGCTCGCGGGCGACCTGGTCAACCGCGGCCCTGAATCGCTGGCGACATTGCGCTTCCTCTACGCCATGCGCGACTGCGTGACCTGCGTGCTGGGCAATCATGACCTTCACCTGCTTGCCGTTTCGCACAACGTCGAACGCCTGAAGAAGTCCGACACGCTACAAGAGATCCTCGACGCACCAGACCGGGCAGACCTGCTCGACTGGCTGCGCCAGCAAAAACTCATGCACTATGACCCCAAGCGCAACCTGGCCATGGTGCACGCAGGCATTGCTCCACAATGGAGCATCGACAAGGCGCTCAAGCGCGCCGCTGAAGTCGAAGCGGTGCTGCGTGACGACAGCCGCCTCAAGACGTTTCTCGATGGCATGTACGGCAACGAGCCCACTGTGTGGAGTAACGAGCTAAGCGGCATCCCGCGCCTGCGGGTGATCACCAATTACTTCACCCGCATGCGCTTCTGCGCGGCAGACGGGACCCTCGACCTGAAGAGCAAGGAAGGCCTGGACACCGCGCCTGCCGGCTATCAACCCTGGTTCAGCCACGACCAGCGTAAAAGCCGGGGCACCAAGATTATCTTCGGCCATTGGGCGGCGCTTGAAGGCAAGTGCCCAGAGCCCGATCTATATGCCCTGGATACCGGCTGTGTCTGGGGCGGCGCCCTGACATTGATGAATATCGACAATGCTAAACTGCATCGCTGTGAATGCAGTAAGGAAAGCCAATGAGTGAATTCAAGCGAATCTCCCCTGAGCAGGCCCAGGCGCTGCGCCAGCAAGGTGCCGTGGTGGTCGACATCAGGGACCCGGACAGCTTTGCTGCAGGCCACATCAGCGGCTCACAGCACCTTGATAATCATTCACTGGTCGATTTCATTGCCCAGGCGGACCTTGATCATCCCCTGATTGTCTCCTGCTACCACGGCAACTCCAGCCAGGGCGCCGCAGCCTATTTGATCGGCCAGGGTTTTACCGATGTCTACAGCCTGGATGGTGGCTTTGAGCTATGGCATGCACGCTTCCCTGGCGAAACCAGCAAGTCTGATCAGGAATAATTTTTTACATCACGCCAAGCCGCACCAGCCAAGGCTTGGCGCCCTCTTCTGGCATTTCCATCATAAGGATATGGCCACTTGACGCTTGACCTCTCTGATTACCAACTATCATTTATCTTAGGCCATCTAAATACCAAGTAGAGCCTGCCAACCGGCATCCGGGCCATCGGTATGATAGGAACCTAATGAAAGCCAGCAAGCGAGGGCGGTGCAAAGCATCAAGATGCTAAAACGCGGTTTGCCAAGGCAAGCCGGCCCACTGAGCAGATTGGTCACAATGCACTGCCTGGCGCAGCAATTTTCAGAGGTTCAGTAGGTGCTCTGGGGGGATATCCACGGCTGGTACTCAGCCAACCACCAACGCCTGCACGACCGATCCCGAGCCGTCTCTGGACATTGAGCGAGGTGAAGTCATGAGCATTTTCAGTCACTTCCAACAACGTTTCGAATCGACACGCCAGGAAGAGCTGTCTCTGCAGGAGTATCTCGAGCTATGTAAGCAGGATCGTAGCGCTTACGCCTCGGCCGCAGAGCGCTTATTGCTGGCAATTGGCGAACCGGAACTACTCGATACATCAAGCAACTCGCGATTATCAAGAATATTCTCGAACAAGGTCATACGGCGCTACCCGGCGTTTGCGGACTTCCACGGCATGGAAGAATGCATTGACCAGATCGTTTCCTATTTTCGCCATGCGGCCCAAGGCCTCGAAGAAAAGAAACAAATTCTCTACCTCCTTGGCCCAGTGGGCGGCGGCAAGTCTTCTCTGGCCGAAAAACTCAAGCACTTGATGGAAAAAGTCCCTTTCTATGCAATCAAGGACTCGCCGGTCTTCGAGTCTCCGCTTGGCCTGTTTAGCGATGCCGAAGACGGCGCAATCCTCGAAGAGGAGTACGGCATTCCCCGACGCTACCTCAACAGCATCATGTCGCCCTGGGCTACCAAGCGTCTTGCCGAATTTGGCGGCGACATCAGCCAGTTCCGCGTGGTTAAGCTCTACCCTTCGATTCTCAAGCAAATTGCCGTCGCCAAAACCGAACCTGGCGATGAAAACAACCAAGATATCTCCGCCCTGGTCGGCAAGGTCGATATCCGCAAGCTGGAAGAGTATCCACAGAACGACGCCGACGCCTACAGCTACTCGGGCGCCCTGTGCCGGGCTAACCAGGGCATGATGGAATTCGTCGAGATGTTCAAGGCACCGATCAAGGTGCTCCACCCATTGCTCACGGCCACCCAGGAAGGCAACTACAACAGCACCGAGGGCCTTGGGGCAATTCCCTACAACGGCATACTGCTGGCGCACTCCAACGAATCTGAATGGCACAGCTTCCGTAACAACAAGAACAACGAGGCGTTCATCGACCGGATCTATATCGTTAAAGTGCCGTATTGCTTGCGCGTCAGCGATGAAATCAAGATCTACGACAAATTACTGGTCAACAGCTCCCTGGCCAACGCGCACTGCGCGCCTGACACCCTGAAGATGCTTGCCCAATTCTCGGTCTTGTCGCGGCTCAAAGAGCCTGAGAACTCGAATATCTACTCGAAAATGCGCGTCTATGACGGTGAAAACCTCAAGGACACCGACCCCAAGGCCAAGTCGATCCAGGAATATCGCGACAGCGCTGGCGTCGATGAAGGCATGAATGGCCTTTCAACCCGCTTCGCCTTCAAGATACTGTCAAAAGTCTTCAACTTCGACGCCAATGAAGTCGCCGCCAACCCGGTGCATCTGCTCTACGTGCTCGAACAACAGATTGAGCAGGAGCAATTCCCGGCTGAAGTGCGCGAGCGCTATCTACGCTTTATCAAGGAATACCTGGCACCGCGCTATATCGAGTTTATTGGCAAGGAGATCCAGACCGCTTACCTCGAATCCTACAGCGAATATGGCCAGAACATTTTCGACCGCTACGTGCTGTACGCCGACTTCTGGATTCAGGACCAGGAATACCGCGACCCGGAAACCGGTGAAATCCTCAACCGTGTAGCACTCAACGAAGAACTGGAAAAAATCGAGAAGCCAGCCGGCATCAGCAATCCAAAGGATTTCCGCAACGAAATCGTCAACTTCGTATTGCGTGCCCGAGCCAACAATAACGGCAAGAACCCAACCTGGCTCAGTTACGAGAAGCTGCGCGTGGTGATCGAGAAGAAAATGTTCTCCAACACCGAGGACCTGCTGCCAGTCATCAGTTTCAACGCCAAGGCCAGTAAAGAGGATCAACAGAAACACAACGACTTCGTGACCCGCATGGTTGAACGCGGTTACACCGATAAACAAGTTCGCCTGCTGTCCGAGTGGTATCTACGGGTACGTAAATCACAGTAACCGAGCCCCACGCGGGTTGCTGCGGGCACTCAAGCGCCCGCTGGCCATAGAGGTGCCTGAGCCCAGTCTGGTTCAGGCATGCTCTAAGGAGAAGTCATGAGCTATGTGATCGACCGACGCCTAAACGGCAAGAACAAGAGCACGGTAAACCGCCAACGCTTTTTGCGCCGCTACCGCGAGCACATCAAAAAAGCGGTTGAGGAGGCCGTAAGCCACCGTTCAATTACCGATATGGAGCATGGCGAGCAAATCAGTATCCCGGGGCGGGATATCGACGAGCCCGTGCTGCACCATGGCCACGGGGGCAGACAAACCACCGTGCACCCGGGCAATAAAGAGTTCTCGGCTGGTGATCGTATTCCTCGTCCTCAAGGAGGCGGCGGTGGCCAGGGCAGCGGCAAGGCGAGCAACTCTGGCGAAGGCATGGATGAGTTCGTCTTCCAGATCACCCAGGAGGAGTTTCTCGACTTCATGTTCGAAGATCTCGAACTGCCCAACCTGGTCAAGCGTCATTTAACCGGCACAGACACTTACAAGACCGTGCGGGCCGGTATCAGCAGCGAGGGAAATCCATCACGCATCAATATCGTACGCACCCTGCGCTCGGCCCATGCCCGGCGCATAGCGCTGTCCGGTAGCAGTCGGGCGAAACTTAAACTCGCACAGGCTGAACTTGAACGCTTAAAACGCGAAGAGCCCGATAATTTCGGCGATATCCAGGCACTTGAAGAGGAAATCAGCAAGCTACATGCACGCATCAACCGTGTGCCTTTCCTCGACACCTTCGACCTTAAATACAACCTGCTGGTAAAACACCCCAACCCAAGCTCCAAGGCGGTCATGTTCTGCCTGATGGACGTCTCCGGCTCAATGACCCAGGCCACCAAGGACATCGCCAAGCGCTTCTTCATCTTGCTCTACCTGTTTCTCAAGCGTAACTACGACAAGATCGAAGTCGTGTTTATCCGTCATCACACCAGCGCGCGGGAAGTGGATGAAGAAGAATTCTTCTATTCACGGGAAACGGGCGGCACCATTGTTTCCAGCGCACTGAAACTGATGCAAGAGGTCATGGCCGAGCGCTACCCGGTCAACGAGTGGAACATCTATGCCGCCCAGGCTTCCGATGGCGACAACTGGAATGACGACTCGCCGGTGTGCAGGGACATTTTGATCAACCAGATCATGCCCTTTGTACAATACTTCACCTATGTCGAGATCACTCCGCGCGAGCATCAGGCGCTGTGGTACGAATATCAGCAGGTTTGTGATGCGTTTGCTGACACCTTTGCTCAGCAGCAGTTGGTGACTGCCGGTGACATTTACCCGGTATTCCGCGAACTTTTCCAGCGCAGGCTTACAGCATGACAGCTCATGACCAGGCCACATCCGAAAGAAAACGCCAGCCAATCTCAACCGGCTCAGAGTGGACCTTCGAGCTGATCCGCACCTATGACCGTGAAATCAGCAGGCTTGCCGAGCGCTATGCACTCGACACCTACCCCAACCAGATTGAAGTCATTACCGCCGAGCAAATGATGGACGCCTATGCGTCAGTCGGCATGCCCCTGGGTTACCACCACTGGTCTTATGGCAAACAGTTCCTGTCCACCGAGAAAAACTACAGCCGCGGGCAAATGGGGCTTGCCTACGAAATTGTCATCAATTCCGACCCATGCATCGCCTACCTCATGGAAGAAAACACCATGTGCATGCAGGCGCTGGTGATCGCCCATGCATGCTATGGCCATAACAGCTTTTTCAAGGGCAACTACCTGTTCCGCACCTGGACCGATGCCAGTTCGATCATCGACTACCTGGTGTTCGCCAAGCAGTACATCATGCAGTGCGAGGAGCGCCACGGCATTGATGCAGTTGAAGACCTGATCGACTCCTGCCACGCCCTGATGAACTACGGCGTTGACCGCTACAAACGCCCCTACCCCATCTCTGCCGAGGAAGAGCGCCGCCGCCAGAAAGAGCGCGAGGAACACCTGCAAAAACAGATCAACGACCTCTGGCGCACCATTCCCAAGGGAGCGAGCAAAGACAGCGACAAGGATGACAATCGCTTTCCCTCCGAGCCACAGGAAAACATCCTGTACTTCCTGGAAAAACATGCGCCACTGCTTGAGCCTTGGCAGCGCGAAGTGATTCGCATCGTCCGTAAAATCGCCCAGTATTTTTACCCACAGCGCCAAACCCAGGTCATGAACGAAGGCTGGGCGACCTTCTGGCATTACACGCTGATGAACGACCTCTATGACGAAGGCCTGGTCACAGAGGGCTTCATGCTCGAGTTCCTACAGTCCCACACCAGCGTGATCTACCAACCCGCCTTTGACAGCCCCTACTACAGCGGCATCAACCCTTACACCCTGGGATTCGCCATGTATTGTGACATCCGGCGAATCTGTGAACACCCAACAGAGGAAGATCAACGCTGGTTTCCGGAAATTGCCGGCAGTGACTGGCTGAGCACCCTCAAGTTCGCCATGCACAGCTTCAAGGATGAAAGCTTTATCCTGCAGTACCTATCCCCCAAGGTGATTCGCGATCTAAAGCTATTCAGCGTACTCGACGATGACCAGAAAGATGAATTGCTGGTCCCGGCCATCCATGACGAACATGGCTACCGGATGATTCGCGAAATACTGGCTGCGCAGTACAACCTGGGTAACCGCGAGCCCAACGTACAGATCTGGAGCATCGACCGGCGCGGCGACCGCTCCCTGACCTTGCGCCATCAGCAACACGACCGCAAACCGCTGGGCAGTTCCACTGAAGAAGTGCTCAAGCACCTGCATCGCCTATGGGGCTTCGACATCCATCTCGAGGTCATGCAGGGCGACAAACTCATTAACAGCCAGCATGTGCCCCCAAAGAATGACACTGCGCGAGAGGGTGACTACCCGCGACTCGACCTGATAATCCCACCCATTTGACCGGTTGCGCTTTACCTTCCGGCTACAGAGCATCAGGCTGTACTCGTTGAGGTGTCCCTGATGCGTTTATTACTGTTTGTCCTGACCTGCGCAGCCTTGGCTAGCTGCGCACCTCCCCATATACCCCAGACGCAGGTATCTCATGCGAGCCCGCAAGCGCTTGCGCGTCTACAGCGCTTCAAACTGATCGCACCCGCCTCCATACTCAAGGCTCCAACGGCATTTCCAGGCGCTTATCCGCAGCTGGCTTCACTACTTAGCGAGCAACTCCAGCTGCATGGCTACCGACAGGCCGAACCCGCCCAAATCAACGTGTATTACTGGCTCGCCGTGCAAGAGCGCCCTCTCGAATTCAAAGTCGACCAAGCGCCTCCCAGCCAGCTTGGCGCCTACCTGGCCATCCACCGACTGCAGGATGAGACCGGAACTCTGCGTTTACGCCTGACTGACCAGGCCAACAATCTGTTGTGGGAAGGCACCAGCAAAACCGGCCTGAGCCCTGCCAGCTACAGTGCTGAATTGCTCAAGCAAGCGACGCAGGCCCTTACTGCACAAATACCCGCCAGCGCCGCACCTTAGCCAATGCCGTGCAAGCCCAGGCAGGCGCTTCGGCAAAGCAAGCATTGCTCAAGCCAAACTCCCCAGCAGCGCTTACAACCGCTATCCTCTGCAACAACGGAGGCAGGCATGCAAATTTACAAAGTTGGCGGTGCGGTACGTGACCGCTTGTTGGGCCGAGAAGTGACAGAAAATGACTGGGTTGTGGTGGGCGCCACGGCTGAACAGATGGTCGAACTTGGTTATCGCCCGGTTGGAGCTGATTTTCCGGTTTTTCTGCACCCGAAAACCAAAGATGAATACGCACTGGCGCGAACTGAGCGCAAAAGTGGCCTGGGTTATGGCGGCTTTACTTTCTTCGCCAGCCCCGACGTCACGCTTGAGCAAGACCTGATCCGTCGTGACCTGACCATCAATGCCATGGCAGAGGACGAGAACGGCAAGCTCTATGACCCATATGGCGGCCAGCGCGACCTTGAAGCAAGGCTGTTGCGTCACGTATCCCCCGCTTTTAGCGAAGACCCGCTGCGCGTACTAAGGGTCGCCAGGTTTGCCGCGCGCTACGCGCCACTGGGCTTTAGCGTTGCAGTTGAAACAATGCAGCTGATGCGTCAATTGAGCGAGTCAGGCGAACTCAGCGCCCTGACGCCGGAACGAAGCTGGAAAGAAATCTCCCGCGCCCTGATGGAGCCAAGACCCGATGTTTTCATCGAGGTGCTACGTAACTGTGGTGCACTCAAGGCTTTGTTTCCCGAAGTCGACGCGCTGTTTGGCGTACCTCAACCTCCCGCCCATCACCCGGAAATAGACACTGGCCGCCATGTCCTGAGCGTACTGCGCCAGTGTGCAGTGCATGACCAGCCGCTCAACGTTCGCTGGGCCAGCCTGCTGCACGACGTGGGCAAGGGCTTGACTGCACCAGACCAGTGGCCAAGGCATATCGCCCATGAACAACGTGGCATCAAGCTGATCAAGGCAATCAATACCCGCTGCAAGGCACCCAAGGACTGCCAGGAACTGGCGCTGCTGGTTGGCGAATATCACACCCATGGCCATCGCGCCCTTGAACTCAAGCCCTCAACTCTACTGGAGCTGTTACAGCGCTTTGACGTATACCGCAGGCCCCAGCGCTTCGCGGAGTTCATTGCCGCCTGCGAGATGGACGCTCGCGGCCGTGATGGTTTTGAACAGCGCGACTATCCCCAGGCCGACTACCTGCGCCGCGTGATGCAAGCAGCTTGCGCGGTTAGCGTACAGCCACTATTGGCCCAGGGGTTCAAGGGGCCGCAGCTGGGTGAGGCATTGCAACGCGAACGACTGCAAGCCATCAGCCAATTCAAAAAAACCTATCAAGCGCATTCTGATTGACCAATCCGGGCCTAGCCGGGGGGCGCCTCAAGTAGCTCAAGGGGCGTCAATTGCTGCTGCCTCCAGCTGAACGCTGTTGGTTGCAGCACTTGCTCGATCTGCGCATTCGACCAAAGCTCTGCGAAGCTGCGTTGCTCGCCTGGATGCAACGCATCAGGCGCCAGCAGCGACAGCGGCCAAAGCACAAAGGCATTCTTCAGGATCTCAGCTCGGGGCAATATCAAACCATCAAAATTGCCGACCAGATCGCCATAGAGCAACACATCAATATCCAGCGGCAAACCGACGCGATCAGGTGCGTATCGGCCGTTATCGGCCTCGATAAACTTCAGCTTTCGATCAAATTCGTGCAATGGCATATCGGTCATACCGACAACCACCAGATTGAAGAAAGGACCACTTTTAATACCCACCGGCGCGCTCTCGAACACCGCCGAACAGCGCATATCCACAAGCAACCCCGCCAGCGCATCAAGCCCCGCGCAAAGGTGCGCTTCTCGGTCGATATTACTGCCAAGGCCAAGGTAAACCGGAGTTAGCGACATCCGCGCTCAATCTCCACGCCTACACCGCCCTGCGCGGCCGGAACTGCACCGGGCTTGGTCACCTTCAGACGCAGCCAGGGAATCTGGAATTCACTCATAAGCATCTCGGCCAAACGCTCTGCAAAGGTTTCAACCAGGATAAAGGTCGCTTCACTGGCAAAGGCTTGCACCCGTTCAGACAACTTGGCGTAGTCAAGTGCCTTGTCCAGATCATCGCCCGCTGCCGCTGGCTTATTGTCCCAGCCCAATTGCAAGTCTAGGCGCAGGCACTGGCGAATCGTACGCTCCCAGTCATAGGCGCCAATCACAGTGTCGACTTCCAGACCTTCGATAAAGACCCTGTCCAAACCCTTCTCCAATTCTCGAGTTGCCCAGCAATCGGCATTGCCCGAATCAAAACACAAGCCCGGCACTATAAAGATTCCCGGGCAGATATAAATGCTCAATTGCGACCCGGATAATCATCATCCGCCAACTGCGCGACGCTGGCCAGCGTGCCTCTGCCCGCTCACCCAATAAACGCGGGCCTTTCGCGCCTTCCTGATGCCCGCGAGGGGAACACTGAAAAAGGTAGCAAACACCGGGAATAACAACCCGGGCAACAACAAGCCACAGCTGTAAAAGAGCAACCGCGACCTGGGCTACTGGCTTAGTCATTTTCAGTGATTTCCTAGGGCTTGCTCAGCCCTGCTAGAATCAAGGCACACCTTGGGGCGGATCAACTCCATGTTTGCGTTGCTAGTAATTCTTGCCTACTTGCTCGGCTCAGTATCCTTTGCCATCTTGCTCAGCCAACTTGCCGGCAGACCAGACCCGCGCGCCTATGGTTCGGGCAACCCTGGCGCAACCAACATGGTACGCACTGCAGGCAAGCGCCTGGCAATTCTCACCCTGCTCGGCGATTTGCTCAAAGGCCTGGCGCCAATCTTTATCGCCAAAATGCTTGGCCTCAACCTTCAGCAACAGGCCTGGGTTGGACTGGCGGCCGTCGTGGGCCATATGTACCCGCTGTACTTCCGCTTTCACGGAGGCAAAGGGGTTGCAACCGCTGCCGGGGTATTCCTGGGGTTGTATCTTCCCGCTGCACTTCTGGCGACAGCGCTATGGCTGCTCACATTCGCAACAACCCGTACCAGCTCTCTCGCCGCCCTTATCGCAACACCATTGACGCTACCACTACTGGCCTGGCTACAACCAAGCCTGCTGCTGCCCGTAAGCGTACTGACCGCACTTATCGTGTGGCGGCATCGCGGAAATCTACGCGATCTGTTTGCCGGACGTGAGCGACAATTCTGAATCAAGGGCATGAGCCTTTTTCATCCAGCGATTGTCCATCCCGCAGCGCGGCGGCCTCCGTGGCCTCAAGCGCCTTTCACAGCGGTGCGAGCTCTTGCATTGGCCAGCGTGCACGCACGGCGATACTCAGGTCTTCATGCTGCCCAGCCAGCAAACGCTGGCAACCCGCGTAGGCGATCATCGCGCCATTATCGGTACAAAACTCTGGACGGGCATAGAAGACCTGCCCTTTGAACTCGCCAAGCATGCTCTCGAGTGACTGGCGCAAAGCAGTATTGGCGCTCACCCCACCGGCAATCACCAGGCTGTTCAAACCAGTCAGTTTCAATGCACGGCGGCACTTGATGGTCAGGGTATCAACCACCGCCTGCTGAAATGCCAGGGCGATATCGCAGCGTGTCTGCTCGCTGTCATCCCCTTCAGCCAGACACTGCTGCCAGGTATTAAGGGTGAAAGTCTTCAAACCACTGAAACTCATATCCAAGCCCGGGCGATCAGTCATTGGCCGCGGAAACACAAACCGTCCGGCAGTACCTTGTTTGGCCAGGCGCGCAATCTCCGGGCCGCCGGGATAACGCAAGCCCATCAACTTGGCGGTTTTATCAAATGCCTCGCCAGCTGCGTCATCCAGCGACTCGCCAAGCAATTGATATTGGCCAATGCCATCAACCCGAACCAGTTGGGTATGGCCACCCGACACCAACAAAGCGACGAACGGAAAGCGTGGTGGATTTTGCTCAAGCATAGGCGCAAGCAAGTGCCCTTCCATGTGATGCACACCCAGCGCAGGAACCTCCCAGGCGAACGCCAGGGACTGGGCGCAAGAAGCGCCGACCAACAGCGCCCCGACCAGGCCAGGGCCAGCGGTATAGGCAATTGCGTCGATATCCGCAGGACTGCACTGGCCCTGCTCCAACACCTGCCGGATCAACGGCAGCATGCGTTTCACGTGATCGCGCGAGGCCAGTTCCGGCACAACGCCGCCGTAGACACGGTGCAGATCGATCTGGCTGAACAGCGCGTCAGCCAACAGCCCGCGCTCACTGTCGTAGAGCGCGACCCCGGTTTCATCACAAGAGGTTTCTAAACCCAATACCAGCATTGGCTAAAGCCTTGATTTAAAGAGAGACTTGAACAGGAAGTCAGGCATAATAATGGCCGCACGGGTATGCCGACCAGCGCTTTTCGATCAGAGGCTTTGCATTCTTCGCGATGAGGCGTTAACATCCGCAACCCTTAAAAACCTACGTACTCCGACGCCATCTGTCAGGAGCACGTTAACCACCGAATTAAAGTGAAGGTACGCCCTGGATGCCAGCCGTCAAAGTTAAAGAGAACGAACCCTTCGACGTAGCTCTGCGTCGCTTCAAGCGCTCCTGCGAAAAAGCCGGTGTACTGGCTGAAGTTCGCAGCCGCGAATTCTACGAGAAGCCAACTTCCGAGCGTAAGCGCAAGGCAGCTGCTGCTGTTAAGCGTCACGCGAAGAAAGTACAGCGCGAACAGCGCCGTAGCGTGCGCCTGTACTAATACGTACAGACCGCATAGCTGCAGTCAGCATTGCCCGGCTCAGGCCGGGCTTTGCCGTTTCTGCAAGATAATACCCAGAACTGGGTGCACCACTCCGCTTCGCCCCCGGCGAATGACCGGAGTTTTTTGCTGTGCGCTGACTCAATTTCTCGTGAATACCAGCAACGCACCAAGCATCGGCCAGAGCCACATTGGCTCACGGCCACGCACCCCGGCGACGGCGCAGCAATTTACGATGTAATGTTTAGCGCCCCGCAATAGACTATATATGTACGGTCCCCATGTCCGCCTGCGCAACATCAGGCCATCACACTGAGCGCCTATGGCCGGTTTGATTCCACAGTCTTTTATTGATGACATGCTCAACCGCACCGACATCGTCGAAGTGGTGAGTTCGCGCATCCAGTTAAAAAAGGCCGGCAAGAATTACACCGCCTGCTGCCCGTTCCATAAAGAGAAGACCCCTTCCTTTAGCGTAAGCCCGGACAAGCAATTCTATTACTGCTTCGGCTGTGGCGCTGGCGGCAACGCACTCGGCTTTGTAATGGATCACGACCAGCTTGATTTCCCGCAAGCCGTCGAGGATCTGGCCAAACGCGCCGGCATGGAAGTACCCCGCGAAGAAGGCGGACGCAACCACAAGCCACGCCAGCCAACAGACTCACCGCTGTATCCGCTCTTGACCGCAGCCGCAGAGTTCTACCGCCAGGCACTAAAAAGCCATCCACAGCGCAAAGCCGCCGTCGACTACCTCAAGGGACGCGGCCTGACAGGTGAAATCGCCCGCGACTTTGGCCTGGGCTTTGCCCCACCCGGCTGGGACAACCTGCACAAATACCTGGCCAGCGACAATCTCCAGCAAAAAGCCATGATTGACGCCGGTCTACTGGTGGAAAACGCTGAGAGCGGCAAGCGCTACGACCGCTTTCGCGACCGGGTGATTTTCCCGATTCGCGACAGCCGTGGTCGAGTGATTGCATTTGGCGGGCGGGTATTGGGCGACGACAAGCCCAAATACCTGAACTCTCCAGAAACCCCGGTTTTCCACAAAGGCCAAGAGCTTTACGGGCTATACGAAGCACGCAAAAGCAACCGTGACCTCGATGAAATAATGGTCGTCGAAGGCTACATGGACGTCATTGCACTCGCCCAACAAGGCCTGCGCAATGCAGTCGCGACACTTGGCACCGCGACCAGCGAAGAGCACCTCAAGCGCCTGTTTCGCATAGTGCCAAGCGTATTATTTTGTTTTGACGGCGACCAAGCCGGACGCAATGCGGCATGGCGGGCCCTGGAGGCCACCCTGCCCAACCTGCAGGACGGCAGGCGCGCACGTTTTTTATTTTTACCGGACGGCGAAGACCCGGACACCCTGGTTCGCAGCGAAGGCACAGAGGCCTTTCGCGCACGAATCAACCAGCAAGCCCAACCATTGGCCGATTACTTTTTCGAGCACCTGAGCGAAGAAGCTGATCCACGCTCACTGGAAGGCAAGGCACACCTGGTCACCCTCGCCGCCCCAATGATCGAGAAAGTTCCAGGCAACAACCTGCGCATCCTGATGCGCCAGCGCCTGAGTGAAATTACCGGTCTTAGCGGTGAAACAGTCAATCAAATGGCGCCTGTCCACAGCCATCAAGAGACCGGCGCGACAAATGATTTCGCGGATATTCCGGATAGCGCGTATTTCGATGGGCAACCGGATTACAACGACTACCAACATGCTGAACCAGAGCTAAGCTTTGAGTTCAGCAACCAGGAAAAGAGCAAAGGCAACTGGAAGAAACAGGACGGCAAGTGGAGCAAGAAAGGTCGTGACGATTTCCAACCCCGAAAACCCCGCACGGTTATCAGTGTTGAGTCACCCAACATCAGCGCACTGCGCACACTGCTCCACCATCCTGAACTTGCGCAACAGGTCGAAAATGTCAGCCATTTCGCTGCAGAAGACGACACTTACGCACAACTTCTCGTCGCCTTGGTTGGCGCGCTACAGAAAAACCCGAGCCTACGCTCACTGCAACTGATTGCGCGCTGGCACGGCACCGAACAAGGACGTTTATTACAGGCACTCGCAGAAAAGGAATGGTTAATTGATCACGACAACCTTGAACAACAGTTTATCGACACCATAACTAGACTTGCACACAACCAGTCGCAAAGACGGCGTGAACAGGCCTTGCGCAGTGTCATGCAAAAGCGTCCCAGCGAACTGACCGATGAGGAAAAAGCACTGCTCAGAGAACATTACAGCAGCCCTTCCTCAAAGAGCGAGAAGAGCTCAACTGGCGCTTGAGCCCAATTCCGAGGTATAATCCTCGGCTTGTTTTTAGCCCGCCAAGACCTTCAATGGATAGGGTGTTATGTCCGTAAAAGCTCAACAGCAATCTCGTTTGAAAGAATTGATCAGCCGCGGTCGTGAGCAGGGTTACCTGACTTACGCGGAGGTCAATGACCACTTGCCGGAGGATATTTCCGATCCGGAACAGGTGGAAGACATCATCCGCATGATCAACGACATGGGGATCAACGTATTCGAGAGTGCTCCCGATGCGGACGCTCTGTTGTTGGCTGAAGCCGACACCGACGAAGCTGCCGCTGAAGAAGCCGCAGCCGCACTCGCAGCCGTTGAAACCGATATCGGCCGCACCACTGATCCGGTGCGGATGTACATGCGTGAAATGGGCACCGTGGAACTGCTTACCCGCGAAGGCGAGATCGAAATCGCTAAACGCATAGAGGAAGGCATCCGCGAAGTTATGGGCGCTATTGCCCATTTCCCAGGAACAGTCGACAGCATTCTTGCCGAATACAACCGCGTCACCACCGAAGGTGGTCGTCTGGTTGAAGTCCTCAGTGGTTATATTGACCCGGACGACGGCACCTTGCCTGCCGAAGCGGCTGCACCGACACCTGCAAAGGACGATAGCGCAGACGACAAAGACGATGACGACGACAGCGATGACGGCGACGACGAGGAAGAAGAAGGCGACGGCGGTCCGGATCCGGAAGAAGCCCTGCGCCGCTTCACCGCAGTAGCTGAACAGCTCGAAATTGCCAACAAGGCACTGAAAAAGCATGGTCGCGGCAGCAAACAGGCCAATGTCGAGCTCAAGGCTCTGGCTGAACTGTTCATGCCCATCAAGCTGGTGCCCAAGCAGTATGAAGCACTGGTTGTGCGTCTGCGTGACGCGCTTGCGCGCCTTCGCGGCCAAGAACGCGCCATCATGCAGATATGTGTTCGCGATGCGCGCATGCCGCGTGCCGATTTCCTGCGCCAGTTCCCTGGCAATGAAATCGACGAAAGCTGGGCTGAAAACCTGGCTAAAGGCAAGGCCAAGTATGCCGAAGCCATTGGCAATCGCGTTGCCGATATTCAGCGTTGCCAGCAAAAGCTGGTGGCTTTGCAGGCAGAGTGCGACCTGACGCTGGCTGAAATCAAAGACATCAATCGGCGCATGTCGATCGGTGAAGCCAAGGCTCGTCGCGCCAAGAAGGAAATGGTTGAGGCTAACCTGCGTCTGGTTATCTCCATCGCCAAGAAGTACACCAACCGTGGCCTGCAATTCCTCGACCTGATCCAGGAAGGCAACATCGGCTTGATGAAGGCTGTGGACAAGTTCGAATACCGTCGCGGCTACAAGTTCTCGACCTATGCAACCTGGTGGATTCGCCAGGCGATCACTCGTTCCATTGCTGACCAGGCGCGGACCATCCGTATTCCTGTACACATGATCGAGACGATCAACAAGCTCAACCGCATCTCCCGCCAAATGCTGCAGGAAATGGGACGCGAGCCGACGCCGGAAGAACTGGGCGAACGCATGGAAATGCCTGAGGACAAAATCCGCAAGGTATTGAAGATCGCTAAAGAGCCGATCTCCATGGAAACCCCGATCGGCGACGACGAAGATTCGCATTTGGGCGACTTCATTGAAGACTCCACCATGCAATCGCCAATTGATGTGGCGACCGTGGAAAGCCTCAAGGAAGCTACCCGTGAAGTACTCTCCGGCCTAACTGCACGTGAAGCCAAGGTACTGCGCATGCGCTTCGGCATCGACATGAATACCGACCACACCCTTGAAGAGGTAGGTAAACAGTTCGATGTAACGCGTGAACGTATTCGTCAGATCGAGGCCAAGGCGCTGCGCAAGTTGCGCCACCCGACACGAAGCGAGCACCTACGCTCCTTCCTCGACGAGTAAGACTAAAAACCCCGGTAAATTTACCGGGGTTTTTATTTTCTGGTTCCCAGTAAAGTAAGACCCAGACTACACTCAGGCTTATCTACCTACTCGATACGGACTACGCAAGTGATGCGGCAATTGCCAGCCATTATCCTGTTTGGTCTGACGCTCTGGGCATCAGCCGCAGCGGCACTGACATTAACCCCCACTGAAGAAAAATGGCTGCAGCAGCACCCCATACTGCGCCTCGGCATAGACACTTCCTGGCCGCCCTTCGAGTTCCGTGATGAGCAAGGCAAGTATCAAGGCCTCGCCGCAAGCTATATCAGCCACATCGAACAAAGCCTCAAGGTAAAAGTCAGGCCCGTCGAACCCCGAGACTGGAGCGCGGTGCTCACGCTCGCCAAGGCTGGCGATATCGACTTGCTCCCAGGCATCATGTCGACACCCGAGCGGCGAAAGTACCTTGCCTTTACCCGTCCCTACCTGGATTTCCCCATTGTCATCCTGGCACGCAATGACGGACCACAGCCAAGCGACCTCAAAGCGCTTTACGGCTTGAAAGTTGCCGTCGTCAAGGACTACGCGCCACACGAACTGCTGCGCGCCAACAACCCGGACCTGAACTTGCTGCCCTTGCCTTCTGTGGACGCCTCCCTGCAAGCCCTCAGCACCGGCCGCGCGGATGCCCTGGTCGGCGATCTTGCCTCAAGCGTCTGGCGCCTGCGCCAGCTGAAGCTCGAAGGTGTTTCAATCACCGGTGAAACGCCTTACCGCTACCAGTTGGCGATGGCCACCCCAGCAAGCAACCAGGTGCTGGTTGGCATACTCGACAAAGTCTTTGACGAGATGAGCGCTGAACAAGTCGATGAGTTGCAGAAACCCTGGATTGGCGGCGTAATCGATAATCGCAATCACTGGCGTGAAGTACTGATCTACGGCCTGCCCTTTATTGCGGCGCTGCTCGCCATATTGCTGAGCGTTGTAATCAACAACCGTCGCCTGAACACCGAGGCCAGCAAACGCCGCCTGATCGAGCAGGAGCTGCGCGCAAGCGAGCATCACTATCGCAGCCTGGTCGAAAACCTGTCGGCCATCACCTGGGAATCGACGGCAGACTCCCCCTGCTACGCCTACGTTTCCCCCCATGCCGAAGTTCTCCTCGGCTACCCGCTTGAGAACTGGAAGAGGCCGGGCTTTTGGCAAAGTATCTTGCATCCCGAGGACGCAGCCAGAACCGTAGCCTTCACCAGTGCAGAAACCGCCGCTGGCCGCGACCATAGCCTCGACTATCGTTTGCTGGCCAAGGATGGGCACACCGTCTGGGTACGTGACATCGTGACCCTGAGCAGGCAAGAAGACACCCTGACCTTGCGCGGCTTGATGATCGACATCAGCGAAGCCAAGCGCACTGAGCAGGCACTGCTTGTCTCCAAGCAGATGTTTATTTCGGTATTCCAGCAGTGCCCGGACATCATGGTTATTGCCGATCGCAAGAGCGGCAAGCTACTTGAAGTCAACCAGGCATTTGAACAACAAACCGGTATCAGCAGCGACCAGGCGATGGGGAAAACCCCATACCAACTCAATATCTGGGGCAGCAAAGGCGCAGATATCGAGTTTAATCAAAAAATGACAAATGGCTCGCTTCGCGATCTCGAACTGCCATTTCGGCGCAGCAACGGCGAGCTATTTACCGGCCTGATCTCAGCTGAAGCACTCAATCACTCTGACAAGAGTACGCTGGTCGTTGTTATCCGCGACATCAGCCACATACGTCGCACTCAACAAATGCTTGAGCTGTCCGAGGAAAAATTCGCCAAGGCATTCCATGCATCCCCGGACGGCATGCTGATTACCCGCGCCGAAGATGGCGTCTTGCTTGATGCCAATGAAGGATTCGCCCGCATAACCGGGTTCAGTGCAGACCAAGTATTGAATCGCTCAACCCTGGAGCTCGGACTCTGGAACGACCCCGAACAACGCGCCTATATACTGCAGCAACTCAAGAACCACGGCAGTGTGCGCGATTACACCGCGACGATCAGGACAAGCAATGGCGCCATCCGTATTTGCGAGCTTTCAGCCCAGCTTATGACCATCGGCAACCAGGCTTGCCTGCTCACCATCGCCCGCGACGTGACAGAGCGGCAAGTCATGCAGGAAAAACTCCTGCAAGCCGCCACCGTGTTTGAAAATACGGCCGAAGGCGTGATGATTACCGACACCCGCCAATACATCACAGCCATCAACCGCGCCTTTACCCAAATCACCGGGTTCAGCGAACTTGAAACCCTGGGCAAGCACGCCAGCATGCTGTCGTCAGGTCGTCATGACCGCAGCTTCTACGCCGGCATGTGGCAACAACTCAACCTCAACGGCCATTGGCAGGGCGAGATCTGGAACAAGCGCAAAACAGGCGAGGTATTCCCGGAATGGCTCACCATAAGCGCGGTGCGCAACAGCCTTGATGAAATCACTCACTATGTGGGCGTATTTGCTGACATCACACCGCTGAAACAGGCGCAAGCCAAACTGGATCACCAGGCCCACCACGACTCATTAACCGGCCTGCCCAATCGCCTGCTATTCGAAACACGGCTCAGAGCCGAACTTGAAGACTGCAATGCAGGTGGACGCCAAGGCGCCGTGTTGTTCATGGACCTGGATCGGTTCAAGCACATCAACGACAGCCTCGGCCACCCCATTGGCGACCAACTGCTTAAAAGCATTGCCGAGCGCCTCAAGTCCCAACTGGGCGAACAGGACACAATTGCCCGGCTTGGTGGTGATGAATTCATCCTTCTTCTACCTGGCTTGAGCACCCATGAACAGGCATCGCAAACCGCCGAAAACCTCCTGGCCTGCTTCAACCAGGCATTTATCGTCAAACAGCATCAGTTCTTTATCAGCGCCAGCATCGGCCTGTGTCTCTACCCAAGTGACGGCCAAGATGTCGCCGCCCTCGTCAAGAACGCCGACACGGCCATGTACCAGTCCAAAGCCAAGGGCCGCAACCGCCTTGAGCTGTACACCCCTGAGCTGTCCTCTATCGCGACCGAGCGCATGAACCTTGAAATTGGTTTGCGCCACGCCTTGGAGCACGGCCAACTGCATGTGGTCTACCAACCCAAGTTCAGCCTCGGTGACAACCAATTGATTGGCGCCGAGGCCTTGGTACGCTGGGCACACCCGAAACTGGGAGAAATCCAGCCGGATCGCTTTATACCGGTGGCCGAGGAATGCGGCTTGATCCTCCCGCTTGGCAGCTGGATGCTGGAACAATCCTGCAGGCAGATGGCTGAATGGCAGGCCTCTCATGCCCCGTTCGGCGCCATAGCAGTCAACCTGGCCGGGGAACAGCTACGCCAGCCGGACCTTGTTGAAATGATCGCAGCCATGCTCAAACGCTATGGCTTGGCTGCCAACCTGCTCCAGCTGGAGATTACCGAAAGCTTCATCATGAACCAGACAGAAGATGCCCTCGAGACACTGCATCGACTCAAGGATCTCGGTCTGCAACTGGCAATCGATGACTTCGGCACCGGCTACTCATCACTGAGCTACCTCAAGCGCCTCCCCTTGGACACGCTGAAGATAGACCAGTCGTTTGTCCGCGGACTTCCGCAAAATCCCCACGACGCAGCAATTGCCCGCGCCATCATCGCCTTGGGCCACAGCCTGCAGCTCAGCGTAATTGCCGAAGGCGTCGAAACCCAAGCCCAGGCGCAGTTCCTAGCCGACGCAGGCTGTGAACAGATACAGGGCTTTTTCATAAATCGCCCCCTGTCTGCCCAACTTTTTGCAGATAAATTCCTTCAACCGAAGCGATCAGTTGGCATGACACGAAAGGCGCCGGTATAATCCGCCAGCTTCTGAGGGCCTATAGCTCAGTTGGTTAGAGCAGAGGACTCATAATCCTTTGGTCCACGGTTCGAGTCCGTGTGGGCCCACCATATGAAACAACGACTTAAGCCCACCACCCCAGTGGGCTTTTTCGTTTTCAGCCATTTTAGTCCCCGCTTTAGTCCCCACATCTCATCTCTGCTCCCGCTTTACCCCCCCTCAACGCCTCACTCCACCTTTGTTGCGAGCTAAGCACACTCTATGGCTTCTCAATCCTGCCCCGCCTGGAGACTATGAAGACACCGCTAGGCAATTACTTCGGCTTCTTATAGATTGCTTAGCTTGGCAAAGCACCGAAGGGAATCTCATGGCTGACGAGTTTGATGTCCAAAGCGATCTAGGCTCTCTGTGGCATCGCTGGGACCCGCATATCCATACGCCCGGTACTGCTCTGAACGACCAATACACGGGGCCAGATCCCTGGGAGGAGTTCCTCAGTGCCATTGAAGCCTCAAGCCCTCCCATTCGTGCCCTGGGCATCACCGACTACTTCGGCATTGAGCGCTACGAGCAGGTCGTTGACCTAAAAAAACAGGGCCGGCTGCCTGGCGTCGGCCTGATTTTCCCCAACGTCGAACTGCGTCTGGGCATCGAGACGGCGAAGGCATCCGCAGTCAATATCCATCTGCTGTTCTCACCGCATGATTCGGATCATGTTGAGCGTATTAAGCGCTTCCTACTAGAGTTCGAGTTCCCTCATCTAGGTGAGACCTATCGGTGCCATCGCGACGACCTCATTCGGCTGGGGCGCACTCACAAGGCACAGCTGACAGACGACGATGTAGCCCGATCCGAAGGCGCCAACCAATTCAAGGTAACTTTCGATCAACTCAAGCAGGTGTTGTCGAAGAACGAATGGGTCAAAAAGAACACCCTTATCGCAGTAGCGGGCGGAGAAAAAGATGGCTCATCTGGACTACGCGACGCGACAGGCTCATTCGCCGCGCAGCGCAAGAATATCGAAGGTCTGGCGCATATCGTCTTCAGTGCGAATCCAAAGCAAATCCGGTTCTGGCTCGGCAAAGAGTCAGCCTCGGTCGATGAACTTGAAAGCCAGTACAACGGTTGCAAACCTTGCCTGCATGGGTCAGACGCCCATTCTGTAGCCAAGGTAGGCCAACCCGATGGTGACCGCCGATGCTGGATCAAAGGAGATCTAACATTTGATTCGCTACGCCAGATTTGCATCGAACCTGAAGAGCGGGTTTTTGTTGGTGCCGAGCCTCCGCGCGGTGCACTGGATAGCCATGCGATCAAGTCAGTGTCCGTCACAAACGCGCCGTGGATCGCGAATGGCGCCGTAGCACTGAATGCGGGCCTGGTTGCCGTGATCGGTGCTCGGGGGTCAGGCAAAACTGCACTGGCAGATTTGATCGCGGCCGGTGGCCTTGCGCTTTCCCCCCATCTGAACGAGCGATCTTTTATCCATCGAGCGAAACAGCACCTCGGTGACAGTGAAGCCGAGTTGCACTGGGCATCTGGAGAAAAGACCGGAAATCAGCTCACCCAAACTGACATGGAAGACTATCTAGCCAGCCCGTATGTTCAGTACCTGTCGCAACAGTTTGTTGATCAGCTCTGCTCGGCGGAAGGCTTGGATGACGCTCTGGTCGCGGAGATCGAGCGAGTAATTTTCAATGCGCACCCGCTCGCCGATCGCCAAGGTGCCGACTCATTTATGGAACTGCTGAATATTCGCCTGGATTCCTCACGCCAGATGCGCGAACGGCAGCAGCAGGCGCTGACTAGGGCATCCGCCGACCTCACCGATGAGCGCGTTAGAAAGGACGGCCTCAAGGCACTGGAGAAGGATCGCGACGAGAAGAAACGAGCTATTGATAAGGACAAAACTGATCGCGACGCACTGATCCCCAAGGGCAATGAAGAACGGGCCAGACGTCATGAACAAATCTCCCTTGCGGTCGACGCGAAACGGCAGCAGGTGGATCAGGCTGTACGTAAGCATCAATCCCTGCTCAACCTGCAAAACGACGTGCGTGACTTCCGCTCCAGGCAAGCGCCAGCATTCCTCGCCGACCTTAAGCGCGATCGCGAGAACGCCGGTTTAAGCGACGCTGACTGGGACTACTTCAAACTCGACTTTGTAGGCCCAGTCGACTTGCTTCTGACCGAACAAATCAAACAGGCGAGCCTGTTGATTGCTGAGCTGCAAGGTCCCGCGAATACTGATCCAATGGTTCAGGCGAACCCTGATCCAACAGTCGCACTAATATCCCTGGATTCGAGTCTTGCCAATCAGTCTCTCTCCTTGCTGGAACGAGAGCTGGCACGCATACGTACACTGGTTGGCGTTGACACACAGAACGCCAAGCGCTTCACAACCTTGTCGGACAAGATCACCAGGGCAGAGACTGCACTTAACAAAGTGCTCCAGCAGATTGAACGCGCCCAAGGAGCCGATGAGCGTATACGGGTACTGCTCGACACACGTCGTACGGCATATGCAGCCATCTTCGAGGCCATCGTCGAAGAAGAAAAGGAGCTAGTAGATCTCTATGGGCCCATCAAATCTCGCATTGATGAGGCCGCCGGTTCCCTATCAAAGCTGTCATTCTCGGTACGCCGAGTTGTCGACCTAGCAGGATGGGCAGCCAAAGGTGAAAGTCTCCTGGACTTACGTACCAATGGCCCCTTCAAAGGGCGCGGCGAACTGTTGCGATGCGCACGCGCCGGGCTGCTGTCAGCTTGGTCGACAGGTGACGCCACCCAAGCTGCCACAGCCTTACTAGACTTCGTGAAAACCAATGAGTCGGCGCTCAGAGATCACATGCCGGAGAATGCTGACTTCCGCGCATGGGCGCGCGATATCTCCGACTGGCTTTACAGCACCGATCACATCACTGTCGGATATGGCTTGCAGTACGACGGCGTCGATATCGAGCAGTTGTCTCCTGGTACACGCGGCATCGTGTTACTATTGCTGTATCTGGCCATTGATGCGGAAGACGACCGGCCGCTGATCATCGACCAACCCGAAGAAAACCTGGACCCTCAGTCGATCTTCGAGGAGCTGGTACATCGCTTCCGTGATGCTAAAAAGCGGCGTCAGATCATCATCGTGACACACAATGCCAACCTGGTAGTTAACACTGATGCGGATCAAGTGATCGTGGCTAAGTGCGGGTCGCATAGACCTGGCAAGTTGCCGCTCATTACCTACGTGAGCGGTAGCCTCGAAAACCCGCTCATTAGGCAGCACGTCTGCGAAATCCTAGAAGGCGGTGAGCGTGCTTTCAAAGAACGCGCCAAACGTCTGCGGGTTTCAATCTGAACCCGATCGCCGGAGACCTTGATGGGGCCGCCCCATCAAGCCGGTCACAGCATGACGTATGTTGGCACCACCATCTGAGTGTGCTCTTTGAGATCTAGCAGTCCGGGGCGATTCACTGAGGTCGACTGCGGCTTATCAAACCCTGGATAGCAACAGCGACTTTACCCAGAGCATCAATAACTCCGTCCATAACAAAATCTAAAGCTCTTCCATAGCCTGCATTGACAGTTGCTATATCGAAACCAAGTTGCTGCAGGGTGCTCAGGCACCGCTCCATAGCCTCGTGAGCATCAGCGATTCTGAGATCGTTATTCAAGAACAAGGGGGCCATGGCTTCATTGCGATCATTCCAGCCCTCGGGCTCGCTACCTGAAGCGAAGGTATCGCTCGCCTCCTCATGAACGTTCAGTCTTTCGATGACATTCAAAAGTGCCTGCAAAAGCTTGAGACTTCCGAGGTCTTTGACCGCCGCTCTCGGACACCCAGCATGCTCTAACAATGACTTGAGATAGCCGTTTGGAACGCGCTGCCAGACCTCATGCAAACTCTTGCAGCGAGCGAGGAACATCTGTTGTGTCATGTCCAATGGTGCCACTTGGGCAAGGCGACTGAGCGCTGGATAGGCCAACCAACCATTTGCCGCCACCTCTGTACGCTGGAAACCTGTCAGCTCTTCTGCCGACTTGTTCAGACCCACGGCTCTACCTAGTGCAGAAAGGCCGTCGCCCAACTGTAAAAGCACATCGAGCAGCCGCTGCACCTTCGCAACAACATGCTCTTCATTCAGGTCCACATGCGCTAAGTCGGCCGGATCAACCGCAAATGATCGGGCATGCACTATCTCGCGATCAGGCTTCGCTTTGTAAAGCTCACGCATCGGCACTTGGAGCAGGTTTCTCCCAACCCGCCGACAAGCTGTGAAACTCCACTGCCCTCTGTATGAAGGACTGCAATGCCACTGCCCCCAAACATAAGCAGGCACCGAGTCATAAAAAGCACTCTCCTCATATCTCTTTAGGAACCGATCATCGAGATAGACCGGATCATTCCCCACCAATGCGTTTGCTCGTGCGTGAGTCATAGGCTGGGCATGACCTGGCCATAGGATGCCCTCAGCAGTTTGCTCTGGACAGAGCTCTGGCGTTACCGCCTCAACTGAGGCCCAAAGCTGTAGTAGGAGACCTCCCTCATGCTCGCGGATGTCTAACTCGTACCAGGCGACACCTTCGGTAGGCTTGCAGCCTACATGAGACTTTCCTCCCATAACCGCTCGCACCTCGGGGACATCCGGTAGCTGGGCTGAGTAGTAAAAAACTCGCACACCCCGGGCACCGCGTAGCCAAAGATAGCGACGGAGGTACTCATTCGACATGCGCCAACTTACGGGCCTCTTCAAGTTCCAGTGATATTCACTGGACACCTCTCCCTCGGCCACACCAAATTCTGGAAGCCCTAAGTCATCAAAGACAAGACTCTGATGCTCGTTACCAACGCAGCGAGGGGTCAATCCGAGTGCCATCCAAACCTTCTCCGCAAGGTTGAAGGTGTAGAAGGAGCCATCACCCCATGACGCCACAATGTAATCGTACCCTGAGATGGAGGGCGTAAAACTCGCAGAACAGCCAGACACCTCGCCTGCGGGAACAGAGTACTCAACGACGCCACTAGCACCTTCGTCCAGGACCTCAAGCGGGACATCCTGACCGACAGGAACCACGGCCATCAGTAAATGAAGATGCTCGGCCTCCATCCCATCCGGATCACTCTCGTAGAGTGACGCTACCTCCACCATCTGCCTCGGTGACATACCTGCTGGTGCCAAGAGCTGTTTCAACCGTTCTGGCAGACAATCCAAAGGAAGTGGAAAGGCCTCTAAATAATTAATAGTCATTGCGTATCAACTAGCCCCTTCATTATCACCCGCCCCCGATTCACCAAATCGCTCACGGTACAGTTGAGCCCCAAGCGCCATGACCTCCAGATCATTCTTCCCGACGTCCGTAGCGGATCTGACTACCAGTTTTCTCTTCATGATCGCCATCTCAAAGAGAAGCTCTGGCTGCCCATCTTTAAGAATCGCCGGTAGAAGAAGATAGGCACCCACCCTTTTAAAAGCGCCCAAGAAACGCGACAAATTGGCATCGCTGGCAGCTTCCATAGTCTGCATTCGCGAAACTATTGTGTGTGCCTTCCGGTTCGACGGCTCCTCTGTCTCAGGTGGGCTCGAGGTAATTAGGAGCCGGTAATGTGCCGGGTGCTCACGGGATATCCCCTGTATTACCGCCAAGTAGATTTCTTCATTTAGATCGGCACTTCCTATGCGCTCACGCCAGCGGGCAAAGATTTTGGTGGCCGCCCCCGCATCGGTGAACATCAGCGCCAACGCCGGCGGGGCATTGCGAGCAAAATCAGCGACGAAGACTCCTCGCCAGCCAGCCTGATCCCAAAGATGGACATCAATGACCGACCGTACCCCGAGTTGGCGGTGATCGCTCAACGAGTCGGGCGAAATCAGGGTTTCCTCATCGACCTCGGCGGTTTCATCGCTACGCACCGTTAGGGGGACACGTTTAATCACAGGCCGTGTGGGCTCAAGAGCAAACTCTGTATTCGCCATGTCAGACCACGCAGTGATCGTGGAAAAGGAGTGATTGAATAGACGCTGTCGGCTGTTGCCGACCGTCACGATCATGGCAATCCGATCCAGCACTGCTTCGTTCTCGAACAGCTGATCAAGGGTGGTCTCTAGGTCAGGAACATGGCAGGTCGCGGCAAAGATGGTGGCCGCCAGATGGATCAGCGTCTGCTGAACTTCTTGTGTTCGAGCGTGCGAGCTCGCCGCCAGCCCGCTAGGCCACGTCACCGTAGCAGTCATGTCCTCTTCATTCGCACTGAATCCAGGTGCCGCATTCTGGCCGGTCTCCTGAACGGTAATTCTGAAACACTCGGTGTGAGCAGCGACTCTGAGTTGGAGAGCAGTGGCAAAAAGAGCCTCAATAGTGCCTAAGATGGCCTCTGCCAAGGGAATTGATGTCTCAGTGCATGGATGTTGAATCGAAACCAGCATGCCCTGCACCCGTGAGACGAGATATTGCGATGTTCCCTCATTGAAAATCACGGGGTAATCGGTATTGCTGCCAGCTGGCTGACTGGCAATCTGGGAGAAAAGCTCAGCAACCTGCTCGAACGTCTCCTGCTCAGGGATGGTCCCTTCCTCTCGCAGCTTCGCCTCGTGGCCAAGAACATAGAGCAGAGCATTTCGGCTATGCATCAAACCCAACCGTTCCAGCACCTCAGGTAGTTGAGTGACTCGCCGGAGATTATTCTCATTTAAGTTCACAAGTTGGCAGGTGAGGATCAGATCCAACTCTCCCAGGCGTTTCCTGACTCGCTCCTGGGATTGATCATCGAGCGGTAGCCCGTTCGCACAGCCATGTACCAGCCGGACCGCCTCCAGCAGGTCGGGTAGATGACGGAGCTCGACAGTAATCCAGACTAGGATCATTAATGTCGGAACAATCGATGCGGGAAGGTCATGGTCTTCGTCAGCAGCAATAAACATCGATGCAATCGCAAAAATGCAACTGGCGCGTGCTGCCCATAGAAGCCCCGCACTACGATATGCCAAGGCGAGAAGCTGTGATGCTTCAATCAGAGCTTCGGAGTACTCCTTCTTAGTCAATTGTCGGACTGCCTTGCCTAGCAGCCGAATCATCTCGAAGTTGTCCTTGAAGTCGAGCTGCCTTGCCCGCTTCAGAAGTACCAGAGCTCCCTGCGCCTCGCCCGTACGCTCGGTCACGAACGCAGCCATTTCATCAACCAGCGCAGCGTAGCCAGGGTCATTGGCTGCGGCGTTGCCGAAAACCTCGATCAAGTTTGTTAACCGCTCCGCGGAAAACTCGCCTAGACCTCGCGCCTGCCGAAGCACTTCTGAGAACTGCGGCCAGAGCTCAACTAGTAGTTGCTGGTCATCAGCCAATGCGGCTCGATTAACGTCAAGGACAAGCATTGATGTCCTTGCTTCCAAAGCGTGATTCGGCCGCTCTAGCTCGGCCGCCATCAAGGTCAATTTTTCGCGTAGACGACGAACACGCTCATCGAGCTGAGCCTCCTCAGCTGTCAGGTGCTGATGAATTACTGAGTTGAAAAGCAACTGGGCCAAATTGCAAAGCAGCTCAAGGTTCTTGGCATGGCCGGTATCCAGAACCAACTGCTCGAATGCCTCGTACCCCTCATTCATCAAAGCTATATCATCGAACCACCAAAAGGCCGTCCAGAGTTTTTCGTAGTGGGCCTCAAGCTTCTGACGGTGATTTCCGTAGCGTGCAGCCAAGCGGATGGCTCTTTCAAACCGACCATCTGTTTCTGTCCGAGGACGCTCCAGGTTACGGGACAGCTTGGCAGCTACAAGCGCTTCCGTCGCTCGTTGCATTTCCATTCCCTTGAACTCACCGGGACGTGCGAGCGACTGCTCAAGCTCTTCTAATTGTTGGTTACGCGAGTAGTCGGACGGCCCCAGACGGCGACTGTCGGCCACCTCTTGCCCGACATGCAGGTAGTGGTAGGCCAAGTCTCTATGGTCATGATCAATGACCTTATCAACGATCCAACTGCGGTCCAGGATCGTGACGATGACTCCGTACAGTTTTGAGAGCTCATCCTCCAATTGCGCGCGTTTTTTGGCGGGTGCAAATTGTGCCGTAACGCAGATAATTTTCTTGTATCCGCGCTGAGTTGCAACAATTCCAGCGACATCATTGCGTACCTTTTCCGCCCATTTCTTTTTCGCGCTGAACGCGAAGGCCCAGCGTTCCTGGCCGGCCGCAATATTGCCAATGTAAGTATGCTCGGCGAGCTCCTCGGCAACAGGATAGGTCTCTGCATCCGCCTTGCTATCACCTCCTCCTTCAGGCCCCGTGGATGGCTTGAGGTTGGGACAGATCATCCGTTCGCACAGTTTTCGACAAAATATCTCGAAGTCATGCATCTCATTGCGCGAGGTGATGCTTTCCAGACAGTACTCAAGCATTTTGGCGTCCAACAGGTAGGACACTCGATCAGCACTATCGGAGTAAAACTCCGGACGCAGCTGCCGCATAAAGTGCGAAGGCGATAATCTTGAATCTTGCTCCATAGCCATTGCCAGCCCCTAACCGTCCAGAGTCATATCATTCAAACTGAAGCCTAACTTCCTCGATAACAGCGTGAGCCGCCGCAACAAAAACGTCCATATCTATCTCGCGAGATTGATGATAGTGCGCCCGCCGCATACTTCTTATCCCAAAATCCATTTCCGCCTGCTGCCAGTAGCCATCCTTTGAGTGCTCAAAAATCACAGAACCCACAGCATATTTTCCAGCTTCACCATCGATATTCACATGATGAAATATATTGCTAAAGTCAACCAACTTTTCATCTTTAGTTGCAATCCATGAGTCTTGTTTTACACCATCAAGACCGTGCTCATCCATAGAGTTTGCCGCTTGAAGAAGCAATAAATCACTTGTCCCATTAAAGGCGATTGCCAACACCTCAGAAGGACTACGAGGAGATTTATTATCACGCGTTTTCAAAAAATTACCCCTAATCCTCCTTCTAATATCAATAACTTCCCTACAATCAGCGGGAGGCTCAGCAAAACAGTACTTTGCAATTTCAATCTCCGCCGCACTTAAAATATCAACCTTGCTCTCCAAGCAATCTAGATACGCCTTGAATTTATCAATAGGTTTACCATGGTTCTTTTTATCAACCAGATTCAAATATGCAATACACGTGAACGGCACCGCCATAACTGCTTGCGATTCGGGAGAAAGATCCTCAAAACCATAACCATCACTAGCTGCCTTGAAAATGGTTCGCGTGCTATTCGGGGTATCAACAAACCCAGGCAGATGTGCAGACAAAAAGGACTCGTAGTACTCTCTCGACCTATTGGCCGCCTCAGGCGGCATTTCCTTTAGCGCTAACCCGGGAGAAATACAAATACTCTTGGGCGGGCATCTCTGCAACAAACTAATCAAATTATGCAAGCCTTGAGCTTTTACAGACGACCATTTATTTCCATTTTTTACTACCTTCTCCATGCTTATAAGAATATTGGTATCCAAAGACAATGAAGTTTCAATTCCTCTTGCGTGATTTCGCGCCACCACAACTGGATCTAGCCTCTCCTCGCCACCTAAACTTCTACTTGGCTTAATAAACAGAGTTCTTTTTTCCATATACCCTACTTAAATTCTGAATTTCTAAAAGTGGCGGTGATTGAAGGTACTGCAGCTGGAGAGGCGGGTACCAAGCCATACCTCGAGGGAGGCCACCGCATGCTGTATGGCCAACAGGTGCCGCCAACAAATACTGTACGCACATACAGCAAAAAGCAACTACCCCCATTTTCAATCACTGCCAAAACACTCCCACATCCGAACTCCATAGCCGAGTGACGAGACGAGACTTGAATGAGCAGAGAGCAAGCTCGTATGATTGATGCAGGCTGGATCGGAGCCTGCTGCCCACCTTGGCAAACCCGAATGGGACGATTCTCTTCTTACTTAATGCGTTTGGGATTCCCTGTGCGGATCTCGGCAGTGGGCACCGGCACTCCGCGAACAGAGGAGCCTTTACATGCAACGCATTTACTTGATCCCGCAAGAAGCCATCTCTCGCCTTAAGCAACGTGCTCGCCGCATGAAGCGAGAAAAAGATATCCCGCATCACGAAGCTCTTGAGATCACAGCCAAGGCCGCTGGATTTGATAACTGGCATCAGGTCGCAGAAGCTGCGGAGAAGTGCAAGCCGATTGAGGATGCATACCACCGAGGATTTCTGCTGGCTTTCGACCCATCAGAAGTGCTTGACACAGAGGATGAAGACTCGCCTCTCAAGTGGGAGCCTTATGCTTTCAACCTTCTGCAAGATCGACTGTTTGAAAACTATGCCAGTCAGCTTGACGAAGAAGATCCTGATGAAAGGCCTATTTCGGAGACGCTAGATCCGAGTGATCTCCAAGAGTACTTCAGCGATGACTGGGGCAGCATGTACTTCTTCCGACTGAAGCGCTCCGACCAAGTGACCACAATCGAGCAACTCTTGTCGCTCGTGAGCAAGAACTCGTTTTGGCCTCCACGCTTCGTCTTCTCCAAGGGAAAACTGGTGGATACCTATAGGCAACCAGCGCTGAACGCCAACGGTGAAGTTGTGGGCATTCGCTTCTAACGGCAAACAGCCTTAAGTCTGGCCGTGTAGACGCCTACGCAAAACAGCTGCCTGGGTTTAATCATTGATTTGAGAACAAAAGCTAGGCTGGCAATAATTCTTCACGCAAGATTAAAAGCTCCCGCGGCGCGTCGATGCCGATACGAGCGGTTCGGTCGCTGAGCTCTACGACATCAATGTAAATGCCGCCGGACCTTAGATCATCCAACAGCGCCGCCTCGTCGGCACCCTCCTTAATGCTTAAGCAAAGCCGTTCTCCTTGATGACGCGCGAGCACGAGATAACCCATTGTGTTGCCCTCCTTGGATAATGGTTCAAGGAGGTTAGCGCGTTGCGAGAAAAGCGCCATCGGGCCTATGGATTGCACTTCTCATGCTTGTGTTTCATGCATCGGATACCGACAGGTAAAATGACTTGTTCGGAACGGGCAGCAGGCCCATGTTCTCGGTCGCTGAAGTAGTCGCCCACTGCCTCTCCTTGCTGGAATGGCAAGATCAGTCTTGATGCAATGACGCTTGCCGGCGCTCTTCTTTCTTGACCTCCTCCTGAAACGCCTCATCCAACAAGCTAGGGCGCTTCCTCCAGGGCTTGCGGTCGGGCTCAGGCTGCGCCGCATAGGTCACGACTTCCCCGCCGTAAACCGCCTCAAACCGTTGCTTCTGGCGCTCAAGCTCAGCGCGCAGTTCGTCTTTCGTCATGCTCTGCCCTTGAAGATTCGGATGATCTGAGATTGCCACACCTTCCGGCCGCCCAGCTTAGGTACCAAGTGGCGATTCACAACTTGGCTGCTTCCTACGGTGAAGGCGCTCCAAGACGTGCGGTGCTGATTGGCGACCCTAGCTGAGGAGTGGAGAGAGAAAGTGACGGACGAACACGCCTGTACTTGGCTTCCGGGTAAAATCCATCGTTCCTAAAAGAGCAATCATGGCCTCGGAGGCAGGGAGGCACCGAACCAATAATCGACGATTATTTCCTCTTAGATCATTCACAAACCATTGAACTACTTGACTCGCATAGCCCCGTCTCCGATATTCAGGAGCTATTATCAGCATATGAAGCTCCATTTCCGCAGGTTCTGGACATGCTCGTAAAATAACAAACCCCACAGATTCACGACCAACAACGAGCATCTGCAAAATCACACCCACTTGCTGCCTTGCTCTATAAGAGTCGACCGATAGGCGTAACTGCTGCATGTATGAGTCGACCGCCGTGGGAGTGTCCAGGCCTGTAAAGTGACCGTTACGCGCCTCCGTCATAAGCAGTGCTCGCACAGTCGATAAATCCACATCCGAAGCCTCGCACAATTGCAACTCCGTCTTCCTGCGCCTAAATAAACTAAAAATAGCCCACATACTTTCTTTCCTACTCGCCAAAATTAATCGTCTGACAGATATAAATCAACGAGGTAGTGATAGAAGTGAATGCCACACCCCTGAATACTTCTTACTTCGTGATAGCAACTCAAATGCGATTCACGAATCAAGTCATTCGCTGCATGACCTTTGCACCTTGTATCAAACCCTTCATAGTCGATACTATTAATATGCAACTGATAGTCCATACATAGCTTATTAAAATCCGGACTAGCCACATAAACCACAACAATTATCGGGCTCGCACCAACCGAATTGTATCCCGCTACTTTATTTAGGTGCTCATTAATAACTGTTGTATTGAGCCCCTGAACTCGAAAGGCCTCAAGAAGCGAAACACGATTTGAATCACCGTCAAAAATCCAACCATCCCCTTCCCCTACACCTTTCCCTGAGGCGGACTTACCCGCCCTGGACTGATCAGCAACAGTCCACTTTAAATAATTCAAGCGATGCCTAAGAATTGAAACAAGCCAATCGTTGATCATGTCCTCATCATCAAGCGGGATAGTTTTTCCACCACCTACTTTTTTACGCTGCAAATTACTCTTGCGACTCAATAGCTCGCGCACCGCCAATTCTGTATTTTTGGAGATAAATTTCTCAACAGTGCAATCATTTCCAGCTATTACACGACATTGCTGCCGAGCATCCATTGACCCTATTTGCCTCCAAACAATACCCGCTTGATCGTGTGAAGATCTTGCGAACAACTCGAGAGTATACGGAGATCCACTTATCTTAATGAAGTTCTCATTATTCAGTGCATCCTCTAGTTCTTCGAGTCTCTTAGACTCCGAGGCAGGACACTCCCCATGATGCTCTTTAACTGCGGCCAAGTGTGCCAATGCATCCTCTATACGACCAGTTGCTCGTAGGTGCTCGCACCAAAGCGGAGCCAACTCAAAGGAGTTACGCTGGTGTGAAGATGCCCCTTTCCAGAACTGCTCAAACGTATCCGGATCATTAGCACGCTTTAGGAGAGAAAGCACCTCATACACATCAGGCATCCCAAGTTCCACGTGCCCAAGATCTTGGTAAACCTCCAGCCAACTAGCATACAAACGCCTATAATGTGACGGGCTGACCTGGTCGCTTGACGCATCAGACAAAGCCATATGCGCCTTTATTACTCCGGTAGCATATTGGATCTGCTTCTTCTCTTTCAGCAATAACTCAAAAAATGCTAATGCCTTATTAGCATCCACCTGAAGATAAGCCAGTGCCAACAAGTATCTTTTGAATCGCCCCATTTCATTGGCATACGTTGCATCATCCCCTTTAACTTGATACGCCTTCAATGCTTCAACTCGCTCCTCCACTGAGTTATAACTGGACTCAAAAATATCCTTTAGCTCAATCTGCGTTTCTAAAGAATCGAATTCTTTCTGGAATGACTTATGTGCATTCTCTCTTCCAAGCTTCAATAGCCTAGCCACCAATCCTGAAAGACCAATATTGGCAGCCATAGCAATCATCTTTGAAATTTCTGGAGCAGAATATATTTTCTCCTCAGACAGATCCCTAGCATCGATCACTTCTTGAACTTGAGACTTCCTCGATAACGAGTTGGTTCCAACGTACATTTTGAGCAAGCAACTCAGCGGCGCTTCATTTTTTGAAATATTTACAAGCCGCTTAAACTCATCATCTCCAAAAATATTTGCCTTCTCACACAAGTCCTTCCAAAGCCGAATCCTGCTATACGAGGACTCATCAACAAGATTCTCAAATACACCTGAGAGTCGATCAGCGCCAAATCCATACGAAGCAGTAAGTGATAACATCGCTTCAACCAAGTCAACTTTGACCTTTGAATGCAACTCACTGGCATACAAACTCAAGAGAAGCCTAATATGGGTACGCACAGCAGACAGGAAGCCACTGCGAAGATTCGAATCTTTAGGAATTTCCTTTATTTCAAAATCATCAAATGCGAATATAAGCTTGCGCCTTGAAGAGGCTTTCGCGTGCTTAACAAGAAACTCCCAGCCCAACTCTTCGAATGCCTCTGGGTCGTCGCTCGAATTGCACCTAAAGCTCACCCTATATCGTAAAACACCTAAATAGCACTCGATTAAATATTCGACAACCCTTTCTATCTCTGCCTTGCTACCCTCGCCGCCTATTGACGACTGCTTAGAATCCAACACATCTAAGCACCAAAATAACAGCACCCACTGACCGAGAGGAATTTCTCCATCTTCATATCGCTTACCGCGCGGGCTAGCCATAAACAGATTTGCCATATTATGACACTCATGCCTGATTAGGCTAACCTCACCAATAGTATTTACAGAAAAATATCTTATGCTTTCAATAGCCAACTTCAGCTGAGGAATTAATGTTTCCCGAATAGACGTCGATTTTGAGGAAAAGCCCAGCTCCCTGTCTGAGATCCAAACTATAAGCTCACCAATGTTCTGCAGCACATCGACTACATTTCCCTCATGCACATTACGATAATGAGAGCCTACGTAGATCTCTAATGCCTGTGTCCAAGCTAAATTCCACCATAGTCGCTCATAATCCACCTGTTCAGATAATCCCCGCCCTGACCGCTGCAGTTCATTTGATATTCTGACAAGCCCTAAATGATTAGTGCTTAAGTTTGAAAGCAAATAACAGAGATACTTTGGCGCAGATATTCCACTTACCAGAACACCCAGCAACCGCGGCGACTTATTTGACAGTTCAAATAGCCTCCTCGTAATTGGGAAACTGCTATTCACGTTATATAAATTTCGTTCACCACTTACTATAGCCCATACAATATTATGCACCATTCCGTAGTGACCACTATGCCTTTCAGCTTCCATCCACCATTGATAAGCCTCAAGCAATCCTTCGCGCGGCTTTTTAAGCAATCGAGCAATTACACCTGCCAATGGCTCTAAATCAAGCTGCTCGTAGTACTGCGGCGGACTATCGTTCCTGCCATCTGAGCCGAATGCCACCACCCTGCCCATCTCGACAATTGATCCAATCCGATTGACGTCTAATGCGATATCAGCAGCAATTTTATCCCAACTTTCGAACAGCGAATCATCAGCCTCTACATATTTATATGCCGCCTCCAGAAACTCATCGCGCTCATCATTCCCCGAGAATTCCATATCAAATACATATGACACATCTGAAGCCATGACTATTTTGGAAAGCCATACTTTAAAGACCTCCAACCCAGGCTTACTCTCCGCCTTCAATATTCGCCACAAGTTCAGCGCCACGCCAGGAATGTCTTGCCTCTCCAGTGAAATCTTGTAGCCCCCTTCAATGGGAACCAGGCTAGTACTGGCCTGCATAAATGTAGATACTGATACATCTGAGCTCTGCAACCTCAAGTGCGGCGCCACGCAACCTATTCCATATCTAATCTCATACAGAGTTCGTAACGCATCCAACTGCCCCTTTAATTTCTCCGGCATATCTGGAGATGACTCTACGTGACGAATAATTTCAAGCCTATCGTTTCGAAATTTAATTACTCGTGCACTCTCCAGCTCTTGCATAGATACCCTGGCACGAACAGAGAGCAATCCTCCATCGCCTGCAGGCCAAGGCTCTCCATCCTCCAAAATACATCTGACCATCTCTCTACTGAGCTCAGCTGGATATACTTTCGCGCGACTTATCAGCGCTGCAATTTCACGATGCGTATAACATTGCTTGAAACTTTCATTTTTATGTAGCTCTCGGTATAGGCTTAATTTTTTTTCCAAATCTTCAATAAGACTATACTGAGTCATAGCTGAAACCCTGATCGCTGAAGTCTTTCGGTAAGGATGATGTTTTGGCTGTTGCTGTGGCCGATGCTTACTTTTCGCTAAGTACCTGCATTCACGCATGAAACCGGCTGTTCCCACGGATGGCAAGCTACTTGTGGCAGCTCGATGCCACCCTGCCGTCGAATGCAGGTCTATTTTGATTGGATCTCGGCTTCCCCGGACGGGGTTTGGCAAGAACCTAGTTCATTACTAGCTGCAGGCTAAGTCGATAACCTCGCGCCCCACCTTACAGGTGCTAGCTGATAGCCAAACCCAGCCCCCAAATTGGCCATGTCTCCTATGAGGCGGCGCACGGGCTATTCAATGGATTGATGGGTTGCACGGTGGCGGGTGGACTCCTGATCTGGCGCTATGCACCAACCCCGGATTAAGGCAGTTAAGGTTGGCCAGAATGAACTAGAAATTTCGGCAAGAAACCCCGAATCTATTGGCCTGCACGCCAGATTTGCGGACGCCTATATCTAGATAGTGCATTCAAGGTAAGCAAATCTGCAGCCTCATCCACTACCTGGAGCGTTACGAGATGGTTGCATTCATTAGCTTGGTAGAGAAAGCACTAACTACCGATCCTCTAACTTTGGCGCTTTGCTGCATCTTGGTACTCAGCTGCGGACTCGCAGCAGTTGCCTGGAGATCTAAATGAGCGATCGGAGCCAATGGGCAAAGCTCCCTATCCGCTGGGTGCATAAAGGTGGTCTAGGCAGGTTCACTGGTCGCGCCATAAGGAAGGTGCCGGTAGCCATGCCTTTCATGCCGCACGGACTCGAGGTCGAGCGCGAGGTCGATGTTGAGGCCCTGCGAAACGAATGCATCGCAGCACTACGGCTGTATCTGGTGCTGTGCTGCAGGGCCGACTTTGGGACAGGGGTCGCCCATGTCACGTACCCACAGCTGACATGCCTCGCCAAAATGTCTAGGGCGGTGATAGCGAGGTCATTCAGCAGGCTTGAGCAAGAGGGCTTGATAGAGCGCCAAGCACAGGCCACAAAGAGCGGCACGTCCGTAAGGATTGTTGGTTGGAATGACGAGTACGCCTGGGGAAAGATCCCGAAGCTTCATCTCCATGACGGTGGCAGCGATCGGATGCTATTACTGGCTGAATTCAACTACTGCAAATCCAGCCTAGATGCGCTGAAGGTCTTAATCGCCATACTTTCCCACCGCGATAAGTCTCGGGCAGGCATTGCGCGGTTGAGTTACGACGCGCTATCCAAAATAACTGGTGTGCCCCGATATCGGGTCGCGGACGCGATCACCAAGCTGTATGACATGAACCTCATCTCCTTCAGGCAGGGTGATTTTCGAGATATGGATCCGATGGACAGGACAAATCGCTACTTGGTCAGAGGATTGGGAAGCTATTGGCCGGAGGAAGACGCGGAACAAGCTGATCTTGCTGTCGGAGCTCCAGCTGCCCCCCAAAAGCCAAGTAAGAAGGAGTTGAAAGCCGCTGTCGACTTCGTGAAAGCCGGTGGTTAGCTGGGGTTGGTCAGTTCCAGAAAGGCCTGCCTTCCCAGCCTTGAACCAGACCCAGCACGCTCGGAACGCAGCCGGCCTTTGCCATAGTGGCCAAGGGAAGCGTTGCCATCACTTGCTTGAACTTGTCATTCCAGTTTGAGCTGGGATCGATCGCGTGCATCAGCGCCTGGGCCACGACGGCCCGCGAAAAAACCCGACCTCGATCAACTTGTGGCGGGAATTCGGCTTGAATGGCGTTCGCATATTTTGGGGCATTCGATGTGATCGAGGTGTTCCACAAGCGGCTATGGTGAGCACACAGGTTTCTGAGGAGAGTGAGACTCTTCAACCAGGATGTGATCACACTCTCGTCATAGCCAAAGCAAGCTGCGATGCTTTTGCGGTGATCGAGATGGAGGCCAGCCAAGAGCTTGGATAGCTGCCCGATGCTCATCGCTTCCAGGACTGCCCAAATGGGCGGGAGCGACGGGGTGTTGTAGGTGCTGTAGTAGTGCTTCATCGGCAGATTTTCTCTGAGGCCCACTACGTTCCTCAGGAAGTTGCGGTGATCATCACCACTCTCAAAGTGGATGGCATCAAGATAAAAATGCGGCCCGCAAGTGCGGTCGTTCGCCAAAGTGTTGGCGATAGCGGCACGGAAGGCGACCTCGATGCGCTCAATCGCATCCAGGCAAACAAGTCGCAGCTCACGGTCGAAATTGTAGAGCGCGAGAATGTCGTCGAAACGAACACCTGGATGGAATTGTTTCGCTGCGTCTTGGAGTGGACGCATGTAGATCAGCAGGCGGTAGTAGCCGATATAAGTAAGCGCCTGCAGTGCAAGAGCGGATTGGCCTCGCGTGGTCAGGCCTTTGGCTCGCAGGTGTTTAAGAAGGGCTTTCGGGGTCTTCGCCGGCTTGGCGTAAACGACGGGGGTTAGCGGCATGCCGAAGCGTCCTGCTGGCTTTTTCTCGCAGAAAAAACTAACCCCCTGGTGCGCAGTACGGGACAAGTCCCGCCCGAGGCGTGGGGGTTATTCTTGAGATCAATCTTAATCGGGCTTGACGGTGTCGTCAACCTCTGACGTATCGCCACTTAGAGCGGTCTGACTGTCGGCTCTGGTGCGTCCTGTACACATAGCGGGGCCTCGCGCTTACACGGGCGGAAGGACTGAGGAGTACATCGGCCCAGTGTAATTGATCGGCTCGCCGTTGATATCCTCAGCCATGCGGTTCTTCGCGTCCACCCAGTCTTGGAGCAAATCGACACGCTCATTGATTAGAGGGTGATTCTCCGAAGATGCTGCGACCAGGAACGCGATCGCCTGGCCTACCTCTACGCAGACCAGTAACGCGAAGTTTACGTGCCAGCTATTCTGACCATAAACGCCAGTCAGCTCGAAACTGTGAAAGTCCTCTCCAAGCGGACCGGAGTCCTCCAGGTGATCAATCACTGACTTCCGGTTGGGGTGAGCGCCGAAGTCGATCGAGGCCTCATAGTGAGCCTGTACGTACTCGGCCATCACTGGATCGATCACCTTGAGCTCTTTTACAGCCCTTCCGACTGTAAAAGTGTCCCGACAATCCTTATGAGCTTTTTCTGAATCGTGTCGGTGAAACCAGACATCGGCCTTCGCTTCGTCACGTGCGATCAGAAACGCATAACAGGCCGACTCAAGCGCTGTACGAACAATCGGAAATGTTGACACAACATGCCCCGATAGCGCTTGCCGTACCCCGCCAAGAAGCATGGTGTAGGCGTTCATCACCAGCAGGCCGGCCGTTGGATTCACTTCGAAATCCCGGGCGAATATCTCCTCCTGAAAGATCTGATCCATCTGGTCTACCAGGCACATCAGCTGAGGCGGCTCAGCCGCATGATCCTGAGCGTTTTCAGTGGTTGCCACCAGGTAGTCCCGCAGGGTGCCGGCATTAATTTTCATCACGCTCCGTCCATGTACGTTAAATCACAGATTTGTGATTTAACGTACACGAAGCATCGTCATGCGGGATTGGATTTTTCGGCTAGTGCGGCGAGAAGGCGGGCATCTTGGAGAGCATGGTGGGGCGGCTCGTCGCCGCTGTAGTCGGCATCGAAGTCGATGCACAGCAGCCCGGGTTGAGGTTGCACGTTGGCCGGCAACCCTGCCGGGTCGACGAGCCACAGCAGCAGAGTCCAGTCATAATCGGGAGCGTCAGTAATGACCTCTACCGGGCCGAGCGCCTGCAGGAAAGCCAGCAGCTCGCCCCTAGCCAGCTCCGTAGTGCGCCCGTGCTTAGACAGATCAAGCTGCGGCAGAACGGTTTCCCGAACAAAATCAGAGCAATCGCTCTCATCCCAGTTGTCGGTCAACTCGGCATAAAACTCGGGGCCTTCTTGCACTACTAGGGCGAGGCTGATCAGCTTTGCCTGGTAGCGGTTGAGGCTCGTAAACTCGGTGTCCAGGTAGATGCGGCGCATCGTCATCCGGGGTTGCTCCTTTGAGCTATGCACCGTGCATAGGTCTTTTGGCCTTCCATTCCGAGAAGGCTCGAATCAGATCCCCTTCGGGCCAGCTGCCGATTTCCACCCTCTCGTTGACCCAAGCTTGAAGCCCAGCTGAATCGATGCCTAAGGCATCCAGAAAGGCTTTGCTACGAACTGCGGCGGCCCGTCCAGCCTGCGCGATAACTTGCTCAATGGCCAGTTCAACGGATTCCTCAGAAGGGATCACTCCGTTTTCATGGCCGCATGCGGGTGCCTCCTCCCAAGCCTTTCCCTCAGCAGACTGTGAAGCGCTTAGATCACCTTGCTTGAGCAGGCCATCAAGATTCTTGCGCTGGCTCATCGGAGACACCTCGTAGTTCGTAATTAATATTCTGTGAGTTGTGATTTGATCTCTGCCAGAACGCCGATGATCCGCGCCTGCAAACGTGGATCGTGAAGTGCTGCCGCTGCTGCGACAGCTTCAGGATGGTCGACAAGAGTACGCAGCGCATCAATGTCGTTAGCGTTTAAATCGAGGCTCAATTTGATCTGGATAGTCATCGTGCAGCACCGTGCAGATAGATCTGGATGCCGGCCGCCCGGCACTTCGCCAGCATTGCGGAATTGTCGTGGGAAAAGAGTTCGACTCGACTGCGCACACTCAGCGGGGCGTCGTCGAACAGGGCGTTTCGCAGATCCAATAAAACCGTTTCTGTCGGAGGCCACACGCTGAATAGCGCCAGGTGCCAGTTGGTGTTGCAGTCGCCAGGCAGGCCGATAGCGTGGCTCGGCACGACATAGGCAGCTGTTACAGGCACAACGAGATTGGCGATGGTCATAGCCAGGATGAAAGGGCCGGCCATGCCGTTGCCTGGGGAGGTATGCAGCTCTTCGAGTTGTGCCTCCAGGCAGGCGATCTGGTGATCCCGCATCCCCTCGGCCAGGCGCTGGATCTCGATGAGGGTGTCAAACACCGGCGACCTCCAGAGTTCGCGTCTGAGCGTGTTTCTGGCAGCGAGTGCGCAGCCAGCCGACAGGTTGGCCTTGGTCGCCGTCATGCCATAAGTGGCCATCGTCGCCACAGATCTCGCAAACCTGCAGGGAGCGATGCTCGATCGGCTGCAGCGCTTTGCGGACATCAGGAGAGCAGGCGTTCGTGATGACGCGCAGGGAGCCAAACTTCTCTTTGATCTGGAGGATTTCGACGCCGGCCGGCAACACGGCCAGGGCCTCGCGAATCAGGTGGCGCCAGCCTCGACCGGCAGAGATTGGGGTGATAGGGCGCAGCCGCACGTCCGGGAAGTCGGCGGGGGTGATATGTAGGTCGGTCATTACATAGATCTCCTGTGTGCTGCCGTCTCTTGCATCTCTTCCTCCGCCGTCGCAGGTTTCGGTGCAGCCTGCGACTGAGGGTTCTCGTCCTGCTGCTCGGGCACTGCCTGGGGGGGCTGACTTTGCTGATGACGGCGAAGGAGGAGATCGTTGGGATCCTCGCCCTCAGTCATCCGGTAGTCGTCACGGCGATCAGCGACCTGCAGGCCGGGAGCTTGCTCGGCGAGCAGTTGCTTCAGAACTTCGGTGTGCCGAGTACCTGCATCGTCTTGGTCATAAACGAGATCGACCTGCCGAACACCGGTACGGTTGGCCAGGCCTCGCAGGGCACGGGCAGTATCCTCAGCAGGATTTCCGCCCGAGCTGACGTAGAGCGTGCGGGCGCGCTGCTCGGGGGTATCGAGCTGATACAGGCTGAGAGCGTCGAGACCGCCCTCGGCGACCTTGATTCGCTCGGGGTTCGCGCAGCTTAGGTTGGCGATGTAGACGCCCCTCTGGCTCTTCGAGAAAAGTGCCGGGCCCTCGTGCTTGCGCTCGAAGCCGGTGAATTTTCCGTCTTCGCGGACATGCGGGAAAACGGCGTTCCCGTGCCGGTCGGTGCGCCATTTCGTCTCCGCGAGCGTCTGTTCATCAATGCCACGCGATGCGAGGAAGGCGTTGGGCTGGTCGTTGGTCTGTTTGTACTGTTTATATACCGCTGCCCGGCGGAACTCGGCCTGCAGAGCCTCCTCCTCCCGCCGCTGCTCGGCCAGTGCGTCACGCTCTGCAGTCGGCACACACTGGTACTTGGCCCCGGATTCGAAATCACGGCCGAAGGCGATTTTCCGCAGTTCGTCGCGGGTTTCGAGGAAGCCCGCGCCGGTGGCGTGCTGATGTAGGTGGAACACATCGCCGCCGACGCCGGAGCCTTTACCGCCCTTTACGGCGATCCAGCACTCTTCACCGCGTGCGTTGGTGCGCAAAGTGATTTCGCGCATCGGGTCGCCTTGACGCTTAAAAATCAGAGATCCGCTTTTACGCTATGTCAGCCAGCATCCTTGACGACCGCGCTGGCTATTATCGAACTCTCGAAACCAGCCAAAAAGGCACGCTGGATATCACGTCCTGGCTGCTGTGGTTTCTCAGCACGCTGCTCAAAAGCTTGGAACAAGCCCTTGCCCGCATCGACCGCGTTTTGGCCAAGGCACGCTTCTGGCAGACACACCGCAGCCAAGCCCTGTCTGCCGAGCAAATAAAAGTACTCAACCGTTTGCTTGATGGTGGTGAACGCGGCTTTGAGGATGGTATCAGCGCCGCGCAATACCAAGCCGTGGCTAAGGTTTCAAAAGCTACCGCGACTCGACACCTGACGGACCTGCTTGCGAAGGGCTGCTTGATACGCCTGCCCAGCGGTGGCCGCAGTACCCGCTATAAAGTGAGGTTTGACGCGGGTGGTAACACTTAGCTTAAGGGTTCAGAGCGCTTAAGCACGCCCACTCGAAAGACAAACAATACTATAGTGCCATTACGCCAGGTTCCGGTAAGATCAAGATAACCATGGTGTACAGAAGGTCAGGAAATGGACTTCACCCCCATCATCGCGCAAGTCTGGGGCACGCTGAGCTGGCTGATTCCGCTCGCGTTTATCGCAGCACTGCTCAAGTCGCCTTGGTTCAAGGGCTACATCGGTGAGCAGCTGGTGCGACTATTCGCTCACCTGCAACTGGACAAGCAAACCTATCGCCGCCTGCACAATGTCACGTTGAACACGCCAGACGGCACCACGCAGATCGACCATGTATTCCTCTCGCCCTACGGCATCTTTGTGCTGGAAACCAAGAACATGAGCGGCTGGATCTTCGGCAGCGAGAATCAGGCTCAGTGGATGCAGAAATTCCCCAAGCACAGCTTCAAATTCCAGAACCCGCTGCGGCAGAACTACAAGCACCTCAAGGCGCTGGAAGCCACCCTTGCCGTTAACCCCGAGCACCTGCACTCGGTCATCACCTTTGTCGGCGGCAGCACTTTCAAAACCGCAGTCCCAGCCAACGTCACCCAGGGCATCGGATTTATCCGCTATATCAAGTCATTCCAACAGCCGCTATTCAGCGAGGCTGAAGTCGACGCCATGCTGCATGCCCTACAAACCGGCCGCCGCGCGCCGACCCTCGCTACCCACCGCGAGCATGTGCAAAACCTCAAGCGCCGCAGTGATCCGACAGCCGAACGGCTATGCCCGAAATGCGGCAGTGCGCTGCTGATTCGCACCCGAAAAACAGGAGCGAAGGCAGGGGAGCAGTTTTGGGGATGCTCGGGGTTTCCGAAGTGCCGGGCGGTTCAGCGTCTGTGAGGAGTAGAAGAAAATTGAAAATCGTGGTCTGTCCCCTATTGCTGCACAACTGTCTGCTTCGGTCTCGAAACTGGGGCAAATTCGTACCACATAGAGCTGCTTTGTCGAGAAAGGGCTGCCTACTATAAAGAGCCCCGACAAGCGCTTAAACGTTATCCTAAGACGTGCCCCGCCAATCCCTACTTTAGGGTGCGAATATCAAGCCAGGCCCTCAAAGGGCAGCACATCCGCTGGCCTTTATCGCTGTACCCTTAGCTTGCAGATTATGATGATGAAATATGGTCCTGATTATCACTGAGTAGGGACGAACCATGTCGTCCGCCGTCTTGAAGCAAGAACCTTGCACGGATAAGGCAGATTTGAATCTGCCCAACGTTATTCATCACCTGTCACCCATACAACCCCTGCCGGCGATCCTGATGCAAATCATTACGCGCACTAATCCGCTTATTCCGCGCCTCACCAAGATTCAATGCGGCCAACAAAATCTGCTCCCCCCCTTCTTCTGCCGGCCCTGCCAGCGGATAACCATCCGCATCAACAATCACTGAACCCTGTACCCAGCCCACACCGCGCTCATGCCCGTATCGATCACACGCAGCGATAAACATTCGATTCACCGACGCATTGGCCTGAACACGAACCACTTCGGCCGGACGCTCGGTCAGTGGTCGTGGTCCATCTGGCCAGTTAACTGGTGCACAAAGTAATTCCGCCCCGGCCAGCGCCGGTAGACGCACCCACTCCGGAAATTCCAGGTCATAACAAATCAGCATACCGATTCGCCCATGCACCGTTTCAACCACCGGCGGTGTGGCATCTCCGGCACTGAAAATTTCACTCTCGGCATCCCATAGATGCGCCTTGCGGTACACAGCGCGTAGGCCTTGGGGGTCGATCATCGCCGCACTGTTGGCCAATTCGCCGCCGCCCAGTAGCTCACAAAAGCCGCCAACCACGACGATATTCAGTTCGCGGGCGAGTTCCATCCACAGGCGCAAGGTCGAACCTTCGGTCGTTTCTGCCAAGGACAATGCTTCGTCGCGGTCGTTGAACACGTATCCGCTCTGAACCAACTCTGGAAGCACCACAACCTGAGCCCTTTGATGGGCCGCTGAACGAATGGCGCGTTCGGTCAATGTGCGATTGAACGCAAGGTCGCCGATTTTCGGTGCTACTTGGCAGCAGGCGACCACGGTGTTTTTGACAATTTTCAACGTGCCGCCTCCGCACTTAATTTGCTAATGGCAAGAATATCGTTCTCGGTGATCGTGTCGATGATCCGCCATTCCGATGCGAGGTCCAGCGAACGGCTAAGCAAGTAATACGTCAGGCCCGAGACCAGCAGTCCCACCAACCAAGCGATGTCCACGCCGTCCAGCATGCGCGCCAGTGGACCGACGAACACTTCTTTGTTGGCGGCGGCATTAAAGATGTAGAAGAACGGCACCATAGCGGCGAAGCCGATCAGGTACGAGACGATGCCGCGAAATTGCCAGGCACCATAGATGCCGTTCGGCGTGAAGAAATGAGGGATCGCGTACCGGCCTTTGCGCACGAAGAAGTAGTCCACCAGATTGACGGCGGTCCAGGGCACGAGGAAGTACAGGAGCAGGACTAAGAAGGTGTTCAACAGCGCGATGCCTTCACCTTTGATCGACAGCACGCAGGTCAACAGAATCACGCTGATTGCGGTAATGGAAAGGACCCGAGCACGAGATGTCGGGGTGATTTTTTTGATCGAGTCAACGCCGGTCAGCAGAGTCAACATGGCGCTGTAAGTGTTGAGCGCGATGATCGGCAGGAAGCCCGCGACCGAGATAATCACTAACACATTGCCCAGACCCGGAACGATCGAAGAGCCGACCTGACTCAACGCCACCAGCGCATCTACCGCTTTCAGCTGCTGCGCCAGCCATGCACCAAGGCCTATCATCCAGCCGCCGGACAATGAGGCACCGATGAACACGGCGGCAATCAACTTCGGCCGGCTGGTGTTTTTCGGCAGGTAGCGGGAATAGTCCGACACATAGGGCGCGTAGGAAATGTTGTAGCTGGCACCGATGGCGAACAGTGTGGCAAACGCAACCCAGCTGAAGCCAAGGTCCGTCGCCGGGGTGACCCCCTCTTGGCCAGCTCCGAACATCAGAGCTATTGTGACCAGCGCATACAGCGGCATCGTGGCCAACAACGCCCATTTGAAGGCTTTGTGCATCAGATCGTGGCCATAGATCGACAGCAGCGCGCCAATCAGCACTACCGCCACCGCGACAATGGTCGGGTCGATACCGAACACATGTTCGAGGCCGTTCATGATCAGCGAGATGTTCACCACGTTGAAGCCGACAAACACAAACATCGTCGCCATCAAGGCCAGGATTACCCCGCGATAACCGAACTGGGCACGGGACTGGATCATTTGCGGCAGGCCCATTTCCGGACCTTGCGAGCCGTGGAAGGCCATGAAAATGGTGCCGAACATGATGCCCAGCGCACCGGCCAGCATCGTCCACAGCGCCGACAAGCCGAGGCTTGGGCCGACGAAACCGATGGAGATGGTGAAGAAGTGAAAGTTGCCGAGAAACCAGAATGGTCCCTGGCTACTGAGTTTGGCGTGACGTTCATTTTCCGGAATGTAATCAATCGAGCGGCCTTCGATGGCCAACCCGCTGCTCGCTTCAAGGGCATGCGCAGACTGTGAGGACCCTGACATATGAGTATTCCTATGCTGGAATTGTTATTTTTATAGGCAATGCGCCGGTTTCATTGCAATGTAGGGCGTTGATCTGGCCGGTAAAATATCGCAGCCGCACTGTTTACATAGATCCACGTCTATGTGAAGAACTTCGGAGAAACACATGCTGGGCACTGTATCGGAGCTGGACTTGCGTTTGATCCGAGTCTTTCTGTCCGTCGTTGAGGCAGGCGGAATCTCCGCTGCGCAAACGGCGCTCAATACAACGCAACCCACGATCAGCGCACAGTTGGCGACGCTGGAGGCGCGGGTGGGATTTCGCTTGTGCGAGCGAGGGCGCTGTGGGTTTTCAGTGACGCCCAAGGGGGAGCAGTTTGTCGAAGCGGCGCGTCGGTTATTGGCGGCGGCAGAGGGTTTTCGGGCTGAAGTTCAGCACATCAATCGCAAGGTGTCGGGGAACATCAACGTCGGCTTGCTCGGTCAAATCGATCCGTCTGCCAACAAGAACATAGCCCTAGCCATCGCCCGCCTACGTTCGCAGCATGAGGGGCTGTACTTCCACTTCACCGAGCTATCGTCATCGTTACTAGAAGAAAAAATCATCAACGGCCATATCGATCTAGCCATCGGTTACTTCTGGCACCGCCTGCCCAATATCGATTACTACCCGCTGTTCCAGGAAACCCAAATTGCCTACTGCGCCCCTGCGCACCCGTTGTTCAGTCACGCGGGGGCGCTGAGCGGCAATGACGTGCGCGATTATGATTGGGTCTGGCCCAGCCACCCGTTACCGGAAATGCCCGCGCCCACTTCCATCGAACGCTTGACGGTACTCACTGATAGCATGGATGGCGCGGCCCTGCTCATACTTTCAGGCCAGCATTTGGGATTTTTGCCTCAACACTATGCGGCCAAACATGAACAGCTGGGGCAACTGCATCCGCTCAATTCTGAACAGTTGCGCTATGAAGTCGGCTTCCATGCGGCCGTACGTCATTCGTCGCGGCAACGGGAGTTGGTGGGCGCATTCTTGGCGGAGTTAATCGAAATTTTCGCAGCAGGGTAAGCTCAGAAACAGCCGCACAGTAGCTTCGAGGCCGATGCTTTCAGATGCGGAGTCATCCCGTGTAAATAGGGGACAGACCACAATTTACTGGGTCACTTAATAGCTTTCGACGATCAAACGCACAGGCTCGATTCATCTTGAGTGCTCAACCTACACCGCATCCTCGGCAAACCGCCACCCATTGATCCAGCGCAAGCCCGGTCGCACTTAGGGAGTGATTTTCGAGGACAGGGGTGGGGGTTGGTAGGTAAAATCGCCGGCTTTGTTAAAAAGCTGGAGATCTACACTTGGCTATTCACTACTCGCCAACCCCTGATGCCGTGGCTTGCGGTCGCACTGGCGCAAGCCTTAGCAGCACTGAGGAAAAGGCGCAGGTTTCATGCAAGCTTTGCTTGCGCAGCATCGAGAAAGAAGCCGCGCCAACCGTTGTCAATCGCTCGCCGAGCCTTGCCGAGTTGCGCGCTGCGGCCAAGGCCGCGAAGGCTGCGCCTGTAACTGCAACGCCAAAAGCCAGCCAGAGTGTGCGCAGCGCATGGCGTCAGAAGCTGGAGCAGATGCCGGGCCGCAACCGCTTGCCGCGTGGCGCCGCCAAGCAGGCATTCGTCTAGCTAGTAACACGAAGGCAGGTTTATTAGCGCGCAGCACGTGGGCTCGCGCAATAAATCTGCCGGCCTGCCTCTATTCCCTCCCCGGCAACTGTGCCAACCATCACCCTAATCAAGTCGGAATGATAGTCAATGCCAACGCGCCAGTCGGTGGGTGCAAGGTTGCTATGGCTGCATTGCGAAAACCTGCCGGACGGTTTGAAATAAGGCCTGGTAAAACTTGCTGCGTGACGGGTCCACCAAAGTTCGTTCTGGGAGGCCACGGACGTTGAGAGACTTCAGAGCGAAGGCTTGGAATACCGGGAAAGGACAGAGAATGAGCTGCAGAATTATCAGGATCGCGCATGTTTCGGATGCACAAGCCATCCAGGCGATCTACGCGCCGCTGGTGGAGCACAGCGCAATTTCATTCGAGCTGGAACCACCTTCCGTGGCCGAGATGGCCCGCCGCATCGAGACGACAATACAAACTTACCCCTACTTTGTAGCCCAACAGGATGGGCAGGTTATTGGTTATGCATACGCTGGCCAATACAAAGCTAGAGAGGCCTATAAATGGTCGGTTGAAGTGTCGGTATATGTCGCCGCGCAGGCACGCCGATCAGGCGTTGGCAGGGCGCTTTACCAGGAGTTGCTGGCCAAGCTCAAGCAGCAGGGTTTTCACGCCGCCTATGCAGGTATTGCGCTGCCCAATGAGCGCAGTGTCGGGCTTCACGAGTCCTTGGGATTTGTCCATTTAGGCATCTTTCCCGAGGTAGGATTCAAGCACGGCAAGTGGCACGACCTGGGCTACTGGCGTATTGCACTCGCTGATGCCACCCCACCTGCTCCGATCATTGCATTCGCCGCGTACTGATCAACCAAGAGGCTTGGTGCCAAGCTGATCGGTACGCGGGCTTACAACTCGAAACAGGCGCCTGGTTGCTGGTACCTGCGCTTTGCAATACTGCCGTTACTGGCTGCTGTCGGTGGCATGCAGCAAGGTTGCAATGGCTTGAAGCGCCAATGGATAACCATCGGCACCCAAGCCACAAATAACCGCATTAACGACGCCGGACATGATCGAATGACGATGCAGCTCGTCACGCCCATGAATATTGGACAAGTGCAGCTCAATCAACGGGGCTTCGATCAGTTTCAGGGCATCAAGAACCGGAATGGAATGAAACGAAAACCCGGCTGGATTGATAATCAGGGCCGCGCCCTGCTCGAAGGCTTCCTGAATCCAGTCAACCATCACTCCTTCATGATTGGTTTGGCGAAACTCACACTGCAGGTCAAGTTGCGAAGCTGTGGCTTCGCAACGGTCCTGGATTTCGGCAAGGCTGGTGCGACCATAGATATGTGGTTCACGGCGGCCCAGCATATTCAGGTTTGGGCCATTGAGGATAAAGACGGTGCGGTTCATGATCGTTCTGCCGAGTATTGATAAAGGTTATTTGGAGTAAAGAGGTGTCGCCACGCTATCGACGGACTCCTCAGGGGTGACGTTGTTGAGATCAACGCCTCGTGTTTCCGGGCCGATGACAATCATTGCCAGGGACACCAGGTTGATCACGGCACAGAGAGAAACCAGTGGCCAGGGTGAGTTGTTGGACTGGCTCATCAACCACACGGCGATCATCGGCATCGGCCCGCCCACCAGTAAATTGGCACCGGTATAAGCCAGGGCCGATCCGGAGAAACGCACTTGGGTCGGGAATGCTTCGGCGAATGCCACCGGTTGAATACCGCTCTGAAACTGGGTGAACCCCAAGAACAAGCCCATGATCGCCATGATTGCAGCGGCGTTCTGGGTGTTGAGGATCGGGAAGTAAACCATGAGGATCACCAGCGTCATGCATGAGCCGAACGCCAGTGCCTTCTTTCGCCCCCAGCGATCAGACAGATAGCCACCGGCAAGCGCGCCGAATATTGCGAAGATGTTCGCCACCATCAGTGACATAAAGCCCATCGACTGGCTCATGCCCAGGTGCTTGGTCAAGTAGCTCAGGGAAAAGATCACAATCAGGTAGAACAATGCCGCCGGCGAGCAAAAGAACAACATCAGCCGCAAGATGGTCTTACGATGATTGCCCAATACTGACTTGAGCGGGCTGTTTGCAGGCTTGTGCGATGTCTTTTTCAGCGCAACGAAGGCTGGCGTTTCGTCAACCTTCAGTCGGATGTAGATTGCCACCAACACCAGTACAAAGCTCATGACAAAGGGAATACGCCAACCAAAGCTCATGAACTGTTCAGTACTCAGCGTAGCCGCCAACCCCATCAATATGGCATTGGCCATGATCTGGCTGAGCGGCGAACACAAACCCAGCAGTCCGGAATAGCGGCCACGCCGGTCAGGTGCCGCATATTCAAGGGCCATAAGCTGCGCCCCGGTAGACTCTCCTCCCAGTGCGGAGCCCTGGATAATGCGCAGTAGCACCAGAAGAATCGGCGCTATGACACCGACTTGATTGTAGGTCGGCAACAGCCCCATCAGCACAGAGGCCAATCCCATCATGGTGACGGTGGCCAGCATCAGGTTGCGGCGCCCAAGCTTGTCGCCAAGGTAACCACAGATAATGGCGCCCAAAGGCCGAGCGGCAAGCCCCACACCGAATGTCGCCAATGAAGCAAGCAGGCCTGCGGTAGGCTCCATTGCAGGGAAGAAAAGCTTGGGCAGGACAGTGGCTGAAACCGCGCCATACAGGGTGAAGTCGAACCACTCCAGGGCCGTACCTATAGTCGCTGCGGTAACCGCCTTGCGTGACATTTGCGAATCATGAGGGCTGCTGTTTGTACTCATAGAAGGCTCGTCATTGTTGTTATGGTTATGAAGTCATCCCGCGACCCGGTCTCAAGTCCCTTCTTTCAGGTTGCGTGAACTCGGGTAGACGTTAACCCAGTGAACCTGCAAAATAATTATCGAAATCAGCAATAATCAATAAGACAAGCTTATGAGTAATTCCCATGGAGCTGCGCCACCTTAAAGCCTTTGTCGTCGCTGCCGAGCTCCAACACTTCAGTCAGGCTGCGGAGCAATTGGGTATCGCTCAACCCGCCTTGAGCCAGTTGATGCGAACCCTGGAAAATGAACTGGGTATACCCTTGTTCAGAAGGGAAAATCGCGGGGTGGTTCTGACCCCTGCCGGCCTGGCATTCCTGCCCCATGCGCAGCAGTCGATCAAATCCAGCGAGCTGGCCAGCGCCGCAGCCAAGCGCGCCCGACGCGGCGAAGTGGGTGCGCTCAACATCGGTTATCACTCGGCATTGCTGGAACACAACCTGCCGCAATTGCTGCGACACTACTTCAGCACATTTCCCGAAGTCAGCGTGACACTGGTGGATGCGGGCATTAGCGCTCAGTTTGAAATGTTGCTCGAACACAAGATCGACCTTGGCTTTGCCCGTGTCTTCAAAGATCACCTGCCGGAGCGTTTACGCACCCATCACTTCAGCCAGTCCAGATTGGTTCTTTTGCTTCCTGACAACCACAAACTTGCCAGCAGCTACAGTGGTGAACTGGCCAGCCTACGGCATGAAAAATTCATTTTCCTGCAAGACCCAAGCGGTATAGGGCTTACCTCCCACACACTTCAAGCCTGCCGGCAGAACCAGCTGCATCCTGAAAACATTCTCTACGTGCCTTCACTGATGAGCATTCCCGGGCTGGTCGCGGCCGGCATTGGCATCAGTATTGTGCCCGAGCCCATGGCGCGCCTGACCATGCCCGGTGTACAGATTTTTCCCCTGGACCAGCCTGAAATGATCAGTGAACTGTCCCTGATATCACGTATTGATGAGCGCTCAAGGGCAGTATTGCACTTCATCGAAGAAGCCCAGGCCTGGGAGTGAGCCACGTTTGATAAGTACCCGGACAGACAGTTTGCGCAGCAAAAGGACAGATCGCGCAGCCATTTGGCGTGGAACAATTTCTGTAACATGGATCAACAACTGAGTGCCGATAGTAGCCGGACAAGCCCATGTCCGAGGAGACTACTCAGTGTTCCACCGTATTCTGTTTTCCCTGTCTGTTCTTAGTTTGTCCATTTCCGCCGCACAGGCGGCGAGCACCAACGCACTCGATACTCCGAGACTGGCAAGCGCTGATAACTTCCGCGATGTCGCTGGCAATAACACGCCTTACAGCACAAGCAACAATGGCGTGATGCGCGGTGGCGTGTTTTACCGGTCAAACCAACTTACGGTTTCGCCGGCTGATCTTGCGACCCTCAACAGCCTGAATATCAGCAACGTTTTCGACCTGCGCACGCCCGGTGAAATTGCAACGGCGCCGGACCTCCTGCCCGAAGGCGCCAGCTACACCAACTTCAATGTCACTGGCCAGGCCTTTACCGATATCAACTTCAGCTCGGCGGCCGATAGCATTGCGATGATGGAGGCTGGTGAGCGCGAGTTCGTCACCAACCCCAATGTGCGCTCAGAGTTTGGCAAGCTGATGCGCGCCTTAGCCAGCAGCGAGGACGCGGCAGTATTCCACTGCACGGCGGGTAAGGATCGCACCGGCTGGACAGCCGCGGTTCTGCAAAGCCTGGCCGGGGTTGACGAGCAAACGGTGATGGCCGATTACCTGTCAACCAACGCCTACACGGCTGATCGTGTAGCCGCGACCTTGGCCCAACTGAACGCTATTTCCCCGGAAATGGCGGCCGCCTATGAGCCACTTTTGGGTGTGCAGGCCAGTTTCCTGCAAGCGGGTCTTGATCAGGTTGAGGCCACTTATGGCAGCATGGACAACTATCTCAAGGAAGGCCTTGGCCTGGATCAGGAAACCATTTATGTACTGCGTGGCAAGATGGTTCGCTACACCAGTCTGCCGGGCCAGGAAAACTTCAGCGGCAACGCTGCTGCAGGCGCCGCCCTGCTCAATGACCTGCAAGACACCAGCCTTGCAGGTAGCTACAGCGCCTATAACTTCTATCTGCAGTCGGCTATTGATGCCGGCAGCCTGGGCGGCCTGGAATCTCAGGTCGGTGGCCAGGTGCATGCCGATGCCAGCGCCTACCTGCTGCGTCAGGCGTCGCTGATCGACGATGCCTTGAGCCCTTATGCCGCAGGCAGCAACCTCAAGGCTGGAGAGTCTTCGCTATGGATGACGGGCCTGGCCGGTTACCTGGGCACCGACGGTTCCCATAGCAACGCCAGCAGTAACGAACACACCAAGGGCGCAGTGGTCGGTGGTGTTCATCGCTTCAACCAGCGCACCAGCGCCAACCTCGCATTTGGCTACAACAAGGGCACTATCGGCAGTGCCAGTGGTGATGCAAAGACCGACTCGACCTTTATCAGCGCGGGCAGTCGCTATGCCTTCGACAGCCTCGAAAGTGGCGCCTACCTGGATGTCCAACTCGATGCAGGCTACATCGACTACAGCAGCAAGCGCGACCTCAGCGGCAGCCTCGGCACGGCAAAGGGCGACACCCATGGCAGCTTCTATGGCGCCAAGGGTAGCCTGGGTTATCGCATGACGCGCGGGAGCATGCTCATTGAACCGGAAATTGGCTTGCGTACCAGCCATGTACAACTCGACGGTTTCAAGGAAAAAGGCAGTGAACTTGCGCTGGACGTCGACAGCACCAACCGGAGCCTCAACAGCCTGGTTGCCGGGGTGAAACTGGGGTTCGAGTCACGCCTGCTTGCTGATTGGAGTGTGACGCCCGGCTTGCAACTGGGCTATGAGCACATGCTCAACGACCCGAAGGTTAAAAGCTCGGCCACAGTACTTGGGCTGGGTATTGATCAGGATTCGGCGTTCGACTCGGACAACATGATCAAAGCCGGGATGAACATAAGCGCGTCGCATCAAGCCCTGACCCTGGGCGCCGATTTCAACGTGCTTTCAGGCGGTGACAGCAGAGGCTTGAGCGGCCAGATCAACGCGAGCATTGCTTTCTAAACGGCTAGATCGCCCCATGCCCTGCCTCGAATACAGGCAAGGCATGCGGCGAAGCTAACGCCTGCGTATAGCGTTTTTCACATCCAGCGGGCTTTGCCCAAAGGCATTCTGAAAATACTGGCTAAAGCGCCCCATATTGGTAAACCCCAAACCCAGGGCTATCTCGGCAATGGAACGCGAAGGGTCCTGCACAATGGCACCATGGGCACGTTCCAGACGTACTTGCCTCTGGTAGGCCGCAATTGAAGTACCCATGAAACGACGGAAACCATCTTGCAAGGCACGCAGGCTGACATTGCACAGCTCAGCCAGTTGGGCGCTGTTGATCGACGCGTCTGGGTGCTCCTGAATGAACTCAACAGCCAACTTCACATGACGCGGCGCAATAAGCGGGCCCTTGTGCTGCAGCGCGTCAGTGTAATTGTGTGGCCAGCTCTCCAGCACCGCATCCACCAGCATCTCTTGAATACGCATGGGCATCAGGGCACTGGAGTTGATCAACACATCAGCCTCGGCGCCGGTCGCAAACTCCAGCAATGACCTGAGACCCGCGAATGCAGGCTGGCCCAGGTCCACCATGGGCTGGAACCTGACGCTGTTGACAATGGGTTTGCCCAGGAGCGTTGAAAGTCGCTCGGCAAATAATCCCCGGCGTATGGAAAAACCATATTGTTCGTGACTGTCGATAAAGCGTGTGGAACGCAGGTCTGCTTTGTCCATGGCAAGGCCGACACTGGGCACACCGACCAGGTCACTGGCCTGGTTGAACATGATCTTGCCCGCAACCGGCAGTACGAAGGTTATTTCATCGCTGATCGGTGGCAGCTCGATCGTAAAGTCTCCGCTGTAAAGCATGTGGCGGAAACTGACCCCTTCATAACGACCGTACACGCCAGCGATGTTAATGTGCGGGTCCAAGCGCGGTAAGTTGGCATAGACAGCGCCCACCATAATTGAAGTCAGATGCATGAAATCATCCGCCTTCATGTCATCCGACCTGATTATCACTTTTCTGCGGGTCGCACCGGCCGTCATAGTAATTCCTGCATGATTATCGCGTCCGACAAGAAGCACAGCCGTGGCATCGAGCCCACGGCTATCGGCCTGCAAATTTATGTCGGCCAAGTTACAAACAGATGACATATTTTGAAATAAACCCAACAGCAAGGGTCAGGGGGGAACTTGCCGGTTGATGACGACTCATCCCTGCGCAGCAATTCACACTCAATCTTTCGGCTAGTCGACCGATAAGGTATTCGACGCGCTAGTAATCTGCCCTTTGGCGCTGTACGAGGATTAACCGAATGCTGCTTAAACTGAAAACCAAAGTGGTGCTGCTGGCACTCATACCTGTATTGCTCTTTGCCTTGGTCATTAGTGGCGCGGCAGCATGGGTATTGCAGAACCTCGCGACCCAAGAACTCAAAGAGACTCGCGAGCGCCTGCTACAAGAAAGCCGTAATGAACTACAACATTACGCACAGATCGCATTGGGCTCGGTGCAGAGCCTGTATGACAATGCCGCCCCTGGCGATATGGCCAGCCGTGAGCAAGCCATCGCCATTCTGTCGAAGATCAAGTACGGCAAGGACGGTTATTTCTTCGCTCATGACTCCAATGTAGTTCGCCTGTTTCGCGGCGACAGCCCCGTGGATGTAGGCAAGAATTTAAACGACCGACGTGATTCCAATGGCGTGTATATCAATCGCGAATTGGTCAGAGTCGCCAAGGACAACACCAACTACGTCAACTACAGCTCGCCACTGCCGACTGACGACTCGGTAATGGTGCCGAAAATGGCTTACAGCTATTACCTGCCAAAGTGGGACATGGCCCTGGGTACGGCGATCAACCTTGACGGTGTCGAGGCGCAGATCGCCAAGGTGCAGGTTGCGATTGATCAGCGCATCAGCACCATTATCAGCAGCATTGTGGTGGTCGCGATTGTATTGCTGGTGGTATTCGGTATTGCCGGCGTGGTGCTGAGCAACACCTTCCTGCGTCCACTGCAGCAGATCAAGAACAACCTCGATGACATTGCAGCCGGTGAAGGAGACCTGACCCGCCGCCTGCCCATCAATGGCGACGATGAGCTTGGCCAACTGGCTGGCTCGTTCAACCGCTTTATCGAGAAGATTCACGGCATGGTCAGCCAGATGGTCGATGTAACAAGCCAGTTGACCGAGCTTGTGGGCCAGGTGTCGACGCAGGCACAACGCTCCGAAGACGCCATGGAGCGCCAGCGCCACGAGACCGACCAGGTTGCAACCGCGATCAACGAAATGTCGGCAGCCGCGCAAGAGGTCGCACAAAGCGCCCAGGGTGCGGCAGAGGCAGCACAAAAGACCGACACCGAAGGCCAGGCTGCGAAAAAAGTGGTCGACGGCAGCATCGAGCGCATCCACACCCTGGTGCAGGACATTCGCGACAGCGGCTTGTCCCTGGATACCTTGCAAAAGGACGTGACCTCGATTGTCAGCGTGCTTGATGTGATTCGCTCAATCGCCGAGCAGACCAACCTGCTCGCGCTCAATGCCGCGATCGAGGCGGCACGCGCCGGTGAAGCCGGACGTGGCTTTGCCGTGGTTGCCGATGAGGTGCGCGCACTGGCCAGCCGCACACAGCAGAGCACCCAGGAAATTCAAGGCATGATCGACCGCTTGCAGAAAGGCACCCAGGATGCGGTCACCTCGATGCAGCGCTCCAGTGACGCTGGCGATGTAACCCGCGAGCAAGCCAACCATGCAGGCACCTCGCTGGACGCCATTGCACAGCTGATCGGCACCATCAATGCAATGAACGCGCAGATCGCCAGTGCAGCCGAGGAGCAGACCGCGGTGGCCGAAGAGATCAACCGCAGCGTGCACAAGATTGCGGTGGCGGTGGACAACGTGGCGGATGAAACCCAGCAAGGCGCTCAAACTGCGCGCCACCTGGCCGGGTTGGGTGATCGCCTGGGCTCGCTGGCGCGCCAGTTCCGTATCTGACGCCTTAGCCGCACGGCGGCAAAGCAGCACAAAAATGGCGACGTCTGTCGCCATTTTTATTGCGCGGGCCTTTTGCCGGCTTCAGCGCACAGCAGCGTTTTATTTATCCGAGGCAGCGCCTGGCTCCCGAGCGGGAGCCGCATACCAATTCTCACGAGGCACCAGCTTGGCGTCCTGCGGGTCTGCCAGGTAATGTGGAGACATGATCGCCACGCCGTACTCATTGAATACATCCTGAATATGGGCATGCAACACGCTGAGTAGCTGAGCCCGCGGCCGCGGCTCACTGGGGATGGCTTTCGCAACGAGGCGGTATTCAGGGTAGAAATCTGAAAGCGCGGTCTGGAACACCTGCGGTGCTGGCTCCATGACGATACCATCGGTGCGCTTGGCGGCCTCAAGCAACATGGCTTCGACCTGTCGCCACGGAGTGTCATAACCGATGGTGACGACAGTATCGACCACATACCCACTGCCATCGACAGTGCGTGAATAGTTCTTGGTCACGCCGCTGGTGATCATCGCATTGGGAATCGTCAACACTTCACCCAAACCGGTGCGAATCGTGGTGGTGAACATCCCAAGCTCGGTGACCGTACCTTCGTGCCCGCCTACACTGACGAACTCGCCCGGACGCAAAGTCCGCGAATAGGTGAGGATCAGCCCTGCCGCAGCTTGCCCGACCACGCTCGACGCGCCGAGGGAGATCATCAGACCGACCAACACCGACAACCCCTTGAAAGCGTCGGTTCCGGCACCCGGCAAATAGGGATAAGCCATGGCCAGGGCAAACAGCCAGATCGCAATGGAGGTCAGCCGCATTGTCGGCTGCAAGGTTTCACCGCTCAGCCAACTGATGGTCCCGGGGCGCGCCATGCGCATCAGCAAACTACGGGTAAAACCGATAATCCCGCGTGCCATGAAGAAGATAGCAACAGCGATGGCCAGCCCCGGCAAGGCATCAATCACACCTTGCAAGACATACTTGGCCAGGTTGTACAGGTAGACGTTGAGGCTCTCTCCCCACGGCCGGGTATAGGGGAAACGCGAAAGCACGAAACTCAGCCACTGATAACTGAACAACAGCACCAGCATCCAGTACAAGAGCCACAAAAGGCGATCGACCAGGTAATAGATATTCTTGATATCGATCAGCGGCGTGTGTCCCACCTTGAGGGCGCTGGTGTGACGCTGCATCAAGCGTGGCAACTGGTTGGCAAGCATGCGCCGAACCCAGCTCACGCCACGCAGCAGGACAAAGTAGATCAATGTAGCGACCAGGCTCAGGCCCGCAGCCATAAGCATGAAATGCACATTGCGCGTTTGCTGCGTCTCGGCCACCACGATGCGCAGTTTTTCGGCGGCTATCTCGGCGGTTTCTCGTGCGGAACTAGCTGCGGTATCAATGTCGCCGGGGGAAATAATAAAGGCTCGCCGCTGCCCGAGCAGGACGACGTAGCTCTTGAGCACCGGCTCAATCCTGACAGCCAGGGCTTCATTGCCGTCCAAGGCCTCATTAATTACCGCGCGTGCACGACCGACACGTTGCTCGGGGGTCTCGCTAAGCAGCGTTGCACGCAGTACAACGATGCTTCTGTTGGCAATTGTCAACTCGGCGGGCACACCTTCGGCAACCATCGGCGAGGCGTCATCCGCCGAGGCTAGCGAAAACCAACTTGACCACAGAACACAGCAGCAAACAGCCATCCAGAAGTTGCCTACAACACGCATTACTGACTCTCCATCATGCGGACTACTCAAGTTTTGTGGGCCCCATCGCGCCAGCGCAAGAGCTTTTCAAGCCTCTGCACAACAGCGAGCGGGAGCATCATTCAACAGCGACAGCGGCAACAATTTCCAAACTAAACTGGCGTTCCTCGGACAAGGAATAGCCGACGTTCCAGGGGCTCAAGCATTTGGGACAGGCTTGAGTACAACAGCTTGGCGCCACCTTGGCAGTACGCCCAGCGAACTCACCTCAACGGTTAGCGCTTTTGCTGCAAGCGTAGACCAACTCAAGGCCCTATGCGGTGCCATCAGCCAGTTTGCGCATTCAGGACATGGCACTGGATAACCGGCTTGATTGGCCGGCATTGCGCGCGGATTTCGGCGCGCGATAGTACCTGAACCCATCAAGCCTGCAATGAAAATCAGCGCAGGCAGAGCTGGCGTAATTTGTCAAATATATGGCGGGTCATGCCAATAATTGCAATTGATTAGGTTCCAGAATCAGGCTTCTGCATACGAAGAGACAGCAATGGCTGGAGGTATCTCGATGCGATTGGCTCAATGCTGCTGACTGCGTCCTCTAACCAAACCATCACAGCCGAAGCTGTTGATAAGCCAAAACAATAACGAGGAACCTGATATGGCCCTGCCAGAAACCTTTACCCATCAAGACGAATTGCTCACGATCTCAAGCAACGCCCAGCCCTTCCTTGATGGCCTGCTGCACCCCGGCATCAGCGTTGCGCCAATGTTTCTTGATACACACAACGGCGTGTGGTGCCTGCGCGTCAAGTTCAAACCAGGTGTAACCCTGCCGCTCCACTACCACACCGGCGTGGTTCACTTCTACACAATGTCTGGTTGCTGGTACTACACCGAGTACCCGGACCAGAAGCAAACTGCTGGCAGCTATCTGTTCGAACCAGGTGGATCAATCCATCAATTGAATGTCCCTGCCGATAACACCGAAGACACTGATACCTTCATGATTGTTTTCGGCGCAAACGTCAACTTCACCGAAACCGGCGAATACATCAATATGATGGACGCGGGCCTGATCAAGACTTGGGTTGACCAAGCGATCAAGGAGCAGCCAGGCGCGGAAGATGTCCGCTACATCAGCAGCCCGGTGCCGAGCTTCACCAAGTCCTGAGTTGGGCAGAACGCCACCTCAACACGCCTGCTGAATGCGGTCTCAACCCTTCCAGGCGTTTTAGGGCTTTAACAAAGGTTTAGCGTTGCGCCGACAGCGCTATACGCCAGGGCCAAATTTCATCATGTCAAACCCGTCAGTCTAGCCAGCCGGTCTATGCTTGAATCCGTGTGTCCATAGGTGCATGCACTCATTCAACGGCGTACAGGGAATGCAGTAGATGAACAATAAAATCTCACCGGCAAGCGTCTTGGCAATGTCATCGGTTATGACACTCGGCAGCAGTGCTTACGCGGCGGAAAAAAGCAGTGCAGAACTGGCCAAGCAACTGGCCAACCCTGTCGCCGCGTTGATCAGCGTGCCCTTCCAGTATAACTATGATGAGAATATCGGCCCGGATGATAAAGGCAGTCGCCATACCCTGAATATCCAACCGGTCATCCCGATGGATATCAGTGAAGACTGGAACCTTATTTCCCGGACTATTTTGCCGATAATCGACCAAACCGATATCGCCCCCGGAACAGGCAACCAAAGCGGTACCGGTGATGTGGTACAGAGCCTGTTTCTCTCACCCAAGGCGCCAACATCCAACGGCTGGATCTGGGGTGTTGGCCCGGCTTTTCTCTTGCCCACAGGTTCCGATGACTTGCTCACGGCTGATAAATGGGGCATTGGGCCTACCGCCGTGGCCCTAAAGCAGTCAGGCCCCTGGACCTTCGGCGCGCTGACCAACCATATCTCCAGTGTTGCCGGCGAAGATGACCGCGCCGATGTGAGCAGCACGCTATTGCAACCCTTCCTGGTTTACGGAACCCCCAATGGCGTGACCTATACCGTCAATACGGAAGCGACGTACGACTGGAAAGGTAATGAAGGCGCCATCCCTATCAACTTTCAAATTAACAAGGTCAGCAAAATTGCTGGGCAAATGATCCAGTACGGTGCTGGCCTGCGTTATTGGGCGCAAAGCACTGAGTCGGGTCCCGAGGGTCTGGCTTTTCGCCTCAACTTTGTCTTGTTGTTCCCTAAGTAAGAATGCCTATTCATGACGCATAGCTGGTGCCATGCATCCACTGGCAACGCATTCGAGATTAGGCATTCCACGACCAATCTGCCTCCTGATTAAAAGGAATTGTGCGATGAGAATCTGGAATCTGCCTGCCGTGGCTATATTGTTGGCAGCCCCTGTGCTATCGATGGCGGCGGAGGTGGCCGAATGGCCAGATCGTAGCGTCCTGCCCATTTCGCTATCCCCCTTCAAAGGTAAAATTGGCAAGGACTACACCCAAACCAAGGATGACTGGCAACAGGTACCAACAGCCCCAGAGGGCGCCCCCAATGTGCTGGTGGTGCTGCTCGACGACGTCGGCTTTGGCCAGACCAGCACCTTTGGCGGCTTGATCCCGACACCGAACCTGGACAAGCTGGCTTCCGAAGGCTTGAAGTTCAACCGCTTCCATACCACGGCTATCTGTGGCCCATCACGCGCAGCCTTGCTTACCGGGCGCAATCATCACGATACAGGCAATGGCTTCTTGATGGAGTGGGCGACAGGCCTGCCTAACTACAACACCATGATCCAGCGTGATACAGCGACCATTGGTGAGATTCTCAAGGACAATGGCTACAGCACCTCTTGGCTTGGCAAAAACCACAACACCCCTGACTGGGAAAGCTCGGTTGCCGGCCCTTTTGACCGTTGGCCAACAGGCTTGGGTTTTGAATACTTCTTCGGCTTCAACGCCGGTGAAACCAACCAGTACTACCCGACCATTTTCGAGAACACCAAAGCTGTAAATCCGGACAAGTCACCTGAAGAGGGCTACCACTTCATGACTGACATAACGGATCGAGCCATTGCCCGTGTGCGCTACTCCAAAAGCGTTGCGCCCAATAAGCCGTTCTTTATGTACTTTGCCCCCGGTGCCATGCATGCCCCACATCAGGTATCCAAAGAGTGGCGCGACAAGTTCAAGGGCAAGTTCGACATGGGTTGGGACAAATACCGCGAGGTGGTTTACCAGCAACAGCTTGATATGGGCATCATCCCTAAAGGCACAAAACTTACGCCACGCCCTGAATGGGTGCCGGCATGGGACTCATTGTCTGCTGATCAGAAAAAACTCTATACCCGCCTGATGGAAAACTACGCTGGCTTCTTTGCCTTCGCCGACCATGAAATTGGCCGTCTGCTGGATTCGATCAAGCAACTGCCTGATGCCGACAACACCATGGTCATTTACATCGCAGGTGATAACGGCGCCTCGGCAGAAGGCGGCCCGGACGGCACAGTAAACGAGATCAAGGCGCTCAATGGACAGCCGACCACCATTGAGGAAACCCTCAAGCGTTACGATGAAATTGGCGGCCCTAATACCGAGCCACATTATCCAGTAGGCTGGGCGTGGGCGGGGAACACCCCGTTTCAGTGGGTTAAACAGGTGGCCTCGCACCTCGGCGGCACACGCAACCCAATGGTGGTTTCATGGCCAGCCAAGATCAAGCCAGATACCCATCCACGCGACCAGTTTCTGCACTTGGTCGATATAGTGCCGACCATTCTTGAAGCAGCACACCTGCCAATGCCGACCAAAGTAAAGGGTGTTGAGCAAAAGCCTCTGGCCGGTGCATCGTTCCTCAGTGCATTTACCGACGCCAAGGCACCATCGCCTCGTGACGAGCAATACTTCGAAGTCTTGTCCAACCGTTCGGTTTACTCCAAGGGCTGGAAAGCTGATGCGCAGCACACTCTGCCTTGGCGCCAAGACCTTGCTCCAGGCAATTGGGACAAGGACAAGTGGGAGCTTTATAACCTCAACGAAGATTTCAGCGAAGCTAACGACTTAGCCGCGCAGATGCCTGAAAAAGTAGAGGAAATGAAGAAGAAGTTTGACGAATTGGCAACCAAATACAACGTCTATCCATTGGACGACCGCGGCGCTGCCCGCCTGGCCGTGCCTAAGCCTGGTGTGCCCGGCTCGGACCCTAAAGCCAAGCGGTACACCTACTATGCTGGGGCAACTCATTTGCCAGAAACCGCAGCACCACAGATGAAAAACCGCTCCTGGACATTAACTGCAGGCATTAAAACCGAAGGTTCGAAAACAAGTGGTGTGGTCATGGCCTTCGGTGGTGTCGCGGCAGGTATTTCGATCTATCTCGATAAAGGTGTGCCGGTATTCCATTACAACTGGTTTGAAGAAAATCGCTACATAATCAAGGGCGACAAGCCACTGCCAGCAGGCGAATCCACACTCAAGGTCGACTTTGTCTACGATGGGGGCGGTGCTGGCAAAGGCGGCATGGCAACCATCTCGGTTGATGGCAAGAAAGTCGCTGAAGGTCGTGTCGACAAAACCGTGGCAGGCCGCTTTGGAATCGATACGTTCGGCATCGGTGAAGACAGCGCCCAGCCCGTAGTGAACACCTACAAGCCCCCATTCCCTTTCGAAGGTGAAATCGAAAAAGTAGTAATCGATCTCAAATAAGGACGCCTCATCTACTTATCGCTGCGCCCAGCACATAGCCGTGCGGGGTGCAGCTGTGTCTTTTCTGAACCATTCAGGATGCGTTAAGTACAAGATCAATGAAGCACTACAGGAAGTTCACATGAAATGGACCATGTTTGCCGCCACCTTGTTTTCACTGGCGACTCCAGCCTTCGCCCAGATTCCGGACAAGGTTGCGCAAGACGCCTACATCTATGCCTACTCGATTGATGAGGCTTACAAGTTTTTCTATAAAACGGCGGTCAAGACCGATACCCCCCTGAATCGCTTCCAGAACATCAGGCACCTGGCCGATGACACCTACACCGATCACCCGACCATCAACAACGACACCCTGCACCTCATGGGCTGGCTGGATGTGGCCTCTGAACCCGTGATTGTCAGCGTGCCGAACATGGACAAGGGCCGCTACTGGATCTTGCACACCATGGACATGGGTCACTACACAACATCAATGATCGGCTCGCGCACCCGCGGCACCGAAGGCGGCAATTTCATGTTCGCCGCAACCGATTGGAAAGGTGAAGTACCTCCCAGTGTGGACGAGGTGGTACGGGTTGACTCTAATCTGATCAAGCTCATGGGGCGGATCATGGCCACCGGGCCAAAGGATGAAAAGATAGCGCTCAACTATATGGATGACTGGAACGTGCGTACGCTTTCAGTCTACCTAGGCCTGCCAGGACCGAAGGAAAAACAGCGAACCTACCCCGACCCGGCAAAGACTGACTGGCTACAACGAGTCAACTTCGTGCTCTGCGACGGCAACATGGGCCAGGCTGATAAAATCTGGCTGGATCAGTTCACCTCTGTTGGCCTCAAGCCGTGCAAGGAAGACTTCACCCAGGATCAACTCGCCGCTGCGCAAAAAGGCGAAGAACTGGGCATGAAGCACATCAAGACACTCGCGCCAAAAATGACCGACTCCACCCAGTTGCTGGGCACCCGTGAACAACTTGGCGATGGCGCACGTGACCTGTTCGCCGAAGGCACTTACCTGGGCCAGTGGGGCCTGCCGCCAGAGGAAAGCACTTACCTCAAATCGGAAACAGGGAGCGACGGCAAGCCAATCAACGGCTCCAATGGCAAGGCGTACCGAATGCACTTCAAGGCTCCGGACGTTAGCCAGTTTTGGTCATACACCGTATATGGGTCCGACAACCGACTCATGGCCCATAACGAACTGAACCGTCATAGCCGTGGCGACCGCACCTTGAAAGCGGACGCTGACGGGATGTACACCATCGAGCTTGCTGCCAAAGGGGACGCTAACAACCCTAATTACCTGCCGATCCCGGAGAAGGACGCCTACATCATCTTGCGTATGTACGGCCCTAGCAAAGACGTGCAGAAAGGCAGTTATAAATTTCCGCCTCTGCAAGTGGTCAAGCCTTAGCTGCCTCGCGGCCCGGTAGCTCAAACCTGCAGAGCTATCGGGCAATGTCACCAATGGAATTCATTGCCCATAGCAAACGCGCTGATATGCCCCCTGCCAAACTGACCTCGCAGCCCCCATCTGCCTGACCACTCGATAAATCGCCATTGATGGGGTCGATATCCCTCCCCTGCACTAGGTTGTTACGCGCGCCAGCACAGCCTAGCCACAGGTATATGGACCTATCTCATTGTTGCCATAGATGGGCTGTTTCAGGGGCCGGTATGCCAGGTATTTTATCAATACGGCAGGCTAGAGCGCCGTAGCCTTGTTCGACAGCCCACATTCTTGCACCACCAGACAACAGGCAAAAAAAAAGCGGTAGCCAGTTGGGCTACCGCTTTGCTCAATAAACAGGTTAGTGTTTTTTGTGAGCAGTCGGCTTGATTAACCAAGCCGCCAGAGCAGGCAGAAGCAAGATCGCCCCGAACATATTTACCAGGAACATAAACGCCAGCAGGATGCCCATGTCTGCCTGGAACTTCAGGGTTGAGAAGGCCCAGGTGGCAATCGACAAGGTCATGGTCACGGCGGTAAATACCGAAGCGGTACCACGCTGTTTAAGCGACTCAACAAAGGCCTCGCGCAGGTCCATGTTGCGCTCATGCATTTCGTGTTTGATCCGCTCGAACAAGTAGATGCCGTAGTCCACGCCCACACCAACGCCCAAGGCAACGACCGGCAAGGTATTGACCTTGACGCCAATCCCCAGGAAGGCCATCAGCGCGTTGCACAGCACCGTTACCAATGCCAGTGGAATAATGACGCACAGGGTAATGCGCAGTGAGCGGAACATGATCAGGCAAAGAATGCTGACCGAGGCGAACAGTGCAATGTTCACCAGCTTGTCGCCGGCGTGCACCACTTCGTTGGTCGCAGCCATTACGCCGACGTTGCCCGAAGCCAGCTGGAACTCAATGTCGTCGCTGTCGTATGCCGCCTTGAAGGCTTTGACCTTGTCCATCAATTTGCTGATGGTGTCGGCTTGGTGATCCTTGGTGTAGATGGACACCGGAATCGCGTTACAGGCCGAGTTCATATACTCGGTGCCGACCCGTGTAGCAAAGCCAACACCCTGGGCGATTTGCGGCGTCGACTCAGGCAGCACGCGCCACTTCAAGTCAGTCTCGGCATAAGCCTGGGTTACGTTGTTGACGAAACCGGACAGGCTGCGCACCGAGGACACACCGTCGTCCTGGCGCAAATAAAGCTCGAACTCGCTGATCGGGTCGAGCACTTCACGCTTGACGCAGGGCGTTTCATCACCCTGCGCCTTGACGATGATCTGCAATAGATCAACACCAATGGCGAACTCACTGGTGATCATGGCGACGTCCTGGTTGTAACGCGAATCAGGACGCAACTCAGGCACCCCGGCACCGAGATCACCAACATGCAGCTTGCGCGCTTCATTCAGGCCAAATACCAGCAAGCCGGCAGCAATCAATAACGCCACGGTTGCACCACGACGCGTCGCCAATACCCCAAGCTTTTCCCACAAACCTGCGCCCATGGTTTCCTTGCCGCGCAGGCGCTGGGCGTCATCAGCCGACAAGCGCATGAACGAAAGCAAAATCGGCAGCAGCATTTTGTTGGTGATGATCATCACCGAAACACCGAGGGTGGCGGTGATTGCCAGCTCGCGAACCATTTCGATATCGACGACCGCAATCACCACAAAACCCAAGGCGTTCGCCAGCAAGGCAACCGCGCCCGGGATAAAGAGTTTCTGGAAGCAATTGCGCGATGCGGTGACACCGTCGGCACCATGCAGCGTTTCAAGCTTCCAGGCATTGGTCATCTGCACCGCATGGGAAACCCCGATCGAGAAGATCAGGAAGGGCACCAGGATCGACATCGGGTCAAGCGTAAGCCCAACCAAGGGCAGCAAGCCCAGCAGCCAAACCACCGGGACCACCGCGCAAATCAACGCCCAACTGGTCAGCATCATTGAGCCGGAGTACCAGAACAGCAGCACCGCCGTGATCAGGAATGCAACGATGAAAAATACCATGACGCCAGAAGCGCCTTCGGCGATGTCACCAATCGACTTGGCAAAACCGATGATATGAATGCTGACATCGTCAGTCTGGTTTTCTTGGCGAATGGCCTCGAGCTTTTTGGCGACGGTTTGCAGATCGAGGCGCTTGCCCGTTTCCGGGTCGTTCTCCTGCAGGTTGGCCACCACCATTGCCGAAGACAGATCATTGGAGACAATCCGCCCAACCCAGTCGGACTTGAGTGTGCGCTCACGCACCTGGGCGATTTGCTCTGGCCGTCCCGCGTAATCGGACTCAACCAGATTACCGCCAGTAAAACCGTCCTCGACAACCTCGGTATAACGCACGTTTGAGGTGAACAGCGAGGTGACTGAGCTGCGCTCAACGCCGTTGATGAAGAACACTTCATCCGAGACTTTGCGCAGGATGCTCATTGCCTCGGGCGTGAAGACTTCGCCCTTGTTGTTCTTCACCGCCACCAGAACTTTGTTCGCGCCACCGAAGTCCTTTTGATACTCCAGGAAGGTCTTCATGTATTCGTGGTGCAGCGGGATCATCTTGAAGAAGCCCGCCTCGATCTTCAGCTGGGTGGCGCTGTAGCCAAGACCAAGCGTGATCAAAACGAATAGCGCCAGCAACGGCTTGCGCTGGTGGAAAATCCAATAGGAAAGCTTGCCAACGATGCCGCGGGAAAAATCCTTGCGATTGAGTTCGTCGGCGCTCTTTACAGTCTCTTCATGCTTTTTCACGTAGTTACTCCTGGCGCCCGACATTGATGGTCATCACGCCACGGTCGCCAACCGCCACGACCTGACCCACGTTTAACTGCAGGGCCTTGGCCAGGCTTGCCTGGGTCGCAGCAAGACGCTGGAACTGCTGGCCCTGATCATCGCTGGCCATAAGCAAACCGCTATTTCCGAACAGCACAATGCGCCCGGACTTGAGTTGCAGTCCGCCATTAAAGGCCATGGTGGTAGCCGTTTCAGTCTTGCTCCAGGTGACGCCCATATCCGACGATCGCCAGACGTTGCCACGCATACCGAACAGCAAGAGGTCGCCCGATGCGGTCTGCAACGCGCCGAAGTAACTGCCCTGGTAAGGACTTTCCAGACGCTGCCATGTCATGCCCCGGTCAGCGGATATCGCCAGGGTTGCGCTTTCCCCAACCAGCAGCCAGCGACCATCCTGGAGGGCAATGACCTGTGAAATATGCCGATCGAAATCAGGATCGATAATGCTGACTCGTTGCCAGCTGGCACCTGCATCATCGGATACCAGGAAAAGCCCGAACGAGCCCCAGGTGACCATGCGTCCCTGGCCCATGGAGATGACGCCCAACAGCGCATCGCCATTGGTGTCGGCCTCAATCGACTTCCAGGATTGACCGCCATCCTCGGTGCGCAAGACAACCCCGCCGTGACCTACGGCCACACCTACTTCCGGGCTGTCAAAGGCGACCCCGGTCAGGGTGCGGTTGCTCGGCGTGCGAATACTTTTCCAGGTCTTGGCGGAGTCGGCAGACAGCATGACCACGCCGCGCTCACCCACGGCTACAAGCTGCCTGCCGCTATCGACAATATTGAGCAGCAATACGCGACTGGGGTGGATCGGATAATCAAGCGGAGCTTTCTCAGCCCAACTCAAGCCGCTGACCAAGGCCAGACAGACCCCCGCCAGACATGACAAGTGGCGTAAAAACAACATAAAGGTAAACCTGTATAGCTAACGCACAGGCTTCCATGAAGGAAGCCTGTGCTGTGCCGGAAAGACGTAGAAGCTGTTACTTGCCCAGGCGGCGCAGTGCGTCCGGCTGGAAGTCAACGTAACGACCCTTGATCCCGAATTTCCATGGTGTGGACTCTTCGTTAGCCAGGCCGGCCAAGTAGTAACCACCGTTGCTCAGGTCATGCCAGATGTTGGCGCGATACCAAGGCACTTGGGCATCGTAGAACTGGATCATCGGGTGAACGCCAACGCGCCACAGCGTGCCACGGGTGTCATATGCATCCGAAGCCACGACGGTCCAGGAGTCCTCGTCGAGGTACATGGTCCGCTTGCCGTAGACGTGCTTGGCATCTTTACGCAAGGTGCCTTCAACCACCCATACGCGGTGCAGCTCGTAGCGCATGTAGTCAGGGTTTGGCGTGCTCGGTGTAAGGATGTCCTTGTACTTGACGTCCTTGGAACCGAGCTTGTAGTCGTTGTATGGGATGTACATTTCTTTCTTGCCGACCAGCTTCCAGTCAAAGCGATCAGGCGCGCCGTTGTAACCGTCGAAATCATCGGTTACCCGCAAGCCTTCTGTACCGTCGTTGACGTTATCGTAGGCAAGGTCGGGAGCGCGACGAACGCGGCGCTGGCCGGTGTTGTAGATCCACGCGTTGCGCACTTCCTTGACCTGGTCGATAGGCTCGTGCACCAACTGCACCGTACCTGCCAGGGTCGCAGGCGAGAGAAAGCGTGCGGTGTAGTTAAGCAAGCGGTTGTCCGACTGCTTGTCCATGTTGGCGTCAAATACGCGATTCTCTTTAATGCGCAGGTTGTAGTAGTCACCACTGCCACGCACCGGGAAAGAGCTGTAGCTACGTTCAAGACCGCCACCCAGATAACGCACGGTGTGGTTCCAGATAGCCTCTAGACCATTCTTCGGGATCGGGAACGGCGTCGTCGAACCATTGAGGTTGACCAGGCCAAAGCCGTTAAGCTCAGCATTGACTGCTTCTTGCTTGACCTTGGCTGCCACATCAGCCGGTACCATGGCAGTACGGTGAGTGGTGTATACCGGCATTTTGAAACTTGGGTACTTGGCCAGCAACGCCTGCATGCCAGGGGTCACTTTGTCCTTGTACTGGGCCAGGTTGGCCGCAGTAATGGTAAATAGCGGTTTCTCGTCAGCGAAGGGATCAACATAACCCTGGCTAGCGCTCCAACCCGCAGGTGGCTGAGCCATACCGCCAGTATAGGCAGGAATGGAACCGTCGGCGTTACCCGCCATTTCGCCACCTAGCGGGGTCAGGTCAGCCCCGAGGCGCGCGGCCTCATCAGCAGTAATTTTAGCCTGGGCCGTACCGCTCAGCGCGAGCAGTACAGCAACAGTGAGCCCACCCATTCGAGCAGAATTTATTTTATTTATCATTTACAGAACCTCTGGTTGTTCTATTTGTTAGAAGCTATAGCTGTAGCTCGCTGCATAGAAATCACGGTCGTGCAGCGGGTCGTACTGAGCGCTGTTATCGAAGCTGACATAGCTCAAATCGATTTTTTGCTGCTTGTTGTAATCCAGGCTCAGGCCAATCGAGGTGGTGAGTCGGCCTTCGTTGAATTGGCCGTCCATCGACACGCCGTCCACGTCCTGGCCGAGGAAAACAAAGGGCGATGCCGTAATGCTGGTGCCAAATACGTTGTTGTAATCCAGCTGTCCGCGCAGGCGATAACCCCAGGCGAAATCGGTTACGTAACCATCGTTCTTGCAACCTTGAGGACTGCTGTTGACCAAACCTGCAACCGGGTTCGAGCAGGTGCTGCCACCAGCAGGAATAGATGGATCCGAGCCCAGGCCGTAGATAAAGCCACGGCCATAGCGACGATCACCCTCGCTTTGCGGCACGTTATTCCACTGGAAGCCGACCTCACCCACCACGGTCAGGTTTTGTGCGCCCAGCACGTTTGGATAGAGGTTGACACCGTTGATTTGGAACTGGGTCTTTTCATAACGATCCCAGCCTTCGGTCATCGATGCGCCCTCGAGTATTACGGTCTGCTGCAACTCCGCCAGAGGACCTACACCGCCAATGGCACCGTTAAGCAAGTCAGCACCATTAAGCTGCACAGGCTGGTTTGGCGAGTAGCTCAGCTCGCTGCCGATAGACCAGCCACCAATTGCGGTGGTGAAGCTTGCGCCAAACAAACGAATATCTTCTGGATACTCCCAGGCAGGCCCGGGGGTCTGGCCCGTTGCACCAACCACCACTGATTGCGCACCATCAAACTGCTTTGGCGAACCTGGATTACCGTTACGCACGCTCAAGTACGGAGTGCGCGAGTGGTAGTTCATGTAGTACAGGCCGACTTCGCCATCCAGGGCATCCACCGGAATACGGAAAGACAAGCCCCACTGGCCGCTGTCGCTCGGCTTGTCACCCTTGTACTGAGGTACATAACGGCCACTATTTACGCGGTCTGCAGAAGTACCAGCACCACCCAGCAAAGCACCCACATCGCAATCGCCAAATGACTGGCCGATGTTGCTTTCGGTCACCGACCAGTAATGGCCGCAGCCTTCAACCTCGGTGCTTTCATACTTGAGCTGGTAAAAGGCCTCCATCGAAATGCCTGCTGGCAAACCGATATTGAGGTAGCCCATCCAAACGGGGATCAGTGCTTCTTTAAGCTCGGTACCCGGGCGGCGAAGGGCTGGAACGTCGAGCGGGTTGATCTGGTTGATGCCTTGGATATAAAGGCTCTCACCCCAGTTAACGACCTGACGACCCAGGCGGGCCTGAACCGGGGTGTCATCAAAATAAAAGGTGTTGTAGACATAGGAGTCGAGCAGGTACAGGCCCTTGTATTTTTGCAGGTCGCTGTAGCCGTCATCGTCCAATGGCTTCTTTTGATAGCCGTTGGAGATGTTGCCGTAATTCACATCCTCATGATCAAGGGTGTAGTCGTACCAACCCTTAACACGGATAAAACCACCCAGGTCGCCATTGCGCATCGACAAGTCAGTCACGAACTTGCCAATGGTTGAGAAGCGATCACCCTTGTCGTAGTTGAGGTTGCCAGCGTCGACTGTGCCACTGGTACCACCGGACTTACCGACAGAGGCACCGTTGAATGAGTTATACAGGGCGCTGTCCTGATCTTCGGCCCGCCACTGCGAACCAATAGTAAGCGTGGTGTTCCATTGCCCTTCCCAGCCGTTTTCAGTCTGGAAGGAAATGGCATTTGCAGAGCCAGCGCTGACACAGGCGACCGCAATGGATAGTGGTTTTAGCAAGGCACAGAAATTCGATTTATTGTTATGCATTGGCGACCTCCGGGTGCGCTCTTGCCCTCGGCACTTACTGCGCGCCTAGGATGAGCATTTTTGTTGTGGTCGACATTATGCTTATCAGCCTGCTGAACCTTTTGTCTTTTAATGACACCTTTTTGCCATTAGCTGTCAGCTTTAGCCTGAAATACCCAATACCCGATAAAGCGCGCAGATCTCCTTCCGGCAAACTCCAATTAGAACCAGTCGGTCGATTCCTGACCACCAAGGACGCTTAAATCAGAGCTGCATCATCCCTTCTGAGCGAGGCGACCTGGCTTCATAAACCAATCAGCAATCCCTAAAAAATATGGGGTTTACCAGCAGGTAGCCTGGAGAGTTCTTAGAAAGAGTGGCGTTAAACAGCAGCAAGGATCATAGTCTTTGGCATTGATCCACAGCTATTTGCCCTATGACTGCACTTATAAGAATTACATCGCTCACTGGCTTCCCAGAACTTGTTCGTGAGCTGGGTGGCAACCCCGACAAAATGCTCAAGCGCTTCAATATCGAGCCGCAATTGCTCGAGAGCATTTCCGCTGTCATTTCTTATCGTTCAATGATCAACTTGCTGGAATATTCAGCAGAACAACTAAACTGTGCTGACTTTGGCCTCCAGCTTGCCGAGCGGCAAAGCATGATGATTCTTGGCCCACTGGCGGTTATTGCCCAGAACTCATCAACCGTGGGTGGGGCCCTGCAAGAAATAGCCAAGTTCTTGCATATCTACACCCCAGGCATTTTGCTTGAACTCGACATCAAAACCGATCCCGCTCGCCCGCAATTGATATTGGAAGTCCATCTGCCCGGTTTGACTCGGATCCGGCAAATAACCGAGCTGTCCCTCGGTGTCGCCCATAAAACCCTGCAAATGCTGTTTGGCAGTAGTTTTAAAGCCGAGTCGGTCATGATGCGCACCACCTCAACCTTGCCGCCAATACGCTATCAGCGCTTCTTTGGCACACACGTCTATTTCGGTCAGGCGAGCAATGCACTGGTTATGCGAGCTGAGCATCTGAGCAAGGTTATTGACCAACACAACCAGGAGCTGCATGACACCCTGATCGATTATGTCAGCACCATCAGTGACGCCAATCCGCTGGATATCTGCAACCAGGTCGAGCAACTGATACTGCGCCTATTGCCGACCCAGCGCTGCAGCCTGCCCTTGATTGCCGAACGACTGGGCATGCGCGAACGTTCACTGCAACGCCGGCTGGCCGAGCGCGATGTGTTGTTCGAAGAACTGGTTGACCGAACTCGTATGGATCTGGCTGACCGCTACCTGGTGGAAGCCAAAATGCCCATGGCGCAAGTGGCGGGCCTGCTCGGCTATGCCGAGCAAAGTTCGTTTAATCGCGCCTGCCGGCGCTGGCATGCGATCTCGCCCAAGGAGCGGCGCAAGCAACTGCAAGAGACGCAACTATGACAAGGGCTACCTTTTTCAGCGTGGCAACCGCTGAAAAAGGTAGCAGGCAAAGACAGGACAAGGCGCAACGATCAAGGGAAGTAGCAACCCAAAGGCTGCGATAAGTTTTTTAACGCAGTCATATCGAGCCTGTTCCCCGGGGGCCTTAGTGGCACGCGTAGCCACCATCGACAACCATTTCCGTACCTGTGACATAGACAGAATCATCACTGGCAAGAAACACCACCGCACCGGCCACTTCGTCAGGCTTTCCAAGACGCTTGAATGGGATCTCTTGCATTAACCGTGCATGGAACTCCCGCCCGGCTTCTTCGCCGATGGCCTGAGTGGCATCTGCCACCAATGGCGTTTCAATGTAGCCAGGGTGCAAGCTGTTGACGCGGATGGGGTAGCCCTTGGCCGCGCAATGCAAAGCAACCGACTTGGACAGGAAACGCACCCCTGCTTTAGAGGTGCTGTATGAGAGCGCCGCGGGTTCGCCGCAGATTGCCGTAATTGATGACATGTTGATGATTGAGCCGCCATTGTCTTTCATCAATGGCAATGACTGCTTGCAGCCAATAAATACACTGCGCAGGTTCACATCCATGGTGCGATCAAAGTCGCTCAGGGTGCATTCTTCGATGCTGCCAGGGATGACCATGCCCGCGTTATTGACCAGTACATCGAGACGCCGTTCTTTGTCGTGAATCACACCCAACACGCGCGACCAGTCTTCTTCACTGGTGACGTCATGCCTGTCGAAAATCACATCCAGGCCCTGCTCACGCAACTCCACTTCGGCGCACTTGCCAGCCTCGGCATTGATATCGGTGAAATAAACCTTGGCACCTTCGGCTGCAAGACGGCGAGTAAAAGCTAGGCCCATACCCGAGGCTGCTCCGGTCACCAGAACGATCTTATTTTGTAAACGCATTTGCGACTCCTCACATGCCTCCCGGGGATTAAGGAAGGCAAATTTTTAATCGAACTGCATGGTTGCGCCTGGCAATGCATTTTCGCTGTGCATTTCACGCCCAGTATTTGACATATTGCGCCAGCCTGAAATATCACCATGGCTGACGTCAAATGCCAAAAATTAGGTGCCTAATGACAATTACAGGCCCGTTCTTCAGCCCAATATCCGTAGGTAATTGCAGCCGAACCCCATAAGGAACTGCCATGAAAGCCGCAGTAGTTATAGATAAAACGCTCAGGATCGAGGATGTTGCCGAGCCAATCCCCAAGGCCCACGAGTTGCTTGTCAGCTCATTGGTCTGCGGCGTTTGCGGCTCGGATTTGCATTGCGTTCATAATGCCAGGGAAATGAGTGACTCCAGCCTGCGCGCCTTGGGCAAGGCCATTGTTGATCCCAGCAAGCCAATTTCCCTTGGCCATGAATTTTGTGCGGAGGTTCTTGAACCGCTCAAGGGCGACTCACGCTTTAAGAGCGGCGACCGGGTTGTAGCCTTGCCATTTCTAGCGCGAGAAGACGGCATGGTCTTTATTGGTTCAGCCCCCACCGATATTCCGGGCGGCTTTGCACAACGCATGACCATCGACAGCCGTATGGCCTTTGCTGTCCCCAATGGCTTGAGCAGTGAAATGGCGGCACTCACCGAACCCATGGCGGTAGCACTTCATGCCGTTAACCAGGCCAAGATCACGCAGCGCGACGTCCCCCTTGTCGTCGGTTGTGGCCCTATCGGCCTGGCCATTATCGCCGTGCTGAAAATGCGTGGCATCGAACCCATTGTTGCGGCTGACTTCTCTGCCGGACGCCTGGCCCAGGCGAAAAAACTCGGCGCCGATGTGGTGGTCGATCCGCGCCAGCAGTCGCCGTACGAAGCCTGGGAGCAAGCCGCCAAGACCGATGATGCTGAGCTGTTCGGCGCCATATCGCCAATGCTCGGCGGAACAGGGCGTCGTCCTTCGGTGATTTTCGAATGTGTAGGCGTGCCTGGCATGATCCAGCAGGTCATGGCTGGGGCCGTGTATGGCGCACGCATCATGGTTGTCGGGTTGTGCATGCAGGCAGACCAGATTGAACCGGTGTTCCCAGTGATGAAAGAGTTGAACCTGGGCTTTGCCAGCTTCTATTCGGCCGAGGAGTTTGCCCAAACCCTGCACCATTTGGCCGAAGGTGAGCTCGATGCCAGTGCGATGATCACTGACGATGTACCGCTCTCGCAAATCGCCGATGCTTTCGAGCAACTGGCCACGCCACAAGATCAAATCAAGGTCATGATTCGTCCGAACGCATAACGCTTACCGACCCTGCACGAATACAGGCTGCACCCGATGGTTTATCGCCACCTGTGCAGCCTGTAAGGGACTGTGAGTCAACTTTGAATCAGCACGCGTAGCCATCCAGACGCCGGGTAGGATTGTGAAGCAGCAAAGTTGAAATGGGGATGACGAGGCAGCTCACATCTGCAGCGCGATTGCGCCATGGCGACAAGCGGAAATCACCGCTTATGCTAAGTCGCCTGTGCTGCCTGGAGAGAAAGCGCTATCAGTGGCTGCTGAAAACCTGGGCGATGCTAACGCTGGGGCTTACAGGTTTTTTAGCCTGGACATCTGTTTTTATGGCCCAGGCGCTACCCAGGAAAATACTCACAAGCGACAGTGCAATTAGATGATTGCGCATATGTTGAATCTCCCCTCGTAGGGATTTACTTGTTATTTGACCTGAATAATCGCACTCCCCTTTTCGGACTAATTGTCATTTCCTGTCAGCCAGTTGTCATTTAACGACAAGCCTAAGGCGCCTCGACAACCCATGGTTACAGGGCATCACAACTGCGCTTGAAATTTTCCAACCCGATCAGAGACTTGCCATTTAAAATGGCGGGCAACTTTGCAAACGTCGTGATTTATGAATCCTGCAGCCCTGAACACCCTCAGCATCCAGCTGACCGAAGCCCTCAACCATGTTCCTGCTGAAACACGCCGCCTGTTCCATGGTCGCGGTCGCCTCTGGGCGGGGCTTGAGCACGTCACCGCTGACTGGCTGCAAGGCGTTCTATTGGTGTCGCTGTTCCGCGAGCCCGAGGCAGGCGAGCTTACAGCCCTGAAACAGATGCTGATGCAACTGACCCAATCGACGGCCTGGCAGGCCAGCCAGGCGCAGACGTTGCTGCTGCACCATCGCTACCTGCAGGACAGCAGCATGGAGGTGCTTCATGGCGAGATGGTTGATGAACGTGTGATCAGTGAAGACGGCCTGAACTACCTGCTCGACCTGGGCAAGAAACAAAACAACGGCTTGTTTCTCGACATGCGCCTGGGCCGCCAATGGGTACGCGAACATGCACAAGGCAAGCGGGTGTTGAATCTATTCGCCTACACCTGCGGGTTTTCCCTGGCGGCAATCGCAGGTGGCGCCGAGCATGTGGTCAACCTGGATATGGCGCGTGCCGCCTTGAGTCGTGGCCGCGACAATCACCGCCTTAACCAGCATGACATGAGCCGGGTAAGCTTCCTCGGACACGAGCTGTTCAAGTCCTGGGGCAAGGTCAGCAAGCTCGGCCCCTATGACTTGATCATTATCGATCCGCCGTCCTTCCAGAAAGGCAGCTTTGCCTTGAGCAAGGATTACCAGCGCATCATCCGCCGCCTGCCAACGCTGCTGACCGAGCAGGGCCTGGTGCTGGCCTGCGTCAACGACCCTGATGTCGGTCCGCAGTTCCTGATTGATGGCATGGCCAATGATGCACCGGGCTTGCGGTTCGAGCAGCGCCTGGCCAACCCGCCGGAATTTGCCGACATTGACCCAGACAGTGGTTTGAAGGCACTGGTATTTAGCCAATCGACAGCTACTGGGCAAACAGCTCAATAACCAGTTGCCTGGCAGGCTCTCAACCGACCAGGCTCAGGCGCTGGCACCGCCGACCAGATCTGCCTTTACCCCAGCCTCATCCGCCGTCACCAGCTGGTTACGCCCCTGCTGTTTGCCGTAATACAGGCGTCGGTCTGCACAGCGATAGAGTTCGTCGACACTGCGCCCATCGCTTGGCCATTCAGCCACGCCAAAGGTTGCCGAGAGTTGAATCTGCTGCTTGCCGTAGAGCAAGGGCGAGCTGGCCAGTTGTTTGCGCAAGTCTTCGACCAGAGGCTTGGCACCTTTGAGATCGGTATTTCGCAGCAGCAGGCCAAACTCTTCGCCCCCCAGCCGGCCCATGCTGTCAGTGGCGCGCAAACGCTTCAAGATTGACGAGCACAGGTGTTTGAGCGCCATGTCACCGGCCACGTGGCCCCACTGATCATTCACTTGCTTGAAATGGTCGACATCGAGGATCACCAGAACCACAGCCAGATTGCTGCGCTCGGCTTCCTGGATACTGCGTTCCAGCGCCTGCTGGAAGCAACCGCGACTGTCGACCCCGGTCAAGGCATCGGTCTGCGCCAGCCGCTCAAGCTGACGATAGGCTTGCGCACGCAGGGTCTCGTAGATATGCACAAAGGCGATGGTCAACAGGCCGCAAAGGATAGCATTGCCTACATCGATCAAGCCTTCGGCATCCAAATCGTAGCGATGCTGCTGGAAGTACAAGAGCGTCGACACCACCATGAAGGGCACCGCGACCAGAAACCCCCGGGCCCGGCCAAGCAAGAGATAACTGAGCAATGGAATCATGTAGATCCATACGAATGCAGTCGCCGAGGCTTGCGGCATGACGATGATGTAGACCAGAAAACATGCGGTCGGCAGGACGTAGAGGTACACCCAGGGAGTCAGGTGCCGGGTATAGACAATCCGCCAGCCGCCCAACACCAGTAGCACCGAGGCGCAGAGTTCGAACAGAGCGAACAGGTGATTGCCGGAAAGGAACTGCAAGACCGCAAAGCCACTTAGCGTAATGCCAGTCGCGATCAAAATAATCCGCATCAATGTACGCTTGCTGGCGTCTTCGATACCCGAAGCGATTAGCTCGTCGTTAATGCGGTGCTGGGGGCGCAACAGTGACATCCTATTATCCTGACCGCGTGGGTAACTTCTTATCCAGTTATAGCACTGCAATAGCACCATAGTGAACAATTGCCACTATACAAGCCCATGGCGTTGATAGCCCTCGCGCAGAGAAATTAATTAAGCAGAGGCTCCAATATCCATGGAACCTCTCCCTGCATGCAGCCTAATTAAAGAGTATTGAGTGCATCTTGCAAGTAACTGCAGAGGCTTGAGCGGCCCCAGGCCTCGCGCTTCTCAGGGCTGAAAGCGCGAGGCCTGGCCGTCAGACCGCATAGCCCAATACACGCGGCAGCCAGAGTGCAATTTCCGGGAATACAGCGACCAGCACCAGCGCGCTGCCCATCACCAATACGAATAACAGTGCCCAACCCACGGTTTGTTCCAGGCGTATCTTGGCCACCTCAGCCGTCACCATGAGGTTGATCGCAACAGGTGGGGTGAACTGGCCGATAGCAATGTTCATGGCCAGCAGAATACCGAACCACACCGGGTTCCAGCCAAAATGCTGCATGACCGGAATCAGGATTGGCATCAGGATGAGGTAGATCGATATTGCATCAAGCAACATCCCCGCGAGCAATACCGCCACCATCACCAGTATCAGCAACACCGTGCTGTTGTCCGACAGCGAGATCAGCCATTCAGCCAAATGACGGAATGTACCGAGCATGGTTCCTGCCCAGGCGAATATACCGGCCAGGGCAATGATCAGCATCACTACGCCAGAGATCATCGCGGCTTCGCCGCATAGTTTCCACAGGCTGCGCCAGTCGAGATCACGGGTGATAAACAAGCCAATCGCCACGCCATAGGCAACGCCCACCACGGCGGCTTCGGTCGGCGTGAACAGCCCGCTGCGCAGGCCTCCCAGGATGATGACCGGAGCAAACAAGGCAGGCAGGACCTGTTTAAAACTCATCCATACCGGAGGACGCTCCGCACTATCCGGTGACTCCCAGCCGTAATGGCGCGACAGCAACCATGCGGGCAGCAGCAACACCAGACCCGCAATGATTCCAGGGAACAGGCCGGCAGCAAACAGCGCACGCAAGTCCACGCCCGGGACCACTATTGAATAGAGTATCAAGGCAATCGAAGGCGGAATTAGAATCGCAGTGGAGGCGGACGCCGCAATCAGCGTTGCAGAAAAGGGTTTTGGGTATCCGGCCTTGGTCATGCTCGGCAACATCACCATGGCCACGGCCGCGGCATCGGCCGGACCGGAGCCGCTCATGCCGCCCATGATCAGGCAGACCAGGATCGCAACCAGCGCCAGGCCGCCATGACGTGGCCCGATGAGCGCCTGGGCAAAGCGCACCAGGCGCAGGGCCACACCGGCCTTTTCAAACACCAGGCCGGTGAGGATAAACAACGGGATAGCAATCAGCGGGTATTTGGCGACACCGTTATAGGTGTTGGTGCCCAGGGTCGCCAGCATGTCCGGGGAGAGCCCGGCCACTATGCCGATAGCGCCGGACAGGCCCAGGGCAAACGCAACAGGGACGCCAAGTACCAATAAGCCGATAAAGCTGACAATCAACCACAGGTCAGGGCTCATCGCTGAGTCTCCCGCGCAGTCGATCAAGGGTCATCTGGGTCAGTCGGAACAACATCAACAGGGCCAGCAATGGCAACCACACCACGTACCACCAGTTGGGCAAGCCCAAGCCTGGCGATTCAGAATCCCATTGGTATTCCTCAAGCGCGAATTGACCGCCATACCAGACAATCAAGCCCAGTACTGTCACCGCCGCCAGCCACTGCAACACAATCAAAGGTGTGCGCAGTGCCGGAAACATGCGTTCGAGCATGCCAATGCGAATATGCCGATTACGGCGCAATGCAGCTGACGCACCGGCGAAGGTCAGGATAACCAGCAAGAACACCGAAAACTCTTCAGTGAATGCAAAGGATGCATTGGTGAAATAGCGCACTACTACGTTAGCCAGGCTGATCAGGCTGATGATGACCAGCGCCAGCGTCGCCAGCGCACGCTCCAGGCGTGCGTCCGGTTGTTTATTCATATACACCTCAAAACACCCACAAGCCCCGGGCTTGCGGGTCACACAGGATCAGGGTTTGGCGATGGCGTCTTCGGCAGCCTTCATCAACTGCGGGCCAATTTTCGGCGCCCAGCTTTGCTTGACGCTTTGCGTGGCCTCAACGAACGCGCTGCGCTCGGCATCACTAAGCTCCACCACTTCCACACCGCGCGAACGGATATCAGCCAAGCGTTGTGCCTGCTGGCCACGCGACAGCTCGATCTCCCACTTGCCAGCATCCAGAGCAGCTTGGCTCAGCAGTTCGCGATCGGCTTCAGGCAGGCCTTTCCAGACCCGCTGGTTGACCGCAAAGATCAGGGGATCAGCCATGTAGTGCCAAAGCGTCAGGTACTTTTGACCCACCTGATCAACCCGCGCGACGTCGAACACCGAGATCGGGTTTTCCTGGCCATCAACCGCACCAGTGGTCAATGCTGGCTTGGCATCTGACCAGCTCATTTGCGTTGGATTGGCGCCCAGCGCAGTGAAGGTATCCTGGAACAAGGGCGAACCCACTACCCGGATTTTCAAGCCAGCAAGATCAGCCGGTGCACGCAGAGGCTTGACCGAGTTGGACAGTTCACGAAAGCCGTTCTCGCCCCAGGCCAAGGGCATGATGCCGCGCTTCTCGATAGCAGCGAAGGCCAGCTTGCCCGCCTCGCCCTGGGTAATGGCATCCAGGTCGGCGTTATCCTTCATCAGGAAGGGAACCGAGAACAGATTGAGTTCCGGCACCTGTGGCGACCAGTTGATGGTCGAGCCAACCGCCATATCAATCAGCCCGGAGCGCATGGCCGAAAACTCCTTGGTCTGGTCGCCGGCAACCAGTTGAGCGTTCGGATAGACCCGCAGGGTGATGCGTCCTTCAGAGCGTTCCTTGACCAGGTCTGCCCATTTCTGCGCAGCCTGTCCCCACGGAAATGCATCCGAGAGGACGGTTGAAACTGAGTATTCGCGCGCCTGGGCAGTCATGGCTACGGACAAGGCAGCGGCAGTTGCCAGCAGCGTAAAGCAACGGGGAAATTTCATCGGGCATCCTTGATGTGGATCGATATCGTTTTTTTATTTAGTAAGGCTCAAGGCTCGATCACAGCATTCAAAACTGTGTTCGGCAGATCCAGCGGCGAGCGGATGAGTCGCCTGGGTGTGCCGGGTCGGCACCAAATGCACGCATTTATGCGTTGAAACCGCTCGTTTGACCTTGTGAGTCACGAACGGCTCGCCAGCGGCTAGCGCATAGCCTACTAACTATCTCAAATGCCCGCATAAAGTGCCATTATCAAAAGGCATGATGCGCCTGCTTTGGACAACAGGCCTTGGCGCTGGCCATAATCGCCCGATTGCTTTTCAGGATGCTGCCGGCGATGACTATTTCCCGCGAAGACCTCGACCACGATGGCTTGATCGTCGGCGTCTCACCCGAGCGCTTTCGCGCCGTGGCCATGCCACTATTGTTCGATCACCTCAATGCGCAGTGCGAAGGCACCATTGCGGTTAACCGCCAGGCGCGAATTGTCTGGATAAACGACAAGTACGCCCAAAAGGTGGGCATAAGCGATGTCCGCAGCGTCCTGGGCAAGGACATCGAAGACGTCTTGCCTGCCAGCAAGTTGCGTGAAGTGGTAGAGAGCGGCCAGCCAAGCATGTTGGATCTGATGGCCTTTGGGGATGAGCACTTTGTCGTCACGCGAATTCCGTTACGCGACGAGGACGGCACCATGGTCGGCGCACTTGGCTTCGTGCTGTTTGACCGCGCCCGGCACTTGAAGCCCTTGATGGCCAAATACAACAGCCTGCAAAACCAGTTGCTCGCCACTCAGCATGAGCTGGCCAAGGCCCGGCGTGCGCGCTACACCATCGCCGGTTTTATTGGTGCCAGCCACGCGGCCAGCGAAGTCAAACGTCAGGCCCGGCGTGCCGCGCAACTGGATGCAACTGTATTGCTGCGTGGCGAAACCGGCACCGGCAAGGAATTGCTGGCCCAGGGCATTCACAACCTATCGCCAAGGGCAAACGGTGCCTTTGTTGCAGTCAATGTCGCGGCTATTCCGGAAACGCTGGTCGAGGCCGAGCTATTTGGTACAGCTCCCGGGGCCTACACCGGCGCTGATCGCAAAGCGCGCATTGGCAAGTTCGAACTGGCCGATGGCGGCACCTTGTTTCTCGATGAAATAGGCGATTTGCCCATGCCGCTACAGGCCAAGCTGCTGCGTGTGCTGCAAGAGCAGGAAGTGGAGCCGCTGGGCTCGAACCAGGTGAAACCCTTGAGCGTAAGGGTGATTGCGGCCACCCATATCGACCTGGAAGCCAAGGTCGCCAATGGGCAGTTCCGTGACGACCTGTATTACCGCCTCAATGTACTGAGCCTGAATGTGCCGGCGCTGCGTGAGCGTCGTGAAGACATTCCTGCGCTGGTCGAACATCTGCTCGATGACATCGCCAATCGTTCGGGGCAGGCACCCATGGAGCTTAGCGATGGCGCCCTACAACTGTTGACCAGGCAGTTATGGCCGGGCAATGTCCGTGAATTGCGCAACTTGCTGGAACGGGTGCAGCTCGCGGCTGAAGGCACCCTGCTCGATGCACAGTTGATCCAACCGCTGCTCAGTTCATCCGCTCCGAGCCTCTCTGTGCTGGCCGATGTACCAGCCCAATCGACACCGCCAGCGCACGAGCATCAAGCGCCCCCACTGGCCCACAGCCTTGCACAGGCAGAACGCCAAGCCTTGCAGGTGGCCCTTGCCGCCTGCTCCGGCAACCGCAGGCAAGCGGCCATCCAGCTGGGAATATCCCGTGCCAGCCTCTACAACAAGCTGCAACAGCACGGCCTGGCCGAGCGCTGACTGGGCTGAACGGTGAATGTTTAATGTCTAGAAAACTAGACACCTTAATCGCCAACCGCTCCAAAAAATCATACATGTCCAATTTAATAGACAGTACCGCTCTCGTCTTTAAATCCAATCCTACCGCTCATTGATGCCGGAAAGGCCCGTTCTTCGGGCCTTTCGCCTCAATACAACTAAAGTCTTGAACCACTTGGCACAGCTTTCGCTCTAGTAAACCCAGATGTGCGTATGCCTGTCTGTGACGCACAGCTTTAGCCGGCCCGCCAACTAGAGCGGCGCCTAAAACAACAACAAAAAGGAATGACCTATGGGTACCCTCGGTATTCTGATTTCACTCGCACTGTTGATGTACCTCGCTTATCGCGGCATCAATGTGCTGATTCTCGCCCCGTTGCTTGCCCTGCTGGCGCTGCTGTTTTCCGGCGAAGCCAGCATGCTGCTGCCCACCTACACCCAAGTATTCATGAAGGCCATGGGCGGCTACGTCATCCAGTTCTTCCCGTTATTCCTGCTTGGGGCATTATTCGGCAAGTTAATGGACGACTCGGGGTCTGCTCGCGCCATTGCCCATGGCATCGTCGCTAAAGTTGGCAGCGAGCGCGCCATTCTGGCCATTGTGCTGGCCTGCGGCATTCTCACTTACGGCGGCGTCTCATTGTTCGTGGTGGCATTCGCCGTGTATCCAATTGGCGCCGCCCTGTTTCGCGAGGCGGGTATTCCCAAGCGCTTGATCCCGGGCGCGATTGCCCTGGGTTCATTTACCTTTACCATGACCGCGCTGCCCGGCACTCCGGCCATCCAGAATGCGATTCCCAACCCCTTCTTTGGCACCGACGCCTTTGCCGCGCCAGGGCTTGGCATTATTGCCGGCTCCATCATGTTTGGCCTGGGAACCTGGTGGCTGACCTCCCAAGCGCGCAAACTCAAGGCAGCCGGCGAAGGCTATGGCGAACATCAGGATGACCCGGTTCTGGAAACGCACGCCTACACGCCTAGCTTCTGGCTGGCACTGCTGCCCATACTGCTGGTGATTGGCCTGAACTTCCTGATGGCCAAGCAAATCTTGCCAAATATCGATGCCAGCTACCTGGCCAAGCCTGAATTTGGCGGTTTGTCTGACGCTAAATCCCTGATTGGTATCTGGGCGATTATCGTGGCCCTGGCCGTCGCGGTTCTGCTGTTGATTGTGCTGCACTGGAAGCGCTGGATGGACCTCAAGAAAACCGTCAACGAGGGCTCGTTTGGCTCAATGCTGCCGATTTTGAATACTGCTGCCGAAGTCGGTTATGGCACGGTCATCGCTTCCCTGGCAGGCTTCGTGGTGATCCGCGACCTGGTCTTGGGCGTCTCCGATAACCCGCTGATCTCCGAAGCGGTGGCGGTGAATATCCTGGCCGGTATTACTGGCTCGGCATCCGGCGGCATGTCCATCGCCCTTAAAACGCTCGGTGAGCAGTACATGACACTGGCCACTTCAGCGGGTATCAGCCCGGAGCTCTTACACCGCGTCGCGGCAATGGCCTCGGGCTGCATGGATACCTTGCCACATAACGGTGCGGTCATCTCCTTGCTGGCGATCTGCAAGCTCACTCACCGCGAGTCGTACAAGTTCATCTTCGTCAATACCGTGGCCTTTCCAATGCTTGCATTGGCGGTGGTCATTACCCTCGGCACCCTGTTCGGTAGTTTTTAAACCACAAGCATGCCGGGGTTTTCGACCTCGGCATGCTTGGTTCACGCCAGTCTTGGACTTCCTTAGTTTTCGAGTATTCGCCATGAGTAAAGTCATGAGCGCAGCCGCGGCAGTGGCGCGCATAACCGATAACAGCAATATCGCCACGGGCGGATTCGTCGGCATCGGGTTTGCCGAAGAAATCGCCATCGCCCTGGAACAGCGTTTTCAACAGGAGCAAAGCCCGCGCGACCTGACATTGGTGTACGCCGCAGGTCAAGGTGACGGCAAGCAACGTGGCCTCAACCACCTTGCCCACCAGGGGCTTGTGCGTCGGGTTATCGGTGGCCATTGGGGCCTGGTGCCAGGCTTGCAGAAGCTCGCGGTGGATAACCTCATCGAAGCCTACAACCTGCCGCAAGGAGTAATCTCGCAACTGTTCCGCGACATCGCAGCCGGCAAACCCGGGCAACTGTCCAAGGTCGGCCTGGGCACCTTTGTCGACCCGGACTTTGGCGGCGGCAAACTCAACCAGCGTACCCAGGCCGAGCTGGTGCGCAAGATGCCAATCGATGGCCAGGATTATTTGTTTTACCCGACCTTCCCGATTGATGTCGGCATCGTCCGTGCAACCAGCGCCGACACCGAAGGAAACCTCAGTTTTGAACGCGAAGCCCTGACCATTGAAAGCCTGGCCATCGCCATGGCTGCGCACAACAGCGGCGGCCTGGTCATTGCACAGGTCGAGCGTATGGTTGAAAGCGCCACGCTCAATCCGCGAGATGTGAAGATTCCTGGAATCCTGGTCGATTGCATCGTGGTCGCTCAACCAGAAAACCATCAACAGACCTTTGCCACAGCTTATAACCCGGCATTCTCCGCCGAAACACGCGTCCCCTTCGACAGCCTCGCGCCCATGCCACTTGAGATACGCAAGCTGATTGCCAGGCGCGCGGCCATGGAGTTGTCATCTGGCGCCGTGGTCAATCTCGGTATTGGCATGCCCGAGGGTGTTGCGGCCGTTGCAGCCGAGGAAGGCATGATAGATATGCTCACGCTCACGGCTGAGCCCGGCGTGATTGGTGGCGTCCCTGCATCAGGACTGGATTTTGGCGCCGCGAGCAATCACAGCGCATTGCTCGACCAGCCTTATCAATTCGACTTCTACGATGGCGGCGGGCTTGACCTGGCTGTTCTCGGACTTGCCCAGGCCGATGTTGAAGGCAATCTCAACGTATCCAGGTTTGGCAGTCGCCTGGCGGGTGCTGGCGGTTTTATCAATATCAGCCAGAACGCCAAGCGTGTGGTATTTGTCGGCACCTTTAGTGCGGGCAAGCAGGATATCCAGATTGTCGATGGGCAACTGAAAATCAATCAGGACGGCGATATGTGCAAGTTCGTCGAACAGGTCGAGCACCGTACATTCTCCGGGCAGCACGCTACCGAGCGCGGACAACCTGTGCTGTACGTTACCGAGCGCTGCGTGTTCCAACTCACAGCGCAGGGCCTGGAGCTGATAGAAATAGCCCCCGGTGTAGACCTGCAGCGCGATATATTGCAGCGCATGGCATTCGCCCCCATTGTACGCAACCCCAAGCTGATGGACGCCAGGCTGTTCGCCGAAGGTGCCATGGGCCTGAAAGCAACGCTGGCTTGAGGATTAGCAGCGCGCCCACCGGGCCTTGCCAGCCTGGCCTGATCCACTCGCAGAGTGAATGCCCTGATGTGGTTCAGGCCCAGAAATGAAAACACCCTGCGAGAACTTCGTCTTCGCAGGGTGTTGGATGACTCTCCAACGCCGCACATCAAGTGCGGCGTCAGGCGCTGCACTCAACGCTTGGCAATAATCCAGACGGCGTGAACGATACCTGGAATGTAACCGCACAAGGTCAACAGGATATTCAGCCAGAAAGCGCCTCCCAGGCCGACTTGCAGGAAAACACCAAGTGGCGGTAACAAAATGGCGATCAAAATTCGGATCAGATCCATTGAAAAGCTCCTTTGTGGATGCCCCGGCATTGGGTACGTAAATTTTGACTCGTCATTGCCCCGACAGTTCAGCCTGTGTGTGTTTACTCAGCGCCATCCCTGGCAACGGCGTCCAGCAAACAGTGGCTGAAACCGGCGCCGCATATACCTCCGGACCAGGTTAAGGCTGCAAGCGATTTACCGCTTTGGACTGTCTTGCAGTACCGCCCAATTGGCGATTTAGCTGCTCGACCAGGGTAATGACCCCAGCAATTTTCTGATGGATACCGGGCCTTTCCACGGCTGCGGTTTCTTGCTTCGCGATTGTGTCAAACGCCAACAATTGGCCCGGGCATTCTTCAGCTTCTAGCTGCTGTGCCGGGTCGAACAAATCAAAGTGGGTGAGCCTGTAGGTATTCATGGTGTTCTCCTTGAAGGCTTCATGGGTTAGAGCTCAGGAGGCAGTTCAGCTAAAAAAACGTGCAAAACCCCAGGCTGTATCCTGAGGCGAAGTTTTTTTGTAATTTGAATATCCACACAATTAATGACAATTGCACAACAGGTTCCGCCCTTTTCTGCTTAGGTTCAAACCTTTGCGAAATACGACTGTCAAGCTTTTGTAGCTATAGTCTGTTCTACCGCATCCGTAGAGCTGCGTTTCCATTAATCAGCAGAGAGAGCATTTATGAGCAAGCAATACACCGTCGCCGTCTTGGTCGGCAGCCTGCGCAAAGCTTCGATCAATCGCAAACTTGCACTGGCCCTGGCTGATCTGGCTCCCCCGTCATTACAGTTGAAGATCATCGAAATCGGAGCCTTGCCGCTGTACAACGAAGACATCGATGTCGAACCCGCACCGGACGCCTACACCGAGTTTCGCAATCAAGTTAAGGCAACCGACGCACTGCTGTTCGTCACTCCCGAGTACAACCGCTCGGTGCCTGCCCCAATGAAGAACGCTATTGATGTGGGCTCGCGTCCTTACGGCCAGAGTGTATTCAGTGACAAGCCAGGTGCGGTGCTAAGCGCATCGCCGGGCGCCGTTGGCGGCTTTGGCGCCAACCATCACCTGCGCCAGTCAATGGTATTTCTCAATGTGCAAATGATGCAGCAACCAGAAGCCTATCTGGGCGGTGCCGGCAGTTTCTTCGACGACAACGGCCAGCTCAGCGACAGCGTCAAACCTTTCCTGCAAAAGTTTATCGACGCCTATGCAAAGTGGGTCGAACTGCACCACAAGGCCTGAGTAAAGAGGTGCGCCGCTATTGTTGCGGCGCCCCCAGGACAAAGGGGCTGGAGCTTGCAAAAAGCAAACCCCGGAAAAAAGAAAACCCCGCTTTAAAAGCGAGGTTCATGCAGACTGTATCCGATCTTCCTTGACCTGCTTGCCATCCTGGCAGGCATTCCATCGTATCCATGATAGTAATACGTGCTTCCTGCACTACGTCCACGCGATCTAATTTAGGCTATTGCCGTTATAGGCAACAGGGCTAAAACATGACGCTGCTTGTAAGCATTTCGCTATATAAAACCAACCAAGCGTTTGATCGGCTTGCGTTCTTCTGCGATTTTGCTCACATTTACATAAAACAATCAGACTAACGCCAACTGCCATGCCATCTCTAAAACCACTGATCCTGTTCGCGTTTTCCAGCCTGGCCTGCATTACCAGCCTCGCAGGCCCGACCGGGGGACAAACACAAACGGCTGACCACAAGAGCGCCGAACAGCTGCTGTGGAAGACTGTTTACGCAAACGGCGGCGCAACCCTCTATTGCGGCCAGGCATTCGACCAGCAAAGCGGCTTGCTGACGCTTAGCGAGGTCTACAACGGCAAGCAGCTAAAGCGCGCCCTGCGCTGTACCACCGACAACCAATGTGCGGTGGTCAACCCACGCTACCCCTACATGAAGGCCGACTTGCATAACCTCTACCCGGCACTTGCCCGCGCCGAACTGGTTCGACGCAACGCACAGTTCGGGGAACTGGATGACAACGCGGCGAACAAGCTGGCCGACATTGGCTGCCAGATGCAGGCAACCTTTCAGTTGGTTGAACCTCGCGATGACGCCAAGGGCAACATTGCCCGGGCAATTTTCTATATGGCCAGCGAATACGACTTGCCAATTATTGGCCCGGTGCAAATGTACAAGAAATGGAACCAGATCGACCCGCCCGATACCGCCGAGAAAGCCCGCAACGATAAAATCGCCGAGCTGCAAGGCATCCGCAACCGCTTTATTGACGATCCATCGTTGGCCGAGCGAATCAGCAACAACTGATTTTCCAGCACTAAAAAACCCGCCGAAGCGGGTTTTTTAGTGCCGAAGCGACTGCTTAGAACTGCGCAGCGTCAAGCAGATACAAGCTTTCGCTACCGGCCTTGACCGAAGCACTCAAGGAATGAATGCGTGGCAAGATACGGGCAAAGTAGAAGCGCGCTGTGCCGAGCTTGCTTGCATAGAAGTCATCTTCACCCTGCTTGGCCAATGCCGTGCGCGCCATCAGCGCCCACATGTAGGCATAGGCGGTGTAGCCAAAGGCATGCAGGTACTCGACCGAAGCCGCACCGATCTCATTCGGATTGCTCTTGGCGCGCTCCAGCAAGTCCGCGGTCATCTGTTCAAGAATGCTGATTGCACCTTTGAGCGGCTCAACAAACTCGGACAGCGAGGAGTCGGCCGAATCGGTGAAGGCTTTGATTTCGTCAGCGAAGTGCTTGTAGAACGCCCCGCCACTGCCGATCACCTTGCGGCCAACCAGGTCAAGCGCCTGGATACCATTGGTGCCTTCGTAGATCTGGGTGATACGGCAGTCACGAACCAACTGCTCCTGGCCCCACTCACGTATAAAACCATGACCACCGAAAATCTGCTGGCCGTGGATTGTAGTCTCCAGCCCGACGTCGGTGAGGAAGGCTTTGGCCACGGGCGTCAGCAGAGCAACCAGCTCTTCGGCACGTTTGCGCGTGGCCGGATCTTCGCTGAACTTGGCGGTATCGAGTTGCATGGCAACATAGCTGGAGAATGCACGACCGCCTTCGTTCAGCGACTTCATGGTCAGCAACATGCGCCGAACATCAGGGTGCACGATAATGGGGTCAGCGGCTTTGTCCGTTGCAACCGGGCCAGTCGGCGCACGGCTCTGGATACGCTCGCGCGCATATTCGATCGCGCTTTGGTAAGAACGCTCACCGGTCGACAAGCCCTGGATACCCACTCCCAGACGTTCGTAGTTCATCATGGTGAACATTGCCGCCAGGCCACGGTTCGGTGCATCAATGATGTAGCCGGTCGCGCCGTCGAAGTTCATCACGCAGGTTGCCGAAGCCTTGATCCCCATCTTGTGCTCGATAGAACCGCAGGACAGGCTGTTAGCTTCGCCCAGGGAGCCATCGGCGTTGACCATGAACTTGGGTACCAGGAACAGCGAGATGCCTTTCGGGCCCGCTGGCGCATCTGGCAGCTTGGCCAATACCAGGTGAATGATGTTTTCGGTCAGGTCGTGTTCACCGCCGGTGATAAAGATCTTGGTACCGCTGACTTTGTAGCTGCCATCTGCCTGCGGCTCAGCCTTGGTGCGGATAATGCCCAGGTCAGTACCGGCATGCGGCTCGGTCAGGCACATGGAGCCTGCCCAGGTGCCGGCATACATGTTTGGCAGGTACTTTTCCTTGAGCTCTTCGCTGGCGTGGGCGTTGATCGACAGGCAAGCGCCTGCGGTCAGCATAGGGTACAGGCCAAACGACAGGTTGGCCGAGTTGACCATTTCCTCGACCTGGGCCGAGATCACCTTGGGCATGCCCATGCCGCCGAACATGGCATCGCCACCAACACCCACCCAACCGCCTTCGGCGTAGGTTTTATAGGCCTGCGGGAAGCCATCCGGGGTTTTCACCGCACCGTTGCTCCAGCTGCAGCCTTCTTCATCGCCGCTACGGTTGAGCGGGGCAATAATACCGGCAGTGACCTTGCCTGCTTCTTCGAGGATTGCATTGGCGGTTTCTTCATCAACCACTTCAGCCAAAGCCGGCAACTGAGCCCAAAGCTTTGATACTTCAAAAACTTCGTTAAGTACAAAACGCATATCGCGCAGGGGAGCTTTGTAGTCCGCCATGGTCATTCCTCAAAACTTGAATACAGATTCGCAACAGTCTTTGGAGTGTACCCGAACAACATTGGTGACACATAGGGTCGAGTTGTGACCAGTAATTCACAAACCGTTTGCATATTATTGAAATAAAAAGACCTGCCAAATGGCAGGTCTTGGTCAGCCGGCCGCTGGTCAGAATGCGAGGCTTTCAGCACTCATGCTCATCATGCAATCACTGCCTGCCTGGGCAGCAGCAAGGTGCGTGGCGGTACGTGGCAACAAGCGCTTGAAGTAAAACTCACAGGTTGCCAGCTTGGCTTGGTAGAACTCGGCATCGCCACTGCCTGCGGCCAGCTTATCCGAGGCGACCAGCGCCATGCGCAGCCAGAGGTACGCCAGGATGACGTAGCCTGAGAACATCAGGTAATCCATGGAAGCAGCGCCGACTTCATCCGGATTCTTCATCGCGGCCATGCCAATCTGCTGGGTCAACTCACCCCATTGCTTGTTCAGGCCAGACAATTGGCTGACATAGGTACTGAACTGCGGGTTGGCGGCTTGCGCTTCGCAGAACTTGTGCACGATCCTGGTAAAGCCGCGCAACAGCTTGCCCTGGCTGCCCAGGACCTTGCGCCCAAGCAGGTCCAGCGCCTGGATGCCGTTGGTGCCTTCATAGATAGGCGCGATGCGGCAGTCACGTACCAGTTGCTCCATGCCCCACTCGCGAATAAACCCATGGCCGCCGAACACCTGCATGCCGTGGTTAGTCACCTCAAGACCCGTCTCGGTCATAAAGGCCTTACAAATAGGTGTCAGTAAAGCCAGCAGGTTCTCCGCTTCTTCACGTGCCTCGGCACTGTCCGCACGGTGCGCTTGGTCGAGCAACTGTGCAGTGAAGTAGGCCAGGGCGCGATTGCCCTGATTGAAGGCCTTCATGGTCAGCAGCATGCGGCGTACATCGGGATGGACGATGATCGGGTCAGCGGCCTTTTCCGGCGCCTTGGGCCCGGTGAGCGAACGCATTTGCAGCCGCTCGTTGGCGTATTTGATCGCGCCCTGGAAACTGGCTTCACCCAGGCACAGGCCCTGCATGCCCGTGCCCAAACGTGCATGGTTCATCATGGTGAACATGCAGTTCAGGCCCTTGTTCAGCTCTCCGATCAAGAAGCCACGAGCACCGTCAAAGTTGATCACGCAAGTCGCCGAGGCCTTGATGCCCATCTTGTGTTCGATGGAACCGCACGACACACCGTTGCGCTCGCCCGCCTCGCCCGTTGCCGGATCGGGGAGGAATTTCGGCACAATAAACAGTGAAATCCCTTTAGTGCCTGCGGGTGCATCCGGCAGCTTGGCCAGCACCAGATGGACAATGTTCTGGCTCATGTCGTGCTCACCGGCCGAGATGAAGATCTTGCTACCGGTAAGCGAATAGCTGCCATCTGCCTGGGGCACAGCGCGGGTCTTGATGATGCCTAGATCCGTGCCGCAATGGGCTTCGGTCAGGCACATGGTACCGGTCCAGGTGCCTTCGGTAAGCTTGGTCAGGTAGGTCTGCTTTTGCGCTTCACTGCCGTGAGCATGAATGGCCGACATCGCGCCATGGGTCAGCCCCGGGTACATGCCCCACGAGGTGTTGCTGGCACCAACCATCTCACTGATCATCAACCCCAGTGAATGCGGCAAGCCCTGCCCGCCATACGCCGGGTCCGCGGCCAAGCCATTCCAGCCCCCCTCTACATAAAGGGCGAAGGCTTCTTTGAACCCCTCGGGCGTGGTCACTACGCCGTTGTCGAACTGGCATTCTTGCTCGTCACCAGAACGGTTGATCGGCGCCAGCACTTGCTCGCAAAATTTTGCACCTTCCTCAAGAATGGCGCTGACCATATCCGGCGAGGCATCGGTCGCGCCAAGCGCTGCGTAGCTTGTATGGAAATCAAAAACTTCATCGACCAAAAAACGCATATCGCGCATTGGCGCTTTGTAATCAGGCATGTTCGCTCTCCATCAGCAGGCGCGCGGGGCGCGTAATGACTTCAAACTACTTCGACAGCCTGCACCGGGCAATCAAGCTCACCTCGATGAATGCGCTGCCATAAACTGGCCAGTCGCATGCAAGCACCATTACCTGAAAACAAAACACCCCGCGCTAGGCTGGCTAGCGCGGGGTGTTTGGCCATACGGCAGTTGCAGCCTAAGGTCTCTTAGAGCTGCGGACCTGCGTTGCGGATTTCATCCGACACATCGAACTTGGCGAAGTTGTCGATAAACAGCTTGGCCAGGCCTTTTGCGGCTTCATCGTAGGCGTTCTTGTCGGCCCAGGTATTGCGCGGGCTGAGCAAGTTGGTTTCAACGCCCGGTACCGACTTGGGCACGCTCAGGTTGATGATTGGCAAGTGCTCGGTTTCAGTGCCGATCAGCGCGCCGCTCTGGATCGCAGCGATAACACCACGGGTTGTCGGGATGTTGAAACGCTTGCCAACACCATAACCGCCACCGGTCCAGCCGGTGTTGACCAGGTACACCTTGGAGCCAAAGCCACGGATGCGCTTGATCAGCAACTCGGCATACTCACCTGCCGGACGCGGGAAGAACGGCGCACCGAAGCAGGTCGAGAATGTCGACTTGATGCCGCCGCCAGAACCCATTTCGGTCGAGCCCACCAAGGCAGTGTAGCCAGACAGGAAGTGATAGGCCGCTTGCTCTTCGTTCAGGATCGACACCGGCGGCAATACACCCGTCAGGTCGCAAGTCAGGAAGATCACGGCATTGGGTTCGCCACCGAGGTTTTTCTCGGAGCGCTTCTCGATCAGCTCCAGCGGATAGGCCGCACGGCTGTTCTGCGTCAGGCTGTCATCGGCGTAGTTGGGAGTGCGGTTTTCGTCGAGTACGACGTTTTCCAGCACGGCACCAAACTGAATGGCTTTCCAGATGACCGGCTCGTTCTTCTCGGAAAGGTCGATGCACTTGGCGTAGCAACCACCTTCGATGTTGAACACAACGCCCTTGCCCCAACCGTGCTCGTCGTCACCAATCAGGTAGCGGCTTTCGTCAGCCGACAAGGTGGTTTTGCCAGTACCGGACAAACCGAAGAACAAGGTTACATCGCCTTCTTCGCCGATGTTTGCCGCGCAATGCATTGGCAGCACGTCAGCTTCCGGAAGCAGGAAGTTCTGCACCGAGAACATGGCTTTCTTCATTTCGCCAGCGTAACGCATGCCGGCGATCAGGACTTTCTTGGCAGCGAAGTTCAGAATCACGCAGCCGTCGGAGTTGGTGCCGTCACGCTCTGGCACGCACTCGAAGTTGGCTACGTTGAGTACTTGCCACTCATCACGACCAGCCGGGTTGTACTGCTCAGGATTGATGAACAGGCAGCGGCCAAACAGATTTTGCCAAGCCGTCTGGGTAGTCATCTTGACCGGCAGGTAGTGGGCTTCGGCCGAACCGACATGGACGTGCGAGACAAAGCTGTCCTGAGCGTCGGAGAAGGCCTGCACGCGATCCCACAGCGCGTCGAACTTGTCGGCAGGGAACGGACGGTTGATGGCGCCCCAGGCGATTTTCGACTCGGTGCTCGGCTCTTGAACGATATAACGATCAGCAGGCGAACGACCGGTACGGTGACCAGTGCGAACGACCAGTGAACCGTTATCGGCTAATTCGCCTTCACTGCGACGCAGGGCCTCTTCAACCAGTTGGGCGGCGCTGATGTCGGTGTACACGGCGTTATTGGCTTGCGTCATGTGAGTCCCCGTCGGCCGGCTGGCCGATTCCTTCGTGCGTGTTGTAGTAGGCCTTACACGCTACTACATAGAAAAAAGTGCGCCGGATTATGCCAGAAAAGAAACTGAAAAGTGCAGCCTCTGATCAGACCAAACAGTCGCATTATTGATGTTTGGCACTGTCGAGGCCCAGCATTGACGGCCTCGAACAGCTCAACACACTAAGTTTTCAGCATGGCCTTCAATGGCGGGTGCTGGATGGCGACTGACTGCCGCCGCCTGCAAAGAGCTGGGCAACATCTGCAGCGTCAAACGAGTAACGCTGATTACAGAACTGACAGTCGATCACCACATTGCCCTCATGCTCATCGAGCAATTGAACGGCATCTTCCTGACCTAGACTGACCAGCGCATTGGCTGAGCGTTCACGCGAGCAACTGCAACGGAACTGCAAGGCGCGTGGCTCGAATACCCGCAGAGGCTCCTCGTGATACAGCCTGTGCAACACAGTTTCATTGTCCAGGCCCAGCAATTCCTCGGTCTTCAGGGTATTGGCCAGGGTCGAGATGTGCTGCCAGCTGGCTTCACGGCCTTCGGCGTCCTTGATCCGGTCGGCGGGCAACTGCTGCAGCAACAAGCCACGTGCGCGTTGCCCATCGGCGCTCAGCCAGAAACGGGTCGGCAACTGCTCGGATGTCGCAAAATAGCTGGAGAAGCACTCGGCCAGGTTATCCCCTTCCAGACCGACAATACCCTGGTAGCGTTGGCCCTTGGCCGGATCGATGGTCATTGCCAGCATGCCTTCGGGCATCAGTTCGCGCAAACCGGCATCAGCCGTGATTTGCGCTTCGTCATAGCGAGCAATGCCACGCAGCTCGCCGGCGCTGGAACACTCGACCATCAACAGAGGCACTGCGCCGGAAGAGCGCGCCTGCAGGATAAGCAGGCCATCGAACTTCAGGGTACCAATGAGCAGCGAGGCAGCCGCCAGCAGCTCGCCCAACAGCTGGGCGACAGGTTGCGGATACGGGTGCTTGGCCAGGACATGGCTGTAGGTGTCAGTCAGGCTGACCATTTCACCGCGAATATCGGTGTCGTCGAACAAAAAACGTTGAGTAGAATCGGACATGCCTAATTCACAATAAGTGACCGGGCCGTGGATTTTAGGCGCAAATGCCGAGCTGACCAAGCGCCTCTTATCTATCATTGCCGACAAAAAAGTCTATCGGCCACTGCAAAGCGAGCTGTTTTGCAGCTTCAGCCATCCTGATTGTCGCGAAACTGATGAATCTGGCGGCGCTGTTTCTTGCTCGGCCGGCCATCGGTCTGCATGCCCAAGGCTCCGGCTTTTCGTTGCGCGGCGGCCTGCTCGCGGCGTTCAATACTCTCTGGCGTCTCACGGTACAGGGTTTGCGCCTCGGGTGCCCCACGACGCACGCCGGACAATAGCTGGACTATAATCGTACGCTCGTCAAAGCCGCTGCGAATAACCAGTTCATCGCCAACCTTGGGCTCCTTGGAGGGTTTGCAGCGCTCACCGCGATGATGGACCTTGCCACCTTCAATCGCCGCTTTGGCCAGGGCCCTGGTCTTGAAAAAACGTGCAGCCCAGAGCCATTTGTCCAGGCGAACCTTGTCGTCATCTTTATCGTTCATTATTTCAGCCATATTTTGTGAATATTGCCTGCTGCAGTTGTCTAGAATGCCGGGAATTAAGGTGGGTGTACCCTATTGAAGACATTTGACCATTTAAACGTGATCGGTTTACGCGAGTGGATCAACCTCCCGGACCTGGGAATGGTCGGCATCCGCGCTAAAATCGATACCGGCGCCAGCACCTCGACCCTGCATGCCTCGGACATCCAGCCCTTTGAACGTGACGGCGAGCAATGGGTACGTTTTACCGCGCACATCGGCACACTGGTGCAAAGCCGGCATCGCTGCGAAGCGCCTCTGGTGACAGTTAAACGGATTAAAAGCTCCAATGGCCAGACGCAAAATCGCTATGTGATCCGGACCAACCTGTCACTTGGCGACCGGTTGTGGCCAATAGAATTTACCCTCGCATGCCGCAAGACCATGCGCTACAGGGTTCTACTCGGCTCGAAGGCGCTGATTGCCGGCCAGCTGGTGGTCAACCCGGCGCTCACCTACGTACAAGACAAACCTTCGCTTATCGACCTCTCGGGTGCTCAATGAAAATCGCTGTGCTGTCGCGTAACCCGCGACTTTACTCAACCCGTCGCCTGGTCGAAGCCGGCCAGCAGCGAGGGCATGAAATGATGGTTATCGACACCCTGCGCGCCTACATGAATATCGCCAGCCATAAACCGCAGATCCACTATCGGGGCGCACCACTTGAAGGTTTTGATGCGGTGATCCCGCGGATAGGCGCCTCGGTGACGTTCTACGGCTGCGCGGTACTGCGCCAGTTCGAAATGATGGGCGTGGTGCCCCTCAATGAGTCCGTGGCGATTGCCCGCTCGCGCGACAAGCTGCGCTCGCTGCAACTGCTCTCGCGGCGCGGCATAGGCCTGCCTGTGACAGGTTTTGCCCACTCCCCCGATGACATCCCGGACCTGATCCACATGGTCAACGGCGCGCCGCTGGTAATCAAGGTACTGGAAGGCACCCAGGGCATCGGCGTGGTGCTGTGCGAGACGGAGAAAGCCGCCGAGTCAGTGATCGAGGCCTTCATGAGCCTCAAGCAAGACATCATGGTGCAGGAATATATCAAGGAGGCAGGCGGTGCCGACATTCGCTGCTTTGTGGTCGGTGACAAGGTCATTGCCGCCATGAAACGCCAGGCCAAGCCCGGCGAATTTCGCTCCAACCTGCATCGCGGCGGCTCTGCCAGCCTGATCAAGATCACCCCGGAAGAGCGCATGACCGCGATTCGCGCCGCAAAGGTCATGGGCCTCAGCGTTGCCGGGGTGGATATCCTGCGCTCCAATCACGGTCCGCTGGTGATGGAGGTCAATTCTTCGCCTGGTCTTGAGGGCATTGAATCAACCACGGGCAAGGATGTCGCCGGGATCATCATTCAATACCTCGAAAAGAACAGCAGCCCACGCCTGACTCGCACCAAAGGCAAAGGCTGACCGCCGCTGCGCTGGAGGTCAGGCCCAGTCTTGACACCTAACGCTTACATCCTGCCTTGGCTGGTTCAGACCGCATCGCGCGGCAGCAACAGGCCTAGCGGCAGGCAGATACGCGCCTCAAGCCCGCCGCCGGAACGGTTGCGCAACTCAACACTGCCGCCGTGCAAGGCGGCAATACGCTTGACGATCGCCAGGCCCAGCCCTGCCCCCTGGCCACCACGCGCCCGATCGCCACGAATAAAGGGATTGGTGATGCTGTTGAGCTCGGACGGATCGATCCCGACGCCGCGATCAAGCACGCTCAACACCACATAAGGCGCGCTGCTGTCGCCCGACATTGACACCGCAACCTCTGCGGTATCGCCACCGTAACGCAGCGCATTTTCGATCAGATTGGCCAGCAGGCGCTTGATCGAAATACGCCGCAACGGGAACACCGGCACCGGCTCAAGGCACAGCCGGACCTTCTCTTGCTGCTGGTTGTAGGGCGCCACCACCTCACGCACCAGCGCCAGCAGATCAAGCGCTTCGACAGGCTCGTCACGGCCATCGCGGATAAAGGCCAGGAACTGGTCGAGGATTGCATCCATGTCCTCGATATCCCGGACCATGTCATCGGTCAGTTCCGAGTCGTTCTGCAGGAACTCCAATGACAAACGCAGGCGCGTCAAGGGCGTGCGCAAATCATGGGAAACCCCGGCGAGCATCAGCTCACGTTCGCGAGCCGCCTGCTCGACATCCTCGGCCATCTGATTGAAGGCGCGATACACCTCCATCATCTCGTTGGGCGTATCACTTACCGGCAAGCGCACGCTGCGACCTTTACCCAATTGCCGCGCGGCAAACACCAGGCCCTTGAGCGGCGCACTCAGCTGGCGAACGAAAATCCACGCCGCCGCAGTCGAAAGCAAGCCGATACCCAGGAACCAGCCGAGCACGCTCCAGATCTGCTGGCTACGCAATGGATGTGGATACAGGGGCACGCGAATCCAGCCCTCGCCCAAGGTCGGCGCATGCACCCACAACGCGGGCGGGCTCTTGGCGCGCACCCGCACTTCAGTCTCCGGGCCGAGCTCCGACTGCATCTGGCGCTGGAAAATCTCGCTGTAGGGCCAGTGCTGCTCGCTCGCCGGCACCACCTTACGGGGCACTTGCTTGAGGTCAGCGGCCTGGGCAATGCGATCACGGTCTTCCGGGTCGGCAGCCCAATAGGCCCGAAGCGTCAGCGCGGCGCCATGGCTGTATTGACGATCAACCAGCATGTCCTCGTTCATCAACAGATAAACCAGGGTCAAGGCTTTGGAGAACAGTACGACGATCAACACCAGCCACAAGGTGCGTGCGAAGAAACTTTGTGGGAACCACAGGGGTGCTTTCATCAGTCACTTTCAAGCCAGGGAAATGACAACCGGGCGCCGAAGCGCCCAGCCTTTATGCGGTCTCAATCAAGCAGCATCGCCAGCCAATCAGGACTTGTTGCCGTCCGGCACGAAGACATAGCCAACGCCCCAGACGGTCTGGATATAGCGTGGCTTGGACGGGTCAGGCTCGATCAAGCGGCGCAGGCGGGAAATCTGTACGTCAATCGAACGTTCCAGCGCATCCCACTCACGGCCACGGGCCAGGTTCATCAGCTTGTCACGAGTCAACGGCTCGCGGGCGTGCTGTACCAGGGCCTTGAGCACGGCAAACTCACCGGTGGTCAGCATGTGTACTTCTTCGCCCTTTTTCAGCTCGCGAGTGGCCAGGGATAACTCGTAGTCACCAAAGGTCACATTGGCTTCTTCGCTACCTGGCGCACCCGGCACCACTGGTGCCTGGCGACGCAGCACGGCCTTGACCCGCGCCAGCAGTTCGCGCGGATTGAATGGCTTGGCAAGGTAATCGTCCGCACCCAGCTCCAGGCCTTGAATCCGGCTGGCTTCGTCACCCTTGGCGGTAAGCATGATGATTGGCATTTGATTATTCGATTCGCGCAAGCGGCGGCAGGCAGAAAGGCCATCCTCGCCCGGCAGCATCAGGTCAAGCACCAGCAGGCTGAACAACTCGCGCGCCAGGACACGGTCCATTTGCTCAACATTCTCTACCGCACGCACGCGATAGCCTTGTTCTTCAAAGAAACGTTCAAGCAAGCGCCGAAGACGGGCATCGTCATCGACAATCAGAATTTTTTCGCCTTCAACCACAGGTGCAGTGCCACTCATGTATAACTCCTAGACCGAGACGCTGTTCCAGTCATTTATAACCCCCTGCAGCCACGGGCGCAGCCGTTATTTGCAGGCGTAATAACCACTGGATAGTCTCCAATGCAAGCATTATGGCTCAAGCGCCAGATTATCTGTTGCGACCCATTGTTAGCAGATTTTTCCCCGAACGGTCTCAGTTCACTCCATTACGGTGTTTATAATGCGCCGCTTTAGTGTCTAGCCCGCAAGGTGCATTTGAAAATTTATGGCCGCAAACAAGCGGTTTTTTTTCGGATGATCGCTCGTTTGCGAGGCTGGTTTTTCGTTCCAGTGTGGGTAGTTTTTTATATATGGATAGCATCAACAACCGCATCGCCGAAGAACTGGGCGTACGCCCGCAACAGGTTGCCGCCGCCGTGGCGCTGCTGGATGAAGGTTCGACCGTACCCTTTATTGCGCGCTACCGTAAAGAATTGACCGGCAGCCTGGATGACACCCAGCTGCGTAACCTGGAAGAGCGCCTGCGCTACCTGCGCGAGTTGGATGATCGCCGTGCCAGCATCCTTGCCAGCATCGAAGAGCAAGGCAAGCTAACCCCCGAGTTGCAGCGTGAAATCAGCCTGGCCGACACCAAGACCCGTCTTGAAGACCTGTACTTGCCATACAAGCAAAAACGCCGCACCAAAGGCCAGATTGCCCTGGAAGCTGGCATTGGTGAACTGGCCGACGCGCTCTTTAACGACCCAGGCCTGACACCCGAAAACGAAGCTGCGCGTTTTATCGATGCTGAAAAAGGCTTTGCCGACACCAAGGCCGTGCTCGAAGGCGCCAAGTACATCCTCATGGAACGCTTCGCCGAAGACGCGACCCTGCTCGCCAGCCTGCGTAGCTTCATGAGCGACAACGCGACCATCAGTGCCCGCCTGATTGCAGGCAAGGAAGCCGAGGGCGCCAAGTTCCGCGATTACTTCGAGCACGATGAAAAGCTCAAGGGCATGCCTTCGCACCGGGCCTTGGCCATTTTCCGTGGCCGCAATGAAGGCATTCTCAGTACCAGCCTGAAAGTAGGCGACGAACTGCCGGGCACCATGCACCCGTGCGAAGGCATGATTGCCGAGCGCTTTGGCATCAGCAATCAAGCACGCCCCGCGGACAAATGGCTGGCCGAAGTCGTGCGCTGGACCTGGAAGGTCAAGCTTTACACCCACCTTGAAACCGACTTGCTCAGCGACCTGCGCGAACAGGCTGAAAACGAAGCCATCTCGGTATTCGCCCGCAATCTTAACGATCTGCTGCTCGCCGCCCCGGCTGGACCAAGGGCCACACTGGGCCTGGACCCTGGCTTGCGCACCGGCTGCAAAATCGCCGTGGTCGACGCCACCGGCAAGCTGCTCGACAGCGCCACGGTTTACCCACACGCACCGAAGAACCAGTGGGATCAAACCATCTCGATCCTGGCGGCAATGTGCGCCAAGCACTCGGTTGACCTGATTGCCATCGGCAACGGCACCGCGAGCCGCGAGAGCGACAAGCTGGCGATTGAGCTGATCAAGAAGTACCCAGCGCTCAAGGCCACCAAGGTCATGGTCTCCGAAGCTGGCGCCTCGGTGTACTCGGCATCCGAGTTGGCGGCCAAGGAATTCCCGGACCTGGACGTGACCATTCGCGGCGCGGTATCCATTGCCCGTCGCCTGCAGGACCCGCTGGCGGAGCTGGTAAAGATCGATCCGAAATCAATTGGTGTTGGCCAATACCAGCACGACGTTTCCCAGCTGAAACTGGCCCGTGGCCTGGACGCCGTGGTTGAAGATTGCGTAAACGCCGTGGGGGTTGATGTAAATACCGCCTCCAGCGCCCTGCTCGCACGTATCTCCGGCCTCAACAGCACCCTGGCGCAGAATATCGTTGCCCACCGTGATGCCAACGGCGCATTCAAATCCCGTGACGAGCTGAAAAAAGTCCCGCGCCTGGGCGACAAGACCTTCGAGCAAGCAGCAGGCTTCTTGCGCATCATGAATGGCGACAACCCGCTGGACGCCTCGGCCGTCCACCCGGAAACCTATCCATTGGTGCAACGCATTGCCAAGGACACCAACCGCGATATCCGCTCACTGATTGGCGACAGCAGCTTCCTCAAGCGGCTTGATCCAAAACAGTACACCGATGAAACCTTTGGCTTGGTCACCATTGGCGACATTCTTCAGGAACTGGAAAAACCGGGGCGCGACCCACGTCCGGAGTTCAAGACTGCCGAGTTCCAGGAAGGTGTTGAAACCCTCAATGACTTGCAGTTGGGGATGATTCTCGAAGGTGTAGTCACCAACGTCACCAACTTCGGTGCCTTTGTCGATATCGGCGTGCATCAGGATGGCCTGGTGCATATCTCCGCACTGTCCGAGAAATTCATCAAGGACCCTCACGAGGCGGTCAAGGCCGGGGAAGTGGTCAAGGTCAAGGTCATGGAAGTCGACATCCCGCGCAACCGGATAGCCCTGAGCATGCGTATGAGCGACACCCCTGGCGAAAAGGTCGAAGGCCCTCGCGGTGGCGGTAATCGCGGTAATAACTCGCGCAGCAACACGCCCGCCCCGCGCCCGGAAAACAAACCAGCACCAGTCAACAATGCAATGGCCTCGTTGTTCGCCAACGCCAAACAGTTGAAGAAAAAATGACCGATCTGCCAGAGGAATTAACCTCTAGCGCATTCAGCCAACTGCTCGGCGTAGAACCGCTGAGCGTGGCTGATGGTGAGGCCCGGGTGCGCCTTGAACTCACCGACCCACTGCGCAATCGACACAAAAAACTGCATGGCGGCGCACTGTTTTCATTGATCGACATTGCCATGGGACTGGCCTGCTCCAGCGCCCACGGCTTCGATCAGGGCAGCGTCACGCTCGAATGCAAGGTCAACTATATCCGCGCAATCGACCAGGGCGCAGTTATCTGCGTCGCCAAAGTATTGCACTCAGGCCGCCGAACTTTAGTAGTGGAAGCCCAGGTGCATCAGGACGACAAACTTGTCGCTACAGCGCAAGGCACCTTCGCTCGCGTGTAACTGGCCTGAGCTATGCTGCTGTATAAACAGCCTGGTTGGCAGTTGTCGCAGTCCCTTTACTTGTGGTGCTGCGACAACCAGCTGCCATTAACTTAAACGGCCAGGCAAATTGCTGCCCCCCCTTGCAGACTGTTCAATGTGCCCCCATATTGGCCCGACTGATGGGTGAAGGAATTCAACTTTGAGCAATTTGTTATCCCGCCGCGTGGCACTGCTTGGCGAGCCAAACCACCTCTCGCTGCTGACTCAGTGCCTGCATGGCATCGAGCGCGAGTGCCTGCGGGTTGATAGCGATGGCCAGCTTGCACTGACGCCCCACCCCAAGGCGCTTGGCTCGGCATTGACCCATCCGCAGATCACCACCGACTATTCCGAAGCGCTGCTGGAGTTCATCACCCCGGCGCTGGCCGATCCGGCGTCGACACTGGCCAGCCTCGAGCAAACCCACCGCTATACCTACAGCAAGCTTGGGGGCGAGTACCTGTGGAGCCAGTCAATGCCCTGCGCATTGCCAGCCGAAGAGGTTATCCCGATCGCTCGATATGGCGATTCGCACATTGGCAAGCTGAAGTACGTGTACCGCCAGGGTTTGGCCTTGCGCTATGGCAAGACCATGCAATGCATTGCGGGCATCCACTACAATTTTTCCTTGCCGGATCAGCTCTGGCCGCTGCTGCAAAGCCTCGATAGCTGCAACCAATGTGCGCAGGATTATCAATCCGTAAGCTACATTGCGATGATCCGTAACTTTCGCCGCTACAGCTGGCTGCTGATGTACCTCTTTGGTGCCTCGCCGGCGCTTGATGTCGGCTTTATGCGCGGGCGCCCACACTCATTGCAGCAGCTTGATGCAGATACCCTGTACCTGCCTTATGCAACCAGCCTGCGCATGAGCGACCTGGGCTATCAAAGCCATGCCCAGGCGGAGCTGACACCCTGCTACAACGACCTTGCCAGCTACACCGATAGCCTGCGCCAAGCGGTCGGCACACCTTACCTGCCCTATGTTGAAATCGGTACGCGCAACGCCAATGGCGACTGGTTGCAGCTCAATACCAATATTTTGCAGATTGAAAACGAATACTACTCAAGCATTCGCCCCAAGCGCGTAACCTACAGCGGTGAACGCCCTATCCAGGCGCTGGTTGCCCGCGGCGTACAGTACATTGAAGTGCGCTGCCTCGATATCAACCCGTTCTTGCCCATGGGCATCAACCTTGAGCAAGCACAGTTCCTCGATGCCTTCCTGCTCTACTGCGCACTTCAGGAAAGCCCGGCGCTCGATCACGACGAGTGCATGGCCTGCACCGAGAACTTCCTCAAGGTGGTCAAGGAAGGTCGACGTCCTGGCCTGCATTTGCAGCGTAAGGGCGCACAGGTCGAACTCAAGGCCTGGGCCAATCAATTGCTCGACGAAATCCAGCAAATGGCCGATTTGCTCGACCGCAGCCATGGTGGCGTAAGCCATAGCCAGGCGCTGCAAGCTCAACGTGAGAAAGTCGCTGACGTCAGGCTGACGCCATCCGCCCAGGTGCTGGAGCAACTACAGGGCGAAAGCTTTGCCCAGTTTGCGCTGCGCCAGAGCAAGCTGCATGCCGACTACTTCAATCGCCAACCGTTGAGCCCCGAGCAAAACGCAGAACTTGAGCAAACCAGTGCAGACTCACTGCGTGAGCAGGCTGAAATCGAAGCCAATCAAGAGGGCGACTTCGACACCTTTGTCGCCACTTACCAAGCCAGCATACTTGGCCACGACGAGCCTCTATCAAGCTAGGCACGCCCCTGAACTTCTGCCGCGCAGCGACTGTTGCCGGCAGATAGAGGCACAGGTCACAAATATAACCAGCGGAGCAAAAGCCGAGACCAGCGGCCCAGTTATAGCGCCTCAACACAGCTAGCATAAGCACTAGTTGAATTAACTGGGTACTCCCATGGCGTCAGAGTCGCAGAGCGAGCAAAATCAGGATTGGAGCCTTGAAAACCTTAACAAGGCGTACCAACAAGGTTATATGGCCGGTCTAACCGGACAACCCAAGACCCCTGCCAGGCAAACAGCCGAAGTGCTCAGTGCTGCCTGGGAAGCGGGCTGGGATGACGGGCACGAACAATATGACTTGGTCAAACGAGAGTCGGCCTAGTTGTTTGCGCAATTTCTTGCACAGGTAACGCCTGCCCGCCACCCCATACCCGCAGCAATCCCCCGCCAACATTGGCCTTGCTCAAGTTGCGCAACAATCTGCACAGCGCTGCGCAACAACTTGCACAAAAAATAGCCAGACACTGGGCATAATCCCTCGGCTCAAGCCCAAAGCAACCCTAACCGGTTGATTTGCATAAGCTATTGAAAGAGTGGCACGGGAATCGCTCTACCTTGTTGAGTGAGTCAATCCTGATTCACCCATTTCAGCAAGGAACGCTCTCATGCCAACACCTGCATATCTGACCCTCGAAGGGACCAAGCAAGGCCTGATGACGGCCAACACATTCACCGAAGATTCAGTGGGCAACATCTACCAGGAAGGCCACGAAGACCAGATACTCGTACAGGGTTTCAATCATCAGGTAATCATCCCCCGTGACCCGCAATCCGGCCAGCCAACCGGCCAGCGCGTGCACAAGCCACTGATGATCACCAAGGTTTTCGACAAGGCATCACCCCTGATTTTCAACGCACTGACCTCCGGTGAACGCCTGACCAAATGCCGCCTTGAGTGGTACCGCACCTCAGCGACCGGCACCCAGGAACACTACTTCACCATCGAACTCGAAGATGCAATTGTGGTTGATGTGCAATCCCACATGCCCAACTGCCAAGACCCGAACATGAGTCACTTTACCCATCTGGAAGATGTGTACCTGACTTACCGTAAAATTATCTGGACCCATGAAGTCTCCGGGACTTCGGGCTCTGACGACTGGCGCACCCCGGTCGCATGATTGCTTGATGCAATGGCTGCAACCAGGGGCTGGCACGAACGGCCCCGAGTGTCGCCAATAGTTGCTGTAAAACAAAACACCCCGCACAAGCCAAGCCTGTGCGGGGTGTTGAGTGTTCACCGGATCAGCCGTTGCGTTTAACCGCCGCGGCCAACCAAATGCCATGTCGAGCGCTTTGGCTCGGGCTACTTAGTAACCCAGGGCGAAGTTCTCTTCATCCATGTCCATCAGGTTGTCAGCGCCCGACAGCATGGCTTCTACGTGGGTACGGGTGCGCGGCAGAATACGTGCGAAGTAGAAGCGTGCAGTCTGCAGCTTGGCCTTGTAGAAGGCTTCTTCGCTGGTACCGGCAGCCAGCTTTTCAGCAGCCAGGCGAGCAATGTCGGCCCAGAAGTAAGCCAGGCAGGCATAACCGCTGTACATCAGGTAATCAACCGATGCCGCGCCGACTTCTTCGCGATCTTTCATCGCAGCCATGCCGACCTTCATGGTCACATCAGCCCACTCTTTATTCAGCTTGGCCAGCGGCGCAACGAACTCGTTGATAGCTTCGTTACCTTCGTTAGCCTGGCAGAACTTGTGCACGATCTTGGTAAAGCCCTTGAGTGCTTCGCCCTGGGTCATCAGCACCTTGCGGCCCAGGAGGTCGAGAGCCTGAATACCGGTGGTGCCTTCGTACAGCATCGAAATGCGGCTGTCGCGAACGTTCTGCTCCATGCCCCACTCGGCGATAAAACCGTGACCGCCATAGATCTGAACGCCGTGGTTGGCCGCTTCGAAACCGACTTCGGTCATAAAGGCCTTGGCAATCGGCGTCAGGAAGGCCAGCAGCGCATCGGCTTGCTTCTTCTCTTCGGCGTCCTGGCTGTACTTGACGATATCCACCTGCTTGGCCGTGAAGTAAACCATTGCACGGTTGCCTTCAGCGAACGCCTTCATGGTCAACAGCATGCGGCGTACATCAGGGTGAACGATGATTGGGTCAGCTGCTTTGTCCGGCGCTTTCGGGCCAGTCAGTGCGCGCATTTGCAGACGCTCGCGAGCGTACTTCAGACCACCCTGAAAACCTGCTTCAGCGTGGGCCAGCCCCTGCAGGGCAGTACCCAGACGCGCAGTGTTCATAAAGGTGAACATGCAGTTCAGGCCTTTGTTGGCCGGGCCAATCAGGTAGCCAGTGGCGCCATCGAAGTTCATTACACAGGTCGCGTTACCGTGAATGCCCATCTTGTGTTCCAGCGAGCCACAGCTCACTGCGTTGCGCTCACCAACGCCGCCGTCTGCGTTAGGCATGAACTTAGGCACGATGAACAGCGAGATACCTTTGGTGCCCGCTGGAGCATCCGGCAGACGTGCAAGCACGATGTGGACGATGTTATCGGCCATGTCGTGTTCACCAGCCGAGATGAAGATCTTGGTACCGGAAACCTTGTACGAACCGTCAGCCTGTGGCTCAGCCTTGGTGCGCAGCATGCCAAGGTCGGTGCCGCAATGCGGCTCGGTCAAGCACATGGTGCCAGTCCACTCGCCGCTGACCAGCTTGGTCAGGTAAGTGTGCTGTTGTTCTTCGGTGCCGTGCTCGGAGATGGTGTTCATTGCGCCGTGCGACAGGCCTGGGTACATACCCCACGACCAGTTGGAGGTGCCGATCATTTCGCTCATGGCCAGGCCCAGCGACTCAGGCAGGCCCTGGCCGCCGTGGTCGACATCATGGGACAGGCTTGGCCAGCCACCTTCAACATACTGCTTGTAGGCTTCCTTGAAGCCAGTCGGCGTCTTAACGCCGTCTTCGCTCCAGGTACAGCCTTCGATGTCACCCACACGGTTCAGCGGAGACAGCACCTGCTCACAAAACTTGGCGCCTTCTTCAAGAATGGCATTGACCATGTCTGGCGTTGCATCTTCGCAGCCAGGCAGGCTTTGATAATGCGCTTCATAGCCAAGCAGCTCGTCGCGTACGAATCGGATATCACGCAAGGGGGCCTTGTAATCAGGCATAGCTAATAACCTCTGCGGTGGTCGGTATGGGTGACCGAATAGTTGTTTGAACGGGATTTCCCGAATGCTTGAAGGCTGCAACACGGCAACAATCAAACAGGTGTTTGAAACATACGTTTACGCCTAGCCATTGTCAAGCGTGGTTTAAGACGAAGACAAAGGATAATTGCCCCACTGCCTACGGCTCAGAAGCCCGCGCTTGAGCCATGCAACTATTATTCGCGGTCAACAGAAACACTTTGAAATCAGACAGGGCCATACCGCTGGTCTAAATTACAGGCCACCACAAAGGGCGCCAGGCAAGCGTCAGGCATCCACCAAGAACGCTACTTGGCAGTAGTAAGGCCTATAAATATTGCAGGCAATAGCTCAGGGACGAGCGATAAAGCGAAGAGAGCTGGCGGGGTCAGGCGCGGGTATCAATCAAGGTGCCAAGTACTTCATCAGCTGTTTCCAGCAGGCGCGCACCCGCTTGGGCGTGATACTGGCCAACACGCAGCTCGATCAACTGATCAGTGATTTCAGGCGACCCGGCTTGCGCGGCATCTGGCGCCGCGCCACTGGCGATCGTCTGTGCAGCCCGCTCGAGACGTTGCTGGCCCGACTGGACCGTGGCAAGACCGGCGTTAAAGGCGCTGCCCGTTATGGCATTCATCTATTTCACTCCGCTCAAGGCTGCAGACAAGCTGCATTAAAGCAGAACCCGGAGCTTTGCGATAATAGCTTTTTGCCATAACACTTAAATCCCAAGCAGGCTCAGGTCCAGGCAAGCGGCGACGGCCGCCGGATTGGCCGATTTCAGGCGCGGTACATAGCCCAGGCATGGTGCGGGTAATCGCTCGGCCAGGGTCGCGAGGTTCTCTTCCAGCCGCGAGGTGCCTGGATCAACGACGTTGGCCACCCAACCCGCCAACTCCAAGCCATCAGCGGCAATGGCTTCAGCGGTGAGCACCGCATGATTGATACAACCCAGGCGCACCCCAACGACCATGATCACCGGTAGTTTCAGGCTCACCACCAAGTCCGACAGGGACGCCTGCCCCGAGAGCGGCACGCGCCAGCCGCCTGCGCCTTCGACCACTGTGAAGTCAGCGGCCTTATCCAGAACCCGCTGTACTGGATTGCACAGGCTAGCGACGCTCAACACCACGCCAGCTTCGCGAGCCGCCAGATGCGGGGCAATCGCAGGGGCAAACGCCAAGGGATTAACCTGCTCATAAGTCAGCTCGACTGAACACTGTTCCAGCAGTGCCAGCGCGTCTTCATTACGCAGCCCCTGCTCGGTCTGCTCGCAGCCGGATGCAACCGGCTTGGCTGCAGCGGTCGACATTCCCGCCTCTTTGGCCGCGTAGAGCAGGCCAGCGGCAATGGTGGTCTTGCCGATCTCGGTATCGGTACCGGTGACGAAAAAAGCGCTGCTCATGGTCTTATCCCTTTTTGTAAAACCCCGTATACGACCTGATAGGTTGCAGGCAGCCCCAGCACTTGGCGCTCGCGCTCATAGGCTTGCACCAAGGCACGCATGCGCGCACGCCCGGTCAAACCGCTGGGCCTTCCGGAATTGAGGTTGTGTGCTCCCAGCGCCTTGAGCTCATGGGTCAGGCTGCGCAAATCCGGGTAGTGCAATACTTCGGGCTGGGTATCCAGTGACAGGACCGTTAGGCCACTGGCCGCGCATAGTCCCTGGTAGTCGTCAAAATGACGGAAACGATTAACGTGAACAAAACCGTCCACCGCACGCCAGCTGTCACGCAACTCGCGCAAGGTGCCAACACACAAACTGCTGAACGCAAAGGTGCCACCCGGGCGCAGCACGCGTTGCGCCTCGGCCAATACCGAATCGAATGAATCACACCATTGCAGGGCAAGGCTGGAAAAAATCAGCCCGCAGGATTCCGCCTGCAATGGCAAATGCTCGGCATCACCGGCAATAAACTGCTCGGCGCCGCCCAGCGGGCGGGCGTGTTGCAACATGCCTTCGGCGATATCCAGCGCAATGCCTTGCCCCTCGGGAAACCGCTCGGCCAAGGCCCGGCTGAAGTAGCCAGTTCCACTGCCCAAATCCAGCCAGCGCTGGGGGGAAACTGTTGCTGGCAGACGCTGCAATAGCTGGCTGCCAACCGCGCGCTGCAACGCCGCAACGCTGTCGTAACTGGCTGCAGCGCGGGAAAAGGATGCGGCGACCTGTCGTTTATCCGGCAAGCCGGAATGGGCATCCCGGGCCAAATCAATCATCGCCGGCCTCATGCAAAAAGCCTTGAATCGCCGCGCCAAGCTCATGGGGGCACTCAAGCGAAAAGGCATGGCTGACATGATCAATCAAACCCACTTCCACATCGCCCAACAAAGCCAGGATATCGCCAGCCACTTCAGCGGGCACCAAGGAGTCCTGTCCGGCATAGAGGTGCAATTGCGGGCCGACAAAACCTTGCAATGCCGCGCGGGTATCCAGGCTCGCGAGCAAATCAAGACTGGCCAGCAGCAGTTCACCGCTTTCGTGGGGGGCACCGCCCAGCATCAGGCGCGCCATGCCACGTTGATCGGCGGCACCTTGCGCGCACAAGGCAGCAAAGCGTTTAAGCGTGATCACCGGGTTTTGAGCACAGCCCTGGCGAAACAGATCAAAGGCTTCCTCAGCCATGGCGTGGGGCCAATCTGTACTGGCAACAAAGCTGGCGTTGCTGGCCAGCGTGATCAGCCCAGGGCATTGCTCGGCACGTCGGGCGGCCAGCTCTGCAGCAAGCATTCCACCCAGGGACCAGCCTCCGAGCCAGGCACCTTCAGGCAGGTTGGCGTCGAGTTCATCGAGCCATTCATCGAGCTCACTGCTGACCAATAAAGGCAACGGCTCGACCTGCACATGCAAGTGCGGATCAAGCCCGCGCAATGCTTCGGCCAGCGGCTCAAGAGGCGCAGTACCCAAGCCCCACCCCGGCAATAACACCAAGCGATTACGCATCCAGTTGCTCCTCACCCGCGCCACACTCAGCCAGCGCAGAAAGTAATAAATCCACCTGAGCGGTGCTGTGCGCCGCCGACAAGGTCACCCGCAAGCGGGCACTGCCTGCAGGCACCGTTGGCGGGCGAATCGCGGTAACCAGAATGCCGCGCTCACGCAACCGCTCCGACAAACGCATGGCGCGGCCACTGTCACCAATAACAATAGGTTGAATTGGCGTTGCGCTGTCCATCAACTGCAAGCCCAGCGCTTGTGCGCCATCGCGGAATTGCTTGATCAGCGTATTGAGATGCTCGCGGCGCCAGTGTTCGTTGCGCAGCAGCTCAAGGCTTTTCAGGGTGGCGCAAGCCAGGGCAGGTGGCTGGCTGGTGGTGTAGATGTACGGACGGGCAAACTGCACCAGTGCCTCGATCAATTCTTCGCTACCGGCTACAAATGCCCCGGACGTGCCAAACGCCTTTCCCAGGGTGCCGACCAGCACCTGCACATCATCAACACCCAGCCCCTGCTGTTCGACGATACCGCCACCGGTAGCCCCCAAAGGCCCAAAACCGTGGGCGTCATCAACCATGACCCAGGCATTGCGTTTTTTGGCCTCGGCGCACAATGCCGGCAAATCAGCCTCGTCGCCATCCATGCTGAATACGCCGTCCGTCACCACCAGGGTATTACCCACGGCTTTGCCCAGGCGGCTGGCGAGGCTGCTGGCATCGTTATGCAGATACCGCGAAAAGCGTGCATTACTGAGCAAGCCGGCATCGAGCAAGGAGGCATGATTGAGGCGGTCTTCGAGCACCGTATCGCCCTGCCCGACCAAGGCGGTAACCGCGCCAAGGTTAGCCATGTAGCCGGTGGTGAACAGCAGCGCGCGCGGCCGTCCAGTAAACTCGGCCAGCGCCTCCTCCAACTGATGATGTGGCGTGCTGTGGCCGACAACCAAGTGCGAAGCCCCGCCACCGACACCCCAACGTGCAGCCCCGGCCTGCCAGGCTTCAATCACCTGCGGATGGTTAGCCAAACCAAGATAATCGTTTGAGCAAAACGCCAATAACTCGCGTCCATCCACCACGACCTGCGGGCCTTGCGGCGACTCAAGCAACGGACGCTGCCGATATAGCTGTGCGGCGCGGCGCTCAGCCAGGCGGCTGGCGAGGTCAAAAGACATGGTATTTACCTGTTTACGCAGCCGCTTGAACCTCGCAGGCTGCGAGGTTCAAGGAGCCAGATCAAGACAAGTGCCAGACGGTTGGTTAAACAGCCGCGTTGTAGAACTGCTCGCTGCTTTTCTGTTCAACCAAGGCCTGCTCGATGGCTGCCTGATGAACTTCATCGGCATGTTCTTCACGGGCCTCCGGCTTGATGCCCAGGCGTGCGAACAACTCCATGTCCTTGTTCGCTTGCGGGTTGACCGTGGTCAGCAGTTTCTCGCCATAGAAAATCGAGTTGGCACCGGCAAAGAAAGCCAGCGCCTGCATTTGATCATTCATCGCCTCGCGGCCAGCGGACAGGCGCACGTGGGATTTAGGCATCATGATCCGCGCAACGGCGAGGGTGCGGATAAAGTCGAACGGATCGACATCCTTTTCATTCTCCAGCGGCGTGCCTTTAACCTTGACCAACATGTTGATGGGCACTGACTCGGGATGCTCCGGCAAATTCGCCAGCTGGATCAACAGGCCAGCACGGTCGTCCAGCGACTCACCCAAACCAAGAATACCGCCCGAACAGATCTTCATACCGGCATCACGCACGTGCGCCAGTGTCTCCAAACGGTCGGCGTAGGTACGGGTGGTGATGATATTGCCGTAGAACTCCGGCGAGGTGTCGAGGTTGTGGTTGTAGTAATCCAACCCGGCTTCGGCCAACGACTGGGTTTGCTCCTTGTCCAGCTTGCCCAGGGTCATGCAGGTTTCCAGGCCCAGCGCCTTCACCCCTTTGACCATCTCCAGCACATAGGGCATGTCTTTGGCCGAGGGGTGCTTCCAGGCGGCGCCCATGCAGAAACGAGTTGAGCCAATGGCCTTGGCATCAGCGGCCGCTTGCAGGACTTTCTGAACTTCCAGCAGTTTCTCTTTCTCAAGCCCGGTGTTGTAGTGACCGGACTGTGGGCAATATTTGCAATCTTCCGGGCAAGCGCCGGTTTTGATCGACAGCAAGGTTGAGACCTGCACCCGATTCTGATCGAAATGCGCGCGGTGTACGGTCTGCGCATTGAACAGCAAGTCGTTGAACGGTTGCTCGAACAATGCCTTAACTTCGGCTAGCGACCAGTCGTGGCGAGTTGCGATGGATGCGGTGGCATTCATTGAGGGTTCCTTCGACGCTCAACTGCGTCTGTTGTCAGGGTGCGGGCCAAGCGCCGCGAATCAGGCTTCAAGGCATCATAAGTTGTGTTTCGACGCTGTCAACCCAAGACAAGACACAGGTTTACATCTGATCAAAAAACAAACACACCTAGCCCGCTTCAAGGAAGAACGCTATGGCTATCTGGCAAAGGCTCAAACATCAGCTCGAAACACTTCAACCCTGCTTGAAGTGCCTGCTCTGTGATGAAACCACTGAAAGCAAGCGGCTGCCGATCTGCACCGACTGCGAAAGGGAGTTGCCCTGGTTGCGCGCGCATTGCAGTGTCTGTGCCCTGCCCATGCACGGCGCTGAATGGATTTGTGGCGAGTGCCAGAAAAATCCGCCCTCATTCGACAAAGTCGTGGCGCCCTGGAGCTACAGCTTTCCAGTCCAGGGCATGATCAATCGCTTCAAGCATCAAGCTCAATGGCCATTGGGACGTTTGCTAGGCGACTTGCTGAGCGATCATATGCTGCACAGCTTTGCTGACGGTTTGGTTCGCCCCGACCTGCTTTTACCCGTGCCACTGACTAAACAACGCCAGCGTCAACGAGGTTTCAACCAGGCACAAATGCTTGCCAATAGCCTGGGCAAGGCGTTGCATATTCCGCTGCTGAGTCGCGGCTTGAGCCGCATCATCGATACTCCGGCCCAGCAAGGTCTCGATGCCGTCACCCGGAAAAAGAACCTGCGCAACGCATTTTTCGTAGCACCAGAAGTTGAACTTCAAGGGCGGCACCTGGCATTGGTGGATGACGTATTGACCACTGGCGCCACGGCGCAAACCCTGAGCAAGCTGCTATTGAAAGCAGGCGCTGCCCGGGTGGATGTTTATTGCCTGGCCCGGACACCAAAACCCGGAACCCAGCTTGACTTGTAATCAGCAAATCGCCACCGTTGGAAATCTCTTCCATACACATCCAGCCCTTATGTCGCTTACCTCCGTGCTCGCCCAGTACATTGCTCGTCGCCCGCAGCGCATCGCCCTGCTGCAGCACATTTGCGAACAAGGCTCGATCACCCGCGCCGCCAAAAGCGCCGGCCTGAGCTACAAATCAGCCTGGGATGCGATTGATGAACTGAACAACCTGGCGCAAAAGCCATTGGTTGAACGCAGTGTTGGCGGCAAGGGTGGCGGCGGTGCGCGGTTATCACTGGAAGGCGAGCGCGTTCTGCGCCTGTACCAGCGTTTGCAAGCCCTGCAAGCCCAAGTGCTGGAAGCCGCTGAAGACATCAGTGACCTGGATTTACTCAGCCGCCTGATGTTGCGCACCAGCGCACGCAACCAACTGCATGGCCAGGTCATTGCAATCGACAGCCACGGGCGCAATGACCTGATACGCCTCGAACTGGCGGGCGGACAATATCTGACGGCGCAGATCACCCACGACAGCACGCAAAACCTTGAGCTGGAAATCGGTAGCCAGGTGATTGCCCTGATCAAGGCTGGCTGGCTGGAACTGCAAACCCTGCAACAGCCCGTAACGCCGGGTTATAACTGCATGCAAGGCCGGATAGAGGAGCTGTTGGACGCGCCCGACAGCCCGACGGAAGTCAAAATCACTCTGCCAAGCGGCCAGACCTTGTGCACCCTGGCCCAGCCAGCGCAGCTCGATGCCTTGCAGTTGACAATTGGTAGCGCAGTACGCGTGCAGTGCTCCCCAACCCAAGTACTGCTGGGCACGCCAATTTAAGGCAATCACCGAACCTGCAACAATTTCGTCATGGACGCTGATTAAGGTACTGCCATTCTTGGCACGGAGCCTTACCTGATGAAGCGTTTAGAAGACAACCAATTAACCGATCTAGAACAAATGAGTGGTATCAGCCGCCGCCGCTTTATAAGCGCAGGCGCCTTGTGCGGTGCAGCCATGTTCCTGGGCGGCAACCTGCTCAGCCGTAGCGCACTGGCCGTCGGCAGTGCCAACAGTACGCTACTTGGCTTTGACAGCATTGCAAGTGCGACCACAGACACCATTACCCTGCCTGCAGGATACAAATCCTCGGTGCTGATCAGTTGGGGCCAACCCTTGGCAGCCAACGGCCCGGCCTTCGACCCAACCAGCAAAGACTCGGCTGCCGCTCACGAAGTGCAATTTGGCGACAACAACGACGGCATGAGCTTCTTCCCCTTCGCCGACGATGAAAATCGCGCGCTGATGGCGATCAACAATGAATACACCAACTACCAGTATCTACTCGACCACGCAGGCCTGCCGCAATCAGCCGAGGAAGTTCACAAGGCCCTGGCCAGTGAAGGTGTCTCGGTAATCGAAGTGCAAAGGCTCGATGGTAAATGGCAGTTTGTGCAGGGTTCAAAATACAACCGCCGGATTCATGGCAACACGCCAATCAGCGTCAGTGGGCCAGCCGCAGGCCATGACTGGCTGAAAACCGCAGATGACCGAACAGGCAAGCATGTTCTCGGCACCTTCCAGAACTGCTCCAACGGTAAAACCCCTTGGGGCACCTACCTGACCTGCGAAGAAAATTTCGACGATTGCTTTGGCAGCACAGATCCGGCGCAGCAGTTTGACGCGGCCCAGGTGCGTTACGGTGCGTCCATCACTGGTGACGGCAACGACTGGCACCTGCACAACCCGCGTTTCGACATGGCCAAGAATCCAAACGAATTCAACCGCCACGGCTGGATAGTCGAAATCGACCCATTCGACCCGCAATCGACCCCGATCAAACGCACAGCACTGGGTCGCTTCAAGCACGAGAACGCCGCCTTTACCGAAACCAAGGACGGTCGCGCTGTGGTGTACATGGGTGACGATGAACGCGGCGAGTTTATCTACAAGTTCATCAGCAAAGACAAAATCAAGCGCGGCCAGGGCCCGGATGCGATCAAGCACAATCGGCACATCCTGGATCAGGGCACGCTCTATGTTGCCCGTTTCGATGCCGGCGACAAGAACCCGAACCTGCCAAAGGGTCACGGTCGCTGGGTCGAGCTGAGCTTTGGTAAAAACGGCCTGGATGCCAGCAACGGCTTCAACAGCCAGGCCGAGGTGCTGATCCACGCGCGCCTGGCCGCCAGCACTGTGGCGGCAACCCGGATGGACCGTCCCGAGTGGCTGGTGGTCAGCCCTAAAGATGGCAAGGTCTATTGCACCCTGACCAACAACGTCAAGCGAGGGCAGACCGACCAACCGGTCAATGGTCCGAACCCGCGTGCGAACAACATTTACGGGCAAATCCTGCGCTGGCGCGAAGCCAATGACGATCACGCCTCGACCGCCTTCACCTGGGATCTGTTTGTAGTCGCTGGCAATCCCGTGGTGCACGCAGGCCAACCTGCTGCGGGCTCGACAAACATCACCCCGCAAAATATGTTCAACAGCCCGGACGGCCTGAGCTTCGATGACGCAGGGCGCCTGTGGATCCAGACTGACGGCGACAGCAGCAACGCCGGCGATTTTGCAGGCATGGGCAATAACCAGATGCTCTGCGCCGACCCGGACACCGGAGAAATTCGGCGCTTCATGGTCGGCCCAGTGGGTTGCGAGGTGACCGGCATCGCCTTCGCACCTGATCAACGCACGATGTTCGTGGGCATCCAACACCCGGGCGAAAAAGGCGGCTCCAGCTTTCCGGAACACCTGCCCAACGGCAAGCCGCGCTCTTCGGTGATGGTCATCACCCGCGAAGATGGCGGCATCATCGGCGCCTAGAACCTAGGCAATTGGCAAAAGTGTGCTGGCGATAAACAACGGGTTATCCGCCAGCACACGAACAAAACGCCAAGCTGCATTGGTCCTTCTGGTCACTTGGCCCAGGCAACACGGATTCAACAGCCCAAAGCACTAAACCTGCGTTACCATGCTCGGTCGAACGTGGCGATCTGCCGCGCGCAGGAGATTTCATGTCCCATCCCTTTGCAGCACTGACTCCAGACTTGGTTCTCGACGCCGTCGAAAGCATCGGCTTTCTCAGCGATGCGCGGGTATTGGCCCTCAACAGCTACGAAAACCGGGTATATCAAGTCGGCATCGAGGATGAAACGCCGATCATCGCCAAGTTCTACCGCCCGGATCGCTGGACTGACGCCGCAATCCGTGAAGAACACAGCTTCACCTTTGAGTTGGCCGATTGCGATGTTCCAGTGGTTGCACCCATGCAACGTGACGGCGAGACCCTATTCGAGCACGCAGGCTTTCGCTTCACCTTGTTCCCACGTCGCGGTGGCCGGGCGCCAGAACCGGGTAATCTTGACCAGCTATATCGGCTCGGCCAGTTACTGGGGCGCATGCATGCGGTTGGCGCGACCAAGCCCTTCACTCACCGTGAGAGTCTAAAGGTCGAGAACTACGGCCATGCCTCACTGAAAACCCTGCTCGATGGCAACTTTATCCCCAAGAGCCTGCTACCTGCATACGAATCGGTTGCCCGTGACTTGCTCAAGCGGCTCGACAGCCTGTTCAACAATCACCCCGTCACCGCCATTCGCCTACACGGCGACTGCCACCCCGGCAATCTGCTGTGCCGTGATGAAAGCTTCCACATGGTTGACCTGGATGATTGCCGCATGGGGCCCGCCGTGCAGGATCTCTGGATGATGCTGGCCGGTGAGCGCCACGAGCGCCTTGGCCAACTTTCCGAACTCATGGATGGCTACCAGGAATTTCATGATTTCAATCCCCGCGAGCTGCCCTTGATCGAGGGGCTGCGCTCCTTGCGCCTGATGCATTACAGCGCATGGCTGGCACGGCGCTGGGACGATCCGGCCTTCCCGCACAGTTTCCCCTGGTTCGGCTCCGAACGTTATTGGGGCGAGCAAATTCTGATGCTGCGCGAACAGTTGTCGGCCCTGGATGAAGAGCCGCTCAAACTGTTTTAGTCGCCTGGCCCACTCAACACACTGTGGGGTTTATTCCTGACCGCCGATGTAACAAAAGCCTTACGCTTATCCATCGGCGGGCAGACAATAAAAACCTGGGCAAACAGACAAAAAGCGTTGCACAGGACTAGAATTAGGCACCCATAGTTAGCACCCTAAGCAAGGATCTCCATGTCCACCGCAAATCCACAGCGCGGCTATATTCTGGGCCTTAGCGCCTACATCATCTGGGGCTTGTTCCCGCTGTATTTCAAAGCCATTGCCGAAGTACCTGCGCTGGAAATCGTCGTCCATCGTGCCGTCTGGTCGGCAATCTTTGGCGCGCTGCTGTTACTGGTCTGGAAGCATCCAGGCTGGTTGCGCGAACTGCGCGAAAACCCCAAGCAATTTGCCGTGTTGGGTTTTAGCGGTGTATTGATCGCCAGCAACTGGCTGGTTTACGTCTGGGCGGTTAATCATGGACGCATGCTTGAGGCCAGCCTGGGTTACTACATCAACCCTCTGATAAACGTCTTGCTGGGCTTGCTGATACTGGGTGAACGACTGCGCCGCCTGCAATGGATTGCCGTGGGCTTGGCCGCGCTGGGAGTGCTCCAGCAATTATGGCAAGTCGGCAGCATTCCCTGGGTGTCGCTGGTTCTGGCCCTGACATTCGGCTTTTACGGCTTGATCCGCAAACAAGCGCCAGTCAAGGCCTTGCCGGGGCTGGTGATCGAAACCTGGATTTTATTGCCGCTGGCGATTGCCTGGATTGTCCTCAACCCAAATGCGGTGAGCAGTCATGCTGAGTTCTGGACCACTTCCGAGGCGTTCTGGCTGATCGTTGCCGGGCCGATCACCCTCGTGCCCCTGGTGTGCTTCAACGCCGCGGCACGGCACCTGCCATACACCACCCTGGGCTTTCTGCAGTACCTGGCGCCTACCTTGGTGTTACTGCAAGCGATCTTCTTGTTCGACGAGCACTTCGACTCAAGCAAGCTGCTGGCCTTTATCTGCATCTGGGCTGGCTTGGTGATTTACAGCGTCGATGCATGGCTGAGCATTCGTCGAGGCAAAATCCACAATTAGCTATCGTTCGGGTGGCAGCCTGCTATCTGCCACCCGAACAGCGGTGGGCCAATCAACCGCTAAGCAGCTGTTCAAAAAATGATCAGCCCGCGCAACACCTAGTCAACCCTGGGCTGCAGCTGATCATCCCAACCTTATCCACAGATCCATCCCCGCCCTTTGTGCACAAGCCATTGAAACTGTTGCTTTTTTAACCAGATCATGGAAAACAGCGGGGCACTAGCTGGCCCTTCAAGTACCCTCAAGTTATCCACAGCCCTACGCACACAGGCCGTGGATATGTTGCAAGCCCGAAACTAGGGATCTTCTGAAAAAGGTCGCGAGCGAAGGGAGTACAAGGCGAACAGATGCGAAAAAGCGACCGAGGTCGCGCTCGACCTTAGTTGTCCTAACTGAGCATTTGATTCGCGTTGCTCACCCCTTCGGGGCCGCAGCAGGGGCTGCGCCAGTAATACCTAGCGCAGTATTTTTTCAGAGACTCCTTAGCTGTCTGTGCGGATATTCAGCTCCACCATCAGATCATCCGCCAGGGTCTCCAACTGGGTCTTGAGCTCATCCAGCGACAACCCCAGCGGTACAGCAAGCATGGACTCGGCATGAAATAACGGCTCGCTGCTCATAGGTGCAGGCATCACCTCGGTCTGCAGGCTTTCGACGTTGACCCCCAGTTCGGTCAGCAATCGGGTAATGTCGCGGACAATGCCTGGGCGATCATTGCCAACCAGGTCGAGCATGATCGGTTTCCAGGTACAGGACGGCTCGGCACCACTTTCAGCCAGGAGCACACGAATGCCATGGGCGTTGAGTTCTTGTAACGCAGTGACCAGTTCGGCGTGCGACTCGGCAGGTACGGCCACGCGCAGTATCCCGGCGAACTGCCCAGCCATGCGCGACATGCGGCTCTCAAGCCAGTTGCCACCATGGTTGGCCACACATTGGGCAACGCGCTCGACCAATCCGGGTTGATCCTGAGCGATAACGGTTAATACCAGATGATCCATGGCAGGCCTCACTTTGTTGTGACATCTATAAAGGCGATCAAAGCGGCGCATTCAGGCAGGCCGCTGCTTCACCTACTGACCGGGTAATGCCAGCCAATAGGTATAAAAGGCTTGATCCCGAACATACCCGAGTCGCTCATAAAGCGCTTGTCCGGGGTGGTTATTCTTCGCTGTCTCCAGTTGCAGGCCGCAAGCGCCAGCAGCCTGCGCATGATCACGCGCGGTGTTCATCAGTGCCTCGGCAATGCCCTGGCGGCGCCCCTGCGGCTTCACATACAAATCACTGAGCAACCACATCGGCGCCAATGCCAGTGAAGCGTACAGCGGATATAACTGCACAAAACCCTGTGCGCTCCCGGCATCGTCACGGGCGATGAAGATTGTCGAGCTGCCCTGCTCTATCCGTGCAGCCAAAAATGCCTGCACCGCACCGAGCGGCTTATCGACCTGATAAAAAGTTAGGTAATCGACGAATAAGTGGCTGAGCGGGTCAAGATCATCTGACGTGGCCTGAATAATATGCATGCTTAAGTCTTCCTGGAGCCTGCCAGCAGTATAGGTCGACTGCCATTGAGGCGCGGAAGAAATAGCCAATAAGATAGATGCAACAAATCGTGTACCGTTTTGTCTGTTTTATGAAACAATATCAGCTGTTTTTGCATGCACAACGTTCCAGCCGTGACTGCTAAGCGCATTTTGGTCGCATAACGACGCGACCCACTGATTTTCCATGGATCTTGATGTAGTATGCCGCGGCCTGGACTACAAGACTGAGTCCTGAGCCCGTAGGAGCTTCTGAAAAAGGTAGCCAGCGCAGTAGTTTTTCAGAGATGCCTAAGCGGCTAATAAGTAAAGCTGAGCAGAGTGAGGCAAGTGATGACTGAACGCGTTCAAGTCGGTGGCCTGCAGGTCGCCAAAGTGCTGTTCGACTTCGTTAACAACGAAGCCATTGGTGGAACCGGTATTTCCAGCGAAAAATTCTGGACTGGCGCCGAAGCCGTAATTAACGAGCTCGCACCGAAAAACCGTGCCTTGCTGGCCAAGCGCGACGATATCCAGGCACAGGTTGACAGCTGGCACCAGGCTCGCGCCGGCCAGGCCCATGATGCCGTTGCCTACAAAGCATTCCTTCAAGAAATTGGCTACCTGCTCCCTGAGCCAGCTGACTTCCAGGCCACTACCACCAATGTCGATGAAGAGATCGCCCATCTGGCTGGCCCGCAACTCGTGGTACCGGTGATGAACGCACGCTTCGCCCTGAACGCATCCAACGCCCGCTGGGGTTCGTTGTACGACGCGCTCTACGGCACAGACGTGATCAGCGAAGAAGGCGGTGCCGAAAAAGGCAAAGGCTACAACAAGGTTCGCGGCGACAAGGTAATCGCCTTCGCGCGTGCCTTCCTCGATGAGGCAGCCCCTCTGGCCGCCGCATCGCACACCGATGCCACGGGCTACAAAATTGTCGACGGCAAGCTGCTCGTCAACCTCAAGGGCGGCAGCAATACCGGCCTGCAGGATGATGCCCAACTGGTGGGTTTCCAGGGCGACGCCAATGCACCTATCGCCGTATTGCTAAAACACAACGGCCTGCACTTTGAAATCCAGATCGACGCCAATACCCCAGTCGGCAGCACTGATGCCGCTGGCGTCAAAGACATCCTGATGGAAGCGGCACTGACCACCATCATGGACTGCGAAGATTCCGTCGCTGCGGTTGATGCCGACGACAAGGTGGTGATCTACCGCAACTGGCTCGGCCTGATGAAGGGCGACCTGGCGGAAGAAGTCGCCAAGGGTGGCACCACCTTCACCCGCACCATGAACCCGGATCGCGTCTACACCAAGCCCGATGGCACCGAATTGAGCCTGCATGGCCGTTCACTGCTGTTCGTGCGTAACGTCGGTCACCTGATGACCATGGACGCAATCATCGACAAAGAAGGTTTTGAAGTGCCGGAAGGCATCATGGATGGCCTGCTGACCAGCCTGATCGCCATGCACAACCTCAACGGCAACACCAGCCGCAAGAACACCCGTACCGGCTCGGTCTATATCGTAAAACCGAAGATGCACGGCCCCGAAGAAGTCGCCTTCACCAGCGAGCTGTTCAGCCGTGTAGAAGATGCCCTCGGCTTGACGCGCAACACCTTGAAGGTTGGCATCATGGACGAGGAACGTCGCACCACGGTCAACCTCAAGGCCTGTATCAAAGCCGCCAGCGAACGCGTGGTGTTTATCAACACCGGCTTCCTCGACCGCACCGGTGACGAAATCCACACCTCGATGGAGGCGGGTCCTGTTGTGCGCAAGGCCGCCATGAAGGCCGAGAAGTGGATTGGCGCCTACGAAAACAACAACGTTGACGTTGGCCTGGCGACCGGCCTGCAAGGTCGTGCGCAAATCGGCAAGGGCATGTGGGCCATGCCGGATCTGATGGCCGCGATGCTTGAGCAGAAAATTGGCCACCCGATGTCGGGCGCCAACACCGCCTGGGTCCCATCGCCTACCGCTGCAACACTGCACGCCTTGCACTATCACAAGGTTGACGTGTTCGCCCGCCAGGAAGAGCTCAAGAACCGCACCGCAGCCTCGGTCGATGACATCCTGACCATTCCCCTGGCCAGCAACACCAACTGGTCGGCTGAAGAAATCCAGAATGAACTCGACAACAACTCCCAAGGCATCCTGGGCTATGTCGTGCGCTGGATCGACTCGGGCGTAGGCTGCTCGAAAGTGCCAGACATCAGCGACGTTGGCCTGATGGAAGACCGCGCCACCTTGCGTATTTCCAGCCAACTGCTGGCCAACTGGCTGCGTCACGGCATCGCCACTGAAGAGCAGATTGTCGCAAGCCTCAAGCGCATGGCGCCGGTGGTTGACCGCCAGAACGCCAACGATCCGGCGTATCGCCCATTGGCCCCAGACTTCGACAACAACATTGCCTTCCAAGCGGCATTGGAGTTGGTGGTCGAAGGTGCCAAACAGCCAAACGGCTACACCGAGCCTGTCCTGCACCGTCGTCGTCGCGAATTCAAGGCCAAGAACGGCCTCTGAGCTTAGTGACGCATAAAACCGCCCAACCCAGGCTAACTTAGCCTGGTTGATGCAGAAAATGCCCGTATCGAGAGATGCGGGCATTTTTTATGTATCCAGGAAAGGGCGTGCCGCCAACTCGTGCTTCCCTGCCGTCGGCGCAAACCCAGACGCGTGGATTCGTCGAGATCAGATTCCAAACCCAGCCTATCTACAGGCGCAAGACCGCACACACGGCCAAACCTCCCCCACCCCAGGCCTGACAGCCGATCCAACAGCCTTACGGCTTTCCAGACATCATTCCGCCCACCTCTATTAGACACAAGCCCTGCGGGCTTGCTTGCGCTTAGTGGCGCACTCGCCATCGGCGAAAGTCGCCTGCTTCAGTGCGAGCCTGTCGATGGAGGCCAGGGGCCTGGTCAAGCGTCCGGACGTATTCCTCAGCCGCCCTTAAACGCCTCTGGTTATGCGAGTGGCCGCCGTCATACCGCAACTTACAACAGCACACTCTAATAGCGACAGGCCAATCAAATAAGAACGATTCAATTTCAACACCAGCAAGAACACCGAATACAACCACACACCTTTAAATTAACCACATGCAAATCTGAACAATTCTGTCAGATTCAACACAACACATCTTTTATCTGATAATGCGACGAACTTAAATACCACATCGCAATTAAAAACAAACTCAAACATGAGAATCATTTCATAATTACTGCAAGCAACCATCACAACACAAACGACGCACCTGCATTTACACAACTCATTTTATTGACACAGATCAAGAAAAAGCACAACCAAAAGAGCATAATTAAAAGTTTGAATTCAAAACAGCTGTCGCCTCATGACGAGCAATAGCGACCCTCGAAACACCCCCGAAAACCAACCTAACAATCCGAATACAACCTACATTACCAACAGAAAAATCCTACACAAAGCTGGAGAAATGCTGATTGAAGCCCTTTCCTATCAAGCATACTGTAGCGCTTGTCAAAGCTAACCTGACCGTTCAGTCAGGCATTGACTTACTAAGTTCCCATATAAAAGCCAGCAACTTTCTGGCTTGGTAATTTGATCACACGCATTATTAAGTATGCCAAACGGCTTTAACAGAGCCCTGACCACGAATAAACAAGCGCAAAAACTTCTAATAATAACTTCATGCAACCAACTGCTCCCTTACAGGGCTATGCAGTTGGCAGCTGAGTTGCGCTCGTTTAATCACGGGTGAAAACCGGATAGTTGTCGACAAATAATAATCAATCGACACTCAAGTACATCCATCCAAATTCTCTATCACCTCAACCAACAGGCGATGCAGTACTTCTGCGCCCGTTATTTAAAACGCGCTTTATCTCGCGATAAAGAATGCGTACTAAGTGCGCGAAATGGAGCAACAATGAACAAGATATACAACATCATTTGGAACCGTAAACTTGGCCGACATGTCGTGGCATCCGAACACGCCACCCGCCGTAGCAAATCCAAGACCGTGCGTGCAGCAGGCATCGCACTGAGTTGCCTGCTGACTGGGCCAGCACTGACCTTGCTCTCGATGCCAGCCTCCGCCTATGTGGCAGGCAACGGTGCGGTTCAGGGTGCCCCTGGAAATACCGTTGTAGGTGATGGCGCGACAGGTACTGTTGTCTGCAAGAATACCCTAAATGCCGGCCCTGGCCCCGATGGTTCGCCATCACCACTGGGCGACTGCTTGAATTCCACGGTGGTAGGCACTAATGCATTGGCGGACGGAGGCGCCACAACAGCTGTGGGCGAACAGGCAAATGCCAATGGCCAAGCAGCAACAGCTATCGGAGCTGTATCCCAATCTAGTCAATTTTCGACTGCTGTTGGCGCTGATGCCGTTGCCACCGGAGGCTGGGCCGTCGCGATGGGCCAAGGTGCCCACGCAACCGGTGTCGACTCCACCGCTGTTGGCACCAATGCCTGGGCAACGGCTGCACGTTCTGCTGCAATTGGCAGTGGAGCACATGCGACCGCTGATGACGCTATGGCAATTGGTCGGGTAGCAGTAGCTTCTGGCCTGGGTTCATTTGCCTTGGGTACTGGGACTGAGACAACAGGCATAAGGGCGACAGGTATCGGCAACAATGCCGTAGCCTCAGGTGTCGACAGCATTGCATTGGGAACACAAACCAACGCCAGTGCCCTAGAGACTATAGCGGCTGGCCGTGCAGCGGAAGCGCATACGGAATACTCCATTGTTATGGGTTCTGAGGCCGGGATGGATAGTACCGATACCGGCCCACAAGCCATTTATATTGGCAAGGGCGCAGGCAGCAAAACAGTCGGTACAGGAACCACCGGCGGCAACGTGGGCATAGGCTCATACGCACTAGTAGGCTCGGAAGCCAGCCGTTCTGTAGCGCTGGGTTATGGCGCGGGACAATACACCTCAGGTTCTCAGAATGTTTTCATTGGCAGTGGTTCGGTACTGACGGGAACGGGCACAGGTGCAAACACTGTAGGACAACAAAACATTGCCATCGGTAGCTCTTTGACCGGGATGAATGTCACTGGAGATAACAATATTGCCTTCGGCACAGGCGCCGGTAGCGATGTTACTGCAAGCAATACAATCGCCATTGGCACGTCCAGTTCTGCCAGTCTGGCAGATGGTGTGGCACTGGGCAGCAACTCTGTTGCCAACACCGCTGGCGGTATCGCTGGTTATATGCCAGGCAGCGCAGATGCTGCCCATATGGCTGCCATCACCGCTACAACCAGCACCCTGGCTGCGGTCAGCGTGGGTGATGCCACCACCGGTCAGTTCCGCCAGATCACTGGCGTGGCGGCTGGTACCGAAGACAGCGATGCGGTAAACGTAGCTCAGCTTGATGCAGTATCAGCAGCCGCCGATGCAGCCGGTCAGGGCTGGAACATCAGCGCCCAAGGAGCCAACAGCACCAACGTGGCGCCGGGTGAGAGCGTTGACCTGGCCAATACCGATGGCAACATCGCGGTCAGCAAAACGGTGGACAGCGACAACGTCAACTTCGACCTGGCCTCGGACATCAACATCGACAATAGCGTGACCATCGGTGATACCGTCATCAATGGCGACAGCGTCACCACCAACAACCTGACAGTCAACGGCGATACCAAGCTGGGTGACAACTTCTATATCGACAATAGCGGCGCCCACTACGACGGCCCGATCACCGAAGGCGACAACATCGTCAACAAGGACTATGTCGATAACAGCATTACAGAGAACAAGACCCACTACTACAGCGTCAACGACAACGGCGTGCAGGGTGCTAACTACGACAACGATGGCGCAACCGGCATCAATGCCTTGGCAGCGGGTG